>NZ_BMHI01000004.1 GCF_014640635.1 Flexivirga endophytica
GCTAAGCCCTTCAGCGCCGATGGTACTGCACTCGGTAGGGTGTGGGAGAGTAGGACACCGCCGAACATAATTTACGCAGAGGGTCGGTCACGAGCACTTGAAAGTGTTTGTGACCGGCCCTTTGTCATGTTTGGGAACGTTCCGCCGGCCGAGGGGCCGCGCGGCGTACGGTGAAGTTCGAGCGCGGTGGTCGACTGAAGGATCATGGCGCACGGGAATCTTGGAGAGTTGGTGCGTCCGGTGACGAATGACGATGAGGCGCAGCCCGGTAAGGGCTCCGACGGTGGCCGCCGTTCTGGACGTTGGTCACGTGCAGCAGGCGACGGCTCGACGCGCCGCGGGAGTGCCGGCGATTTCGGCGACCGTACCGAGCGCACCGACCAGACCCGTCAAGACCGAGGGGGTCCCGACCAGGACCGTCAGGACCAGAAGGCCGGGCGGTCCGACGTGCGTGGGCGCGGTAGTAGTCCGGAACGTCCCGCGGATCGGGAGCGACCACGACGGGACGACCGTGGAACGGCCGCCGGACGGCGCGATGCCGACCGTGGTGGACAGCGCAGGGACGACCGCGGGCGCCCGCCGCGTCGCGACGGCGGACCACGTGACGAGCGTGGCCGCGACATCGGGCCTGGACGGGACGATCGCGGTGCCGGCTCCGGTGCGCGTGGCGGCGACCGACCGAGCTACGGCCGTGGGCCGCGTGAAGCTGACCGTCGGGACAGTCGCGGGAGCGGCGGTTCGTACGGTGACCGGCGTCCCCCTCGGTCCAGCGATGGTCCGCAGCGTGGCCGGAGTGATCGCCCGCAGCGCGGCGGCAGTGATCGGCGGGACGACCGGCGTGATGACCGGCGGGATGAGCGTTCGTCGGCTGGAGACCGTGCGCCGCGGGGGCCGCGCTCCTGGGACCGTTCCTCGCCGTCGCATCGCTCCGATCGTGACACACGGGTAGAGCCGCCGCTGCCGGAAGAGATCACCGGCAAGGAGCTGGACCGCTCTGTGTGGCGTGAGATGCGCACGCTGACGAAGGAGAACGCTGAAGGCGTCGCCAAGCACTTGGTGGCCGCGGCGACATTGCTGGAAGAGGACTCCGATCTCGCACTGGCGCATGCTGAGCACGCTGCACGACGGGCTGGCCGGGTGGCTGCTGTGCGCGAGGCGCTGGGGCTGGTGCACTACCGGCGCGGAGAGTTCAATGATGCGATCCGCGAATTTCGTACTGCCAAGCGACTTTCGGGCTCCAATCACCTGCTGCCCTACTTGGTCGACTGCGAACGCGGGCTGGGCCGCTACGAACGTGCCCTCGACCTGGCAGCGTCGCCCGAAGCGCGGAGCTTGGGTGAGGCGGACAACATCGAACTCGCGATCGTCGTGTCCGGTGTCCGGCGAGACCTCGGTCAGCCGGAGGCCGCCCAGATGGTGCTGCGCATTCCTGCTCTGGAGCGTGCTTCGAAACAGCCATGGGCAGCCCGACTGTTCTATGCGTATGCCGAGGCGCTGCTCGCAAGCGAATCCGAGGACGAAGCCCGCGACTGGTTCGCCAAGGCCTTGGATGCGGACTCGGAGGGTCAGACCGATGCGGCCGAGCGGGTCGCCGAACTCGAGGGTCTGGTATTCATCGATGCCCTGAGTGATGACGATGAAGACAATGGCGAAGCCGTCGATGAGCAACACGATGCTGCCGGTGTGGCTCTTCCGAAGCCGTCGCCTGCTGCAGCGCAGCCCGATGATGATGGTTCGACGGCAACTGCGACGGCAACTGCGACGGCGCCGGCAACGGCGCCGGCCGATCGCGACGACTCGTTGGAGCAGGCCGAGTCGACAGATGAGGCGGCTGTGGCCCCAGAGCCGATCGTGCCGGGACAGCTGACCTTCGACGACGGGGACGAGGACAACCGTCGGGCTTGATACGGGCGTCGGACGGTGATCGTCCACATCCCCGGTCCCCGCGGCTCGAGCGTCCACAGCGCGCCGCGCGGTAGTGGTCGGCGGAGTATCGAGTCCGCATGCTGGATGGGAACACATGTTCCCATCCAGCAAGGAGTAGCGATGACTGCACAGCCGAAAGCGACCCGACCCACTCGACCGGCTGGGCCGCCTCGGCCCGCCGAAGCATCGGGCGCCGTCAACGAGGTACGTCTGGTGGGACGACTCAGCGCACCGCCGGTGGTCAAGCATCTCCCGAGCGGTGCCGAAGTCGTCCAATTGCGGGTCGTCGTCGACCGAGAGCGACGCCCCGGGGCGAAGGCATCCGACGGCGCGACCCGGTCTCCGACAGTGGACACGATCGACATCGCATGCTGGTCGGCGCAGGTTCGCCGCCGCGCGATGTCGTTCGCCGGCACCGAGACGGTAGAAGTGTCGGGTGCGCTTCGGCGCCGATTCTGGCGTGGCCCCGTGGGGGTGGCCAGCCGATACGAAGTCGAGGTCGACAAGCTGCGGGTGATCAAGCGCGCGTCCTGACGGGTGAGCCACCCGGTCCGCGTTTGCGGGATCACGGGCAAGATGGTCGGGTGCCACACACTTCACAGCCGCAAGGGACGCCGGACGATCAGGAGAGCCGGCGTCCGTCGGATCAGCAGTCGTCGGATCAGCAGTCGCCAGATGGGCGGTCGCCAGATGGGCGGTCGTCTACCGGTGAGCGCAGCCTGGTTGCCGCCTACCCAGGGTTGGTGTGTGACCTGGACGGGGTGGTCTACCGCGGCGCGCAGGCGGTGCCCCATGCGGTCGTCGAGCTGACGGCTGCACGAGAAGGTGGCGCAAGGGTGGTGTTCGCGACCAACAATGCATCGCGTCCGCCTGCCGTCGTGGCGGAGGCGCTGCGTGGGCTGGGGCTCACCTTGGACGACCAAGACGTGCTGACCAGTTCGCTTGCGGGTGCGCGGCACCTGGCCGAGCATTTCCCGGACGGTGCCACAGTGCTGGCGATCGGTGGGCCAGGGGTGGCAGACGCGTTGCATTCGGTCGGTTTGCGTCCGGTGCTCGCGGCCGACGCTGCGGACGCCGATATCGATGCCGTCCTCCAGGGATACGGCGCCGCCGTCACGGCAGCCGAATTGGGTGAAGCGGCATACGCGATTCAACGGGGAGCGAAGTGGGTCGCGACGAACAATGACCTGACGCTGCCGACGGACCGAGGGGTGGCACCGGGCAACGGGTCACTGGTCGCTGCGGTGCGGTTGGCGGTCGACGTCGAGCCGACTGTGGTGGGAAAGCCGGGTCCGTTGCTCTACGAACTCGCGGCGCACGAACTCGGCACCGGCCCGGAGGCTACGCTCGGGATCGGCGATCGGTTGGAGACGGATACGGCGGGTGCCCACGCTGCCGGTATGGACGCGTTGCACGTGTTGACCGGTGTGCACGGGCCGGGCGATCTGGTTCGCGCGCCGCGCGAGTTGCGGCCGCGTTATGTGGGAGTGGATCTGCAGGTGCTGCGCGAGCCCTATGCCGAGCCCGAGCGGTCGGGGGACGGGCGCTGGACCGCTGACGGGTGGACCGCGGCGCTGGACGGCATCGGGTCGTCGGCTCGGATCGTGTACGGGTCGGGCGCAGGGGCGGAGGGAGCGCTCGAGTCAGGGTCGGGCTCGGCGTCGGCCTCGGAGTCCGGACCGGCGTGGGTCACGCGGTTGCGTTTGGCGCTCCGAGTGCTCTGGGAGGCGATCGACGACGGTCGGATCACTGAAGCCGAGGCCGTAGCCGGGTTGCCGGACCAGCAGTAGCCTGTGCCGCAGGCGTGCAGATCACGTCACACCATCAGTGTCGGTGGTTGTCCAGCGCAATGCTCGAGGAGACAGCGAAATGGCGATCAACAGCGTGCGAACGGCCCTGCAACTGCTGAGTGGAGCAGGTGAGGTGACACGCGCCAAAGCGCTGGAAGCAGCCGGCACGCTGCTGGAATTGCCAGGTGTCGGCGAGACGTCCGCACGGGCCGGACAGCTTGCCGAAGAGCTCATCGAAGCGGCTACCGCCAACCAGGCGATGGTCAGCGACCTCGTGCGCACCGAGGTCGACGGTCGGCTCGCGTTCCTGGGCCTGGCGCGAGGCAGTGACCTCGAGGCGGCGCAGCGCAAGATCGAGGCCCTCGAGCGAGAGGTCGCCGAGCTGCGCGAGACGGTCGGGAAGCGCGGGACGTCCGCCGGCGCCGCCGCTGCCAGCGGCGGCGCCGGAGTGACCCGGACCGCGATCAAGACGCCCGCCACGCCGGCGGCCGGTAGCGGTACGGCTGCGAAGGCACCGGCGTCGCCCAAGGCCCCCGCGAAGAAGACGGCCAAGAAGGCAGCGACTCCCGCCAAGAGGGCCACAGCCACCAACAAATCGACCACAGCGAAGAAGTCCGCAGCCACCAAGAAGTCGGCGGCCAAGAAGACAGCCAAGAAGACGACCACTAAGGCAGCCACACCGGCTGCTGCCAAGAAGGCGAGTTCGCGCAGGTCATAATGGTGGGCGTGAGTGACGACGCGGAGCAGACACTTAGCGCACCGATCCCGTCCCCGAAAATGTTCGGGCGGCCAGCCGCTCCGGCCGGGCATCCCGACCAGGGTTCCGCCGACGAGAACTCTGCGGACCAGGACAGCGGTGATGAGACCTCGGTGACCCCGGCGTCGACGGCGACCGAACCGGCCGCATCCACAGCGCCCCCGTCGCGCTTTCCGAGCACCGGAGATGCCCGCGTCGACCAGGCAGTGGCACATCTTCCGGACCCGGACGAGCACCGACCGAACACGCGTCACGACGAGGCGGCATACTCGACGGGCAGCCACGGTCACGGTTCCGTGCCGACGACGGCCGGCGCAGACCCCAACGCAGATCCCGGCGCTCTCGAGACCGAAGGCCCCGCGGAAGGCTCTGCGGAGGCACCGAGCGACGTCAGCCTGCCCGATCCGGGTCTGCTGGACACCCACATCGCCGATGTGACCTCGGTGCACCGGCAGCTGCAGCAGCGCCTGTCGGACCTGTCGGGCTGATCGGTGCGAGCGGACGCAGCCCTGGTCGAGCGCGGCCTGGCCAGGTCACGTGCTGTTGCCCGGGAGCTCATCCAAGCCGGGCAGGTCTCGGCGGCCGGTCGGACCGTCGGCAAGCCGTCGACACCGGTCGATCCCGCTGAGCTGATGGTCTCCGGTGAGGTTGACCAGTGGGTCGGCCGGGCGGCATACAAGCTGCTGCAGGCACTGGAGACGTTCCCGGTGTCAGTGAGCAGGAAGCGATGCATCGACGTCGGAGCGTCTACCGGCGGGTTCACCCAAGTGCTGCTCGACCGAGGGGCTCGCGAGGTCGTCGCCCTCGACGTCGGCCACGGCCAACTTGCCGCAGTGGTGCGAGCGGATGCCCGCGTGATCGAGCGCTCCGGCACGAACGTGCGCGACATCGGGGCTGACGACGTCGGCGGCCCGGCGGACATCGTGGTCGCGGACCTCAGTTTCATCTCGCTGCGGCTGGTCCTCGACCGGCTGGCCGTGCTGACCACGTTCGAAGGCGACCTCATCACGCTGGTCAAGCCGCAGTTCGAAGTCGGGCGCGAGCGGTTGGCGCGCACCGGGGTGGTGTCGTCGCCCCACGAACGACACCGGGTCCTGCGTGACGTGCTGGCCCTGGTGCCGCAGCTCGGGCTGCACGTGCACGGCTTGACGACGAGCCCGATCTGCGGTGGCACGGGCAATCGGGAGTACCTGCTGTGGGCGCGACGGGTGGCGGGGGGCAGTATGACGGAGGTGGACGTGCAACAGGCGCTGGAACAACTGCTGGCCGACGAGCTGAAGGACGCGCACGTATGACGCGGCGCGTGCTGCTGGTCGGGCACCCTGGCCGGCCGGAGGCCCTCGACGTGGCAGCGGAGCTGGTGCACGGACTGACCGCGAACGACATCGAGGTCATCGGCCAGACGGACGAACTCGATGCCTTTGGCGTCCTCGGCGAATCCGGCGTCACCGGTTATGCCGCACCGCAGCCGGACGGCGCCGAGGTGGCGCTCGTCCTCGGTGGTGACGGCACGATCCTGCGTGGCGCCGAGATCGTCCGGGAGAGCGGCGTACCGCTGCTCGGCATCAATCTGGGGCACGTCGGATTCCTCGCCGAGGCGGAGCGGGACGACATACATCACACCGTCCGCAAGGTCGTCGACCGCGACTGGACCGTCGAGGAGCGTGGAACCCTTGAGGTCGAGGCGTCCCTGGACGGTCGCTCCCTGTGGACCAACTGGGCGCTCAACGAAGCATCCGTCGAGAAGGCGGCACGGGAGCGCATGCTCGAGGTGACCCTCGCGATCGACGGCCGGCCGCTGTCCACCTGGGGCTGTGACGGGGTCGTGATGGCGACACCGACGGGATCCACGGCATACGCGTTCTCGGCGGGTGGGCCCATCGTGTGGCCCGGAGTCCCGGCGACACTGGTCGTGCCGATCTCGGCGCATGCGTTGTTCGCGCGTCCGCTGGTGCTCAGCCACGACGTGCACATCGCGATCGACCTGCGCGACACCAGCGATGCCCAAGCCGTGCTCTGGTGCGACGGGCGGCGCTCCTTCGACGTACCGCAAGGAGCACGCATCGAGGTGCGCCGCAGTGACCAGCCGGTCCGGCTGGCGCGCCTGGGCACCGCACCGTTCACCGACCGGCTGGTCGCGAAGTTCGACCTGTCCGTGTCCGGCTGGCGCGGCGCGGATCGGCGTTCGCACAGCTGACCGAGGCATCACGAAGTATCGGCGGAACGGGTCCGGCGAGAACTTCGTGGGGTGACGGAGCAAGGGAGCAGGCCGAGGGTGACTAGGCTGCCGACGTGCTGCGTGAACTGCGGATCCAAGGTCTGGGTGTCATCGACGACGCCCTGCTCGGCCTGTCGCCCGGGCTGAACGTGGTCACCGGCGAGACCGGAGCGGGCAAGACCATGGTCGTGCAGGGACTCGGTCTGCTGCTGGGTGGCCGCAGCGACGCCGGTCTGGTGCGCGGCGGCGCCGACAAGGCATTCGTCGAAGGCATCGTCGAACTCCGCCGGGATCACCCTGCCGTCATACGCGCGCGGGAGGCCGGTGCCGAGGTGGAGGACGAGCTGATCCTTGCTCGGACCGTGTCCGGGCAAGGGCGTTCACGGGCGCACATCGGCGGCCGCACCGCGCCGGTCGGGGTGCTGAGTGAGCTGGGCGAGTTGCTGGTCGCCGTTCATGGCCAGGCCGACCAGTGGCGGTTGCAACGGCCCGAGCAGCACCGGGTGATGCTGGACGACTTCGGCGGTAAGCCCATCGCGTCGGCGCTTGCGGCATACCGCAAGCTGCACCAGGACTGGCAGGACGCGCGCAGCGAGCTCGCGGAGCTGACCGAGCGGGCGCGGGACCGTGCACAGCGGCTGGACCTGCTCACGTCGGCGTTGGCGGACATCGAACGCGTCGACCCCGTGTCCGGCGAGGACGTCGAGCTCGCGGCCGAGTCGGAGAAGCTGACCCACGCGGACGGTCTTCGCGAGGGTGCCGGTGTGGCGCACGATCTGTTGGCCGGCGACGACGACAACGACGACGCGCCGCACGTCATCGACCTGGTCGCCAGGGCTCGCCACGCGCTCGGCGGACTTGTCGCACACGACGCGGAGCTGGCCGGGCTGGACGGCCGGCTGCGGGAGCTGGGCGTGCTCGCCGCGGACATCGCCGGTGACCTCGCGTCCTACCTGGCCGATCTGGAGATCGACCCGGCGCGGATGGAGCGCGTTCAGCAGCGCAGGGCGGAGCTGACCGCGCTCCTGCGCAAGTATGGCGAGAGCATCGACGACGTGTTGGTCTGGGGCAAGGGTGCGGCGGCGGAAGCCGCGGAGCTCGCCGGGTCCGACGACCGCATCGAGGCGTTGCGGGTCCGGCTGGACGAACTCGAGCCGCAACTCGATGCGGCGGCAGAGAAGCTGAGCAAGGCCAGGAGGACGGCGGCCCGGAAGCTGCAGAAGGCCGTGACCGAGGAACTCGGACACCTGGCGATGGGCTCGGCGAAGCTGACTGTCGAGGTGTCCGGCGACCCCGCGCACCGCGGGGCGCACGGCATCGACGAGGTGGAGATCCTGCTCGCTGCCAACGCCGGCGCTGCACCGCGCAGTGTCGCCAAGGCGGCGTCCGGCGGTGAGCTGTCACGTGTCATGCTCGCGCTGGAGGTGGTCACCGCGACCGGCTCGGTCCCGACTTTCGTCTTCGACGAGGTCGATGCCGGTGTCGGTGGAGCGGCCGCGCTCGACATCGGTGCGCGACTGGCGCAACTGGCCGAACACGCGCAGGTCATCGTGGTGACGCACCTGGCGCAGGTAGCGGCATACGCCGACCGCCAGCTGGTGGTGCACAAGTCGAGCGACGGACACGTCACCGCCAGCGGCGTGACGGCCGTTGACGGTGACGAGCGGCTGGCCGAACTGGCCCGCATGCTCGGCGGTGTCAGCGACTCCGCCGCTGCTCGCGAGCATGCGCAGGAGCTCCTCGACGGTGCGTCTCGGGCATCGGCATGATCACTGGGCGTTCCCGGACACGCCCGGAGCGTTCGCTGGTTTCTGACACGAAACACCTTGTGAACGGCGGGATTCCAGCGTTGTATCGCATTTCATCCCTCGACTTGGACCGGCGTGGTCAGTGCCGTGCCGATCGTGGCCTAGACTGAGAGCCCGTGGTGGAGCAGACGAAACATATCTTCGTAACCGGAGGCGTAGCCTCTTCTCTCGGCAAAGGCCTCACGGCCTCAAGCCTCGGACATTTGCTCCGTGCTCGCGGTCTGCGGGTGACGATGCAGAAGCTGGATCCCTATATCAATGTCGATCCGGGCACGATGAACCCCTTCCAGCACGGCGAAGTCTTCGTCACCGAGGACGGCGCCGAAACGGACCTGGACATCGGGCATTACGAGCGATTCCTGGACGTCAACCTGGCCGGCGACGCCAATGTGACGACCGGTAAGGTCTACAGCGAAGTCATCGCCAAGGAACGGCGCGGCGAATATCTCGGCGACACCGTGCAGGTGATCCCGCACATCACCAATGAGATCAAGGCGCAGATGCGCGCTCAGGCCGCGCCCGACGTCGACATGATCATCACCGAAATCGGCGGTACGGTCGGCGACATCGAATCGCTGCCGTTCCTGGAGGCAGCCCGCCAGGTCCGCCAGGACGTGGGCCGCGACAACGTCTTCTTCCTGCACGTGTCGCTCGTGCCATACCTCGCCCCAAGCGGAGAGCTGAAGACCAAGCCGACCCAGCACTCCGTTGCTGCGCTGCGCCAGGTCGGCATACAGCCGGATGCTCTCGTGCTGCGGGCCGATCGCCACCTGCCGGACGGGATCAAGCACAAGATCGCGCGGATGTGCGACGTCGACCTCGAAGCTGTCGCCGCCTGTGTGGACGCACCGAGCATCTACGACATCCCGAAGGTGCTGCACACCGAGGGCATCGACGCCTACGTCATACGCCGGCTCGGCCTGCCGTTCCGCGACGTCGACTGGCACGACTGGGATCGGCTGCTGGAGCGGGTGCACGAGCCCGAGCACCGCGTCGAGATCGCACTGGTCGGCAAATACATCGACCTGCCGGACGCCTACCTGTCGGTCACCGAGGCGATGCGCTCAGGCGGCTTCCACCACGACGCCAAAGTGAGCATCCGCTGGGTGCCCAGCGACGACTGCACCACACCAGCGGGCGCGGCAAAGGCACTCGGCGGGGTCGACGCGATCCTGGTGCCCGGCGGTTTCGGTGTCCGCGGCATCGAGGGCAAGCTCGGCGCACTGCGTTGGGCGCGCGAGCACCAGGTGCCGACCCTCGGGATCTGCCTCGGCCTGCAGTGCATGGTCATCGAATACGCACGCAACGTCGCCGGCATCGAGGGTGCCTCGTCCAGCGAGTTCGACCCGGACACTCCCGACCCGGTCATCGCGACGATGGAGGAGCAGAAGGTCTACGTCGACGGGCAGGGCGATCTCGGTGGCACCATGCGACTGGGTGCCTACCCGGCGCGGCTTACCGACGGCAGCGTCATAGCCGAGGCGTATGGCGCGACAAGCGTCTCCGAGCGGCACCGACACCGCTACGAGGTCAACAACGCCTATCGCGCACAGTTGGAAGCCGCCGGTCTGTCGTTCAGCGGGCTGTCCCCGGACGGTCAGCTGGTCGAGTTCGTCGAACTGCCGCGCGACGTGCATCCCTACTACGTCTCGACGCAGGCTCACCCCGAGTTCCTGTCCCGTCCCAACCGCGCACACCCGCTCTTCGCGGGACTGGTCGGAGCGGCGATCGACCAGCAGCGCGCCAGCAGGCTCGTCGAGGTGGAGAAGCCGAAGGCAGCCGATTCCACCGTGGCCCAGTAGTGCAGTGCACCTGCTCGGTTTCTGAGTCACAGCAATAGCTTTCGCGAGAGGACACGATGAACTCAGTGCACGGTCGCCTGACGACACCGCTCGCGGACCGGCTCGATCCACAACCGGTGACATCGTCGTCACTGGTCTATCGAGGGCGCATCTGGGACGTGGTGTCCGAGGACGTCCAGCTCGGTGACGACAACCACGTCACGCGCGACTTCGTGCGTCATACCGGCGCTGTGGCCGTGGTCCCGATGCGCGGCGCAGCCGGAGCGGAGGAGGTGTTGATGATCCAGCAGTACCGCCACCCGGTCGGCACCTTCGACTGGGAGGTGCCTGCCGGCCTGCTCGACAAGCCCGGGGAGGACCCACGGGCCGCGGCTTCCCGTGAGCTGCGAGAGGAAGTCGACCTCGACGCGAGCACCTGGCATGTGCTCGTCGACATATTCACCTCGCCCGGAGCGCTCTCGGAGAATCTCCGCGTGTTCCTCGCACGCGACGTGCATCCGGCCGTGGCCGACGGCTTCGTGCGCGAAGGTGAGGAGGCCGGTATGCCGACGGGCTGGGTGCCGCTGGACGACGCTGCCGACGCGGTCCTCGACGGCAGGGTGCACAACGGCGTGGCGGTGTCCGCCATACTCGCGGCAACCGTTGCGCGACAACGCGACTGGGAGACCCTGCGGCGGGCTGACGCACCGTGGCCGGAGCACCCGGCATACCGATGAGCGAACGACCGTCGCAGCGGAGTGCTGTCGAACCCTTCCATGTGATGGAGGTCCTGCGCGCTGCCGCTGCACGTCAGCGCAGCCACGGCGACATGATCCTGTTGTGTGTCGGCCAGCCCTCGACACCCGCACCACGGGCCGCCCTCGACGCCGTTCATGCGGTGCTGGAGACCGACAGCCTCGGTTACACCGAAGGTGACGGGATCCCGCAGTTGCGCGAGACGATCGCGGCGCACTATCGCACCGCCTACGACGTGCCCGTGACTCCGGAGGAGGTGCTGGTCAGCACCGGATCGTCCGGTGGCTTCAGCACGGTGTTGATGGCGGCGTTCGATGCCGGAAGCCGTGTCGCGATGGCCCGGCCCGGGTATCCGGCATACCGGAACACGTTGCAGGCATTGGGTATCCAACCGGTCGAGATCGACTGTGGGCCGAACACCCGCTTCCAGCTCACCGTCGATCACCTTGCGGGCGCGCACGCCGTCGCGCCACTGGACGGGGTGATCGTGGCGAGCCCGGCCAACCCGACCGGCACGATCATCGAGCCCGGCGAACTCGAGGCCATCGCGCAGTGGTGCGACGCGCACGACGTGCTGCTGATCTCCGACGAGATCTACCACGGGATCTCTTACGGCGCGCCAGCTCAGACCGCGCGTCGTTTCAGCCGGGACGCAGTGGTGTTGGGTTCGATGAGCAAGTTCTGGTCGATGACCGGTTGGCGCGTGGGCTGGAACCTGCTGCCTGAGGCGTTGCGCCGGCCGGTCGACGTGCTGCAGACAAACCTCGCGATCTGTGCACCAGCAGTCTCGCAACACGCTGCGGTTGCTGCGTTTTCGCCGGAGGCGACGGCAGAGCTGCAACGGCACGTCGAGCGGTATGCCATGAACCGCGACCTGCTGCTGCGACGTCTGCCGGAGTTGGGCATCCAGTCCTTCGCGCCGCCGGACGGCGCGTTCTACGCCTATTGCGACGTCTCACATCTGACCGACGACACCACGCAATGGTGGGCGGAAGTGCTCGACAGGACAGGAGTCGCGATTGCTCCCGGCATCGATTTCGACCCGGTCAACGGACACCGCTTCGTCCGGTTGAGCTTCTGCGGCGCCACCGATGCGCTCGACGAAGCGCTCGACCGTCTCGTCGCCGTCATCTGAGGGGCAGACACCGCCGAGGGCTCACGCGGAAACCCGCAGCGTGCCACCGCTGGACGGACGCTCCTTCGCCGAGAGGACGGCGAACGACCGAGGGGATAGGCGTTTCCGGCCGAAAATGGCCGAATTGCCTATCCCCTCGGTGCTTGGCCTATCCTCTCGGCGAGAATGGTGGGGTGGCAGTCGGCTCAGGCCAGGCCGAGGAAATCCCGTATGGCGGGTAGCTCGCGCTGGGCCTGGTCGTATCCGGCGCGGTAGCTGGCCTCGAGGACGGGCAGGCGGCGCTCCCCGTTGCTCACCGGCTCGATCTCCGGTGCGAAAACGTATGCCTTGCCGGCCTTTTCGAGCTCGAAGAGCTCCTCGCGGGTTCGGTTGTAGCGAGTGGCGCGGGTCCGCATCGCTTCAGCGACTGCGGGGTAGCGACGGTAGTAGGTCTTGAAGAACCAGTCCTTGCCCTCCGGTGTCTTCACGTAGGACCTCGGTTGGGTCAGCACCACGACGAACTTGTCGAACCCGTCGGCCTGTGCGGCATCCAGGGCGATGCCGCCGGACGTGCCGAGCGCGCCGTCGACATACAGGTGGCCGTCGAGCTTCACGGGCGGCATCAGCACCGGCATCGACGCCGACGCCTGCACCCGTGTCAGCAGGTCCGGCAGCGTCTTCATGTCGTCGCGGCCCCAGTAGATCGTTTCCCCGGTCGTGGCATCGAACGCCCCGATCTTCCACTCGTCCGGTGACTCGACATAGCTCTGCCAGTCGAACGGCAGGACGTTGTCCGGCAAGCCGGACTGCTGATAGATGAACTCCGCGTTGAAGATGCCCTTGCGGCGTACGAAGGTGCGCCAACCGCCGAACTCCGGCTCCTGAGCGAACGTCGTGAAGGAGGCGTGCGCTCGCCATACATCTCGGGTGATGTAGTTGGAGGCGTTCGTCGCCCCCGACGAGATCCCGGCCACCCAGGGCAGCCGGATCCCGGCGTCGATCAGCGTGACGACGAAGCCCGCCGAGTGGCTGCCGCGCATGGCGCCGCCCTCGATGACGAGAGCGGCGTCCGCGGCGGTCGGATCAGTCGACACCGAAGTCGATGGCCGCGCGGTCGAGTGCGTCGTCCTCGTCGGACTCCACCGACGGGTTGGCCGAAATCGCAGCAGCGCCACCGGGTTTCAGCTCGCCGACCAGGTCGGAGTCGCGCTGTGGCAGCGCGCCCAGCCCGGCATACAGCTCCAGCTTGGAGCGGGTGTCGGCGATGTCCAGGTTGCGCATCGTGAGCTGGCCGATGCGGTCGGTCGGGCCGAACGCCGCGTCCTCGGTGCGCTCCATCGACAGCTTGTCGGGGTGGTAGCTGAAGGCTTCGCCGCGGGTGTCGACGATCGAGTAGTCCTCGCCGCGGCGAAGCCGCAACACGACTTCGCCGGTGACTGCGGAAGCGACCCAACGCAGCAGGCCCTCGCGGATCATCAGCGACTGCGGGTCGAACCAACGGCCTTCGTAGAGAAGGCGACCCAGCCGGCGGCCGTCGTTGTGGTACTGCGCGACCGTGTCCTCGTTGTGTATGGCGTTGACCAGCCGCTCGTATGCCGCGAAGAGCAACGCCAAGCCGGGTGCCTCGTAGATGCCGCGCGACTTCGCCTCGATGATGCGGTTCTCGATCTGGTCCGACATGCCCAGGCCGTGGCGGCCACCGATCTCGTTGGCCAGCTTGAAGAGGTCGACGACGTCGTCGAAGGTGCGGCCGTTGATCGACACCGGCCGACCGCGCTCGAATCGCACTGTCACATCTTCGGTTTCGATCTGCACCTCGGGGTCCCAGAAGCGGACGCCCATGATCGGCTCGACGATCTCCAGAGAAGTGTCGAGGTGCTCGAGCTTTTTGGCTTCGTGGGTCGCGCCGAGGATGTTGGCGTCGGTGGAATAGGCCTTCTCGGTGGAGTCGCGATAGGGGAGGTTCTTGGCCTTCAGCCATTCGGACATCTCGTGCCGACCGCCGAGCTCGTCGACGAACTGCGCGTCCAGCCACGGCTTGTAGATGCGCAGGTCAGGGTTGGCCAGCAGGCCGTAGCGGTAGAACCGCTCGATGTCGTTGCCCTTGTAGGTGGATCCGTCACCCCAGATCGAGACGTTGTC
Source organism: Flexivirga endophytica (assembly GCF_014640635.1). Taxonomy (GTDB): domain Bacteria; phylum Actinomycetota; class Actinomycetes; order Actinomycetales; family Dermatophilaceae; genus Flexivirga; species Flexivirga endophytica. Next base: position 14,293 of record NZ_BMHI01000004.1, read on the forward strand.
CTCGCGCATCGCGCGGACCAAAAGGGTGCCGGTCACCGCGCGCCCGAGCGGCGTGGTGTTGAAGTAGACGCGGCCGCCGGAGCGGATGTGGAAGGCGCCGCACGCGATCGCGGCGAGGCCCTCTTCGACGAGCTGGCGCTTGCAGTCGACGAGGCGCGAGAGCTCAGCGCCGTACTCGCCGGCGCGACCCGGGACCGAGTCGATGTCCAGCTCGTCGTACTGGCCGAGATCCGCGGTGTAGGTGCAAGGGACTGCGCCCTTGTCGCGCATCCAGGCCACTGCGACCGAGGTGTCCAGGCCACCGGAGAAGGCGATGCCGACGCGTTCGCCGACGGGGATGGAATTCAAGACTTTCGACACGGCTCAACAGCCTAAGGGCAGCGGGACAGTCGTGGTGGGGCGGTCTACCGTGTGGACGATGAGCACCGACGATCTCTGCCCGTGCGGCTCCGGCAAGGCGTATGACGACTGCTGCGGCCCGCTGCTCGCCACTGAGGAGCTCGCGTCGACCGCGGAGCAGCTGATGCGGTCGCGCTACACCGCGTACTTCTACGGAAATCGGGAACACCTCTGGCGCACCTGGCACCCGCGGACACGTCCGGCGGAGGTCACCGTCGATCCATCAACGACGTGGACAGCGCTGCGGATACTGGATGTTCGCGACGGTGGGCCCGATGACGACACCGGCGTGGTGGAGTTCGTTGCGTCATACGATGGGGGAGAGCTGCGTGAGCGAAGCCGCTTCGCGAAGCGGGGCGGGCGCTGGTTCTACCTCGACGAGGAGTCCTGATGACCGACGCGTTCGGCATACCCAAACGGTCGGGCGAGAGCGGCGCCGGCGATACCGGGAATCCCGTGCACGCTGCCTTGCCGGATCAGAGCAGCGCGATGCGCGAGGCCGCGAGGAATTTGCTGGACAAGGCCGTCCTCGCGCTCGAGGGCGGGGCGACCGAGAAGGCGTTGGGCTACCTCCGCAAAGCGGAGCGCCTGCCGTATGACGACCACGACGCTGCGTCGCCGTTGTCCCTGGCTGCGCACATGTATGCATTGCGGTCGGTGCTCGACGCATACGAGATCGACCGCAGGGTGTGGCTTGACGCCGCTGACGTCCTCCTCGACCCGATGCGGACGTGGAATCCCTTGGCAATGGGCGACTTTCGTCATGTGTTGACCGTCGTCCAGCACGACTACGGGACCACAGCCACCGAGGATCGGAAGTTGCGAGCGCTGATCGCGGGGCAGAAGGTGGGGACCATCCGCGAGATGCAAATACTCGCCGGCGAGGAGTTGTGCGCTGTGGTCGTCGACCTGCTCGAGATCGTCATCGAATACAGCCATGAGGCCGACGCTCTCATCGACGAGCGCACGCCTGACGACTACTGACCCGGACGGTCCGCCAGATAGCGCACCAGCCCGGCGGCGTTGTCCAACTGTGCCGCTTCGGCCGCCGGCATGAAATCGACTCGGTCACGACGGAACTCGACTGCTTCCGGTAGATGGGTCAACGGTTCGGCGGAGCCCAGGAATGCGTCGAGCAGGTCGGTCGCGTCGAGCGCGTCGTCCTCGGTGCGGTAGGCCAGCGCATAACAGGCCAGGATCACCGAGGTGACGGCGACGTCCAGCCCGGGCGGACCCCAGCAGGCGTTCTCCCAATCGATCAGCTGCGGCCCGGCCGGCGCCATCAGCACGTTGTTCGGATGCAGGTCGAGGTGCAGCAGCCGATCCCCGTCCGCGTGGCTGGGCAACTCCTTCTCCCCGTCCGGTCTCCGCACGGCGTGCGTCACCCTGTGCAGGTCTGCCAGCAGCCGCATGGCGGTGTCCATCGACAGCCGTCGGGCCGTCATCTCGGCGAGCATGGTGGGCGCGTCGACCCGTTCCAGGATCAGATCCGGCCCGTGCGAGGCGAGGACGCGAGGAGTGGGCACACCCGCCGACCACGCGATGTCGGTCGCGGTCACGAGCCGGCCGACCGGGCGTCGTTCGTCCCGATAGCGACGCAGCACCCGCCGATCGTCGAGTTCGTAGACCAGGGCCGTCGCGCCGGTCGCGAGCAACGCTCCCGGGTGGTCGCAGGTGGTCATGTGGTCAGCCTAGGGCTGCATCCCGTCGCCGTATGGCGAGTCCACCGGCACCCGCAGCATGAACTCCTCGCCATACGAGCGAAATCCGGCACGCCTCAGCGTGGGTGCGGAGGTCTCCAGTCGGCCGGACACCAGTGCGACTCGGCAGCCCCGCTCGATGGCTGCGCGCAGACGGGACTCCAGGACTGCTCGGTATGCCCCGCGGCCACGGGCCCAGACGGCGCTCGATCCGCCCCACAGCTTCGCGACTGTGCCGTTGACGGGAAAGCTGACGCCGCCGGTTGCTGCGGGGCGTCCGTCGAGATACGCCACGTATGACGTGCCCGAGCCACTGTCGACGGTATGCCGCTGCCCTTCGACGTCCTCGTCTCGTACGGGGCGGACAGGAGTGTCGAACGCTTCGGCCGCGACGGCTGCGGAGTCCTCACAGGTGCCCCTGTCCAGGGGGACGATCGTGGTGACAGCAGCGGGTACGTCGAGGTCTGGGCGTCCTACGGTCAGGTCGAGGGCGAGGATCGCCATACGTTCGAGTTCGACGCCGCCGCGGTCTCGCAGCAGGTCCGCGAGGTCCGCGGGACGGGTGCGGTCGGTGAGGCCATTCCAGTAGAGCGCGTGGCGGCCCCACTCGACGGCTTGGCGTTCGGCCGCGGCAATGACGTCCGGCGCCGACAGGTCCGAGTTCACTGCGTAAACGCCGGTGTCGTAATGGAATCCGTTGTCATAACGCACCATCTCGAAGCCGTCGAGCTGGACGTGCTCGCTCTCGGGCGGGATCCAGAACGTGTGCGCGGAGAGGCGCAGAATCTCGTCGACATCCATCACGACAGCGCGGGACGGATGTCGGTGTGCGTGAAGTCATCGCCCTTGAAGAGCAGCGGCTCGTCATACGCCTTGGCGAGTGCATAGCTGAAGCAGTCGCCGAAGTTGAGCTTCGCCGCTGAGCCGCTTCCTCGGCCAAACGTCTGGTGCGCCATCCGAGCGAGCCGGAGGTGGGCGCGGTCGAAGGGAATAATCTCTGTGCCGGCTGATCCCAGAAGCTCGGTCAGCTCGTCCTCGCGGTCGTGGTGCAGGACCAGCGATGTCTCCAAGAGGGTGGCTGTGCAGATCCGCGAGTGCTGACGCTGTAGGGCCAACGCCATCGAGGTGGCCTCCGGCTCGTCCCACAGAATTGCCACGAGTGCTGAGGTGTCAACGATCATCGAGGCAAGCCGTCTTCGTCGTACATCTCGTCGTCCGTGAGCGGTGGCCGGCCGCCCTTGGCCGCGGACCGCCGGCCGATCGCCAGGATGCGCTCGGCCACGTCGTCTCTGCTTCGTGCGATGGCGGCGTCGTCCTCGGCGAGCGCCTTGGCCAGGGCATCACGGACCGCCCCGGTGGCCGTCGTATGGCGACGCGCCGCCAGCTCGTGCGCCATCCGATGCACCTCGGGATCCTTGATGTTCAGCGTCGGCATGTTCAAATTCTACCGTAGGTAGAAATTGCGGTCCAGGGATGGTGACGCCCATCGGGGAAATGCATTTCAGAGGACAGTACCCGGCGTCGTAGGATGGGCGTCGCCCGTGGTGGTGGTGTGACGAACCACCGGGCGTTCGACGTGTATGACGCGGCAGCTGCCGCCATACACAGGGCGCCGGCCGAGGGACGCGCGTTCGGCGACACCGACGAGAGGCCGAGGTCTCCTCGGCGAAGGTGTGGTGGCACCGCGATCTGGCCCCCGCCCACACCTCCAGGGCTGCCTTTTCGTCAAGGTGGCCGATCTCGCGACCTTGACGGGAACCAACCCCGAAAGGATTCGCACTCATGCTTCGAACTCATGACGCCGGCACCCTGCGCGCCGCCGACGCCGGACAGACCCTGACCCTTGCCGGCTGGGTGGCCCGACGCCGCGACCACGGCGGCGTGGCCTTCCTCGACCTGCGCGACGCGAGCGGCGTCGTCCAGGTCGTCGCCCGCGACGAGGTGCTCACCGGCGCCGCTCACGGCCTGCGCAACGAATACTGCATCACGGTCACCGGCACGGTGCAGCCGCGCGACGCCAAGGACGTCAACTCCGACCTGCCGACCGGTGAGATCGACGTCGTCGCCGACACGATCGAGGTGCTGAGCGCGTCCGCGCCGCTGCCGTTCCAGATCGACGAGCGCATCAACGTCGGTGAGGAAGCCCGCCTCAAGCACCGCTACCTCGACCTGCGTCGCCCGGCCCAGGGCGGCGCGATCCGGTTGCGTTCCCAGGTGAACGCCGCCGCTCGCACCGTATTGGCCGAGCGCGACTTCGTCGAGATCGAGACGCCGACCCTGACCCGCTCGACCCCGGAGGGCGCTCGCGACTTCCTGGTGCCGGCACGGCTCGCGCCGGGCAGCTGGTACGCCCTGCCGCAGAGCCCGCAGCTGTTCAAGCAGCTGCTGATGGTCGCCGGCATGGAGCGCTACTACCAGATCGCGCGCTGCTACCGAGACGAGGACTTCCGCGCCGACCGGCAGCCGGAGTTCACTCAGCTCGACATCGAGATGAGCTTCGTGGAGCAGTCCGACATCATCGAGCTCGGTGAGTCGATCGCGAAGGCGCTGTGGCAGGTCATCGGGGTCGACATCCCGACGCCGTTCCCGCAGATGACGTATGCCGACGCGATGGCGAAGTACGGTTCGGACAAGCCGGACCTGCGCTTCGACCTCGAACTGACCGAGTGCACAGACCTTTTCAAGGACACGACGTTCCGTGTCTTCCAGGCTCCGTATGTCGGTGCAGTGGTCATGCCTGGTGGTGCATCGCAGCCCCGTCGTCAGCTGGACGCCTGGCAGGAGTGGGCCAAGCAGCGCGGCGCGAAGGGCCTTGCCTACATCCTGGTCAAGGAGGACGGCACCCTCAGCGGACCGGTCGCCAAGAACCTCACCGAGGCCGAGATCGCAGCATTGCCAGGACATGTCGGTGCGAAGCCGGGTGACTGCATCTTCTTCGGCGCAGGCGACGCGAAGTCCTCGCGTGCGCTGCTCGGTGCGGCACGGCTGGAGATCGGCCGCCGCTGCGAGCTGATCGACGAGTCGAAGTGGTCCTTCCTCTGGGTGCTGGACGCGCCGCTGTTCGAGCCCGCCGCCGACGCGGTCGCCTCGGGTGACGTCGCGGTCGGTGCCGGCGCCTGGACCGCTGTGCATCACGCGTTCACCATGCCGAAGAAGGAGTATGTCGACACGTTCGACACCGACCCCGGTGCGGCGTTGGCCTATGCCTACGACATGGTCTGCAACGGCAACGAGATCGGCGGCGGCTCGATCCGTATCCACCGCAAGGACATTCAGGAGCGGGTCTTCAAGGTGATGGGTCTGTCCGAGGAGGAGGCGCAGGAGAAGTTCGGCTTCCTGCTGGACGCCTTCGCCTTCGGCGCGCCGCCGCACGGAGGCATCGCGTTCGGCTGGGACCGCATCTGTGCTCTCCTCGCTGGCACCGACTCGATCCGTGAGGTCATCGCCTTCCCGAAGTCCGGTGGCGGCTACGACCCGTTGACCGCAGCGCCTGCGCCGATCACGCCGGCTCAGCGCAAGGAAGCCGGCGTCGATGCGAAGCCGGAGAAGAAGACCGAGGAGTCCGAGACGGCGGAGTAGCGCGGGCGCAGACTTTCACCGAGTGGCACAGTAAACGCCGAGTGGCACATCTGTAGATGTGCCACTCGGCGTCACGTGTGCGACTCGGCGTCAGTCGAGGCTTGCGGGAAACCGTGCCGAGGCGAGTTGCCTCGAGTGCGCGACGAGGCGGCCGGTGGAGTCCCACACCTCGCAGTCCTCGTTGAGGAGTCCGCCGGCGACGTGAGTCGTGTGCAGTCGCAACTGCAGCCAACCCGGTGCGGGTATGCCGCGCACGTAACCGGTGAACTCCACGGTCGGCACCCAGCCGCTCGATCCGAGGTCGAACGACACGGGCGGGAACGCGTCCAGCACGAGCAGGAGACCGATCGCGTCGATCGGGGCCTCGTCCGCGAGCCGTAGCCATCCGCGCATCTCACCCTCGCCGCTGGGTTCGCCGACGGCCCAGCCGATCGTCGCCGGATCCATTCGGGCGTCGAAGCGCTGGAGGAAGCCCGACTTGGTGAGCGTCGACGGTGGGGCATCACTCGCCGAGAGACACTTGTCCGGTGGCGGGATATCAGGCGCCGCAACGGTTTTCAGCACCGGTTCGGCATACCTGTCGAGGTCGCCGAGTGTCACGAGCGCTCGCGACCGCTCGACGGACCTACCGTCGACGTCTTGCGACACCGTGACCTGCGCGGTGGTCATCGAGCGCCCGGATCGCAGGATCTGTGGCTCGACCAGCACCGGGCCCGCGGTGCCGGGGGAGAGGAACACCCCGGAGAAGCTCAGCGGATCGCGATGCCCGCCGGCCGATTCGCTGGAGCGTGCCGTCGCTGTGGTGGCGAGTGACATCAGCAGACCGCCGTTGACCGCCTCGCCGATCGCCCAGTCGTCGCTGAGTTCGCCGGCCCAGCCGGTCCCGGATTGTTCGAGGCGGAGTGCGTCGCCGAGTTCCGTCATGACGACATCATGACGGAGCGGGTTCCCAGGGTTGTCAGCCGGTGATGGTGACCGGTGCCGACTGGCCGAGGAGGGTTCCGTTTGCGTAGACGGCCGCCGCGCACGTAGTCCATGGCTTACCGAAGACGAGTAGCACTCTGGAACCGCGGATCGTGTTCGCGCCGAGCGTGAACGTGGTGGGGAGCTGCTGGCCGTCGAAGACGAACACCATCGTGGTTCCACTCGGCCAGTTCCCGGACGTGAGAGTGCCTGCCGCCGACGCATGCACGTTGTACGCGCCGTCACCCTCGGACGCGTAATAGGCAGACACACTGCTGAAGATGACCAGGGATGCCGGCGTCGAGGCAGATGCCGCCGGAGCCGCCGCGGCGAACGCGACGACGGGCACGCTCCAGGCCGCCGATCGCAGCACGTTGCGTCTGCCGGCTACGGGTTTGCTCATGGCACCATCCTCTGCTCCGGGAGGGGCGCAGGATCAGCGTCCGACAGAGCAAAGGTAGATCCGGAGGTGCCATCAGTAAGGACAAATTGCAGCCCCGATCACGACGAGGGTTGCAGCCTCCGGCTGGCCCAGGCGCGAGCGACGGTGAAACCGAGCCCTTGGTAAAGGGCACGGGCGCGATCGTTCTCGGCATACATGCCGAGCGTGCAGACCCCGTGTTCGGCGATGGCGCGCCGCGTGAGTCCGGCGGTGACCGTGGCACCCAGTCCGCGGCCGCGCAGTCCCGGATGCACGACGATGCCAGCCAGATGCGGCGCACCACCCGGTGTCAGATGTATGGCGCCGACGGCGACCAGCTCGCCCCTCTCCCGGAGCCCGAGCCACAGGCGGGTGCGACCGCTGCCGGGTTCGGACTCGGCGGACGGGTTGCCGACCTCGTACAGCGCGCTGATCTCAGCGGCATCGTGCACGTCGTCCAACTCGACGAGTGCATCCTCCGCCGCGATCGGGTGCGGCGCGCGCTCGGTCCACATCCAGTCCCAGTCCCCGCCGCCGGTCATCCGTGTTCCGAGCCGGTCCTCGAGCAGGGGCAGGAAGCGTCGCTCGACGCCCAGGCCGTTGACCTCCGGTGGCAGGTCGGCTAGCACGGCATCCAGCAGTGACGGGACGTCGTCGTTCCCGATCAGCGAGACGCCGTGGATGTGCCGCGAGTGCGAATGACGTTGGAAACCCACGGCATCCCCGTAGGCCCAGATGTCCGAGCGGTGCGGACGGGCGAGATCCCAGCGAATGAACGGGTCGTCTGGAAACAGCGTGTGCAGTGCGCTGCCGGGGAGGCGGCGAATCATGGTGTCGGCCACAACGAGGCATGTTCTCGCTTGGCGTTGCGAGTCGCAAGTTCCCCGCAGTGCCAACCCAGTCCAGCCTCCGGTGTTCGTGTCGATGAACTTCAACGATTAGCGTGGCATGCGTGTCCGATGATCTGTTCAGCGCTACCAGTGACGAAGCGTCCGAGGGCGCGAGCACTGCGCCGCTCGCGGTACGGATGCGCCCCCGATCGATCGACGAGGTCCGTGGTCAGGACGACGCGCTGAAACAGGGGAGTCCGTTGCGCCGGCTGATCGAGGGCGCGAAGGGCGCCGCCGGCCCCGTGTCGGCCATCCTCTGGGGCCCGCCCGGGACGGGGAAGACCACCGTCGCACACCTTGTTGCCACGGCGGCGGACCGACGATTCGTGGAGTTGTCGGCGATCAACGCGGGTGTCAAGGACGTGCGTGCGGTCATGGAGCAGGCGACCCGTGACCGCAGCCTTTACGACCGGCAGACCGTGCTGTTCCTGGACGAGATCCACCGTTTCAGCAAGGCGCAGCAGGACGCGCTGCTGCCCGGCGTCGAGAACCGCCTCGTGGTCCTCGTCGCGGCCACGACCGAGAACCCCAGTTTCAGCGTCATCGCACCCTTGCTCTCCCGCTCCATGCTGGTGCGGCTGGAGTCGCTGAACGACGACGACATCGCGGCGCTGCTCGATGACGCCGTCACCGAGTCTCGAGGACTCGCAGGCGAGTTCACCCTCGCCGAGGATGCTCGTGCGCACCTCGTGCGGATGGCGGGCGGCGACGCGCGCCGGTCCCTGACCGCTCTGGAAGCAGCCGCTGGAGTCGCGCAGGACGCCGCTGCGATCGGCGTGGACCCGGTGCCGATCGAGTTGCCGCACGTGGAGCAGGCGATGGCGACCGCTGCGGTGCGTTACGACCGCGCGGGGGACCAGCACTACGACGTCGCCAGTGCGCTCATCAAGTCGATGCGTGGCAGCGACGTCGACGCGGCGCTGCACTACCTCGCACGGATGCTCGAGGCAGGGGAGGATCCACGCTTCATCGCCCGCCGGATCGTGATCAGTGCCAGCGAGGACGTCGGTATGGCGGACCCGACCGCCCTGCAGACTGCCGTCGCAGCCATGCACGCCGTCGCTCAGATCGGTATGCCGGAGGCGCGCATCATCCTCGGTCAGGCAGTGGTGCACAACGCACTCGCTCCGAAGTCGAATGCGGCATATAAGGGCATCAACGCGGCCATCGAGGATGTCCGCGCCGGCCACGGGGGAGCGGTGCCGTCGCACCTGCGCGGTTCGGGGTACGCCGGGGCGGCTGCGCTGGGCCATGGCGACGGTTATCGCTACACCCACGACGAGCCTGCTGGGGTCGGGACACAGCAGTTCCTGCCCGACGATCTGGTCGACGCCGACTATTACCGCCCGACCGACCGCGGCTGGGAGCAGAAGCTCGGCCCCCGATGGCAATCGCTGCGCGCGATCATCCGCGGTGTGGACGGTCCGATGAATTGAAGCCCGCGCGGTGAGCGGTGATGGTAAACAAGTAACGATCTCGTTTCAGGGCCTGTAAATGGCGCACCTGTCAGCGGTTCTCATGGCAGCGTGTGCGAGATCGTCCCGTCGCTTCACCGAATCGGAGTAAACAATGCGTAGGTCGAGCAAGATCGCCGCTGCCGTGGTAATGATGGCCATGCCATTGGCCGCGTGCAGCAGTAGTGGACCGAGCAACAACAACGACAAGTCGGACACGTCCGCGTCCACCCCACGGGCCAAGGTGAAGTCCTCGGCCATGGACGCGTCGGTCAAGGGACCGGCGCCCGACATCGCAGGCGCCAAGAAGGGCGGGACCCTGACCATCACGGACGCCGGGGCACCGCCGACGTTCGACCCGGCCGGCGCCTACTACGAGTTCTCGATGACCATCCTGTCGGAGTTGGTGACCCGTGGGCTGACCGGCTACCAAGTAGACCAGGACGGAAAGTCCACCCTCGTGCCCGACATGGCGCAAGGGCTGGGCAAGGAATCGGCGGACGGCAAGACCTGGACCTTCAAGCTCAAGCCGGGGATGAAGTACAGCAACGGCCAGCCGGTGAAGGCCGCGGACTTCGTCTACGCGATCAAGCGCTCGTTCGACGAGAACCTCGGTGGCCAGGGTCCGGTGCCCTACCTGAAGACCACTTTGGTGGGTGGCGACACCTACAAGGGCCCGTTCAAGGACAAGGGCAAGGACTTCAAGGGCGTCACCTCAAAGGGCGACGACACGGTGATCTTCCATCTGACCCGGAAGTGGCCGACCCTGCCCTACTACCTGGCGTTCCCGGCTGCCAGCCCGGTGCCGCAGTCCGCCGAGAAGAAGTCCACCTACGAGAAGAACCCGTTGGCCACTGGCCCCTACAAGTTCAAGACGTTCAACAAGGGCACGCGCATCGTGCTGGAGAAGAACACGCAGTGGGACGCAAAGTCGGACCCGATCCGGCACCAGTACCCGGACACCATCGACGTGAAGCTGGGCGTCACCGCACTCACCGAGCAGCAGCGGATCTTCGCCAACTCGGGCCCGGGCGCTACGACGCTGGACATCTCCGGTCTCGACGCGGGACTGGAGACCAAGGCCAAGTCGCAGGCGAAGCAGGTCGTCTTCGGCCCGTCGCCGTGTGAGTCCTATCTGCCGCTGAACTCCAAGAAGATCCCGCTCGAGGTCCGCCAGGCGATCGCCGTCGCCTACCCCTATGACCAGACCCGCAAGGCCGGTGGGGAGAGCCGTCTCACCTACGACCCGGCCACCACCTACGCGCCACCGCAGGTGCCCGGTATCAAGCAGTACCCCGCGGTCAACGGTCTGATCGGCAAGGGTTCGGGTGACCCGGCCAAGGCCAAGGCGATGCTGAAGAAGGCGGGCAAGTCCAACTTCGAGCTCTCCTGGTACTACGTGAGTGGTAAGGGCCAGGACGAGGCGGCCAACAACGCGCTGAAGTCGGCGATGCAGAAGGCCGGCTTCAAGGTGAAGGACGTTCCGGTCAGTCAGGCGGAGATCTCGGAGAAGATCAACGACCCGAACGCTCCGCAGAACGTCGGTCAAGGCATCAGCTCCTGGTGCTACGACTGGCCGTCCGGGGACTCGATCTACCCGCAGCTGTTCAGCACGACGACTGCCAAGGACGGTCGTTCGGTCGCGAACCTGCAGGACAAGGCAATCGACCAGGAACTCGACCGGATCAGCGCACTGGACCCGACGGAGGCGGCGCCGGAGTGGCTCGCCTTCGACAAGAAGATGACCAAGCAGGTCATGGGCATCCCGTTGTCCTACTCGAAGGCGAGTTCGGTGTTGGGCAACAAGGTGCACAACGTCGTCCCCGACCCCAACCACGGATTGCCCGATTTCGCGCAGGTCTGGGTGGGCTGAGACATAGCTCACTCAATGTAACGATTGGGTGACCTTCACCAAGTCGTGGTTGTGCGCCGCGTCCGCTGTGGCATCGTTAGTGCGTCGCAGCGGGCGGGGGCACGGCTGAGGGACCACGAAAGAGTCGGCCACGACCAATGATTGGCCGACTTCCAAAACTCGTATGGAGGATCGATGACCGCTGGGCCAGGCGGCGTCAATGAGACGCTGACGGAGGTCGGTCAAGTTCACGGGACCGACGGCGCCACCGCAGTCCTGGGCAAGACGGATCACGGGGATGACGGGGGGCAGCAGAGCAAATCGCCGCGGCAGATCGCCTTCGCTCGGTTGCGCAAGGACCGCATCGCCGTCATCTGCACCGTCATCATCGGGCTGTTCCTGTTGATGGGGATCTTCGCACCGTTGATCGCGGGCATCGAGGGCCAGAACCCCACCGACCCGCACTTCGACCTCATCGGTGACGACAACCTGCCGACCTTCTACACCAGTGGCGACCATTGGCTCGGCCTCACGGCCAACTCCGGGTATGACGTCTTCGCCCGGTTCGTCTACGGCATCCGGCCTTCCTTCGCCATTGCGCTGATCGTCACCATCGTCACCACCATCATCGGTGTGCTGCTCGGTCTGGTTGCGGGCTTCTTCGGTGGCTGGATCGACCGGGTCATCGGCTGGCTGGTCGACTTCGTCCTCTCGCTGCCGTTCCTGCTCTTCGCGATCGCGCTGGTGCCGATCATGACGACCTACCTGGTGCCCGGCGGGCAGCCGACCTCCAGCGAGGTGCAGAAGATCCGCATCTTCGCGGTCTTCATCGCCTTGATCTTCTTCGGCTGGGCGGGGCTGTGCCGCCTCATCCGAGGCGAGGTTCTGGCGCTGCGTGAGCGCGAGTTCGTGCAAGCCGCACGGTCACTCGGAGCACCGACCAAGCGCATCCTCTTCAAGGAGATGCTGCCCAATCTGACCAGCGTCATCCTGGTGGCCTTCACCACCTCGCTGCCTGCCTGGATCGGTGCGGAGGCCGGACTGTCCTACCTCGGTGTCGGCATCAGCCTGCCGACGGCCGACTGGGGCCTGGACATCGCTCTCGGCCAGCAGCAGATGCAGGCATTCCCGCTGCCGATGCTGGTCCCACTCGTCGGCCTGCTCATCCTGGTGCTCTGTCTGAGCCTGCTGGGCGATGCGGTGTCGGACGCGTTCAACCCCAACACCCGGCGCTGATCGCGACCGACACACCACAACGCACTTCACACACTCTTTCCGGGCTGTGCCGGGAAGTAACGAAAAAGGGAGAATGACAAATGCGCTGGACGAAATTGGCTGCGCTGAGCGCCGCCGGCGTCACTGCGGTCTCGTTGGCTGCGTGCAGCAGCGGAGGCCCGTCGGGCAGCGGCGGCAGCGGCAGCGGAAACGGCAATGGCAACAACACCGCCGCCGCGAAGCAGTCCGAAGCTGCGGTCGCCGCAACCAACCCGGACCTGAAGGCTCCGGCGCCGGAGGTCAAGGGCGCCAAGAAGGGTGGCACGCTCTACATCGACGACCACTCGAACCCGCCCACCATGGACCCCGCCGGCATCTACTACGTCGACTCGAACGCGTTCGCGACGCAGTACATGTACCGCACGCTGACGCAGTTCCAGATCGTCAAGGGCAAGCCGGTGCTGGTGCCGGACATGGCCGAGGGCGTCGGCAAGCAGTCCGCGGACGGGCTGACCTGGACCTTCAAGATCCGCAAGGGTCTGAAGTACTCCGACGGTTCGCCGGTCAAGATCGAGGACTTCGTCTACGGCCTGAAACGCTCCTTCGCCAAGGAGAGCGTTGCGCTCAACGGCACCGACTACCAGCGCCAGTTCTTGGTGGGCGGCAAGGACTACAAGGGTCCCTACAAGCAGCCCAACGCCGACTTCAAGGGTGTGACGACCAAGGGTGACGACACCCTGGTGTTCCACCTGGTCAAGAAGTTGCCGTCGTTCAACTACTTCGCCTCGTTCCCGGAGTTCACCCCGGTCCCCAAGGCCAAGGACACCAAGGGCGACTACCAGAAGCACCCGCTGACCACCGGCCCCTACAAGGTCGACTCCTACAACATCGGCTCCAAGCTGACGCTGTCGCGCAACACGAACTGGGACCCCAAGACCGACCCGGTGCGGCACGCCTACCCGGACAAGGTGCAGATCAACCTGGCGATCACCGACCTCGGTTCCCAGCAGCGCATCCTGGCCAACAGCGGCACCGGCACCAACACGGTGAACATCGGCGAGATCGACGCATCGCTGGAGTCCAAGGTGACCGGCGCGCAGAAGGACCAGTTCGCACTCGGCCCGTCGTCGTGTGAGTACTACGTCAACCTCGACGTCAACAAGATCCCGTTGGAGGTGCGCAAGGCGGTCGGTTACGCCTACCCCTTCAACCAGATCCGCAAGGCCGCCGGGCTCTCGAAGCTGAACTACCAGCCGGCGACCACGTATGCCGCGCCCAGCCTGCAGGGTTACAAGAAGTACGACCCGCTGCCGTACGCCACTGGTCAGGGCAATGGTGACCCGGCCAAGGCCAAGGCGATCTTGAAGAAGGCCGGCAAGGTCGGCTTCGAGCTGAAGTACTACTACACCGGTGACGACCCCTCGGCGGTCGCTGCCAACACTGCGAAGAAGAACGGCCTGATCAAGGCCGGCTTCAAGGTCAAGGACATCCCGGTGCCCAAGGCCGAGCGCACCAAGAAGATCGCCGACCCGAAGGCGCCGGTCAACATGAGCCAGGGCACGCCGGGCTGGTGCTACGACTGGCCGACCGGTGACTCGGTCTACCCGGTGCTCTTCAGCGGCGAGGGCATCCCGGACGGCACCACCGTGGGTCAGTTCAAGAACGCCACGGTGAACGCCGAGATGGACAAGATCAGCAAGATGGACCCGGAGAAGGCTGCTCCCGAGTGGGCCAAGCTGGACCAGGAGATCATGACGAAGTACGTGCCCGGCCTGCCGGACTACTACTCGATGAACACCGCGACGTTCGGCAAGAACGTCCAGAACGTCACGCTGAACCCGATCATCAGCATGCCCAACTTGTCCCAGCTCTGGGTCAAGCAGTGAGCTGACGGACGACGTCAAATTCACCGGTGACCGGAGCGGGGAGCATCGTCTCCTCCGCTCCGGTCACCGGCGGGTCACCATCTTTCTAGGAGCCACCACGTGATCGTCTACATCGCCCGACGGTTGCTGCTCGCAATCTCGGTGCTGTTCGCGACAATCGTGCTGACCTTCGGCCTCTTCTTCACCGGACCGGCCAAGGACGGCGTCGCATATCAGATTTGCGGCACGAAGTGCACCAATCAGAAGGTGCACGACATCAACCACAGCCTCGGCCTCGACAAGCCTGTCGTGGAGCAGTTCGGCACTTACGTCAAGGGTCTTGTCGCCGGTCGCGACATCACCAACGACGGTCAGGTCACCGGTCACTGTGACGCGCCGTGCCTGGGTTGGTCCTACGTGCAGAGCCAGTCGGTGACCGACCAGGTCAAACAGGTCATGCCGGTCACCTTCGCCATCGTGTTCGGGGGGATGTTCATCTACATCCCGCTCGGCCTGCTGCTCGGCGTGGTCTGTGGACGCAACCGTGGTTCACCCCTGGACCGCTTCCTGGTCGGCGCCTCTCAGCTCATCAGTGCGACGCCCTACTACGCGATCGCGCTCCTGCTGAACCTCTACCTGATCTTCACCTGGAAGGTCCTGCCCGCCACCGGCTACACGCCGTTGACGGAATCTCCGGGAACCTGGTTCAAGGGCTTCATCGCCATCTGGGTCATCTTCGGACTGTTCGCCTCGATGACTTACGTGCGCTATGTGCGTGCCTTCATGATCAACACGCTGTCCAGCGACTTCGTGCGCACGGCACGGTCCAAGGGCATTTCGGAGCGGACGGTGGTGTGGCGGCACGCGTTGCGCGCCACGATCGCGCCCTACCTGACGTTGATCGGTGTCGAGGTGGCCCTGCAGTTGTCCGGATCCATCTTCACCGAGCAGGTGTTCAATGTTCGTGGGATCGGTCGACTCGGACTCGACGCCATCAGCACCAACGACCTGCCGGTGATCGCCGGCACCGTGCTGGTGGGCGCGACGTTCATCGTCCTCGGAAACCTGCTCGTTGATCTCCTCTACGTTGCCGTCGACCCGACAGTGAAGCTGACATGACCCAGACAACAACGCCCCCGGCCGGTGAGCCGGGCACCCAGCGACGCCCACCGCTCGATCCCAACGCCCCGGTAGTCCTCACCGTCGAGGACCTCAAGGTTCAGTTCCCGACCGAAGAGGGCCTGATCAGCGCGGTCAACGGTGTCTCCTACCAAGTGAAGGCCGGCCAGACATTGGCCATCGTCGGTGAGTCCGGCTCCGGGAAGAGCGTCTCGTCCATGGCGATCATGGGCCTGCACGACCCGAAGCGCAGCCGGATCGGCGGTTCGATCAAGCTGGACGGTCAGGAGCTCGTCGGCGCCTCGCAGGCGGAGTTCCGCAAGCTTCGCAGCGCGACAGCAGCGATGATCTTCCAGGACCCACAGTCCTCGCTGCACCCCTTCAAGAAGGTCGGGGCGCAGATCGCGGAGGCATACCTGGCGCATCACAAGGTCTCCAAGTCGGTGGCTGCCAAGCGTGCGGTCGAGATGCTGGACCGGGTGGGTGTGCCGAACCCGGACCGACGGGCCAAGCAGTATCCGTTCGAGTTCTCCGGCGGTATGCGCCAGCGCGCCATGATCGGCCTGGGGTTGGTCAACGACCCGAAGCTGCTCATCGCCGACGAGCCGACCACCGCGCTGGACGTCACGGTGCAGGCCCAGATCCTGGACCTGATGAACGACCTGCAGCGCGAGTTCGGGTCGGCGATCATCATGATCACCCACGACCTGGCGGTCGTTGCCGAGGTCGCTGACCACGTGCTGGTGATGTATGCCGGGCGCAGCGTCGAGCACGGCACGGCACAACAGGTGTTGGCCAACCCGCGGATGCCCTACACGTGGGGTCTGCTCAGCTCGGTGCCGTCGCTGACCGCGGATGTGGGTTCGGACCTCAAGCCGATCCCGGGCAATCCGCCGAGCCTGCTCAACCTGCCCGGCGGCTGCTCGTTCCGGCCACGCTGTGCGTATTCGGACCGCGTGCCGGACAACCGGTGCGCGACCGAGCTGCCGGAGTTCCTCGAGGTGCCGGGCGAGCCGGGACGACTCAGCCGCTGCCACCTGGCAGACCCTGCCGCGATCTTCGCCGATGAAGTCGCCCCCAACCTGGAGTGATCGATGACTGACAACACCACTGACGCCGTCGAAGGTGCGGGCGCCATCGACATCAGCAAGCGGGCCGAAGAGTCCGTCGTGCACGAGTCGCAGCGTGACCGCGAGGTTCTGCTGACGGTCAAGGACCTGGCCAAACACTTCCCGGTCAAGGAATACAGCGGCCTCTTTCCCAAGACCCTGCAGACGCGAGCGGTCGACGGAGTGAGCTTCGACCTGGCCAAGGGCGAGACCCTCGGGCTCGTCGGGGAGTCCGGCTGTGGCAAGACGACCACCGGTCGGCTGGTGACGCGGCTGCTGGAGCCGACATCAGGCTCGATCGAGTTCGAGGGACGCGAGATCGCGCACCTGAAGGAGAAAGCGCTGCGGCCGATGCGGCGCGACATCCAGATGATCTTCCAGGACCCCTACGGGTCTTTGAACCCGCGGTTCACCGTGTCGAAGATCATCGGTGCGCCCTTGGAGATCCACGGACTGGTCCCGAAGGACAAGATCAAGGCCCGTGTCCAGGAACTGCTGGAGATCGTCGGTCTGAACCCCGAGCACGTCAACCGCTACCCGAACGAATTCTCCGGCGGTCAGCGCCAGCGCATCGGGATCGCCCGCGCGCTGGCGGTGGAGCCGAAGGTCGTGGTGGCGGACGAGCCGGTCTCCGCGCTGGACGTGTCGATCCAGGCACAGGTCATGAACCTCATGAGCCAGCTGCGGCGGGACCTCGGCATCGCGTTCGTGTTCATCGCGCACGACCTGGGCATCGTGCGGCACTTCTGTGACCGCATTGCGGTGATGTACCTGGGCAAGATCGTCGAGGTGGGTGACCGCGAGGACATCTACGAGAAGCCCCAGCATCCCTACACCCAGGCGCTGCTTTCCGCGGCGCCGGACCTCAACGTCGTGCGTGGCGCGGTGCCGAACGAGCGGATCCGGTTGATCGGCGACGTGCCGAGTCCGATCGACCCGCCGAGCGGTTGTCGGTTCCGGACCCGTTGCTGGAAGGCACAGGAGATCTGTGCTGCGGAGGAGCCGCCGCTGGATCCCGAGGACGGCAAGCCGAGTCACACCATCGCCTGCCACTTCCCCGAGGTGAAGACCAACCTGGTCGCCGAGGCGGATGCCTCCTGACCTACCCATCAGTTCGTCGCCGGGCCCGTGCCACTCCTGAGTGGCACGGGCCCGGCGTCGCCATGGGGCCGGTTTCGCTAGGCTGGAGCCCAATCATGGAACGAGACCTGTAATGAGCACCCCACGAAGTTTCTCCCCCGCTCCGTCACCCCACGAAGTTCTCCCCCGCTCCGCTCCTCCGATACTTCGCGGGTGCCCCGACACCCTCCTCCGAATACTTCGCGAGGACCCCGCATGAATGTGTCCCTCGGGGACGTCGCCGGGATGATCGCCGCGTTGGCGTTCGTCGTTCTCGTGCTGCGCCTGGGCTCGGTCGTGGGGAAGGCGGGCAAGGTTCTCGACGAGACCCGTGCCGGTGTCCGCGAGATCACCGACGAGACCGTGCCGTTGTTGCGCGAGGTCACCGACACCGTTGCCGCGACGAGTCAGCAGCTGTCGCGCCTGGACACCATCTCCTCCAACGTCGCGACGATGACCACCAACGTGAGCGCGCTGACGTCGGTGGCGACCGCGACAGTCGGTCGGCCGCTGATCAAGATCGCGGCGTTCTCCTACGGGGTGCGTTCCGCGGTGGAGTCCCGGCGCCTGAAGCCGGTCAACAAGGGCGGTGACGGCTCATGAAGTGGTTGCTGCCGGTGACGGTCGCCGCGATGGGCGTCGCGTTCGCGAGTCGACGTGGCACGCGTGAGGAGGCCGCGCGCTTCCGCGACGACGTGCGGCACGGCATGGGTGCCCGCGAGGCGCAGCTGCGCGAGGTGCTGGCGATGGACACCCACCTCACCCTGCCCGGTGAGCGGGTCGCCGATGGCCGGGACACCGACGCGCGAGCTATCGAGGGCCGGTAAGGCCCCGCTTCCGACCCGACCTGTGTTCTTTGGCTCGACTCCTCGCGGCCGACTCGCGCGTCATGCTCGCGTAGACGCGCGACCCGACCGGTCGCCCGTCTCGCGTTGCACCCAGGTGCAGCGCCGTCGCCGTGCGAGACTCGAGCCGCACTTTGCTACGTAAAGGAATTGATGATGGAAACCGCAGAGATCCGGCGACGCTGGCTCGACTATTTCGAGCGGAACAAGCACACAGTTGTGCCTTCCGCGCCCCTGATCTACGACGACCCGAACCTGCTGTTCGTCAACGCCGGCATGGTGCCCTTCAAGCCCTACTTCCTGGGCCAGCAGACGCCGCCCTGGGACCGCGCCACCAGCGTGCAGAAGTGCGTGCGCACCGGCGACATCGAGGAGGTCGGCAAGACCTCCCGGCACGGCACTTTCTTCCAGATGAACGGCAACTTCAGCTTCGGTGACTACTTCAAGGAGGGCGCGATCCGCCTCGCCTGGGGTCTGATCACTGCCTCCGTCGAGGACGGCGGCTACGCGCTGGACCCCGAGCGCATCTGGCCGACGGTCTACACCGACGACGACGAGGCGTTCGCGATCTGGCACGAACAGATCGGCATACCGACCGAGCGCATCACCCGTCGCGACGCCAACGACAACTACTGGCACATGGGCGTGCCCGGGCCGGGCGGACCGTGCTCGGAGTTGTTCTACGACCGGGGACCGGAGTACGGCGCCGACGGCGGCCCGGCGGTCGACGAGGACCGGTTCATGGAGTTCTGGAACCTGGTCTTCATGCAAGAGGTGCTGTCCGACGTCCGCTCCAAGGCC
Organism: Flexivirga endophytica; assembly: GCF_014640635.1. Lineage (GTDB taxonomy): Bacteria > Actinomycetota > Actinomycetes > Actinomycetales > Dermatophilaceae > Flexivirga > Flexivirga endophytica. Next base: position 33,624 of record NZ_BMHI01000004.1, read on the forward strand.
GACTTCGACGTCACCGGGCCGTTGCCGCAGCGCAACATCGACACCGGCATGGGCCTGGAACGGATGGCGACCCTGCTGCAGGGCAAGGACAATCTCTACGAGATCGACGAGGTCTATCCGGTGCTGGCCAAGGCCGCCCAGATGACCGGCAAGCAGTACGGCGCGCACTCCGGGCACGCCGCGACCTCCAGCCACCCCGACGACGTGCACCTGCGCGTCGTCGCGGACCATGTCCGGTCCTCGCTGATGCTCATCGGTGACGGGGTCACCCCGGGCAACGAGGGCCGCGGTTACGTGCTGCGCCGCATGTTGCGGCGTGCGGTCCGCGCGATGCGACTGCTCGGCTACCGCGACACGGTGCTGCCGCAGCTGCTCCCGGTGAGCCTGGAGAAGATGAAGGCGTCGTACCCGGAGTTGGAGGCCGACTTCGGCCGGATCAGCCAGATCGCGTATGGCGAGGAGGACGCCTTCCGGCGCACGCTGGACCAGGGCACGACGATCCTGGACACAGCGGTGACGAAGGCGAAGCAGTCGTCCGCGGCGCTCGGCGGCAGCAGCACGCCGACGCTGCGCGGCTCCGAGGCGTTCGCGCTGCACGACACCTACGGCTTCCCGATCGACCTGACCCTGGAGATGGCGGCCGAGCAGGGCGTCGAGGTGGACCGCGAAGGCTTCACCCGGTTGATGACCGAGCAGCGTGAGCGCGCGAAGGCCGACGCAAAGTCGAAGAAGAGCGGCCACGCACACACCGAGATCTGGCGGGAGCTGCGGGCGCTCGGAGCGACCGATTGGCAGGCCTACCAGGCGCTTTCGACCGAGGGCAAGGTCGTCGGGCTGGTCGCCGACGGACACCGCGTCGAGGGGTTCGAGCAGGGCGCGACCGGTCAGGTCGTGCTCGACCGGACGACGTTCTACGCCGAGTCCGGTGGTCAGATCGCCGACGAGGGCGTCATCACGACCCCCAGTGGCCAGCTGCGGGTGCTCGATGTCCAGCGTCCGGTCAAGGGCCTGGTCGTCCACACCGTGGAGGTCGCTTCCGGTGAGGTCAAGGTCGGCGAGCAGGTGGAGTCCCAGGTCGACCCCGACTGGCGCATCTCGGCATGCCAGGCGCACTCCGGAACCCACGTGGTGCACGCGGCGCTGCGGCAGGTGCTCGGCCCGTCGGCGCTGCAGAGCGGTTCCTACAACAAGCCGGGCTATCTGCGGCTCGACTTCGCCTGGAGCAGTGCCCTGTCGGCCGAGACCCGCTCCGAGATCGAGGAGGTCGCCAACCTGGCCGTGCGTCAGGACCTGCCGGTGTCCTCGCAGTACATGACGCTGCCCGAGGCGCGCGAATGGGGCGCGCTCGCACTCTTCGGTGAGACGTACGACGAGCAGGTCCGCGTCATCGAGATCGGCGGACCGTGGTCGCGCGAGCTGTGCGGTGGCACGCACGTGGCGCATTCCTCCCAGGTGGGCGCGCTGACGCTGACCGGCGAGTCATCGGTCGGCTCCGGTGTGCGCCGGGTCGAGGCATTCGTGGGCATGGACGCGTTGCGTTACCTGGCCAAGGAGCGCGCGATCGTCGCCGAGCTCGGCCGGTTGGTCAAGGCGCAGCCGGGCGAGTTGCGCGAGCGGGTCGAGGAACTGCTCGCCCGGGTCAAGACTGCCGAGCGAGAGATCGCGACCCTGCGGCAGCAGCAGTTGCAGGCGCAGGCCGGCGAGTTGCTCTCGGGGGCGACCTCCATCGGGGGAGTGCGGGTGCTCACCCACGACGGCGGCGACCTCGGCGCGGACGAGGCGCGGTCGCTCGTGACGAACCTGCGCGACCGCCTCGGCGACGAAGCCCCGAGCGTGGTTGCCGTGACCGGCTCGGCAAAGGGCCGTCCGCTGGTCGTAGTCGCGACGAATGCACGCGCCCGCGACCGCGGCATCAAGGCGGGTGACCTGGTGCGGATCGCGGCGGGTGTGCTCGGCGGCGGTGGAGGCGGCAAGCCGGACCTCGCCCAGGGTGGTGGCACCGACGCCTCGGCGGTCGGTGCGGCCCTCGAAGCGGTCGAGAGCCGGCTGCACACCCTTACCGGGGTCCAGTGAGGCACGGCATACGGATCGGCGTCGACGTGGGCAGTGTCCGCGTCGGCGTCGCCGTGTGCGACCCGGACGGCGTCCTCGCGACGCCGCTGCGGACACTGCGGCGGGCCGGCGACGAATCCGACATACAAGAAATAGCGCACCTCGCCGCCGACAGCGCCGCGATCGAGGTCGTGGTGGGCCTACCGCTGTCCCTGGACGGAGCCGAGCGGGCAGCGGCCGAAGTGGCCCGCGGATGGTCCAAAGCGCTGCGCCGGCGGGCTCCCGGTCTGGCCGTGCGCCTCGTCGACGAACGGATGACGACGGTCGACGCGCACCGTGCGATGCAGGCCAGTGGCCTTCATGAACGTGACCGGCGTGACGTGATCGATCAACAAGCAGCTGTGCTGATCCTGCAAGCCGCGCTTGACGCGGAGCGCATTTCCGGCCAACCTGCCGGAGAACTCGTCGGCGGACGCAAACCACGCCACTCGCACCGAGCCGACACGGAAAGGTGACACTGAGTGCCGACCGAACCGAGGACCCGAGTGAGGATTGAGCGAGGTGCGGGGTCCCCGCGAAGTATCGGAGCGAGGTACGAGCGGAGAACTTCGTGGGGTGCAGACCCGCAGGCGAGGGAAGAGGCGCGACAGAAGGTATGAACACTCCTCCAGACGGGCCGTCGGGCCACGCACCGGGCCCACGTACCCGCCGCGAAGCACGAGACGCGGCGCGCCGTGCCGCCGCGACCGCTGATACGCGCGCGACCGGCCGCCAGCGCAGGCCCGCTTCCCGACCCGCGCCACCGCCCCCGACTGTTGCGGACGACGACGAGACGAGGGAGTTCGTCGCCGCCTCGGTCGACGGTCCGCGAGCTGACGGCGAGCAGGAATGGACCGGCATCCACGACTGGCTGAGTGAGGACGACGCCGAGGGTCGGCACGGCCACCACATCTCCTACGAGGAGCAGCAGCGCCACCGGCGTCGTCGGGCCGGGCGTTCGTGCCTGCTGTTGGTGGTGTTGATGCTCCTGGTGGTCGGCGGCGCCGGTTATGCGGCGAGCCGGGTCGGGCGGATCAGCCTGCCCGGCATGGAGGAGGGCAGCCCCGACTACGCCGGCAAGGGAAGCGGCTCGGTCACGATCGTCGTCAAGGAGGGCGATTCCGGCACCGCGATCGCCCAGAGCCTGCTCAAGGCCGGTGTGGTGAAGTCCACCGGCGCCTTCGTCCAGGCGGCGGGTGCCAGCCGTGACTTCGGCCGGATCCAGCCGGGTAGCTACACACTGCACCAGAAGATGAGTGCGCGCGCCGCGCTGGCGATGATGCTTGACCCGAGCAGCTTCAAGAGCACCGGCATCACCATCCCCGAGGGCCTGTGGGCCGGCCAGATCTTCACGCTGCTGTCGAAACGGACCGGCGTGCCGGTGGCCGATTACCAGAAGGTGAGCGCGGCGTCGATCGGGCTGCCCGCGGCCGCGAAGGGCAACGTCGAGGGTTACCTGTTCCCGTCGACATACAACTTCGGCAAGGACGCGACCGCGCAACAGCAGTTGCGCGCGATGGTCACCGAATGGCACAAGAAGGTCGAGTCGCTGCACATCCCGCAGGACAAGCTGCACGACGTGATGGTGAAGGCGTCGCTGGTCGAGGCAGAGTCCCGCCTCGCGGCGGACGGCCCGAAGGTCGCGCGGGTCATCGAGAACCGCGTCGAGCAGGGTATGCCGCTCCAGCTGGACTCGACGATCCATTACGCCGAGAAGAAGCGCGGCACCATCACCACGACCGACGAGGAGCGCGCCAAGAAGGGCCCGTACAACTCCTATCTCAACACCGGGCTGCCGCCGACGCCGATCAACAGCCCTGGCCTCGCGGCGATCAAGTCGGCACTGAATCCGGCGAAGGGTGGCTGGCTCTACTTCGTCACCGTCGACCCGGAGACCGGTGAGACCCTCTTCGCCGACACCTACCCCGAGCAACAGAAGAACGAGCAGGTGTTCCACGCGTGGTGCAAGAAGCATTCCGGCAAGTGCTGACCAGACATCGGGCAGCAGTCCTCGGCAAGCCGATCGCCCACTCGATGTCGCCGGTGTTGCATCGCGCGGCATACGAGGCGTTGGGTATGGCGGATTGGTCCTACGACCTGCGTGAGTGCGACGTCGCCGCGCTGCGTGAACTCGTGTCGGGCCTGGGCCCGACCTGGCGCGGACTGTCGCTGACCATGCCGCTGAAGGCGGAGGCGCTGCTGATCGCCGACACCTCCAGCGAGGTCGCGCGGCGGACCGGTGCGGTCAACACGCTCGTCCGGGACGGCAGGGCCTGGCACGGCGACAACACCGACGTCGTGGGCATCCGGCAGGCGTTGTGCGACGCCGGAGTCATCGCCGGTGTGGTGCCGCAGGCCGTGGTGGTCGGTTCCGGGGCGACCGCGCGGTCGGCACTGGCCGCGCTGGCCGACCTCGGTGTGCCCGAAGTCGTCTTCGTCGTACGCAGCGACGTGCGTGCCTCGACCCTGGCCCAGGCACGTGACCACGGTTTCCGAGTGGTGGCGCTGGGGGAGTCCGACGGTGCCGCCGCGCTGCTGGAGTCGCCGTTGGTGATCAGCGCCGTCCCCGCCGGTGCCGCCGACTCGCTCGCCGGCGCGGTGGCCGCGAGGGTTGCCGAGGGCGCCACCGGCTCGGCCGGTCAGGTGCTGCTCGACGTCGTGTATGCCGGCTGGCCGACCGCACTGGCTGCGACAGCCGCGGCATACGGTGCCCGCGTCGTGCCCGGGATCGAGATGCTGATCCATCAGGGCGCCGCACAGTTCGAGCTGATGACCGGCAGTCCGGCACCGCTGGAGGTCATGCAGCGCGCCGGCCGCGCGGCGAGCGGGCTGGGCGCGAGCTGAGTCACCGCGTCCGGCATACGGCGGCGGCATACGGGCCCTTGCTGCCACATGAAAAGATCAGCCCATGCTTCGTTGGTTGACTGCAGGTGAATCCCACGGGCCCGAGCTCACCGCCGTGATCGACGGCCTTCCCGCCGGTGTCACCATCAGCGCGAACGACCTCGCGGACGCGCTCGCCCGGCGCCGCCTCGGTTACGGGCGGGGCGCCCGGATGAAGTTCGAGCAGGACGAGGTGTCGTTGACCGGCGGCGTCCGGCACGGCAGCACGCTCGGCTCACCGATCGCGATCACCATCGCCAACACCGAGTGGCCCAAGTGGCAGGTGGTGATGAGCCCGGAGCCCATCGACCCCGACGCGCTCGCGGCCGCCGCCGACGTCGGCGCATCCGGCGAACTGGCCCGCAACCGGCCGTTGACCAGGCCGCGGCCGGGCCACGCCGATCTGGTCGGCATGCAGAAGTACGGCTTCGACGAGGCCCGCCCGGTGCTCGAGCGCGCGTCCGCACGGGAGACCGCGGCGCGGGTGGCGCTCGGACGTGTCGCCGCGGCGTTCCTGGAGCAGGCACTGGGCATCCGGCTGGTGTCTCACACGGTCGCCATCGGCGGCGAGGGGACGACTGACGACGCGCCGTTGCCCGCGCCCGACGACGTCGCCGCGCTCGATGCCGACCCGGTGCGCTCCCTCGACGCGGACGCATCCGGTCGGATGGTCGCGGCCATCGACGCGGCCAAGAAGGACGGCGACACGCTCGGCGGCGTCGTGGAGGTGCTCGCGTATGGCGTGCCACCTGGCCTCGGCTCGCACGTGCACGGCGACCGCCGGCTCGACGCACAGCTGGCCGGCGCGCTGATGGGCATCCAGGCGATCAAGGGCGTCGAGGTCGGTGACGGTTTCCGCACCGCGGCCCGGCGCGGCTCGGCCGCGCACGACGAGATCGTCCGCGAGGACGGTCGCATCCGCCGCGAGACCAACCGCGCCGGCGGCACCGAGGGCGGTATGTCGACGGGGGAGGTGCTGCGCGTGCGTGCGGCCATGAAGCCGATCTCGACCGTGCCGCGGGCCCTGAAGACCGTGGACGTCGCCTCCGGTGACGACGCCACCGCCATCCACCAGCGTTCGGACGTCTGCGCGGTGCCCGCTGCAGGCGTCGTTGCCGAGGCGATGGTGGCGCTGGTGCTCGCCAAGGAAGTGCTGGAGAAGTTCGGCGGGGACAGCGTGCCCGAGGTGGCGCGCAACCACGACGCGTATCTGGCTGCGATCCCGGAGTTGCTCAAGTGACGCGTCCTGTAGTTGTCCTCATCGGTCCTCCCGGCGCCGGCAAGACCACCGTCGGCCGGCTCGTCGCCGCCGAGTTGGGTATGCCGTTCACCGACACCGACGAGCTCATCGAGACCGAGCAGCAGATGTCCATCTCGGACATCTTCGTCGAGCGCGGTGAAGCCCACTTCCGGCAGTTGGAGGCGGACGCGGTCGCCCGAGCTGTCACGACAGGTGGGGTCGTAGCCGTTGGTGGCGGGGCACCGATGACGCCGGCGACGGCAGAACTCCTCGAGTCGATGCCGGTGGTCTTCCTGAGCGTCACCATCGCCGACGCAGCCGGACGGGTCGGTTTCTCCTCGGCTCGGCCACTGCTGTCAGTCAATCCGCGGGCGACCTGGACGCGCCTAATGGGGGACCGGCGCCCGACATACGAGCGACTGGCTACCTGGGTCGTCGAGACGGACGGCAGGAGCGCCGAAGAGGTCGTTGGCGACGTCGTCGCTGAGGTCCGTGGATCATGAGTGATACCAAGGTGATCCGCGTCGGTGACGACTATGACGTGATCATCGGCAATGGCGTGCTGGACCAGGTCGTCCCCGGGGTCCCTGCCGGTGCGCAGCGGGTGCTGATCGTGCACGCGCCGGTCATGGCCGATGCTGCGGCGACCATCGCCGGCGCCGCGACGGCCGCGGGTCTGGAGCCGTTCGTCGAGGAGTTGCCGGACGCCGAGGCGGCCAAGACGGTCGACGTGGCGACCCGGTTGTGGTCGGTGCTGGCCGAGGCCGGATTCACCCGCACCGACGCGGTGATCGCGCTCGGCGGCGGCGCCACCACCGATCTCGGCGGCTTCGTCGCCGCCACCTGGCTGCGCGGAGTGCCGGTCGTGCAGGTTCCGTCCACCGTGCTCGGCATGGTGGATGCGGCGGTCGGTGGCAAGACCGGCATCAACATCCCCGAGGGCAAGAACCTCGTCGGTTCGTTCCATCCGCCCGCCGCAGTGATCTGCGACCTCGACCTGTTGCGGACCCTGCCGCGCGACGACCTGGTGGCCGGACTCGGCGAGGTCGTCAAGTGTGGGTTCATCGCCGACCCAAGGATCCTGGAGCTCGCAGCGGATCCCGTTGCCGCCACTGATGTTTCGGGTGCGGTGCTGCCCGAGCTGGTTGCCCGCGCGGTGCAGGTCAAGGCCGATGTGGTGTCCACCGATCTGCGTGAAGCCGGGCTTCGCGAGATCCTGAACTACGGGCACACCTTCGCGCACGCCGTCGAGCAGGTCTCCGGCTTCAGCTGGCGGCACGGCGACGCTGTGGCGGTCGGGATGGTCTATGTCGCCGAGGTGGCCCGCAGGGCCGGACTGATCGACGACGCGCTGGTCGACCGGCACCGGAAAGCGTTGCAACTGTTGGGACTGCCCACGTCATACCCGGTGGATGGCGATGTCGACGAGCGGTGGACGGCACTGCGCGTGGCCATGGGACGGGACAAGAAGACCCGCGGCTCGACATTGCGCTTCGTCGCGCTGACCGAGGTCGCCGCGCCCACCCGGCTCAGCGGGCCCGACGAGACGATGCTGCGCGAGGCGTTCGACGCCGTGCGCTCCTGAGCACCACGCAGCACCTCATGTGGCGGTCTGCCGCCGGCGGACCAGCGACCGGCCGCTCAACTCACTGGTCGCCCACTCCAACGGACCCTTGCCGATGGTGCGTGCCCACAACCAGCTCAGCAACAGGCACGCCCCGACGAAGACCACCGCAGGCTGCCAGCCGAAGGGCAGCCACGACGGCGGATGCTGGACGAGCACCTTGAGCAGCACGAACTGCAGGGCGTAGGCCGACAGCGCCACCGTGCCGATCAGCGCCGCCGGCCGGAGCGCAACGCGTGACACCTTGCCGACGGCGGCGGGGGCGCCTGCCGCCATACAGACGACGGCGAAGACGATGGCGCACAACGCCAGGTCGTGGGTGCTGTCGACCCACCGGCCGGGATCCGTCGACAGGTGCAGCGCCTTGCCGGCCAGCCAGCCGATCGCTGCGGCCACGCCGACCGCGAGAGTCAGATGCAGGGTGTGGCGGTGGGTGTGCCCGACCCGGCCGACGACGACGCCGAGCAGGAAGAGCGGAAGCAGGCCGGTCAACCGATAGTGGGAATCGCTGAGCACATAGACGTGCAGCCAGTGCCAGGGTGCGTGCCAGTCGGCGTTGTCCGGCTCCGTCCCCGGCAGGGTGTTGGCCAGCGCCAACAGCCAGGTCAGCACGGCCAGCGGGATCAGGTGCCGCGGGCGGAGGAACATCACGAACGCGCCGACGAGTGCGGTCAGCCCGAGTGGCTGCAGCACGACGGCGATCCAGGTGTCGAACTTCACCAGCAACTCGCCGATCACGATCAACAGCACTGCGCGCACCGCGAAGTGCGCGATGGTCGGCCAGCGCTCCTGGTGTCGGGCGACGATGTCCCGCGCGACGAGTCCGGCCGAGACTCCCATCACCAGCGCGAACAGCGGTGACGCCAGGTCGTTGATCTCGCCGACGAGCCGATTCAGCGGACCGGGTGCGACGAACCAGGGATGAGCGTGGGCGATGACCATCGCGACGATGGCCAGACCGCGGGCGGCGTCCAGACCGAGGTCGCGACGCGGGGGAACGCGGTCAGTGGTCACGAGCAGCGAGTATGTCGCATCAGGGCGCCTCGGGGACGCCATACGCATCGACGGTCGGCGTAGCGTGACGCGCATGCAGGTACATGCCGAACGTGCCGACATCACCAAGGTGCAGGTGGACGCCGTTGTCAACGCTGCGAATTCGTCCCTGATGGGCGGCGGTGGCGTCGACGGAGCGATCCATCGGGCAGGAGGGTCGGACATCCTGGCCGAATGCCGGGTGTTGCGTGACGAGCGTTATCCGGACGGTCTGCCGACCGGTCAGGCGGTGGCAACGACCGCCGGGCGACTGCCCGCACGATGGGTGATCCACACGGTCGGCCCGGTCTTCTCGAACACCGAGGACCGGTCCGCGTTGCTGGCGAGTTGCTACCGGGAGTCACTGCGGGTCGCCGACGAACTCGGCGCTGCGACGATCGCCTTCCCGGCGGTCTCGGCGGGCATCTACGGCTGGCCGATGGACTCCGCCGCACGGATCGCGGTCGACACCGTGCGCAGCAGCGGCACCGCCGTCCGAGAAGTGACGTTCGCGCTGTTCTCGGCGGATGCGCTCGCGGCGTTCGAGAGCGCGCTGGCGGGCGCGTGAACGGTCCGGGTCGGACAAACCGCTAGACTTGTGACCTCCCGCCACCTTCCGCGGCTGCCCCACGCCCTGACACAGGCAGCCCACGACGTGGCGGCGCGTCATACGTCCCGAGCGCCGACGGCGTCCGTAGATCCGAAAGAGAAGAGCGAAACGTGGCATCCACCAACGACCTGAAGAACGGCCTGGTCCTCAAGATCGACAACCAGCTGTGGTCCGTGGTCGAGTTCCAGCACGTCAAGCCCGGCAAGGGCCCGGCGTTCGTGCGCACCAAGCTGAAGAACGTCCTGTCCGGCAAGACCGTCGACAAGACCTTCAACGCCGGCGTCAAGGTGGAGACCGCCAACGTCGACCGTTCCGACATGCAGTACCTCTACAACGACGGCACCGACTACATCTTCATGGACACCAAGACCTACGACCAGCTGCCGATCGCCGCTGACACCGTGGGCAAGGCCGCCGACTACCTGCTGGAGAACCAGGAGGCCATCGTCGCGCAGCACGACGGCACCGTCCTGTATGTCGAGCTGCCCGCCTCGGTCGTCCTCGAGATCAGCCACACCGAGCCCGGATTGCAGGGTGACCGCTCCTCCGGTGGCACCAAGCCGGCGACGCTGGAGACCGGCGCCGAGATCCAGGTGCCGCTCTTCCTCGAGCAGGGCACCAAGGTCAAGGTCGACACCCGCGATGGTTCCTACCTGGGCCGCGTCAGCTGACGATGCCGCAGACGCCGGACACCTCCGCCCGCCGAGGCTCGCGCAGCAAGGCGCGCAAGAAGGCGCTCGACCTGCTCTTCGAGGCCGAGCAGCGTGGCGTCAACGCCCGTGACCTGGTCGACCAGCGGGTCGATGTGCCGACCACGCAGACACCGCTGCCGGACTACACCGTGCAGATCGTGCGCGGCGTCGTCGATCACTGGGCCGCCATCAACGAGGCGTTGCTGACGTACAGCTCCAGCGACTGGCCGCCGGAGCGCATGCCCGCCGTCGACCGGTCGCTGCTGCGTGCCGCGACCTGGGAGCTGGTGTGGGCCGAAGGCGTCGATGCGCCGGTCGTCATCTCCGAGGCGGTCAAGCTCGCTCAAGAGCTGTCGACCGACAGCTCCCCGAAGTTCGTCAACGGACTGCTCGGCAAGATCGCGGCCGTCAAGCACTCGCTCGCCTGACGGATCCGACGGCGCCCGTCGCGAGTCGGAACCTGTATGACGAAAGCCGCACCGGACGCAGCCGCGACCGAGGTCGGGGCCTGCGCCGGGTCTCCATTCGACCGCCCATCACGCACCGCGCGATGGGCGGTCGTCGACGTGTTGCGCGGGATCGCGATCATCGCGGTGGTGGCGTTCCACCTGACCTGGGACCTGGGCGACCTCGGATTCATCTCCTGGCGGATCAGCGCCCACTGGTCGGGCAAGGTCATCGCGCACGCCATCGCCGGGTCGTTCCTGTTGCTGGTCGGGCTGTCGCTGGTGCTGGCGCATCGGCGGGGGATCCGCTGGGCATCGTTCTGGCGGCGGGAGGTGCAGCTGGTCGCACTCGCGCTGGTCATCACCGGATTCAGCGCGATCTTCGAGCCCGGTGAGCTGGTCACGTTCGGGATCCTGCACGCCATCGCGCTCGTCTCGCTGGTCGGGTTGCCGGTGGTGCAGGCCCCGCGCATCGTGCCCTGGGCGCTCGCGGTCGTCGCCCTCGTCCTGCCGTGGATCGTGCACCTGCCGGGACGGTCGCCGTGGGTGTCGTGGACCGGACTCGCCGACGGGACCGAGCCGTCGCTGGACTGGCAGCCGATGCTGCCGTGGATCGCGTTGACCTTCGGGGGTGTCGGCCTGATGCGGTGGCTGCTGGATACCGGCGAGGAAGCGACGACAGTAGCCAGATTGCGGGCGTGGCGTCCGACTGCGACGCCGGTGCGGTGGGTCGGCGTGCTCGGGCGCCATACGCTCGCGATCTATGTGGTCCACCAGCCGGTTCTGTATGGCGCCCTCTGGCTCCTCGCCCAGCCGCACCCCTGACCACCCCCTCTCCTTAGCCGACAGGACAGGCGATGACCGAAAGGACAGGGGATTTGGGGCATTTCGACCCGGTTTCGCCTGTCCTCTCGGCAATCGGGTGTCCTCTCGGTAATGGGGTGGCGGGGCGGGCAGCGACATGAGTGAGGACCGGTGCGTGGACGTGGTGCGGACCACATCGGCGTGAGCGGTACCCTTGCCGCGTTCGACATCCTTTAACGATTCCGTCCTGTGAGGCGGCGAAGGAGGTCCTGACGCATGGAGCGTCCTGACTCAACTGTGCCCAGGCCTGAGGCGGATCCGCCCGGCCGGATCGTGCTCACCGCATCCGACATCTCCCGCGCGCTACGGCGCATCGCACACGAGATCGTCGAGCACAACAAGGGCGTGCAGGACCTGGTGGTCCTCGGCATCCCGACCCGCGGCGAAGCGCTCGCCACCCGCATCGTCGCACTGCTGCGTGAGATCGAAGGCGTCGACGTCCCTGTCGGGTCGCTCGACACGACGATGTACCGCGACGACCTGCGCAGCCAGCCGACCCGTGCGGTCGGCGCCACCACGATCCCCGACAGCGGTGTCGACGGGAAGGTCGTGGTGCTCGTCGACGACGTGCTCTACTCCGGTCGCACCGTCCGCGCCGCACTGGACGCGCTGGGTGACCTCGGCCGGCCGCAGGCGGTACGGCTCGCCGTGCTCGTCGACCGCGGCCACCGCGAGCTGCCGATCCGCGCCGACCACGTCGGCAAGAACCTCCCCACCGCCCGGTCCGAGCGAGTGAGTGTGCGGCTGACCGATCCGGACGGTGTCGAGGAAGTCCGCATCGCGACACCCCATGGAGAGTTGTCATGAAGCACCTGTTGTCGGCGGCGGACCTCAGCCGTGACGACGCCCGGCAGATCCTGGACACCGCGGCCCAGATGCACGACGTGCAGCAGCGCGAGGTCAAGAAGCTGCCCGTCCTGCGCGGCCGCACGGTCGTCAACCTCTTCTTCGAGGACTCCACCCGCACCCGCTCGTCGTTCGAGATCGCCGGCAAGTGGCTGTCCGCCGATGTCATCAACGTCTCGGCCAAGGGCTCGTCGGTCAGCAAGGGCGAGTCGCTGCGCGACACCGCGATGACGGTCGCGGCCATGGGGGTCGACGCCCTCGTCATACGGCACCATGCGAGCGGAGCGCCATTGCAGGTGACCGACTGGGTGGACGCTGTCGTGATCAACGCCGGCGACGGCACCCACGAGCACCCGACGCAGGCACTGCTGGACGCCTACACGATGCAGGCCCGGCTCGGTGATCTGGCCGGCAAGCGGATCGGCATCATCGGCGACCTGACCCACTCCCGGGTGGTGCGCAGCAACCTCATCCTGCTGCGCACGCTGGGGGCGGACGTCACGCTGGTCGCGCCGCCGACGCTGATGCCCAGCGGCATCGCGAACTGGGCTGCGGCAGAAGGATTTTCGTACAGCTATGACTTCGACGAGGTCCTCCCGAAACTGGACGCGGCGATGATGCTGCGGGTCCAGAAGGAACGTATGTCGGGAGGCTTCTTCCCGACCCCACGCGAATACACCGTCGGCTACGGGCTGACCCGTGACCGGCTGCGCGCACTGCCCGAGCACGCGGTGATCTGCCACCCCGGACCGGTGAACCGCGGACTGGAGATCACCGCCGACGCCGCGGACGAGGCACGCTCGCTCATCCTCGACCAGGTCTCGGCCGGAGTCGCGGTCCGGATGAGTGTGCTCTACCACCTGCTCGGAGGGGCTGAGAACGCATGACGACATACCTCATCAAGGGCGCCGACCTGCTCGGCGCCGGCCGACAGGACCTGCTGGTCACGGACGGTGTCATCGCCGAGGTCGGCACGGTCACGGCCGTCGACGCCACGGTGATCGACGCGGACGGGCTGGTCGCACTGCCCGGTCTGGTCGACCTGCACACCCATCTGCGTGAGCCGGGCCGCGAGGACGCCGAGACCGTCGCGACCGGATCTGCGGCCGCCGCGGCCGGCGGCTTCACCGCTGTGCTGGCGATGGCCAACACCAGCCCGGTCACCGACACCGCCGAAGCGGCCGAGCGGGTCTTCGACCTGGGACGCAGCTGCGGCCTGGTCGACGTCCAGCCGATCGGTGCGGTCTCCAAGGGCCTCGCGGGGGAGGAGCTCGCCGAGCTCGGTCTGATGGCACGCAGCCGCGCCGCCGTCCGGGTCTTCTCCGACGACGGCAAGTGTGTGCACGACGCGCGGCTGATGCGCCGGGCACTCGAATACGTCAAGACGTTCGGCGGCGTCGTCTCACAGCACGCGCAGGAGCCGCGGCTCGCCGACAGCAGCGCCTGCTGCCACGAGGGTGAGCTGTCCGGACGGCTTGGCCTACCGGGCTGGCCCGGCGTCGCCGAAGAGGTCATCGTCGCCCGCGACGTGATGCTCGCGCGCCATACCGGCTCACGCGTGCACATCGCACACGTCTCCACGGCCGGCTCGGTCGAGGTCGTCCGATGGGCCAAGTCGCAGGGCATCGCGGTGACCGCCGAGGTCACCCCGCATCACCTGATGCTCGACACGACCCGGCTCACCGACTACGACCCGACGTTCAAGGTCAACCCGCCGCTGCGCCCGGCCGAGGACATCGCCGAGCTGCGAAAAGCCTTGGCGGACGGGACGATCGACGCAGTCGCGACCGATCATGCGCCGCACGCACGGCACGACAAGGAGCACGCGTTCGCCGAAGCGGCGTTCGGGATGCTCGGCCTCGAGCAGGCGCTGCAGGTCGTCAACACCGTCATGGTGCAGCCCGGCCTGATGAGCTGGGAGCAGGTGGCCGCTGCGATGTCGACCACGCCTGCCCGGATCGCGGGCCTGACCGGCCACGGCCGCCCGCTCGCCCTGGGTGAGCCCGCGAACATCACCCTGATCGACCCCAGCGCCACTGTGGAGGTCGACCGCGCCGACTCGCGCTCGCTGTCGCGCAACAACCCGTGGCACGACATGACGCTCACCGGCCGGGTGCACTCCACCCTGCTGCGCGGCCGACCGACGCTACTCGACCAGGAGGTTCAGCAATGACAACTTCGACCGACCCACTCTCGGGGCGTCGTCGCGCGACCCTGGTGCTCGAGGACGGCACCACCTTCACCGGCCTGGCGTATGGCGCCATCGGTGAGACCTTCGGTGAGGCGGTCTTCTCGACCGGCATGACCGGTTACCAGGAGACGCTGACCGACCCCAGCTACCACCGCCAGGTGGTCGTGATGACCGCACCGCACATCGGCAACACCGGCGTGAACGACGAGGACTCGGAGTCCAAGCGCATCTGGGTCAGCGGCTACGTGGTGCGCGACGCGGCGCTGCGTCCCTCCAACTGGCGCTCGCAGCGCACGCTCGAGGACGAGCTGGCCGAGCAGGGCGTCGTAGGCATCTGTGACATCGACACGCGCGCCCTCACCCGCCACCTGCGCGAGTCGGGTGCGATGCGGGTCGGCATCTTCTCCAGCACCGACGAGACGGCCGCGGTCCTGACCGGGCGCGTGCGCGAGCAACCGCAGATGGCCGGATCCGAGCTCGCCTCCGAGGTCAGCACCGACACGGCGTATGTCGTCCCGGCGCAGGGAGAGCGGCGCTTCACCGTTGCGGCCCTCGACCTGGGTATCAAGGCGATGACACCGCAGCGGCTGGCCGAGCGTGGCATCGAGGTGCACGTGCTGCCCGCGGACAGCACGTTCGAGCAGATCCAGGCGGTCCGGCCCGACGGTGTCTTCTTCTCCAACGGCCCCGGGGACCCGGCCACCGCTCCGCAGGTCGAGGTGCTGCAGCAGGTGCTGGCGGCGAAGGTGCCGTTCTTCGGGATCTGCTTCGGCAACCAGCTGCTCGGGCGGGCGCTCGGCTTCGGCACCTACAAGCTGAAGTACGGCCACCGCGGCATCAACCAGCCGGTGCTCGATCGCACGACGAACAAGGTCGAGGTCACCGCGCACAACCACGGCTTCGCGGTGGACGCACCGCGCGACGGTCAGCCGGTGCCGGCCCCGGCCGGTGAGCAGTTCGGGCAGGTGCGCGTCTCGCACATCTGCCTCAACGACGACGTGGTCGAAGGGCTGGAATGCCTTGACATTCCTGCCTTCTCGGTCCAATACCACCCTGAGGCGGCCGCCGGACCACACGACGCGGCATACCTCTTCGACCGGTTCGTGGGACTTCTCGAGTCCAAGAAGGAGAACAAGTAATGCCGAAGCGGGACGACATCAAGAGTGTCCTGGTGATCGGCTCCGGCCCGATCGTCATCGGCCAGGCGTGCGAGTTCGACTATTCCGGCACCCAGGCCTGCCGGGTGCTGCGCGAGGAGGGCCTGCGGGTCGTCCTGGTCAACTCCAACCCGGCGACGATCATGACCGACCCCGAGTTCGCGGACGCGACCTACGTCGAGCCGATCACTCCGGAGGTCGTCGAGACCATCATCGCCAAGGAGCGCCCGGACGCGGTGTTGGCGACCCTGGGTGGGCAGACCGCGCTAAACACCGCGATCGCGTTGCACGACGCGGGAGTGCTGGAGAAGTACGACTGCCCGCTGATCGGAGCGAGCGTCGAGGCGATCCAGCTGGGCGAGGACCGCGAGCGGTTCAAGGGCGTCGTCGAGCGCTGCGGCGCGGAGTCGGCGAAGTCGATCATCTGTCACACGATGGACGAATGCATCGCTGCCGCGGGCGAACTCGGCTACCCGATGGTCGTCCGGCCGTCGTTCACGATGGGCGGACTCGGCTCCGGTTTCGCGTATGACGAGACCGACCTGCGTCGCATCGCGGGCGCCGGCCTGCACGCCAGTCCGACCACCGAGGTGCTGCTGGAGGAGTCGATCCTCGGCTGGAAGGAGTACGAGCTCGAGGTCATGCGCGACCACGCGGACAACGTGGTCGTCGTCTGCTCGATCGAGAACGTCGATCCCGTCGGTGTGCACACCGGTGACTCGATCACCGTCGCGCCGGCGCTGACGCTGACCGACCGCGAGTACCAGCAGATGCGCGACATCGGCATCGCCGTCATCCGCGAGGTGGGTGTCGAGACCGGTGGCTGCAACATCCAGTTCGCGATCGATCCCGAGAACGGCCGGATCATCGTCATCGAGATGAACCCCCGCGTGTCCCGGTCTTCTGCATTGGCTTCCAAGGCAACGGGATTCCCGATCGCGAAGATCGCCGCCAAGATGGCTATCGGCTACACCCTCGACGAGGTGCCCAACGACATCACGCGCGAGACGCCGGCAAGCTTCGAGCCGACCCTCGACTACGTCGTGGTGAAGGTGCCGCGCTTCGCGTTCGAGAAGTTCCCCGCCGCCGACCCGACTCTCACCACGACGATGAAGTCGGTCGGCGAGGCGATGGCCATCGGTCGCAACTTCACCGAGGCGCTGCAGAAGGCTCTTCGGTCGCTGGAACGCAGCGGCGCGACCTTCCACTGGGACCCGGACAACGCTCCGAGCAAGGAGATGGGGCAGGCGCTGCTGGACCAGGCACGCACTCCCACCGACGGCCGGATCGTGTTGGTGCAGCAGGCTCTTCGCGCCGGATTGAGCGTCGAGGAGGTCTTCGACGCCACCAAGATCGACCCGTGGTTCCTGGACCAGATCGAGCTCATCAACAAGATGGCCGGCATCATCGCCGAGGCCGACCAGCTGACGCCGGAGCTCTTGCGGCTGGCGAAGCGGCACGGTTTCTCCGACGCACAGATCGCTCAGCTCGCGCGGATGCCTGAGGCGGTCGTGCGCGGGCTGCGCTACGCGCTCGGTGTGCGGCCGGTCTTCAAGACGGTGGACACCTGCGCCGCCGAGTTCGCGGCGCAGACGCCCTACTACTACTCCAGTTACGACCAGGAGTCCGAGGTGCTGCCGCGTGAACGTCCGGCGGTGCTGATCCTCGGCTCCGGACCCAACCGCATCGGCCAGGGCGTCGAGTTCGACTACTCCTGCGTGCACGCTTCCTTCGCGCTGCAGGACAAGGGATTCGACACCATCATGGTCAACTGCAACCCGGAGACGGTCTCGACCGACTACGACACCTCCAGCCGGCTCTACTTCGAGCCACTGACCCTGGAGGACGTGCTCGAGGTCGTGCACGCCGAGCGACAGGCCGGCCCCATCGCCGGCGTCATTGTGCAACTCGGCGGTCAGACACCGCTCGGTCTGGCGCAGGCGCTCAAGGACGCGGGAGTGCCCATCGTCGGCACGTCGCCCGAGGCGATCGACCTCGCCGAGGACCGTGGCGCCTTCGGGCGGGTCCTCGCCGAAGCCGACCTGCCCTCGCCCAAGCACGGCACGGCATACAGCGTCGACGAGGCCCTGGCGGTCGCCCGCGAGATCGGCTACCCGGTGCTGGTCCGGCCGTCATACGTGCTCGGTGGGCGCGGCATGGAGATCGTGTATGACGACCCGACGCTCACCGACTACATCACCCGGGCGACCGAGGCATCGAGTGACCACCCGGTGCTGGTCGATCGGTTCCTCGACGACGCCGTCGAGATCGATGTCGATGCACTCTTCGACGGCACCGACATGTACCTCGGCGGCATCATGGAACACATCGAGGAGGCCGGGATCCACTCCGGTGACTCCGCCTGCACGTTGCCACCGGTGACCCTCGGTGCCGAGGAGATCGAGCGGGTCCGCACCTCCACGCGGGCACTGGCCGAGGGTGTGGGAGTGCGTGGCCTGATCAACGTGCAGTTCGCGCTGGCCCACGACACCCTCTACGTCCTCGAGGCCAACCCGCGTGCGAGCCGGACCGTGCCGTTCGTCGCCAAGTCCACCGGAGTGCCGCTCGCGAAGGCCGCGGCCCGAGTGATGCTCGGCGAGTCGATCCAGCAGCTGCGCGACGACGGACTGCTGCCACCGGCCGGCGACGGCGGCATGTTGCCGCCCGACTCCGCGATCGCGGTGAAGGAGGCGGTCCTTCCCTTCAAGCGCTTCCGTACCCGCGAGGGTGACGTGGTCGACAGCCTGTTGGGCCCGGAGATGCGCTCCACCGGCGAGGTCATGGGTTTCGACGACGACTTCGGCGCCGCCTTCGCCAAGAGCCAATTGAGCTCGATCACCGGCCTGCCACGCGAGGGACTGGTCTTCGTGTCCGTCGCCAACCGCGACAAGCGCGCGATGATCTTCCCGGTCAAGCGCCTGGCCGACCTGGGCTTCCATGTCCTGGCCACCGCAGGCACCGCGGATGTGTTGCGGCGCAACGGGATCCAGGCCGAGGTCGTGCGCAAGCACAGCGAGGGCACGGGGGAGCACGGGGAGCCAACGATCGTCGACCGCATCCAGGCCGGTGACGTCGCCATGGTCGTCAACACACCGTCCGGACAGGGCGCCCGCGAGGACGGCTACGCGATCCGCGCAGCCACCACCAGCATGGATCGCCCGATCATCACGACCGTGCAGCAACTGGCGGCGGCGGTGCAGGGGATCGAGGCCCAGCTCGCCGGACCGTTCAAGGTGAAAGCGTTGCAGGACCACGCAGTCGATCTGGACCTCTACGGTCGCGGACGGTGACCGCTGCCATGGCAACAGATCAGCACAAGGACCGAAAAACGTTGGATCCGTTTGGGATTCGGCTCGGCGAGGCCGTCGCCCGGTTCGGTCCGGTATGTGTCGGCATCGATCCCCATGCATCGCTGCTGGAGGCGTGGAAGCTGCCCGACACGGTGCAGGGGCTACGCCAGTTCGCCGAGATCACCGTCGAGGCGTTCGGCGGGCACGCCGCACTGGTGAAGCCGCAGAGCGCCTTCTTCGAACGTTTCGGGGCGGCGGGCGTGGAGATGCTGGAGGACGTGCTCGCCGGGTTGCGCGAGGTGGGCACACTCAGCCTGCTGGACGTCAAACGAGGCGACATCGGCTCGACGATGGCGGCATACGCCCAGGCCTACCTGTCGGATTGCTCGCCGCTGCGTGCCGATGCGATCACCGTCAGCCCGTTCCTCGGATTCGGTTCTTTGACACCGGCATTCGACCTCGCCAAGCGAACCGGCCGTGGTGTCTTCGTGCTCGCCATGACCTCCAACCCAGAAGCCGGCCACGTGCAGCACGCCGTCTGGGAGCAGGAAACCGTCAGCGGCGCGATCATCGACGAGGTCGCCGAGGCGAACGCGTTGGCGTCGGCCGGAACCTTCGGCGATGTCGGCATGGTCGTCGGCGCCACCGTCGGCGAGGACATCGCCGACCTCGGTCTCGGTGAGCGGCTGGCCCAGTCACGAGCGCCGCTGCTGGCGCCCGGGGTCGGCGCGCAGGGCGCGACCGTCGGTGACATCGGCCGCGGTTTCGGTGCCGCAGCGCCGCTTGTGCTGCCGGCCACCTCGCGAGCGGTCCTCGAGGCAGGCCCTGACGTCGATGCGCTGCGGAAGGCACTGCAGGCCGTCCAGGAGGAGGCGTCGGCGCTGCGGCCGCCTGCGCCACTGGACTGATCGCCACCTCCCGGAGTGGGCAACCTCACCCGGACGCGCCGTCAGCCGAAACGTAGGCTGAAATCGTTGGATCGGCACGGGGTCCCCGGGCCGTGACGTGAGCGCGCAGCGAAGGAGTTGGCATGATCCTGGTGGGGTATGACGGATCGCCGCAATCGGCGGAAGCGGTGCGATGGGCGGCCCGGGCAGCGGACTTACGATCGGAGGCGTTGCGGGTGCTCTCGGCAGTGCCGCTACCGGTGGTGCCCGGCATCGAGTACCTGCCGACGACCTCCGTCGACGACTTCTCGCGCGCGGCTGAAGTACTCGCCCAGGAAGGGCTGGAGTTGGCCCGCGCGGAGGGATCCGCAGATGCGGACGCGCAGGGTCTGAGCGCCAACCCCGCGCACGCGCTCGTCGAGGCGTCGGACCACGCATCTCTGGTCGTCGTCGGGCATCGCGGTCACCACGAGTTGATCGAGACGCTGCTCGGATCAGTCGGATTCGCGGTCGCGGCCCACGCGTCGTGTCCTGTAGTCGTCGTGCGCGGGGAGTTCGCCACTCCCGCACGCCGCATCGTGGTCGCCGTCGACGGGTCCGAATCCTCCCTGAAGGCAGTTGATTTCGCTGCAGACGCAGCTCATGGCGCGGGCGCGACGGTGGAGGTGGTGAGTGTGTGGGGTGATCCGGTGCTGGCCGCCGGGCTGCCGGTGTGGGACGACCCCGACGAGGTACAGCGCGCGGTCACCGACGATCTGGAGCGGGCGCGGACGGCCGCGCTCGAGCGGCACGCCGGGCTCACCGTGACCACTGAAGTTGCGCGTGGTCAGGCTGCTCCGGAGATCGCCCGGCTGGCCGACGGGGCGGACCTGCTCGTCGTCGGCAGCAGGGGGCGCGGCGGGTTCGCGTCGTTGCTGCTGGGCTCTGTCAGTCGGCGGCTGGTCTCCTCCGCTTCGTGCCCGGTGGCCGTGATCCGCTGAACGGGCGGTCGCGCAGGGCCGGCTCAACCGCCGAGGTGCTTCAGTGCCTCCCGCCGCGACAGCGGACTGAGTGATCCGCCATGCGCGGTGACGAATCCACGCACCCACTCCGGCCGGACCTTGGCGTACTCCCGCAACGCCCACCCGATCGCCTTGCGGATGAAGAACTCCCGGTCCGACAGGTTGGCCTCGATCACCTCGCCGAGCAGTACGGGATCCAGCCGGTCCTTGCGTCCCAGCTGGCTGATGATCGCCAGCCGCCGTAACCACATGTCGTTCTCGACGCTCCAGCGACGCACCGCGACCGCCGTCTCGACCGGATGGATGTCGTGCAGATCCGCGATCCGGTGTGCGGTCTCGTCGACGAGATCCCACCACGCGCCGGCGCTGGCGAAGTGCTGGTGCAGCGGGAGCAACTCCAGCTTCCCGCGCGCCGGTGGCAACGCCAGCAGCGCCAGGGCGGCATACCGCTCCTCGCGGTGGGTCGCGTGGTCGAACAGCTCCCGTGCGGCGGCCGCGAGCGTTTCGATGCCGGGACCGGTGTCGGAGACGCCGGCGTCCCGGACGGCCGCGCGGACGATCGTCCGGACCTGTGGAAGGCGGACGCCATACAGCGGCAGCACCGACTTCACGTAGGCCCGCATCGCCGGCGCGGCATCCGGGTCACCGGCGGTGGCGAGCTCGGCGCGCACCCGCATCACCAACTCATCGGGTTGCTCGCTCATGCCGACCTCCTCGTTCCTCGGGTGTCGGCATTCGCCCTGCGCTCATCGGTCGCTCGCTCACGCGGCACCGTCGTCCGGTTCACCGCTTCAGCGTAGGCACGGGTTCGAGTTCCTCGGCCGCGGCAGCCGCACGGGCCTCCTCCTCGGCGGCCTCGGTGCCCGGGATCTCCTTGCCGCGCAACGAAACACCCTTGGTCTCCAGGACGAACCACAACGCCACCAGGCCGATGACGCAGGCGCCGGACATGTAGTAGGCCGGCCAGAGGTCGTCGCCGCTCCAGCTGATCAGTCGATCGTTGAACACCGGAGCGGTGCCGCCGAAGAGTGAGGTGGCGACGTTGTAGCTCAGCGCGAGTCCGGCGAACCGGACGTGCGCCGGGAAGAACGCGGGGAAGGTCGCCGAGATCGTCGACAGCTGTGGCGCATAGAGCAGCGCGAGCACTGCGAAGGCGACCATCGCGCCCACGGTCCCGGTCGACATCAGCGCGAACATCGGCACCGACAGCACCGCGAGCGAGATCAGCGACGTCGCCCACAGCGGTTTGCGTCCGACCCGATCGGACAGGGCACCCAGGAAGGGCAGCACCGCCATCATCAGGAACTGCCCGATCACCGGGACGATGAGCGCGCCGTTGTCCGACAGCCCGATCGCGTCCTGCAGGTACGTCGGCATGTACGAGATGAGCGTGTAGTTGACGACGTTCAGCGCGAGCACCAGACCGAAGAGCTGGAAGATCTGCGGGGAGTACTTCGCGACGAGATCGCGCAGATTGCGGGCCGGGCTCTCCTGCACCTCGTCCTGCTTCTCCAGGTCGCGGTAGACCGGGGTGTCCTGCATCTTCGAGCGCAGGTAGCTGCCGATCAGCCCCAACGGCCCGGCCACCAGGAACGGCAACCGCCATCCCCAGGTGTCCATCTGGCTGTCGCTGAGCACATTGGTCAACAGCAGCATCAGCAGGGCGCCGAGGTTGAACCCGGCAAGCGTGCCGAACTCCAGGAAACTGCCCCAGAAGCCGCGGCGACGGTCCGGTGCGTACTCGGCCATGAAGGTGGCGGCACCGCCGTACTCCCCGCCGGTGGAGAAGCCTTGGAGCATCCGCAGCAAGTACAGCAGGATCGGCGCCCAGATGCCGATCGTGGCGTATGACGGGATGACCCCGACCAGCACGGTCGAGCCGGCCATCAGCAGGATCGTCGCCGCCAGCACCTTCTTGCGGCCGATGCGGTCGCCCAGCGGCCCCCAGAAGAAGCCGCCGATCGGCCGGATGAGGAAGCTGAGCGCGAAACCCAACAGGGTGAACGCGACGGCGCTGTCCGAGCCGGACGGGAAGAGCGCATTGGATATGTGTGCAACGCCATACGCGTAGATGCCGTAGTCGAACCATTCGACGGCATTGCCGAGTGCGGAGGCACCCACGGCACGGCGGAGGACAGAATTCGGGACAGGTTTCGAGGTCGGGTGAGTGGCACTCACCGAATCATCTCCAGGTCCTGATCGAGGACTTTCGGGCACAAACGGCGTACGACGTTACCCGCCGGTCGGCAGCGGACCAATTCGCCGCCGCCCCGCCGCACGCGATGACGACCCCTCGTTGCCGAACGGCGCTGACACTCGCTAGGTTCGCGGGGTGGGGGTGATGAGCACCTTCGCAGCGACTACTTCACAACTGACGCACGCCAGGAGAAAGACACGTGGCCCTACCGCAATTGACGCCGGAGCAGCGCGCTGAGGCACTCGCCAAGGCGGCGGCCGCGCGGCGAGAACGGGCCGAGATCAAGAACCGCCTGAAATACGCACAGGGTTCGTTGCGCGAGGTCATCGAGGCGGGCAAGGGCAACGAGGTCATCGGCAAGATGAAGGTCTCCGCGTTGCTGGAGTCGCTGCCCGGTGTCGGCCGCGTGCGTGCGCGGCAGATCATGTCCGAGATCGGCATCGCCGAGACCCGCCGGGTCCGTGGCCTGGGAGCCAACCAGGTGCACCGGCTCCTCGAGCACTTCGAGCAGGCGGGGGACTCGTGACGTCCGACCAGGACAGTCAGCAGGAGCGCCCGGCGAACGCTGCCAAGGACTGCGCTCCGCTGGTCGTGCTCGCGGGACCGACCGCGGTCGGCAAGGGCACCGTCTCGGCATACATCCGCGAGCACTACCCGGAGGTGTGGCTGTCGGTGTCGGCGACCACCCGCGCAGCACGCCCGGGTGAGGTCGACGGCAAGCACTACCACTTCATCAGCCAGGAACGCTTCGACCAGATGGTCGCCGACGGCGAGTTCCTCGAGCACGCGATCGTGCACGGACGCGCCAGCTACGGCACCCCCCGGGGGCCGGTCACCGCGGCCGCTCGAGAGGGCAAGCTGCCGCTGCTGGAGATCGACCTGCAGGGCGCTCGCCAGGTGCGTGAGCAACTTCCCGAGGCCTTCTTCGTCTTCCTCGAGCCGCCCAGCTGGGACGAACTCGTCCGCCGCCTGGTCGGCAGAGGCACCGAGGGCCCCGCCGAACGCGAGGTCCGGCTGGCCACGGCGCGGCGCGAACTCGCCGCCAAACCGGAGTTCGACACGACCATCGTGAACGACGATGTGCAGCGGGCGGCCGAGGAACTCGTACACTTGATGCAGCAGCACATCTGCGCGACCTCCTGACCGCGCGCGTGCTGACCCGATACAACCCCAACGAGAAGTGAGATTTTCTTCGTGTCTGGCACCAAGGCTGCCCCCGAGGGCATCACCAACCCGCCGATCGACGACCTGCTGAAGGTTGCCGACTCCAAGTACGCGCTGGTCATCTACTCGGCCAAGCGGGCACGGCAGATCAACGCCTACTACTCCCAGCTGTCCGAGGGTCTGCTGGAGTACGTCGGCCCGCTCGTCGACAGCCAGGTCAACGACAAGCCGCTCTCGGTCTCGCTGCGCGAGATCAATGACGGCCTGTTGTCGATCGAGAAGATCGAGGCCTGAGAAGACCACCGCTTCCATGCGCATCGTCCTCGGCGTCAGCGGAGGCATCGCCGCCTACAAGGCGTGCCTGCTGCTGCGCCGGTTCACCGAAGCAGGTCACGACGTCACGGTGATCCCGACCGCCGCCGCGCTGCGGTTCGTCGGCGCCCCGACATGGGCCGCGCTGTCCGGCAAGCCGGTCGCCGATGACGTGTGGACGCGCGTCGAGGACGTCCCGCACGTGCGCATCGGCAAGAGCGCCGACCTGGTGGTCGTCGCACCGGCCACCACGGACCTGATCGCCAAAGCCGCTCAGGGGCTCGCCGACGATCTGCTGACCAACACCCTGCTGACGGCCCGGTGCCCGGTCGTCTTCGCCCCGGCGATGCACACCGAGATGTGGCAGCACCCGGCCACCGTCGCCAACGTCGCGACGTTGCGCGAGCGTGGCGTGCACGTCATGGATCCCGACTCCGGCCGACTCACCGGAGCCGACACCGGTCCCGGCCGGTTGCGCGAGCCGGAGGAAATCGCTTCCTACGCACTGGGATTCGCCCAGGACGCCGCTGGGGACTCGGCCGATGGCCCACTGGCCGGCCGACGCGTCGTCGTCTCCGCCGGAGGCACTCGAGAGCCGATCGACCCCGTGCGGTTCCTCGGCAACCGCTCCAGTGGCAAGCAGGGCTACGCGCTCGCGACCGTCGCCGCCGAGCGGGGCGCCGAGGTCACCCTGGTCAGCGCCAACTCGTCCTTGCCGACACCTTCAGGGGTGGAGCTGGTGCGGGTCGAGACGACACTGCAGCTGCAGCAGGCCGTGACCGCCGCCGGTCAGGACGCCGACGTCATCGTGATGGCCGCCGCGCCCGCCGACTACCGCTCAGCGGCATACACCGATCACAAGATCAAGAAGACGGCTGACGGCGATGACCTGACGCTGCGCCTGGTCGAGAACCCTGACATCGTCAAGGGCCTGGTCGCCGCACGAGGTGAGGCGACACACCCGGTGATCGTCAGCTTCGCCGCCGAGACCGGCGACGCCGGCAGCTCGGTCATGGAACACGCCCGCGCCAAGTTCGCCCGGAAGGGCAGCGACCTGCAGGTCGTCAACGAAGTGGGGCCCGACGTGACCTTCGGTCAGGACCGGGCCGCCATACACATCCTCACGCGCCGCGGCGACGAGACCGAGGTCGGTCCCGCCGACAAGGCGACTCTCGCACGCGCTGTGTGGGATGCCGTCCAAGAGCACCTCGACACCGTTTAGACTCCGGTTGGCCCGCCGGTCGGTGGGCCAGCCAGCAGCCGCTGCACATCGAAGGAGCAACCTGTGGCCCGTCTCTTCACCTCGGAATCGGTTACCGAGGGACATCCCGACAAGATCTGCGACCAGATCAGCGATTCGATCCTGGACGCCATGCTCGCCGACGACCCGAAGTCACGCGTCGCCGTCGAGACGATGGTGACCACAGGTCTGGTGCACGTCGCCGGCGAGGTGACGACCAACAGTTACGTCCCGATCGCGAAACTGGTCCGCGACACCATCAAGGAGATCGGTTACGACTCCTCGCTCAAGGGATTCGACGGCACGTCCTGTGGTGTCTCGATCTCCATCGGGGAGCAGTCGCAGGACATCGCGCAGGGCGTCGACACCGCACACGAGCACCGCGCCGAGGGCGGCACCGACGCAAAGGACAGCCAGGGCGCCGGCGACCAGGGCCTGATGTTCGGCTACGCGTGCTCCGACACCGCAGAGCTGATGCCGCTGCCGATCTTCCTGGCGCACCGCCTGTCCGAGCGACTGACCGGTGTGCGCAAGAGCGGCGAGCTCGCCTACCTGCGCCCCGACGGCAAGACCCAGGTCACCATCGAGTACGACGGTGAGAAGGCCGTCCGTCTCGACACCGTCGTCCTGTCCACCCAGCACGCCGAGAACATCTCGCTGGAGGGCATGCTCGAGCCGGACATCGACACGCTGGTCATCCAGCCGGTGCTGGCCGAGCTGGCGGCGACCGGCAACACCCTGGACACCTCGTCCTACCGCAAGCTGATCAACCCGACCGGCAAGTTCGTCATCGGTGGCCCGATGGGCGACGCCGGCCTGACCGGCCGCAAGATCATCGTCGACACCTACGGCGGCATGGCCCGCCACGGTGGCGGCGCGTTCTCCGGCAAGGACCCCTCGAAGGTCGACCGCTCGGCGGCATACGCCATGCGCTGGGTCGCCAAGAACGTCGTCGCAGCCGGTCTCGCGGACCGCTGCGAGGCGCAGGTCGCCTACGCGATCGGCAAGGCGCAGCCGGTCGGTCTGTATGTCGAGACGTTCGGCACCGAGAAGCAGCCGCTGGAGAAGATCGAGAACGCCATCACCACGGTCTTCGACCTGCGCCCCGCGGCGATCGTCGAAGAGCTCGATCTGCTGCGACCGATCTACAAGCCGACCGCGGCATACGGACACTTCGGCCGGACCAGGGCCGACGGCGTCGACAACCCCTTCACCTGGGAGCGCACGGACAAGGTGGAGGCACTGCTCAGCGCGTTGTGAGCTGGTTTGCTTCAACTCCTCGCACGCGAACAGGAACGCCCGCCGAATCCGTTCGGCGGGCGTTCCTGTTGGCGTGACACCCACAAACGCCGAGAGGACAGGCGATACATCGAGCGGACAGGGGATTCGGGCAGAATTGCCCAGAATCCACTGTCCCCTGGGTAATCCGGTGTCCTCTCGGCGAGGTGGTGCCGGTATGGCGTCGAGGGTGTCCGAGCGATCGCGTATAAACATGACATGCGTTCGTCCGACCGGCCCACCGATCTGCCGGCCGACGGACGGGACACCGACGACGCTCCACGACCGGCGACACCGGAGCAACTGCATCTGCTGCACGCCGCCGCGCCGCGGGTGAAGACCGAGCGCGTGCAGGCCGAGCCCGTCGGTCCCGAGGTGCCGTTGCCCGTGGCGCGGGTGGTGCTCGACGTCGGACTCGCGCACCTGGACCGGCCGTTCGAATACTCCGTGCCGGCCAAGGTCGCCGACGACGCGCAGCCCGGTGTGCGTGTCAAGGTCCGCTTCGCCGGCAAGGACGTGTCGGGCTACGTGGTCGAGCGGGTGCAGGAGCCGGAACACACGGGCAAGTTGACGCCGCTGCGACGGGTGGTGAGCCCCGAGCCGGTGCTGACCCGGCCGGTCCTTGACGCCTGCCGTGCGGTCGCCGATCACTACGCGGGTCCGCTGGCCGATGTGCTGCGGCTCGCGGTGCCGCCCCGGCACGCGGCCGCCGAGAAGGCCCTCGACGCCAGACCGGTGTCCGAGGAGGACCTGCCGGGACCCGGTGCCGCCACCGCCTGGGACTGTTACCCGGCCGGGGAAGCCCTGATGCGCCGGCTCTCCGGTGGCGACGATCCGGCAGCATCCTGGCTGGCGGCGCCCACGGTCGAGACCGACCGGGACTGGCCGGCCGCGCTGGCCCAGGCGGCCCGGGCGACGCTGCACGGCGGCCGCGGCGCTCTGCTCGTGGTTCCTGACCATCGTGACCTCGACCGACTCGACGCTGCACTCACCGCCGAGCTCGGCGAGGGTCGACATGTGCGGCTCACCGCCGAGCAAGGACCGCAGGCCCGCTACACCGCCTGGCTGAAGGTTCTGCGTGGCCACGTGCGCTGCGTCATCGGCACCCGCGCTGCGGCATGGGCACCGGTGCAGGACCTCGGCCTGCTCGCATGCTGGGACGATGGCGACGACCTGCTGGCCGAGCCCCGTGCGCCATACCCACAGACCCGCGAGGTGCTGCGGCTGCGTTCGGTGTGTGAGCACGCTGCTCTGGTGCTCGGCGGGTTCGTGCGATCGGTCCCGGTGCAGGCCTGGCTCGATGCCGGGTTGGTCCGCCCGGTCCAGGCGCGCACGGCACCGAGCTCGGTGCCACGTGTCGTCGTCGCCGGCGACGAGCGTGAGGTGGAGCGGGCCGGGGCCGCAGCGCACGCGCACCTGCCGCCCGTCGCCTGGTCGGCCGCGCACACCGCGCTGGCCGACGGACCGGTGCTCGTCCAGGTGCCGCGCCGTGGCTACCTGCCGACCCTGCGGTGCGGGCAGTGCCGCGAGGTGGCGCGTTGCGAGCACTGCCACGGTCCGCTCGGGCTGACCTCGCCCGACGCTCCGGCACTGTGCCGATGGTGTGGGCGGGCGGCACAGCCCTGGCGCTGCCCGGAATGCTTCAGCACCCGGCTGCACGCCGCGGTGGTCGGCGCACGCCGGACCGCCGAAGAGCTCGGCCGCGCGTTCCCCGGTGCCCCGGTGTTGCGTTCCGGATCCGGCGAGGTCGTCAGCAGTATCGGCCCGGAGCCGAGGCTGGTGATCGCCACCCCCGGCGCCGAACCCGTGGCTGAATCCGGTTATGCCGCAACGCTGTTGCTCGATGGATGGGCCTTGCTGGACCGATCCGCACTGGACGCAGGGGAGGAGACCCTGCGCCGCTGGACCGCTGCTGCGGCCCTGACCCGGCCCGCGTCACTCGGCGGCATGGTTGTCGTGTGCGGAGTCACTTCCGGCGTCACACTGCCGCCGGTCGAGGCCCTCGTGCGATGGGCGCCGGACAGCTTCGCCGAGCGTGAGCTCGCAGCGCGCCGTGAGCTGGACCTGCCGCCCGCATCGTGGATGACGATGCTCACCGGCGAGCCGGCCGACCTGGACGGCTTCGCCTCGGCCGTCCGGCACGCCCTGGACGACTCCGTGCCGCTGGAGCGCATCGGCCCCATGCCGGCGCCGGGCGGCGGTGACGGGCTGCACCTGCTGTTGCGGACCACGCGCTCCCACGGGGCGGCGGCGGCCAAGGCGGTGGCTGCTGCGCGTGCGGTCCGCAGTGCGCGCAAGCTGCCAGGCACGGTGACGGTGCGTGTCGATCCGAGCGGCGCCCTGCTCTAATCACCCCACGAAGTTTTCTCTCCCGCTGCGCTCCTCCGAAATACTTCGCGGGGACCCCGATCTTCTTTCCAGAGTTTCCTTGGAACGTGGACACGAGCTGCCCTCTAACCCCACGGGACGTCCCGACTGTCAGCGCCGTTAGTCTCTGCGTGGTGAGCCAGCAGCAGAGCGTGACCCCCGACGAGCCCGACCTCAACCCCTCACCGGTGGATGCCGTCGTCTTCGACCTCGGCAACGTGCTCATCGACTGGGATCCGCAGCCGGCGATCGCGGCCGGTGTCGGTGAAGACCGCGCCCGCAAGTTCCTGACCGCCGGTGAGTTCGACTTCGGCGCCTGGAACCACGAGCAGGACGCCGGCCGCACCTTCGCCGAGGCGGAGCAGGACGCAGCGACGGCATATCCTCACCTGGCCGACGAGATCCACTCGTACCGCGCTAATTTCGCGAAATCTCTGCGCGGTCAGATCGACGGCACCGTCGCCATACTCAAGCAACTGCATGCTGCCGAGATCCCGCTCATCGCGCTCACCAACTGGTCCGCGGAGACGTTCCCGATCGCGGTCGACAGGTTCGATTTCCTCGATCTGTTCGAGGACATCATCGTGTCGGGCGAGGAGGGCGTGGCCAAGCCGGACCCGGAGATCTTCGAGGAACTGGCCGATCGCGTGCGGCACCTCGGCAGCCTCGACGACTGCATCTTCATCGACGACAAGCTCGCCAACGTGCAGGCGGCCGTCGAGGCGGGCATGGACGCGATCGCGTTCACCACCCCGGACGAACTGCGCGCCGACCTGCTCGTGCGCGGACTTCCGGTGGAGGCGTAGGAACACGATGTCGATCACCCCCATCCGCCTGTATGGCGACCCCGTCCTGCGGACCCCGGCCGCGCCGGTCACGACGTTCGACAAGGAGCTGCGGACCCTCGTCCAGGACCTGACCGACACCATGCTGGAGGCGCCGGGCGCCGGACTCGCCGCGCCCCAGTTGGGTGTCGGCCTGCGGGTGTTCACCTATTACGTGGACGGACAGCTCGGACATCTGGTCAATCCCGACCTCGACCTGTCCGCCGACATCGAGGTGGACGAGGAGGGCTGCCTGTCGATCCCGGCGTTCTCCTGGCCGACACCGCGATCGCTGTCCGTGGTCGCACGCGGCCTCGACATGTATGGCGAGCCGGTCGAGCTCGAGGGCAGCCACCTGCTGGCCCGATGCATCCAGCACGAGACCGACCATCTGGACGGGATCCTCTTCATCGATCGGCTCGACAAGGAGCAGCGCAAGCTTGCGCTGAAGGAGATCCGGGCCGCTGAATGGGCCGGGATGCCCGGGCCGATCATCCGCGACAGCCCACATGCCAACCCGAGCTACGGAGCCTGAGATGCGCGTTGTCTTCGCCGGTACGCCCGACGTGGCGCTGCCCAGCCTGCGGGCGATCGCGCAGTCCTCGCACGAACTCGTCGGTGTCGTCACCAGGCCGGACGCCCGCGCCGGTCGTGGCAGGTCGCTGCAGCCGTCGCCGGTGAGTCGGCTCGCCGACGACCTCGGTGTCCCGGTGCTCAAACCCCGCTCGGCCAAGGCCCCGGGTTTCGTCGAAGAACTCGCCGCGTTGCAGCCGGACGTCTGCCCGGTGGTCGCTTACGGCTCGCTGGTCCCGCGGCCGGTCCTTGAGGTGCCCCGCTACGGCTGGGTCAACCTGCATTTCTCGTTGCTGCCGGCCTGGCGCGGTGCGGCACCGGTGCAGCACGCGATCCTGCACGGCGACGAGGTGACCGGAGCCACGGCGTTCCTGCTCGAGGAGGGCATGGACACCGGCCCCGTCCTCGGCACCATGACCGAGGCGATCCGCCGGTCCGACACCACCGGTGACCTGCTGGGCAGACTGTCCGATGCCGGCGCCGGACTCCTCGTCGCGGCGCTCGACGGCCTGGCCGATGGTTCGATCACGCCAGTGCCACAGCCCGCCGAGGGCGTGTCGATGGCGCCCAAGATCACCACCGCGGATTGCGAGATCCGTTGGCAGGAGCCAGCATTCGCTATCGACCGGCGAGTTCGGGCGTGCACACCGGACCCCGGTGCGTGGACCACATTCAGGGATGCGCGGCTGAAGGTCGTCGGTCTGACCGGCGACGTCGCCGACGACATACGGCTCGATGCAGGCGAGCTGCTGGCGACCAAACGCGCCGTGTATGCCGGGACGGGCACCACGCCCGTCCGCCTCGACACCGTGCAGCCGCATGGCAAGAAGGCCATGGCAGCGGCAGACTGGGCTCGCGGCGTCCGCGTCGCAGAAGGAGAGACTTTCGCATGATCACCCCACTCCGGGCACTTTGCGGGGCCACCGCATGAACTCCGACCATCCGGGCGGATACCGGGATGACCGCGGTCGTCAGCGACCGGAGTCACGTCGCGCCGGTGCCAAGAACCGCACCGCGACACGTCCGGCCGACCGGCGCCGTGGCGGCGACCCGGCACGCAAGGTCGCGTGGGAGGTCAGCCGCGCGGTCGCGGACGGCGCCTACGCCAACCTCGAATTGCCGAGGGCGCTGCGATCCGCGGACCTGCACGGCCGGGACGCCGCTTTCGCCACCGAGCTGACGTATGGCGCCATCCGGATGCGCGGTCTCTATGACGCCATCATCGAGTTCGCCGCCGGCCGGCCCGTGGGACAGATCGACCCGCCAGTCCTGGACTCGCTGCGGATCGGCGCCCACCAGATCCTCGGCATGCGCGTGCCACCGCACGCGGCGGCGTCGGAGACGGTCGCGCTCGCTCGCGAGGTGAACGGCACGGGCGCCTCGGGGTTCGTCAACGCGGTCCTGCGGCGGGTCACCGAGCGCACCCGTGAGGAGTGGATCCGCGAGGTCACTGCGGGCCGTTCCACCGACGAGGCGCTCGCCGTGGAGCACTCGCACCCGACCTGGATCGTCCGTGCGCTGCGTGGTGCGCTGCGTGCGGACGGCATCTCCGACGACGCGGATCTGGACGTGGCACTGGTGTCACTGCTGGAGGCCGACAACGCGGCTCCTGCGGTCTCACTGGTTGCTCGCCCCGGCCTCGCGACCGTGCAGGAGTTGGTCGACGCGGGGGCCGAGCCATCGAAGCTGTCGCCGGTGGGCGCCGTTCTGCCCAGCGGTGACCCGGCCGAGATCGCCGCCGTCCGGCAGACCCGCGCCGCGGTGCAGGACGAAGGCTCGCAACTGGTCGCCCTCGCGCTCGCGGCGGCTCCACGACGTGCCGAAGGACCGCAGGACTGGCTCGACCTGTGCGCCGGCCCCGGCGGGAAAGCCGCTCTGCTGGCTGCGCTTTCGACCGAGCAGCCCGACACGACAGTGTTCGTCAACGAGATCAGCGAGCACCGCACTGAGCTGGTGCGCCGCACGTTGCGCGCGGCCATCGATGCCGGCATCGAAGTGATGATCGGCACCGGGGACGGGCGTGACCTCGGTGCGGAGGAGCCGGACACCTACGAGCGCGTGCTCGTCGACGCGCCGTGCACCGGGCTGGGCGCCTTGCGGCGACGGCCGGAAGCACGCTGGCGGCGCAGCCCCGGTGACGTGACCGACCTGACCGCCATACAGGCTGAGTTGTTGCGGTCCGCGCTGGACGCGACGGTCGACGGTGGTGTGGTCGCTTATGTCACCTGCAGCCCACATGTCGCCGAGACGACTGCGGTCGTCCACGAGGTAGTCCACGGCCGGCAGGACGTCGTCGTCGAGGATGCTCGGCCGCTGTTCCGCGACGCGGCAGGGGAGCAGCTCCAGCAGCTCGGCGACCACCCGACGGTGCAACTGTGGCCGCACGTGCACGGCACGGACGCGATGTTCTTCGCGCTGTTGCGCAAGTCGGCATCGCCCGAAAGCTGAAGAACGACAACCTGATCCGCCTGAACACCACAACTGGAGGACGCGTGCAAATCGCACCCAGTATCCTGTCGGCCGACTTCGCCAACCTCGAGCGGGACCTGAAGCGCATCGCGGGCGCGGACTCGGCGCACGTCGACGTCATGGACTACCACTTCGTGCCCAACCTGACGATCGGCCTACCGGTCGTCGAGGCGCTGCACCGGGTGAGCCCGATCCCACTGGACTGCCACCTGATGATCGACGACCCCGATCGCTGGGCGCCGGCCTACGCCGAAGCGGGCGCCGACAGCGTCACCTTCCACATCGAGGCCGCCGGCCACCCCGAGGATCTGGTCAAGGACCTGCACGCCGCAGGTGCGAAGGCCTGTATGGCGCTGAAGCCCGGCACGGCGTTCGCGCCCTACGAGGAACTGCTCGAGGTCGTCGACATGGTGCTGGTGATGACGGTCGAGCCGGGCTTCGGTGGGCAGAGCTTCATGGCGGACCAGCTGCCGAAGGTGCGCGAGGTCCGTGAGGCGATCCGCCGCCGCGGGGGAGAGATCCGCATCCAGGTCGACGGCGGTGTCTCGGCAGCGACCATCGAGCAGTGTGCCGAGGCCGGCGCCGACGTATTCGTCGCAGGCTCAGCGGTTTACGGCGCCGAGGACGCTGCTGCGGCGATCGACCAGCTGCGTGAGTTGGCGTCCGCCTGCGTCGGCCACGGCTGATCTCGTCAGCCGGACGTCCCGTCCACAGGGGTTGACGGGGCGTGTAATACTGATGTTGAACGTGCTCCGGGGTCGGTGAAATTCCGAGCCGGCGGTGATAGTCCGCGACCCGGTTGCCAGTGGCAACCGGTTGACCTGGTGGAACTCCAGGACCGACGGTTAAAGTCCGGATGGGAGGCAGCACGAGGGATGCGTCAATGGCGCTCCCTGCGGAGACGCATTCGCCGATGAGGCGAGTCGCGTGACCGCTCGTCACCCCCGGAGCCGGTGAGACCGGACCGGGAAGGAGTGACGAGGCGATGTCGTCCCAGTTGTCGACCCATGCTGACACCCCCGCCTTCGAGCAGCGGATGCGTGCTGCGCTCGAGCTGGCCGCACGTCGCCCCGCCGTCGACCCGAACCCCCGCGTGGGCTGTGTGCTGGAGCGTGACGGCGCGGTCGTCGGGCGCGGCTGGCATGCCGGTGCCGGCACACCGCACGCCGAGGTGTCCGCGCTGGCCGATGCCGGTGAGTTGGCCCGCGGCGCAACGGCATACGTCTCCCTGGAGCCCTGTGCGCACACCGGGCGCACCGGACCGTGCATCGACGCCCTGACCGAGGCGGGCGTGCGGCGAGTGGTCTTCGGGCAACACGACCCCAACCCCGTCGCGCAGGGCGGGGGCGAGGTGCTGCGGTCCCGCGGGCTCGAGGTGGTCGGCGCTGTGCTGGCCGATGAGGCCCGGGCGCTCAACGAGCACTGGACCTTCGCCGTGTCCCACGAACGCCCCTGGGTCCGCTGGAAATTCGCCGCGACGCTCGACGGTCGCTCCGCGGCAGCGGACGGCAGCAGCCAGTGGATCAGCAACGCGCTGTCCCGTGTCGACGTCCACGAGCAGCGACGACTGGCCGGCGCGATCATCGCCGGCACCGGGACCGCGTTGGCCGACGACCCGCACCTCACCGCGCGGTCCAGCACCGGGGGAGTCGCCGGTCCGCAGCCGTTACGTGTCGTGGTGGGCGATCGCGAACTGCCGGCGGACGCCCGCGTCCTGGACGACGCAGCCGCAACTATCCAAGTGCACACCCATGACCCTGCGGTCGTCCTCAAGGAGTTGCACGCCCGCGGCGTTCGCTCCGCCCTGCTGGAGGGCGGCCCGACGCTCGGTGCCGCGTTCTGCGCTGCGGGACTGGTCGACGAGGTCATCGCGTATGTCGCACCACTCATGCTCGGAGCGGGCCGCTCAGCGGTCGGCCCACTGGGCGTCGGGACGCTGTCCGACGCCACAGCTTGGACCCTCTACGACGTCACGCGGTTCGGCGATGACGTCCGACTCATCTATCGGAGGAAGTGACGTGTTCACTGGCATCATCGAGGAGCTTGGACGAGTGGAAGAGCTCGTCCGGCAAGGAGATTCGGCACGGTTGGCGATCGCGGCGACGGAGGTCGTGGCGGACGTGCAGCACGGTGCGTCGATCGCCGTCAACGGCGTCTGCCTCACCGTCGTCGAGCACGCACCGACCGGCTTCACGGTCGATGTGATGGCCGAGTCGCTCGACCGCAGCAGTCTGGGAGCGCTGCAGCCCGGCAGCGCCGTCAATCTCGAACGCGCCGTCCGCGCGGACGGCAGGCTCGACGGGCACATCGTGCAGGGACACGTCGACGGTGTCGTGGAGTTGCTGCGCCGCTCCGAGCACGAGCACTGGACCGAGGTGACCTTCGGATTGCCGTCGGCCCTGGCGCCATACATCGTCGAGAAGGGGTCGGTGGCGCTGGACGGCGTGTCCCTGACCGTCGCTTCCGTCGGCGACGATGAATTCTCGGTGTGCCTGATCCCGACCACGCTGTCGCTGACGACGCTCGGTGCGCGTCAGCCGGGTGACCCGGTGAATGTCGAAGTGGACGTGCTGGCCAAGTACGTCGAGCGCATGATCGGTCTGCGGGTGACCGCATGAACTTCTTCGAGCGCCTCTACGACGCGTCGATCACGATCGGCGGACACGGGATCACTTGGCGCGAGATCATCGGCAACCTCTTCGGGCTGGCGTCCGCGATCGGTGGCATGCGGCGCCGCGTGTGGGCGTGGCCGGTCGGCATCATCGGCAACGCGTTGCTGTTCACTGTGTTCTTCGCGCTGGGCTTCACCGCGCACGGCGGCCAGGTGATGTTCGGCCAGGCCGGCCGCCAGGTGTTCTTCATCCTCACCTCGATCTACGGCTGGTGGGTCTGGCAGGGCAACAAGGCCGGCCGGCGGCGTGACGCTCCGGCGGTGCAACCGCACTGGGCGAGCATGAAACAACGGCTGGCACTCGGCGGATTCTGGGTCGTCGCAGTCATTTTCGTCCAGTGGGTCACCAGGATGATCGGTGTCGGCTGGACGCCCCCGAGCTGGTACTACTGGGCCGACGCGTGGATCTTCGTCGGCTCGATCGTGGCGACGTTCGCGATGGCGCGCGGCTGGAACGAGTTCTGGCTGGCGTGGATCGCGGTGGACCTGGTCGGCGTGCCCGAGCTGCTGCACTTCGAGTACTACCCCTCGGCAGTGCTCTACGCGATCTACGCGGCATTCGTGATCTGGGGCTTCGTCGTCTGGTTGCGGGTCAGCCGCAACTCGGCTCGCGGAGCTGATCGAAGTGAGGAGTTGGTGACGTCATGATCGCCACCGTCGAGGCCGCACTGGCCGAAATCGCAGCGGGCCGACCGGTTCTCGTGGCTGACGACGCGGATCGCGAGAACGAGGTGGACCTCGTCATGGCGGCCGAGCACGCCGACCAGCGCTGGATCGGCTGGGCGGTCCGGCACGGTTCCGGCGTCATCTGCGCGCCGATGCCCGATCAGGTCGCCGACCGACTCGCGCTGCCGCAGATGGTCCGGGACAACCAGGACCCGAAGGGCACGGCATACACCGTGTCGGTGGACGCCGCAGGGCTGACGACCGGCATCAGCGCCGCCGAACGCGCGACGACGCTACGGCTGCTCGCGGACCCGGGCGCGGTCGCCGAGACCTTCACGCGACCCGGTCACGTCTTTCCGCTGCGGGCCCGGTTCCGCGGTGTGCTGGAGCGTGCCGGACACACCGAGGCCGCAGTGGACCTGGCCCGGTTGGCCGGGTGTGCGCCGGTCGGCGCAATCGTGGAGCTGGTCCACGACGACGGCTCGATGATGCGGCTCGCCGACGCCGAGGAGCTTGCCGAGCGGGAGGGCCTGGTCGTGATCACGATCGAGGACCTCGCCACCTGGCGCACCCTGCACGATCGGGTGGAGTGCCGCGCGCGGACGAGCCTGCCGACGGTGCACGGCACCTTCGAGATGACCGGGTATGCCGACCTGCTCACCGGCGCCGAACACGTCGCGCTGGTCTCGCCGCTCGGCATACCCGACGAATCACCGCTCGTGCGAGTGCATTCCGAATGCCTCACCGGTGACGCGTTCGGGTCGACGCGGTGCGATTGCGGCCCGCAGCTGGCCGAGTCCATGCGCCGGGTCTCGGCCGAGGGCGGCGTGGTCATCTACCTGCGCGGCCACGAGGGTCGTGGCGTCGGACTGCTGGACAAGCTGCGTGCCTACGCCCTGCAGGACGAGGGTCTGGACACCGTCGACGCACAGACCGCGCTCGGGCTACCGGTCGACGACCGCGAGTTCGGCGCCGCGGGATCGATCCTGCGCGACCTCGGCATCAGCGCGATGCGGCTGCTCACGAACAACCCCGAGAAGGAGAAGCAGTTGAGGTCTTTGGGTCTGACCGTCGACCGGTTGCCACTGGTGACCGGCCGCACCATCAACAACAGTCGCTATCTCGACACCAAACGCGACCGCCTCGGTCACCAGATCGGAGAGACGGCGTGACCGAGCGCAGCGGCGGAACAATGACTCAGGCTCGTGACGGCATCCGAGGAACGAGGAGGGCGCAATGAGCGAGCGCAGCGAGGGAACAATGACTCAGGCTCATGGCGGCATCCGAGGTACGAGGAGGGTGCAATGAGCGAGCGCAGCGAGGGAACAATGACTCAGGCTCATGGCAGCATCCGAGGGATTGTCCGAGGAACGAGGAGGGCGCAATGAGCGAGCGCAGCGAGGGAACAATGACTCAGGCTCATGGCGGCATCCGAGGAACGAGGAGGGCGCAATGAGCGGGCACGGCGCACCGGAGACGGTGGCGGACGGCAGTGGCCTGCGGGTGGCGATCATCGCGGCGTCCTGGCACGAGCAGGTCATGGGCGGTCTCCTCGACGGTGCCCGCCGCGGGCTCGCGGCGTGCGGGGTCACCGAGACCGCAGAGGTCCGCGTGCCGGGCACCTTCGAGTTGTCCGTCGCGTGCGCCCGGCTGGCGCCGTCGTATGACGCACTGGTCGCGCTCGGCGTCGTCATACGCGGCGGCACCCCGCACTTCGACTACGTGTGCTCGGCCGCCACGAGCGGCATCACGGACGTCACGGTGCGCACAGGTGTGCCGGTCGGTTTCGGCGTGCTGACGTGCGACGACGAGCAGCAGGCGCTGGACCGGGCCGGGCTGCCGGGTTCGGTGGAGGACAAGGGCTTCGAAGCGGCGACCGCTGCTGTCGCGACGGCGGCCACTCTGCGAGCCGTGTGACCCGAAGTGAGCGGCGGCCCGGCATACCTGCGGACCACAGTGTGGCCGGGTGCGCGGTCGACCCGCCGGTGCAATTAGCCTTGGCCGACGTGAAGACGTTCGATCAGCTGCATGCGGAGCTGACTGCCAAAGCCCAGGACCGGCCGGCTGATTCCGGCACCGTGCGCGAGCTCGATGCCGGAGTGCATTTCATCGGCAAGAAGATCGTCGAGGAAGCCGCGGAGGTCTGGATGGCCGCGGAGTACGAAGGTGTGGAGCGCACCGCTGAGGAGATCAGCCAGCTGCTCTACCACCTGCAAGTGCTGATGGTCGCCCAGGACATCTCGCTGGAGGACGTCTATGCCCACCTCTGAGCCCACCTCTGACGCGCTGCGGGTCGCGATGCCCAACAAGGGCGCGCTGGCCGAAGCGAGTGCAAATCTCATGCGCGAAGCCGGTTACCGGGTCCGCCGTGAGTCCAAGGAGCTCGTCGTCGTCGACGCCGAGCAGCAGATCGAGCTGTTCTACCTGCGGCCGCGGGACATCGCGGTGTATGTCGGCCGCGGCCACCTCGAGGTCGGCATCACCGGCCGCGACCTGCTGCTGGACTCCGAAGCTCCGGCTGTGGAGGTCCTGCAGCTGGGCTTCGGCGGGTCCACCTTCCGCTACGCAGCGCGTGCCGGACAGGTCTCCTCGGTGGCCGACCTGGACGGCAAGCGCATCGCGACGAGCTTTCCCGGTCTGGTCCGCAAGAACCTCGCGGACCACGGCGTCGACGCATCCGTCGTCCGGCTGGACGGCGCGGTGGAGACCGCGGTCACCCTCGGCGTCGCCGATGTCATCGCAGACGTCGTGGAGACCGGCACCACGCTGCGGAACGCGGGGCTCGAGGTCTTCGGGGACCCGATCCTGCAGAGCGAAGCGGTGCTGATCCGGCCGCAGGACCGTGCCGAGACGACACCGGCCGTCGACGTGCTGGTGCGCCGTCTGCAGGGCGTGCTGACCGCGAACCGTTACGTGATGATGGACTACGACATCCGGGTCGAGTTGGTGGAGCAGGCCTGCGCGCTGACACCGGGGCTCGAGTCGCCGACCGTGTCGCCGCTGCACCGTGAGGGCTTCGTCGCCGTTCGGTCGATGGTGCCCCGCACCGCGACCAACGCGGTCATGGATCGTCTCTACGAGCTGGGTGCCCGCGCCATTCTGGTGACCGAGATCGCGGCCTGTCGGCTATGACATCCCGCCGGGAGGACGCCTACGCCACGTTCCGCCCGCGACGTTCGCGGTACGTGAGCATCGGCACGGCGATCGCCGTGGTGGTGGTGTTCGGGATCACCGCGTTCACGATCCCGCGCGGTGGTGTCACCGGGTGGAGCGGCGTCGACTCCGCGGCGATGTTCGTCTTCGGCCTGGCCGTGGCGGGGTTCCTGCTGCGCTACGCGCTGGTGCGCGCGACGCCGACGAAGGAGGGTCTGCACGTCCAGAACCTCATCGTGTCGCGCGACATCGCGTGGGCTCAGGTCGTCAATGTGCAGTTCGGCGGGGGAGCCCCCTGGCTCGTTCTGGAACTGGATGACACCGACACGTTGGCGGTGATGGCCGTGCAACGTTCCGACGGCGACTTCGCCAACGCGGAGGCCCGGCGGATGGCCGCACTCGTCGAGGCGCACAACCGTCGCGCCGGCAACGACTGATCGACCGGACGGAAGACCCGCTGGCGACGTCAGTCGGTGTGCAACACCAGATGGGCGTGCGCGGCAGTGTGGTCGGCGGCGAAGACGGTGTCCTCCTGGTCGGCCCAGCGCTGCCAGTGCGGTGCGTAGGCGTCCCCGTCACGGTCCAGGCCACGACGTTTCCGCACGGCAGGCTCGGCTTCCAGCCAGACGCGCACGTCGGCATACGGCCGAGCGATGCCGACACTGCTACCGGCGCCCTCCACGATGACGTAGCGCGTGCGGGGGACCGGCACCGAGTCGGCGAAAGTGCCTCTGGCCCAGTCGAATCGGCGGTATGACGCGGGCTCACCGCGCCGCAACGGCTCCAGCACTTGGGCGGCGAGCAGCGGCGGTGTCGCGGCCAGACCGTCCCAACCGGGATAGATGTCGTCCAGGTGCACGACCGTTGCGTCCTGCAATTCGGCCGCCACCGCACCGGCCAGGCTGGTCTTGCCGGAGCCGCTGCGGCCATCGATCGCAATGATGACCGCAGCGGGGCCGACCGCACGCGCGAGCGCGGCGATCTGCTGCACGTACTCGGCGGACGCTCGGTCGTTCACGCCGGCAATCTAGTGCAGGGGAGTGAAGTCACGGGCGGCGATGTGGGCCGGCCGCGGTGTCCGAGCTGCGTAGGGCTCGACCGGGGTGTTCGCCACGCTGTTGAACACCAGGAAGATGTTCGAGCGCGGGTATGGCGTGATGTTGTTCGCGGACGCGTGCATGATGTTCGAGTCGAACCACAGCGCCGAACCGGCCGGCCCGGTGAACTGGTCCACCCCACAACGATGCGCCAGATCGGCGATGGACTCCTCGTCGGGCACACCCACCGTCTGCTCCTTGAGCGACTCTGCGTGGTTGTTGTCCGGTGTCTCACCGATACCCGGGACGAACGTCTGGTGCGATCCCGGCATGACCATCAGACCGCCGTTGAAGGGGTAGTTCGGCGTCAGTGCGATAGAACAACTCACCGCCCGGGGAGCGGGCAGACCGTCCTCAGCGTGCCAGGTCTCGAAATCCGAATGCCAATAGAAGCCAGTGCCTTTGAAGCCCGGCATGTAATTGACACGCGTCTGGTGGAGATATACGTCGGACCCGAGCAACTGGCGAGCCCGGTGCAGCAACCGCGGATCGCGGGTCAACGCATCGATCTGCTCACTCAACTGCTCGACCTGGAACACCGAGCGCACCTCGCCCGAAGTCTTCTCGGTGATGACCCGTTCGTCGCCCCGCAGCGTCGGATCGGAGGCCAGCCTGTTCAGCTCGGCAGTGAAGGTCTCCACCTCGGTAGGAGTGATGAAGTCCTGCAGGATCGTGAAGCCGTGTCGCTCGTGCTCGTCGAGTGCGGCTTCGTCGAATGGCCCGTCAGCATCGGTACCCCAGACCGTCGGGTGCGTTCTCGGCGTCGGCGCCGCCTCCGCCTCCACGTGATGGCGCGTCGGATAGTGATCCGTCGTGCGAGTCGTCGTCATACCTTCTCCTCTCGGTCGGAAATGGCTCGACACCCCCACGCGGCTTCGCGTGGGGGTGTCGGGGGTTCTTGGGGTCAGGCGTCCTCGAGCACCAGCGGGTATACGCCGTTCTCGTCGTGCACTTCCCGGCCGGTGACCGGCGGGTTGAACACGCAGACCGTGCGCATCTCGGTCCGTGGCAGCACCTGGTGCTTGTCGTGGTCGTTCAACAGGTAGAGCGAGCCGGGGCGCAGCTCGTGGCGCTCGCCCGTGGCCTTGTTGAGGATCTCGCCCTCGCCCTCCACGATGAAGACGGCTTCGATGTGGTTGGCGTACCAGAAGTCGTTGACCGTGCCGGCATACAGCGTCGTCTCGTGCACGGAGAAGCCAACGCCCTCACGTGCCAACACGATTCGCTTACTGCGCCAATTCTCGGTCTTGATGTCGTCGTCGGTGTCGGTGACGTCGTCCAGGGATCGTACGAGCATGCGGGGTGGTCCTTTCAGGTCAGGTGGAAGTCGGGGAAACGTGCGGCCAGAAGGTCAGTCGAGCGCGTCGGTGGCGGCGTTGCGCAGCAGGGTCAGGCCGTCGTTGAGCTCGTCCTCGCTGATGGTCAGCGGCGGAAGCAGCTTGATGACCTCGTCGCGAGGACCGGAGGTCTCGACCAGCAGGCCGGCGTCGAAGGCGTTGCGGCAAGTCTCGGCCGCCTTCTCCGGGTCGGCGAACTCCAGACCGCGAATGAGGCCGCGACCCTTGGCGGTGAGCTCACCCTCGGGGCGCTTGGCCACCATGCTGTTCAGCGTGGCCTCGACGAAGGCGCCCTTGCTGATCGTGGACTCCTCGAGCGTCTTGTCCGACCAGTAGGTGCGGATCGCCTCGGTGGCGGTGACGAACGCCGGGGCGAACCCTCGGAACGTGCCGTTGTGCTCGCCCGGCTCCCACACGTCCAGCTCGGGACGGATCAGGGTGAGCGCGAGCGGCAGGCCGTAACCGCTGATCGCCTTGGACAGGCAGATGATGTCGGGCACGATGCCGGCTTCCTCGAAGCTGAAGAAGCCGCCGGTGCGACCGCAGCCGACCTGGATGTCGTCGACGATGAGCAGGATCTCGTACTTCTTGCAGACCTCGGCAAGCTGACGCAGCCACTCCA
The DNA here is from genome assembly GCF_014640635.1 of Flexivirga endophytica. Lineage (GTDB taxonomy): Bacteria > Actinomycetota > Actinomycetes > Actinomycetales > Dermatophilaceae > Flexivirga > Flexivirga endophytica. The sequence continues at coordinate 76,448 of NZ_BMHI01000004.1, forward strand.
GGCGCGCGGCGTTGACGCCGCCTTCGCCCTGCACGGTCTCAACGATCACGGCCGCCGGTTTGTTCAGGCCCGAGCCGCTGTCGGCGAGCATCCGCTCGAAGTAGACGAAGTCGGGGACGTCGCCGTCGAAGTAGTCGTCGTACGGCATCGGTGTGGCGTGGACCAGCGGGATGCCGGCGCCGCCGCGCTTCATCGAGTTGCCCGTGACGGCGAGCGCGCCGAGCGTCATACCGTGGAAAGCGTTGGTGAAGTTGACGATCGACTCACGCCCGGTGATCTTGCGGGCCAGCTTGAGCGCCGCCTCGACGGCGTTCGCGCCACCAGGCCCGGGGAACATCACGGTGTGGTCGAGTCCACGCGGTCGCAGGATCTGCTCGGTGAACGTGTTGAGGAAGTCCTCGCGCGCGGTGGTCAGCATGTCCAGCGAGTGAACGATGTTGTCCTCGGTCAGGTAGCGAAGCAACGCGTCCTTGAGGATGGGGTTGTTGTGCCCGTAGCTCATGACTCCGGCCCCGGTGAAGAAGTCGAGGTACGGCTCGTCGTCCGGTGTGTAGAGGAAGCTGCCCTTGGCCCGCTGGAACGTGGTGGGCCAGGTCCGGGAGTAACTCCGGACGCCGGACTCAAGGCTCGTGGTGTCGGCGGTCACGGTCATGGAGTTTCCTTCGGTCGATCGGCAATGAGGCTGATTCCCCGTTGGCGTTGGAGGTCGCAAGCTCCCTGCAACGCCAATGGATCTCGAGCCTTCTGGCTTGTTCTCGATAACTTCCGTGCGCGCTTTCCCGGGCACGGACGCCGCGACTGGCGGATGCGGCGTTACAGCTGTGGCGCTCAACGCAATGGGCTGATGCGCAGCAAGGGTTCCCCGGCGTGGCCGTCGGGGAAGTGTGCTGCGGGAATGCCCTCGGACCAGGTCAGCTCGGCCTGATGCTTGCGGGCGATGCTGGCGAACAACGCGCGTGACGCCCCGTTGGTCTCCTCGACGGTCGCCTCGAGGGCGTCCACGTCACCGGTAGTGACGAGGTGCTCGAGCATGTGCGCCGCGACACCGCGCCCGCGCTGGTCGCCACGCACGGCGACCTGCCAGACGAACAGATGTGTCGGGCGTTCGGGCGGGCAGTAACCGAGGACGTATCCCACAACTTCGTTGTCGGACAACGCAACTCGGCACGTCGTGGCGAAATCGCGCGCCATCATGAGATAGGCGTATGACGAATTCAGGTCGAGTTCGCCGCCGTCGCGAGCGACGGTCCACATCTGGGCGCCCTCGGACGGGTGCGGTGTCCGGATCACCAGCGAGTGTGCGTCGCCGGATCGCGGACCGTGCGCTCGGGAGGAGCGCCCGATGTGCTGCTTGGTGGACGATGGTCGGGTCGGTACTTCGATTGGTATCGGCATGACTGGCCTCGACGTTATGCGCTGGCAGAGCTAAGTCAACTCAAGATCGACGCGCAACGCCGCGAACGAATCACGTTGCGGGAGCGCAATTTCCGCTGTCTGACGTGGATAGATCGATTTCTCGCAGTGCGGTTTCAGGGCCTCCAAAGTCCGTCTCATGATTTGAGATGAACCCTTACGGCTGTTTCCTGCGGCGCGTGCCGGGGGTCACACTCTCGCCCCGGACTGGCGCCGGGGACACTCACGCCGCGGGCTACCCTTGGCTGCCATGACGGTTGCCGTGCGCGTGATCCCCTGCCTGGACGTGGACGCCGGTCGGGTGGTCAAAGGCATCAATTTCGAGAATCTGCGCGACGCGGGTGACCCGGTGGAGCTGGCCGAGCGGTATGACGGCCAAGGCGCGGACGAGCTGACCTTCCTGGACGTCACTGCGAGTTCGGCCGGCCGGGAGACGACATACGACGTCGTTGGCCGGACCGCGGAGCAGGTGTTCATCCCGCTCACCGTCGGCGGTGGGGTCCGCACGGTCGAGGACGTCGACCGGTTGCTGCGCGCCGGCGCCGACAAGGTCGGCATCAACACCGGCGCGATCGCCAGACCCGCAGTCATCACCGAGATCGCCGAGCGGTTCGGTTCCCAGGTGCTCGTGCTGTCGGCCGACGTTCGTCGTTCACAACACGGCAACTTCGAGGTCACGACACACGGTGGCCTGAAGTCGACGGACCTGGACGCAATCGAATGGTGTGCTCGTGCAGCACGGTTGGGCGTCGGGGAGATCCTGCTCAACTCGATGGACGCCGACGGCACCAAGGACGGCTTCGACCTGGAGCTGATCCGCGCGGTCCGCGCGGAGGTGGATGTGCCGATCATCGCCAGCGGGGGAGCCGGGCACGTGCAGCACTTCGTGCACGCGGTCGAGGCCGGGGCCGATGCGGTGCTCGCGGCGTCCGTCTTCCACTTCGGTGAGTTGACCATCGGCGAGGTCAAGGACGCGCTGCGGGACGCCGGCCACGAGGTCCGCTGATGGCCGTGGACTCCGCGTGCACGGTGGTCACGGCGCTGCGGCGGGCGACCGGCTGACCGAGCCGCCGAGCCGGTTGCCGTGCTTGGGACCAGCAGGAGGCGCGTCATACCGCACGTGCTGCTGGTCCCAGTTGTGGGGCGGCGTTGGTGGTGGGTTGGCTCCTGCCGATGGTGCGCGCGTGCCCTGCGCACGGTGTGCAGGCCCGGGATGTGTCAGGTGGCGTGTGCGTGCTTGGGACCAGCAGGAGGTGCGTCATACCGCACGTGCTGCTGGTCGGTAGCGCTCAGAAGCCGAGCGTGGTGGCTCGGAACGCCTCGATGTCGGAATCCGAGCCGTCGAGTCCCACATCGGTGACGGCATCGCGGCCGAAGATGTAGAGCAACACCTCGCTGGGCGCGCCGGTCAGCACCACGTTCCCGCGTTCGTCCCTCGGACCACGCAGGCTCCGCCGGCCGTGGCCGGGGCAGTCCGCGACGACCCCGGTGCGGGAGTCGCGCAGTGTCAGCCGGCCGATGCGGGGCAGGATCTTCCACAACGCCGCCTGCTCGTCGGCCGGCACCTCGCGGCGGGCGTCCGGGTGGTCGCCTGCACGCAGCACGTCCTCGTGATGGATGAAGAACTCCGACAGATTCGCCTTCTCGTCGACGCCTGGCAGGCCGAAGGGCCCGAGCCGCGGCGGGCCGGAGCGCACCTTCTCGACGAGCTCTTCCCAGGGCGCTTCGGCGATCTTGCGCTGCACCGATTCCAGCCGGCCGGACAGCAACGGCAGGAACATCCCGGCGGCCGCATCCGGTCGGCCCTCGCGCACCACGAGGTGTGCCGCGAGGTCGCGAGTGGTCCAGTCCCCGCACAACGTCGGCGCGTCGGGCCCGACCTCGGCGAAGACATCACACAGCGCAGCGCGTTCGGCTCGGGCGAAATTCGGCATACGCCAAGCATGACCTACGGCGACGCGACACAGGTCACACCGTCACACCTCACCTGCTGCGGCGGCCGCGTGACGCCGACGCCGGTGCGGCAGAATGGCAATCGTGAGTCCTTCCGCTCTCGACCCCGACATTGCCGCACAACTGAAGCGCGACCCGGCAGGGCTGGTCCCTGCCGTGATCCAGCAACACGACACCGGCGAAGTGCTGATGGTCGGCTGGATGGACGACGAAGCCCTGCATCGCACGCTGACCTCCGGCCGGGTGACGTTCTGGTCGCGCAGCCGCGGCGAATACTGGCGCAAGGGCGACACGTCCGGTCACGTCCAGCACGTGAAGTCGGTCGCGCTCGACTGCGACGGCGACACCCTGCTGGTCCGTGTCGACCAGATCGGCGCTGCCTGTCACACCGGCGAGCGGACCTGCTTCTTCACCGATCTGCAGGCGGTGACCGCGTGAGCGCCGAAGGACAACTCAACGCCGAGCTGGAATGGGGTGTGACCTGGCCGAGCCTGCCGCAGTTCCTGCAACTGGCGAGTGACGGCCGCCGCGTCATACCGGTGGTGCGCCGGCTGTTGGCCGACGGCGAGACGCCGCTGGGCATCTACCGCAAACTCGCCAGTGACCGTCCGGGCACCTTCCTGCTGGAGTCCGCGGAGCACGGGGGAGTGTGGTCGCGCTACTCGATCATCGGTGCGGACAGCCGCGCCACTCTCACCGAGCAGGACGGCCGGGCGCTCTGGCTCGGCTCGCCACCGCTGGGAGTGCCCACCGACGGCACCGCGACCGATGTCCTGCGCGACACGATGCAGGTCCTCGCGACCCCTCGCATCCCGGGCCTTCCGCCGCTGACCGGCGGCTTGGTCGGCGCCGTCACGTATGACGCGGTCCGGCACTGGGAACGACTGCCCGACACCGGAACGGACGAGTTGCACACCCCCGAGCTGGGGATGGTGCTGGCGACGGATCTCGCGGTCATGGACCACTCCGACGGCAGCGTGCTGCTGATCGCCAACGCGATCAACCATGACAACACCGATGCGCGCGCCGAGCAGGCGTGGGCGGGCGCGGTGGACCGGCTCGACGCCATGCAGGAAGCGCTGGCCGTCGACGCGCCGAGCACGGTGTCGGTGCCGGAGCCGGTCGAGCTGCAGCCGACCAGCACCCACACCCGCGAGCAGTACCACGACATGGTCGAGCAGGCGAAGGAGGACATCCGCTCCGGCGAAGCCTTCCAAATCGTTGTGTCACAACGGTTCTCGGTGCCGTGTGGTGCCGACGCGCTGGACGTCTACCGGGCGCTGCGGGTCGGCAACCCGAGCCCCTACATGTATCTGCTGCGCCTGCCGCATCCCAACGGCTCGACCTACGACATCGTCGGGTCCAGTCCGGAGGCGCTGGTCAAGGTCACCGGCGACCATGTGATCACCCACCCGATCGCAGGGTCCCGCCCGCGCGGCAAGAGTCCCGAGCAGGACGAGGACCTCGCCGACGAGTTGCTCGCCGACCCGAAGGAACGCGCCGAGCACCTGATGCTCGTCGACCTGGCACGCAACGACCTGCAGAAGGTCTGCGACGCGGGCACGGTCGACACCGTCGAGTTCATGCAGAACCGCCGCTACAGCCACATCATGCACCTGGAGTCGACCGTGGTCGGCCGCCTCGCGGAGGGTCGCTCGGCATACGACGTGCTCGTGGCGACCTTCCCCGCCGGCACGCTCAGCGGTGCCCCGAAACCGCGGGCGCTGCAGATCATCGAGCGGCTCGAGGGCGTTCGCCGTGGTGTGTATGGCGGAGTCGTCGGCTACTTCGACTTCGCCGGGGACTTGGACATGGCCATCGCCATTCGCACGGCGGTGCTGCAGGACAACGTCGCCTACGTGCAGGCCGGTGCCGGCATCGTCGCGGACTCGGTGCCGGAGTCCGAATACCAGGAGACCCGCACCAAGGCCGCCTCGGCGCTGCGCGCGGTCGCGGTGGCCTCCGGGATGCGACTGATCGGGTGACGCAGCATCAGAGGAGAGGAAGCAGATGATCGGCAAGCGGACCGTCCTGCTCACGGGGGCCCTCGCGGTGATTCTGCTGGTGGCGGCCAACACTCGCACCTGGGTCAGCGGCACCGTGACCGATGCTGTGCTGCAGGGCGCGCACACCGACGCCTCCGGGGGCAAAGCCGCTCCGGCGCTGCTCGCGTCGGCACTGGTGGGCGCAGCGGCAGTGTTGGCGACCCTGACGACCGGCCGCATAGCGCGCTGGATCGCCGCCGTCATCACCCTGCTCGCCGGCATCGTGGCAGTCATCGCCGTGATGGTGGTCGTGCGCGACCCGGTCAAGACACTTGGCGACGTCGCGACGTCGATGACCGGCCACACCGGCGACCGGAAGGTCACCGCCGATCTGACGTTCTGGCCATGGGTGGCGCTGCTGGGCGCCGTACTCCTGGTGCTGACCGGCGTGCTGGGGATCCTCGGCGCGCGCGCCTGGTCCGGCCTGTCCAGTCGGTATGACGCCCCCACCGCCCCCAAGGCCGCCGCGCGTTCGGACTGGGACAAGCTGACCGACGGCGAGGACCCGACAGACTCCTCAGCCGGGTCTGACACAATCGACGACACCAGACCGACTGACCGGTAGGGCACGAACGACAAGGTCGTGATGACGACCGAGTGACGTGTGGGACGCGAGGGACCAAGTGATCGCGTCGCACACCGCGCTCGCGAGAGGTTTGCGACCACAGACTCAGGCGAAGGAGCAACGGCTGATGGCCGAAGAAATCCACGAGGACCACGGACACAGCGTCGCTGCTTGGACCACCGTGTGCTTCCTGCTGGTGGCCGCGATCTGCGTGAGCATCGGCGTGGCCTGGGGTCTGCACCCGTTCTATTACATCGGCGGGGCCCTGGCGGTCGTCGGAGTCCTGGTCGGCAAGGTCCTGGGCAAGATGGGCTTCGGCAACCACCACAAGATCGCAGCTCCGCCGCTCACTCCGCAGGAGCAGGCGCAGATCCGGTCCCAGCAGGCGTCCTAGGTGGCCACGGTCCTCGACGACATCATCCTCGGGGTTCGCGAGGACCTCGAGGATCGACGACGTCACATCTCGGCACCGGAGGTCGCGCGGCACGCCCGCGAGACCGCACCGGCCCTCGATGCACTTGCTGCTTTCCGGGCGGACGGCCCGGTCAAGGTCATCTCCGAGGTGAAGCGCCGCAGCCCCAGCAAGGGAGATTTGGCGACGATCCCGGATCCGGCGGAGCTGGCAGCGGCATACGAGCAGGGCGGTGCGACCGCGATCTCGGTCCTGACCGAGCAGCGTCGCTTCGGCGGCTCAATTGCCGACCTCGACGCAGTGCGTGCCAGCGTCCGGATTCCGTTGCTGCGCAAGGACTTCATGGTCGATCACTACCAGATCGACGAGGCACGTGCGCACGGCGCGGACATCATCCTGCTGATCGTCGCGGCGCTGGACGACGTCCTGCTGCGCGACCTCTTCCAGCACGCGACCGAGCTCGGTATGACGGCGCTGGTCGAGACCCACGACGAGCCGGAGATCGATCGGGCGCTCGCCGTCGACGCCCAGCTGATCGGCGTCAACGCGCGCAACCTCAAGACCCTGGACGTCGACCGTGGCTTGTTCGCCGAACTCGCACCGCGCGTGCCGGCCGACCGCGTGCGTGTCGCCGAGTCCGGCATCCGCAACCCGCAGGACGTCGCCGACTACGTCGCGGCCGGCGCTGACGCGGTGCTCGTCGGTGAGGCCCTGGTCACCGGCGGCGACCCGCGCTCCGCAGTCCGCACGATGATCGAAGGTTCCCGATGAGTCAGACCACACCGCCACTCGGCCGCTTCGGTGCGTATGGCGGCCGCTATGTCCCCGAGGCCCTGGTCGCGGCGCTCGAGGAGTTGGACGAGCACCGTCGCAAGGCATCGGCCGACCCGTCGTTCGTCGGCGAGTTGTCCGAGCTGCACCGCAGTTACACCGGCCGGCCCAGCATCATCACGCCGGTCCACCGCTTCGGTGACGAGCACTGCGGGGGAGCGCAGGTCGTGCTCAAGCGCGAGGACCTCAACCACACCGGCTCACACAAGATCAACAACGTGCTCGGCCAGGCACTGCTCACCAAACGCATGGGCAAGACCCGTGTCATCGCCGAGACCGGCGCGGGCCAGCACGGCGTCGCGACCGCGACGGCGGCTGCGCTGATGGGACTCGACTGCACCGTCTACATGGGTCGGGTCGACACCGAGCGGCAGGCACTGAACGTCGCCCGGATGCAGCTGCTCGGCGCCGAGGTCGTCCCGGTCGACCACGGGTCGCGCACCCTGAAGGACGCGGTCAATGAAGCGTTCCGTGACTGGGTCGCCAATGTCGGACACACCCACTACGTGCTGGGTACGGTCACCGGCCCCTACCCGTTCCCGGAGATGGTCCGCGACTTCCACCGCATCATCGGTGTCGAGGCCCGCGCCCAGATGCTCGACGCCTACGGCCGGCTGCCCGACGCCGTGTTGGCGTGCGTCGGCGGCGGCTCCAACGCGATGGGCATCTTCCACCGCTTCATCGACGACCCCGACGTCCGGTTGATCGGCCTCGAAGGCGGCGGGGACGGACCCGACTCCGGGCGTCACGCGTCCCGCTTCAGCGGCCAGGCGAGCCCCGGGGTGCTGCACGGCGCGTTCACCTACGTGCTGCAGGACGACGAGGGCCAGACCATCGAATCCCATTCGGTGTCAGCGGGTTTGGACTACCCGAGCGTCGGACCGGAGCACTCCTTCCTGCGTGACTCCGGCCGTGCCGAATACCTCCCGGTCACCGACACCGAGGCCATGAGCGCCTTCCAAGCGCTCTCCCGGACGGAAGGCATCCTGCCCGCCATCGAGAGTGCACACGCGCTCGCGGGGGCGATGAACCTCGGTCGCGAGCTCGGCCGCGACGCGTTGCTGCTGGTCAACCTGTCCGGCCGTGGCGACAAGGACGTGCACACAGCAGCGCAGTGGTTCGGTCTGCTCGACGAGAAGGACACCCAGATATGAGCACCCCACGAAGTTCTCCCCCGCTGCGCTCTTCCGATACTTCGCGGGGGCCCCGCATGTCTTCGTCGGATTCGTCGCAGGGCCATGTGAGTGCGGTGTCGGAGCGACTCGCGAAGACGAAGTCCGAGGGGCGCGCAGCGCTCGTCGGTTACCTGCCGGTCGGCTACCCCGACGTCGACGGCTCCATCGAGGCGATGGTCACGATGGTCAAGGCCGGTGTGGACATCGTCGAGATCGGCCTGCCCTACACCGACCCGCTGATGGACGGCCCGGTCATCCAGACCGCCGCGACCGGTGCGCTGGCCGCCGGCGTGCACGTGCGCGACGTCTTCCGCGCCGCCGAAGCCGTCGCCGCTGCAGGCGCCGCGTGCGAAGTGATGACCTACTGGAATCCCGTGCTGCGGTATGGCGTGGACGCCTTCGCCCGCGACCTCGCCGCGGCGGGCTGCTCCGGCCTCATCACGCCCGACCTGGTGCCGGACGAGGCCGCCGACTGGATCGAGGCCAGCGCGGCGCACGACCTCGACCGGGTGTTCCTCGTCGCTCCGAGCTCGACACCTGAACGCTTGGTGACCACCACGGCCGCCTGCCGCGGATTCGTGTATGCCGCCTCGCTGATGGGTGTGACCGGAGCGCGTGCGCAGGTCGACAGTGAGGCAGCGAAACTGGTGCAGCGCGTCCGCGCGGTGAGCGACATACCGGCCTGCGTCGGCCTGGGCGTCTCGACCGCCGAACAAGCACGAGAGGTCGCGGGCTACGCCGACGGCGTGATCGTCGGATCCGCGCTCGTCGCCACGTTGGTGGACGCCGACGACCGGCAAGCAGGTCTGTCCGCGCTCGCACGCAAGGCCGAGTCCCTTGCCGACGGAGTGCGAGGGTGATCGCCGAGGGGTCGTACTTCCCGAGCCCGACGGTCGGGGTCTTCTGGCTGGGACCGTTCCCGATCCGGATGTACGCGCTGTGCATCCTGGCCGGCATCGTCCTGGCGATCTGGGTCACCGGACGCCGGATGGAGGATCGCGGCTACCAGCGTGAGGACGCACTCAACGTCGCCTGGTGGGCGGTGCCGTTCGGCATCGTCGGCGGGCGCATCTACAACGTCATCACCTCGCCGCAGCCCTACTTCGGCAAGCACGGCAACCCCTGGGACGCGTTCGCGATCTGGCACGGCGGCCTCGGCATCTGGGGCGCCATCGCGATCGGTGCGCTTGGCGCGTACATCGGCTGTCGCCGCAACAACATCCGCTTCCTCGACTTCGCCGACGCCGGTGCGCCCGGTGTCGTCCTGGCGCAGGCGCTCGGCCGGTGGGGCAACTACTTCAACAACGAGCTGCACGGCCGCACCACCGATCTGCCCTGGCGGCTGAAGATCTATGAATGGGACGAGACCGCCGGCCACGCGGTGAAGGACTCGGCCGGTCACCCGATCGTCAAGGGCTACTTCCAGCCGACCTTCCTCTACGAGTCGCTGTTCTGCCTGGTCATCGCGCTCATCGTGGTGTGGCTGGACCGCCGTTACCGGCTCGGCCGGGGCAAGTCGTTCTTCCTCTACGTCACGCTCTACCCGATCGGCCGGATCTGGATGGAGTGGATGCGCAACGACCCCGCCAACCACATCCTCGGCCAGCGCGTCAACGTGTGGGTGTGCGTGCTGGTGTTCATCGGCGGCCTCGTCGGCCTGGTGATCAATGCGCGTCGGCATCCGGACGGTGAGCGGGAGCCGATCCCGGGCAGCACCCCGACCGACGACGGGGCGCAACCGGACGCAGCGGCCGAGGACCCGTCACCGGCGCAGGCCGGGCCGGTCAAGGACCCCGGCCCACCGCACGACAACTGATCCGCACCCGCGCGTTCGAATGCGCGGATCGTGCAGTGGTGTCATAAGATCGGCCCGCAGCGGGGGATGAACGCGCCCGAACCAGTGGGTGAAACGAAGGAGTACGACGATCGAACTCGCGGTCGAGCCTGTCCCGAGGGACGCCGACACCCCGACCTTCGGGGTGGTGGTGCTCACTCAGGGGACCCGCCCACCGGAGTTGCGTCGCGGCCTCGACTCGCTGCTGGGTCAGACCGGTGTCCGGCTCGACATCGTGGTCGTCGGCAACGGCTGGGATCCGGTCGATCTGCCTCCTCGGGTCAAGGCGTTGCCGCTGCCGGAGAACGTCGGCATACCCGCCGGACGCAACGCGGGTGTCGATCACGTCACCGGCGACCTGCTCTTCTTCCTCGACGACGACGCGTGGCTGCTGGACGACGACTTCCTGGTCAAGTGCGCCGCGGAGTTCCGCGCCGACCCGACGATCGGGATGATCCAGCCGCGCATCGAGGACCCCGAGGTCGGAGACCTGCCGACCCGGTGGATCCCGCGGCTGCGCAAGGGCAGTCCCTACCGTTCGTCCAACGTCTTCTCGGTCGTCGAGATGGCTGTCGCCATACGTCGGGAGGTCTTCGAGCAGACCCTGGGCTGGCCGGCACCCTTCTTCTACGCGCACGAGGGCATCGAGCTCGCCTGGCGCGTCTGGGGCGCCGGCAGTCGCACCGTCTACCTCGGTCACCTGCGCGCCGGGCACCCGGTCATCGACCCGCGCCGGCACGACGACTACTTCACCAAGAACGCCCGCAACCGGGTCTGGCTCGCGCGTCGCAACCTGCCCTGGCCGGTCAGTTGGGGGTATGTCGGCTCCTGGACAGCGGTGCAGGTGGTCCGCTCCCGCAACGTGCGCGAGAGCCTGCGGCCCTGGTTCGCCGGCTGGCGCGAGGGCTGGACCACCCAGCCGTGGGCGCCCGGTGAGCCGCACCGCAAACTGCCGTGGTCAGCCGTATGGCGCATGGCCCGCAACGGTCGATGGCCGGTGATCTGACGTGACGATTCGTTCCTCATCGCCACGTCAATCACCTGATGTTCTCTGCGACCTTCGGCCGGTCATCTAAATGGCGACCACCAAACCCACCATCGAAGAGCTGCGGGAGCGCTCGCAGCCGATGTCCGTCCGTGGCCGCCAGAACGCCGAGCACTGGTCGGGCGAATACCTCCGGCACGGCTCGCTCTACCTGACCCGGCAGCTCGTGCCCACCCGGATGACGCCCAACGGCGTCACCGGCCTGATGATCCTGTCCGGTTGGTGCATCGCCCTGTCGTTGCTCGTGCCGGGTGTGCTCGGTGCGCTGCTCGCGGTGTTCTTCGGGCAACTGCAGATGTATCTCGACTGCGTCGACGGCGAACTCGCCCGGTGGCGGCAGAAGTTCAGCCCGGCCGGTGTGTTCCTGGACAAGGTCGCGCACTACACGACCGAGGGCTTCGTCGGGCTGGCGTTCGGGCTGCGTGCGGCCGGGGTCTTCGGTGGGCAGACCGGCTCGACCGACACCTGGAAGTTCGCGTTCCTCGGTGCGGTGCTGATGTCCGGCATCATGCTCAACAAGGCCCTCAACGACTTCGTCCACGTGGCACGCGCGTTCAGCGGCGTGGACCGGCTGCCCGACACCGCCGAGGCCAAGGCGGTGCCGCGTCGAGGCCTGGTCGGCATACTCCGCGGTGCCGCGCGCTTCCTGCCGTTCCACCGGATCTTCCACTCCGTGGAGTTGAGCCTGCTGGCGCTGGTCCTGTCGATCGTCGGGCTGATCACCGGCAACGACGTCGACGTCTTCCGGGTGACGGTCTGGGTGCTGGCGCCCGTCGTCTGGACCGTCGTGCTCGGCCACTTCGTGTCGATCATGGCCTCGCCCCGTGTGAAGGCGGCGAGGTGACCGCGCTGCGCCGACTCGGTCAGTCCCTGCTGGCCGTTGTCGGTCTCAACCTGTTGGCGACGCTGCTGGTGATCGTCACCGCGTTCGGGTTGCCGGAGTTGGTCGTCGCGCTGGTCTCCATCGCGCTGATGATCGGTCTTGCCTGGGTCGGTCGACTGCGCCCGGGCCCGGCCCTCAACGTGATGGCCCTGGTCGGGGTCCTCGCGACCTTCGTGGGGTTCGTGCAGCACGAGGACGAGACACCGTGGTTGGTCCTCGCAGTGGCCGTTGTGCTCGGCGCCGGCCTGGTCGACGAGCCGCTGGAGCGACGGTTGGTGCCGGAGATCCGCGCCGCCCAGTTGCCCGGTGTGCCGGACGATCGCCGCCCGCAGACCCTCGGTCCGATGGCCGGCGCCGTGCAGGCCAGCACCCTGTTGTTCGCCGTCTGGCTGCTGCTGGAGTGGCTGGTCGACCTACCGGACCCCGCCGACGCGATCCTGCTGGTGGCCGTGGTGGCGATCATGGCGCGCAGTGTGCTGCGACTGCGATCGGCGGTCCATGTCCGGCGGGCGCAGACCGTCAACCGAGCGGTGACCGAGGCCCTCGTCGCATACGCGCCCGCGTTCTACATCTACTTCAGCGGCCAGGTGGCCGGCGACTATCAGGTGCGGATGTGGGTGCCCTACCTCGAGCGTCTCGGACTGCCGTATGCCGTGCTCGCGCGGGACCCGCAACTGCTCGCGCGGGCCGCCGCGCTGACCGACCAGCCGGTCGTCGCCTGCCAGCGGCTGGCCGGACTTGACGACGTCATGGTGCCGAGCGTGCGTGCGCTCTTCTACGTCAACACCGACGCGCAGTGCGTCGATGGTGTGCGCTTCCTCGACCGCACCCACGTCCACCTGAACCACGGCGACTCCGACAAACCGTCCAGTTATCACCCGATGATCGGGATGTTCGATCAGATCTTCGTCGCCGGGCAGGCCGGCATCGATCGCTTCCACCGCAACGGCGTCGTCGTCCCGGAGGAGAAGTTCCGTCTCGTCGGTCGGCCCCAGGTCGCCGACGTCCTGGAGCACAACACCGATCCGTGTGCCGGCACCCGGACGGTGCTCTACGCGCCGACGTGGCGCGGCGGCATGCGAGACATGAACTTCAGTTCGTTGGCACGCGGCGAGACCATCGTCCGGGCGCTGTTGGAGCAGGACGTCCGAGTTGCCTTCCGGCCGCATCCGCTGTCGCGGAACGAGCGGCGCTCCGCGGCCGCCATCGGCCGGATCGATGCGCTCCTCGCGGACGCAGCAACCGCCGAACGCCCGCATCTGACCAGCGAGCAGACCCGGCACGACACAGTCTCAGAGTGGTTCAACCGCTCCGACGCGCTGGTGACCGACGTCTCGAGCGTCGCGTCGGACTACCTGCACTCGCGCAAGCCGATGGCGGTCGTCGACCTGGCGGCCACGGGGGAGGGGCAGCCGGCGGACCCGGAGGCCTTCCCGATGCTGCGAGCGACCTACCTGCTCGACCTGGGCGGGGAGCTCAGCACCGGTCTGCGCGCCATGCTCACCGACGACCCGCTCGCCGAGACGCGCTCGCGATTGCGGACCTATTACCTGGGCGACCATCAGGACGAAGTGGCCCGCTTCGTCGACATGGCATCCCGTGCGGTGCACGGGGAATCTCCGGGACGACCCTGATCCACGGAACTACTGAAAGGTTAAGGTGCACGGCATGTATACCCTCGCTCTCCTGAACGGCGGTGTAGGCACTCGAGTCGCTGCTGGTCAGCCCAAGCAACTCATCCGGGTCAATCACATCCCGGCGATGATCTACCCCCTGATCGCTGTCGACGACATCCCAGAGATCGACCAGATCATTCTCAACTTCCCGGCGGGCTGGGAAGACACCATGCGCAAGCTGGTCGCCGACTATGCGATCAAGACGCCGATCACGTATGTCGAGGGCGGCGACACCCGCCACGCGTCGGTTCGCTCGATGCTCGAGCACTGCGACAACGAACACGTGATCCTGCACGAGACCGCACGGCCGCTGGTCACCAAGGCCGAGTTCGAGGCGCTCATCGCCGCCGACAAGGACAACGTCAGTTTCATGCTGGAGATCCCGTTCACCGTCGCGCCGGTCGACCCCGACACCCAGCAGGTGACCGGGTCGCTGGAGCGCGCGCGGCTGCGCAATGTGCAACTGCCGCAGAAGTTCCGCAAGACCACGCTCGAGGCGGGCCACGCCTACGCGCAGAAGGAGGACGTGGTGTTCACCGAGGACGCCACCCTGTGCGCGGTGGCCGGCGCGGACGTCTACTACATCCCCGGCAACGACCGGAACTTCAAGGTCACCACCAAGACCGACGTCCGTCTGGCGGGCTACCTGCTGGCAGGTGACGACGACGATGCGTAAGACCATCCTGATCAGTGGTGCGTCCAAGGGCATCGGGCTGGCAACCGCGGAGCGCTTCTTCCGCGAGGACAACGACGTCACCGACTACGTGCTGCTGGCACGCAAGTCCGACGACTTCGCCGAGGCCGAGAAGGAACTGCTGGCCGACAACCCGTTCGGCAAGAAGGTCTTCTGCTACGAGATCGACCTCAACGACCGCGACGCCATCGGGCAGCTCATGCCGAAGATCATCGAGAAGCACGGCAACATCGAGTTCCTGGTCAACAATGCCGGTTACACCGCGCCAGACCCGATCCACGAGATCGACTTCGGCGACTTCGAGCGCACCATCGGCGTCAACCTCTACGCACCGTTCCTGATCGTGCAGCATCTGCTGCACCTGGGGAACACCTTCGAGTACATCGTCAACGTCGCCTCGACCGCCGGCATCACCGGCCGGTCCGGCTGGCTGACCTACTCCAGCTCGAAGGCGGCGCTCATCGCGATGAGCCAGGTCCTCAAGGAGGAGCTGGCCATCTACGGCACCCGCGTCATCACCATCTCGCCCGGCCGGTGCGCGACCGCGTTGCGGCGCAAGCTCGCGCCCGACGAGGACCCCACGACGATCATGCAGCCGGAGGACGTCGCCGATGCCATCCGGATGCTCACCAGTCCGGTGGGACGCTACGTCGACAGTGAAAACCTCGTCGTACGCCTGTGAGCAGCGCGCGACCCGGGCGGCATATCACGGCCCGGGTCGGCGCTGCCGCCGTCGCGTGACCGTCGCCGGCCGGCGACAACGGCGACGGATCGACCTCATCAGCTCCTCACAATCCTGCAGCGTCGTCTGCTGAATCGGGTACCTCCTTGCTCCAGCGTGAACTCCGCAACGTGTCGATCGTCCTCATGGCGCTCGTCGCAACCCTGCTGCTGCTGTCCGGGGCGAAGTACCCGGGCGTGGTGGTCTGGCTGGTGGGTTACGCCGGCTGCGTCGTCATGTGCCGCAAGATGTGGCGCGGGCGCGGACTCGGCGCGCACCTCATCGCGCGGGTGCTGTTCGCCATCGGGCCGGCCGGCCCGATCATCCACCACGGCCTGAGCGTCGCCTGGGCGGCCTGGACCGCGATCGCCATCCTGGTGATGCTGGTCCGCAGCGAATCGTTCGTACGCCGTGCCCACGGTTACACCGGTGTGCGTGCCTCCGGGTTCGACCAGCTCACCCTCCGGCAGAAGAAGCCGTGGACCGTGCGCCTCTACGGCCGGATCATGCTGGTCCTCCCGGTGGCTCTGCTCGCCGCGGGCTACTTCCATCTGAACGGCCTGTGGTGGCTGCTGATGTCGCTCATCGCCGGCATGATGGCGACCTTCATCCTCGCCGACGCTTTCGCGCGTCGCACCGCTTCGCGGCGGGCCCAACAGATGCTGCCCACCGTGTTGGAGACGCTGAACCCCGCGTTCGTCGTCTACTGGGACGCGCCGCGCAACTCCCAGCAGCAGCTGGGCATGTGGATCCCGCACCTCAAGCGAGTCGGGGTGCCGTTCTACGTGATGGTCCGCGATCGGCGCAGCTACGGGCAGGCGGTCAGCGTGGTCGACGACGTGCCGATCCTGCACTGCCCGACGATGGCGACCGTCGAACGCAACCGCAGCGAGAGCCTGCGGGCGGCGTTCTACGTCAACAATGCCGCGCGCAACACGCATTTCGTCCGGTACGGCGAGCTGACGCATGTGCAGTTGCTGCACGGTGACAGCGACAAAGCGCCGAGCTACAGCCCGGTCACCGCGATGTTCGACAAGGTCTTCGTCGCCGGTCAGGCGGGCATCGACCGCTACGCGGCGCACGGGGTCTTCATCCCGGACGAGAAGTTCGTGATCGTGGGTCGCCCGCAGGTCGTCGGTATCGAGCGGCGGCACACCGAGACACTGGACCTGACGGACTCCACGGTGTTCTACGCACCGACGTGGAAGGGCTTCCACGAGGACGCGGCATACAGCTCGATCCCGCGCGCGTTGGACATCGTCGGTGAGGCGCTCGCCCACGGGTGTCGGGTCATTTTCCGGCAACACCCCTACAACGACCGCGACCCCGAGTTCGCCCTCATCGCCGAGCAGGCCCGCGAGCTCCTCGCGGCCGATGCCGCGAAGACCGGCCGCGCTCACGTCTTCGGGGCCGCAGCGGAGCAGGAGATGTCCATCCTGGAGTGCTTCAACGCCTCGGACCTGATGATCGCGGACGTCTCGAGCGTGGTCGCCGACTACCTCTACTCCGAGAAACCGATCCTGCTGGTCAACCCCGGCCAGGACCCGGCCGAGTTCCGGGAGGAGTTCCCGCTGGCGTCGGCCACGTATGTCGTCGACGGCTCTCGCGAGGAGGTCGGTGCGGCCCTCGAGTCGGCCGCGACCGACGACCCGCTGGGCGTGGTGCGGCGGGAGAAGCGCACCTACTACCTGGGCGACTTCCCGGACGCGACCTACGAGGAGGGCTTCCTCCGGGCGGCGGCCGAGGTGGCGCACGCGCCGTGGCCACCCGCGGAGGCCGTGTGGCCGCCGGTGCGAGCCACGGACGACCTGACCGCGGAAGTGCGGGCGGAGGCGCAGGGCCCCTCGTCGGCTAGTCCGCCTGCTTGAGCCGCTTCATCCGGTCCGCGGCTCGCTGAGCGTTCAGCGGGTCGATGGTCAGCGAGCGGTAACCCTTCTTGCTGATCACCACTTCGTCATACGTCACGGGGACGCGGGATATCTGGCCCGCACGTTCGCGCTCGATGATCTGCTCGATCGCCTGCTCGACGTCGTCGAAGGGGATGCCGGACAGATCGCTGACATCGAACTCCCACCACTTCAGCTCCAGCAGTTTGTCGATGATCTCGTCGCTGAAGCGTTTGCCGATCACCTTGGCCGGCAGGCCGCCGACGATCGTGTATGGCGCCACGTCCTTGTTCACGAACGCGCCGGCGGCGACGATGGCGCCGTCCCCGATGGTCACCCCGCGACGGATCAGCACGTTGGCACCGATCCAGACGTCGTTGCCGATGTTGGCGTTCGCCATCGTCTTCGGGTCGATGTTGCCCGCGTGCCGCTTGATGGTGCGGGGACCGGAGTCGGCCTCCGGCGGGTAGTAGTGGAAGCGGCTGGCGTGGTGGACCGCCGGTGATGTCGTCAGCCAGCTGACCGGGTGCTCACCTTCGCCGATGGTGACGTCAGGCCCGATGCTGGTGTAGCGCCCGATGGTGTCGAGGTAACGGAACCGGCCGCTGCGCAGGAAGGTGTAGCGCCCGATGGCGATGTCCCGGTAGACGTGCATGGTCGCGTTGTTCAGTTGGGCCGGCGGCTCGAAGCGCACCTTGATGTGCCCGGGGCCGGAGCCGAAGAAACCGAGCCCGGGCTGCACGCGGAGACCGTGTTTGCGCAGGCCCGTCCACGGGTTCTTCTTCGGCGCGGGCTTCCCCGACGCCGGCGCCGACGTCGTGTCGGACGGAGCCTCGCCGAGGATCCGCCAACTCGCAGATCGCACTGGACGGACCACACGGGAACGCACGGTACGTCGGACGCTCGAGCGGAAATTCTTCATTGCTGGGGGCACACCTCACTGTGTCTTTGCTGGACCGGTGCGGCGACTCTACAGCGCAACCACAGGTGCTCCTTGTACAACCCATGTGAGGTTCATACGTCTTGATCGGGAGCTCGTTTCGCGCCCCGGCCTCCAGCACCGGGCGACGTACGGTGGTTGGGGAGGGGCGGCGGCACGCTCAGGGGAAGGTGGGAGATGATGCTGAAAATCTCGGTCGTGGTCGCGGTGTACAACCCGGGACGGGACATCGACGAGTTGCTGACGAGCATCGATGCGCAGTCCATGTCGGCCGAGGAGTTCGAGGTCATCTTCGTCGATGACGACTCCACCGACGGCACCCGCGAACGCCTGCAGGAGTGGGCGGGCGAGCGAGCGAACATCCAGGTCCTGCACAACACGCCCAACTCGGGCTGGCCGGGCCGGCCGCGCAACCT
The DNA here is from genome assembly GCF_014640635.1 of Flexivirga endophytica. Taxonomy (GTDB): domain Bacteria; phylum Actinomycetota; class Actinomycetes; order Actinomycetales; family Dermatophilaceae; genus Flexivirga; species Flexivirga endophytica. The sequence continues at coordinate 94,937 of NZ_BMHI01000004.1, forward strand.
CGGCATCGACGTCGCTCGTGGCGAATACCTCTTCTTCGCGGACAACGACGACAAGTTGACCCCCGACGCCCTGACGTCGATGTACGACTATGCCCGCGAGAACGATTCCGACGTGGTGATCCCGAAGGAGATCGGCGTCGGACCGGGGCGGTCGGTGCCGCGCGCGCTGTTCCGGCGCAACATTCCGGACGCGAAACTCGTGCGCGATCCGATCCTGGGCATCCTCACACCACACAAGTTGGTTCGCACCGCGATGGTCCGGGAACACCGGATCCGGTTTCCCGAGGGTCGGGTACGCCTCGAGGACCACTTCTTCATGATGTCGTGCTACTTCGCCGCGCAACGGATCTCGGTGTTCGCGGATGCGCCCTGCTATTACTGGATGCGGCGCACGGGCAGTGGCGACAATGCGAGCTTCTCGGTCGCCGACCCGGTGATGTACTACCAGTCCGTCGAGCGGGTGCTGGGCGTCGTGGAGGTCCACACCGAGCCGGGAGTCTTCCGCGACAAGCTCTACAGCCACTGGTATCAGGCCAAGATGCTGGCCCGCCTGCGCGGCGGATTCCTCCTGGAACAGCCGGAGGATTACCAGGAGTCGCTGCTGACCGAACTGCGCAGAGTCAGTGCGAAGTTCGGCCTCGATGAGCGACTGTTCCCCTACCTCGGTGCAGGTTCCCGGGCGCGGGCGCGACTGTTGTTGCACGGAACGATGGACGAGATCCGGGCGCTCGCCTCGGCCGAGCGTGGGGTGACGCAGCGAGTCCGACTGCGCGACGTGCGGTGGACCGACGACGGCAAGCTCTCGCTGTCGATCGACTCCGAGTTCGTGTATGCCGACGGCTACCCGATCACCATGCAGCGCGACGGGGATCGGGTGCGCTGGGACGTCGCCCGGCGGGTGCCCGAGGTCTCGCTGGAGCCGATCGACGTCTCCGACATCGCGGGCGGCGTCCGGCTGCACACGCTGCTGTCCGATCGCCGCACGATGGAATTGCAGTTCTGCGAGGCCGACATACGCCCCACCACCGGTGACCGGCTGGGCGCGCACTCGGACGTCCTGATCGATCCGGCGGAGGCGTTCCGCGACAAGCCGTCGGAGACCGTCCTCGACCTGCGGGTGCGCTTGAACGGGCTGGGCTGGGCGTCGGAGGTCCGGCTGCCGGTCGGTGAGGTGACGACCCTGTCGTCCGGCCCGTTCCTCGGGGACCGACGGGTCGAGGTCTACGCGACGAAGGGGTATCGGAAGTTGAGTATGCGGCTGGTCGCCCCGCAGACCGGACGGTCCGGAAGTGCGAAACCGACCTCGTTGCGCGAGGGCCGGACAGCGCGCCTGCGTTGGGAGGCGGCGCATTATGCACGCGGTGCGCTGCGCAGGGCGCGGCGGGGCGCAGGGCGTACCCGACGCGCGGTGCGTGGGCGGCTGCGCCGCGGATGAGTGCGGCGTCTCGCAGAGCGAGACGCGACGTCCACTTTGTGAGCACGCCCGGTCACCGGTAAGCTGTGCACGCCTCCTTGGCCAACGTCGTCCACGAGGGGTTTCGGTTCTCCCTTCCAGCGACGTCGTTCGAGGCGTCGCTCGCGACAACTGGACGGTGGTTTGGTGACGACGCACAGCGGCTTCTCTGCGGCTCCGCAGGCGCAAGGCCTCTACAACCCGGCGAACGAGCACGACGCGTGTGGTGTGGCCATGGTCGCCACGATGCGCGGCACGGCCGGGCACGACATCGTGGATCATGCGCTGACGGCGCTGCGCAACCTGGAGCACCGCGGTGCGACCGGCGCGGACCCGGCCGTGGGCGACGGTGCCGGCATACTCACCCAGATCCCGGACGAGTTCTTCCGCGCGGTCTGCGATTTCGATCTTCCGGCCAAGGGCACGTATGCCGTGGGCATCGCCTTCCTGCCGACCGACCCCGATGAGCAGTGGTACATCGGTGAGCGCGTGGCCGAGATCGCGGCCGAGGAGGGCCTGCGGGTGCTGGGTTGGCGCGACGTGCCGACCGACCCGACGCTCGTCGGCGCACCGGCGCAGGCCGTGATGCCCGTCTTCCGGCAGCTCTTCGTGGCCGCAGCCGAGGGCGAGCTGAGCGGCATCGACCTGGACCGCAAGGCCTACGCGCTGCGCAAGCGCATCGAAGCCGAGCGGCAGGTCTACTTCCCGTCGCTGTCCGGTCGCACCGTGGTCTACAAGGGCATGCTGACCACCGGTCAGCTGGAGCCGTTCTACCCGGATCTGTCCGACCGCCGCTTCGCGACCGAGCTGGCGCTGGTGCACTCGCGGTTCTCCACCAACACGTTCCCGTCGTGGCCGCTGTCGCACCCCTACCGGATGATCGCGCACAACGGTGAGATCAACACCGTCCGCGGCAACCGCAACTGGATGCGTGCGCGCGAATCCACTTTGCACAGTGATGTTTTCGGCGGCGACATCGATCGCCTTTTCCCGATCTGCACCGACTCGGGTTCGGACTCGGCCAGCTTCGACGAGGTGCTTGAGCTGCTGCACCTCGGCGGCCGCAGCCTGCCGCACGCGGTGCTGATGATGATCCCCGAAGCCTGGGAGAACCACGAGACGATGGACCCCGCACGACGGGCGTTCTACGAGTACCACTCGGCGATCATGGAGCCCTGGGACGGGCCGGCGTGCGTCGCGTTCACCGATGGCACCCTGGTGGGTGCGGTCCTGGACCGCAACGGCCTGCGCCCCGGGCGGTATGCCGTCACCGACGACGGACTCGTGGTGCTCGCCTCCGAAGCGGGTGTCCTCGACCTGGACCCGGCACACGTGGTGCGCAAGGGGCGGCTCCAGCCGGGCCGCATGTTCCTGGTCGACACCGCACAGGGCCGGCTCATCAGCGACGACGAGATCAAGCGTGATCTGGCCGCCGAGCACCCCTACCAGGACTGGCTGCACGCCGGCATCATCAAGCTGGCCGAGCGGCCCGAGCGCGAGCACGTCTGGCACACACCGGCATCCGTGGTCCGCCGACAGCAGACCTTCGGTTACACCCACGAGGAGCTGCGGATCCTGCTGACGCCGATGGCCGCAGCGGCGGCCGAGGCACTCGGCTCGATGGGCACCGACACTCCGGTCGCGGTCCTGTCGGACCGCCCGCGGTTGCTCTTCGACTACTTCAGCCAGCTGTTCGCGCAGGTGACCAATCCGCCGCTGGACGCGATCCGCGAGGAGCTCGTCACCTCGCTCGGTACCCTGATGGGTCCGGAGCACAACGCGCTCGAGGTCGGTCCGCAGCACGCTCGGCAGGTCGAGTTGGACTTCCCGGTCATCGACAACGACGAGTTGGCCAAGCTGGTCAACCTCAACAAGGCCGGCGACTTCCCGGGTTATCAGACCTACGTCATCCGCGGCACCTACCGGGTCGCCGGTGGCACCAGCGCGCTGCGTGCCCGGCTCAAGGGCATCTGCGCCGAGGTGTCGCAGGCGATCGCGGACGGACACCGCTTCGTGGTCCTGTCGGACCGGGAGAGCACCGCGGCGTTCGCCCCGATCCCCTCGCTGCTGCTGACCGCGGCCGTGCACCACCACCTGGTACGTGAGAAGACCCGCACCCAGGTCGGTCTGATCGTGGAAGCCGGCGACGTCCGCGAGGTCCACCACGTCGCGCTGCTGATCGGGTATGGCGCCGCCGCCGTGAACCCTTATCTTGCAATGGAATCCGTCGAGGACCTGGTCCGTCGCGGTGCGATCGACGGTGTCACGCCGGAGCAGGCGGTCAAGAACCTCATCAAGGCGCTCGGCAAGGGCGTGCTGAAGGTGATGTCCAAGATGGGCATCTCGACCGTCGCGTCATACCGCGGTGCGCAGGTATTCGAGGCGCTTGGCCTGTCACAGGACCTCATCGACGAATACTTCACCGGCACCGTGTCGCGCATCGGTGGCATCGGCCTGGAGGAGATCGCCGAGGAGATCGCGCAGCGGCACCAGACGGCATACCCGAAGAACGGCCTGCACCAGTCGCACCGCACCCTGGAGACCGGCGGCGAATACCAGTGGCGTCGCGAGGGCGAGCCGCACCTCTTCGACCCCGAGACCGTCTTCCGGTTGCAGCACTCCACCCGGTCACGGCGCTACGACATCTTCAAGAAGTACACGCAGCGCGTCGACGACCAGTCGCAGCGGCTGATGACCCTGCGAGGACTGTTCTCCTTCAAGGGAACCCGCCCGAGCATCCCGATCGAAGAGGTCGAGCCGGTCAGCGACATCGTCAAGCGGTTCTCGACCGGCGCGATGAGCTACGGCTCGATCAGCAAGGAAGCACACGAGACGCTCGCGATCGCGATGAACCGGTTGGGCGCCCGCTCCAACACCGGTGAGGGCGGCGAGGACCTCGACCGCCTGCTGGACCCGGAGCGCCGCTCGGCCATCAAACAGGTCGCATCGGGCCGGTTCGGCGTCACTTCGGTCTACCTGACCGGTGCGGACGACATCCAGATCAAGATGGCCCAGGGTGCCAAGCCGGGGGAGGGCGGTCAGCTTCCCGGCCACAAGGTCTACCCCTGGGTGGCCAGCACCCGGCACTCGACCCCGGGAGTCGGTCTGATCTCGCCGCCGCCGCACCACGACATCTACTCGATCGAGGATCTGGCACAGCTGATCCACGACCTGAAGAATGCCAACCCGTCGGCACGCATCCACGTCAAGCTCGTGTCCGAGGTCGGCGTCGGCACCGTCGCCGCGGGGGTGTCCAAGGCGCACGCGGACGTGGTGCTCGTCTCGGGCCACGACGGAGGCACCGGTGCGGCACCGCTGACGTCGCTGAAGCACGCCGGTGGTCCGTGGGAACTCGGTCTCGCCGAGACCCAGCAGACGCTGTTGCTCAACGGGCTGCGTGACCGGATCGTCGTGCAGACCGACGGCCAGCTCAAGACCGGTCGCGACGTGATGATCGCTGCGCTGCTGGGTGCGGAGGAGTACTGCTTCGCGAGTGCGCCGCTGGTCGTCAGCGGCTGCATCATGATGCGTGTCTGCCACCTCGACACCTGCCCGGTCGGCGTCGCGACCCAGAACCCCGAGCTGCGTCGGCGCTACAGCGGCAAGCCGGAGTTCGTGGAGACCTTCTTCGAGTACATCGCCGAAGAGGTCCGAGAGCTGTTGGCACAGTTGGGTTTCCGTACCCTCGACGAGGCGATCGGTCAGGTCGGGCTGCTGGACACCGAGCGCGCGGTCGACCACTGGAAGGCCGCCGGGTTGGACCTGGCGCCGATCCTCACCGACGTGGACCTGCCCGAGGGCACGCCGCGCCGGCACGTCGTGCCGCAGGACCACGGGTTGGCGAAGGCACTCGACCAGCAGCTGATCACGATGAGTCACGACGCACTGGAGGACCAGGCGCCGGTCCGGCTGGACCTGCCGGTGGCCAACGTCAACCGCACGGTCGGGACGATGCTCGGCCACGAGGTCACCAAGCGCTATCCGGGCGGCCTGCCGGACCAGACGATCGACGTGACGCTCACCGGTGCCGCCGGGCAGTCGCTCGGTGCGTTCCTCCCGACCGGCATCACGCTGCGCCTCTTCGGCGAGGCGAACGACTATGTGGGCAAGGGACTTTCAGGTGGTCGCGTGGTCGTCCGACCGCTGCGTGACGCGTCGCTGGTCGCTGAGCAGAACGTCATCGCCGGCAACGTCATCGGGTATGGCGCCACGAGCGGCGAGCTCTTCCTGCGCGGTGTGGTGGGCGAGCGGTTCTGCGTGCGCAACTCCGGTGCGACCGCGGTGGTCGAGGGTGTGGGTGACCACGGTCTGGAGTACATGACCGGCGGCACGGCGCTGATCCTCGGCCCGACCGGCCGCAACCTGGGCGCCGGTATGTCGGGTGGCGTCGGCTACGTGCTGGACCTCGACGAGCAGCTGGTCAACCGGGAGCTGGTGGACGTGAGCCCGTTGCGCGAGGAGGACCGGGCGGCTGTGCATGCGCTGCTCGAGAAGCATCAGGAATGGACCGAATCATCCGTGGCCGCAAAGCTGTTGGCGCAGTGGCCGGTCAGTGCGGAGCGTTTCTCGCTCGTGCTGCCGCGTGCCTACCAGCAGGTGCTGGACGTGCGAGCGAAGGCTTCGGAGGAAGGACTCGATCCGGACGGCGATGTCGTCTGGGCGCGAATCATGGAGGTGTCCCGTGGCTGACCCACGCGGCTTTCTGAAGGTGCGGGAGCGCAGCCTCCCGGAACGTCGTCCGGTCCCGGTGCGGATCAAGGACTGGAAAGAGGTCTACGAGGAGCAGCAGCTCTCCGACCTGCAGCAGCAAGCGGGCCGGTGCATGGATTGCGGCATCCCGTTCTGTCACCAGGGATGTCCGCTGGGCAACCTGATCCCGGAGTGGAACACCCTTGCGTGGCGCGGGGACTGGCCCGATGCGAGTGACCGGTTGCACGCGACCAACAACTTCCCGGAGTTCACCGGGCGGCTGTGTCCAGCTCCGTGCGAGACCGCCTGCGTGCTGAGCATCAGCCAGCCCGCGGTGACGATCAAGCAGATCGAGGTGACCACCGTCGAGCAGGCGTTCGCGGAGGGCACCGTGGAGCCACAGCCGCCCGAGCGGCTGACCGGTCGAACCGTCGCGGTCGTGGGTTCCGGACCTGCGGGCCTGGCTGCCGCGCAGCAGTTGACGCGTGCGGGTCACACCGTCGCGGTCTTCGAACGGGCAGACAAACCAGGCGGATTGCTGCGTTACGGCATTCCCGAGTTCAAGATGGAGAAGTCGATCGTCGACCGGCGCATCGACCAGATGACCGCGGAGGGCACTCGGTTCCGGTGCAACACCGAGATCGGCAAGGACATCACCTGGGCACAGTTGCGCGCACGGTATGACGCCGTGATCGTCGCGATCGGCTCGACCGTGCCACGTGACCTGCCGGTGCAGGGCCGCGAGCTCGACAGATTCGTCCAGGCGATGGACTTCCTGCCTCCGGCCAACCGGGTCGCCCTGGGCGAGCAGGTGACCGACCAGGTCACCGCCGAGGGCAAGCACGTCGTGGTGATCGGTGGCGGCGACACCGGAGCGGACTGCATCGGCACGTCGCTGCGACAGGGCGCGAAGTCGGTGACCTCGCTGGAGATCATGCCGCGGCCGGGGGACGAGCGTTCCGAGGCACACCCGTGGCCGACATACCCGATGATCTTCCGGGTCGCCAGCGCGCACGAGGAGGGTGGTGAACGCGTCTACGCGATCAGCACCAAGGAGGCCATCGACGATGGCACTGGGAAGCTGCGCGCGCTGCGGGTAGCCGAAGTCCGTTCCGGTGACAACGGATTCGAAGAGGTCGAAGGCACCGAACGCGAGATCGACGCCGACCTGGTGTTGCTCGCGATGGGCTTCCTCGGGCCGTTGACCGAGAGCCTGGTCAGCGACCTCGGCGTCGAGCTCGACGAGCGCTCCAACGTGCGGCGTGACGCGGACTTCATGTCGTCGGTGCCGGGGGTCTTCGTCGCAGGTGACGCCGGTCGTGGACAGTCGCTGATCGTGTGGGCGATCGCCGAGGGCCGCGCCGCCGCGCACGGCGTCGACGCGTTCCTGTCCGGTGGGCACTCCGACCTGCCGGCGCCGATCGCGCCGACCGACCGCCCGCTGACCGTCTGAGGAGCGACCCACTCGCTACTGTCGCGAGTTATTCGTCCTGCGAGGCGGTTCCGGGCGAGTAGGTCGCTACTGTCGCGAGTTATTCGTCCTGCGAGGCGGTTCCGGGCGAGTAGGTCGCTACCGTCGCGACTTACTCGTGCCGCGAAACGGAAGTTACTCACTCGTATGTCGGACGGTCTGCCCGACGATGCGTTGAGTGGTTGTCCGGCTCACTAGGGTGGAGGCATGCGTCGAGCCAAAATTGTTTGCACCCTCGGACCTGCCACTGCTGCACCGGAGAAGGTGCGGGCCTTGGTCGACGCCGGAATGGATGTCGCGCGACTGAACCTCTCGCACGGCGCCTACTCGGACCACGAGCAGGTCTACCGGGCGATCCGTGCGGCGTCGGACGATTCCGGTCGCGCCGTGTGTGTCATGTGCGACCTCCAGGGCCCGAAGATCCGGACCGGCAATTTCGCAGACGGTCCGATCATGCTCGCCAACGGTGATCCGTTCACGATCACAGTCGACGACATCGAGGGCGACCAAAGCCGAGTTTCCACTACTTACAAGGGTTTGCCGGGCGACGTGCAGCCCGGCGACCTGCTGCTCATCGACGACGGCAAGGTCTGCCTGCGGGCGCGGGAAGTCACCGAGACCGAGGTGCATGCCGAGGTGATCGAGGGCGGTCCGGTCTCCAACCACAAGGGCATCAACCTGCCCGGGGTCGCGGTGAGCGTCCCCGCACTGTCGGAGAAGGACGAGGCCGACCTGCGCTGGGCACTGAAGCTGGGCGCCGATGTGGTCGCACTGTCCTTCGTGCGGGATGCCTCCGACATACGGCGTGCGCACGAGATCATGGACGAGGAGGGGCGGCGGGTCCCGGTGATCGCGAAGGTCGAAAAGCCCCAGGCGGTCGACAATCTCGCGGCGATCATCGACGCGTTCGACGGTGTGATGGTGGCGCGTGGTGACCTGGGCGTGGAGCTCCCGCTGGAGGAGGTCCCGCTCGTGCAGAAGCGCGCGATCGAGATCTGCCGGCGCAACGCCAAGCCGGTCATCGTCGCGACGCAGGTGCTCGAGTCGATGATCGAGAACTCCCGGCCGACGCGGGCCGAGGCCAGCGACTGCGCCAACGCGGTGCTCGACGGTGCCGACGCGATCATGCTGTCCGGGGAGACCAGTGTCGGCGCGTGGCCGATCGAGTCCGTCCAGACGATGGCTCGCATCATCGACAGCACCGAGGAGCACGGGCTGGACCGGGTGCCGCCGCTGGGCACCCGCCCGCACACCAAGGGTGGCGCCGTGACCGCCGCCGCAGCGGAGGTCGGCGACCTGCTGGGCGTCCGCTATCTGGTGACGTTCACCGAGTCGGGCGACTCCGCGAAGCGGATGTCGCGCATCCGCAGCGCCCGCCCGATGCTGGCGTTCACACCGGCGGCGTCCACGCGGTCCCAGCTGGCGATGGTGTGGGGAGTGGAGACCTACCTCGTGCCGCAGGTGAAGCACACCGACCAGATGGCCATGCAGGTCGACGAGACGTTGCTGGGGGAGGGCCGCGCGGAGGAAGGCGACCTCGTCGTCATCGTGGCCGGTTCGCCCCCGGGGATCCCCGGCTCCACCAACGCGTTGCGCGTGCACCGGATGGGTGACGCCCGGAACAAGGTCGCCCCCGCCTACCACTGAGCCTTCTGCTGCGCCTCCTCGCAGAACGCCGCAGATGTAACGCTCGCGAGCTCGCGAACATCGGCGGCGTTCTGGTCGTCGGCTCCGCGCGAGTTGGCGTTTCGTCGGGTGCCGTTGCGCTGCGTTGTCGCCTGTGTGTTCCGGGTAGGGGATGGCCCGCGAACATCGGTTGCTTTCTGGTCAGCTGGTCACCAGGCGGGCGAGGTGCTGCAGTGAATTGTTCAGGTGTGCGCTGTCGGCTGCCGGGAACGAGATCATCGCCCGCACGTCGCCCGGCACGTGTGACCAGTCGTAGGTGAGCGTGACGGCGGTCCGACCGGTCCCGACCGGCACGAGGTCGTAACGCCAGCTCCACCCACCGGCGTGCACCTCACCGTCCGCGCCTTCCTGGCCGGGCAGCCAGCCGATCGCTTGAGGCACGTCGAAGACGTTGACCCTGTTGGCGATTCGGTAGTTGCCGTCCTCGAACTCCGGGTTGTCGAAGTACATGTCCATCCTGAAGAGCTGCCCGTCGGCGGTCAGCGGGTCCGGATCGACCGGTTTCACGACCCACCCGGTCCCGTCGATCACGGGATGGGTGGTCGGATCCGCGAGCACCCTGAACACGGCGTCCGCCGGTGCATCGATGGTCAGCGTGGCCGTCAATTGCTCGATCATGTGGTGCCTTTCTGCCGCGGCCGGTCATCGGCCGCCGGGACGTTCCCACCTGTATGACACGCCGGCCACGCGGAATTCATCGGTCCGCGCCGAAGGAGCATCGCCGCGGGCGGAACCGACATACGGTCAGTCGGCCACGAGCTCGTAGACGTTGCCGTCCGGACCCCTGAAGTGCTGCCAGGTCGGGCCGGGTTCGCCGAGCAGTTCGACCCCAGCAGCTCGCAGTTCCTCGGCCGCGGACGGTAGATCCTCGACGGCGAAGCCGACCACCGGTCCGGTGACCATGTGCTGTTTGCCCGCGTAACCCTCGCCGAACACCTCGACGTTGCGTCCGTCGGGCAACGTGAAGACCCAGAAGTCGGCTTCGTGGTGAGCGAGCGGCAGACCCAGGACGTTGGCGTAGAAGTGGGCGAGCTCCGGCGCTGCCGACGTCCTCGAACCTGACCAACCCAGTCCAGTGATGTTCATGCGTCGCATCCTGGGTCTTCAAGCATGCTTGAGGTCAAGGCTGGTTCTGCCGGGGCGCCGCGCGTCCGATTGGAGCCGCACACGGACTCTCCCGTATGCTGTCCCAGCACTCCTGCCGGAGTGGTGGAACGGCAGACACGGAGCACTCAAAATGCTTTGCTCGAAAGGGCGTGCGGGTTCAAATCCCGCCTCCGGCACCCAATGACCAGCCTGCTGTGGCTGCGTCGCGACCTGCGGCGATCCGATCTTCCGGCCCTGCGCTCCGCGGCGGATGCCACCGGCGACGACGTCGGCGTGGTGTTCGTCGTCGACCCGGCCCTCTGGAAGTCCGCCGGCACTGTCCGCCGCGCATGGTTGGCGACTTCGGTCGAGGCGGCGGTCGACTCCTACGACGGCCACCTCGCGGTCCTGTATGGCGACTCCCGGCAGGTCATCCCGCAGACGGCTCGCCGGCTCGGCGCCACCTCCGTGCACGTCTCCCGGGAAACCACACCGTTCGGAGCGCGCCGAGACCGTGAAGTCGCGAAGGCGTTGCAGGACAACGGAATCGACTGGGTGGAGACAGGCACGCCATACGCGATCGGTCCGGGTGTCCTGACCACCGGGGCGGGGACCGGGTTCAAGGTCTTCACCGCGTTCCGGCGGGCGTGGAACGAGCACGGAGCTCCGGGACCGGCCGGTGAGGTGGACGTGTCGTGGCGCGCCGTGGACTCCGACGAGGCAGCGTTGACCGCACTGCAGTCCGCGCGTGCGGCCGACGGCCTCCCGGATCTGCCGGACGCCGGGGAGGGAGCCGCGCTGCGCCGCTGGCGTGACTTCCTCGACGAATCGATCGGTGACTACGACACCGCGCGGGACCGGCCCGATCTCGCCGGGACGAGCGGACTCAGTCCCTACCTGAAGGTCGGCGCGATCCACCCACGCACGCTCCTGGCGGATCTCGCGTCCGTGTCCGGTCCGGGCCGCGACTCGTTCGTCTCCGAGCTCGCGTGGCGCGAGTTCTACGCCGACGTGCTGTGGCGGCACCCGCGCAGCGCCTGGCACGATCTCACGACGACGCTCGGCCACATGTCGTATGACGAGCCGGGCCTCGAGCTGACAGCGTGGCAACAGGGCCGGACCGGCTACCCGCTGGTGGACGCCGGAATGCGCCAGCTGGTCGCGACCGGCTGGATGCACAACCGGGTCCGGATGGTGGCCGCGAGCTTCCTGACCAAGGACCTGCACCTCTGGTGGCCGCTGGGTGCGCGCTTCTTCCTCGACCGGCTGATCGACGGAGACGTGGCGTCGAACAACCACGGGTGGCAGTGGGTGGCCGGGACCGGGACCGACGCTTCGCCATACTTCCGGGTCTTCAACCCGGTCACGCAGGGCAAGAAGTTCGACCCCGACGGCGACTACGTCCGCCGGTGGGTGCCGGAGCTGCGGCACCTGAGCGGGGGCGCCGCACACGAGCCCTGGCGGCAGACCGACGGATACCGTGAGGGATATCCCGAGCGGATCGTCGACCACGCCGTCGAACGGGAGGTCTCCCTGTCCAGGCTCCGTGGGGGTTCCGCACCACCTGCTTCCTAGCGGCCGGCGCGCCGCCAGGAGGCGCCTCTGGTGCCATACTCAGATCATGGGTCGGCCGGGTGCCGGCCACGGGGAGGGCACGACATGGGATACCAGGTCTCTTTTGCAATGGCACTGCCGCTGATAGTCCTCGGCGTGCTGCTCATCGCCTACTGCCTGGTCGACATCGCACGGACCGAGCGGCAGCTGTTGCTGCGCAAGTGGCAGTGGGCGCTGGCGGTGCTGATCCTCGTGCCGCTCGGCGCGTTCGCCTACCTCGCCTTCGAGAAGCTGGGCATCGTGCAGCAACCCAGCACCGCCCCGGAGGAGCTGACCACCAAGGAGGGCGACGGCACCCTCTTCCTGAGAAGGGACCGCTGAGGACGGCGGGCGCGGCGAGCGGCGCTACCTGGTGGCGTGTGCCGACGGGTGAGGCATCCTGCGGGAGGGACGAGGGTGGTGCCGGAGCTGGGACACATCGACGGCGTCCAACGTGTCGACCCGGAACGATTCCGACGACGAGTGAGTGCCTCGACAGCGCCGAACCGCACTGGTGTTTGATAGCTCCCATGGCACTTTTCGGCAAGCGACGGGACACCAGTGGCGACGCGATCGACGCGTTCTGGTCCTGGTGGAGTGACGGCGGATCGGGACAGGTCGCGATGGCCGACCCGGAGACCGGCACCGTCGCATTGCTCGACCCGCGGGTGCACGCCATCGACGAGCGCCTGGCGTGGGAGATCGCCCCGGGCAGCGCAGCGGCGCACCTGCTGGTCGTCACCGCTGATGGCGACCCCGAGGTGCGCGCGGTGGCCCGCCGCTGGCTCGCAGCGGCTCCGCAGGCCGACTTCGTCTGGTCGTATGCCGACAGCCGTCAGCCCGCGACGACGATCGATGGGCGGGTCCTGAAGTTCGACGGGCACGAGTTCGACCTGGGCGCCGTCCAGGTCGGTGTGCGCCGCAGCGGCAGCCGCGTCGACGTGACCGTCTACCACCCGCGGCTGGCGGACGTGGCCGAGGATCAGCGGCTCGGGGTCTGCTTCGTCGCGCTGGACACGGCTCTCGGCGAGGAGATGACCGAGACCTGGATCGGCGAGTTGCAGCCGGTGACGACGCCGCCGTTGGACGGTTTCGGCCTGACCGGGTTGCGGGCCGTGGTGCGCGACCTGCGTGAGGAGTTCACCGGCGACGACGGTCGGCCACGGTGGATCACGTTGCAGGGCACCGGTCCTCGCGGTCCAGTGACCGCCGGCGCGCAGGTGCCGCTGGCGGCAGCGTCTGCGCCGCAGTTGGACCAGCACATCGTCGTGGCCGTCCCTTATCGCGGGCACAACGACAACGGACTGCCGAGCGCCGCCGCGCTGACCGAGCTGGAACGACTCAAGCAGCACGTCACGGACCGGCTGGAGGAGCAGGGCCGGGTCGTGGCGCACGAGTGCAGCGGCGGCGTCTGCCTCGTCCACGTGTACGCCGACGGGACGACGCCGGCAGCCGACCAGATCAAGGCTGCCGTGACCGGCTGGCCCGACGGCACCGTCAAGGTCGACGTCGAGTCGGATCCCGGGTGGTCCGGTGTGGCGCACCTGCGAGGCTGACGTCCGTGCGGTGGGAGGTGAGCCACGCCATACACCGGCACATGCGAAGCTGATGCGCGTGACGAACCAAGAGACCAACGTGCGAGTGCTGGTCGCCGAGGACGAAGCGATCATCCGACTCGATCTCGCCGAGATGCTGCGGGAAGCCGGGTATGACGTCGTGGCCGAGGTCGGCGACGGGCGTCAAGCGGTCGACTCCGCCCGGGAGCTGACCCCCGACCTGGTGGTGATGGACGTCAAGATGCCGGTCCTGGACGGCATCAGCGCGGCGGACGAGATCGGGCGGGACGGCATCGCGCCGGTCGTCATGCTGACGGCGTTCTCCGACAAGGAGCTGGTGGAGCGTGCCTCCGACGCCGGCGTGATGGCCTACGTGCTGAAGCCGTTCACGATCGACGACCTGCAGCCGGCGATCACGGTCGCACGGTCCCGGTGGGCCGAACGCAAGGCACTGGAAGGTGAAGTCGCGGACCTCGGGGCGCGCCTGGAGACACGCAAGCGGATGGACCGCGCCAAGGGCATCCTGATGAGCCGGCTCGGGTTGGACGAACCCGGTGCCTTCCGGTGGATCCAGAAGACCGCGATGGACCGCCGTCTGGGCATGCGCGAGGTCGCGGATGCGGTGATAGCGGGCGGTTCCGAGGAGGATCCCGGCGGTTCCGCGGACGGCCTGCCGACCGAACCCTGAGGCAGTAGAGTTGAACGGCCGTACACGCCTCGGCGTCCTCTCAGCCCGATGTGGGCAGGCTGTGAGCGAGCGCTGAACGACTAGGCGTAATCTGCGGCATGCACGTGTGGCTCGGGGTCATTCGGCGGAGGTTCGAAAGTGGCAAGATCGGCGGTTCAGGTCACGCGCATGACATCCGGCGACGAGGAAGAACTCGTCGCTTTGTGGCGTCAGGCCAAGAGTGCCGAAGGGCACAGCGACGACCATGTGGAGCGCTCGTTGCGAGAGGGTCGGTTGACCCGTGCCTGCGCACGCGCGGATGTGCGCGTCTATGTCGCCTCGATCGACGCGGAGCCGGTCGGCTACAGCGTGGTGATGTCCGGTCCGGTGTCTGCGCTGCAGGACACGCCGGCGGTCTGGGTGGACGTGCTCTGGGTGCGGCCGGGTCGACGCCAGCGCGGCGCCGCCGGCGCGTTGCTGAAGGCAGTGGCGTCATACGCCGAGCACATCGGTGCCCCCGAGATCGTCTCCTGCGTCCCGGCGAGCAGCCGTGACGCCAATCGCTTCTTCGCCCGACTCGGCTTCTCCGCGGTGGTGACCGAGCGCAGCACGACCCCCGCGGCGTTGCGGCGGCGACTGGCCGGCCACGGCCTGTCGACCGTCAGTGACGCGGTCCGGTTACGCCGGTCGCTGCGCGCCAGGGCACGTGCCCGCGACTGCGACCCGGTGCTGGTCCCGGCGCAGTCCACGCTTGTCGACTGAGCCGCCTACTGCGCCTTGGGCGCACTGTCCCGAAGCAGGCAGGTGATCCGACTGGTGCACAGCCGGTTGCCGTCCTCGTCGGTGACGACCACTTCGTATGAGGCGAGCGTGCGACCGAGCGACAACGGCGTCGCAGTGCCGGTGACCAGTCCCGAGCGTGCGCCACGGTGATGTGTGGCGTTGATGTCCAGGCCCACAGCGATGCGTCCTTCGCCGGCGTGCAGGGCGGCGCCGACCGACCCGAGCGTCTCGGCGAGCACCACGCTGGCGCCGCCGTGCAGCAAGCCGTAGGGCTGGTTGTTGCCCTCGACGGGCATGGTCGCAACGATGCGTTGCGGGCTCGCCTCGACGAATGTGATGCCCATCCGCTCGCTGAGCGTTCCGGCACTCATGTCGTTGAAGAGCTTGACGAGTTCCGCGTCGGCGGCCGGAGTGGGGGACTGCGCACTGGTGTCGGTCATGCCCCTTAGGCTGCCATGCGTGAAACGCCTCCTTCTCCTCGACGGTCATTCGCTCGCCTACCGCGCGTTCTACGCGCTCCCGGTCGAGAACTTCTCGACCTCCACCGGGCAGCCCACCAATGGCGTCTACGGCTTCACCTCGATGCTGATCAACGTGCTGCGGGACGAGGAGCCCACCCACATCGGTGTCTGTTTCGACGTCTCCCGGCAGACCTTCCGCGCGGAGGAATACGCCGAATACAAGGCCGGTCGGGCCAAGACCCCGGACGAGTTCAAGGGGCAGGTGTCGCTCGTCCACGAGATCCTCGACGCGCTGAAGATCCGCTACATCGAGCTGGCCGGCTGGGAGGCCGACGACCTCATCGCGACGCTGTCGACCCAGGCCGAGGACCAAGGCTTCGACGAGGTGCTGATCGTGTCCGGCGACCGCGACGCGATGCAGCTGGTCACCGACAAGGTGACCGTGCTCTACCCGGCCAAGGGAGTGTCCGACCTGTGGCGGATGACACCGGCGAAGGTCGAGGAGCGCTATCTGGTCTCCCCGGAGCGCTACCCCGACCTGGCCGCGCTGGTGGGGGAGAAGTCCGACAACCTGCCCGGGGTGCCCGGCGTCGGCGCCAAGACTGCTGCCAAGTGGCTGGCGCTGTATGGCGACCTGCCCGGCATCGTCGACCACGTCGGTGAGATCAAGGGCAAGGTCGGCGACTCGTTGCGTGAGCATCTGGACGGGGTGCTGCGCAACCGTCGGCTCAACCAGCTGGTACGTGACGTCAGCCTCGACGTGACCGTCGACGACTTGGAGCGCCAGGTGTGGGACCGCGACCAGGTGCACCAGGTCTTCGACGGCCTCGAGTTCCGGGTGTTGCGTGAGCGGCTCTTCGCGACCCTCGACGCGGCCGGTGATGAGGCTGAAGGTGTGGTCGAGGTCGAAGGTTCGGTCCTGGCGCCGGAAGAGGTCGCCGGCTGGGTCGCCGACAACCTCACCTCGAAGGAACGCGCCGGACTGCACGTCATCGGCGACTGGTCCCGCGGGACCGGCGACGTGCGTGCGATCGCCGTCGCTGTCGGTGACGGGGAGGCCGCACGGGCGGCATACTTCGACGTGGCGGAGCTGACGCAGGCGGCCGACAAGGTCGTGCGCGAGTGGCTGGCCGACCCGGAGCGTCCGAAGGTCATGCACGACGCCAAGGGTCCGCTGCAGGCGTTGTATGCCGCGGGCCTCCCGCTCGCCGGGCTGGTGAGCGACACCGCGCTGGCGGCATACCTCGTGCGGCCCGACCAGCGCGCCTACGACCTCGCCGACCTGGTGTTGCGCTTCCTGCGCCGCGAGCTGCGGCCCGAGCAGGACAACCCGGCCCAGGGGATGCTCGACCTGGACGGCCACGACCACCAAGGCGAGGAGGCGATGGTCCAGGCGCGCGCCGTGCTCGACCTGTCGACGGCGCTGGACGAGCAGGTCGCCGAGACCGGCGGCACCGAGCTGCTGGCCGAGATGGAGCTGCCGCTGGTCGATCTGCTGGCGCAGATGGAGCGCGTCGGCATCCACGTCGACCCGGAGCTGCTGGAGCGGCTGGAGAGCGATTACGCCGACGCGCTGGATCGCGCGGCCGAGGACGCCTACGAGGCGGCCGAGGGTGAGCGCATCAACTTGGGTTCGCCGAAGCAGTTGCAGGTGCTGCTCTTCGACAAGCTCGGCATGCCCAAGACCAAGAAGACCAAGACCGGCTACACGACTGACGCCGATGCGTTGACCGATCTCTACGCCAAGACCGAGCACCCGTTCCTGGAAGCGCTTCTGCGGCATCGGGATTCGGCACGTCTGCGGGTGACCGTGGAGGGACTGACCAAGTCGATCGCGGACGATGGTCGCATCCATACGACCTACCAGCAGACGATCGCGGCGACCGGTCGGCTCTCGTCGACCGACCCCAACCTGCAGAACATCCCGATCCGCACCGAGGAGGGGCGCCGCATCCGTGAGGCGTTCGTTGTCGGTGACGGATTCGAGTCGTTGATGTCGGCCGACTACAGCCAGATCGAGATGCGGATCATGGCGCACCTGTCCGGCGACGAAGGCCTGATCGAGGCGTTCCGCAGCGGTGAGGACCTGCACCGGTTCGTAGGCTCCCGGGTGTTCGCCGTCGAGCCGCAGGACGTGACGGCCGAGATGCGCGCGAAGGTCAAGGCGATGTCCTACGGCCTCGCCTACGGTTTGTCGGCATACGGACTGTCGAAGCAGCTGGCGATCTCCGCCGGCGAGGCGACGACGCTGATGGAGGAGTACTTCACCCGGTTCGGGGGAGTGCGTGACTACCTGCGGGAGGTCGTCGACGTCGCTCGCAAGACCGGTTACACCGAGACGATGCTCGGCCGCCGGCGCTACCTGCCTGACCTGACGTCGGACAATCGGCAGCGACGCCAGGCGGCCGAACGGATGGCGCTCAACGCACCCATCCAGGGTTCGGCCGCCGACGTGATGAAGCTGGCCATGCTGCACGTGCGTGCTGCACTCGATACCGCGGACGTGAAGTCCCGCATGCTGCTGCAGGTCCACGACGAGCTCGTCATCGAGATCGCGCCGGGGGAGCAGGCCACGGTCGAGGAGATCGTCCGGCGCGAGATGGGTGCCGCGATCGAGCTCGACGTGCCGCTGGACGTCAGCATCGGCGTGGGAAACTCCTGGCACGCCGCCGCGCACTGACTCAGCCGACCCGTGGCCGCCTGCGGTCACGCTGACCCACGTCCACTTCCGAAAACGGCTGAGCGCCGGTGCGTTTCGCACCGGCGCTCAGCCGTTCGTGGTTACGGGTCGCCCGGCGTGTACCGAAGTCTCCCCAGTGTCGGGGTATGGGCGGTGTGAGTGGCCGCACGCGTGCACGGCTTGACCCTGGGGCGGCGTATGGGCGGTGTGAGTGGCCGCACGCGTGCACGGCCTGACACTGGGTCGGGACACACCCGGATCGGTGCGGCGGCGGCGCAGGTCAGGCGCGGTCGTCGTCCCAGTCCCGACGCGGTCGACGACGCTCCCGTCGCGACTCGAGGTGATCGGACTCGTCCTGTGCGGCGGCCCCGAAACCGGCGCGGTCCGCGCCGTCATCGGCATGCTCGACGCGGTCGGGCCGGTCGTCGTCCTGCCGACGGCGCGGCTCGTCGTCCCACCCACGGTCGTCGCGGTCGGCCGAGCGCGGCCGGTCGTCCGCATAACCCTCGTGCCGGGCACGTCGGGTCTCGGTCCGACGGTCGACCCCGAACATCACCGCACCCAGCACGATCGTCAGGATGCCGATGGCGGCGGCGGCTATGGCGCGGTACTTCTCCACGTCGGTCACCCGCCAGCAAGTGCCCTTGGCGAACGTGCTGTTCGACGGGTTCGCAGCGGTGCCGCACCCGAAGACCGATCCGCTGTCGGTGTGCACACTCGTTGCGGGGACGAAGTAGAAGTAGACGGCGGCGACGATGAACGCCAGGCCGACGAGGATGCAGATCTTGGTGCCGGTGCGAGGTGTCATCACCGTGCGGGTCTCGAGGTCTTCGGGCATGGCCCGAATGTTACTCATCGGTCGGATCGGATTTGTGCCTCACCGGGCCATGATCGAGGGAATCTTCACCCATGCCCGCACGTCGGTGTCGCGGAAACGGCCCAGGTCCAGTTGCGCAGCCCCGTCCGGTCGCTCCCGCGACCACTTGCCACCGTCGGTGCGTTCGGCGATGACGACGCTGACATGGGTCGGTGGCGCATGATCGACGTGCCACTTGTCGGTGTCCTCCGGCACCGGCCAGCCGAGCATGTAATAGGTGTCGAAACCCTGCCGGCCGAGCTGGAAGCCGATCGCCGAGTCGACACTGAGCGAGTAGATTCCGCTGCCCTGCACCGCGACCGGCGCGGAGGGTTGCACGTGCTTGCGCAGGTATGACGTCACGACCGACGAGGCGTGCCGGGCCGCGGACTCGTTGCCCCATGACGGCGCGGCAGCGCTGACCGACGCGAGCACCGCCAGCACGACCGCGACGACCGCCGAGACCCCGAGACGCCATACGGCCGGGATGCGCTGCAGCACCGTGACCAGCCGGCGACGCGGCACCAACTCGGTCGCCCGGACCAGCAGCGCGGCCACACCGAACGCTGCGATCACCAGGGTCGGTAGCAGCCAGTAGCCGACCGTGAAGCCGGCCATGTGGGTCAGCCCCCACGCCTCGATGGGTATGGCGACCAGGGTGACGCCACACGCGAAGCTGCCCGCCGTACGCGGCCGCCGGGATCCGGCGAATGCGCCGAGGCCGAGCAGCAGTGCTCCGACCGCTCCGACGACGACGGCGAGCCCGGTCTCGGCCGGTCGGTAGGTGTTGTGGAACCGACCGAAGCCGAGCGGCGACAGCCGGTCCAGGGTGTAGGCGAGCGCGTGCGGCCAGGAGGCGCCGACATCGGTGGACTGCGAGCGGTACTTCAGCAGTTGCTGCAGATTGTTGGGCTGGTACGCGACCAGCTCCAACAGCGACGGCAGCCACACCAGGAACAACACCCCGCTGGCGATCTGCCAGGCCCGCCGCAGCCGGTCGTGCCCGAGGCGGGACATCCGCACGTGTCGCAGCCGGCGCGAGAGCGTCAGCAGCGCGAGTGCCACGGTCAGCCCGACGACGAACGGCGCGAACGCCAGATTGGACTGGGCGACGAACGACGCCGAGACGGCGTAGAGCCACAGCACCGACAGGTCACCGTCGACCAGCGCCCACGCGCACGCCAGCACCAGCAGCATCGGCAGCGTGGCGACATACACGTTCAGCGGACGCACCAGTTGCTCCGGCCCGAGGGACCATTCGAGCAACAGCGCCGCGAGTGCCACGGGTATGGCGGTCCGCAGCGCCCGCAGCCGGAACGCGACAATGATCGATCCGGCGGCCGCGATCGCGTTGCCGATCGCGACCGACAGCAGGATGCCGGCTCCGGAGAAGCCGAAGAGTGCCGCGATCGGTGCGCCGAAGTAGTACTCGAGCGGGCCGAGATGGTGGGTGGGCACGTTCGCGCCCTCGGTCAGGATGCTGGTGGAGCGCTGGCCCATCAGCGGCGGGTGCCAGCTGAGGACCGCCCGCATCCGGTCGGCGATGACGGCGTCGTCACCCTCGGGCGCCCACCCGTGCGACACGGCGCGGACATACGCCACGGCGATCGGCACGAGCGCGACCACGACGAGCCAGGTGACCGGCAGGCGTGCGACATACCGCAGCCGGCGCAGCAGGTTCACCTGCATGTGTCACCTCGGGGTCGTGGGCGGGCGTTGGGTGCCCGTGGCAGGTTACCGGTGAGTCAAGCAGGACATAATGCGGACGTGACTCTCGCAGGGATCGTGCTGGCCGGGGGAGCGGGCAGCCGGATGCGTCCGCTCACCGACGATTGCCCCAAACCACTGTTGCCGCTCGGCCCCGAGCCGCTGATCGGCTACCAGTTGCGGCGCCTCGCGGCGGCGGGCGTCCGGGACGTCGTCATCTCCACCGGCTACCTGGCCGGTCATTTCGACGCCGTGCTCGGCGAAGGGGCCCGGTGGGGCCTGCGCCTGCGGCACTGCGTCGAGGACGAACCGCTCGGCACCGGTGGCGCACTGCGCGCGTCGATCGAGCACCTGCCGGACGCGGACCGGGTCGTCGTGCTCAACGGCGACCTGCTGTCCAGCCACGACCTGTCCGGCCAACTCGCCGCGGCCCGGTCGGCGCAGGTGTGCCTGCACGTGCGGCGGGTGCCGGACGTGGCGCCATACGGCCAGGTGACCTGCGACGACGACAGACGGGTGCGGGGTTTCGCCGAGAAGTCCGGCACCGGCCCCGGGCTGGCCAACGCCGGCACGTATGTCGTCGACGCCGACCTCCTCCGGTCGCTGCCTGTCGGCCGGTCCTCGTGGGAACGCGACGTACTGCCGACCCTGATCGCCGACGGCGTCGTGGTCCACGCGTGGACCGGCGACGGCTACTTCCGGGACGTGGGCAGCCCCGCGGCATACCGGCTGGCGAGCGTGGACGCGGTGACCGGCGGGCTGCCGGGTGCGATCGTCGACCACCACGACGTCTACGTCGCACCCGAGGCGTATGTCGATCCTGCCGCGCGGCTGACCGGCGGGTGCAGCGTGCACGCCGGTGCGGCGGTCGACGCCGGCGCAGTGCTCGAGGGGTCGGTGGTGCTGCCCGGCGCGCGGGTCGGCGCGGACGTTCGGCTGATCCGCTGTGTGGTGGCGGCCGGTGCTCGCGTCACCGGCGGCACCGACTGGGCGGACGCGGTACTGACCGCGCAACCTACTGGTCAGTAAGGCCTGGGTGTGACCTGCATCTCGGGCAAGTATGCTTGCGCGACGTCCCGACCCCCGAGCACGTCTGCGACTTGATGAGCCCACGACCCACCGGCGGTGGTTACCGCCCGGCACTGGACGGCATGCGTGCCGTGTCGGTGCTGACGATCATGCTCTTCCACGTCCCCTACCAATGGGTGACCGGAGGTTATTGGTCGGTCAACGTCTTCTTCATCGTCTCCGGTTATCTGATCACCGGTCTGCTGCTGAAGGAGCTGGACAAGTGGGGGTCGATCGACCTCGTCGGCTTCTACGTACGCCGGGCCCGCAGGCTGCTGCCCGCCCTGCTCATCATGCTGATCGTGGTGTCGGTGGCGTGGCCGCGGATCCTCGGTGATGCGACACCCAGCACCATCAAGGGTGACGGTCTGGCCGCGCTCTTCTACGTCGCCAACTGGCGGATGGTGCTGACCGGGCAGTCCTACTTCGAGCAGTTCGGCGCGGTCGCCCAGTCGCCCTTCAAACACGCCTGGACCCTCGGCATCGAGGAGCAGTACTACCTGCTCTTCCCGATCCTGATGATCGTGCTCTTCCGGATGTTCGGGCGGCGGGGCCGCGGCAAGATCCTGGCGGTGATGATCGCGCTGGCCGCGTTGTCCGCGCTGGTCATGGCCAAGCTCTACGTGCCCGGCGGTGACCCGTCGCGCGTCTACTACGGCACCGACAGCCGGATGCAGGACATCCTCGTCGGTGCCGCGCTCGCGGTCGGTATGTCGATGCTCGACCGGCAACGTCTGGCGGCCTGGGCGCAGCGCAACCGGCCATTCGTGGTCGGCGGCGGCTGGGTGGTCGCGGCGCTGACCCTCTACTGGTTCTTCTGGATCCCCGCGCACGGCTGGGTCTTCTACGGCGGCTACCTGGTCTTCGACACGATGTTCGCCCTGCTGATCGCCTCGGTCGAACTGCTGCCCGGCAGCTCGATCGCCCGGGTGATCGCCTGGCGGCCGCTGGCCTGGGTCGGGATGATGTCCTACGGGCTCTACCTGTGGCACTACCCGCTCTTCGTCGTGCTCACCCCCGATCGGACGCACCTGTCCGGCATACCGTTGCAGTTGCTGCGTTTCGGGCTGACCTTCGCCATCGCGAGCGCCTCCTACTACCTGGTCGAGAACCCGATCCGCAAGGGTGCGCTGCGCAAGCTCGGTCGCAAGGTGAGCACCCTCGTGCCGGTCGCGGCGGTCGCGGCCACCGCCGTGGTGATCGCGGTGTCGGTCAACGGGATGCGGCTGGCGCCCGCAGCCCGCGCCGGTGAGGGCGTCACGGTCTCCGGTGGCTCGGGCGGTTACTCACTGCTGATCGTCGGCGACTCGGTCGGCTTCTCGCTGGGCTACAACTTCCCGAAGCACGCGTACCCGGATGTCCGGCCCACCGCCGCTGTCGACTTCGGCTGCGGCACCGCCGAGCAGAGCATCGTCGTCTCCGGCAAGCGCCAACCCACCGAGTCGGAGTGCTCGAACATCTTCGAGCACTGGGCGGAGGGAGTCGGCAGCACCAAGCCGAAGGTCGTCGTGTGGAGCATGGGGCCCTGGGAGGTCTACGACCACTACGTCGACGGCAAGACGCTCAAGGTCGGCAGCGCGGCATACTCCTCCTACCTGCTGTCCCGGATGGAGACCGGATTGGAGGCGATGGACAAGGCCGGCAAGCACGGGCCGATCGTCATACCGACGGTGCCGTGCCTCGGTCAGCCGAAGTACATGGTCAACGGCGTGAACATGGCCACCGACCGCAACGACCCCGAGCGCGCCGCCGCCGTCAACAAGATCCTGCGCACCTTCGCCGCCAAGCACCCGAAGACGGTCCATCTGGTCGACCCGGGTGAATTGGTCTGTCCCACAGGGAAATTCACCGAGAAGGTGCACGGTGTCAAACTCCGCGACGACGGCGTGCATTACACCAAGGCCGGCGCCGAGGATTTCTGGAAGTGGCTGCTGCCGCAGGTCGCCAAGTGGGTGCCCGGCACGCCGAAGGCCACGAAGTGAAGAACGCCTCGTCGACCGGTCGCGTTGACGCGCTGGACGGCATCCGTGGTGTGTTGGTCATCTTCCTGCTGAGCTACCACTTCGGACTCAGCCGGCTCTCCGGCGCCTGGCTGACGCTGAACGTCTTCTTCGTCCTGTCCGGATTCCTCATCGTGCGGCTGCTGGTCCAGGAGCGGGCGCGCTCCGGCCGGATCGACTTCCTGGCGTTCTACGCCCGCCGAGCCCGGCGACTGCTGCCGGCGCTCGCGGTCCTGCTCGCGGCGGTGCTCGTCTACGGCCTCGCGTTCGCGTCCGAGTCCCAGCGCGCGACGATGCGGTGGGACGTGCTGGGCACGATGTTCTATTTCATGAACTGGCGGCTGATCTCCCAGAGCGACCAGTACTTCGTGCACTTCACCGAGCCGTCGGTGTTGCAACACGCCTGGTCGCTGTCGGTCGAGGAACAGTTCTATTTGGTCGCGCCGCTGCTCGTGCTCGCGCTGATGGCACTCCTGCGCACCCGCCGTGCGTTGATCGCCGTGCTCGTCGGTCTCGCGGTGGTCTCCGCCGGCTGGATGGCGTATGTCGGGGTCGGCAGCGATCTTGCACGCTCGCACCTCTATTACGGCACCGACACACGAGCGCAGTCGCTCCTGCTCGGAGCTGCGCTGGGCGTCGCGTCCGCGCACCTGGGCCGGAACGCGCAGTCCTATTCGGTGCCGGTGAAGCAGGTGCAGATCATCGGCTGGGCAGCCTTCGCCCTCACGGTGCTGTCCTTCGTCGTCGCCGCACCGCAGACGACCCTCATGGCGGACGGCGGCATGTTCGTCCTGTCCCTGATCACCGTCGTGTGGGTCTGGGCGACCGCTGACGAACGCGGCGGATCGATGCAGCGTGTGCTGGGCTGGCGACCGTTGGCCGGGCTGGGCCGGATCTCCTACGGTGCTTACCTCTACCACTGGCCGATCGGTCTGTGGGTGGAGCAGGCGCTGCCTGACGCACCGGTGTGGCAGCGAGTGCTGCTCGCGTTCCCGCTGAGCATCGGGGTCGCCACGCTGTCCTACCAGCGCATCGAGCGGCCGATCCACGATCGGGGTTGGCGCGTGGTGGTCGGCGGGCCGATCAAGGCCCGGACCGTCGCGGTGGGGATCGCCGTCGCACTGGCCGTGGGAGCGCTCGGTGTCCACGGAAATCCGGCAGCGGCGGCCGAGAGCCCCAACGTCTCCGCCCCGACGCCCGATCTGGTGAGGGGGCAGGCGGCATACGAGGCGTCCGACGGCAAGCGGACGATCGCGCTGTTCGGCGACTCGGTGCCGGACCGGTTGGCGAAGGACTTCCCGTCGAGTGACTACCGGAACCTCGAGGTGGTCGACGCCGCGAGCTCCGGATGCGATCTGCTGGACGTGCCCTACCTCAATCCGGGCAACGGTGATCGCGAACCATTGCGGAAGGACTGCGTCGCGTTCAAGAAGAAGTGGCCGCAGCAGTTGGAAGGCACCGGCACGGAGCTGCTGCTCGTCATACCGTCGCGGCTGCTGCAGTTCCCTCACCAGCTGGACGGCAAAGCGCGCACCTGGGGTGACCCCGTCTATGACAGGGCCGTCGAGAAACAGCTGGACGTCGTCGCTGCCGGCGCCGAACGTGCCGGCGCAGGGGTCGCGATGGTCACCATGCCCTGCTACGACGAGAAGTCCGCGGCCGGCGTCTTCCTGAAGACCATGCGGGAGCACTCGCCGCAGAGCCTGCGCTCGTTCGCGCATCCGGCCCAGCTGAACGCCATCGTCCGCAAGTGGGCGCGCGCCCACGGTGCACCGGTG
Source organism: Flexivirga endophytica (assembly GCF_014640635.1). Classification (GTDB taxonomy): domain Bacteria; phylum Actinomycetota; class Actinomycetes; order Actinomycetales; family Dermatophilaceae; genus Flexivirga; species Flexivirga endophytica. The sequence continues at coordinate 120,471 of NZ_BMHI01000004.1, forward strand.
ATCGATCTGAAGGACGCGGTCTGCGGATCGGGCGACAGCCCGAAGCGTCCCGGCGGTTACAGCCTGTATGCCGACGGCGTCCACTTCTCGCCCTGGGGCGCGAAGGTCGTCTGGAAGTGGCTGGTACCGCAGGCAGTTCGCCTACTTGGAGAGAAGTCGTGAGCGACCCGGTCAAGTCCCGCGCGAGTCGCCACTACATTCCGGCCATCGACGGATTCCGCGGTGCCGGTGTGCTCATCGTGCTGCTCTACCACGCAGGTTGGTCGGTGCTGACCGGCGCGTTCCTGTCGATCGACATGTTCTTCGCGATCAGCGGTTACCTGATCACCGCGCTGTTGTTGCGGCAGGTCGGACGCTGGGGGACGGTGCCGTTGCTGGCTTTCTGGTGCGGTCGCGCGCGTCGTCTGTTGCCGGCGATGACCGGAGTGGTCGTGCTGGCGGCGGCATACGCGAAGTTCTTCGCCGACCCGACGACGCTGGGCCGCTTCCGGGTGGACATGCTTTCGGCGCTGACGTTCTGGTCCAACTGGCACTTCATCGATGACAAGCAGTCGTATTTCCAAGGTGGCGCAACAGTTTCGCCGTTGCTGCACACCTGGTCGCTCTCGATCGAGGAGCAGTTCTACGTCGTCTGGCCGCTGCTGTTGCTGGCGTGGCTGACCTGGCGTCGGGGACGGCTACGTGGGCTGCCGGCCGTGCTCGCGGTGCTGGCCGGCGGGTCCGCGTTGTGGATGGCGATGATCTATCACCCGACCGGTGACCCCTCGAGCGCCTACTACAACACTTTCAGCCGCGCCCAGGCGATCCTGGTCGGCTGTGCGCTCGCCGTCGTCCTCGAGCAACAGGCCAGGCGCCGCCGGCGCCCGCGTCGACAGGTGATGGTCGTGCTCGGCATACCGATGCGTTCCTCGATGTGGTCGACGCTGGCAGCCGCCGGGGGACTGATCTGGCTCTTCGGGGTGCCCCTGGTCGTAGACGCGCAGACCGAGTGGATCTTCCGGGGCGGGTTCCTACTGTCCGGGCTCGCTGCGACCGGACTGTGCTGGCACCTGGCGACCTGTCGGGACAGCCGCATCTCTCGCGCGCTGGAGTGGGCGCCACTGACAGCTGTCGGCCGGCGCATCTACGGGCTGTACATCTGGCACTGGCCGCTGTTCCTGATCTTCGACTCGCAGCGCACTCATCTGTCCGGGGTGCCTCTCGTGGCAGTCCGGATGGCCATCGTCTTCGTCGTGGCCTTCGCCTTCGACTGGTTCGTCGAGCGACCGATCCGCTCCGGTGCGCTGCGCCGGCTGGTGCCACACGGCGGCGTGGTCGGCGCCGTGGTCGCGCTGGCGCTCGGCACGACCTGCGCGTTCGCGTCGACGGCCGCCGCCAAGGATCCGATCTTCGGCACCGCGTTGCCGGGCAGCGTCACCACCGTGACCGGCCCGATGCGCGCGGACCAGAGCCGGGTCGACATCTTCGGTGACTCGGTGGCGTTCACCCTCTGGAAGTACCACTCGGCGGGTGCGCCGCACTCCCTGAGCGTCGGTTCGAGCACTCAGCTGGGGTGTGGGGTCGCCATACCGCAGCAACTGCAGGTGGGGAAGTTCGAGACGGCGCCCGCACCGCAATGCGCGAACTGGCAGCAGCGCTGGGCAGCGCTGGTCGAGGAGACCAAGCCGCGACTGTCGATCGTCGTCTCCGGATCCGCCGAGCTGTTCGATCGCCGGGTCGGCGGCAAGGTGTTGCGGGTCGGGACACCCGCCTGGCGTGATTTTCTGCGGAAGGCATACGGACAAGCAGCCGACGTCGCGGGTCAGCACGGACGCTTCCCGGTGACCATCGCCAACATCCCGTGCTACGACCGCAAGGGCGCGAGCGGCATCGGAGCACTGCCGGGCGTGAACCAGGACGAGGACGCCGAGGCGGCGTCGACCCAGAACCAGGTATGGCGCCAGCGCGCCGTCAACGACGTGCTGGCAGAGGTGGCGAAGACCCATCCGAAGACGAGCCTGCTCGACATGCGCAGCTACCTGTGTCCCAACGGGAAGTACCAGAAGCAGCTGGACGGCGTCACCATGCGTTCCGACGGAGTGCACTTCGACAAGGAGGGCGCGGCCCAGTGGTGGCGGCACTTCACGCCCGAGCTGCGCAAACTCTTCGGGCCGAAGCTTTCTGTTGACTCCGTCTCGCAGTGACCCGGGGCCATAAGGTGTGACGGTGAGATGGGGGAGGCGGTCGGGCACCGTCCTGTTCGGCCTCCTGCTGTTGCCCCTCGTAGTCAGCTCGATCTGTTGGCTGAGCACTGGTTGGCTCCCGCAGGGTGACGAAGGCTGGATCGCGTTGCGAATTCACGATGTCTTCAGCGCGCACCCGCCGCTGCAGGGGATGCGCTCGACCAGCGGCATCACGAATTCCGGTGTGTGGGCGCATCATCCGGGTCCCATCGAGTTCTATCTGCTTGCCGTCCCGTATGCCGCGACGGGCTTCCACCCGGCGGGTCTGGTCCTCGGTTGCCTGTTGCTGGCGGCAGGCATGGTCGCCACGGCGTTGTGGCATGGGCGGCTGGCCGGCGGACGCACCGGCGTGGCCATGGTGGTCATCGCAGTCGCCGGTTGCGAGCTCCTGCTCGGCCCGTTCCTGGTGCTGCCGTGGAATCCGTGGCCGGCCGTGCTCGGGTTCATCGCGCTGATGGTCGTGTCGTGGCGGATCCTGCTGGGCCACCGGGCGGCGTTGCCGTGTTTCGTCGCGGTCGGCTCGGTGGTGGTGCAGGCAAATCTCGCCCTGATCCCGATGGTCCTCCCGCTGTTCATCGTCATGTGCGCAGTGGGCATGCTGCGCTGGCGCCGGGAGCGGGGAACGGTCTGGCCGCTGCCGGGCTGGCGGCCGCGGGGCCGACCACCGATCTGGCGCCGCCCCGGAGTCCTCGCCATCGTTCTGACGCTGGCGCTGTGGTTGCCGGCTCTGGTGGAGCTGTTCGTGGTGACGCCGAACAACGCGTCGCAGGTCTGGGCGCTTGCACTGGACACCCTGGGCAGCCCGCTGCGGTTGGTGGCGACAGTGGTCCTCGTGGCGGGTTGTTGCTGGTGCGCGTGGCCGATCGACTCGACTGTGCGCATCTCGCCGCGCAGCGCCCTGCGGTGGGTCAGCGGTCTCGTCGGGCTCGGCCTCGCGCTGTCCGTTGCGGCCAGCGGCGCGACCCGTGTGCTTTACCTGGTGATGGCTCTCGGGGCCATCATCCTCGCCGGAGTCGCGTGGTGCGACACCTGGGTGAGATCCCTTCCCGCGCAAAGAGTTCCACCGGTCGCGTGGGCGGCCCTCGGATTGCTGGTCGCCCTGCTTATCGGTCCCGCCGGTCCGATGCACAACCGGTTCGTCGGCGGCGAGACGTCGGACTCGAAGCTTGCCCGCCAACCGGTCGAGGAAGCGGTTCGCCAGCTGCGCGCGGCGGGCGTCCACGGCGGAGCGGTCGTCGTCCATTGCGACGCCGGCCGCGCACTCGTGAGCTTCTGTCCTGCCGTCGTGGCGCGGCTCGCTGCGGACGGTTATGCGCCGTACTTCGACACCTACTGGCCGAAGCGCGAGGACGATGCCTATCGACGGATCGATCGCGCGCCGGCCGACGCGGTGGCGGTCACCATCCGGGACGACCACTCGCCGCTCGTCACCATGCCGTCCGGGCGGGGCTGAGTCTGCGCTCGGTTGGTGTGGTCGGGAGGGCGACCAAGTCTTCGTTGGGATGCCGGAGGCGGTCAACGCGGCTTGCAGCGGATGCTGTCGAAACCGTCTACGAGTCAGGTTTGATGGCCGTCCAGCCTACGGAATACCCGAAATATGTTCGATGATTCCCTAGTCATTGACGGTGCTTCCAGGTATCCTGTAAGTAGGCGAAAATGCTTACAGGGGAAGGGGATTCACGTCATGATCGGTGATCAATCCGTGCTGGATGGTGTCCCGGTCGCGGAGCCGGGGCGGGGGCCGGAAGTGCTTGCCGGGTTGCAGGCGGCGGAGCAGGTGTTGGACGAGGTCCCCGGTGCGGTGCATCAACTGGGGCAGGGCCAGGAAGCCGAGCTGGTGACAACGCTTTTGCGGTTGCTGGGCCGGTCCGCGCAGGTCGTGACGTTGGTGGCTTCGGATGCGGTGACTCGTGGCGTGCTGGTTGGTTCCGATGCTGCGACCACGGCGCAGTGGTTGGGCGGGCAGGTCCGCGATGTCCCGGTGGAACCGCGGACGGTGCGGGTGGTGGCGTCGGTGGCTGATGCGTGCCGGGACCGGAAGAACACTGTCATCACGGCCGCGTTGCGGGAGGGTTCGTGTTCGGTGGAGTCGGCGCGGACTGCGTTGACGCAGGCCGACAAGGTGGCACCGGTGATTCCGACCGCGGAGCGTGAGGAGATTCTGGGTTGGTACCTGCAGCTGGACCCGGCCCTCGGGTGTGCGGGGTTGACGCAGTTGACGCGGCAGATCATCGCCCGGTTCGACCCGGACAAACTCTCTAAGGGCGACGAGAAGCTGGAGCGGACTGAGTCGTTGACCTGGTCGACGACCCCGACGGGGATGACGCGGTTGGTGGCGGAGTTGTCGCCGGCGAACGCGGCGATCCTCAAGGACGCGATCAACGCCAAGTCCGCACCCGACCCCGCGAAACCCGCCGATGGTGGTCCAGTAGCGGCGGAGGTGCGGGACGAGCGGTCCCCGGGCAAACGACGCCCGGACGCGCTCCTCGACCTCATCGGTGCCGGCGCCCGGGCCGCGACCGGGGAAGGCACCCAATCCAGTGCGGCAACAGTGCTGTTGACGATGGGGTTGGAGGCCCTCGCCCAGGGTGTGGGTGCGGCGTCCACGACCACCGGTGACACGGTCGACGCGGGTGCTGCTCGCCGGTTCGCGTGCACCGCGGACCTGATCCCGGCCGTGCTCGGCGGACCCAGCGCACCGTTGGATGTGGGCCGGCGAGAACGGTTGGCCACTAAGGCGATCCGGGCCGCGGTGATCCTGCGCGATGGCGGGTGCAGCTTCCCCGGTTGTGACCGGCCACCGGGTTTCTGCGAAGTGCACCATGTCCGGCCGTGGTGGGCCGGCGGCGAAACCTCCCTGGCCAACTCGGCCATGCTGTGCGGCCGGCATCATCAGACCGTGCACCGCAAGGGCTACACCGCCGACATACAACCCGACCGCGTGCACTGGGACCTCACACCCGGCCTGATGCCCGGCCACCGGACCGCAGCGGCCTGAACCTGCGAATCGGCAACTCCGCGAACAGGATTCGCGTGCTTAGGTCAATCTCCTTGTCGCGATAGAGGATTCGCCATGGACGCGGTCGTGTGGCCGCTGGGCAATTCACCGCGTCGCCACTGCCGTGTTGATAGCTGGCAGGAGAGTTCGGTAACCGGCGCCACTGACGTGCACGCCGTCCCGAGCGAATGCTTTCTCGCCAAGGGGCTCCAGGAGCTGGTCCGCCTGATGACCCGGACACAGCAAGCCCGACAGACGTCGAGGGCAGTGGCGCGGTACTGGTCGATGGTCGCGTTCGCCCAGGTCGTGCCCGGCGGCACGCGAGCCTCGACCACTCCCGGCGGCGCGACGTAGGTCACGGCGGCGGCGTTCAGCCGGCCCAGGACGCGCGCCAACTCGTCAGTGAAGCCCTCGAGGTCGACGCTTCGCCACGGCGCGGCGTCGTTCGTCCCGATCGACAGCACGATGCTCGTCGGGTCTTCGACGTCGATACCGGTCAGTTGAGCCGACAGGTCGAAGACTGTCGAACCGCCAACGGCCAGGTTGCAGACGGCCGCGTCGATGGCACGGAGCGACCGTCGCACGCGGGCGAGGTGACTGTCCCCGACGAAGAGGACGTCTGCTGCGGCAACAGTGGAAAGTGCTCGAGTTGATGTCTCTCGCGGTCTCTTCGGCACGGACACGCTGCCACGATCCCAGAGACCAGTTGCCGTCGCCCGGAAAGAGATCGTTGTCGAGCGCCTTGCTCGCAGCCACATCGGAGCATCCGACCGCAATCGGGACGAGTCAGGAACACGCTTTGCCAGGATGTCCACCATGACGACCCTCCGCTCCCTGGCTCTGTTCGTTGTGGCGGCTTTCGCTGAGATCGGCGGAGCGTGGCTGATCTGGCAAGGAGTACGTGAACACCGAGGCTGGGTCTGGATCGGAGCCGGTGTCGCGGCACTAGGAATCTACGGCTTCGTTGCGACCCTGCAACCCGATGCGACATTCGGACGCATCCTCGCTGCCTACGGCGGCGTCTTCGTCGCAGGTTCGCTTGCCTGGGGCATGGTCGCCGATGGTTACCGCCCCGACCGGTGGGACGTCGCGGGCGCTCTCATCTGTATTTGCGGGATGGCCCTCATCATGTACGCACCACGCGGGACGTGAGCGGCTCCGAAGTGGGAACCTTCCAAGGTGAGCGAACTGACCGACGACGAGCGCCGCGTGCTGGACCTGGTGGACGAGGAGGCGATGCTGGCCGATCTGTCGGCGCTGGTCGGCATACCGTCCGTCGGCGGAACGCCCGGTGAGGTCGCGGCACAGCGCTGGTGCGCCGACCGACTGCGTGTCCTGGGCCTCGAGGTCGATGAGTGGGAGATCCACCTTGCGGAGTTGAGTGCCGATCCCGACTTCCCCGGAGTGGAGGTCGATCGTGCGCGAGCGGTCGGTGTCGTCGCAGTCCTTCCGCCGTCAGACGACGTGGCACCGAGCACGCCGGCGCTCGCGTTCTGCGGACACACGGACGTGGTGCCGCCCGGCAATCTCGACGCATGGACCAGCGACCCGTTCGTGTTGCGCGTCCAGGACGGCCGTGCCCACGGCCGCGGCGTCTGCGACATGAAGGCGGGCGTCATCGCGATGATGAGTGCCGTGGACGCGTTGCGCCGTGCCGGCGTGCGACGGACGCGGCCGATCGCCATACATTGCGTGAGCGGTGAGGAGGACGGTGGTCTCGGCAGCTTCGCCACCCTGCGCAGGGGACACCGGGCCGAGGCGTGCGTCATCGCCGAGCCGACCGCCGAGAGCGTGATCCCCACCAACGCCGGTTCGCTCACCTTCCGGCTCGAGGTGCCCGGTCTGGCCGTCCATGGCTCGCGTCGCGACCACGGTGTCAGCGCCATCGACAAGCTGGCCGTGGTGCAGGACGCGCTACGCATCCTGGAGATCGACCGAAACACAGATGTACCAAGCGAATTCGCTCATCTGGACCTGCCGTGGCCGCTGTCGATCGGCATGGTGCACGCCGGCGACTGGGCCAGCACCGTGCCCGACCTCCTGGTCGCCGAAGGCCGCTACGGCGTGCGACCCGGAGAGACGACCGCCGAAGCGCGCGCCGCGTTCGAGCACGCCGTGGCCGAGTGCGTCGAGCAGGACCCGTGGTTGCGCGATCATCCGGTCCGGATCAGCTGGCCGGGCGGCGAGTTCGCGCCGGGCAGCCTCCCGAGCGGCCATGCGCTGTTGGCCGACGTCACCGAGGCAGCGACACAGGTGCGGGGGAGCGCACCGGCGGTGACGGGTGCGCCATACGGTTCCGATCTGCGGTTGTATGCCGCCGCCGGCGTGCCGACGCTGCAGTACGGACCGGGGCGGGTCGAGGACGCCCACGCGGTCGACGAATCGGCCGAACTCGCCGACCTGCTGGCCTGTGCACGGGTGTTCGCGATCCTCGCGACACGCGCGTGCAAGAAAAGAAGTGACTGACGGGTAACAAACGCGGGAAGAGCCGCTATTCTCTGCGGCCATGCAGACATCGCGCTTGTTCGACGCGCTTCCGGACGCTTTCCACGGCGACCCGCACACGGGCGACCCGGTCGACCCCCGTTGGCACGACATCGCCGAGCACGTCAGCGGTTTCACCAGCCCGAACGAGCTCGCCGTGCTCAACCTGGCAGCCGCCGTCCTGCCGGCCGACGAGGCGTACCTGGAGGTCGGGACCTTCAAGGGCCGATCGCTCGTGGCGGCCGTCCAGGACAACGCGGACAAGACGTTCTACGCGATGGAGAACTTCGTGGAGTTCGGTATGGCGGGCCAGGAGGCCCACGCCGAGCTGAAGGACAACCTGAAGCGCTTTGCCGGCGAGACCGACGTCCATCTGTTGGAGGGCGACGCCTTCACGCTGATGGCCAAGCCGGGCCTGATCGACCGACCGGTGGGTGTCTACTTCTACGACGGTGAGCACACCCTGCTGTCGCACTACCTGGCGCTCGCGGTCGTCGAGCCGCTGCTCGCCGACGAGGCACTGGTCCTCGTCGACGACGCCACCTGGCCGGTCGTGCAGCGGGCGCACCGCCTCTTCCTCAAGCGCCATCCGGGCTGGCGGATCGAGGCGACCTGGGACGCCGAGCGCGCCGACGACCCGCGCTGGGCCAACGGACTGCACGCGCTGGTGTTCCGCCGGGTCCCGGGTCGGCGCCGGGGGATGTCCCGCACCGACGAGGCGCTGCGCGGTTACCAGACGACGGTCCAGGACCGGGTCAACAAGGTGGCGTGGGCCGCTGCCCACCGTTTCCCGGGACCGGTCAAGAAGGCGGCGTCCGTGCTGTTGTCACGCTCGCGGGCTATCGGCGGTGACGATCACTGAGTCGTCCGCAATGGCGGTCGCCTGATGGCGCAACACCACGCGCAGCAGCCCGGACATCGCGACGATGAGCGCGCCGACCAGGCAGACGCAGACGATCTCGGTCGGGGAGTGGTGCCACTGGACGGCGATCGCGATCAGCTCGACGACGATGACCGCCCACGTCAGGGCACCGAGCAGGCCGGTGTCGCTGCCCATCTCGGAGAACAGCCACACCTGCGCCAGCGCCCACGCGACACCGAGCACCACACACAACAGCGCGAGGCTGCCGAACTCGCCGTAGTCGGCGCCGCCCGCGACGGTGATCCAGGTCCGCGGTGAGATCGCGACGATCCCGAAGCCGACGAGGCCGATGATGCCGACGACCCCGCTGGCCCGCAGCAGCGTCCGGGTCGGCCGCGACCCCTGCATCCGCGGCACGATGATCAGCGCGACGAACTGCGTGCCCCAGCACATCGCCCGCGCGAAGGTAGTGGCCAGCGCGTAACCGCCGGAATCGTGCGGGGTCAGGAAGTGCCGGGCGAGCAACATGTCCACGTTGGTGAGTGCCACGTATGCCGCCAGGGTGCTGTTGGACCGGATCAGCTCGCGAGCCAGGCGGGCGGTGCGCGGCAGCCGGGCCAGGTCGGCTCGGCAGAGCCACGCGCCGTACAGGCCGGCGGCGACCCCGGCGATGAGCATGGCCGCGAAGACACCGGTGACATCGGCGCCCAGGAAGGCGCACGCGGCGGCCGCGAACACCCGGGTGACGGCGTTGGACAGGTAGAGCAGTGACAGCGCCCGCAGTCGCCCCCGACCCAGCAGGATGCCCTGGAAACACCCGGTCACCATCATCGGCACGAGCATCCCGCCGAGCAGCACGGCGGCCCAGGACGACGGCAGGTGGAACCAGTGCGCCAGCGCGGGGGAGAGAGCGGCGGTGACCGCGAAGCAGACCAGGCCGGTCAGCAACGCCGGTCGTATGGCGCTGGTCGGCCCCTCCGGATCATCCCCGGACAGCCGCCGCGCCACCACGACCTGGAACACCCCGGCCGGTATGGCGAGCAGCACGCCATACGTGGAAAGTGCTGTGTAGCCACCGAATTCGCCCGGTCCGAGGGGACGCGAGAGCAGCACGACCACGAGATAACCGAGCGCGTTCGCCATACCCATGGCAACGCCGAGCAAAGCACCCATCGCGGTCCTCGATGAGGGAGAGCGAAGAGCGCTACGTGAGGTCACGACCATTGAGGTTACCCGCGAGTTATATTTGGGTGCTCGCAACCGTAAGGACACCGCGACGACAGCCGACCTCAACCCCGGGAGCCGACCACGTGCGCCGACTGATGACGGGCTATCGGCTCACCGTCCTCGGACTGACCCTGCTGCTCGCGCTGATCGTGGCGCTGAACGGATTCGGGCACTTCTACACCGACATCAAGCCTGAGGTCTATCTCGCGCCCGGCCGGATGATCGGTCAGTACCTCTCCGCCTGGACCGACACGCCCTATCTCGGCTCACCCAACTTCAACGTCGGCCTCGTGCCGGTGCTGCTGGTGACAGGGGCGCTACGCGGTATCGGTCTGTCGCCGGAGTGGACCTTCAAGGTCTTGCACTTCGCTCTGTGGCTGGCGACCGCTTGGGGAACTGCCCGGCTGACCCGTCGGATCGTGCCGAAGGCAGGTCAGTGGGCTGGGCTCGCGGCAGGCGTGCTGATCCTGGCCAACCCCTACACCATCCAGGCCGGCAGCACCCTCGCGATCGCGCTGCCGATGGCGCTGCTGCCCTGGTCGTTGCTCGCCTTCATCAACGCGCTGTGGAACCCGGGCCGGCGATGGTTCTCTCCGCAAGGATGGCTGTGGCCGGCAGTCTTCGGGCTGGTCTTCTTCGCGATGAGCGGCATGAACGTCGCCATCGTGCCGATCTTCCAACTGCTCGCACTGCTGCCGATCCTGTATGTCGCCCGCCACGCCTGGCGACTCCGCTGGTCCGTGGTGCTCGGCGCACTCGGGAAGTGCGCGGCGTTCGCCGTCGGCGTCTCGATCTACTGGCTCATCCCGGGCTTCGGCGCCGTGGCGACCGGCAATCAGATCGTCGACGAGTCCGAGTCCCTGACCGGTATCGCCAAGGTCGCGTCCTTCCCCGAGGTGCTGCGCGGCATGGGGTTGTGGTCGCTGTACGGCCAGGACAACCACGGCGCCTGGGTGCCGCAGGACGCGGTCTTCCTCACCAGCTCCGTCGTGATGGTGCTGACGATGCTGTGGCCGGCACTCGCGCTGCTCGCGATGCGCTGGCTGCACGGCGCCGCGCGGATCATCGTCGCAGGGACGGTCGCGATCTCGGCGGTGCTGATGGTCGGCATGTTCCCGGCCGCGGGCCATCCGGCATCACCGTTCGGCGTCGCGTTCCACTGGTTCGTCGACCTACCGGGCATGGCCGCCTTCCGAACCTCCAACAAGGTCGGCGCCCTGCTCGCGCTGTCCTTCGCCATCGCCCTCGGCGCAGCGGCCGCGAAGGTCGTCCCCAAGATCATGCGACGCGACGGCCTGGCGCCGATCGCCGCCGTGGCCGTCGCCATGCTGCTGCTGTCCTGGACGCTGCCGGCGCTGACCAACCGGCTCTACACGTCGCCGATGGACGTCCCCGCCTACTGGAAGCACGCGGCGTCCGCGATCGACAAGGGCGACCCCGACTCCGCGGTGCTCTTCCTGCCCGGTCAGACGCGGCCGGCCTACCGCTGGACCGTCGACCGCCCCGACGACGTGGCCAACTCCCTGTTCAGCCGGCGGGTCATCCTGCCCGAGACAAGCCCTAACGCCTCCCCGCCGGGCGGCAACTTCCTCGCCTCGCTCGACTCGACCCTGGAGAACGGCGTGGTGCCGGCCGGGACGCTGTCGACATACGCGCGCTACCTGGGTGCCGACACCGTGCTGATGCGGCACGACATCAACTGGGAGGACGCCGGCGGGGTGCGTCCCGGCCTGGTGTCCGCGCTTGCCGCGCAGGACAAGGGACTGCACGGCGTCGCCAACTACGGCTATCCCGGTGAGTATGTCGGCAGCACGACCGCCGACAGTTCTGCCGACGAGCAGCAGCTGCCACCGTTGCAGCAGTACTCCGTCAAGGGCGCCGGCAACAGCGTGCGAGTCGAACCCACCGACAACTCGGTCGTCGTCGCGGGTGACGGCTGGGCGGTGCCGTCGATGGTGGACGCCGGTCTGCTCAAAGGCAATCCGAGCTTCCGCTATGCGCAGGACTTGTCGACACGCCAGTTGGCCGGCAGCCTCGGCGGCGACCACACCCTGGTGCTGACCGACACCAACGCACGTCGTGACGCCATACCCAACCGGCTGTCGAACAACCAGGGACCGCTGCTCGCGGCCGACCAGTCACTCGGGGTCACCCGCACGCTCGGCGACGATCCCAAGGATCAGACGGTGCTGCAACGCTCCGGTGCCCGGGTGACGGCGACCTCGCAAGGCGGTGCGTTCTTCGATCTGCCGTATGCCGTGCCGGAGAACGCCGCCGACGGTGACCCGTCGACCGCATGGTTGTTCGGTGACTTCGGCCGGGCGACGGCCAACCGGCTCACGATCACCGAACCGAAGACCACCAGCGTCGGCACCCTGCGCATCGCGCAGGCCCAGATCGGCGGCGTGCGGCTGGACAAGGTCACCGTCCGGGCCGGCGGGAAGACCGTCACCCGCAAGCTGCCGACCAGTGGCTACGCCGACTTCCCGATGGGGAACGTCTCGGCGAAGCAGATCACGATCACGATCGACTCGACGCGCGGCAAGGGCTACAACCTGGTCGGCATCCGCGACATACAGGGCCTGGACACCCCCGCGATCCGGTCGGCGCGCACCCCGCTGACGTTCACGACGGCGTACCAGAAGTTGAGCGCAGCCCAACGGGCGAAGTTCGACCGCACCCCACTGGACGTCGTGCTGACCCGCGAGCAGGGCACCGCGGAGAGCGGGGACGACTCCGAGCGCGGGCTGCGGCGAGTCATCAGCCTGCCGGACGGGCGCTCCTTCGACGCGACCGCCGCCGTCCGTGTCGACGGGTCCTTCGAGACCGTCTACGACCGGACCGCCGGGATCTCGGACAAGGTCACCGCGACGTCGTCGGGGTTCTACTTCGGGCTGGCCGGCGCGCGGGCGTCGATGGCCGCCGACGAGGACACCTCGACGGGCTGGCAACCCGGCGGGAAGCTGCGCGGCGCCTGGTGGCAGCTGTCCGGTCCGGAGCGCGCGATCCGTTCGGTGTCGGTCACCCAGGAGGCGGGCAGCAACGGCGACTCCAACAATGCGTTCGCGCGCACGGTGACGATCAGCGTCGACGGCGAGGACGTCGCCTCCGCGAAGCTGCGCAAGGAGGGGACGACCCGGATCGTCATACCCGAGGTCGACGGGCAGGCCGTCCGCGGCAAGGACGTCCGGATGACCATCGACTCGATCGACGGCACCGAGCGCAACGTGCCGCCGCGCTTCACCTCCATCGAGACCGGCCGGCACGTGCAGAAGCTGCAGGACCTCGGACCGATCAAGCAGGCCGACGGCACCGATCCGCGGTGCACGACGGTGGCGACCGTGGACGGCTCGCCGCTGCGGATGCGTCCGACCGGCGATCTGCAGGGTTCGACGACGCAGGGCAGCAAGTGGCTCTCGTGCGGGACGGTCGATCTGAACGGCGGGACGCACCGGATCGTGCCGGCCGACGGGTTCACCCTGGACAACCTGCACCTGGCGGACACCCAGGACCGCACCGGCAGCGCCGCGAAGGCGCCGAAGACCTGGCTGTCGAAGAACACCAGCACCGACAAGCAGGTGCACGTCACGACCAAGGGCGCGACCGCGGTCGTGCTGGGTCAGAGCATCGCGGACGGCTGGCACGCCACCGCGAACGGTAAGGACCTGGGCTCCCCGCAGACGCTCGACGGTTACTCGTCCGGATGGATCCTGCCGAAGGCTGGCAAATACACCGTCGACATCACCTACTCGCCGCAGTTGCGTTCCAACATCGCGCTGGGCGTCAGCGTCGTCGTCATCCTGCTGGCCGTGGCGCTCGCGGTGTTCCCGTTCTTCGGCAGGCTGGGCGCGGCTGCGAAGAAGAAGCGTGGTGCGGATGGTGAGGCCGACGAGGATGACACCGAGGACCTGGACCTCTTCCATCGGAGGCTTGCGGAGATCCTTCCGGCCGAGGGCGACGAGCCCTCTGCCGAGCGGGAGGCGGAGCTCCCGTCCGGCCGAGGGCTGGCCGAGCACGCACCACGCCTCACCACCCGGATCGCACCGATGCGTATGTCGCGGGTGGCGCTCGAGGTCGGGCTGGTGCTGATGGCGGGCTTCTTCGTCGGTTGGGCGGGTCTGGTTGCCGGCGCAGCCGTCGTCGCGGTGCTGCGCTGGCGCCGTTCGATCCCGGCGTGGTGGCTGCAGGTGGCCGGCGCCGCGCTGCTGCTGATCGCGATGGGCGTTTATCTGCTGGCCCTGGGGGACATTCGAGGCACACTGAGCGCCGACGGGGTCGCCCGCAGCATGTGGCCGCACTGGCTCGCAGGTGCCGGTCTGGTCGTCGGGCTGGCCGGAGCGCTGCGGGATGCCGGACGTGACGAGGATGAGGGCAACTGATGAATGAGCACGCTCTGGTCTCGGTCGTCGTGCCGACCCGCAACAACGCACGCACCATCCGCGCGTGCCTGCAGTCGGTGCGCGACCAGACCTATCCGCGCGTCGAGCTGATCGTGGTCGACAATCACAGCACCGACGAAACCCTCGCCGTCGCAGCCGAACTCGCGGACGTCGCGGTGACCGGTGGCCCCGAACGCTCGGCGCAACGCAACCTCGGCATCAGCAAGGCCGAGGGGGTGTGGGTGCTGTGGCTGGACAGCGACATGGTGCTCCCGCCGCGCAGCATCGAGCTCGCCGTGCGCACCGCGCAGCAGAGCGGTGCGACCGGCGTCGCGCTGCCCGAGCGGACCATCGGGGACGGCTTCTGGACGGCCTGTCGTGCGCTGGAGCGGGAGTGCTATCTCAACCAGCCGTGGCTGCACAACCCGCGCCTCGTGCAACGCGACTATCTGCTCGGTGAGGGCGGTTTCCACCTGGCGATGTCCGGCCCCGAGGACGCCGACCTGCGACTGCGGATGCGTGCCGAGGGCAGGCGCATCGAACTCGCGCCGATCGTGGTCGATCACGACGAAGGGCGGCTGACCGTCGCGGACGTGCTGCGCAAGCGCTACTACTACGGCCGCAGCATCCCGGAGTTCGCCGGCCGGCATCAGGGCGCCGTCGGTGCGCAGGGCCGTGCCGTGCTCACCTCGTATGCCGTCAACTGGCGCCTGCTCGCCCGCGACCCGGGACACGCGGCCGGCATGGTCGCGCTGCGCAGTCTGGAAGCCGTCGGGTATGCCGCGGGCGCGCGCCGAGGCAAGCGGGACCGAGCCCGGTCCGGGGCGACACCGTGAGTCGAAGACTTCTGTGGGTGTCGTTGCCGGACCAGCGGACGCGGCGCGAGCTCTACTGGATGAGTCGGATGCCGGACACCGACGTGACCGCACTGGCGGCACAGGAGCCGTATGGCGATCTGACCTGGGTGCCGAGCACCTACCGGCGGCCGGTCAAACGTTTCGTCGAGGCCGGTGCCCTTGCCTGGGTGCGTGACTTGGAGCGGCAGGAGCCGGCGGCATACGACTGGGTGGCGACACTCGAGTTGTGCTCGCTGGTGACCGGCCAGGCGAGCAAGTGGCGGCGCGACAGCAGGGTGCGGCAGGTGGTCGTCACCTGGGAGAACCTCCCGCACCAGCCGCTCTACAAGGTGCCGCCCTACAAGCAGGCGCTGGGCTCGGCACGTGACGCGGATTTGTTCCTGTGCATGATCGACGCCGCGCGGGACCACTTGATCGACAACGGTTTTCCCGATCACCGCATTCGAGTGGTCAAACCGGGCGTCGACACGGCCGTCTTCACTCCGGCGGCCGAACCTACGCACGAACCGGTCGTCGTGTTCTGCTCACCGCTGGCCCCCAACAAGGGGATCGACCGGGTGCTCGACGCGATGCGGATCGTCCGCCGGCAGGTGCCCGAGGCGCGACTCGTGGTGGCCGGCAACGGCCCGCTGCGTGGCCTGGTCGAGCGGGCGGCGGCCGACCCTCGCACCGGTGTGCACCTGGCCGGACAACTCGACGCGCACGGCGTCGCGGACCTGCTCGCGAACGCCGCCGTGTTCTGCACCGCGCCCCGCCCGAACTGGAAGTGGACCGAGCAGTTCGGTCTCGCTTACCTGGAGGCGCAGGCCTGCGGCATACCCGTGGTGACCACGCGGTGCGGCACCAACGACGAGGCCGTACAACCTCCCAACACCCTGGTCGACGACGACGTGGAGGCGATCGCCGCAGCTCTGGTGACGCACCTGACCGACCGTGACCGACGGGCCCGGGTGGGGGCCGCGAACCGTGCGCGGATGATCGCCGACCACGACCTGGCCACCCAATGTGCCCGCATGGGAGCGGCATTCGCCGACATCGAGGCGCAAGGCCGCTGATGCTGGGGCGACGTGGCACGGGGGCACTCGTCGGCCTGGTCTGTGGCCTCATCGCGCTCGGCCCCTCTCTCGCGCCGGGTTACCTGCTGCACTACGACCTCGTCTTCGTGCCTCGGTTGGCACTCAGCGACCGGACGATGGGAGTCGACGGGTCGGTGCCCCGTGCGGTGCCGAACGATTTCGTCGTGGCGTTGCTGTCCCATGTCGCACCGGGTTGGGTCGTCGAGAAGGCCTTGCTGCTGGCGGTTTTCGTCCTGGTCGGCGCCGGGGTGGGGGCGCTGGCCCGGAGTCGGACCGGTGCGGCCGCGGCGGCCCTGGTCGCCGCCTGGAACCCGTATGTCGCCGAACGCCTCGCGATCGGCCACTGGGGTTACCTGCTGGGTTACGCGTGCCTGCCCTTCCTGGTCGCCGCTGCTGCGGCCGTGCGGACGGGGGACCAGCACCGGCGGACCCGGCTCGGCGTGTGGCTACTGGTGAGTGCCGCGACCGGCTCGACAGGGGCGGTGCTGGGTCTGATCGCGGTGCTGGCCGTGCTCGTGATGCCGTCGGAGGAGCGCGTGTCGCCCGGGCGTCGGATCGGCGAATTGGGTTGGGCCGTGGGCGTCTTCGTGCTCGCCAACGCGACGTGGTGGTTCGCCTACCTGTTCCTGGCGCCGTCCCAATCGACGTCCGAGACCGGTGTCGAGGCGTTCATGTCGCGGGCCGACACCCCATGGGGTGTCATCGGCTCACTGCTGACCGGCGGCGGGATCTGGAACGAAGGAGTCTGGTTCTCCGAGCGGGATTCGCTGGTGGTGTCCGGTCTGGCGGTGCTGGTCGTGCTGGTGACGCTCGCGTTCGCCGTGCGTGATCGGGTATGGCGCCTCGGGCCTGCGTTGTCCGGGTTGTCCGGGGCGGGAGCCGTCGGTCTCGTGCTCGCCGCGGCCAGTGCGGTGCCCGGGGGCCGGCAGCTGATGACGACAGTGATCACCGACCTGCCCGGTGGTGGTCTGCTGCGGGACGCGCAGAAGTTCCTCGGGCTCTGGGTCGTGCTCGTCGCGGTGCTGGCCGGGCGCCTGGTGGAGCGGGTGCGAGCGGCCGGAATGGCTGCCGGCGCCGAGCGCGCTGCTGCTCTCGCGATCGCCGCAGTCGTCGCGTCCTGGCCGGTGGTGACGCTGACCGGGCTGGCCTGGGGCGCCGGGGGCGAGTGGCGGGCGGTCGACTACCCCGCGTCATACAGCCGGATGGCGGACCGGGTGGACGCCTTGCCGTCCGGTGCGGTCGCGGTCCTGCCCTGGGCGCCGTACCGGCAGTACGCCTTCGATCACGATGTGGTGTTGCTCGACCCGTGGCAGCGCTTGCTCGACCGCGACGTGCTGGTCGACGACAGCCTTCCGCTGGTCGGCGGCACGGTGGTGCCGGGGGAGAGCCCCGATGCAGCCCGGATCGGTGCCGCGGTCACGGCGAAGTCCGGCCTCGCGTCCGCCATGCGAGACGTGGGTGTCCGGTATGTGCTCGTGCAGACCGACCAGCCCGCCGCGGGCGGCATACCGCAATTGGCGGCGAAGCGACCGCTCGCGACCGACGGGACGCTGCGCCTCTACAACCTGGACGGTGCGGTCGAGCGTCCCGACGACACCACCGGGCCGGCGCGCTACACCGGTTGGGCACTGGCCGGACTCGCCGTCATCGGGGTTGCCGGAAACTTCCTCGTTGATAAGCTGCGCGCCAAGCACAATGGCTACTGACTCTCCGGTAACATGGAGACAACCCGCGTCGAACCGAGAGGGAAGCAATGGGCTCCTCCAACATGAAGTTGCTCTACAACATCGGCGGAGCTGTCGCCGGTGTCGTGCTGGCCACCGTGGCGATCTTCGGCCTGATCGCTCAACAGGGTTCGGTCACGCAGCCGCAGAAGTTCTCCTCGACGATCAACTACAACCAGTAGGTCGTCGATAGGTCCGTCCGCAGGACGGCCAGCAAAGTCAACAGCAACGTCGAAGGCGGTCATCCTCGCTCGAGGGTGACCGCCTTTCGCGTGCGTGTCTGGGGGTTGCGGGACTCCTGGCTCAGAAGTTCGCGGCGACGGGTGCTTCGGCGTCGTCGGTGGTCGCGCCGCGTCGGGACGCCAGGATCTCGTGCACCGACCGGAGCCGGGGCGCGCGGGCCGTCGGCTGCTCCGGGCGGACGGCACGGCCCAGCACCGACTGCAGCGTCAGCTCCAGCGCCTTGCCACTGCTTGCCCAGTCGAAGCTCAGCGCGTGTTCGCGAGCCGCGCGACCGAACGCGGTCCGCAGGTCGTCGTCGCGCAGCAGGACGTCGACCTGCTCGCGCATCTCCTCGGGCGTGTGAGCCAGCAGGCCGGTCTCGCCGTGCAGCACCGACTCGGTCGGGCCGCCGGCATGGGCGAACGCCAGCGCCGGTGTCTCGTGCAGTCCCGCCTCGACGATCGTCAGCCCCCAGCCCTCCTTGTGCGAAGGCATCAGCATCAGCCAGGAGCGGCCGAGCAGCCTGTGCTTGGTCGCGTCGTCGACAAAACCGTGGAAGTCGACCCGGTCCAGCACGCCGCGCGCGGTCGCGTGCCGCACGAGTTCTTCATGCCAGTAACCGGCGCCGATGATGTCCAGCCGAAGCTGCGGGTGCTCGTCCTGCAGGTCAGCGAGGATGTCGATCGCCGTCTCGACCTGCTTGTGCGGAACCAACCGGCCGAGCACGGTCATCACCGGGTGGGGGCTGTGCGGATGCATCGTGCCGTGCTCCAGCTGGGCAGGGCGGTCGTTGCCGGAGTAGACGATGTCGATGCGCTCACGATCGATGCCGAGCTCCACCAGGTCGTCGCGACTGGCCTGGGACACCGTCACGTAGCGGCAGTTGCGGTAGACCTTCGGCGCGACCTTGGACTCCAGGAACCAGCCGAACCGCGCCAGTTTCGGACCGAAGATCACATGCCACTGGTCGCGGTGCACGTGGTGCGTGACGTTGACGACCGGCAGGCGGGCAAGCAGCGGCGCCCAGAACGGCACGCCGTTCTGGACATCGATGACGATGTCGAAGTCCTGGCGGTGGCGGGCGGCATACAGCAACCCGGCCGCATAACAGGTGAATCGTCCGCCCCTGCGGACCACGCCGACCGCGCCGTGCTGGTCCCTGGGCTGCGCGCCGGGGAAGCGGCTGGTGACGATGGTGACCTGGTGGCCCAGCTCGGTCAGCACCTCGGCGGTGCGCTCGGTGAAGGTCTCGGCGCCGCCGGCTTCCGGGTTGTCCCGGTCCCGCCACGAGAGATAGAGCACCCGCAAAGGTGGTCCTGCCTCGTCGGAACGAGAGCGCACGTGGCCTCCAGTCGGTGTGTGTGGCGCCGGACACATGCGAACCGGCACCGGTAGAGTAGCGCCGAATGCTACCCGTTGGTAACTGGAGGTTCGTGCGTGTCCGACGAGGTGGCCCATCGAATGTGTGAAATCTGCGGAAATCGCACGGCGCGACTGCCGCTGCGTGGCGGCGGCTCGCTCACGCAGTGCCTCGACTGCGGGCACCTGACCCGGGATCTGGCCGCCGCGCCCGCCGCGCATCGCGATCATGCGTATGGCGGAGAGCCGACCCTGGACGTCTGGCGGCTCGCCCTGACCCATCGTCTGCTGACGAAGGGCGGCACGCCGCCGCGGTCGGTCTTCGAGGTCGGATACGGCTCGGGTGCGTTGTTGCGTCGATTCCTGAACGACGGTGCGCGGGCCGCCGGCACCGACCCGGACCAGCTCGAGGTCGACGTCGACCCGGTCGTCCGCGAGCGCGCCGAGCTGTATGACGTGCCGATCGAGCAACTGGCCGCGACCGTCGACCCGGTCCAACTCGTCTACGGCATTCACGTGCTGGAACACGTGCTCGATCCGATGCGCACGCTCCGACACTCAGCCGACCTGCTGGCGCCCGGCGGAGTTGTGCAGTTCCTGACCCCGGCCGGGGACAGCGACGGCCTGCGCGCCTACGGCGGGGCCTGGTGGATGCTCGAGGACCCGACCCACGTCCGGTTCTTCAGCGCCGAGAGCCTGCGTCGCGCGGCAGCGTCCGTAGGGTTGGTCGATGTGCGCGTGACTCGACCTGCCCTGGACAGTCTGGTGACCGATGTCGCCAGCCTGGCCCGGCTCACCCGACCGAGGAAGCGACCGCACGGCGTGCTCGCCCAGCGCTCGGTGCTGGCCGCCGGGCTGGCGTCCGCACCGGTGGTGCTCGCGGCGCGTGCCCTCCGCCCCACACTGCGGCCGACGCTGCACCTGACCGCTCGAAGGCCCGGCTGATGGAGCGTGGCATCGGACGGTCCGTCCGCCTCTTCCGCGCTTTCCTCGTCGAGCAGACCGAGCCGGAGGTCTTCTACGGCACCCTCGCCCGTGACTCGTGCGAGCTGCTCGCCGAGCTGACCACTCTCGACGGCGCCCGGGTGCTGGACGTCGGGGCCGGACCTGCCGAGTTCGCACACGAGTTCCGCGCGGCGGGGGCGACATACGTCCCGATCGACCACGACCCGTCGGTGTCGTCGGTGCGCGACGGCGGCGTCGTCGCGACCGCGGAGGCGCTGCCTTTCGCCGACGGATCCGTCGACGTGGTCTTCAGCAGCAATCTCTGGGAGCACGTCCGCGCGCCCGAGCATGCGGCCGACGAGATGGTGCGCGTCGTGCGACCCGGCGGTCTGGTCTTCCTCTCCTACACCAACTGGCTGTCGCCATGGGGTGGCCATGAGACCTCGCCGTGGCACTGGCTCGGCGGAGAGCGCGCGGTCCGGCGTTACACCCGCAAGCAGGGCCACCCTCCGAAGAACACCGTCGACCGGACCCTCTTCCGGGTCAGCGTGGCGCAGGGCCTGCGGTGGGCCGAGAACAACCCCGACGTCGAGGTGCTGGCCGCTCGGCCGCGCTACCTGCCGGATGTCGCGCGTCATGTGCTGCGGGTGCCGGGGCTGCGCGAGATCGTCACCTGGAACCTGTTGCTGATCCTGCGTCGCCGATGACGGACGCCGACACGCAGCCGAGGGAGCGCGCGCCGCTGGGCCGTGCCGCCGTCGAGCGGCTGCAGTTGTGGCTGGTCCTCGCGGTGCTGGTCGTGTTGCCGTGGCTGATCTCGCCCGGGCGGACCCAGCCGGACACGAAGATCGACCTCACCCTGTCACCGTGGCGTTACCTCGGGCGCTCGCTGGACGCCTGGAACACCCATGCCGGGCTCGGCGAGTTGCAGAATCAGGCCTACGGCTACCTCTTCCCGATGGGGCCGATCTTCGGCGTATGCCGGTCCCTGGACGTCCCCGCCTGGGCGACTCAGCGGGTCTGGTGGACAGTGTTGCTGGTCGTGTCGTTCCTCGGCGCCCAGCAGCTGCTGCGCCGGCTCGGGGTGGCGGGAGCGGTGCCCGCGCTGGTCGGCGGGGCGGCATACGCGCTGGCTCCGCGGATGCTCACCGTGCTACCGGTCATCTCGGTCGAGGCCTGGCCGATGGCGCTCGCTCCCTGGCTCGTGATCGCGGTGCTGCCGCTGGTGCGCCGTGAGTTGCCCCGTGCCGAGCTGATCCGGGCCCTGTCGCTCGCCGGGGTGTTGACGGCCGCGCTCGGCGGGGTCAACGCGACCGCGTCGGGGATCGTGCTGGCACTGCCCTTCGCGTTCCTGCTGACGCACCCGATCGGACGACGCCGGCTGCTGCCCTGGCTGGGTGCGGTGCTGCTCGGCGCACTGTGGTGGCTGCTGCCACTGCTGGTGCTGGGCAAGTACGCCTACCCGTTCCTGGACTACATCGAGACGTCGTCGATCACGACCGCCGTCACGTCTGTGCCGAACGTGCTGCGCGGCGCCGACGACTGGATCGCCTACATCCTGGACAGCGCGGATCACCCCGTCTGGCAAGGCGGTTGGGTGCTTGCGCAGTCCGTCACGGCGATCCTTGCGACCGGGCTCGTTGCTGCGATCGGCTGTTGGGGCCTGCTACGGCAGCGCGGGCACCTGGGGCGCTGGACGCTGCTGTGCGCGGTCGGCGCCACGCTCTTCATGGTGCTCGGTCACGGTGGAACGGTCGGCAGCCCGTTGTCGGAGACGGTCCGCGGACTGCTCGACGGCTCACTCGCACCGTTGCGCAACATCCACAAGGCAGACCCCGTGCTGCGCCTGCCGCTGGTGATCGGCTTCACCGCGGTCCTGCAACGGGTCACCGTGTCGCGGCGGGAGCGTGACCGCTTCGTGCCGGTGCTGCTCGCCCTCTCGGTCGCGCTCGCGGCAACACCGATCTGGCAGGGGCGCGTCGGTGCGTCGGACGCGTATGGCGCCATACCCACGCAATGGACGCAGGTGGCGCACGAGATCGACCGAGCGGCAAAGGAGTCCGGCGGCTCGACGATGCTGCTGCCCAACTCCCGCACCCCCACCTACACCTGGGGCAGCACCACCGACGAACCGCTGTCGGCTCTGGCCACCTCATCGGTGGTGACCCGGGAGGCGGCACCACTGGGGATCCCGGGGTCGACGCGGATCCTGGACGTCGCGGACGAGCTGGCGGCGTCGGGGGAGTCGCAGCCGAGCCTGGCCGCCGGACTGGCGCGACTGGGGATCACCAGGGTCGTGCTCCGCCGCGACCTGGCGACCTCGGTGAAGGCCCAGCCGTGGCGCAAGGTGCAGCAGACGCTGAGTCGGTCGCCCGGCTTCCGGGTCGCCGCCACCTACGGCACCGGTCGCTCCGCGCTCACCGTGTATGACGTGACGGTCGCGTCGGACACGGGAGCATCCCTCTACGGTGCGACACCGGTCACCGTCGCGGGCGGTCCGGAGTCGCTCTTCGACCTGTACACCGCCGGGCTGCTGTCCGCGCAGCAGTGGATGCGACTGGATCCGAGGCCGTCCGGCGACGCGGCTGTTGTCACCGACACAATGCCCTGGCGCGCCTACAACAACGGCGTACCGACGGCCTTCGCCTACGGCCCGGTGCTGACCCGTGGCGACGACACCCCGACGCACATCGGAGCGAAGGACCTGCTGCCGGCGGGTGACCCGGCACAGCAACCCGCGCGTGAGTGGATCGGCTGGAGTGGCCTCGCCGTGTCCTCATCGGCGGCGGATCCGTTCGCGCAGCACTACCTCGGCGTGCACGACGGGCCGGCGTCGGCCTTCGACGGCGACGTCACCACGGCCTGGCTGGCCGGCGACCACGAAGCGACGGCATCGCTCACCGGGGTGTTGCCCGGCCGAGAGGTCTCGACACTTCGACTGCACCTCGCCGGCCGCAAGCAGCACGCCACGCTGCCGTCCCACGTGCGGGTGCAGGTGGGGGACCGCAGCATCTCGATTGCCGTGCGTGGACGCACCGAGCTGACGCTGCCGGTGCCGGCGACTCGTGCGGGCACGGTGTCCGTGCAGCTGACCGCACCGCCCGATGCGGTCGACCCGGTGTTGGGCATCGTCGAATTGCGTGTCGACGGAACCAAACTGGGATCGGTCATCGACGTGCCACAGCAGGTCGACCTCACACACCAGGCACTGCTGCTGCACCGGCTCCCCGAGGACGGCGCAACCATCACCCGGCAGGTGCACATCACCGCGAGTGGGTCGATGCCGGCGACCGTGTGGCTGCGCTCCTCCGGTGGCTCGGTGTCGGCTTCGTGCGGTGCTGCCGGTGAGATCACCGTGCGTGCAACCGATGGCAAGACTCAGCGGATTCCGTTGCGGCTCAAGGACTCCGGACCGGCCGCCGAGGGCGAGCTCGTCGAAGCGACCACCTGCAAAGCACGCTGGTCGAGTAGGGCGAGGAACGAGCCCGTATCGAGACCGAGTGCGGCTGTCATCAGCATCGCCGGAAAGCCGGGCCTCACACCGCAACTCGCGACGTTCGGCACGCGCCCGACAGTGTCCGCCGCCGAACGCGCTGTCACGTCCGTCAGCGGCGACTCCGGCGAGCGCGTCGTCCGGATCGGCGCCGGTGCCCCAGGGGTCGTCGCGTTGAGCGAAGGCTTCAACGCCGGCTGGCACGCGACCGCCGGTTCCGGCCGTTCACTGCAACCGGTCGAGGTCGACGGCTGGCGGCAGGGCTTCCGCGTGACCAGCAAGGACGCCGACACGATCACGCTGCGCTTCATTCCGACCACACCGCAGCGGCTCGGACTGCTGGGCGGCGGGCTCGTCGCAATCGCACTGCTGCTGACGTTCCTGGCAGCGGCATACGTATGCCGAAGAACTGGGCACACTTCGACTTCCCGAATGACGGCTCTCTCGGCGAATGACGGTGCAATCAAGCCGTCACTCGCCGAGAGAGCCGTCATTCGGCCAAGAAGGGCGATGCCTGGCCCGGGCAGCGGAGCGGTGGGAGCCGCTGCAGCGGTGCTCGTCGGGTTCCTGGCCGCCGGACCGGCAGGGCTGATCGCGGGTCTCGTCGTCGCGGCGGTGCCGGTGCGCTGGTTGCGCCATACAGCCGGCGGCGCAATGGTCGCCGCTGCGATCGCGCTGGCGTTCTTCGGGGTGGTCGACGCGCAGTCGACCGGAGCCGTCGCGGGTCAGCTGCTCGGCACGGTCACACTGAGCGCGCTGGCACGCGCGGGGTGTGTGTTCGGCGGTGCGCCCAGCGCAGCACCGGACGCTCCAGCAGCGACGCCGACGCCCACGCGAGCAGCACGCTGAAGACCAGCACTGCGAAGAGCACCGCGCTGAACGGGCCGGTGAAGAGCGCCCAACCCGACGCCAGGTAGATCACCTGCAGCACGAGCACGTGCCAGAGGAAGACGCCGTAAGAGATGTCGCCGAGGAACCGGTTGACGGGGGAGTCCGCGATTGCGGTCCACCGCTCGTCCGACGGTCCCCGGACCGCAGCGAGCAGCAGCAACAACGCGAGCAGCGTGTAGAGGATCTCCTTTGCTGCCGCCTGCCCGACGGTCGGCGCGTGCAGGTCGCGCGGTCCGGCGATGTCGCTCGAGGCGATGAGGTAGACCACGGCCGCGGCGCCCAGCCAGGTGCCGACACCGATCTCCTGCAGCCGATGAAGGTCTCCGCGCCGCACCGCGACGGCCAGTGCCGCACCGGCCGCGAACCAGGCAGCGTGTCCCAGCACGCTGGTGCCCAACACTCCCGCGTGCGTGGTCGGGCCGGCCTGCGTCCACACCGCAACCAGTGCCTGTATGGCGACACCGGCGACTCCGACGCCACCGAGCACGCCGTAGACGGACCGGCCGGACCGCCGCAGCAGCCGGCCGAGTGCGGTCCCGATGACCGGCACGAGGAGATAGAACGTCGCTTCGGTCGTCAGGCTCCAGGTCTGGCTGAACGACTGGTACGACGTGTCGGCATACCCCTGGACCAGCAGCAGGTGCGCCACGATCTTGCCGATGCCGCCGAGTCCGCCGCCGCCGACCGCACCCCAGGTGCCGGCCACCAGCAGTACGGCGATGAGCGCGACCAGATAGGCGGGCATGATGCGGGCGGCACGGCGCACGGCATACACGCCGGTCGACTGTCGCTCGGCGACGCCGGAGCCGACCTCGATCCACGGACGCAGCAGCAGGAAAGCACTGATCCCGAAGAAGACCGCGACGCCGCTGTCGCCGCGTGCGAGCAGTCCGCCGGACAGGTCGAGGCCGTCGGCGCCGGTCCAGAAGCCGACGTGCGAGAGCAGCACCAAGAGCGCGGCCAGCCCGCGCAAGCCGTCGATCAGCCGGTAGCGCGCCATGCTTCCTCCCTCCGCGGGTCGTCGGTGGCTACTCTGCAGTAGATTTCACCAGCACGCACCTTCCGAAGGCCCCGAGGATTCCATGACCGCACGCGAGACCGCACGCGACCCGCTGCCGGCCGACACGTCGATCGATCACAGCCGACCGGTGCTTCGTGCCCGGGCGCCGCTGCGGATCTCGTTCGCCGGCGGCGGCACCGACGTGACGCCCTTCCCGCAACGTGAGGGCGGTGCCGTGCTCTCGGCGACGATCTCCGCATTCGCGTTCAGCACGCTGCGCCCCCGCACCGACGGTCAGGTCACCGTGCGATCACTGGACTACGGCACTTCGATCGGCTTCGGCATCGACGAGCCGGTCGAGTATGACGGCAAGCTCGACCTGCCGAAGGCCGCCATCAACCGGGTCCGCGACATCGAGGGAGCTCGCCCGTCCGGCGGCTTCGACCTGTTCCTGCACACGCAGGCCCCTCCTGGCTCGGGTCTCGGGTCGTCCAGCGCGGTGATGGTCTCGGTGATCGGGCTGGTCGCCCAGCACTGCGGTCTCGACCTGACGCCATACGACGTGGCAGAGCTGGCCTACCGGCTCGAGCGCGAGGACCTCGCGATCCCGGGCGGGTCCCAGGACCAGTACGCCGCCGCCTTCGGCGGTTTCAACTACATCGAGTTCAAGCGCGACCAGGTGATCGTCAACCCGTTGCGCGTGCGGGACGACACGGTGCACGAGCTGGAGCACAACATGCTGCTGGCGTTCACCGGCAACACCCGGGTGAGCGATCACATCATCGAGGACCAGCGATCGCGCTACGAGACCGGCAACGCCGAGGCGTTGGAGGGGCTGCGCGCCCAGAAGGAACTCGCCGAGCAGATGAAGGTCGCGCTGGTCCGCGGCGAGGTCGACGGCTTCGGCCGTCTGCTCGGGCAGGCGTGGGCACAGAAACGCAAGATGTCCGACCGCATCTCGACACCGCTGATCGATCAGGCCGTGGCGACGGCGCTCGACTCCGGTGCGCTCGGCGGCAAGGTCACCGGTGCCGGCGGCGGTGGTCACCTGGTCTTCGTGTGCGAGTTCGAGCGCCGGCACATCGTCGCCCAGAAACTCTTGGAGCTCGGACTGACACTGTCCGAGATCACCTTCAGCCAGCACGGTGTCACCACCTGGAGAGGACAGCACTGATGCCCACCGGACACGCGCTGCACGATGTCGCGCCCGAACGCCGCGGACCGGCGGTCGCCCAGCGTCAGCAGCAAGGACTGGCCGCCTGGGCGCAGCTGTCCCGCTCGCTGGCCGAGCCCGAGCTGGTCGCGCAGGTGGACGCCGCCGGCACAGCCCTGCTCGACGCCCTCGTCGACGGTGGCACGCTGCTGGTCGCCGGCAACGGCGGTAGCGCCGCCATCGCCAGCCACGTGGCCGCGGAGTTCATCGGCAAGTGCATCCTCGACCGGGCGCCGCTGCCCGCGGTCAACCTCGCCGAGTCGCTCAGCTCCATCACCGCGGTGGCCAACGATTACGCGTATGACGAGACGTTCGCCCGCGGGATCGGCGCGCTCGGACGGCCCGGCGACGTGCTGCTCGCGATGAGCACGAGCGGCGCGAGCCGCAACATCCTGCGCGCACTCGAGGTGGCCAAGGAGCAGGACATGCTGACGATCGTGCTGACCGGCAGCCAGGGGAGTGGGCTGGCCGGCCGGGCTGATCACGTACTGGTCGTGCCGTCGACGGAGACACCGCGCATCCAGGAGGCACACATGCTGTGGACGCACGTGTGGTGCGAAGCGGTCGACGTCGTCTGCCAATGAGGTCGGAGGCGACGGTGTTGTCGGATGCCGAGTTGCTCGGCGAGTGCCGTGCGCCGATCGCCCGACCTGCCGGGTCCGCGCACGCGCCGTACGACGTGCTGCTGCTGGACCGGGACGGCACCGTCAATGTGCACCGGCCGGGGTACGTCGACGACCCCGCCGACCTGGTGCTGCTGCCGGGTGCGGCGGACGCGATCGCGACGGCGAACCGCGCCGGGACCGCGGTCGTGCTGGTCACCAACCAGCGCGGCGTCGCGACCGGCGCGCTGACTCGTGTCCAACTACTGCGGGTGCACCGGCGCCTGGTCGCCGAGCTGGCACGCGCGGGTGCGTCCCTGGACGCCATACAGGTGTGTCCGCATGGGCACGGCGGGTGTGATTGCCGTAAACCGCGCGGCGGCCTCGTCCGGGAGGCATTGCGGCGCGCCCCGTGGGCGACCCGCACGCGGTGTGTGCTGCTCGGTGACCAGCCCGGCGATCTCGATGCTGCGGCCGCGGCGGGCGTTACCGCAGTCCGTGTCGACGACGCAGAATCGTCTCTGCAGGTGGTCGTGCAAAAAATGTTTCGAGGTCACGGATCGTCGGTGTGACACAACTCGCACGGTTACTGCTACTGTCCGGTAAGTTCCAGCTCACAACCGGAGGTCAGACCAGTGCGGAAATCCGCGATCGTGATCGGATTTGGCGCGTTCTTCGTGACCATGGCGCTCCTGCTGAAGTTCTATGCGTTCGACAGGTTGGCCGTCATTCCGGCAGACCAGAACACCAAGCAGGTTGCCGTTGACAAGAACGCCTACATCTTCGACGCCGGCACCTTGAAGTTCCACCACACGACGCTCACCACCACGGTCGGCGCGGTGGCGCAGAAGGACGCGAGCGACAAGTTCGGCCACAACTCGGTCATCTTCAGCAAGTGGCAGTACTCCACGATCCCGCAGACCAAGACGCCGCAGACCGCGTCGACGGAGAAGTTCGCGGTCGACCGGCACACCGGCAAGATCATCAAGTGGAGCGGTGACGAGGAGAACGGCAAGGCCATCGAGCACAAGGGCTACACCGTCAAGTTCCCGTTCGGCGCCAAGAAGACGACGTATCCCTACTGGGACGCGAACATCAAGAAGACCATGAACATGAAGTACGCCGGGACCGACAAGCTCGACGGCCTCGAGGTCTACCGCTACGAAGGCACTGTCCCGCGGCAGACGCTGGCGACCCAGCCGACGAAGGACACCCCCGGCTTCCTGTTCGGCGGCGCCAAGAGCAGCCCCGGCGTCAAGGCCGACTACACCTACTCCAACGACCGCAAGATCTGGGTCGAGCCGAAGACCGGTGCGTTCATCAAGGTGAGCGAGGGTCAGAAGCAGTGGTTGACCGACCCGAAGACCGACAAGTCGGTGCAGGTGCTGCAGACGACCTCGGTGTTCGACAAGGCGACCGTGAAGGCCAACGTCGACGAATACAAGGGCAAGGCGTCGCAGCTAAAGGCTCTGAAGATCGCTCCCTGGGCGCTGGGCATCCTCGGCGTTCTGCTGCTCGTCGGCGGCGCCGTGATGGCCGCGCTGATCGCTCGCCGCAACAGCGGCGACGAGCAGTACGACGGTGACGACTACTACGAGGACGACAACCGGGACGACGAGACCCAGGCCGGCGTCGCCGGGCTGCTGGGCGACGACGACTCGACCCAGCCGACCTCGCGCAGTGCGAGGCGCCTGGACAACGAGTCCTGACGCCTGACCTCCAGATACATCTCGGCGGCTTCTTCGCCGAGTGACGGTCCTGACCGGCCCGGCACTCGGCGAGGGAGCCGTCAGTCGTGTCGGGGTTTCCGGGCGACGAAGATCGCCGTGCCGGGGATGACCCGGCCGCGAGTCGGCGACCAGCCGCCCCAGACCTGCGCGTTGCGGTCCGGCCACTCGGGTTCGACCAGATCGACGAGCGACAGTCCCGATGCGGCGATCTCGCGGATGCGGTCGCCGAGGGTCCGATGGTGCTCGACGTATGTCGCGGTGCCGTCGTCGCCCTCCTCGACATACGGCGTGCGGTCGAAGTACGACCGGTCGGCCACCAGACCCTCCGGTCCCGGTGCGTCCGGGAACGCCCAGCGGATCGGGTGCGTGGTGGAGAAGACGAACCGGCCGCCCGGGCGCAGCACGCGCGCCGCCTCGCGCATGATCGCGCCGCTGTCCGCCACGAACGGCACTGCGCCGTATGCCGTGAAGGCGACATCGAAGGACGCGTCGGCGAACGGCAACGCCATGGCGTCGCACTGGGCGAGCGGCAGGCGGCGGCCGGACCGTTCATCGATCAGCGCGCCCTGCCGCAGCATCCCGGCCGACAGGTCGGTCGCCACGACCCGGGCATGCTGCGCGGCGACATACCGGCCGCCCTGTGCGGCGCCGGCGCCGATCTCGAGGACGTCCCGACCGGCCAGCGGACCGAGCAGGCCCAGCTCCGACTCGGTCAGTCCCTCCGGGCCCCAGACGAGTTCGCTGTCACCGAGGAAATCGCCGTGCTCCGCGTAGTAGGCGACCGCCTCTTCGTCCCACCAGCTGCGATTGGCCGTCCGTGTCTCGCCGGTGCCGGCGGTGCGGCGTCCGACTCCGAAGCCGTCCATCAGGCTGTCCATCGATCAGGTCGCTCCTTTTGACCCAGCTGTGGACGGGCCGATAGGATCAATACGCGTACGCATGTGCGTGTCAGGGGTTTGTCTGCTCGACGCTGGCTCCGGCCAGTGTCGCGACGTCATTCCAACACACATTGTCCACATCTAGAGTCCACCGAAGGTTTCCTACTACATGACTGCCACCACCACCTCCCAGGTCGCGATCAACGACATCGGATCCGAGGAGGAGCTGCTCGCCGCCATCGACGCGACGATCAAGCACTTCAATGACGGCGACATCGTTGACGGTGTCATCGTCAAGGTCGACCGGGACGAAGTCCTCCTCGACATCGGCTACAAGACCGAGGGCGTCATCCCCTCGCGAGAGCTGTCCATCAAGCACGACGTCGACCCGAATGAGGTCGTGGCGGTCGGCGATGAGGTCGAAGCCCTCGTTCTCCAGAAGGAGGACAAGGAAGGCCGCCTCATCCTGTCCAAGAAGCGCGCACAGTACGAGCGCGCCTGGGGGACCATCGAGACCATCAAGGAAGAGGACGGCGTCGTCACCGGCACCGTCATCGAGGTCGTCAAGGGCGGCCTCATCCTGGACATCGGCCTGCGCGGCTTCCTGCCGGCATCGCTGGTCGAGATGCGTCGGGTCCGCGACCTCCAGCCGTACGTCGGCAAGGAGATCGAGGCCAAGATCATCGAGCTCGACAAGAACCGCAACAACGTGGTCCTGTCGCGTCGCGCGTGGCTCGAGCAGACTCAGTCGGAGGTCCGCACGACCTTCCTCAAGGAGCTGCAGAAGGGTCAGGTCCGCACGGGTGTCGTCAGCAGCATCGTCAACTTCGGTGCGTTCGTCGACCTCGGTGGCGTCGACGGTCTGGTGCACGTCTCCGAGCTGTCCTGGAAGCACATCGACCACCCGTCCGAGGTCGTCGAGGTCGGCGACGAGGTCACCGTCGAGGTGCTGGACGTCGACATGGACCGCGAGCGCGTCTCGCTGTCGCTGAAGGCGACCCAGGAAGACCCGTGGCAGCACTTCGCTCGCACCCACGCCATCGGCCAGGTCGTGCCGGGCAAGGTCACCAAGCTGGTGCCGTTCGGTGCGTTCGTCCGTGTCGAGGACGGCATCGAGGGTCTGGTCCACATCTCCGAGTTGGCCGAGCGCCACGTGGAGCTGCCGGAGCAGGTTGTCCAGGTCGGCCAGGAGATCTTCGTCAAGGTCATCGACATCGACCTCGAGCGTCGCCGCATCTCGCTGAGCCTCAAGCAGGCCAACGACGAGGCCGCAGCCGCGACCGAGTTCGACCCGACGCTCTACGGCATGGCCGCGGAGTACGACGAGCAGGGCAACTACAAGTACCCCGAGGGCTTCGACCCCGAGTCGGGCGAGTGGCTCGAGGGCTACGAGACCCAGCGCGAGGTCTGGGAGAAGCAGTACGCCGAGGCGCACTCCCGCTACGAGGCGCACCAGGCGCAGATCGAGCAGGCACGCAAGGACGACGCGGAGGCTGCCGCCACCGCTGCGACCTCCGGTTCGACCTCCTACTCCTCGGAGTCGTCGGACAACGCTCCGGCCTCGTCGCCCGCTCAGTCGGCTTCGCCGGCTGCAGCACCGGCCGAGGGCACGCTCGCCTCGGACGAGGCGCTCGCCGCCCTGCGCGAGAAGCTCACCGGCAACTGAGCTGACCGCCAGCAGTAGCTGAGCAACCGAAAGCCCCTGGAACCATGTGGTTCCGGGGGCTTTCGTCATACCAGGACATGCGGCGTGCACAACCGGCAACGGTCGGTGGTTAGGCTCGCGCGCTCGGAGCCTTCTTCGGGAAGAACGTGTAGCTGAACGAGATGACGGCGTCGATCGCGAGCACGAGCGTCCACAGCTGCAACGTGTTCAGTAGCGCCTCGGTGCGCGACGCGTCGTGTATGGCGACGATCGCCAGTCCCAGCAGCGCCGCACCGACGGCATACGCGCGCAGGTGCGCGTACCAACCGGAGCGCTCGAAAGCGGCTCGCGCCGCGCCATACTTCGGCTTCGGTGCCGGGGGAGGCCCGCCTGCGAAACGGTGCGCGAAGCGCACGTCCGCCCACTGCAGCATGCGATGTCCGAAGCCGACGGACACACCGATGTAGATGGCAGCCAGTCCGTGCGCTGCGGTGGCTTCGCCTCCCTGCTGGAGGTCCAGCACGGTGGCGATCAGGAGGACCAGATCGACTGCGGGTGCGAGTGCGAGGAGCACATTCGAAAGACGTTGTCGCCGCAGGAGATACCGGCAGCTGAGGCCGGCCAGGAGGAACAGCCAGAAACCGATCTCGCACGCGACGATGACCCCGATGAGCACCGCGAACCCCTTGATATCGCACGGTCGTGACAAATACAAAATAGCACGATCGTGTGATAAAACCAGAGCATGCCGAAGGTCGTGGATCACGACGCGCGTCGCAGTGAGATTGTCGACGCCGTGATCGGCGTGGTGCATCGCGACGGTTACGGGGGAGTGTCGGTGCGAGCGGTCGCCGAGGAGGCCGGCTGGTCCACCGGCGCGATCCGGCACTACTTCGCCAGTCAGCCGGAGCTGATCGCGTTCGCGATGGCCGACCTGGCCGAGCGCGCCCGGGTGCGCATCGACCGTCGCGGGCAGCACGCCACCGATCTGGATGGTCTCGTCGCCCTGCTCGAGGAGGTGCTGCCGCTCGACGCGACGCGGCGTGCCGAGTCCGAGATGTGGCTAGCCCTGGCCATCGCCGCGCGCACCGAGCCCGAGCTCGCAACCGTATGGCGGGACGTCCAGGGTCAGTTGCGCGGCTTGATGGAGTCGTGCGTGCTGATGCTCGCGGAGGTGAGTGGCCGAGCGCTCGACATACGCACCGAGACCCAGCGACTGCACGCCCTGATCGACGGTCTGGCGCTGCACGGCACGCTCTCACCACGGCTGTCCGCAGCGCGGATGCGAGCCACGTTGCGCGCGCATCTCACCCAGCTGGCCGGCTGCCGGTAGCTCTGGCCGGTCGGTTCAGTGTTGGTGCGGCTCCGTCTCGCCGAGCGCACGCAGCGCCAGGGTCGAGTGCGCGTAGGCGCCCCCGGCCCGCATCTCCGCGGCCACCCAGATCGACTCCATGATCTCTTCCGGGGTGGCGCCCTTGCGCTTGGCCAGCTTGGTGTGGCCGTCGATGCAGTAAGGGCACTGGGTCGTGTGTGCCACGGCCACCGCGATCAGCTGCTTGGTCTTCTCGTCGAGCGCGCCCTCGGCGAACACCGCTTTGCTGAAGGCCGTGAACGCCTCGTACGGACCGGGCGCGAGTTCCTTGCGTCGCTGGTCGATCTCGCGGGTGGCGGGTTCGTAGAGGCTCTCGGCCATGGCAGGCATCCCTTCGGACGGATCGGGCTGGTCCTTTCACGTTAGACCGCGGCGATCGGTCGCGCGCTGGACCCCCGTTCCACTGCATTAGAGTCTGGCGCGTGCTCTACGTGGGACTCAGCGGAGGGATCGGCTCCGGCAAGTCGACGGTGTCGGCGCGCTTCGCCGAACTCGGCGCGGTCGTCATCGACGCCGACCAGCTCGCCCGCGAGGTGGTGGACAGGGGCAGTGACGGACTGGCAGAGATCGCAACACGTTTCGGCCAGGAGGTGCTTCTGCCCGACGGGTCACTGAACCGTCCGGCGCTCGGCGCGATCGTGTTCGCCGACGAGCGAGCACGTCGAGACCTCGAGGCCATCACCCATCCACGGGTCCGCGATCTCACCGAGCGTCGCCGCGAGTCGGCACCGCGCGACGCGATCGTCGTGCATGACGTGCCGCTGCTCGTCGAAGCGGGCCTCGCCCCCGATCATCATCTGTCCCTCATCGTCGACACCACGGCCGAACGTCGCGCGGGACGTCTGATCCGGGACCGCGGTATGACGCAGCAGGAGGCCTCGAACCGGATCGCTGCACAGGCCACGGACGAGCAACGGTATGCCGTCGCCGATGCGCTCCTGGACAACAACGGCACCCGTGAGGAAGTGCTGCAACAGGTGGAAACGCTGTGGCGGGAACGCCTTTCGCCATACAACGACAACCTGCTGGCTGATCGCGGCGTACGCCGACCACTGCCGACACGGCTCGCCGAACCGAACCCCGCGTGGCCGCTCGTCGCGGAACGTGCGACAGCGCGGCTCTCGCGCCACCTCGACACCGCCGGGCTGGGCGAGCGAGTGGCCGGCATCGAGCACATCGGCTCCACGAGCGTTCCCGGGCTGGTCGCCAAGGACGTGATCGACCTGCAGGTCCGGGTCGACGACCTCGAGCTCGCCCCGACGACCGGGTTCCGCGATGCGTTGCGCGCCGCCGGCTTCGTCGAGGGCCGTCGCAACCGGGACACCGTGCATGCCTGGGCGCCCGACCCGCTGCAGTGGGAGAAGTACTACTTCAACGGTGCCGACCCGGAGGTCGTCCATCACCTGCACGTGCGGCAGACGGATGGTCCCGGCGCGGACACCGCACTGCTCTTTCGTGACTGGTTGCGCGCGAACCCAGTCGAACGCGACGCGTATGCCGCCGAAAAACGACGACTGGCCGGGTTGCACCCGGGCGGCACGGAAGCGACCCGTGGCGATTACCCGCAAGCGAAGGAGCCATGGATCGCGGCGGCACTGCTGCGCGCGCGATCCTGGCGGGAGACCACGGGCGGCCAGGTAACGAAGTAACACACTTCGGTCGTGTCCCGCGATTGTTACCCCCGCGTCGACGATCGGCGCACTAATGTTCAGGCCGTGTTGTGCATCGTCGATGAAGCTGTGCGCTCGTGACCGCATCTTCCGACGCCTCCTCGGTGGCGCCGCGATCCGGTCCGTCGGCTCCGGTGGGGCCGCCACCACGGCGCAGTGGCCGTCCGTACGGCGAGTGGCTGCTCGCCGCGGGCCTGTTGCTGCCCAACCTGGTGCTGCTGGTGATCTTCACCTACCGGCCGCTCGTGGACAACTTCCGCCTCTCGTTCACCGACTGGAACATCGCAGCCCCCGTCGCGCACTACATCGGTTTCGAGAACTACAAGACGTGGTGGCACGACCCCAACTCGCACGAGGTACTGCGCAACACCCTCATCTTCACCGTGTGCGCGGTCGGCATCTCGATGGTGCTCGGTCTGGCGCTGGCGATCCTCCTGGACCAGAAGCTGCGCGGCCGCAACCTGGTGCGGTCGGCGATCTTCGCGCCGTTCGTGATCTCCGGTGCGGCGGTCGGCATCGCGTTCCAGTTCGTCTTCGATCCCAACTTCGGCATGCTGCGCGACCTGTTCCATCGCATCGGGATCCAGGTGCCGGACTTCTATCAGCGGCCGGGATGGGCACTGGTGATGGTGACCACGACCTACGTCTGGAAGAACCTCGGCTACACCTTCGTGATCTATCTGGCCGCCCTGCAGGGACGCCGGGCCGACCTCGACGAGGCTGCGGAGATCGACGGTGCGTCCGCGTGGCGGCGGTTCCACAAGGTGCTGCTTCCGCAGCTGCGGCCGACGACGTTCTTCCTGTCGATCACCGTGCTGCTCAACTCGGTCCAGGTCTTCGACATCATCAACGTGGAGACCAGGGGAGGCCCGCAGGGGTATGGCACGACGACACTCGTCTATCAGGTCTACCGGGAGACCTTTGTCAACAGCAAGGCCGGGTATGGCGCGACGATCGCCACCATCATGTTCGTGATCCTGTTGATCATCACGGTGATCCAGGTCCGGGTCATGGATCGAGGGATGCACCGTGACTGACACAGCAGCGGTGACCGGGTTCGACTCGGACGAGAAACCGACCGGCGCGCACAACGCGGAGGCCGCCAGTTTCGGTGGCACCGGGATGAAGATCGCCGGCTACGTGGGCATGGTGCTGGTCTTCCTGGTGGTGGCGGGTCCACTTTTCTGGATCGTGGTGACCTCCGTCAAGGAGCGACCGGACATCTACACCCAGCCCGCTCAGTGGTGGCCGGCACACCCGACGTCGGACGGCTACCACTCGGCCACGACCGCGATCCCGTTCTGGGACTACTTCCGCAACTCGGTGATCATCACCGCGATCCTGTCGATCGCCAAGATCGTGCTGGGCGTGATGAGCGCCTATGCGCTGTCGCTGATGCGTTTCCCGGGGCGGAACCTGCTGTTCGTGGTCATCATCGCCGCGTTGATGGTGCCGAACCAGATCACCGTCATCTCCAACTACGCGCTGGTCAGCCAACTCGGCTGGCGCAACACCTATCAGGGCATCATCATCCCGCTGGCCGGTGTCGCCTTCGGGACATTCCTGATGCGCAACCAGTTCCTCTCGGTGCCGGGCGAGATCATCGAAGCGGCTCGCCTGGACGGAGCCGGGCCGCTGAAACTGCTCTGGCGGGTCGTGCTGCCGATGTCCTGGCCGACCTTGATCGCGTTCTCGATCATCACCGTCGTCAACGAATGGAACGAGTACCTCTGGCCGTTCCTGATGTCCGACGACAGTCGCAGTGGCACCTTGCCGATCGGGTTGACCCACCTGCAGAACAACGACGGCATCACCAACTGGGGTCCGGTGATGGCGGCCACCGTGCTGGCGATGTTGCCGGTGCTCATCGTGTTCCTCGCACTGCAACGTCACATGATCAAGGGCCTGACCGCCGGTGCGGTCAAGGGCTGAACTTCGAAGAAGGAGCAATCACATGTCTGGTTTGACTCGCCGCGGGTTCCTCGGCGCAGCAGGAGGCGCCGTGGCCGCGACCGGCCTGGCAGCCTGCGCCGGGACCGGCTCGGACTCGTCCGGCAAGGGCGGTAAGGGCGGCGGTGAATCAAACACCATCGACTTCTGGAGCAACCACCCGGGCACGTCGACCGCCACCGAGAAGAAGATCATCGCGGAGTTCGAGAAGAAGTACCCCGACCTGAAGGTGAAGCTCACCGACGCGGGCAAGGACTACGAAGAGGTCGGGCAGAAGTTCAACGCGGCCCTGGCCGGTGGCAACCTGCCGGACGTGATCGTGGCCTCCGACGTGACGTGGTTCAACTTCGCGCTGAACAACCGGTTCACGGACATCGACGCGCTCTTCAAGAAGGAGGGCCTGTCGACGGACGACTACGTCGAGGGCCTGTACGGCGACTATGAGTACCAGGGCAAGCACTACGCGATTCCCTACGCCCGCTCGACGGTCCTCTTCTACTACAACAAGGACGCCTTCAAGAAGGCCGGCCTGCCGGACCGCTCGCCGAAGTCCTGGGACGAGTTCACCCAGTGGGCACCGAAGCTGCAGGCGGCCATGGGCGGCGGCAAGCACGCACTGATCCTGGACGACGGTGCGGATTACCTGGACTGGACCTTCCAGTCCATCGCGTGGTCGTACGGCGGAGGCTATTCCAAGGGTTGGAAGACAACGTTCAGCGACCCGAAGACGATCAAGGCCGCCACGGTGCTGTCGGACTGGGGCAAGAAGGGCTGGGTGAAGACGTCCGCCGATTCCGCGAGCGACTTCGGTGCGGGTCTCGGTGGAGTTCTGCTGGAGTCGACCGGTGACCTCGGCGGCTTCAAGGAGCTGCCGTTCGAGTTGGGCGTCGGTTTCGTGCCTGCTCCGGGTGGCGTGAAGTGCTGCCCGACGGGTGGCGCGGGTCTGGCGATTCCGGAGGGGCTCTCGGCGAAGCGGAAGGCGAATGCCGCGAAGTTCCTGGAGTTCCTGACCAATGCCCAGAGCACGGTGACCTTCACCCAGGCGACCGGTTACATGCCGGTGCGCAAGTCGGCACTGAAACTCCCCGCCGAGGTGGCATACCTGAAGAAGAACCCGAACTTCAAGGTCGCCGTCGATCAACTCCCCAAGACACGGCCGCAGGACAACGCCCGCGTCTTCGTGCCCGGTGGCGGCGCGACGATCGGCCAGGCCCTGGACAAGATCATCGCCGGCGCGAACGTCGAGTCGACGATGAAGGGACTCGACAAGACCATCACCAAGGCGTACGAGTCGCAGGTGAAGCCGAAGCTCAAGGCCTGACCATGAAGTGTGATTTCGAACGGACACAGCGAGCTGAGGCTGCGTTGGTAGGGCGGCAGCTTGCTGACGCGCCTGCCAACGCAGAATAAGCCGATGGCATCGGTGTATTTCGACGCCGCGACCCGGCGGCACAAGGGAAACTCGGAGCCCTCGGTGGACAGCGTCACGCTGGACATCGAGGACGGCGAATTCCTCGTGCTCGTCGGGCCGTCGGGCTGCGGGAAGTCGACGACGCTGCGCATGCTGGCCGGTCTGGAGCCGGTCGACGAGGGCCGGATCCTGATCAATGGACACGATCAGAAGGGCGTGCGCCCGCGCGACCGTGACGTGGCGATGGTGTTCCAGAGCTACGCGCTCTACCCCAACATGTCGGCGGAGGAGAACATGGCGTTCGCCCTGCGCAACGCGGGGGTGAGCAAGGCCGACGCCCATGCACGGGTGATGGAGGCGGCGCAGATCCTCGAGTTGGAGAAGCTGCTCAAGCGCAAGCCGGGTCAGCTCTCCGGTGGCCAGCGGCAACGCGTGGCCATGGGGCGCGCCATCGTGCGCAATCCGAAGGTCTTCTGCATGGACGAACCGTTGTCCAACTTGGACGCCAAACTGCGTGTGTCGACCCGCGCCCAGATCGCGGCGCTCCAGCGACGGCTCGGTGTGACGACGGTCTACGTCACGCACGACCAGACCGAGGCAATGACGATGGGACACCGGGTCGCAGTGTTGCGGGACGGCGTCCTGCAACAGGTGGACACTCCGGAGGCGCTCTACGACCACCCGGTCAACACCTTCGTCGCGGGTTTCATCGGCTCGCCGGCGATCAACCTCATCGACGCGACGGTGCAGGACGGACGGGCCGAGTTCTTCGGTGCCGCAATACCGTTGGAGCGCGACAAGCTCGGAGCGGCGGAGCGGGTGACGGTCGGCATACGACCCGAGTCCTGGACGATCGGCGACTCACTCGCCAAGAACGGCGTGGCGCTCAAGGTGGAGTTGGTCGAGTCCCTCGGCGCAGAGGTGTTCGTCTATGGCAAGCCGGAGGCTGCCGGCGAGGACGGTCCGCGGCTGACCGTGCGCACGGACAAGAAGCATCGGCCGCGCGATGGTGAGATCGTGCGGGTGACGCCGGCAACGGAGGAGGTCCACGTCTTCGACGCGGGCTCCGGCGCCCGGCTCTGACGCTCCGCACGGACCTGCGGGTCACGGGGCGGTTCGTGCTCGCGGTCGTCGTGGTCGGCGTGCTGACCGGCATCGTCGGTGCGTTGCTGACGCTGCTGCTTCACGCTGCTCAGCACCTGGTCTTCGGTGCGGACGGCACGTCGTTCGCCCAAGACGTGCGCCTCGCCTCTCCACCTCGTCGGTTGATCGGCATGACGATAGCCGGCGCCATGATCGGACTCGCCTGGTGGCAACTGCGTCGCCGGATGCGGGTGGTGCGGGTGCGCGAGGCTATGGCCGACCCGTCGCAGCGGCTGCCGTTCCGATCCAGCGCCCTGGACGCGATCACGCAGATCGTCGCAGTCGGTGCCGGGGCATCGCTCGGGCGTGAGGGCGCGCCCCGGCAGGTGGCGGCAGCTGTGGCCGAGTCGGTCGCAACGCGTCTCGGATTCGACGCGCCGCATCGTCGTGTGCTGCTCGGTTGTGCGGCCGGTGCGGGTCTCGCGGCCGTCTACAACGCGCCTGTCGCAGGTGTCCTCTTTGCCGTCGAAATCGTATTGGTCTCAGTCGATTACGTGGCGATCGCCAGTGCTGCGCTGATGTCCTGCATCGCGGTGGTCGTGGCGTGGCCGGTGGTCGGCTGGAACGCCGTCTACCAGCTCGGCACCCATCGGACCGCGTCGGACGTGTGGGTCTGGGCGCTGGTCGCCGGACCGGTGTGCGCGGTCGCTGGACTGGGTTTCAACCGATTGATGGACGCGGCGCGGTGGAATGCGCCGACGCGTCCCGATCGCCTGCT
The DNA here is from genome assembly GCF_014640635.1 of Flexivirga endophytica. Lineage (GTDB taxonomy): Bacteria > Actinomycetota > Actinomycetes > Actinomycetales > Dermatophilaceae > Flexivirga > Flexivirga endophytica. The sequence continues at coordinate 160,542 of NZ_BMHI01000004.1, forward strand.
GCCGGTGCGGGTGACCGTAGCGATGGCGCTGGTCGGTCTCGTCGCGATGTCCCTGCCAGGAGTGACCGGGAACGGCAAGAGCGTCCTGGAGGCACTGGTCGGCCGTGGCGGTCTGTCGGCAGGGGTGCTGGTGGCGTTGCTGCTCGGGAAACCGCTGTTGACGGCGGTCTGCCTGCGCGGAGGACTGGTGGGCGGACTGATCACACCGTCGATGGCGACCGGCGGTGCTCTCGGCGCGCTTGTCGCGCTCGCGCTCGGCCATGACCAGGGCGGCACTTCGATGATCGTCTGCGCGATGGTGGGCGCCGCCGCGATGCTGGCGACGACGCAGCATGCACCGATCATGGCCGGCGTCTTCATGCTCGAGGTCTCCCAGGCGCCACCGACCCTGTGGGGTCCGGTGGTGCTGGCCGTTGCCGGAGCATGGCTGACCTCGAGATTGATCGCCCGATGGAAAGTAGTTGGTTCAAACCAATAGTTGTGTGTATACAATGGTTGTATGAAACCAACTACAACGACTCCAGTGGCAGTGTGGCTGAACCTGCACGCCCTGGTGATGGACCACAAGTGGCTGTCTCGCGATCTCCTTCACGACCGGACGGACGGGATGCCCTGGAACGGCTACCGGGTGCTCCGCCGCGTCGAGGACGGCCCGATGCCCCAGGGCGAGATCGCGGAACGGATGGGCGTCGACGCACCGGCGGTGTCCGGGATCGTCGCCGATCTGATGGCACGGGGCTACGTGCTGCGCACCACCGATCCCACGGACGGACGGCGCAAGCTGGTGCAGATCAGTGACAGCGGCCGGGACATCCTGGAGAAGTTGCGCTCGGTGGGCGACGTCGTGCCACCACCCGTCGCCACGTTGACCGCGGCCGAGCGGCGCGAGCTCACCCGGTTGATCGACAAGATGCGCGAAGCCGCGGACGTATGAGCGCCGCACCGGACACACTCACTCGTGCGCGCCGCCTCGGTGTGCTGGCCATCTGCTGCATGAGCTTGTTCATCGTCGGGATCGACGCGACCGCGGTCAATCTCGCCATACCGTCGATCGGCCGTGACTTGGACGCCAGTGGGTCGCAGCTGCAATGGGTCATGGACGCCTACACGCTGGTCCTGGCGAGCCTGCTGATGCTCGCCGGATCGATGGGTGACCGGATCGGCCGGCGCCGGGTCTTCCAGGTCGGGCTGGTGCTCTTCGGAATAGGTTCGGTCTGCTGCTCCTTGGCCGCGGACCCGGCTCTGCTGATCGGCGCCCGCGGTTTGCAAGCGGTCGGTGGATCGATGCTGAATCCGGTCGCGATGTCCATCATCACCAACACTTTTCGAGAGCCGCGCGAACGTGCCCAGGCCATCGGCATGTGGGGCGGAGTCATCGGTGTGAGCATGGCTCTCGGTCCGGTGATCGGCGGCGCCCTGGTCGCCGGCGTCGGCTGGCGGGCGATCTTCTGGATCAACGTGCCGGTGGTGGTGGCTGCCGTCATACTCACGCAGTTGTACGTGCCGGAGTCACGGGCCGAGCGGGTGCGGCGGCTCGACGCCGTCGCGCAGGCACTGGTCATCGTCATGCTGACCGCCGTGACCTACGCGATCATCGAAGGCGGCACACTCGGCTGGGGCTCGCTCACCGTGTCGAGTTGCTTCGCCGCCACGCTGATCGCCATGATCGCGCTCGTCGGATGGGAATTGCGCCGCAAGGAGCCGCTGCTGGACCCGCGCTTCTTCCGCAGCATTCCGTTCAGTGGTGCCGTCGTGGCGGCGGTCGTCGGATTCTGTGCAATGGCCGGCTTCCTCTTCCTGAACACCCTGTATTTGCAGGATGTTCGGGGTATGTCGGCACTGCACGCAGGGTTGATGACCTTGCCGATGGCAGTGTCCGTCGCGGTCTTCGGACCGGTGTCCGGGCGGATCGTCGGCGATCGCGGGGTGCGCCTACCGATGTGCATCGCCGGCATCGGCATCGGACTGAGCGCCCTCTTGCTGCTGCGGATCGACAACCACACCAGCCTGGTCTACCTCGGCCTTGCCTACCTGTTGTTCGGCGTCGGCTTCGGGATGCTCAACGCGCCGATCACCAACTCCGCGATGTCGGGGATGCCACGGGAGCAGGCCGGCGTCGCGGCGGCCATCGCGTCCACCAGCCGGCAGGTCGGCGGATCCCTGGGCGTCGCAGTGCTCCCGGCGATCGCGTTCGGACACCTGCAGGGCGGTATGGCGACCGGCTTCGCCTCCGCGACGCATCCGGCGTGGTTCGTCATGCTCGGTTGTGCTGGCATCCTGCTCGTGCTCGCTTTCGTGCTGACCGGAGGCATTGCGGTGCGCTCCGGACAACGGGTCGCGGCCGAGCTAGGAGCGTCCTGAGCGCTCAAGCGGGTCGAGTGCCCGGGGGAGCGCAGCGGCGGAGGGTGTATCGAGACCAACTGCGCCTTACTGTGGAGTCATGCGCGGTGAATACAAGGTTCCTGGCGGCAAGCTCGTCGCTGTTGACGTCGAGGTCGAATCGGGCCGGTTGGCAAGGGTTTCGGTGTCCGGCGACTTCTTCCTCGAGCCGGACGACGCGCTGGAGGACATCAACGCGGCGCTGACCGGCATGCCCGCCGCCGCATCCGTTGACCAGCTGGCGGGTGCGATCACCGGAGCGCTCGACCCGCAGGCCAGGCTCATCGGGTTCGACGCCGACTCGGTCGGCGTCGCTGTGCGTCGCGCACTCGGCAAGGCGACCGGATGGGACGATCACACGTTCGACGTCATACCCCCTACCGTGCTGCCGCCGGTCGAGCACGTCGCGCTGGACGAGGTGATCGCGCACGAGGTGGCCGCCGGCACCCGGCCGCCGACGCTGCGCTTCTGGGACTGGGACTCGCCGCTGGTCGTCATCGGTTCGTTCCAGAGCTACCGCAACGAGATCGACGCCGACGGCGCTGCGAAGCACGGCATCGACGTGGTGCGCCGGATCTCCGGTGGCGGTGCGATGTTCATGGAGCCCGGCAACTGCATCACCTACTCCCTGGTCGTGCCGACGTCGATGGTCGAAGGGCTGAGTTTCGAGCGGTCCTACGCGTTCCTGGACGAGTGGGTGATGGGGGCGCTGGCCGAGGTCGGCATCAACGCCCACTACGTGCCGCTCAACGACATCGCCTCCGACAAGGGGAAGATCGCCGGTGCCGCACAGAAGCGGTTCGCTGACGGGGCGGTCCTGCACCACGTGACGATGGCTTACGACATCGACGCCGACAAGATGCTCGAGGTGCTGCGCATCGGCCGGGAGAAGATGTCGGACAAGGGCACCAAGAGCGCGAACAAGCGCGTCGATCCGATGCGTTCGCAGACCGGCCTGCCACGGGAGCGGATCCTGGAGACCTTCACGAAGTCGTTCCTCGCGCGTTACCGGAGTCAGGTGTCGGCATACACCGATGCAGAGCTGACCGAGGCACAGCGATTGGTCGACGAGAAGTTCGACACCCAGGAGTGGACACACCGCGTGCCCTGACCGGGTCAGCCGCGGCCGAGCAACGTGCCACCGTTGACCTGCAGGATCTGTCCGGTGGTCCAGCCCGCGTCGGGCGATGCCAGGTAGGCCACAGCCTCCGCGACCTCGTCGGGTGTGCCGGGCCGGCCCGCCGGGATGACAGCCGTACGTGCAGTCGCGAGCGAGGGGTTGGCGGCCAGTCGGTCGGCCCAGAACTCCGTGTCCGGGACGAAACCGGGCGCCACCGTGTTGACCGTGACCCCTTCCGCAGCAACGGAACTCGCCAGATCGAGCGCCCACGCGTTCACGGCCGCCTTGGCCGCGCCATACGAACCGGAGCCGCGCAGCGCGGCGATCGAACTCATCGCGACGATGCGTCCGCCGGGGCGCGAGACGTGAGGGAGCAACGCGTGCGTCAGGAGCACGGTCGTCAGGACGTTGCCCTCGAAGTCCGCGCGCCAGGACCGCGCGACGTCCGCGAGGCCGTCTCCACCACCGACGCCGTAGTTGCCGCCCGCGTTGGCGACCAGCACGTCGATCGGACCGCCTTGCACGACCTGAGCGGCGAGAGCGTCGACCGCGCCCGGGTCGGTCAGGTCACAGCTGCATGTCGTGACGTTCGCCAGCTCGTCGACCTCGCGCAGCTCCTCCGCCGCTGCTTCGAGCACCTCTCGCCGGCGGCCGACGAGGACCAGTTCGGGTTCCTCGGCGAGCAGTCGGTGCGCGATGGCCTTGCCGATGCCGGTGCCACCACCGGTGATGAGTATGCGTCGTGTCATGAATGCCACGCTAATGCGTTGTGCAAGCGCGCTACTCGCGTGGTTCGTGGAGCCAGGTGCCTACAACCGCTCGACGTCCGTGAGGTCGATGTTCTCGATGTCGGGTGTCTCCGCGGGGTCCAGGAAACGGTCGACCGCCCGGCCCGCCGCGCTGCCGATCAGGGTGCCGGCGGCGACCGCGACCACCGAGCCGATCGCGACGGTGACCGCGTCGAGACCTCCGTGGCCGGCCGCGATCTCGGTGGTGCTGAGCAGACCGAGGCTGCCGGGCACCAGCAGCCAGAACGCAGGTAGGAACACGACGAGCCGCAGCGGCCGCCCCGACAACCGATGGACCACCGCGGCCGCGAGCCCGGCGACGGTCGCACCTGCAAGGGCGCCGAGGACCAGACCGGAGAGGGCCTGCACGGCCGACTGCGTGGCGAAGGTCAGCGCGAGCACCAGCAGGATCCACGGTATGGCGGCGCGGGACGCCGCCACGTTGATCACGATGCCGCACCCGATCACCAGCACGCCGATGTATGGCGCCAGCGGCCCCAGGTCCTGCGCACGCACGTTGGTCAGAGCATCAAGTTGTTCGCCGGTGACGGACACGGCCGAGAAGAGTCCGACCGCGAACAGGACCAGCTGCATCACGCCCGAGACGAGTCGCGAACTGCCCGCGACCGCCGCACCGGAGGCGATCTCCGACATACCCGTGACGATCACCGACCCGGGCAGCAACACGGCGAACGACGCGACCATCGTGCGCAGCGTGCCGTGCAACGGCCAGTGCTGTGCGACCAGCAACACCAGCACCGCGACCGCGAACGACGCCAGCAGCGGCAGCAGGGTGCGCACGAGCGCGAAGCGCCGGCTCAGGATCATCAGGGTCATCACGACCAGCGAGCTGGCGGCGGCGGTGACCAGATCGCGCCAGGTGGGTTGCAGGATCGCGCAGATGCCGGTGCCGATCGGCACCAGTGCCAGGTCCGACAGCCACGCCGGCCGGGACGAAGGCATCACCTCGATGTCGTCGAGTTCGCGCAGCGCCGCCGCATCGCCGATGCCACCGCGCATCAGCTGCTCGTAGACGTCCTGGACCCGCGTCACCTGCTCGAGCCGCAGTGAGCCGGTCACCGGCTCGAAGCCGACCGCGTCGTCGCTGCTGAGGCCGGCGAAGATCCCGGTCGGTGTGGCCGCGACCCGCACACCCGGCGCGTCCATCCGGCGTGCGAGAAGGGTGATCTGCCACTCCACATCCGGCACCGGCGCGCCTCCGGCGAGCAGTGCGCTGCCCATCCGGAGCAGTACTTCGCGTGTCGCGGCCAACGTCATACGGACCATGATGCCGGGCTGTTCTCGACCGTGCTGCGTGCCATGGTGGAGGACATGACTGCACGAGCCGTCGACGTGATCGTCACCGGTCGGGTTCAAGGGGTCTTCTTCCGCGCATCGAGCGCGCGTGAAGCGGAGCGGCTCGCGGTGACCGGCTGGGTCAGCAACGCTCCGGACGGGTCGGTCACCGGACACTTCGAAGGCGAGCCCGGTGCCGTGGCCGCACTGGTGGACTGGTGCCACCACGGCCCCGGACACGCCAGCGTCGATCACGTCGACGTCCGGGCGGTCGACGTGGAGGGGTGTGCCGGGTTCGCGGTCCGCTGACCAGGACCCTCCGGATCGAGCACGGGAACAATGTCTGTCGGTGAGGGCGTTTACCGTTGCAGTATGCGTCCCACCACTGACCTGCAGCGCAGCGTCGCACCGTTCGAGGTCGTTTCCGAATACTCGCCGAGCGGTGACCAGCCCACCGCGATCGCGGACCTGACGCGCCGCGTCAAGGCGGGGGAGCAGGACACCGTGCTGCTGGGCGCTACCGGCACCGGCAAGTCCGCGACGACGGCCTGGCTGATCGAGCAGGTGCAGCGGCCGACCCTGGTGATGGCGCCGAACAAGACGCTGGCGGCCCAGCTGGCCAACGAGTTCCGTGAGTTGCTGCCGAACAACGCGGTCGAATACTTCGTCTCCTACTACGACTACTACCAGCCCGAGGCCTACATCCCGCAGACCGACACCTACATCGAGAAGGACTCCTCGATCAACGACGAGGTCGAGCGGCTGCGGCACAGTGCCACCAACTCGTTGCTGACGCGACGCGACGTCATCGTCGTCGCTTCGGTGTCGTGCATCTACGGCCTGGGCACCCCGCAGGAGTATGTCGACCGCATGCAGGCGCTCAAGGTCGGCTCGCAGATCGACCGCGACGACCTGCTGCGCAGGTTCGTCCAGATGCAATACACCCGCAACGACCTGGCCTTCACCCGTGGCACGTTCCGGGTGCGCGGAGACACCGTCGAGATCATCCCCGTCTACGAGGAGTTGGCGATCCGCATCGAGTTCTTCGGTGACGAGATCGAGCGCATCTACACCCTGCACCCGTTGACCGGTGAGATCGTGCGTGAGGAGCAGGAGATGTACGTCTTCCCCGCCTCGCACTACGTGGCCGGACCGGAGCGTATGGAGCGCGCGATCAACTCGATCGAGACCGAACTCGAGGACCGCCTGGCGACGCTGGAGAAGCAGGGCAAGCTGCTCGAGGCGCAGCGGCTACGGATGCGCACCACCTACGACATCGAGATGATGCGCCAGGTCGGTGCGTGCTCGGGCATCGAGAACTACTCGCGGCACATCGACGGTCGTGGTCCGGGCACGGCGCCCAACTGCCTGCTCGACTACTTCCCCGAGGACTTCCTGCTCGTCATCGACGAGTCGCACCAGACGGTGCCGCAGATCGGTGCGATGTACGAAGGCGACATGTCCCGCAAGCGGATGCTCGTCGATCACGGCTTCCGGCTGCCCAGTGCCATGGACAACCGGCCGTTGAAGTGGGAGGAGTTCCTCGAGCGCATCGGGCAGACCGTCTACCTGTCGGCGACGCCCGGCGACTACGAGCTGGCCAAGTCCGACGGTGTGGTCGAGCAGGTCATCCGCCCGACCGGGCTGATCGACCCGGAGATCGTCCTGAAGCCGACCAAGGGTCAGATCGACGACCTGCTGCACGAGATCAACCAGCGCACCGAACGCGACGAGCGGGTCCTGGTCACCACCCTGACCAAGAAGATGGCCGAGGACCTCACCGACTACCTGCTGGAGAAGGGCGTCCGCGTCCGCTACCTGCACTCCGAGGTCGACACGCTGCGACGAGTGGAGCTGCTGCGCGAGCTGCGGATGGGCGAGTTCGACGTGCTGGTCGGTATCAACCTGTTGCGCGAGGGCCTCGACCTGCCCGAGGTCTCGCTGGTCAGCATCCTCGACGCCGACAAGGAGGGCTTCCTGCGATCCGCCCGGTCGCTCATCCAGACCATCGGTCGCGCAGCGCGCAACGTCTCCGGCCAGGTGCACATGTATGCCGACAAGATCACGCCTTCCATGCAGGAGGCCATCGACGAGACCGGGCGTCGCCGCGAGAAACAGGTGGCCTACAACAAGGAAGCCGGCGTCGACCCGACGCCGCTGCGCAAGAAGATCGCCGACATCACCGACATGCTGCAGCGCGAGGACGCCGACACCGACGCGCTGATGGGCAGCGGGCGCGCGCAGTCGCGCGGCAAGACCGACGGTCGCGGCAAGCGCGGGCTGCGTGGGGCGGTCGTCGCCGACGGCGAGGTCGCTGGTGCCGGCCGTGTCTCGGGGCTACCCGCGGCGGACCTGGCCGGGCTGATCCAGGAGCTGACCGAGCAGATGCACCAGGCCGCCTCCGACCTGCACTTCGAGCTCGCGGCGCGGCTGCGTGACGAGCTGGGCGACCTCAAGAAGGAGCTGCGTCAGATGGAGGCGGCGACCAAGTGAGGCGCTGACGACGCCGGTGTCGCGTCGGGACGATGCGGTGCGCCGGCGCGTCTACTACGTCACGTAGCATGTGCGTCATGGTCACCACTCTCGACGAGAACGCCGCCGCCGCGAGCGTCACCACCAGCAAGCCCGCGTTGGCCTTCAAGATCACCGCGTTCGCCGAGGCCGTTTCCTGGATCGGTCTGCTGATCGGCATGTTCTTCAAGTGGGTCGTGCAGTCCGGCGACTTCGGAGTGCGGCTCTTCGGGCCTATCCACGGCACCGTCTTCATCTTGTATGTCGTCAGCCTGATCTGGGTCTCGGTCTCGCACAAGTGGACCACCAAGGAATCGCTGCTCGGTCTGATCAGCAGCATCCCGCCGCTGATGACGGTGTGGTTCGAGCGGCGCGCCGAGCGGCGTGGCGCGCTCGTTCGGCATACCGCCTGAGCACCTGTAGATAACCGGCGACTGTCGTTACTTCCTCGCCAGTTTCGGGCTGGTGTGGGCGAACAACCGGCGACTGTCGTTACCTCCTCGCCAGTTTCGGGCTGGTATGGGCGAACAACCGGCGACTGTCGTCACTTTGTCGCGGCGGTGCGACGGTCGCTACTTCGGGACGTCGGATCGGGTGCCGGGATCGACCGCGTTCCCGGTGATCAGCGCGGCGACCCGCTTACCGTGCCAGCGATCCGCGGTCGCGCGCAGCAACGCCACGGACGCGGCGGCCGCGCCTTCCACCGCGAGCCCGTCCTCCGTCGACAGGAGGTCCAGCGCCTCCTGCATCTGTTCCTCGCTGACGGTGCCGATCTCGTCCACGACCTGCGATGCGATCCGGAACGTGTAGTCGTTGTCCGAGCCGAGATCGCCCAGCAGCGACGTCGCGATGGTCTCGACCTCCGGCACAGGCACCGGGTGCCCTGCCCGCAGTGACCGCAACATGGCGTCGGCACGATCCGCGCACACCCCGATCACCAGAGTCTCCGGTCGGATCGCCTTGACTGCCAGGCCGATTCCACTGATCAGACCGCCACCGGAAACCGGCACGACGACCGCATCCAGGGCGTCCAGGTCGTCGCACAGCTCGACGCCGATCGTGCCCTGGCCGCTGATGACGTCCGGATGGTCGAAGGGCGGCACGAACGCATAGCCGCGCTCGGCGGCGAGTTGTCGGGCGGCATCGATCGCCTCGCCCTGGTCCTTGCTGGAGACGTCGACGGTGGCGCCGAGCTCCTCCAGGGCACGAACCCGATAGGCGGGCAACGACGCCGCGACGTAAGCCGTGACCGGCACGTCGAACCGCCGGCCCAGGTAGGCAACCGCCCGCGCATGGTTGCCGGTCGACGCGGTGGTGACACCCGGAAGATAGCCACTCTCCCGCGCGGCGAGGATCGCATTGCACGCCCCTCGCACCTTGAAACTGCCGGTGGGTTGCTCGATCTCGAGTTTGAGGTGGACGTCGCCACCGGTCACCTCGCTCAGCCACGCAGTGCGTGAGGTCGACGTGTGGCGCACGTGCGGTGCGACGCGCTGCTGTGCAGCACGGATCGACTGCAGCCCGGGTAGTACCGGCTCATCCATCACGTTACGCACCCGCTGTCGGCACGAAACCGAGTTGCTTGTCGACCGGATGCGGCAGCTCCTCACCGGCCAGCCAGAGGTCGGCCAGCCGGACGAACTGCGCGGCGAGCGCATCGAGCCAACCGGCCGAGTCGCCGGACAGGTGCGGGGAGATCGCCAGCGTCGGCACGTCCCACAGTGGTGAGTTCTCCGGCAGCGGCTCGGTCCGGAAGACGTCCAGCGCCGCTCCCGCCAACTCGCCCGCGGTCAGCGCATCGACCAGGTCGGCCTCCACGACGCTCTGACCACGCCCCACATTGACGAAGTATGCCGAGGGCCTCATCGCCCCGAAAACCTTGCGGTCGAACAGGTTCCGCGTCGCATCAGTCAGCGGCGTCACGTTGACCACGATGTCGAAATCGCCCACCGCGTCGGCCAGCCCGGAACTCGCGATGATCGTCCCGAAGTCCGGATCACCGGACCGTGCCGTCCGTCCTGCTCCGGTCACCTCGACGTCGACCGCGCGCAGCAGGCGGCCGATGTCCCGGCCGATGGAACCGGTCCCGACCACCAGCGCGCGGCGCCCACGCAACGGGTCGGTCTCGCGGTGTCGCCATACGTGCTCACGCTGCAGGTCGTAGCCCTCGCGCAACAGCTTCAGGTGCGCCAGCACCGCCGCCAGCACGTATTCCGCGATCGGCCGGTCGAAGATGCCGCGTGCGTTCGTCACCACGACCCGTGAGTCGCGCAGCTCGGGGAAGAGCAACTTGTCCACGCCCGCGGCGGCGACGTGGACCCAGCGCAGTGCGTCGCACTGTGCCCACACACCCTCCAACGCGGAGGAGAAGAAGTCCCACAGGAAGAGCGCGTCGGCGCCCCGGACCGCGTCGCCGAGTCCCGCCGCGTCGGTGAAACGGAAGGTCACGCGATCCGCAAGCGAGGCCAGTCCCGGTGGGCGATCCGCGGAATCGGCGACGAGGACCGTGATGACAGGCAGGGATGAAGTCACTCCGCCACTAAAAAGGTGCCGTGTCTGATTGTCAACAATCGATTCTGGGATGCACCATGATCACGTGACACAGACTGCCCCCGACGCCACTCTCAGTGGCCTTCGCTCCCGGCCCTTCCCGGAGCAGGAATACCTGACGCGACTCGTTGCGGTTCAGGAGAGCATGGCGGAGCGATCGATCAGCTCGCTGATCGTCGCGGACCCCGCGAACATCTACTATCTGACCGGCTACAACGCATGGTCCTTCTACATGCCGCAGTGCCTCATCGTTCCGGTGGAGGGTGACTGCCACCTCTTCACCCGGACCATGGACGCAGCCGGAGCGCACTACACCGCGTTCCTGCCGTTCGATCGAATACACGGCTACCCGGATTATCTGGTCAATCGGCCGGACGCGCATCCCTTCGATTGGGTCGTCGAGCGCGCGTTGGAGATCGGGGTCCTCGTCGACGAGGTGGGCGCGTATGTCGCCGCCGAGCTCGACGCGCACTTCTTCTCGGTGCGCAGCTACCTCGCCATCCAGTCCGGGCTGAAGACGTCGGCGTTGGTCGACAGCAACGAGCTGGTCAACTGGGTCCGGGTGATCAAGTCACCGTTGGAGCGGGAGAAACTCCACACCGCCGGCCGGATCGCCCAACGGGTGATGGAGACCGCGCTTCGTGAGTTGGAGCCCGGGCGTCGGCAGTGCGACGTCGTCGCCGAGATCCAGTACGCACAGGCGCTCGGCGCGCACAAGCTGGGTGGCGACTATCCGGCGATCGTGCCGATGCTGCCGACCGGTGAGACCGCGGGCACCCCACACCTGACCTGGAGTGATCTGCCCCTGCAGCGCGGTGAGGCGACGACCATCGAGCTCGCCGGCGTGTTCCACCGCTACCACGCACCGCTGGCCCGGACCGTCGTGCTCGGCAAGCCACCGCACAAGCTGGTGGAGGTCGCCGACGCCACCAACGAGGCGATGGAGGCGTTGCTGCAGAAGATGCGACCCGGCACACGCACCTGTGATGTGCACCGGGAGTTCGCCCAGACGATCGGCCGGTACGGGCTGACGAAGGAATCGCGGATCGGTTACTCGATCGGCATCGGTTACCCGCCCGACTGGGGCGAGCGCACCATGAGCGTCCGACCCGAGGACGAGACGGTGATCGAGGAGAACATGGCCTTCCACGTGATCCTCGGTATGTGGATGGACGGGTGGGGGTACGAAACCTCGGAGTCCATGCTGATCGGCCCGACCGGGCCGGACCTGCTGACCGATGTTCCCCGCGGACTGACAGCGAAGGAGTGACGATCTGTGACAACGGCCCGGCTACCTCTGGCCTCCCGGACCACCGACCTGGTGGGGTCGGTGATCGACTCGAGCACGTCGCTGCTGGCGAAGCAGCAACATGACATCGTCCGCTTCGCGATGGGCAGTCCCGCGCCCGACGCGGTCCCGGCGCACGTGCTGCGTGAGCTTGCGGCGACCGAACTCGACCGACCTGACGCCTACGACTACGGAGCGAGCGAGGGCGACCCGCGGCTGCGGGAAGCGTTGCTCGCTGAACTCCGTGGGACCACCGACGAGACCAGTCCCGAGAGGGTGCTGATCACCGCCGGCGGGATGCAAGGGCTCGATCTGGCGTTCAAGCTCTTCGTCGATCCGGGTGATCTCGTGGTCGTCGAGTCGCCGACCTACACCAACGGGTCCGCGACCGCGATGTCCTACCAGGCGCAGTTGCTGGAGGTCCCGGTCGACGACGAGGGCATGCAGGTCGACCGGATGGAGGAGATGGTCGAGCAGGCCGGTCGTGCGCCGAAGGCGATCTACGCCATACCGACCTTCCAGAACCCGTCCGGGGCATCGATGTCGCTCGAGCGGCGACGCCGGCTGATCGAACTCACCCAGCGGTGGGGCAGCCTCCTCATCGACGACGACCCCTACGGTCGGCTGCGCTTCGCAGGGGAGGACGTCCCGTCGCTGCACGAGCTGGCCGACGGCGACCCGCTGGTCCTCTCCGTGCGCACGTTCTCGAAGATCATGGCGCCCGGCCTGCGGGTCGGGTGGGTCGACGCTGATCCGTCGCTCCAGCAACTGCTGATCAACGCCAAGCAGGCGATGGACACCTGCACCAACCTGCCGCTGCAACGACTGATCGCCGCCTTCCTCGAGGGCGGCCACCTGCGCGAGCACCTGGCGACGCAGCGGGCGGCATACCGCGAGCGCAAGGTGGCGATGCAGGAGGCGCTCACCGAGCACTTCAGCGGCGAGGCGCGCTGGACCGACCCGGAGGGCGGCTTCTTCCTCTGGGTCACCTTCGGCGACGAGGTCGACACCGAAGCGCTGTTCGAGCAGGCGTTGGCCGACGGTGTCGCCTTCATTCCCGGCAACGCGTTCTCACCCAGCAAGTTCTTCCCGAACGCGTTGCGCCTGTGCTTCGCGTCGAGCGAACCGGATCGCATCCGGGAAGGCGTCGCCAGGCTGCGCACCGCTGTCGATAACATGGGAAAGCTGTGACTACTGAATCCGCTGAGAGACAACAGGTTTCGCAACTCGAGGCGCGCGCGCTCGAGCTGATCGAGGAGGCGGACCTCGTCGGACTGACGCAGACACTGGTCCGCATCCCCGGTGAGAACCCACCCGGTGAGGAGGCCGCGCGGGTCGAGGCGCTGGTGTCAGCCTGCCGTGGTCGCGACCTGTCCGTGGTGCGCACCACTGCGGCGCAGGACCGGGACAACGTCAGCGCTACGACACTCGGTGGCGACGGCCCGCGGCTCCTGCTGCTCGGACACACGGACGTCGTGCCGGTGGGCGACGGGTGGACCGTCGAGCCGTTCGGTGGTCTGGTCCGCGACGGGCGGATCTTCGGGCGGGGGAGCACCGACATGCTCGGCGGCCTCGCTGCGAGCGTGGTCGCCATGCACGCGGTGCAGCGTGCAGCCGGCGACGTGGGGGAGCAGTTGTCCGGTCGGATCGAGCTCGTCGCCACCGTCGACGAGGAGGAGGGCGGCATCGGCATCCGCCGGTTCATGGCGGACGACCCGCCGACGTACCTCGGCTGCATCACCGCCGAGCCGACCGACCTGCAGACGATCGTGGCCGCGCGCGGCGACTGTTACCTGGACATCACCGTGCACGGAGTGGCCGCACATGCCGGGCGTCCGTCCGACGGTCGCAACGCGATCTACGGTGCCGCGCGGGTGATCGAATCACTGCGCGGATGGAACGACGAGCTGGCCGCGTCGCCTCACCCACTGGTGGGACCGGCGACCTGGAGCGTCGGCATCGTGACCGGCGGACAGGGCACCGCCATCGTGCCGGCGACCTGCCGCGTGCAGGCCGACCGGAGGCTGCTGCCGGGGGAGGACCCGGAGGCGGTGCGTCGTGCGGTCATCGCCCGGATCGACTCGCTGGACCTCGGGCGCGACGACCTGCGCGTCGAGGTGGCGCTGCCGATGAGCATGCCCGGTTTCGAGACCCCGGCCGACGCCGGGTTCGTCCAGGAGGTCGACCGCGCACTGGCCGACTCCGGCGGACCCGGTCTGCCGTTGGGTGGCTGGACGGCGGCCTGCGACGGCGGCTACGTCAGCCGTGACTTCGGTGTGCCCACCGTCGTGCTCGGCCCGGGCTCGGTCAACGACCAGGCTCACCGGCCGGACGAGTCGGTGTCGATCGCGGAGCTGGTGACCGCGGCCCGCACCTATGCGCGGACGGCTGCACGACTGCTTGCTCCCCGAGGCGGTCGGGTATGACGAAGGCACCCGCGAAACCACGCGCCCTCAAACCCGTCGTGCGCCAGTCGACTGCCGCGATGATCGCGGACAGCGTGCGCGGCGCGCTGGAGCGGGGCGATTTGCCGCCGGGTAGTCAGCTCGGCGAGGCCGATCTCGCCAAGCAACTCGGTGTCAGTCGTGGTCCGCTGCGCGAGGGCCTGCAACGCCTCACCCAGGAAGGGTTGCTGCTGTCGATCCGCAATCGCGGACTGTTCGTGATCGAGATGACGCCGGACCGGGTGCGGGACATGTATGTCGCCCGGCAGGCCGTCGAACGAGCCGCGGCCGAGCAGATCCACCTCCTCGATGCACCGGAACAGGCCGGTGCCGAGTTGATGGAGATCACCGATGCCATGACCGTCACCGCTGAGGCGGAGGACGCGACCGGTGTCGGCGAGGCGGACATCGCTTTCCACGACCTGCTCGTGCGACTGGCCGGGAGCACGCGCTTGTCGCTGATGCACCGCACGTTGCTCACCGAGACCCGGATGGGCATCCACGCGCTCGATCCGACATACGAGGGCAACGACTCCCGGGCCGCCGAGCACCGTGCCATCGCGCAGTCGTTCATCGACCACGACCCCGCAACGACCGACCGGCTGCTGCAGTTGCACATGGCCGACGCGGTCGAGCGGCTGGTCCCCGGGGATGGGGCGCCCGAGGACTGATCCCCGGGCGCCGTGCTCACACGCTGATCCCGATGTATTTCACCTCGAGGAACTCGTCGATGCCGACGCTGCCGCCTTCGCGGCCGAGACCGGACTCCTTGATGCCTCCGAACGGCGCCGCCGGGTTGGACACCACGCCCTGGTTGAGCCCGACCATGCCGGACTCCAGCCTCTCGGCCACGCGCAGCGCCCGCCGCAGGTCGTTGGTGAAGACGTAGGAGACCAGGCCGTACGGCGTGTCGTTCGCCGCCTCGACCACGGCGTCCTCCTCGTCGAACGGGATGATCGACGCCACCGGGCCGAAGATCTCCTCCTGCGCCATCCGTGCGTCACCCGGCACATCGAGCAGAACTGTTGGGGGATAGAAGAATCCGTCGCCGTCGGGCACCTGACCGCCGGTCAGCACGCGCGCCCCTCGCTCGGTCGCGTCAGCCACCAGATCGACGACCTTGCTCCGGCCGGCGTCATCGATCAGCGGGCCGACCTGAGTGCCGTCCGCGGTGCCCGGACCGACCTGCAACGCCTTCATCTTCTCGGCCAGCCGACCGGCGAAGTCCTCGGCCACACCGCGCTGTACGTAGATGCGGTTGGCCGCGGTGCACGCCTCGCCCATGTTGCGCATCTTGGCGGCCATGGCACCGGCGACCGCCTCGTCGAGGTCAGCGTCGTCGAAGACGAGGAAGGGTGCGTTGCCACCCAGCTCCATCGAGGTCCGCAGCACCTTGTCCGCGCACTGCTCGAGCAGCACCTTGCCGATCTTGGTCGATCCGGTGAACGACAGCTTCCGCGCCTTGCCTGACTTGATGAGTGGCTCCATGACCCCGCCCGCATCCGTGGTGGTCACGATGTTGACGACGCCATCGGGGACGCCGGCGTCGATCAGGATCTGACCGAGCGCGAGCATCGACAGCGGGGTCTGCGCGGCGGGCTTGATGACGCTGGTGCAGCCGGCCGCGATGGCGGGTCCGATCTTGCGGGTGCCCATCGCCATCGGGAAGTTCCACGGCGTGATCAACAGGCACGGTCCGACCGGTTGCTTGGTCACCAGGAAGCGCGCACCGCCCGCCGGCGCCGTCTGGTAGCCACCGTCGATGCGCAACGCCTCACCGGCGAAGTGCCGGAAGAACTCTGCGGCATACGTGATCTCACCGCGGGACTCGGCCAGCGGCTTACCCATCTCGAGGGTCATCAGCAGCGCCAGGTCGTCGATCCGCTCGGTGAGCAGGCCGAAGGCCTTCATCAACATGTCGTAGCGCTCGCGAGGAGAGGTCGCGGCGAAGTCGCGCTGTGCGGCAACGGCGGCGTCGAGTGCCCGCAGGCCGTCCGCGGGCGAGGCGTCCGCGACCTGGCTCAGCTCCTTGCCGGTGGCCGGATCATTGACCGGGAACGTCGCGTGCTCGGCTGCTGCGGACCACGACCCGCCGATCAGCAGGTCGGTCGGGACGGCGTCGAGGACGCGTGCCTGGTCGCTGGTTGCGGCGTTCGAGTTAGCCATATCTGCACTCCCATCGCGTTAGTCTGATTGTCGACAATCTAGCAAAAAGGCTTGTGCTTGTTCCGAATCAACCTCAGGAGAAAGTGTCATGACTCAGCTTTCCGGTGCGCTCAAGCAGGCGACCCCCGTGCTCGCGACGCACGGCAAGGGCGTCAATCTGTATGACGAAGCCGGCCGCCGCTATCTGGATTTCACCGCGGGGATCGGCGTGACCAGCACAGGCCACTGCCATCCGAAGGTCGTCGCGGCGGCTCAGGAGCAGGTCGGCAAACTGATCCACGCGCAATACACGACGGTGATGCATCAGCCGCTGCTGACCTTGACCGAGCGGCTCGGCGAGGTGCTGCCGAGCGGCCTGGACCGGCTCTTCTTCGCAAACTCCGGCTCCGAAGCGGTCGAGGCGGCACTGCGGCTGGCCCGGCAGGCGACGGGGCGACCCAACATCGTGGTCTTCCACGGCGGCTTCCACGGGCGGACGGTGGCGACCGCGTCGCTGACGACCTCGCACACCCGCTACAGCGCTGGTTTCGCGCCGTTGATGGCCGGGGTGCACGTCTCGCCGTTCCCCAACCCGACCTACTACGGCTGGAGCGTGGAGCAGGCGACCGAGTTCGCGCTCAAGGAGCTCGACCACACGTTGCAGACGCTCAGCCAACCCAACGAGACCGCGGCGTTCCTGGTCGAACCCGTCCTCGGCGAGGGCGGTTACGTGCCCGGCAACACCGAGTTCTTCGCCGGCCTGCGCGATCGCGCCGACAAGTACGGCATCCTGCTCGTCTTCGACGAGGTGCAGACCGGTTGGGGCCGGACCGGCAAGTTCTGGGCGCAGGAGCACTTCGCGGTCACTCCGGACATCCTGGTCACCGCCAAGGGCATCGGCTCCGGTTTCCCGCTCTCGGGCATCGCCGCACCGGCGGCCCTGATGGAGAAGGTCTGGCCCGGTTCACAGGGCGGAACGTATGGCGCCAACGCCGTGGCATGCGCCGCGGCCATCGCGACACTCGACGTCATACAGGAGGAGAAACTGGTCGACAACGCGGCCGAGCGTGGTGCCCAGTTGACCGACGCGCTACGCGCCACCGCGAGCAAGTATGACGCCATACACGACGTCCGCGGCCTCGGTCTCATGATCGGAAACGAATTCAGAGACGCCGACGGTAATCCCGATGGGGCGACGGCCGGCGCGGTACAAAGGGAAGCGGCCGACCGCGGCCTGCTGCTGCTCAACTGTGGTCCGTGGGGCGAGGTCGTGAGGTTCATTCCCGCGCTCGTGGTGAACGACAAGGAGGTGGACGAGGCAGCTGCGCTGTGGGCGGAGTCGGTGAACGCCGTGCTGCAGGGTGGGACGAGCTAACAGCGGCGTCCGACGTGGCGGGCGACGAATACCCAGGAAATGCAGATCCATCTAGGAGGACCCGCATGTCAGTGGATATGAGCAAGTCCGACGAGGTCGAACCGCCCGAGGTCGACGAGAAGACATTGAGGCGCGCGGTCGGCGCCTCGATGATCGGTAACGCCACCGAGTGGTACGACTACGGCGTCTACGCCTACCTGACCGCCGAGATCACCCACAACTTCTTCCCGAACGCCGGGAATGCCGCCACCTTGCTGGTCTACGCGGTCTCCTTCATCCTGCGCCCGCTGGGCGGCATCGTGTGGGGCCCGATCGGTGACCGGCTCGGTCGCAACAAGGTGATGGCGATGACCATCATCCTGATGTCCGTCGGCACCGCCCTGGTGGGCCTCATCCCCAATTACCAGTCGATCGGGATCTGGGCGCCGATCTTCCTGGTGTTGCTGCGCATCGTGCAGGGCTTCTCCACCGGTGGTGAATACGGCGGCGCCGCCACCTTCATGGCGGAGTACTCGCCGGACAAGAAGCGCGGCTTCTGGGGTTCGTTCCTCGAGTGCGGAACCCTGCTGGGCTTCAGCGGTGGCCTCGCCGTCGTGCTCATCCTGCGCGCGTCGCTCAGCGACGACGCGATGATGTCTTGGGGCTGGCGCATCCCGTTCCTGATCGGGCTCCCACTGGGTCTGGTCGGGCTCTATCTGCGAAGCAGGATGGAGGACACTCCCGTCTTCCGCGAGTTGCAGGACAACGACGAAGCGGAGGAGGCGGCGACCGGAGCGCTCAAGAGCCTGTTCCGCGACTACTGGCAGCCCATCCTGCGTCTCTTCCTGATGGTGGTCGCGCTCAACATCGCCAATTACACGCTGCTGACCTACATGCCGACCTACATGACCAGCGCGCTCGGCATCTCGGCAACCAAGTCCGACATCGTCCTGCTCATCGGGCAGCTGATCATGGTGGCACTGATCTGGATCGCCGGGAGCACCTCCGACCGCGTCGGGCGCAAACCGATGTGGTGGTTCTCGCTGACCGCGATGTTCGTGCTCGCAGTTCCGTGTTTCTGGCTGATGGGTCAGGGGCTTGGCTGGGCCATCGTCGGATTCACCGTCCTCGGATTGGTCTACCTGCCGCAGCTCGGCACCATCTCGGCGACCTTCCCGGCGATGTTCCCGGCGCACGTGCGCTACGCGGGTATGGCGATCAGCTACAACATCTCGACCGCCGCCTTCGGTGGCACGGCCTCACTGGTCAACGATTGGATGGTCGGCTGGGGCGGCCGCTATATGCCGGCCTACTACATGATGCTCGCGATGGTCATCGGCATGATCGGCCTGGTGAAGGTGCCCGAGACCGCGGGTGAGTCGATCCGCGGGCGCGGCATACCGGGCACGGATGACGAGGAGGAGCAGCAGCCTCGAGACAAGTCGGGCATCCACAACGTGTCCGGGATCCGTGACGTGTCGAAGGAGTTCGGCGTCAGGCGCCGCCCGCGAGGCCAGTAGCTGCCCATGCGCACCTGAAGGTGCCCGGCCCCGTGATACGGGTCCGGGCACCTTCTCGTATGTCGGTGTGTGCTACTTCCGCAGCCGGGCCAGGACCGCGTCGGTGAAGTCCGTCGTCGACGCGGTGCCGCCGAGGTCGCGGGTGCGGGTGCCCTCCGCCAGCACCGCGCCGAACGCCGCCTCCAGGGTGTCCGCCGCCTCGGGTTGACCGAGATGGCGCAGCATCATGCCGCCGGCCCAGATGGCCGCGACCGGGTTGGCCACGCCCTTGCCCGCGATGTCCGGGGCGCTGCCGTGCACGGGCTCGAACAGCGACGGATGCTCGCGCTCCGGATTGAGGTTGGCGCTCGGTGCGACACCGAGGGACCCGGCGACCGCGGCGGCCAGGTCGGACAGGATGTCGCCGAAGAGGTTGGACGCGACGACGACGTCGAGGCTGTCCGGTGCGAGCACGACACGTGCGGCGAGCGCGTCGACCAGGACCTTCTCCAGCGTGACTCCTGGGAACTCCGCGACGGTCTCGCGGGCCACCTCGTCCCAGAACGGCATCGTGTGGATGATGCCGTTGGACTTGGTCGCCGACACCAGTCGTCCGCTGCGCTCCGTCGCCAACTGCGCCGCGAAGCGGGTGACCCGGGACACGCCCTTACGGGTGAAAATCGCTTCCTGCAAAGCCAATTCGTCCGGCTGACCACGGCGGAAGCGACCGCCGATCTCGGAGTATTCGCCCTCGACGTTCTCCCGCACGACGACCACGTCCAGCTTTTTGTCGCCTGCGAGAGGCGACGGCACACCGGGGAGGGTGCGGCTGGGGCGCAGGTTGATGTACTGGTCGAACTCACGGCGGATCGGGATGAGCAGCCCCCACAGGGTCACGTCGTCCGGGATGTCCACGTCGCCGACCGCACCGAGGAGTATGGCGTCCGCATCGGCCATCTGCTCCAGCCCGTCGACCGGCAGCATGCGACCGGTCGAGCGGTAGTGGTCGGATCCCCAGTCCCGGTCGCGCCACTCGATCGTGAAGTCATGACGCTCGGCCAGCGCGTCCACACAGGCGGTCGCCGCAGGCGTCACTTCCTGTCCGATTCCGTCGCCGGGAATGACATCGACCGTGTAGCTGGCTCCCATGCAGGCGATGCTAGTTGGTCCGCCGAGGCGCAGTGCGGCGCCTCGACCGACGGAGTCGGGCCGTCATACGTCCTGCGGGGGAGGGTCGGCGGCCGCGCCGCGCTGTGCGCCGAGGATGAGCACGCTCGCGCTCACGACGAACACCATGCCGAGCAGCTTGATGGCGGACAGGTGCTGGCCGAGCACCAGCAACCCGGCGAGTGCCGCGACCGCGGGCTCGAGGGAGAGCAGGATGCCGAAGACGTTGGCCGCGATGCGCCGCAGCGCGATCATCTCCAGCGAATAGGGGAGCACCGAGGACAGCACCGCGATGCCGGCACCCTTGAGCAGTGCTTCGCCGCCGATCAGGTCGCTGCCCGCCTCGAACGCACCGAACGGCAGCACCACGATCGCGGCCAGAGCCATCGCGATCGCCAGTCCGTCCAGGCCGGCGAAGTGCTGGCCGGTCCGGCGCGAGGTGAGGATGTATGCCGCCCAGCACGCACCGGCGGACAACGCCAGCAGGATGCCGACGCCGTCCAACTCGTGCCAGGGCGTGTTGACGGCACCCGAGACGAGGACGACGCCGGCGGCCGCGAGCGCCACCGCAGCGGCGTCGCGCAGGTGCCGCGACAGGACCGCCGAGAGCACCAGCGGCCCGACGAATTCGATGGTCACGGCGACGCCGATCGGCAACCGCTCCAACGAACCGTAGAAGCACCAGTTCATCGCGCCCAGCGCCACGGCGTATGACGCGACGGCCACCCAATCGGCACGCGTGCGTCCACGCAGGGACGGTCGTGTCCAGGCCAGCACGACGACGGCGGCGAGCGCCAGCCGCAACGCGACCGACCCCGGCACTCCGACCAGCGGCAACAGCGTTGCCGCGAGCGCGCCGCCGAACTGGACCGACACGATGCCGCCCAGCACGAGCAGCGGCGCGGGAACAGGTCCCGCGCCGCGTCGGCGTTGCATCATGTGCGGTCCGAAGGACAGCGGACGGTCGGTGTCATTGCAGTTGGCGGATCCGGCCGACCTTCGTCAGGGTCTGCAGGCGCTGGGCCGGCATCTCCTCCTCGACGACGTCCTGGCCGGTCGACGGAGAGTGCAGGATGCGACCCGGTCCGGTGACGATCCCGACGTGGTGGATCTCCTTGCCGGGCTGTGCGAAGAAGTAGAGGTCGCCCGGCTGCGCCTGGTCGATCGGCACGTCCGCGCAGGCGCGGTACTGGTCACCGCCGTCGCGCGGGAAGACGATGCCCAGCCGGCGCAGGCTGAGATGCACCAGGCCGGAGCAGTCCAGCCCCTTCGGCGAGATGCCGCCCCACAGGTAGGGCAGGCCGATGTGGGTGCGGGCCTCGGCCAGGAAGGTCTCGGTGGTGGGGGCGAGTCCGCTGTCCGGCAACGCGTCGAGCGACGCATCCTCCACCGGCGTCAGGTGCGCCGTCCGGATGTACCCCGGGTAGCCGGTGTCGCTGCCGTCATACGGCTGCCAGGGCGAGGTCACCCTGGTCCAGCCGTCGGTGTCGCCGGAAGCGACGATGACCGGCTCGCCCTCCAGCAGTTCGGAGTCGAAGCGGTCGTAGAGACCCAACCGGCCGTCCTCCAGGGTGGTCCGGTCCATGGCGGTCAGCCACTCCTGGTGGTCGGGACGGTCGGCGACCAACGGCGCGTCGATCGGACGCGGTGAGTCGGGAGTCGTCCACAAGCCGGTGATGTCGACGTTCACAATTGCCAGTCGGGTGGCAGCCGTGTCATTTGTCACCACGCCATCAAACACGCTGTCGCCGGTCCGCGCACTCACCACCCCCGGGTCCGCCACTCCGTGAGATGGGGGCGCTCGACGGCGAGGGTGGTGTCGTCACCATGGCCGGGGTAGACCCAGGTGTTGTCGTCATACCGACCGAAGAGCCGTTCCTCGACGTCGTCGATGAGTTGCGGAAATGACTGGTACTCATAGCGGTCCGTCGCACCGACACCACCGGGGAAGAGCGAGTCGCCGGTGAACAGGTGCGTCATGCCGTCGCTGCCGCGCAGGGACAACGCGATCGAACCCGGAGTGTGGCCGCGCAGTGTGACGACGTCGAACGCCAGCTCACCGACCTGCACGGTGTCACCGTCCTGCAGCCGGCGATCCACCTCGACCGGCAGGTCGGCCGCGTCGTCGGCGCCGGCCAACAGTTGCGCACCGGTCTCCCGTGCGGCCTCGGGCAGCGCACGGACGTGGTCGAAGTGTCGGTGGGTCGTCGCGAGGTGGGTCACGCGACCGCCGTCCGCGGCGATCATCGCGCTGATCGCGGGCCAGTCGTCGGCGGCGTCGATGAGGAGGGCGTCCCCGCCGGCGGTGTCGGTGATCAGGTAGACGTTGTTGTGCATGTCCGAGACGCTGATCTTGCTGATCCGGGCGATGCCCACATCACGCGTCGCAGGCGCCTCACCAGGAGTCACCTGTCCGTCGTAGCCCATCGGGGTCTCCTCACGATTCGGGGTTGTCGGTGGTGCGACTTAGCATTGTCGTCGTGCCTTCGTCGACGTCATCCACCGTGCCAGCTAGTCGAGGTCATGACCACCTTCGGGTGCGTGGTGCCCGCGAGCACAACCTCCAGAACATCTCCATCGACATTCCCCGCGATTCGCTCGTGGTCTTCACCGGGCTCTCAGGGTCCGGCAAGTCGTCGTTGGCCTTCGACACCATCTTCGCCGAGGGTCAGCGTCGGTATGTCGAGTCGCTCTCGGCATACGCCCGGCAGTTCCTGGGTCAGATGGACAAGCCGGACGTCGACTTCATCGAAGGGTTGTCGCCGGCGGTCTCGATCGACCAGAAGTCGACCAACCGCAACCCTCGGTCGACCGTCGGCACCATCACCGAGGTCTACGACTACCTGCGACTGCTGTTCGCTCGCGCCGGACGCCCGCACTGCCCGGTCTGCGGTGAGCCGGTCGGCCGGCAGACACCGCAGCAGATCGTCGACCAGTTGCTGACGTTGCCGGACCGCACCCGCTACCAGGTGTTGGCTCCCGTCGTGCGGTCCCGCAAGGGCGAATACCTCGAGCTGTTCGCCGAGTTGCAGGCCAAGGGCTACTCCCGTGCCCGGGTCGACGGCGACGTCACGACACTGACCGATCCGCCGAAGCTGGCCAAGCAGAAGAAGCACACGATCGAGGTCGTCGTCGACCGGCTGGTCGCCAAGGAGGGCGACACCTCCGGCAAGCAGCGGCTGACCGACTCGGTCGAGACGGCGCTGGGCCTGGCCGGCGGGGTGCTGCTGGTCGACATGGTCGATCTGGACGCCGACGATCCCGATCGGGAGCGCCGTTTCTCCGAGAAGATGGCGTGCCCCAACGAGCACCCGTTGTCGATGGACGAGATCGAGCCGCGTTCGTTCTCGTTCAACAGCCCGTTCGGCGCCTGCCCCAAGTGCACCGGCATCGGCACCGAGCTGGAGGTCGACGTCGATCTGGTGATCCCCGATCAGGACAAGTCGATCCGCGAGGGTGCGATCCTGCCGTGGGCACAGGGAGCACAGTCCTCCGACTACTTCCTGCGGGTCATCGGCGCGCTGGCCGAGGAGCAGAAGTTCTCGCTCGACATGCCGTGGCACGCGCTGCCGGAGCGGGCCAAGGAGTCGTTGCTGCACGGCAAGAACCACCAGGTGCACGTCAAATATCGCAACCGCTATGGGCGGGAGCGCAGTTACTCGACAGGTTTCGAGGGCGTGATCCCGTTCGTCAAGCGGCGTCACGAGGAGACCGAGTCCGATTGGAGCCGCGACCGCTACGAGGGCTACATGCGTGAGGTCCCGTGCCCGGTGTGCGGCGGTGCCCGCCTCAAGCCGGAGTCGCTCGCGGTCACGATCGGAGGCCGCTCCATCGCCGAGGTGTGTGCGCTGCCGATCTCGGACTCGGCCGGTTTCCTCGACACGGTCGACTTCACCCCGCGTGAGCGGCAGATCGCCGAGCGGGTGATCCGTGAGATCGACGCACGGCTGGGCTTCCTGCTCGACGTCGGCCTCGACTACTTGTCCCTCGATCGGCCGGCTGCGACGCTGTCCGGTGGTGAGGCGCAGCGCATCCGCCTGGCGACCCAGATCGGGTCCGGGCTGGTCGGCGTCCTCTATGTGCTCGACGAGCCGTCCATCGGCCTGCACCAGCGGGACAACCACCGTCTGATCGAGACGCTGACCCGGCTGCGCGACCTCGGCAACACGCTGATCGTCGTCGAGCACGACGAGGACACGATCGCCACCGCCGACTGGGTGGTCGACATCGGCCCGGGTGCGGGGGAGCACGGCGGCAACGTCGTCTACTCCGGTCCGGTCGAGGGCCTGCGCGACGAAGCGGACTCGATCACCGGCGCCTACCTGTCCGGCCGCCGCGAGATCCTCACTCCTGCGATTCGGCGTCCGCAGGACGGCAGGCAGATCGTCGTGCGCGGCGCGCGCGAGCACAATCTGCAGAACGTCGATGTCGCCATACCACTCGGCAATCTGGTTGCTGTCACTGGTGTTTCGGGTTCCGGCAAGTCGACCTTGGTCAACTCCATCCTCTACAACGTGCTCGCCAACCAGCTCAACGGCGCACGCCACGTGCCCGGGCGGCACCGCACGGTCGAGGGTCTCGAGCAGCTCGACAAGGTCGTGCACGTCGACCAGGGCCCGATCGGCCGGACGCCGCGGAGCAACCCCGCGACCTACACGGGTGTTTTCGACAACGTCCGCAAGTTGTTCGCCGAGACCACCGAGGCGAAGGTGCGCGGCTACCAGCCGGGCCGTTTCTCGTTCAACGTCAAGGGCGGTCGCTGCGAGGCGTGCAGCGGCGACGGCACCCTGAAGATCGAAATGAACTTCCTGCCGGACGTCTACGTCCCGTGCGAGGTGTGTCACGGCGCCCGCTACAACCGCGAGACGCTCGAGGTCCATTTCAAGGGCAAGACCATCGCGGACGTGCTCGACATGCCGATCGAGGAGGCGAAGGACTTCTTCGCCGCCGTGCCGGCCATCGCGCGACACATGAACACCCTGGTCGATGTCGGCCTCGGCTACGTCCGGCTCGGGCAGCCGGCACCCACGCTGTCCGGTGGGGAGGCGCAGCGCGTGAAGCTCGCGACCGAGCTGCAGAAGCGATCGACCGGCCGGACGATCTACGTCCTCGACGAGCCGACCACCGGCCTGCACTTCGACGACATCCGCAAGTTGCTCGGGGTGCTGCAGGGCCTGGTCGACAAGGGCAACTCGGTCATCGTGATCGAGCACAACCTCGACGTGATCAAGTCCGCCGACTGGGTGATCGACATGGGCCCCGAGGGCGGTCACCGCGGCGGCACCGTGGTGGCGACCGGCACGCCGGAGGAGGTCGCCGAGGTGCCGGAGAGCTACACCGGGCAGTACCTCGGTGCGCTGCTGGCCAAGTCCAGTCGCGCGGAGCGTCCCTCGCAGGGTGCGCGGGCGACGAGCGCGAAGTCGGCTGCGCCGAAGGTCACTACCAAGAGGGCGGCCACGAAGAAGCCCGCCACGAAGAAGGTCGCGGCCACGAAGACGGCCGCGACCACGAAGACGGCCGCCAAGACGCCGGGGCGGACACGCACGGCCGCTGCGGCGGTCAAGTCGCCGAAGCCGGCCGCGGTCGCCAAGGCCACCCGCAGCGGGACGGTCAAGCGGGGAGCGGGGTCGAAGTAGCCGGCCTTCGTTCGATGGGGTGCACTGCGGCCGCGTACGACTGCACAGCATCTGCACAGGTCCTGGTCATCTATTGACCTTTCAATTACTGCATCCTGGTGGCATGACTACTCCGGACGAGACCGAAGCATCTGACCCGGCAACGCCCAGTGGCACCCAACGGCGGACGGTGTTGCGTTCCGCGGGCATGGCAGGGGGCGCCGTCGTCGCAGCCGCCGCACTCGCGGCGTGCGGAGGCTCGTCCGGCTCCGCCGGCGCCGCCGCGGCCGATACCGGTGACGCGTCGGGCGATGCCGCGTCGAGCGGGGCCCCCACCGGCGGACAGGGCATCGCCAAATCCAAAGTGCCGGTCGGCAGCGGCGTCATCGACGACGATCTGAAGGCTGTCGTCACCCAACCGGCCGAGGGTGAGTTCAAGGCGTTCAGCTACGTCTGCACCCACCAGGGCTGTCCCGTCACCAAGATCAGTGGCGACACGATCAGCTGCCCCTGTCACGGCAGCCAGTTCAGCACCAAGGACGGCTCGGTCAAGAACGGCCCGGCGACCAAGCCCCTCAGCCCGATGAAGGCCACCGTGAAGGGCTCGCAGGTCATCGTCAGCTGAGCGCACCCGCAGCGACCGTAGTCCGGCTCTGCTTGACGTGATTTTGGGACGACGGTCGTTCGGTCCGTGTGGGTTGTGGCGTCATGCGTGTGATTTAGGGACGACGGTCGTCACGAAGTGCCGGCGCGGTACGCGACCGGTGCTGTTCGGGACTGTCCGACGCACTCCATAGAGTGGAGTCGTGGCTGATCCGTCGACCTACCGCCCGAAGCCGGGGGAGATCCCGGTCGATCCGGGTGTCTACAAATTCCGGGACAAGGACCGCCGGGTCATCTACGTCGGCAAGGCCAAGTCGCTGCGCAGCCGGTTGTCGTCATACTTCCAGGACATCGCGGCATTGCATCCGCGCACCCGGACGATGGTGACGACCGGCGCGAGCGTCGAATGGACCGTCGTGCGCAACGAGGTCGAAGCGCTGCAACTCGAATACTCCTGGATCAAGGAGTTCGATCCGCGCTTCAACGTCAAGTACCGCGACGACAAGTCCTATCCCTACCTCGCGGTGACGATGGGCGAGGAGTTCCCCCGGGCGCAGGTCATGCGCGGCACCAAGCGCAAGGGCACCCGCTACTTCGGTCCCTACGCGCACGCCTGGGCCATCCGCGAGACCCTCGACCAGTTGTTGCGGGTCTTTCCGGTGCGCACCTGCAGCAGCGGAGTCTTCAAGCGGGCCGGCCAGGTCGGGCGGCCCTGCCTGCTGGGCTACATCGACAAGTGCTCCGCGCCGTGCGTCGGCCGGGTGACACCGGACGAGCACCGGGCGATCGCCGAGGAGTTCTGCGACTTCATGGCCGGCAACACCCGCCGTTTCGTCAAACGCCTCGAGCGCGAGATGCGCGCCGCCAGTGCCGAGCTCGACTTCGAGGCGGCCGCTCGGCGGCGCGATGACATCGCGGCGCTGGAGAAGGCTCTCGAGCGGTCCGCCGTCGTGCTCCCCGACGCAACCGACGCCGACGTCTTCGGCATCGAGGACGACGAGCTCGAGGCCGCCGTGCAGGTGTTCCACGTGCGCGGTGGCCGCATCCGCGGCCAGCGCGGCTGGGTCGTCGACAAGCAGAGCGAAGGCGATCTCGGCCTCTCCGAGGTCGTCGAGCGACTGCTCGGCCAGGTCTATGGCGGGGAGTCGCCCGAAGGCGTCCCGCGCGAAGTCCTCGTGCCTGCGTTGCCACCCGACCCCGACGCGATGGCCGACCTGCTGACCCAGGTCCGCGGCGCGCGCGTCGAGCTTCGGGTGCCCCAGCGCGGTGACAAGCGGACCCTGATGGAGACCGTCAACCGCAACGCCAAGCAGGCGCTCGGCCGGCACAAGGTCGCCCGGGCCGGCGACCTCACCGCGCGCAGCCAAGCTCTGCAGGACCTGCAGGACGCGCTGGAGCTGCAGCAGGCGCCGCTGCGCATCGAGTGCTTCGACGTCAGCCACGTGCAGGGCACCAACGTCGTGGCCTCGATGGTCGTCTTCGAGGACGGGCTGCCCCGGAAGGGCGAATACCGCCGGTTCATCGTGCGCGGCACCCCGCAGCCCGACGGTTCGGTCCGGCTGGACGACACCGCGGCGATGGACGAGATCCTGACGAGGCGCTTCCGGCACTACCTCGAGGACCGCGACAGCGCGGGCGACATCGAGCTCGACGACACCGACGAGGACCCGGCGTCCGGCAGCGGCCCGATCGACGAAACCACCGGCCGGCCAAAGCGATTCGCCTACCCGCCGCAACTCGTCGTGGTCGACGGCGGCAAGCCCCAGGTCGATGCCGCAGCACATGCGTTGGAGGCGCTCGGCATCGACGACGTGGCAGTGGTCGGCCTGGCCAAGCGGCTCGAGGAGGTCTGGCTGCCGGACGACGACTTCCCGGTGATCCTGCCGCGCACCAGCGACGGCCTCTACCTCCTGCAGCGCGTTCGTGACGAAGCACACCGCTTCGCGATCACCTTCCACCGGCAACGCCGGTCCAAGGCGATGACCCGATCCGCGCTGGACGAGATACCCGGGCTGGGCGAGGTGCGACGCAAGGCATTGCTGCGTGAATTCGGCTCGGTCAAGCGCCTGCGCGCCGCGTCCGTCGAGCAGATCGAAGCGGTCAAGGGCATCGGTCCGGCGCTGGCAGTTACGGTGCACACACATCTGCGAGAAGATGACGCCACCGCACCCGCGGTCAACCTGACGACCGGTGAAGTGCTCGACGATCAACTCGACGCGCCCGACAACAAGGAGATCACTCGATGACCGACGTGGAAGAGTCCCCGGACCCGGCGCCGGAGCTCATCGTTGTCACCGGTATGAGCGGCGCCGGCCGCACCACCGCGGCCAACGTCCTGGAGGACCGGGGTTGGTACGTCATCGACAACCTGCCGCCACAGCTTCTGGTGGCGATGGCCGATCTGCTGGCCAAGCAGGGCGTCGAGAATCGCGAGGGTATGCCGAAGCTCGCCGCCGTCGTCGACGTGCGGTCCCGCGAGTTCTTCACGGACTTCCGTGAGGGCCTGGATCACCTGCGCGACGAAGGCTGGCGCCCGACCGTCATCTTCATGGACGCCACCGACGAGGCACTGGTGCGCCGGTTCGAGTCCGTGCGCCGGCCGCACCCGCTGCAGGACGAGGGGCGCCTCCTGGACGGCATACAAAAGGAGCGCGAAGCGCTGCGCGATCTGCGGGCCACCGCCGACATCCTGATCGACACCAGCGGGCTCAACGTCCATCAGCTCAGCAGCAAGGTTCGCGAATTCGTCGGAGGGGACGACGGTCCCGCGCTGCGCATCGCGGTGATGTCGTTCGGCTTCAAATACGGCATCCCCCTGGACGCAGACCTCGTGTTCGACATGCGGTTCCTGCCCAACCCGTTCTGGAATCCGCAGTTGCGACCGCACACCGGCCAGGAGTCGATCGTCGCCGACTACGTGCTCGCGCAGCCCGGAGCCAAGGAGTTCCTCGATCGCACCCTCAGCCTCCTGGAACCCATGACAGCGGGCTACCTGCGTGAGGGCCGCAGCTACGTCACCCTCGCGGTCGGCTGCACCGGTGGCAAGCATCGATCGGTCGCGATGGCCGAGGCGCTGGCGGACAAGCTGAACTCCCGCGAGGTGAAATCACTCGTCGTGCACCGCGACCTCGGGCGCGAATAACAATGAGCCTCAAGATGATCGGGCGCCCGGCCGTCGCGGCGCTCGGCGGTGGACACGGCCTCTTCGCGTCATTGCAGGCGTTGCAACTGGTCACCGACAAGATCACCGCGATCGTGACGGTCGCCGACGACGGCGGGTCCAGCGGCCGGCTTCGCGAGGAGTTCGACATCCTGCCTCCCGGCGATCTGCGGATGGCGCTGGCCGCGCTGTGCGACACCTCCGAGTGGGGGCTGCAGTGGGCTGATGCGCTCCAACACCGGTTCGCCGGTGAAGGCCCGTTGGGCGGGCACGCGCTCGGCAACCTGATCATCGCCTCGTTGTGGGACCTGCTGGGTGACCCCATCGCCGGACTGGACCTGGTCGGCCGGCTGCTCGGTGCACGGGGGCGCGTTCTGCCCATGGCGGCCGAGCCGCTGCGCATCGAAGCCAGCGTGCTCGGTGCCGATCCCGCTCTGCCGGACGCGGTGACCGAGATCCTCGGCCAGGTGGAGGTCGCGACGACGCCCGGCCGGGTGCTCGGGGTGCGGCTCAACCCCGACCCGCCGCTGGCCTGCCAGGAGGCGGTGGAGGCGGTGTATGACGCCGACTGGGTGATCCTGGGGCCGGGATCCTGGTTCACCTCGGTGATGCCGCACCTGCTCGTGCCCGACCTGCGCGAGGCGCTGGTGCACACCACCGCGAAGCGGATGCTCACCCTGAACATGGTGATGAACACCGGTGAGACGACCGGATTCAGCGCCTCCGACCACCTCGAGGTGCTGGCCGCGCATGCGCCGGAGTTGCACCTCGATGTGGTGCTGGCCGATCCGAGCGTTGTCATCGACCACGGTGAACAACTGCGCGCCACCGCTCAATCCCTAGGCGCGGAAGTGGTTTTCGCCGATGTGGCCGACTCAGATCAACCTGGCGCACATGACACACTGCGGCTGGCTGCGGCCTATCGTGATGTGGTGGAGTGACTGGTCCGCGTTGTCACGACACGTAGCATGAGCAGACCGCACGGGACCTGTTTTGACTTACTGCATGAGGAACTGAAACGACATGTCGATGACCGCAGCCGTCAAGGACGAACTCAGCAGACATGTCGTCACGAAGACGTGCTGCCGCAAGGCGGAGATCTCGGCGATGCTGCGTTTCGCCGGTGGCCTGCACATCATCGGCGGCCGGATCGTGATCGAAGCCGAGCTCGACACCGCGTCGGCCGCGCGCCGGTTGCGACAGGCGATCGCCGACCTCTACAGCCAGACACCGCAGGTGCTGGTCATGAGCGGCGGTGGACTGCGGCGCGGCAGCCGTTACATCGTTCGGGTGGCGCAGGACGGCGAGGCACTCGCTCGGCAGACCGGACTGATCGACCACCGCGGACGGCCGGTGCGTGGCCTGCCCCCGCGCGTCGTCAACGGCGCCGTCTGTGACTCCGAGGCGGCCTGGCGCGGGGCCTTTCTCGCGCACGGGTCGTTGACCGAACCGGGGCGTTCCTCGTCCCTGGAGATCACCTGCCCCGGCCAGGAGGCCGCATTGGCGCTGGTCGGCGCCGCGCGCCGGCTGGGCGTGCAGTCCAAGGCCCGGGACGTGCGTGGTGTCGACCGGGTCGTCATACGTGACGGGGACGCCATCGGCGTCATGCTCACCCGGCTGGGCGCCACCGACGCGTTCATGGCCTGGGAGGAGCGCCGGATGCGCCGCGAGGTGCGGGCCACTGCCAACCGGCTGGCCAACTTCGACGACGCGAACCTGCGTCGTTCGGTGGAGGCCGCCGTGCAGGCGGGGACCCGCGTCGAGCGGGCGCTCGAGATCCTCAGCGACGACGTCCCCGACCACCTGGCCGAGGCGGGCCGGCTGCGCCTCGAGCACAAGGAGGCGAGCCTCGAGGAACTCGGTCAGAAGGCCGACCCGCCGATGACCAAGGACGCCGTCGCCGGCCGTATCCGGCGCCTGTTGGCGATGGCTGACAAGCGCGCGGCCGAGATCGGCATACCCAACACCGAGGCCTCCCTGACCGCGGACATACTCGACCGGTAGAGCGACGCCGGCCGCGCGAGCGACATCGGGCGATGACCATTCAGCAGGACACATTCCGGTCGACGGACCCGATCAAATAGGCTCGACGTTGTCGATCCCGGTCGGTGCCCCGTCGGCGCCGCCTCCGACACACATCACCTGACCAACAGAAAGGGATGAGTCGCCTGTGACCGTCCGTGTGGGAATCAATGGCTTCGGCCGCATCGGCCGCAACTTCTTTCGGGCGGTTGTCGCGTCCGGTGCCGACATCGAGATCGTCGGTGTCAACGACCTGACCGACAACGCCTCACTGGCGCTCCTGCTGAAGTACGACTCGATCCTGGGTCGCTTCCCCGGAGACGTGTCGTCGACCGACACCGACATCACGGCCGGCGACAAGACCTTCAAGGCGTTCGCCGAGCGCGACCCGGCCAAGCTGCCGTGGGGCGAGCTGGGCGCCGACGTGGTGATCGAGTCGACCGGCATCTTCACCGACGCCGAGAAGGCCAAGGTCCACATCGACGGCGGTGCCAAGAAGGTCATCATCTCCGCCCCGGCCAAGAACGAAGACATCACCATCGTGATGGGCGTCAACGACGGTGACTACGACGCGGCCAAGCACACGATCATCTCGAACGCGTCCTGCACCACCAACTGCCTCGGCCCGATGGCCAAGGTGCTCAACGACGAGTTCGGCATCGTCAAGGGCCTGATGACGACCATCCATGCCTACACCCAGGACCAGAACCTGCAGGACGGTCCGCACAAGGACGCGCGCCGCGCACGCGCTGCCGCGATCAACATCGTGCCGACCTCCACCGGGGCCGCGAAGGCGATCGGTCTGGTGCTGCCGGAGCTGAAGGGCAAGCTCGACGGTTACGCGCTGCGTGTGCCGACCCCGACCGGATCGGCGACCGACCTGACCTTCGAGGCCGGCCGGGAGACCACCGTCGAAGAGGTCAACGCCGCCGTGGAGAAGGCCGCGGACGGCAAGATCCTGCGCTACACCGAGGACCCGATCGTGTCCTCCGACATCGTCACCGACCCGGCGTCGTGCATCTTCGACTCGGGCCTGACCAAGGTCATCGGCAACCAGGTCAAGGTCGTCGGCTGGTACGACAACGAGTGGGGCTACTCCAACCGCCTCGCCGACCTCGTCGAGCTCGTCGGCAAGAGCCTCTGAGCCGATACCCGCACCTTCGAGGAACGGAACTCCATGCGAACTATCGACGACCTGGGCAACCTCTCCGGTAAGACCGTGCTGGTCCGCAGCGACCTCAACGTCCCGTTGAACGACGCCGGTGAGATCACCGACGACGGCCGGGTGCGGGCCTCGGTGCCGACCATCAAGCGACTGGCCGACGCGGGTGCCCGGGTCGTCGTGTGTGCGCACCTGGGCCGCCCCAAGGGCACGCCCGACCCGAAGTTCTCACTCCGTCCGGTCGCCGACCGGCTGTCCGAATTGCTTGGCTTCCCAGTGCTTTTCGCCACTGACACGGTGGGGGAGTCCGCCAACGAGACGGTGGACAAGATGCACAAGGGCGAGGTCGCGCTGCTGGAGAACCTCCGTTTCAACCCTGGCGAGACCAGCAAGGACGACGCCGAGCGCGGTGCGTTCGCGGACCAGCTGAGCCACCTCGCGGACGCTTACGTTTCCGACGGTTTCGGCGTGGTCCATCGCAAGCAGGCCAGCGTCTACGACATCGCCGACCGACTGCCGCAGGCTGCCGGTGGGCTCGTCGAGACGGAGGTGGACGTGTTGCGCCGGCTCACCACCTCACCGCAGCGGCCGTATGCCGTGGTGCTCGGCGGCGCGAAGGTCAGCGACAAGCTCGGTGTGATCGAGAACCTGCTCGGTAAGGCGGACATGCTGCTCATCGGCGGCGGAATGGTCTTCACCTTCCTGGCTGCGCAGGGCCGTGAGGTCGGCAAGAGCCTGCTGGAGCAGGACCAGGTCGCTCGGGTGAAGGGCTACCTCGCCGACGCCGAGAACCGCGGCGTCAAGATCGTGCTCCCCACCGACGTGGTGGCCGCCACCGAGTTCTCCGGCGACGCGGAGCACGAGGTGGTCGGTGTCGACGACATCCCTGCCGACCGGATGGGTCTGGACATCGGGCCCGAGTCGGCACAGGCCTTCGCCGACGTGATCGCCACCGCGAAGACCATCTTCTGGAACGGCCCGATGGGTGCCTTCGAGATGAGTGCGTATGCCGAAGGCACCAAGGTCGTCGCGCAGGCGCTGGTCGACGTGACCAAGGGCGGCGCACTCACCGTCGTCGGCGGTGGCGACTCCGCGGCCGCCGTGCGGCAACTCGGATTCGCCGACGACGACTTCGGGCACATCTCGACCGGCGGCGGCGCGAGCCTGGAGTTCCTGGAGGGCAAGAACCTGCCCGGACTGAGTGCGTTGGAGGACTGAAGCATGGCTGACAAGAAGGAAACCCCCGGTGGCCGTACCCCGTTGATCGCCGGCAACTGGAAGATGAACCTGGATCACCAGCGGGCGACCGTAGTGGTGCAGAAGCTCGACTGGACACTCAAGGACAAGCGGCACGATCACGACGAGACGGAAGTCGTCGTCATCCCGCCGTTCACCGACCTCCGGTCGGTCCAGACGCTCATCGACGGTGACCGCCTGAAGTTGCAGTTGGGTGCGCAGGACCTTTCGCCATACGACTCCGGCGCCTACACCGGCGACGTGTCCGGCGAGTTCCTGGCCAAGCTGGGTTGTGCTTACGTGATCGTCGGTCACAGTGAGCGACGCACGGTGCATCAGGAGACCGATGAGGTCGTGGGCGCGAAGGTGAAGGCTGCGCTCCGACACGAGCTCGTACCCATCCTGTGCGTCGGTGAGCCGTTGGAGATTCGCAAGGACGGCGGCCAGGTCGAGCACATCGTGGCGCAGCTGACGGCTGCGCTCGAAGGCATCGCCGCCGCCGACGTCGCGTCGATCGTGGTCGCCTACGAGCCGATCTGGGCGATCGGCACCGGTGAGGTCGCCACCCCGGACGATGCGCAGGAAGCGTGCGCGGCATTGCGCAACACCGTGGCGGACCTCTACTCCGGTGACGTCGCGGACCAGGTGCGCTTCCTCTACGGCGGTTCAGTCAAGTCCGGCAACGTCGCATCGATCATGGCGCGCGACGACGTGGACGGCGCGCTGGTCGGCGGAGCCTCGCTGGACCCGGGGGAGTTCGCCGCAATCTGCCGCTTCAAGGCCCATCAGGGAACCATCACCGGCTGACCGCCCGGCGTGGCCCGACGCGGATGGCGAGCCGGCCGGCGTCGGCGTGTAATCTTGTCCGAGGTGCTCTTCGGGTGCCGGTTCAGTCTTTCTCAACGTGAAGGTGAGTCTCCAGCGTGGACGGCATGCGCATCGCGCTCCAAGCGGTCGTGGTCATCAGCAGCCTGTTTCTGGTGCTGTTGATCCTGATGCACAAGGGCAAGGGCAGCGGCCTGTCCGACATGTTCGGCGGCGGCGTCAGCAGCAGCCTCGGCGGCTCCTCCATCGCGGAGCGCAATCTCAACCGCTTGACGGTTTTCGCCAGTATCATCTGGCTGGCCGCGATCGTCGGCCTCGGCCTCGTCGCGCGCTTCCAGTAGCCGCATCTGCAGGTCCCTAACAGTTTCGATCCCGTCAAGGAGTAATTGTGGCCGGTGGCAATGCAATTCGAGGTAGTCGAGTCGGCGCCGGCCCGATGGGCGAGGCCGAACGAGGCGAAGCGGCACCTCGAGTGGTCGTCTCCTATTGGTGCTCCAACGGTCACGAGACGACGCCGAGCTTCGCGCAGGAGCCCGGCCTCTCCGTGCCGGAGACGTGGGACTGCCCCCGCTGCGGTCTGCCGGCCGGACAGGACCAGGCGAACCCGCCCGCTCCGCCGCGAGCCGAGCCCTACAAAACCCACCTGGCCTACGTGAAGGAACGCCGTTCGTCCGAGGAGGGTGAGGTCATCCTCGACGAGGCGCTCGACACGTTGCGCCAACGTGGCCTGATCCAGTAGTCGTCAGGCACCGGCGGCCTGCAGGTCGCCGATGACGATCTTGTGCATGCCCATCAGCGCCTGTATGGCGGCCGGCCCGGTCATCAATTCACCCAGGTTCGCCGGCAGGATCTGCCAGCTGACGCCATACCTGTCCTTGCACCAGCCGCACTGTTCCGCCTCTGGCACCGCTGAAAGCGCCTGCCAGTAGCGGTCGATCTCCGCCTGATCGGCGCATGCGACCGTGAACGAGACCGCTTCGTTGAAGGTGAACGACGGACCACCGTCGAGGCAGACGAACTGCACGCCGTTGAGGGTGAACCGGCCGTTGATCACTTTCCCGCTCATACCCTTGTAATGCTCGTCCAGCGACTCGTCCGGATAGCGCTCGATCCCGTCGATGTGCGAGTCCGGGAAGAGTTCGACATAGAACTTCATCGCCTCCTCCGCATTGTCGTGGAACCACAGGCACGGCCGGATCGGGGCCTCCACCCCACGAAGTTCTCCGCTCGTACCTCGCCCCGATACTTCGCGGGGACCCCGGTCCTTCTCGAAGTCCTCTCGATTGCTCATCGCAGTCCTCCGTCTGCGAGCAGGGCGTCGAGCTTCGCGTAGCCGTCGTTGACACCGACCTCCATGCCGCTGGCGAGCCAGCCGTCGCGGGCCTCGAAGGAGTCGACGAGGGACTGGGCGTGCAGCCGGGTGCGGCCGTCGCCGAGGTCCTCGAAGGTCAACGTCTCGAGCGAGACGCCTTCGGGCATGGCCTCCCAGGTGAAGGTCTGCACGATGCGGGTGTCGCTGACCTCGTGGAACGAACCGTGGAAGGCGAAGTCCTGGCCGTGGTGCGTGTTCAGGAAGCGCCAGCTGCCGCCGGTGCGCGCGTCCCAGTAGTCGATCTCGACGGAGATGCCGTCGGGTCCGACCCAGCGGGCGTAGAGCTCGGGGTCGGTGTGCGCGGTGATCAGCTGTGCCGGCGTCGCCTGGAAATCCCTGGTGATCCGGATGATCGGGAGCTCCTTGTCCGCCTCGATCACTGCTTCGGGGTAGGTGGTGGTGCTCATGATGCGTTGCCTTTCGTCGTGGGTTGGTCGCGTCCGTTCAGCTCGTCGAGCAATCTGTCCAACCGCTGGTATCGCTGCTCTGCCTGGCGCTGATAGCGCTCGATCCATTTGGTCATCAGGTCGAAGACCTCTGCTTCCAGATGCACCGGGCGCCGCTGCGCCTCTTTGGTGCGGGTGACCAGGCCGGCACCCTCGAGCACCTTCAGGTGCTTGGACACCGCCTGGATGCTCACGTCGTATGGCGCTGCCAGCTCGCTCACGCTGGCGTCGGCCTCGGTGAGCCGGGCCACCATGTCGCGCCGGGTGGGGTCGGCCAGGGCCGCGAACACCTGGGAGAGCTGATCCATCGATGCCTCCTCCCTTCGGTAATCAACCGGATGGTTGAATAGAATCAATGGTGCCGCGGCCGCACCTCATTGTCAACCGTTCGGTTGAATTGAATTTGATTGCTGCGGGATGGCTCGGCTGGCTACCGTTGACGCATGCATCACCAGCGGCGATTTCGGTGCCCTCGACCGGTGTTCGGTCGTGGGCTCGGCGCCGTGCGCGGCTGAGGTCCGCCGCACCGGTCGAGGGAGACAGTTCCCGACCCGACCGACCGTGAGGACCCTCGATGACCATCTACCTGAACAACGAAGAACTGCGTGCCGCGCTGCACTTGCGCGACCTGACCGATGCCGACCATGGCCCGCACGCGATGCAGCATCTCGAGGCCGAGATCGTGCGAGCGGTCGCGGCGCTCGACGAGAGCACGGTCCGCCGGATCCGCCACAGCCCGCTGGTCTCAGTAGCTGCCAACTACGACGCACTCGGCTACGGCACCGCGGATGTCACTCGCAATGAACGATATTCGCGCTACGTGAGTCCCACTGTGATGTTGCGTAGCCACACCAGCGCCATGCTGCCGCCGACGCTCGACCGACATCGGGGCACTGACAACGTCCTGTATGCCGCAGCCGGGCTCGCCTACCGCCGGGACGCCATCGATCGCACTCACA
Source organism: Flexivirga endophytica (assembly GCF_014640635.1). Lineage (GTDB taxonomy): Bacteria > Actinomycetota > Actinomycetes > Actinomycetales > Dermatophilaceae > Flexivirga > Flexivirga endophytica. The sequence goes on from NZ_BMHI01000004.1 coordinate 198,483, forward strand.
CCGGAGAGCCGCACCAGCTGGACCTGTGGCGCGTGAGCAGCAGCATGCGGTGGGGTGAGGAGGATCTGACAGCACAGCTGGGAGCGATCGCGGAAGCAGTCCTGCCCGGAGCCCGCCGGCGGCTCACTCCTTCGCCGCACAGTTACACGACCGGGGGGCTGCAGCTGGATGTCTGGGACGACCTGACCGGCGGGTGGCTCGAGCTCGCGGAAGGTGGGCTGATCGCCCCCTGGGTGCTCCGGTCCGCGGGACTCCCGCCCGAACGATGGACCGGCGTCGCAGCCGGTCTCGGCCTGGACCGCGCGCTGATGTTGCGCAAGTGCGTTCCGGACATCCGTCTGCTTCGGTCGCCGGACCCACGAGTCGCTGGCCAGATGCTGGATCTGAGGCCATACCAACCTGTTTCGGCGATGCCTGCCGTCCGCCGGGACCTTTCCGTGGTCCTGCGCTGGGGTGTCGACGAGGAGTTGCTCGGCGACCGGGTCCGCACGGCGCTCGGGGACCAGGCCGGGGACCTCGAGTCGGTCGAGCTGGTGTCGGTGACGTCATACGACGATCTGCCCGAGGGTGCTCGTCGCCGGCTACGTCTCCGGCCGGGCCACGTCAATGCACTGGTGCGCCTGACGCTGCGAGCGGTCGACCGAACGCTGACGGCCAGCGAGGCGAACCGCCTCCGGGACGCGGTGTACCTCGCCATTCACGAGGGGGAGGTGGCGGAGCTGGCGGCGCCGACCGGATGACACCCGTCACAGCGTCCGCGGCGCGCGCAATGATGCGGCTGAAGGCCTACGGAGAGCGTAGAATCGCCGCCAGTACGTTGCGCTGGCGATGCCGGACGTGCTCGGGTCTTCAGGGGGAGTTCTTTTCGTGAATCTACGTTTCGGTGCTCGGAGGGCGGCTGACTCCGCCTCGCCGCGCCCCCGACGGCCGCTGCGGCGCTTCCTGGCCGGCGCCGTCGCGGTGGTCGTGGTCATGGCCATGCTGGTTGTCGGCATCTCACTGCACCGCGCGTCGCCGAGCGTCGACGCGTTCTACGAAGGCCCGAAGGCGGTGCCCACCGGTGCCGGCCGGCTCGTGCGAGCGGAGCCCTTCACACGGGGGATACCGGACACGGCGCGTGCCTGGCGCATTCTCTACACGACCACGCGCGCCGACGGTCGTCCGGCGTTGGGCAGCGGGATCGTGATGCTGGGCAAGAACGCACCGGCCGGCCCCCGGCCGGTGCTCGCCTGGGCACACGGCACGTCGGGGTATGCCGAGGTGTGCGCCCCGAGCATGTTCGCCCAACCCTGGGGATCCGGCATCCGGCAGGAGCTCGGTGCGATCATCCGGCACCACTGGCTCCTGGTCGCACCCGACTACACCGGACTGGGCACTCCCGGCCCGCATCCCTATCTGATCGGCCGGGGTGAGGGACGCTCGATGCTGGACGCAGTCCGGGCCGCCCGGCAGCTTCGGCACGTTTCGGCGTCGAAACACACTGTGCTGTGGGGGCTTTCGCAAGGTGGCGGAGTCGCGTTGTGGACGCGTCAGATTCAGCCGACCTACGCTCCCGATGTGCCTCTCGACGGTGTGACGGCGATCGCGCCGACCAGCGACATGTCCGCGCTCGCGCGACACTTCAACGACATCCCGGGCGGCATGGTCTTCATGGCGTTCGTGCTGACGGCATACTCCGCGGCATACCCGGATGTTCGCGAGCAGGACTATGTGACCCCGGCGGCGCAGAAGGTGGTCAAGGGGGCGTCCCAACGTTGCCTGCGCACCGCGGAGTCGCTGGTCGCCACCGCCGCCTCGCACGGGATCGGACCGCCACTGCTGAGTCATGAGCCGACCGACGGAGCACTAGGGCGCCGGTTGCGGCAGAACACGCCGATGGGCACGAACGACACTCCGCTGCTGGTCGCCCAGGGCGGCGCCGACCGCCTGGTCCCGGTCGGCGTGCAGCGTGCCTACGTGAAGGCGTTGTGCGCCCGCGGCCAACGACTGGACTACCGCGAATACCCCGGCCGTGGTCACGGCGGCGTCGCACGCGGCAATGCACCGCTTCTCGCGCAGCTGATCACCTGGACCGAGGACCGCCTCGTCGGCGAACCGGCACCCGACAACTGCGCGCGGCTGGGTCACTCCCGGTAGTTCTCCACGATCGCTGCGGACCGCTCTGACGCGTCGGCCGGGTCCTGCGCGAACTCCCGGCGTGCCTGCCGCTGTCGCAGCAGGTCCCACAACCTGTCGAGTTGGACCTCGGCCTCGCGCAGTTGAGCATGCTCGTCCGGTGCGCTGATCTCGCCCCGGCCGAGCTTCGTACGCAACTCGTGCTCGGTCGCGATCAGTTCGGTGATGTGGTCGCGGATGGTCTTGTCGTCCATGCGACTCATCGTGGCACTCGCGGTGCCGCACCGCCATGCCGTGTCGACGTCACTCGGTGCCGGGCAGTTTCGCCGCAGCCGCAGCGTCCAGCCACCAGACAGTGTCGTCCGCGCCGCGGACGCCGGCAGCCGGCACATCCCAGCGGTCGGCATCAGGCGCATGAGCGGCAGCGACCGCTTCGGCCTTCTCGTCGCCAGCGACCAGCAGCCACACCTGCCGGCTGCGGTTGAGACACTCGAAGGTCAGCGACACCCGGTCCGGCGGCGGCTTGGGGGAGTCATGGACCGCGATGGCTATGGCGTCCTCGGTCCGCTGCGCAGGATGATGCGGGAAGAGAGAAGCGACGTGGCCGTCAGGGCCCATACCGAGCATGACGATGTCGAACATCCCGTCGCCCGCCTTGGGCGCACGGATGGCCGCCGAGTATGCCGATGCTGCCGACTCGACGTCGGCGACGTGCTCCGGGCCTGCCACCCGGTGGATGTTCTCGGCAGGTACCGGGAGCGCGTGCAGCGCAGCCTTGTCGGCTTCGAGGTCGTTGCGGTCGGCCGCGCCGGCCGGCACGAATCGCTCGTCACCCCACCAGAAATGCACGTTCGACCAGTCGATGTCGTCCGCGGACGGCAGCGACTGCAGTGACAGGCCACCCATCGAGCCGCCGGTCAGCACGATGTGCGCGACGCCGCGATCACGTTGGGCGGCGACGATCTCGGTAACCAGCCGGTCCGATATCGCCTTACCCAAATCGTCCTTGGTGTCTCGTAGTTCGAGCGTCATTTCGCTGCCTTCTTCGCAGCTGCCTTCTTGGCGCCGGCTTTCCTGGCACCGGTCTTGGTCGCGACCACCTTCTTCGCCGACGTCTTCGCGCCGGTCGGCTTGGTGGCCGCCTTCGTCGCGGCGGCCGTTTTCGCACCCGTCGTCTTCGTGGTCGTCTTGGTGGTCGCCTTCGTCGCGGCAGCGATCTTCGCGCCGGTCTTCGCGGTGCTGCGCTTGCTGGCCGGGGCGTTCGTGACCAGTGGCAGACCCTTGACGAGCGCTTGCCGGTAGACCTCGTCGCCGCCGAGGCGGCTCAACTCCTCGGCCAGCGACTCGGTGCGGTCCGGGCGGGTGAGGTCGAGTTGGCGCTCGGGTTGACCCGGCTGGGTGAGGCACCCGACCTGGCGGTCCGGGCGGACCAACTCGATGGCCCCGGACTTGCGCTCCATGACGACATTGACCAGCCCGGTGCCGGGCTTGGACCGCGCCCGCCGCACCGGGCACTTCAGCCGGACGGCCAACCAGCCGGCGAGCAGGTCGGTGCTCGCCGAGTCGGAGGCGCCGGTGACCGTGACCGACGTGACGGGTTCGTATGGCGGAAGGTCGAGCGCTGTCGCGAGCAGCCCGCGCCACCGCGTCGTGCGGGACCACGCCATGTCCGTGTCGCCGTCGGTGTATTCGACGCGCCTGCGCTGCAACGCCTTTCGGGGGTCGTTGGACAGCGACGCGTCGGTGATCCGCCGACCGGCGAGCTTGCCGATCGGGGACGAACCGACGTCCTGTGCGCCACTCGGCCACCAAGCGACGATCGGTGTGTCCGCGGCCAGCAGCGGCGTCACCACGCTCGCTCCGTGCTTGGTCAGCTCGCCATACATCCGCAGCACGATGATCTCGCTGCCGCCGGCGTCGCTGCCGAGCCGCACCTGGGCATCAAGTCGCCGCGCCGCGCGCGGGTTGCCCGACACGAGCGCGATGATGCGGCTGGGGTGCTGGCGGCTCGCGGTGATCGCCGCCTCGATGGCTTCGTCGGCATCCGCTTCGTCGACGACGACGATGAGCGTCATCACCCGACCCAGCGTCATTGAGCCGGACTCGTTGCGCAGTCTGACCAACTGCTTGCTGACTGCTTTTGTCGTCGCGTTCGGCAGGTCGGCGATCATTTGATCCTCACCTCGGTGCCTCGGGCGGCGCGCTCGTCGCGCACCTTTGTCGTCGCGTTCGGCAGGTCGGCGATCATTTGATCCTCACCTCGGTGCCTCGGGCGGCGCGCTCGTCGCGCACTTTTGTCGTCGCGTTCGGCAGGTCGGCGATCATTTGATCCTCACCTCCGTGCCTCGGGCGGCGCGCTCGTCGCGCACCTTTGTCGTCGCGTTCGGCAGGTCGGCGATCATGGCAGCCTCCACTCACGTCCGTCGCGCTCCAGTAACTGGTCCGCACTGCGCGGACCCCAAGTGCCGGACTCGTATCCCTCGGGTTTGCCCTTGCGTGCCCAGAACCGCTCGACGGGGTCGAGGATCTGCCAGGAGAGTTCCACCTCCTCGTGCCGCGGGAACAGCGGTGGCTCGCCGAGCAGTACGTCGAGGATGAGCCGCTCGTAGGCCTCGGGACTGGACTCGGTGAATGCAGTGCCGTAGCCGAAATCCATTGTCACGTCACGGACTTCCATCGATCCGGCACCGGGCACCTTGGAGCCGAAGCGGATCGTGGTGCCCTCGTCGGGCTGCACGCGGATGACGATGGCGTTCTGACCGAGTTCCTCGGTCGACGTGTCGTTGAACGGCAGGTGCGGCGCCCGCTTGAAGATGACGGCGATCTCGGTGACGCGCTTGCCGAGGCGTTTCCCGGTGCGCAGGTAGAACGGCACGCCGGCCCACCGGCGGGTGTGCACCTGCAGCTTGAGTGCGGCATACGTCTCGGTCGTCGACTTGGGGTCGATGCCGTCCTCGGTGAGGTAGCCGATGACCTTCTCGCTGCCCTGCCAGCCGGCGGTGTACTGACCCCGTGCGGTGGCCGTGGCCAGGTCGTCGGGCAACCGCACCGCGGCCAGGACCTTCTCCTTCTCGGCGCGCAACTCGTCCGCGCCGAAGGAGTTGGGTTGCTCCATCGCGGTCAGCGCCAGCAACTGCAGCAGGTGATTCTGTATGACGTCACGCGCGGCGCCGATGCCGTCGTAGTAACCCGCGCGACCCGTGATGCCGATGTCCTCGGCCATCGAGATCTGCACGTGGTCGACGTAGTGGGCGTTCCAGACCGGCTCGAAGAGCTGGTTCGCGAACCGCAGCGCCAGCAGGTTCTGGACGGTCTCCTTGCCGAGGTAGTGGTCGATCCGGAAGATCGCGTCGGCCGGGAAGACCCGCTCCAGCGTTGCGTTGAGGTCGCGCGCACTGGCCAGGTCGTGACCGAACGGCTTCTCGATGACCACTCGGCTCCACGACCCGTTCTTCGGACGGGCCAGACCTGATCGGTCCAGCTGGGAGCAGACGAGCTCGAACGCTCCCGGCGGGATCGACAGGTAGAACGCGGTGTTGCCACCGGTCCCACGCTCCTCGTCGAGCTCCTTCAGCGTTTGGGCGAGCTCGTCGAAGGCGGCATCGTCGTCGAAGCTGCCGTGCACGAAGCGCAGGCCCTCCTCGAAGTTGCGCCACACCTCCTCGCGGAATGGGGTGCGTGCACCGGCCCGGACCGCGTCCTTCACGATGCGCGCGAAGTCCTGGTCCTCCCAGTCACGCCGGGCGAAGCCCACCAGGGCGAAACCCGGCGGCAGCAGCCCGCGGTTGGTCAGGTCGTAGATCGCCGGAAGCAACTTCTTGCGGGCCAGGTCGCCGGTGACGCCGAACATCACCAGAGCGCACGGCCCGGCGATCTGAGGCAGCCGGCGATCATCGGCCTGGCGCAAGGGGTTGGCTCCGCGCGCCACGCGCGCCGGACTCATGAAGCAGTTACCTCCGAGATGGCATGTTGCAACTGGGCGAGACCGGCTTCGTGGTCGGTCAAGTTGAGACGCAGCACCGGCCTGCCGTGCTCGGCGAGCACCTTGGCGTCGCCGCCGGATTGAGAGTCGATGAAGTCACCGAAGGTGAACTCACGTCCCGGTATGTCCAGGTCCTGCGCCGGTGCTGTGGTGATCTGCAGGAAGACCCCGTTGGCGGGTCCACCCTTGTGGTATTGCCCCGTCGAGTGCAGGAAGCGCGGGCCGAAACCGAACGTCACCGGGCGGCTCAGCTTGCGCGCCAACGGGATTCGCACGTCGGCGAGCGACCCGTCAGCGATCCGGTCGACATACGCCATGACTGCGAGGTAGCCGTCGTCGGGCAGCTGCGCGAAGAGCGCACGCAGTGCGTCGCCGACCGTCCCGGCGTCACCCAGGAAGTCCGGTCCGGCGCTGCGCACCTCGACCGCACCATCGGTGTATGCCGGAGCGGCGACCGACCCTGTGCCCGCGCCGAGCAGGTCGCGAGCGGCGGCCTTCGCGCTCTCCACGTCGGGCTGGTCGAACGGGTTGATGCCGATCAATCGGCCTGCAGTGGCCACGGCGGCCTCCCACAGCAGCATGGCGCCACCGAGTGAGCCGCCGACGTCGACGACCGCGTCGCCGGACGGTTGAGAGTCGTCGTCAGCGGCGACCAGGCGCACGTAGAGCTCGTCCGTGAGCTGATCACCGACGGGGGAGTCACCGACGACGACGGGCAGCAGCCCCTTGCCGTTCTTGCCGGTGCTCTCCGCGATCAGCTGCTCCGCCCAATCACCGAATCCGAGAGCCTTCGTGCCTGCGTCGATGAGCACGATCTTGTCGCGCAGCGGCTGCGTGCCACCGAGCGCTGCGCCCAGACGCAGTGCGGGGTTGGCTTCGTCGTCGGACGCGAGCAGGTCGGTCACCGCCTCCGCCTCGTCGAGCAGCCGGCCGATGTCGGCACCCGCCAGACCACTCGGCACCAGGCCGAACGCGGTCAGCGCGGAGTAGCGGCCGCCGACGCCCGGGTCGGCGTTGAAGACGGTGAAGCCGCCGTCGCGTGCTTCCTTGTCGAGCGGGCTGCCCGGGTCGGTGACGACGACGATCCGCTCCGTCGGGTCGATGCCGGCGTCCTGGAAGGCCTTCTCGTAGACGCGTCGCTGGGAGTCGGTCTCCACCGTGGAACCCGACTTGGAAGAGACGACGACGACCGTCTGCTCGAGCCGGTCCTCCAGCGCGGCGCGGACCATGTCCGGCTGCGAGGAATCCAGGACCGTGAGGGGAACGCCGTCGGACCCACAGATGACCTCGGGCGCGAGAGACGAGCCACCCATGCCGCAGAGAACGACGTGGTCGAGACCCTTGTCGGCGAATTTGCCTCGCAGCGCTTCGATCTCAGCGACCAGTGGCCGCGACGACGAACCCAGGCCGACCCAGGACAGGCGCTTGCCGGCCTCGGACTCGGCGTCCGGACCCCACAGCGTCGCATCCTGCGCGAACAGCTTGCCGGCGAAACCGTCGGCCACCAGTTGCGGGACGTGCGCCGTGATCGCGTCCGCGGCCCCACCCACCGCGGTCACGGTGAGGTCGGCATCGCTCACAGCGTTGCACCCGCCTTCTCCAGCTCGCTCTTGACCGAGCCGAGCAACTCGTCCCACGACTTGTCGAACTTCTGCAGACCCTCGGTCTCCAGCACCTGCACGACGTCGGAGTAGGAGACGCCGAGCTTGTCGAGCGCGTCGAGCACCCCGGCCGCGTCCTCGTAATTGCCGGTCACCTGGTCACCGGCCAGCTCACCGTGGTCCGCGACGGCGTCGAGCGTCTTCGGCGGCATGGTGTTGACGGTGTCCTTCACCGCGAGGTCCACGACATACATCGTGTCGGGGTACGCCGGGTCCTTGACACCGGTCGACGCCCACAGCGGACGCTGGGTGTGCGCACCGTCGTCGGCGAGCGACTTCCACCGAGGCGTGCTGAAGACCTCTTCGTAGGCCTGGTAGGCCAGTCTCGCGTTGGCGACTCCGGCCTTCCCCTTGAGGGCCTTCGCCTCGTCGGACCCGATGGCGTCCAGCCGCTTGTCGACCTCGCTGTCGACACGGGAGACGAAGAAGGATGCGACCGAACGGATCTTGGACAGGTCCTTGCCGGCCTGCTTGGCCTGCTCGAGGCCGGCCAGGAAGGCGTTCATGACACCGCGGTAGCGCTCCAGCGAGAAGATCAAGGTCACGTTGATGCTGATGCCCTCGGCCAGTGCGGCGGTGATCGCCGGCAGGCCCTCCTCCGTGGCAGGGATCTTGATCATCACGTTGGGCTGGTCGACCTTGGCCCAGAGCTGCTTGGCCATCTCGACGGTGCCGTCGGTGTCGCGGGCCAATCGCGGGTCGACCTCGATGGAGACGCGGCCGTCGAGACCGTTCGTCGCGTCATAGACCGAACGCAGCACGTCGCAGGCGTCGTGCACATCGCGCGTGGTGATCTCGAAGACCGTCTCGTCGACGCCGGTCCCGCCCTTGGCGAGCTCGGCGACCTGCTCGTTGTATGCCGTGCCGTCCGACAGCGCGGTGGCGAAGATCGTCGGGTTGGTGGTGACTCCGACGACGTTCTTGTCATCGGCCAGCTTCTTCAGGTCGCCGCTGCTGATCAGCGTGCGGCTCAGGTCGTCCAGCCAGATCGAGACGCCGAGGTTGCTCAGTGCCTGAGTGTTTGTGTTTGCCATCTTCAGTTGCCTCCTACTGCTGCCTGCATGGACTCCTGCGCGGCGGACACGACTGCGTCCACCGTGAACCCGAACTTCTCCATCAGCACCGGTCCAGCGGCGCTGGCGCCGAAGTGGTCGATGCCCACGATGCGTCCGGCGTCGCCGACGATGTCTCGCCAGCCGAACGGCGTGGCCGCCTCGATGCTGACTCGTGCCTTCACCGAAGCCGGGAGCACCTCGTCGCGGTAGCTGTCGTCCTGCTCCTCGAACCATTCCCGACTGGGCATCGACACCACACGAGCTGCAACGTTCTTCTCGGCCAAAGCCTTCCGCGCCTCAAGTGCCAGGCTCACCTCGGAGCCGGTTGCGACCAGGATCACGTCCGGTGTGCCCTCGGTGTCGGCCAGCACGTAGGCGCCGCGTGCGACACCCTCGGCCGAGGCGAACTCGGTGCGGTCCAGGGTCGGCAGCGCCTGGCGGGACAGGATGAGCCCCGCCGGCCGGTCGGTGTGCTCCAGGATGGTGCGCCACGCGACCGCGGTCTCGTTGGCGTCCGCCGGTCGCACGACGTCGAGGTCCGGGATCGCGCGCAGCGCGGCGAGGTGCTCGATCGGCTGGTGCGTCGGGCCGTCCTCACCGAGGCCGATGGAGTCGTGTGTCCAGACGAACGTCACCGGCACTCGCTGGATGGCGGCGAGCCGGACCGCGGGCCGCATGTAGTCCGAGAAGACCAGGAAGGTGCCACCGTAAGGACGGGTCAGACCCTCGAGTGCGATGCCGTTGAGCGTCATACCCATGGCGTTCTCGCGAATGCCGAAGTGCAGGGTGCGTCCGTAGGGGCCGCCCTTCCACTCATCAGTCTGGCGGTTCTCCGGAACAAAGCTGGGCTCGCCGTCCATCGTGGTGTTGTTGGAGCCGGCCAGGTCCGCCGAGCCGCCCCACAACTCCGGCATGACCCCGGCCAGCGCGGACAGGATCTTGCCCGATGCCGCGCGGGTGGCGATGCCCTTGGAATCGGCCTCGAAGGTCGGGAACGCGGCGGCGAAGTTCTCCGGCAGCTCGCGCTTGACCAGGCGGTCCAGCAGCTTGGCGCCCTCGGGATTGCCGTCGCGCCAGGCGTCGTACGACTTCTGCCACTCGGCGTGCGCCTGCTGGCCGCGGTCCTTGACCTTGCGGGTGTGCTCGATGACCTCGTCGTCGACCTGGAAGGACTGCTCCGGGTCGAAGCCGAGCAACTTCTTGGTGCCGGCGACCTCGTCGTCACCCAGCGCGCTGCCGTGCGCGGCGCCGGTGCCCTGCTTGGTCGGAGCCGGCCAGCCCAGGATCGTGCGAAGGCAGATGAGCGACGGCTTGTCGGTGACCGACTTCGCCTGCTCGATGGCGTCGAGCAGGTCGTCGACGTTCTCGGTGTAGGAGTCGCGGTCACTGTCCGGCTTGGCACCGGGCCGCCAGTCGACGGTCTGCACGTGCCAGCCGTATGCCGCGTAACGGGCCGCGACGTCCTCGGAGAAGGACACGTCGGTGTCGTCCTCGATGGAGATCTGGTTCTCGTCGTAGAACGCGATCAGGTTGCCGAGCTGCTGGTGTCCGGCAAGCGAACCCGCCTCTCCCGAAACACCTTCCATCATGTCGCCGTCGGAGGCGATGACCCACACATGGTGGTCGAAGGGGCTCTGGCCGGGTGCGGCGTCCGGGTCCAGCAGACCGCGCTGGCGGCGTTGCGCCATCGCCATACCGACCGAGGAGGCGATGCCCGAACCGAGCGGGCCGGTGGTGATGTCGACACCATCGGTGTAGCCGTACTCCGGGTGGCCCGGGGTGAGCGACTCCCAGGTGCGCAGGGCTTCGAGGTCGGACAGTTCGAGTCCGTAACCGGACATGTAAAGCTGGATGTACTGGGTCAAGCTCGAATGGCCGCAGGAGAGCACGAACCGGTCGCGACCGATCCAGTGCGGGTCGCTGGGGTCGATGCGCATGACGCTCTGGTAGAGGAGGTAGGCCAGCGGAGCGAGGCTCATCGCGGTGCCGGGGTGGCCATTGCCCTTCTTCTGTACGGCGTCGGCGGCGAGCACCCGCACGGTGTCGACCGCACGAACGTCTACCGGCGACCAGCCGGCCTTGGTGGCTACGGGCTCGGCGAGCGCCGGGTCGCGGCGACCGGTGGTGGCTGAGGTGTCCTGGCTCACGGCAGATTGCTCCCACGAATAATCGAACGTTCTGGATCTCTTTCCGGCACGAGCCTAGCCCTGCCACCCAGACGATCAGCAACGTCCGGCAGCGGGATAGACTGCGGAGCGTTCGGGTGGTGAGATGCCCAGCCGGACACGATCCCCCAGCAACGGAAGTGACGAGAGTGACTGCGATCGAGCCGCGCTCGGCGGACGGCCGAGCCACCGCCGACGCCACTCTCGTCTCCGACTCCGGTTCCTCCGGTTCTCGCAAGCCGTTCGGCGCAGTGGTGCGCGACTACGTCGCGTTGACCAAGCCGCGCATCATCGAGCTGTTGCTGGTCACGACCTTCCCCGTGATGTTCCTGGCCGACAGGGGAGTGCCGTCGGTCTGGCTGATCCTCGCGACGCTCGTCGGCGGCTCCTTCTCGGCCGGGTCCGCCAACTCCCTCAACTGCTACCTCGACCGCGACATCGACCGCCTGATGCACCGCACCGAAGGACGCCCGCTGGCGACCGGTGCGATCTCGCCGCGGGCCGGCCTGATCTTCGGCGTCGTCCTCGGGGTCATCTCGGTGCTCTGGCTCGGCCTCCTGGTCAACTGGCTGTCGGCCGCGCTGTCCTTCGGCGCCATCGTCCTCTACGTCGGCTTCTACACGCTGCTGCTCAAGCGCCGCACCTCCCAGAACATCGTGTGGGGCGGCATCGCAGGCTGTATGCCGACGCTGATCGGCTGGTCCGCGGTGACCAACTCGCTGAGCTGGTCCGCGGTGGTGCTCTTCCTGGTGGTGTTCTTCTGGACGCCGCCGCACTACTGGCCGCTGTCGATGCGCTTCCGCGACGACTACGCCAACGCCGGTGTGCCGATGCTGCCGGTCGTCGCCGAGGACATCGCCGTCGCGAAGCAGATCGTGGCCTACACCTGGGTCACCGTCCTGGTCACGCTCGCGCTGGTGCCGGTCGGTGACATGGGCCTGATCTACACGGTCATCTCGTTGGTCGCCGGTGCGGTCTTCCTGCGCGAAGCGCACCTGCTGCTGCGCCGTGCTCGCGCCGGCGCGTCATACAAGGTGCTGAAGCCGATGCGGCTGTTCCACTACTCGATCAGCTACCTCACCCTGGTCTTCGTCGGTGTCGCGATCGACCCGCTGGTCCACCTCGTCTTCTGAGCTCGTCCTCTGCTGAAGGTTGTGCGCGCAGCTGGGTCGAGACCGGCTCAGCGCGTCTCGCGCAGTTGCTTCCACAACTCGGTGTATGCCGAGGCCGCGGCGTCCCGATCGCGCAGTGCTCGCAACTCGCCCCACACCGGTGACGACAGGATCGCGCTCGGTGCGTAGGCATCGGTCCGGCGCAACCAGTCGGCGTCGACCGTCTGCGGGTCTGGCGCGCTGAGCCGGGGGAGCTCCGCGTCATACACCTCGTCCAGCACGGTGGACGTGGGGTCGAGGCCGACCACGAGGTAACTGCCGGTCGGCTCGGTGTTGACCGGCAGGATCGTCAGGTCGGGTCGGTGCCGTCGCAGCACGTCGTGCACCTTGTAGACATCGCCGGCCCACGAGGTGGTCCGTCGGATGCGCTGTGCTTCCAAAGAGTTTCGCGGCAACATGTCGTCGAGAATGATGACCCCGCCGGGGGACATGTGCTTCTCGGCGTTCATGAAGTCCCGGATCACGAACTCCGCCAGGTGCATGCCGTCGATGAAGGCCAGGTCGGCGGGGCGACCGTCGAAATGGTCGAAGCTGCCCGGCTTCGCGAAGAAGTCGTCGCTGGTCAGCAGGAACGTGCGCACGTCGCACTGGATGGATCGGGTGATCCGGTATGCCGGGTCCACCGCAATGGTGCGGGCACTGGACAGGGTCAGGCTCTGGCCCTGGTCGACACCGATCTCGAAGTAGGTGCGCGGCTGCAGGAGGTCGTGCATGGTCGCGAGCAGATGGTGCTTGTGCACCCCGCTGCTGGTGTGCTGGAAGGGGTCGGGGGAAGCCCACTTCAACCCGCCCGGCGGCTTCGACCCGGCGCCGAGGCCTTCGACCCCCGCGTGCCCCAGAGCTTCGATCGTCTGCTGTCGGGTCATCGGCCTCCGGGCGGGCTTCGGTGCCGGCGGCTTCCCGACCCCGGTGGTCGCGGGGACCGCGGTCGCTTGTGGTGCGAGCCGCCTCGCCAGACCGGCGCGCACAGCGACCTCCTGGCGGCGGAGTTGCTCCGTGCGGGACCGACCGATGGTGTCACGCAACTTGGCACCGACCGTTGACCGGATCGACATTGAGGGGCCTTTCTGCTCGACGAACGACTCACTTCACACTAAGTGATCGTCCTGTCCGCGGCAGGAGGTCGAGACGCACAGGATCGTGCTCGGTCGTCGACCGCTCGGCGCCCGCTCGGCGCCCGCTCGGTGCCCGCTCAGCGCTCGCGCAGGCTGAGCACCGCCCAGGTCGTGACGACCACGAGGAGGCTGGCCAGGATCATGTGGATCTCGACGAGGCTGCCGGGCACTTCGAGGAAGTACTGCGTGTAACCGACGATCCCCTGCAGCACGATCACGCCCGCTACCCAACCCCAAGCCCGGGGTGCTCTCGTATGACGAGCAACCAGCAGTGTGGCCACCAGCATCGCGATGACCAGGCCGGTGAGCAGCATCACCGTGTCGGCGTGCAGCCACGCGACGGTGCGCACGTCGAAACCCAACCGGGCGGGGTGCTCGGCGTCGTCGCCGGAGTGCGGACCGGACCCGGTGACCAGGGTGCCGAGGAAAAGGACGACGGCGACCAGCACAGCGGTGAGTGCCCCCAACCAGCGAACTTCGCGTGGCACCAGTGATTTCGGAGCGGTGTCGCCCTCACGGGATCGGTAGACCAGCCAGGCGGATGCAGCGACCAGCACCATCGACGCCAGGAAGTGCGTCGCCACGATCGCCGGGTTGAGGCCGGTGCGCACCGAGATGCCCCCGACGACGGCCTGCACGGCCACGCCGAAGAGGATCCACGCCACCGGCGGCCACAGCCCACGGCGGCCCGAGCCCTTGCGCTGGTCGACGATCAGTGCGACCAGGAGTGCGACCGCCACGATGCTGACCACGCTCGTCATGGTGCGATTGCCGAACTCGATGTACTTGTGCCAGGACTGCTCCTGGTGTTTCACCGGGGTCAGCGAGCCGGGCACGCACTGTGGCCAGTCCGGGCAGCCGAGACCGCTCGCGGTGAGTCGGACCAGTCCGCCGGTCGCAACAATCAGGATCTCGACGAACAGGTTGAGCCAGAAGAGTCGGTGCAACCAGGTCGGCAGGCCCGCTGCGGGCCGCGACGTGGGCAGCGGTGACCAGCGCGGTCGTGCCTCCGGAGCGCCCGTGTCCGGTGCGGATTCGGTGATCATCGGTCGTCCCATCGAAAAGTTGCGGCAGTGAGGGCCGTGGCTGCCGCACCCCACACGAACAGCACCACGACGGGTTCGGCGAGCGAGCTGAAATGCCCCGTCATCGCATCACGGAGCCCGTCACCGAGTGATCCCGAGGGCAACAATCGGAGGATCGCGCCCGCGGCTCCGGGAAACTTGTCCGTCGGCAGGAGCAGCCCGCCGACGCCGGCGAAGAGAACCCAGAGCAGGTTGGCCACCGCGAGCACAGCCTCGGCGCGCAGTACGCCGGAGATCAGCAGCGCCAGAGCGACCCAGGTCCAGGTGCCGAGCAGCATGAGCAGCAGCCCGACGACGACCCCGAGCGGGTCGGGGTGCCAGCCGAAACAGGCGCCGAGTATGCCGAGCACCACGGTCTGCAGGGCGACGATCACGACGACGGCGAGCGCCTTCCCCGCGAGCAGGCCCGAGCGACCCAGCGGGGTGACCCCGAGCAGTCGCAGCACGCCGTACCGCCGGTCGAAGCCGGTCGAGATCGCCTGGCCGGTGAAGGCGGTCGACACGACGGCCAACGCCAGCACGCTCGGTACGACGATGTCGATCCGGCGACCCGCCCCGAGATCGGGGGTGTTGCCGACGGCGAGTCCGACCAGCGCGAGGGCAGGCAGGAGCAAGGAGACGAGCAGCTGCTCGCCGTTGGACAGCAGGGTGCGGATCTCGAAGCCGGCCTGGCTTCGCGCGCGCAGCGCGGGTGTGCTCATTTCCTCGGCTCGCTCTTCTTCGCCGCGCGGGTGAGCGAGAAGTAGGAGTCCTCGAGCCCGTCCGCGCCGCTCACCTCGGCGACCGAGCCCTCAGCTGCCACCGAACCGGCAGCGACGATGATGACGCGGTCGGCCAACCGGTCGGCCTCGTCGAAGGAGTGGGTGGTGACCACGACACAGCAACCGCGATCGCGGGTGCGTCGCACGAGGTCCCACACGTCCAGTCGCGCGTGGGGGTCGAGGCCCGCGCTGGGCTCGTCGAGGAAGACCACCTCGGGCCGGCCGATCAGTGCGGCGGCGAGCGCGACGCGCTGGCGTTGGCCGCCGGACAGGCGCCGGACGGCGGTGTGGCCGAACTCTTCGATGCCGAGTTCTTCGACGAGCGCGGGGAATTGGTCCGTGGCGTCATACAGGCGAGCGATGTGCTGGAGCAGCCGGAGCGGCTTGACCGACCCGGGCAGGCCACCGTCCTGCAGCATGACTCCGACGCGCCGTCGGTGCGCGGCGTTGGCGCCCCACGGATCGGTGTCGAGCACTCGGACTGCGCCGGACTCCGGGCGCCGCAATCCCTCAGCCATCTCCATGATTGTGGTCTTGCCGGCGCCGTTGGGGCCGAGGACGCAGGTGATCGCACCCTCCGGTGCGCTCCAGCTCATCTTGTCGAGTGCGAGCTTGCTGCCGTAGTGGTGTGTCACCCCGTCAACGACGACCGGCAGAACGGGAGCACTCACGACCGCCAAGTGTAGGTCGTGGCGCTGGCAGGACCTGCCGTGGCCCGGCGGATGACGCGTGGAGCGAAGCCGACTTAGGTAAACCTGGCTAGAAGGTTCCCAGGGAATTACGTCACACTGATGTTGTGTTTATCCCCGGTGGCGAGACCGGCACACGTGAGCGTGTGCTGCGAACGATCTCCGAGCGCGGCCCGATCACGGCGGCCGAGCTCGCGGACTCGCTCGGCTTGACGCCTGCCGCGGTGCGCCGACACCTCGACTGCCTGGCCCACGATGACATGGTCGAAGAGCATGAGTCCACCGGCGCCACCGAGCGCAAGCGCGGACGTCCGGCGCGTGCTTTCGTCGTGTCGCCGACCGGCCACGCCCGGTTGCGCGGCGACTACGAGCCGCTTGCCGGCTCAGTGCTGCGCTTCCTGCGCGACAGCTCCGGCGATGCCGCGGTCACCGAGTTCGCCCGGCAACGGGCCGAGAAGATGGCCGAGCAGGCCGCACCGGTCGTCGAGTCGGCCGGGCGCGACATGGACAGCCGCACCCAGGCGCTCGCGGCCGCGCTGACCGAGCAGGGTTTCGCCGCCACCACCCGACCCGTCGGGAATGACACTGCGCTGGCAGGGGTTCAACTGTGTCAGGGCCATTGCCCGGTGCAGCACGTCGCCACGGAGTTCCCGCAGTTCTGCGAGGAAGAAGCCAAGGCGTTCTCGCGGACCCTCGGCGTCCACGTCCAGCGCCTCTCGTCGCTGGCCCAGGGCGACCACGTGTGCACCACATTCGTTCCAACTCCCAACTCGCCATCGACTGAAAGGGATACGCGATGAGCGAGCGCAGCGAGCGACCAAGAACACAGGCGAAACAGACATCGCGACGAAGGAGAGAAGTCTGATGAGCACGATTGAAGAGCTCAACCCAGGACTAGAAGGCATTGGTCACTACCAATTCGGCTGGGCCGACAGTGACGCCGCAGGTGCGACCGCACGTCGTGGCCTCTCCGAAGAGGTCGTCGCCGACATCTCGGGGCGCAAGGACGAGCCGGAGTGGATGCTCAAGAACCGTCTGAAGGCGCTGAAGCTCTTCGACAAGAAGCCGATGCCTTGGTGGGGCTCGGACCTGACCGGGATCGACTTCCAGAACATCAAGTACTTCGTGAAGTCCACCGAGAAGCAGGCCACCAGCTGGGAGGAGCTGCCGGAGGACATCAAGGCGACCTACGACAAGCTCGGCATCCCGGAGGCGGAGAAGCAGCGCCTGGTCGCGGGCGTCGCGGCGCAGTACGAGTCCGAGGTCGTCTACCACCAGATCCGTGAGGACCTGGAGGAGAAGGGCGTCATCTTCGTCGACACCGACTCCGGCCTGCGCGAGCACGAGGAGCTCTTCAAGGAGTACTACGGCTCGGTCATCCCGGCCGGCGACAACAAGTTCGCCTCGCTCAACACCGCCGTGTGGTCGGGTGGGTCGTTCATCTACGTCCCCAAGGGCGTGCACGTCGACATCCCGCTGCAGGCCTACTTCCGCATCAACACCGAGAACATGGGTCAGTTCGAGCGGACCCTGATCATCGCCGACGAAGACTCCTCCGTGCACTACGTCGAGGGCTGCACCGCGCCGATCTACAAGTCGGACTCGCTGCACTCGGCCGTCGTCGAGATCATCGTGAAGAAGGGCGCCCGCGTCCGCTACACGACGATCCAGAACTGGTCGAACAACGTCTACAACCTGGTCACCAAGCGCGCGACCTGCGAAGCCGGCGCGACCATGGAGTGGATCGACGGCAACATCGGCTCCAAGGTGACGATGAAGTACCCCGCGGTCTTCCTGATGGGCGAGCACGCCCGGGGCGAGACCCTGTCGATCGCCTTCGCCGGCGAGGGACAGCACCAGGACGCCGGATCGAAGATGGTCCACGCCGCACCCAACACCAGCTCGACCATCGTGAGCAAGTCGGTCGCCCGTGGTGGTGGCCGCACGTCATACCGCGGCCTCGTCCAGATCCTCGAGGGTGCACACGGCTCGAAGTCCAGCGTGGTCTGTGACGCGCTGCTGGTCGACCAGATCAGTCGCTCGGACACCTACCCGTATGTCGACGTCCGCGAGGACGACGTCCAGATGGGCCACGAGGCAACGGTCTCCAAGGTCAGTGAGGACCAGATGTTCTATCTGATGTCTCGCGGCATGACCGAGGAGGAGGCAATGGCGATGATCGTGCGCGGCTTCGTCGAGCCGATCGCGCGCGAGTTGCCGATGGAGTACGCGCTCGAACTCAACCGGCTGATCGAGCTGCAGATGGAAGGCGCCGTCGGCTGAACCCCACGAAGTCTCTCCACCGCTTCGCGCCTCCGAATACTTCGCGGGGGCCGCGGTCGAGGACCGGCTTCCCGTAAAGCTCAGTTTCCTGGAAGGACCATTGACCCCACGATGTCCCTGTTGACACCCGATGCGAAGACCCACGTCGACCCTGCCGCTCAGGCGTCGGTACCCGAAAAGTCCCGTGCCGAGCGCAAGACGTCGTTCGACGTCGCCGACTTCCCGCTGCCGCACGGCCGTGAGGAGGACTGGCGGTTCACACCGGTCGACCGACTGACCGGCCTGCTCGCGGACGAGCCGACTGCGGACGGCGCGGTCACCGTCGAGGTTTCCGACCAGTCGGTGGTCGCCGAGCCACTGGCCGCTGATGAGGGTGTGCGTGGCACCGCGCTGGTGCCGGGCGACCGGGCCTCGGCGCTGGCGCACGCCAACAGCGCCAAGGCGCTGCATCTGAAGCTCGACGCCGAGACGGAGTACGACGAGCCGTTGCGGGTGACCGTGCACGGCAACGCCGGCAAGCGGTCCAACGGGCACGTCGTGATCGAGGCCGGGGTTCATTCCAAGGGGCTGGTGATCCTGGAGCACACCGGCTCCGGCGAGCACACGGCCAACGTCGAGGTCGTCGTCGGCGACGGCGCTCACCTGACCGTCGTCAGCCTGCAGCAGTGGGACGACGACGCACTGCACCTGGCGCAGCACGAGGCGCTGGTGGGCCGCGACGCGACATACCGACACATCGCCGTGACGTTGGGCGGCAAGGTCGTGCGGATCAACTCCAACGTCAAGTACGACGGCCCCGGCGGCGACGCGACCCTGCTGGGGGTCTACTTCGCCGACGCCGGGCAGCACCTGGAGCACCGCACGTTCATCGATCACAACGCCGCGCGGACGAAGTCCCTGGTCACCTACAAGGGTGCACTGCAAGGGGAGTCGGCGCACTCGGTGTGGGTCGGCGACGTGCTGATCCGGGCCGAGGCCGAAGGCATCGAGACATACGAGCTCAATCGCAACCTGGTGCTCACCGACGGTGCGCGTGCCGACTCGGTGCCCAACCTGGAGATCGAGACCGGCGAGATCGCGGGAGCGGGACACGCCAGCTCCACCGGTCGGTTCGACGACGAGCAGTTGTTCTACCTGCAGGCACGCGGTATCCCCGAGGGCGAGGCACGTCGACTCGTGGTGCGCGGCTTCTTCGCCGATGTCATCAGCAAGATCGGGGTCCCGGCGGTCGTCGAGCCGCTCATGGAGGCGATCGACGCCGAGCTGGCGGCCGGAGCCCAGGTATGAGCGATACCGAGCAGGGTCTGGACACGGTCTCGGTCGGCGAAGGCGAGTTCGTCCGAGTGTGTGAGCTCGGCGAACTTCCCGTGGGCGAGCCTGCACTCGCCGAGATCAACGGTGTGCGCGTCGCGCTGGTGCGCGACGAGCAGGACGTGGTCCGCGCGGTCAACGACACCTGCAGCCACGCCAACGTGTCGTTGTCCGAGGGCGATGTCGACGGCTGCACGATCGAGTGCTGGCTGCACGGATCCCGCTTCGACCTCAACACCGGTGAACCCACCGGCCCGCCCGCGACGGCTCCGATTGCCGTCTACCCCGTACGCATTCAGGACGGCGACGTTTTCGTCTCCGTTCCCTCGAGCTGAAGAAAGAGCTGGAAATACATGTCAACGCTGGAGATTCGCGATCTGCACGTGTCCGTCGACACCGACAAGGGCAGCAAGGAGATCCTCAAGGGTGTCAACCTGACGGTGAAGTCGGGTGAGACCCACGCGATCATGGGCCCGAACGGCTCGGGCAAGTCGACCCTCGCCTACAGCATCGCCGGGCACCCGAAGTACAACGTCACCAGTGGCACAGTCACCCTCGACGGCGAAGACGTCCTGGCGATGAAGGTCGACGAGCGCGCCCGCGCGGGCCTCTTCCTGGCCATGCAGTACCCCGTGGAGGTCCCGGGCGTCACGGTGTCCAACTTCCTGCGCACCGCCAAGACCGCGGTCGACGGTGAAGCTCCGAAGCTGCGCCACTGGGTCAAGGACATCAAGCAGTCGATGGCCGCGCTGCGGATGGACGACGGCTTCGCCGAGCGAGGCGTCAACGAAGGCTTCTCCGGTGGTGAGAAGAAGCGTCACGAGATCCTGCAGTTGGAGCTGCTGAAGCCGAAGATGGCCATCCTCGACGAGACCGACTCCGGTCTGGACGTCGACGCGCTGCGGGTTGTCTCCGAGGGCGTCAACCGGGTGAAGGACAGCACGGACGCCGGCGTTCTGCTGATCACCCACTACACGCGGATCCTGCGCTACATCAAGCCCGACCACGTGCACGTGTTCGTCAACGGTCGCGTCGCCGAGGAGGGTGGCCCCGAGCTGGCCGACCGCCTCGAGGCCGAGGGCTACGACCGCTTCTTGACGCCGACGGCCTGACCTCTGTCAGGTACGTCGGCCGCCATACAGTTCGGAACTGCCGAGGAGGTGAGCGAGATGACCGGGTTCGACGTCGAGACGTTACGCAAGGACTTCCCGATCCTGCAGCGCACGGTTCGTGAGGGACGGCCGCTGGTCTACCTGGACTCGGGCGCAACCTCGCAGAAGCCGCGCGTCGTGCTCGATGCGGAGCGCGCGTTCTACGAGGAGCACAACGCTGCCGCACACCGAGGCGCTCACCAGCTCGCCGAGGAAGCGACGGAGGCGTTCGAGGGCGCACGCGAGACCGTCGCCCGCTTCGTCGGCGCGGATCCCGGCGAGGTCGTCTTCACCAAGAGCGCGACCGAGTCGATCAATCTGGTCGCCTACGCATTCAGCAACGCCTCGGCCGCCGGTGACCTCGGCATCCCCGGCGCCGATGCCGCAGTGACCGAGCGCTTCCGCATCGGGCCTGGTGACGAGATCGTCACCACGGTGATGGAGCACCACGCCAATCTTGTGCCGTGGCAGGAGCTCGCACGGCGCAGCGGCGCCACGTTGCGCTGGATCGAGGTCACCGACGACGGTGAGCTCGACATGGCACGGGCACGCGAGCTGCTCGCCCGCCCCAGCGTGAAGGTGTTCGCGTTCACGCACGTCTCCAACGTGTTGGGCACCATCAACCCGGTGCGCGAGCTGGCTGACCTGGCGCGCCGGTCCGGGGTCCTGACGGTCCTGGACGCATGCCAGTCGGTGCCGCACCTGCCGGTCGACTTCGCGTCCCTGGGTGTGGACTTCATGGCGTTCAGCGGACACAAGATGCTCGGTCCGTATGGCGTGGGCGTTCTCGTCGGTCGGCGGGAACTGCTCGAGGCGATGCCTCCCTTCCTCTACGGCGGCTCGATGATCGAGCTGGTCCGCATGGAGGGTTCGACCTATGCGCCTCCGCCGCAACGTTTCGAGGCGGGCGTGCCCAACGAGTCACAGGCGGTCGGCCTCGCCGCCGCGTGTGACTACCTGTCCGCTCTCGGCATGGACGCGGTCCACGCGCACGATCGGACGCTGATCGAAGCCACGCTGGACGGGCTGGCGCAGCGACCGTGGGTGCGAGTGCTCGGCCCACTCGATCCCGCGAAGCGCACGGGCGCCGTGGCGTTCGTTATCGACGGCGTCCACCCGCACGATGTCGGGCAGGTGCTCGACGACTCGGGAGTGGCCGTGCGCACCGGACACCACTGTGCGTGGCCACTGCACCGCGCCGGGCGGATCACTGCGACGACTCGAGCCAGCTTCGGGCCCTACACCACGGTCGACGAGGTGCAGGCGTTCTTGGACGCACTCGACCGCGTGCCGGACATCTTCGGGGTGGCGGTCTGATGGATCTCTACCAAGAGCTGATCCTGGATCACTCCAAGCACCCCGCGCACGCCGGTCTGCGTGAGCCCTACGACGCACAGACGCACCACGTCAACACCACCTGCGGTGACGAGGTCACCCTCCGGGTTAACGTGTCTGGATCCGGCGAGGATGCACAGGTCGAGGACGTCTCCTACGACTCGATCGGTTGCTCGATCTCGGTCGCCTCCGCCTCGGTCCTGGCCGAGGAAGTGATCGGACACCCGGTCGCTGAGACGCTGCGGACCTTCGAGGCGATGCGCCACATGCTCACCTCCAAGGGACAGGACGCCGGCGATGAGGAAATCATCGGCGACGGCGTAGCGTTTGCTGGAGTGTCGAAGTACCCCGCACGGGTCAAATGCGCACTGCTGCCCTGGGCGGCATACACCGACGCGCTGGCGCAGGCCGGCGTGGACATCAGTTCCGCCACCACCAGAACGGGAGATTGATCATGGCTGAGGTAGCCACCCCGCCGAATGTCGCGGACGTCGAGGAGGCGCTGCGTGACGTCGTGGACCCCGAGCTCGGCATCAACGTCGTCGACCTCGGGCTGATCTACGGCATCACCGTCGACTCCGACAACGCCGCGGTCATCGACATGACCCTGACGTCGGCAGCCTGCCCGCTGACCGACGTGATCGAGGACCAGACCGCTGCCGCCCTCGAGGGCCTGGTCGAGTCGCACCGCATCAACTGGGTGTGGATGCCGCCGTGGGGCCCGGACAAGATCACCGACGACGGGCGCGAGCAGCTGCGCGCGCTCGGCTTCAACATCTGATCTGAGCCGCCCCTTTCGCCGAGAGGACAGGCGACGGCCGAGAGGATAGGCGAATCAGCCCTCAAAACGGCCTTTTTGCCTATCCTCTCGGTGATCCGGTGTCCTCTCGGCGAAGAGTGTGCTCCGGTCAGGTCACCACCTGTGGGCGACGTCGATCACCAGTCGTTGTCCTGTCGGGTCCTGTATGACGAACGCCCGCATCGGCAGTCGTGCGCGCACACCGAGCCCGAAGGTGCTCTTACCCTCGAAGGACGCGATGAGCGCGACCTGACGGAAGGTCCGGTATCCGGTCACGTCGGTGACGTGCCGAGGATCTGCGGGTCGGTAGGTCGGATTCCCCCGGGAGTCCGATGCCGCCGCATTCACATCGATCTGCAGGCGAGCCGCGCCGCTGAGCGGCACGGGCATGCCGGACGGTCCGCTGACAGCGCTGACGTACCGCACGCGGTATCCGGTGCTGTGGCCGTAGCCGCCGAGATCGAGGACGAGCCGGTCGTAGCACGTGTGCTGACCGGAGCGGGCACCGCGCACGGTGTCCGACGTGAGCGCAGCCGAGACCTTGGCGGTCGAACCCCAGGTGATGCCGCAGTACGGCGCGGCCTGCGCCGACCCGGAGGCTGCCAGGGGTATGACGGTGGCTGCAGTCAGACCACACACCGCAAGCGCAGCCTTGCTGCGCAAACCACCCCGAACTTTGGTGTGAGACATGACGTTTCCTTCCCTTCTTGCACACCACGGAGTGTGGTGTGCAAGAAGGACGCCGTCGTCATACGGGAGGTTGCTCGGTATGCCGAGATCTTTGTGACACAGATCACATCGACGCGTGCCGGAGAGCTACTCGACGCTGGCGGCGTCGAAGGTGTTGCAGGCATTGAGACTGCCCTTGTCGTAGCCGACCTTGAACCACTTCTGGCGTGCCGCGGACGAGCCGTGGGTCCAGGTCTCCGGGGTGACCCGTCCCTGCGCCTTCTGCTGGATCCGGTCGTCGCCGACCGCTGCCGCCGCGGACAGGGCGGAGTCGATGTCCGAGGAGTTGATCTTCTTCAGCAGCGGGTCGATCGTGACGCCGTTCTGGCCGTTACGTGAGCCGTCGGCATACGAGACCCAGATGCCGGCGAAGCAGTCGGCCTGCAACTCGGTGCGGACCGAGGCGGACTCGGCGCCCTTCGGGTCCTGCTGGGCGCGACCGAGCAGCCCGAGGATGTCCTGGATGTGGTGGCCGTATTCGTGCGCGAGCACGTATTCCTTGGCCAGCTGGCCGCCGTCGGAGCCGTACTGGCTCTGCAGCTCCTGGAAGAACCCGGCGTCGATGTAGACCTGCTTGTCCAGCGGGCAGTAGAACGGCCCCATCTCGGTCGTTGCGGTGCCGCAACCGGACTGCATCTGCCCGGAGTAGACCTTGGTGATCGCGGGGGAGTAGTCCTTGTTCGCGGTCTTGGGGAGGTAGACCTTCCAGAAGCCCTCGACGCTGGCGACGGTGCCCTTGATCAGACACAGGTCGTTCTTGTTGGCGTCGGCCCCGGTCTTGCACTGGTCCAGTTGCTGCTGGATGGCGTCGCCGCCGGAGTCGATCTGGTCCTGGCCGTAGGGGTTGGCCTGGTTGCCGTTGAGTTGCCCGGCGTAACCGCCGCCGCCCCCGGAGCCGCCGGTCAGATCGCCACCGAAGAGCACCATGAGAATCATCACGATCACGCCGCCGACACCGCCGACCGCCATACCGCCGGGCATCAGGCCGCCGACGCCGCCCCCGCCTCCGCCACCGCTGCCGCCACTGGAGACGTCGCCGGTGCCGATGTTGGCGTTGTCGTTGAACGTCACGGCAGGTTCCCTTCGTTGCTGCGACACCGAAAACGGATTGGGGCGTCGCTGACCCTGGACGTAGACTAGCGAGTGAACAGCTTCGGGCGCCTGAAGCACGCGCTGAGCACGGCGTAGCGGCAGGCGCTCCGTCATGTGTGAGAAGCCATCAGAAAGGAAGCGTCGTGATCACCGCACAGGGGATCGAGTTGCGTGCGGGGTCACGGATCCTTCTCGAGGAGGCCACCTTCCGGGTCGCTGCGGGTGATCGGGTTGGTCTGGTCGGCCGGAACGGCGCCGGCAAGACGACGCTGACCAAGGTGCTCGCGGGCGAGGGGCAACCGGCTGCGGGCACGGTGACCTCGTCGGGGGAGATCGGCTATCTGCCGCAGGATCCGCGCACCGGCGATCTGTCGATGCTGGCGCGTGATCGCATCCTGTCGGCGCGCGGGCTGGACATCGTCCTGCGTGATCTGCGTGCCGCGGAGAAGGCAATGGCGGACGAGGACGAGGAGAAGCGCGAGCGTGCGATGCGTCGCTACTCGCGGCTGGACGCCGAGTTCCTCGGCAAGGGCGGGTATGCCGCCGAGTCCGAGGCCGCATCGTTGGCCTCGTCGCTGGCTCTGCCCGGCCGCGTGCTGGACCAGCCGCTCGAGACGCTGTCCGGTGGACAGCGTCGGCGTGTCGAGCTTGCCCGGATCCTCTTCTCGGGCGCCGAGTCGTTACTCCTCGACGAGCCGACCAACCACCTGGACGCCGACTCGGTGCACTGGCTGCGCGATTACCTGAAGACCTACTCCGGCGGACTGGTGATCATCAGTCACGACGTCGAGATGCTCGATCAGGTCGTCAACAGGGTCTTCCACCTGGACGCCAACCGCGCGGAGATCGACCAGTACAACGTCGGCTGGAAGACCTACCTGAAGCAGCGGGAGACCGACGAGCGCAGGCGGCATCGGGAGCGGCAGAACGCCGAGAAGAAGGCCGGCGCGTTGCTGGCCCAGGCCGAGAAGATGCGCTACAAGGCGACGAAGGCGACAGCCGCCCAGAACATGATCCGGCGTGCCGAGCGGATGCTGCAGAGCGCCGAAGGCACGCGCCAGCAGGACAAGGTCGCCAAGCTGCGCTTCCCGACGCCGGCCTCCTCTGGCAAGACCCCGTTGATGGCGCAGGGCCTGTCGCGCTCCTACGGATCGCTGGAGATCTTCACCGACGTCGACCTGGCGATCGATCGCGGGTCCAAGGTCGTGGTGCTCGGACTGAACGGCGCGGGCAAGACGACCTTGCTGCGGATCCTGGCCGGCGTCGATCAGCCGGACACCGGTGAGGTGCAACCCGGTCACGGCCTCAAGCTGGGCTACTACGCGCAGGAGCACGAGAACCTCGACGTAGATCGCACGGTGCTGGCCAACATGAAGTCCGCGGCACCGGATCTGGACGAGACCGAGACCCGCAAGGTTCTGGGATCGTTCCTCTTCAGCGGCGACGACGTCGAGAAGCCGGCCAGGGTGTTGTCCGGTGGCGAGAAGACGCGGCTTTCCCTTGCGCTGCTTGTGGTTTCGGCTGCGAACGTGCTGCTGCTCGACGAGCCGACGAACAACCTCGACCCGGCGTCCCGCGAGGAGATCCTCGGTGCGCTGCGGGCGTTCGAGGGAGCCGTCGTGCTCGTCACCCACGACCCTGGCGCGGTCGAGGCGCTCGAGCCGGAGCGCGTGTTGCTGCTGCCGGACGGCGTCGAGGACCTGTGGGGCCCGGACTACCAGGACCTGGTCGAGCTCGCCTGAGCGTGATTTTGGGACGACGGTCGTTCCGATGTCGCGAGCTTGGGCCCAGGAGGTGCGATTTTGGGACGACGGTCGTTCCGATTGCATCAGCCGAAGTGGCGCCGCCATTCCTGCTGGAGGTGAATGTCGGTCGCGCCGGCGAGAACGAGTGCGTCGGCTATCCGCTTGAGCACGTCGAGAGGGGCCGCGTACAACGTCGACGACGTGATGATGATGAAGCGCCAGCCCATCGCCTCGAGCTCTTCACGACGCAGAATGTCTTCGTTCCACTGATTGATCTGCTCGATGTGGTGCCGTCCGTCGAACTCCACTCCGACTTTGTACTCCTCGAAGGCGAGGTCGATTTTGCGGCTGGCGCGTCGGGTGGTTCCGTGCACCACGAGGTTGAGGGTGGGCTCGGGAAGTCCGCCGCTCACCATCAGCAGCCGAAGGCGGCTCTCGTTCGGTG
This sequence comes from Flexivirga endophytica, assembly GCF_014640635.1. Taxonomy (GTDB): domain Bacteria; phylum Actinomycetota; class Actinomycetes; order Actinomycetales; family Dermatophilaceae; genus Flexivirga; species Flexivirga endophytica. The sequence goes on from NZ_BMHI01000004.1 coordinate 225,173, forward strand.
AGTCGACCCGGCTCCGAACCAATTTCGCGACGGCGCGAGCGTGGCTCGCCCCGTGGGCTGACGAATCTGCGACGAAACGCTGTATGTCGGAGGGCGTGCAATCCGACCGTCGCACCAGCGAATCGCCGAGAACGAGCAGGTCGGCGAACTCCAGCGACCGCGCGAGGTCCAGAAACGTCTGCGGGGGTGCGGTAGCCCAAACGCCTTTTACAAGTACGAGTCTCGGTGGATGTGTGTAGAACCGAAGTTTGATGCCGTCTCTCTTGCACTTGTGCCGGACGGTGGTGCCAAGATGCAGATTCGATGCGCCCGGCGCTATTCCACCGAGCAGCCGCGACGCGCTGTGCTCGGTTGCGAACGCCGCGCTGGGCACGACCCGGAGAGCGAACGCGACCTCGTCGGCATACGTCGGACTTGCGCTGGTCTTCACATAACCACCCCAGAAGACCTGTCGGAAGTCGTCCCCGGCTGCGAGGTCGCGTGGCCGGAGTCCGGCGGCAAGCGCCTCGTCGGTGGTGAAGAAGTCCGAGAGCCGAGAGGCAGGTCCCAGAAGCGGCGCTGGCGAGGTCATCACAGCACAGTTGCAGAGAGATGGCGATCGCCGCAGAAGTTGTCCACAGGGCCCGATGGCGCTGCTCACGTGATTTTGGGACGACGGTCGTTCTGATTGCGCTGGACTGGGGCGTGCTCACGTGATTTTGGGACGACGGTCGTTCTGATTGCGCTGGAATGGGCGGTGCTTACGTGATTTTGGGACGACGGTCGTTCTGATTGCGCTGGAATGGGCGGTGCTTACGTGATTTTGGGACGACGGTCGTTCTGATTGCGCTGGACTGGGGCGTGCTTACGTGATTTTGGGACGACGGTCGTTTGGAAGGTGCGGGTATGGCGACCGCCCCGGGCCGCTACTACTTCTGGCGCGCGCGGTGAGCAGCGGCTTTGGTGCGGTTCTGGCAGCGCGTCGAGCAGAACTGCCGGGTGCCGTTGCGCGAGGTGTCGACATACACCCGGTCGCAGCGCTCGGCGTTGCAGACACCGAGCCGGCCGATCTCGTCGACCCCGAGCGCCATCGTCAGGCCGGCCGCCAGACCTGCCGTCCAGCCCGGCCCGAGACTGTCCGTCGGACCGTGGAAGTGCAGGTGCCAGGTGCCATCCGGGTCCGGGTTGAGCTGCGGACGAGCGCCGGTGCGGGTCAGCAGTGCGTTGGTGACCTGTGCCGCACGGGCGGTGTCACCGGCTGCTGCGGACTCGAAGACTGCCCGGACGTCCGGCACGACATCGACGATGATGCGCGCCGCAGCCGCACTGACGGTGGGTGTGGCGTGGTCGAAGGTCAGCGCCTCGCCGATCGCTGCGCGGAGGGCGCCGCCGCGAGGTGACTCGACGGGCTGGCCGCCGTCCCATCCTGGGGTGAGTGCATTCACCAATCGCGAGGACGCGGTGAGTAATCTTTCAATGTGACTGTCGAAACGCACTTGACCAGTTACTCCGTTCCTGCGTAGCGTTTGCTGCGTGACCACCCAAACCATAGACGACAGTCACGCGACCTCGCATCCGCTTGCCGCGTGGAGACTGTTGTCGTCGGGTGCGAAGGCTCTGCTGGTCGCCCGGATGGTCAATCGCGTCGGCGGTTTCTCGATGGCGTTCCTGGCGGTACTGCTCACCGAGGAGCTGCACGAGTCGGTGCGCAGCGCCGGGCTCATCGTCGCTGCATTCGGACTTGCGACGATTCCTTCGCGGCTGGCCGGCGGGTGGTTGTTGGATCGGATCGGCGCCCGAAGAACCATCCTTTTGGGTCTGATTGGGTGTGCCACAACGCAATTCATTCTCGCCGCATCGCATACGACCGTCGTCGCAGTGGTGGGCGCGATCGGGCTGGGGCTCTCCTACGAACTCATCGAGCCGCCGACCCAGGCGTTGATCTCCGAGGAGAGCGACGACCGCACCCGCCCGGCGCTGTTCGGACTGCTCTTCGTGTCCATGACCATCGCAGCTGTGGCCGCCGGGGGAGTGGCCGGCGTCGTTGCGGGTCTGGACCTGCGTCTGCTGTTCGTCATCGACGCCGCCACCTGTCTGCTGTGCGCCGTGGTGATCCGCGCCTTCCTGCCCGAAGGCAAGCCCGACGCAACGGCCGGCGTCGCTGCCTGGCCGTGGCAGGACCGCCGCCTGATGGCGTTGTTCGCACTGTCGACGGTCTTCACCATCGTCTACATGATCACCGTCTTCGGGTTGCCACTCACCGTGGCTGACCGCGGGATCGGCCTCTGGGTGATCGGCGTCGACACTGCCGTGTCAGCAGTGGTCGCCGTGCTGGCACAACCGCTGCTACGGGTCGAACGTCTCAATGCTGACGGCGGATTCGTCGCTCTGACAGCCGGATTCGTGATCCTGGCTGCCGCGGTCGGGCTGCTGGCGATCGCGCACACCGCGCTCGTCGTGATCGCCTGCGGTGTCGTCGGCGCGATCGCCGACGTGCTGCTGATGAGTCATCTCTACGCACAGGCCTCCCGGATGGCGCCGAAGGGGGCTGCCGGCCGCTACCTTGCCGTCTTCGGCCTCAGCTGGGGGATCGCGACCACTGTCGCGCCACTCATCATCGGCGCCACCCTCACGGCGTATGACGGAGTGCCTCTGTGGGCGGGGACGGCCGCCGTCACGTTGCTGCTGGCCGTGGTCACACCGCGCGTCGGGGTGTTCCTTCGGCATACATTGCCTCCTGCTGTTGTTGGCGCTTGACGGATGAGTAGATCGCTGGTCCGCTTCAGAGGAGGACGATGAGCAACTGGCAGGTGATGCACTCGCTGACCCGCGAGTCGACCGAGATGTCGAAGCTGAAACCCGGCACGTCTCGGCGGGTGCTCGGCTACGCCCAGCCTTACCGTCGCAAGATCGGTAGCTTCCTCGTGCTGGTCGTCTTCGACTCGCTGCTGGTGATCGCAACACCGTTGATTCTCAAGGAGATCGTCGACAAGGGTGTCGGTGACAAGAACACCGAACTGGTCGTCTGGCTCGCTGTCGCAGCCGCCGTCGTGGCGATCGTCGACGCGGCCCTCGGAGTCGTCGAGCGTTGGCTGTCCGCGGGGCTCGGTGAGGGGTTGATCTACGACCTGCGGCGTGAGGTGTTCAGCCATGTGCTGCGGCAACCGATCGCGTTCTTCACGCGTGCACAGACCGGCGCTCTGGTGACCCGGCTGAATTCGGACGTCATCGGCGCCCAGCAAGCGTTCACGTCGGTGATGTCCAACGTGGTGTCCAACCTGGTCAGCGTGCTGGTCATCGTCATCGCCATGGCGGCACTGTCGTGGCAGATCACGCTCGCAGCGCTGTTGCTCGTGCCGTTCTTCCTCATCCCGACACGGATCCTGGGCCGCCGGCTGGCCGGCCTCACCCGCGGCCAGATGACCGAGAACGCCGACCTCGGCGCCCGGATGACCGAGCGCTTCAACGTCGCAGGTGCCCTCCTGGTCAAGCTCTTCGGACGCCCGACCCAGGAGGACGAGGAGTATGCCGAGCGTGCTGCGAAGGTGCGTGACTACGGCATCAGCATCGCGGTGCAGCGCGCGATCTTCCTGGTCGGACTGACCCTGCTGGCCAGTCTCGCGACCGCGGTGGTCTACGGCATCGGGGGAGTCATGGCGGTCAACGGCACGCTGACCATCGGCACATTGCTTGCGCTGGCCGCTCTGCTGGGCCGGCTCTACGCTCCGCTGACCCAGCTCTCGAGTGTGCGCGTCGACGTACTCACGGCGCTCATCTCCTTCGAGAGGGTCTTCGAGATCCTGGACCTGAAGCCATTGGTCGCCGAAGACCCCGACCCGGTCGGACTACCCGCCGGACCGATCGGAGTGGAGTTCGACGACGTCGTCTTCGGCTACCCGACCGCCGAGCAGGTGTCGATCGAGTCTCTGCAGACTGTGCTCACGCGCGACAAGGGTGATGGATCGACTGTGCTGCAAGGGATCTCGTTCCAGGCACAACCAGGTCGGATGGTCGCCCTGGTCGGACCCTCGGGTGCCGGGAAGACGACCACCATCGGCCTGGTGTCCCGCCTCTACGACCCGGTCAACGGTGCTGTCCGCATCGGGGGACAGGATCTGCGCAAGGTGTCGTCGGACTCGCTGCGCGAACGGGTCGGCGTCGTGACGCAGGAGGCCCACATGTTCCACGACACGATTCGGGCCAACCTGCTCTACGCCAAGCCGGACGCCTCCGACGACGACCTGGAGCGGGTGCTGCGGGAGGCCCAGGTCTGGGACCTGGTCAGCCGCCTTCCGTACGGATTGGACACCATGGTCGGCGATCGTGGGCACCGTCTGTCCGGCGGGGAGAAGCAGCGGCTCGCGATCGCACGGCTGTTGCTCAAGGCGCCGTCGGTCGTCGTGCTCGACGAGGCGACGGCGCACCTGGACTCGGAGTCCGAGGCCGCCGTCTCGCGTGCGCTGGACTCGGCGTTGGCCGGCCGCACCTCGATCGTCATCGCGCACCGGCTGTCCACGATCAGGGACGCCGACCTGATCCTGGTTATGGAGGACGGGCGCATCGTCCAGCGTGGCTCGCACGAGGAGTTGCTCGCCGCCGGCGGCACCTACGCCGACCTCTACCACACGCAGTTCCGCGATCAGCCGGACAAGTCGCCGGCGCCGATCGACTGAGGTCCCGGTGAGCGCGCCAAAGGCCAGTCGTCGGAGCTCGGGGCCCCGCGAAGCATCGGAGCGAGGAACGAGCGGAGAGCTTCGTGGGGTGAGCTAGCGTCGGCCGTATGACGACAACGCAGCTGGTCCACCTGCAGACCGACCGTGGGATCGCGACCATCACCCTGGACAGCCAGCACAACCGCAACGCGCTCAGCAAGCAATTGGTGGGGGAGTTGTCCCAGGCACTGCACACGGCCGATGAGGACGTCGAGGTCCGGGCGGTGCTGCTGACCGCCGCGGGCAGCGTCTTCTGCTCCGGTGCGGACCTTTCCGAGGCGAAGTCCGGCGGGATGGAGCAGGGTGCACACGACCTGGTCGCGCTGCAGCGGCAGATCGTTGCCTCGGGCAAGCCGGTCGTCATACGGCTGCACGGGCCGGTGCGCGCCGGTGGCCTGGGCCTGGTCGGCGCCGCCGACATCGTCGTTGCGGCCGACACGGTGACATTCGCATTCACCGAGGCTCGCCTCGGCCTGGCGCCTGCGCTCATCTCACTGACGACGCTGCCGCGGATGACCAGCAGGGCTGCCGCTCGCACGTTCCTGACAGCCGAATCCTTCGACGCGACAACGGCGGCCGAGGTCGGACTGATCACCGAGGCGGTCCCTGCCGGGGAGTTGGATGCGACGGTTGCCGCGGTGTTGGAGCAGCTCACGAAGGCCAGCCCGCAGGGTCTGCGGGAGAGCAAGGCATTGGTCTCGGCGCCGTTGCTGGCGAACATCGACGCGCACGGGGACGACATGGCGAAACTGTCGGCGCGGTTGTTCGGCTCCGATGAGGCCAAGGCTGCGATGCAGGCGTTCCTCGACCGGAAGAAGAAGCCGTAGCTGGTCGGGGCCTTCTACTCGTCTTCCTCGTCCCAGATGCGAACCTTCTTGGGCTTCTTCGGTTTCGGCGGTTTCGGGCCGTGCACCGCTTCCTGCTCCTCCTTCCAGCACCGGTAGAGCATCAGCAGGATCCCGCCGATGGCCGCGGCCCACCACTGCAGCGCGTAGCTGAAGTTGATCCCGGCATACGTGCCGGGGTCGGGCTTCGGTAGCGCGGCGAGGCCCTTCGTCGTCGCGGGCGCCGCCGGCTTCTCCGAGCGCATCAGCACATAGCCGCCGGTCAGCAGGTCGTCGTTGGTCAGCTCTGCGATGGTGTCGAGGTTGATCGAGGCGACCTGCCCGGGGACCGGCTTGTTGTTCTTGGCCTGCTCGCCGGGTTGCAGCCACCCGACGACGGTGACGGGGCCGCCCGGTGTCGGCGGGACGGTCTTTGGCTCGTTGGCGGTGCGGCCGTTCTCGAGCCAGCCACGATCGACCAGCACGGTCGGCCCGCTCTGCTGATCGAACGGTATGACGAGTTCGTAGCCGAAGTAGCCGTCGTTGGGACGGTTGCGCACCAGCAGCTTCTTCGCCGGCTCGTAATGACCGACCAGCTTCACCTGTCGCCACTTGTCGTTCGGCGACAGCTGGGTGTCCTTGTCGTGCAGGATCGAGGTGACCGCGACGGGTGCTGCGTTGTAGTTGTCGGAGACCTGGTGCTGAGACAGCGACTTGTCCTCGTACCGGTGCCACTGCCAGCGGCCGAGGAAGACACAGGCGACGGCCCAGACGACTGCGATCAACAACCAGGTGAGCCAGCGTCGGGTAAGTAGCCTGCGGAGCACACCCTGACGGTAACTGGCCTAGGCTGGAGTCCTATGAGCAGCCTCGAGAAGAACAGCGCAGGCCTGCCCGACACCTTCGGTCGGGTGGCCACCGACCTTCGTGTGTCGCTGACCGATCGATGCAATCTGCGCTGCACCTACTGCATGCCGGCCGAGGGACTGGACTGGCTGCCGAAGCCGGAGATGCTCACCGACGACGAGCTCGTGCGGATCGTGGACATCTTCACCCGGTTGGGTGTCACGTCGATCCGGCTGACCGGTGGCGAGCCGTTGCTGCGGCGTGGCCTGCCGGGCGTGATCCGCAGGTTCGCCGAGCTCGAGCATGCTCCGCGGATCGCCATGACGACCAACGGCATCGGGCTCGATCGGCTGGCCCAGCCGCTCGCTGACGCCGGTCTGCAACGCATCAACGTCTCGCTGGACACCGTCGACCCGGACCGTTTCCAGGAGCTGACGCGGCGCGATCGCTTCGCCGACGTCGAGCGTGGCATCAAGGCAGCACAGGACGCCGGCCTGCACCCGGTCAAGATCAACGCCGTCGCCATGCACGACCCGAGCGGCAAGGACAACCCCGCCGACCTCCTGCAGTGGTGTCTGGACCGCGGGCTGGAGCTGCGTTTCATCGAGCAGATGCCGCTGGACGCCGGACACACCTGGGAGCGGGACCGGATGCTCACCGGCATGGAGTTGCAGGAGCGTCTGGGGGAGCGATTCACCCTCACCGCGCTGCCTGACGAGGCGCGTGGCAGCGCCCCTGCGGAGCTCTTCGTCGTCGATGGTGGCCCGGCCACGGTCGGCGTCATCGCGAGCGTCACGGCGCCGTTCTGTGCGGCATGTGACCGCGTGCGACTCACGGCTGACGGTCAGGTCCGCAACTGCCTGTTCGCGCGTGACGAGGGCGACCTGCGTGGTCCCTTGCGGGCGGGTGCGAGTGACGAGGAGCTGGCCGACGTCATACGAGGGACGATGCTGGCCAAGCGTCGCGGCCACGGCATCGGCGACCCGGACTTCGAGCAGCCCGACCGCCCGATGTCCTCCATCGGCGGCTAGACCCCCACGAAGCTTCTGCCGCGCTGCGCTCCTCCGAGTACTTTGCGGGGCCCCGATCCTGGTGCAGCAATCTCGACTACTTGAGTTCCTCGATCGACTTGATCTCCAACGGGAAGCCGCGGAAGCTCAGGAATTCCGACAGCGTCGTGCGGTGCTCCGCGCAGGCCAGCCAGGTCTTGTGCCGGTCCTCGGCGTGGATCTTGGGGTTGCGCCATACGAGTGCGTACGACGCATCACGCCGGCACCCCTTCGCACTGCACTGGGTGGGCTGATCCGGCGCCGTTCCGGGGAGTCTCACGTGTGGTTGTGCAGCTGTCGGCGCTGGTCGGTGACCGGCCCCCGCCCGCGCACCTTCTGGCGTTTCTGGTTGGCGGCGTTGGCGCCGATCACCGCGACCTCCGGCAGCAAAACTGCGAGGCCCACGCAGATCCAGCGCATCGGTCCGTCGAGGTAATAGGCGAGCACGAAGGCGGCGGTGCGGATCCCCATCGCGATGGCGTAGTTGCGCATCCGGGAATCGAGGTCGTGTTTGCCCGGCAGCGGCAGATCGGTTGCCGACTGCACTGAAGGTTGATCGTTCCGCCGCGACACCCTGTAAGTCTAGGCGGGGTCCCCCGCGAAGTATCTCGGGGGAGCGGAGCGGAGGAGAGAACTTCGTGGGGTGCCTTGGCGGGGTCCCCCGCGAAGTATCTCGGGGGAGCGGAGCGGAGGAGAGAACTTCGTGGGGTGCCTTGGCGCCACGCCTGTGCGGCCCGTGCGGGCTACCGTCTGGTAGTCCAATAGCCTGTGCAGTCGTGGCTGTCCGGGCCACGTCAGTCCTGATGGAGGAGAGCGCCAGATGCCGCAGCACGTGTTGATCACCGGGGGAAACCGAGGCATCGGCCGGGCGATCGCGGAGGCGTTCGTGACGGCCGGTGACGACGTCGTGGTCACCTCACGCAGCGGCACCGACGGGCCGGACGGGGCGACGACAGTCGCCTGCGACGTCACCGACACCGCCTCGGTCGACGCCGCGTTCACGGCCGCCGAGGAGCACTTCGGCGGCCCGGTGGAGGTCGTCGTGGCCAACGCCGGCATCACCCACGACACGCTGCTGATGCGGATGACCGACGACGACTTCGACAGTGTCCTGGAGACCAACCTGACCGGCGCGTTCCGCTGTGCACGGCGCGCGACCAAGGGCATGATCCGCCGCAAGGGTGGCCGAATCATCTTTGTTTCCAGCGTGGTCGGTCTGATGGGTGGCCCGGGGCAGGTCAACTACGCAGCCTCCAAGGCTGGTCTGGTCGGTATGGCGCGCTCGATCGCCCGGGAGCTCGGCAAGAAGGCGATCACCGCCAATGTCGTCGCCCCCGGGTTCATCGACACCGACATGACCCGTGAGCTGCCGGAGGCGCAGCGCAAGGCGTATGTCGACTCGATCCCGGCTGCCCGGATGGCCGAGCCCGACGAGGTCGCCCAGGTGGTGCGGTTTCTTGCGAGTGACGCGGCGGGATACATCAACGGCGCCGTGATCCCGGTCGACGGCGGCCTCGGCATGGGCCACTGACCGCCATACGCACTCCGCCATACAGGCACTGACGACAACAACACCGAAGCAATACCGAGGCAAGGGAGTCGACGTGGCAGGCATCGTCGAAGGTAAGCGACTGTTGATCACGGGCATCACGATGGAGTCGTCCATCGCGTTCCACGTGGCCAAGATCGCGCAGGATCAGGGCGCCGAGGTGGTCCTCACGTCCTTCGGCCGCGTCATGCGGATCACTCAGACCATCAGTAAGCGGCTGCCGAAGACGCCGGAGCTGCTGGAGTTGGATGTCACGAAGAACGATGATCTCGACAGTCTCGCCGATCGGCTGAAGGAAGCGGGCTTCGACTCGCTCGACGGCGTCCTGCACTCGATCGGTTTCGCACCGCCCGGGGCGTTCGACTTCATGGCCGGGACCTGGGAGGACGCTGCGGTGGCGTTGCAGGCCTCGGCATTTTCCCTGAAATCCCTTGCCGTTGCTGCGCTTCCGCTGATGACGGCCGGGTCGTCGCTCGTCGGCCTGACCTTCGACGCGAAGTTCGCCTGGCCGGTCTACGACTGGATGGGCGTCGCGAAGGCGGCCTTCGAGTCGACCAACCGCTATCTGGCGCGTGACCTCGGTCCGAAGCAGGTGCGTTCCAACCTCGTGGCCGCCGGCCCGATCCGGACCACGGCTGCCAAGTCCATCCCGGGTTTCGAGCAGTTCGAGCAGGTGTGGGGCGAGCGGGCTCCGCTGGGCTGGGACATCACGGACCCGACCCCGGCGGCACAGGCGTGCGTGGCGTTGCTGTCCGACTGGTTCCCCGCGACCACCGGTGAGATCGTGCACGTCGACGGCGGCGTGCACGCCATGGGTCAGTAGCTACGATCACGATCATGGAGACCTCGGACGGCGTCACGGTCGTCGGGGCCCGCATCCTGCGCGGCCCGAACCTCTACTTCACCCGGCCGGCGGCCAAGATCACGTTGCGCGCGCCGTCCTATCTCGGCGGCGACTCGGAGCAGCTGAGGTCGCTCGCTCGCGAGATGGCGGTGCGGGCACGCGACACGGGTCGTCCCGACACCGAGGCGCGCCGCGGATTCGTGTTGCGCGTCGTGGAGCGTGCCGTGCGGCTGTTGATGCGGCAGGCCGGGGTCGTGCGGATCGGGGTGCGGGTGCGTCCGGGCGAGACCCTGGACGAGGTCGTCGTGGTGTTCGCGCTCAACAACGCAGGACGGGCTCGGGCGGTCACGGACGTCATCGGGCCGCTGCTGAGCGGACTGCTCGGCGCCGAACCTGTCGCGGACGTCTTCGCGAGGGCCGGCGAACACGTGCGATCCCAGCCGCCCGGTGAACGCGTGCGCGCACTACGACCGAAGGTTCCCGTGGTGGCGGTCACCGGCACCAACGGCAAGACCACGACAACCCGGCTGATCGCACATCTCGGTATGACGGCCGGCCTGCGCACCGGGTGGAGTTCGACCGACGGTGTGCTGGTGCAGGGCGAGGTGGTCGAGTCCGGCGATTACTCCGGACCGGGTGGCGCGCGTGCGGTGCTCGGTACGTCGGGTGTGCAGTTCGGAGTGCTGGAGACGGCTCGCGGCGGCATGTTGTGGCGTGGGCTCGGCACGGCATACAACGACGTGAGCGTCGTGACGAACGTCAGCGCGGATCACCTGGGAATGGACGGGATCGACACCCTCGACCAGCTCGCCGAGGTGAAGGCGATCATCACCAAGGTGACCAGGCCCAAGGGCTGGGTCGTGCTCAACGGCGACGATCCGCGCGTGTGGGCCATGCGCGCGACCGCCGGCGGGCGGCCTTGGTGCTTCAGTCTGAACTCCGAATCTCCTTCATTGCGTGAAGCGCTCGACGGTCACGGTCGGGGGATCACCGTCCTGGACGGCGACATAGTGGTGCTGCACCCAGGTGCCTCGCCGGACCGGCTGATCAGCCTGGTGGACGTGCCGATGACGCTCTCGGGACTGTCCGAGCACAACATCGCGAACGCCCTCGCCGGTGCGGCAGCAGGGCTGGGTGCGGGCTTGTCACGCGAGTCGGTGATCGAAGGGTTGCGGACGTTCACGCCCGATCACCGGCTGAACCCCGGCCGGATGAACATCTACTCCGTGTCGTTGCCGCAGGGCGGCGCGGCCACGGTGGTCCTCGACATGGCACACAACGAGGCCGGCCTCGAAGCGCTGCTTCGCGTCGGCCGAGGAATGGTGCGACCCGGGTCGCAGCTGCAGCTCGGGCTCGGCACCGGTGGGGACCGCACCGACGAGATCCTGGTGCGCATGGGGGAGCAGGCGGGCCTGGGCGCCGACCGGGTCCAGATCCAGCACAAGGAGCACTACTTGCGCGGGCGCTCCATGGAGGAGCTGGAATCATTTCTGCGGCAAGGCCTTTCGCGGGTCGGTGTGCTTCCGACGGCGTCGTGGCCCGACGAGTTCAGTGGTCTGACCGGGCTGCTGACCGCTGCGCACGACGGTGATGTGCTCGCGCTGATGACACACTCGCACTGGGCGAAGCTGCATCAGTGGTTGATGGAGCACGGAGCCACTGCGGACGACGCTTCCGTCGTACGCCGCAAGGTCGTGGCGGCGCGGGGCGAGCACGAGGCGGAGTCGGAGATCGCGCGGATCTGGTCGCTGGACGACGACCAGGCCCGGATCGAGGCCGCTCTCGTGCTGCACCGCCGGTTCCCCAAGGACGGACGGGTGCTCTACGAGCTGGCCGGTGCTCATGACTCCGCGGGTCGCGAAGCCGAGGCGCTGGAGCATTACGACCAGGCCCTCGCAGTCCGGCTCGACGAGCCTTACCGACATCGGGCGCTGCTGCAGAAGGCCTCCACTCTGCGGCACTTGGGCCGTCTGGAGGAGTCTCTCGCCATACTCGATCAGCTGGCGGAGGACTACCCGGACAACAGCGCCGTGGTGCTCTTCCGCGCGCTGACGCTGCACGACCTCGGGCGTGACGTCGAGGCATTGCGCGGTGCTGCAAGGCAATTGGTGGCCACGAGTGCTGAGCCGGATGTGCAGCGCTACCTGAACTCGCTCACGCGTTTCACGGCTGCCATAGGCGAATAACGGTCCAACACCCAGGGCCGTGTGGTCTCGATACGGCCTCGGGGCTACTCCGGGCGGCGCTCGGCCAGCGTGCGTATCCAGCGGTGATCGGGCAGGGTGCGCAGCAGCATCTCGTGCAGCCATTCGCGGCGTACGGGATCCAGCAGCGGCCAAGCCGCTTCGAAATCCTGCTGATCCTTCGGGCGCAGCCCGCGTGCCTTGTAAAGCAACTGGATCTCGGGGCGCAGATAGGGGATCCCGTCCTTGGTCCACAGTGCCTCGGACATCGGCATGGTGATCGATGGATCCCGTTTGTAGACCCACGTTTTCGCGTCGCCGGGCGCTAGCAGGACGTCATACTCCCAGGGTTGGTTCCAGGCGGGCCGCAGCCACACCTGACCGGAACCCTCGTGCGACACTTCGTCGAATGTCGCCGGGTCGTCGGCGAATATCGGCTTCAACGCTCCGGATCCGGCCGCCCAGACGTCATAACGACCGTGCACGAAGGCGCGAAAAGCGTCAACCTCCGAGCGCAGCACCGACACGTCGCAGTCGTCGTGCCGACGCGACACACCGGTGAAGGCTTCGATCGCCCAACCACCCGCGATGAACCACCTGCCGTCATACGCTTCGAGAAACGTCCGCACATCGTCCGGCGTACGCGGACGCCAGGGCCCGTAGACCGACTCGAACTGCTCGTCCGTCGGTGCCCACGACCCCGCGGTCATGACGGCTGGTCGGCGGGCTGCGCCTCGACCGCCTCACGCCACTCGGCATCCTCGAGCGCCGATGCCTCGGTCGCCTCGGTGGCGAGCTGCCGGGGATCCAGGTCCGGGTCGCCGGGCTGGTCGTCATCGGTGCGGGCGCCCGCATTCGCCTGGTGCGTAAAGCTTTCCAGCTCCGCAAGCACTGTGGAGTGCTGGTCGGCACACAGCATCACCAGGTCACCGGGGTTGGCCAGGTGCACGGCATGCCGCGTTGCGTCGAGCTCGTCGAGCACGGTCAGGACCTGGCGACAGCGTGCACCGTCGGCCATGGCCTCCCGCACACCCTCCTCGACGAGCGCCGCGGACTCACCGGGTGCGCGGCGACGCAGGTTGTCGTCCTCACGCAGCACCAGCACATCGAAGTACTGAGCAGCCGCCCGACCCAACTCCCGTATGTCGTCATCGCGCCGGTCACCTGCCGCGCCCACCATGCCGATGCGCGAGATCCGATGGTCCGCTGCGCCCTGCCGCTGGTCGACATACCCCTGCACGAACTCGCCGAGACGGTGCATTCCGGGCGGATTGTGGCAGTAGTCGACGAACACCTCGGCGTGATTGACCTCCACACGGTTCAGGCGGCCGGGGGAGAGATAGTAGGTCGTCGTGAACGTCCGCAGACCCTGCCGTATGTCGTGCAGCGGTGCACCGGCGGCGAACGCCGCACCGGCGGCGGCCAGGGCGTTGGCGACATTCATCCGCGCAGTGCCGCCGAAGGTGGAGGGCAGCAGGTGGGTCCACGCCAGTGGCATCGATCGGCGACCCTGCTTGAGAACGATCATCTCGCCGCGGTCGGACGGCTCCAGCACCACTGCGCGCGCACCGCGCCGGCACTTCTCGTCGATGAAGTCGCGCACCCGACTGCCGGGCGGCTCCATCGAGAACCACACGATCGTCCCCGAGCACCGGCGCCGCATGGCGCGGACCAGGGCGTCGTCGGCGTTGAGCACGGCATACCCGTCGCGTGGAACCGCTTCGACGACAACGGATTTGACCCGGGCCAGTTGTTCGAGAGTGTCGATGCCGTGCATGCCGAGGTGATCGGGCTGCACGTTGGTCACGATCGCGATGTCGTTGCGGTCGTAGCCCAGTCCCTCCCTCAGGATCCCCCCGCGCGCGACTTCCAGCACCGCGAAGTCGACTCGTGGGTTCTGCAGCACCATCCGGGCGGATCGGGGACCGGACGCGTCGGCCTTGATCACCAGGCGTTCATCGATCACGACACCGTCGGTCGAGGTCATGCCCACCTTGCGGCCCAAGCTCTTCATGATGTGCGCGAGCATCCGTGACGTCGTGGTCTTGCCGTTGGTGCCGGTCACCGCGACCACCGGAACACGCGAAGGCGAGCCGGGCGGGAAGAGCAGATCCACGACCGGCTTGGCGATGAACTGCGGCTCGCCCACCGTCGGATGGGTGTGCATGCGGAACCCGGGAGCGGCGTTGACCTCACAGATCGCGCCGCCCGTCTCACGTACCGGCGCAGTGATGTCGGGACAGATGAAGTCGATGCCGGCGACGTCGAGACCGATGAGTTGTGCTGCCTCCTCGGCGATCTCGACGTTGTCCGGGTGCGCGTCGAAGGTGCGGTCGATCGAGATGCCGCCGGTCGACATGTTGCCGGTCAGTGCCAGCTTGATCATCTCGTCCTGCGGCGGCACGTCGCTCATCGCATACCCCTGGTCGAGGACCAGCTCGACGGCGGCGTCGTCGACGACGATGCGGGTCAGCACCTTCTCGTGTCCGACGCCGCGGCGTGGGTCGGCATTCGTGATGTCGACGAGCTCCTGGACGGTGTGTTCACCGTCGCCGACGATGTGCGCGGGCACTCGCTCGGCGATGGCCGCCATCCGGCCGCCGATGATCAGGCACCGGTAGTCCTTGCCGGTGATGAACGACTCGACCTGCACCACGCCACGGCGGCTCTGCTCCGCGGCGAGCGGGAACGCATCCTGCACCTCGTCGGCCGACATCAGACCGAGGATGACGCCGCGTCCGTGGTTGCCGTCGAGCGGTTTGATGACCACCGGGAAGCCGATCTTCGTCGCGGCAGCGGCGGCGTCCTCGGCAGTGCGCACGGTGACGGCCTTCGGCACCGGAAGTCCTGCCGACCCCAGCAGGGTCGCGGTGAGGTTCTTGTCGCCGGCGATGTCGACGGCCAGCGCCGAGGTGCGCGACGTCATCGTCGCCCGGATCCGTTGGGCGTGGACGCCTTGGCCGAGTTGGACGAGGGAGTACTGGTTGAGGCGGTGCCACGGTATGTCGCGGCTGACGGCCTCGTCGATGATCGCAGCGGTCGACGGGCCGAACGCCTTGCGGCTCGCCACGCGGATGAACTTGTCCAGCTCGTCCTGGAAGACGAATTCGCCTGTCGGGACTACGAGTTCGTTGACGATCCGCACAGCAAGCTCACCGGCTGCGACGCCGACCCGCTCGTCGAAGAAGCCGAAGATCACGTTGTAGACGCCGGGACGACCCCGCTCGCCGCGTGTCTTGCCGCGGCGCATGTCGTGCCCAGCCTCCTGCTGGAGTTGCAATGCGACGTGCTCGGCGACGTGTCCGAGCCAGGTGCCCTCACGCAGCCGCTCCAGGAACCCACCACGGTGCCCCCGCGAGCAGGTGTGCTCGCTCAACCCGGGCAGCCACTCCACCAGTTGGTCGGTGAAACCGGGGAGCTTGTCGGTCGGGAAGTCTTCGAGTTCGCCGAGGTCGACCAATAGATGAACCGCCTGGTCGTATGCCCAGATGTTCGGGCCGCGATAGACCCGGGTGCGCAATATGTTCAGCTGCCCGGTGGTCGGCGACTGCTCCATGGTGGCTGCTCCTCTCGAGGATGTGATGGACGAAACCTGTTATCGACGAAGTGCGGCAGCAGCTGTGGCGGTGTCGTGGCGATCTCGGCTGGTGGAGACTGCCAGATCGGCATACTTCTCGGAAAAGTCTGTCAATGTTGCGGATTCGAGGTTGAACGTCGCACCGAAGGGCAGGGTGTGCACGATGGCACCGGTCACCAGCAGCGGGGCGTCGCGCTCGGCCTGATGAGCGTCGGTGACCGCGTTGCGTGCATCGACGACGAACACGGCGCCCGACCCGACGACGGTCAGCTCGGTGCCGTCGGTGATCTCCGCGGCAGTGTCCTCGTCGATGCCCATGCCGAGCAGGTTCGGAGAGGTCGCGACGAGCGACAGCAGCCGACCGTAGCGGGCCCGCTGGTCGAAATGCTGGTCCACGATGACGCCGGGGAGGAGTCCGAGCCCGGCGGTGAGCTGGCTCGAGCGTTGACGCGGAGTGACACCCTCGTCGCCCATCGAGATCATGAACTGGCTCATGATCGAGGCACCGGCAGAGGTCCCTGCGACCACCGCCCCACGCTCGTAGGCGCGCAGGATCGCGGCACCGAGAGGTGTGCCCACGATCAGTTGGCTCAACTTCAGCTGGTTGCCACCGGACAGGAAGATACCGGTGGCCCCGTCGACGAGCGCCTGTAGGTCAGCATCGCTGCTGTGTGCGCGGTCCGAGGGGTTGACCGAGTCGATCTGTGGCGCACCGAGCCGGGAGAAGACGGTCGAATAGACCTCGATGACCTCGTCCGGGACCGACGACGCGGTCGGGATGATCACGATGCGGGACTTGCGTCCGCCTGCCAGTCGCACGAACCGGCGCAGGATGGTGACACGACCGACCTTGTCCTCGGCACCACCGATGATCAGCAGGGATCGCGTGGCTGGATCAGACATGGGGCGAGTCTAAGCAGGCGCCGGGCTCCCTGTCGGGGTCGTCCGCCGAAGTGAGCCGGTCAGCCTCCTCCACATCCTCACGGGATATTCCGAGCATGAACAGCACGGTGTCCAGGTAAGGCACGTTGACACTGGCATCGGCCTGCTCGCGCACCACCGGCTTGGCGTTGAACGCGATCCCGAGGCCGGCCGTGGCCAGCATGTCGAGGTCGTTTGCGCCGTCGCCGACCGCGACCGTGCGCGACAACGGCAGGCCTTCGGCCTCGGCGAACCTGCGCAGCGCACGGGCCTTCTCGGCCCGATCCACGACCGGGCCTTCGACGCGGCCGGTCAATCTGCCGTCGCGGATCTCGAGCCTGTTGGCGTGGGCCCGATCGATCCCGAGCTCGGTGGCCAGCGGCTGCACCACCTCGATGAAACCCCCGGACACCACCGCGACGGAGAAACCCAGGCGGCGGACCGTACGCACCAGCGTGCGCGCCCCCGGCGTCAGTCGTATGGCGCGGCGTACGTCGTCGAGCACCGACACGTCCAGTCCGGTCAGGCACCGCACGCGCTCGTGCAGGCTCTGCTCGAAGTCGAGCTCCCCACGCATCGCCCGCTCGGTCACTGCGGCTACTTCGGCCTCGCGCCCCGCATGCGCGGCCAGCAGCTCGATGACCTCGTCCTGGATCAGGGTGCTGTCGACATCCATCACCAGGAGTCGTCGGCCGCGCCGGGCAAGCCCACCGGGGGACACCGCCAGGTCGACACCGAGTTCGGTGGCCAGCAGCGCGAGCACCCGACGCAGCTGCGGCACGTCGGCGCCCGACAGGTCGAGCTCGAGGGTGGTGACAGGGTCGCGGGACAACCGTCGGATGCGGTCGATGTTCGCGCCCTGGTCGCCGATGGCGGTGGTGATGGCGGCCAGGCTGCTGGCCTGCAACGGTGCGCCGAGCACGGCGACCGACGCCCTCCCGGTCCGGCGTGCCGGGTTGTCGCCGTGTCCGGGTTCGACAGTGACCGCGAGACCGGCTGCCGTGGCCATCTGCTCGATGGCGGCCGTCAAGGTCGCAGCATCGCCCTCGGGCTGCAGGAGAGCGGTGAGCAGGAGACGACCGCGGACGACGGCCTGCTCGAGATCGAGGACCACCGCACCCTCATCGGCCGCAGCGCGCAGCAGGCGCGCCGACACTGCGGGTCGATCTTGGCCCGTGAGAGTCACCAGAAGCGTGTTCATATGTGGAATCGATGATGGCACAGCAGATCTCACGTCGGTATGACGGTGCCCTTGCCGACGACCGTGATGCCCGACTCGGTCACGGTGAACCCTCGTGCGCGGTCTTCGTCGTGGTTGAGGCCGATGCTGGCGTTGTCCGGGACGTAGACGTCCTTGTCGATGATCGCGCGGCGGACGCGGCAGTGCCGCCCGATCTCGACGTTGTCCATCAGGATCGCGTCGTCGACCTGGGCGAACGAATGCACCTTGACGTTCGTCGAGAGCACCGAGTTGCCGATCACCGATCCGCTGACGATGCACCCGGGGGAGATCATCGACCCGGTCGCCATACCGCTGCGGTCCGAAGCGCCGTGCACGAACTTGGCCGGCGGATAACCGCTGTCGCTGGTGCGGATCGGCCAGTCGTAGTTGTAGAGGTTGAAGATCGGGTGGATGGACACCAGATCCATGTGTGAGTCGTAGAACGAGTCGATCGTCCCGACATCCCGCCAGTAGCCGAAATCGCGATCGGTGACGCCCGGGATGTCGTTGTCGCGGAAGTCGTAGGCGAAGGCCTCACCCTTGTCGACGAACGCCGGGATGATGTTGCCGCCCATGTCGTGCTTGCTGTCGGTGTCCTCGGCGTCGGTGGTGACGGCTTCAACCAGCGCATCGGTGTCGAAGACGTAGTTGCCCATGGACGCGAGCACCTCGTGCGGTGCGTCGGCGAGTCCCACCGGATCCGAGGGCTTTTCACGGAACGCGCCGATCTGTTGACCCTGGCCCTCCGCCAGCTCGATGACGCCGAACTGGTCCGCGAGCTCGATCGGCTGCCGGATGGCGGCGACGCTGGCACGTGCACCGGATTCGATGTGCCGGTCCACCATCTGGCTGAAGTCCATCCGGTAGACGTGATCCGCACCGACCACCACCACGATGTCGGGTTTCTCGTCGTGGATGAGGTTGAGACTCTGGTAGATCGCGTCCGCGGACCCGGAGAACCACTGCTTGCCGCGACGCTGCTGCGCCGGAACGGGTGCCACGTAGTTGCCGAGCATGGTCGACATACGCCACGTCTTGGCGATGTGCCGGTCGAGACTGTGTGACTTGTACTGGGTCAGCACGACCATCTTCAGGAAGCCGCTGTTGGCCAGGTTGGACAGCGCGAAGTCGATCAGTCGGTAGATCCCTCCGAACGGCACCGCCGGTTTGGCCCGGTCCGCGGTCAGGGGCATGAGCCGCTTGCCCTCGCCGCCCGCCAGGACGATCGCCAGCACGCTTGGTCCACCTCGTCTTGCCATGGACATAACCTACGGGGCCCGCAGGGGATAGCGTCAGTGGTTGTGAGAGTGGATCTGCTGACCAAGGAATATCCGCCCAACATCTACGGCGGCGCCGGAGTGCATGTGGCCGAGCTGGTGCGCGCGCTGCGTGGACTCGGTGACACCGTGCAGGTGCGCGCGTTCGGGAGTCCGGTGGCTGAGACGGACACGACCGGCTATCCGAACCTGCCCGAGCTCGACACCGCCAACGCGGCGCTGCAGACGATGGGAGTGGACCTGCGCATCGCCGACGACTGCGCCGGTGCGGACGTCGTGCACTCGCACACCTGGTACGCCAACTTCGCCGGCCATGTCGCGTCGCTGCTGCACGGCGTCCCCCATGTCGTGACCGCACACAGCCTGGAGCCGATGCGACCGTGGAAGGCCGAGCAACTCGGTGGCGGTTACCGCGTGTCGTCATACATCGAGCGCACGGCGTATGACGCGGCTGCCGCCGTGATCGCGGTCAGCCACGGCATGCGCAAGGACGTGCTGGCGAGCTACCCGGACCTGGACCCGGCCAAGGTGCACGTGGTGCACAACGGCATCGACTCGCAGCTGTGGCACCGCGACACCAGTGACGAAGCCACCGCGACGGTCCGCAGGCACGGACTGGACCCGGAGCGTCCCAGCGTGATCTTCGTCGGACGGATCACCCGGCAGAAGGGTCTGCCCTATCTGCTGCGCGCGGCTGCCGAGTTGCCTCCGGAGGTGCAGCTGGTCCTGTGCGCGGGTGCTCCCGACACCCCGGAGATCCTGCGCGAGGTCGAGGACCTGGTGGCCGGCCTTCGCGAGTCGCGCGATGGTGTGAGCTGGATCCCGGACATGCTCCCACGCGCAGAGGTCATCGCATTGCTTTCTGCTGCAACGGTTTTCGTCTGTCCCTCGGTCTATGAGCCGCTCGGCATCGTCAACCTGGAAGCTATGGCGTGCGGCTGCCCGGTGGTGGGCACCGCGACGGGCGGCATACCCGAGGTGGTCGCCGATGGTGAGACGGGTTGGTTGGTTCCGATCGATCAACTCAGCGATGGCACCGGCACGCCGAAGGACCCGGACCGGTTCGTCGCGGACCTGGCGCGCACGCTCACCGAGGCGGTGGGTGACGCGACCGAGGCGCGACGGCGAGGTGCGGCCGGCCGCGAGCGTGCCGTGCGCGAATTCGGCTGGGAGATCATCGCGCAGCGCACCCAGCAGGTCTACGACACGTTGGTGCGGTCAGGCACGCATTCCGGCTAGGTGCAGTGCTGCGGCCGTCGTCGCGTGTGCCATCGCCTGGTCGGTGGCGGCCTGCAGTTCGCGCAACGCGCGCAGCCGACCAGCGTCCGCTGCCACGTCGATGGCAGGTGAGTGGCCGAGTGCGAAATCGACTGCGGCACCGACTGTCCCGGCGGTCTGCAGGATCCGTATGGCACGTCCCGGCAGCCCTGATGGCAGCCCCCACTCGCGCAGGGTGGTGACCTCGTCCGCCTGGGCCCGCAGCGTCGAACCGGCGAACGGCTGGATGTCCAGCGATTCCAGGGCGGACGTCGCGTGCACGAGCCGGGTGCGTAGCTCACGCTCGATCTGCGACTCGTGCAGCTCCTCCAGCCGGTGAGCGGGTGTGGGCTCGCAGTCGAAGGCGGTGAGCCGGACCGCCATACCCTGATCGCCCTCGGGCCCGAAGATCTCGATCGACGGCACGAGCGCGCCGCCGATCGCGGGCACGTAGACGCACTCGCCCGAATCGGTTGCGGCAGCGGTGAGTTCGGGATTGCCACGTGGCAGGCCGGAGATGTCGCCGGCGCGGGGGAGTGCGCATGCCAGCACTCGCTCGCCGAAGTCCTGCCAGGTGGCCAGATGGCCGACGTCGCCCGCGACGTGGTCGGCGTCGGGCAACGCCTGCCGCACGGCCTCCTCGAGGTCGAGATGGCCTGCCCAGGCAGCGGTCACCCACAGGCTGAGTCGTACGGCGGCTGGCAGATCGGACATGGCGCCATCAAGGGTATGACGCAGGCCTTCCGTCAACCGCTGACCGGTCGCTCGTACGCGGCCCCGACGTCGTAAGGTGCGTGGCATGTCCGATGTGCTGGCACTCGCCGATGTGAGCGTGGTCCGCGGCAACAAGCGTCTGCTCGACGGCGTCGACTGGGAGGTCGAGGAGGGCGAACGCTGGGTCGTGCTCGGTCCCAACGGAGCGGGGAAGACGACGTTGCTGCAGATCGCCGCTGCCCGCATCCACCCGTCGGGGGGCGTCGCGGGTGTGCTGTCCGAAGTGCTGGGCGCTGTCGACGTCTTCGAGCTGCGGCCCCGAATCGGCCTGGCGTCAGCGACGATTGCCGAGCGCATTCCCAACGGCGAGCGTGTCGGTGACGTCGTCGTGACGGCGGCATACGGCATGGTCGGCCGTTGGCGTGAGTCGTACGACGAACTCGACCACGGGCGTGCCAAGGAGTTGCTGGACGCACTGGGAGCGGGACATCTGGTCGACCGGCGGTTCGGCACCCTGAGCGAGGGTGAACGCAAGCGGGTGCAGATCGCGCGAGCGCTGATGACCGACCCGGAGCTGATGCTGCTCGACGAGCCCGCCGCGGGGCTGGACCTCGGCGGGCGTGAGGACCTGGTCAGCAGGCTGGGGGAGATCGCCCTCGACATCGAAGCGCCCGCGCTGGTGCTGGTGACCCACCACGTGGAGGAGATCCCGGCAGGTTTCACCGACGTGCTGCTCCTCCGGGACGGCAAGGTCGTCGCGGCAGGCCCGCTCGAGTCGACGCTGACCGCCGAGAACCTCAGTGCGACCTTCGGTCTTGAGTTGACCCTGGAGCGAGTGGGCGACCGTTGGGCGGCCCGTGCCGTGCAACCGCCCCGTGGACGGCACGCCGCCGGCTGAGCCCGCTGCCGTAGGTTGTTCGCACCATGTCCCTGACCGAAATTCTGTTGATCACCCTTGCCGGCGTGGCGGCCGGCTGCATCAACACCATCGTCGGATCCGGCACCCTGGTCACCTTTCCCACCCTGCTGGCATTCGGCTATCCGGCGGTGCCGGCCAACATCTCCAACTCGGTGGGCCTCGTCGCCGGTGGTATCTCCGGATCGTGGGGCTATCGCGCGGAGGTGTCCGAGGCGCGAGCACGGCTCAAACAGTTCATGCCGATGTCCTTGCTCGGTGGCATCACCGGTGCCCTGCTGCTGATCTGGTTGCCGCCGTCGGCGTTCAAGGCGATCGTGCCGACACTCATCATCATCGGCATCGTGCTCGTCGTCATCGGTCCGTGGCTGCAGAAGCGCGCGGCGGCCAAGCACCTCGATGCATCGCAGGAGATGTCCCGTCCCCGCCGGATTGCTTTGCGGGCAGGGATTTTCGCGGCCGGCGTCTATGGCGGCTACTTCGGAGCCGCACAGGGCGTGCTGTTGATGGGTCTGATGAGTGCGATGCTCTCGGACCCACTCCAGCGACTCAACGGCATCAAGAACATCCTCAGCCTGATCGTCAACGCGGTCGCTGCCGTCACGTTCATCATCGTGTCGTTCGACAACGTACGGTGGACCGTCGCACTGCTCATCGCGATCGGCGCCTTCATCGGCGGGGTCATCGGTGCGAAGGTCGGCCGGCGGCTCCCGCCGTGGCTGCTGCGCACCGTCATCGTGATCGTCGGCGTGGTCGCGCTGACCCAGATGTTCTGACGAGCAGACCGATCTAGGGTTGCCGACTGTGCCAGTCATCGAGATCACCGACCCGGCCGACGAACGCGTGCGGGACTACTTCCGGTTGACCGACGTCGCGCTACGCCGCCGGCTCGAGCCGGAGAACGGCCTTTACCTCGCCGAGAGCGAGAAGGTCATCCGGCGCGCGCTCAGCGCCGGGCATCGGCCGCGGTCCTACCTGATGGGACGCCGCTGGCTGACCGACCTGGTCGACCTGGTGGAGCAGGCCGAGCGGGACGGAATCCCCGTGTATGTCGGAGCCGATGACGTCATCGAGGAGATGACCGGATTCCACCTGCACCGTGGCGCACTCGCGTCGATGCATCGGCCTGTGCTGCCGGCATACGGCGAACTCGTGCGGGACGCCCGGCGGGTGCTGGTCCTGGAGGACATCGTCGATCACACCAATGTCGGTGCGATCTTCCGCTCCGCGGCCGCGCTCGGGGTGGACGCGGTGTTGATCACGCCCCGCTGTGCCGATCCGCTCTATCGCCGCAGCGTGCGGGTATCCATGGGCACCGTGTTCCAGGTGCCGTGGACCCGCATCGAACCGTGGCCGGCCGCCGTCAGTGACCTGCAGGCCGTCGGATTCTCCGTCGCGTCGCTCGCCCTGCGGGAGGACGCGGTCAGCCTGGACGAGCTGGTCGCGGACCTGCCGGAACGCCTGGCCATCGTGCTCGGCACGGAGGGCGACGGCCTCGGAAGTCGGACCGTGGAGACCAGCGACCTCGTGGTGCGCATCCCGATGTCGGGCGAAGTCGACTCCCTGAACGTCGCTGCCGCCAGTGCGGTGGTGCTGTGGGCGACACGCCCCGAGAGCCCCAGGGCCCCATAACCACTTGTCGGGCAGTAGTTTCGGAAGAGTCAAGGCACTTCAGACCGTCCGGAAGGCACGTCATGGATACCAAGACCTGGTGGATCATCATCGCGATCATCGTGGTGATTCTGATCCTCATCCTCATCGCGGCATGGCAGGGGAAGCGCCGCAAGGCGGCGCAGCGTGAGGAGGCACACGCGCTGCGCAACAGGGCGCAGGAGAACGAGGGAACGGTCGTGGAGTCCCGCCAACGTGCCGAGACGGCGGAGGAGCAGGCCGAGCGGGCCCGCGCCGAGGCCGAGGAGAAGCAGCGTCGGGCCGATCAGCTCGAAGCCGAGGCTGAGCACGAGAAGAAGACGGCGGCGGCCGTCGAACGCGACCACCAAGAGACGTTGCGTAAGGCAGACAAGCTCGATCCGGACACACCGACCGACCGGCACGGCAACCGTGTCGAGGGCAGCGGGACAGGGCACGACGACGACGGCGGCGTCAGCGCCATTGATCCGGCCACCGGCCGGCCGGCTGAGGAATCCGCACGTCAGCAGGATCTCCGCGCGGACCGCCCGGCTCAGGCCGAGCGTGCGGTGGGTGACGACCAGGGTCCGCTGCATGGGGAGCGTCCGTTGCACGACGATCGCCCGGTCCAGGGCGAGCGTGCGGTGGGTGACGACCAGGGTCCGCTGCATGGGGAGCGTCCGTTGCACGATGATCGCCCGGTCCAGGGCGAGCGTGCGGTGGGTGACGACCAGGGTCCGCTGCATGGGGAGCGTCCGTTGCACGACGATCGCCCCGGCCACGACGAGCGCGAGACTCGTCCGAGGCACGAGGCGGGCCAGTACCGCCAGGACGGCCCGGTCCACGACGGGACCGGCGACGTCTCGCGCGATGGCGGCTCCGGGTCCTTCGACGGCGGCGACGGCCAGGAAGCCGGTGCGTCGCAGGCCGACGGAACCAGTCGTCGGTCGTTCGTGCAGCGCGCCAAGGACGCCGTGAAGGGCGACAAGGGCCCCGAGGACGGCGGTCAGCCCGAGGGCGGCTGGGACCGTTTCAAGGATGTCGACGGCCCTGACGGACGCCACTGAGCGCTGACGTCAGAGGCTATTTCGCCTGGTAGGACGCCGTGATGACACCACGGGCGAGCAGATTGCCGCCCGTGGTGAACATCGTGACAGCGGGACTCGCGGAGTCGTCCAGGCCCAGGTCGTCGCCCACCGCGTGGACGGCGAACATGTAGCGGTGCGGCCGGTCGCCGACCGGCGGTGCCGCACCGTCATACGCCTTGTCACCGAAGTCGTTCCGGACGTGGAACGCGCCGGCGGGCAGGTTCTTGCCGTCACCCGCGCCGAGGTCGAGGGAGGTCACGTCGGCCGGTATGCCGAGCAGCAGCCAGTGCCAGAAACCGCTCGGTGTTGGCGCATCGGGGTCGAAGCAGGTGACGACATACCCCTTGGTGCCTTCCGGGGCGCCGGACCAGGACAGCTGGGGCGAGGTGTTGCCACCGGTGAATCCCCAGTTGTTGTAGACCTGTTCGTTGGGCAGGGTGTCCCCGTCGGCGAACGTCTCGCTGGTCACCGTGAGCGACGCGGTCTGCGGCAGCAGGGAGTAGGGGTCAGGGGCTTCAGGGCGTTCGAGATCCATGACTCCAACGTACTTACGCTGCGCACGCTGCGCGAGCGGCCTCGGCGATGAGCGTGTACGACGCCTGCCGCTCCGACGGATCGTGCACGTTGGTCGTGATCATCAACTCGTCGGCACCGCAGGACCGGGCCCGCGCGGTGATGCCGGCGTAGACCTCGTCCGGCGTGCCGGCCGTGACGAAACGCCCCAGCCCGTCGACCAGATGTTGCTCGATTTCGGTCCATTCGTGCGCCACTGCCTCCTCGGGCGTGGGTAACGGCCCCGGCCGGTTCTGCCGCAAACGGACGGTGGACAGCGCTGCCGCGCGCTCGAGTTCGCTTGCGCGCTGGGGTGTTTCGGCTGCGATTGCGGAGACCGCGAGCATGCTGTGCGGCTCCGTCAGACCGTCGGGCCGGGCGTTCGGCTGGAAAGCGTTGCGGTAGGCGTCGAAGGCGTCCGTCGGGTCGACACTCCCGAAATGGCCGGCGAAGGCGAAGTTGGTGCCGAGCAGGCCGGCGGCCTGGGCGCCATACATGCTGGAGCCGAGGATCCAGATCGGCGGCAGCGGCACGTCGGTGGGCTGCGCGCTGATCGGGGCGAACGGGTGGTCGTCGGGGAAGCCGTCGACATACGCACGGAGTTCGGCGTACTGCTGCGGGAAGTCGTCAGCCGCCAGCGCCTCCTTGCTGCGGCGCAGCGCGAAGGCGGTCAACTGGTCGGTGCCGGGTGCCCGGCCGAGTCCGAGATCGATGCGGTGCGGATGCAGAGCTTCCAGCACCCGGAACGTCTCCGCCACCTGCAACGGAGCGTGGTTCGGCAACATGATGCCGCCTGCGCCGACCCGGATGCGCTGCGTGGCTGCCGCGATCGTCGCGATCATGACGACTGGCGAGGAGCTGGCGACGCTGGGCAGATTGTGGTGCTCGGCGACCCAATACCGTTGATAGTCAAGGGATTCAGTGTGTTGGGCGAGTGCGATGCTCTCCTGTAGCGCGTCCGAAGCGGTGCGGCCTGCGGCGATGGGGGAGAGATCCAGCACGGAAAGGGGTATGGCGGCATCAGTCACGTCTCCTGCAACACCGACCGTTGGCTCCGGCATTCCACGGGTCGGACGGGCAAGCTACGAGTCGGTAGGGTTCGCCAGATGGAACCCATCTATTCCGGCGTCATCAACTTCGCGCGGGGCGTCTTCGCCGTGCAGGGATTGAAGTTCGAACGCACCGGCTCCGAGAACATCCCACGCACCGGCGGAGCGGTGATCGCGATGAATCACATCGGCTATTTCGACTTCTCCTACGCCGGCTACTCGGCGCGTGACGTCGGACGGCTGGTGCGTTTCATGGCCAAGAAGGACGTCTTCGACCACCCGGTCTCCGGTCCGCTGATGCGCGGCATGAAGCACATCCCGGTGGATCGTTCGGCGGGCGCGGGTGCTTACCGGGCGGCCGTCGACGCGCTGCGCAGCGGTGAGCTGATCGGTGTCTTCCCCGAGACGACCATCTCCAGGTCGTTCGAGTTGCGTGACTTCAAGTCGGGTGCGGTCCGTATGGCGCAGGAGGCGGGTGTGCCGGTCATCCCGTTGATCATCTGGGGTTCCCAGCGGGTGTGGACCAAGGGACAGCCGCGCAACATGCGGCGGCCCAAGGTGCCGATCCGGCTGGATGTCGGTCCGCCGATCCACATCGCGGCCGACGCGGACGTCGACGGTGAGACGTCGGCACTGCGTGCGCGGATGGAGACGATGCTGCACGCGGTGCAGGAGGCCTACGAGCCGTTGACCGGAGACGATCTGAAGTATCTGCCCGCGCGGCTGGGTGGCACCGCTCCGACCTTGGAGGAGGCCAACGCCATGGACGCGGAGGAAGCCAAGGAGAAGGCTGCCAAGCGCGCCGCGAAGCGTCGCATTGAGTAGGCCGTGAGGCGCCGCATTGAGTAACCGGCGAGGAACGAGCCGGTGTATCGAAACGAACGAGCGGCCGTATCGAAATGAGTTGACGTCGACGGGTTGTCGGTCGTCGGAGGCAGGCTGACAGCATGAGTTCCGTGACTGCTCCGACGATCGAATCCGCCGCCGCCGAAGTGCTCGACGTCCTGGCCGGCCCGGGCGCGACCTTGCGCGACGGCCAGCTCGAGGCGCTGCAGGCGTTGACCCGACCGGGTGCGCGCGTGCTGGTGGTGCAGGCGACTGGTTGGGGCAAGTCCGCCGTCTACTGGATCGCCACCTCCTGGCTGCGGGCGCAGGGACGCGGGCCGACCCTGGTGATCTCCCCGCTGCTGTCGCTGATGCGTGACCAGGTCGCCGCCGCTGAGCGGGCCGGGCTGCGGGCCGCGACGCTCAACAGCTCCAACATCGGCCAGTGGCAGCAGATCGAGGAGGACCTCGCGGCCGGGTCGATCGACGTGCTGCTGGTGTCGCCGGAGCGGCTGGCCAACCCGACCTTCGGCGCGCGGGTGATGCAGTCACTCACCGGTGCGCTCGGCCTGGTCGTCGTCGACGAGGCGCATTCGGTGTCCGACTGGGGGCACGACTTCCGGCCCGACTACCGCCGGGTCACCGACGTGTTGCGCAAGCTCAACCCGCAGACGCCGGTGCTCGCGACGACCGCGACGGCCAATCGCCGGGTAGTCGACGACATCGCTTCCCAGTTCGGCGATCACACCGTCGTGCTGCGCGGTCCGCTGGCCCGCGCCAGCCTCCAGCTGGCGGTGCTGCCGCAGTTGGACCCGCTGCAACGATTCGCGTGGGTCGTCGACCACCTGCCACAGCTGCCGGGATCCGGCATCGTCTACACCCTCACCGTCGCCGACGCGGAGCGGCTGACCGAGGCCATCCGCAGCAGGTATGGCGCGGACGCGCCGGTCGCGGCATACACCGGCCAACTGGACTCCGACTCCCGTGAAGCGCTCGAGGAGGACCTGCGCGGCAATCGGGTCAAGGCGCTGGTCGCGACGTCGGCCCTCGGTATGGGCTATGACAAGCCGGACCTGGGGTTCGTCATACACGTCGGTGCTCCGCCGTCTCCGGTGTCCTACTACCAGCAGGTCGGCCGTGCCGGCCGCGCGATCGACCATGCGCTGGTGGCTCTGTTGCCGTCCGCCGGCGATGACGGCGTGTGGGACTACTTCGCGACCGCGACCATCCCCAAGGAGCCGCAGGTGCGGCGGCTGCTCGACGCGCTCGGCGGTGCCGAGCAACCCATGTCCGTTCCACAGCTGGAGGCCGAGAGCGGCCTGCGCCGCACCAAGGTCGACCTGCTGCTCAAGCAACTCGCGGTCGACGGCATCACCGAGCGCACCGCCGACGGCTGGACCGCCACCGGCACGCCGTGGAGCTACGACCAGGAGCACTACGACGGAGTCCTGGCGGTCCGGCGCCGCGAGGCGGACATCATGCGCAGCTACATCCGCGGTGACCAGTGCCTGATGCAGCTGTTGCAGCAATCGCTGGACGACCCGGAGGCGGAGCCGTGCGGCCGCTGCTCGGTGTGCCTGGGCCGGCTGCCCGAGCCGCTGCGGCCCGATCCCGCGGCCGAGACCGTGGCGGGCGTGCGTCAGCTGCTGCGTTCCCAGCAGCAGGTCCTCGAGCCGCGCAAGATGTGGCCCGGCGGCGCGTTCGGGCGGCGGGGCCGGATCCCTGCCGGTGAAGCGGCCGAGGAGGGACGGGTGATCGTCCATGCGGACGCCGCCGAGTGGGGCGACCTGCTCGCCGGTGCGCTGCGCTCGGATGCGCCGCCACCTGCCGAGCTCCTGGACGCGTGTGTGCGCACGTTGGCCCAGTGGACATGGAGTGAGCGGCCGGAGTCGATCGTGGCGCTGAGCGCGGCCGGTCATCCGCAGCTGGTCGGCGGTGTCGCGGACGCGCTCGGCTCCGCGGGTCGCCTGCCCGTGCAACGCTGGGCGGTCGACGGCACACCACCGGCGGATGCCACCTCGGTCGACGAGGCGACCTTCTGGCGGGACGCGCTCGAGCGCAGCGAGTTGCCGGATGTCGCCGGCCGCGCGGTGCTGCTGGTGATCGACGCCTCCGCCTCCGGCTGGGTCGTGACGGTGGCCGCGGCTGCACTGCGTATGGCGGGCGCTCGCGTCATACTCCCGCTGTTGCTTCATCGCTCTATCGGCTGACGCCACCGGTGGTTGGCCGGCGGTTCACGGGATTGCCCGAGTCGTCCGGTAGCTTCAGAAGCATGCGAGCACTCACAGTCATTCCTGGACGATCCGACAGCCTGGCGGTGGAGGACATGCCCGCACCGGACACCGCGCTGGGCGACGTGTTGGTCGACGGCGTCGCCGTCGGCGTGTGCGGCACCGATCACGAGCTCTCCCAGGGTGATTACGGTTGGGCTCCGGAGGGTTCGGAGCGCCTGATCCTTGGACACGAGTCGCTCGGCCGGGTGCGCGAAGCACCGGACGGGAGTGGTTTCGCAGCCGGCGACCTGATCGTCGGTGTGGTCCGGATGCCCGACCCGAAACCGTGCGGCGCCTGCGCACACGGGGAGTGGGACATGTGCCGCAACGGCGAATACACCGAGCACGGCATCAAGTCGCTGCACGGATTCGCCGCAGAGCAGTGGCGAGTGCGTTCCGAGCACGCCGTGAAGCTGGACCAGGCGCTGGAGTCGGTGGGCATGCTGATGGAGCCGACCACCGTCGTCGCCAAGGCGTGGGAGCAGGTCGACCGCATCGGCGGCCGCGCCTGGTTCGAGCCGAAGTCGGTGCTGATCACCGGCGCGGGGCCGATCGGACTGCTCGCGGCAATGATCGGCGCCCAGCGTGGGCTGGACGTGCACGTGCTCGATCGGGTGAATGACGGGCCGAAGCCGCAATTGGTCGAGGACCTCGGCGCCCGCTACCACAGCGAACCTGCCGACAAGGTGATCGACGAGATCCAACCGGACGTCATCATCGAGGGCACCGGCGCGACCCCGGTGGTCAACGCGGTGCTGGCCAACCCGAAGCCGTATGCCATCACGATCCTCACCGGGATCTCGGATCCCGGCGAGACGGAGACGGTCGATCTCGGCACCATCAACCGCACGGCGGTGCTGGGCAACAGCGCCGTGGCGGGCTCGGTCAACGCCAACCTGCGGCACTACGAAGCCGCCGCCGAAGCGTTGGCTGCTGCCGATCTCGGCTGGCTGGAGCGGCTGGTCACCCGCCGTGTCCCGTTGGAGAAGTTCGCTGAGGCGTTCACGCCGCAGGACGACGACGTCAAGGTCGTGCTGACACTCTGACCCGGTCCTGCGACGGCGATGTCACACCTCTCGGGAAGAATGGATCAGTGAAGTTCGATCAGCACAGGCTCAGGTGGCCTGAGATGCGTCGGCGTTGGAGGGAGCTTGCGACCCACAACGCCGACGGAACGTAGGCCCCTGTGCGTTCTACGGCCAGCATCATGCATCTGGACCTCGATGCATTCTTCGCGGCCGTCGAGCAGCGGGACAAGCCGTCGTTGCGCGGCAAGCCGGTGTGTGTGGGTGGCATCGGAGCACGCGGGGTCGTCGCCACCGCGTCCTACGAAGCACGACGTTTCGGGGCGCGTTCGGCCATGCCGACTGCCGAGGCCCGTCGTCGTTGCCCGTCGGGCACGGCGTTCCTCTATCCGCGTGGCGACGCCTACCGGGCGTCCAGCCGGATCGTGATGGACATTCTGCGCAGCGTGTCGCCGGTCGTGGAGCAGGTGAGCGTCGACGAGGCGTATGTCGACCTGGCCGCCGGTGCCGACCTGGACCTCAGCCCTGAGGGAGTCCGCACGGTGGCGCAACGGTTGATCGACGAAATCCGTGCAGCCACAGGCGGATTGACGGCATCCGCCGGTGTCGGGACCTCGAAGATGCTTGCCAAGATCGGCTCCGAGCTCGAAAAGCCCGCCGGACTCGTCGTCGTGCCGCCCGGTCGTGAGTTGCAGCTGCTCGCCCCGCTGTCGGTGCGGGTGGTCAGCGGCATCGGCCCCGCCACCGAGGCTCGGTTGCGCAGCTTCGGGGTCGAGACCGTCGCCGACCTACAGCGGATGGAGCGCACCGACCTGGTGAGCATCTTCGGGTCCGCACAGGGCGGCAGCCTGCACGAGTTGGCCCGGGCGCACGACGACCGCGAGGTCGTCGTGGAGCGCGAGGCCAAGAGTGTGTCGGCGGAGGAGACCTTCGAGCACGACGTCGTGGACCGCGAGGTGCTCGACGCTGAGCTGGTCAGCCTCGCCCGGCGGACCGCTGCTCGCCTCGGCAAGTCCGCCGCTTTTGCCCGGACGGTCACGATCAAGGTCCGGCAGCACGACTTCGCGACCTCGACGCGGTCCGAGACGCTGCTGCACCCGACCGGCGACGCGGGCGTCATCTTGGATGTCGCCCGGCGGTTGCTCGCCGGGGTCGATGTGTCGAACGGCTTGCGCCTGTTGGGTGTCGGCGTCTCGGGGTTGGGCACGCACGCCCAGGAACAACTGCGGTTCGACCCACCGGACGACGCACCCGCGGCACAACCGCCGCTCGACGGTGCGGACATCGATGCAGCCGACGCCGAAGTGCCGGCGACCCCTGCCGGCGACGTGCGGCGGACACCCGGGCCGGCGGCATACAGCGGTGACGGCCCGCCGACCTGGTGGCCGGGGCAGGACATCGCGCACACCGAGCACGGAGCCGGCTGGGTCTGGGGCAGTGGCCTCGGGCGCGTGACGGTGCGTTTCGAGGGCCCGACGACGGCGCCCGGCCGCGTGCGGACCTTCGCCGCGGACGACCCCGAGCTGCGCAAGGCCGACCCACCACAGTGGTGAAAACCGGTTGACCGCGGCGGCACGATGGATGGCATGCGTTCGTATGACGACCTGATCGAGGAGGCGGCGAGCGTCGACGTGTCGGGCTGGGATTTCTCCTGGCTGGACGGCCGGGCGACTGAGGAGCGACCGGAGTGGGGCTACTCCCGGCTGCTCGCAGCAGCGCTGGCCGAGGTCGACACTGCGCTTGACCTGCAGACCGGCGGCGGCGAGGTGATCGACGCCGCTGCCCAGCTCCCACCGCACACGACGGTGACGGAGGGCTGGCCACCGAACGTCGAGGCAGCGCGAAAACGACTGCAACCGCGAGGTGTTCGAGTCGTGGCGCTCGACGAGGACGCGTCGTTGCCGTTCGCCGACGCCACCTTCGACCTGGTCACCGCACGCCACCCCATCGCCTCCCACTGGTCCGAAACCGCGCGCGTACTGCGTCCTGGCGGCCGCTACCTAGCCCAGCACGTCGGCCCGGCGTCGGCGTTCGAGCTGATCGAGTGGTTCCTCGGACCGCTGTCGGACGACATCCGCGATGGGCGGCATCCACGCCATGACCGGGAGGGCGCGACCACTGCCGGATTAGTCGTCGACGAGATCCGCACTGCCCGGTTGCGCATGGAGTTCTTCGACATCGGCGCAGTCGTGTACATCCTGCGCAAATGTGTGTGGTGGGTGCCGGACTTCAGCGTCGAGCGGTATGCCGACCGGCTGCGCACGCTCGATGCGGTCATCCGGCAGGACGGCGCGTTCGTGGCTCACTCCAGCCGTTTGCTGGTGCGCGCCCACCGTCCCTGAAGCGGCGCCGTCAGTGCGCAGGTGTCCGGTGTCGTGACCGCACCAGGCAGTCCAGCTCCAACTCGAGCACCGGCTTGCCGTGCTGATTGCGCAAGCGGCCGTCGACCACGACGGCGCACCTGCCCGGCCCGTCCGGGGTGACCGAACGCACGGTCGCCGAGCAGTGCAACACGTCTCCGGCACGCACCGGGCGTAGGAACTTGACGTGCCGGAACGCTCGTCCCGCGATGACGTCGTAGCGCTGATAGACCGCCGTGACGACGAGCCGCTGATAGATCGACATGGTGTGCAGTCCGCTGGCGATCAACCCGCCGAACTCGCTGTCACCGGCACGCTCCGGATCCACATGGAAGTACTGCGGGTCCCACTGCGCGGCGAAATCGCGTGCGTCACCGTCGGTGACTTCGTAGCTGCCGCAGTCGATTTCGTTACCGACGGGCAGGTCCTCGGCGCTCAGCAGCATGCGGACCGCTCAGCTGCCGCGTCGACCAGCGAGGCATCCAGGAACCAGCCGTGCACCATGCCGTCGGGTCGGCCACGCTCGATGAAGTATTCGGTCCCGAACCCCGCAGCGAACACTGTGTCCGGCATGGCCATGAAGGTGCCGATGTCGGAGACCTGACTGCGGTGGGACTGCATGGCGGCCCGGATCCGGCCCAGGTAGTCCGACACGTCGACCGCCCAGTGCAGGTCGGCCTCCGGCATACCCATCGGGTTGCCGTCGTCCATCGGCCCGTCCGGGTCGAACGGGATGTCCATGCCCGCGTCCCGGGCCGCCTGCATCGAGGAGCGCATGACGTCGCGGTTCATCGTCTCCTCGAGGACCCGCGGCGCGTGCGCGGCCAATTCGGCGGCCGCGTAGGTCACGGCGTGCACCTTGACGTGATCGGGATGGCCGTAGCTGCCGTGCCAGTCGTAGCCGATCAGGACGTCGGCCCGCTCATCGTCCAGGATCGCGGCCAGCCGGGCCGCGGCTTCGGCAAGCGGCGCCTGGTGGAAGCACTCCGGGTCGGAATTCTGCTCCCAGCCGGTCATCCCGGAATCGCGGTAGCTGAGCCAGGCGACGCGGGCGGTGCCAGTCACCTGAGCCGATGCCTCGGCCTCGGCACGTCGCCGGTCGGCGAGCGTCTCATGAGGGCGGAGGTCGTCAGGGACCTCACCGTGCTCGCCGCCGGTGGCGTAGACGACGACCACGCGGTGGCCTTCGTCGGACGCGCGGGACATCGAACCGGCGGTCTGTGAGCTCTCGTCGTCGGGGTGGGCGTGGAAGAACACGATGGTCGACACTCAGTCAATCTTGGCACCAGACACCGACACCCGATACAACCGGGGGATGACCATCCCGATGAGCGATCCGCATCCCGTCACCGGCCAGCTCTTCGAGTCTCCGGTGACCCCGGGCAGCGGTTGGCCGGGGGACACCGCGACGGCCGAGACGCCTGTCGCCGGATCCGCGGCCGGCGTGCGAAGCCTCGCCCGCTCTGCCGGTTCGATCAGTGAGCTCAACACCGCGGTCTCCGTATGCCGGGCCTGCCCACGTCTGGTGGCGTGGCGGGAGACGGTTGCCACCACGGGCCGCCGCAGGTCGTTCGCGGACGAGCCCTACTGGGGCCGGCCCGCTCCGGCATTCGGGGACCCGGACGCAACCCGGCTGATAGTGGGCCTGGCGCCCGCGGCTAACGGCGCGAACCGGACCGGCCGGATGTTCACCGGGGACCGCTCCGGTGACTGGATCTTCGCCGCCTTGCACCGCGGCGGTTTCGCGACGCGGTCGACGTCGGTCGCAGCCGGTGACGGCCTCGAACTGCACGGTATCCGGATGACGGCACCGGTGCACTGCGCGCCGCCGGCGAACAAGCCCACCACCGAGGAGAAGGCGACCTGCCGGCCCTGGCTGGAGAAGGAACTCCAGCTCTCGCAGGAGAACCTTCGGGTCATCCTGGTGCTGGGTGGAATCGGTTGGGACTCCACGGTTTCCACGGCCCGCGCCATCGGGTGGCAGATCCCGCGGCCGAAGCCGAGATTCGGGCATGGTGCTCGCGCCACGCTGCTGAGCCCGTCCGGCCCGGTGGAGCTGGTCGGCTGCTATCACGTCAGTCAGCAGAACACCTTCACCGGCCGGCTCACCGAAGCCATGCTCGACGACGTCATCGCGACCGTGCGAGAGCTCGGCTGAGGGGGCAGGGGCTACGGCGCCACCAGTAGGCAGAACTCCGTGCCGTCCGGGTCGGCGAGCCCGACGGCTCCGTCACAGACGGGTCCGTCCCAGTCGGTGGCGCCGAGGGACTTCAGCGCCGCCGTTGCATCGGCAAGATCGGCGTCGTTTGCCACTGCCAGGTCCAGATGCACCCGGTTGTAACCCGTCTGCGGTGCCACGTCCCCGCCGCCCCAACTGATCTTGGTGCCGCCGCTCGGAGCCTGTATGGCGGTCTCCTCGTCCTGGTCCCAGACCAGCGGCCAGCCCAATGCCCGGCTCCAGAAGCGGCCGACATCCTCGGTGCCGTCACATGCGAAGCAGCCGATAGTTCCGGTGCCGGCGAGGAAGTTGTTCCCGGCGGGGATCACACAGAACTCGTTGTCCTCGGCGTCCGCGAGCACCGTGTGGTCGGCGTCCGCTCCTTGGCCGATGTCGATATGGCGGGCGCCCGCCGAGAGTGCGCGCGCCACCGTCTCCGACTGGTCGGCCGGCGACTCGCTGGTCAGGTCGAAGTGCCCGCGATTCGGAGTCATCTTCGGCTCCGGTCGATGTACGAAACGGATGAGCGGCTGTCCCGGCGTCGTGACGGTCAGGGTCTGACGGCCCCTGTCGTCCGGCTTGACAGGCCGCCGCAGCACCGCTGACCAGAAGTCGGCCTGTCGTCCGGGGTCCTGCGCGCCGAAGGTGATCGCGAACAGCCGGGCGGGGTTTCGAGCAGGCATCGTCGTCTCCATGGTCGGGTGTGTGACGACGGTAGGAGCCGAGCACGTGAGCCGGCCAATGATTTTCCGCCGACCGCGCCCGGGAGGTGGACCTACCTACCGCCGACCGCGCCGGATGTGGCACGGTGCGATCGTGAACTTGCCACACGATGACATCGACCCCGACGGCCTGCTGGAGTACTCGGTCGTCTTCACCGACCGTTCGCTCAACCACATGTCGCAGCGATTCGTGCGCGTCATGCAGGACATCCTCGACGTGCTGCGCACGACATACAGCGCACACACCGTCGCGATCGTCCCCGGTGGCGGTTCCTACGGCATGGAAGCGATCGCCAGACAGCTGGCGACGGGCAAGCGCGCCCTCGTCATACGCAACGGTGCGTTCTCCTATCGTTGGTCGCAGATCTTCGACGCTGGCGACATCCCGGCCGAGGCGACCGTCTGCCCGGCACGGCCGGTCAGCGACGAGCACCAAGCGGCCTGGCAGCCGGCGCCGCTCGACGAGGTCATCGCGGCGATCCGGGCGAAGCGCCCCGAGATCGTCTTCGCGCCGCACGTCGAGACGGCGTCCGGGATCGTCCTGCCGGACGACTACCTCCGCTCGGTGTCCGAGGCCGTGCACGAAGTCGGCGGGCTGTTCGTGCTCGACTGCGTGGCCTCGGGTGCGCTCTGGGCGGACATGGGCGACCTCGGCGTCGACGTGCTGCTCACCGCACCGCAGAAGGGCTGGAGCGGCACGCCGTGCGCGGGTTACGTGATGCTGAACGATGCCGCGCGTGCCGCCGTGCAGGCATCCACCTCGACCAGCTTCGCGATGGACCTCAAGAAGTGGCTCTTCATCACCGAGTCGTATGTCGAGGGTCAGACGCCATACCACGCGACCATGCCGACGGACGGTCTGGCTCACAACGCCGAACTCATGCTCGAGGCGCGTGAGATCGGCCTCGAGAAGCTGCGTGCGGCACAACTCGACCTCGGTGCCAAGGTGCGCGCCGTGCTGGCCGATGCCGGTCTGAAGTCGGTCGCAGCCGACGAATTCGCCTCTCCCAGTGTGGTTGTCGTGCACACCGACGACCCGGAGCTGAAGAGCGGTGCGAAGTTCAAGCAGGTGGGCCTACAGGTCGCCGCCGGTGTGCCGCTGCAGTGCGGTGAGCCGGAGGACTTCTCGACGTTCCGGCTGGGCCTCTTCGGGCTGGACAAGCTGACCGACGTGGACGGCACCGTGGAGCGCTTCAAGACTGCGCTCGCGAAGCTGAACGCCTGAGGGAGTTGCCGCACCGAGCCGGCCCCCTTGCCGAATGACGGCTTCTTCGGCGACTGACGGCGCAATCTGACCGTCACTCGCCGAGAGGGCCGTCACTCGGCAGGGGTCTGTCTGTCGCTCAGGGTTGCGGGACGATCAGACCCGCCGTCTGGGTGCGGGCCCGCGCGAAGCGCTCCGCGACGTCGGCCCAGTTGGCGATGTTCCACCAGGCGTCGACGTACTCGTTCTTGACGTTGCGGTACTGCAAGTAGAAGGCGTGCTCCCACATGTCCAGCATCAGCAGAGGCGTGAGGCCGACCGGCAAATTGCCCTGGTGGTCGTAGAGCTGACAGATCACCAGGCGGGCGCCGAGGCTGTCCCAGGCGAGGATCGACCAACCGGACCCCTGGATCCCCAGCGCGTTGGCCGTGAAGTGCGAGCGGAACGCGTCGAACGAGCCGAAGAACTCGTCGATCGCCTGCCCCAACTCGCCGTCCGGCTTGTCGCCGCCGTCCGGGCTCATGTTCGGCCAGAAGACCGAGTGATTGACGTGCCCCGCCAGGTTGAACGCGAGGTTCTTCTCCAGCAGGTTGACCGGCCCGAGCTGCTCGGTCTCGCGTGCTTCGGCGAGCTGCTCGATCGCGGTGTTGGCGCCCTTGACGTAGGTCGCATGGTGCTTGTCGTGGTGCAGCTCCATGATCGCGCCGGAGATGTGCGGCTCGAGGGCGGAGTAGTCGTACGGAAGGTCCGGAAGGTCGTAGTCGGACACGGTGATCACCTTTCGCGAGGACGTGACTCTAAATGCGACTATGTCGCATATGGCCACCGTATCCCGCGGTCACGACTCCTTCGGCACGCGGCCCATCAGGTAGAACTCCTTGTTGGGCATCAGCCCGCTCCAGTGCACGAGGCGGTTGCTCATCGAGAAGAACGCGGTGATGGCACCGACGTCATAGACGTCTTCGTCCGAAAGCCCGTGCGTACGCAGCAGATCCAGGTCGGCATCGACGATCTCCGAGGGACGGGCGGCCAGCTTCACCGCGATGGAGATGACGGCGTATTGCCGATCGTCGAGGTCCGCCTTGCGCCAGTCGGTCGCGAGCTGGTCTGAGATGTAAGGGTTCTTGCTGCGTATCCGGGCGATCGCACCGTGCGCGACCACGCAGTAGAGACAGTCGTTCTCGGCGCTGGTCGCCACGACGATCATCTCGCGGTCCGCCTTGGACAGTCCCGGCGTCTCGCGATCCATCAGTGAGTCGTGGAAGTCGAAGAAGGCCCGCATCTCGGCCGGTCGCTGCGCGATCCCGATGAACACATTCGGGATGAACCCGGACTTCTCGCTGACGAGCGCGATGCGCTCGCGGAGGTCGTCCGGCAGGTCCTCCACGTCGACCACGGGGAAGCGCTTCATGATCTCGGGATCCATCCGGCCGGCCATCGCAGTCTCCTTCTGTCTCAAGGCTTTTCGTCGATCCAGGCATCGTAGAACCCGGGCATTGCGGACGCCCGCCCGGTGAAGTCCGGTGCGCGCTTGGCCAGGAATGCCTCGACCCCTTCCTTCCCGTCGCCGACACTCGTCCAGAACATCGCCAGCGAATCCACCCGGTGGGCGTCCGCGGGGTGGTCGTACGTCGGGTTGCGCCGCAGCAGTTGTCGGGTCAGCGCCACTGCGACGGGGGAGCGACCCTTGGTCCAGCGGTCGGCCAGGGCGCGTGCCGCCGGCAACAGTTCGTCCGGCTCGTATGACGTTGCGGCCAAACCGTTCTCGACGGTCGCAGCCGCATCCAGGATCTCCGCGGAGAGTGCGAGATCCAGCGCGCGGGGGAGTCCGACGATCCGTGGCAGGAACCACGACGACGCTGCTTCCGGCACGATCCCGAGCCGGCCGAAGACCAGGCCGAAGCGAGCCTTCGTAGAGACCAGCCGGGCGTCCATGGCGAGGGTCATCGTCGCTCCGATGCCGACGGCCGCCCCGTTGATCGCCGCGATGACCGGCTTCCTGCAGTCGTGGATCGCGAGAGTGACGCGTCCACCGGTGTCGCGAACCCGGGCCACGGAGGGATCGGACAGGTCGCTCATGTCCGCGAGCGACGGTCGACGGCTCTCGTCGAGCCCGAACACGTTGCCGTCGGCCGACAGGTCCATGCCGGCGCAGAACGCCCGTCCGGAACCGGTCACGATCACCGCGCGGATCGCATCGTCGTCGTTCACCTCGCGGAAGGTGCGCTCCAGCTCCTCGGCCATGGTCACGGTGAAGGCGTTCAACTGCTCGGGCCTGCTCAGCGTGACCGTGAGGACGCCGTCGTCGACGTGCTGCTCGATGGTCCCGAAAGCCATCCGGGTCTCCTTCCGACACAAGTGATGAGCCGGGATCGACCTTAGACGCGAACGCCCCGACCCTCCTGCGGGCCGGGGCATTCGTGCACGGTGGTTCAGCGACCGAGCAGGTCGAAGTCCGCGGGTGACAGCAGGTCCGGCACCGTCCAGCCGTCGAGGTCGTACTCGCTCATGAACTGCTCCGCGAGTCCCCGCATCGACGCGGCGCCACCGCGCGCCTCCGCGGCGAACAGCAACTCGGCCTTCACATTCTCGTGGTTGCCGGAGTAGTTGCGCTCATACAGCTCGTGCCGACCGCCGAACTCCGAACCGATCGAGTCCCACAGGGCTTTCATCACCTTGACCCGATCCACGGCGGTGATGCCGTTGGACCCGCGCACGTACTTGTCGAGGTAGGGCCGCACCGCGTCGCTCTTGAAGTCCTCCGCGCTCGAGGGAAGGTAGATCAGGCCCGATGCGACGTCCTGCTCGATGATCTCCTTGATCCGCGGGTAGCCCTGGATCATGAACATGCGATAGGTCAGTCCGTACTCCAGCTTCGGTATGACGGCATCGCCGATCCACGGCTCGGGGTCGCGCGCCATCGACTCGGTGAGTGACCAGAAGAGGTTCCGCCACCCGAGCACCTCGCCCACGCGCGTCTGCACGCCGCGGAAGCCTCCTGAGCCGGTCGAGTCCAATGCCTTCATCAGCAGGCCGGCGATGAAGTCGAGCTTGACCGCCAGGCGGGTGCAGCCCTGGAAGGTGAACCGGGGGAGGAACCCCGACTGTGGGAAGAAGCTGTTGATCCGGTCGACGTCGCCATACATGAAGACGTTCTCCCAGGGGACCAGCACCTTGTCGAAGATGAAGATCGTGTCGTTCTCGTCCATCCGGCTCGACAACGGGTAGTCGAACGGTGTGCCGAGCTTCGCCGCGGCTTCCGTGTATGACGTGCGGCAGATCAGTTTGATGCCCGGTGCGTCCATCGGCACCGTGCAGATGAGCGCGAACTCCTTCTTGCCGATGGGCAGCCCGTAG
The DNA here is from genome assembly GCF_014640635.1 of Flexivirga endophytica. Taxonomy (GTDB): domain Bacteria; phylum Actinomycetota; class Actinomycetes; order Actinomycetales; family Dermatophilaceae; genus Flexivirga; species Flexivirga endophytica. The sequence continues at coordinate 265,345 of NZ_BMHI01000004.1, forward strand.
TGTGCGATGAAGTTGTAGTTGGTGATCGCCGAACCGGTCGCGACCACCTTCGCGCCGCTGACGATCAGGCCGGCGTCGGTCTCCTTCTCGACCTTCATGTAGACGTCACCGACCTCGTCCGGCGGCAGCTGACGGTCGACCGGCGGGTTGATGATCGCGTGGTTCCAGTAGAGGACCTTCTCCTGCGACTCGCGGTACCAACGCTCGGCATTCGCCTGGAACGGAGCGTAGAGCTCCTTGTTGGCGTGCAACGTGCCGAGGAAGCTGGCCTTGTAGTCGGGGGAGCGGCCCATCCAGCCGTAGGTCATGCGCGCCCACGTGGCGATCGCGTCGCGTTCCTTGATCAGGTCGGCCGATGACTTCGGGGTCTTGAAGAACGGCATGGTGACGCCGCCGCTGCCGGTGTCGGTGGGTGAGGTCAGCGCATCGACGTGCTCACCGGTGTGCAGGGCGTCATACAGCCGGGCCGTCATACGAACGGGATTGGCGAATGCCGGATGCGTCGTGACGTCCTCGACGCGTTCGCCGCGCAGGTATATCTCACGGCCGTCCCGCAGGCTCTCGATGTACTCGTCGCCGGTCATCGGGCGGGTCGCGTAGGTCTGCGGCTGGTTGGCCGGATGATCGGCGGCAGGGTTCGTCTCGCCGTCGAAGACGTTCTCTGGCGCTGTGGTCGTCTGGGTCATGGTCGGTCCTTTCAGATGCCCGGCGTCGCGGCGACGGACTGCGGTGTGATGGCGGTGAAGCGGGTGTCGGCGTCGAACCAGCCGCTGAGCGAGTCGTCCTGGAAACCGGTCCATTTCGTGGCTGCCCGGTCATCTCCGATGCCGTGGAAGGAGCTGCGGTAGAACAACAGCGGATCCACGTCCCGGACGGCCGCGTCGAGGATCCGGCCGGTGAAGACGATGTGGTCACCGCCGTCGTGGTCGGCCCACGGTTCGCACGGGATCGAGGCTGCCGAGCCACACAGGATCGGACCGGCGGGGCCTTCGTCCCACTCGGGGTCCCGGTCCATCGGGCAGCCGGCGAAATGCATCGCCAGGTCCAGTTGGTCACTGGCCAGGATGTTGACGGTGAAGGCCGCACCTCTCAGGTAGGTGCACGCCTTCGAGCTGCGGGTCAGGGCGACCTGGAGCAGGGGCGGCTCGAGCGACAGCGGCATGAAGGCGGTCACCGTCGCACCGTGTGGGGTGCCGTCCTCACGGGTGCAAGTGATGATGGTGACGCCCGTGGCGAACTCGCCGAAGACGGTTCGAAGTACTCGTCCATCCATGCCTGATCTCCTTCCTGTTCGGGTGATGGAAGACGTTAGGAACGATGTGACGCACGCAACAATCCGGATCGCGCACCGACGATCCGGAATGCGAAACCAGCACGTTCGACCCCGGTCCCGGACCGGCGGGATCCGGTAGCTTGAGGGCCTGCACCGGTGAGTGGCAGTGCACGCACGAACGGATTGACATGCAGGACAACCGCGGTGGTTCGGTGACGTCGGTCGACTGGGACGAAGCGTCCAGCTCGGTAGCGGCGGCCTACTTCCCGCATGACCTGCGGGTGCTCCGTGCCGACCAGCACGCGCGCATGGCGCTGCGCCACGTCACCTTCGGTCCGCTCACCGTTGCCAGCATCGGGTGGGGCGCCGACGTGTCCGTCGAGTCCGGCCATCCCGGTGCCTATGCGATCAATGTGCCGCGCAGTGGCTACCTCGAAGCGCAGATCGACGGGCGCGAGGTTTCGTCGGTCGACGGTCTTGCGACCGTCTGCCCGCCCGACACGATGACGCGGATGTCAAGGTGGTCCAAGGACTGCACCATCACCGGCGTCAAGATCGACAGGGACCTGCTCGCGCGGGACGTGCTCACCCTCGCCGCGCGCAACGAGTCCGACATACCGGCCCAACTCGACCTGCGCACTCCTGAAGGACGCAGCTGGATCGAATTGGTCACCTCGCTGGCGAATCAGGCGCTGGCTGCCCCGGCCATGGAGCGCAATCGCGCGGTCGGCGAGCACATTTCGCGCGCGATCAGCGCCGCGTTCGTCGCGGCCGCGTTCCCGGACCAGGAGACGTCGTCGACACCGGCCCGGCCCCGCATCGTCACGCGCGTGATCGACGCGATCGAGGCGGATCCGGCAGCGTCCTGGACAGCTGCCGAGCTCGCGCAGGTCGCCGGCGTCGGGGTGCGACGCCTGCAGCGTGGTTTCCAGGAGTACATCGGCAAGTCGCCCTCCCAAGTGCTGCTCGAGATCCGCCTGGAGCATGCGCATCGCGCGCTGCTGTCCGACCCGCAGGCATCGGTGGCAGACATCGCCTGGACCGTCGGATTCACCCACCTCGGTCGCTTCGCTGCGGCATACCGCGAACGCTTCGGGCAGACGCCGTCCCGGACCCGTGCCCTGATCTGCGGCAGGACGTCCGTTGAGGCGCACAAGTAGCTGTCGGGCTCGGTCCCGGGCCGGTGTGGCAGCATCCGAAGCATGAGTCGGATCGAGGACTACGCAATCGTCGGTGACCTGCAGACGGCCGCCCTGGTCAGCAATGAGGGCTCGGTGGACTGGCTGTGCCTGCCGCGATTCGACTCGTCGGCGTGCTTCGCCGCCTTGCTGGACGGCCCGGAGGCCGGCTGCTGGGTCCTGGCACCGGTCGACGGCGGCGGCTGCACCCGCAGACGCTACGTGGACGAGACGCTCGTCCTGGAGACCGAGTGGGAGACCGAGCAGGGCACCGTCCGGGTGATCGACTTCATGCCCCCGCGGGGTCATGCTCCGGACATCGTGCGGATCGTCGAGGGTGTCAGTGGGAGCGTTCCGATGCGCGGCCGGCTCACCCTGCGCTTCGACTACGGCAACGTCCGGCCGTGGGTGCACCATGATGGCGACCAGATGCTCGCGGTGGCCGGGCCGGATGCCGTTCGGTTGCGCACACCCGCGCCGAGGCGCGGCCAGGACTGGTCGACGGTCTCGGACTTCACCGTCTCCGCCGGGGAGCGGGTGCCCTTCGTGCTGACCTGGTCGCGCAGCCATGAGCCGCGGCCGGAGGTGGTCGACGCGGAACGAGCGCTGCAGGACACGCTCACCTATTGGCAGGACTGGTGTGACCGTGGCCATGACCTCGACGGCCCCTACCAGGATGCGATCCGGCGTTCCTTGCTGACGCTGAAGGCGTTGACCTATCAGCCGACCGGCGGGATCGTGGCCGCGGCGACGACGTCGTTGCCCGAGCAGATCGGGGGTCCACGGAACTGGGACTACCGCTACTGCTGGCTGCGCGATGCGACATACACACTGCAGGCGCTGATCGCGGGCGGTTATCTGGACGAGGCGAACGCTTGGCGTGCCTGGCTGCTGCGCGCCGTTGCCGGCGACCCCGCCGACCTGCAGATCATGTACGGCCTGGACGGCGCCCGCCGGCTCCCGGAGAACGAGTTGCCGTGGCTGCGCGGCTACGAGGATTCCGCACCGGTGCGGGTCGGCAACGCCGCCGCGGATCAGCTGCAGCTCGACGTGTGGGGCGAGACCCTCGACGGGCTCGCGCTGGCCCGTGAGGCGGGACTGGCCAGCACCGAGGACGCCTGGGACGTCCAGGTCGCGCTGATGGAGCACCTCGAAAGTGTTTGGGACCAGCCGGACAACGGGCTGTGGGAGGTGCGAGGCCCACGGCGGCACTTCACACACTCGAAGGTGATGGCGTGGGTGGCGGCGGACCGGATGGCCAAGGCCGTCCGCCGACATCCGTCGCTCGACGGACCGGTCGAGCGCTGGGAATCGTTGCGCGACACGATCCACGCGGACGTGCTCGCGCACGGCTTCGACAAGGAGCGCAACACCTTCGTGCAGTCGTATGGCGCCACCGCCCTCGACGCGAGCGTGCTGATCATCCCCAGGGTCGGATTCCTGCCCGGGGACGACCCGCGGATGCTCGGCACGATCGACGCGATCAACAAGGAGTTGACGCGGGACGGCCTGGTGCTGCGCTACCAGAACTCCGAATCGGACGACGGGTTGCCCGGTGACGAGGGGCTCTTCCTCGCCTGCTCGTTCTGGATGGTCGACGCGCTGCACTTCGCCGGCCGGCAGACCGAGGCCGTCGCGCTTTTCGAGCGCCTGCTCGATCTGCGCAACGACGTCGGGTTGCTCAGCGAGGAGTGGGACCCGCAGCAACGGCGCCAGCTGGGCAACACACCGCAGGCGTTCAGCCACTTCGCGCTGGTGACCAGTGCGCTCCAGTTGCACGCCGGCCGCGGACATGGCAGTCACGAGCCGATCCGGCACCCCGGCGTGCCGAGCGCCCGATGAGCACATCGGCCCGCACGAGCGGGTGGTCCGGCCAGGCCGAGCACACCGACGAGCGCACGACGGCGCCGGTCCCGCCGGCGGAGGACCCGTTCCGGCGGCCACCGCCCGGTTGGGAGACCGCCGCACCCGGGACTCCCTTGCGCAGCCGAGACGTCACCGTCGCGTTCCTGGGGCGAATTCCCTTGCAGGCAAAGGCTGTTCAGGTGCTCTACCGGACTGCCGACATGCACGGCGATGCTGCGACGACCTGCACGACGGTGTTGCTGGCCGACGATGCGGCACCGGCCGAGGACCGCGCGATCCTCTCCTTCCAATGCGCGATCGATTCGTTGGCGCCGGAGGCCTTTCCGTCATACACCTTGCGTCACCGGGCGCCGACCACCGGTGAGGTGGTCCAGCTCGAATTGCTGCTGATCGCAAACGCGCTCGCCCGGGGGTGGGCGGTGTCGGTCCCCGATCACGAAGGAATGCAAGGCAATTGGGGCGCACCGCGCGAAGCCGGACACTGCGCGCTGGACGGCCTGCGCGCGGCGCGGCAGCACAGCGGCTTCGGTGTCACCGAGCAGTCCGCTGTGACGATGTGGGGCTACTCCGGCGGTGGATGGGCGACGTCGTGGGCCGCCGAGATGGCCCGCGACTACGCACCGGAGCTCAACGTGGTCGGCGCGGTCCTCGGCTCGCCGGTCGGCGATCCGGAGTTGGTCTTCCGACGCGCCAACGGGCACTTCTTCGCCGGTCTGGCCGGGTTGGCCATCGCGGGTCTGATCCGCAGCTACCCGGCGATGCACGCGCTGGTGGACGAGCACGTCGATGCCCGGGGACGCGCGCTGCTCGACGGGGCCATCGTGTGGCGCACCCGGCAGGCGATCACCCGTATGGCGTTCACGGACTTCGGCAAATACATGGATGTTCCGGTGTCCGCGTTCCTCAGCAAACCGGAGATGCAGGAGGTCTTCGCCGACATCCGGCCGGGTCGTGGGACGCCGGCCATGCCGCTGTTGGTCACGCAGGCGGTGCACGACCAGATCGTGCCGCTGGGTGGGATCGACCGCATGGTGGCGGGGTGGGTCGGCCGTGGCGTCCGGGTGACCTACGTGCGGGACCGGGCGAGCGAGCACTTCCTGCTGCACATCGTCTCCGCGCCACTGGTGCTGGGATGGCTCACCGACCGCATCTCGGGGGTGGCGACGAGCGGTTCTTCGACCGTGACGGTGCGCTCGGTGCTCGCACCACTGGGGCGGTTGGCCAGCGGCATACGCCTGCTGAAGGTGTGTGGGAGGGTCTTGCGCGGCGCCCCGCTCAGCGGCGGGTCAGCGGGCTGAGGACACGAGGAAGGGAACGCGATGCACGCGCAACTCGAGGAGCTGCGGGCCAGGGCCGAGCAGGTGTTGTCGGCGGACACCTGGAGCTATCTGAGCCGAGGCTCCGGTGACGAGCGCACCGTGCGCGAAGCACACGACGCGTGGGACCGCTACCGACTACGACCCCGGGTGTTGCGCGACGTCTCGGAAGTGACCACCGGTCTCGATCTCTTCGGGCGGTGGCGGACTCCGATCGGCATCGCTCCCACAGCTTTCCATCAGTTGCTGCATCCGGACGGTGAGGTCGCGACGGCCGCCGGTGCGGCAGCGGCCGGCGCGCCGTTGGTCCTGTCGAGCCGGTCCACGCGTCGCATCGAGGATGTCGCGGCTGCTGCCGCCGGGCCGTGGTGGTTCCAGGTCTACCTGATGCGCGAACGATCGGTCATCGCCGCGCTCGTCGAACGCGCCGCTGCTGCCGGCGCGACCGCGATGGTGCTCACCGTCGACACGCCATACGTCGGCCACCGGGCGCGCAGCGCAGCGCTGAGCCGCCCGCTGCCGCTGAGCGACGACCAGGCACTGATCAACGTCCGCGACCACCTGTCGGACGAGGTGCCCGACATCTGGGAACAGATCGACCAGCGTGCGGATCTTAGTGTCGACGACGTCCGGTGGGTGACTGAGACGTCCGGACTGCCGGTGATCGTCAAAGGGGTCCTGCGCGGCGATGACGCTGTTGTGGCGGTGCAAGCCGGGGCGTCCGGGGTCTGGGTCAGCAACCACGGCGGCCGACAGCTCGATCGCGCTGTCCCGACGGCTACCGCGCTCCCGGAAGTCCTTGCTGCCCTGGACGATTCGTGTCCGGTGATCGTTGACGGCGGAGTGCGTGACGGATTCGACGCGCTTGTCGCCCTCGCGCTCGGTGCCAGTGCGGTGATGCTGGGCAGGCCCGTCATGTGGGCGCTGGCCGCAGGGGGTCGTGAGGCGGTGTCGAGCGTCCTGCAGGAGCTGACTGACGAACTCCGCCACGCGATGGGCCTGGCCGGCGCGAGGTCGCCGGCGGACCTCGATCCGTCGATGGTCACAACGCGCTGACCGAGGACGGGCCAAGGCCGGGATCAACAGGATCCTGCAACTGCGAGCCATCCGTCGCCACACGGGAGCACCGGTAAGGGTAATGGCGCGCGGACCTCGCGCAGTCGCATCATCCTTTCTCCTAGGCGTTGTGCGTGGGCGTCGCGGTGTATCCGCCGCTGACTTGGATGCGACGGCCGGTGATGGAGTCGGGTTCGATACGCAGGACAGTCGGCTTCGGGCCGTCCTGCCACGGAAAGACCGGCAGTTGCAGGGCGTCGAGCACCTCGTGCAACCGCTCGACCGATCTGGCGGTTCCCTTGACGACGACGCTCCACGCCTGCGCGCTGTCCGCGTCGTATCCGTCGACCTCGAACGCGACCGGGTGTCGGTCGGCGGCGGCGAGTTTGGTGCCTGCACCGGTTCGCAGCACGATCGTGCCGTGGTCGACCAGATGATTGACCGGGAAGACATCGGGGCGGCCGTCGACGCTGACAGCGAGGCGGCCGACCGGCACAGATCGCAGCAGCGCCCAACAGTCCGACACCGGTAGGTCGGTTGTCTGTGAGTGTTCGCTGGTGGTGTTCATGCCGTAAGGGTCCCGCGGCCGGCCGCTGGTGGGCAGGGCCCTTGGTCCCGGGTCACAGTCGGGACCTTTGGCCCTCGTTCAGTCCCCCGGGGCGAAGGAACCTGGAGTGGTGAACCACCCGCGAACACCACTGAAGGAGAACGCCATGACCATTCACGTTCCGACCGACGCGATCGTCGTCGGCGTCGACGGCTCGGAGCAGAGTTGGGAGGCATTGCGATGGGCTGCACGGGCGGCCGACGCAGCCGACCGACCGCTGCATCTGTTGCACGCCGAGGGCGCACTGATGTCGCCATACCAGATGACCGTCACCGAGGACCCGATCGACAACATCTGCGATGAAGCACTCGGTGTCGTGGCCCATCATCACCCCAACCTCGCTGTCAGCTGGTCGCAGCCGTCCGAGTCGCCGGTCCCGGCCCTCGTTGACGCGTCGGCAGTGGCGAGCGAGATCGTGCTGGGGTCTCGTGGCACAGGAGCAGTGCGTGGCGCGGTCCTGGGGTCCGTGACGACGCAGGTCTCCGCATCGGCACATTGCCCCGTCGTCGTCGTCCGCCATGCCCTCTCGGACCGTCAGCAAAGGGGTTCGATCGTCGTAGGTGTCGACGCCCGGCCAGACGGGGTAGCCGCGCTGGACTTCGCCTTCGCGGAAGCGGAGCGCCGGGGGCTACCGCTCGTAGCGGTCCTGTGCTGGCAGTTGGATCGGATGGACTTCGCCAGTGGCGTGCCGATGCCCGGAGGGGACATGAAATCCATCCATCGGCACTACCGAACCATTCTCGAAAGCGCCCTGGTCGACGGTCGCTCGCGGCATCCGAAGGTCCAGGTGACAGGCGATGTCGTGTGCGCGCCCTCCACGAGCGCGCTCGTGGAGCGCAGTGCCAGCGCATCTCTGCTCGTGGTCGGCACCCGCGGGCATCACGAGCTGGCCGGTCTTGTGCTGGGGTCCGTCAGCCAAGGTGCGATACGGCGCTCTCACTGCCCGGTCGCCGTGGTGCCGGCGGTGCACATCGGGCACGCCAAGCGCACCAATCACCAGCACAGCACAGCGTGAAGCCCGCTGGGTGCGCGATTCCCACCGTTCTTCGCCGGATGTTCGTCGCGATCCCTACGCTGGCAACATGCCTGATGACGAGCGATCCCGGCTGATGCCGACCCCGTCCGCGTTGGATCTGGACGATCTGATCGGCGAGCTTCGGGCGCGGGCTCAGATGTCGGATCGGGCGCAAGAACGGTTGACCCACCTGTTGGACGCCGTGATCGCGGTGACCGCCGACCTTGAGTTGAGTGAAGTCCTTTCCAGGATCGTCCGCGCTGCGTGCGAGTTGGTCGATTCCCGCTACGGAGCGCTCGGGGTCATCGACCGCGACAAGGAGCACCTGGTGGAGTTCATCACCCTGGGGCTCACCGCAGACGAACGGGCGGCGATCGGTGACCTGCCCCACGGCAAGGGCGTGCTGGGCCTGCTGATCCGGGAGCCGATGCCGCTGCGGTTGCCGGACCTGTCCGCGCATCCGTCGAGCTATGGGTTTCCGCCCAACCACCCGCCGATGCACACCTTTCTCGGTGCGCCGGTCCGGATCAGGGATGAAGTGTTCGGCAACATCTACCTCACCGAGAAGGCGAACGGCGGCGATTTCACCGACGACGACGAGGCGATCCTGGTTGCGCTGGCGGCGGCCGCAGGCGTGGCGATCGACAACGCGCGGCTGTACGAACGATCTCGGCGGCAGCGTGCCTGGGTTGAGACCACCAGTGAGCTGAGCCAGCGCCTGTTGGAGGGATCATCCGAGAGCGAAGCCATGTCGTTCCTGGTGGCAGCCGCAGTCCAACACGCCTATGCCAGTGCAGGATTCGCTGCCCTTCACGACGAACTCGGCCAGCTCGTGGTGGTCACCGAAGGTGGTGCGGCAGCAGGTCAGGAGACGCAGTTGCACGCCCCGGCGTGGCGGCAGATCGTCCGGGCGGGAAAGACAGTCCTACTCGGCGAAGCGGCTGAGGACGGTCCGCCTCCGGACGAGCACCTGACCGCAGAAGTGGCTGAGATCGTCAATGACGGCGATGGCCCCGTCGCTTTGCTGCCCATCACAGTCGGACGTGAAGACGTCGGTGTGCTCGTCGTGACATGGGTATCCGGGCGGGAGTCGGTCGCGACAGAGATGATCGACCTGTTGACCGGACTGGCGGAGCACACCGGACTCGCACTGCTCGCGGCCCGTGCGCAGGACGACCGCTCCCGACTGTTGTTGCTGGAGGATCGTGACCGGATCGCCCGTGACATGCACGACCACGTGATCCAACGCCTCTTCGCGACGGGGCTGTCATTGCAAGCGGCAGGGCGGCTCGCCACCCATCCGACCGTGCGCGCCAGGATCGACGCGTCGGTGGAAGACCTGGATCGAGCCATCAAGGACATCCGCCAAGCCATCTTCGAGCTGCATCGCATCGAGAGTCCGACGCTGTCGGGGGCGCTGAGCGATCTGGCGGAAGGTGTGGCCGGCACCTTGGGGTTCCGACCCGAACTGGTCATTCACGGGCCACTGGACTCGCTGCCCGAGGAGATCTCCTCGGACCTTCTCGCAGTCCTGCGAGAAGGCCTCTCGAACGTCGCTCGTCACGCCAATGCGAACTCGGTGACTGCAACGATCGACTGCGACTCATCACTCAGGGTCACGGTCGCCGATGACGGCAACGGTGCAGCACCCGGGCCACGTCGCAGCGGCCTGGCCAATCTCGCTGACCGCGCCCATGCACGGGGCGGCTCGCTGGTCGTCGAGCCCGCGCTCCCGCACGGCACGGTCCTGCGCTGGTCCATTCCACTTTCCATCGGCACCCAGCGAAAGGGCTGACTGCACATGGCGATTCGAATCTACCTGCTCGACGATCACGAGGTCGTACGGCGAGGTGTGCGTGAGCTGCTCGACGCGGAGCCGGACTTCGAAGTGGTCGGTGACGCCGGGACCGCCGCGGAAGCGCGACGCGACATCGTGATCCTGCAGCCCGACGTCGCGGTGCTCGACGCACGACTCCCGGACGGTTCGGGTATCGATGTCTGTCGCGACGCGCGCTCCGCGGTCCCGGCGCTGCGCGCCCTCATCTTCACCTCGTACGACGATGAACACGCCCTCGAAGCGGCTGTTCTCGCGGGTGCCGCGGGCTATCTGCTGAAAGACATCAGGGGCCCGAGCCTGACCGACGCAGTGCGTGCCGTGGCCACCGGACGCAATCTGCTGCGCGAAGGGGACGCAGATCGATTGCGTGAACGCTGGATGGCGGCGGCTCCAACGGATCACCGGTTGCAGCTGCTGACACCGCAAGAACGGCGGATCCTCGATCACATCGCGCGCGGCATGACGAATCGGGAGATCTCCGAGCACCTTCATCTCGCCGAGAAGACGGTGAAGAATTACGTCACATCCGTGCTGTCGAAGCTGGGCCTGGAACGACGCACCCAGGCAGCGATCTTCGCTATCACCCACTCGGAGCGCGGGCAAGGTCGAGACGCCTGACCTGCGCGGGCAACGTGGCGACAGTGGACACTTGAACCATGAACAGTCAGAGTTCCGGCTCGGTCAGTCACCTCTCCGCCGGCGAGTGCTGGGAACTGGTGCGTTCGGCATCGGTCGGCCGGTTGGCTGTGACCGTTGACGATCGGCCGGACATCTTCCCGCTCAACCATTGGGTAGATCATCAGACGGTGGTGGTCCGGACTGGAGCCGGCACCAAGCTCGCGGGGGCGATCGGGCACCACGTGGCGTTCGAGGTGGACGGATACGACGAGGACTCACGCGAGGCGTGGAGCGTCGTGATCAAGGGGTTCGCGTCATCGGTGGAGCAACTGCACGACGTCCTCCATACGTTGCAGTTGCCGCTCGTCCCGTGGCAAGAGGGCGCGAAGCCCTTCTTCGTCCGGATCGAGCCGGGCACCATCAGCGGCCGACGCTTTCGCATCGCAGGTGCCGACCGCGCGGACCGACGACATCGCGACCGATGAACTGCACACCACATGGCAACGGGCTCGGCGTCCTGGCGTTCGTCGAGCCCGTTCGGTGGTGCACCGATTCAGGAAAGCACCGGAAAGCGCCTGACGATCGCAGTCTGCTGCCACCAGGAACCAAGTCCGAGCGTGTGACCGGCGTCCATGAGGGGTAGCGCAAGGATTGCGATCGCATAGATGAGGTGGTCGTCCATGAAGGGATTGTTGGCCGGCGGGAGCACGACCGACCACATGAGGACCAGCATCGTGGCGGCGGCGACGGCGGATGCGCGCATGGCGATGCCGGCGCAGAGCCCGACGCCGATCGCGAGGAGGCCGAGCATGAAGAGCCAGTCGGCCCAGGCCTGTCCGGCGACCTGTCGGTAGGTGCCGGCGAACGGACCTGCTGCTGAGAAGTGCAGGAATCCGTACGTGGGACTGCCGCCGTGGATCCAGGCCAGTTTGCCGGTGGTGTCGTGTCCGAGTCCGAACGTTTTGTCGAGGAAGGCCCAGAGGAACACCCACCCAAGGCTGAGTCGGAGGAGTGCGAGCAGGTAACGACGGGGCGACGAGGCTTTCGGCCGGGCCGCCGGTCCGGCCGGGCGGCTCACGTGCAGACCGACACGCGCTGGCGGCGTGTGGCGGTGTCTCGATGGCGCGGAAAGTCTCATGGGGTTCTCCTCTGTTCGCCCGTCATGACGGGTCTTCGATGACAGGATCAGCGTCGCGTGGCTCGGGCGGGTCGGGCAGAGCCGAAAGTCCCGTGTCCTGCGCCGTCACCGCGTCGGAGCTGCGACCGGACGGGTACGGGTGTAGGTGCTTTCCCCAGTCGACCTGGGCGAGCGCCACCAGCGCCGCAAGCATCACGAGCTGCAGCAGCACTCCGACCGGGGACGTGAGCGACCCGGTGATCACCTCGGAGGCGTCGGTGCTTTTGAGAGCGTGGGCGCCGCCGACATAGATGCTGTAGCTCACCAGCCGGCCGGCGAAGAAGGCGACGGTGAACGTCGTCAGGCGTGCGCGAATGAGGCCTGCGGCCTCGAAGAGTTGCGCCGATGGGATGGGCGAGAGCGCGAAAAGTGCGAGCGCGGCAACGGACCCGGCACGGCGCCCCAGCAATACCGAACCGGCAGCTGCGAGGTTGCGCCGCTGCTTTCCAGGAAGATGCTGCCCGATCCCGCGGGTTGCCCGAGCGAGCGCCACTCGCCCGGTTGCTGCTGCGACGGCGCCTGTCGGCACCAGTGCGATCTCCACGAGATCGCCGTGCAGGTAGAAGAGGACGAGCACCGCCCAGGTCGGTGGACCGAAGGCCGGGAGCAGATTGATGCCGAACACGACTGCGAACACGACCAGGTACGTCATGTCAGACCCGGCCAGGGGTGGGCGAATCGGAGTTCTTCTCGCGTCAGGTGAGTGCACATGGGTCTTCAGGATGGGAGGGCGTGCCCCGGCCGTGGAGGGGCGAAGGTCCCGAGACGTCGCCGCACGATCGCCCGGCCCAGGCGTTGGCAGCGTCGTCCGATCAACACGCGCGGTCCCGGCTGTGGACCCGGGACTTCAGTCCCTACCGGGTGTCTTGCGGCGGCACCATAATCAGCACGGGGAACTGCGCACCCACGGCATGTCGTGGCTGCGATGAAGACTTCGACTGGCACGCTCGGCAGCAAGGAGGCATCTATGTCCGCGTCATCGGATTCGGCTGGTCCATCCGCCGGTCGACGACATATCCGCGATCATCCTGGGCCCCAACTCGCTCTGGTGACAGTCGGTTTCGCGATCAACTTCTGGGCGTGGGCGCTGATCAGTCCGCTCGGACCGCTCTTCAGCCCCGACAAGTCCAAGCTTGGGCCGGGCGCCTACGACACGGCGGTGGGCTGGCTGCCGTTCAGCGATCATCAGCCGCTGTCTGCCAGCCAGGCCAGTCTGATGGTTGCGGTGCCGGTGATCGTCGGCTCGATCGGACGCATCCCGGCAGGTGCCCTCACCGACAAGTTCGGCGGCCGCGTGATGTTCCCGATCATCTCCGCGCTGACGATCATCCCGGTGCTGGTCATCGGCTTCTGGGCGCAGAGCTCGTTCGTTGCGCTGCTGCTCGCTGGAGTGTTCCTCGGTCTCGGCGGCACCTCCTTCGCGGTCGGTGTGCCGTTCGTCAACGGGTGGTTCCCGCCGGAGAGGCGCGGTATGGCGATCGGCATCTTCGGTGCCGGCATGGGCGGCACGGCCATCAGCGCGCTCACGACCGTCAACATCTTCAAGGCGCACGGACAGTCCACCCCGTTCGTCATCGTCGCCATCGCACTGGCCGTCTATGCGGTGATCGCCTGGTTCGTAATGCGCGACGCACCGGGTCGAGTCGCACCCACGACTCCGCTCGCCGAGCGGCTCCTCTCGACGGCGAAGCTGCCGATCACCTGGCAGGCCGGCGTGCTCTACACCATCGGGTTCGGCGGTTACGTCGCGTTCTCGGTCTTCCTGCCGCTCTACCTGAAGAACGCCTACACGCTCAGCGCGGCAGACGCTGCAAACAAGATGGCCGGATTTGTCATCATCGCGGTCATCATGCGACCGATCGGGGGCACACTCGCCGACAAGCTCGGGTCGATCCCGGTGCTCGCGGCATGCTTCGGAGTTGTCGCGGTGTGCGCCGCGATCGCCGCAGGCGAGCCACCGTTGCGCGGCTTCGGCACGCCGGTCTTCCTGATCATGGCCGCGGCATTGGGTGCATCGTCCGGTGCAACGTTCGCCCTCATCGCCCAAGCGACCGAACCCGCCCGAGTCGGCGGTGTCACCGGACTTGTCGGAGCAGCAGGCGGACTCGGCGGTTTCGTGCCACCTTTGGTCATGGCCTACATCTACAGCGCGACGCGCTCCTATGCGATCGGCATGTGGCTGCTCGCGATCTGCGCGGCGCTCACGCTGGTGCTGACGCTGACCGTCATACGCCGCACAACTCTGGAGGAGCGATCCATATGAGCGCAGGTTTGGACGACAAGCTTTCCGACGCACTGGTCGGAACGCGACGATTCTTCACCCGGGCGCAGGTGTCGGACGATCATCGGGCGATGTATGCCGAGGGGGGACGCGCGGGAGACTCGTTCTATCGGGATCGCTGGAGTCACGACAAGGTCGTCCGGTCCACCCACGGGGTCAACTGCACCGGCTCGTGCTCCTGGAAGGTCTACGTCAAGGACGGGATCATCACCTGGGAGGCGCAGCAGACCGACTACCCGAGCACCGGCGCCGACAAGCCGGAGTACGAGCCGCGCGGCTGCCCCCGTGGGGCGGCCTTCAGCTGGTACACCTATTCGCCGACGCGGGTGCGTTACCCCTACGTGCGAGCGACGTTGCTGACCATGTTCCAGGAGGCGCGGGCGCAGTACGGCGACCCGGTCGTCGCCTGGGCGTCGATAGTGCAGGACGCCGAAAAGGCTTCTCGTTACAAGAAAGCCCGCGGCAAGGGCGGCCTGGTCCGTGCATCCTGGGCGGATGCGGTGGAGATGATCGCCGCCGCGCATGTCTACACGATCAAGCGCCACGGCCCCGACCGGATCGCCGGCTTCTCGCCGATCCCGGCCATGTCGCAGGTCAGCTACGCCTCGGGTGCTCGGTTCAACGAGCTGATCGGCGCGCCGATGCTCAGCTTCTATGACTGGTATGCCGACCTGCCGGTGGCCAGCCCACAGATCTTCGGTGACCAGACGGATGTTCCCGAGTCCGGCGACTGGTGGGACGCCGCCTACCTGATCATGTGGGGCACCAATGTGCCCCTCACCCGCACGCCCGACGCGCACTGGATGACCGAGGCCCGTTACCGCGGCCAGAAGGTCGTGGTGATGAGCCCCGACTACGCCGAGAACGTGAAGTTCGCCGACGAGTGGCTGGCTCCGGCACCCGGCACCGACGCGGCCCTTGCGATGGCGATGGGACACGTCGTGCTGCGGGAGTTCTTCGTGGACGGACACGTCGACTTCTTCGATGACTACGTGAAGAAATACACCGACCTGCCGTTCCTGGTCACCGTCGAACGACAGAAGGACGGCAGCTGGAAGCCGGGCAAGAACCTCGTCGCGGCCGACTTCGAAAACGCTGCGCGCACAAGCGAGAACGCGCTCTTCAAACCGGTCGTGTTCGATGAAGGGACCGGTGCACCCGTCGTGCCGAACGGCACGCTCGGGCACCGGTTCGGCGACGAGGGTGTCGGCAAGTGGAACCTCGACCTGGAGAACCTGAAACCGCAGCTGTCCTTCTGGTCCGAAGCAGCGGAGTCGGTCGCGGTGCGGTTGCCGCGGTTCGACGCACCCGACGGCCAGGCGGTCCACGAGGAGCGCGGAGTGCCCGTCATACGCGTTGGGGAGCACCTGGTCACGACAGTCTTCGACCTGATGTTGGCGCAGTACGGCGTGGGTCGACCGGGTCTGCCCGGGGTGTGGCCGGAGGGGTATGACGACCCGCGGGTGCCCTACACGCCGGCCTGGCAGGAGGAGATCACCTCCGTCCCGGCGGAGGCGTGTGCGCGGATCGCGCGGGAGTTCGCTCGCAATTCTGTTGACACACAAGGTCGTTCGATGATCTTGATGGGTGCCGGGACAAACCACTGGTACCACTCCGATCTGGTCTACCGGGCGATGCTGATGCTCACCACAATCACCGGCTGTCAGGGCCGTAACGGCGGTGGTTGGGCCCACTACGTCGGGCAGGAGAAGGTCCGCCCGCTGATGGGCTTCCAGAACGCCGCGTTCGCGCTGGACTGGACACGGCCGCCGCGGCACATGACCCAGACTGCGTATTGGTACGTCCACACCGGTCAGTACCGCTATGACACCTTCCTGGCCGACACGGTCGGTGCCGGGATGAGCGCCTTTCCGGGGCAGACCATCATGGACCTGCTGCTCAAGTCGGCGCGGATGGGCTGGTCGCCGTCATACCCGACCTTCGACAAGAGCTCGATCGAGATCCCCGACCTCGCCGCGAAAGACGGTGTGGACGTGAAGGACTGGGTGGTCGACAAGCTGAAGTCGGGCGAGCTGAAGTTTGCGCTCGAGGAGCCGGAGAACCCGGAGAACTACCCACGGGTGCTGACTCTGTGGCGCTCCAACCTGCTGGGCTCGAGCGCCAAGGGCGACGAATACTTCCTCAGGCACCTCCTCGGTGCGGAGGGTGCGGTCACTGCTCGCCAAGCGGCGCCGGAGCAGCGTCCGCGGGACATCGCGTGGGCCGACGAGATCGTCGACGGCAAACTGGACATGTTGATGACGATCGACTTCCGAATGACCAGCTCGACGCTGTTCTCGGACGTCGTGCTGCCGGCCGCGACCTGGTACGAGAAGCACGACATCAACACGACGGACATGCACCCGTTCATCCATTCCTTCAACCCGGCGATCAGCCCGCCCTGGCAGAGCAAGACCGACTGGGACGCCTGGAAGGAGATTGCAAAACGCTTCTCCGAGTTGGCGGTCGACCACCTCGGCACGCGCACGGACCTCGTCGTCAAACCGCTGTGGCACGACACCCCCGAGGCGATGGCCACCCCGCACGGCGTGGTGCGCGACTGGAAGCTCGGCGAGTGCGACCCGATCCCCGGCAAGACGATGCCGGCGCTGATCCCGGTCGAGCGCGATTACACCGCGGTCTACGACAAGATGACTGCGGTCGGCCCGCTGCTGGACACGCTCGGCACGACCTGCAAGGGGATCACGTATGACGTCGGCGCCGAGGTCGAGAAGCTGCGCCAGGAGCACGGTGTCGTCGCCACCGGACCGGCGGCCGGCCGGCCGCGACTGGACACCGACATACAGGTCGCGGAGATGATCATGATGCTGTCCGGTGCGACCAACGGGCATCTGGCGACCCAGGGTTTCCGCACCCAGGAGCAGCGCACCGGCCAGCGGATGCACGACCTGGCAGCCGAAAGTGAAGGCAGGAGAATCACTTTCGCCGACACCCAGCTGGCACCGCAACCGGTGATCACCACTCCGGAGTGGTCCGGCTCGGAGACCGGTGGCCGACGCTACAGCCCGTTCACGGTCAACATCGAGCGGCTCAAGCCCTTCCACACCCTCACCGGACGGCAGCACTTCTACCTCGACCACGACTGGATGCTGGCGATGGGGGAGGCGCTACCGACCTACCGACCACCGCTGGACATGACCCGACTCTTCGGCGAGGCGGAGATCGGCGCAACCGGCGAACTCGGTGTGTCCGTGCGCTATCTCACGCCGCACAACAAGTGGTCGATCCACTCCGAATACCAGGACAACCTCTTCATGCTGTCGTTGTCCCGTGGTGGTCAGACGGTCTGGATCTCCGACCAGGACGCCGCCAAGGTGGACATCCGGGACAACGACTGGGTGGAGATGGTCAACCGCAACGGCGTCGTCGCCTGCCGCGCCATCGTGTCGCACCGCATGCCGGAGGGCACGGTCTACATGCACCACGCGCAGGACCGGCTGATCGACGTGCCCCTGACCCAGCGCGATCAGAAGCGCGGCGGCATACACAACTCGATGACCCGGATCATGATGAAGCCGAGTCACCTGATCGGCGGCTACGCGCAGCTGTCCTACTTCTTCAACTACATCGGTCCGACCGGCAGCAACCGCGACGAGGTCACCATGATCCGCAAGCGCACTACACCGGTCGAATACTGAGCAGGGAGAGGGGTTTCGATCATGAAGGTAATGGCACAGATGTCCATGGTGATGAACCTCGACAAGTGCATCGGCTGTCACACCTGCTCGGTCACCTGCAAGCAGGCGTGGACCAACCGGGCCGGCATGGAATACGTCTGGTTCAACAACGTGGAGACACGGCCCGGCCTCGGCTACCCGCGCACCTGGCAGGACCAGGACGAGTGGAAGGGCGGCTGGGAGCTGCGTCGGAACGGGCGGTTGACGCTGAAATCGGGGAACCGGCTGAAGAAGCTGGCCAGCATCTTCAGCAACCCGAAGCTGCCGAGCATCCAGCACTACTACGAGCCGTGGAGCTACGACTACGAGACGCTGCTGGAGTCGCCGGTCACCAGGAACTACCCGGTGGCCAGGCCCTATTCGCTGTTGTCCGGCAAGCCGATGAATGTCGAGTGGTCGGGTAACTGGGACGACGACCTCGCAGGGTCCGGCGAGCACGCGGTGAAGGACCCGATGCTCAAGGGCATCGAGGACAAGGTGAAGTTCGAGTTCGAGCAGACCTTCATGTTCTACCTGCCGCGCATCTGCGAGCACTGTCTCAATCCGGCGTGTGCTGCATCCTGCCCGAGCGGTGCGATCTACAAGCGCGAAGAGGACGGCATCGTCCTGGTCGATCAGGACAAGTGCCGCGGCTGGCGCATGTGTGTCAGCGGATGTCCGTACAAGAAAGTCTATTTCAACCACAAGACCGGCAAGGCCGAGAAGTGCACCTTCTGCTATCCGCGGATCGAGGTCGGCATCCCGACCGTGTGCGCGGAGACGTGTGTCGGCCGGCTGCGCTACATCGGCATCATGCTGTATGACGCGGACCGGGTGCTCGACGCCGCCTCCGTCGAGGACGATCAGGACCTCTACGAGGCTCAGGTGGGTTGCTTCCTCGACCCGTACGACCCCGAGGTGCAGCGCGCCGCGGAGGCGGACGGCATACCCGGGGACTGGATCGAGGCGGCCAAGAAGTCACCGGTCCGACGCCTGATCATGGACTACCGGGTTGCGCTGCCGCTGCACCCGGAATACCGCACCATGCCGATGGTTTGGTACATCCCGCCGCTGTCTCCGGTCGTGGACGTCGTCAAGGAGACGGGCTACGACGCTGAGGACAGGGGCAATCTCTTCGCCGCGATCGACGCTCTACGGATCCCGGTCGAGTACCTTGCCAATCTCTTCACCGCGGGCGACGTCCCGACCGTGGACAAGGTGCTGCGGAAGATGGCCGCGATGCGTTCGTTCATGCGCGACATCAACCTCGGCGGGGACCCGGACGAGGAGATCGCCGCATCGGTCGGCATGAGCGCGGAGGACATGTACGAAATGTTCCGCCTGATGGCGATCGCGAAGTATGACGAGCGCTACGTCATACCGACTGCGCACAGCGAACAAGCCCACGGGCTCGAGGAATTGGCCACCGAATGTGCGGTCGGCGACTACGACCAGGGCAGTCCGTTCGGTGAAGGATCCGGGCAGGGGGCGCTCACTCCGGTGGCGATCGAGAACTTCAACATGCTCAAGGAGCGGCAGACCTCGGACCACGACGCGTCGGTCACTGGCGGTTCCAAGCGTGGGCGGGTCAACCTGCTCAATTGGGATGGTCGCGGGATGCCCGAGGGTCTCTTCCCGAAGCATCCGGACGACGGGCCGAAGCAATGAAACCCCTTCGCTGGCAACGTCATCGACGGACAACCACCGGCTTGCCGGACGATGTGCTGGCTGCAGCCTGGCAGTCGGTCTCGCTGCTGCTGGAATACCCTGACGCCGAAGCGGTGCGATCGTTCTCGACGATCCGCGAGGTCGCGCTGCAGCTGCCCTCGGGCATCGGTGGTCAGTTGACTATGTTCTTGGACGACGCCTCGGCAATCCCGCTGGCGGACCTGCAGGCCGATTACGTCGACACCTTCGACGTCACCCGCAAGTGCAGCCTGCACCTGACCTACTTCAGCAGCGGCGACACACGCCGGCGTGGGGTCGAACTGGTGGAGTTCAAGCAGGCTTACCGGCACGCAGGGGTCGAGCTGGCCGATGACAGCAGCGAGCTGCCCGACTTCCTACCGGTCCTGCTGGAGTTCGGTGCGTTCACCAGCAGGGACACCGCATGGAAGCTGCTGAACGATCACCGGGTCGGCGTCGAGCTGCTGCACCGTGCACTCGTGCGACGCGAATCCCGTTGGCTACCAGTGGTCGAGGCGCTGCGCACGACACTTCCATCGTTGGGTGAGGACGACGAAGTCGCGCTCGCCGCGTTGATAGCCGCCGGCCCGCCCTCGGAGGACGTGGGCATCGACAGCTCGCCATACAGCCTGGACCCGCGGCTCAACCCGCGACCCACACCCATCGATCTCGGCATGCCGAGGACAGGAGCGTCCTGATGGCCCTCTTTCTCTGGGTGATCGTGCCCTATCTGTGTTTTGCGGTGTTCATCGTCGGGCACTTCTGGCGTTATCGCTACGACAAGTTCGGCTGGACGACGCGCAGCTCACAGCTCTACGAGAACAACCTGCTGCGCTGGGGGAGTCCGATGTTCCACTTCGGCATGCTCGGTGTGCTGGGCGGCCACATCATCGGCCTGGTCATCCCGAAGGTCTGGACCGATGCCCTCGGCATCTCGGAGCACGGTTACCACATCATCGCGCTGGCCGGCGGGATCCCGGCGGGTCTCATCGCACTGGCGGGTCTTGTCATCCTCGTCTATCGCCGTCGCGTCACTGGGCCGGTCTTCTCGGCGACCACGAAGATGGACAAGGTGATGTATGTCTTCCTCGCTGCTGCGATCGTGCTCGGTGTTTGGAACACGTTGGCATCAGGGCTGTTCCACGTCGGCGGTGAATACAATTACCGCGAAGGCGTCAGCCTCTGGTTCCGCGGAGTATGGACGTTCAACCCTGATGCGGACCTGATGGGTGAGGCTCCCTGGGGTTTCCAACTGCACGCCATGGTGGCGATGGTCCTCTTCGCTTTGTGGCCCTTCACCCGGTTGGTCCACGTCTTCAGTGCACCGATCGGCTACCTCACCCGGCCCTACATCGTCTACCGCTCGCGCGACGAGCGACCCGGTCAGGGCACCGGATCTCGTGCGCCACAACGTGGTTGGGACAAACCGACCCTGCAGAAGAAGTAGTTCGCGGTCAGGACAGATAGACCGGAGAGCCTTTCCGGTCTATCTGTCGAGCCGTACGACTTCCCCCAGCGTGGGTACCACCACACACCATCCGGTCTGCTTGCGGATCCGGCGAGCCAGTGCCCGTCTCGATTCGTCCTCCCCGTGGACCAGGTAGACGACCTCGGGCGGCGTGGGCATCTCCCGCAACCAGGAGACGATCTCGTTGGCGTCGGCATGCACCGAGAAGCCCTCGTCGACAGCCACGGTCGCTCGCACGGGCACGTAGCGGCCGTACAGCTTGAGCTCGGTCGCGCCGTCGGTGAGTGTGCGCCCCGGAGTGCCCGACGCTTGGTATCCGGTCAAGATGACGGCATTCCTCTCGTGGGGCAGCATGCACAGCAGATGGTGCACGACCCGACCACCGGTTCCCATGCCGGACGCGGACACCACGATCGAGGGTTCGGGGGGTGTGTTGAGGACGATGGACTCCTGCGCGCTGCGTGCCAGCCGCAGGTCGAGACCACCGGCGATGGCGTCCGGTAGATCGAGACGTAGCTCGTGACGCATCGACGGGTTCCGGTAGATCTCCCAGGCAGCCAGTGCCATCGGGCTGTCGACATACACCGGTACACGAGGGATCAGCCCAGAGCGGGTGAGGTCGTCCAGCGTGCGCAGCACGATCTCGGTCCGGTCCAGCGCAAAGGCAGGGATCAGCACCGATCCGCCACGTCGGACGGTGTCCCGAACGGTTTGAGCGAGCACGTCGTGGGCGGCGATGGGAGGGTGTGTGCGGTCGCCGTAGGTTGATTCCAGGACCACGGTCCGGGCCGCGGGCGGCGGTTGGCGGGGCAACAGGATGGGATGGCCGCTGCGACCGAGATCCCCTGAGAACAAAACGGTTTCACCGCCAAGGTCGACCAATGCCGACGCGGCTCCGAGGATATGACCTGCTCGGGTGAAGGTGACGGTGATGTCGTCGACGATCTTCTGTGTGACGCCGTAGTCCACCGGTGTCAGCAACCTACTGGCGTCATCGGCATCAGCTGACCGGTACAGCGGTGCCGGCACCCGGTGTCGGCTGAATTGGCCGGTGAAGGCTGCTTGCGCATAATGCTCCTGCAGGTGCGCGCTGTCGCGCAGCACGAGCGGCGCCAACCGTGAGGTTCCTGGCGTGCACCACACGGGCTCGCGGTAACCGGACCGGGTCAGGAGCGGGAGCCGGCCGCAATGGTCGAGGTGGGCGTGGGTGAGCACCACGCCGTCGATGTCCGTGGGTGAGAAGGGCAGCCGCTGCCAATTCCGCTGCCGCCATTGCCGATCGCCTTGGTACATGCCGCAGTCGACGAGCACGTCATGACCGCCACGATGTAGCAGGAACATGCTGCCGGTGACGGTGCCCACGGCACCGTCAAAGGTCAAGGTGACTGGTGTTGCACTATTGCTCATCAGCGATCCCTTCGGTGGTGGCGGCCTCCGTGACCGTATGACGGGGCCGCACGGTTCCTTCCCGGGCGACCAGAACCGGGCACGCGGCATGCCGCAGGACAGGCTGGCTGACAGAGCCCAGCACCACCCCGGATACTTCGTGACGGCCACGGGACCCCAGCACCAGCAAAGAAGCCCGTTCGCTGTGTGCTACGAGCAGCTCGGTGGGGTGACCGTCGGTGACGTGTATTTCCACGCCGACGGCCGGATGATGCTGTGCCGTCGCGGCCACGATCCGTTCGATACGCCCGCGCTCCAGGAATCCGTACTCAGTCGCGTGCACCACTACCAGCGAGCGATCACCTGCCTCGGCTTCCCGAAACGCTGCCTGTAGCGCGTCGTGGTCCCTCGTGCCATCTTCTAAACCGACGACGACGGGTCCCGACCGAAGACCGCCGGGTCGGGTCCGCACCACGACGACCGGGCAACGCGCATCGGCGACCAGTTCGACAGCGGTGGAACCTGTCACGACTTGTTGCAGCGGTCCGTGCGCGCGAGTGCCGACGACGACCAGGGTGGCGAAACGGGACGCCCAGGTCAGCGCCGGCAGCGCCGAGCCGTACGGCTGACTCCAGGTCACGGCGACTCCGGCACCGCTGTCGGTGAGGGCCCGCAGGGCCTCGGTGACACAACCCGCCGGGTCCGACTCGAATTCACTCGTGCCGTGCGAGTCGGGCCACAGCGGAGGTTGGACCGCATGCATCAGGTGCAGGGGAAGGCCGCGCGACACGGCCTCGGCGGTGGCCCACTCGAGAGCGGCCGTGCTCTGTGGCGAATGGTCGAGACCAACCACGATCGCGTGGGCCGGGATCGATGACTTGTCGCCGCGTTCCATCTGGTGCACAGCCGGGTGCGAGGGGGTGCCGGCGTTCTCGACTGTGCTCATGACCGCGCACCCGCCGGCCTCTCGTCGGCTGCGACAGCCATCGTCGTTCTTCCCCCGCGAACCACGAGTACGGGGCAGGCGGCAGACCGGACCAGGTCCTGGCTGACCGACCCGAGGACAGCGCCGCCGATCTCGCCACGACCCCGAGAACCGACAACCAGCAGGGCGGCGCCGGCGGAATAGTGCTGCAGGGTCCGCGCCGCGCCGTCATGCACCGCGTGCACAGTGACCCCGACATCCGGATGGCTACGTGCGTGAGCCGCGATTGTTCGTTGGAGGAGTGCCGTCTCATGACTCCGGGCCTCGGACTCGGGCAGGCCTTCCAGTTCGAGGCCGTCGACGACCGTCGACGCGTCGACGTTCCAGGTGTGCACGACCACCAGGTCGACCTGTCGGCTGTGGGCCTCCTCGAACGCTGCATCCAGCACAGCGGTGAACGACTTGTCGCCTCCGATGCCGACGACCACTGGCGCGTTCGGCCGCGGGATCGGCGTGTCCGCGCGCAGGACGGCCACGGGGCATCGCGTCTCTGCAATGAGCTCTGTCGCCACCGAACCCAGGACAATCTGGCTCACCGCACCGCGGCCGTGCGAGCCGATGACCGTCATCCGGGCGGCCTGGGCGCCGATCGCCAGCCGGGCTGCCGGATCCCCGGCGCGCTGCGACCAGGTCACCTTCAGGTCGGGATCCCAGTCCCGGAGCATCACCAGCGCATCCCCGACGACCTTTCGCATCGGGTACGGGGTGCCCTCCGCAACCAGATGCACCCATGCCAAATCATCCAGTACATGCATGAGATGTAGCGGGACGTGCCGCCGGCGGGCTTCGTCAGCCGCCCAACTGAGTGCACGTGCACTGTGCGCCGACTCGTCCAAGCCGACCAGAACCGCGCCGAGGGGGACATCGGTGTCCATCGGGAACCCCTTCCGTTGTGTGCTGTCCGGTCCAGCTTCGGCCGACGCCTCGCACCGGGCCAGGGACCAACGTCCTCAGTTCGCGGTGGAAGAGGGGTCATTGGTCCCTGTGCACCGCCCCTCTGCCCGGCGTGTACTCATCGGTGACGGGTCCGCGACAAGAAGGGTTCACCCATGACAATCAGCAGCGAATCATCAACAGCGCCAACGCGAATGGCGTCGGCTGCAGGGACTGAGACGATGCACGCCGTCGTCTATCACGGCGACGGCGGCAAGTCGTGGGACGAAGTACCCCGGCCGGTGATCGAGTCCGCCACGGACGCCGTCGTCCGGGTCGACGCCGTCACCATCTGCGGCACGGACCTGCACATCCTGCGCGGTGACGTGCCCGAGGTGTCGGCCGGCCGGATCCTCGGCCACGAAGCGGTCGGCACCGTGGTCGCGGTGGGTTCCGGCACCACCCGCAGCGTCGGGGACCGCGTGCTGGTTTCCTGCATCTCCGCCTGTGGGAACTGCAGCTACTGCAAGCAGGAGCGCTACGGGTTGTGTCAGGGCGGCGGTGGCTGGATCCTCGGCCACACGATCGACGGCACCCAGGCCGAGTTCGTGCGGGTGCCGTTCGCCGATCGCTCGACCCACCTCATCCCGCCGGACGTCAGTGACGAGGAAGCGCTGATGCTCGCCGACATCGGACCCACCGGTTACGAAGTCGGCGTCCTCAACGGTGGTGTCGAGCCCGGTGACACCGTCGTCGTGGTCGGCGCCGGTCCGATAGGCCTGTCCGTCATACAGAGTGCCCGGCTGTTCAGCCCGTCCCGGATCATCGCCGTCGACCGGGAGTCGGCGCGCCTGGATGCTGCGCAGCGGTTCGGCGCCGTCGTCGTGGTCGACAACACTCACGACGACCCGTCCGCTGTCGTGCGAGAACTGACCGACGGACTGGGTGCCGATGTCGCGGTCGAAGCGGTCGGCATCCCCGAGACGTTCGAGCTGTGCACCCAACTGATCCGTCCCGCCGGTCGGGTCGCCAACGTCGGCGTGCACGGCAAGCCGGCCACCTTGCACCTGGAACAGCTGTGGCCCCGTGACGTCACGATCACCACCGGACTGGTCGACACGTCGTCGACACCCATGCTGCTGCGGCTGCTGCAACGTCGCCTGCTGGACACCGGCCGGTTCGTCACGCACCGGTTCGCCCTGCACGAATTCGCCGAGGCGTATGACGTCTTCTCCCGTGCCGGTGACACGCACGCGCTCAAGGTCGTCCTCACCCGTTGACCGGACCGCAGCCATCTTCGGAGGTACCCATGCGACCGGCAACCGTCCGGATCCGTCCTTTCCGCGCGACGGACGGCACCGCCGTGCGTGCGCTGTTCGACCGGTGGAGCGATCAATCCACGTACTACCGGTTCTTGTCGGTGTCGCGCTCGCCGGCGGTGGGCTATGTCGATGCGCTGGGCGACCCGGAGCGAACCATGTACGCGGTGGTGGCGACCGGGGACACGGGCAAGGTCATCGGTGTCGGCTCGTTGCATCGAGCCGCGCACAACAGTGCGGAGTTCGGGCTCGCCGTGGACGACAGTGCTCAAGGGCACGGCGTCGGGACGCGGCTGCTGGCAGCCCTGTTGCGCAACGCGCGCCAGCAGCAGCTGGCTGTCCTGAACGCCTATGTCGAACCGGGAAACCACCGAATGCTGGAACTCGTCACCGACGAATTGCCCGATGCCACAAGAGAACTCCGTGACGGCGTCATCACCGTCACGGTGCCGGTGAACGCCGCCGTGCATCACTGGTCCACCCACGTCAACGCGGAGGTGTAGAAGATGAGCCACGACTTCGTGGGGCGCCCCACCGGGACACACCAAGCACGCCGGTCCCGGACACCGATTTTCCAAGTCCATGACAGTGGCAACGATCGGAGTGAGGAGCGGATCACCCTGGACGCGATCACCATTCGCGGCTTGCACAAGAGGTATGGCGATGCCACCGCGCTCGCCGCCCTCGACCTGCGAGTGAGAGAAGGGGAGGTGCACGGATTGATCGGACCGAACGGCGCCGGGAAGTCGACCACCATCCGCATCCTGCTCGGGTTGTTGCGTGCGGACTCCGGCAGCGCGCGTGTCCTCGGGCTCGATCCGTGGTCGCAGGCGACATCGTTGCACCGGTGCCTGGCCTACGTGCCCAGTGACGTCGCCCTGTGGCCCAACCTGACCGGTGGCGAGGCGATCGACCTGCTCGGTTCCCTGCGAGGCGGTGTGCGGCGAACTCGACGTGACCAGCTGATCGAGCGCTTCCAGCTGGACCCGACGCGCAAAGGACACACCTACTCGACCGGGAACCGCCAGAAGGTTGCGCTCGTGGCGGCGCTGTCCGCCGATGTCCGCCTGCTGCTGTTGGACGAGCCGACCCGGGGCCTGGACCCGCTGATGACGTGTGCCTTCCAGGAAGTGCTCGCCGAGCGCAAGCAGGAGGGCCAGACCGTGTTGCTGTCCAGCCACATCCTCAGCGACGTGGAGGAGGTTGCCGATTCGGTGACCATGCTGCGCGCCGGGAGGGCTGTCAGCAGCGACAGTCTCCAGCGGCTGCGGAGCCTGGCCCGGACCGAGGTGCGCATGGATCTGCGGACCGCTCCGACGCAGCGTCAACTGGCCACGCTCGACGGACCGCAGAACGTCGCTCTCAGTGAGCTGCCCGGCTCGGGTCCGGCACACTGCCGACTGACCTTCACCGCCGCCCCGGACCAGGTGGGCCACCTGGTCACCGCCTTGAACCCGAACGGCATCACCGCGATGGTGTGCACGCCTCCCTCGCTGGAAGAGCTCTTCCTGGAACAGTTCCGGTCGGCACCATGAACCACAACGCCGGAACCGCCACCTTGCTGAAGGTCGCCCTGCGCAGAGACCGGGCGATGGTCACCGTCACCCTGCTGCTGGTCACCCTCTTGGTCGCTTCCTCGGACCGGGCGACCCGCGATCTCTACCCGCACGGTGCCACTGTCCCGGCCGGGCTCGTCGCCACGATGCGCAACAAGGCGTTCGTGGCGATCTACGGGCAGCTCCCGCACGCGGCATCCATCGACGCCATGGGCGTCGCCAAGGTGCTGCTCCCCGCCGGACTGGCCGTCGCGGTCCTGGCGCAGGTGATCGTGCGCCGGCACACGCGCGCCGATGAGGAATCGGGGTTGGCCGAACTGATCGGCGGGCAAGTCGTCGGCCGGCACGCTGCACTGAGCGCCGCACTCGTGCTCGCGGCGGGGGCCGTCCTGGCCGGCGCAGCACTGTCGACCATCGGTCTCTGCCTCGTCGGTGCACCGGTCGGCGGGGCCCTGGACTTCGGCCTGTGCGTGACGGTCGTCGGGCTGACCGGCGCCGGGATCGCGGCGGTCAGCGTGCAGGTCGTGGGGAGCACTCGCGGCGCCGGACAACTCGGTCTCGGGGCGCTCGGCGTCCTCTACCTGGTTCGCATGATCGGTGACACCACCGATCCGGGGTTGAGCTGGCTCAGCCCCGTCGGATGGGCCGAGAAATCAGCACCATTCGCACAGAACAGATGGTGGATCGTGATTCCCGGTGTGGTCGTCTTCGCGCTGTTCGTGCAGGCGGCATACCTGCTGCTGGACCGCAGGGACCTCGGTGCCGGCCTGGTGCAGTCACGTCGGGGGAGGGGGCGCGGGCGGATCCACGGAGCACCGGGTCTGACCTGGCGACTGTTGCGTGGCACCGTCGCCGGGTGGCTCGTGTGTTTCGGCCTGCTCGGCATCGTCGTCGGCAGCCTGACCAGCACTCTGACGGCATCGGCCGACTCCGCGGTGCAGGACATGCTGCGCACGCTCGGCGGCGGACAAGGGTCGTTCATCAACCTCTATCTGGCGACCGAGATCTCGATCTGTGCACTGATCGCGACTGCATCGGGTATCGCCGTGACGGGCCACCTGGCCGCGGAGGAACGTGCTCAGCGGTTGGACCAACTGCTCGCCACGCCGCTCAGCCGCAGGCGGCTGCTCGCGCCATACGTCGTGGGCGCCGTCGCTCTGCCGGCCGGCCTGATGCTGGTGTTCGCCGGGCTGATCGGACTGGCGGACCGGGTCACCGCGTCCGGTACCCGACTCGACATGATCGCGCTGCTGCGGTCGGCCGCGGTCACCTTCCCGGCCATGTGGGCGACCATCGCCGTCAGTGTGCTCATACTCGGGATCCGCGCAGCCTGGACGCCGATCAGCTGGGCACTCCTCGTGCTGGCCGGGACCGTCGCACAGTTCGGTGGCCTTCTGTCCCTGCCGGCCTGGATGCGCACCTGGTCGCCCTTCGACCACCTCGCCGCCTTCCCCGCGAGCCGCGTCGATCTCGCGACCGTCACGGCGACGACCGTCGTTGCGGCGCTCCTGACCGCGGCCGGGAGCTACCTGTTCATGCATCGCCAGATCGACTGAGAACACACGGGTTTCGCGCAAGTCCCGACTTCGGGACTTTGGTCCATGTCGGAAGGGTCGCGCACCGGCGACAGTGGATACGTTCGAGCAGCCGTGTCGGACATTCACTTTCGCACTGACACCCAAGGAGTTTCACCATGTTCGCGTCCACCACCTCGGCGACGAGACCTCGGCGGCACAAGCCTGCTGGAAGCGCGGCCGAGCCGGTCAGGCGCGGCGCATGGTTCCAACTCGCCCTGGTGACAGTCGGATTCGCGATCAACTTCTGGGCGTGGGCACTGATCAGTCCGCTCGGCCCGCTCTTCAGCCCCGACAAGCACAAGCTCGCGCCGGCGGCCTACGACAAGGCTCTGCACTGGTTGCCGTTCAGCGACCACCACCCGCTCACCGCCGGCCAGGCGAGCCTGTTGGTCGCCGTGCCGGTGGTCGTCGGGTCGCTCGGCCGGATCCCGGTCGGGGCGCTGACCGACAAGTGGGGCGGGCGTGTCATGTTCCCGCTGGTCTCGGCGGTGACGATCGTTCCGGTTCTGGTGCTCGGCTTCTGGGCGCAGTCTTCCCTGGTCGCGATGCTGATCGCGGGTGTGTTCCTGGGTATCGGTGGCACGTCGTTCGCGGTGGGAGTGCCGTTCGTCAACGGGTGGTTCCCGCCGGAGAGGCGCGGTATGGCGATCGGCATCTTCGGCGCCGGCATGGGCGGCACGGCCATCAGCGCCTTCACGACGGTCAATCTCTTCAAGTCACACGGTGGGTCGACACCGTTCGTCGTCGTCGCCGTCGCGCTGGCGCTCTATGCGGTCGCCGCACACCTGTTGCTGCGCGACGCGCCGGAGCGCGCCATACCGACCACACCCTTGGTGAAGCGCCTCATCGGAACCGCCAAGCTGCCAGTCACCTGGCAGGCCGGCGTGCTCTACACGATCGGGTTCGGCGGCTATGTCGCGTTCTCGGTCTTCCTGCCGCTCTACCTGAAGAACACCTACACGCTCAGTGCAGCGGATGCCGCGACGAAGATGGCGGGGTTCGTCATCATCGCGGTCATCATGCGACCGATCGGTGGCACCCTCGCCGACCGGCTCGGTTCGGTCCCGGTGCTCGCGAGCTGCTTCGCGGTAGTTGCAGGGTGCGCGGCCCTCGCAGCGGGTGAGCCGCCTCTGCACGGTTACGGCACACCGGTCTTCCTGGTTCTGGCCGGGGCGCTGGGTGCCGCGTCGGGGGCGACATTCGCGTTCATCGCACAGGTTGCTGACCAGGCCCGAGTCGGTGGAGTGACCGGCCTGGTCGGTGCAGCCGGCGGCCTCGGCGGTTTCGTGCCACCGCTGGTGATGGCCTACATCTACAGCGCCACACGGTCCTATGCGATCGGCATGTGGCTGCTCGCCGCCTGCTCGCTCGGCGCTCTTGCTCTGGCCGTGACGGTTGTTCGGCATACCGCACTCACGGCCGCGGCACCGCCGGCCGGCGCTGCGTCAGCGCGGCGAGGTCTGGCCGACGTCCCCGGGACCAAAGGCCCTGCCAGCCATGGCTGTTCAGACGCGAGTGTGTGACCTATGCAAACATCGACACATCCACGAACCCAGCAACTTACCACCGAGCAGTGCATCGCGCTGCTCCAGGACGCAGCGATCGGCCGACTCGGCGTGATCGTCGCCGGACGCCCGGAGATCTACCCGGTCAACCACGCCGTCCACGAGGGCGACATCCTCTTCCGGACCGGCTCGGGCACCAAACTGGACGCCGCGGTCGGCGAGCACGTCGCCTTCGAGGTCGACGGCTACGACGCCGAGACGAAGACGGCATGGAGTGTGCTGGTGACCGGTTTCGCGACCGAGGTGGCCCGGCTGCACGAAGTCCTGGACCTGCTGCGGCTTCCGGTCTTCCCCTGGGAGCCGGGTGCGAAGCCCCACCTGATGCGGATCCACCCCGAGACGATCAGCGGCCGGCGCTTCGCTGCGGTCGACCTGTTGCGGACCTTCGCGACCTGACGGCCGCCGAGGTGGACACTCGGTGGGTGACGAAGCAGCCCGCGATCCGTGCACGCCACCCTCGATGTGTCGTTGCACGGCAACGCGGTGTTGCACGACCTGACCTTCGATGTGCCGGCGGGTGCGGTGGTGGGACTCATGGGTCCGTCCGGCTGCGGCAAGACGACCCTGATGCGTTCGATCGTCGGCGTGCAACGTGTGGCGTCAGGCGAACTCACCGTTCTCGGGCAGCGGCCCGGATCGGCCGCTCTGCAACACGACGTCGGATACGTCACCCAGGCAGTCAGCGTCTACCGAGAGTTGACCGTGTCTCAGAACGCGACGTATTTCGCTGCGCTGCAGGGACATTCGCGGGACAGCGCCGACCGGGCAATTGCAGCTGTTGGGCTCGCCGACCTGGCCGGTCGCCGGGTGGACCGGCTCTCCGGCGGGCAGGCGAGCCGGGCGTCGCTCGCCTGCGCACTCATCGGAGCACCTGCGCTCCTGGTGCTCGACGAGCCGACGGTCGGTCTCGATCCGGTCACCCGCGAGGAGATCTGGAGTCACCTGCAGTCGGTGGCTGCGCGAGGTGCCACGTTGCTCGTGTCGAGTCACGTGATGGACGAGGCCGCACGATGCGACAGCGTGCTGTTGTTGCGCGACGGTCGGTTGCTCGCGCATCTGTCTCCCGCCCAACTGCTCGACCGAACCGCCGCCTCGTCATACGACGAGGCTTTTCTGCGGCTCATCCGCTCCGAGGAGACGCCGTGAGCGCCCGGATCCTCGGCGCGACGATCCGCCGCATCCTGCAGCAGCTGCGTGCCGACCCGCGGACCGTGGCGATGATCATCGCGGTGCCGGCGCTGCTGCTGACCCTGCTCTACTTCATCTATGGCGGCGGTCCCGTGTTCAACCGAATTGCCCTGACAATGCTCGGGATTCTGCCCATGCTGGTGATATTCCTCATCACCTCTGTCGCCATGCTGCGCGAGCGGACCTCCGGCACGTTGGAACGCCTGCTGACCACCCCGCTGCACCGAGCGGATCTGCTCGCCGCATATGGCATCGCCTTCAGCCTGGCTGCCACCGCCCAATCGGTTGTGCTGGTGTGCGTGAGCGTGTGGGCCCTCGGTGTGACCACAGCAGGCCCGATCGTGTGGGTGCTACTGGTCGCGGCGGTCTCCGCCGCCGTCGGGGTGGCCACCGGACTGTTGGCCAGTGCCTTCGCGCGCACGGAGTTCCAGGCTGTCCAGTTCATGCCGCTGGTCATCGGTCCGCAGATCTATCTGTGTGGCCTGCTCGTTCCGCACAGCTCGATGCCGCGGTCTGCAGGCCCTCGCCGACATACTGCCCATGACGTATGCCGTCCGTGCGCTCACCGCCATCGGCGACCAGCCGTCACCGACGGGGGACGTGCTGCGAAACGTCGCAATACTCGCGGCGTTCGCGTCGGCGGCCCTCATCCTCGGCGCTGTTTCGATGCCGCGCCAAACCCGATGACCGCAGAGATACTGGGTGACAGCCGTCTTCAAAGAGCATGGACCAAGGACCTGCATCCGGTCAGGAGCGCATGCCGGCTCAGCTGGGTGCGTATGTCGCACTGTCGGGACCTTCGGCCCTCTTCCCGTCTCGGTGCGAGGGGCAACCTGAGTACATGACACAGACACACACACGAACACAGCAAATCACCGATCACGAGTTGAAGAGCAGCGTCACCGAGGAGTTGTCCTGGGCGTCCAACGTGAATGCCGATAACGTCGGCGTGTCCGTCAATAGCGGCGCGATCACCCTGTCGGGACAAGTGAACACGTACCCCGAGAAGTCAGCCGCGGTCGCGGCGACACTGCGCGTGGCAGGTGTCACCTCGGTCGCCGACGAGATTGTGGTGTGGTCCCATCAGGCCGCCCGCGACGACACCGGCATCGCGGCGCACGCCCGACAGGCCCTCGAAAGAAGCAGCTCCGTGCCTCGCACTGTGCAAGCCATCGTCCACGATCACCAGGTCACGCTGACCGGCACGGTTCCGTGGAACTATCAACGCAACGTCGCCGGCCGGATGATGGAGAACCTGCCAGGCGTGCACTCGGTGCAGAACGACATCAAAATCGTTCCGCAGCTGCCATTCGCCGCAGACTCGGCGAAGCTGAACATTCGGGCGGCACTGGTGCGGAACGCGCAGGTCGAGGCCGATCACATCCACGTCCATACCAACGGCACCGAGATCGAGTTGACCGGGACGGTGCAGACCTGGGCGGAGCGCAGCCAAGCGGGGCACATCGCCTGGAACACTCCTGGGGTGACGAAAGTGCACAACAACCTTCACATCGCCCGTTGAGAAGCCGACGCGCACCGTTGTGTCGTCAAACGCAGAGGTCCCTCGAAAAGTACTGAACGGTGGTCGATCTCGGGACTTTGGTCCATAGTCGCAGGCGTCGACCACGGCGACCATATGGTTCATGTTCCACATCACGTTCCACCTGGGTCGGCCGCTGGCCTGGATGTTCTCGAGTCTCCTCGCGGCAGTGGCCATCACCTTCGGGTCCGTA
This sequence comes from Flexivirga endophytica, assembly GCF_014640635.1. Lineage (GTDB taxonomy): Bacteria > Actinomycetota > Actinomycetes > Actinomycetales > Dermatophilaceae > Flexivirga > Flexivirga endophytica. The sequence goes on from NZ_BMHI01000004.1 coordinate 298,582, forward strand.
CCGTCCGCCGCTGCCGTGCCGGCGACGTCCGTGACCTACCCGACCGGCTCGAGCGCAACCCGGTTCAGCGGCTTGGCGTTCGACACCTGCACCGCGCCCACGACCGCACAGATGATGGCCTGGCGCGCTTCCTCGTACCGCGGGATAGGCGTCTACATCGGTGGCGCCAACCGCACCTGTGCCCAACCTCAACTGACGGCGACCTGGGTCACCACCGTGAGCCGACAGGGGTGGGCCATCGTGCCGATCTACATGGGACTTCAGGCACCGTGCACCTATCGTCCCAACGCGCAGAAGATCACCCCGAGTCTTGCTGCGGCACAAGGCAAGTCGCAGGCTGCCGACGCCATCACCAAGGCACGCGCCCTGGGTATGCGACCGGGGAGCGCCATCTACGGCGACATGGAGCACTACGACGCGACGAATGCTTCTTGCCGCACGGCGGTGCTGACCTATCTGTCCGCGTGGACCAAGGAACTGCACCGACAGGGATTCGTCTCCGGGGTCTACGCACATCTCTACTCCGGCGCGCTGCACCTCTCCCAGACCTACAGCTCAACGGTCTATGCACGACCGGATGCGCTGTGGATCGCCCGATGGGATCTCAACCCGTCACTGACCGGTTGGTCGGGGATCTCGAACCTGCACTGGTCCAACGGTCAGCGCGGCAAGCAGTACCGCGGTGACCACACGGAGACCTGGGGCGGGGTGAGCCTGAACATCGACAGCGACCGTTTCGACGCGCCCGTGGCGACCGTCGGTCTGCCCTTCAAAGTCATCAGCACGGTGCCCCTGAACTATCGCAACGCACCGACCACGAGCGCCACGGTCCAGGGTTCCTACGCCCCCGGTACGACGCTGCGGGTGGTGTGTCAGACGTACGGAACCACGGTGCACAGCACCGCGGTCTGGGACCGCTTGAGCAACGGGGCCTACGTCACCGACTACTACCTCAGCACGCCGTCCAAGACGACATACAGCAAGCCGCTGCCGAAGTGCACCTATCCGTACCAGACCACTCCGCCGAGTCTGAACCGTCGTGCCGGCCCGGGACCGACCTACGCGCTACGCGGGACGCTGCCGGAAGGTTCGCTGGCCTGGGTCTCCTGCCAGTCGCGCGGATCGTCGGTCTACACGACTTCGGTCTGGGGCCGCCTCTCGGACGGTTCCTGGGTGAGTGACTACTACGTATCGAGCCCGAGCAGTACGACCTACAGCTCGCCCATCCGGCGCTGCTGAACGGGACCTTTGGCACCGGCGCCCGTGCGATCGGGCTCATGGTCTGCCGCTACGTTCCCGCGCTGGCAGACGTGATGAGTGCCCACCGACGGCGGGGCACTCCGCCTAACACTCGGCGATTTCGGTGTGCCGGTCGCCGTCGGCCGGCGTCGGCAGCACGACCACCGGACAAGCTGCCATCCGCGAGCAGTACTCGCTCGTCGAGCCGAGCGCCGCATGCCGGATCGAGCCGACCCCGTGACTGCCGATGACGAGCAGGCTCGCCCGCTGGGAGCGAGCCACCAGAACCTCCTCGGGGACGCCCGTCTCGATCTCCTCCGAGATCGGTGGCCCGTCGGACACATCGCTGCAGGCTTCCTTGACCACTTGGGCGCGGAGATCTTCCGCGGCCTGACCAGTGGCGGCACCGTACGAGCCGGCGTGCCACACCGTGACGGCCTCGATGGCGCAGCCGCGTAGAGACGCCTCGCCGATGGCCCAGCGCATCGCCCTCAGCGACCCCGTTGACCCATCGACGCCTACGACGATGACGCGGTTGTCGTGCTCGATCGACATGTTCATCCCTCCATCATGCTTCAGCGCCGCAGCACGGACTGTTCTCTGAGGAACTCGTCCACGTCGATCTCTCCGCGGGCGAGGCGCAGTCGCAGCGCACGCTCTGCCTCGGACAGAGGTTCCTGCGATCGATCCCGATAGCTCGCCCGGATCAGCACGATCGTGCAGGCGAGGAGCGCCACACCGACCACGAACCCGCAGACCGTCATCCAGGCGTCGGCGTTGTCGACCCCATCTGACCAACCCATCATCACGAACCTCCTACTGAACGATTTGCGACCAGCCTGACTCTCGGACACCGAACGTCACAGGGTCGAAGGTCCTTGGGCAGTGCGTCGATTCCGCAGCGATGCCTACTGATTCGGCCGGTGTCACCGGCTCTACATGGCGTCGCGAAAGACTGCACATGTCCATAGCCGGTGCTGAGGCGGTTGAGAAGTTCGCCCCGCAGGATTGAAGGCGTAGCTCTGGAAAGGATTTCGTCATGATCGCCGCAGTTCGTAATGCACGCCGCCTCAGCCGCGCTGCGCTGGGCCTGGGTGCCGTCGCCACGCTCGCGCTCACCGCACATCTCGCGGTCGACGCACCGACCAACTCGGCATCGACCAGTCCCTCGACGGCCAAGTCGGCGCCGGCCACGACACCGACCACATCAGGGCCGTCGTCCTCCTCATCCAGCACCTTCAGCACCGTGCCTTCGGTGAGCGCGCCGTCGTCGACGCAGCCGACGCACGCTCAGTCGCACTCGTCATGACCGGATCGTTCGAGTTCCGAGCGCTCGGTGTCGACTGCCGCATCGTGGGGGCCGACGAGAGCGCCCTGCCGGACGCAGGTGACCTCGCTGTCACCTGGTTGCTCGACCTCGACGCCACGGCCTCACGGTTTCGCGCCGACTCCGAGGTGGCGCGACTGGCAGCGATGTCGTCCCCGCACAGGACCATCACGGCGCCCGCCACGCCACTCCTGCGGTCGCTGATCCAGGACGCATTGTGGGCGGCGGATGTGACCGGTGGGCTGGTCGACCCGACGCTCGGCCGGGCGATGGAGGCCAACGGGTATGACGCCGATCTCGACGACATACTCTCTCGACAGGTTGACGAAAGTGTCTCTGCGGGCAAGAAATTCACGACGACTCCGAGTACGCTGCGGGACCTGAGCCTCGACCCGGCGGCGGGCACCGTCACCTTCGCGACCGGCACGTTGATCGATCTGGGTGCGACGGGCAAGGCCACGGCGGCCGACCGGCTGGCCGCCGACCTCGCCGCTGAGCAAGCCGGTGGTTTCCTGGTCGACCTGGGCGGCGACGTTGCCGTGGCGGGCGAGCCACCCACCGGCGGCTGGGTGATCGCCACCGACGATGCGCCGGCCGAGAACGCCCGCATCACGGTCACCAGTCACGGGGTGGCTACCTCCGGCATCGATCGACGCCGCTGGCAGGTGGGTGGGGCCACCCGGCACCATCTGCTCGACCCGACGACCGGTCGACCGGTGGCACGTACCTGGTGGCGGGTGACCTGTGTCGCCGCATCCGCCCTCGAGGCGAACACGGCAACGACGGCCGCCATCGTGCTCGGTGACGCCGCAGTCGCCTGGCTGACCACCCGGGGCATCCCGGCCCGGCTGGTGTCCGAGCAAGGGGAAGTGCACTTCACACCCGGCTGGCCACGGGTGTTCCTGGGGGAGCGAGCGTCATGACGTTCCTGTGGTACGTCTCCCGGGCGACGGGCGTGATCAGCATCGTGCTGATGACGACCGTGATGGTGCTGGGCATGTTCCTCTCCGGCGCCCGGCGCAGTGTGGGCAGCCGGACGACGATCGTGCAGTCCGTGCACCGCAGTCTGGCGCTCGGCATGCTGGTGTTCCTCGTGCTGCACATCGCGACCGCGATCATCGACACCTACGTGCACATCAATGTCGTCGCGGCGGTGCTGCCGTTCGCCTCGTCATACCGTCGTTTCGCCGTCGGCCTCGGTGCGCTCGGCGCCGACATCGTGGCCGCCGTCGTCGTGACGTCGTTGCTGCGGCGCCGGATCAGTGAACGCGTCTGGCGTCTGGTCCACCGGTCCAGCTTCGTGATGTGGCCGCTGACGCTGTGGCACGGCATCTCGATGAGCACCGGCAACGAGCCACTGCTCCGTTTCACCACGATCGGCTGCGGCGTCATCGGCACGGCAGCCGTGCTGTGGCGGCTGGCCGGCACCCACCACGACAGCGCCCGTCGGCGCGAAGTCCTACGGCAGGAGTGGACATGAGCCTGACAGACCTACTCGACGAGGCCGGACTGACCGGTCGGGGCGGCGCGATGTTCCCAACCAGCGTCAAGCTGCGGGCCGCCTTCGACAACCGTGCCGAGCTCATCGTCAACGCCTGCGACGGCGAGGTCGGGACGCACAAGGACGCGCTGGTGGTCGCCGAGCACCTGCGCGAGCTGGAGCACGGAGCCGGCCTGGTCGCGCGGAAGGTGCACTGGGCGGCCCACCGTGGCAGCGACACCGAGGACCGTCTCCTGGAGGCCGGGCTGCGCGTCCTTTCGGTGCCGGCACGGTATGTCGCCTCGGAGGAGTCCGCACTGGTCAGCCTGCTGCACGGAGGGCTGGCCCGTCCCGTGATGCGACACGAGCCGATCGCCCGCGGCGGGAGGGACTCGCAGGGGCACCGCCTGCGTCCGACGCTGGTCCTGAACGCCGAGACCGTATGGCGGATCAGCCAGATCGCGCAGTACGGACCGGGCCGGTTCCGTGGTTTCGGCACGCCGGACGAGCCGGGTCCCCGGTTGGTCACCATCGGCGGCAGCGTTGAGCGGCCGGGTGTCTATGACACAGCAGCCGGTGTGCCCATGCGTGAATTGCTCACCGCCGCAGGTGCTTTCGAGGTCGGCGCGGTCGGGATCGGCGGACTCAGCGGCGGCTGGCTCTCGGCGGGCGATGCGTGGTCCGTGGCCTGGTCGAACGCGGCGCTGGCACCACACGGGCTGCGCACGGGCACCGGGGCGATCCATGTCCTCGAGCGCTCGGCGTGTCCGCTGCAGTACGTCACGCGGTTGGCGCGATTTGCTGCGGGGGAGTCCGCAGGGCAGTGCGGACCGTGCATGTTCGGCGTGCCCGCGGTCGCCACACAGGTTGCGCAACTCGCCGACGGTGCGCTGGCGTATGACGAGTTCGCGCTGTTGCAGCAGCGACTTCGCCTGCTGCCGGGCCGCGGTGCCTGCCGATACCCGGACGGCATTGCCGGCTTCATCTCGTCCGCGCTGCGGACCTTCCGGGCCGATGTCGAAGCTCACCTCGCGGGTGCGTGCGTCGCGATGAAGGAGCGGGCCGGTGCGGCGCGCTAGGCGGGAGGCGGAGGTCGCCGAGGTCATCGTCGACCGGGTCGCCTGCACCGCGCACGGTGTCTGCGCCGTCATGTCGGACGGTGCTGTCGAGCTCGATGAGTTCGGCTACCCGATCCAGTCCCGGCTGACCCTGCCCCCCGAGGAAGCACGTGTGTTGGTGGAGGCGTGCCCTGCCCGCGCTCTGCTGTTCAGGCGCCCCACCTGACGTCATACGGTGCGGTCGACCGGCAGGGTCACGGTGAACGTCGTGTCGCCCGGCACGCTGGCGATGTCGAGACTTCCGTCGTGTGACCGAGCGACGGCGTGCCCGTTCGCCAACCCGAGACCGGTGCTGTCCCGGACTGTCCTGACGGTGAGGCGAGCGCGCGAACGGTGACTCAGCAGACGGGATCGCGCACTTGTCGGTCATCGTGCGGCACGACAAGCATGATGCGCCCATGATTGCCAGCCAGTTGGCACCCCTGACAGCACCGATCACCGCGACGTGACCGGACCGGCGCCGATTCATCTGCTCAGCCGTCGAGGTCGGCGATGAACTGGCGGGCCGGCACGAAGAAGGTCGAGCCGGTGACGGCGGTCGAGAAGTCGAGAATCCGGTCGTGCAGCGGCGGCGGCGCACCGATGAACATGCGCTCCAGCATCCTCTCGATCACCCACAAGTACCGCGAGTAGCCGATGAAGTAGGTGCCGTACTCGCCCTTGCCAGGGTTCGCGAACGGCATGTTGTCACGCAGGATGTCGTGTTCGCCGTCCTCGTCCTCGATCGTGCACAGCGTCTTGTGCGCCTTCTGCTCGTCTGCGCCGGCGTCGGGCAGCTCGAGGTTGTCGAACTTGGTGCGGCCGATGATGGCCTCCTGGGTCTCGGTCGACTGGCTGCGCCAGTCGCCCAGGTTGTGCAGGTACTTCTGGGTCACGACGTAGCTGCCGCCGGCGTATGCCGGGTCCTCCGACCCGACGATCGTGTCGTGCTCGGCGTCCGGTCCACTCGCGTTCGCAGTGCCGTCGACGAACTCGAGCAGGTCACGGGCGTCGAAGTACCGGAAGCCGGCGACGTCGTCGACGGCGGTCGCCGCAGCGCCGAAGGCCTCCAGCAGAATCTTCTCGAACTCCACGATCAGGCCCATGTTGTCCGCACGAATGTGGAACAACAGATCGCCTGGGGTCGCGACGGCGGTGTGCTTGGCACCCTTGATCTCGGAGAACGGCCTGAGCTCCTTGGGAGCCGGCTTGCCGGTGAGGCGGTCCCAGACACGATGGCCGATGCCGACATTGCAGCTGAAGAAGTTGTCCGCGGCCCGGATCCGCACGTTCTTGACGAGGTCGTCCGTGCTGGCAACCACGGAGCGGGCGGTCCGCATCGCCTCCTCGGTCTCGTCGATCGTCAATACCAAGAACGCCGCCGACTGGCTGAGTGGCTTGGCGACGTCCTGTGGTTGTGGTGTGGCGACCTCACTCATGCCGGAAGGTTATGACACCGCCCGAGCATCATCGCGATCCCGGCGCCAGCTCGTGTCCGGCGACAGCGCCGTCGGGGTGGGTCAGCGACGTGGGGCCAATCCGAAAGTGTAGTGAGAACCGTCACAAAACAGCGTTACCACTACCCCTTTGGTCCGGACAGGATGGTCATCAACCCACGAAGCAGCCATTCGGCCCCGCAGATCGACGATCACCTCGAAGGGACAAGACAGTGACTACAACAGCCACCTCCACCCCGCCCCCCGCCGCACCCGCCGAGCTGGACTGGACCGACGTCGACAAGCGCGCGGTCGACACCATCCGGGTGCTCGCGGCCGACGCTGTCGAGAAGGTCGGCAACGGCCACCCTGGCACCGCGATGAGCCTGGCACCCGCCGCGTACCTGCTGTTCCAGAAGCTGATGCGGCACGACCCGGCCGATGCGCAGTGGTCAGGCCGGGACCGTTTCATCCTGTCCCCGGGGCACTCCTCGTTGACCCTGTACCTCCAGCTCTACCTGTCGGGATACGGCCTGGAGATGAAGGACCTGGAGGCACTGCGCACGTGGGGGTCCCTGACGCCCGGTCACCCGGAGTACAAGCACACAGCCGGTGTGGAGATCACCACCGGCCCGCTGGGCCAGGGTCTCGCATCTTCGGTGGGCTTCGCCTACTCGCAGCGACGTCTGCGTGGTCTGCTCGACGCCGACGCACCGGCTGGGACCAGTCCGTTCGACCACACCATCTGGGTGATCGCCTCCGACGGTGACCTGCAGGAGGGCGTGACCTCCGAGGCGTCCTCACTCGCCGGACACCAGGAGCTGGGCAACCTGGTGGTGGTGTACGACGAGAACCACATCTCCATCGAGGACGACACCGACATCGCCTTCACCGAGGACGTTCTCAAGCGGTACGAGTCGTATGGCTGGCACACCCAGCGGGTGGACTGGACGAGCACCGGCGAGTACGTCGAGGACGTCGAGGCGCTGTATGACGCTCTCGTCGCGGCGAAGTCGGAGACCTCCCGCCCCTCGATCATCTCGTTGCGCACGATCATCGGGTACCCCTCGCCGAAGAAACAGAACACCGGCGGGATCCACGGCGCGGCGCTCGGCGCTGAAGAGGTCGCCGGCTTGAAGGAGGTCCTGGGCTTCGACCCGCAGGTCAGCTTCGAGATCGACGACGACGTGCTGGCACACGCCCGTGCAGTGGTGGGGCGCGGAACGGCGGCCCGTGCGGAGTGGCAGGAGTCGTTTGCCGCCTGGCAGTCGGCCAACCCGGACCTGGCCAAGCTCCTGCAGCGGATCGAAGCAGGCGAGCTGCCGGCCGAGCTGGACAGCGTCCTGCCGGAGTTCCCGGCGGACAAGGACGTCTCCACCCGTGCAGCGTCCGGCAAGGTCATCAACGCGATCGCGGGCGTGATGCCGGAGCTGTGGGGTGGGTCCTCCGACCTGGCCGGCTCCAACAACACCACGATCGAGGGAGCGCCGTCCTTCATCCCGGCGTCGCGTTCGACCCAGTCGTGGACGGGCAATCCCGAGGGTCGGGTGCTGCACTTCGGCATCCGTGAGCACGCCGCCGCGTCGATCGTGAACGGCATCCACCTCAGTGGTCCCACCCGTGCGTACTCCGGCACGTTCCTGATCTTCAGTGACTACCAGCGTCCGGCCATCCGGCTGTCCGCACTCATGGGCGTGCCCTCCATCTACGTGTGGTCGCACGACTCGATCGGCCTGGGCGAGGACGGCCCGACGCATCAGCCCGTGGAGCAGCTGGCCACCCTGCGCGCCATACCGGGCCTGGACGTGGTCCGACCCGGTGACGCCAACGAAGTGGCGGTCGCGTGGAAAACCGTCCTGGGCAACCAGGAGAACCCGGCCGGACTGGTGCTGACCCGCCAGAACATCCCGGTCTTCGCCCGTGGCGAGGGTGCCGCCGCCGGAGACACCTTCGGCTCGGCCGAGGGCGCGGCGCGCGGCGCCTACGTGCTCGCCGAGGCGTCCCGTGACGGTGCCACCGTGCCGGCGCAGGTGCTGCTGATCGCCACCGGCTCCGAGGTCCAGCTCGCTGTCGAGGCGCGCGAGGCCCTGCAGGCCGACGGGATCGCCACCCGGGTGGTCTCGGTCCCGTGCCTGGAGTGGTTCAACCAGCAGGACGAGGCCTACCGCGAGTCGGTCCTGCCCAGCTCGGTCACCGCCCGCGTCTCCGTCGAGGCCGGCCTGGACCTGACCTGGAAGGGCATCGTCGGCGACGCCGGCCGCAGCGTCAGCCTCGAGCACTACGGGGCCTCGGCTGACTACCAGCGTCTGTTCCAGGAGTTCGGGATCACCACGGAGGCCGTCGTCGCCGCCGCTCGGGACTCCATCTCTGCCGCCGCCAACTGAGCGGACGGCCACCCACTTCGGTCGGCGTTCCGTGGGGCTCCTCCGGGGCGCCGACCGAAATCCACCTGATCACCCTTTGCACGGAAGAAGGCACGACATGCCCACTTCGACTCCCACCGCCCAGCTCTCCGCAGCCGGCGTGTCCATCTGGCTGGACGACCTGTCCCGCGAGCGACTGGACAGCGGCAGCCTGCAGCGTCTGATCGACGAGAAGAACGTCGTCGGCGTGACCACCAACCCGTCCATCTTCCAGGCCGCGATCACCTCCGGAAGTGACTACGCCCCCAAGATCGAGCAGCTCGCCGGACAGGGTGCCGGCGTCGACGAGGCGATCTTCGAGATCACCACCGCCGACGTGGCGGACGCGTGCGACCTGTTCGCCGGCACCGCCGCCGCGACACAGGGCGTCGACGGCCGGGTCTCGATCGAGGTCGACCCTCGCCTGGCATGGGACACGGAGGGCACGATCGCCGAGGCGAAGCGGCTGTACCAGAAGGTCGCCAAGGACAACGTGCTGATCAAGATCCCGGCCACCGTCGAGGGCCTGGGCGCGATCACCGCGGTGCTCGCCGAGGGCATCAGCGTCAACGTCACCCTGATCTTCTCCCTGGACCGTTACCGAGCGGTCATCGACGCCTTCCAGAGCGGCCTGGAGCAGGCCAAGAAGAGCGGACACGACCTGTCGCAGATCCACTCGGTGGCGTCCTTCTTCGTCTCCCGCGTGGACACCGAGATCGACAAGCGGCTGGACGCGCTGGGCACCCCGGAGGCTGCCGCGCTGCGCGGGAAGGCCGCGCTCGCCAACGCGCGACTGGCCTACCAGGCATACGAGCAGGAGTTCGCCACCGACCGCTGGTCGGCCCTGGCCGCAGAGGGTGCTCGTCCGCAGCGCGCCCTGTGGGCGTCCACCGGTGTCAAGGACCCGGCATACCCCGACACCCTGTATGTCACCGAACTGGTTGCGGCCGACGTGGTCAACACCATGCCGGAGAAGACGCTCGACGCGACGTTCGACCACGGTGAGGTCACCGGTGACACGATCTCCGGCACGTATGACGAGGCCGCCGCGGCACTGAAGGCGCTCGAGGACCTGGGCATCTCGTACGACGACGTCGTGGGACAGCTGGAGTCCGAGGGACTGGAGAAGTTCGTCGCCAGCTGGTCCGAGCTCCTCGCCGACGTTCAGAACGCGCTGAAGACGGCCTCGGGTTCGCTGAGTCAGGCACGGTCATGAGCGCCCAGACCTGTCGCATCAACCCGAGCATCCTGTCGGCCGACTTCGCCAACCTCGAGGCGGAGCTGGCGCGGATCAGCAACGCCGATGCCGCGCACGTCGACGTGATGGACAACCACTTCGTGCCGAACCTGACCCTCGGCCTGCCCGTGGTGGAGCGGTTGCAGAAGGTCAGCCCGGTGCCCCTGGACGCCCACCTGATGATCGCGGAGGTGGATCGCTGGGCCCCGGCGTATGCCGACCTCGGCCTGTCGTCGGTGACCTTCCACGTCGAGGCGTCCAGCGCTCCGATCAAACTGGCGCGGGAACTGCGCGCACGCGGAGCCAAGGCGGGTATGGCGCTTCGACCGGCCACCCCGATCGAGCCCTACCTCGACATACTCCCCGAGCTCGACATGCTCCTGATCATGACCGTGGAGCCCGGTTTCGGCGGTCAGTCGTTCCTGGACGTCACGGTGCCGAAGATCCGCCGCGCCCGCGCCGCCATACAGGGTGCGGACCTCGACCTGGCCATCCAGGTCGACGGCGGCATCACCGAGGAAACCATCACCCGTGCCGCGGAGGCCGGTGCCGACGTGTTCGTCGCCGGCTCGTCGGTCTACGGCAAGCCGTCGCCCGCCGACGCCATCGAAGCGCTGCGCGCGGGCGGCCTGCTCGCGATGTCGCGCCAGCCGGCGCACTCGAGCTGACTCCGACCACCCTTCCCCGAAAGGCCCCACCCATGCGCGTACACATCGCGACCGACCATGCCGGTCTGGAGCTGAGCGCAGCTCTGATCGACAGCCTCTCCGCCAAGGGCTACGAGATGGTCGACCACGGCCCCTCCAACTACGACGCCGAGGACGACTACCCGTCGTTCTGCATCAATGCGGCACAGGCCGTCGTCAGCGACCAGGCCGCCGGCGTCGACGCCCTCGGCATCGTGCTCGGAGGCTCCGGTAACGGTGAGCAGATCTCCGCGAACAAGGTGAAGGGTGTGCGCGCGGCGCTGGTGTGGAACACCGAGACGGCGACGTTGGCTCGCGAACACAACGACGCCAACGTCGTCGCCGTGGGCGGACGTCAGCACAGCGTCGAGGAGGCAACCGCCCTCATCGAGGCATTCCTGGCCGAGCCGTTCAGCAACGCCGAGCGCCACCGGCGCCGCATCGGCAAGATCGCCGGTTACGAGGCCACCGGCGAGGTTCCGGACTGAGTCCGGCCCCTGGCGGCACCCGCCACCCGCAGCCACGACCGTTACAGCGTCAGTGAGAAGGAAGCCATGCCCATTGCAAGCCCGGAGACCTACTCCGAGATGATCGACCGCGCCAAGGCGGCCGGATTTGCGTACCCCGCGGTCAACGTGACCTCGTCACAGACTCTCAACGCTGCTCTGCAGGGCTTCGCCGACGCCGGTTCCGACGGCATCGTGCAGGTCTCCACCGGAGGCGCGGCGTACTGGTCCGGCGCGGGGATCAAGAACATGGTCGCGGGGTCGCTCAACTTCGCCGCGTTCGCCCGTGAGGCCGCGCGCAACTACCCGGTCAACATCGCCCTGCACACCGACCACTGCCCTCGGGAGAAGCTCGACGACTTCGTGCTGCCGCTCCTGACGGCCTCGGAGGACGCCGTCAAGCGCGGCGAGAACCCGATCTTCAACTCCCACATGTGGGACGGCTCCGCCGAGAGCCTGCAGGACAACCTGCACATCGGTCGCGAACTCCTGGCTCGTGCTGCCGCCGCCCACATCATCCTCGAGGTCGAGATCGGCACCGTTGGTGGTGAGGAGGACGGCGTCGAGAATGCCATCAACGACAAGCTCTACAGCACTGTCGCGGACGGGCAGGCGACCATCGAGGCACTCGGTGCGGGCGAGCACGGTCGGTACCTCACCGCCTTGACGTTCGGCAACGTGCACGGCGTCTACAAACCCGGCAACGTCAAGCTGCGCCCGGAGATCCTTTCCGACATACAGGAGAAGGTCGGGGCCACAGTCGGGAAACAACGACCGTTCGATCTCGTCTTTCACGGCGGATCGGGGTCGACCGAGCAGGAGATCAGCGATGCGGTCTCCTACGGCGTGGTCAAGATGAACATCGACACCGACACCCAGTACGCCTTCACCCGCCCGGTCGCCGGCCACATGATCGGCAACTACGACGGCGTCCTGAAGGTCGATGGCGAGGTCGGCACAAAGAAGTTGTACGACCCGCGGACGTGGGGTGCCGCCGCCGAACAGGGGATGGCGGCCCGCATTGTCGAGGCCGCCACCCAACTCGGTTCCGCCGGCAAGTCGATCTGACCTCGTGCCATGAAGATCGGCATCCTCACATCCGGGGGAGACTGCCCCGGACTCAACGCGGTCATTCGCGGCGCGGTGCTGAAAGGTATCGCCGTCCACGGGCAGAAATTCATGGGCTACCGGGGTGGGTGGCGCGGGGTCGTCGAGGGGGACGCCATCGAGTTGCCGCGCCGGATGGTCCGCGGGATCGGCAAGCTGGGCGGCACGATCTTGGGCACCTCGCGCACCAACCCGTTCGAGAACGGTGGCGGCCCTGACGTGATCGGGCGTCACATGGCCGATCTGGGCATCGACGCCATCATCGCGATCGGCGGAGAGGGCACGCTGGCCGCGGCGAAGCGGCTCTCCGATGCCGGGATCAAGGTCGTCGGGGTGCCCAAGACGATCGACAACGACTTGGACGCCACTGATTACACCTTCGGATTCGACACCGCGATCGAGATCGCGACCGAAGCCATGGACCGACTGCGGACCTCCGGTGAGTCGCACCATCGGTGCATGATCGCCGAGGTGATGGGACGGCACGTCGGGTGGATCGCGCTGCACTCCGGGATGGCGTCGGGCGCCCATGTCATTCTCATACCGGAGCAACAGGTGAGCATGGATCAGATCGCCGGATGGGTGAAACTCGCCGACGAGCGTGGCCGGGCACCGTTGGTGGTCGTCGCCGAGGGGTTCACCACCGACGAGATGCAGCAAGCGCACTCCGAGAACGGTCTGGATGCCTTCGGCAGGCCGCGGCTGGGCGGCATCGCGAACCAACTCGCGCCGGAACTCGAGGCCCGCACGGGGATCGAGACCCGAGCCACGACCCTCGGCCACATCCAACGCGGGGGGACCCCTACCGGGTTCGATCGGGTGCTCGCGACCCGGCTCGGGATGGCGGCCATCGACTCCGTGGTGGATGGCCAGTGGGGAACCATGGTCTCGCTGCGCGGCACCGAGATTGTCCACGTCGAGCTCGAGGATGCGCTCGGGCAACTCAAGGTCGTGCCGCAACACCGCTACGACGAGGCCCGCATCCTGTTCGGGTAGCCACGGCAGAACTCGTCAGACGACGGGACGACTACCCACCTGACCGTCGTGAGACGGTGCTGCTCACTGGATACCGTGACTGTGCGCCAGCGCGATCGCCTCGGTGCGCGATCCCACGCCTAGTTTCTTGAACAGTTTGCGCACATGGAACTTGACGGTGTTCTCGCTGATCCCCAGGCTGACTGCGATGGCGCGGTTTCGGAGTCCGGCTGCGAGCAGCTGCAGCACTTCCAGCTCCCGGGCGGCGAGGTTCCACCCGGCGATCTCACCGGACGGGGCCGCGGGCGGATCCAGCGGAAGCGTCACGAAGACATCCGCCCCCCAACCCGACATGACGTCCAAGCGCAGCTGTCCGGACAGAGCTTCCACCTGCCGATTCAGCCGGCTGATGTTGGGTGCCGACGCAGACAGTGCACCGCTTCCGTCGTCGCGGATATTGATCAGCAGGTTTTCCCCATCACAGTCCCACTGGGTCCGGATCCTGCTGATCGCGGGCTGCTCCATCATCGCCAGCACCAGGCCACGGACGATCGCCCGGGCCGCGTGTCCGACCTCACCGGGCAGCGCGCGCCCGTTCAACGGGGGTTCGATGAACTCCACGTCGATTCCGCTGAAACGCGTCAGTGGACGCAGATCCTCGCGTAGCCGCTCGAACGCCGTGGCCACCGGCTCCTCCACCATGTCGGTGGTGCGGTCGCTGAGGGTTCGCAGCTCGATCAGCGCCTTGGCGGTCAGGTCGGTGACGGTCGACCGAGCAGTGGCGTCGTCGAGGCCGGACGAGCGCAGCGCGGCGAGCAAGGTCTCCAGGGTGGTCGAGTGCAGGTCGGTCAACTCCGCGGTCACCCGCACCCGTTCAGCCGAGGCCGCTCGTGATTCCGCCAGGTATGACGGCGGCGCGTCCGTCACCTTCTCGTGGATCCTGCGGGCTGCGAGACCCCACAGATAGGTGACGACCTCCAACCGGTCGCCGCACTCCTCCCGCTCGGCCGGGTCCGGGTCGGTCAGGATCAGCAGCGCCCGGCTGGACGGGTGCTGGAGCGCCAGCACGGGTCGTGTCCGGTCGCCGACCGCGGCCTCGCCGAACCAGGGAACCTCGTCCGGAACGAGCGCGCGGAGCGCGTCCAACTCGGCTATCGACACGCGGGAGATGATCTCCTCGTCGCCGGCCTTCTTCTGCGGCCTTCCGGTGCAGTCCTCGGTGAAGATGATCAGCGCGCTGCCGGCCACGTAAGGGACGGTGGCCTCCCGCAGCCGGTCGGCGATCTGCGCCAGCGGGGCATCGGTCACCGCAGCCACGCTGTTCAGGAGCTGCCACGGCAGGTCGAGGTGGGCGTCGGAGTGGGCATCGAGGTGGTCATGGAGGTGGGTCATGTGCGTCCTCTGAAGTCACCGGTCGGGATTCGGCGTACCCGCACTTGGCAGTGTGCAGGAACGAAACAACTCGAAAGTGTAGTGAAGACCGTCACAAAACAGTGTTCCACCTATCACTTCGATCCGAAAGCATGGTGACCATCGCCGCAGCAGCCATCCGGGTCGCTACGGATCACCCACCGAGCCGAAGGGATCACATCGTGACCTCCGCAGTCACTTCGACGCCCGCCGTGTTCAGCTCTTCCGAAGACATTGCTCGCAACCTACGCCTCGTCAGCAGTGAGATCACCGAGACCGTCGGCAAGATCGACGCGACCGAGTTGGCCGCCCTTGCCGAGCACCTCGGCCGGTCGAGCCGCGTGTTCGTCGCCGGCGCAGGCCGGAGCGGGCTGGTGCTCCGGATGACTGCGATGCGGTTGATGCACCTGGGCCTCACCGTGCATGTCGCCGGAGACACCACCACCCCCGCCATCGATGCCAGCGACCTGCTAATCGTGGCCTCCGGATCCGGCACCACTTCGGGCGTGGTGAAGGCTGCCGAAACCGCCTCCCGGATCGGTGCCCGCATCGGCGTCTTCACCACCAATGCCAGTTCTCCGTTGGCGAAGCTCGCTGATGCCGTTGTAGTCGTCCCTGCTGCGCAGAAGACCGACCACGGGTCGACCGTTTCGCGACAGTACGCCGGGTCCCTGTTCGAGCAGGCGCTGTTCGTCGCCACCGAGGCACTCTTCGCCTCGCTCTGGGACAACGACGCGTCGCCCGCGGAGGAGTTGTGGCTGCGCCACGCCAACCTCGAGTAGGTCGCCGGTCGATCCCCTGACCAACAGTCCAACCACACATCGCACATCACTAGAAGAAGGAAGACACATCATGAAGCTGCAAGTCGCCATGGACGTGCTGACCACCGAGGCTGCGCTCACGCTGGCCGGGCAGGTCGCCGAATTCGTCGACATCATCGAACTCGGCACCCCGCTGGTGAAGAGTGAAGGACTGGCCGCGATCACCGCGGTCAAGGAAGCCCACCCGGACAAGATCGTCTTCGCAGACCTGAAGACCATGGACGCCGGTGAGCTCGAGGCGGACATCGCGTTCAAGGCCGGCGCCGACCTCGTCACGATTCTGGGCGCCGCCGACGACTCGACCATCGCCGGTGCTGTCAAGGCCGCGACCGCTCACAACAAGGGCGTCGTCGTCGACCTGATCGGCGTGGCCGACAAGGTCACTCGTGCGAAGGAGGTTCGCGCATTGGGCGCGAAGTTCGTCGAGATGCACGCCGGCCTGGACGAGCAGGCGCAGCCCGGTTACGACTTGAACGGGCTGCTCAGCTCCGGAGAACAGGCACGTGTCCCGTTCTCCGTCGCCGGCGGAGTCAACCTGAAGACGATCGGCGACGTGCAGCGCGCCGGTGCCGACGTCGCAGTCGTCGGCGGATCCATCTACAGCGCCGACGACCCGGGCCTGGCCGCCAAGCAGCTTCGCGCCGCCATCGCCTGAAGTTCCGTGCCGCCAGGGGGTGGCGTCCCAGAGCCGAGAGGCCGAGGGGCGCCACCCTCCCTGCATTTACACAGGCTCGTACGTTGACGGGCTCACTCATTTTCGACAGGTGGACGTACTACTGGACAGGTGGTGACCATGGACGACGTCGAGCAGTCACAGTCAGCTCGGTGGGTCGACATGCGAAAGGTGGTCGACGGCCCACTCCCCGATATCGCGGCGCGGCTCTCCGCGTTCCTGGGCACGAGATCTCACGATGCGTTGGTGATCTTCACGCGGGAATGCACCGGGCGCCCCCGGAAAGTAGCCGGTAAGAAGGACGTGGTCGCCCGGGTGACGATCGAGGAATTGGAAGCGATCAAGGAGTCGCTCGAACTGGGAACCAGCTGCGACTCGGAGGCTGTCCTCGCCGGATCGAAACACCGGATCTGGGCGGTCCGCGACCTCAGCGACATTCTCCTCGTGATGGTCCCGACGCATCTGCGGGCGACTCTGAGTCTCGAGGAGGTCGCGGCGATGTTCGGGCTGGTGGCCATGGCCATCCACCACCAGGTGGCTCAGGCCAGTCCGGACTACCTCGCGGAGTCCCGGGCGGCATCGAGCGAGCGCGCCCGCACGATCGTCGAACTGACCGGGGTACATGAGGCGACCCTGTCCACCATCCTGGGAACCCTGCGGTCGCGAGACCTCGACGATCGCCGTGCCCGCATCACGGCCAGCGAAACAGCGTCCGCCGCGCTCACCTCGTTGCGATCCACGAGCGCCGTCGACCGCGAACTGTCAGAGGAAGCTGTGACCACGGCGTTCGCCCGATTGCAAGGCGAACTGGGGCCGTTGTTGAAGTTCCAGGAGGTCGACGTCGAGTACGCCGCGCCGCCCGCTGACGGCCGCCCGCTGCCCGGCGAAGTCGCCGTCGCGGCGCGTGCGATGGTGCGCGCAGTCGTCCTCGCCTGCTGTGCCCAGCCTGCGCTGGACCGCTTGCGGATCGCGTGGGATTGCGACGGCGAGAACGTTCTGCTCGAGATCCGCGACAACGGGCCGGGCTCGATCGACAGCAATGCGCTGAGCCTGCAACTGATGGGACGCCTACGAACCCTCAGAGGGCAATTGGAGGTCGACTCGATCCCCGGGTGGGGAAACTGCGTGAAGCTGACGCTTCCACTGGATCCACCTGCTGCTCGACCCGACGAGCACCTGCTGTCGAGCTTGAATCCCCGAGAGATGGAGGTGCTGGGTCACCTTGCGGAGGGCAAACGCAATCGCACCATCGCCGACGAACTCGGAGTCACTCAGAGCACCATCAAGTTCCACGTGGCCAGCGTGCTGAGGAAGCTGGAAGTGGCCAACCGGGGCGAGGCGGCAGCCGTCGCGATCCGCGCAGGCGTTGTTTCGACCGGGTCAGCGGGAGCCGGACATCTGGTCGCTGCGCGGGGCTGACTGGACCTCAGAGTCTCAGAGTGTCGCGGTCGCCACGTCCTCCGATGCCCGGAGTACGCGGATCGCGTTCTCGCCCGCAAGCTTCGTGCGGTCGGAGCACGACCATCCACGGTCGACAAGTGCGGCGAACAGTCTCGGATAACCCGACACATCCTCGAGGCCGCTCGGCATGTCCTCCGCGCCCATGTAGTCGCCACCGATCCCGACGTGGTCGATGCCCGCGACCTCGCGTACGTGCTCGATGTGATCGACGACCTGATCCAAGGTGGCGGTCGGGCATGGTGACGCGGTGCTGAGATCGTGGACCAGCCGGCGGTAGTCGGGGTCGCCCTTGACGACCCCTCGCTGCTGCGCCGTGTCCGCGAGGTCCTTGTTCCATTGCCGCACCTCTGGTGACACGAAGGCGGGCAAGAAGGTCACCATGCAGACGCCGTCGTTGTCGGCCAGAGTTTCAAGGACATCATCGGGGACATTTCGTGGATGGTCGCACAGTGCACGGGCCGAGGAATGGCTGAAGATCACCGGAGCGGCACTGACCCGCAGGGCGTGTCGCATGACGTCCGGCGACACGTGGGAGAGATCGACCATCATTCCCAGTCGATTCATCTCGCGTACTACGTCCACACCGAACTCGGACAGTCCGCGGAGTACGGGTTCATCCGTCGCAGCGTCCGCCCACGGCACATTCTTGTTGTGCGTCAGCGTCATGTACCGCACACCGAGTGTGCGCATCACGCGGAGCACCGGAAGTGACTCGTCGATGCAGTGACCGCCCTCCATGCCGAGCAGCGAGGCGATCCGAGAGCCTGACGCCACGACCTCGTCCGCGGTGGTCGCGAGCACCAGACGTTCGGGATATCGAGCGACCAATCGGTGGATGAAGTCGATCTGTTCGAGTGTGGCCATCACGGCCGCGGGACCCGAGTACAGCTCGGGGGAGACGTAGACGGACCAGAACTGCCCACCGACCTCGCCCGCAGCGAGCCGCTGAAGGTCGGTGTGGAGCCCTGGAACCCGGCATGTCAGGTCCACCAGATCCAAATCGCAGGCGTACTGCTGTCGCATTGCCCAGGCGAGATCGTTGTGCCCATCGATGAGCATCGGCATTCACCCTTCCCGGCGAAGCGTTCGCAGTTGTTCTTCGGTCGTGTCGAGCAGCGCTTTCCACGCGACCGTGAATTTCTCGACGGCCTCGGCTTCCAAAGTGTCGAAAACATCCGCGAGATCGACACCCGCGGCCTCGAGACGGCTGAACAACGCCTGCCCCGAGGCTTCCTTGCCCGAAAGCGTGTCACCTTTGACCCGCCCATGGTCCGCGAAGGCATCGATCGTCGTCTCCGGCATCGTATTGACGGTGTTCGGAGCGACCAGTTCCTCGACATACAGCGTGTCTGGATAGTCCTTGTTCTTGACCCCTGTCGACGCCCACAACAGCCGCTGCGCATTCGCTCCGAACACATCGAGTTGTCGGAACCGTGTGCCGGTCTCGAACACCCGCTGGTAGGCCGCATACGCCAGCCGCGCGTTGGCGAGCGCTGCTCGCCCGCGCAGTTCGAGTGCCTCCGGCGTGTTGATCTTCGTGAGCCTGTTGTCGGTCTCCGTGTCGACACGAGAGACGAAGAAGGAGGCGACCGACTGGATACGCGACAGGTCATGTCCAGCGGCCTTGGCTGCTTCGAGTCCGTCGAGGTAGGCATTCATCACGAGTTCGTAGCGCTCGACAGAGAAGATCAGGGTCGCGTTGACGCTGATGCCTTCCGAGACCACTTGGTTGATGGCGGGGACGCCGGCAGCAGTGGCAGGGATCTTGATCAGCAGATTGGGGCGGTCGACGATCTTCCACAGTTCGACGGCCTGTGCGGCGGTCTCGTCGGTATCGTGCGCAAGGCGCGGATCGACCTCGATGGACACCCTGCCGTCGACCCCGCCGGTCCTGTCGAACTGTGCCGCAAGAACGTCGCACGCCGAGCGCACATCGTCCGTTGTCACCGTGCGGACGGTTGCGTCGACACCGGCACCGCGGGTGGCGAGCTCGCGTAATTGTGCATGGTACGAGCCGTCGTTGCTGAGCGCGGCATGGAAGATGGCCGGATTCGTGGTGACTCCGACGACGGACTTCGTGGCTACGAGTTCCGCCAATCTTCCGGACTCGATGCGCTCGCGAGACAGATCGTCGAGCCATACCGACACACCTACCTCGCACAACTCCTCGAGGTTGGTGTTCTGGGTCATTGCGGTCGTCCCTTCCGGTGTCGTGTTCGGGTTCCGGCGCCGGTCATGTGTCGGCGCCAGGTGGCAGCGCGGTCGATCCGGTGTCCGGAGCATGTCTAGTCGCGATCGCAGGCCATCTCACCTGGTCAAAGGGGGAGCGGGTACTAGTCGCTCGGCGAAGTGCCAACAGCTGTCAGGCCTTCGAGACTGGTTCGGTCGCATTGTGTCCGGACGCGCCGGGCAGCGCGCGAAACGACTTGGAGAAAAACAGAAGTGACCGTGTCCCACGTCCAGGAGAGAAATCGGTACGACAACAGGCCGGTCATCAGCGACATCGGCGAGATCCGGGAGGGGCAGACGGGGCAGCTCCCGGCGGTCACCGGACCGGCTTCGATGGTGCTCTTCGGCATCACCGGTGACCTGTCGCGCAAGAAGCTGCTTCCCGCAATCTACGACCTCGAGCACGCAGGTCAGCTGTCGCCGGATTTCGACCTGGTCGGGTTCGCCCGCGACACCTCGAACCTCGAGACCCTCCTGCGGGAGTCCGTTGCCGCCCACGCTCGCACTCCGTTCGACCCGCAGGTGTGGGCCAGGCTGAAGCAGCGGATCCACTTCCACCAGGGGACGTTCGAGGATTCCTCGGCATTCGAGGCGCTCGGGTCCCTGCTTGCACAGCTCGACCTCCTACGCGGAAAGCCAGCGAACTACGTCTTCTACCTCTCGATCCCGCCGTCGGCGTTCGAGACGGTGTGCGCGGGCTTGTCCGGTGCCGACCTCCACCGGCAGGAACACGGATGGCGCCGGGTCGTGGTCGAGAAGCCGTTCGGCCACGACCTGGCCAGTGCACGCGCACTGGGCGATGCGCTGGAGCAGGCGTTCGAGCCGTCGTCGATCTATCGGATCGACCACTACCTGGGCAAGGAGACCGTCCAGAACATCTTGGCCCTCCGGTTCGCCAACGGCATGTTCGAACCGCTGTGGAACAACCAGCACATCGACCACGTACAGATCACGATGGCTGAGAGCGTGGGCGTCGAAGGGCGCGCGGGCTATTACGACGGCATCGGCGCAGCGAGGGACGTCATACAGAATCACCTGCTGCAGTTGCTCGCCCTGATCACGATGGAGGAGCCGCTCAGCTTCGACGCGGACAGTATCGCGGCTGAGAAGATCAAGGTGCTTTCCGCGGCCCGGTTGATCGGCCCGCTCGATCAGACCACTGCCCGAGGTCAGTACGGCGCGGGGATCCGCGACGGTGTCGTGCTGCCCGGCCTGGCCCACGAGCGGGGTTTTCCCGCAGACTCGACGACCGAGACGTTCGCAGCGCTCACGGTGGGCGTCGAGACACCACGCTGGGCGGGGGTGCCGTTCTACATCCGCACCGGAAAGCGTCTCGCGCGGCGCACGACCGAGATCGCAGTCGCTTTCGCCGGCCCGACCCGTGGCGCCTTCCTCGCCCGGACCGTACCCGTCGAGAACCTCCTGGTCCTACGGGTGCAACCCGACGACGGCATCGAATTGCACATCGGCGCCAAACGACCGGGAGGTGGCATGAACATCGGGCCGGTCACTCTCGATCTGGACTTCCGGTCAGTCTTCGCCGCCGCACCCGCTGCCTACGAGCGCTTGATCTGTGACGTGCTCCGTGATGACGCCACCCTCTTCCCTCGGCGTGCGGAGATCGAGTTGTCGTGGCAGTTGATCGACCCTGTGCTGGAGTTCTGGGCCAGTGACGCCCAGCCCGACAGCTACGAGTCGGGATCCGCGGGGCCGGACGCTGCGGCCGAGATGCTGGGGCGTAGTGGACGCGTATGGCGACCGCTCTGAGGGACCGATGTCGAACTGACTGATGATGCCCTGACACGGGCGCAGAAGAAGGATCTGAAGATGCGGGATCTGGTCGACACGGTGGAGATGTACCTGCGCACCATCTACGACCTGGTCGAGGAAGGCGTCGTCCCACGCCGCGCGCGCATTGCTGAACGCCTCGATCAAACGCAACCGACGGTGGGCGAGACCGTCGCGCGGATGCAACGTGACGGGCTTGTGCGCGTGCTCGAGGACCGAGCGTTGGAGCTCACGGATGCTGGTTTCGAGCGAGCGGCTTCGGTGACGCGCAAGCGACGCTGATTCGGCTTCTGGACGTGCGGCCCGGCTCCCCGGTCCCGGTCGTCATCCGGACCATTTCGGAACGAGTGCAGGCTGATGCGGCCACCATGTCCCGGCTCCGTATGGCCGGAGTCGCGCCGGGCGCACGGGTCACGGTGGAGACAGGGAGTGGCGTGGTCACGCTCATCGGTCCCGACGGGGTCCGATCCGATCTCTCGGCGGGGACGGCCGAGGCTGTGCACGTGCAGGTGCTGTAGGGCGCAACAGTCGATGCACCGCGGTGGCGCGGGAAGCGAGGCCGTTCGGTGTGTGGACGAACCAGCACATAGGACGGCCTCGCCGCACCGTTGCTCGAACCTCAGTCGGCTATCGGCGCTGACCTGTTGTGGCGTCCGCCGGTTCGACATAGACCGATGAGCCCAACTCGACGAAGGTCCGTGACATCTCGTCCATGCCGGCCTGCGCGGCCTCCCGATCGCGAATGTCCTGACTGATCCGCATCGAGCAGAACTTCGGGCCGCACATGGAGCAGAAGTGCGCGGTCTTGGCTGCGTCCGCGGGCAGCGACTCGTCGTGGAAGGCGCGGGCCGTCTCCGGGTCGAGCGACAGGTTGAACTGGTCCTCCCAGCGGAACTCGAAGCGTGCCTTGGACAGCGCGTCGTCCCAGTCCCGCGCGTTCGGATGACCCTTGGCGATGTCGGCGGCGTGCGCCGCGAGTTTGTAGGTGATCACCCCGGTCTTGACGTCATCGCGATTCGGTAGCCCGAGGTGCTCCTTCGGGGTGACGTAGCAGAGCATCGCGGTGCCGTGAGCACCGATGGTTGCGGCCCCGATCGCGGACGTGATGTGGTCGTAGCCGGGCGCGATGTCCGTGGTGAGCGGGCCGAGGGTGTAGAAGGGTGCGCCGTGGCACCAATCCTGTTGCAACCGGACGTTTTCCGCGACCAGGTGTAGCGGAACGTGCCCCGGCCCCTCGACCATGACCTGCACGTCGTGCTCCCACGCCCGCTCGGTCAGTTCGGCAAGGGTGCGCAACTCGCTGAGTTGTGCGTCGTCGTTGGCGTCGGCGGTGCAGCCCGGCCGGAGGCCGTCGCCGAGGCTGAAGGCCACGTCGTACTGCGCGAAGATTTCGCAGAGGTCGTCGAAGTGGGTGTAGAGGAAGTTTTCCCGGTGGCCGGCCAGGCACCAGCCCGCCATGATCGAGCCGCCGCGGGAGACGATGCCGGTGATGCGCTCGGCGGTGAGAGGGACGTAGCGCAGCAGGACACCGGCGTGGATCGTCATGTAGTCGACGCCTTGCTCGCACTGCTCGATCACCGTGTCGCGGAAGATCTCCCAGGTCAGGTCTTCTGCGCGACCGTCGACCTTCTCCAAGGCTTGATATATGGGCACCGTGCCGATGGGCACGGGCGAGTTGCGCAGGATCCATTCGCGGGTCGTGTGTATGTCGTCGCCGGTCGACAGGTCCATCACCGTGTCGGCGCCCCACTGCGTGGCCCAGGTGAGCTTCTCGACCTCCTGCGCGATCGAACTGGTCACGGCGGAGTTGCCGATGTTGGCGTTCACCTTCACCAGGAAGCTACGGCCGATGATCATCGGCTCGCTCTCCGGGTGGTTCACATTCGCCGGGATGATCGCGCGTCCTGCGGCGACCTCGCTGCGCACCAGTTCGACATCGCAGCCTTCACGTGCGGCGACGAATCGCATCTCGGCCGTGACTTGTCCGGCTCGGGCATAGTGCAGTTGGGTCACCGTGCGCCCGGTCGTCGCGCGGCGCGGGGCGCGATGCGTACCGAGCCACTCCTGTGAGGACTGCCCGCGGCGGAGCGCGGATCGTCCATCGTCCGCGAGCGACCGGCCACGGGCCTGATAGGTGGCGGTGTCGCCGCGACCATCTATCCATCCGGTGCGCAACGCGGGCAGCCCATGCTGCGGGTCACTGCCCGGACCGGACGTGTCGTAGAGCCGGAACGGTGCGTTGGGCTCGCCGGTGCTCGGGGTGGGGCCGAGGGTGACCTCGGTGAAAGGGACGCGGAGGTCGGATCCGAGCTGCTGATGGACCTTGCGACGTCCTGGTGTCTGGGTCATTGCTGTTCCTTGGAGTTGGTTGAGGTCATGAACACGGTTGCGGCGGAAAGGTATTCGAGCGCCAGCGAGCGAGGGTCCGGCGCGCGCATGAGGGCTCCCATGACGGCTGCGCCTGCGGCGCCGGCGACGGCCAGTTGGTCCAGGTCGGTCGGTCGGACGCCACCGACCGCCAACACCGGAAGGTTGCCGGCGTCTGCTGCCAGCGCGCGCACTCCCGGGGCACCGAGTGGGGGGCCGTAGCCCGGTTTGGAGGTCGTCGCTGCGTACGGGCCGACCACCACGAAATCGGCCCCATTGATCCGGGCCTGCTGGACCTCGTCCGAGTTGTGCACCGATCGACCGGTGAGGGCACATGCGCGGGTGGGCCACGGTGCGTCGTGGGAGAGGTGGCAGCCGGCGCTGTCCGACCGGGCGGTGCGGGTGAGAATGACCGTGTCTTCGTCGACGCATGCGCGGACGCGGGCCAGCAGCTCGTCATACCGAGTGGGTGAGAGGTCACGCTCCCGCAACAGCACATGCGAGATGCCGGCTGAGACGCACGGTGCGACGACCGCCTCGAGTGGTCGTCCGACGGTCTGCGTCCGGTCGGTGATCAGCAGCAGCCGCGGCACTGCGGTCATTGTCCGACCATCCCGACGAACGGTGAAGAGGCCCGAGCCAGAGTGCTTTTCGGGATCCGACCCGCGCGCCGCGCACCGTGACCCGCAGCAACGGCATCACGCATCGCCGCGGCCATGAGCGCGGGCTGTTCGGCGCGGGTCACGGAGGTTGCCAGCAGCACGGCCGAACAGCCCAGTTCCATCGCCAGGGCGGCGTCGGAAGCTGTCCCGATACCGGCGTCGAGCACGACGGGTACGTCGACCTCGCCGCAGATGAGCTCGATGGCGTGTGGGTTGCGGATGCCGAGGCCGGTCCCGATCGGTGAGCCGAGGGGCATCACTGCGGAGCAGCCGAGCTCGGCAAGCCGGCGGGCGACGACGAGATCGTCCGTCGTGTACGGCAGGACACGGAAGCCGTCCTTGATCAGCTGTTCTGCCGCGTCCAGCAGCTCGACGCAATCGGGCAGCAGTGTCCGGTCGTCCGCTATCACTTCGAGCTTGACCCAGTCGGTCTGGATGGCCTCCCGAGCCAGCTGGGCCGTCAGAACCGCTTCTCGCGCGGTGCGACACCCCGCGGTGTTCGGCAGCACGTGCACCCCGGATGCCTGGATGGTCGGCAACAGCCCGCTCACCACCGCTGCTCCGGATCGGCGCATGGAGACGGTGACGACCTGGGTGCCGGTGGCGGTGATGCACTCCGCGAAAGTGCTGGCTGTCGAGATGCCTCCGGACCCCAACAACAGTCGACTGGTCAGCTCTCGACCGGCGAGTTCCCATGTGTTGGAGGGCATTTCATCCTCCTTGGCAGGGCTGGATGATCTCCAGCTCACTGTCGGGAGGAACAGCAGTCGCATCCCACTGCGAGGCGGGTACCACCGCTCCGTTGAGAGCGACGGCGAACCACGTCCCCTCCATGCCCTCGGTGGTGAGGGTCTGGCGCAGCGTGATGCCAGGCTGCCAGGTTCGTGCGTCCCCGTTCAATCGATAAGTGTGTGTCATGACAGGTCTCCTTGAGAGAGGGCGTGGACAACGCGGTCGCCGACGATCTCGGCGGTCAGCGGGGCAAGTAGGAACCCGTGCCGGTAGTGCCCGGTCGCAACGGTGAGTCCCGGACGAGGCGAACTGCCCAGCAGCGGACGGTTGTCCGTCATCGCGGGACGCAGGCCGACCCTATGAGCGACGATCGCGGCGTCGCGAAGTTCGGGTACGACGGTGGTCGCTGCCACCAGCAGGTCGTGGGCTGCGCGCACGGTCGGATTGGTGTCGGCACCGACCTGCTCGGAGGTCGCCCCAACGGTGAGGTGATGATCGTCGTGGGGTACGAGATAGACCGGCACCCGGTCGACACGAGTGCGGATCATGGCATGGACCGCGGGCGCGGCGACCTCCAGATCGATCAGTTCGCCCTTGACCGGTCGAATGCCGTCGTGGCCACTCAGGTCGGTGGGAAGCACTCCTGGCGCTGCTGCGGTGCCACTTCGCCACCCCGCCGAGAGCACGACGTGGTCTGCGAACACTGTCCCAGCGGCAACGTCGATACCTACCACGCGCTCGCCGGTGACCCGAAGTCGGCCGACGCCCTCGACCAGCTCGGCGCCAGCCTTTCGAAGTGCGGACCGCAGGGCGTTCAGGGCCCGATTGCGTTCGACGCAAAGGTCATTCGGCAACCAAGCGGCGCCACGAACTGTGGTCGCGATACCGGGTTCGCGACGACGCAACTCGGATCGGTCGAGCAGTTCCGCCGCCACACCGGCGTCTGCCAGCAAGCGCAATCGGCGGTCCAAGCGAATTTCTTCGTCCTGGTCCATCGCGACGAGCAGAGTGCCGGTTCGGCGCAGTTGGAGTGGTGCGCCACCACACCGTGCCAGCGCGGCAGCGAACTCCGGCCATCGACGCTGTGAGAGAGATGTCAACTCCCACAGGTCGGGCTCGCCGTGTTCGAGTTCGGCCGCCGCAGAGATCATTCCGGCCGCGACAGGGGAACTGCGGCCGGGTAGTTCGGCGTCGACGAGTACGACCTCCAGCCCGCGACCGACCAATGACCAGGCAACGCTGAGGCCCACGATGCCGCCGCCGAGGACAGCGACGCGGGTCACAGCAGGACGTGACGGGTCCGCAGGGACAGCAGATGGAGTGCAGTCATAACTTCTCCTTGCGCCGGCATGATCCGGATCAAGTCTGGTGACGGTCGGGGCGGTGTCAGCCCCCTCTCAGCCCGGTACCCCGGACTCCCGCGAAGGACGGTGGTGACCGTAGCACGACATCAGGTGGCCGTGCCCGGATCACCGGTCGGTGTCGGCGAAATGCCGAGGCCCCGGGGACCGTAGGGGTCGACACGACATGGCGGTCGTGAGATGTCGTCCCGTGATGAACGGCCGCATACGGGCAGTGAACGGTGGGGCGTGGAGGGCAGGCGGTCAAGCATGGTCGTAGGACACGTGGAGGTTTAGCGTCATACGTTCATCACAAAATCGGTCTGCAAGAATGCACTTCGGATACTGTTGGTAGACATGGGATTTCGCTTCTGGCGATCCCGTTCTGACCCATCCGGAACAAATGCCGCGCCGGGACTTGGTCCCGGTACCCTGAGCCAACCACGACACAAGGATGAGATCTACATGTGGATCCGCGTGCTGGGATCGGCGGCCGGAGGCGGCTACCCCCAATGGAACTGCACGTGTCCTCCGTGTCGAGCGGAGCGCAGCGGTGGGCGGCCGTGCGTCTCGCGCACGCAATCATCGATCGCGGTGAGCGCTGATCGAGAAAGCTGGTTCCTGTTCAACGCGTCACCGGACATCCAGGCGCAGATCGAGTGCTTCCCCGCTCTGCATCCTGACGACGGAAGGATCGTGCCTCTGCAGGCGGTGTTCCTCACCGACGCGGAACTCGACCACACCCTGGGACTGCTCCTGATGCGAGAGGGCCGAGGACTCGAAGTGCACGCGACGGAATCGGTGTACGAAACGCTCAGCAACGGCACCGGCATCCTGCGGACGCTCGAGGCATATTGCCCGGTCACCCGACGATCGGTGACGCCGGGCGCCCGAACCGAGTTGGGGACGGGGCTGTCGTACGTGGCGTTCGACGTGCCCACCAACAAGAAGATGCGGTTCAGCGGCGCGGACGAGTACGGCAGGGTCGTGGGCTACCGGATCAGCGACACAACGTCCGGTCGGAGCCTCGTCTACCTACCCTGTGTCCAGCAACTCACCGACGAGATTCTCGACGAATTGGCCGGCAGCTCTGTGCTGCTGGTCGACGGGAGCTTCTGGCGGGACGACGAGATGGCCAGCCTCGGCCTGGCCGACAAGACCGCTCGTGACATGGGGCACGTGCCGATCGACGGGCCGGACGGGAGCCTCGAGCTGCTGCGTTCGTTGCCGATCAACCGCAAGATCTACATCCACATCAACAACACGAACCCGATCCTGCTCGACGACTCACCGGAGCGGTGTCACCTCGACCGGCGCGGTATGGAAGTTGCCGTGGATGGGTTGGAGATTGAGATCTGAGCAGCCAGAACGCCGACGGATTCGCCGACGCGGAAGGCCGCAGCTGCGCGCGCCAGTCCGGTGATCTGTTCCCAGTCCTGCTGCACGACGGCATCCTGGGGGGTGAGCCAGGTACCACCGACACAGCCGACGTTGGGCATCGCGAGCCAGCCGGCTGCCGTCCGCGGACTGACTCCACCGGTCGGGCAGAAACGCAGTTGGGGGCACGGCCCCGCCACGGCTGACAGGTACTCCCGACCACCGCTGGCTTCGGCCGGGAAGAACTTCTGCACGGTGAGACCCGCCTCGGCCAGGGCGAGCATCTCGGTGAGGGTGCTGGCTCCCGGAAGCAGCGGCAGGCCGCTGTCGATCGCGGATTCGAGCAACCGTGGCGGTGAGCCAGGGGTGACGAGGAATTGCGCTCCGGCATCCACGACCTGTCGCACCTGTGCGGGGCCGAGAACGGTACCTGCGCCCACGACGATGCCAGGGACTTGCGACGCGACCCGCTCGATCGCGGCGAGTGCGGCACTGGAGCGCAGAGTGATCTCGATGATCGGTATGCCGCCCTGCACCAGTGCTTCCGCGAGCGGCACCGCGTGGGCTACATCGTCGATGACCACGACGGGGATGACCGGCGCGATGTCGAGGACGTCAGACGGGGTCGAGATCGTCGGTCTGGTGGCTCCCGTTCGGTTGACACTCATCGCGACTCCTCCACAACCGGCCCGCCGGACACGATTGCCGCAGACCTGGGCTCCTGACTTGGCGGGCCGAATACGTGCGCGCCCTCGTCGGCGCGGCCGACCGCAGCCCTGAACATGGCGAACAATTCGCGTCCCATACCCACGGCGTCCTCAGTGACCCGCGGCTCGGACGGCCGATCTGCAAACTCGCCGCCATCGACGAGGACGTCGATCCGACCACTTCGCGAGTCGACGCGGACCAGGTCACCGTCGTGGATCCTCGAGATCGGGCCACCGTGCACGGACTCGGGTGTGACATGGATGGCCGCCGGGATTGAACCTGATGCACCGCTCATTCGGCCGTCGGTCACCAGCGCCACCGCGTGTCCTCGCTTCTGCATGGCCGCGAGCGACGGTGTGAGGGCATGCAGTTCAGGCATGCCGTTGGCAGACGGTCCTTGTTCGCGCAGGACGACCACGACGTCGCGGTCGAGTTCGCGACGGGAGAAGGCGCGCAAGAACGCCACCTGATCGGTGAACACGCGCGCTGGCGCTTCGACGACTCTGTGTTCGTCGCGGAGCGACGAAGTCTTGATGACTGCTCGACCGAGCGTCCCCTCCAGGACACGCAACCCGCCATCGGGTGCGAACGGACGGTCTGCCGGGCGGAGGACTGAGAGGTCGCTCGACGCGGTGCTCGGGACGAAGTCGACTCCGCCATCGGCTCCGAGGACCGGGCGTCGCGAATATTGCCGCAGTCCTGGACCGGCGAGGGTGAGGACATCCTCGTGCAGCAGGCCCGCGTCGAGCAGGGTGCCGACGAGGAACGGCGTGCCACCTGCGGCATGGAAGTGGTTGACGTCGGCCGGACCATTGGGATAGATCCGCGCCACCAGCGGCACCACGCCGGACAACAGGTCGAAGTCCTCCCAGCGCAGGTCGACGCCGGCGGCGGCGGCAATAGAGACGAGGTGCATCGTGTGATTGGTCGATCCGCCGGTCGCGAGCAGGGCAACGACACCGTTGACGATCGATCGCTCGTCGACGACGTGCCCTATGCCGTACGGACGCTCACTCGCCGCGATGTCCACCACTCGTCGCGTGGTCGCGGCCGTGACGGCATCACGTAGCGGGTCCTCGGGGTGGATGAAGGCCGCTCCGGGCAGATGCAGACCCATGACGTCCATGAGCATCTGGTTGGAGTTCGCAGTGCCGTAGAAGGTGCAGGTTCCCGGGGAGTGGTATGACGCGACCTCACTTGCCAGCAGCGCGTCACGGTTGATCTCACCAGCGGCATACGCTCTGCGCGTCTCGGCCTTCTCCGCGTTGGAGCGTCCGCTCGCCATCGGCCCGGCCGGTATGAGTGCAGCGGGCAGGTGACCGAACGCCAGCGCGCCGGTGACCAGACCGGGCACGATCTTGTCGCAGACGCCGAGGAGTAGCGCGGCGTCGAAAACATCATGTGACAACGCGATCGCCGTCGACATCGCGATGACGTCACGGCTGAAGAGGCTGAGCTCCATGCCGTCGCGACCCTGCGTGATGCCGTCGCACATCGCCGGCACACCGCCCGCGACGCGCGCCACTGCACCGGCCGACCGTGCCGCTGACTTGATGTGTGCCGGATAGTGCTCGAACGGTGCGTGTGCGGACAGCATGTCGTTGTAGGCGGTGACAATGCCGACGCTCATGCCCTCGTCTGCGGACAGCGTGTCCCGATCGCTGCCCGCGCACGGTGCGACCACGTGAGCCAGGTTGGAGCAGCCGAGGTCGACGCGTGCGGGGCGCAGGCTGAGCTGAGCAGCGGATCGGTCGACCCGTTGCAGGTATGCCTTGCGACCTGCTCGACTGCGGTCGGTCAGCTGCCGGGTGACCTCGGCGACGACTGAGTTGAGGGCGGTTGACATTTGGGGACTCCTGGGCACTCGGGGTAGTGCAGCGGGCGGCGCTGACCGCCACCGATGGGTTCCCGCCTCAGTCTTCGGCAATCACGCTGCGGGCGGCACTGGCCAACAGGCCAGCCAAGACCGGTCTTGCTACCGGGTGTCCAAACTCACTCGTGGCGACATTGTGAATGCCCAACGGACCGCAAAGAGCTGAGGAGCGATCATGACTGTCACCGAGAAGGAAGCCATCGGCACGAGTTTCAGCGCTGGACGACGCATCGTGCTCGCTGAGAACGAGCGTTTGCTGAATTCTGTTCAGCCCGATCAGTGGGACCGCGCTGGAGACCTGATCACGAGTGCACGGGCCGTCTTCGTGATCGGCAACGGTCGCAGTGGCTTGGCCATCCAGATGGCTGCCATGCGGCTGATGCATCTCGGCCTGCAGGTGCACGTCGCAGGCGAGGTCACGGCGCCGGCCGTGGGTGCGGGGGATGTGCTGATCGCGGTTTCGGGATCGGGCACGACCGGTTCGGTGGTGGGGGCTGCTGACGTCGCGAAGAAGGTCGGCGCATCGGTCTTGGCGATCACGACGGCACCCGACTCACCACTCGCTCAGCGTGCCGATGAGGTGCTCGTGCTGCCGGCGGCCGACAAGCAGGACCACAGTGCCTCGATCACCAGTCAGTACGCGGGCAGCCTCTTCGAACAATCGGTGCTGCTGGCGTCGGACGCGCTCTTCCAGGCCCTGTGGAGCAACGAAGACCAGACGGCCGAGCGCTTGTGGGAACGGCACGCCAACATCGGTTGAGTCCTCGACGAAGCCCTGATCCCCGCGCGACGGCTCGTCGAGTTCTTCGAGGCTCGATGCCGGCCTCGGCGCGTGGGCGCGGCCGGGGGGCCACTGCAGCAACCGACCTTTCCTTGAGAGGCAGCCTGATGACTGACACCCTTGACCCGACGGTCTTGTCCGTCGAAACCGACCGACTCGCGGTGAGCACCCTTCGGTTCCTCGCTGCGGACATGGTCGAAGCGGCGAATTCGGGGCACCCGGGTATGCCGATGGGCGCCGCGCCCATGGCATGGACGTTGTGGAGTCGGCACCTGCGGCATGATCCGGCCGACCCGGAGTGGCCGGACCGCGACCGGTTCGTGCTGTCGGCCGGTCACGGCTCGGCCCTCCTGTATGGGCT
The DNA here is from genome assembly GCF_014640635.1 of Flexivirga endophytica. Taxonomy (GTDB): domain Bacteria; phylum Actinomycetota; class Actinomycetes; order Actinomycetales; family Dermatophilaceae; genus Flexivirga; species Flexivirga endophytica. Next base: position 330,657 of record NZ_BMHI01000004.1, read on the forward strand.
CCTGCACACCTTCGGTTACCACCTGCCCGTCACCGAGCTACACAATTTCCGGCAGCTGGGGTCACGGACTCCCGGGCACCCGGAGTACGGCGACACCCCGGGCGTCGAGTCGACCACGGGACCGCTGGGCCAAGGACTGGCCATGTCGGTGGGTATGGCGCTGGCGGAGCGCATGATGAACGCGCGCTACCCCGAGCTGACGGACCATTACACCTACGCCATCGTCGGCGACGGTTGTCTGATGGAGGGCGTCAGCCACGAAGCGGCATCGTTCGCCGGCCATCACCAGCTCGGCCGGTTGGTGGTGTTGTGGGACGACAACGACATCACCATCGACGGCAACGTCGACCGCGCATCCAGCGACGACCAGCTCGCTCGGTTCGCGGCATACGGCTGGCACACCGAGCAGGTGCTCGACGGTAATGACATAGCTGCGATCGACGCGGCGATCACCAGGGCGAAGGCGGATACGCGGCCCAGCTTCATCGCAGTTCGCACCGTCATCGGAGCGGGCGCCCCCGGAGTCGAAGGCACCCCCAAGGCACACGGGTCCCCACTGGGCGAGGCGGTTCTGGCGGAGACCAAGGCTCTGGCGGGGTGGGACCACCCTCCGTTCACCGTGCCGGCGTCCGTCCGAGAGGTGGCCGCGCAGTGGACCCAGGCCGGAGAGCACGCGCATGCGGTGTGGCGTGAGCAGGTCGCAGCGCTGAAGAAGGCCGCGCCGGAGCGTGCTGCGGAGTTCGACCGCGTCCGGAACGGAGCGCTTCCCGCCGGTCTCTCGCGTGCTCTCCGCGAGGTCGTCGGAGACACCCCACGGGCCACGAGGCAGTCCTCTCAGGCCTGCCTCGACGCCGCGCGCCGGGTGATGCCGGAGTTGGTGGGAGGCTCGGCCGACCTGTCCGGGTCGACCGGCACCGTGTGTGGCGACCTGGTGAGCAGGAACGACTTCTCGGCGGGCGCGATCGCGTTCGGTATTCGCGAGTTCGGCATGGCAGCCATCATGAACGGCATCAGCCTGCACGGCGGCTTCCGCGTCTTCGGCAGCACCTTCCTGGTCTTCGCCGACTACTTGCGGCCGGCGTTGCGCTTGTCGGCGCTGATGCGACAGCCCGTCATCTACGTCCTCACCCATGACTCGATAGCGGTCGGAGAGGACGGACCGACACACCAACCCGTCGAACATGTCGAGTCGCTGCGGCTGATCCCTGGTCTGCAGGTGCTCCGGCCGGCGAACGACGCCGAGACCGCGGAAGCATGGCGGCTGGCACTGGAATGCACCGACGGCCCGACCGCGCTGATCCTGTCCCGACAGGCGTTGCCCCAGGACACGCCCGCCAAATTCGACGGGCAGCTCCCGGTGACGATCGAGATCGTCGCGACCGGGTCCGAGGTCGCGCTGGCGGTGGACGTCGCCGAGGCGCTGCGTGCCGACGGCATCGGCGTGCGCGTGGTGTCACCGCTCGACCGGACGCGGTACGTTCCGGACCCCTCGGCGACCATCGTGAGCATCGAGGCCGGCAGCACGTCCGTCTGGGACGGCATCGCCGACGTCGCCATCGGTATCGACACGTTCGGCGCCAGTGGCCCGGGCGGGGCTGTTCTCGCGCACTTCGGGTTCACGGTCGAGGCGGTGGCTTCCCGTATTCGCGAGCATCTCGCTGGAGCGATCACGTACTGACCGCAGCGAGATTCTTATTGCATCTGGGTCGAGTACCTCACCTACCCGAACATCTGGTCCACAGCTCCAGTGGTCCATGACATCGGTGGAGTGGCGGACGAATGAGCACACTGAAGGCGGTTCCTGAATGACGATCACCTATCAACGAGACCGGCTGGCCCCGCGCATGGGCGCGCGGGAGGAGGTCTACGGAGCTTGGGAACGCTTCGTCAAGGGCGAGAACGATATCCGCGGCATCCGACCGGAGATCGCGATCTCGTGGCAGCGTTCGCGTGACCAATACGGGGTCGATCCTTTCCTTCCGGAAGCACCGACCGCGGTCTCCCAAGTGGTGCACTCGTTCGATCAGGATGTGGCTTTCACCGAACTCGGCTTCCGGGCTGCCGCGATGGCACACGAGATCTCAAAGGTCGGTGGCATCGTGGTCGTTGCCGATGCTGGGGGGCGGGTCCTTGCGGCGTGGGGAGACAAGGAGACTCGCGCCGTCGCAACCGAGGGCGGACTCGCACCGTGGTACTGCTGGTCCGAAGGTGCCATGGGGACGAACGGCATGGGGACTGCGCTGGCGGCGCGGCACGCGGTGATGATCAGGCAGTCGGAGCACTGGTGTCAGTCATTCCACGACTGGTCCTGCGGCGGCGTCGCGATCAGGGACGTGGTCACCAAAGAGCCGATAGCGGTCTTGAACATCTCCTGCTGGCGTCATGAGCTGCCACATACTGCTCGGGCCTGGCTGGACAAGGTCGCCGCGCACACACAACACAGCTTGCGGGGGCGCGCCCACAACAGTGGAGCGCAACTGCTGGCTGCCTACACGAATGCACGAGGCCGTACCAAGGAGCCGCTCGTTGCGGTCGACACCGCAGGTGCGGTGGTGATCGCCGACGATGCGGCCAGTGTGATCCTCGGGGTGCCCGCCAACATGCCCGCAACCGACGCTGCAGTGCGTTGGACGCCCCAGCTTCCGTCTTTCCTGCATGCGGCGCGTTACGCAACAAAGCAGGCGGAGTCCGCTCCCGACTGGAGCGGCACGACGCACATCCAAACAACCCTGTCGGACGAGCGATCGTCGATCGGGATCGAGCCCGTCTTCGCGCATGGCAGCTTGATCGGACATCTGATCGCCTTCGGCGCATTCGCGGGGGAGCAGTTTCAGCAACAGGCCGAAGAGGGCGGTGTCTTGCGTAGCGAAGCCCGTCGGGTCGTTGCGCTCCGCGAAGAGAACAGGATGGTCCTGTTCGCTGCCTCCGAGGTCTCTGTCGCGGTGGCGGACAGCACCGGAGTCTGGTTGGTCTCGGATGACGGGCGACTTCGATCTGCTCAGTCAACCCTGGACGGTCTGGAGAATGACCTTTCAGACACCGGAAGCTTCCTGCGCGTGCATCGCCAGTATCTCGTCAACCTCAGCCGTGTTCGAGAGGTCGAGCGCGGAGAAAAAGGCGAACTCATTGTCGTGATGTCAGATCCGGATCGGACCGTCGTGCCGGTGTCACGTCGAAACGCCCGGGCGGTGCGCCGTGCGCTGCGCATCTGAAGCACAGTGCCGACCGGTGCCCGGAACGCTGGGGGCACCGTCAGAAGTCGACGTATGGACCGGCACGACTGGTGAACGACTGGTGAACGGCCATCGAATGCCGGTGAGCGGTCCGTCCCAAGTACTGAACGGTCGTTGCCGACGGGTAACCCGAACGGCGACGGTCCCGCGTAGGCTGTGACCCAGCACACACGGCTGCGACGATACGCGCTTTCAAGGTGCGGCGAGCACCTTGGAGCAGTGGCCGACCGAGACCCGGTCGACTGGACCCGACTGGACCGTGCTGGCCCGCCGACCGCGGCTGGGCACGGAGGTGCAGCGCGCCATACGAACCAGGACCGGCGCGGCATGCCGCAGAGTGACCGAGCCCCGGCACCACGGCAACCATCGAGCCGAGCAGACCGAAAGAGGACTCTGATGACCGAGGTGCACCGACGAGCAGAAGAGACCGGCCTCGTGAGCGGGGCCTCGGTCAAGGACGCCTGGGAGCGCTTCGTCCAGGGTGAGGACGACGTTCGAGGAGTACGTCCGGAGATCGCCATCTCATGGCACCGGTCCCGGGACCAGTACCGCGTCGACCCTCACCTGTCCGAGGCGCCGGTAGCTGTCGCGGAGCTCGCGCATCCGCTCGAGCACGACGTGGTCTTTGCCGAGCTCGGTTTCTGCTCAGCGTCGATGGCGCACGAAGTCGCCAAGGTCGGCGGCGTGGTCGTCATCGCCGACGCTGCGGGCAGGGTGCTGTCGGAGTGGGGTGACAAAGCCACGCTGTCCGCGGCGCACGGGGCCGGCCTGGCTCCGTGGTTCTGCTGGTCGGAGAGCGCCGTCGGCACCAACGGCATGGGCACCGCGCTCGGCACCTACAACCCGGTGGTGATCCGGCGTGAAGAACACTGGGCCCAGGCGTTCCATGACTGGAATTGCGCTGGTGTCGCTGTGCGCGATGTAGTGAGCAGGGAGCCGATCGCGGTCCTGAACATCTCGTGCTGGCGCAGCGAACTGCCTGCCGCCGTACGTTCCTGGCTCTACAACGCCGCCACTCACACCGACCGCACACTGCGGACGCGTGCCCGCGACGGAGGGGCCGAACTCCTTGCGGCATACCAGCAGGCAAGGGCCCGGTCGCTCGATCCCCTCGTCGCCGTCGACACCTCGGGCAAGGTCGTGCTGGCCGACGAGGTGGCAAGTGTGCTGCTCGGTGTGCCGAGCAATACGCCGGCGATCGATCCCGCGGTGCGCTGGATTCCGCAGCTGCCGGAATTCATGCACGCTGCCCGGTTCGCGAGCAAGCAGGCGCGCTACGACCCGAACTGGTCCGGGTCGACGCAGATCTTCACCCATCTCACCGCCGACGAACCCGCGCCGATCGGGATCCGCCCGGTGTTCCTCTACGGCAACCTGGTCGGTCACCTGATCTCCTTCTGCGCTTCGGACGGCGAACAACTGCCGCAGGCGGACGCGAGTAGCGCGCTTTCCACGGCCCGTACCCGAACGGGATCGGACAGGGTCGTCGGTGTCCGTGACAATCGCACCGTGCTGGTCCGGAATCCGGAGATATTGCTGGCCGAAGCAGCCGACAGTGACGTGTGGCTGTCGACGGACCAGGGCAGGCTTCGGTCGGCGGCCGCCGGACTGGACAAACTCGACAACGAACTCGCCGGAGCGGGGTTCCTTCGCGTGCATCGCAGGTATGTCGTCAACCTCAATCGGGTCCGGGAGATCGAGCGCCGCGACAAGGGCGAACTCATCCTCGTCATGGACGATCCGGACGGCACGACGGTGCCGGTGTCGCGACGGAATGCCAGTGCCGTGCGTCGTGCGCTGGGGATCTGACCGGTCGAGTCACCACGGAAGGAGTCATCGTGCCCGAGAATCCCGACACTCACGTCTACCGCACCTACGACAAGGTTGTGGACGAAGGAAAAGCTGCTCACGAACGCACTCAGCTGGGTGCCGCACCGGAAGACTGGTGGCCCGCGCGTCTTGACCTGCGTCCGCTGAAGCCGCCCTCGGGGAGCCCGTTGGACGAGGACTTCGACTACGCAACAGAGTTCGCGTCGCTCGACCTCGATGCGCTGGCGCGCGACGTGGACGAAGTGCTGACGACGCCGCAGGAGTGGTGGCCCGCCGACTTCGGCCACTACGGCCCTCTCATGCTGCGGATGGCCTGGCACTCGGCAGGCACCTACCGCACTCGGGACGGTCGCGGCGGCGCTGGAGCCGGCCTGCAGAGGTTCGCTCCGCTGAACAGTTGGCCCGACAACCGCAACCTCGACAAAGCACGCCGCCTCTTGTGGCCGGTGAAGCAGAAGTACGGCCGCAAGGTCTCCTGGGCCGATCTGATGATCTTCGCCGGCAACCGCGCACTGGAGTCGATGGGGTTCAAGACTTTCGGTTTCGGTGGGGGCCGCGAGGACGCGTGGGAGGCGGACGAGACGTACTGGGGCCCGGAATTCAAGTGGCTTGCGGACGAACGACACAGCGGGATGCGGGAACTCGAGGAGCCCCTTGCCGCAAGCGACATGGGCCTGATCTACGTCGACCCGCAGGGGCCGGCGACCAACCCGGACCCGGTGCTCTCGGGCCGTGACATCCACCAGACGTTCGACCGGATGGGCCTTACCGACGAAGAGACCGTGGCGCTGATCGCCGGTGGGCACACCTTCGGCAAGACACACGGGACCGCCGATCCGGGGACCTGCCTCGGGCCGGAGCCGGAGGCGGCTCCGCTGGAGGCGCAGGGATTGGGCTGGGCCTGCTCCCATGGAGCCGGGAACGGCCCGGATCTGTGCGTCAGCGGGTTGGAAGGGATGTGGACTCGCACACCGATCACCTGGGACCACACCTTCCTGGAGACGCTCTACGAGTACAAGTGGGACGTCGAACTCAGCCCGGCGGGTCAGTGGCAGTGGATCCCGAGCGATGGGCAGGGCGAGGACACCGTGCCGGATCCGTTCGACCCGGACAAGAAGCACCATCCGGTGATGCTGACGACAGACCTGGCGCTGCAGGAGGACCGGGCCTACGATGCGATCTCGCGGCGATTCCTCGCGAATCCGGAGCAGTTCGAGGACGCGTTCGCGCGGGCCTGGTTCAAGTTGACGCACATCGACATGGGCCCGATCGAGCGCTACCTCGGCCCGCAGGTGCCGACCGAGCGACTGATCTGGCAGGACCCGGTCCCCGAGGTCGATCACCCGCTGGTGGACGCCGCCGACATCGCTGCCCTGAAGGCCGAGGTACTGGACTCGGGGCTCACGGCGTCGCAACTGATCCGTACGGCGTGGGCCTCGGCCTCGAGTTTCCGCAAGAGCGACAAGCGCGGAGGCGCGAACGGCGCGCGAATCCAGCTGGAGCCGCAGCGCAGTTGGGACGTCAACGAGCCCGAGATGCTGGGCATGGTGCTGGGCACCCTGGGACAGCTACGGGACTCCTTCAATGCACGCCAGGACGGCGGCAAACAGATCTCGCTCGCCGACCTGATCGTGCTCGGCGGGGGAGCCGCGGTCGAACACGCCGCCGAGGCGGCGGGTCATCCCGTCGACGTGCCGTTCCGGCCGGGACGCACCGACACCACGCAGGAGTGGACCGACCCCGAGTGGTTCGCGCCGTTGGAGCCGGAGGCGGACGGATTCCGCAACTATCTCGCGAAGGGCAACCGGTTGCCGCCGGAGCACCTACTGATCGATCGGGCGAGTCAACTCACGCTGACTGCGCCGGAGATGACCGTGCTGCTCGGCGGGCTGCGCGTGCTCGGCATCAACCATGGCGAGTCTCCCCTCGGGATGTTCACTGCGACTCCGGGAGTGTTGACCAACGACTTCTTCCTGAACCTGCTCGACATGAACACTGAGTGGGTGCCGTTGGCGGAGGACGACGCTCCGACTCAGACCTACGAGGGCCGCAGCCGGACCACCGGCGCAGTCAAGTGGGTCGCAGGGCCGGTCGACCTGGTCTTCGGAGCCAACTCCGAGCTGAGAGCGCTCGCGGAGGTCTACGGCAGTCGGGACGCAGCGGAGAAGTTCGTCCGCGACTTCGTCTCCGCGTGGGACAAAGTCATGAATCTCGACCGGTTCGACCGGCAGGTCTGACGTGCTCGACCGGCGGGTCGGATCCGCGGTGCGGGCGAGAATGTGACTCAGATCTCACGGTGAGCGGCGCCCGGCGGCGGTTGAGCGGGCAACTCCCACGGTCCGGTGGTCAGGTCTGGCCCCCGTGCGGTGACAACGCATACGGTGCACGACACTGCAGATCGGCCGAAGCGCTCACAGGAGCGAATCGCCTTGCTGGCTCAGGGGATCACGAGCGTGATACCCCGGCGGTGAGGGAGCCGGGAGGCTCAGCACAGCGGCCCGACAGGCCGGGCGAAGCCACAACTTCACCAGCTGCGAGGTTGCAGCCCCAGCCTGGTCAACCGACTGAGCCGGTCTGCGTCCCTACACCCAATTGGAGGACTTCAATGTCCGAAGCACTCATCGAAACCACAGCCACGCCTGAGGCGGCCCCGGCCGCAGCCAGTTCCGTGGGCGACCCATTCCCGCTCGGGCTGATCTCGTTCGGGATCTCGTCGGTCGTGCTGGCCAGCGTCATGTCCGGCATGTTCGACGCCACCGGTATGTCGGCGGTGCTCCCGGTGGCCATCGCACTCGGCTTCTTCACCGAGCTGATCGCGGGCCTGCTGCACTTCGCCCGAGGCGAGACCTTTCCCGGGCTGGTATTCACCATCTTCGCTGGATTCTGGGGCAGCTACGCGCTGCTGGTCCAGTTCTACTCGCCGGATGTCGTCAAAGCCGGCGGCGATCCCACCAACGTGACAGGGATATACCTACTCGCCTGGGGAGTGATGACCGCCTACCTGGTGATAGCGGCACTGCGCACCAACCTGACGACGATCGTGATCCTAGGCCTACTGGCCCTGGTGTTCCTGATCGCATCGTGGGGCACGTTCGCAGGTAGCACCGGTATCGGCCACACCGCCGGCTATGTCCTCCTGATCACCGCCATCGTGGCGTTGTATGCGTCCGCGGCGATGATCGTCAACCACACCTGGGAACGGACCGTGTTGCCGATTCCCTGACACGTACATGTCGCGGCCCACTCGCCGCTCACCCGAGACCCTCTGTTCGCTTCTGCGAGCAGGGGGTCTTCGGGTGAGCGGCACCACCACGCGGGTGCGCGCCGGGGTCATCCGCTGTGCCGCAACGCACCTCCAGGCAGCAAATATGTGACCCACGTCTCAGCCAAGCGGTGGCATATGAGTGGTGAACGGCAGGTTGCGCCGACCCGGCGGTGGGCTCTGTTCCACGGGGTTGCAGCGTCCTACCGTTTTGTCATTGCCGGGTCGGATCAATCGATTCGAGAGACCGACTGATCCGAGGAAACAACGGCGTGATGCACGACAGACGCCCGCGGGTGGGTTGCTGCAGAGCCACCGCTCACGAGCGTCATGAAACGGCGAAGCCGCTTCAATCCTGAAAGTTCAAGTAATCCCCATGAGGAGGTGACGTCCTATGCCCATGAAGACTCAAGACCGATCAGAACTCCTGAGCAAGCTCGGCCTGGACGGACAGAACAAGGCAACAATCGGGCGAGTGCTCAGCACCGGCTCGATCGGTGAGGCCACCGAGCGTCCCGACGGCACGATGGAAGCAACCATCCGGATCGGCGAGGACGAGATGTCCTGGGAGCCGTCCATCCTGGTTCTGCCGCACGGTGGTACCTGCGAGCTGACGATCATCAACGATGACACGAACACCCACGCCTGCCTCTTGCCGAGCAACGGTGACAAGAAGTTCATCGGCCTGCTCAACGGCTCCAAGGGCACGGCGACGATCGAACTCGACGGGCCGGGCTACTACTGGTACGGGTCCCCCGCAGGCAACGACGAGGGCCGCGGGTTGACCGCTGCCATCGTCGTGTCCGGCGAGGTGCCGCCAGAGGCCAAGCTCGACCGACCCGCCCAGTCGCGGCCGTAGAAAGGAAGCACAATGACCACCATTCCAGAAGCGCCCGAGAGCACCAGCCCGAAGGGCGAGTACATCGACGCCGGCAAGGCGATCAACCACAGCCAGCTCAGCAGCTTGAAGCACAGCGCGCCGAACGTGACCAAAGGTATCGACTACGAGCGGATCCTCAAGGCACGCACGGCGGAGCCGCAGAACTGGATCACTTACTACGGTGCCTACGACGGCCAGCGGCACAGCCTGCTGGACCAGATCAACACGGACAACGTCAAGAAGCTGAAGGTCGCCTGGATCCATCAGGCCAGCTCCACCGGCCTGATCGCCTCCACCTCGACCTATGCGTTCGAGGCATGCCCCCTGGTCGTTGACGGCATCATGTTCGTCACCGGCTGGGACGGCTTCCTCTGGGCGCTCGACGCGACGACGGGAGAGCAGCTCTGGCGCTACAAGCACGCAGTGCCGTTCGACATCACGTTGTGCTGTGCCAACGTCAACCGCGGTTGCGCGGTGGCGAACGGCAAGGTCTACATGGTGACCCAGAACGCCCAGTTGCTGTGCCTGAATGCCACCAACGGCGAGAAGATCTGGCACAAGGCCATTGGTGACGTCCGCGCTGGTGAGAGCGCCTCGCTCGCACCGCTGGTCATCAAGGACACCCTCATCACCGGCTCCGCCGGTGGCGAGTATGGCGTCCGCGGTCACATCGACTGCTGGGACCTGGAGACCGGCGACCACAAGTGGCGGACCTACACGGTCCCGAAGCCCGGAGAGCCGGGCTCGGAGACCTGGCCCGCCGACGGTGAGGCCTGGGCACGCGGCGGCGGCAACCACTGGGTCACGGGTACCTATGACCCGGAGTTGAACCTCTACTTCGCGGGCACCGGCAACCCGGGACCGGACTTCGACGGCGAGGTGCGCGAGGGCGACAACCTCTACACCGACAGCGTCGTGGCGCTCGACGTGGACTCCGGTGAGATCAAGTGGCACTACCAGTTCACCCCGCACGACCTGTGGGACTACGACTCCACCATGGAGATGACGCTGTTCGAGCGGGACGGCAAGAAGTTGCTGGCCCACTTCGACAAGAACGGGTACATGTTCGTGCTCGACCGGACCAACGGCGAGTTGCAGCACGTCACTCCGTTCGTGGACCGCATCGACTGGGGCGTCATCACCCGTGATGGCAAGGTGACCCCGCGGAAGTACCCGGAGAAGGAGGGCGAGCCCGTCCACTTCTTCCCCGGACCGGCCGGTGCGAAGGAATGGACGCACGCTGCGTACAACCCGAACCACGACCTGTTCTATGTGCCGGTCGCCGACGTGGGTGCCACTGCCACTCGTCGCCGTCGAGAGTTCAAGGAGGGTATGCCGTACTGGGGTGCCGCCGTCGAGGTCGACATCGACAACATGGCCGGATCCGTCAGCGCGTTCGACTCCCACGGTGAGGAGAAGTGGCGCTACCGGATGGACATGCCGATGGCAGCGTCGATCCTGTCCACCGCAGGCAACCTGGTCTTCGCGGGCAAGCCCACCGGTGAGTTCATGGCGTTCCACGCCGAGACCGGCGAGAAGCTCTGGGAGTTCCAGTGCGGTAGCGGTCACCACAGCAGTCCGATGACCTACACGGTGGACGGCAAGCAGTACATCGCCGTGCCTGTCGGCTGGGGTGGCTGGCTCGAGGGCATCATCCCGGGCATGTCCGCCCAGGGTCACGGTGCCTCGCTGATCGCCTTCGAGCTGTCGGACTGACACCTACTACCAACCGAATCAGAACAGAAAGAGAGAGGAAACACCATGGAGCGACAGACTGAGACCAGGACCATGTGGGAGGCCCCCGCGATCACGGAGATCCGCGTCTCCGCTGAGGTCACGGCCTACGTGGCCACCTCGGACAAGTAAGTCTCAATACAGCTGCTGTGCACCGGGTCGCTTCGCGGCCCGGTGCCCAGCTCGTGTCTCCCTGGAAGGAAGGAAACGATGACCGAGGTACTGACGCCTGATGAATTCGAGGCCGGACTGCGCGAGCACGCCAAGCGCTACCACTCCGAGCATCCCTTCCACCAGCGGATGAATGACGGCGAATCCACGCAGGACGAGATTCGTGGGTGGATCGCCAACCGCTTCTACTACCAGGTCAACATCCCGCGCAAGGACGGCGCGATCCTGAGCAATTGCCCGGACCGCGAGGTACGCCGGCGTTGGGTCCAGCGCGTCATCGATCACGACGGGACTGCCGAGGGCAACGGCGGGATCGAGTCGTGGCTTCGGCTCGGGGAGGGCGCCAGCCTGACCCGCCCGGAGATGGAGGACCAGCGACACATCCAGCCAGGTGTCCGTTTCGCGGTCGACGCGTACGTCACCTTCACCCGGACCAAGCCATGGGTCGAGTCCGTCGCCTCATCGTTGACCGAACTGTTCGCGCCCGACCTGATGGCAAACCGCCTCGCAGCCTTCGAGCGGTACTACACCTGGATCGATCCGGCGGCGCTGGCGTATTTCCGATCCCGACTCACGCAGGCACCACGGGACTCCGAGCACGGCCTGGAGATCGTCCGGAAACACTGCGTGACCGCCGAGACTCAAGCAGCCGCGTTCGCGGCCCTGTCCTTCAAGTGCGACGTGCTGTGGAGCATGCTCGATGCGATCGACCAGGCCTATGGCAATCGTTGAGCCGATGATCGTCCCGCGGATCGCCCCCCACGTCCGGATGAGGTATGACGCCGCGCGCGGCCAGCACGTGCTGCTCTCACCGGAGCGGATCGTGGTCGTCAACGAGACGGCGACGGCGGTGTTGGAGTTGTGCGACGGAACGCGCTCCGTCGAAGAGATCGTTACCGAGCTGCGCGCGCGGTACGACGAGGTGTCCGAGGACGATGTACGGCACCTGCTGGATGAACTGAAGGCCAAGCACTGTGTGGAGGTCACTGATGGATAGCCCTTATGGGTTGCTCGCCGAACTCACTTACGCCTGCCCGTTGCAGTGTGCCTACTGCTCGAATCCGTTGGCGCTGGACGAGTACCGCGAGGAGCTGACGACGCAGGAGTGGCAGCGCGTCATCACCGAGGCCGCAGAACTCGGTGTCTTGCAGCTGCACCTGTCCGGTGGTGAGCCGTTGCAGCGTCGCGACATCGTCGAGCTGGTGCAGACGGCGAGCGACCTGGGCCTCTACACAAATCTGATCACCAGCGCCATCGGCCTGTCCGAACGCCGGGCCGAGCAGCTGCGGGAGGCTGGACTCGACCACGTCCAGATCAGCATTCAGGCCGACCAGCAGAACCTGTCCGACCAGATCGCCGGCGTCCGCTCCTTCGAACGCAAGCGCGAGGCAGCTAACCTCGTGCGTCGGCTCGGCTGGCCGATCACCTTGAACGTCGTGCTGCACCAGCAGAACCTCGACCACATCGCCGGCATCCTGGAGATGGCGGAGGACATGGGCGCCGACCGGATCGAGCTCGCGAACACGCAGTACTACGGCTGGGCGGGCCTCAACCGGAGCGGGCTGATGCCGAGCCGGGAGCAGTTGCGCCACGCGGAGGAGGTCGTCCGAGAGGCTCGAGAGCGGGTCGGGGACCGGATGGAGATCATCTACGTCATACCGGATTACTACAGCCGCTATCCCAAGCCCTGCATGGACGGGTGGGCCAGCCGACAATTCACCGTCACACCGAACGGTGATGCCCTGCCGTGCCCGGCCGCGCAATCGCTGCCGCTGCCGAAGGCCAACGTCCGCGAGCACTCGGTTGCCTGGATCTGGCAGGACTCCCCGCTCTTCAACGAATACCGCGGCACGGACTGGATGCCGGAGCCGTGCCAGAGCTGCGACCGGAAGGAGCTCGATTTCGGCGGCTGCCGTTGCCAGGCGTTCGCACTCACCGGCGATGCCAGTCGCACCGACCCGGTCTGTCACCTGTCACCGGACCACGGGCTGGTCGAGACGGTCGTGGCGGAAGCGAACGACCCGGCGCGACCGAGCGGCGCAACGTTGACTCCTCGCCCTCACCCGCGCCGGCTGCAGCCGCGCACGGTGACGGTGCCGCTGACGACAGCGGAGACATCTGCACCGACTTCCCTCTGAAAGGAGCACCGTGTTCGCCCTGATTGCGCTCGGCTTCGGCCTGGGCATGGACAACTTTCGAACCTCGGTTGTGCTCGGCGGGCTGAAGCCGAACCTTCGGGAGTCGGCGAAGACCTCGTTGATCTTCGCGATGTGGGACGGGATCGCGCCCCTGATCGGCATGTTGATCGGCGCATATCTGAGCACCCAGATCTCCGAGACAGCGGACACCATCGCGGCGGTCGGCCTCGCGCTCTACGGCTTCTTCATCATCGTCAAGGCGTGTCGCGAATCGGAGTGTGCCGACCCGGACCTGAAGACGGCGCGTCGGTGGCTGCCGATCCCGCTCAGCATCGACAACGTGGTCGGTGGCGCGGCGATCGGGCTCGCCGGCTACTCGCCCTGGGTCGCGCCCTTCGTCTTCGCGTTCACGACCTTCGTGCTGTCGCTCGCCGGTCACCAGGTGGGCCGGGCGGTCGCCAACTTCGTACCGGGGCTGCGCACGGATCTGCTGTCCGGGCTCGCGTTCGTGTTGATGGCTGGGATGGTTGTGGTCGGGATCGGTGACTTCTGATGACCGACCGGCTTGATCGTGCCCGGGCCGAGCCCACCGTGACTGACGAAAGGTTGGAGCCATGAACGATTCCGTCGACCAAGGACCGGGCGTTGCTGCCCTGCGCCCGCCGTGCCCGCGCTGCGGGCAGCCCTACAACGCAGAAGACGCCGCGCGGCACACGGAGCCGGTGGACTGCGGAGGATGCCATCAGTGCAAGGGCATGCCGGCCTGCTTCGCGTGCGGGTTCATGTACTGCGCCTGCGACACGCACGAGCACGGATGAGGTAGGGGGACGGACAGCGCGGTTTCCCGCATCGCGGCCGGGGGTAACCCTTCTTCATGACGAGTTGAAGGAGGGCGGCGACGTGGCGGATTCGTCGGGGCACGAGCGGGTCCGGCGTCGATCCGGCGATGGGGAGCATCGACTTCCACCAGCGGCTGCGGTGGTGGTCGCGGCAGTGACGTACGGGTTCTTGCCGGAGTCGTTGCTGGTGGCGCCCCGGTTCGCCATACCGGGCGTGGAAGTTGTGCTGTTGATCGCGTTGGTGGTCACCAACCCGGTGCGTATGACCCGGGAGTCCCGGTGGTCACGCGGCGTATCCATGGCGCTGGCGGCCCTGGTCATCGCAACCAATCTCGTCGCGTTGGGCATGCTGATCCGCGCGCTTGTCGCAGCGAAGACTCCCGGAGGGCCGTTGCTGGTCGCGGCGATGCAGGTGTGGTTGACCAATGTGATCGGGTTCGCGCTGTTGTTCTGGGAATTGGACCGCGGCGGGCCGGTGTCGCGTCGGAGTCGGGACCGGGATGAACTGCCGGCGGCCGACTGGCGCTTCTCCCAGGACGAAAACGATGACGCCGTCGTCGAGGTGGCGATCACCGCGAGTGGCCGCTCCGGCTGGATTCCGACCTTCGTCGATTACCTGTACCTGTCGTTGACGAATTCGAGTGCGTTCAGTCCGACCGACACGATGCCGCTCGCCAGTCGCGCCAAGGTGCTGATGGGTGTCGAGGCGACCGCAGCCCTGCTGACTTCGCTGCTGGTCATCGCCCGCGCGGTCGGGTCGCTCGGTGGGGGCTGACCGGCGCACTGGGTCCCTGGTGCGGCGCCGGCACGGTTGAGGACGACCATCTGCGGGTACGGCACTCGCAGCAGCCCGCTGACAGCGAGCGGCGATCGTCGACAGATGGGATGACAGGGCGTGGCCACGTGGAACGTGCCCGATGTGCAGCTTCCTCCGCATGTCCTGCGCGAATATGCCCTGCTGGCGGACGGCGAGCGTGGGGCGGTGATCGGTCCACACGGAGACGTGGTGTGGATGTGCGCCCCGCAGTGGCACGACGATGCCGTCTTCTCCGCGTTGATCGGCGGCCCTGGGGTCTACTCCGTGACGCCGACGGACCCCAACATGGTGTGGGGCGGCAGCTACGAGCCACGGTCGCTGATCTGGCACAGCCGATGGGTGACGACCGATGCCATCATTGAATGCCGGGAAGCGTTGGCACACCCCGGCGATCCTGGCTGCGCCGTGCTGTTGCGGCAGGTTCGTGCCGTGAGCGGCCACGCCCGGGTGCGACTTGCTCTCGACGTGCGGGCCGGTTTCGGCAAGGAACCAATGTGCGACGTCCGGCTGGATCACGATGTGTGGGAAGGGCATTCGGGGGATCAACGGTTCCGCTGGAGCGGGGCCTCGCTGGCCGCGGTGCGCGACGGCAGTCTCATCCAGGAGATCGAACTCGAGCCGGGCCAGCGCCACGATCTGGTGTTGGAGATCGGCGCAGACCTGGCCGACCATCCGGTGCGGGCGCAGGCTGCGTGGGTGGCAACCGAGCATGCCTGGGCAAAAGACGTGTCGGAAATGAGCACCAGTCTGGCGCCACGGGATGCGGAGTTGTCGTATGCCGTGCTCCGTGGCATGACCAGTTCGTCCGGAGCGATGGTCGCGGCCGCCACAACAGGACTGCCGGAACGCGCGGATGCCGGGCGCAACTACGACTACCGCTACGCGTGGATCCGCGACCAGTGTTATGCCGGACAGGCGGTCGGTTCGGTCGGGCCCCTGCCGTTGCTGGACTCGGCTGTGCAGTTCGTCTCCGAGCGTGTCCTCGCCGACGGTGACAAGCTGCGACCTGCCTACCGGATCGACGGGTTGAACCTGCCGGAGGAGCACGACCTGGACCTGCCCGGCTATCCGGGCGGCGTCGCCAAGACCGGCAACTGGGTCAATGACCAATACCAGCTGGATGCCTGTGGCGAGGCGCTGCTACTGCTGGCCAGCGCTGCACGACACGACCACCTGGACGTGCAGCACTGGGACGCCGTACAGGCATTGGTGACCGCGATCGAGCACACCTGGACCGAGCCGGACAACGGCATCTGGGAGCTGGATCCCAAGCACTGGGCGCACTCCCGGCTGATGTGCGCGTCCGGGCTGCGACGGATCGCCCGCTACGCCCCCCGGCAGGAGGCGGCGGGCTGGGTCGGGCTGGCCGACACGATTGTGGCCAGCGCGGCGTCAGACTGCGTCACCGCCGGCGGCCGGTGGAAACGGGCTCCGGACGACGACCGCGTCGACGCCGCCTTGCTGCTGCCTGCGATCCGAGGCGGCGTGCCCCCCGACGACCCGCGCAGCGTCGCGACATACAACGCGGTGCAGGCGGACCTCAGCCAGGACGGCTACGTCTACCGCTTCCGCCAGGACGCCGGGCCGTTGCAGGAGGCCGAAGGCTCGTTCCTGCTGTGTGGCCAGCTGATGGCGCTGGCTGCTCAGCAGCAGGGCGACGCGCTGGCGGCCGTGCGCTGGTTCGAGCGCAGCCGTTCCGCCTGCGGCTCGCCCGGCCTCTTCACCGAGGAGTTCGACGTCGAACAGCGGCAGTTGCGCGGCAACTTTCCACAGGCGTTCGTGCACGCACTCACCCTCGAAACAGCACACGCACTGACGCGACCCGCAGGAGGCACCTCATGACCAAGAAACAGCAACGCCCGCAGACCGTGGTCGTCACCGGTGCGAGCGCAGGGATCGGCCGGGCTGCCGCGATCGCCTTCGGGGCGCGCGGGGACCGGGTAGCACTACTGGCTCGCGGAGACGCCGGCCTGCAGGGCGCGGCACAGGAAGTCCGAGGCGCCGGCGGTCAGGCGATGACGGTGTCCACCGACGTGGCCGAACACGACCAGATCGAGCGGGCAGCGGTGCAGGTCGAGGCGCAGTTCGGCGAGATCGACGTTTGGGTCAACGTCGCGTTCACCTCGGTCTTCGCACCGGTCTGGGAGATCGAGCCGGCGGAGTTCGAGCGGGTCACCAAGGTCACCTACCTCGGGTTCGTCTACGGCACGATGACCGCACTGCGCAGGTTCCGGCCACGGGATCGCGGCACCATCGTGCAGGTCGGCTCCGCGCTGGCCTATCGCGGCATACCGCTGCAATCGGCATACTGCGGCGGCAAGCACGCCATCCAGGGCTTCAACGAGGCACTGCGTTGCGAGTTGCTGCACGAGAAGTCCAGCGTGCACACGACGATGGTGCAGATGCCGGGCACCAACACCCCGCAGTTCACCTGGGTGCGTTCCCGGCTGCCCGACGACGCGCAACCGGTGCCGCCGATCTATCAGCCCGAGATCCCCGGTCGTGCCGTCGTGTATGCCGCCGAGCATCCACGCCGTCGCGAATACTGGGTCGGCGGCAGCACCGTCGGGACGCTGCTGGCCAACGCAGTAGTCCCCGGCATTCTCGACCGCTATCTCGGGCGCACCGGTTTCTCCTCACAGCAGACCGACCAGCGGCGCGAGCCTGATCAGCCGGACAACCTCTTCAGTCCGGCCGACCAGGACCGCGACTACGGCACCCACGGCCCGTTCGATGAGCAGGCAACGGACACCTGCTACCAATTGACCGCCTCGCACAACCACGTCGGACTTGCCGTCGCTGCGGCCGCTGCCGGCGCCGGGATGGTCGGCCTGACAGTGACCCTACGGCGGCGGTTGCGCTGATGCGTGCCGAAGTCGCCCTGACCGGCGCGAGAGCAGCATGCGGTCTCACACTGGCGTGCCGGCAGTCCCTGCTCGACCGGCTGCAGGGCGGGCGGATGCTGCTCCAAGCCGGCGCCGAAACCTGGGCGCGCGGCGCATCGGGCCTGGCCCGGTCGGACACCGCCACGGGCTACACCGCCGCGGCAGCGATCGATGCGCTGCACGGAGTCTCCATGCTGGCGATCGCCATCTGGCCCAGCCATCGTCGCCAGGCGTCGGCATCCGCGGCTGTCGCGTTCCTCTTCGCGGTCGGCGACCTGCTGGTGCGTCGCACCGACCGGCCGCACCGGCTGACCACCGTTTTGCTGATGGAGGTATGAAATGTCGTTGTTCCGAATGGGTTCCGCGCAATCCAGTGGGGTCGTCCACCTGATCGACCGAGCCGTGGCGAATGTCGAGCACGGCCGTTTTGAGCAGTCGCTGTCCGGGCTCACCGCGATGGCCGCACTGGTGACCACGGCCGAGATCTACCTCGAGCACTACAAGGCCGGGTTCGGCAACAAGTGGATGTGGTCACCAGTCCTGGTGACGCCGCCGGTCGTGGTCGCCGGCGTCGCCGGGGTGTTCAGCAAGAAGTGGGCCAAGACGGCACTGCCGGTCACGGCGGCGGCATACACGCTGAACGGTTTGGCGGGGGAGTACTTCCACGCCCGCGGCGTCTCGCGCAAGCCGGGCGGCTGGAA
Source organism: Flexivirga endophytica (assembly GCF_014640635.1). Classification (GTDB taxonomy): domain Bacteria; phylum Actinomycetota; class Actinomycetes; order Actinomycetales; family Dermatophilaceae; genus Flexivirga; species Flexivirga endophytica. The sequence goes on from NZ_BMHI01000004.1 coordinate 349,147, forward strand.
GAACGCGTCATACAACGTGCCGATGGGGCCGCCCATCGCCGCGCCGGGGCTGATGTGCGTCGTTGGCGGGATGGGGATCCTCGCGGCGATCCTGCGGCGGGAGAAGTGATGCCGAGCAGGAGCGACGACAACGCGATCGACAAGGACCCGATCGACAAGGACCCGATCGACAAGGGCCCGATCGACAAGGACAAGGGCGAGCACCTGCCGCACCTGCGTGCGGATGGGGCGCCGCCGCGTCCCTCGTGGTTGCCGCGGCAGCGGCGGGGGATCACCCCGCAGATGATCGGGCGCTACCCGGACTATGACGTGCTGGAGAATGCCGACACATGGGACGAGATGACCCGCGGTGTCGTCCTGGCACGGCTCGACCCGCCCGGTCCACTGCGCTTCTTCGAACCATCGGAGGAAGCCACCCTGCGCGCGTTCTGCGACGTCACCACCGGGCAGGACGAGGACCCGCGGGTCCCGGTGGCCGAGTCCGTGGACGCGAAACTCGCGGACGGCAAGCTGGACGGCTTCCAGTACGCCGACATGCCGGACGACCGCGACACCTGGCACCTGGTGCTGGCCGGCCTGGACGAGTCCGCGCACGAGCGGTTCCGGACCGGGTTCGGACAGTGCCGGCTCGACGAGCAGGAGCAGCTCGTCCGCGATTTCGCCGCGGGACGACTGAGCGGCGGTTCCTGGAACGAGCTCAACGTCAGCCGCGCGTGGTCGGTGTGCATGCGCGCCATACTCTCCGGCTTCTACTCCCACCCCTGGGCGTGGAACGAGATCGGCTTCGGCGGCCCCGCCTATCCCCGCGGGTACATGCGCACCGGGGCCCTGAACACCACTGAACCGTCCGAGAGCCGCGGCGCCACTCAGGAGGACCCGGTAGGCACAGTGCGCCGCGAGTCCGAGGAGTTTCCCGGATGAGCATCAAGGATCGCCTGCGCAACGCCGCCAAGGGGTCGATCGGCCCGGCCGACAACGATTCCCGTTTCCTGCTCGACGTGCACTCGCGTGCTCTGCCGGGCCGGCAGACGATGCAGCAGTACGACGACGATGACGAGGTCGACCTGGCGATCGTCGGCGCCGGTGCCGGCGGGTCGGTGCTCGCGCAGCGCCTGGCCCGCAAGGGCTGGCGCATCGTGGTGATCGAGGCCGGACCGTTCTGGGACCCGGACAAGGACTGGGTCTCCGACGAAGCCGGCTCGCACGGTCTCTACTGGACGGGCAAGCGGATCATCGGGGGAGCGGACCCGATCGAGTTGGGCAAGAACAACTCCGGCCACGGTGTCGGCGGCTCGATGGTGCACTACGCCGGTTACACCCCGCGCTTCCACCCGTCGGACCTGGAGACGTTCACTCGCGACGGTGTCGGTGCCGACTGGCCGATCCGTTACGAGGACCTGTTGCCGCACTACGAACGGGTGGAACGGGAGCTGCCCGTCTCCGGGCAGAACTGGCCGTGGGGTCACCCGCACAGCTATCCGTTCAGCCCGCACCCGGTGTCCGAGGCCGCCAACGTCGTATGGCGAGGTGCCGAGCAGCTCGGCATCGGGATGCGAGTGGGACCGGTGGGCATCGTCAACGGCACCTTCGGCAACCGGCCGCACTGCATCTACCGTGGCTATTGCCTACAGGGTTGCAAGGTCAACGCCAAGGCAAGCCCGCTCGTCACGCACCTGCCGGATGCGTTGGCGCACAGTGTCGAGATCCGCTCGGACTGTATGGCGGCGCGGATCGAGCTGGACGAGTCCGGGCGCGCTCGCGGCGTGGTCTACCTGTCCGAACCCGGAGGAGCCGAGCGGCTGCAGCGGGCGAAATTCGTTGCCGTTGCGGGGTATTCGATCGAGACACCGCGCCTCTTGCTGGCGTCGACATCCGCGCGTTTCCCGCACGGACTGTGCAACGACCACGACGTGGTCGGTCGCTACGTGATGGTGCAGGGTGCCACCCAGACCGCAGGTCGATGGCCGGAGGAGCTGCGAATGTACAAAGCGCCGCCACCGCAGGTCTCCAGCGAGGACTACTACGAGACCGACACCTCTCGCGGGTTCGCACGCGGCTTCTCGATCCAGACGGTCTCCCCACTGCCGATCGGTTGGGCCGAGCACGTGCTCGCCGACGGTCACTGGGGTCGTGCCATGCGCGAATACATGCGCGACTACAACCACTGGGCGACCGTGGGTGTGCTCAACGAGTTGCTCGCCCACCCGGACAACCGCATCACGCTCGCCGACGAGGTCGACGCCTACGGCCTACCGGTGGCGCGGATGGACTATTCGCTCACCGAGAACGACAAGGCCAACGAGGCCTACTCGACCAAGGTGATTACCGACATCCTGAAGGCCGGCGGCGCCCAGGACGTCTTGACCATCCACCGCTATGCGCACCTGATCGGCGGGGCACGGATGGGCAGCTCACCCGGGACCAGCGTGGTGGACGCCAACCAGCGGTCCTGGGCGGTGCCCAACCTCTTCCTCGCCGACGGGTCGGTCTGCCCCACCCAAGGGTCGGCCAACCCGGCGCTGACGATCATGGCGCTGGCATCCCGCCTCGCCGAGCGGATGGCGGACGGGTCGGCCATGTCCGACGATCCCGAGCAGCGGGCGGGGCCTTTCCGTGCGCGACAGCCGGTCGGGTGACAACCTGCCCGAGCGCGTGAATTCTTGCCCGATTGCACTGCAAGTTAAGGAGATACAGCATGAGCGACACCGTCAGTGACTTCGTCATCGACCGACTCATCGAGTGGGATCTGCACCAGTTCTACGGTTTCCCGGGCGACGGGATCGGCGGTTTCGACGGCGCCCTGGAGCGAGGTGAGCGGGATGACAAGGCGTTCCGCTACATTCGCCCCACCCACGAGGAGATCGCTGCCTTCATGGCGTGTGCGCACGCCAAATTCACCGGCGACGTCGGCGTCTGCATCGCCACGTCCGGGCCGGGCGCCATACATCTGCTCAATGGTCTGTACGACGCGAAGATGGACAACCAGCCGGTGGTGGCCATCGTCGGACAGCAGGGCCGGGCGGCCTTCGGGAGCGACACCCAACAGCAGGTCGACCTGGAGCGGGTCTACCAGGACGTCGCCGGTTACGTGCAGACCGTCGTCACCCCGATGCAGGCGCAACTCGTGGTCGACCGTGCCGTGCGCATCGCGGCCGCCGAGCGGTGTCCCACGGTGGTGATCCTGCCGGCCGACGTGCAGAACCTGCCGATGGAGGAGCCGGCGATGGAGCACTGGGTGGCGCGTACCGGTGTCGGATACGCGTCCACGGTGCTCACCCCGGAGCACGAGGAGTTGCAGCGTGCGGCCGACGTGCTCAACGCCGGCAGCAAGGTCGCGATGATCGTCGGACAGGGCGCGCGCGGCGCGACCGACGAGGTCATTGCGATCGCCGAGCAACTGGGTGCCGGAGTCATCACCGCGCTGCTCGGAAAGGACGTCATACCAGGCGATCTGCCCTATCACACGCAACAGCTCGGCCTCCTCGGTTCGAAGCCCAGTTACGACATGATGCAGGACTGCGACACGTTGCTGATGATCGGCAGCAACTACCCGTATGCCGAGTTCCTGCCCGAGACCGGACAGGCGCGCGGGGTGCAGATCGACCTGGCGGCGGGGCATCTCAGCCTGCGCTACCCGATGGAGGTCAATCTGGCCGGCGACGCGAAGGCGACGATGACCGCACTCCTGCCGTTGCTGCACCGCCAGGAGGACCGGTCGTGGCAGGAGAAGGTCGTCGGGGGCATGCAGGACTGGGAGCAGGTGCTGACCGAGGAGGCCGGGACCGAGGCGGACCCGATCAACCCGCGCTCCGTCTACCACGAGCTCAACAAGCGGCTGCCGTCCGACGTGATCGTCACCGCGGACGCCGGGTCAACGGCGGACTGGTATGGCCACCACATCAAGCTCGGCCGCAAGGCCAGTGGCAACCTGTCCGGAATGCTCGCCTCCATGCTCGCTGCCATGCCGTATGCCGTCTCCGCCAAGTTCGCCCATCCGGACCGCCCGGTCGTCTGCACGATCGGCGACGGCGCGTTCCAGATGCTCGGCATGAACGAGCTGATCACGGTCAAGCGGCACTGGAAGTCATGGGAGAACCCGCAGTTCATCGTCCTGGTGTCGAACAACGGTGACCTCAATCAGGTTTCGTGGGAGATGCGCGAGGCCGGCGATCCACGTTACGACACCTCCCAGTTGGTCGAGCGGATCGATTACGCCGGTTACGCGAAGCTGCTGGGACTGGAGGGGATCACCGTCGAGCGACCGGAGGACGTGGCCGGCGCGTGGGACGCCGCCTTTGCCGCGGACCGTCCGGTGGTGCTCGATGTGCACACCGATCCGAACGTGCCGCCGTTGCCGGCGCACATATCGCTGCAGGAGGCCAAGGGCTTCCTGGCCGCGATGCGCAAGGGCGACCCCGCAGAGGCGTCGGTCATCCGCGACTCGATGAAGGCCATGGGTGCCGAGCTGAAGGCGGGCGTCAAGAACGCGCTCGGGCGGGACGATGGCTGAGAGTTCGGTCCACGCTGTCCGGGGCAGCGTCCCGGTGCAACGGATCGAGGCTGCGATCTACCGATTCCCCACGGACGCACCGGAATCCGACGGAACGCTGGCCTGGGAGGCCACCACGATGATCATCGTCCGTGCCCACGCCGACGGCCGGCTCGGGATCGGTTACACCTATGCGAGGCAGGCGGTTGCGACGGTGGTCACCGAGACGCTGGCCGACGTCGTGCGGGGCCGGGACGCGCTCACGCCGTCCGCTTCGTGGGCCGCGATGCAGCACCAGGTCCGCAACCTCGGCAAGCCCGGCATCGCCGCGCAGGCCATCGCCGCCGTCGACATCGCCCTGTGGGACCTCTACGCCACCCTGATCGGACAGTCCCTGTCGGTCGCGGCGGGCGCGGTGCACTCAGGAGTGCCGGTCTACGGCAGCGGCGGATTCACGTCATACGACGACGAGCAGCTCACCGAGCAACTGACCGGCTGGGTGGAGGCCGGCATCCCGCGGGTCAAGATCAAGGTGGGGCGTGACCCCGAACGCGATGAACATCGGGTCTCGCTGGCCCGCAACACGATCGGCCCGGACGTGGAGTTGTATGTCGACGCGAATGGCGCCTATCAGCGCAAGCAGGCGCTGGCCTGGGCGGAGCGCTTCGCGGCGTATGACGTGCGCTGGTTCGAGGAGCCGGTCAGCTCCGACGACCTGGCGGGCCTGCGCCTGATCCGCGACCGCGGACCGGCCGGAATGGACGTGACCGCAGGGGAGTACGGCTACCACCTGCCCTACTTCCAGCAGATGCTGGACGCGGGCGCGGTCGATTGCCTGCAGGCCGACGCCACCCGATGTCTCGGGGTCAGCGGGATCCTGCGGGTCGCCGCACTCGCCGATGCGCGCAGCATGGACCTGTCGCTGCACTGCGCTCCGCAGGTCAGCGCGCACGTCGGCACGGCGATCTGGCACCTGCGGCACCTGGAGTACTTCCACGACCACACGCGCATCGAGCAACTCGCGTTCGACGGTGTGCTGCAACCGGATTCGCACGGTGTGCTCGTGCCGGACCGGGGTCGGCCCGGGCTCGGCATCACGGTGCGTGAATCGGACATCGCGCCGTACCGGACGGGCTGACTGTCGAACGGCGTGCATCGAACGGCGGCCGGTGGGTACTCCCGTGGAATGGACACGAGGAGAGGCATGGTCGCTGCACCTGGGGGCAGCGTCGGCGACGGACCGGAGGACACGTGGGCGCAACGGCCACCTCACGATGCCGACGACGAGGTGCTTGCCGAAACGTTCCGCTCGATGATCCAGCACCCCGATTACCCGTGCCTCGGCGCACGCTCGGTGGTCAACCGGCATCGTGCATCGGTCCTCGTGCTGCCGCGCCTCGGGTCCCGCGATGCGGCGCCCCGCCTGCTGGACGGTCTGAGGCGGTTCGCGGCGGACACCGACGTCGACGAAGGATTCGCGTCATTCGTCGTCATCTTTCGGCGACCCGAACGCACGGACGAGGAGAGTTTCGAGCAGCTCCTGTGGCAGCAGCTGCAGAGCATCGTGGAGGCCGACAGCGCACCGTGGAGCAGGGAAGTGTCTGACGACCCCGTCGATCCGCATTTCTCCTTCAGCGCTGCGGGGACCGCCTACTTCGTCGTGGGACTGCACCCGGATGCCTCGCGGGTCGCCCGGCGAGCCCCGTGGCCCACGCTCGTCTTCAACCTGCACGAGCAGTTCCAGAACTTGCGCGCACACGGCGGATTCGATCGGATGCGCGAGCGCATCCGGAGCCGAGACAGCGAACTCCAGGGCTGCCCGAACCCGATGGTGGAAGACTTCGGTGACGCCTCCGAGGCGCGCCAGTACTCCGGGCGGGCGGTCAATGCGGAATGGACCCCACAGGCCGACTTCGGCGACACGCGACAGGACGGGCAGGGCCAGTGATGCAGCGAATACCACCGCAGACCGGCGTGGGCCTACGGCTCCGGACCGGCGATCGCCTCGTCGTCGTGGACCCGACCGGCGGACAGGTGAGTGACCTGTTCTGTGTTGCCGGCGACGGGGGAGACGACTGGTTGAGCAATGGGCGGACCATCGACTACGGGAACACGATGTACTTCTCGACCGGCGACACGCTCTACAGCAACCTCAGTCGCCCGATGCTGACGATCGAGCAGGACACCTGCGGCAAGCACGATTTCCTGCTGACGCCCTGCAGCCAGGCGACGTTCGACCTGTTGTATCCCGAATTCGGCGGTGCGCCCCACCCGAGCTGCTTCGACAACCTCTGTGCGGCCCTCGGTCCTCTCGGCGTCGAGCCTGGAACCATCTCGACGACCTTCAACATCTTCATGAACGTCTGGTTCGAGGCGGACGGCACCATGCACATCGATCCGCCGATCTCCGGTGCCGGGGACAGGTTCGTCGTACGCGCGGAGATGGACCTGCTGGTCGGGGTCACGGCCTGTTCGGCGGAGAAGTCGAACGGCGGTGAGTGCAAGCCGATCGATGTCGAGGTCATCCCGGAATCGCCCGCCACTGAATGAGATTCGCGCGAGATGAGACTCGAGCGATGACGGCAGGCATGTTCGCGCCCTGGTTCACTCGAGTTGGCGCAACTGCTCGTGCGCGCTGGCGAACATGTCCTTGAAGGACTCACCCATGAGCCCGGTCCCCGCCTGCAGTTGCTCCGCGAGTTCGACCTTCGCCCTGGCCTGGTCGGTCAGGTCACCCGTCAGCTGCCCGAACTCCTCCTTCTCCTCATGCTCCGCGTGGTCGACGACGTCCGAGCACAACGCCCGATATTCGGCCTCGAAATCGGGGGACATCGCATCACCGCTTTCGAGCTCGGAGATCGCGGACTCCGCCGCGGTCTCTTCCTGCACCCGCGCCGCTGCTTCCTCAGGACTCACTTCGGTCGTCGCCAGCAGGTGGACCGTGCTCTGTTCGAGGGCTTCGTGCACGGCCAGCATCCGCCGCACTCGGGTGAACGCTTCCCGCCGTTGGTCGTCGGCGAGGTCCAGCACCTTCGGCATCAGGTCCTTGACCTGCTGATGCTGATCGGTCAGATATGTCACCAGATCCTGCGCGGTGTTCATTTCGGTGTGCGACATGAGGGGTCCTTCCCAATTGTGTGTCTGACCGTCCGGGACCGGTCGGCTGGCGTCTCGTCGCGGACTCTCGGCAGCGAGTGACCATGATTCGCCTACCCGTCCGCGAATGGCTGAAACAGCAGCTGAGTTGGATGGCCACAGCGTGGGTAGGTGGACATGATGGACGATCAGCAGGCTGACACGCTCGAGCAGGATCTCCTCGCCGAGGTGGACGGTGAGGTCCGCTTCGACGCGGGCAGCCGCGCCGCGTATGCGACCGATGCGTCGAACTTCCGGCAGGTGCCGATCGCGGTCGTCGTCCCGCGCACGATCGAGGCCGGCGCCAGTGCAGTCGAGGTGTGTCACCGAAACCACGCACCTGTCGTGTCCCGTGGCGGCGGCACGAGTCTCGCGGGGCAGGGGACGAACCGCGCAGTCATGATCGACTGGGCCAAGCGCTGTCATCGGTTGCTCGAGGTCGATCCCGCCGAGCGGAGGTGTGTGGTCGAGCCGGGCATCGTCCTGGACGACCTCAACCGCGAACTCGCTCCGCTTTCCTTGCGATTCGGTCCGGAGCCGGCCACGCACCCCAACTGCACGATCGGCGGGATGATCGGCAACAACTCGTGTGGCGCAACCGCGCAACGCACCGGCAAGGTCGTCGACAACGTCTCGCGCCTCGAAGTCCTGCTCGCCGACGAAACACGATTCTGGTGCGGGCGGACCACTGACGAGGAGTATGCCGAGATCGAGCGGCACGGGGACCGGCGAGCCACGATCTACCGGTCACTGCGCCACCTGCGCGACGAGTATGCCGACGACATCCGTGATCGCTTCCCCGACATCCCACGCCGGGTGTCGGGCTACAACCTCGACTCCCTGCTGCCGGAGTACGGGTTCGACGTTGCACGCTCCCTCGTCGGCAGCGAGTCCACCCTCGTCACCGTGTTACGTGCCGAGTTGGACCTTGTCCCAGTGCTTCCCGAACGCACCCTGGTCGTGCTCGGCTACGACTCGGTCGCGGCCGCCGCCGACGCCGTGCCGGCGCTCCTGCGGTACGACCCGATCGCCCTGGAAGGTTTCGGGGAGCGCCTGATCCACGACGAGCAGATCGAACACCTCCTGCAGGATGCCCGTGGTGACATGCCGGAGGGGAACGCCTTCCTGATGGTGCAGTTCGGTGCACCCCACGGGCAGGATGCGGACCGGGCGGCGCACGCCATGCTGCGCGGGCAGGGCCGGTTGCCGGAGGACCCGGACGTGGCGCTGGTGACGGATCCCGCCATGGAGGACGACCTGTGGGCCGTCCGGGAGGCCGGACTCGGTGCGAGCGCGCACGTTCCGGGCGAACCCGACGCGTGGGCCGGATGGGAGGATGCCGCAGTCGCGCCGACGAAGCTGGGTGACTACCTGCGTGACTTCGAGGCGCTGTGCCAGGAGTTCGGTTACGCCGACGATGCGGTGCCGAGCATCTACGGTCATTTCGGCCAGGGCTGCATCCATACCCGAATCCCGTTCCGGCTCACCGACGTCGACGGCGTCCGCGCATATCGTCAATTCATGGAGCAGGCCGCCGATCTGGTCGTCGGGTACGGCGGGTCGTTGTCGGGGGAGCACGGGGACGGTCAGTCCCGGGGCGAACTGCTGCCGAAGATGTTCGGCGACCGCATCATGGCGGCGTTCGTCGAACTCAAGACGACGTTCGACCCCGAGAACCTGATGAATCCGGGAAAGCTCGTCGCGCCCGCAGGGCTCGACGAGAACCTCCGGCTGGGCGCCTCGTGGTCCCCGCACGTCAAAGGGCCGATTACCTTCGACTACCCCGAGGACGGCGGTTTCGTGCACGCGGCGAACCGTTGTGTCGGCGTCGGTCTCTGTCGCGCACCGGAGCCCAAGGCGGACGACGTGATGTGCCCGTCATACCGGGCTACGCGTGAGGAGGCCCACTCGACCCGGGGGCGCGCACGACTGCTGTTCGAGATGATGAACGGGCACGGCGATGGTCCGATCACCGACGGCTGGCGCTCCGACGCGGTCAAGGGCGCCTTGGACCTGTGCCTGTCCTGCAAAGGCTGCGCCAGCGACTGTCCGGTCAACGTCGACATGGCGACCTACAAGGCCGAGTTCCTGCACCACCACCATCGGCACCGCCTGCGTCCGCGCGCGCACTACACGCTCGGCTGGCTGCCGATGGCCGCGCGATCGGTCGCTGCAAGCCGAAGTGCTCGGATCGTCAACCGACTGACTGGTATTCCGGCCGTCCGCATGGCCGGCGCCAAGCTCGCGGGGGTCGAGAATCGGCAGGTGCCGAAGTTCGCGGCGCAGACTCTGCAGGAGTGGTGGAGCGAGCGGACCGCGCGGGGGAGCGGGGAACGCCGCACGGTCCTGCTCTGGCCGGACACCTTCACCAACCACTTCGACCCGCAGGTGGGCCGGGCCGCCATCACGGTGCTGGAAGGTGCCGGTTACGAGGTGCAGCTGCCGCGTGAAGCGGTGTGCTGCGCTCTGACCTGGACGTCGACCGGACAGCTGGATGTCGCTCGCCGCGTGCTGCGCCGTACCGTTCGGGCGCTCGCGCCGGCTCTGCACGAGGGCTGGCCCGTGGTCGGGCTCGAGCCCAGTTGCGCGGCGATGTTGCGCTCGGATGCACCTCGCCTGCTGCCCGACGACCTCGATGTGCGGCGGCTGGCCCAGAACACCGTGGGATTCGCCGAACTGCTCCAGGAGCACACGGACGGCTGGTCGCCACCCGACGTGGGAGTGCACGAAGCGCTGGTCCAAGTGCACTGTCACCAGCACGCCGACGGTGGGTGGGATGCCGACCGCGCCCTGCTGGCGAATGCCGGTGTCGAGGCGCACAGCATCGGCGGATGCTGCGGCCTGGCAGGCAATTTCGGGTTCGAGGCGGGCCACCTCGAGGTGAGTCGCGCGTGCGCCGAGGATCGACTGCTCCCCGCGTTGCGGGATGCGGAGGACTCCGTCGCGGTGCTCGCCGACGGTTTCAGCTGCCGCACCCAGATCGCCGAGTTCGACGACTCGGGGAAGCACCCGGTGCACCTGGCGGAGCTCTTGGCGGAGGGACTGATATCACGGATGCCACACAACGAATGAAGCTGTGCTCCGGCCACAGCCGAGGTCGTCCCGGCCTACTGATCGACGCTCGGGTTGGTCGATGCGTGCGGATCCTCGAGTGCGTCGGTGTCGGAGAGTGCTCCGGCCAGCACGTGCTCCTCGCTGATGATCGTCAGAAAGCCACCGGAGTTGCGGAAGATCTCCTGCCATCGGTCGATCACTACGTCGGGAGAGTCAACTCCGAATCGTTGGTTGACCGCTCTGATCGACGCCGCCATCTCGTCAGCATCGGCGTCTCCCTGCTGTGCGACCGACCACAGCGCTTCGGCGTAGTCGCCAGCGGACCGGCCCAGCTGTTCCGTGAGGTCAGCGGAGAGCGCGATCTGCGCTGCAGGGTGGCCGGTGGCTTCCGTCGGATTGTCGGTCATGACCGGACCTTTCGTCAGCTTTCGGTGGGGCTCTGGTTCTACCCCGGGCAGCTCTGGCCGAATCAACTGGTGAGCGGGCACGGACCCGGTGTGGAGTGAGGAGAAGGAAGACTTCCCCGCAGTGGTCGCCCAGTGCGATCGCTTCAGCGTCGCGGGAAGTGGGTAGGGGAGGCGCATCACCCGTGAGTGGGTGGTCGGCGCGGCGTGAGCGGCTCGGCGTTGTGCACGTCGGGCGCGGGTATCCAACGTTAGCAACGAGGTTGGAGGAACTGAGATGCGAACCGGCTACTTTCTGTCGTGCGAGGAGTACGCCCCACACGAACGTGTCGATCAGGCCTGGGCCGCAGCGGAGGCCGGATTCGACTGCCCTACCTCGACGCGGGATACGACACCGTGACGATCGCGAACATGGGACCGCACTATCGCTCGATGATCGACTTCTACGGGTCGGTGATCATCCCCCGACTCAAGGACGGGGAGGACTGAGTGTGTGATGGCACCGTCCTCGACAGTGCGCACTCATCCACCCGGGTCGGTCGTTGCCCCGGTCCGAGTCAGTGGTTCCGGAGGGCGTCGACCAGGTCGTCCTTACTCATGGACGAGCGGCCCTCGATACCGAGTTCTGCGGCACGCTCCTGCAGATCCTTCTTCGTCCAGTCCTCGTACGACGAGTGCTTGCCGCCCTTGTGGCCGACGCTCGATCGCGAGGAATTGGCCGCTGCATTCGCGATGCGCGCCGATTTCTCCTTGCTGTCGCCCTCGTCGCGCAACTCTTCGTAGAGCTCGTCGTCCTTCACCGACGGGCCGGGCGTCTTCTTGCCGGGCATGTGAGTCACCTCCGGTAATGGTGTTCTGATCGTGCCTTCGGCTTCTACCCATTCCGGCAGAACTTACGCACAACCCTTGGTTCGGCCGGCGTGGGGGTACCACGACGTGGTGCAGGGCGAGAGTGGCCGGCCGAATGGGTGGAAGTTGGGCTACTTTACCGACTGTTCAGCAATTGATATCCAGGCGAATGCCGTTGTGGTCCAATACAATTCACCGAACATCAAGTGGGTGGCCTTGCCGAAACCCGTGCATCGTGTCAGTGTGGTTTCAACGTGCCGGCTCAAGAAGAGTGGTCGGTGTGGTTTCTCGCTGGAAGAGAATTGCCATGCCGCACACAGGAACTCTCAGCAGGTCGGCTCAGGAACAGCGCGAACGCGCGGACCACCTGCTTCGCAAGGCGCAACACGCCAACCGTGCGTCAGCGGCGCGGTTACGTCACGAGGTGGTGCTCGACCACTTCGCGCTGGCAACCTCCATCGCACACCGTTACGACCACCGCGGCCTGGAGCGTCAGGATCTGGAACAGGTGGCGCTGCTGGGTCTCGTCCAGGCGGTGCGTCGATACGACCCGGAGCAGGGCTCGGGCTTCTTGGCGTTCGCGGTGCCAACCATCACCGGAGAGCTGAAACGGCACTTCCGCGACCACGGCTGGGCGGTGCGCCCGCCACGTCAGCTTCAGGAACATTGCCTCGCCGTTCGCTCCAGCGCCGAGCGCTTGGCGCAAGAGCTCGGCCGGGATCCGACCGCTGCCGAAGTCGCCGCTTCCCTGGGTCTGAGTGTGCGAGATGTGGGGCAAGCGCGGGGAGTCGACGGCCAGTATGTCGCGCGGTCGATGGACGCACCGCTCGATCACGACGGTGGCACGACCTTGTCCGACACGTTGGGCGAGACCGCCACCGATCTCGATCGCGTCGATGATTTCGAAACGCTTCGCCCGTTGCTGCGCAACCTGAAGTCGCGAGAGCGACTCATCGTGCGGTTGCGTTTCGTCGACAACCTCACCCAGCGGCAGATCGGCCAACGGATCGGAGTGAGTCAGATGCAGGTGTCGCGTCTGCTCTCCGACATCCTGCTCCGGTTGCGTCGTGCCATCGCGGCCAAGCACGACGACATCAGCGCGGCATCGTGACCCTGCGGCAACCCGTGGGGATCCTCCCAGGGGTGCGGCTGCCTGTCTTCCCTGGGCCCTCCGTCGGTGACGGTGGGACCGGACACTTGCAATGGAGACGAACTGACGACCGATTTCATACGTGGAGGTTTTCTGATGGCTGATGATTTCCGCTCGCTCATCGTGCGACTCGCCGAACTCGAGGATGCTGCCCGCACCGTTCCGGTCGTCGCTGCGGGGGACTCCAGTGCCGCAGTGAATCCGGACCTGCAGCACCTCATCGACGAGGAACGTCTCGTCGTGGAGCAGATCCGGGCATTGCGCGAGTAGGGGTATGTCGTGAGCGCGAAGAAGACTGCCATGAACACCGCCAAGTCCGGCCCTAACAAGGTTCGGGTGGAGGCACCGGGGCCGGCCGGGTGCCGAGCCGGCGCCGCTCGAAGAGCCCACGACTCCGCGGGAGCCGTTGCCGCCCAAGGCCGACCAGCACGGGCCCGCGCCCACATCGCCGACCGGGATCCCGCTCGACGTCGGGCCGACGTATGCCGCCCAGCACGGGGAGTACCTCACGACGGCGGGAGGCACACGTCTACGGGAGACCGACATCTCGCTCAAGGCGGGGCCGCGCGGCCCGATCCTGTTGCGGGACCACCATCTGCGGGAGAAGATCACCCACTTCGACCACGAGCGGATACCGGAGCGGGTGGTGCACGCACGCGGCGCTGCGGCGCACGGCCACTTCGAGGCCAACGGTGCCGCGGAGAGGCTGACCTGCGCCGCGTTCCTGCGGTCCGGTGCGCAGACGCCGGTCTTCCTGCGGTTCTCCAACGTCGTCGGCTCCCGCGGCTCCATGGACACCGCGCGCGACACCCGCGGTTTCGCGACGAAGTTCTACACCGAGGAAGGCATCTTCGACCTCGTCGGCAACAACATGGCCGTGTTCTTCATCCAGGACGGCATCAAGTTCCCCGATCTCGTCCATGCGGTGAAGCCCAACCCCAGCAACGAGATTCCGCAGGCCCAGAGCGCGCACGACGGCTTCTGGGACTTCGTCTCGCTGCGCACCGAGGCGCAGGCGCACACGATGTGGCAGATGTCGGACCGTGGCATCCCTCGCTCCTACCGGATGATGGAGGGCTTCGGGGTGCACACCTTCCGGCTGGTGAACGCCGATGGTGCGACCTCTCTGGTCAAGTGGCACTGGAAGCCTGCCTCCGGCGTGCACTCGCTGACCTGGGAGGAGGCACAGCTGGCCGCAGGGAACGACCCGGACTACCTCCGACGGGACCTTGCGGATGCTATCGAGTCGGGCGCGTTCCCGAGTTGGGACCTCGGCGTCCAGGTCTTCCCCGACACAGAGGACCAGATGTTCGACGGCATCGACCTGTTGGATCCGACCAAGTTCGTCCCCGAGGAGTTGGCGCCGGTGCAGATCGTCGGCACGATGACCCTGGATGCGAACCCGGTCAACTACTTCGCCGAGACCGAGCAGGTGGCATTCCACCCCGGACATCTGGTGCGCGGCATCGACGTCACGAACGACCCGTTGCTGCAGGCCAGGTTGTTCTCCTACATCGACACCCAGCTGACCCGGCTCGCCGGTCCCAACTTCGAGCAGATCCCGATCAACCGCACGCATGCACCGGTAAATGACATGCTGCGGGACGGCTCGCATCAGAGCGGCGACCAGGGCGGCGCCGCGCCATACCACCCGAACTCGCTGGATGCCGGCTGTCCGTTCATGGCGGACGACACATCCGCCGCTTTCATCGACGTACCCGAAGAGGTCGCCGCGAGCCACACGGTGCGCGAACAGTCCGCAAGCTTCGACGACCACTTCAGCCAGGCCACGCTGTTCTATCGATCTCTGACGCCGGTCGAACGCGAGCATGTCGCCCAGGCCTATTCGTTCGAGCTGGGCAAGTGCTTCGAGCAGGCGGTCAAGGAGCGTCAGCTCGGCCACCTGGCGAACATCGACGACGAGCTCGCCGAGCGGGTCGCCGCCGCATTGGGCATTCCCGTGCCGGAGTCGACCGTGCCACCTGCCACCGATGTCGAGGTGAGCCCCGCGCTGAGCCAAGTCGGTGAGTCCTGGCCGGTGGCCGGGCGTCGGGTTGCGCTCGTCGTCGACTCGGCGAGCGGCACCCGCCCTGTCAAACAGGTGCGCAGCAAGTTGCTCGCTGCCGGAGTGCTGCCGGTGCCCGTCGCACCGCATGGTGGCCAGGTCGCGGGGGTGGACGCGCAACGCACCTACCTGACGGCGGCGTCCATCGAATTCGACGCGATCATCGTGTTGACCGCGGCGGCACCGGGCGAGGACGCGGATCCGAATCTGGACACCAAGGCGGGGTATGACGACGCGCCGGACCGCACCGTCGACCCACGGGTGGAGAAGCTCGTGGGGGAGTTCTGGCGTCACTCGAAGTCGATCGGAGCGATCGGCGGCGGGCTCGACGTGCTGCCAACGGCTGGCGTCGCGGCCGGCGCGCCCGGTGTTCACGTCGGCAATGCAGCCGAGGTGGTGCAGGGTCTGCTACACGATCTCGAGCAGCACCGGGTGTGGCAGCGGTTCACCGCTGAGTGATTGCGCTGAGGTGGACGCCTTGACGGGTGTTCCGAAAATTGATGCATTGCAACAACTTTCGGTGAACGCATCGACGTTGTCTCGTCGCGGGGGTTGAAGACGGCACCAGCGGGTACTACAGCACGCACCAGTGGCTGTCCCGGACCCTGACAGCGATCATCACGGCGTTGGAGGGCCCTCATGAGCAGCATCACCGCCCGGCAGTCTGCTAATCCCGACAGACCATCCGCGTCTGTCCGGTATGTCAGCTCGTTCACCGAGCTGTCCCGACAGGTCAAAGAGACCGACCTGCTCGACCGTCGTTACGGTTGGTACTGGTCGCGGATCGTCGGCGTGGTCGTGGCTTTCGCTGCGGTGTGGGTGGCGGTCGTCATCGTCGGCGACTCGTGGTGGCAGCTGGTCGTCGCGGGCGTGCTTGCCGTCATCTCCGCTCAGATCGGCTTCCTGGGACATGATGGCGCGCATCGCCAGATCTTCCGGTCCTGGCAATGGAACGAGTGGACCAGCCGGGTGCTCAGCGGCCTGTTCCTTGGGATGAGCTACGGCTGGTGGGACAAGAAGCACAGCATGCATCACGCGGCCCCCAACCAGGAGGGCATCGATCCGGACATCGCGTCGGGTGCCGTCGCGTTCACCCCGGACCTGGCGCGGGCACGGCACGGGGCTGGCGCGGCGTTCGCCCGCCGGCAGGGCTGGCTGTTCTTCCCGCTGCTGACCTTGGAGGGGCTGAACCTGCAACTGCGCAGCGTCCAGACAGTGACCAGCAGGCAGCCCCTGCAGCAGCGCTGGGTGGAGGCGTCCCTCATCGGGGTGCGACTGGCGGTCTATCCGATAGCGCTGCTGCTGCTGTTGCCCCCGGGCAAGGCCGCCGCGTTCTTCGGGCTGCACATGGTGCTCTTCGGTGTCCTGCTGGGTGGCTCGTTCGCCCCGAATCACAAGGGTATGCCGTTGGTGCCGCGCGACATGAAGGTCGACTTCCTGCGTCGGCAGGTGCTGATGTCGCGCAACATCGTGGGCGGGCCGCTGGTCGACTTCGCGATGGGCGGGCTGAACCAGCAGATCGAGCACCACCTCTTTCCGAGCATGCCGCGACCCAACCTGCGGCGCGTCCAGCCGCTGGTCCGGGCGCACTGCGCCAAGCACGGCGTGACGTACACGCAGAAGACGCTGTGGCAGTCCTACGGGCTGGTGATCCGTTACCTCAACCAGGTCGGCATCGGTGCTCGTGACCCGTTCGAGTGCCCTCTGGTGCGCAGGTACCGCGAATAGAACCCCGTCGATGAGGCTGCGGCGTCGCGTTTGATCGGGTACGCACGGGGTAGGGATCAAGTCGATCACCAGACGCATCAGGAGACACTCATGAGCTCAGCAAACCCCTTGGTACGACTGACAACTCAGCTTGAAGGCGACGACTCGCTCGATCAGCTCGCGGACAACGTGGCCAAGATCAGCCAAGTACTGGTGCAGTCGCCCTCACGGCGCGACCTGCTGCAAGGTAAGTGGCTGGGGCACGCGGTGCACCCGGTGATGACCATGGCGCCGCTGGGCATGTGGATCTCCGCCGGCGTGTTGGACGTCTTCGCGGGGCGGCACGCGGCCCCAGCCGCGCGAAAACTGATCGGTGCGGGCCTTCTCTGTGCGTGGCCGACCGCAGTGACCGGCCTCGCCGAGCTGGCGAACGCCGACCGGCGACAGCTGCGGATCGGTGTCGTACACATCCTGGCGAACACGACCGGCATTGCGTTGTATCTCGCGTCATACCGCGCCCGGCGGCGCGGCCGGCATGGCCGGGGCGTCGCGACAGGTCTGGCCGGCCTGGCCTGCGTCGGCGCGGGCGGCTACTTCGGCGGTCACCTGGCGTCCGTGCGCAAGATGTCGAGTGTGAACCCCGCTTTCCCAGGTGTATGACGCAAGACCCACCACTGGCAGGGGATGGTGGATTGCCGCCGATGTCGAAGGTGGATCGGTCCACGTGTCACGACACGAGGTTCTGCAGCCTGCGCAGCATCGTCACACTGGGGAACCGCTCGCCGTCGACCTTGGCGAACAGCACCTCCACGTACCTCGGCAGATCGTCGGGCGTGAGGAGCTCCTCGGCGAGATCCATGTAGGTCCCCGACGGATAGGGGTCGTCCTCGATCTTGCTGAGCAGGGTGTTCAACAACTTCGACCGGGTGTCCGGTGCGCTGCTGGCCATGGGTAAACCTCCTGATTTGCTGATGTTGCTTCGTGTCGACCGCTCGCTTGTCACCGATCACTCGGAGAGCAGGGTGCCGAGCGGCCCCAGGTCGATGTTGAGGTCTGCGGTCGTGAGGTCGTACCTCGCCTTGAGGTCATCCATCGCCTCCTCGAGGTGCATGAGTCCGGTGCCGAGCCCCTCGACCTGCTCGTCGGTGAGATCTCCCTCGTCGACGCGCCGCAGGGCCTGTTTCTCCATCAGCTGCCGCACGAGCTCGATGATGGTCAGCACGAGCTTGAACAGATCCCGCTCCACCGTCTCCGGATGTGTCTCCAGCCGGCGCGGAACGTTGCACGGTTCGTCTCCTCTCGTGGCGCTCATCGCGGCTCCACCATGTCGGAGCGGATCGTGCTGATCAGCGCCTGCAACCGGATCTGCACCAGGTCGACGCCCGACAACGAGATGACGATGTCCCCGGCCAGCACAACCCCGGTGCCGAGCAGTCGGTCGAGCAGGTCGACGAGGGCGATCTGGCTCGGCCGGTCGGCCTGAGGTTGCGTCACGGTTTGCTCCATCACTGCTCCAAGACCGCGAAGGAGTATGGCGGCCACGGCCCCTGGCACTCGATGCTGACCTCGTGATGCTCGGCCTGCAGTGACTTCACGTGCGACTGAAACGCAGGACCGTCGTCGTCCTGGACGAGGTAGGCGGCGTTGAGCAGCATCGTGCCCGCGAGTCCGGTCAGGCGCTGGTCCTGGGGCTGGAGCCGACGACTGGCGACGGTTCCGTCCGCCAGCGCCTCGTAGACCTTGTCGGCCAGGTCCATCAGCAGGGCGTCGTTGATCTCCTTGTCCTCGGCGCTCGCCTTCTTGCGGCGTAGGTACTCCGCGCCGCTCATCCCTCGTTCGGCTGTGCTGACAACCGGTGTGGCGGGTGCCAGGACCTTGACGCTCCACTCGAGCCGGCCCGCGACCTGACCGAGCACTCGGTCCAGTTCGGCGCACCGCTCGGCGAGTCCGCGACGAACACCCTCGTCATCCAGGTAGACGGTTGCCAGACGTAGTGGTGCCGTCGGGCCGACAGAGGCAACTGCATGCACGACCGAGTCATGGGTCCGGGCCACCCGTTCGAGCCAGTCGAGGTGCTCGAGGTTCCGGCGCAGGCCCTCCTCGCCGTATTCGTCGAGGGCGACGTCGCTGACCACTGCGCAGAGGTCGAGGTGCTCGACCACGTCCAAGTGCCCACCGTCGAGGCCGGGCGTCCCGGCCAGTTGCTGCGGCTCGAGGCCTCGGGTGACGGCATACAGGTAACGGCCCGACTCACTCACGAGCTCCCCTTCCCGGTGCCTCCCGATGCCGCGGTCGGGGAGTCTCCGGCCTCGAGGGTTTTGATGCGCTCACGCAGCTCGCGATTTTCCTCGGCCAGGCCGCGTTCGCTGGTCGTGAGCATCGGGTCGTTGCGCCACCAGTCGATGCCCATCTCCTGAGCCTTGTCGACCGACACGATCAGCAGCCTGATCTTGATCGTGAGCAACTCGATGTCCAGCAGGTTCACCCGGATGTCGCCGGCAATGATGATGCCCTTGTCGAGCACTCGCTCGAGGATGTCGGCGAGATTGGCGGGCTGCGGCCGCGAGGACTCACCGACCGCGGCCGAATAGGGCCGCGACACAGGAGTGTTCGTTGGCTCAGCCATGTCACTCCTCGCCGCGGATGTAGCGACGCACACGGCGGTAGGCGAGCAGCTCACCGTCGCTGTCGGTGTCCACCTCGTAGGTGGCCAGCAGGTCGGTGGTGTCCGGCACGCGCATCATCTCGAGCACGTCGACCTGCACGGTCCAGCCGTCCTCGTCGTCTCCGGACCTGCGCTCGATCCCGGTGATGCCCTCGTAGTCCCGGTCGATCAGCTGGAGCAGTTGGCGCGCCGCCGATGACGCCGCCTCGGACGCGGACACCCGCTTCGGCGCCGCGGCCTTGGGAGCCGAAGACCGCTTCTTGTTGCTGGTCGTCTTCTCGGTAGCCATCAGTCACTCCTTCGGTTGGGTGGGAGCGGACAGCAGGCGTTCGACGAGTTCGTCCTCCCAGGCGATTGCCTGGTCCTCGGTGAGTTCGCCTTCGTCCCGTTGCCGGTCCACCTCATGCAGCTGTGCCCGGATGCTCTCGGGGTCGTAGAACTCCGATTCCGCCTGCTGCCGGACCTGTTCGGCGGCCCAGATCGTCACGCGCAGCGGTGCGAGTGGCAGTCCGAGCAGTCCGGAGACCAGTCCCACTTCAGTCACCACCCACGAACTCGTATGGCGCCAGAGGACCGACGAGACTCAGTCGCATCCGGCCATGCATCGACTCGGCGAGGGACTCGAGCCGCTGCTCGAAGTCGTCGCGTCGGTCGTTGTCGATGAGCAGGATGAAGTCTGCGAGCTGGTCCACATCGGACCCGAGCCGGATGCGGTGTGCCGCGGCGTAGGGCAGGACCGCTTCCGCAAGCACGTCGGCGTCGGCGGTTCTCTTGTCCTGCATCGCTTGTGACACCAACTCGCCGAGCCGGACTCGGTCCGCGAGCGCGGCGTTGCTCGGGGTACCCCGTGTTCGCTCTCGCAACCGGGCGATGGTCGGATCGGCATCGACCACCTCGGTCAGCGCAGCTTCCTGGACGTAACGGACGCTGAGGTTGAACTGTGCGCGACCGTCCAGCTCCGCGAGTAGCCGTGAGAACCATGCCTGCTGGGGAAGGAGCAGGTCGGTCACGACTGCCTCCTCGTCACGAACGACCGACCCGAACCGCACCGGCACCACGGCGCCGGATGACGCCAGGGTGTCGAGCACCCGGCTGTAGGCGACCAGCTCGGCTCGTCGCCCCGGAGGCCGGTCGAGGCGGATGTCGGTGATCACCGCCGCAATCTCGTCATGGGGCACCACGCGGACCGGCATGTCGTCGATGCCGTTGAGGTCTTCGGGCACCCGGCCAGGCCCGGCCGGCACGATGCCATAGACGTTGCAGCCGGTCTCGGTCACGTCCTCGGCAACGCTCTCCTCGGACTTGAACGTTCGCGCGGTCATTTCTGCTCGGACCGGTGCCGTGAGGACGTCTTGCGGGGGCGGCGTCGCGAGCCCTCGTCGTCGTCCTTGTCGTCGTCCTTGTCGCCGCCGCCGGTGAGGGCGCTCTTGACGCCTTCCACTGCACCCTTGGTCTTCCCGCCTGCGCCGCTCTCGGTCATGCTCTCGATGAACTCGTCGAGAGGTTTGCCTCCACCGTGCTTCACCAAGTCGAGCCGGTTGGTCGCCTCTGCGAAACGGAGATAGGTGTCGACGCTGGCGATGACGATCCGCGCGTCGATGGTGAGCAGTTCGATGCCGACCAACGACACCCGGACATAGGCGTCGATGACGACTCCCTTGTCCAGGATGATCGCGACGACATCGGCCAAACTGCTGGGGGCGGGGCGCTCGAGATAGCCACCTCCGCGGTTCTGCACGCTTTGCACACTCATGGGATGTCTCCTTCTCGACGTTACGGCTGATTACCGACGACCGCGACGGCTGCGGCGCTTCGGCTGCTCCTCGGGTTCGTCCTCGTCTTCGGGTTCGTCGTCCTCTTCGGGTTCGTCCTCGTCTTCGGGTTCGTCGTCCTCTTCGGGTTCGTCCTCGTCTTCGGGTTCGTCCTCGTCTTCGGGTTCGTCCTCGTCTTCGGGTTCGTCGTCCTCTTCGGGTTCGTCGTCCTCTTCGGGTTCGTCGTCTTCGGGTTCGTCCTCGTCTTCGGGTTCGTCGTCGTCTTCGGGTTCGTCGTCGTCTTCGGGTTCGTCGTCGTCTTCGGGTTCGTCGTCGTCTTCGGGTTCGTCGTCGTCTTCGGGTTCGTCGTCGTCTTCGGGTTCGTCGTCGTCTTCGGGCTCGTCGTCGTCTTCGGGCTCCTCGTCGTCTTCGGGCTCCTCGTCGTCTTCGGGCTCGTCCTGGGACTCCTGTTCCTCTTCTTCGACGACCTCGTCGTGGTCCTTGACGACCTCACTGTCTTCGATGACACCCCGCCATCCCTCGACGTCATCGGGTGCGAGGATCGTCTTGGTCATCACGTGGCGTTGGAACTGTCTGAGCTCGGCTCGCACGCGTCGGCCCTGGGCGCGCCAGATGTTTCCGGTGTGCTCCATGAGCCCTTGGGGGTGGTATTCCAGGACCACCAGAATGCGAGTCAGGTCGGAGTCGAGTTCATGAAACGTGACCCCGCCGTCGACGTGTCCCTTGTCACCCTTGGAACGCCATACGATCCGCTTGTCTGGGATCTGTTCCAGGACTGTCGCCTCCCAACTACGGTGGGACCAGAAGATCTGTGCCTTGAACCCGAGCTTCGTGTCCTCCTTGGCCTCAACGTTCTCGACCTTCCGCATGAAGCTCGGGAACTCCCCGAACTCGGTCCACTGGTTGTAGGCGACCGAGACGGGCACGCCGACGTCTATCTGCTCGATGATCTTGGTGGCTTTCGGGCCTTTCGCAGAGCCTCCGCCGCCCTTACCGCCCCCGGTGACCTTGTCCTTGATCCCGGAGAGTGCGCCCTTCACTGCTCCGCCGGCCGGCGACTTGCCCTCTGCGGCCGACTCGCCGGCCTTTGCGGCGGCCTTCCCGATCGGTCCGCCACCGGCAATGGCCTCGAACTTGTCAGTGAGCCCTCCGACCTTGCCGGACACCGCACCCATGGCCTTCTCGCCGAGTGCTTTGAGCAGGTCCTGTGAGACGTCCTTCAACTTTTCCATCGGCTCGGGCATCGTTCATCACCTCTTCGATCCGGCGCTGCGCGAGCGCGACGAACTGGACTTCTTGGTCGTCCGCCGCGAGGAGGCCGACTTCTTCGCGGGGGCCTTCTTGGCTGCTGACTTCTTGGCCGGCGACTTCTTCGCGGGGGCCTTCTTGGCTGCTGTCTTCTTGGCGGGGGTCGCCTTCGCCGCGGACCTTGCGGACGCTGTCTTCTTGGCGGGGGTCGCCTTGGCCGCAGACCTTCCGGATCCTGATTTCTTGGCGGGAGTCGACTTCGCCGCGGACTTTCCAGATCCCGACTTCTTGGCTGGGCGCGACTTGGCCGCGGCAGACTTCTTCTTCGGGCGCGGCGCCGGCTCGTCCTCGGGCTCGTCCTCGCCCTCTGGTTCGTCGTCGTCGGACGGCTCGGCCTCGTCCTCTGGTTCGTCGTCAGGTTCGGCCTCGTCGGACGGCTCGTCCTCGTCCTCGTCCTCAGGTTCGGCCTCGTCGGACGGCTCGTACTCGTCCTCGTCTTCGGCCTCGTCGGACGGCTCGTCCTCGTCCTCGTCTTCGGCCTCGTCGGACGGCTCGTCCTCGTACTCGTCGTCATACTCGTCCGTGCCTTGGTCCTCCTCATCGGAGTCCTCGTCCTCCGACCCGTTGACGACCTCGCCTTCCACGACGTCTCGACCGGAGTCGCGCAGGGACTGCGTGACGTGTTCGAGCTGCGTGGTTGCGGTCGCCAACGCGGCTGCCTTCGCGGCCTCCACCAACCTGCCGGTGATCTGTCCCTGGAGCTGCTTGAGCTCAGGATTGTTCTCCACCAGCTTCGAGCCCTGCTTGAGCAGCGCCTGCGGGTTGGTGGCGATCCGCTGGCCGGCCAGCATGCTTCCGAGGGCGATGGCCAGTTTGAGCTTTCCGGTTTTGCCGAGCAGATATCCGCTGGCCACGCCGACGGCGATCTTGGTCTTTGCGCTCATCGTCTCCTCGATCCTTGTCATTCATCGCACCCACGCGGTGTCAATGGTGTTTTCCGAACGACGGTTGTCCGTTCCGCCGCACACAGCTCTGGACCTTCCATACCCAGCCGCGTCCGCAACTACACGTCCCGTCGAACGCACTGTCTTCAGCTGAAGGCGAGCCTGGCCGCGTCGACCGGCCGGTCGCGGGGTGTGGAGATCGCCCGGAGGGACGTGGTGTCTCGGGAGAGGTCGCGAGATCCAATAATCGATTGGTACGACTGACGATTCACCGCAAGGATGTAAACCTCCACGGGCGCGCTGGAGACGCCTTCGCTGGTTCACAGGCCTCTTCGGCCGTCAACCACCCCGACGTGTATGACGGACGGCGAGCGGCGTAGCTCAGGGGTCAGCGGGCGAGAAGGCCGACAACGGTGTTCAGCACTGCCCGGGCAACGGGGAGCTCTCGGCTCCGAGGCGTTCTACCGACTTCTGTCGGTGGCCGGCACGTCTCCGGCACTGAGGACCTGTGCGGCGGTCAGGGTGCCGTCGGCGAGCTGGGCGGCAACCTGGGACAAGCGGCTCTGAGTGCGACGGGCGTAGGCACGCAATGAGCGGAATGCGTGGTCCATGTCGGTCGCGCCCGAGGCGGATAGGATGCCCTTGGCCTGCTCGACGATGAGGCGGCTGCTGAGCGCTCCTTCGAGTTGGGTGACCAGGACACTGCGGTGGTGGATCGCCCGCTCGGACAGGATGCCGATCGTTGCCACGTCCGCCAGTGCCCGCGCGACGCCCAGGTCGGCGTCGGGCATGGCTCCGGTGCGAGTGCGGAAAAGGTTCATTGCGCCGATGATTTCGTCGCGAAGTCGCATCGGGACGGCGTCCACGGCGCGGAAGTCCTGTTCCGCGGCTGCCGGCACGAAGCGTGGCCACTGCTCGGCGCGTTCTGTCAGGTCGGGGACCGACACCGGCTCCCCGGAGCTGACGCAGTCGACGCAGGGTCCCTCGTTGGCCTGTTGCTGGAAGAGCTCCAGCAATCGCGTGTGTTCACTCGTGGAGGCCATCACCCGCAGCCCGCCGCGGGGGTCGACCAGGAGGATGCCGGCCGCGTCGGCGCGCAGCAACTCCGCGCAGTGCTCGACGAGGTCCTGGAGCAGGTCGGTGATGTCGTAGTCGCTGACGAGGGTGTCGGACAGCCCCACGAACGCCCGCACGAGCTGCTTTTCGCGATCTGGTGTAGTCATGGCGTCTCCTGTGCATCCCACCGGTGCAGGTTCGTCTTCGAGTCTAGATGTGCGTCCTGTCGTGACCTTTTGCTCATGGAGTCGTCTGTCACGGTGGGTCCGGGTCGTCGGCTTGCAGGACGAGACGGCGCGCGACGATGTCGGCGGACACGTCCTCCAGGGTGCGGCCGTGCGCGAAGGCGTGCGCGCGAAGGCGAGCGAACGCTACCGCAGAGGTGACACCGCCGAGCTGGACCATGGACATGCCGGTGGCCTGGTGGACCGCGTGGCTGCCGGGGACACCGTCGCCGAGCCATGCGCCGTCCTGGCCGTCCAACAGGGTGTTGTCCTCGCCGACCTGGGTAAGTGCAGCCGCGAGAACGTCCGCGGCTCCTAAGGCGAATGCCAGCTCTTCACGGTCCAGCTCGCCGGTGTCTCGCCGGTAGCACAACACCATCCCGATCACGGTCACGCCGAGTCGCATCGGAAAGGCGAACAGGGCCGCGACCGGCTCGCCGGCCAGTCGGTCGGTCAACCCCGGCCACGCCGCCTGCCACGCCGCGTCACTCAGGTCCGGGACCAGTACCGGTCGAGCAGCTGTGAACGCGTCCAGGCTGGGGCCGTCCCCGACGATGTGTTGCGCCTGCTCGACGGCCGTGATCACCTCGTCGGTGGCGGCCAAGGTATGCCGTTGCGCGTCGGGAGTCATCAGCGTGACAGCGGCGCCGTCTCCAGGCAACGCGCGCGAAGCCACCTCGGCGACAGTGGTCGCCGTCGTCGGGCCGCCAACATCGGCTCGCAGCGCCGCGGCGAGAGCGGCACGAAGCCGGCTCAGGTCACCCATCGCGGTGGCACCTGTCCGGCAACGCGGGTGTCCATGACCTCTCCCATCCGCCGATCATCGGCCGTGGAATCGGGGGCCTGCCGCCCGGGCACCACTGCGCTCGACTCTACGCGGCCGGGTGCGGCGCGATGGTGCAGGCACGCCCGGCCAGCAATCATCGGCTGCGATCTGCGGCGGCTTCCGACGTGGGTGGGGCGGGGGCGAGTTGGTCCAGCACGTGTGCAAGGACGGGATCTGCGCCCGGGTCCGGCCGCTGGTGGCCGCAGCTCACCTCGCACACCAGCGCGGCGACCTCGCGGACCTTGATGTTGGTGTCTTGTGAGACACGGTCGAGCACGGCGAACGCCGTCTCGGCGTCAACTCTGAACTGCCGCATCACGACACCCTTGGCTTGCTCTATCACCGGCAGGCTGAGCAAGGCACGCTGCAGGTCACAGATCTGCGCTTGCAGTGCTGTCGTGTCCGCCGCCGTGGCCCCATCGTCATCGGTCGGGAACGGGACGACATTGGAATGAGGCGTCAGACGGGGTACCTCCTACTGGGGATCAACACAGTGGAGCCACCGGGGTCCGGGGTGACCAATCAGTCCAGCATAGCGTTCCTGGCACCTCGTCGACGCTGCCGTCGTTGACCATCTTGCAGCCGACGACGATGTCACAGGCAATCGTGCGCGATCATCTCAGTCGGCGCCCAGATGCCGACTGGTCCGACCCAATCGCGCGCTTCTCGTGTTCCTCGGGCCTGCCGACTGCGCCAGGGGTCGGGTTATCCGGCCCGGTCCGGCCACCTCGTCCGTCCGTCAGTCCAGGTGTCGGTGACCTGGGTGCCTTGGACCGCGTTCTCGAAGTCATGGGTCTCAGGCGCCAGTCTCGAATGTTCTCCGCGGGGAAGTTCATGATTGAAATCCTTTGCTGCTAGATGCATTCAGCGTCGTACCCGTTGTCGCGAAACGGGACCGGTGTCGCCGGGACAGGCCGAGCCGCGCACACATCAGCGCACTCATGATCCTCCCGCCGACCAGACCCGTGAGACTCAGCGCCCGATCTGACGGAAGGCCGCAACCAGGACCGTGACCAGGAAGACCAGCATCATCATCAGATAAGGCGCGGCGCCCCCTTCCCGGATCGCTGAGGCGCGGGTTCGCCATATGCTGGAGCTGCCGGGTGAATTGGGCCGGGCTGCCGGGGGTGCGCCGGAGCCGACGAACAGCACCGAGCGACACACCCGGGCGCGGCGCTGCCCCGGTGTGATCGCAGTCCTGGCAGTCATGTCCTACCTCTTACCCAGTGACCGGCGCATCACACCCCGGCCTGAACGACATCGAGGGCTTCCTGCCTCCGGTAGCGCCAGTGACCCGGTCTGATGTCGCGAGATTCGTAGCGCCCATCCGTGGGTAGAGCAAGCTCATGGCATTGATATCCAGTACAGGATTTGCTCATGTGCGGCTGACGGTGACCGACATCGGCCGGTCGAAGGCGTTCTACGACCAGGTGTTCGGGTGGCCGGTGGCCATCGACGCTTCCGACCAGGTCGACGAGCCGGGGGTGAGGACCTCCCAGGAGAAGTTCTATGGCGGCACGATCTATCAGACCCCGCAGGGAACCCTGTTCGGGTTGCGCCCGGTCGGAGCCGATGGCTTTGACCCCGGCCGCACCGGTCTGGATCATGTCAGCTTCTTGGTGGAGTCCCGAACCGACCTGCAAACGGCGGCGGATGCGCTGGACGGCGCCGGCATCGAGCACGGGCAGGTCCGCGATCTGCCGGATGCGGGCTTGTCGATCCTGTCCTTTCAGGACCCGGACAACATCAACATCGAGCTGACCGCACCGTTGAGCTGAGCAGCGCCCAGGTTTCTCCCGGCAAAACCACGGGTAGGAGCCTGCGGGGTTGCCAGCTGGCGCCTCGGCAGATGACCCGGTGGAGCGACCGCCGCGTCGGCCCTGAGGGGAGAAAGAGGCACAGGTTATGCAGACGAAGGCGAAGCTCATGGTATCGGCCGTGCCGGTTGCCGCGTGTGTGGCCGCGCTCGGAATGGGTGCGGGAGCACCGCCCGCCCACGCCGCCGGAAACGACAGCTATCAGGCGAAGTTGGCACCGGTGCCGATGAATACTCCGTCCGGCGCGGCGTCGGGGAATCTGATGCTCACGATCAACGGTGACCAGGCGACGGTCAGCGAGACCGTGTCCGGTCTCGCGCCGAAACTGCCGACGGACAAGAAGACGTTGTCCTCGCTCGGGATCCCGGCGGCGTTCGCGGGTAAGCCGTTCCCGCACGTGCAGCACGTCCACATCAACGGCCAGGACAGTTGCCCGACCTCCTCGGACGACAAGAACGGTGACGGCGTCATCAGCACCGTGGAGGGGCAGCCGGCCTACGGCAAGATCGGCACGACCTTGTCGCTCAAGGGTGACACCAGCGCCAAGACCGCTACCGATGTGACGGTCGCTCCCGGTGGTGGCAGCTTCACCTACAAGCGCACGTTCACCTTGAACGCGGACACCATGTCGGCGATCAAGAACAACAAGGCAGTGATCGTCGTGCGCGGGCTGAACCCGGCCACCGCGCCGAAGGCGTCGCTGTCCACTCCGAACGAGCTGGGTGCGACGCTGCCGGGGCGAGCAAGAAGCTCGCCCTGATCGGTACTGCCCCTGCACTGTGCGGCAAGCTGGCCCCATCTCAGATGACCAGCATGCCGACAGGGGGAGTGCAGACCGGTGGTGGCAGCACCTCGGGCACCCAAGACCTGGGTCTGTTCTACGGGGCCGGCGCCCTGCTGCTCGGTGCGGGAGCGGTGCTGACGGTCCGTCGCCGCTACGGCAAGCAGCACGGAACATCCTGCTGACGATCCCGGCATGAATGCCGACACACCCGGTCACCACGGTCGACGCTGGGCGGCAGTGGCGGCCGGGATGCTCGTCATCGCAGCGGTGGTGTTGGTGGTCATCGGCGTCCGCGGTCAGGTGCACGCTGCCACGCCGCCCACGTCGGCGGCGCACCCGGCCGCCGAGGGAGACCTGCCTGCGCCGTCGTCGGGCACCTCCTCGCCGGCATCTTCGGCGCCATCGAGTCGGGCTACGGCCAGCCGGTCCACTCCGTCGGTCGTCGGACCCGTGTTGCCCCGGTCGAAGCCCGTCTCGGTGAGCATTCCCGCTATCGGGATCGAGCACGCCCACTTGGCCGGGTACGGCAGAGACAGTCACGGCGCGATCGCCGTCCCGCCCGCCACCGGCGGCGTGCCGCCCGGCTGGTACACCGGATCTCCCACCCCCGGACAACTCGGCCCGTCGGTGATCGTCGGGCACACCGACGCCGCCAAGGACGGGCGTTCCATCTTCTTCCGACTGGGCGAGCTACGCCCCGGGAACAAGGTCCAGGTCACCCGGGCCGACCACACCGTCGCGACCTTCACGGTCGACAGCCTCGAGGACTACCCCAAAGCGGCGTTCCCGACCGCCCACGTCTACGGAAACATCAACCACGCAGGACTGCGTCTTATCTCTTGCATCGGCAAATTCGACCGCGCCACCGGCCACTACCTGGACAACATCGTTGTCTATGCGCATCTTACGTCGAGTCACCCCGCCTAACCCAGCGCCAAGGTCCGGCCCGAAGTAAGTCCGGACTGCGCCGCGCCCGCGCGTCACTGCCCGTCCGGCGGCACGTGGGTGGCCTTGTGGCGATGCTGCAGGATCGCGAGGTGATAGTGGTGGGCCGCGCGGCGGGCGCGCAATCGGAGGCGTAACCAGCGGGCCCGCGTGGGGACCGGGAACGGCGCCACGGCGCCGACGCTACAGGTGACCCCGGCCAGCGCCAGAGCCGCGGCCACGAACGCCCAGGCGAGGCCGACCGCGCCGCTCAGCGACAAGGCGATCAGGGCGATGAAGCAGACCGCCGCCCCTCCCGCGCGGATCAACCGGACCCGCCGCGTCCAGCCGTGGCGACGGGTGACCAGCTGCCTCATGAATTCCGGGTCGTCGAGGCACAGGTCGATCATCAGCCGGTGGAACTCGCGCTGCTCCTGCGGGGTCAGTGCCATGACGGACTCCTGTGCTCCATCAGTTCTCACGTCTCGTGAAGCCCCGCCCGCTCGGCGTTCTTGCCGGACGCGCTCGCGGGACTCTCGTTCGTGTCGTTCGTGTTCTCGCTCGGACGATGCACTTGCTCGTTCAGTCAGAGGTCGTCCGGACCGGCCGAATCGGCGGCGTCCGGGGTGTGCTTACCGGTGGAGCCGCCGAGGTTGCCGGGTAGCTTGCCCGCCACCTGACCTGAGCGGTCCTTGACCTGCCGCGTCGCCTCGAACTTCTTGGCCTGGACTCGTGGGTCGCTCCACAGCTCGCGGACCTTCGTCTGAATCTGGTCGTACCGTTCCCGGCCTGCCTTGGCACCCAGCACGTAAGCGGCCGCCGCGATGGCGCCCGTGATGATCTTGCTCATTGTTCTCTCCGGAGGACTGATCGGGTTCCTGTTGCGCCCTGGTGGGGGGAGGTGGCGGCCGGGCCGTTGGTTGCGCGAGGCCGACCACCGCCATTTCGAGACGATCCGGTCAGAGGCCGAGCTTGCCGCCCAGCTCGCCGCCACCGAGCAATTCGCCGGGGTTGATGCCCAGCTTGCCCAACTTGTCGGCGTGCTCATCGGTGTCGACCTTGTCGGGTAGCTCCTTGTCGGCCTGGTCGGCCTTGTCGCTGTCGCCCTTGGACTTCAGTGCGTCGATGATCTGGCTCTTGTCGATCTGCATGTCGTGCGTTCCTTTCTTCGTCGACTTGCGGGTCACCGGGACGTCCTCGGTGACCACGTACTTGGACAGCCGCGCCCGACCGCTCTCGCGGGTCTGGCGTGCCCACGTCCAGTCGCTTTGCTGTCTCCCAATGGGATTGGTGCTGCGTGGACTGAGGGAACGGTGCCAGGGTCCGGGGCAACACTGCTGCGAGAACAAGACGTCTGCACGGCGTCAGGTGCTGTAACTACCCCCGGCTGGTGAAGGAAAACGTCACGCGACGATTCCGGGTCTTTCAGCGCCTCGGCCGGGACGACCCGATCGCCGTTGACCATGCACATGGAGCCGGACCAGTTCGACGCGTAGATTGGATGGCAAGTGCAACGCGGGGGCGGGCCGATGATCGCTGTCGATCGGCGATGCCTGCGCAGACCGATGAGAACCGAATGAAAGCGAGTTGGTCGCAATGTCGCATGACGGACAGGACTTCGGTCGCGCTCGAGCGTTCGAGCAGATCAGCCACGACCTGCTGGACACCACTGGCGAGCAGCCCACTCTGGCGTTGACCACCCAGCTCGCGGTGGAGACCGTCCCGGCGTGCGACGCGTGCGGCGTCTCGATCCGCCGCCCCGACGGCAGCGTCGACACCCCGGCGTGCACCTCGCCGCTGGTTCAGAAGGCCGATGCTCTGCAGTACGAGTTCGGGGAAGGTCCCTGCCTGGACGCGGTGTGGAAATTCGACATGTACGTCATCGAGGACATGAGGTCCGAGACGCGCTGGCCCCGGTGGGCGCCGGCGGCGGCCGACCTCGGCTTCCGGTCCATCTTGAGTGTGCGCCTGGACACCCCGGAGCGCACCCTCGGTGGGCTGAACCTCTACGCGCGTGACCCTTACGCCTTCGACAACACCGACGTGATGATCGCCAGCATCTTTGCCCGGCACGCCGCCAATGCGCTGACCGCCACCCGCCGCACCGACGGCATGCAGACGGCGCTGCGGACCCGGCAGGCCATCGGAATCGCTCAGGGCATGCTGATGCAGCGATACGGACTGACCCTGGATCAGTCGTTCGAACTACTGCGCCGCTACTCCAATCAGGAGAACATCAAGCTCCGGGTGCTGGCCGAGCAGCTGGTCGCCGCCGGAACCATCACCGATGGCATCGAAGAGACGCTCGCAGCTGGGAAACTCGCGCCGGGGGCAGGCACTCTCAGGCAGGTGTCCCCACCAGCGGTCTGACCCGGCCGCACACCCATTGGGTGCGGTAACGGCAAGTGACGCAGGAGTCCGGCGGCGTTCGGTCTAGTGCGACTCGTGACCTGAGGACTCGCCGGGTGCGGCCGGCGGTCCGTACAGCGCCCGGGACAGCCGGTCGACGCGTCCTTCAGCCACCGCCTCGCGCAGTGCGCGGCGGAATCGCCCAGGACCCCAGTAACGCCCGCCCACCATCTGGAACAGGTCAGAGGTATTCAGCGCGCCACGATCGGCCAACGCCCGGGCGATGGACTCGATCTCGTCGTCAAGCACGTCAGGTGGTTCCGTCGGGTCGGACACCGACATCCGAGGAGACCAGAGAGTGCGTCCCGGACCCGGGCGGTAACGAGCCGCCCCGGTGGTCTGTTCGCGTCGCCGGCGCTCCTCCATCGCCCTGATGCGTTCGTCCCGGGCCCGCCATTCCTCGTCCCTGTGCTGGCTTCCTTCCCGGGCCCGCTCCTTCCCATCCGCGGCATCTCGCGCGGGATCACCATCCTTCACTCCTTCGGCGGTGAGCGGCGTTGCGATGCTCTCCAGGCTCTTGCCCTCCGAATTCACGCCGAAGAACAGCTCGATCACGCCACCGACCGCCATCACCACGGCTCCGATGATGAAGCCCAGCGCGATCAGCGAGGTGTCACCAGAATCGATGAACCGGCCAAAGAGCAGCGGACCCGCGATCCCTCCGGCAGCGGTGCCGACGGCATAGAAGAAGGCGATCGCCAGGGCACGGGTCTCCATCGGGAAGATCTCGCTGACAGTCAGGTATGCCGCGCTCGCGCCCGACGAGGCGAGGAAGAACGTCACCATCAGCATGGCTTCGAATCCCCATACGCCACCGGCGGAATCGACGATGACCCATGCGAGGATCAGCCCCGCGGCGGCGGAGCCGAGGTAGGAGATCGCGATCATCGGCTTCCGGCCGACCGTGTCGAACAGCCGCCCGAGCAGCACCGGCCCGAGGAAACTGGCCACGGCATACAGGATGAAGAAGATCGGGATCCGGTCGGACGACACGTTGTACGCCTTGCCCAAGAGGGTTCCGAGATCGAAGGTGATCCCGTTGTAGAGGAACGCCTGGCCGACGAACAACGAGAGGCCGAGGATCGCCCGCTTCGGATAGAGCGTGAAAGCGACCTTGGCGATCTCCCGGAACGGGATCGCCTGCCGTTGCCGGACGGTGATGCTGTCGCCCGGCTCGGACAGTTCCTGGCCGGTCTCCTCCTCGACGCCCTGTTCGATGCCGCCGACGATCCGTTCGGCCTCGTCCTCCCGGCCGTGGATGAACAGCCAGCGGGGGCTCTCCGGCACGTGTCGACGCACGAGGAGCACCAGCAGCCCGAGGACCGCGCCGAGCCCGAAGGCCAGCCGCCAGCCGAGGTCGGCCGGCAGCACTGCCTTGTTGAGCAGCACGATGGCCACTGCGGCCCCGCCCGCGGCACCGGCCCAGTAGGTCCCGTTGATGATCAGATCGATCCGGCCGCGGACTCGGGCCGGGATGAGTTCGTCGATGGCCGAGTTGATCGCCGAATACTCGCCACCGATACCGGAACCGGTGAAGAACCGCATGAAGAAGAAGTACCAGGGCGCGAACGCGAAGGCGCTCAGCACGGTGGCGGTGATGTAGACACCCAGGGTGAGCATGAACAGCTTCTTACGACCGAACCGGTCGGTCAGCTGCCCGAAGAAGAGCGCTCCGACACAGGCGCCGACGACGTAGATGGCGCCGGCCATCCCGATCTGCGCCGACGTGATCGAGATGCCACTGTCGCCCTCGGTCATCCGGGCGGCCACATTCCCGACCATCGTGACCTCGAGGCCGTCGAGGATCCACACGCTGCCGAGCCCGATCACGACCCGCCAGTGGAACTTCGCCCACGGCAGCCGGTCGAGCCGTGCCGGGACCTTCGTGGTGATCGTGCCTGTCTGCACACTCATGCCGGCCTCCTCCTCATGTTGCGGCGCCCCTTCGATTGCGCAGGAATCGCCACAGCCGCAAGGGGAACATCCCGAGAAGCGGCGCGCGCTTGCCGGTGTCCTGACCGTCCCGACGGTCGAATGCACGTGCGTACCTGTTCGCGGCAGCGGCAGACTCATAGATCTTGGATCCCGTGTGTCCGCCGCACCATTCGCAGGACCACGTCATGGTGTTGTCGTGCGCGCGGAACCGGATCCGGTGACCGACGACCACGCACTTCCAGTTTCGTGGTCGGTGCTCGTGGTCGGTGGTCCTCACGTCATGCCTCGCAGAGACTCCGCGCTGCGGCGGTGACCGCTTCGGCGTCGATGCCGGCTGCGTGCATCAACTCCTCGGGAGTGCCCGACGTCGGCATGATGCCCACGGCGAGCTTGCGGACCACTGGGCGTGCTTCGGACTCCGCCAGTGCTTCCAGGACTGCGTCCCCGAGCCCTCCCTCGGCACGATGGTCCTCGACGGTGATGATCGCTTTTGTGTCGGCAGCAGCGCGGCGTACTGCGTCTTCGTCGATGGGCTTCACCGAGTAGCAGTCGATGACGCGTGCCGTTATGCCCTGTGCGGCAAGGAGATCCGCGGCCTTCACCGCCTCGTCGACGGTGACGCCGCAGCTGATCAGCGTCACGTTGTCATCGTCGCTCTGCCGCACGGTCCGGCTACCGCCGACATGGACGCGCTCGTCGGGCGCCGTGCGCACCGTCGTCTTGCCGCGCAGCACCCGCAGGTAGGAGATGCCGCTGCGATCGGCGATGTCCTCCATCAAGCAGGTGACCTGGTTCGCGTCGGACGGATGCAGCACGGCGCTGCCCTGGATGGCGCGTAGTGACGCCATGTCCTCCAACGCCATCTGCGAAGGACCGTCGGCGCCGATGGCGACACCTGCGTGTGATCCGCACAGGCGTAGGTCGGCACGTGACACTGCGGCCATGCGGACGAAGTCGTAGGCCCGCGCCCAGAACGCTCCGAAGGTCGAGGCGAAGGCCGTCCAGCCGCACGTGCCGAGGCCGACGGCAGCGGCTGCCATCTGCTGCTCGGCGATGAACATCTCGAAATACCGTTCGGGCTGAGCCTTGGCGAACTGGTCGGCGTGCGTGGAGTTCGAGACCTCGCCGTCCAGGGCGACGAGGTCCTCACGGGTTGCCCCGAGCCAGGCGAGGGCAGCGCCATACGCCTCGCGCGTCGAGCCGTCGGTGCCGACCTCGTATGACGGGCGGTCTGCGTGCGTGCTCGAGAAACGGTGCGGCTCCTGGCTGGTGTCGGGACGCTGTACGTCGACCTGCAGGTCCCGGAGGCCGCCGAGCTCCTGGACCGCCGAAGCTGCGTCGTCCAACGGCTTGCCGTGCTTGCCCGGCTGGTCCTCGACGGCTTTGACCCCCTTGCCCTTGAGTGTGCGGGCGATGATCACGGTCGGCTTGCCAGAGACATTTGCCGCCTCGTCATACGCCTCGTCGATGGCCCGCACGTCGTGGCCGTCGACGACGATCGGATGCCAGCCGAAGGCGGTCGCCCGGTCGGCATACGCCTGCAGGTCGTGGCCGAGCATGGTCTCGCGGGTCTGCCCGAGGCGGTTGACGTCGATGATGGCGGTCAGGTTGTCCAGCCCGCGCCAGCCGGCGTAGTCGAAGGCCTCCCAGATCGATCCCTCGGCCATCTCTGAGTCACCGCACAAAACCCAGACGCGGTAAGGGAGTTGCTCAAGGTCCTTGCCGGACAAGGCGATCCCCACCCCGATCGGCAGACCCTGGCCGAGTGACCCCGTCGCGACATCGGTCGGGGGCATCCTCGGTGTCGGGTGTCCCTCGAGCCTGCTGTCCAGCTGGCGGTAGGTCCGCAGCTCCTGCTCGTCGATGACACCTGCCGCGTGCAGCATCGCGTAGTAGAGCGGCGAAGCATGGCCCTTGGAGAAGATCACATGGTCGTTGTGTGGGTCGTCCGGTGTCTGCAGGTCCCAGTGCAGGTGGCGGGCCATCAGCACCGCGATCAGGTCGGCCGCTGACATGGACGACGTGGGGTGACCCGAGCCGGCCCGATCGCTCATCACCACCGAGTCGACCCGAAGTTGTTGGCCCAGCTCAGCGCAGAAATCCAAGTCCGGCCGAGTGTCCGAGGTTGTTGTCATCGAGTGTGCTCCTCTCAGCGACGCAGGATGAGCGGCATCTACCCGTCATCGCAAAGGTGGAAACCGGGGAGGTTCGGGAGGGTTGGGTCGTTGCTGCTGCGGGTATGCGGCGGGGATGACGCACGCAGCTGTAGTCGACGAGGTCGAGGTCCGAGCGCTGTCGTTCGCGACGTCGGCGCCGGAGAGCGACGGCACCCTGACGTGGGATCACACCAACGTCGTGACCGTGGAAGTGCGTGCGGGCCCAGAGGTCGGGCTCGGGTGGTCGTACACGTCGCCGGCGGCGGTGGAGATCATCCGATCGGTCCTCGCGCCGGAGGTCTTGGGCGAGGATTCGTCCAGCCCGGGACGTCTGTGGGAACGGATGCACCGTGCCTGCCGCAACCTCGGGACGCGCGGTGTGGCGATGGCAGCGATCAGTGCGATGGACATCGCGTTCTGGGATCTGCGCAGCAAAGCGCTGCGGGTGCCGCTGGCAGACCTTTGGGGTGCGCACCGCGACTCGGTCCCGGTCTACGGGTCCGGCGGCTTCACCTCCATGGACGACGGTCAGCTCGACGAGCAGGTCGAGGCGTGGCTGAGTGCCGGCTGTTCGGCGCTGAAGCTGAAGATCGGTGAGAATTGGGGGCGCAACCTGACGCGTGACCTCGACCGGGTCGCCCGTGTCATGGCCAGAGTGCGCGGCGACGCCCAGGTGATGGTCGACGCGAACGGCGGCTACTCACGAAGCCAGGCGATGCACGTCGGCCAGGACCTGGACCTGCTCGGCGTGACGTGGTTCGAGGAGCCGGTGTCCAGCGAGGACCTGCCGGGGCTCGGACAGTTGAGCGATGCCCTGAACTGTGAAGTGGCCGCGGGGGAGTACATCGCCGAGATCTCCGATGCGCGCTCGATGTGTGAGGCCGTCGACTGTGTCCAGCTGGATGTGACACGGTGCGGCGGCTACACGGGGTGGCGGCGGTGTGCGGCATACGCGCACGCGGTCCACGTCCCTGTCTCCGGGCACGGCGCGCCCGCGCTGCACCTGCCGCTGGCACTCGCAGATCACACAGTTCGCCACACCGAGTGGTTCAGCGACCACGTCACCGTGGAGGAACAGTTGATCGAGGGGGCACCGGCCGTCCGAAACGGGCAGATGTCGTCGGTGCGCCCCGCGGCCTTGGGGCACGGTTATCGGCTGAAGGACGTGTCGCGCTTCGCGGTCGATGATGTCTCGACCCAACGTGTCGGTATGCGCGCAGTCACCTCACTGGACGCGCATCGGCCCCCACGGCTCACCTGAGCCGGCTGTGTCATCGCCGGCAAGAGCGGGTATGGCGCGGGTATGGACCAGAAGAACATCGACGACGTACCCACAGCGATTGAGATCGTCGGCGCGGTCACGGCGCAGCATGGCATGATCCGCGCCGCGTTCCATGCCGCGAAGACCGGGTCCGAGAAGGATCAGGAAGTGGCCACTGAGCGGCTGTTGCGGTTGCTGGCCATGCACGAAGCTGCCGAGCAGTTGACGGTCCACCCCTCGCTCGCGCACGCCGGGGGTGGTCCGGTCGGGGTCGGCGACGACCGCATGGCCGAGGAGCGGCAAACGGTCCAGCTGATCGAGCGGCTTCAGGAACTCGACCACGGGTCGTACGAATACAACATGCAGCTCGCCCTGCTCGAGGAAGCCGTCACGCATCACGCGACGGCCGAGGAGTCCTCCGAACTGCCGTTGTTCGGCGAACTCGGCGCCACCGAGCGAATGAGGA
The DNA here is from genome assembly GCF_014640635.1 of Flexivirga endophytica. Lineage (GTDB taxonomy): Bacteria > Actinomycetota > Actinomycetes > Actinomycetales > Dermatophilaceae > Flexivirga > Flexivirga endophytica. Next base: position 386,487 of record NZ_BMHI01000004.1, read on the forward strand.
TCGGGCAGGCGCTGCACGCGGTCGCGACCGCAGTGGAAGGCGAGTGCCCGATCGAGTACGGGACCTTCTCCACCATGGTTCGGGACAGCACGACCTGGCTGGCCGGCTGACGGGAGTCAGCGCGATCTGTTGCAGTCCGTACTCGACCGATCAGCGGCGCCGCGGTGCCACAGAACGGCACCACGCTGCACACGGTGCAGTCGGACCTGGCCGACTTCACGTTCCGGCTTTCCGGCGAGCCGACATCGGTAAGCCTGTCTCGAGAACGCCGCCGGGGCCGCACTTCCGCTAATCACTGAACCCCGTCGGAGTTCGGGGGACAGCGAGCGAGGTGAGATTCACGCGCTCAGCCGGTCAGCGCCGCTTGATCAGGCTCCAACCGCCGGGCCCGACGGCAAGACCGACCACGATCAGCACGATGCCCAGAATAAGGCTTCCCTGGATAAGGGTCACGATGCCAGCAATCACCAGAATGACTGCCACGATCCACAATAGAAACGTCATGATCTCTCCTAAGGATGTACGGGGTAGGGGGAGCTGATGGGTAGCAAGTTGCACCTAAACAGGTCGCAGATTGCGGACGACCGTCACCGCTCGAGGAACTCGGTCTGTATCTCGGCTGAGTGATCAAGCGAATCGACACGTCCAAGGTGTCAACCAGCGGTGTCGGGATCCCTATTCACATCGCGCTCGAGGCCGTCATCATGCGACGTGTCGTCATTGTCGTGGGCGCGTTCACTGACACCGCCGCTAGCAACATCGTTCTCGGCACCGCCGCTGTCGTCCTCGTTGTGCGAGCCGGGTCCACCGTCTTGTTGGTCGACCTTCGCCCGTTGGCCCTCGTTCGTGGTGTTCATGACGACCTCCTGCCGTGAATGTCCACGAGTCGTACCCACATCCCCGAAATGCATTCTTGTCCGACGTGCGGCCATGTCACGCGTTGCTCGACGACCGGCCGAGCTTGGATGAGCAGCGGAGCCCTCGGCGACATGTCTGCGCGCGTCGGCCGGAGACTCCAGTCCTTAAGAGGGTTGCAGTTACGCCGCGGAACACGACGAAGCGGTCTCCGGCGGATTTGAAGTCGCGTGCGATGCGGGATGGTCGCGGAGCGGCCGGTTGAGGAGGCTGAGTGGGCGGCGATGGGCCGGGTCGCGCCGTCGCTGGGTGTCGGGACGCCGGACACGCTGCGCAAGTGGGTGCGGCAGGCTGAGGTTGGTGCCGGCTCGCGCGTCGGCGCCACGGCGACCTGTCGGAGGAGTCGCGCTGACCTGGAAAGGTCGGGCTGCAGCTCAACCGCGCCCGAACGGTCGCCATACGCTGCTAGGTTCGCGAAGATGAGTGATTCTCCGGAGATCGACATCAAGCCCCGCAGCCGCGAGGTCACCGACGGCTTGGAACGGACGGCATCCCGCGGGATGCTGCGCGCTGTGGGGATGGGCGACGAGGACTTCGCCAAACCCCAGATCGGGGTGGCCTCGAGTTGGAACGAGATCACGCCGTGCAACCTCTCGCTGGACCGCCTGGCGAAGGCTGTCAAGAACGGTGTGCACGCCGCCGGTGGATACCCGTTGGAGTTCGGCACCATCTCGGTCTCCGACGGCATCTCGATGGGGCACGAGGGCATGCACTTCTCGCTGGTTTCCCGTGAGATCATTGCGGATTCGGTCGAGTGCGTGATGATGGCCGAGCGGATGGACGGTTCGGTCCTGCTCGCCGGGTGCGACAAGAGCCTGCCCGGCATGCTGATGGCCGCCGCCCGGCTGGATCTGTCCTCCGTGTTCCTGTATGCCGGGTCGACCATGCCCGGTCAGGTGGACGGCAAGGACGTGACGATCATCGACGCCTTCGAGGCCGTCGGCGCCTGCATCAAGGGGCTGATCACTCGCGACGAGGTCGACCGCATCGAGCGGGCCATCTGCCCGGGCGAGGGCGCCTGCGGCGGCATGTACACCGCGAACACGATGGCGTCGATCGCCGAGGCGATGGGTATGTCGATCCCCGGCTCCGCCGCTCCGCCGGCAGTCGATCGGAGACGGGACGGGTTCGCACACCGCTCCGGCGCGGCGGCGGTCGAGATGCTGCGGAAGGGGATCACCGCACGCCAGATCATGACGATGGAGGCGTTCGAGAACGCCATCACCGTCCTGATGGCGCTGGGCGGATCCACCAACGCGGTGCTGCACCTGTTGGCGATGGCCCGCGAGGCCGACGTCGACCTGACCATCGACGACTTCAACCGGATCGGCGACAAAGTCCCGCACCTGGGGGACCTCAAGCCGTTCGGCAGATACGTGATGAACGACGTGGACAAGGTCGGCGGCATACCTGTCGTGATGCGTGCCCTGCTGGACGCGGGTCTGATCCACGGCGACTGCCTGACGGTGACCGGCAAGACCGTCGCGGAGAACCTCGACGACATCGCGCCGCCCGCCGTGGACGGTGACATCATCCGTCCGGTCGGGCACCCGATCCACCCGACCGGTGGGCTCACGATCTTGAAGGGGTCCCTTGCGCCGGAGGGTGCGGTGATCAAGAGCGCCGGGTTCGACGATGACGTCTTCGAGGGGCCCGCACGGGTCTTCGACGGCGAGCAGGCCGCGATGCGGGCGCTGGAGGACGGCACGGTCGTGGCGGGCGACGTCGTCGTCATACGTTATGAAGGCCCGAAGGGCGGCCCCGGCATGCGGGAGATGCTCGCCATCACGGGTGCGATCAAGGGTGCCGGGCTCGGCAAGGACGTCCTGCTGCTGACCGACGGGCGCTTCTCCGGCGGGACGACCGGGGCGTGTGTCGGGCACGTCGCACCGGAAGCGGTCGACGGCGGCCCGATCGCGTTCGTCCGGGATGGGGACCGGATCAGGCTCGACGTCGCGGGCCGGTTGCTCGATCTGTTCGTCGATGAGGACGAGTTGGCGCGACGTGCCGACGGCTGGGCGCCGCCACCGCCGAAGTACACCCGCGGGGTGCTGGCCAAGTTCGCAGCGATGGCCCAATCCGCCTCACACGGAGCGGTGACCGGCTGAGCGCGCGCTGGTTGCCGGGCCGATTTGGCAGGCATACCCGGTTGCAGCCGGGTCGATCGTCGTGACCCGCGGACCCGAACGCGAAACACCCTGTGCAACCGATGCGTTCGGATCCACAGGGTGTTCGTGTGTTAAGTGTCCGGAGGGGGACTTGAACCCCCACCCCCGTTAAGGGACTAGCACCTCAAGCTAGCGCGTCTGCCATTCCGCCACCCGGACAAATGGGTGTGTCAACCGTCCTCTTGGCCCGGCCAACGAGCGGAAACACTAGCACGCAGTAGCCGGTTTCCTTCAATCGTGCCACGGCCCGAGGCGGAAGACATTTGTCATCCCGGCAACCGGTCGTGGATCCACCGATCCGGTTGCTCAGACGTCCAGGCCGAAGTCCTTGATGACGCCGGCGAGGCCGCTGGAGTAGCCCTGCCCGACGGCGCGGAACTTCCACTCGGCCCCGTTGCGGTAGAGCTCACCGAAGACGAGTGCCGACTCGGTCGCGGCGTCCTCGCCGAGGTCGAACCGGGCGCCCTTGTCGTTGTTGGACGGGTCGTCGGCGTCGAAGATCCGGATGAACGCGTCGGAGACCTGACCGAAGTTCTGGCCCCGTGCGTCGGCCTGGTCGATCGACGCCACGAACGCGATGCGCTGGACGTCAGGGGAGACCTGGCCGAGTGTGACCTTGATCTGCTCGTCGTCGCCCTCGCCCTCGCCGGTGCGGTTGTCACCGAGGTGCTGGACCGAACCGTTGTCGCCGGTCAGGTTGTTGTAGAAGACGAAGTCGGACTGGTTGCGGACCTTGCCGTTCTCGGCGAGCAGCAGCACCGACGCGTCGAGGTCGAACTGCGCGCCGTCGGTGGTGCGTGGGTTCCAGCCCAGGCCGACGATCGCGGTCGTCATACCCGGTGCTGCCTTCTCCAACGAGATGTTGGCGCCCTTGCTCAGATTGACCGGCATGTGCTTTCCCCTTCGTGTCTCTGGCTGTTTCAGGTATGACGCTAGCGCGTCGCGATCGTTCCCGTATGTCGGAGGTGGCAGGCAGACTGCCGTCATGCTGGTGGAGCAGGTCATCACTGTGTCCGAGGCGGTGCGCGCGACCCGCTCTCGATTGGCCAAGCGGGACGCGGTGGCGCAGCTGCTGCGCGACGCGACGCCTGACGAGGTGCCGCTCGTGGCGTCATACCTGGCCGGAGTGCTGCCGCAGCGGCGCATCGGCGTCGGATGGCGCGGACTGCGCGACGCGCCCGAGGCGGCACCGAAGGCGAGTGTGACCGTGCGAGAGTTCGACGAGGTGCTGACCGCTGTGGCGTCCGTGAGCGGCGCCGGCTCCGTCGGGCAGCGCAAGGAGCTGTTGGCGACGCTGTTCGGCCGGCTGACCGCCGCCGAGCAACGCTTCGCCACCGGGCTGATCCAGGGCGAGCTGCGCCAGGGCGCCGGTGACGGCGTGATGCTGGCCGCGATCGCCCGGGCGAGCGCTGTCCCCGAGCCGGCGATCCGGCGTGCAGTCATGCTCGCCGGTTTCACGGCCCCCGTCGCTGCGGCCTCGATGACCGGCGGCGCTGATGCCGTGGCACAGATCGGGCTCGTCGTCGGCCGACCGGTCCGTCCGATGCTGGCCGGCAGCGCCCCGGACATCGGCGATGCCGTTGACCTCGCCCAGCACCAGCAGATCGAGACCAAGCTCGACGGCATCCGCGTGCAGGCACACAAGGTCGCCGACGAGGTGCGTCTCTTCACCCGGAGCCTGGAGGACATCACCGACCGCCTTCCCGAGGTGGTCGAGATCGTGCGGTCGCTGCGGGCCCACACCGTGGTGCTCGACGGTGAGGCCATCGCGCTGGACCCCGACGGGCGGCCGCTGCCGTTCCAGGTGACGAGTGCGCGCACCGGGAGCAGCGCCGACCCGCAGCGGCTGCGCGAGCAGACACCGGTGACGCCGAAGTTCTTCGACGTGCTGCATCTCGAGGGCGCGGATCTCATCGACCGTCCGTTGCGGGAGCGCTGCCGGCGCTTGGCCCAGCTGGTGCCCGACCAGTGGTTGGTCGAGCGGGCCGCCGTCGCGGATGAGGCGCAGGCGCGGGAGTTCTTCGCACAGCGCGTCGCGGGTGGCGACGAGGGCGTCGTCGTCAAGGATCTGGACAGCCCGTATGCCGCCGGCCGCCGCGGCGCGGGTTGGGTCAAGGTGAAGCCACGGCACACGCTCGACCTGGTCGTGCTGGCCGTCGAGTGGGGCAGTGGACGACGCAAGGGCTTCCTGTCCAACATCCATCTCGGGGCCCGTGACCCGGAGACCGGTGGCCTGGTGATGCTGGGCAAGACGTTCAAGGGGATGACTGACGAGATGCTGCGCTGGCAGACCGAGCGGTTCACCGAGCTCGCAACCGACCGCGGCGACTGGGTCGTGCACGTGCGCCCCGAGCAGGTCGTCGAGATCGCCTTCGACGGACTGCAGCGTTCCAGCCGTTATCCGGGCGGGCTCGCCCTGCGCTTCGCACGCGTGATCCGCTACCGGGACGACAAGACCGCCGAGGAAGCCGACACGATCGACACCGTCCGGGCACTGGCCGGGCAGTGATCCCGCGACGCAACCGTGGCAGGGTGGACGTATGACGCAAGCGGGCACCGGCGAGGACAACACGAAGCAACTGACTGCGGAGGATGAAGTCGTCCGGATCACGCAGGATCTGATCGGCATCGACACCAGCAACTACGGCGACGGCAGCGGTCCGGGTGAGCGCAAAGCCGCCGAATACGTCATGCAGGAATTGATCGAGGTCGGTCTCGAGCCGACCTTGCTGGAGAGCGAGCCTGGTCGCGCGTCGGTGCTGGTGCGCCTCGAGGGCGAGGACTCCGACCGTGGGGCGCTGGCCGTGCACGGTCACCTCGACGTCGTGCCGGCGAATGCCGAGGACTGGCAGGTAGATCCGTTCGGTGCCGAGATCAAGGACGGCTGCGTCTGGGGGCGTGGCGCGGTGGACATGAAGGACATGGACGCGATGATCCTGTCCTGTGTGCGGGAGCTGGCGCGCACCGGTCGCAAACCGGCTCGCGATCTGGTGGTGGGCTTCGTCGCCGACGAGGAGGCCGGGGGAGTCAAGGGCAGTCACTGGCTGGTCGACAACCACCCGGAGCTTTTCGAAGGCGTCACGGAGGCGATCAGTGAGGTCGGTGGTTACTCCGTCACCTTCGACGGCAAGGCGGGCCAACAGCGCGCCTACCTGTTGCAGACCGCGGAGAAGGGCATCGCCTGGCTCCGCCTGCACGCACACGGTCGGGCCGGGCACGGCTCGGTGCCCAACGACGACAACGCTGTGGTGCGCCTGGCGCAGGCCATCGCGCGCATCGACGCGCACGAGTGGCCGCGCGAATACATCGCGTCCGTCCGGCAGTTGCTCGACGGTTTGAGCGACCTGTCCGGCGTGACCTACAGCGACGCCGACCTCGGCCCGCTCCTGGACAAGCTCGGCGGCGCCCGCGGCTTCGTCGAGGGCACCCTGCGCGACACCTCGAACTTCACCATGCTCGACGCCGGATACAAGCACAACGTCATACCGCAGTCGGCGTCAGCGTCCCTGGACTGCCGTTACCTGCCGGGCCACGAGGACGACCTGATGGCCACCATCCGCGAGCTTGCCGGCGAGTTCGTCGAGGTCGAGGTGCTGCACCACGACATCGCGCTCGAGGCGCCCTTCGACGCGCCCCTGGTGGACAAGATGAAGCGCGCACTGCTGTCCCAGGACCCGCAGGCCGCGATCCTGCCCTACTGCCTGTCGGGCGGCACCGACAACAAGGCGCTCAAGCGGCTCGGCATCACCGGCTACGGTTTCGCTCCACTGCAACTGCCGGCCGACCTCGACTTCGCCCCGATGTTCCATGGCATCGACGAGCGCGTGCCGGTGGAGTCGCTGAAGTTCGGTGCGCGAGTGCTCGGCGAGTTCCTGCACGACTGCTGAGCGGGCATGCGGATCGAGTAGCGACGAAGGAGCGTATCGAGATCAAATGTTGAGTTGATGCTGGCCTCGATACGGGCCTTCCCCCGCTTCGCTCCGCCAGGACCTACTCGACCAGCAGGTATTACGCGGTGCGGCGGACCCGGATGATGCGGCGTCGCAACCACACCCGGCGGGCACCGCCGAGGTAGAGCCGAGAGCGCGCCAACTCCCAATGGCCGTATTCGGCGTGGTCCGCGATCACCTGTCGCACATCGGACCGGCTGGCGTCGCGTGGGAAGTTCAGCACGCGGAATTCGTACTCGGTCATCACGGCCATTATCACCCACGCCGTGCGGATCCATGGCGCGTTGGGGGCGTCGCTCTGTGCCGAACCACTACCGACCCGGTACGGTCAAACCATGACCGCTGAGCCACGTGCCGCATTGTCCGCCCTGGTGAGTGCGTTGGAGCGTCATCTGGAGGCCGCTGCATCACGCCGCAGCGAGAACGACCCGTCGGTGGTGGCCGCCTATCGCGATCTCGCCGACGCCTTCGAGGACTACGACGACGCCCTCATGGACACCTATGGCGAAGTCACCCCGTTGGAGGTCTACGTCGGGGATGACGACGAGGACGACTCCGACGACGAAGCGGACGACGATGACTCGGACGATGACGACACGGATGACGTGGAAGACGGCGACGAGCCGCGCTACGTCGGACTCTCCGGCGACGACGCCGACGACCTGGACTTCGAGGACGCCGACCGCTAGGTCATTACACCTGCTGCACGCGCGACACGTCGTCCAACGCCTGCGCGATCTGTGGCGGGAGTTGCGTCTCCGCACTCGCCAGCACGGTGCGCAGCTGCGTCCGGTTGCGCACCCCGACGACGAGTGAGCTGATCCCCGGACGAGTTCGCGTCCAACTCAACGCGATCTGAGCCGGGCTGGCGCCGAGGCCGTCGGCCGCGGTCGCCACTGCATCGACGACCGAGTCGGAGGTGCCGCCCAACCGGCGAGCGGCCCACCCGGTGTGCCGACCGGACGCAGCCCGTGAGTCAGCGGGCACGCCCCGGCGATATTTCCCGGTCAGCACTCCACCGCCGAGCGGAGCCCACGCGAGGACACCGGCACCTACGTGATCGGCGGCGGGCAGCACTTCCGTTTCCGGGCCACGCGCGACCAGGCTGTATTCGACTTCGTTGGCGGTCAACGGGATTCGTGCATCGCGCAGGATCGAGTGTGCCGCGACGAGTTGCCAACCGGAATAGTTGGACACCCCGACATACCGCGCTCGACCCGTCGACACCGCATGCTCGAGCGCGGACATCGTCTCCTCGAGCGGCACGTCGTCGGCCCAGGTGTGCACCAGCCACAGATCGAGGTGGTCCGTCCGCAATCGGTGCAGCGACGCGTCGAGTTGTTTCAACAGGGTGCCCCGCGAGGTGTCGACCACCCGTGAACCGGTCGTGCGGGAGATGCCGGCCTTGCCGACCAGCACCAGGTCGTCCCGGTCGCCCCCTGCGACGAGATCACCCAGGATCTGCTCGGCCGCACCGTCGCCGTAGCCGTACGCCGTGTCGATCGTCGTCCCGCCGGCGTCGCGGAAGTCCCGCATGATCTCCTCGGCGAAGATCTCGTCGACGGTGTCTCCCCAGTTCATCGTGCCGAGCGTGAGATCACTGACGCGCAGCCCCGACCTGCCCACATTCACCGATTGCACGGCCCAACCGTAATGGTGCCGGTGACCGAGCCGGTGGAGGCCGGTAGCGTCGTGTTCATGGATCTGGGCATCAACCTCGGCTACTGGGGTACTACGGGCACCGACGACCTGGCCGCGATGAAGGCACTCACGCAGGCCGCCGACGTCGCCGGCTACCGCGTCGCCTGGCTGGCAGAGGCGTACGGCTCCGACGTGCCGTCGCTGGCGGCTTACCTGAGCGCTTTCACCGAGAACCTCGAATGGGGCAGCGCGGTCTTCCAGATCCCGGCACGCACGCCCGCGATGGCGGCGATGACCGCCGCGACCCTGGACAAGATCACCGACGGCCGTTTCCGTCTCGGCCTCGGGGTGTCGGGTCCGCAGGTGAGCGAGGGCTGGCACGGCGTACGTTTCGACAGTCCGCTGGGACGCACTCGTGAGTATGTCGACATCATCCGGTTGGCGTTCGACCGCAAGAACGTCGAATACCACGGCAAACACTTCGAATTGCCGCTGCCGGACGGCCCCGGCAAGGCGCTGCGGCTGCTCCTGCTGCCGGAGCGCGCCCAGGTGCCGATCTATCTGGCGTCCATCGGTCCGAAGAACATGGAGCTGACCGGCGAGATCGCCGACGGCTGGCTGGGCATCTTCGTCAGCCCCGAGCATCTGCCGGAGCAGCTCGAGCAACTGCGCGTCGGCCGTGAGAGGGCCGGGCATGCCGATGGTTCGCTGGACGGCTTCGACGTGGCGGCGCAGGTCGGCCTGAGCATGGCCGGCGATCTGGACACCGGGGCGAACCGGTTGCGAGCGAACGCCGCGCTGTATGTCGGCGGCATGGGCTCCCGGAAGAAGAACTTCTACAACGCACTCGCGCGGCGGATGGGTTTCGAGGAAGCGGCGCAGGAGGTGCAGGACCTCTTCCTGGACCGCAAGCACCGGGACGCCGCCATGGCGGTCCCACGGGATTTCATCGACCGCACCGCGCTGATCGGCCCGCGCGAGCATGTTGCCGAGCGCCTTCATGCGTATGCCGAGGCCGGTGTGACGACGCTCAGCGTGTCGCCCACCGGCGACAGCCTCGAGGAGCGGGTCGCGGCGATCCACACCCTCGCGGACATCATGGACGCCGAAGGGTTGCGGTAGCGCATGGCAACGGTTCTGCTGCTGCGGCACGGCCGCACGACATCCAACACCGCTGGTGTGCTTGCCGGTTGGAGTCCGGGTGTCGGTCTGGACGAGGCAGGCGAACGTCAGGTCGCTGACGTGCACGCCCGCCTGCAGAAGCTGCCGATCCTGCGCGTCGTCAGCAGCCCGCTGCAGCGCTGCCAGGAAACGGCCGCCGCCGTCATCGGGGACTCCGCGGACATCTCGGTCGAGACCGACGACCGGCTGGGGGAGTGCCGCTACGGCGCGTGGACCGGCCGGAAGATCAGTGAGCTGGTCAAGGACGACCTGTGGCGCACCGTGCAGGATCACCCGTCCGCTGCCGTGTTCCCGCCGTCGCCGGACTTCGAGCACGAGTCCCTCGCGCAGATGTCGGCGCGTGCGGTGGCTGCCGTGCGCGAGCTGGATGCCGCGGTGGAGGCCGAGCACGGCCCGAAGGCGATCTGGGTGGCGGTGTCCCACGGCGACGTCATCAAGGCGGTGCTGGCCGACGCTCTCGGCAGCCACCTCGACCAGTTCCAGCGCATCGTCGTCGGACCCGCATCGGTGAGCGCGATCCGTTACACCGCGCGTCGGCCGTTCGTGGTGCGGATCAACGATTCGACGGGCGACCTGAGCGACATACCCGACAAGTCCGAGCCGACCGGCGACGCGACACCCGGTGGCGAGACCGGCACCGATTCGTCGGATTAGGCTCTCAGGTATGCCGACCCTTGAATTCGACCACCCCGACCGGTTCGTCGCCGGCACGGTCGGTCCACCCGGCGACCGCACGTTCTTCCTGCAGGTCGTGGAAGGACGGCGCGTCGTGTCCGTGTCGCTGGAGAAGGAGCAGGTCGCGGTGCTCGCCGAGCGCGTCAACGACCTGCTCGACGAGCTGTCCGTGGACAAGGACGTGCCCGTCGCGAAGGAGGACAACGAGCCGCTCACCACGCCGATCGAGGACGAGTTCCGGGTGAGCACACTGAGCCTGGCCTGGGAGCCCGAGCGGCAGGTGCTGATCATCGAGGCGCACGACAAGCAGGTCGAGCTCGAGCCGACCGACGACGGTGAGGAACTGCGCGAGGTCACCGATCCGGACGACCAACTCGTCCGCGTGCTGCTCGGCCCGGCCGAAGCCCGCGAGTTCGCCAGGCGAGGGCTGGCCGCTGTTGAGGACGGCCGTCCGTCGTGCCCGTTCTGCGGCGGCCCACTCGATCCCACCGGCCACATCTGCCCCCGTGCCAACGGCTATCGACGCTGAGCGACTGCAGCGGCTGCTGTCCGACGGGCCGCTGGAGGTCGAAGGGCGACTGGTCCAGGCATCCAACTTCGTCCTGCGGGTGTGGGTCGAGGATGGCGGTGAGCGGATTCCCGCCGTTTACAAGCCGATTCGTGGCGAGCAACCCCTGTGGGACTTCCCCGAAGGGACGCTGGCCGGGCGCGAGTCCGCCGCCTACCTGATCGCTGCGGCGGGGCAGTGGGACTGCGTGCCGGTGACCGCGCTTCGTCCCGACGGTCCGATGGGAGCAGGCTCTGTCCAGCAGTGGGTCGGGCCGCTGGAGCCGGTCGCCGAGAACGACCTGCTGCGCATCGACCCGCTCGAAGCGGTGCCGTCGGACTACTTGCCGGTGCTCGGCGTGCACGACGAGGAGGATCGCCCGTTGGTGGTCTCCCACGCACCCCACCAGGACCTTCGCGACGTCGCGCTGCTGGACGTCGTCCTCAACAACGCCGACCGCAAGGCATCCTCGCTGATCCTCGACGACGGACACCTGTATGCCGTCGACCACGGCCTGACGTTGCACGCGGAGGAGAAGCTGCGGACCGTTCTGTGGGGTTTTGCGGGAGAACCATTGTCGGAGTGTGAGATCGGCCGACTCGAGTCAGTGCGTGTGGCGCTGGCGAATGCGCTGGGCGAGGCGCTGCGTGGCGCCATACAGGAGGACGAGTTGGAGGCGCTCCGTGACCGCGTCGAGGAGCTGCTGGAGACGCGACAGTTCCCGGAGCCGCCGGACCACCGGCATCCGCTGCCCTGGCCGCTGTGGTGACGTGTCGTGACGGCGGCTTAAGCTGGAGAGCGTGATCACCCCACGAAGTTCTCTGCTCGTACCTCGCTCCGATACTTCGCAGGGACCCCGATGACAATTGCTCCGTGGACTCCGCCGAATCTGCCCGGTTTACAAGGAAAAGGCCGAGCGCTGGCGTTGTGGCAGGCGAAAACCTCGACCGTGACCGCGCTCGAGCTCGGTGACGTCGCCCGGATGTACGTCTGCGGCATCACTCCGTATGACGCCACCCACCTCGGGCACGCCGCCACCTACGTGACCTTCGACCTGGCCGGCCGTGTGCTGCGTGACGCCGGGCACGAGGTCCGATACGTGCAGAACGTCACCGATGTGGATGACCCGCTGTTGGAGCGCGCGACGCGTGACGGTGTCGACTGGCGCGAGCTGGCGACCAGCGAGATCGAGCTCTTCCACACCGACATGACGGCGCTGCGCGTGCTGCCGCCGGACCACCACGTGAGTGTGGTGGAGACGATGGATCACCACGTCCGGACCATCCAGGGCCTGGTCGCGAAGGGCGTCACCTACACGGTGCCGACCCCGGACGCGGCCGAGGACGGTGCGCAGGACATCTACCTCGACCTGTCGACCCAGCCGACGTTCGGTGCAGCGAGTGGTTGGGGGCGAGAGCAGATGCTGGAGGTCTTCGCCGACCGTGGCGGCGATCCCGACCGCGCGGGCAAACGGGACGCGTTGGACCCGTTGCTGTGGCGCGTAGAGCGTTCCGGTGAGCCGGCATGGGACGCGGGCGAGTTGCGCCGGGGCCGGCCCGGGTGGCACGTCGAGTGCACCACGATCGCGCTGGATCACCTCGGCATGGGCTTCGACCTGCAGGGCGGCGGCACCGACCTGATCTTCCCGCACCACGAGATGTCGGCCGTGCAGGCCGTCGCGCTGACCGATGACCCGCCGTTCGCACGCACCTACGCGCACCAGGCAATGGTCGGGTATGACGGCGAGAAGATGAGCAAGTCCAAGGGCAACCTGGTGCGCGTGTCGGACCTGCGCAGGGCCGGTGTCGACCCGATGGCGATCCGACTGGTGCTGCTGGACAAGCACTACCGCACGCCGTGGGAATACACGGACGACCTCTTGGACACCGCCGTCAAGCGGTGGGACCGGTGGACGCGAGCGCTGGAGTGCCGTGGAGATGCCGGAGCCGACGAGCTGGTCGACGGCATCCGCGCCGCGCTGGCCGACGACCTGGACAGTGCCACGGCGGTCCGGCTGATCGACGACTGGGCCGCCGGTCCGGAGGTGGGGGCACCCAGCCCGCGAGTGACCGACGCGATCGACGCCCTGCTCGGCCTGCGCGCATGATTCTCTCGGCTGCGAGGAAGTGACGACGGTAGCGAGTATGTCGCCCGGGAGTGCGTATCCGGCGAGGAAGTGACGACAGTAGCGACCTATTCGTCGGTGTCGCGGCGGCGGAGGTACTTCTCGAACTCCCGCGCGATCGCGTCACCACTGGCCTCGGGGAGCTCGGTCGTGTCCTGGGTCTGCTCGAGCGAGTGGACGTAGTCGGCGACCTCGTCGTCGGACGCGGCCAACTCGTCCACACCGTGCTCCCAGGCGCGGGCCTGCTCCTGCAGGTCGGCGTGACCGATCAGCGCGTCGAACAACGCTTCCAACCGGGTCAGCAGCGCCAGCGTCGCCTTGGGCGACGGACCGGCGCCGGCGTAGTGGGGGACCGCGGCCCAACACGACAGGGTCGGCACTTCAGCCTGGTGCGCCGCGTCGGTGAGCACGCCGACGATCCCCGTGGGGCCCTCGTAACGGTTGGGTTCGACGTCATACCGCTGCCGGGTCTCCTCGTGCTCCGAGGTGACGGTGACCGGTATCGGGCGGGTGTGCGGCACGTCTGCGAGCAGGCCGCCGAGTGTGATGATCATCCCGACCTCGCAGCTGGTCGCGAAGTCCATCAACTCCTCGGTGAAGCTGCGCCACTTCATGGACGGCTCGATGCCCTGCACCAGGATGACGTCGCGGTCCAGGGGAGTTTCCTGCGCCAGGAAGATCCGGGTGGTCGGCCAGACGATCTCGCGGCGGCCCCCATCGCTGCTGATGCGTGGGCGGTTGACCTGGAAGTCGTAGTAGAGCTCGGGATCGAGCGCGGCCAGCGGTGTGGCGCTCCAGGTCTCGATCAGGTGGGTCACCGTGGCGGAGGCGGTCTCGCCGGCGTCGTTCCACCCCTCGAAGGCAGCGATCATGATCGGGTCGCGCAGCAGGGGCACGTCCTCGAATTCGATCACCGGGACCTCCTCATCGTGATGACCATTCGGAGTTCCAGCTTAAGCCGGTGAGCCGCTGCACGCCCGCAGCGACGAGCCGTGGCAAGGTGCCGAGTAAGACTGATGATCAGCAGGATCGCGCCGTCGTTAGACTCGTGCCGTTCTGCGCAAACTCCCCGAAGGGATCTCACCCGAAGTTCATCCAGCACAGGCACAGAAGGTTAATCCTCCGGTGGCGGTGCAGGGAGCTTGCGACCGCAACGCGAACGAAGGATTAACCACAGTGAGCAGCCGCTCCGACATTGCGCGCGTGACACCGTCGACGCGCGACGCCTCCCTGGTCCGTCCAGATGCCACCGACACCCTGCGCAGCGCCATGGCGCAACGCGTCCTCCTGCTGGACGGATCGATGGGCGTCTTCATCCAGCGACACAAGCTCAGCGAGGAAGAGTTCCGTGGCGAGCGGTTCGCGGACTGGGACAAGGACGTCAAGGGCAACAACGATCTGTTGTCGATCACCAATCCGTCGGTCATCAGCGCGATCCACGACGCCTACCTCGCGTCCGGTGCGGACATCATCGAGACCAACACCTTCAGCGCACAGCGCATCTCGATGGCCGACTACGGCATGGAGGAGTTGAGCTACGAGCTCAACTACGAGTCCGCGCGGCTCGCCCGTGCCGCCTGCGACGCGGTGAGCACCGAGGAGTCCCCGCGGTATGTCGCCGGCGCGCTCGGCCCGACCAACCGGACGGCGTCGATCTCACCAGACGTCAACGATCCCGGCGCCCGTAACACGTCGTTCGAGCAGCTCGTCGACGCCTACCACGAGCAGGCCGAGGGCCTTGTCGACGGCGGTAGCGACATCCTGCTGGTGGAGACCATCTTCGACACGCTCAACGCCAAGGCGGCGATCTTCGCGCTGGAGACGCTCTTCGAGGAACGTGGCCGGCGGTGGCCGATCTTCATCTCGGGCACCATCACCGACGCGTCCGGACGAACCCTGTCGGGTCAGGTCACCGAGGCGTTCTGGAACAGCGTCCGCCACGCCCAACCGCTCGCGGTCGGCTTCAACTGTGCGCTGGGGGCCGCCGATATGCGGCAGTATGCCGCCGAACTCTCCCGGGTCGCAGACTGTTTCACCTTCTGCTACCCGAACGCCGGGCTGCCGAACGCCTTCGGTGAATACGACCAGCCGGCCGAGGAGATGGCCGACATACTCGGCGAGTTCGCCACCGGCGGCCTGGTCAACGTGCTCGGAGGATGCTGCGGCACCACACCCGAGCACATCTCCGAGATCGGCAAGCGCATCGACGGTGTGGCGCCGCGCGTCCCGTCCGAGCCGGAACGTGCCATGCGGCTGTCGGGTCTCGAGCCGTTCAACATCACCCGTGACTCACTCTTCGTCAATGTCGGCGAGCGGACCAACATCACCGGCTCCGCCCGGTTCCGCAAGCTGATCAAGGCCGGCGACTACCCGACGGCGCTGAACGTCGCACGCCAGCAGGTCGAGGCCGGGGCGCAGGTCATCGACATCAACATGGACGAGGGCATGATCGACGGTGTGGAGGCGATGGATCGCTTCTGCAAGCTGATCGCGACCGAGCCGGACATCTGTCGCGTGCCGGTGATGATCGACTCCTCCAAGTGGGAGGTCATCGAAGCCGGGCTGCGCTGCATCCAGGGCAAGCCCATCGTCAACTCCATCTCGATGAAGGAGGGCACCGAGAAGTTCATCGAGCAGGCTCGACTGTGCCGGCGGTATGGCGCCGCGGTCGTGGTGATGGCGTTCGACGAGGAGGGCCAGGCCGACACCCTCGAGCGTCGCAAGGAGGTCTGTCAGAAGGCCTACGACATCCTGACCAAGGAAGTCGGTTTTCCCGCCGAGGACATCATCTTCGACGCCAACATGTTCGCGTTGGCGACCGGCATCGAGGAGCACCACGCCTACGGCACCGACTTCATCGAGGCGACCCGCTGGATCACCGAGAACCTCCCCGGTGTCCAGACGTCCGGCGGTGTCTCCAACGTCTCGTTCTCGTTCCGTGGCAACAATCCGGTGCGTGAGGCGATCCACGCGGTGTTCCTCTACCACGCGATCAGGGCCGGTCTGTCCATGGGCATCGTCAACGCCGGACAGCTCGGCGTCTACGACGAGATCGACGCGAAGCTGCGCGAACGCATCGAGGACGTCGTGCTCGACCGCCGCGAGGACGCCACCGAGCGTCTGCTGGAGGTGGCCGAGGAATACAACAAGGACGCCGAGGAGCAGGGTCCGGACGACAAGCTCAAGTGGCGGGCCGACCCGGTTCGTGAGCGCATCACCCACGCGTTGGTGAAGGGTATCGACGAGTTCATCGTCGAGGACACCGAGGAGATGCGAGCCGAGCTCGCGTCGCGCGGTGAGCGTCCGCTCAACGTCATCGAGGGACCGTTGATGGACGGTATGGGCGTCGTCGGCGACCTCTTCGGCGCCGGCAAGATGTTCCTTCCCCAAGTCGTGAAGTCCGCCCGGGTGATGAAGAAGGCCGTGGCGCACCTGATCCCCTACATCGAGGCGGAGAAGAAGCCCGGTGACGCCGAGCGCGCGAAGGGCAAGATCGTCATGGCGACGGTCAAGGGCGACGTGCACGACATCGGCAAGAACATCGTCGGCGTCGTCCTGCAGTGCAACAACTACGACGTCGTCGACCTGGGCGTGATGGTGCCCGCGCAGAAGATCCTGGACACCGCCAAGGCCGAGAAGGCCGACATGATCGGCCTGTCCGGCCTGATCACCCCGTCGCTGGACGAGATGGTCAACGTGGCGGAGGAGATGGAGCGACAGGGCTGGGAGGTCCCGCTGCTGATCGGTGGCGCCACCACGTCCCGCGCGCACACAGCGGTCAAGGTGACACCGAAATACCACGGTCACGTCGTCTGGGTGAAGGACGCGTCGCGGTCGGTGCCGACCGCCGCTGCACTCCTGTCCGACGAGCGACGCGACGCGTTCATGGCCGACATCAACGCCGATTACGACTCGATCCGCAAGCGCCACGCGGCGAAGAAGAACGACCGGCCGCTGCTGTCGTATGCCGACGCCCTCGCCGAGCGCACACCGATCGACTGGAGCGACTACAAGCCGCCGCGCCCGCGGTTCCTGTTGCAGCAGGCCAAGGACGTCGCCGACGACGGTGAGCCGGACTCCCACTCCGGGAAGATCTCGTCATACACCCGCACGTTCAAGGACTACCCGCTGGAGACGCTGCGGGACTACGTCGACTGGCAGCCGTTCTTCAACGCGTGGGAGATGAAGGGGAAGTTCCCGGACATCCTGAACAACCCGGCTACCGGCGAGGCCGCCCGTCGCCTGTGGGACGACGCGCAGCAGATGCTGGACAAGGTCATCGCCGAGGGCTGGCTGCACGCCAACGGCGTCGTGGGCTTCTTCCCGGCCAACGCCATCGGGGACGACCTCGAGCTGTATGCCGACGAGACGCGCAGCGAGATCCGTACGACGCTGCACCACCTGCGGCAGCAGGGTCATCACCGCGAGGGTGTCCCCAACCGGTCGCTGGCCGACTACATCGCGCCCAAGGAGACGGGACTGCCGGACTACATCGGCGGATTCGCCGTGACGGCCGGTCTCGGCTCGCAGGAGAAGATCAAGGAGTTCAAGGACGACCTCGACGACTACAGCGCGATCCTGCTGGAATCGCTCGCTGATCGGCTTGCCGAGGCGTTCGCCGAGCGCATGCACGACGTCGTGCGACACGACCTGTGGGGCTATGCGCCGGACGAGAAGCTCAGTAATGAGGACCTGATCGCGGAGAAGTATCGCGGTATTCGTCCTGCGCCCGGCTACCCGGCGTGTCCCGAACACACCGAGAAGGCAACGCTTTTCGAGCTGTTGGACGCGACGAACCAGACTGGGATCGAGCTGACCGACTCGATGGCCATGTGGCCCGGTGCCGCGGTCAGCGGCTGGTACTTCTCGCACCCCGACTCGCAGTACTTCGTCGTCGGACGGCTCGGCCGGGACCAGGTCGAGTCGTATGCCGAGCGCAAGGGCTGGACGTTGAAGCAGGCAGAGCGTTGGCTGTCGTCCAACCTCGGCTACGAACCGGAGGACTGACTCATCGATACCAACGCTGCTCGAACAGCGGAGGACCGCAGCGACCCACTGGCGGGTCGAGACCTTCCAGCTGCGGTCCTGTGGGACATGGACGGCACCATCGTCGACACCGAGCCCCTGTGGATCGCCGCCGAGAAGGAACTCGTCGCGTCATACGGCGGGGAGTGGACCGACGAGATGGCCTACCAGCTGGTCGGCAACCCGCTGCCCGTGTCAGGTCAGCTGATCCGCGACAACAGCCCGGTGACGTTGTCCTCCGCCGAGATCGTCGACTTCCTGCTCGAGCGGGTCATTGCCGGCATGCGCGCGCACGTACCGTGGCGTCCGGGCGCTGAGGAGCTGCTCAAGAGCCTGGTGGCAGAAGGCGTTCCGAACGCCCTGGTGACGATGTCCTACGAGTCGTTCGCCGGTGTGCTGATCGACGCGGTTGCTCATGGCACCTTCACCGTCGTGGTCACCGGTGACCGGGTCAGCAAGGGGAAGCCGGATCCTGAGTCTTACCTCACCGCGGCGCGTGAGCTCGGTGCCCGCCCTGACGAGTGCGTCGCGATCGAGGACTCGATCCCGGGCGTTCGCGCGGCCGTCGCTGCCGGGGTGCCGACGATCGCCATCCCGCACGTCACCGAGGTGCCGGACATCGCCGGTGCCACCCGTGTCGACACCCTGGTCGGCATCGAGCCGTACGCGCTGCTTTCACTGGTGCGGACGCGGTCCTGATCGACCGGGCCCTGGCCCGAAGGTCATGATCGAGTCGGCACAACGGAGCGGCCCCGGCGTTCGCACGCCGGGGCCGCTCCGTTGCTGACCCGCTGTTACTCGCTCATCCGGCGGCGCAGGAGTCCTGCACCGGCGAGAGCGACGCCGACAGCGGCCAAGCCGCCGCCCAGCAGGGCGTTGTTGCCACCGCTACCACCGCTGGGGCCGTCCGTCACGACCACCGGGCCGGAGGCCGGCGGCGTGGTCGTTGCGGCCGGCGGCGGCGTGGAACTGGTGCTCGTTGCAGGCGGAGGAGTGGTGGAGCTCGTTGCCGGCGGCGTCGAGGTGGAGGTCGTGGGCGGCGGAGTGCTGCTCGACGTCGTCGGAGGTGGCGTCGAAGAGCTCGGCGGCGGCGTCGAGGAACTGGGGGGCGGCGTCGAGGAACTCGGCGGCGGCGTCGAGGAGCTCGGCGGCGGAGTGCTGCTGGAGGACGGCGGCGTGGTGTCGCACTTGACCCAGAAGACCTTGGACTTGGCCTTCTCGTCCTTGCTCACGCCGTTCTTGCCCATGACAGTGGCCTTGTAGTGACCGGGCGCCAAGGTGTATCCGTCGGTTTCACCGTTGGGGTCGATGTTGATGTACATGGAGTAGGAATAGCCGTCCGCACCGGCAGCGGGCATGGACAGGGTCAGTGAGTCCGGGCCGCCGTTACCGCCCTGGGGCACGATGGTGACGTCATAACCGGGCTGCTCGGAGTCCTGGAAATAGTACTCGAAGTTGAACTTGCACACCTTCGGGTCGTTGTTCACGAAGGCGTCGGGTGTGCCGTATTCGTGCAGTTTGAACGTCCCGTTGTTGCCCGGCACCGACTTGGCCACGGTGGCGGTCGCGGCCCCCGTTGTCGCACCGTTCGTATTCGGTGCTGCCTGCGCACCGCCCGCAATGGCAACCGTCAGACCCGCCGCGCAGAAAAGGCCACCCGCCCCGACAGCAGCATTTCGGAAATTCATCTGAAGCTTCACCCACCCCAATGTCTCTCGCGTACCCCTGGCTGGAACACGCATCGTGCTCAAGCCTGACAGGTGTCTGGGAGAGGTCTTGCATTTTTGCGAGAAATCGATATTCGGGGTGAACCCGACACCGATTGGACGCGTGGATAGGAGGTTCTATATCGCGGTGCTGGACGCTCGGTCAGTCGAAGCTGGCCCCGCCGAGATCCCGTAACTGCTGCATCCGACCGGCATCGGCAGACGTCTCCGGCACGTGCACGATCATGCGCAGGTCTGCGGTGCCGTCGATCGAGTAGCTGAGTGTGTTGAGCCGGATGAGGCCGACCGGTGGGCAGCGGAACTGCTTGAACTGCGGACCGGGTCGGCTGACCTCCTGCCGGGCCCAGGCGTCCCGGAAGAGCGCACTCGTGCGGGACAACTCCTCGATGAACGACTCCCACCCGGGTTCGCCGATGTGCTCGGCATAGCGCAGCCGCAGGTTCGCCACGAGGCGACCGAAGAGTTCGGGATTGATCGGCCGGACGTCCTCACCGGCGACCGCCACCCGCCACAGCACGTTCCGTTCGATCCCGTCCGCGGAGACGATCCACGGGAACATGCAGGCGTAGGTCTCGTTGTTGGCGATCAGGTCGTACCTGGCGTTGTAGACACAGGCGGGGTTCGGGTCGAGTTGGTCGAGCACCTGAATCGCGTCGGTGGGTATTTCCTCCGGCATCTGCGGGGGCATCGGCACACCGGGCACCTGCGCCAATCGATAGAGGTGCCAACGTTCCGCCGCTCCGAGACCCAGCACTCTCGCCACGGCGTCGAGCACCTGAGTGCTCACATTGATCTGTCGGCCCTGCTCGAGCCAGGTGTACCAGGTCAGCCCTACACCGGCGAGCTGCGCGACCTCCTCCCGCCGCAGGCCGGGAGTGCGGCGGCGCGGGCCGACGGGCACTCCGACGACGTGCGGACTCACCTGCTCGCGGTGGGCGCGCAGGAAGCGGGCCAACTCACGACGATGTGCGGGCTTGGTCCGCGTGGTCTCGTGCTCGGTCATCGTCATGTCCTCGATTCTGCAACGACGCCCCCGGTCCGAACGGATCGGATGCTGGTGCCGTTGGTACCAGGATGAGTGCGCTCCTGTTGCGTTCGCGCCACGAACCGCACGATCGGTGCCATGACAACGACGCAGGTGCGACCGGCATCTTCCGCCCGACCGACACAGCCCGCCTCCGGACTCCTGCTCACCGTGCTGCTCGGCGGGCTCTTCATGAGCCTGCTGGACATCTCGATCGTCAACATCGCCATCGGACCGCTGCGTGACGGACTGCACGCGTCCGGAGCACAGCTGCAACTCATCGTGTCCGGTTACGTGATGACGTATGCCGTGCTGCTCGTCACCGGCGCCCGACTCGGCGGTCGGCTCGGGCATCGGACGGTGTTCCGCTGCGGGCTCGCGGGTTTCGTCCTGACGTCCGCCGCCTGTGGTCTGGCACCGACCGCGCCCGCCCTGATCGGCTGTCGCTTGGCGCAGGGTGCTGCCGCGGCCTTCATGCTGCCGCAGGTGATGAGCCTGATCCAGGTCTGCTTCCCAGCTGGACCAAGCCGGTCACGTGCGTTGGGGTGGTACGGACTGGTTCTCGCCTCGGGAACCGTGAGCGGCCAGCTGCTCGGTGGTGTGCTGCTCCAACTGGACGTCGCTGGGCTGGGGTGGCGAAGCATCTTCCTGGTCAACGTCCCGATCGGTCTCGTGCTGTTGTGGTTGTCCGCTCGTGCGCTGCCGCGCCATACCCGAACGCCCGGCACGAATCTGGACGTCGCCGGCACCGGACTGCTCGGAGCGATCATCGGTCTGCTCGTCGTCCCACTGGTCCTGGGTCACGAAAATGGCTGGCCAGTATGGGGATTCGTGGCATGGGGTATCGCCGCCCTGTTGGTCCCCGTCTTCGTCGTCGTCGAGCGGGCGGCGAGCGCTCCGGTCGTTCCGGGGGATCTGCTGCGCACGCCGGGGCTCCTGACCGGCCTGACCGTGGTGCTCGTCGTGATCACCGGGTATGCCGCGTATCTCTTCGTCTTCTCGGTCCACCTGCAGACGACGCTGGGCATGAGCCCGCTGGGGACCGGACTGACGTTCCTGCCGCTCGCGATCGGATTCGCGGCATCGTCGCTGTTGAGCCCGCACCTGCCGGCACACGCCACGCGGTGGCTGATCCTGGCCGGGCTGCTGCTGTGCGCGGTGGTGTTCGTCGCACTCGGACAGGTCGTCGGCGACGGAAACCGTCCCGGCGCGGTGTTGTTGGTGTTCTTCGGGCTCGTCGGTGTGGGCCAAGGATTCGCGATCACGCCGGTCATGGGCATCGCGCTCAGCCGAGTACCGGTCCGGCGGGCCGGCGAGGCGAGTGGTGTCCTCTCCTGCGCCTTCCAGCTGGCGCAGGTGCTCGGTGTCGCGGCGGTCGGCTCGCTCTTCCTCAGCGTCGCAGATCGTTCGGGTACGGCCTCTGCCGCACACCTGATCTGTGTCCTGATCGCACTCGGCCTGGGCCTCGGGGTCGTCGCCGCCCGGCGATTGCTGATCGTGACACGGTGATCACGCGGCGGGCGGTGGGGACGAGAGATCGCCCAGTTGTTCGGCATACCAGCTGCTCCCCACGTGCTCGGCGATCTCCCGCAGCGTCCACGATCCGTCGCGCGGGCGGTCCCACTCGGATGGCCCGGCGACCAGCAACCGCAGCCGGATCGTTCGTGACAAGCGGGTGAGGCGCTCGACGGCTTCGTTCAGGTCGCCCTCGGTGAATCGTGCGAAGTCGGCGACGGTCGTCATCCGGCTCTCGCGCCAGCCGTTCGGCCGGGTCGGCACACCGGCCAGCAACGCCTCGATCTGGGCGAGATGGTCGACGAGGTGGTCGGCATACCGACGAATCACCTTGTGCGGTGTGTAGATCCGCTCGCCGTCCTCGCTCAGCCTGGGCTTGCCGTCCCACGCGAGCCAGGTCCGGGCGAGCGTGAGAACGCGGGTCGTCGCGGTCTCTATGACCAGCCCGGGGTCGTCCGTGCGGTCTTCGATGTTGGTCATGGTCGTCGTCATGGACCAGACCGTATGACGCCATCGGTTCGGCGCCCGCCGAAGCGTGACCGACCGCTGTCAGTCGACCGCCGGGACTGCCTCGCCGGACCGGACCGGGTCGAGCGCCAGCCCGATGGCGTGGGCCGGAAGAGGCGGGGGAGTGCCGCCGTACTCAGGGCAGAGCGCCTGATGACTGCACCAGTCGCACAGCCTCGTGCGGTGCGGGCGCCAGTCACCTGTGGTGGCCGCCCGCTCGATGGCTTCCCAGAGCGCCTTGATCTTGCGCTCGGTCGCCAGCAGGTCGCCTTCGGTGGGCTCGTAGCGCACGATCTCGCTGTTGCCGAGGTAGACCAGCTGCAACATCCGCGGCACGACACCACGCGTGCGCCACAGCACCAGGGCGTAGAACTTCATCTGGAACAGTGCCTTGGCCTCGAAGAACTCCGACGGGGAGCGCCCGGTCTTGTAGTCCACGACGCGCAGCAGGTCGCCAGGAGCCTCGTCGAGCCGGTCGATGTAGCCACGCAGGGTGAGCCCGTCGACATCCGCCTCGACATAGAGCTCGCGTTCGGCGGGCTCCAGCCGGGTCGGATCCTCCAACGCGAACCAGCGACGCACCAGCTCGGCGGCGTCGGCCATCCAGGTCTGCTCGTCCGTGCCGCCCTCGCCGACCAGGGCGGCCAGCTCCGGCTCCTGCTCCATCAGTGCGGCCCACTGCGGCTCCAGGAGATCGACCGCCGCCTCGATGGTGCGGTCGGCCGCCGGGGCGTCGAAGAGCCGCTCCAGCACGGCGTGCACCAGGGTTCCGCGTGCTGCGGCGGCCGACGGCTCCTCGGGCAGTCGATCGACCACTCGGAAGCGGTAGAGCAGCGGGCACTGCATGAAGTCACCGGCCCGACTCGGCGAGAGCGCCCGCCGCGCCGGCGTCGGGCCCCCGGCCTCGGGCGTCGCGGCTTCCGGTGTCTGTTCCACGGCGGCCACGTTAACCGGGCGCTACGACACCGACAGTGCCGCCACGTACGCTGGCGCAATGGCGAACGCGGACCGGCCCGGCTGGCAGTTGGGCACGCTGCGCGGCGTGCCGGTCTACATCGGGCGCACCTGGCCGATCATCGCGGTTGTGATCATCGCGACGTTCGGGCCGCAGATCGCCGACGCCTACCCCGAGCTGGGTGGCACCGCCTACTTCGTCGCGTTCCTCTACACGCTGCTCCTGCTGCTGTCGGTCGTGGCGCACGAGGCGGCGCACGCCCTCGTCGGGCAGTGGCGCGGCTATCACGTGCGTCGGATCGTCGCAGACCTGTGGGGTGGGCACACGGCATACGACACCGACGACTCTTCGCCGATGTCGAGCGCGCTGGTCGCGGTGGTGGGCCCACTCGCCAATGCCGTTCTCGCTGCTGCCGGTTGGCTCGCGCTGCAGGTCGTCGCAGACGACCGTGACGTCGCACGACTGCTGATCGGCGCGTTCATCTACACCAATGCGTTCGTGGCCGTCTTCAACCTGCTGCCCGGTATGCCGCTGGACGGCGGCTTCATCCTGGACGCGGTCGTATGGCGCATCACCGGCTCCCGGTCCGCGGGACTGCTCGTCGCGGGTTGGTGCGGGCGGGTCCTGGCCGTGCTGCTGATCGCATGGGCGGTGGTGCTGCCGCTGGTCCGGGGCGAGACGCCCGACACGTTCTACGTGCTGTGGTCGGTGCTGATCGCGGGTTTCCTGTGGTTCGGCGCGAGCGGCGCCATCGCGCGCGCCCGGTCGGGGCGGCTCTTCGCGCGCGTCCGGGTGCGTGACGTGCTGCGCCCGATGGTGCTCGCTCCGGACGCGGCTCCGGTGGCTCAGCTGCCGCAGGACGCGGATGTCGTCGTGATCGACCGACAGGGTGTGCCCTGGGGTGTCATCACCGTGACCGAGCTGGGGCAGTCTGCGCGTCCGGAGCTGCAGGACGTCCGGGCGGCGGCGCTCGCGCGGGTGCAACCAGCGGGGTGGGTCGCCGAAGTGTCATCGGTCGATGCAGACGTCACAGCCCTCGTCCGGGTGGCCCAGGACGTCGGTGGCGCCATACAGGAGCTGCTGGTCGTGACCGGCGGACAGCCGGTCGGTCTGGTCTCGATACAGCTGCTGGGTGAAGCACTGGCGGCCGCTGAGCGCCGGCCCGCGGCCTCCGCGACGGTGTGACCGGTGACGCGCCGGCAGTGACCTAGACTTGCGCGTCGTGACCTCGCCTGAAACCACCGGATCCGCCGCTCGCCGCGGCCCACTCACAGCAGGCGAACGCGTGCAGCTGACCGACCCGAAGGGTCGCATGCACACCTTGCTGCTCACCCCGGGCAAGGAGTTCCACACCCACCGCGGCCACCTCGAGCACGACGATCTGATCGGCCTGCCGGACGGCAGCACGATCACCAACACCGCAGGCACCGAATACCTCGTGTTGCGCCCGTTGCTGTCGGACTACGTCATGTCGATGCCCCGTGGGGCAGCGGTGGTCTATCCGAAGGACTCCGGACAGATCGTCGCCATGGCCGACATCTTCCCGGGCGCGCGGGTCGTGGAGGCGGGCGTCGGCTCGGGCGCGCTGTCGATGTCGTTGCTGCGCGCTGTGGGCGACAGCGGCGAGCTGCACTCGATCGAGCGTCGGGCGGAGTTCGCCGACATCGCCAGGGGCAACGTCCGTGCGTTCTTCGGCGGGGAGCACCCGGCGTGGACCGTCTCGGTCGGTGACTTCGTCGACGTGCTGCCGACCATCGCCGAGCCGGGCAGCGTCGACCGGGTCGTGCTCGACATGCTCGCGCCGTGGGAGTGCCTGGACGCGGCGGGTGAGGCGCTGGCGCCCGGCGGCGTCTTCATCGCGTATGTCGCAACGGTCACCCAGCTGTCCCGTGTCGCCGAGGCGGCCCGGGCGCACGGTGGCTACACCGAGCCGGAGGCGTGGGAATCCATGGTCCGCGGGTGGCACCTGGAGGGTCTCGCGGTCCGGCCGCAGCACCGCATGCACGGGCACACCGGGTTCCTGATCTCGACGCGTCGGCTGGCCCCTGGCGTGACGCCGCCGTTCCGGAAGCGACGCCCGGCGAAGGCCGCTCAGGAGGCCGACGCTCCAAATATTGAGACGAGCACCTTCGACGTCGCGCGTGCCGCGGACGACTGGACGTCCGAGAATCTGGGGGAGCGGCCGGTCTCGGAGAAGAAGCTGCGCAAATTGCAACGTTCAGCAGGCGAGCCGCCGCTGGAATGAACAAGTTTGAGAGTTAGGGTCGGGTGGTCGCTGCGAAGGAGGCCGACCGTGAACGATCACCCCCCTGAGTCAGATGCGCCGCAGAACTCCATCGAGGGTCTGCAACGCGAGATCCGAACGTTGCGTGAGCGACTCGCCCTGTCGTCGCGCTCGGGCGCGGGCGACCTGCAACAGCAGGTCCGACAGCTGCAGGCGTCGGTCGGCACACTGTCCGCCCAGAACGAACGCTTGGTGCGCACGCTCAAGGAAGCCCGTGAGCAGATAGTCAGTCTCAAGGGTGAGGTCGACCGGCTCGCGCAGCCGCCCGCGTCATACGGCGTGGTGATCGAGACCCATGACGACGCCACCGCGGACATCCTGTCCTCCGGACGCAAGCTGCGGGTGGCGGTGAGCCCGTCCATCGAGCCGGGCGAGTTGACGCTGGGTCGCGAGGTGATGCTCAACGAGGCGCTCAACGTCGTCGCCGCCGTGGGCTTCGAGCGGGTCGGTGAGCTCGTGCAGGCCAAGGAGATGCTCGGCGAGGACCGTGTGCTCGTGGTCGCACATGCCGACGAGGAGCGCGTCTGCCGCATCGCAGCCAACCTCGCCGGCCAGGTAATCCGCGCCGGGGACTCGCTGCTGTGCGACAGCCGCAGCGGTTTCGTCTTCGAGCGCATCCCCAAGGCCGAGGTCGCCGACCTGGTGCTCGAAGAGGTGCCGAACATCCACTACGAGGACATCGGTGGCCTGTCCGGTCAGATCGAGCAGATCCGGGACGCGGTGGAGCTGCCCTACCTGCACGCCGACCTCTTCCGCGAGCACGCGCTGCGTCCGCCCAAGGGTGTGCTGCTCTACGGCCCGCCCGGATGCGGAAAGACACTGATCGCCAAAGCGGTCGCCGCCAATCTGGCACGCAAGGTCGCCGAGAAGACCGGGCGGGACGAGGCGGCATACTTCCTGAACATCAAGGGCCCCGAGCTGCTCAACAAGTATGTCGGCGAGACCGAGCGACACATTCGGCTGATCTTCCAGCGGGCGCGGGAGAAGTCCTCCGACGGCACGCCCGTGGTGGTCTTCTTCGACGAGATGGAGTCGCTTTTCCGGACCCGTGGTTCGGGTGTGTCCTCCGATGTCGAGACCACGATCGTGCCGCAGCTGCTCGCCGAGATCGACGGTGTGGAGCAACTCGAGAACGTCATCGTCATCGGCGCTTCCAACCGCGAGGACATGATCGACCCGGCGATCCTGCGGCCCGGCCGGCTGGACGTCAAGATCAAGATCGAGCGTCCGGACGCCGAGAGCGCCAGGGACATCTTCGGTAAATACCTGGTGCCGGGGTTGCCCCTGCACTCCGACGACCTGGCCGAGCACAACAACTCGGCGCAGGAGACGGTCGAAGCGATGATCCAGGCGTCGGTCGAGCGGATGTACACCGAGATCGACGAGAACAAGTTCCTGGAGGTCACCTACGCCAGTGGTGACAAGGAGGTCCTCTACTTCAAGGACTTCAACTCCGGCGCGATGATCCAGAACATCGTCGACCGCGCGAAGAAGATGGCGATCAAGGACCAGCTGACCACCGGTCAGAAGGGCATCCGGGTCGAGCACCTGCTGCGGTCGTGTGTCGACGAGTTCAAGGAGAACGAAGACCTGCCCAACACCACGAACCCGGACGACTGGGCGCGCATCTCCGGCAAGAAGGGCGAGCGGATCGTCTACATCCGCACGCTCATCGACGGCAAGGACGGCGCCGAGCCCGGTCGGGCGATCGACTCGATCAAGGGCACCGGCCAGTACCTCTGACCTGCCCTGGAGGCACATCGAAACCCGCGTCATACACATCGCGCGCCATAACGCTCGATGTGTATGACGCAGGTCGCTGTGCGGGGGTTGTCCACAGGCCGCGCAGCGCAGAATCGGCTGCGTCGTCACGATTGTCCGATGACCAGGGACACGGCTTCCGGCGCTTTCGCGGTCGGTCGACCACCGCGTATCCATGGCGC
Organism: Flexivirga endophytica; assembly: GCF_014640635.1. Taxonomy (GTDB): domain Bacteria; phylum Actinomycetota; class Actinomycetes; order Actinomycetales; family Dermatophilaceae; genus Flexivirga; species Flexivirga endophytica. Next base: position 414,670 of record NZ_BMHI01000004.1, read on the forward strand.
TGCGCGGCGAGCCGTCGCCATCCAACTCGCCGTCGAGCACGACGGCGTGGTGCACCGCCGAACACTGGCTCAGCATGGGATCGATCGTGACGGCATCCGCAATGAGGTTGTGGCGGGCCGTTGGTTCAAGGCCGGCCTGCACACCCTGGTGATCGGCTCTCCCGAACTGAGCGCCGTTGCCCAACGGTGGCGCGCGCTGTGGGAGAGTGGGTCGGGGGCCCGGCTCGACGGAGCCACCGCACTTCTCGCGCATGGCATGACCGGGTTCACGCCGGCGGCCATCGACATAACGCTGCCCGGGTCGAGCCGACACCACGCCGTTGACGGGGCCCGGCTGCACCGACACCGTCGGCCGGCACCGACCGTCGGCGCCGACGTCGCGACGATCCACGCCGCACAGTGGGCGGTGTCCGATCGGCAGGCGGCGCTGCTGGTCTGCCTGCCGATGCAGCAACGACTCACAAGCGCAGCGCGGTTGGCCCTGGCTTGGCGCGCGGTGACGCGATCCCCGCGGCGCAACTTCCTGGACGCCGTCATCGCTGACGTGACCGACGGGGCCCACTCGCTCGGTGAACTCGACTTCGCCCGACTGGCGCGTGGCGTCGGACTTCCGGCTCCCACCCGACAATCGGTTCGGCGTGGACCGCGTGGCCGTGTCTACCTCGACGTCAGCTGGGGCGAGGTCGGTCTGGTGGTCGAGATCGACGGCGGTCACCACGCGCTGGCTCTCAACCCGATCGACGACGCGTTACGCCAGAACGATCGACTAGTCGCCGGCGAGCAGGTGCTCCGGATGCCGGTCCTCGGGCTGCGCCTGATGCCGAGCGAGTTCCTGCTGCAGGTCCGCCGGATGTACGACTCGTTGCGATAGGCCGTGTTTCAGTCATACACATCGCGCGCCATACCGCTCGATGTGTATGACGCTGGACGCCACCCGTCGACCGCGGTTTGACCTTCGAGTTGCTTGAGGGGCCAAGCTGGGGTCGTGCCTGACCAGCGTGCCGGCCGACGGACGCACCATCGGCGTGAAGCGACTGAGGCGAAGATGAGGAACGAGTCTTCGTCGCAGTCGTCCCTGCTGACCATCGGAGCCTTCGCCCGACTGGTCGGCCTGAGCTCGAGCGCGCTGCGCTTCTACGACGACTGCGGGCTGCTGCAGCCGCACGAGGTCGATGCGGTCAGCGGCTATCGCTACTACTCCGCGGCCCAGGAGCGTCGGGCGACGACGATCAGTCGCCTACGGGGGATCGGCTTGCCGTTGCAGGACATCCGGACGGTGCTCGACGGACCGCCCGAGCAGGCCAAGGCGGCACTGCGGACGTATGCCGAGCAGGCGACCGGCATCGCCCGCAGGGCTCGGCAGACCGCCGAAGACGTGATCGCATCGCTGCCGGAGGCCGCCGGCACCGCCGAGCCGACGACGGCGATCCTGCGGGGTCCGGAGTTGGCCGGCTCGTTGCGTCAGGTGTCGCCGGCCGCGGCGGCCCAGCCCGACATACCCGCGCTGAACGGCGTGCTCCTGCAGATGGGCGCCGACGAGCTCACCGTCGTCGCAACCGATCGCTACTGGATGGCGGTGCGCGGCCTTCCGGTGGAGGAGGTGACCGGCGCGGATAGGCGTGTTGTCGTGTCGTCGGAAGCGGTGGCCTCGGCCACCGCATTCGCGGGTGCGCACGACCGGGTGTTGTTGCGCATCAGCGCTGGCGGCGCCACGCTCGAAGCCGACCAGGAGGACCTGACACTGGACACGGTCGATGCCCAGTTCCCTTCGTATCAGTCGGTTCTCGCGTCATTGCCCCCGATGGCCGGCCGGGTCACCGTCGATCGCGCACGCCTGTCCGATGAGTTGCTGCGGCTGCGGGACGCCGAAGCCGTGGTGCTCACAACGGGTTCCGATCATCTGGACGTGCGCATCGACGGCGACCGGCACGGCACGCGGCTCGGTGCGATCTGCACCGGTGGGCCGCTCGTGACGGCGTTCCGGCCATCGCTCCTGCTCGGAGCCCTCGACGTGAGCGTCGGCCCCGAGGTGCTGCTCGAACTGCCCGCGCAGCAGAGTCGCCCGGTTGTCGTCCGCTCGGCGGACCAGGGCACCTTCACCACGATCGTGATGCCGGTCCGACGGGACCGCACCGGGTCATGAGTGCGCGGACGGCGTCCGCAACTACGGCGACGCCGGGCAGGCTGCCGGCGGCATACATGTGGTGGGCGATCGCAGCCGGGACGAGCACTCTGGGCACCTCTGCCTTCGACTTCGCGATGACCTGGTACGCGACAGGCATCTCCGCCGGGCTGACGGGACTCATCGGCGTCCTGATCACACTGCCGACGGCGGCACTTTTGTTGGTCGGCGGTGCTGTGGCCGACCGGTTCGGCATACGACGGCTGCTGATCGCAGGGGACACGGTGATGCTGCTGCTGAGCGTGTTCGTCGTGCTGGCCGCAGCCGTGGCCGGCGTGCACCCCTGGTTGCTGATCGTCGTCGCGATCGCGTCCGGCGTAGAGGGAGCGTTCTACCTGCCGGCGAGCGGTGTCGTCCCGCGCCTCTTCGTGACCGGGGACGACCTGCCCCGTGCGACTGCGTTCAGCAGCACCCTCGCTGCGCTGGCCCGTATCGCCGGGCCAGCGTGCGGTGCGCTCCTGGTGACCGTGCTCGCCTTCGCCGGCACCGCCGCGGTCGACGCCGTGACGTTTGCGCTGATCGTGTTGGTGTTGTGGCGGATTCGGCCGCCGTACGAGCACGTGACGAGCGCCGCGGACGGCGGACTGTCGATCCTGCGGCCACTGGGGACTGTATGGCGATCCGCTTCGCTGCGGCCGGTGCTGGTGGCCACCGGTGCCATCGCTGCCGCGGTGCTGCCGGCGGTCATCTACGGTCCGTCCCTGCTCGCCCGCAGATCCGGTTGGGGCCCGGGCGCTTCCGGCCTGGTCGAGGCGGGCTGGCTGGTCGGCGGCATCGCGGTGACCGCTGTCATCGCCCGGCGGGGTACGGTCCGGCGGATCCGGCTCGCGGTCGGCATCGGGCTGCTGATCATCGCCGCCGGTCTGCTCGGCACCGCGGTGTCCCCGTCTCCGGGCAGCGCGTTCGGTTGCATGATCGGCGTCGGTGTCGGTGTCTCGGTCTGCACCGGACACCTGTGGCCGGCATACCTGGCCGCGACACCGATGGACCAACTCGGTCGGTATCAGTCGTTGCTCGTATTCGTCCAGATGGCAACGCTTCTCGTCGCTACAGTGTTCTTCACCTCGATTGCCGGAGGTTTCGGCGCACGGTCGTCGCTCGGCTGCTGCGCGGCCGTGATGTGGGCGACCCTCGCCTGGTGGTGTGCCGCTGGATCACCCTCGCAGCAGGTAGATCCGGACCAGGATCAGCAGCACTGAGACGGCGATCATCGCGCCGGCGGTCGCGACCGGGCCGACGAGGCGCCGACCACCCGGCGCGATCGGGTGCGCCACGTCATCGGGCACGCGGTCGTCGGCGTACAGGTCGAGCTGATGACCCAGTTTCGCCGCGAGCGGACGCAGGAGGTGTTCGATACGTTCGATCGTCATACGGCCGCCGATGTCGAGCGGCTTCCGGGAGTAGAGGTAGAGCTCGTCGTCCACCAGCTCACAGGTGAAGCCGGGCGCGTCCGCGAGGAAACGCTCCATGACGTCGGGGCTGAAGATGTGCAGCGCGTCGGTCTCGTATCGGGCTGGCGCATACAGCGTGAAATGCCTGTCGAAGTCGCCCTCCAGCGAAAGGCGTTGTGTTCTCTTCATATCGAACGGCAGGAGGGGTCCGTTCCGACGTGCCACCACGGCGATGTGCGGAACGTGGCGGGGGAGCGACATACGGACGTAGCCGAACGGGCGCAGCTGCATAGGATCCTGGAAGTGCTCGAAGTTGCCGATCTCGACGAAGTGACGTGACAAGGTGCGGACACCCTCGATGATCCGCGCGGCGTCGTGCGTGAAAAGCATCCCGGGATAGTGGTCGGCACGCCGGTAGATCAATGGCTCGAGGCCGTGAGCCTGGGCGTAGGCCCGTGCTCGCGCCACACCGATGGTCCGACGCCAGATGCGTACGAACAGATAGCACCCGGCCAGGGTCCAGGCGATCCAGAAGACCCCGGCACCGTTGTTGGAGAACGCGCCTGCGGACAGTATCGCGACCAGGCCGATGACACCGGAGAGGAGGAAGAGGACGGCGAGCCATAACTCGATCCGCGAGTGCTTGGCGCCACGCAGCAGCTCTGCCCAGACCTGACTCGCGTGTGGACTACGGTCGCTCATCGGCCCAGATCGACGACCGGCGGATCGGCCGCAGCGGTGGTGGCAGTGAAGAACTCGGCGGTCTGCCAGCCGTGCCGATGCGCGACGGAGGACCCGGGCCAGGTCGCGATGTGGGAGTTGAACTCACGCACCGCGCCGTTGTAGAACCGTCGCGACGCGACGACCTTGTCCTCGGTGTGGACGAGTTCGCGCTGCAAATGCAGGAAGTTCGAACTCGCTCGCAGCTGCGGGTACCGCTCGCTGACGGCGTAGGTCGCGTGGACCGCACGAGACAGCTCGGCTTCCGCATCGGCGGCCCGTCCGGGGTCCTGCGCGTGCAACAGTCCTGACCACGCCTCGACCATCTGACGTAGCACCGTCTCTTCGTGCGTCACGTAACCACGCACCAACTCGACCAGCGATGGGACAAGGTCGGCCCGTCGCTGCAGCTGAGCGAGCACGTCACTCCATGCCTCATCGACCCGCGAGTGCAGCCTGACGATCGACACATTCAACCGCCACCACATGACCAACGCCGCGACGAGAACGATCAGTACGACGAGTCCAGCCACCAGTATGCGCTCATTTCATCACGGTCGGTATGGCGTCCGAGGCTCCGCGAGGTGTGCGATCTGCCAGACGGACGGACGGACGGATCACATCTTCGCGGCGCCGGCCCTGATCGCTTTCCGGATCCGGACGTAGGTGCCGCAGCGGCATACGTTGCGGATCGTGTCCAGGTCGTCGTCGTTGATCGCGCGGCCCTCTGCCTTGACCTTGTTGACGAGGGCCACCGCGGCCATGATCTGACCTGGTTGGCAGTAGCCGCACTGCGCGACATCCTCCTCGAGCCAAGCCTCCTGCATCGGGTGCAGATCCTTGCCGACTTCGCCGGGCAGTCCCTCGATGGTGGTGATCTCGTCATCGGCCTGGATGTCCTTGACCTGCACCGAACACGGGTTGAACGCCTTGCCGTTGATGTGCGAGGTGCACGCCTTGCAGACGTTGATGCCACAGCCGTACTTCGGACCGGTCACCTTGAGCACGTCGCGCAGCACCCAGAGCAACCGGACGTCGTCCTCGACCTCGACCGTGACCTTCTCGCCGTTGAGCTTGAATGTGTGTGTGGACATGGCAACTCCGCTCAGTAGGTGTGCGACAGGCCGTCGGTGGGGGACTCGGGCAGGGAAGGGACGTAGGGCTTCACGTCGAAGGAGAGGGTGTCGTGATTGATCGGAAACCGTCTCGGTGTCGTGCCGGTGGCACGGGCATAGGCACAGGCGACGGCGGCGAACGACGCCGGTACGCCGGCCTCGCCCACACCGCCGGGCTGATTCGAATCCGATGGCATGACAACGCATTCGAACTCGAACGGCGCGTTCCACTCGCGCGTATAGAAGTAGTTGTCCCAACTTGCCTCGAGGAAGTGACCATCCTTCAGGTGCGTGCTGTTGGTCAGCGCCAGCCCGATGCCGTCGGAGGCGGCGCCCATCATCTGCGCCTCGATCCCGCGCGGGTTGATGACCAGTCCCGCGTCGACAGCGACGACGACCTTCGTCACACGCGGGCCGGTGACGCCGTTGCGAACCTTCCGATGCACTGTCTCGGGACGGCAGTCGATCTCGACGAGAAACGCTGTGGCGCCTTTGTATTCGCGGTGCACCGCAATGCCCTGTGCCGTGCCCGGCTCCATCGTGCGGCCCCAGTTGCCGACCTCGGCCACCTTCTTCAGGACGGCCTTCACCTCCGGGTATTTCACATTCGCGAGGCGGAAGGCGAGCGGGTCCTTGTGGGCCTTGCGTGCCATCAGATCGACCGTCAGCTCGCTCGCGCAGGCGACGTCCTGGGAGTAGATCGACCGCATCGACCCGGTGTTGAAGCGAGTGTCGGTCTCGTCGAGCAGCTGGGTGACGACCCCGAAGTTGTAGGGCAGATCCTGGGTGAGCAGGAAGATGCTCTGCGAGAGTCCGACACCGACGAGACCGGGCGGCAGATCCGCGGCGGTGGCGACGAGCATCTCGCCGAGCCCGTGACTGAAGTCGGTGGCGACACTCGTATGCCGTTGCTCGAAGGTCAGCACCTGATCGCCGAGCATCGTCGCTCGGCAGCGCGAGGTGGCCATCGGGTGCATCCGTCCCTGGCGCGGCTCGTCCACGCGGTGCCACATCAGCTTGACCGGTTTGCCCATCGCCTTGGACACCCGAGCCGCTTCCAGTGCGGGGTCGTGGAAGAGCTTGTGCCCGAACGAACCACCGCCGGTGACGACGTGAACCGTCACCTTGTCCTGCGGCAGGCCGATCGCCTCGGCGATCTTGCCCTGCGCGACGATCGGTGACTTGAGCCCGGACCAGATGGTGGCGCTGTCGTAGCGGACGTCGGCGATGGCGCAGTTGGTCTCCAGCGCAGCGCTGCTGCGGAACATGAACTCGAAGTCGGTGTCGACCTGGAGCCCGAGCAACGGCACCTTCGGCACCGCGAGCGGGATCTCGGCCTTCCGCAGCTCGCCGAGCACCGCCTCGTCGTCGGCAGCTCCGACGACGCTGTCGTGGAAGTCCGCCTCGACGGCTCGCACCGCGTCGATACACTGCCCGAAGGTCTTGGCCCGGACCGCCACGCCCGTCTCAACGACCGCGACGTCGGTGACGCCCGGCATCTTCAGGATCGCGTCCTCGTTCTTCAGCTCGACCGGGTGACCGTTCAGACCGGGGGCTCTGCAGAGCATCGTCGGCAGGGCGTCGGGGACCTGCAGGTCCATCGTGAACTGCTTCTTGCCGGTGATGATGTCGCGGGCGTCCACGCGATTGCGTGGCGTGCCGACGACCGAGAAGGACGATGCCGGCTTCAGCGTGACCTTCGTGCTGGTGGTGGTCGCGCTTGCCGCCTTGGTCGCGAGCTCGCCATACGTGACCGACTTGCCGTCGGGTGCCGAGATCACACCGAGTTTGGACGTCAACTCGCCCACGGCGTAGCCGAGCTCGATGGCAGCGGCCTTGAGGAGGGCACCCTTGGCGATCGTGGCGGCGACCCGGATCGGTGTGTATGTCGACACGGTCGAGTTGGAGCCGCCCGTCAATTGGTTGAACATCAGCTCCGGGCGAGCGGGTGCCAGAGAGACCTGCACCTTCTCGACCGGGAGGTCCAGCTCCTCGGCGATGATCATCGCGGTCGAGGTGGTGATGCCCTGGCCCACCTCCGCGCGCGGCAACGCGAAGCTCGCGGAGCCGTCGTCGTGCACCGTGATCTTGATCAGGCCGGCCGTCGGGAGCGCTGCGGTGCTCTCCAGGTCCTCCAGGTCGAACAGCGCCGCGATCTGCGGCGGCGAGGGCACCGCAGCCTCGGCCGGAGTGCCCAGTCGCAGGTCCGCGGCGACCGTCAGCGTCGCTCCGGCGACGAGGTAACCGACGAATCGCCGCCGGCTGATGTCCCGCCTGCGGTCCGACGGCATTCCTTCGGTCTCTGGTGGCCGATCGATCGTCACGCGATCTCCTTCCGCGGCCGGCACTCCCGAAGGGTGCCGCCACTGGTGGTTCACTGCTGGATTCGGCTCCGGTGGAAGCAGCGTGGCACAGCGAGGCTCCCCGAAGACGGTTGCGGATTCAAAGAGTTCGTCAAGATTCGCCGGTGCTCACGCAGCCGCTGAGTGGTCACATCGCCGAGAAATCGAGATGCGGTGCGCCGTGCCGTATGAGAGCGTGGTCGACGGTGTGCCGTGGATGTGCACCGTTCGATCGAGGTGATGAGCGGCCATCGGCCGCAGAGGGCGAGGTCGGCCGCATGGCCTGCTCAGCGCACAGCTGACACACCGGTTCGGAACGAGAGATGCGCTCTCGACGGATCGGTGCATTTGCCATGCCACGACGGCACCCGTCGAGATGTCGGCGCTGAGTCGTCGTGCACCACCGATCGAAGGACCACCCACCATGCAGTCATTGACCGACGCCGCAATCCGCGGTGCGTTCATCAACACCACCAAGCGCGAATCACGCGATGCGATCCTTCCCGACCTCGACACGATCGAGTGGGACCAGATCGACGTGCTCGGCTGGCGCGACCGGAAGAAGGACAACACCGGCTACGCCGTCGTCGAACTCGCCGGCACCCCCGTCGGCGTCCGCTTCACCACGGCGCGGCTTCCGGGCGCGCGACGCAAGGCGCTGTGCAGTTGGTGCCAGGACGTCATCGTCTCGGACGATGTGACGATGTATGTCGCCAGGCGGGGCGGCGCAGCCGGTCGCAAGGGGGACACCATCGGCACCCTCATCTGCAGCGATTTCGGATGCAACCGCAATGTGCGGCGCAAGCCCACCCTGACCGAGGTCGGTAGTGCCGATGAACAGGACCGGCTCAACCTGATCGGGCAGCGGATCGACGGCCTCCGCGAACGATCCGCGGGCTTCGTCCGGCAGGTGCTTGCGACCTGCTGACCCCGGTGCTCACGCCACGTGGCGCTCGGCGACGGTCCGCCATGTGCGAACCGGCTCAGGCGCGCGCCACGTGGCGGGTCACGAACTCGTTGCGGAACTTGCCCTGCGGGTCCAGCATCCGGCGCAGGTCGTCGAAGTCGTCCAGTCGGGCGTAGGCGAAGTCGAGACGGCCGGGGTAGGTGAAGACCTTGCCCCAGTGCGGGCGTGGCGCCAGGTCGGACAGGGCCTGTTGCACGATGCCGACCGCCTGCCGCACGGCATCCAGGTCGGGCTTCCAAGTGAAGTGGAAGGCGACCGAGTCGCGACCGTGCGCGGGGCTGAGCCACTGCGATTCGCTTGCTATGGCACGGATCTCGGAGACCAGAAGGTGCGGCGCGATCGCATCGCCGACGGCTAGCAAACCCTCGATGCCACGACCGGCGTCCTCCGCGGCCACGAAGAACTCCGACTGGATTTCAGCTCCCGCACTCGGCGTGAAGCCGAGCCGGAAGTGCGGCAGCCGGTCCGCCCACGGGCCCGGCACGCCGCCCTGCTCGGTGACCGCGTCCGGCGTCGCGCCGGCGGCCTGCAACGGATGCAACGTGTCAGGAGTCCAGCTCGCGCCGGGCAGGAACGGTGTCCGGTCCTCGTGGCCGACCACGGACTTCACGATGACGTGGTCCGGGCCGGTCCCGACCCAGCGGCCGAACACACTCACGCTGTATGACGCTGCGAGCACCTCGCCGATCCGTCCGACCAGCTCGCCCCAGCTCAGGCCGATGAACGCGTCCTGCCGGACCGCGTAGTCCGGCACCGTCGCGAGCCGCACCCGGGTGACCACACCGAGCGCCCCCAACGACACGACGACGCCGTCGAAGCGCGGATCGGTGGCGTCGATCCAGCGCAATTCGCCGTCGGCAGTGAGCAGTTCGACGGCCCGCACCGCGGACGAGAGCCCCGGCTGGCGGACACCGGATCCGTGCGTGCCCGTGGCCACGCTGCCGGCGATGGTGATGTGGGGGAGTGAGGCGAGGTTCGGCAGTGCCCGCCCGGACGTCGCGAGGGCCGGCACCAGCTCGCCATACTTCATGCCACCGCTCACGGTCACGATGCCGGAGTCGGGATCGATCTCCGGGGGCGTGATCAAGCCCGACACGTCCAGCTGCCAACCGGATTCGCTGTCCGCGATTCCGTTGAAGCTGTGCCCCGAGCCGGCGACCTTGACCGCGGGCGCGTCGGCGACGAGTTGCTGGAGCTCGGCGACGGTTGCCGGTCGCTCTCGTCGGGCGGACCGATAGTCATAGGTGCCGGACCAATTCGTCGTCATAGGTGTGCCTTTCGTGACCGGAGCTCGGCGACCAGTCGCCAGCCGAGCAGGAAGACTCCGAGGAAGATCGTGGCGACGACGATGAACGGCAGGGCCGTTCCACGTCCCGTCAGCTGGCGCAACAGCATTCCGCCGGCCACTGCACAAAGCCATACCGGCCACCCGGTCCGCAGTCGTAGCGGAAGCTCGCCGAAGACGGCGCGAACCACCAGCCAGCCGATGGCCGCGCCGACCAGGAACGGCCACGCGGTCTGCAGCGCGTCGAGCACCGGGTTGCTCTCGTGGTGCGATGCGCGTCCAACGCCGGCGAAGACCAACACCACCAGCACGTCCAGGCCGAGCGCCACTCGGACGCGATTGCGTGTGGCGGCGGGCTCGGATGTGGCGGGCGTCATTCGCCCGGATAGCGCACGCCGAGCTGTGCGCGCACTTCGTCCATGATCCGCATGATCCGCAACGTCTCGTCCCAGGGCATGAGGGGCGACTCGACGTCACCGGCGCTGATCCGCCGAGCGGACTCGACCGCTTCGAAGTGCAGGCCGTGCTCGGTCACGGGCGGGTCGAAACGGTCGAGCACGGTGTCATCCGGACTGACCAGACGGACCGGTCCTCGTTGATAGAACCATCCCGGAAGCTCCAACCGCGCCGAAGAGCCAGCGATGACAGCGGTGTTCGCGGTCTGGGCGCTCATCGTGGTGACACAGGTCGCGATGGTGTCGGCGCCGGTCAGCACTATCGTTCCGCTGCGGTCCACGCCCTCCGGGGTGAGGACGCCGGACGCTGAGATGTCGAGGTCACCCGGCAGGAGCATCGCGGCGAGCGAGATCGGATAGATGCCGAGGTCGAGCAACGCACCGCCGGCGAGGGCGGGGTCGGCGAGCCGCTGTGGTCCGTCGGGATAGAGCAGTTGACCGTGGTCGGCCACGATCGTCTGCAGATCGCCGAGCAAACCGTCGGCGACGGCCTGCCGCACGACGTCATACCGGGGCAGGAACCGGGACCACATGGCCTCCATGCAGAACAGCCCGCGACTGCGCGCCTCGTCGATGACCTCGGTGGCCTCGGAGGTGTTGCGGGCGAAGGCCTTCTCGACGAGGACGGGCTTGCCGGCTCGCAGCGCCAGCAGCGCGTGCTCGCGATGAGCGGAGTGTGGTGATGCGACATACACGACGTCGACGTTCGGATCGGCCACCAGCTCCTCGTAGGAGCCGTATGCCGTGAAACCACCGAACTGCGAGGCGAACTCGCGGGCTCGGGGCAGGCTGCGCGACCCGCAGGCGACGATCTGCTGACCCGTGCCGGCGAGCAACGCCGCGGCGAACGCGGCTGCGATACCGCCGGGTGCGAGGATGCCCCAGCGCAGCACGGGAGCGTCCATCGGATCGGGCGTCGTGGGTGAGGGGAGCGTCGAGGGGGTCGTCACGCGAACCATCCTCGCAGAGTGTCGATGATCTCCCAGCGGGCTTGCCAGGCGACCGGCGCGAAGCCGGGGATGTTGAGGAAGCCGTGCGGCACACCGTGGTAGTGCGACAGGTGGGCCTTCACGCCGTCGCGCTCGAGCGCTGCGACGTAGTCGGCGCCCTCGGGGGCGAGTGGATCGAACTGCGCGGTCTGGACCAGGGCGGGCGCAGCACCGGCGCGCGATGCCGCGCGCAGCGGGGAGACCACCGGATCGGCCGCAACCACTCCCGATCCGTCGAGGTAGAGCCCCAGGTAGGTGTCCAGTGCCGCGCCGTCGAGCATCGGCGCGTTGCGGTAGGCGTGCTTGCGGCTGAGGTCCACGGCGGGATAGATCAACACCTGGCCGGCGAGTGCGGCACCGGCGCGCAGGGCGACCAGGGCGGAGAGGTTGCCGCCCGCGCTGTCACCCGCGACCACGACGCGCGACGGCGACACAGGCAACCAATCCGGGTCCGCCAGCACGAGATCGAGCGTGTCGTGCGCGTCAAGCACCGCGGCCGGCGCCTTGTGGTCGGGCGCCTTGCGATAGTCCGGTGCCACGACGACCGCACCCGTTTCGTCCGCGATCATCGTCAGCAGCGACTCGTAGTCGAGCGGCCGGCCCAGGGTCCACCCGCCACCGTGGTAATAGACGACCACCGGTGCGCTGCCGATGACATCCGGGCGCCGATGGATGCGTGCCGGGATCTGCACACCGTCACGCATCCGCAGTTGCACAGTGTCGCGTCGGACATTGCGTCGGACACGGCCGGTCACGAGTGTCACCGGGAAGCGCGGATCTGGCGCCAGCGCACGACTTGCGGCGATCTGCTGCGGCTCCATCGCCTCGACTCCTTTGCGCGCCAGATCGGACACCATGCACCACAGGCGCGTCCGGATCGGCATGTGCGGCAAGTCCGTCCGGTGAACCCTCGTCATGGCGGAAGTATTGCGGTCATAAGGTCGATGCATGACTGTGCGCCGCATCATGGGCATCGAAACCGAGTACGGCATCTCCGTGCCCGGCGATCCGACTGCGAACCCGATGGTTCTGTCCGGACGCGTCGTCACGGCATACGCCACGCAGGTGGGCATGCGGGCGGCCCGGGCCGGTTGGGACTACGAGGACGAGGCACCGCTGCGCGATGCACGCGGCTTCGACATGGCCCGGGGCAATGCCGACCCGAGCCAACTGACCGACGAGGAGGACCCGACTCTCGCCAACGTCGTGCTCACCAACGGAGCGCGGCTGTATGTCGACCACGCGCACCCCGAGTACAGCTCGCCCGAGGTGACGAGTCCGCGGGACGCGATCATCTGGGACCGCGCCGGCGAGTCGGTGATGCGGGAAGCGGTCCGCCTGTTGTCCGGACCGGACAGACCGGGTGTCAACCTCTACAAGAACAACACCGACGGCAAGGGCGCCTCCTACGGGACGCACGAGAATTACCTGATGAGCCGGTCGACGCCGTTCTCGGAGATCGTGCGACACCTGATCCCGTTCTTCGTCGCTCGCCAGGTGATGTGTGGGTCCGGTCGTGTGGGTCTCGGCGTCGAGTCGGGTAAGCCCGGTTTCCAGCTCGCCCAGCGCTCGGACTTCTTCGAGGTCGAGGTCGGGCTGGAGACCACCCTCAAACGCCCTCTGATCAACACCCGCGACGAACCGCACGCCGTGGCCGACCGTTATCGGCGACTGCATGTGATCCTCGGCGACGCCAACCACTGCGACGTCACCAACCTGTTGAAGCTGGGCACCACCAGTCTGGTGCTCGGCATGATCGAGGACGGGGCGGTCGGCCAGGACCTGACCGTCGACAAACCGGTCGAGGCACTGCACCGTTTGTCGCACGACCCGTCCCTGCGCGCCACGGTCGAGGTCGCCGGACGGCGGACCATGACCGGTGTCCAACTGCTCTGGAGTTATTACGAACTCGTCGATTCCTGGCTGGAGAAGCGGTATGCCGGAGAGCTCGACGCGGACACCGCCGAGGTGATGCAACGCTGGGAACAGGTGCTGACCAAACTCGAGCGGGATCCGATGGAGGCTGCTCGCGAGATCGACTGGGTCGCGAAGCTGAAGACGCTGGAGAGCTACCGCGCCCGCGACGGACTGGACTGGTCGGACCACCGGCTGCGCGCCATCGACATCCAGTGGTCCGATGTTCGTGCGGACAAGGGGTTGTTCAACCGGCTCCTCGCGGCCGGCCGCTTCGAGCAGCTCGTCGACGAAGCGGCCGTCCAGCAGGCCGTGGTCGAGCCTCCGACCGACACCCGCGCCTTCTTCCGAGGCACGTGCTTGGCCAAGTTTCCGCACGAGGTCGCGGCGGCGTCCTGGGACTCGGTGATCTTCGACGTGCGGTCCCAGCCGAGCCTGCAGCGCGTCCCGATGCTCGAGCCGGAGCGCGGCACGAAGGCCCACGTGGGACCCCTGCTGGAGAAGGCAGCCTCGGCCGAGGAGTTGTTGCGCCTACTCGCCGACGATGCTCCGCGAGCCGACTGACAATTGCCGCCCGGTCGTGGGGCGCCCGGGTAGTGGCGCGTCGTCGCGCCGTACGGGCCGTGCCACGTAGGGTTGAGGAAGAAGCACAGCGAGCCTGTGCTGCATGAACGAAAGGACACCGCCATGGCCACGCAGGAACACAAGAACCCGCAGCGCCGCGACGCCGATCCGGCTGATGACGCGCCGGAGCCGGCACCCGCAGCTGCCCCGGCGAAGCAGGAGCTCGACGACGACGTCGACAGCGTGCTGGACGAGATCGACGGTGTGCTGGAGTCCAACTCCGAGGAATTCGTCCGCGGCTTCGTCCAAAAGGGTGGGCAGTGATCACCCCACAAAGTTCTCCGCTCGTACCTCGCTCCGATACTTCGCGGGGGGCCCGATGAGCTCCAACAAGCTTCCCCCCTCCTATTTGCAAACGGGTTCGTCGTCATTCACCGAGTTCCTCTCCGCGCACGCGCCGGAGCTCGTGCCCGGCTCACGCACGATCCCGATCTCGGCGGTCGACGTGCCGCACGGCACCACGATCGTCGCGATCGCGTATGCCGACGGTGTGCTGCTGGCCGGTGACCGCCGGGCGACGATGGGCAACCTGATCGCCAACAACGAGATGCTCAAGGTCTTCGCCGCCGATGACTACTCGGCGGTCGGCATCGCCGGCACCGCCGGCACCGCCATCGAGATGGTGCGGCTCTTCCAGGTGGAGTTGGAGCACTACGAGAAGATCGAGGGCACTCGGTTGTCCCTGGTCGGCAAGGCCAACCGGCTCGCGACGATGATCCGCGGCAACCTCGGTATGGCGATGCAGGGCCTGTCGGTCGTGCCACTCTTCGGCGGGTTCGACCTCGACCGGGACGCCGGCCGGATCTTCTCCTACGACGTCACCGGCGGCTGCTACGAGGAGCACGACTTCCACTCGGTCGGATCGGGTTCGCTGTTCGCGCGCGGCGCGCTGAAGAAGCTCTGGCGCCGTGGGCTGACCCGTGACGAAGCCGTCCGGGTGACAATCGAGGCGCTGTATGACGCTGCCGACGACGACTCGGCGACCGGCGGCCCCGACCTGGGTCGGCGCATCTGGCCGACCGTGGCGATCGTCGACGCAGAAGGAACCCGGTTCGTCTCCGACGACGAGTTGGCGACGGTCGTCGAGCACGTCCTCGACGCTCGCCGCGAGATCGGAGGTACTCGATGAGCATGCCGTTCTACGTCTCGCCCGAGCAGTTGATGAAGGACCGGGCGGATTACGCACGCAAGGGCATCGCCCGTGGCCGCTCGGTCGTGGTGCTGGCGTATGACGGCGGAATCGCCTTCGTCGCGGAGAACCCCAGCCGTGCACTGCACAAGATCTCGGAGATCTACGACCGCATCGCGTTCGCAGCGGTGGGCAAGTACAACGAGTTCGAGAACCTCCGCGTCGCCGGCATCCGGTATGCCGACCTGCGGGGCTACTCCTACGACCGCTCCGACGTGACGGCCCGCGGTCTGGCCAACGCCTACGCGCAGACACTCGGCACCGTCTTCACCCAGGAGTCCAAGCCCTACGAGGTCGAGATAGTCGTCGCCCAGGTCGACGACGACCCGGCGGATGACCAGATCTACCGGTTGACCTACGACGGATCCGTCGGCGACGAGCAGGGTTTCGTCGCGATGGGCGGCGCCGCCGAGCACGTCAGCGCCGGCCTGCAGGAGCGGTGGGAGGCCGGCATGGACCTCGGTGCCGTGCTGCGTCTGGCGATCGAGTTGCTGGGCGAGGACCCCAACGGCGGGTCTGCACGGACACTGACCGCCGACCAGCTCGAGGTCGCGGTGCTCGACCGGGCTCGCGAACGCCGCAAATTCCGCCGGATCGCGGGTTCGCTGTTGGAGGCGTTGCTCAGCACGGACGACCCGACCTCGGACGTGCCGCACACCGACGACGAGCCGGGTGTCCACGACACCCACCTGACCGAGGACGAGCCGGAGGGCTGACGCGCTCGTGCGGGTCCGCCGCGGACCCGCACGAGCCATATCCGGATGCCGTTGTCGGTGCCTCGTGACATGATCGATAGGCATCCCAGTCATCTCGCCGAGCCCACTTGTTGTCGAAGTCTCAGGGGACTCCATCGACTTGACTTCAAGTCCGCTTGAACGCCGAGGCTGAGGTGTGCTTCGAAGTCGTCACTCGCCCAGGAGACCTCACCTCACGATGACCCAGCAGCCCTCGCCGGCAACCGTTCCTTCCGATAACAGATCGACCTCACACACCGCGTCGGACGGCCTGATCTCCGCACCCAAGGTCAGCCCGTCACCCGAGCGCCACCGCCGCACCACGAGCCTGTTGCGCTTGGCGCCATACATCCGGCCCTACCGGGCGCGCTGGATCAGCATGTTGCTGTTCTCACTCGCGAGCCTCAGCGCCACGATCGTCATACCGCTGATGACCAAGGCCGTCATCGACGGCCCGGTGAGTCACCACGACCAGCGAGGCCTGTGGGTCCTCGGCACGGCGGCCCTGGCGATCGGTATGGCGGAGGCCATCCTCTGGTTCGGGCGTCGGTGGCTGGTCGCGCGGGCGACGATGGGCATCGAGCGCGACATCCGCAAGGACATGTACGCACGGCTGCAGGTGCTGCCGATGTCGTTCCACGGCGGCTGGCAGTCCGGCCAGCTGCTGTCGCGGATCATGAACGACCTCAGCATGATCCGACGGTTGCTCAGCTTCGGCATCGTGATGCTGATTCTCAACTCACTGCAGATCGTCGTCGTGACGATCATCCTGCTGGTGCTTTACTGGCCGCTGGGCGCGGTGGTCGTGATCTCGATCGTGCCGATCGCCGTTACGGTCCTGCACAACCAGCGCAAGTTCACCAAGCTCTCGCGGATGGCACAGGACCAGACCGGCGTCGTCGCCACCACGGTCGAGGAGTCGGCACTCGGCCTGCGCGTGATCAAGTCGTTCGGTCGGGAGGACTACATCTACGACCGGTTCGACGAGAAGGCCACCGAGCTGTTCGACATCCAGGTCCGCAAGGTGCGCCTGCAGGCGAGCTTCTGGACGCTGCTGGAGGTCATTCCCAACATCACGCTGATCATCGTGCTGGGTCTCGGCGCCGCCGCGACCGGCTCGGGTGCGATCACTCTCGGCACCCTCGTCGCGTTCATCACCATGATGCTGTCGCTGGTCTGGCCGATCTCGTCGCTGGGTTTCCTGCTGTCGATGTCGCAGGAGGCGATGACCGCCGCCGATCGCGTGGTGGAGATCTTCGACACCGAGCCCGACATCACCGACGGGCCGGTCGCGGAGCTCTCGCACGGAGGGTCGCTGCGCCTGACCGACGTCGGCTTCAAGTTCCCCGACGCCGGTGATGACGACGACGCGTGGGCCCTCCGGCACGTCAACCTCGAGCTGACGCCGGGGGAGACCATCGCGCTGGTCGGTGCCACCGGCTCCGGCAAATCGGTGCTCACGTCGTTGATCCCGCGGCTCTATGACGTCACCGAGGGTCGCATCGAGGTCGACGGCACCGACATCCGGGAGCTGACCCTGCCGGCCCTGCGCGAGACGGTCGCCACCGCCTTCGAGGACCCGACGCTCTTCTCGTTGTCGGTGCGGGAAAACCTCACGCTCGGCCGTCCCGAGGCCACGGACGAGGAGATCGCCGAGGCGATCGACGTGGCCCAGGCACACTTCGTGCATGACCTGCCCTTCGGGCTCGAGACCCGGATCGGTGAGCAGGGGATGAGCCTGTCCGGCGGTCAGCGGCAACGGCTTTCGCTGGCTCGCGCGGTGCTGACGCACCCCAAGGTGCTGGTGCTGGACGACACGCTGTCCGCGCTGGACGTGCACACCGAGTCGCTGGTCGAGGAGGCGCTGCGTCGCGTGCTGCACGAGGTGACCGGTCTGGTGGTCGCACACCGTGCCTCCACCGTGCTGCTGGCCGACCGCGTCGCGTTGCTGCAGGACGGCAGGATCACCCATGTGGGCACGCATGCGCAGTTGCTGGCGACCGTGCCCAGCTACCGCTACCTGCTGGCCGCCGACGACGAGCTCGACGATGGAGCCGATCCGGACCCGACCTGGTGCACCGACGACGATCGGCGGTGCGCGCAGGACGGCGTGGAGATCACCGAGGGTTCCGAGGAAGCCTCCCGTGACGACCTGTCCGGAGTGCACCGTCCGATGCGGGAGGCGCGCCGATGAGTACCGAGACCGACACGCAGACACGCAAGGACAGCGAGCAGTTCGCCCGCGAGGAGGAACGCTGGCGGGGACGGATGTCCTCCGAGCACGACGACGACCTGCCGATCGACGAGTCGCGACCGATGCGACGCGAGGCGCGGCAACTGCTGGGGTCGCTCCTGGCGCCATACAAGAAGATGGTCGTCGTCCTCATCGTGCTGGTGATCATCGAGAACCTCGCACGCCTCTCGGTGCCACGCCTGGTCCAGGTCGGCATCGACCACGGCGTCCCGCCGATCTCGCGGGCCAACGACCCGCACGTCCTGCTGATCGTGCTGGGCGTGCTCGTCGCGGTCGTGACCGTGCAGGCGGTCACCCGGATGTTCTTCCTGCGACAGTCCGGCACGATCGGCGAGCTGGCGCTGCTGGAGCTGCGCCGGCGAATTTTCCGGCACTTCCAGCGGCTCGACGTGTCCTTCCACGACAAATACACGTCCGGCCGTGTCGTCAGCCGCTCCACCAATGACGTCGAAGCCATCCAGGACATGCTGGAGAACGGTTTCGACAGTCTGGTCACCGCCGTCCTCACCCTGGTGGGCACGGCGGTCCTGCTGATCACCCTGGACGTCGAGCTCGGCCTGATCTGTCTGGTGAGCTTTCCGATTCTGGTCGCGCTGTCGGCGTGGTTCCGGGGTGCCTCCAGCCGGACCTATCGCGAGGTCCGCGAGAGTGCCGCGTTGGTGATCGTGCAGTTCGTCGAGACGATGACCGGCATCAAGGCCGTGCAGGCCTACCGTCGCGAGCCGCGCAACCAGGAGATCTTCGAGGAGGTCGCCGAGCGCTACCGGGTGATCAACGAGAAGACGTTCCGGTTGGTGGCGATCTTCATGCCGTCCGTGAAGCTGATCGGCAACATCATGACTGGCATCGTGCTGCTGTATGGCGGCTATCGCGTGCTGCACGGTCACATGACCGTCGGTGTGCTGACGGCGTTCCTGCTCTACCTGCGGATGTTCTTCGAGCCGATGCAGGACATCACCCAGTTCTTCAACACCTTCCAGTCCGCGTCCTCCGCGCTGGAGAAGGTCGCCGGTGTCATCGCGACACCGCCCGGCATCAAAGACCCCGATGAGCCCAAGCAGCTCGAAAAGGTCGACGGGGCAGTCGAATTCGACGACGTACGGTTCGAATACGTGGCGGACCGGCCGGTTCTGCCCGGGCTGACGCTCGACATACCGGCGGGGCAGACTGTCGCCCTGGTCGGCACCACGGGTGCGGGCAAGACGACGATCGCCAAGTTGATGGCCAGGTTCTACGACCCGACATCGGGTGCCGTTCGACTGGACGGGGTGGACCTGCGGGACGTGGATCAGCCGCAACTGCGGCGACACGTGGTGCTGGTGACGCAGGAGAACTTCATGTTCGAGGGTTCGGTCGCCGACAACATCCGCTTCGGCAAGCCGACCGCGACGGACGCCGAGATCCGGGCGGCCGCCGAAGCCGTGGGCGCGGACCACTTCATCGACAAGTTGCCCGACGGCTACGACACCGACGTCGCCAAGCGCGGCGGTCGGTTGTCCGCCGGGCAGCGGCAGCTGGTGGCGTTCGCACGCGCGTTCCTGGCCGACCCGGCCGTCCTCATCCTGGACGAGGCGACCTCCTCGTTGGACATCCCGAGCGAGCGGCTGGTGCAGCGTGCGCTGGAGACGGTGCTCGCTGACCGGACCGCGCTGATCATCGCCCATCGGCTCTCGACGGTCGAGGTGGCCGACCGGGTGCTGGTGCTGGAGCACGGTCGAGTGCTCGAGGACGGCACGCCCGCCGACCTGATCGGTGCAGGTGACGGTCGGTACGCCGCCCTGCATCGTGCGTGGGTGGAGTCGCTCGCCTGATAGACACGTGCGCCCCTCGCCGAGAGGACGGCCAAATATCGAGAGGACAGGCAATGCCCGCCTCACCAGCCACATCCGTCACAAATCGCCTGTCCCGTCGACGAAAGACTGTCCTCTCGGTCTGACGGGAAGCCAGCCTGGTGAGGGAGCGTCAGCGGTCGGCCGCGCGAGTTTCCGCGATCAGGGCGCGTTCGTCGGCGGGGGACAATCCTGCCTTGCGGGTGCGACCGGGTCCGGCCTGGATCTCCCAGGCCAGTGTGTCGCGGATCGACTCCTCGAGCGCTCTGGTCCGCAGCCCGGCCACGCGCGCTGCTGCGGGGGATCGCGTTGCGAATCCTGCGTATTCGGGCTGCGGCAGCCACAACGGAAGGCTACGTTCACCTGCCCACGGCGCAATCTCGTGCTCGGTGATCCACTCCTGGTCGACCGCAACGAGGTCACCGTCATGGCCGGCCACCTCACGTGCCAGGGAGAGGTACTCGCTCAGCGCGATGTGCTCGGTGGTCGCGTTGAACACTCCGCCGGTGCCGCGCTCGGTGGCCTCGACAAGCCAGCCCGCGAGGTCCCGGGCGTCGATCAATTGGACCGACGAGTCGGGTGCATCGGGCACCAGCACGGTGCCGTCGTCCGTGATCGGGTGCGCAAAACGCAGCGGCCAGTAGCCGGTTCGGTCACTGTGGTCACCCGGACCGGTGATCAGGCCCGGTCGCGCGATCAGTGCGTTGTCGCCGTATGCCGCCAGGACGGCCTGCTCGCAGGCGACCTTGCACTCGCCGTACTTCTCGACGTCGAACGGTCCTTCGTACGGTTCCAGCAACCGCGCTGATTCGTCCTGGCCGGGCAGGTCGTCCTCGGCGTACACGGAGCACGTTGACACCAGTGCCCAGCGGTTGACCCGGTCTCGCAGTGCGGTGACTGCGCCCTGTGCGTGAGCCGGGACCATCGTCACGTCGATTGCCGCGTCGAAATCGCCATCGAGTGCCGAATAGGACTGTGGATCATCACGATCCGCGGCGACAAGGGTCACACCGCTCGGCGCGGGACGCTCGCCGCGCGCCATACAGACCACTTCATAGCCCTGATCGAGCGCAGCGCGCACGATCTCGCCGCCGAGCCACGCCGTCCCACCGAGCACCAGAAGTCGCATGCCGTCAGCCGACCACGCCACTGCTTCCACCGCAACCTGTCGCTGCTCCCAGCAGCGGGCCGTTCCTCGCCTGCCGACGAGAGGGCCGGACGGGCCCTAGGCTTTGGAGATCATGACCTATCGGACGATCGCGGCTGCCTGCGCCGGCGAACTCCAGGTGAGCCGCTCGCGTTTCCTGGCCGAGTTGCGGAGGGTGGAGACGGAGGAGCAGGCCCGGTCTGTCATCGCCGAGGTCCGCGCAGCGCACCGTGATGCCCGCCACCACTGCAGTGCCTTCGTGCTCGGACCCGACGCCCAGCTGCAACGCAGCAATGACGACGGGGAACCGTCCGGCACGGCCGGCACACCGATCCTTGCGGCGCTGAACGGTTCCCAGCTGTCCGACGTGGTCGCCGTGGTCACCCGCTGGTTCGGCGGCACGTTGCTGGGCACCGGCGGCCTGACCAGGGCGTATGGCGGGGCGGTCGACGCCGCCCTGCGACACGCCCGTTTCGTCATACGGGAGGAACGCGAGGCGGTCGACCTGGCCGTCCCGCACGCCGATGCCGGCCGTGTCGAGGCCGAGCTGCGGGCACGCGGCGTGGACGTGACGGGGACCGACTATGCCGAGGTCGCGACCCTGCATCTGACGACCGCTGACCCGGGCGACCTCGACGCGCACATCGCGGCGCTGACCAGCGGCACGGCGGTCGGCATACGGAAGGGTCCCCGCTGGCACGACGTCCGCAGTTAGGGTCGAGGTATGGAGCGGCGCATCTTCGGCATCGAGAACGAATACGGCGTGACGTGCACCTTCGACGGGCAACGCCGGCTCACGCCTGACGAGGTCGCCCGCTACCTCTTCCGCAAGGTCGTCTCGTGGGGCCGGTCGTCCAACGTCTTCCTCGGCAACGGCTCCCGGCTCTACCTCGATGTCGGGAGCCACCCCGAATACGCCACCCCCGAGTGCGACGACGTGCGCGAGGCCGTCATCCACGACAAGGCGGGCGAGCGGATCATCGAGGGTCTGGTCGAGGAGGCGCAGGCCCGACTGGCCGACGAGGGCGTCGAGGGTAAGATCTTCGTCTTCAAGAACAACACCGACTCGGCCGGCAACTCATACGGCTGCCACGAGAACTACCTGATCGGCCGGGCAGGTGAGTTCCAGCAGATCTCCGACATCCTGATCCCGTTCCTGGTGAGCCGCCAGATCACCTGCGGCGCCGGCAAGATCGCGACGCTCGGCCACAAACCGACCTTCTGCGTCAGCCAGCGGGCCGACCACATCTGGGAAGGCGTCAGCAGCGCAACCACCCGGTCCCGGCCGATCATCAACACCCGTGACGAGCCGCATGCGGACGCCGAGCGCTTCCGTCGCCTGCACGTGATCGTCGGCGACAGCAACATGAGCGAGACGACCACCATGCTCAAGCTCGGCTCCGCGCACCTGGTGCTGCGGATGATCGAGGACGGCGTCTCCATGCGTGACCTGACCTTGGAGAACCCCATCCGGGCGATCCGTGAGATCAGCCACGACCTCACCGGTCGCGCGCCGGTGCGACTCGCCAACGGTCGCGAGTTGTCCGCGCTGCAGATGCAGGCCGAATACTTCGAACGCGCCCGGTCGTATGTCGACGACCGCAATCTCACCGACGACCTGACCAAACGGATCATGGATCTGTGGGAGCGCACACTGACCGCGATCGACACCGACAACCTCGGTCTGGTCGACACCGAGATCGACTGGGTGATCAAGCACAAACTGTTGGATCAGTACTCCGCCAAACACGGTCTGGCGCTTGATGATCCGCGAATGCTGCAGCTGGACCTGACCTACCACGACATCAACCGGGAGCGTGGCCTGTTCTACCTGCTGCAGCGGCGCGGCAAGGCCGCGAGGGTGTGCTCGGACGTGGAGGTCTTCGAGGCCAAGACCTATCCGCCGCAGACCACTCGCGCCAAGCTGCGCGGCGACTTCATCCGTGCAGCGCAGGCGGCTCGGCGCGACTTCACCGTCGACTGGGTGCATCTGAAGCTCAACGACCAGGCGCAACGGACCGTATTGGTCAAGGATCCGTTCACGGCGAGCGATCAACGCGTGGAGCGGCTGATTCACGGGATGTAGGCACCCCGCTGCTCGCCGCTGCACAGCGGGCTTCGTTAGGGTGGCGCACGCTCGATATTTCCCAGACTTTCTAAGAGGTTCCTCGACGTGCGCCGTATCCCGATCCGCCTGCTCGCTGCCGGCACCCTGCCCGTCCTGCTGCTCGCCGGATGTGGCAGCAGCACCTCCAACGGCAGTGGGTCGTCGTCGAAGGCGGCCAAATCGTCGGCGAAGGCGCCCAGCGCTTCCTCGTCGAAGTCGCTGCCGCCATACACGGTCGCCGCCAAGGACGTCTCGTCGATCAGCGACGTGACGGTCAAGACTCCCAAGGGCAAGAGCCCGGCGATCTCGTTGAAGAAGAAGCCCTTCCAGGTCAACAAGACGACAATCGACGTGAAGTCCGCGGGCTCGGGCGAGGCCGTGAAGGACAGCGACCTGGCCGATGTCAGCTATGTCGCCGTCAACGGCCGGACCGGCAAAACGCTCGCCGACACCTTCGCCAACGCCGCCGGGCCGATGTACCTCAAGGACCCCACCCAGTTCCCAGGCCTGGTCAAGGCGATCAAGGGTAAGAAGGTCGGCACCACCGAGACGGTCGCCATCCCGCCGAAGGAGGCCTTCGGCTCCGCGGGCAACTCGCAGCTCGGCGTGACCCGCAAGGACAGCATCGTCTTCTACCTGAAGATCAACGACGCCCGCCCCAACATCGCCACCGGCGCCACCGTGGCGCCCAAGGCCGGTATGCCGACCGTCAAGTGGAACGGCGTCACCAAACCGGCCACGATCACCATGCCCAACACCGCGGCGCCCAAGAAGCTGCAGTCGGCCAACTTGATCAACGGTTCCGGCCCGACCGTGAAGAAGGGCCAGACGCTCACGGCGCTCTACACCGGCGTCATCTGGACCAAGGGCAAGGCCGGGAAGGTCTTCGACTCGACCGGCAACACCGGCCGCTACGGCGTGCCCGCCAGCTTCCCGATCGGCGCAGGCAAGGTCATCCCGGGGTGGGACAAGGCCCTCGTCGGCAAGAAGGTCGGCGACCGCGTGGAGATCGTCATCCCCCCGGCCGACGGCTACGGCAAGACCGGCAACCCGCAGGGCGGTATCAAGGGCACCGACACGCTGGTGTTCGTCGTCGACATCGTCGGCGTCAAGTAGTCATTCAGCACCCAACACACGAAGCGAGGAAGCATGCCGTTCGACCCTGACACCACCAAGCCGGAGATCGACTTCCCCGGCGCAGAGCCGCCCACCGAACTCGTCATCGAGGACCTGAGCGCCGGCGACGGCGCGGAGGCGCAGGCCGGCGACCAGATCAAGGCGCACTACGTCGGCGTCGCCTGGTCCACCGGCGAGGAGTTCGACGCGTCCTGGAACCGCGGAGCGCCGCTGGACTTCCAGGTCGGTGTCGGTCAGGTCATCCCCGGCTGGGATCAGGGCATCGTCGGCATGAAGGTCGGCGGTCGGCGCAAGCTGACCATCCCGCCACACCTCGCGTATGGCGAGCAGGGTGCCGGCGGTGCCATCGGCCCGAACGAGACGCTCATCTTCGTGGTCGACCTGGTGTCGACCAACAAGCCTGGTGCGGGACGCGCGTTCGGGCTCCGTTGAGCACACCTGAGTGACTGCCCGGGCGGTCGGTTTCGGGAGGTGAGCGGTCTGCGCGACGGCGTGGCGCGGGCAGCATCGTGCGTCGAGCACTTGTCGGGTTAGGGTCGGCCGAACCGGCGAGGTCGGGTTCTTTTCCAGTTGTCACCAGGAGTTCAGCCATGAACCATGAGCACAACACATCTCTGGCCGATGCGCGTCGGATCATCGCGGCCGGCGAGGCCAAAGCGACCGAGATCGGCCAGCCGATGAACATCGCCGTGGTCGACGTCGGCGGCAACCTGATCGCGCACGCCCGGATGGACGCTGCGTGGATCGGCAGCATCGACATCGCGATCAACAAGGCGTTCACCGCTCGCATGTTCGATCTGGCCACTGCTGATCTTGCGAAACAGGCTCAGCCCGGCAGCCAGTTCTACGGGATCGATCAGTCGAACAACGGACGCGTGATGATCTTCGCCGGGGGCATTCCACTGGTTCGCAACGATGAGATCATCGGTGCCGTCGGGGTCAGCGGTGGCGAAGGCAAGCAGGACCAGGCGGTCGCCGAAGCGGCAGCGGCGGCGCTGTAGGCGAAACGCGTGCTCGGGCACACGCCCGACCGTCGCAGCGTGGCGCGACGGTCGCGCCTCGGGGTCGTGATGACTCTCGGTCGGTAGCGTGACCGCCTATGGGCCAACCACACACACCGGACGAGTTCGACGTCGGCATCAAGTCCGGCGATGACGGCGGGGGAGAGAGCACTCTCACCGTCGTCATCGCGTTGGCCGCCAACACACTGGTCGCGATCGCCAAGACGATCGCTGCGGTCATCACAGCATCCGCGTCCCTGGTCGCCGAGGCAGCCCACTCGTGGGCAGACGCCGGGAACGAGGTCTTCCTCCTCCTTGCCGACAAGCGCTCCCGCAAGGCTCCCGACGGCCAGCATCCGCTGGGGTACGGCCGGGAGGCCTACATCTGGTCGCTCTTCGCGGCACTGGGCCTGTTCGTCGCCGGTGCTGCGGTGTCGATCTGGCACGGCATACAGGAGCTGATCCATCCTGAGGAAGCCAACAGCTTCCTCATCGGCTACATCGTGCTGGCGATCGCATTCGTGCTCGAAGGCGTCTCGTTCCTGCAGTCCGTGCGGCAGGCACGCGGCGAGGCGACGCATTACGACCGGGAGTTGCTGGAGCACGTGCTCGCCACCTCCGATCCGACGCTGCGGGCCGTCTTCGCCGAGGACGCAGCGGCGCTCATCGGCCTCGTGCTCGCGGCAGGCGGACTCGGTCTGCACCAGCTGACCGGATCGCCCACGCCCGACTCTCTCGGCTCGATCCTGGTCGGTTGCGTGCTGGGTGTCGTCGCGGTGATCCTGATCCGCCGGAACGTCGGCTTCCTGGTGGGCGAGGAGGTGTCCCCTGAGGTGCGCAGGGCCGCATTGCGAGCGCTCCAGGCGCTGCCGGAGGTGGCCCGCGTGACCTACCTGCGGCTGGAGTTCGTCGGTCCGCGCAAGGTCTACGTCGTCGGCGACGTGGACCTGACGGGAGACCGGGCCGAGCACGTGGTCGCCGAACGGCTGCGTGCACTCGAGGCGAAGGTCACCGCCAACCCGGCCGTCGCGGGCACCGTCCTCAGCCTCTCCGCCGAGGACGAGCCATCCCTGACCATCGAGGACACTGCCCCCACCCTGCGCGAATGACGGCTGGTCGGACTCCGGAGAGCCGCCCGATCCGTGTCGTACATTCGTCCGGACATGAGATAGCGTTTCATCCATGGCCTCTCCGTCACCCGCCGCCAAGACCGAGCGGCTGCTCAACCTGGTGATCTGCCTGCTCTACACCCGCCAGCCGCTCGCCAAGACACGCATCCGCGACGCGGTGCCGCAGTATGGCGAAGCCGCCTCCGACGAGGCGTTCGACCGGATGTTCGAGCGCGACAAGGACGAGCTCCGCGAACTCGGCATACCGCTGCGGATGGAGCCGCTCGACGCGTTCTTCGACGACGAGACCGGCTACCGGATCGATCGCCGCGAATACGCGCTGCCCGAGTTGAGTTTCGAGCCCGATGAATTCGCGGTGCTCGGACTTGCCAGCCGGACCTGGCAGCAGGCGAGTCTCGCCGGCGCCGCCGCGACCGCGCTGCGCAAACTGGAGGCCGCCGACGTCGAGCGCGACCTCAACTCCCTGGTCGGTCTCGAGCCGCGGGTCAACACCACTGAGCCGTCGTTCAACACCGTCAAGGACGCGGTGCTGCGCCGTCAGGCGATCAGCTTCTCCTACCGGAAGGCGGGCGGGGACTCGGCACCTCGCCGGCTGCAGCCGTGGGGTGTCGCCAACTGGCACGGCCGTTGGTACGTCACGGGATTCGATCTCGATCGGGAAGCACCACGGGTCTTCCGGCTGGGTCGCATCGACGGCACGGTCAAGCGGCTCGGCAAGCCGGGCAGCTATGACGTGCCGGCCGACCACGACCCGGTCTCGATGATCGACGGCACCGAGAGCACGCCACCGGCCGAGGCGGTCGTGCTCGTGCACGAGGGCGCCGGCAACACATTGCGCCGTCGGGCCCGAGGAGCGGAGGCCGCCGGATCCGACACGCGCCTGGTGGTCGACTACACCGACACCGGCGCCTTCGCCGACGAGATCGCCGGGTTCGGCCCCGCGGTGCGCGTGGTGTCGCCACCGGAGTTGGTGGAGCAGGTCGTATGCCGCTTGCGCGGCGCGCTCGACCGGAACGGAGACGCGTGATGGCGACGCACGAGAGCGCGACCGCGCGGCTCGGCCGGCTGCTGACCATGGTGCCGTGGCTGGTCAACCGGCAGGGCATCGACATCGCCGAGGCCGCGCAGGAACTCGGCGTGACGACCGAGCAGGTCGAGGCGGACCTGGCGCTGCTGTTCGTCTGTGGCACACCGGGGCACATGCCCGACGACCTGATCGAGGCCGAGTGGGAGCAGGGCAGGGTCTTCCTGCGCAACGCCGACACCATCGCCCGACCACTGCGGCTCGGCCTGGACGAGGCCACCGCGTTGATCGTCGGCCTACGCGCGCTGGCAGCAGTGCCGGGGCTCGACGAGCGTGACGCCGTCGACCGCGCACTGGCCAAACTCGTCGAGGCAGCCGGGGACTCCGGCGCCGCCAGCGATCGTGTCCGCATCGCGTTGGAGTCCGAGGTGCCGTCCGACACGCTCGCCACTATGCGAGCGGCCGTAGCCGGTCACAAGCGACTGCACCTGCGCTACGTCGTCCCGTCCCGCGACGAGACGACCGAGCGGGACGTCGACCCGATGCGGGTCGTCTCGCTGGACGGCAACTGGTACCTCGAGGGCTGGTGCCATCGCGCCACCGACGTCCGTCTCTTCCGGCTCGACCGGGTCGCCTCGGTCGAGGTGCTCGACGTCGACGGGACTCCGCCCACCGACGCCCGCCCGCGTGATCTCGGGTCGGCACTTTTCACTCCCGGCCCGGACGACCTCACCGCGGTGATCGAGCTTCGACCGGACGCCGGCTGGGTCATCGACTACTACCCGGTCGACACCGTCGAGCGCGGCGACGACGGCACCCTGCGAGCGTCCTTCCGGACAGCGGACCTGCGGTGGCTGCGTCAGCTGATGTGGCGGCTGGGGGACTCCGCACGCGTGCTCGAACCCACTGCGCTGCGGGCCGAGGTCGCCGAGGGCGCACGCGCGGCGCTGGCGGCATACGACACGTGAGCTGGTGGCAATGGGTGCTGCTCTGGCTGCTGCTCGCCGTCCTGGGCGCCGCGTATGTCGGCTGGCGCTTGTGGCGGCTGTGGGGTCCCCTCAAGAAGTTGGGGGCCGAAGCAGCGATCGCGCAGGAACGACTCGCCGCGATCGAGGCCGAGATCAACGAACTCGAACATCAATTACGCACTGTCGATGACCTGGCGGTGCTGCAGGATCCGGCAGAATTACGCCGGCAGCGAGCCGACCTCAAGGCGCGGCACCGCGCGCAGCGTGCCGCTCACCGCAAGTCGCACCGCCCGGACTGGGCACATCACGTAGAGTGGTGAAGACGGTGCGGAACGCGAGTAGTTCACGCACGAAAACTTTCAGGAGCTAGTTATGTTTCGTGGAGCCCTAGAGCCGTGGCACCTCCTCATCCTCGTGCTCATCGTGGTCATCCTCTTCGGCTGGAAGAAGCTGCCCGACGCAGCCCGCAGCCTCGGTCGTTCGGCACGCATCCTCAAGAGTGAGCTCGGCGACGACGACAACAAGAGCGCTGCCTCCGGGCAGACCGTTCCTGGCCAGACTCAGCCGCAGCCCGGCAGCGCTCCGGGCGAAGCTCCGGTCCCCGGTGCGGGTTACCCGCAGCAGGGCCAGCAGGCTACCCCGCAGCAGCCGCAGCCGGGGCAGCCCGGATACCAGCCGCAGCAGGGTCAGCCCCAGCAGCAGCAGGCGCCCGCGGGTTACCCGCAGCAGGGCAACAACGCGGCCAACGGCAACTGATCACCGTCCCGCAGGGGACCTTCGGCGCAGGACGACATACAACACATGGCCCTTTTGCGGCGCAAGGACAATCCGGACGCCCGGATGTCCCTCGGCGAACACTTTCGCGAGTTCCGTCGGCGTGCCCTGATCGCGGCCATCGCCATCGTGATCGGGGCGATCCTCGGGTGGATCGTCTACGACCAGCACCTGACGGTCTTCGGATACCGGTTCAACACGCTGGTCAACTTCATCCAGCAGCCATTGGCCGAGGTGCACAAGCGGCACCCGAACGCCGGTGACCTCAACTACAGCGCCAACGGCGTCTCGGAGGCATTCAGCCTCAAGTTGAAGGTTTCGATCTGGTTCGGCGTCATCATCACCAGTCCGGTGTGGCTGTGGCAGGTGTGGGGCTTCCTCGCTCCGGGTCTCACCAAGAAGGAGAAGCGCGTCTCGCGCGGCTTCCTCGCAGTGTCCGTGCCGCTCTTCCTGCTCGGCTGCTGGTCCTCGACGCTCGCGCTCCCGAACGCGATCGAGTTCCTGCTCGGGACCACACCCGAGACCGACCGCAGTGCGAACTTCACCGACGCGCAGAAGTACTACACGTTCATCATCAAGTTCATCCTGGTCTTCGGCCTGGCGTTCCTGCTGCCGGTCTTCCTCACCGGCCTCAACATGATCCGCATCCTGCCCGGCCGCATCATGCTCAAGGGCTGGCGCGTCGCCGTGATGGCGATGGCGGTCTTCTCGGCGATGATGAGTCCGTCCCCGGACGCATGGTCGATGCTCGCGCTGATGGTGCCGATGATCGTGCTCTACTTCGCCGCCGTAGGCGTCGCGTTCTTCCTCGACAGTCGCCGTGCCAAACGGGCCGAGAAAGAGCGGTCCGAATGGCTCGACGTGGCAGACGACGAAAAGTCTCAGTTGTAATGCGCCGGGTCCCAGTTGTGACGCGCTGGCCGAAGTAGCCTTCGAACATGCCGGAATCCGTGGAACGCCAGGAGAATTCCACCCCACCCCGGGGCTTCGACTCGACACACTTCAGCCGCTTCGCAGCCGGCTACGACTTCCCCTTCGATGACTTCCAACGACTCGGGATCGAGGCGGTGCAGTCCGGTCGCAGCGTGCTGGTCGCGGCGCCGACCGGGTCGGGCAAGACGATCGTGGGGGAGTTCGCGGCGTACCTTGCGCTGCACACCAACCGCAAGACCTTCTACACGACGCCCATCAAGGCCCTGTCCAACCAGAAGTATGCCGACCTCGTGGCGCGGCACGGTGCCGACAACGTCGGTCTGCTGACAGGGGATTCGTCGATCAACGGCGAGGCGCCGATCGTGGTGATGACCACCGAAGTGCTGCGCAACATGATCTACGCCGGGTCCAGGACGCTGGGGAAGCTCGGCTTCGTGGTGATGGACGAGGTGCATTACCTGGCCGATCGCTTCCGCGGCGCGGTGTGGGAAGAAGTCATCGTCATGCTCGCCCCCTCGGTGCAGTTGATCTCGCTGTCGGCGACGGTCAGCAACGCCGAGGAGTTCGGCGACTGGCTGCGCGAGGTCCGCGGCGACACCGAGGTGATCGTCGAGGAGCACCGCCCGGTGCCGCTGTGGCAGCAGATGATGGTCGGGCCGTCCCTGATGGACCTGTTCGTCGACGACGGCAAGGAGAAGCTGCGCGTCAATCCCCATCTGCTGCAACGCATCGAGCAACTCGACGGGGAGCGTCGCGGGCAGCGGCACGGCCGCCGGGAGGACGCCGGTGCTCCGCGCGGCCGACGCGGACGCCCCCGTGGGAGCAACCCTCGTGGCCCGGTGCGGGGTGGCCGGCCCAGCCGCGGGCCGAGCCGTCCGCAGGTCATCGACGCGCTGGATCACGACGGCCTGCTGCCGGCGATCACCTTCATCTTCAGTCGCGCCGGCTGCGAGGGCGCCGTGTCGCAACTGCTGGCCTGGGGCACCAAGCTGATCCCGGACAAGGAAGGCGTGCGGGTGCGCCGCCTCGTCGAGGAGCGCATCTCCGGACTGCCCGAGGAGGACCTGGTGGTCCTCGGCTACTACGACTTCGTCGAGGGCCTGTCCCGTGGGTTCGCCGCGCACCACGCGGGGATGCTGCCGACCTTCCGAGAGATCGTCGAGGAACTCTTCACCGACGGCACGATCAAGGCCGTCTTCGCCACCGAGACGCTGGCCCTCGGTATCAACATGCCCGCCCGCACCGTCGTCCTGGAGCGTCTGGTCAAGTACAACGGCGAGACGCACGCCGACATCACCCCGGCCGAATACACCCAGCTGACCGGTCGGGCCGGCCGGCGCGGCATCGACTACGAAGGCCATGCGGTGGTGCTGTGGGCGCCGACCGTCGACCCGCACGAGGTCGCCGGCCTCGCGTCGACCCGCACCTACCCGTTGCGTTCGTCCTTCGTGCCGACGTCGAACATGGCTGTCAACCTGGTCGACAAGCTCGGCCGCTGGCGGGCAGGGCAGGTCCTCGAGCAGTCATTCGCGCAGTTCCAGGCGGACCGTTCCGTCGTCGGGTCCGCTCGCGCCATACATCGCAACGAGGAGGCACTCGAGGGGTATGCCGAGGCGATGCGCTGTCACCTCGGCGACTTCGCCGAATATGCCGCGTTGCGAAGGGAGCTCACCGATCTGGAGAAGACCGCGGCGAAGCAACGCTCCGCCAGCCGGCGCGCCGCGACCGCGGTCTCGCTCGAGCAACTGGAGCCCGGGGACATCATCGAGGTGCCGGAGGGCCGACGTGCCGGTTACGCCGTCGTCATACCGTCCGGGCGGAGCAAGCGTGGCAACACCGATTCGGTGCCGACCATCGTCAACGCCGACGGTCAGCTGCGCCGGTTGACCGAGACGGACGTTCCTGACGTCGTCGAGGCCGTCAACCGGATCCCGGTGCCACACAATTTCCAGAGCCGGTCACCGCGGTCCCGCCGTGACCTGGCGGCGTCGATGCGCAACAGGCTGCGTGAGCAGCCACCGCCCAGCCCGGCGGAGCGTCGCGCCGCGCGGGAGGAGTCCGACGAGTCGTCGGCCGCCGAGGTGGAGCAACTGCGCCGCCGCCTCAAGGCGCATCCCTGCGACGACTGCCCTTATCGCGAGCAGCACGCCCGGTGGGCCGAACGCTGGTGGAAGCTACGCCGGGAGACCGATGGGCTGCAGCGTCAGGTGGATCGGCGCACACATTCGGTGGCCCGCACCTTCAACCGGATATGTGATCTGCTCGCCGAGCTCGGCTACCTCGACCAGGACGGGGCGACGGTCACCGATCAGGGCCGGGTGCTGCAACGGATCTACACCGAGAAGGACCTGCTGGCTGCCGAGTGTCTCCAGCACGACGTATGGCGCACACTCGACGCACCCTCACTGGCAGCGGTCGTGTGCGCGCTCGTCTACGAAGCCCGGCGCAGTGACGGCACGGGGGAGGAGCCTCGAGTCCCGGGTGAGCAGACACGTGACGCGCTGGCCGAGATGACCCGAATCACCCACGGGCTGCAGGACGCTCAGCGTCGGCTCGGACTCAACCCGATGGCCGAGATCGATCCGGGTATGACGTGGATGATGCATCGCTGGGCCAGTGGCGGCCGGTTGGAGACGGTGCTGCGCGACAGTGAGATGTCCGCGGGCGACTTCGTCCGCCGCTGCAAGCAGGTGGTGGACCTGCTCGACCAGGTCGCCGACGCCGCACCGCACGAAGGCGTCCGCCGTACCGCTCGCTCCGCGATCGACAAGGTGATGCGCGGCGTGGTCGCCGCGGACCGACTCGACTAATCCCCACGAAGTTTCTCCCCCGCTTCCCTGCACCCAACGAAGTTCTCCTCCTCCGCTCCTCCGATACTTCGTCAGGGCCCGCAGCCCCCGAATACTTCGCCGGGGGCCCCGATCCCATCGTCCGGTCCTGCGCGACCCGTGCACTTCTTCATGGCAGGATGCGTGCCATGGCGTTCTCGGCGAAGCATCTTGCCCGTGGCGAGCGGATCGACATGGAGTTGCGCACCCACATCAAGGAGATCTTCTTCCCCCTGGTGATCGGTGTCGTCACCATCGTGGTCGCGCTGGTGGCCTCGATCTGGTTCAGCGACCAGGGATGGTCGGGTTGGGCGACCCTGGCGCTCTGGATCGTGGCGCTGCTGATCCTCTGCGTATTCGTGCTGATGCCGGTGCTGCGGTGGATGACCACGCTCTACGTGATCACCAACCGCCGGCTGATCACCCGCCGCGGCATCATCAACAAGTCCGGGCGTGACATCCCGCTCTACCGGATCAACGACGTGTCCTACGAGAAGTCCTTGCTGGACCGGATCTTCGGCTGCGGCACACTGATCATCAGTGACGCGAGCGAGCAGCGCGGTGTCCCACTGCACGACGTCCCGCACGTCGAGAACGTCCAGGTGCGGCTCAACGAATTGCTCTACCACCAGGACGACGGTGGCGACGACGACGGCACCTACCCGCCCGGCGACCCGCGATCGCAGCACGGCCCGCGGGGTCACTGAACCGTCAGACCAGCTGCAACGCCTTGAGCAGTCGCGCGACCGGTGTGTTGAGGTCGTGCTGCACAGTCAGCTCGCGCAGCCGTCCCGGGTCGGCGACCTCCTGGGGGAGTGCGGCACTGAATCCCGTCGGCAGTGCTATGTCCTTGACTACCTCGACGACCCGCGGCGCCGCGTCCAGGTAGGCCTCTGCGGCTTCGAGCCGCTTGCGTTGTGCACCCTTCAGCAGCGGGTCCCCGTCCGCGAGTGCGGTGCGCAGGGTGGCCAGGTCGCCATACCGATTGATCAGCGTGGCGGCGGTCTTCTCGCCGATGCCGGCCACGCCGGGAAGCCCGTCGCTGGAGTCACCGCGCAACACCGCCATGTCGGCGTATGCCGCGCCCGTGGCGACCGCGTATTTGCGCTCCAGGAAGGCCTGGTCGATCAGGTCGGGGTCGCGCACGCCACCGCGGGCCGTGTAGAGGACCCGCACACTCTGCGAGTCGTCGACGAGCTGGAACAGGTCGCGGTCACCGGTCACCACGTCCACCTGCGCACGGCCGTGCGCCCCGACCGCAAGGGTGCCGATGACGTCATCGGCCTCGTAGCCGTCGATGCCGAGCCGAGTGATACCGACCGCGGCCAGCACGTCGACGATGACCGGCACCTGAGGGGTGAGGTCCTCCGGTGACTCCTCGACGCCGTCGGTGCCTTCCAGCATCCGGTGCGTCTTGTATGACGGAATCGCCTCCACCCGGAAGGCCGGGCGCCAGTCGTTGTCCCAGCACGCGACCATCTCGGTCGGGGAGTGGTCGACCACCAGCGTCGCGATCATGTCGATGAATCCACGAATCGCGTTGTTGGGCATGGCCTCCGGTGTCGCGCGGCGATCGGGCACACCGTAGAACGCGCGGAAGTAGAGACTGGCCGAATCCAGCAGCATCAGGCGAGGTTGCATGGCTGTCATGCTGTCACGAAGACTCTTTCCTCATCCGGGTGACACCCGGTGCACTTTCGCCGCCCTTCGGCCGGACGGTGCTCTCAGAGCTCTAGAGTTCGATCATGGAGGAACTCGACAGGCAGATCGCCCAGTTGCTGTCCCAGGACGGTCGTCTCAGCTACACCGATCTGGGCAAGGCCACCGGCTTGTCGACGTCGGCGGTCCACCAGCGGGTGCGCCGGCTGGAGGAGCGCGGCGTGATCCGGGGCTACCGCGCCGTGATCGACCACGAGGCCGCCGGCATACCGATGACAGCGCTCATCTCGGTGACGCCGTTCGATCCGTCGGCCCCGGACGACATCCCCGATCGACTCCGGCACCTGACCGCTGTCGAGTCGTGCTTCTCCGTTGCGGGCGACGAGAACTACGTGCTCAAGGTCCGCGTCGCCAATCCCGGAGAGTTGGAGGTGCTGCTCGGCGACATCCGGGCAGCTGCCAGCGCGACCACCCGGACCACGGTGGTGCTCAGCACTCCGTGGGAGGACCGCTCGCCGTTGGCCGATCAGCAGCAGTGATCGCCGGGGTCAGCGCGCGACGTCCGCGACACGTGCGCGGCTCACGGACACCAGGTCCGCGGGTGTCAGCTCGACGTCCAGACCGCGGCGTCCGCCGCTGACCAGGATCGTCGGATGCGAGGTCGCAGATCGGTCGAGAACCGTTGCGAGCGAGCGCTTCTGGCCGATCGGGCTGATGCCGCCCACGAGGTAACCCGTCGTTCGCTCGACGATGGTGGCGTCGGCCATCGCCGCTCGTTTGCACCCGAACTCGCGAGCCAACGCCTTGAGGTCCAGTTGCCGGTCGACCGGGACGATGGCGACGACGAGCCCCTTGTCCTGGCTGCGGTCGAGCTGCGCGACCAACGTCTTGAACACCCGCTCGGCCGCGACGCCGAGCGCTGTGGCGGCCTCCAGACCGAACGACTCGACGGCCGCGTCGTGCACGAACTCGTGGCTGGTGAAGTCGACGCCGGCCGCGCCCAGAGCACGGGTCGCCGGGGTCCCTCCGGAGGGTTTCTGATGGTGAGCAGACACCGGTACATCATGCCGCCCGGCGTGTTGCGCGCGACACGCCGGGCATTCCTGAAAAACTTCTGAGTAGCCGGACCCGCGCTGACCTGCGCAAACGCGTATCGCCGCAGGTCAGCGCGCTGTTGACACGGCCAGTTGGGGAGGTAAGTTCGTGCCCATCGTTCGGAGCCTGCGCGACGGGTTGACGGACTCAAGGGTGCGTAGATGGGCCCCTCGCTTAGTAGAAAACGTGCACGCCAGGGGAGCCCCACCGTGTATTGGTCCCAACGGCGAGGGCCCATCTACGAGCACCTGCTTCTTCCAGGGCTCGTGCTGCAGCCCGCCCGCGGAGTCTGCGCCCTTCGCTGAACCGGACACGAGCCCGTCACATAGGCTTGGCGAGTGATCCTCCGTCTCGCGCTCGCCGTTGCCGGAGGACTGTGTCTGTGGCTGTCCTTCCCCGGACCGGCCATCTGGCCCGCCGCCATCGTCGGTGTCGCCCTCCTCGCCCTCGCCACCAAAGGCACCCGGGTGCGCACCGGTTTCCTGCTCGGCCTGGTCGGTGGATTCGCCTGTTTCGGCCCCACGCTGCACTGGGCCGGCACCTACGTCGGCGCCGTGCCCTGGCTCGCTCTGGCGATCACCGAGTCGGTCTATCTCGCACTGATGGGTATGGCGTGCTCCCTGGTGCAGTCCGCCCGTCGCTGGGAGCTGCTGCCGCAGTGGCTTTCGCCCGCCGACGGCCCGCACGTGCGCCCGCTGGCGATCGCGTTGCTGTGGGTGCTGCAGGAGGCCGTGCGCGACTCGATGCCGTTCGGGGGCTTCCCCTGGGCGCGCCTCGCGTGGTCGACCGCGGGATCGCCGATCGCGCATCTCGCGTCGATCTTCGGTGCCCCCGGGCTGACCTTCGTGGTGGCGCTGCTCGGTGGTTGGCTGGCGCTGACTGTCGACCGCGTGCGCAGGGGTATGCCGCCGGCGCGCGCCATACTCCCGCGGTTGTGGCCGGTGGTCGCCGGCGTGGCCGTCGTCGGACTCGCGGTCGTCTATCCCACGCCGACCAGCGGCAAGAAGATGCAGGTGCTCGCCATACAGGGCAACGTCCCCACTGCGGGGCTGGAGTTCAACGCCCAGCGGCGCGCGGTGCTGGACAACCACGTCAAGGTCACCGACGCTGCGGCCAAGAAGATCAAGGACGGCACCATGCCGGAGCCGGCCCTGGTGATCTGGCCGGAGAACTCCTCCGACATCGACCCCACCCGCAACGCAGACGCCGGCAGCGAGATTGTCCAGACCGTCGACCGCATCGGTGTGCCGCTGATCGTCGGCGCAGTGCTCACCGAGCCGGCGCCACAGACCAGCAACACCTCCCTGCTCTATCTGCCGGACAAGGGCATCACGGACCGCTACGTCAAGCAGCACCCGGTGCCGTTCGCCGAATACATGCCCTACCGCTCCTTCTTCCGGCACTTCAGCAGCGCGGTCGACCTGGCCGGCAACTTCGCCGCCGGACACGAGACCGGGTTGTTCCGCGTGCCGACCAAGCACAACGGCACCGTCAAGGTCGCGCCGGTCATCTGTTTCGAGGTGGCCTACGACTCGCTGACCCGCAACCCTGTCAAGGACGGCGCCCAGATCCTCGCCGTGCAGACCAACAACGCGACGTTCGGCAAGACCGCCGAATCCGAACAACAGCTGGCGATCTCGCGGGTGCGTGCCATCGAGCTCGGCCGGTCGATCGTGCACATCTCGACGGTCGGTGTCAGTGGTCTGATCAGCCCCGACGGTGTCGTGCACGGCAAGACCGAGCTGTTCACCCCGGAGGCCGTGGCCGGCGCGTTGCCGCTACGCACCAACGAGACCCTGGCCGTTCGCCTCGGCGCGCTGCCGGAGTGGCTCGGCTGCGCCGCCGCGTTGCTACTGTGCGGAGTCGCCCTGGGCGGCAATCGCTCCGCCCGCCGTCGGTCCCTCAGCGCCAAGGAAGTGCACGAGCTTGTCTGAGCAAGACATTCACCACCGTCCCGCCCTGTCCAACGTCCTGGTGCTGGTGCCGACATACAACGAGCGAGAGAACCTGCCGTTGATCCTCCGTCGCATTCGCGACAGCGTTCCGGACGCGGATGTCCTGGTGCTGGAAGACAATTCGCCGGACGGCACCGGTGCGGTCGCGGATCGACTGGCCGCTGCTGACCCGCGCCTCCAGGTCATGCACCGCCCCGGCAAGGAAGGTCTCGGCAAGGCCTACCTGGCCGGCTTCGAGTGGGGACTGCAGCACGGGTATGACGCGCTCGTCGAGATCGACGCCGACGGCTCGCACCCCCCGGAGCGGCTACCGACGATGCTCGCGGCGGCCGAGGGCGCCGACGTCGTGATCGGTTCGCGCTGGATCCGTGGCGGCAGGGTCGTCAATTGGCCGATCCACCGCAAGGCGCTCAGCGTCGGCGGCAACATCTACGTCAAGACTCTGCTCGGTATGCCGGTCAACGACGCGACCGCCGGATATCGCGTCTACCGGTCCGATGCGTTGCGGACCATCGGCCTGGAGGGCGTCGACTCCTACGGCTACTGCTTCCAGGCGGACCTGACCTGGCGCGCGATCCGCGCAGGGCTCCGCGTCGTGGAGATCCCGATCACCTTCGTCGAGCGCGAGATCGGGCAGTCCAAGATGAACCCGGACATCGCCCGGGAGTCATTGCTCAACATCACCCGCTGGGGTTGGGAGTATCGGCGGGGTCAGCTTCGTTCTCTGAGTGAACGTCTCAGTCATCGACAGAAGAAGGACAGCTGATGAGCACCCCGGGCACCGTCGGCCGCGCACCGTTCTGGGCACGGTTGCTCTTCGCCGTGATCTTGTGCCTGCCGATCATCGAGGTGATCGTCATCGTGCTGGTCTGGCACGTCATCGGCTGGTGGACGCTGCTGGCGCTGGCGGTCTGCTTCTGCCTGGGGCTGTTCGTCATCAAGCGCGCATCGGTGGGTGCCGCCCGGGAGATGCGCGCCGCGATGGCCGAGCGGCGGCCGCCGGCCCGTGAGGTCGCGGATGCGCCGCAGGCGCTCGTCGGGGGTGTGCTGCTGCTCATCCCCGGGTTCGTGACCTCGCTGCTCGGCGTCATCCTGATCTTGCCCGGGATGCGCTCGGTGTCCCGGCGGCTGATGCAGGTCGTGGTCGGCCGCCGGATGGGTGCCGGAGGTGTTCGCGTCGTCGACTACACCGCGACGCACACCGACGTCCGCCGGGACGACCCAGAGGTCATCGAGGCGGAGATCATCGACGAGGAGGGTCGGGAGAAGTGAGCTCGCGCTGAGCCTGCCCGACATACGAAAGAGGAGCCGACAGGCTGACCGGTCGGCTCCTCTTCTCGTTTGTCGAAGTACTCAGGCGGAGCGCTTGCGGCGCGGCTTCTCGCCACGCGACGCACGCAGCAGCGTGAGGCGCTCCTGCAGCAACTCCTCCAACTCCGGGATGGAGCGGCGCTCGAGCAGCATGTCCCAGTGGGTGCGCTGGTGCTTGACCGGCTTGCGCTCGGGCTCCGGGCCGTCCTGCAGCTTGGCTTCGGCACCGCAGGTGCCGCACTCCCAGAGACCCGGGACGTCGGCCTCGACCGAGAAGGGCAGCTCGCTGACGTGGCCCTGCTCGCACACGTAGCGCACGATCTGGCGCTCACTGAACGCGATGTTGTCCTCGGTCTCCAAGGACAGGGTGCTCAGGTTGGTCCCTCGCAACGAACGCTCTGCCATGTCCACTCACTTCTCTCTCGTATCGAACCCGTCCGAGACCTGCCCCCCTTTTGGGTCTTCCGGTCTCGGCGATCTATGACGTGCAACGGTCGGTCGGGTCGTGATGTTCCCGAACACACGTAATGAAGACGTCTCACGGGCGCAAAAGGTTGCGTATCTTACGTCTTCGAACGCGTCAGTATGCCGTAAACCGACGAAAAAGTCGCATCGACGCGCCTCGATGGGCGATCAGACCACCTTCGGTGGCGTGTTCCCGGCCTCGATGATGCCTTCGCGCACCCGC
Source organism: Flexivirga endophytica (assembly GCF_014640635.1). Classification (GTDB taxonomy): domain Bacteria; phylum Actinomycetota; class Actinomycetes; order Actinomycetales; family Dermatophilaceae; genus Flexivirga; species Flexivirga endophytica. Next base: position 454,417 of record NZ_BMHI01000004.1, read on the forward strand.
ACGCCGCGTAGCAGCACGGCCCCGACACCGAAGAAGATCACCAGCGCCACGATCGAGAACCGGTAGTCACGGAACCACTGGAAGACCAGCCCGAAGACCAGAGTGCCCAGCCAGCTCGTCCCACGTTCCATGGCTTGGTAGAGGCTGAAGAACTCCGACTCCCGGCCGGCCGGGATCAGCCCGCTGTAGAGCGACCGGGACAGCGACTGGCTGCCGCCGAGGACCAGGCCGATGCCGGCGGCGAGCAGCAACCACAGGCCCAGGTTCTTCTCCGGCAGCGCGCACGCGAGGCAGACCACGGCGGTCCACAGGAACAGGCTGGAGTAGATCATCCGTTGCGCTCCGTGCTTCGCCGCCATCCGGGCGAAGGCCAGAGCACCGAAGAACGCGATGAACTGCACGAGCAGGATCGTGATCACCAGCTCGCTGTCACTGAACTTCAGCTGCTTGCTGCCGTAGAGACTGGCGGAGGCGATCACCGTCTGCATGCCGTCGTTGTAGAAGAGATAGGCCAGCAGGAAGCGTTTGGTCTGCGGGTAGTGCTGCAGGGATGCGAAGGTGGTGCGCAGCTGCCGGAAGCCGCCCATCCGGTCGCGCGGCACCGGCCGGTCCATCTGCGCCAGCGTGCGCAGCCCACGCAACGGGATGATTGCGAAGAGCGCCCACCAGATGCCTGCGACCAGGAATGCCGCCCGGACGGCTCCGGCCTTGTCCAGCCCGAAGGCGTCATGCGCGACCAGCAGGATGAGCGTGGCAGCGAGCAGTGAACCGCCGCCGAGATAGCCGTAGGCCCAGCCACGCGCCGACACATAGTCCCGGTCGTCCGGTGGGGTGATCCGGATCATGATCGCCGAGTAGACGATCAGTGCCGCGCCGAGACCGAGGTTGGCGATGATCGCCAGAATCACCCCGAGCTGCCAGTTGGTGCCGCCGACCAGGACCATCGCCGCCGCCGCGGTCGCGCCGACATACGTGAAGCCGGCCAGATAGCGCAGCGGGTGCATCGACCGGTCGACGATGGCGCCGATGAAGACCAGCACCACGGCCGAGATCACTGTGGAGACCGTCAGCACGTAGGGGACCAGTGATCCCGGCGCGATGCCGATGCCGAGGACGTCCAGGTTGTTCTCGCACGCCGCATCGCTGGGTTGGCCGGGGCAGGCGACCTTGTTCGCGATCGAGGTGAGATAAGGCGCGAAGAGCACCGCCGCGGTGACCACCACGTATGACGCCGCGGCCCAGTCGTACCAGTACCAACTGCGCTGGAGGCGCTTCTGCTCCGGGCTGGAGACTTGCGCGATGGGCGTCCGCAGCAGGGTCACGCGCGACACTGTGGCACACCCGGTGCGCTCGTGGGCGCCGATCGGGCTGCGGGCCGCCGATCTGTTATCGCAAAGGGAGTCAGACGGCCAGTCCGCTGTGCAGGCGGCGCCGCGGGTCGTGCAGCTTGCGGATCTGTGCGAGCCGGGAGAGGTTGCCACCGAAGTAGCGGCCCGCGCCCTGACCGGTCTCCAGGTAGTTGACGTAACCGCCCGAGGAGTGAAGCGCGACCTGCCGGTGCGCGGTGGCGATCCAGTCACGGGCGGAGCTGCGGGAAGCGACGCCGACATACCACTGCAGCGACGCGGTGTGGTCCCGCCACGGGAAGGCGGTGTCGGTGCGCTTCGGATCGGCGACGGCACCGGTGAGCGGGTCGAGCAGAGCGCTGCCCGCCCCACCGGCCCGGGACCGAGCGACGACGGCGCGGGCGATGGCGTTCGCGGTCGGCCGGTCGACCACTGCCAGCACGTCGGAGCCGGCCGTGAACCGTTGTCGCGTGGACGTGGTGCCGCCGCCCAGGTAGATCGCTGCGTCGAGATAGCCGAGTCGGCGATAGCGGGATGACGTGGGGGACACCCCGATGTCGTGGGTCAGCGACGCTGCCGCGACGCGTTCGTCACCCGCTGTCGTCACCCCCACGATGCTGACGTGCAGCCCACCGTTGCCCGTGGCGTCGACGTGCACGCCGGCCCAGCGGGAGCGGCCGGTCGCCCGGATCCATCGAGCCCAACCGGTCATCACCGGGACTGCAGCGCTGCTGGGGAAGGTGAGGGTGAAGATGCCCTGGTCGGCGGCTGCGTGCGTGACGAAGCGCAGCGCGGTCCACGATGCCGATGTTGCCGCCGCCACCACCGCGCAGCGCCCAGAAGATGTCGGAGTGCTGTGTCGCGGTGGCCGTGACGGAGCTGCCGTCCGGCAACACCAGATGCGCTTCGGTCAGTCGATCGGCCGTGAGTCCGTGGGCGCGCGACTCAACACCGAGACCACCCCCGAGGGTAAGGCCGGCGGTGCCCACGGTCGGGCAGGTTCCGGTCGGTATGGCGCGACCGTGCGCCGCGAGATGCGCTTTGACGTCATACAACGAGGCGCCGGAGCCGACCAGGACCGTGCGGCTCGCCGGATCGTAGGTGACCGAGTGCAGCGGGCGCAGGTCGAGCACCAGGGTGCCGTTGGCCGCGGATGCTCCGACGTAGGAATGGCCGCCACCCCGCGGCGCGATCTGCAGGTCGAAGCGCTGGGCGAAACGCATCGCCCGGGCGATGTCGGCCGTGCGCTGGACCACCATCACGGCGACCGGTCGGTTGGCGTCGAAACGGGTGTCGAAGACGAGTTTCGCCCGGTCGTACTGCGCCGTGCCGGGCAGGTCGACCGGTCCCTGCACCGTGCGGGCGAAGGCGATCCAGTCCTGCGTGGTCGGCTTCGCCGCGACCGTCGGCACGGACCTGGCACGACCGGCCGGCGCCGCGGCGGCCCGAGCGGCGCAACCGGCCAGAGCCGTCATCGTGCCGCTGCTGGACAGTGCCAACGCCGTGCGCCGAGTCGTTGTTGTCAGTTTCCCCTGGCTGTTCGTGATCCCCATACACAAGGGACGCCGCAGCCTTCGATTCCGTTGCCCTCAGCAGCCGTCGGGCCCGCAGGTCGTGCCCTCGGCATACTGCACGGCCAACGGATGCGATGCCTGCCAGGCCTGTTCGAGTGCGCCGGTGAAGGTCTGCGCAGGCTGTGCGCCGGAGACACCGAACTTCTCGTCGATCACGAAGAACGGAACACCTTGGATGCCGTAGGCGCGTGCCTGGGCGAAGTCGTGCTCGACCTCGGCGCGCACCTGCGCGTCGTCGAGCGCGGTGCGCACTTCGTCGGCGTCGAGACCGTGACGGCCGGCGACCTGGATCAGCTGTGCCGGGTCCCCGATGTCGACGCCGTGCTCGAAGTGGGCGGACAGCAGGTCTTCCTTGACCGCGTCGGCGACACCGTGGCGCGCGGCGACGTGCAGCAGGTGGTGGGCTCGCATGCTGTTGGCGACGACCAGGTTGTCGAAGTCGTAGTGCAGTCCCTCCCCGGCCGCCTGCTCCCCGACGTGACCGATCATCTGCTCGACCTGGGCGCGCGGCATACCCTTGCGCTCGGAGAGATAGTCGACCTCGGTGCCGTCATAGTGCTCGGGCAGCGACGGGTCGAGTTGGTAGCTGTGCCAGGTGATTTCGACGGCATCGGCGTGCGCGAAGTCGCGCAGTCCCGCCTCGAAGCGGCGCTTGCCGATGAAGCACCAGGGGCACGCGATGTCGGACCAGATGTCAACCTTCATGTATGCCGCAACGGCGTTGCGACCTCGCGCATTCCGCTACCGTGCACGGGTGAGCACGGTGCACCGACTAACCCGCGCGGAGGCTCGACGTATCGCGGTGCGTGCGCAGGTGCTGGCAGCGCCGCGACCGGCCGATCTGCTGTCCGTCGTCCGCGATCTGGGGTCCGTGCAGGTCGATCTGACGGCGGCGGTCGCGCCCAGTCCGGAGCTGGTCTGCTGGAGCAGGCTCGGTGCGGCATACCCGCTGGGCGGCCTGGAGGATCTGCGCGAGGCGGGGGAGGTCGTCGAACTGCACGGCCGATTGCTACCGGCGGAGGACCTGCGGCTCCACCGGGCCGAGTTGGCCGACTGGGGCCGGCATCCGCGGCTGGAGTGGCAGGAGTCGGTCGCCGAGTGGGTGGAGGCCAACGACCTGTGCCGTCGCGACATCCTCGACCGTCTCGCGGAGGAGGCACCCCTGCCGGCGGCGGCGTTCGACGACACCTGCGAGGTGCCGTGGCGTTCGACGGGATGGACCAACAACCAGAACGTCGTGCGACTCATCGACTTCATGGAGGGCCGGGGCGAGGTCGCAGTCACCGGACGGGGCGAGCGCGGCGAGCGGTTGTGGGATCTCGCCGATCGGGTCTATCCCGAGACGGACACGATGCCGCTGGAGGAGGCGCTGCGAGAACGGGCACGGCGCTCGCTGCACGCGCTGGGGCTGATGCGGCCCAAGGTCTTCGACCTGGCGGGGATCCAGCGCAAGGACATCGAACCGCCGGGCGAGCCAGCGGTCATCGAGGGTGTGCGCGGTAAGTGGTGTGTCGACCCGGCGCAGCTCGACCAGCCGTTCAAAGGTCGCACCGCATTGTTGTCACCACTGGACCGGTTGGTCTTCGACCGGAAGCGGATGGCGGACACCTTCGAGTTCGACTACCAGCTCGAGATGTACAAGCCGAAGGCGAAGCGGCGGTGGGGCTACTACGCGCTGCCGATCCTGCACGGGGACCGCCTCGTTGGGAAGCTCGACGCCTCCGCCGACCGCCCGCGCGGTCGACTGGTCGTGCACGCCATACACGAGGATGTCCCGTTCTCCCGGACGGTGCGAGCAGCCGTGGACCGCGAAATCCGCTCTCTCGCGAGGCTTTTGGCGATACGCGTCGCGAGCTGACGGTCAGGCGGCCTGCAGCCGGCCGGTGAGTGTGACGAGTGCGTCGAGCAGTGCCTTGATCTCGCCGGCGCGACGGTCCTGCAGTTGCAGCCCACCCTCGCCGAACTCGGTGAACAGCTGCAGGGACACCTGGTGGCGCACGTCGATCATGTGGAAGTTGGCGACGATCTGCCGCCACTGCTCGACGGCGCGAACGCCGCCGTCAGCGCCATACGAGACGAAACCGATGGTCTTGCCGGTCCACTCCGGGCCGAGGCTGTCGACCGCGTTCTTCAGGGCGCCCGGGACGCCGTGGTTGTATTCGGGCGTGATCATCACGTAGCCGTCGCACGCATCGATGGCCTCGCTCCACCGGGTGACCTCGGGGGAGTCGTAATTGCGGCCCGCCATCGACGGCAGGACGGCCGAGGTCAGCAGGGGGAGCTGGAAGTCGCGCAGGTCCAGCACTTCGAACTCCGCACCGCCCGTCTCCTCGGCGTTGCTGCGCACCCAGTCGGCAACGAGCTCGCCCTTCCGGCTGTCACGGACAGATCCAAGAATGATTCCGATCTTCACGCCTCCCGATGCTAACGAGGTTGACGGATCGTTATGACGGAGGCTGTCGGCCGGTGCCGATACGCTTGTAGACGATTAGGCGGAACCGTATAAATCAGCCCAGAGCGAGAGGCAACGAATGGCACAGCCCAGTCCCTACACACCGGGTGCTGTGGCGCGCGAAGTCCCCGGCCGCAACAGGCAATTGGCCGCCATCGAGGAACGGCTCGACCTGCTGGCCACGATCGGCAGACTGGTGCCGCGGATCCGCGTCGACCACGGACCACGGGGCGTGGGCAAGACCTCGCTGTTGCGGCAGGTCGAGCAGCGGGCCAAGGCCAAGGATGCCGACACGATCTGGGTCACCGCAGGGGAGTCGTCGGGTCTGGTGCCCGCGATCGCCGACGGCGCCGAACGGCTGGTCCGCCGGTGGCCGGCGAAGATGAAGGAACGGGTCACCGAGGCGCTGTCGCACCTAGAGTTGAAGGTGACCGGGGGAGTGCCGGGTGTGGCCAGCATCGAAGCCGGATGGAGCGCGGCCGGCGGACGCCGTCGGGCCCGCGGTGCAACGCGCGAGTTCGAGGACCTCATCGTCGCGACGACGCAGGCGTCACTGGACCGCAAGCACTCCGGACTGGTCATTCTGATCGACGAGGTGCAGGCGGCGGATCCGGCCAGTTTGCGGACGATCTCCTATGCGTGGCAACACTTCCAGTCCGAACGCCGCGACCTGCCGGTCGCGCTCTTCGCAGCCGGCCTACCCGAGAGCGTCGGCGTCATCAATGCCGCCGTCAGCAATTCCGAACGCTTCGCCTACCGGCAGCTGAAGGACCTGACACCCGACGCGGCGGCCGTGGCCCTGGCCAACCCGGCGCGCCAACTCGGGGTCGGCTGGAGCGCGGACGCCTTGGACGCCGCCGTGCGGTATGCCGCGGGCTATCCACACACCGTGCAGCTGATCGGTGAAAACGCCTGGCAACACGCGGGATTCCCCGATTCGGGGGCAACCATCAAACGTGAGCACGTCGAGGCTGCGGCAGCCGACGTCGAAGAGGACCTGCGAGAGCTGTTCACGGCTCGACTGTCGAAAGTGACCCGGCAGGTCGAGCTCGACTTCGTGCTGGCGATGGCCAGATTGGGTGACGGGCCGGTCCGGCGCAGCACGATCGCCGCCGAGATGGGCAAGCCGACCGACGCCCTCGGAGTTCCACGCAGCAGGCTGATCGGCGCGGGCATCATCACCGACAGCAGCCACGGCTACCTGGAGTTCACCGTGCCGGGCTTCGCGGCCTTCGTCCGGGACGTGCACGACCTCGAGCTCGTCGAGGAGGACTGACTCGCCCCAGGTTCGGGCGGGTCAGCTCGCCGCCGAGGGGCGTTGCATGCGCTGGTCGTAGCAGCGCCATACGTCGTCATACCGCTCGGTGTCGTCGAGTTCGAAGCCCAGTTTGCGATAGAAGACGATCGCCCGCTCGTTGCCGCGCAGCACCCACAGGTAGGCGTCCGCGTCGCCGACTGCTTCCTGCATCAACGCCTGGGCAACGCCCTTGCCGTGCCAGCGCCCGGCGACGTTGAGACTGCGGACCTCGGTCGGCCTTGGCGCGTCCTCGTCCTGCGCGGGTCCGACTTCGATGATGCCGACGGGCTCTGCGTCGACGAAGGCGGCCAGCACGGTGTTGCCCGACTTCCCGCTCTGCACGGCGGTGACTGTCCGCTCCCAGCGTTGTGCGCTGTGGGAGGACTCCAACTGATCGAGGAGCGGCTGCTCGATCAGGCCGCGGTAGGCGTGGCGCCATACGGCGATGTGCAGGGCCGCCAATGACTCCACGTCCCCTGGCTCTGGTCGTCTGATCGTCCATTCAGGCACGAACGCGAGTATGCCGCAGGTCGCGCTTCAGGCCGAGCCCCTCGGCCTGTGGCGGGAGCGTCAAGGTCGCAGGACGCAGTCACCGCACATGCCCGTGCCGGCTCGATAGATCAGACAGCAACTGCGTCTGCGGAAGCCGGGACCGGCGTGGAGCGCGCCACCGTCGATGCGAGCGTCGCGCAGCAGGGCGTCCGCGGCCTGTCGAGCGTCGTCGAGCAGATCGGGACGGGCTGTGCGCAGAAGGTTCAGCGTGCTGTTGGCCGCCGAGCCGACGTTGCCCCATAGCACCTGCGGGCTGACGCCAAACAACTGCTGGATGGTGCTGGCGAGGTCGCCGATCGCGCTGTCGTCCAACGGACTTCGTGGTTGCGGCGAGCGTGTCAGCGAGAGTTGGACGAGACCGCCGGGCGGTTGCTGCCACCAGATGTCGGCGGTGGTGAGACTCACCGATATGCCGAGCGCTCGGGCGCAGATGTGCGCCGCGATCATTCGGGCGACCAGACCGAAGTGCTCCGTCGATGCCGCGGTGCGCAGGTCGACCGGCTCACGGCCGGGGGAGCGGAGTGCAGCGGCGATGTGATCGACCCGTGAGCGCAGGGAGTCGGCGCCGATTCGGGCTTCCAGGGGTTGCCAGGGACTGCCCGGCGTCGCGCCGGGAGAGTGCTCCGCGAAGGCCAACCCGTCGCCGAGACGGTGCGGATCGTTCATCGGTCGGCGAGCCGTTCGACGAGACAGCGGAGGGGAGCAGGGGTCTCCCCAGGGCCCAGCGCCGTCGCGAGTGCGCCGGCGAGCAGTTCCTTGCGGCCGGAGGCCACGCCACAGAAGCGATGCAGCTGCTCGGTGAGCGGGCGGTCGAGCCAAGCCGGTTGTTGGCGCAGTGTGGCGAGTTTGGCGTCGAGCCCGAGTTGTTCGATGACGTCGATGGTCCGGTCGGCGCCCAGCGCCCGGATCAGTTCCTCCTCCAGGTCGGCGTGGCAGACGAAGAAGCCGTATGCCGACAGATCGCTCACATCCCGGACCACGCACCCCACCTCGTTGAGCGCCTGCTCGACGAACCGCGTCTCCGGTGCATCGCACAGGCCGAGGATCTCCCGTTCCTCAGCTGCACGGTGCAACTCGCCGAGTTCACGACGGACGTTGGTCACGCCATGAAGGTCGACCAGCTCGACGGCCCCGAGATCGACGCCGTACGTCGTCGCGACGGCCGTCACCGCTGCGACGTCGCTGATGCCTTCGAGCAGCACGATCTTCCGGACCGCGGTCTGCACCGACTCACCTCCTGTCATCGAGCGCCTCGACTCGAGCGTTTCGACTCTACGCAGCAGCGCGACGATCCACTCGCCCGATCACTGTGCGGTGCGGAAGCCACCGTTGCTGTAGAGCACCTGCCCGGTGATCCAGCCGCCGGCAGACGAGAGCAGGAACGTCACGAGATCACCGGTGTCCCGCGGCGTGCCGAGGCGCCCGGCGGGTGTCTGGGCGACACCTGCTCGCGGATCTCGTCGTCCATCCAGCCGGTGTCGACCGGCCCCGGGTTGATCGCGTTCGCGCGAATTCCTTGATCTGCCAACGCGACCGTGATGCCGCGCCGTCGGCCTACTCCGGTGAGCAGCACTGTTCCGTGTCCCATGAGATCTCCAGCCCTGATCGGAAGCGGGTGTCGCTCGGACGGTATGGCGTGAAAGGCCCGCTGTCGCGTGGATTTCCGTTTGGCTGCCTTCTTTCACTGAAGGAGCGACTAGCGTGCCGCCGTGGTTGCTTTCGTGAAGTCCGTGACGTTCGACTGCGCCGACACCCTTGCGGTAGCCGGGTTCTGGGCGAGCGCGCTCGGCTCGAACGTCGACGAGGACAGCACGGCTGACCGGGCCTGGGTGGAGCCGCCCGGGTGGGGTGGCCCGACCCTGTGGTTCCAGCGCGTGCCGGAGACCAAGACTGCCAAGAATCGCCAGCATTTCGACCTGCGCGCGGTCGGAGACCTGGGCGCCGAGGTCGGGCGGCTTGAGGCGCTCGGTGCCTCGGTGATCGAACGACACGACGACCTGGTTGTCATGAGCGACCCCGAGGGCAACGAGTTCTGTGTGGAGAGCTGACGGGGGATCGAGCACCGGAGGATCAGGCAGGGAGGATCAGGCATTGACGAACTCAGGTCCAACCTGATCCCGTGCTGCTGACCGTCGTGGTGGCTCCGCCCCGGCAAGGTGCGCAGGCCCGCCAGCAGTTCGTCGTGCTGCACACGTCGGCCTCACCAATGCTGATCCGCAAGGTTTTGGCGGCCGGCTTGAAGATTCGGGCACGACCTCCGCCGGCCGGCACCGTGTGGCTTTTCTGTGACAGTGCTGTTGCAACGGTGCGGCGGGACCGAGACATCCCCTTCATAGCGTTCTTCGCATGAACTCGACTCGACGTCACGGCCGTACCGGAGCCGCTGTGGTGGGACTCTTCGGGATCGCCGCGGCCTGCGTTCTGGTCGGCGCTGCCGGATTCATGGCGGACCCCGGCCCCGCTGCAGACGGCGTGCGGTCGGCGACTGCCGTGGTCACCTCGGGGGAGGCCACGACAGGTGAGGGATCGAAGCCGCCTCGACCGACCACGAAGAAGGACGCCGCCTTCGGCCCGGCCGCGGGGGAGATCCCCTCCGGTGCGCATCTTGGCCCGACGGCCGACGTGCCTGCCGTCCAACGTCTCGACCCGCAACTTCGTGCAGCATTGGTCGGGGCGCAGGAGGCGATGCAGGCCAACGGGGTGCAGATGTGGATCACCTCGGGATGGCGCACCGATGCCTACCAACGCCGGTTGTATGCCGACGCAGTCGCCGAACACGGCGTCGCCTATGCAAGGACCCATGTCGCAACTCCGGACAAGACCGAACACACCACGGGCCGAGCCGTGGACATCGGCCCCACCGACGCCGACTACTGGCTCATCCGCAACGGATCCCAGTACGGACTGTGCCAGACCTACGCGAACGAGATCTGGCACTTCGAGCTGACCGCTGTTGACGGACAGTGCCCGGCCCAGCGAACGGACGCTCTGGGATGAGCACCGTTGTCGCTGACCGGATCACGCGAATCGGCGCGGGATTCGCCTGCTGGATCGCCGCCCTGGTCCTGTATGTCGTTGCGGTCCGCACCCGCCCGGGACGGGAGCTCGATGCACGGTGGTTCGGGACACTGCGCGACGAGCTGGCAGGGCGTTCGTGGATCCCCGACGGGGCAGGTTTGGCGCGTAACCAACTGGTGCTGCTGGTGATCGGCCTCGGTGTAGTGTGCGCGACGTGCCTGGTGAACCGATTCCGCCCGCGCACGACGATCGTGTCGCTCTGCGTCGGGATCGGTCCGGGTTTCGCAGCTGCGGTCCTGAAGGGGCTGTTGACCCGGCCTGCCACGGGGTGGGAACTCACGGCGCACAACTCCTTCCCGAGTGGCACGGTGGCCGGCTTCGCAGGTATGGCGGCCGCGCTCACCTACGTGGCGCGCACCCGTCTGCAATACGTGATCGCCTGCGCAGCATGGGGGACGACGGGACTGGTCTCGCTCATCGTCATACGTGCGCATTGGCACCGCCCGAGCGATGTCGCCGGCTCGGTGCTGATCGCCGTGGGCGCGCTCGCCGTCGCGTCGGGCATCAGCTCACTGCAGCAACGAGCCATCGCCGGGGTGCCTCCGGCGCGAGCCATGTCACCCCGGCCGTCGCCGCAGCCGACGGCGCGACGTTGAGCGTGCGCAGGCCGGAAATCCGTTGAAGAATATGGGGATCCGGGGACGCGCGGTCCTTGCGTCCGTCGTGATCGTCCTGCTCGTCGCGGGCGGCACGGCCGTCGCGGTCGTCACGACGGTGGGTTCCTGGGTCTACTCCGTCGCACGCAGCCAGGCGCAGGATCAGTTCCTGCAGGAGGCGAAACAGATCCAGCAGGACCGGCCGTTCGGACCTGGGCGGATCATCGCGTCACCGGACATGACGATCGTCGTGGACGGACACATCACCCGACTCGGAAGTGCCAAGAGCGCGGACCTCACCCAGGACGTCAGGTCCGCGAATCACACAGACCTGCAGGTGTTGCGGCGCACCAGGGGTCCGTATCGAATCCTCTTCGGCACCCAGGTGACGGTCAACGGACCTCCGGGCTCGGACGGCGTGAAGGTGCAGCTCTATTCGGTGCGACCGTTGCTCGGTGTGCACGACAAGATCGTGTCCGTCATCAAGGTCGTCGGGATCTGTCTGGCGGCCGGGGTGCTCCTCGGTGCGGCCGTCGCCGCCTGGCTGTCGCGCTACATCGTGCGGCCGCTCAGACGCATCGACGATGCGGCCGGTCGTGCCTCCGACGGGGACAGCACAGTGCGTCTGCAGCCGCAGGGGACACCCGAGCTCGAACGTCTCGTCGAGTCGTTCAACGGGCTGATGGACACCCACGAGCACTCCCTGCAGCAGTCGCGCCGGTTCGCCGCCGACGTCTCGCACGAGCTACGCACCCCCCTGGCCGCGCTGCTGCCGGCAGGCGAGGTGTTGCAGGAGGAATCGGGGGAGATGTCGCCGGACGCGCGCGAGGCCGCCGGACTCCTGAACACCGAGATCCAGAACCTCGCCAGGCTCGTCGAGGACCTGATCGAGATCTCCCGGCACGACAGTCGCCAGGCAATTCTCGCGTTGAGCGACACCGACCTGGTGGCCCTGACGTATGACGTTCTCGATCACCGCGGCTGGCGGGAGACGGTGACCGTTCGCTCCAACCGTCCCGAGGTCGTCGCCACGATCGACCGGCGACGGATCGAGCTGGTGATCGCGAATCTGGTCGGCAACGCGGTGACGCACGGGCGGCCGCCGATCACGGTCGAGCTCACCGCTGCGTCGGACGGCGTGCTGCTCACGGTGACGAACGCCGGCGAGCAGATCCCACCGGAGGTGCAGGAGCGACTCTTCGACCGGTTCTACAAGGTCGCCACGGCGCGCACCCGAACCCAGGGGAGTGGTCTCGGGCTGGCGCTGACCCTGGAGAACGTGCGGGCCCACCACGGCACGATCGAGGTGCGCAGTGACGACAGTGCGACGACGTTCCGGGTCGAGCTGCCGTGGTCGGCGCCGACGGAGAGGGATTGATGGCGAAGGTATTGCTGATCGAGGACGACACCAGTGTGGCGCAGGCGCTGATGCTCGGGCTGCGACGCCTGGACCACGAGGTGGAGCACCTGCCCGACGGCAACCGTGACCTGCTCGAACCGGTGCGACGCAACGAGATCCTGGTGCTCGATCTCGGCCTACCCGGCCGGGACGGTTTTGACATCTGCCGGACCGTGGCCGCCCAACACGAGTTGCCGATCCTGGTCCTGACCGCACGCTCCGACGACATCGATGTCGTGGCCAGCCTCGAGGCCGGCGCTGACGACTACGTGACCAAACCGGTCTCGCCCCGCGTCCTCGACGCTCGCATCAAGGCACTCCTGCGTCGCGCAGCACGGGCTGGGGAGGAGCCCGTGACACAGCCACGAGCGGTGAGCCGCATCGGCGACCTGGAGGTCGACGAGGACACGATGGAGGTCAGGCGCTCCGGGGCGGTCCTGGACCTGACGCCCACCGAGTTGCGGATGATGGTCGTCTTCGCGCGGAACGCGAATCGTGTCCTGAGCCGCGACGAACTCTTCGAACGGGTCTGGGGCAGTGACTTCCGCGGCGACTCGCGCGTCGTCGACACGACGATGCAACGCCTACGAGCGAAGGTCGAGGCGGATCCGAGGAACCCGAGCTGCTTATTGACAGTTCGTGGCTTCGGCTATCGCCTCAGCCCAGGACGTGGACCTCAGCCGACCTGAGACCGGGGACGCTGCTCCTACTGGGCCTGGAGCACAACTCATGCCGGGGCGTCGGCCAGCGCGCGGTCGATCATCGAGTGGCCCTGGGCTTCGAACTCTTCATCGCCGACGAGGTGCGCCCACACCGCAGTGTTGATGGCTTCCCGCAGCCGCTCCCGAAGCCAGACGTCCGGCTCGCGCGGGTCCGATCCGTATCCGTCGACGAACGCACGCTCAATCGCCGAGTCCTGACGGAAGTCTTTTGCTTCCAGGCGAACCCAGTCGGTGAGCACCGGCCGTAGCGCAGCACGTCCGAAGTCGATGACGCGGACCTCGCCGTCATGGATGAGCCAGTTGCGCGGCTGCCAGTCACCGTGCGTCGGCACGACTTGAACCGGGCCCGAGGGCCACGAGGAGACGATCCGTCGCAACCCCGCCTCGAGCACCGGTTCGATCCGGTGCGGCTTGTCGAGGTTGGCCAGGATCTTGGTGTTCTCCCGCGCCTCGTATGTCGAGTCCCGCCGGCCACCCTGGGCGTGCAGTCGGGCGAGCAGCCGACCCGCCTGCCGGAACGTGTCCGGCCGTCTCTGAGCGGGCGAGTCGAGCACGAGCTCACCTGGCAGATATTCGGTGACCAGGATCTGCACGTCCCGATCACCGGCAATCAGTCGCGGTGCTCGTCCGTCATCGACCCACGGAGACAACCACTGCTCGTGGGCGTCCAACTCGCGCCCGATGTGGTTGGTCGAAGCACCGTCGGCCTTCACGATGTAGCCCTGCTGATCGGCTTCGACCTCGAGGACGACGTTGTCGACCAGACCCCACGCGTGATCGCGGACCACCTGAACCCCCGGGAGCCACTGCTCGAGCAGACGACGCTGGTCGACACTGAGCGACGCGAGAGAAGCGGCCATTCGACAGACTGTAGCGTTGAGGTGATGACGCGGAACACACGACGACGGCACCTGATCCCGACGGCGGTCGCGCTCCTGGCCCTGGTCACAGCCGGGTGTTCCGGCGGGGGATCGGGCACTATGGCCAATTCGACGGATTCACCGAGCGGCACGCGCGCGACGGACTCGAAGTCGGCATCAGCCTCGACACGCAGCAGTGCGCCGCCCAGCAGCCCGAAGAAGCCCTCGACCAGTGCCTTGAAACCGTCGGGCAACCCGTTGACCGGCGGCGCGAAGACCGGGAACCCGGTGATCGCGGTCAAGCTCGAGAACACCCGGGCGGCGATGCCGCAGTACGGTCTGTCACCCGCTGACCTGGTCTTCGTCGAGCAGGTCGAGGGCAACCTGACGCGACTCATGCCGATCTATCAGACCAGCTTCCCCAAGCGCGTCGAACCGGTCCGCAGTGCTCGCAGCACCGATGCCGACATACTGCCGGCGTTCGGGCATCCGGCGCTCGTCTACTCCGGGGCGGCCTCGCAGATCCGCAAGAAGCTCAGCAAGGCACCGATTCGGTTGTTCGGCAGCGGGTCTCGCGACTCGGGTCGGCAGGCGCCACACAATCTGTATGTCGATGTGGCGAAGTTGTCCCATCGGCCCGGGCTTCCGAGCTCGAAGGACATCGGCCTGCGCTTCGCCGCGTCCGACGCACGTCTCCAGCGCGCGCTGGCCGATCCGTCGTTCACCGTCCGAGTCGGCGCCGACCGGTTCTCTTTCTCCTACAAGGGAAACCGCTACCTGCCCACCTGGAACGGCCGTCCCTACAAAGACGTCGGCGCAGGCGGGAAACCGGTGACTGCGAGCAACGTGCTGACGCTCGATGTGCACCAGGTCTCCGACCACTACAAGGACCCGGCCGGCAACCCGGTCGACAAGTCGTTGACGACCGGCTCGGGGAAGCTGACGCTGCACCGCAATGGCAAGAAGCTGGTCGGCACATGGCATCGGTCAGCGACGAACAAGCCCTTCGTACTCAAGGACAGTCACGGCAAGCAACTGGAGCTGGCGCCGGGCAAGACCTGGATCCTGTTGCGGGGCAGGTGAGTTGGGCCCAGCTCAGCGATGAGCCTCGGGCATCCGCAGGAACCCCGAGACGATCAGTGCCAGGACTGGAAGCACCAGGAGCACGGTCAGCGCCGTCCGCAGGCTGGTGCCATCGGCGAGCCAGCCGAGCAGCGGGTTCGCCAGCCCGCCGATGCTGACGGCAAGGCCCACGGTCACGCCGCTCGCGGTGCCGATGCGGCTCGGCAGGTAATTCTGACCGAGCAGCACGAAGACGCTGAAAGGCATGTATGCCGCGATACCGGTGATCGCGATGCACACCATCGCAAGCGGCATCGAGCCGGTCAGCAGCGCGCCGGCGAGCGCGGGGATCACCAAAGCGAATCCACTGCGAATGCTCACGATCGGGCTGAATCGGTCGCCCAGCCAACCGCCCAGGAGAGTGCCGACCGCGCCGGTCACCAGGAACAGCGTGAGCGCCACGCCGGCGGTCGTCTCCGAAGTTCCGAAGTGCGCGATGAAGTAGAGCGCGATGAACGACGTGATGCCGAAGAAGAGGATCGACCGGATGATCACAACCGTGGTCAGGATGATGAATGCCGGCCAGTCGTCGTGCCCGCTCGGCATACGCGACGTCGACCGGTGTTTCTCGTGATGGTCGAGCGTGTGGTTCAGCGTGCGCGACAGCACCAGGGCCATCACGACCGCGGGTAGCACGAGCAGTCCGGTTCCGTGGATGCCCAACCAGAGCAGCACCGGAGTCGCGACGAGTGAACCGAGCGCGTAGCCGGCGTTGCCGCCCAACGCGAAGACGCTCATCGCGGTGTTGCTGTGGCCCGCTGCCTGTCGGGCACAACGTGCGGCTTCGGGATGGAAGGCAGCGATGCCCAGACCGGAGAGCGCGACCACCAACCAGGTCAATGCGTACGACGGCATGTATCCCGCGAGTGACGCGCCGACGGCGGCGAGCAGCATCCCGGCCGGAACCATCCAACGTCGCGACCGTCGATCGGCCAGCACCCCGAAGGCCGGCTGCGCCACCGAACTGAGCACGGTGGCCGCCAAAGTGATGCCCGAGACGGCCGCGTAGCTGTAGTGGCGTTCGGACACCAGGAACGGCAACAGCGCCGGTATGACGCCCTGGTAGAAATCGTCCACCACGTGCGCCGCGGACACCAATGCGGTTCCCCGGACATTGACCTCCGACCGCTTGTGCACGCCTCGACGCTAGAGCGGCCGCGTTCGCTGGTTGATGCCAGGGTGGCGACAACGTGCAAATTTGCCCGCGAACCCGTAGTGGAGGGCGACAATCGTGCACGTGCGGAACATGCGATGAAGACCCGCCGACACAACAGGAATCTGTGGCTTGTCGAAGCGGGCTGGGGCTGCTGGGTGGCGGCGGATCTGGCCCTGCTCGTCATGCTCGCCGTGGTCGCGTTCCGGATCGGCGGGGTCGGCGCCGTCGGCCTGGTCGGTGCTGCGCGGGTGCTGCCCGGCGCGCTGCTGGGACCGTTCGTCGTGCCTGTGACGGATCGGATGTCGCGCACACACCTGCTCGTCCTGTCCCACGCGTTCGCTGCGGCAATGTCGCTCGTCCTCGCCTGGGCTGCCGTCCGGGACAGCGCCCTGGTGCTCGTGCTGGTCGTCGGGTTGGGCTCACTTGCCGGTTCGATCTTCAAAGCGGTACTGCGCGCCGCGATCATCCAGGTCGTCGTGTCACCGGCCGACCTGGTCAACGCCAACGCGGCATACGCGGCGATCGAGGGTCTGGGAACGGTTGTGGGACCCGTCCTCGGCGGCGCGCTCGTCGCCGTGCTCGGCGCGTCTGCGGGGCTCGGCAGTCTCACGGTGATCTACCTCGCCGGTGCTGCGCTGTCGGCGTTGGTCCGCACGGCGTACCAAGTGCCCGCGCGAGTGACCACCGGTGCGAAGTTCCCTGGGATGCAAGCATTTCGGCTGCTGGCTGCCGTGCGGGTGCGATGGCTGGTCGGGGTGTTCCTCGGCCAATGCTTCATGCGGGGCCTGCTGACGGTCTTCATCGCGGCGTTCTGCCTCGCGCCGGGCGGCGGAGGCGAGAACCGAGTCGCCGCCCTGTTCGCGACGCTGGGGCTGGGCGGGCTGGTCGGTGCATGGCTGTGCTCCAGGTCGCCGGGACGAACATCAGCCGGTCGCCGCGCGGCCATCGGAGTCGCCCTGTGGGGGGCGCCGATCGCCGCGCTCGGGATCTGGCCGCAAGCCGATGTCGCGTGGGTGGCACTGGCCGTCGTCGGTCTCGGCAACGCGATGGAGGACGTCTACGGACTGTCGGTCCTGGATCGGGTGCTGCCCGAACACCTCGCGGCACGGGCCTACGCGCTGTTCTGGTCCGTCTCGGCCGGGCTGATCACGCTGGGGTCGTTGCTCGGCCCCGTGCTGGTGTCGTCGTTCGGTCTCGGGCGAGCGATGTGGTTCAGCGGTGCTGCGTTGGTGTTCTGCTGCGTCCTGGTGCTGCCCACGATGAAGGGTCTGGATGCGCGCGTCGGTCAGCCGCCGCCAGACCTGGCTCTGGTCAGAGCAACGGCCCAGCTGTCGGCGCTCCCGGACATGGCCGTCGAGCGGCTCGCCCGGAGCCTACGACGTAGGGAGTTGTATGCCGGTGAGGTCGTCCTGCGCCAGGGAGACGCGCCCGACGGGTTCGGCATCGTTGCGCGAGGAACGCTGCGGGTCATGCAAGGTCCGCAGACCGTGCGCGAACTCAGTCGTGGCGCCAGTTTCGGTGAGGTGGGCTTGCTCATGGAACGACCGCGAACAGCAAGTGTGGTGGCCGTGGATCCAGCGGTCGTTCTGTGGCTGGATGCGGCGACCTTCGTCGCCGCGGTCACCGGCCATCGCGATGCCGCCGCAGCCGCCATGAATGTCGCGCACGGACACCTGAACGCCGACGAGGAACGGATCTCACCGCCTCATCGAGGGCGTCATCCGGACACCGCCGCCTAGGAAAGGTGCGGTTCGATGAGTTCCAGCATTGCCCGATGGGTGATCTCGTCGGCTGACACGACCAGACCGCCTCCGGCGAGCAGTGGTTGACCGACCAGGTCGGTGACGATGCAACCGGCCGCCTCCGCGATCGCGATGCCTGCCGCGAAATGGAGGTTGTTCCTCAACGCGCCGTCCGAGATGTATGCCGCCCGACGCCCGGCGGCCACCCACACCACACCCAGGGTGGACGAGATCACGCGCGGACCGAACGACGCTCGCAGCGACGCGTCACACACGAGCTGACCTCCGACGAACGGCCGGTCGAGCGGACCATCACAGTTGATCTCCACGAGTCTGGAGACAGAGTCCGGTTGCAGCGCTGCATCATCCTCCCGACGGACGAAAGCCTTGGATCCATCGGTCCAGAAGGTCTCTCCCGCAATGGGATCGACGGCCGCAGCGGCTCGAGCGCGTCCTCCTTCGAGGAGCGCGACATTGATCACGACCAGGGGAGTGGCGGCAGCGAAGTTCAGCGTGCCGCACAGAGGGTCGATGAGCCATCGACGGCCGGAACCCACGTCGTCACCGGAGTCGCCGGACTCCTCGCCGGTGCGCAGGTCAGCGGGACGATGTGTCGCGATCACCTGCATGATCGCGGTCTCCGCGTCAAGGTCCGTCTGGGTCGCGAAATCCGTTGCGGATTTTGCATATCGGACCGACTCCGTGCCGTAGTCGCGCCGGACGACATCGGCGCCGGCAACGGCTGCTGCAATCGCGACTTCGTGATCACTCAAGGACACCCGATGAACCTAGCCGAGTCCGTGAGGTCTCGTCACAGATGAGACCTGATGCGGCGGCGCAGGGCGTCGTGTTGCGGCCCGAGCGCGGCGTCCTGGCCGTACCGGAGGTTGTTGTCGTAGCGCCATACCGGTCCACCGATCAACTCCGCAGGCTCCCATTCGTAGCGCGCGAAGATGTGCGCGTGCAGATAAGCATCGGTGTTGCCGAGGATCTCGTAGTTGAGTCGCCGAAACGCGGGATCCATCTCGCTACAAGCCTTTTCGACGGCCTCACCGAGGCAATCCATCGACTCCAGAAATGCCAGACGGCGATTCCTCGGTAGATCGGTCAGCCGGTCGACAGCTGGATCGTCAACCAGCAGAACGCAATAACCCGGTAGGTATTGCGTGTCGCCAATGACCGCGAAACTCTCGGGCAGCTTGGCCAGCACGGTGGGATTACGCCCCTCGTGCGCAGCGCGGATGCGATCCTGCTTCCAGTCGTCTGTCACGACGTCAGCGTATGGCGTCCCCCCGATCTGCGGAGGTATCCCGCTAGTCGCTCCGGCCTGTGGCTGCGATGCTCGCACCGAGGCCGATCATCACCAGGCCACCGGTGCCGCCGATCGTCGCCATCCGCCGCGGTGAACCTGCGAACCACTCACGGGCCGAGCCCGCTGCGAACGCCCACACGCTGTCGAGAACTACTGCAACGAGCGGCAACAGGAGGCCGAGCAACAGCATCTGCAGTGGCAAGTGCCCCTGAGAGGGAACGGCGTAGGCAGGCATGACCGTCACGAGCACGACTATCGTCTTCGGGTTCATAACGCCCACGACGAAGCCGTCGCGAGCTGCTCGCAGTGCGCTGACGGCAGGGACCCGCCGTGCCAGGGCGTCCGCCATCGCGCGGCGGTGTCGAATGGCTTGCACACCGAGCCAGACGATGTATGCCGCGCCGACGTACTTCACCGTCGAATAGGCGATGGCGGAGGCTTCGACCAACGCGCCCATGCCGACGGCGGTGGCGATGACTTGGCCGAGCAGTCCGACAGTGTTTCCACCGACCGTCGCCAGTGCCGACCGACGACCGACGGTCAAGGCTCGACTGATGGTGAACAGCACCGAAGGGCCAGGAATGGCAATGACCACGACAGCGGTGACCGCGAACGCGGCGAGGTGCGAGAACGGAACCATTGCGCAAGGCTAGGCAGCGACGCGACGGGTTCCAACCGAAATATTCACGCTGCCCAGTCAGTGGACTCAGCGGATTTCGCTCGTGAAGCGCGTGTCGCGACCGGTCGGAGCCCAGCGCTCGAGGTCCTCCAGTTGCTGAGTCAGTTTGGCGCGGATGCGATCTATCGCCTCCGGCCCCAGTGGTATCCGCAGCGGAGCGGAGTCGTCGGACACGGCGTCGACGATGATCCGTGCGGCACGGACGGGGTCGTTGGGTTGCACACCGTCCTGATCGCGGAACCGTCGTCGTACTACCCCCGCGGGCGTCCCTGCGTAGCCATCAATAGGATCTGCGAAAGTCATTGACCTGCCGGCGAACTCGGTCCTGAAGGGTCCGGGCTCGACGATCAGCACCCTGATCCCGAGGGGGGCAACCTCGCCTGCCAGCGCCTCCGACATACCTTCCAGCGCGAACTTGGATGTCCCGTAGATCGCGTGCCCGGGATTGGCCACGACACCACCCACGGACGACATCTGCACGATCGTGCCGGAACGTTGCGATCGGAGAGTGGGGAGCGCGGCTCGGACGACGGACGCGGCGCCCCGCACATTCACCGACAAGACTTTGTCGATCTCGTCCTCGGACAGCTCCTCAAGGGCACCGACCAGGCCGTGGCCGGCGTTGTTGACGACGACGTCGATGCGGCCGAAACGGGCGACGGTTGCCGCGATCGCGTCACGAATGCTGCCGATATCGGTTACGTCCAGGTAGCGGGGGAGTAGGCGGTCGGCCGGAGCATCGAGGGAGATCGCATCCGGCCGACGCGCCGTAGCGACGACCCGGTCACCCCGCGAAAGTGCCTCTCGCGCAATGGCTTCGCCGAAACCGGTATTGCTGCCGGTGATGAACCACACCTTGTCATCAGTCATGGTTCTGGTATAGCTTGAGACTCAAGGTATATGCAAGCGAGGAGGCAGATTGGTATCCCAGCGGATGAAGTCAGGCGACTCCTTCGAGCGCGAGGTGGACGAATGGGTCGACGCGATTCCGGGCGAGGTCGACGCGGCCACCGAGGCCGTGCGGCAGCGCATCGGACGCATTGCCCGGCAGTTCGAGCGAGTGCTTGCCGACGTGGCCGAGGACTACGAGATGAGCGCGGGCGACTGGGAGGCGTTGTCGGTGCTCGCACGCGGTCCGGGCGATGACGGACTGACTCCGGGGGAGTTGGGCCGAGTTCTCGGGCTCACCTCGGGAACGGTCAGTGTCCGGGTCGACCGGCTGGCGTCGTCCGGCCTGGTGGAGCGCACCAACGGCACGGACAGGCGTCAGCGTCCGGTCCGGCTCACCGAACGTGGTCACGCGGCGTGGGGCCGAGCAACGGTCACACGAACGTCGACCGAGAGCGCAATTCTGCGGGATTGCCTGAGCGAGAAGGAGATCGACACTCTCGGCAGCCTGCTCGGCACGCTGCTCGCACGCTTGGAGACCGAGTACGGACCGGCGCCACGGCATGACATGACCCGTGGCAGGTCGGCTCGGCGATGACACACCAACAGCAGCTCTACTCGCGTGGCGCGTCAGCGGTGCGCAACAATCTGAACTCGGTCCGGTGCAGGAGCTTCAGAACCGTGCGAGCCGGGACAGGATATGCGGCACGGCCGCATTGTGGGTCGCATTCCTCGATCCTGTCGATCCGGTATTGCCGGCGGTGGTGCAGCACGGTGCAGCCGCCAGCGGCCACCACGTTGCGATACCAGTCGACCTGGTCGCCATACGTGAGTTCGGCGACGAAGCCATCAGATACGGCAGCCAGGATGACCGGCGTCCGATATGTCCGGCCGGACTTGCGCCCGGCGTGTTCGATCAACGAGAACGGCCCGATTCCGACCAGCGCCAGACGTATTGTCAACCTGTTCAGCGTGTGCTTCAACAGTCGCGGCACGAACGGTGGCTGTCGTTTGCTCGACGACATGCGCACAGCGTAGGGCAGTGGTTGAGCGGTAGGTTCTCAACGTTACTTGACATAATGTAGATTATCGGATGTCTATAACCTGGCCACTATGCCCGTTCGACATCTGACGTGGCGGCAGCCACGATCTGCGACGACCGCCCATACAACCGCAACAACACGGTCAGCAATTCAGCCACTTGATCGTCAGTGTGCTCGTGCAGCTCGATTGGTGGTCGCGGTTGCGCTCAGTTCAGAGGGTCATCACACAATTTCGCCGCCTGAGAGACGGGTCTGGCAGTCGCAAAAGTCCGCAGCACCGCAACCCGCCATACCGTCCGAGGCAACGGCAGACTGAGCGCACCGTCACCCTTCAAGGAGCCAAACATGCACCTGTGGAAGACATTCGCAACGCTCGGCACGGTCGGTCTCGCGGCAGCCGTCATGCCGACCGCAACCGCCAGCAAGCCGCCGTTGCCGACCGCGCCGACCAAGGGCGCTTGCGCATTCACCCCGATGACCGACCAGACGTATTCGACGTTCGTCGGCCTTCCGCCCGACCCCGCGGCACCGACGACCCATGGGAAGGCGACCATCACGCTGAAGACGAACCGCGGCGATATTCCGGTGGTCCTGGACCGAGCGGCGGCGCCGTGTGCAGTCCGCAGCCTGATCTACCTCGCCCACCAGAAGTACTTCGACGGCACGAAGTGCCACCGCCTGACGGCTTACCACACACCGCCGTCCGCGCTCTCGGTGTTGCAGTGTGGCGACCCACTGGGCACTGGTTGGGGCGATCCCGGCTATTGGTTCAAGGACGAGCTCGGCTCCGCCAACGCACTGCCCAACTGGCCAGGCTTTCCCGACGGCAGCCGCAAGAACTACACGCGTGGCACTCTCGCAATGGCGAACGGCGGCCCGGACACCAACGGCAGCCAGTTCTTCCTGGTGTATGCCGATTCCCGCTTGCGACCCGACTACACGGTGTTCGGCCACGTGACGCCCGCAGGCCTGGACGTCCTCGACCAGATCGCGGCCGGCGGGATCGATCCCGGCACGGAGGGCACGCCGGAGGACGGCGCTCCCGCGCTGACGACCGTCATCGAGCGGGCCAAGAGCGGCGCCTGACCCAGAGTCTGCGAATCCGGTTCTCCCCCACGCTGGTTCGCTCTGTGTTCAACGCAGCTGCGACCCTTGGCGCAAGCATTTCCAGGTGCCTTCCGAGATGATCTGCATCTGGCCGTCGACAACCGAGATCGCTGTCCGGTCATCCATGGCGTATGCCGGAGCCGCGATGCTCGCTGCCCAGGACTCGGCCTCGGCCATCGAGTTTCCCGGCATACCGTCCACGGCCAGGTGCGGACAGATCGAGAAGTCGACCAGCCCGAGCGTGCTGTCGTCGCCGCCCGGTGGCCGCCACTGGATGAAGTCGTCGCCGACCTCCGGAGTCATCACCATGCTTCCGGCGCTGAGCCCGACCCAGACAGTGTTCGTCAGCGACGGCAACAGGTCGGCAAGGCCGGTCTCTCTCATCCAGTGACACAGGTAGAGCACGTCCCCGCCTGCTGCCAGCAGGACATCAGCCTCACGAACGAACGGGATCCAGCCCTCCGCGTCGATACTCGGCAATGCGGTCAGTTCGAGCATGCCGATGGACTTCCAGCCCAGGTCGACCATCGGATTCGTGGACCGACCGCTGATGAACTCCCATGCCCTGACGCCTGTCCCGAGCGACGGGTGGCCGTACATCGCCGTTGGGATGCACAGAGCCGAGCATTCGGAGATCGGCTTCCCGAGCATCTCGACGAGGGCATTCCGGATGCTGTCGTTCGTCACTCCCCCGGAAGTGAGCAGCAGTTTCATGGTGCCTCCTTGAGTACCAGGTGACACTAATGCTGTGACGAAGAACCGGCCAGGGTCGAGCGGCACCGCATCGCCGTAACGCTTCGTCGCTGAACGAGCAAGTGGGGGCTATGAGCGAGACGCACGAATTCGACGCAGACCTGGTACGCCGGATCGGCAGCGACCCGGATGTCTTCGAGGCGTTCTACCGCGAACACGTGACAGCGGTCGAGCGCTTCGTGACGCGTCGTGTCAACGACCCGCACTTGGCCGCCGACCTCGTCGTCGACGTGTTCCTGGCCGCCATCGACACAGCGAACAGCTACCGCCCGAACCGTGGTTCACCACTCGGCTGGCTGTATGGCGTCGCCCGGCACGTCGTAGCCCGTGAGCTCGGGCGGCGCGCCCGGGAGCGCGCCGTCGTCAGGCGCGTCGGTGGACGGCGACTGCTGACGCCGGAGTCACAGGCCCGGCTCGAGGAGCGCATCGACGCCGAACGCCAGTCACGGGCCCTGTATGCCGCCATGGCGGAGTTGCGCGAGGACGACCGAGCACTCCTCGAACTAGTCGCGATCGATGGTCTCTCGGTCGCGGAAGCCGCCCGAACCCTCGGGCTGCGACCCGGGACAGCGCGCGTGCAGCTGCACCGCAGCCGACAGCGCCTTCGTGCCTCGCTCACCGACCCGAATCCCGTTCCACTGCCTTTGGAGGCTTCGTCATGACCACCACCAACTCTGATCTCGATCCGTTCCAGACTGCGGTGCTGCACGAGTTGCGCACCCACGTCGAGCAACGAGCGCACAGCCGTTGGCGCCGGCGCCGACTGGTTCCTGCCCTGTCCGCCGCCGCAGCTGCGGTGGCCGTCACCGGCACGGTGTTCGTCACCGCCGTCCATCCCACGCCGGCTTATGCCGTGACGAAGACCGCGACCGGCGACGTGACCATCACGGTCCATGAACTGAGCAACTCGCAGGGCCTGCAGAGCGCGCTGCGCGCCGATGGTCTCGACGCCGTTGTCTCCTACACACCGGGTGTCGACGGCGACAACAAGCTGGTCCTCCGGCAACGTGGTGATCAGTCCGTGCCGCCGGCGGACGCACAACCCGTGCCGTCGGTCGTGTTCGGCACACACGGACTGACCGACGAGCAACGCGCTGAATGCGATATCGCGCCCGGCCAGGTCGCTGCCACCGTGCAGCAGTCCGACGACGGCTACCGGATCACCATTCCGGCGGCCTCTCCCCTGCAGAACCGATTCTTCGCCATCACCGGAGTCGACGCCACGACGATGACCGTGTCCTACTGGGCGTCTGACGGCAAGCATGCCTGCCTGATCCGGTAGGCAACAGGTTTCACGCGCCTTGCCCGAATACGTCCGTCACCGCGATCAGGTAATGCGTGCGAGCAGGAACGCCTGCTACTCCTTGCGGGCGAGGTCGCGGCGCTCGGGCAGCTTCTCGAAACCGGCCGAGACGTATGTCGCCACGGCGCCGACCAACGAACTGGGCGTGCAGACCTGCACCGAGGTCGAACCCATGCCACGCAGGTTCGCAGCCGCCGCGAGACAGATCGCCCTCCCGTAGCCATGACCACGGTGGTCCCGATGCACACCCATCGGCTCGATCAGACCCGGCTTGCCCGGACCTGCGGACCACACCGTCACTGTCGCGACCGCGGCGCCCGCCTCGTCATACCCGAGCAGGCAGCGCGCGTCGGCGTACGGCACTCCCCCAGCCATCGCGTGCCAGCTGTCGGCGCTGAACCTCGACTTCTCGAACGACGCGCGTTGCAGCTCGGCACGCGTCGCGGCCAGCTCTGGACCGACGACCTCGACCTGCAGCCGCGGATCCTCGACCGGCTCGGAAAGGTTGCGGGACAACGGGGTCCACCGCTCGTCCAGCGTCCAACCACGCTCGGACAACACGTCGCGGATCACCGCGCCGTTCGGTGCTTCGACATACACCTCTCCCTCACCGAGGATCCCGCGTCCCGGGTCGGCCAGGTCGTCAGCGACCTGCGTGGCGAGGTCTGCGTCCATGAGCAGGTCCGGCGCGACCGTCATCCGGATCAGGTCCGGCTCGTCCGCGATACCCACACCGACGATGCGCCCGTCGCGGGTCCAGGTGCGCGTCGCTGCGGCGGTCCGCTCAGGCCCGTATCGGAAGAACCACCCCAGGTCCCCCGGGTGGAGTTGCAACGGCACGTCGTCCCGCTGCCACTCCCGCAAGGCTTCGGTCACCGCGACGAGACCAGCGACATCCGGTGTGCTCAACTCGATCGGCATACGGCGAGCAGACACCGCCCGGCATGGTCGGTGCAACCGAATATGTGCGGCGCGGTCGTCAGTCGCGGGCTTCGCCGACGATGTACGTCGGATCCGACCACATCTCGTCGGCGGGGTATTCGAGGCCCTTCGACGCGTGTTCGGCCGCGTCGCGGCCGAGGAACCGCTGCACGATGTGTAGCCCGAGGTCGAGGCCCGACGTCAACGCACCAGCGGTGATCAGGTCACCATCGTCGACAACGCGGGCGTCGATGAGGGTCCCTACCAGAGACCGGAATTCGTGGAAACAGTTGCGGTTCGTGGTGGCGCGCCGACCCTCGAGCAAACCGGCGTGTGCCAGCACCATCCCGCCCGCGCAGACCGAAGCGATCCAGGGGACCTGCTCGCGGATCTCGACCAGCCGGGTGAGCAGGTCTCCGCGTTGGACCTGCGCCCAGGCCCCCTCCGGTGCACGGTTGAGCCAGCCGCCGCCCGGGGACCACGACTCCGTCGAGGTCCGGACCTTCGCCGAGCGTCGCCTCGACCTCCACGCGAACGTTGCGCGCCGAGGTCACCGTGCCCGGCCCGCCGGCGCGGGCAAGCTCCACTGCGACGCCGGCTACGGCAAGCGGCTCGAATGTTCCGAACACGTCGATCTCGTCGAAACCGTCGAAGACGACGATCTGGACCCTCATCCGTGTCATTCCGTCTGCTCCTGTGTCAGTGGCAATGCGGCGACGACCTCGTGTCGCGGCCGTCGGTGTGGCCCCTCCCCCAGGTATGACGCTACGAGCTCCACCTCGGTGACACGCCAGGAATCACTGCTGAAGGTATCCAGCACCTGCAGCCAGCGGCGCGCGTCGATCGGACGTCGGGGCCAGGCGACGCTCAGATGTCCGACGAAGCGCTGCCCGTCGGGAGTTGCGCCGACGGAGTTGGCGGCGTGGCGCACTCCGGTCGCCAGCGGTGTCAGCTCGACGTTCGGACGCAGCCACAACACCTTCGCCGCCAGTGGGTCGGGAAACGCGCCCGCCCCTGACAGCCGCAACTGGAACGCGTTGTGCCGCAACGCAGTCCGCCCCAATGCGGCAGCGAGCTCGGCTGCGCGGTGCTCCGGGACCGCCGCCAGGAACGCCAGCGTGAGATGCCACTGCTGCGGATCGATCCAGGTCATTCCTTCACGGGGAGCGAGGAAATCGGCAAGCTCTTCGCGGATCGCCTCTGGCGGTCGGATGGCGACGAACATTCGCGTGGTGGACATCGGCCACAGATTAGCCTTCGTCGCCTTCGTCGTCGGGGTCATTGCGGCACTCGACCAGCATGCCCGGTCCACGGGATCAGCGATCGGCCGCTTCGAGGAAACGCAACACTGCCGCGACCCGGCGGTCGGAGTCATCACCGGGCTCGAGCGCGAGCTTCGCGAAGACGTTCCGGATGTGCTTGTGCACGGCGTTGTCGGTGATGAAGAGGCGCTTGGCGATGGCTGCGTTGCCGAGGCCCTCGGCCATCACCGAAAGCACCTCCCGTTCACGCGGACTCAGCAGCGCGATGCGGTCGTTGGCCCGCTGCCGGGAGAACAACTGGGCGACGACCTCCGGATCGATCGCTGTGCCGCCAGCGGCAACCCGCTGCAGTGCTTCGAGGAACGTCGCCACCCTGCCCACACGCTCCTTGAGCAGGTAACCGACCCTACCCGCTCCGTCTGCGAGCAGTTCGGTCGCGAAGCTCTGTTCGACATACGCCGAGAGCACGAGCACCGCCAACTCGGGATGCGCGCGGCGTGCCGCCACCGCTGCACGGATGCCCTCGTCCGTGTGGGTCGGTGGCATCCGGACGTCCACGACAGCGATGTCCGGTCGATGCTCCTCGACGGCCAGCAGCAACTCCTCCGGCCCACCAACGGCCGCGACGACGTCGAGCCCCTCGCCCTGTAGGAGCAGCACCAGCCCCTCACGCAGCAGGGCATCGTCCTCAGCTATCACGACCCGCACGGCAACCTCACCTCCAGAATTGTCGGCCCCCCAACGGGACTCGACACGGTCACTGTGCCGTCGTGCGCCTCCGCACGCCGAGTGATGCCGGCGAGCCCCGACCCGTCACGGACCCGGGCACCACCGTGACCGTCGTCCTCGACCCGCACCTGCAGCACGTCGCCACGCATCGTCACCTCGACCGACGCGTGTGTCGCGCCGCTGTGCCGCGCCACGTTCGTCAGTCCTTCCGCAACGGCGAAATAGGCGGTCGCTTCCACCGACACCGGCACGCGCCCGGCCGTGACGCGAACCGTGGCCGGCACCGGTGATTGTGCAGCCAGCGCGGACAGCGCGCCGTCCAGGCCACTCTTCTCCAGCACCGGCGGCAGGATGCTGCGCACGACGGACCGCAGCTCGGCCAGCGCGGATTCCGCACCGGTCTGGACACGTTCGAGGATCTCGGCCGTGCGTTGTGGATCGTTCTCGAGCGATCGCTGGGCGGCGCCGGCGAGCACCGCGACCGTCACCAGCTTGTTCTGCGCACCGTCGTGCAGCGCCCGTTCGATGCGGCGCAGTTCGAGCGCGTGCGCATCCAGGGCTGCGGCTCGCGTTGCCGTGAGCTCGGCGACCCTGGTCGACCAGTCGATCGCTGGATCGGGCGGGAGCCAGCGTCGCCCGGTGACGGTCTGGGCGCGCAACAGGACCGGGCTGAGCGCAACCGCGAGGACCAGCCAGATCACGCCCATCGCCATGGCGACCCAGGCACCCGGCCACGTTGTCACCGCCACGAAACCGTTGACCAGAGTTGCCTCCCCGCGAGGCACCAAGTGCCACCATGCCGGCAGGGTCAGCGCCTGCACGCCATTCGCCACGATCTGTATGGCGACGGCGCCCACCACGAACCCGACAACGGCGTATGTCGCCAACCAGCTCAGGTCCCGACGAGTCGTCG
The DNA here is from genome assembly GCF_014640635.1 of Flexivirga endophytica. Classification (GTDB taxonomy): domain Bacteria; phylum Actinomycetota; class Actinomycetes; order Actinomycetales; family Dermatophilaceae; genus Flexivirga; species Flexivirga endophytica. Next base: position 483,223 of record NZ_BMHI01000004.1, read on the forward strand.
GGTCGTGTGCGATCGCCTGCCACGCAGCGCGCGCGCCGCGTGGCGGCTCGGCATACGGCATCCGGACCGGGTGGCCGATGGCGCGCAACCGGCGCCGCTCCAACTCGGCGACACGGCGCACGAGATCGAGCATCGCCCGCAGCAACAGCAGTCCGACCCCCACCACACAGAGCAGTGCGGTCACAACCGCGAGGGCGATGACCCCGATCGCCAACAGCGCGATCCCGAACCCGGCGACCAACCACTTCAACGCGATCGCCGCTCGCCGGACGACACTCCATCCCTCGGCCAGCACGCTCGTGTGCTCGGTGGACACCGATGGATTCGACACCGATGACCTCCTCGACCGTGCGGCTCGTCCGTGATTACCCCGACCGTATGCGGCTGCATGCGTCCGCGCACGTCGGCCGGGCGGATGACCTCGATAAGTACAGCCTGCTGTACCTGCGTCCGGTAGCTCGCCGGATCGTCCCGAGCGGCCGGTGTTCCTAGCGTGGAGAGCATCCGAACCAGACCAACTCACAGCAGTCCGATGGAGCCGAATCATGAGTGATCCGTACCGTATCGACCACCGACCGGACGAAGGCGGCTACGCGCCGTGGCCGGACCCCGGTCCGGCCGACACCGGTCTGCGCGGCGGCGCCGGCGGCGTCACCAGCACCCTGCTGTGGGTCCTCACGGCTGTCTTCGCCGGCCTGAACACGGCTTTGTCGGTCGCCGGCCAGGACGTCATCGGCGGCATCTTCGGCGGCCTCGCCGCCGTCAGCCTGATCGCACTCTTCGTGCGCTACCTGCAGCGGAGGAACCGATGAGTGCCTCGGTCTCCCAACTGATCTCGCACGGCCGACTTCGCCGTGGCACGGGCACGACACCGGCCGACCCTGATGCGGCGGTGCAACTCGTCGACGTGACGAAGACGTATGGCGCGGGCGACAGCGCCGTGGCAGCGCTCCAATCGGTCTCGCTCCGTGTCCCTCGTGGCGGTTTTCTCGCCGTGATGGGCCGCTCCGGATCCGGTAAGAGCACCCTGCTGCACTGCGCCGCCGGCCTCGACGTGCCGACCTCCGGAACAGTCACGATCGGTGGCACTGCGGTGTCCCGGCTCAACGAGACCCAGCGGACGGTCGTACGACGTCAGCACGTCGGCTTCATCTTTCAGTCCTACAACCTCATCCCGTCGCTCTCGATCCAGGACAACATCACGCTGCCGCTCCGCCTCGCCGGTGAGCTGCCCGACCCGGACTGGCTCCGCACGGTGGTCGAGCGCGTGGGTCTGGCGGGCTACTTGCACCGCATGCCTTCGGAACTGTCCGGCGGACAGCAGCAGCGCGCGGCGATCGCCCGAGCGCTCGCCAGCCGCCCGGACGTGATCTTCGCGGACGAGCCCACCGGGGCACTCGACCTCAGCACGGCGACGGCGGTCCTCGACCTGCTGCGCGACCTCGTGACGGAGTTCGGTCAGACGGTCGTCATGGTCACGCACGACCCGCTCGCGGCGTCATACGCCGATGACACCGTGGTCATGCTCGACGGCCGCATCGACCAGGTGCTGCAGCGTCCCGATGCCGCCACGCTCGCTGCAGTGCTCGGTGGGTACCACCGATGAAGCCCACGTTGCGTCCCCGCCTCGGCGAAGTCGTGGCGGTCGCCTGCGCGGTGTTCATCGGCGCGGTTCTCGTCACTGCCTGTCTGGTGATGGCCGAGACCGGCATCCGCTCGCACCTGCCCGCGCACCGGCTCTCGTCCGCGGACCTCGTGGTCACCGGACGACAGTCGGTGCCGGTCGACCAGGATCTCGATGTGCTGCTGACCGACCGGGCACCGGTGGCCGCCGATGCGATCCAGCGCATCAATGCCGTTCACGGTGTCGCGGCCGCAACCACCGACGTGTCATTCGCCGCCACGCTGCTCGACCCACGCGGCAATCCGTTGCCGGTCCCTGACGTCAAGCACAATGGCCATACGTGGAACCCGATCCTCCTGCAGGACAGCAGGATCCGTGGACACGCACCGCACGGGAGCAGCGAGGTGGCGCTGTCCGTCGACGAGGCCGAGACTGCTGGCGCCACTGTGGGCAGCCATGTCAGAGCGGTGCTCGGTGGCAGCACGCGGTCGGTGACGGTGACCGCCGTCGTAGCCGGATCCGCGAGCGGGACGTATGTCGATCCGGCGACCGCGGACGCCTTCGCACAGCGCGCCGGCTCCGTCGACCTCGTCGCTGTCCGCGTGACGGACGGCGCGAACGTTTCGGACGTGGCGCGACATGTACGCACCGCCCTGGCCGACACCGGCCTCGTGGTGTCCATCGGCGACCAGCTCGGCGACATCGAGAACCCGGCAACCGCCTCGGGCAAGGGCGACCTCGTCACGTTCGCCGGTTCCGCCGGTGGTGTCATCATCATGCTCGTCGGCTTCCTGGTCGCCGGCGCCGTGACAATCTCGGTGACCAATCGCGCACGGGAGCTCGCCCTGTTGCGAGCGGTCGGCGCGACACCACGGCAGGTCCGCGGAATGGTCGCCCGGCAGTCCGGTCGTGTCGCTCTGGTGGTGACCCCGGTCGGTGTGATCGCCGGCTACCTGTTGGCCCGACCGCTACTGAACCTGTTGGTGGACAACGGCGTCGTGTCGTCCGAGCTGTCGGTCGTCTGGAGTCCCGCGCCAGGAGTGGTCACGGCGTTGTTGCTCCTCGGCGTGGTCAGCGTCGCCGCCCGCACGTCGTCGTGGCGCATCTCCAGGGCACCCGCGACACAGGCCGTCGCCGACACCGACACCGAGCCGGCAACCGGTGGCGTCGTGCGGACCCGCATCGGTATTGCCTTGCTGGTGCTACCGGTCGCCGCCTCACTCGTACCGCTTTTCGTTCGTAGTGATCTCGCGCTGATCAGTGCGGCGTCCGGAGTGCTCGTTGCGATGATCGGTCTGTCCATGACGGCCCCGGCCATCGTCCGAAGCCTGGGTCACCGAATGTCGGCACGGATCGCGTCCCGTCGTGGTCCCGTCGGCCGGTGGTTGGCAGCGAACAACAGCGGCGCCTACGCGCTGCGGACCGGTGGCGCGCTCTCGGTGCTCGCACTGGCCATCGCCCTGACGATGACGCAGCTCTTCACCGGCAGCACGATCGCGGCTGCCGCTTCCCACGACCGGGTGGCGGCGGCGCAGGCGTCTGCCGTGGTGACCGCGGACAGCGTCGGTGGCGTGAACCAGCACGGCGTGGACGCGGTCCGGCGCACGGCCGGGGTGACGGCCGCAGTCCCGATGAGCGGGACCACCGTCGTGCTGACATCGAAGAGCGACGGGGAGCGACAGGCCGAGGCCTTCCCCGCCACAGCACTGGGCCATGAGGCGCCGAAGGTGTTGGACCTGCATGTCACAGGAGGAGATCTGGACGATCTGGCCGGTAACAGCGCCGCTCTCGACGCGTTCACCGCATCGTCCAAGGGGCTGCACGTCGGCCATCGGTTCGCCGTGACCCTGGCGAACGGCGCCGTGGTCCACCCAATGCTGGTTGCGACATACGACCGCAGTTTCGGGTTCGGCAAGGTCGTGTTGTCCACGGACGTGCTGGCTGCCCACGGATACCGTTCGTATGACGCCGTTCTCGTGGCTTCCCACACCGACCCCGCCGTCCTGGCACAGCACCTGCGCACGGCAGTCCGGGGTCAGCCCGGCGTCGAAGTCCAGGACCGTCCGTTGCCGTCGGAGATGGTCAGCACCGAAGAACCCGGCCAGGGCGTGAGCCTCATCCTGACACTCATTCTGCTCGGTTACGTGTTACTCGGCGTCGCCAACCGCATGGTGGCCACGACCGCCCGACGCCGCAAGGAATGGTCGACCCTGCGTGCCATCGGCGCCGCGCCGGCACAGGTGCGTCGGATGGTGCGGGCCGAAACGGCCTTCGTCGTTGTTGGCGCGATCGTCGGAGGGTTGGTGATCTCGCTGATCCCGATGACGTTCATCAGCATCGGTCTGGTCGGTGAGCCGTGGCCCCAGGGACCCGCCTGGCCGGTGGCGCTGGTCTGCCTGGTGGTGGCCGGCACGGCATACGGGGCAACGATGATCACGGCACGTCACACGCTGCGCGGTGGGATCGTCTGATCGAGATCGCCACACAGGGCACGCCGGCGGACCCCGCCGCGAGCACCGCTAACCGAGGTAGGCAGCCAGATGCTTGCCGGTGAGCGTCGTGCGAGCGGCGACCAGGTCCGCCGGCGTGCCCTCGAAAACCACTGTGCCGCCGTCGTGCCCGGCTCCAGGTCCAAGGTCGATGATCCAGTCGGCGTGTGCCATGACAGCTTGGTGGTGCTCGATGACGATGACCGACCTGCCGGCCTCGATCAGCTGGTCGAGCAGACCCAGCAACTGCTCGACATCGGCCAAGTGCAGCCCGACGGTCGGCTCGTCGAGAACATACGTGTCGGCCTTCTCATTCATCTGCGCGGCCAGCTTCAGACGCTGCCGTTCACCACCGGACAACGTGGTCAGCGGCTGTCCGACGGTGACGTATCCCAGGCCGACGTCGACGAGCCGGCGCAGGATCTTGTGCGCAGCGGGCAGCCGTCCCTCCCCCGCGCCGAAGAACTCCTCGGCCTCCGAGACCTGCATGCCGAGCACTTCGCTGATGTCCTTGCCCCCGAAATGGTGATCGAGCACCTCCGGCTGGAACCGCCTGCCCTCGCACACGTCACAGGTCGTCGCTACGCCGGCCATCATCGCCAGATCTGTGTAGACGACTCCTGCACCGTTGCAATTGGGGCAGGCACCCTCCGAATTCGCACTGAACAGACCGGGTTTGACGCCATTGGCCTTGGCGAAGGCCTTGCGGATCGGGTCGAGCAGACCGGTGTAGGTGGCGGGGTTGCTGCGCCGCGAGCCGCGGATCGCGCTCTGGTCGACGGTCACCACACCGTCGCGACCGGCGACGGAACCGTGGATCAGCGAGCTCTTGCCCGAGCCGGCGACTCCGGTCACGACGCAGAGCACCCCGAGCGGTATGTCGACGTCGACATCCTGCAGATTGTGCAGGCTCGCGCCCCGAACCTCGAGGACACCGTCCGCGGCACGCAGGGTTTCCTTCAGGGCGACCTTGTCGTGCAGGTGGCGACCGGTGCGGGTGTCGGCCGAGCGCAGCTGCTCGACCGTCCCCTCGAAGACGATGTCGCCACCGTCGACGCCGGCGCCCGGGCCGAGATCGACGACGTGGTCGGCGATCGCGATCATCTCGGGCTTGTGCTCGACCACCAGCACGGTGTTGCCCTTGTCGCGCAGCTGCAACAACAGGTCGTTCATCCGCTCGATGTCATGCGGATGAAGCCCGATGGACGGCTCGTCGAACACATAGGTCACGTCGGTCAGTGACGATCCGAGATGCCGAATCATCTTGGTGCGCTGTGCTTCTCCGCCGGACAGTGAGCCGGACGGGCGGTCCAGGCTGAGATAACCGAGCCCGATCCGCACGAACGAGTCGAGAGTGTCACGCAGCCCCTGCAGCAACGGCTGCACCGACGAGTCCTGGACGCCGTGCATCCACTCGGCCAGGTCGCTGATCTGCATCGCCGCTGCGTCCGCGATGCTGACGCCGTCGATCTTCGACGACCTCGCGGCGTCATTGAGCCGGGTGCCGTCACAGTCCGGACAAGCTGCGAACGTGACCGCCCGGTCGACGAACGCGCGGATGTGCGGTTGCATCGCCTCGCGGTCCTTGGCCAGGAACGACTTGCTGATGCGTGGGATCAGGCCCTCGTAGGTGACATTGATGCCGTCGACCTTGATCTTGGTCGGCTCCTTGTGCAGCAGCGCCTCACGCTCGCGCTTGGTGAACTTCGCGATCGGCTTGTCCGGGTCGAAGAACCCGCACCCCAGGAAGATCCGGCCGTACCAACCGTCCATGCTGTAGCCCGGAATGGTCAGCGCACCATCGCGCAGCGACTTGCTGTCGTCATACAGCGCGGTGAGGTCGAAGTCCGTGACACTCCCCCGCCCCTCGCAGCGCGGACACATGCCGCCGACGATGCTGAAGCTGCGACGCTCCTTGACCGTGCGGCCGTCCTTCTCGATCGTCACCGCACCCGCGCCACTGACCGAAGCGACATTGAAGGAGAACGCGCGGGCGGGGCCGATGTGTGGCTTCCCGAGGCGGCTGAACAGGATCCGCAGCATCGCCAGTGCGTCGGTCGCCGTTCCGACGGTCGATCGCGGATCGGCGCCGAGCCGTTCCTGATCCACGATGATCGCGGTGGTCAGCCCACCGAGCACGTCGACGTCGGGGCGGGCCAGGTTGGGCATGAAGCCCTGCACGAACGCGCTGTAGGTCTCGTTGATCTGGCGTTGGGACTCCGCCGCGATCGTGTCGAAGACCAATGAACTCTTGCCGGAACCGGACACTCCGGTGAACGCGGTCAGCCGCCGCTTCGGCAGCTCGACGCTGATGTCACGCAGGTTGTTCTCACGGGCTCCGACGACGCGGATGACGTCGTGGGCATCGGCAGCGGACGATGTGCTCGCAGTCATGCGCCGAACCTACTTCAGCTGGTCGGCGTCCGCTGCGTCGAAGGTGAACTCCGCGGTGCGCACGGTGCGTGCCCGACGGCCGGGCGCGGCTTGCTCCTGCCAGTAGAGGTTCGTGTGAGCGATCACCAGATCCGGGGTCGGAGCGCCGTATGACGACAGGTCCTCCGTCGTGTGGGCGTCAGCGACGAGGGTCACGTCGTAGCCGCGGGCGAACGCGCCGTGGATGGTCGACCGGATGCACATGTCCGTCTGTGCACCCGAGACCACGAGGTGTCCGACCCGGGCGGCTGACAGCACCTCCTCGAGGTCGGTGCCCTCGAAGGAGTCGCCGTCCGTCTTCTCGACCAACGGCTCGACGTCAGCGCGTGAGCTCCGCGGCCAATTGCCACTCGGGAGAACCTTGTCGGAGATGTTCGTCATGGTGTTGCACCCACACCACGGGCACGTGTGCACGACGCGCATCATCGACGAGCGTCCGCACGTTCGACACCACCTTGTCGCGCTCATGCGCGTTCTCGACGACGCCCTGCTGCACGTCGATCACCAGCAGAGCTGTCTCCGGTCGGTCGTTCAGAGTGGTCATGGTGGATCCCCTTCATCGGCGTCGCCGGCAACAGTAGCCGCGGGGTGTGACAGCCAGTGGTCTCGAAAACACCATCCGTCACACGGGATCGCTAGCGTGCAAAGACATCCACCTCGACCGGATCAGGGCCGGTCACCTGTCAGGAGGAATCATGCGAGCACGACCCATCGTCGGCAGCATCGCTGCAGCAACCGCACTGTTGATGGCCGGCGGCACCGCGTCGGCGGCCGGGAACGCAGTCGGCGCGCCCGGCGCGGGCGACCCCTACTACCCGCTGGACGGCAACGGCGGCTACGACGTCAGCCACTACGACGTCGGCATCGACTACACGCCGTCCACCAAGATGCTCATCGGAGACACGACGGTCACCGCGACATCAACCCAGAAGCTTGAGCAGTTCGACCTGGATTTCTATGGTTTCCAGATCGATTCGATCACCGTCAACGGAGCGCCGGCTACCTGGAAGCGGTCGGACCAGCACGAGTTGGTCATCACGCCCTCGTCCCTGATCGCCAACAAGTCCGCGATGAAGATCCGCGTCAAATACCACGGTCAGCCCAAGTCGTCCTCGGGGCTCGACGACTACTCGGGCTGGAACTACTCCACCAGCGGTGGGGCCTTCGCCGCCAACGAACCGCACTCGGCGGCCAGCTGGTATCCCGTCAACGACACCACCCGCGACAAGGCGACGTTCACGCTCAAGGCGACGGTGCCCAACGACTACAGCGTGATCAGCAACGGCGAGCAGAGCGGCAAGTCGACCGACGGGGACAAGACCACCTACGTGTGGACCGAGAAGGACCCGATCATCGGCTATCTGACCACCGTCGCGATCGACAAGTTCACCTACCTGAAGCAGGAGACCACGGACGGCATACCGCTGGTCTCGGCTTTCGCGCCCGGCGCCGAGGACAAGATGCAGGACGAGAAGCGACTGCCCGAGGTCATCGAGTTGCTCGAGCACTACTTCGGTCCCTACCCGCAGTCCTCGGGCGGCGGCATCTTTGTCGCCGACCAGATCGGCTTCTCCCTGGAGACCCAGGACCGGCCTACGTATGCCGCCTGGGCCGACCTGCCGACGATCGTGCACGAGAACGGTCACCAGTGGTGGGGCGACAGCATGTCGGTGACGACCTGGCGCGACGTGTGCATGAACGAATGCTTCGCGTCATACGGCGAATGGCTCTGGGAGCAGGACAAGAACAACATCGACCTCGACAACGAATACAGCTCGGAAATGGCCGATTTCGCCGACAGCGACCGCTTCTGGGCCAACCCGCTGTGGGACATGGGCGCCGGCAACGAGTTCAGCAACTCCTACACCCGTGGCCCGCTCTTCCTGCAGGCGCTGCGTCGCTACATCGGTGACAAGCCCTTCTTCGAGGTGCTGCGCACTTACACGCAGTTGCACCGTGGCGGCAACACCTCGATGCAGGAGTTCGAGAAGTACGTGCAGAAGCACGCCAAGCGCGACGTCCACGCCTTCTTCCAGGCGTGGGTCTACGGCACGACACGTCCAGCGGACAAGTACATCTGGTTCGGACCGTTCCAGAAGCCGAGTGCTGCCAAGGCGACCGTGCCGAAACTGCTCGCGAAGTCAGTGCACGACCGCTGATCGGACCCTCCCTCCCCCGGCGGCAAAGCTGTCGGGGTGAGGGAGAATCGAGCGCATGCAGTGCGACTACTTCGACGCCGGGACCTGCCGGTCGTGCACCCTCATGGGTCAGCCGTATGACGCACAGCTCATCGACCTGCAAACGACCGTCGCAGCCACGCTGAGCGATCACGTCGCTGAAACGCACTGGGACACAACGGCATACGGTCCTGAGTCGCATTTTCGCAACAAGGCCAAGCTCGCGGTGGCAGGAACCAGGCAGGCACCGACCTTCGGCATCCTGGACCGCGGCGGGCACGGCGTGGACCTGCGCGACTGCGGGCTCTACGAGCCCGGCCTGCACCGAGCAGTCGTCCGACTGGCCGACTTCGTCACCGAACTCGGCCTGACGCCGTATGACGTCACGCGGCGCAGCGGCGAGCTGAAGCACCTCATCGTGACGCACTCCCCCGACGGCGAGTCGATGATCCGTTTCGTGCTGCGCTCACCAGGTCAGCTCGGCCGGATAGAGCGCGCTCTGCCCGGACTGCTCGAGTCAGTGCCCGGCACCCGGGTGGTGTCGGTCAACCTGCTGCCGGAGCACAAGGCCGCTCTCGAAGGTGACGAAGAGATCTTCCTGACAAGTGAACAGGCACTGCCGATGCGGCTCAACGACATCACGCTGCACCTTCGGCCGCGGAGCTTCTTCCAGACCAACACGGCGGTCGCGGCGCAGCTCTATCGGCAGGCACAGCAATGGATCTCGCAGGTCGCGCCGACCAACGTGCTGGATCTGTTCTGCGGGGTCGGTGGTTTCGCGTTGCATGCGGCGGCCGACGCTCGACCAGCGTCCGTTCGCGGGGTGGAGATCTCGGCCGAAGCCGTGGCATCCGCACGACTGAGTGCGGGACAGCTGCCGGGACGGGCAGCATCGGGCGACATACGATTCGAGACCGGCGACGCGACAGGTGCGCTCGACGACGGGCTGCCCGCTGACCTGGTGATCGTCAATCCGCCGCGACGCGGCATCGGCGAACTCGCCGACGCACTGGAGCGATCGGGCGCGTCACACGTGCTCTACTCCAGCTGCAACTCGACCAGCCTCGCCACCGACCTGGATCGGCTGCCGTCGTTCCGTGTCGCTGACGCCCGGCTCTTCGACATGTTCCCGCAGACCCGACACCACGAGGTGCTGCTGCTGCTCGAACGCTGAGCGCCGGCAGACATAATGAAGCTGACATGACCGAGAAGACAGCCGTGCCCAGCATGCCCCGCGAAGTCTGGGTGATGGTTTCGGCCAGCTTCGTCATCGCTCTCGGTTACGGTGTCGTCGCACCCGCCCTGCCGGAATTCGCACGCAGCTTCAACGTCGGGGTCACCGCAGCGTCGGCGATCGTGTCGGCCTTCGCGATCATGCGGTTGGTCTTCGCGCCGAGCACCGGCCGGCTGGTCAATCGGTTCGGCGAGCGACCCATGTACCTGCTCGGACTCTTCATCGTCGCGTTGTCGACGCTGGCCTCTGCGTTCGCCCACAGCTACTGGCAGCTGATGCTTTTCAGAGGTCTGGGTGGCGTCGGATCGGTGATGTTCTCCGTGTCGGCCATGGGCCTGATGATCCGGATCTCCCCACCGGCCATCCGTGGCCGGGTCTCGGGCCTCTACTCCTCCAGTTTCGTGCTGGGCAGCATCACCGGCCCGTTGCTCGGTGGCGCGCTCGTCGGCTTCGGCCTGCGCGTGCCGTTCGTCGTGTATGCCGTGGCGCTCTTCGGCGCGATCGCGGTGGTGCACCTCCAACTGCGCGGGAGCGAGTTGGCCACTATCGACACCTCCTCCACCGCGGCCGCGATGCCGTTGCCCGCAGCGCTGCGCATCGGCGCCTATCGGTCCGCCGTCGGGACAGCCGCAATCTTCGGCTGGGTCTACGCGATGCGGGTCTCTCTCGTGCCGTTGTACTTCTCCATCGTGCTCAACCAGCCCGACGGTGTCGCCGGTCTCGCACTTGCGACATACGCATGCGGTGACGTCCTGGCGATGATCCCGTCCGGTCGCCTCTCGGACCGCATCGGGCGACGCCCACTGATCATCACCGGCATGATCATCCTCGCCGTCGCCACGCTCGCCCTCGCCCTGACGCACTCGGTCGGCGCGGCCTTCGCCTCGACACTCGTCGCCGGCATCGGGACCGGCATGGTCAGCCCGGCCCAGCAGGCCGCACTGGCGGACATCATGTTCGGGCATGGCCGCGGCGGCCCTGTCCTGGTCACCTATCAGATGAGCCAGGACATGGGCACCGTCATCGGTCCCGTCGCGGGCGGTTTCCTCGCCCAGCAGTGGGGCTTCCCGACCGCCTTCACGGTCACGGCGATCCTCGCCGGGTGCTCGGCAGCCGCCTGGATCATGGTGCGCGACACCATGGTCGTGCGCGCCGCCTGACGAATGACGGCTCCCTCGGCGAGTGACGGCGCAATATAACCGTCAGTCGCCGAGGAAGCCGTCACTCGCGATGAATGTCGTGTCAGCGCCGCAGCCTCTTGAAGATCGCACCGAGGAACGCGAAGCCCGCGACAGCCGCCAGCAACTGTTTCCAGTAGGCCTTCGCCAACACGGGTAGCACCGCCGCGCCCAGGTCGAGCGAGTCGTCATCGGACGACGGCGCCGATCGGGACGCCGAAGCAGCGGGAGCGCTGGTCGGATCCGGGATCTGGCCGACCTTCCGCTCCGCGGCCGGAGCGGGCGCCGGCGACGGCGCTGCATCAGCCGCTGCAGCCGCAGATGGCGCGGCCGCGGCAGCCGGCGCGGTGTCCTCGGCGGTCGCACCGCCCGACCCGACCTTGGCCTGCAGACAGTCGACGAACTGGCCGAGCAACTTGTCCGAGACGTCCTGGATCACGCCACGGCCGAACTGTGCCGGCTTGCCGGTGATCGCCAGGTCGGTGACGACCTCGACCTTGGTGCCGCCGTCCTGCTCGGTCATCGTGGCGGTCACCAACGCGCCGGCGGTGCCATTGCCCCGCTTGTCCTTGCCCTTGGCGTCGATCACCATCTTGTGCGCCGTCTCGTCGCGTTCGGTGAACGTGCCGGTCCCCTTGTAGACCAACGCGATCGGGCCGAGCTTGACCTTGACGGTGCCGGAGAACGAGTCGTCATCGGCCTCAGTGATCTGTGCACCGGGGAAGCACTCGGCGACCGACTCGATGTCCTGGAAGGCCGCCCAGGTCTCGTCGATGCCGGCGGGCACGGTGAAGGAATGTGTCAGATCCATCTGGTCAGCCTCCTGCAGCAGTCAGCACCGCACGGCGCGTCAACACCTGTGCCAGGTGCTTGCGATAATCGGCGTCGCCGTTGAGGTCGGTGGGCGGGTTGGTGCCGTCGGCAACAGCACCAACTGCTTCCCGTATGGCGTCCTCGGTGGCCGGCTTCCCCTGCAGGGCCTGCTCGACCGCGGTCGCCCGAAGCGGTGTCGACCCCATGTTCGTCAACGCCACCCGCGCCTCGGAGATCGTGCCGCCCTCGGCCTTCACCGCGGCGGCCACCGCGACGATCGACCACTGCTGTGCGATCCGGACGAACTTCTCGTAGTGCGCACCCCAGCCGGTGTGCTTCGGGACGCGGATCTCGGTGAGCAACTCGTCCTCGCCGATGGCCGTCTCGAAGAGATCGACGAAGAAGTCGGCGGCGTCGACGGTGCGAGTGGCGCCACCCTGTCCGGCGATGACGAACTCGGCGCCGAGGGCCAGCGCCGGAGCTCCGACGTCACCGGCCGGGTCGGCGTGGGCCAGCGCTCCGCCGAAGGTGCCTCGGTTGCGGACCTGGGCGTCCGCGACCGTCGCCACCGCCTTGCTGATCAACGCGGCGTGCTGCGCGACGAGCGGGTCGTTGGCCACCGCGCTGTGCGTGGTCATCGCTCCGATCACCAGGGCGTCGCCGTCCTCCCGGACGCCGCGCAACCGGTCGATCTTGCCGAGATCGATGACGAACTCCGGTGCGTTCAGCCGCAGCCGGAGCACGGGCAGCAGCGACTGCCCGCCGGCGATGATCTTGGCGTCGTCACCGTGCTCTGCGAGCAGCGCCAGCGCCTCCTCGACGGTTGCCGGTGCCGCGTAGTCGAAAGCCGCGGGGATCATTGGTCTGCTCCTTCCGACGCGGAGCCGGTATCAACGGCTCGTCCGGCCGCGATGGCCGCGTAGACCCGTGCCGGTGAGCACGGCATGACGATGTCCTTGACGCCGAACTGCCGCACGGCGTCGAGCACCGCATTGACCACCGCCGGTGTCGAGGCGATGGTGCCGGCTTCACCGACACCCTTGGTGCCCAACGTGTTTGTGGTCGCCGGCGTCGACGCGTGATGCGCGTCGAAGCTGATCAGGTCGGCTGCGCTCGGCACCAGATAGTCCACGAACGACCCGGAGACCAGCGTCCCGCGCTCGTCGAAGACTGCGTCCTCGAAGAGGGCCTGGGCGATGCCCTGCGCGAGTCCGCCGTGCACCTGTCCCTCAACGATCAGCGGGTTGATGATGTTGCCGACATCATCGACGCAGGTGTATTTGCGCATCTTGATCTGACCGGTCTCGGTGTCCACCTCGACCGCGCACAAGTGGGTGCCGTGCGGATAGTTGAAGTTGATCGGGTCGAAGGTGGCCTCGGCGTCGATCGACGGCTCCATCCCGTCCGGCAGGTTGTGCGCGGAGAACACCGCACCGGCGACCTCCTGGATCGACAGGCCGGCATCGGTGCCCTTGACGCCGAACCGGCCGGCGCTGAACTCGATGTCGTCGACCGATGCCTCCAGCAGGTGAGCGGCGACCGGCTTGGCCTTCTCCACCACCTTGTCGGCGGCACGCACCAGCGCCTCACCACCGACGACGAGGGAACGCGACCCGTAGGTGTCCAGTCCCTTGACCGACACCTGCGTGTCACCGTGCAGGACCTCGACGTCCTCGAACGGGACACCGAGCCGGTCGGCGATGATCTGGCTGAAAGCGGTCTCGTGGCCCTGCCCGTGGGCGCTCGTGCCGGTGACCACTTCGACCTTTCCGGTCGCCAGCATCCGCACCGACGCATGCTCCCAACCGCCCGCGCCGTAGTCGAGCGAGCCGAGCACCCGGGACGGAGCCAGGCCGCACATCTCGGTGAAGGTCGAGATGCCGATGCCCAGCTGCACCGGGTCGCGGGAGTCCCGGCGTCGTGCCTGCTCGGCACGCAGCTCGTCATACCCGAAGAACTCCTTGGCCGACGCGGTGGCGGCTTCGTAGTTGCCCGAGTCGTATTCGAGGCCGGCGACCGTGGTGAACGGGAACTCCTCGTGCTTGATCCAGTTCTTCTCGCGCAGCTCGAACGGGTCCATACCGAGCTCGTCGGCCAGGTCGCTCATCAGTCGCTCGATGGCGAACGTCGCCTCCGGACGCCCGGCGCCGCGGTAGGCGTCGGTCCACGTCTTGTTGGTCAGCACTGTCTGGCAGGCGAAGTGGTATGCCGGGATCTTGTAGATCGCGTTGTACATGAACGCACCCAGCACCGGGACACCGCCGCCCACGATCGCGACATACGACCCGAGGTCCGCGGTCAGCTCCACCTTGAGCCCGGTGACCTTGCCCTCCTTGGTCGCCGCGAGGGTGAGCTTCTGCCACTGGTCCCGCCCGTGGTGGGCGGCCATCATCGACTCCGAGCGTGTCTCGGTGAACTTCACCGGCTTGTGCAGCTGGCGGGCGATCCACCAGGCGAGCCATTCCTCCGGCGTGACCTGGAGCTTGCCGCCGAACCCACCTCCGACGTCCGGTGCGATGACCCGGATCTTGCTCTCCGGCACGCCCGTCGTGGCGGCCAGCGCGAAGCGCACGATGTGCGGCACCTGGGTCGCGGACCACATGGTCAACTGCTCGCCGGTCGGGTCGACGACCACCGACCGCGGCTCCATGAACGCGGGGATGAGGCGGTTCTGGCGGAACTCACGCTCGATCACCACACCGTCGGAGCGGGCCGCGGAGATCGCCTCTTCGACGTCGCCACCGGTGCCGGCCTCCTTGGAGTCGAAGATCCACAGGGCCGACTTGTTGGTGCCCAGATCGGGATGCGCCAGCACCTTGTCGGCCACCGCGTCCTTCAGGTCCAGCGCTGCCGGCAACTCGTCGTAGTCGACGTCGACCATCTCGGCGGCATCCCGCGCAGCGGCCGCACTGCGTGCGACCACGACCGCGACTATCTCGCCGGCGAAGCTGACCCGGTCGGCCGGCAACGGCGCGTGCACGGGAGCCTTCTGGTCCGGCGTGATGGGCCAAGCGTTGATCAGCACACCGGCCGACTCGTCCAGGTCGGCGGCGGTGTAGACCGCGACGACGTTGGACGCCTGCTTCGCCTCGCTGGTGTCGATCGCGGTGATCTTGGCGTGCGCGAACGGACTGCGCACCATCGCAAGGTGCAACATGCCGGGCAGCACGATGTTGTCGGTGTAACGACTGCTGCCGGTGATCAGCCGCCGGTCCTCCTTGCGGCGCCGGTCCTTGCCGATCTCGGCCGCCGGGCGGTCATCGGTGACAGTCATGCCTGGGCTCCCTTCCCGGCGGCCGCTGCGGTCTGCACCGCGCGGACGATGTTGTGGTAGCCCGTGCAGCGGCACAGGTTGCCTTCCAGGCCCTCGCGGATCTCTTGCTCGCTGGGGTCAGGGTTCTCGCCCAGCAGGTCGACCGAGCGCATGATCATGCCCGGTGTGCAGAACCCGCACTGCAGTGCGTGGCACTCGTGGAAGGCCGCCTGCATCGGGTGCAGCTCGCCTCCGTCATACGTGTCGGCGAGTCCTTCGATCGTGGTGACCTCGGAGCCGTCCGCCTGGACGGCGAGCATGTTGCACGACTTCACCGCATGCCCGTCGAGGTGCACCGTGCAGGCACCGCAGTTGCTGGTGTCGCAACCGATGAGAGTGCCTGTCTTTCCAAGCTTTTCGCGCAAGAACTGCACGAGCAGCATCCGTGGCTCCACGTCATCGGAGACCTTGCTTCCGTCGACGGTGAGTTCGATCTTCGTCATGTCCACACCCTTCGCAGTACGCAGGCTTCTGGCGTCAGTCTCGAACCTAGGCTGCGCTGGTTGGCCGAAGGTTGGCTAGCGTCTTGCCGCTGCCAACCGCCCCCGCAACAACGGAACGGCACGATGTGTGTCGGCACCGATCCGCCGCAGACACGTCTCGAGCACCTCCGCGTCATAGGGGGCGATCTCGCTGTAACCCAGTACGGCGTCCGGGTCGGGATCGGCGAGCAGTGCCTCCCGCACCGCGACGGCGACCACTTCGGCCAGCTCGCTCAGCGCGGGCGAGTTGGTGCCTGGCATCAGGTCACCGCCGTATGCCGTCACGGCCGCGAGCACGCGCCCGCGGCGCACCTGCTCCAGCACTTCGTCGACGTCGACGCTGACCGGCAGCATCAGCCGGTATGGCCGGGACGAGATCGCGCCGCCGAGAGTGGATCTCAGGTGCGACACCTCGGCCTTGAGGGTCGAGACGCTGACACCGGCGTCGCCGTAGAGCATCGCGTGCAATCGCTCCAGGGACAGGCCCTCCGGGTGCAACGCGAGTAGGGCGAGGATCTCGGTCTGCCGACGGTTGAGCAGCAGTCGTTGGCCGTCGAGCCGTGCCTCGGCGGCGCCCAGCAGCGTCAGTGCGAGGCCCTGATCGGACACCGGCGGGCCGAGCCTCGGGTGTTGCCGGGTATCGGGCAGGGCGCTCTCGATCATCTGGGCCATCAGCCGTGCCGTCGCCAACCCGATCGGGTGCGCACGGTCCCACGTGGTCGACAGGTCGATGACGCCCAGCCGCTCACCGGTCGCCGGGTCGTGCACCGGCGCCGCCCAGCAGACCCAGTTGTGCACGATCGGCGAGAAGTGCTCGGCCGAAAAGACGGTCGCCGGCCGGTCGAGCCGACCGGCCAGGTCCAGCGCGTTGGTGCCGACGCTCGCGTCGTCCCAGCGACCGCCCGCTACGAAGTTGACGGTCTCGGCCTTGCGCCGCATCACCCGACCGCCATACGTCCACAGGATGCGGGTGCGGGTGTCGGTGACCGCCAGGACGAGGTCACCGTCCTCGGCGCTGCGGCGTAGTTCGTGCTCGACCGCCGACACGGCGGCCTGCAGCGGTGAGTCCTGCCAGAAGGCCGCCGTGTCGTGCTCGTCGGCGAGCGGAGCACCGTGGACCTGCAGTCCGGTGCCCTGCGCGGACCGGCGCCAGCTGGACAGGATCTCGGGACGCACGCCTACGGCGTCGTCTCCCTGTTGGACGAATGCCGTCCACGCCCGCACGGCGTCCAGCCGCCGGTCACGCAACGACGTCGCGGTGTGATCCATGGTCCGTGCCCCTCCATTGTGATCACCACCACAATATCCCGCGCACTGCCCGGATCAGGCGTGAATGCGACCTTCCGTCTCGCCCAGTCGGTTGCCGCTGCCGCCCCATTGCCGCGCGATGATCTCGGCGGCGATGCTGATGGCGGTCTCCTCCGGTGTGCGTGCTCCGAGATCGAGACCGACCGGGCTGTGCAGGCGGGCCAGCGACTCCTCCGGAACACCGATCTCACGCAACCGGGCCAGCCGATCCTCGTGAGTCCGTCGCGAACCCATCGCTCCGATGTAGGCGACCTCGGGAGCCTGCAGCGCGACCTCCAACAGCGGCACGTCGAACTTGTGGTCGTGCGTCAGCACGGTGAGCACGGTGCGGGTGTCGATCCGGCCGGCCTCGATCTCGCCGCCCAGGTAGCGGTGCGGCCAGTCGACGATCACCTCGTCGGCGTCGGGGAAGCGGGACTTGGTCGCGAAGACCGGCCGCGCGTCGCAGACGGTGACGCGGTAGCCGAGGAACGAGCCGACCTTCGCGACGGCGGCAGCGAAGTCGATGGCGCCGAACACGAGCATCCGGGGTGGCGGCGCGAACGACGAGACGAAGACCCGCATGCCGTCGTCGAGCCGCTGCCCGTCGGCGCCATACGTCAGGGTCGCGTTGCGGCCGCTGGCCAGCAGGCCGAGCGCGTCGTCGGCTATCGCGGAGTTCGCCCGGTCGCTGCCGATGTCGCCGATCGGATCCTGGCCGGGTCGGATCACCATCCGCCGCCCGATCCAGGCCGCATCGGGGTGATCGACCACCGTGGCCACCGCGACGGGCCGGTCGTGCTCGATGTCGTCGGCGACCGCGGCCAACTCGGGGAAGGTGGTCTTGTCGATCTTCTCGACATACACGTCGAGGATGCCGCCGCACGTGAGGCCGACCGCGAACGCGTCGTCGTCGGAGACGCCATACCGCTGCAGTACGGGAGTCCCGGACTCCAGCACTTCGCCGGCCAACTCGTAGACCGCGCCCTCGACACACCCGCCGGAGACCGAGCCGACGGCTTCGCCACCGGGCCCGACAAGCATCGAGGCACCCGGTGGTCGTGGCGCCGACCGGAATGTGGCCACGACGGTGCCGACGCCGACCGTGTCGCCCTTGTCATACCACTGCATGAGCTCAGCAAGCACTTCACGCATTGCCGACCACCTCCAACACCTGCTCGAACGAACGCAGCGAATGCCCGGCTACGAACTGGTCGCAGTGCGGGAGCACCGCGACGATGCCTTGCTGGACCGGTTGGTACCCGTCCTTACCGCGATGCGGGTTGACCCACACCACCCGGTGAGCCAGTCGGCCCAACCGGGCCATCTGTTCACCGAGCAGCTGCGCGTCGCCTCGCTCCCAGCCGTCACTGAAGACAACGACCACGGCACCACGTGCCATTCCGCGGGCGCCCCAACGGTCCAGGAAAGCTTCGAGGGTCTCCCCCAGCCGGGTGCCGCCCGCCCAGTCGGGCACCTCGTCGCCGGCGCGCACCAGGGCCCGATCCGGGTCGGCCGTGCGCAGCGCGGCAGTGATCCGGGTGAGCCGGGTGCCGAGTGTGAACGCCTCGACCGGCGCGTTCGTGCGGACCAGCGTGTGCGCCAGCCGCAGCAGCGCGTCGGCATACGGCCGCATGCTCGCCGACACGTCGACGAGCAGCACGACCCGGCGTGGCTCGGTGCCACGGCGGCGGTGTTGCACCAGCCCGGGCTCACCCATCAGCCGCAACGAACTGCGCAACGTGCGCTGCAGGTCGACGTCGCCGCGCCGCCACGGTGTATGGCGCGCTGCTCGCCGCATCGGCGGCCGGGGCCGGAGCGCCCGGATCATCGCGTCGAGGATCGCCTTCTGGGCCGCGTCCATCGCCGCGACGTCCCGATGCCGGAGGATCTCGGCCTCCGACGCGGCCGCCTGCACGACGTCACGCTCACCCTCGCCACCGGACTCCCCCGCGTCGTCGGTCACCGGTAACGGCGCCGCCACGTCCTCGCGTCGATCGCGCGGGATCGTGCGGGGCAACTCGGACCGGTCGCCGAACCAGGCCTCGAAGACCCGGTCGTAGCGTTCCAGGTCGTCCGGGCCGGAGCAGAGCGTGGCGCGGCCGGCGACATACACCGCCTCGGGGTCGGTCAGGCCGACGATCGAGGTCGCGGTCAAGAAGGTGGCGGACCGGTCCTGGGTCACCCGGACACCGGCCGCGCGCAGCGCACGGGCGAAGCCGAGCAGGATCTGCTCGGGGTCGTGGTGCGTGGGTGTGGTCATCTCGCGAGCATCCGGTCCAGGACGTGCTTGACCCGGTCGGTGTCCTCGCGATACTTCACCACCGCTCCGAGCGTCGCGGCCGCCTGCTCGAGATCGAGCTCGCTGGTGCCAAGACGGCGCAGGGCTCGTGCCCAGTCCAGCGTCTCGGCGACCCCTGGGGGCTTCAGCAGATGCTCGTTGCGCAGCTCCTGGACGACCTCCACCACCTGACGGGCCAGCGCCTCCGGCACGTCGGGCTCGCGGGAGCGAACGATCGCGACCTCGCGCTCCAGACCGGGGTGATCGATCCAGTGGTAGAGGCAGCGTCGCTTGAGCGCGTCGTGCAACTCGCGGGTGCGGTTGGAGGTCAGCACGACGGTCGGCGGCGTGGCAGCGGCGACGGTGCCGAGCTCGGGGATGCTCACCGCCCAGGTCGACAGCACTTCGAGCAGGAACGCCTCGAACTCGTCGTCGGCCCGGTCGACCTCGTCGATCAGCAGCACCGCCGGGGACTCGCGCAGCGCGCGCAGCACCGGGCGCGCGAGCAGGAAGCGCTCGTCGAAGAGGGACTTCTCCGCCTCCGCAGGGTCCAGCGAGCCGTCCTTGGTCGCGGCCTCCAGAGTTCGAAGGTGCAGGATCTGGCGCGGGAAGTCCCAGTCGTAGAGCGCCTGTGCTGCGTCGATGCCCTCGTAACACTGCAGCCTGATCAGCGGCACGTCGTGGATCTGTGCCAACGCCTCGGCCAGTGCCGTCTTACCGGTGCCCGGCTCACCTTCGAGCAACAGCGGACGGGCCATCTCACCGGCGAGGAACGTCACGGTCGCCAGTGCCGAGTCACTCAGATAACCGGTCCGCTCCAGCGCCCGTGTCACCTCGGTCGGTGAATTCATGACGTCAGGTTAATCATCGGCTGGTTGGCGACGGGTTGGCTTGCGGGTCGTCGGGCCGATCCACGTCCCGACCGGTCGCGAGGTCGCCGCACTCGATGAACTCCGGCCGATGGGCGCGCAGGTAGTCGCGTGCGCCGCGATCGCCGGTCGCACCGGCCAGCACACCGTCCCAGTGATCGCGTCCCAGCAGCACGGGGTGGCCGGGCACGCCGTCGTATGTCGCCCGCGCCAGCACACTGCTTGTGTCCGGCCGCGCGAGCACTCGCTGTATGACGTCAGGCCCGACGTCAGGCAGATCGACAAGGGTGAGCAGACAACGGGTTTCGTCGGTCAGCGCGGTCAGGCCCGCCCGCAGCGAGGCGCTCATCCCGGTGTCCCAGTCGTGCGCGACCACGACCTCAGGTGGCCCGGCGGTGACGTCTGTGTCGGCGAGGAGCTGGCGGGCCTCGTCCGCCGCGGCGCCCAGCACGACGACGACGCGGTCGCACGCGGCGACGCTGCCGATCGCGTGGGCCAGCCACCCCTCGACCAGTGCCTTCGGCCTGCCCATGCGACGTCCGGCACCGGCGGCCAGCACCACTCCTGCGGTCGTCATGAGGCCAGTATGGCGTCGCTCGCCAACGCCATCTCGCACCGTGGGTCGCACTGCGTCATACGGGCTCGGGACCTAGGGTTGCCGGGTCATGCATCCACTCGCGAAACTCCGTGTAGACGGCTTCATCGTGGCCATCCTGGCCACGGTGGTCCTCGCGAGCGTCCTGCCCGCCAGTGCGGGTTTCGCCCCGACGCTCGACCACGTCGTCACGGCTGCGATCGCACTGCTCTTCTTCCTGTACGGCGCGCGGATGCACCCACAGGAGGCGATCCGCGGCTTGCGGCACTGGCGGCTGCACACGCTGATCCTCGCCTTCACCTTCCTCGTCTTCCCCGTGCTGGGGATCTGCCTGCGGGTGCTGGAGCCGCACCTGCTCAGTCCCAGTCTCTACACGGGGGTGCTCTATCTGACGCTCGTGCCGTCGACGGTGCAGTCGTCGATCGCCTTCACGTCGATCGCTCGTGGCAACGTCGCCGGAGCGATCGTCAGCGCCTCCGCCTCCAACCTGCTCGGGGTCTTCCTGACTCCGCTGCTGGTGATCGCGATGACCGGCATCGGAGTGATCGGGGGTGGCGGCAGCATCTCGATCAGCGGCCATCAGATGATCGACATCTGCCTGCAGATCCTGGCGCCGTTCATCATCGGTCAACTCGCCCGGCCGCTGGTCGGGTCATTCGTCGAGACGCACAAGGCGCAGCTGAAGTATGTCGATCGCGGCTCGATCGTCCTGGTCGTCTACGCCGCTTTCAGCGCGGGCGTCCGCCAGGGCATCTGGAGCGCGGTCGAGCCGGGACAGATCGTCTTCCTCATCGTCCTGTCGATCGTGCTGGTCGCCGTCATGCTGTGGCTCACGTGGTACGTGGCGGAGCGGTTCGGCTTCGGCCGCGCCGACTGCATCGCGGTGCAGTTCTGCGGGACCAAGAAGAGCCTTGCGAGCGGACTCCCCATGGCCGCAGTGCTTTTCGCCGGGCATCAGGTCAGCATCATCGTTCTGCCGCTGATGGTCTTCCATCAGGTCCAGCTGATGATGTGCTCCTGGTTGGCGGCGCGGTATGCCGGGGACACCGACGCCGAACCGGCGCCTGCCTGAGCAGCCCTCAGCGTCGTTCCTCGATGGCGGCGGTGCGTAGTTGGATCGCTCGGATGCGTGCAACATCCAGCTTGGCCGACCGGTCGAAGAAGTAGATGCCGTTCTGCTCCTGGAAGACGTCGGTGAGCTGCGTGTAGCAGTAGCCGAACATCAGCGGGTCGTCGAGCAGCGCGTCCACCAGTCCGGCGAAACGTTCGTAGAGTTCGTCCTCGCTGCGCACGGCCTCGCCGTAACCCCATGACTCGTCGCCCTGCGTCGCGCGCGGGTTCCACCAGATGCCACCGAATTCGCTGCAGAAGTAGGGCTGTCCGCGGTAGGGCACCGACCACTTCCCCTCCCCGTTGGCGTATGGCGCACCCCCCGCGAGTGGCGCCATCAGCTTCGCGAACGTCGCCGGATCCTGCTCGTAGAGGTGGGAGTCGTAGACATCGGTCTCGTCGACGCGGTGCGCGTAGCCGGACGCGTCGATCACCGGGCGCGTGCGGTCGGCGAGCTTGGTCGCGAGAAACATCCCGCGCGTCACGTCGTCGAGCGCCGTGATCCGGTCGTGTCGCAGCTGATAGGTCTCGTTCAGCGGGCACCAGCCGATGAGGCTCGGGTGGCTGTAGTCACGTTGGACCACCTCGATCCACTGCGTGATGTATGCCGCATCGGGTCGTTGGTTGTCCTCGGCAGCCGGCCCGGGTTCGCGGCAACCCCAGTCACCGAACTCGCCCCACACCAGGTAGCCGAGCCGGTCCGCGTGGAAGAGGAACCGTTCCTCGAAGACCTTCTCGTGCAGGCGAGCACCGTTGAAACCGGCCGCGATCGACAGCTCGATGTCCTCGATGAGCGCTTGGTCGGCGGGTGCTGTCATCAGCCCGTCGGGGTAGTAGCCCTGGTCGAGCACCAGCCGCTGGAAGACCGGTTCGCCGTTGAGTAGGACGGCCGGCCCGTCGATGGTCACCGACCGCAGGCCGGCATACGACTCGACAGCGTCGATGACCGTGCCGTCCGCCGAAACAAGATGCAGGCGAACGTCATACAGGTGCGGGTCCTGCGGCGACCAGAGCCGACGGCCCTCCTCCGGCACCACGAGGTCGAGCATGGTCGTGAAGTCGCTCGCGGCGGCGCGCTCGACGCGATCCAGCACCATCTCGCCGTCGAGCAACTCTGCGATCACTCGCAATTCGGCTGTGCGACCACGGAGCGGCAACTCGAGGTGGAACGCGGACGCACCGACATCGGGCGTGATCCGCGGCCGTTCGAAACTCGTCTTCGGCACCGGCTCGAGCCAGATCGTCTGCCAGATGCCTGTCGTGCGACCGTAGTGCGCTGCCCGGCCGGCATACTCGCGGCTCTGCTTGCCGCGTGGTTGCGGGTCGCGATGGGAGTCCCGGCAACGGATGGTGAGCGTCCTCGGCACCTCGATGAAGTCGTGCGCCGCACCGAGTTCGATCGTGAACGACGTGAAGCCGCCTCCGTGTCGACCCCGCTCGACCCCATCGACCCAGACGGTCGTGTCGTAGTCGGCAGCGCCCACATGCAGCAACAGGTCCATCCCCTGCCACTGCCGCGGGACCTGGATCCGGCGGCGGTACCAGACGGCTTCCAGGAAGTCGGTGTTGCCGACTCCCGACAGCTCGGACTCCGGCGCGAACGGCACCCTGATCCGGTCGGTGAGCTCGGACGTGAGAAGCCCTCGCTCCAGGCCGCTGTCAGCCTGATCGACCTGGAATTGCCACTCCCCGTTGAGGTTCAGCCACTGGGGTCGGCGAAAGGACGGGCGTGGGTATTCCGCACGAGGGCAGCCGGAGTCGTCGGTCATTCACGGGAACCTTTCGCGAGTGGATGGTCGGACACCTGGTCGCCGGCACCGGCATCAAGTAGCCGCAGCCACACCTGCGGTGCGGGTGTCCCGCCGCAGTCGCTCAGCTGCGAACGAGAGCAGGTAGATCGCGAAGCTGACGAACGAGATGAGCACGCTCGCCTTGATGTCGGTGTCGCTCAGCGCAAGGCTGAGCAGGAACCCACCGTCGGCGGCCACCAGCGCGAAGAGGACCGAAAGTCCTGTGAACACGATCGGATTGGCGGTCCAACGACGGGCCGCGGCGGCGGGCGTGATGGCAAGGCTGAGCACCAAGAGGGTGCCGACCACCTGGGCGGCCTCGGTAACGGTCAACGCGAGCAACAGCAGGAAGATCAGGCCGAGCCGACGGACCGGCACACCACGTGCGATGGCGACCGCGGGATCGACCGATGCGAACAGCAGCGGCCGGAAGATGATCACCATGGTGATCACCACCAGGACCGCGAGCACACCGAGGATCATCACGTCCCTGGTGGACGCGGACACCAGCGACCCGAAGAGGATGTTGGTGGCAGCCGAGGAGAACCCGTTGTAGAAACTCAGCAGGAACACACCGAGCCCCAGTCCGAACGCCAGCACCACGCCGATGGCGGTGTTGCTCTCGCTGCGGCGCCGCCCGAGCAGGGCGAAAGCAGTTGCCACGACGAGTGATCCGAGCAGCGCGCCGCTGACCGCGTCACTGGCGATCAGCAGGCCGGCGACCGCACTCGGGAAGGACAACTCCGCTGTGCCGTGGACCGCGAACGCCATGTCCCGCATGACCACGAACGGGGCGACCAGACCACAGGTCAACGCGATCAGGGTCGCGGCGATCAGGGCATGCTGCGCGAACGGGTACTGCAGCATGTCGAAGATGTTCGTCATGACTGTGCGACCGCCATCTCCGGACCGCAGTGATGCGACTGCTCCGGCGTCTCACCACCGCCCACGACGATGACCCGGCCGCGCACGCGCAGGACGTCGACGGGTGCGCCATACAGATTGCTCAGTTGCTCGGTGGTCAGCACCTCGTCAGGAGTGCCGACCGCCCAGTTGCCGCCGACCAGGTAGATGATGCGATCGACGTACGGCAGGATCGGGTTGATCTCGTGGGTGACCATCACCACTGCTGTCCCTGCGGACCGACGCCGCTCGTCGAGGAGTTCGAGCACGCCTTCCTGGTGCCGCAGGTCCAGGGAGGTGAGCGGTTCGTCGCACAGCAGCACCTTGGGGTCGCTCATCAGTGCCTGCGCGATGCGCAGCCGTTGCTGCTCACCGCCGGAGAGATTGCCCACCGGCGCGTCGGCGTATGACGTCGCTCCGACGGCACGAATCATCGCCTCGGTCGCCTCCCGGACCGAGTTGCTCGCCCACGGCCGACCGAACCGGTGCCCGTCAGCGCCCAGGGCGACCAGGTCACGGCCGCGCAGGCCGAGGTCACCGTCGAAGATCTTCTGCTGCGGGACGTAGCCGACGTCCGAACTGCCGCGCGACGGCTTCTTGCCCGCGACGGTGACCTTGCCCGCACTCAGCTCCTGCAGTCCGAGCAGGGCACGCAGGAGGGTGGTCTTGCCGGCGCCGTTGGGTCCGAGGATGGCGATGAACTCCCCCTCCCGCACGCCGAGCTCGAAGTCGGACCACAACGTGCGTCCGCCCAGCCTCAGCGTGGCACCTCTGAAATCAATCAGGGGCGCATCGGCGCCTGAGTCGTTCATGCAGATTTCTCCAGAGCGGCTTGAAGTTGCTTCGCCTGCTTCAGCTGCCATGCCTGGTAACTGCTGCTCTTCGACGGCATTGTCTCGGTCACCGCCACCAACGGCACGCCCGCCCCGGTCGCCTTCTGCTTCAGCTGGTCGGTCTGCTTGTCAGTGACCTGGCTGTTGTAGATGAGTGCCCGGACCGTGCGCTTCTGCAGGGCCTTGTCGAAGGCAAGGGTATCGCCCGGGCTCGGGTCGTCGCCGTCCTCGACCGACTGCGGGAAGCCGGCCGGTATGCCGAGCTTCAGTCCTGCGTCGGTCAGTAGGTAGCCGGCGACACGCTCGGTGTAGGCGATCTTCGCGCCGCCGTCCTTGGCCTTGATCGCCTGCAGCACCGCGTCGATCGGCTGCAACGACTTCTTGAACTTCGCGGCGTTCTTTCGGTAGTCGGCGCTGTTCTTGGAGTCGATCTCGCTCAGTGCGCTCGCGATGGCGTCAGCAACCTTGGGCATGCGCGGCACGTCGTACCAGAGGTGTGGGTTGGCGTCTCCCCCGCTGACACCGAGCACTTTCGACGCGGTGACGACCGTCTGGCCGCGCGACTGCGCCGACGACGTCAGCTCCTTCATGAAGTCGTCGTACCCGAGACCGTTCTCCACCACCAGCTTCGCGTCGGCCACCTCTGCCGCGTTCTTCGCGTTGGACTCGTAGCCGTGCGGGTCGACGTTCGGATCGCTCAGGATCGACGTGACGTCGACGTGCGAGCCGCCGATCTGTCGGACCATGTCGCCGTAGACGTTGGTGCTGGCCACGACACCGACACGTCCGTCGGAGCCACCGGATCCCTTCGAACCGGATCCACACCCGGTCAGCACGACTGCCGGAACCACAGCCGCGGCCACCCAACGAACTCGCATGAAGCACTCCCTCAATCTGTATTGATAGTCATTCTCGTTAAGGGAACGATAGCAGTATCTCAAGGGGTGCCTCGACCCGCACACCTAATGTCGAGTCGCACAGCTACGGGTGTGCGACTCGGCGCCAAGTGTGCGGCTCGGTAGTTGGGTCGTGACCCACTGGTCGCAGTGCAGCCTGCCGACCAGGTCCGCCGAGAGATCAGCCGGCTGTTTGCAGACGCGACAAGCACATCTTCAAGTCTCGCCGCCGCTTCACGAGTAGCACCGGCGGCCCCTGTGGGGCGCTCGCCCAGGCGCGCATTCGGTCACGCTTGCGGGCGAAGCTGTCGAAGTGCCAGCGCACGATCGAATCCTGCGCGTACAAGCCCCGCCACGGCTGGGTGTTCCCGTTGCAGATGGGCTTCTTGTCGATCGCCCGCAGCAGCGTTCGGCGGACTAGCCGCTGCAACGAGAACCATCTCGGGTAGTCCAGTGCGACGACCAGCTGCGCCCGAGGCAACACCAGATCGAGCCAGGCGCCGTATGCCGTGTCCAGGATCCAGCGGTCCGCCGAGACCACGTCAGCGAACAGCTCTCGCTGGAGATCGTCCGCCACGGGAACCCACCCGGGCTTCCACGTCAGCTCGTCCGCAAGGGTCAGCGGCAGCCCAGTAAGGGCCGCGATGCACTTGGCCGCCGTGCTCTTGCCGCTGCCTGTGACTCCGTAGACAAGAATGCGGCGCGCGGCCGTGGGGTCGGTGGTCACTGGCATCCCGCCAACCTACGGGAGCGAACGGGGACTTCAGCATCGTGGTGGTGCCTCGACTCGCACACTTAATGTCGAGTCGGACAGCTACAGGTGTACGAGTCGACATCATGTGTGCGGCTCGGTAGTTACGTCGTGATCTGATCAGATGGGGAGTATGGAGGACGACTTCGACGACGGCTGGGACATGAGCGCGAAATTGGTCGACGGGCGCTGGGTGGAGCGAAGCCCCCGGCACCCGGCACTTGAACCACAAGCACGCCGTGAGACTCAGTTCCTCCCCTGGCTGGCACCGCAGCTCCCCCTGCCGGTCCCGATCCCGGTCATCGTCGCCGAAGAGCCATTGGTACTGCGGCACGCCTACCTTCCTGGGCAACGGTGCCCCGGGACCTCCGCTGCCCACGGACGTGCCGTGGGCAGCTTTCTACGGGCGCTACACGCGATCGACGCAGACGCCGCCATGGCACACGGCCTCCGCGACGCGGACTCGGCACACACCGCACGACGAGAGACCGGTGACCGGATGGCACGTGAGGTCCTGCCTCGTCTGCCCGACGGTGTCCACACCGACGGCGAACATCTCCTCGCGCGGCTCGCCCACCTGCCGGCGGACCCTTGCGTGGTCCACGCCGACCTGGGACTGGACCACATCCGTGTAACCGGCGAGGAGGTCAGCGGGATAATCGACTGGGGCGACAGCTGCGTGGGTGATCCCGCGATCGATCTGTCCGCCACAACCCTGAGCACTGGTCCGATGTTCGCCCGTGGCGTTCTGGAGACCTACCGGCCAGCACGTGAGGTCCTCGCTCGTGCGCGTGACTGGCACATGCTCAGCCCGTGGCACGAAGTGCTGTTCGGCCTCGACACCCAGCACGACGAGCTCATCTCGAGCGGCCTGACGGAAGCCATCGCCCGACTGAAGAAGTCACGAGCGCGAGCCTGACCAACAGCTGATTGCTGCCAGCGATGTACCCGCCACTATCGCGCGAACGATGCGACCACGTGCGGGGGTGGAGGTTGGCGCGGAGATCGTGCCGCAGCAGGTCTGGCGACAGCATCGGACGACCTGCGTGAGGCGCGCCGGGCCGTCGTCGAACTGGCCCCGCAATAGGGCAGGGCGAACGGGATCTGGTGCTGCCACCACGAGCCCGCGGTCACCGACCGAGCCAACGTCCGGACACTTCCGCGCACCCCGATGGCTTCGCTCCTCTCGGCGTTCGATGCCGCGACCCGCGGCTATCAACTGCTCGGAATCCACACGGTGCCAGGACGTCGCACGACTCGCAGCCACCGGCGCCGGCAAGAGTGTGATCGCTGCGGCCCGGACCGAGGAAAGACGAGCCCGACAGCTGACCGATCAGGGGGATGAAGAAGCACGACGACGCCACCGCTGGTAGCGGTGGCTGTCAGCGCCAGCAGACGGTGACGCAGGTCGCAGCCGGTTATGCCCGGTCCAGGGATCCGACGTTTGACGGCTCGGTAGCTGCGTCAATCACGCGGAGCTCACGAGGCCAGCCAGTCGGCGATCGTGCGGCCGAGTGCGGGGTCCGCCACCGCACTCATGTGATTGCCCGGGATTTCGACGAACGTGCCGTGTTGCACCGCGGCTGCCAGCGCCTCCGCGCCTTGCCGATGATCGGTGTCCTGTGCACCGCTCACGGCCAGCAATGGCTGCGAGATCCCAGCGAGCTCAGTGGGGTCGGTGCGCACGCTCGAGCGCCATACGCCGCGCAACGCCACCGGGTCCGATCCCGTCTGCCGCATGAAGATCCGCGCCTTGCCGGCCGCCGACCGCTTGTCGACCTCCTGGTCGAGGTCGAAAGCCGTTTCGTAGACCTCGTCACGCGTCTTGAGGTTCTCGATGCCGTCCAGCCCCATGCCGGCGGTGACCAGACGGGACGGTCGTGCACCGCGCAGCACCATCCGCACACAAGTGTGTGCGCCGAGCGAGTAGCCGCCCAGGTCGTAATCGGTCAGCCCCAGGTGCTCGACGAGCGCCGCACCGTCCATCGCGAGCACGTCCGGCGGGTATGCCGCGGCGTCGTGCGGCTGTCCGCTGTCGCCGTGGCCCCGCAGGTCGGGCATGATCACCCGGAATCCTTTGTCCGCAACGACTTTCGCGTGGCCGTAGCGGATCCAGTTGGTCACGGCGTTGGACACGAAACCGTGGATCAACACGACGGGCCGACCGTCGCCGAGCTCACGCCATACGAGCTGGGTGCCGTCGAAGGAGGCGAACTGGTGCTTGGTGGGTTCGTCCATCTCAGGCGAGTGAACCCATGGGGTCCCAGGCGGGCAGCACGATCGGGTCGGCGTCGAGCGCCGCCTGCAACTCGGCGGGCAGGCTGTCGCGCCGAGCGGCGATCTCGAAGACGTATTCGCCGAACCACGAGTCGTTCATCGTGTAGAAGCCCTTGTCGGCCTTCTCGTCACCCCAGGAGTTCTCGACACGCCACTTGCGCGGAGTATCGCCGTCCAGGTCGACGCCGGTGAGCAGCATCGCGTGCGTCATCAGCGTCTCGTGGAACTCCAACCGCGCTGCCTTGTCCAGCTCGAAGCGCGCGTCGTAGATGCCCTCGAAGTCGTAGAGTTCGGCGTCCCAGACTCCGGTCTCGCGTTCCATCATCTGGCCGACGTCACAGCCGAACCACACCGGCTCACCGGACTTGATGGCCTGTGCGGCAAGGGTTTTCAGCGTGCTGGAGGGGACGTTGAGGTAGCGCACCGGCGCTCCCCCGACGATGCTGCCCAGGTGGTCCACGGTGAAGGTGCGACCGCGCGGGCTGGTCGCGCGCGGGTCGTCGACGAGACAGACGTAGTCGTTGACGTCGATGGTCAGGTAACGGTCGCGGAACTCCGCAGGGGTCAGCGTGCCATCGCGGTGGAACTCGCCCTCGTCGTCGGTCCACTGCCACTCGAACTCCGTGGGCGGAGTGCCGAGATGTATGGCGAGCATGCGGTAGGCGGACGACATGACCTGCGAACGGATCTCTTCGACCGCGCTTTCGCCGTCGGCCGCGCGGATGTCGCGAGCGGCCTGGCGCAGCAGGCTGCGCAGGTTCTTGTTCATCGCAGCCGTGTTGGACGACGACTCGGTCTCCGGCATCACCGACTTCGGGACGACACCGTGCTTGGTGACCAGCGCGGCGAACATGTTCCACTGGCCGCCGTCGCCCATGACGTCCTCGAGGACGAACGACAGCGTCCGGTCGTCCGCGGGACGGTCGGACAACTCGACGATCGACTGCAGGAAGTAGTTGCAGCGCTCCAGCTTGTCCCAGAAGAGCGGGTAGTTCTGGGACAGCTCGAAGTCCTTGACCCCCAGCTTGTCCATCACGCCGGCCCGCAGCAGGTTGAGGCCGGCGAACATCCAGCAGCGGCCACTCTTCTGCTGGTTGGTGACCGGCCACTTGTCGAGCCGGTGGGACATCGATCGGTCGATGCCGGTCATCACCGAGCGGTCCAACGCGACCTCGGTGATCGAGTTGCCGGTCACGGCGTTCTGGAACAAGCGATTGACCGAGCGGGCATCGAACTCCTTGCGGAGGAGTTCGATGTCCTGCTCGGTCAACGGGGTGGGAGTTTGGCTCATGACTTCAGCTTCTCACGAGGCCGACGTCGATTGACAAGCATTACCGTACGGGGTTCGTCTTGAGCTCCTCTTCGCGCTCGTAATCGTCCAAAGCGCCTGCAGCACCGCCGAATTCGTCGCCGACCTCGCCTGCGATCCTGTCGGGCTCATCGGCACCCTCCACGTGATGCCCCTCCTCGTCCATGCCCTTGTCCGCGGCCACCAGGGTCTTGTGGGCCGTGCTGAGCAGGACTGCCGCCAGCACCGCGGTGCCGGCCGCGATGGCGAAGGGGACGTGCAGGTTGTAGTGCTCCACCAGCTTGCCCGCGGCGTATGGCGCCAGACCGCCGCCGATGAAGCGCACGAAGCCGTATGCCGCGGACGCGACGGGCCGCTCCACCGGCGAGATCACCATGACGGCCTGGGTGGTGAGAGTGTTGTTGATACCGATGAAGATGCCGGCGGCGATGACCGCGCAGATCAGCACCGTGCGATCGGTCGGCCAGATGGCGATGATCGCCAGGTCGATCGCGAAGAGCGTCAGGGCGACATACAGCGTCTGGGCGGTGCCGAAGCGACGCTGCAACCACGGCGCGCCGAAGACGGCGAAGATCGCGACCAGGATGCCCCAGCCGAAGAAGACGAAGCCGAGCTGGATCGCGGACAGCTTCATCGGGAACGGTGCATACCCGAGCATCGTGAAGAACGCCCAGTTGTAGAACAACGCCGCGACACCCATCGTCAGCAGTCCGCGGTGGGTGAGCGCCTTCAGCGGCGCGAGAACGGACGTGTGAACCGTCGGCTTCGGGGTGTCCGGCAGGAAGAAGACGGTCGCGATCAGAGCGATGAGCATCAGCACGGAGACGCCGTAGAACGGACCGCGCCAGGACATCTCACCGAGCAGGCCGCCGAGGAGCGGCCCGCACGCGATGCCGATGCCGAGGGCGGTCTCGTAGAGGATGATCGCGCCCGCGAAACCGCCGGTCGCCGACGACACGATGACGGCCAGCGAGGTCGCGATGAACAGCGCGTTGCCCAGGCCCCAACCGGCGCGGAAGCCGACGATGCCGTCGATCGAACCAGCCGATCCGGCCAGTGCGGCGAACACGACGATGAGCGCGAGTCCCGCGATCAGTGTCTTCTTCGCGCCGATACGGCTCGAGACGGCGTTGGTCACGAGCATGGCGACGGCAGTGACGACCAGGTAGCTGGTGAACAACAGCGTCACCTGGCTGGGCGTCGCGTCCAGTTGCTCGGAGATCGCCGGCAGGATCGGGTCGACGAGGCCGATGCCCATGAACGAGACGACACACGCGAAAGCGACGGCGTAGACCGCCTTGGGCTGGTTGAACATGGAGGGCCGTTTCTCCCCGGCCACCGGGTGACTCACGCTGCACTCCTTCGACATCGATGACTCCGAACCTGCAAAACTATATACACCAGCTATATATAGACCAAATCCAGTGCGCCAAAGTTCACCGGAACGTCGGCACGCGCACACCCGCTGGACATGGCCGACCGGTTGGCTTCCGACGGCCGCCGCACCCGTCGGCCGGCATCGAAGATCCAGGAGCACCCGTGGCCCGTCATCGCACTCTCATCGCAACAGCGATCGTCGCCGCGCTGGCGTGCTCGGTCGCATCCCCGGCGTTCGCGCACGGCGAGCATGGTCGTCACGACTCCGATCCGGCGTCGGCCGTGCAGCTCTACACCGAATCCATCGACCCACTCGGTATGGCGGGAGGCGTCTCCATCGACGGTGCGGCATACGGGTCGTCGTTCACCGCCAAGCCAGGCTCGCGTACCGCCTTCTACGGCGTCACCGACCGTGGTCCCAACGTCGACGGTCCCGACGACGTCAAGGTCGAGCCGCTTCCGGGTTTCACACCGGCCATCGGCGAGTTCCGCTTGCAACACGGTCGCGCGAAGCTGGTGAAGCGGATCCCATTGCGGGCCGCCGATGGCACGCCATACAACGGGCAGACGAGCCTGGCCGGCAGCACCGGCGAGACGATCGTCGACCTCAACGGCACGAAGCTGTCGCCCAGTCCGTCCGGCTATGACCCGGAGGGTCTGGTGGCGATGCGGGACGGGACGTTCTGGGTCTCGGACGAGTACGGCCCGTTCATCACCCACTTCTCCCGCGACGGCCGTCAGCTCGAGCGGCTCTCCCCCTTCGACGGTTCGCTGCCGGTGGAGTTGTCCGAGCGACAGCCGAACAAGGGCATGGAGGGCCTGACCGTCACGCCCGACGGCCGCACCCTCGTTGGTGTCATGCAGGCCGCGCTGAACGCGCCGGACGGCCCGAAGTCCAAGAACGTCAACGCCGTTCGCATCGTCACGATCGATCTGCGCACTCGCCGGACCGCCGAATACATCTACCTGCTGCACAGCGATGGCGAGCCGTCCACTGCGGTCAGCGAGATCTCGGCGTTGAACAACCATGAGTTCCTCATCGACGAGCGGGACGGCGACCCCGAGCCCGGTGCCAACAAGAAGCTCTTCAAGATCGACGTGCGCGGCGCGACCGACGTCGGCAAGTTCTCGACACTCGAGGGCGCGACGTACGACGACGCCAAGGGCGGGCTTCTCGTGGGCGGCAAGACGATCGAAGCCACCGTCGGCAAACATGGCACCGGCGCAGCAACGAATGACCTTGCCGCCGTGGGCATCCGGACGGTCAAGAGCTCACTCTTCCTCGACCTCGGAGGCCTGGTCACCGCCATCGACCCGAAGGGTGGCTTCTACGGGCACGACAAGGTCGAGGGAGTCGCCGTCGTCGACGGAGGCAAGCGCCTGGTCATCTCCAACGACAGCGACTTCGGCATCGACGCACTCGCGAACGACGCCGCGCCATACCGACTGCACGTGAAGACGCAGCCGAACGGCGAGCAGGACACCGGCGAGCTGCTTGCCGTCGAGATGTCGAAGGTGCCCGCCGAGTTCAAGGGTTGAGAAGTCGGCCGCCAAGTAAGCGAGCTCGTGTCATACCTATGGTCGAGCGTCGCGCTGAGAAGTCAGTGAGGAACGACCCGGGTGTCTCGAAGGGTGGGGCGAGCCGTTAGGCGAGCCCGTATCCACACCCCGCACCGGCTGAATTGTGTTGGGGGCTGGTGTTATTCGCCGGGTGTGGTGGTGTAGTCGCGGCCGGTGGGGCTGGTCCAGGTGCATGCACCGTCGGGGGTCATGGTGACGGTCCAGCCGTGGGCTTGTTTGGTGCGGTGGTGGTGGCGGCACAGGCATTGCAGGTTGGTTGCGGCGGTCGGGCCGTGCGGCCAGGGGGTGACGTGGTCCAGGTCGCAGCGGTGGGCGGGGGTGGTGCAGCCGGGGAACCGGCAGTGCCGGTCGCGGGTTTGGACGTAGTGCTGTAGGCGGGTGCTGGGCCGGTAGCGGGTTTCGCAGGTTTCCAGGGTGACGCCGGTGTCGGCGTCGATCAGGGCACGGGTGATGGTCATCCCGAACGAGCGGGTCATGGTTTCGATGACGTCGGCGGGGATGGTGCCGATGCCGGGCACGGTGGCATCACCCAACCGGGCTACAGGGGCGCGGGGTTCTGATGGTGGTGGTGCGCCACGGGTGGTCGTCGCGGATGGTGGCGCTCCTCGCAGTTGGTGGGCGTGCAGGTCGGCGTGCAGGTCGAGGTCGGTGGGTGCGTATTCGTCGTCGAGTTCCCAGTCGGCGAAATCCGCGTCACATGGTGGGTATTGGTGTTTGAGGAGTTCGTTGAACTCCCGGTCGATCTCGTCCTGACTGCGCACTCTGACACCGCACGGTCGCCCTGTTGCCGGTGTGGGTGTGGTGGGGCGGCCGTGGGGGAAGACGGTGGTCCCGGTGACGGGGTGCGCGAACGCGTCGGGCCAAAGGCATGGTCGGGGTCACCCAGCAACGCGGTTTCGACCTGCCGGGCCAGGTCCAGGGTTGCGGGGGTGCCGTCCTGGGTGGTCTCGCGGGCGACCCGGCCGAGTGCGCGGTGAATGCTGGTGAGTTTGGCCGGCTCCAACTCCCCGGTGCCGACATGGCCGAACAGGCGTGGGGTGCGGATGATCGCATCAGTGGCCTCGCTCACGCGGGACTCGGCCTGCCCGGTGGTCCACCCGAGCCGGGGTCCGAGCTCGGAGCCGATGAACGGGGCACGGAACGCCCCGACGGGGTGCCGGACCTGCGGGTCCCGGAATCCTCGCGGGTCCCGAGAGTCGGGGGTGAAAGTGTCTTCGATCGCGCCGGCTTGGGCCAGTCGGGCGGACTGCAACGCCCACACCGTGTTCAGCACCTGTTGGGTGGCCACCACCTGATCCAGCAGGTCGTCCTTCGACAAGGCCGCGGCGTCGACCCGAGAGTCCTGGAACGCTGCGACCAGCAGGTCGAACGCGGCGGTGATCTTGCCCGCAGCACCGCCGGTCGCACCCTGTCCGGGTGTGGGTGCGACCGGCGGTTGTTCCATGTCACCATGATACGCGTGTTCGAATACTGGTTCAAGCGTTTGAACCACGAATTCCTAGTGGCAACAGCAGTACTCGTTCAATCGACTGTGGGGCGGTGTGCCATCCATCCAGACCTCGCGGACAGTACGTCCGAGGTCTCGATACACCTCCCCCGCTGCGCTCCTCCGACACTCGACCCGCCAAGGCATAATCGATTCCGGCAGCGTCGGCGGTCTCGATACGGGCTCCGCCGGCGCTCCGACCTACTCAACGCACCAGAGGCCCGACCTGCCAGAAGGCACGACCCACCGTCGCGCCGCGCCCCTCTCGCGGGCGACTTATGGGATGAGCAGCAGCTTCCCGGTCGTCTGACGACCCTCGAGCGCTTCGTACGCCGCCGCGGCCTCGTCCAGCGAGTAGCGCGCGCCGACCTGCAGTCTCAAGCGCCCGGCGGCGAGTTGGCCGAGGATGTCTTCCGAGCGCCAGAGCAACTCCTCCCGGTCCAGCAGGTAGGACGCGAGGGTCGGCCGGGTCACGAAGAGCGAGCCGAGCTTGTTGAGGACCTGCAGGTCCAGCGGGTCGACTTGTCCGCTCGCGCCACCGAAGAGCACACCGAGGCCTCTCGGCCGCAACGACTTCAGGGAGGCGTCGAAGGTGGCCCTGCCGACTCCGTCATAGGCGACGTCGACGCCTCGACCGGCAACGCGCCGCACCTCCTCTGCCAGCGCATCGCCGGAGAGCTCCCGATAGTTGATCGTGTGTTGTGCGCCGAGATCCCTTGCGATCTGGAGCTTCTCGTCACTGCCGGCGGTTGCGACGACGGTCGCGCCCGTACCGGTGATCAGCTGCACGAGGAGCTGCCCCACTCCCCCGGCCGCAGCATGCACCAGCGCGATCTGACCGCTCTCGATCCGCCAGGTCGAGTTGACGAGGTAGTGCGCCGTCATACCCTGCAGCATCGCGGCGGCAGCCACGTCGAGCGCAAGACCGTCGGGCACCGGCACGGCCTGTGCGGCAGGCACGTTGGCCAGCTCGGCCGCGCTGCTCGGAGGTCCGGCCCACGACACGGAGTCACCGACGGAAAAGTCATCGACGTCGGGCCCGACGGCTTCGATCACACCGGCGCCCTCTTCGCCGGCAACGAACGGCGTCGGCAGCGGGTAGACGCCCTGCCGTTTGTAGACGTCGATGAAGTTGACGCCGACCGCGGCGACGCGGACCTGCACCTCGCCCGACCCCGGCGGCTGCACCTCGACGTCCTGCACCTCGAGGACGGATCGGTCACCGGGCTTCGTCACCACCAGAGCACGTGTCATACGAACAACTCTAGTCAGCCGGCCGGTTCGCACGGCCTTCCGCGGTGCCGAATCGAGCGACGTAGTGCCAGACCTGTTTGATGGCCTGCGGGTGGTGCCGGTCGGTGCGAGCGGCATCGCCCACCAGCCTCGGCGTCAGCCGTCCGTCCACCGCCAATTCACCTGCCAGCGAGACGATTTCAGCTCCCCGGAACCCGGGGTGAGCACGGATGTCGTCGATCGAGGCTACGAAACCCCCGTGCCACTCGACCGGACAGGCGAGACCACGGGCTGCCTCTTCGACCACAGTCCCCCGATAGCTCGGATCGAGGACCAGAGCCTCCACGTCCGTGGCCAGGTCGAGGTGTCCGTGCACGTGCGCCTCCACGTAGTCGTCCATCAGGTCACGACTGTCCGCATCGGCGAGACCGGTCAACGAACACGCTGCAGCGACACCGAAGTCGGTCGGGTCGGCGAAACTGTCGGGGTAGCAGAACGTGGTGCGTTCCAGCGTGTGCGCCGCGAGCCGAATGTATGACGAGCCGAACCTCGGCGATGCGCCTGTGCCACGCAACCGGTGATCGAGCGCGCCGTACTTCGGGCGCAGATCCGGGTCGGCGGCGTCATACGCACCATCGAAAAGTGAGCTCTCCCAACGGAACCGGTCACCGCCGAGGTATGCCGTCAGGCCGCCGTTGCTGGTGCCTGTGACGAACTGCGAGGCGTAGACCCCTTCCCGAACCAGGCGCTCGATCACCAACTCACCGCTGTCCGGCGACGCCCACCGGTCCGGGTGGAAACTGCACGTGACCCGCAATCGCGGATCCAGCGGAGCGCCCATCGCACGTCCGGCCACGGCCGCGACCGCCGCGGTCACTGGATCCTGCTGTGACTCAGGCATGCTGACGGCCCGGACAGACCCGTTCGAACGGGTGGGTCCTGGTCACGCCTCGAACGGCGTTGGGTCACCGGCTCCGATGCGAGTCACCTCGGCGTACCCGTCCGAGATGTCGACGACGGTCGTCGGCTCGATGCCGCACTCGCCGGAGTCGATCACCGCGTCGACCTGGTGGTTGAGCGCTTCCTTGACCTGCCAACCGTCGGTGAGCGGCTCCTCCTCGTCCGGCAGGAGCAGCGTGCTGGTCATGATCGGCTCACCGAGCTCGGCAACCAGCGCACGAGCGACGGGATGATCACTGATGCGGACGCCGACGGTCTTCTTTTTAGGTTGCTGCAAGCGGTGCGGCACGTCGGAAGTGGCCGGAAGGATGAAGGTGTAGGGACCCGGAGTGGCCGACTTGATCGCGCGGAAGACGCGGTTGTCGATGTGCACGAGTTGCCCGAGTTGGGCGAAGTCACGGCACATCAGGGTGAAGTTGTGCTTGTCGTTCAGTTGCCGGATGCGGACGATCCGATCGCGGCCCTCGCGGTTGCCCAGCGTGCAGCCGAGCGCGAAGCAAGAGTCGGTCGGATAGGCGATCAGCCCACCGTCGCGCAGGATCTGCACGGCCTGCGCGATGCTGCGCGGCTGGGGGTCCTCAGGATGCACGTCGAAGTAGCGAGCCATGCGCCCACCGTACGACGTGTCCCACGGGCCATGCAGTCCTATGCGCCCCACTTGTCGGCGAGCGCCCGAACGACCTTCAGGTCACGGCTCGTCGCCACCGCGCCGCCGCGCTCCAGCACGGCGTTCGAGACCTTGGCCTCGTGCGTGGGTTTGCCGAGCCACCAATGGATTTCGCTGCCAGCCGGGTGCAGGCGTTCGCCAGGCACATCCCACCCGGCAAGCACGGCCGCCCGATCCTCCGGCAGCGGCTCCCGGAAGAACGTGACGTAGCGCCGCAGCGTGGCGCCGCGGAGCGGATCCGGGAGGCCCGCGGCATACGCGGCGACCTGCCGTAGCTGGGCGGGGCTGCGCACCACACACGGTATGGCGAAGCCGAACTCGGCTTCCAGCAACGCTTCCAGGGCCGTGCCGACCTTGGACGCACTGCGCATCGAACTGCCGACGAGCACGTTGCCGCTCTGGATATGCGTCTGCACATCCGCGAAACCAGCAACCGTCAGCACCTCCCGCAGGCGCTGCATCTTGACCCACCTACCGCCGACATTGACCGCGCGCAGCAGGACGACATGCCGTGGCATCGTCAGTCGGCTTCGTGCGAAGTGACCTCGGTCGGCAGCATCACCGTGCGGCTGACCGTGCACAGGCGTTCGTGGGACTTGCGGATCGCCTCGGGAAGCACCTTGCGCGCCGCGTCACCCTCCTCGCCCTCCGGGAAGGTCACCCGGAAGGTCACGTCGATCGGGCCCATGTGGTTGCCCTGCTCGTCACGCAACTTGTCACCCTCCGCGGTGACCTCGAACCCCGTGGGCTCGCTGCGACGGGTCGTGAAGATGTCCACGTCGATCCCGGTGCAACCGGCGATTGCGGTGAGCATCAACTCGACAGGCGTGAACTGATCGTCGCCGCCGCTGCCGAAGTCCATGGTCCCGCCACGCGCGTTGGTGGCGCGGAACTTGCCGGGGGCGGTCCGGGAGATCGTGATCGAGCGATGGGCGTCCGAAGGCTGAGTCGTCATGCTCCAATCCTGCCAGTACGGTGTGATCCGTGAGCGAGCGAAGCGAGCGTTCCAACAGACTCCGGGCGAAACGCGCAACCCTCCGGGGTCCCCGCGAAGAATCGGAGCGACGAAGGGGCGGAGAACTTCGTGGGGTGGGGCGAAGGAGGGGTGCGAGTTGAGCGCGCACTCCGAGCACAGCATCGTCCTGATCCGCCACGGCGCCACCGAGTGGTCGCGCAGCGGACGCCATACGGGCACCACCGACCTGCCACTCCTGCCCGAGGGAGAGGCCGACGCGCGCAAGCTGCGCGACCAGGTCAGCGAGCTGGACGTCGTGGCGACGTTCTGTAGCCCGATGCAACGGGCACGCCGTACCGCCGAGCTCGCCGGACTGACCGACCTGCGGATCGACGACGACCTGCGCGAGTGGGATTACGGCGCGTACGAGGGACTTTCGACACCGCAGATCCGCGAGAAGCTGGGCGACCCGTCCTGGGAGATCTTCGCCGATGGAGTGGAGTCAGGCGCCACACCGGGCGAGACCGTCGAGGATGTCGCAGCACGAGTCAGCCACGTCGTTCGTCATGTGGTGCCGCTGCTCGAGGTCGGCAATGTCGCGCTGGTCGCGCATGGCCACTCGTTGCGAATCTTCGCGGCCATCTTTCTCCGCCAGGAGGTGCGCATGGGTGCCCAGCTGATCCTCAACGCCGGCTCGTTGTCGACGCTCGGTTTCTACCACGGGACACCGTGCATCCAGGTCTGGAACACCGGCGGCGACGTCGCAGGGTGACGGTCAGCGCGGTAGCTCCCAGGTGTGCACGGGCTCACCGATGTGCATGTTTTCCAGGTAGATCCGCAGCATCTCGACCAGGGCGCTCGCGCGGTCCTTACCCTTCGCCTCCAGCGCGTTGACGCAGTCGATCTGCCACGACGCGCCATTCTGGCCGGTACGACACCGCGCCTCGATCACCCCGAGATAGCGATCGCGCACCTCGGTCGCGACGCCCCACGACCTCAGCCCCTCGTCTGCCATGGGCAGCAGGTGCCGCAGCGTGAGCTCGTCGGCCTGCACCTCGCCGGATCCGGGCCAGTAGACCTTCGCGTCGATGCCGCGCCGCGCGCAGCTGTAGAAGTTCTCCTCGGCGGCCGCGAAGCTCATCCGCGTCCACACCGGACGGTCGGAGTCGGCGAGGGTCCGCACGACGCCGTAGTAGAACGCGCTGTTCGCCATACCGTCGATGATGGTGGGACCCGCTGGCAACACACGGTTTTCGACCCGCAGGTGCGGCTTGCCCTCGACGATGTCGTAGATCGGGCGGTTCCAGCGGTAGACGGTGCCGTTGTGCAGACGCAGCTCGGCCAACTGCGGCGCCTCACCCGCCTCGAACACCGCCACCGGGTCCTCATCGGTCGACTCCGGCAGCAGCGACGGGAAGTAGCGGACGTTCTCCTCGAAGAGGTCGAAGATCGAGGTGATCCAGCGTTCGCCGAACCAGACTCGCGGGCGCACCCCCTGGTTCTTCAGCTCGACGGCGCGAGTGTCGGTCGCCTGCTCGAAGAGCGGCACTCGACTCTCGTGCCACAGCTCCTTGCCGAAGAAGTATGGCGAGTTGGCGCCGATCGCGAGCTGCACCGCCGACAGCGCCTGTGCGGCGTTCCAGTGATCGGCGAACCGGTGCGGCTGCACCTGCAGGTGCAGCTGGACCGAGGTGCACGCGGACTCCGGCGCGATCGAGTCGGCGAACATCGCCAGGCGATCGCCACCGCCGCCCTCGATGTCGATGAAGATGTCCTCACCACGGGCGGAGAAGATCGCCTCGTTGAGAGCGGCATACCGGGCGTTCGCGCTCATCCACTCGGTGGTGAAGTGCTCCGGCATGAGGGTCGGCAGGATGCCGATCATCGCGATCTGCGCGCCGGCGGAGTTCGCCTGCTTCTCGGCCCTGTTCAGGCTCTCGCGGAGGTCCTTCTCCAACTGCAGCGCCGAGTCGCCGGGCAACGGGCGGGGGCTGACGTTGAGCTCGATGTTGTACTGCCCGAGCTCGGTCTGGTAGTCCTCATCGGCGATGCTGGCCAGCACGCTCGCGTTGCTCATCGTCGGGTGGAGGTCCTCCCCCACCAGATTCAACTCGATCTCCATGCCGGTCAGTTGGCGCTCGAAATCGAAGCTGTGCGTGTGCAGCATCCGCTCGAAGACGTCCAGGTCCTGACGCACCTTCTCGCGATAACGCTGCCGTTGCTCGCGCGTGTATGACGTCGCAGCGACATCTTTACCCATGAGGCTCAACCTTCCTCTGCTGTCCTGGACGAACTTCCATGAGGATCTCCTTGGGCCGGCGTAGGACCGGCGTGACGACACGCTCGCACATTCTTCGGCCGACCGGCGGTTAAACGCCGGCACCGGTTGCGGCGGCGTCATCATGCGGACAACGAACCGGATCCCTGGGTCCATCCCGAGCAGCGATACGCCACACGCCGGGCGTGCTGCGCGGCAGTGTCGGCGGTGGCTCATACCCTGCAGACATGCGCCTGATCCACACCTCCGACTGGCACCTGGGACGCAGTTTCCACGGCGCTTCGCTGGTGGACGCCCAGGCGGCATACCTCGATCACCTGGTGGAGGTCGTCCGCTCCGAGCGTGTCGACGCGGTGCTGGTCTCCGGTGACGTCTACGACCGCGCGCTACCCGGCCCGACCAGCGTCGCACTGCTCGACGAGACACTGGTCCGGTTGCGCGACGCCGGGGCCCAGGTCGTCCTCTCCGCCGGCAATCACGACTCCGCGGTGCGGCTCGGTTTCGGCTCCCGTGTGCTGGAGCACGGTGGGGTGCACATCCGCGCCGCCGTCGAGTCGATCGGCACGCCCGTGCTGCTGGACGGTGTCGCCGTTTATCCGCTGCCCTACCTGGAGCCGGCGTTGGCGGCTCCACTGCTGGACGCTTCCGAGGCGACCCACGCCGGCGTGCTGCGCGCGGCGATGCGCAGGGTGCATGCCGACCTGGCGACCCGCGGCACACCCGGTGTCGTCATGGCACACGCGTTCGTCGTGGGCTCGGCGACGTCGGACTCCGAACGAGACATCTCCGTCGGCGGGGCGAGCGCGGTGCCCGCATCGACGTTCCGTGGTCTCTCGTATGCCGCCCTCGGTCACCTGCACGGCGCCCAGCGCGTCGGCGACCTCGGACGCTACAGCGGATCGCCGGTCGCGATGTCCTTCTCCGAGGCCGATCACCGCAAGAGCTCGGTGCTGATCGAGGTGGACGGCGACGCCGTCTCCACGACGCTGGTCGACGCACCCGTGGCACGCCCACTGGCCAGACTGCGCGGCACGCTCGACGACCTGCTCGCCGACCCCGAGTTGGGACACGCCGAGCAGTCCTGGTGTCAGGTCACGTTGACCGACACCGCCCGGCCGCTGGGTGCGATGGACCGGCTGCGCCGACGCTTCCCGCACACGGTGCAACTCCTCTTCGACCAACCCGTGACGCAGTTGCGCGTCGACGGCTACACCAGCAAGATCGCCGGCAAGGACACCCTCGACCTGTGCTGCGACTTCCTCCAACACACCCGTGGTGGCTCCGGTGCCACCGACGCAGAGCGGACGTTGCTGCGACAGGCTGTCGAGCAGGTCCGACTCGGTCGTGATGCCGCCGACGGACCGGACCGCGTGCACACCGTCGACGGAGTGGCATGAGGCTGCATCGCCTGCGCCTGCAGGCATTCGGACCCTTCGCCGGCTCCGAGGAGGTCGACTTCGACGGGCTCGCCACCGGCGGGCTGCACCTGATCCACGGACCCACCGGAGCCGGCAAGACCAGTGTTCTCGACGCCATCTGTTTCGCGCTCTTCGCCGGCGTTCCCGGCGGTCGGATGCAGGGTCGCGAAACGCTGCGCAGCGATCACGCCGAGCCGTCGGTGCGGCCGGAGGTGGAGCTCGAGTTCGGCGTCGGCGGTCGTCGTCTGCGGGTCCGCCGCTCCCCCGAGCACGAGGTCGCCAAGAAGCGCGGCATCGGCACCCGCCTCCAGCGCGGGAGCGTGACGCTGGAGGAAAGGCACGCAGGCGGTTGGGAGACGGTCAGCACCCG
Source organism: Flexivirga endophytica (assembly GCF_014640635.1). Taxonomy (GTDB): domain Bacteria; phylum Actinomycetota; class Actinomycetes; order Actinomycetales; family Dermatophilaceae; genus Flexivirga; species Flexivirga endophytica. The sequence goes on from NZ_BMHI01000004.1 coordinate 526,192, forward strand.
CAAGGACGAGGTGGCGCAGACGATCGGCGACCTCCTCGGCATGGGGCTGCCCCAGTTCGCGCAGGTGATGTTGCTCCCCCAGGGCGAGTTCACCGCCTTCCTGCACGCCAAGCCGGACGACCGCGGGCGACTGCTCGAGCGACTCTTCGACATCAGTGACTTCGCGGCGCTCGAGCAGTGGCTGGCCGGCCATCGCAGGTCCCTGGAAACACAAAGGGCGCAGGCCGATGCCCAGCGAGCGACGCTGATCGCGCGGGCTCGGGACGTGCTCAGCGGGGTCGTTCAGGAGACCGATGGCGCCATCCCCGCGGACATTTCCGCAGCCCACGGCGAGGTCGCTGTCCGGGAAGAGGTCGCGGACGATGCCACGGACGCGCTCGGCCGGCTCGAGGACGGAGCGGACGGCGCGCTGCTCGCCCATCTGGTCGAGGCGTTGTCCGACCGCCTGACCGCAGCACTCGCCACGGCCGACACCGCAGCCGGTCAGGTCGAGCGACTACGCGGTCGGCTTGCAGCGGAACAATCGCTGGCTGCGCTGCAGCGCCAGGCGCAGGCAGCGCGGCGAACGCTCGACGAGGTCGCCGATCAGGCTCCGCGCCTCATCGACGCGGAGACCCGGCTCGAAGCATCCGCCCGTGCCGAGCGCTGCCGCCCCGCGATCGCTGCAGCAGCCCGGCGCGACCAGGCCCATGCCCAGGCACGCCGCGCCGCCGCCTCCTGTCGGACCGATCTCGCACGACGCAGTGCCTGGCCGGTGCCCGAGCCGCACCATGACGACGGACTGACCGAGACCGCACTCGACTCCCTCGTCGAGCGGGCCGCGGCGGGCACCGCGGCACTCGCCGGACGCCAGGAGGTGTTCCGGCAGTTGCGGACACTGGTGGGAGCGGTTCGTGGCGCGACCGACGAGTTGCGGACGGCGCAACGGGAATCCGAGCATCGCCAGCGCGCGATCGACGCCGCAGCGACGCAGCTGTCGCAGCTCCACGCGCGCCACGCCGAAGTGCTGCCGGACGCACTCGCACATCCCGGCTGGCAGCAGCTGCTCGACGAAGTCGATGAGGCCACAGACTCACTGGCCGGTGCCGTCCACGACGTCGACGCGCTGATCGCGGCCGAGCAGGAGCACCGGCGCACCCAACGCGTCTGGACCGCCGCCGAGCAGGAAGTGCTCCGGCTCCGCCACGCGCGATTGTCCGGCATCGCCGCGGAGCTGGCCGACGACCTAGTCACTGGCGAGCCGTGCCCGGTGTGCGGTTCGGCCGACCACCCGAAGGCAGCACGACCGGCACCGGATCGGGTCGACGCCGACCAGGTCGCGGCCGCCGAGGAGGTTGCCGCCGGCGCGTCCGATCGGGCCGCCGCAGCGGCCGCCCGGTGGTCCGCGCTGATGGGTCGAGCACAGGCGACCTGTCGGACTGCGCTCGATGCGCTGACGACTGCGACCACAGCACCTGTTCGGGACGCACCCGACTCGGCCTCCGAGGACGACACCACTTCCGTCGACGGCGCACTGACCACGCGGCGAGCGCTCGCCGCAACGGTCGACATGCATCAGCTACGAGCCACCGAGCTGACCGCAGCGCTCGACGCCGGTTCCCCCTCGGTCGACCCAAAGCTCGCCACCGTGCTCCGTTCGCTCGCGCAGCTCGTGACCGACGCCCGCGATCGTGTGACGGCGGAGGTCGATCGCTCGGGCTCTGCGGCGGACCAGCTCGCCATACTGGACGAGCAGGTGCGCAGCTTCGAGGCAGAGCGCTCCGGGGCACACGAAGCGCTGGCTGCACGGCTCGGGGCTGTCCGCCTGGCGCAGTCGCGATTGGAGTCGCTGCGCACGCAGGTCAAGTCCGGCACCTCCCGGCTGACGGAGATGACGCAGGCGCACGATGCCGCGTGCGGCTGCACCGCGGACTCAGATCCTGCTGCCGAGCACGCAGCGTGCGTCGCAGACCTCGACCGACTCCGTGTCGCCGCGGCGCAGCAGCGGACGACCGGGTCGGAGGCCGGCACGGCACACGCCGAGTTGGACGCGATGCTCCAGGAAGCCGGCTTCCCCGATGCCCGATCGGCCTCGCAAGCAAGCCTTTCCGACGAAGATTGCGAAGGTCTGCGCTCGCTGGTCGACACTGCACGCACCGCAGCGGCGAAGGCGACCGGAGTCCTTGAGCAGCCGGACGTCGCACAGGCCGCGCAGGCACCGGCTGCGGTGGTCGACGAGATCGCCGCAGATCTGACGTCCGCGGAGCACGAGGCTCGACATACCCGCGACGCCGTCAGCGAGGTCCGCCGCGCCCACGGGAAGCTTCAGCAGATCACCGCAGAGTTGGCCGACCACGACGAGCAGGTCGGTCCGCTGCGCGACGAGCTGGCCGTCGCCACATCTCTTGCCTCGGCGGTCGCCGGCGCGGGCGACAACACCATGCGGATGCGATTGACGGCATACGTCCTCGCGGCGCGGCTCGAGTCCGTCACGGCACTCGCCAACGAACGCCTGCAGCTGATGACCGACGGCCGCTACCAGCTCGAGCACACCGATCAACGCGCTGCGCGGGGCAGCAAGAGCGGGCTCGGCCTGCGCGTTCGGGACGCGTGGACCGGCACCACACGCGACACGGCGACCTTGTCCGGTGGCGAGTCGTTCATCGCCTCACTCGCCCTCGCGCTCGGTCTCGGTGATGCAGTGCTGGAGTCCGCCGGCGGACGACGGCTCGAGACACTCCTGGTGGACGAAGGCTTCGGCTCTCTCGACGAGGACAGCCTCGAGCAGGTGCTCGACGTGTTGGACAGCCTGCGCGCCGGCGGGCGCAGTGTCGGCATCGTCAGCCACGTCGCCGAGCTGCGCACCCGCATCCCGGCACAGATCCGCGTGCACAAGACCGCGCACGGCTCGACCTTGCAGGTCGTGACCGACTCGGTCGCATGAGCCCCGGTGAGGCATGCGACAGCAACCTCAGCGGACAGATCCTGTCCGCTGAGGTTCCTAATGTGTGAAGTGCTTCGAACCGAGCGATCACCGAACTGTGAGGACCAGCCATGGATTTCAAGCTCGAAATTGTGCCGATGCCCGTCGCCGACGTGGACCGCGCGAAGGCCTTCTACACCGACCAACTCGGGTTCCACGCCGACTTCGACCAGCGACCCACGCCGGAGATCCGATTCGTGCAGCTGACTCCTCCGGGATCGGCCTGCTCGATCGTCATGGGTGAGGGTGTGGTGCACATGCAGCCCGGCTCTCAGCAAGGCGTGATGTTCGTGATCGAGGACGCCGACGCCGCCCACGACGAACTTTCCGCCAAGGGCGTCGAGCTCGGCCCGGTCGACGAGCAGCCGTGGGGACGGTTCGTCTACGTGACCGATCCCGACGGCAACCAGCTGGTGCTGCAGCAGCTCCCGGCATACGCCTTCGACAGCGACGGCAACCGGAAGGCGCCCGGCGCGCATTGACAGGCGCCGGCCACCGGAGATGAGCGGGCCACGCCGCGGACACTCAGGCGGCGGGCCGGCTACCCGTGGGAAACTTGACGGGTGCGGCCCATCAAACAGTCCAAGAAGCTCCAGGACGTCCGGTATGACGTGCGTGGTCCGATCCTCGTGGAAGCCGAGAAGCTCGAGGCCCAGGGCCATCGCATCCTGAAGCTCAACATCGGCAACACCGCGCCGTTCGGCTTCGAGGCCCCGGATGCAGTGTTGCGCGACATGATCCACAACCTGCCGCAGTCGCAGGGATACAGCGACAGCCGCGGCATCTACTCCGCACGCACCGCGGTCGCCCACTACTACCAGTCGCACGGCTTGACCGACACCACCGTCGAGGACGTCTTCATCGGCAACGGCGTCTCCGAGCTGATCAGCATGGTGCTGCAGGCGTTCGTCGACGACGGCAACGAGATCCTCATCCCGGCGCCGGACTACCCGCTGTGGACGGGTGCTGTCTCCCTGGCCGGCGGCACACCGGTGCACTACCGGTGCGACGAGGCCAACGACTGGAATCCTGACCTCGCGGACATCGAGGCCAAGATCACCGACAACACACACGCGCTCGTCGTGATCAACCCGAACAACCCGACTGGTGCGGTCTACTCCGAGGAGACCGTGCGCGGCCTGGTCGACATCGCCCGCCGCCGCGACCTCGTGCTGATGGTCGACGAGATCTACGAGAAGATCCTCTTCGAGGACGCGGTGCACCACCACGCGGCCACGTTCGCCGGCGACGACGTGCTGTGCCTGACCTTCAGCGGCTTGTCGAAGGCCTACCGGTCCTGCGGTTACCGTGCCGGGTGGCTGATGATCTCCGGACCGAAGCATCTGGCTGCCGACTTCCTCGAGGGCCTGACGCTGCTGGCCAACATGCGCATGTGTGCCAACGTGCCCGGACAGCACGCGATCCAAACCGCGCTCGGCGGCTATCAGTCGATCAACGAGCTGATCGGCCCGGGCGGTCGCTTCTACGAGCAGTCGATGACCGCGTGGCGACTGCTCAACGAGATCCCGGGCGTCAGCTGCGTCAAGCCGCGCGGTGCGCTCTATTGCTTCCCGCGTCTCGACCCCGACGTCTACCCGATCGAGGACGACCAGGAGTTCGTCATCGAGCTGCTGCGTGCCGAGAAGATCCTGGTCACCCACGGCACCGGCTTCAACTGGTTCGAACCCGATCACTTCCGCCTCGTGACGCTGCCGGACGTCGATGTGCTCACCGAGGCCATCGGCCGGATCGCCAATTACCTCAACGCCGTTCGCGCGGGAGCTCTCGTCACCACGACGCAGGACCACCGCTAGCGATGTCGATGCTGCACTGCCCCGCGACGGTGTTGCTGGCCAGGCACGGTCAGGCGGCATACGAGGCGACGACCTGGTCCGACGAAGGCGGCTCACTGACGCGCGAAGGGCGAGCCCAGGCACGTTCGCTGGCCGACCGGCTGCACGGGCGCCGCGTCGCGCAGATCTACGCAAGCACCATGGCACGTGCAGTCCAGACCGCCGAGATAGCGGCCGCGAGGCTCGGCGTCGACGTGACGACGCGCGTCGGTCTGCAGGAGTTCGCTGTCGGCGACCACTACGCCGTCGAACGCGACACCGACCCTTTCGCCGAGACGTTCGCGCGCTGGCTGGACGACGACCTCTCGTTGCGCGTACCCGGCGGCGAGACGGCTGACGAAGTCATCGCCCGCGCGAACTCCGTGCTCCAGGACATCGCAGACGCGCATCCAGGAGAGACGGTGCTCGTCGTGGCGCACGGCGGCATCCTCACGATCGCCATACGCAATCTGATGACCTTCGAACCCGGTGTCAGGCCAAAGCAATTCGCCAATTGTGCGTTCGCCGAGACCGAGCTGCGCGGCGACGGCTGGCGACTCACCGGCTGGTCGGACCCCGACTGACGAACCCTGGATCAGTCCTCGGCCCGAGAACCCAGCGGCAGGATCGCCAGGAGGTCGTGGCCGGCCGGGATCAACCCGCTCGTGACCTGCTCCGCCCGCACCTCGTCCAACCCGGCGATCAGCACGGTCCCCAGCCCTTGGTCGGCTGCCCAGAGGTAGGCGTTCTGCGCCATACATCCGGCCTCGAGCCATACGAACCGCTCACCGTGCTCGGGCGGCTGATCAGTGAAACGCGTTCTGGCAGCACGCAAATCGGCTGACAAGAGCAGCAACGCCGGGCACTTCGTGACCCAACCCGCATCCAGGGTCGCGGACGCCAACTTCGCGCGTAGGTCGCCGGACGTCACCGGCTCCAGGGCGTGTGAACCGCTGTCGTAGCGGTAGCCACCCGCCTCGACGCCGTCCACCCGAGCTGCGACCACTGTCACCGCAATCGGGTACGACTCCCGAGCCGAAGGTGCCGTCCGATGCCCGTTCGCTGTCGTGCCCGCCACGCTCCCCAGTGCTGACATCAGGGTCTCCCCAGTCAGCCCGCGCTCCACGTAGGACTTCACGGACAACCGTCCCGCGAGCAGATCCTGCAGGCCGTGCCCTGTCGTGGAAGCCATTCGAGCAGGCTACGACGCCGCCATACCGGTGCACGTCGAGGGTGGAGATCGTCTCCACCCGATCTCCACCCGGTCTCCGTCCACGGGCAGATCCGCACGGCGCCGCGAAACCGGATGCTGGAGTCAACAAGCCGAACACCGCATCCAGAAGGGCAACATCATGTCGGACTTCCAGCAGGCACTCCTCATCAGCGGCGGCATCGCCACAATGGTCCTCGCCACCGGTTACGGCCGGCGAGCGTTCACCCTGCACTCGCTGATCCGGCCGCTCGCCGCGATCGTGGGTGTCGGCTTCTTCTACCTGCGTGGTATGCCGACCGACCGCTCCGAACTGTGGCTGTATGCCGCGGGACTCGGCATCGGTGTCGTGTGCGGCGTCGTCGCCACGGTCTTCACCGGCATCGAGCGGGACGTGCGCACCGGCAGGGTGATGACCGTGTGTGGTGTCGGCTTCGCCGCCACCTGGCTCGCGGTCGTCGCGGCCCGGCTGGCGTTCGTGTGGGAGGCCGAGCACGACCTGGGCTTCCGGGAGCACCTGGGCACGTTCATGATGAACCACCAGCTGCACGAGAGCTCGATCGCACCGTTCTTCGTGATCTGGGCGCTGGCCATGGTGGTCGTCCGGATCGCCGCCAACGCGGTGCGCGCCGGTCAGCTGCCGCAAGCCGGGTCGACCGTGGCGGAGGCCAAGCAGTCGGTCGCGGTCTGACTACTCCCCACCGGATCGAGGATGCACTCCCTCTCAGGCGGCGTCGGTCGGGCCGAGCCCGTGCTGGAACGCGAAGGTCACCGCGGCCGCCCGATCCCGAACGCCGGCCTTCGCGAAGAGATTGTTGATGTGCGTCTTGACGGTGCCTTCGCTCACGAAGAGGTGGCCGGCGATGTCCCGGTTGCTCATGCCAGACGCGATCAGGGTCAGCACTTCCTGCTCACGCGGTGTGAGACCCGCCGGTGGTGCCGCCTGCGCGCCGGCCGGCAGCTCGGCCCGCTGCATCGCGGCGCGGACCAGCTGCTGCTGCACCTTCTGATCGAGCACCGCCTGTCCACCGGCCACCGTCCGGATGGCGGCCGCGATGTCCGCACGCCCGGCGTCCTTGGTCAGGTAACCGCGAGCACCGGCGTCGAGTGCGCGCATGATCGACTCGTCGTCGCCATACGTCGTCAGGATCAGCACGTTCACGTCCGGTGCGCGCCGGCTCAGCCGGCTGGTCGCCTCGGCCCCGTCGACACCGGGCATGTTCAGGTCCATCAGCACCACCAGGGCACGCTCCGCGATCGCGGTGGCCACCGCTTGGTCCCCGTCGGCGGCGGTCCCCACGACCGAGATGTCGTCGTAGAGGTCCAGCATCGCGGCCACCGACTCCCGAACAACCGTCTGGTCATCAGCGACGACCACTCGAATCTGCTTGTCCTCAGCGGACACTCGCACCCCTGTCATTGTTGTTCTGCATCGGCAACCGCACCGCAACCTGCCAGCCGCCGGCATACGATCCCTCACCGACCGGTCCGATCGAGCAGCTTCCGCCGAGCAGGTCGACCCGCTCCCGTATGCCGACGAGGCCCAACCCGCTGCCGGCACCGGCTGCGATCTCCTCACCACGGCCGTTGACCACCTCGGCGGTCAACTCGTCGCCGACACGCCCGACCGTCACCCGCACCTTCGCCCCGTGCGCGTGGCGGCGGGCGTTCGTCAGTGCCTCCTGAACGATCCGCACCATCTCCTGCCCGATCCTGGAATCGACATCACCGACCGCGTCCGAGAAGTCGAACTCCTCCCCCGGTTGCACCATGCGGTCCAGCGTCGACCGCAGATCAATGGTGCCCTCCCGCAGTGCGCGGACCGCACGACGGGCCTCGTCCAGTCCGTCCACCACCAGGCCGCGAGCGGTCTGCACCGTCGCGCGACCGTCGTCCGCACAGCCTGCTTCGAGCTGCGCATCCGCGAGATCCAGCTGCAGGCTGACCCCCGACAGAGAGTGCGCCAGCACGTCGTGGATGTCGCGGGCGATCCGGGTGCGTTCCGCCAAGGCACTCGCCCGGGCGTCGGACTCCGCCGTCAGCATCGTCTGCTCGACCAAGCGGGCGCTCAGCCGCAGGGTGCGCTTCCGGCTCTGCGACGCCAGGCCGGGCAGGACCGTCAGGCCGACGAGCATGACGACGTACCACTCCCACGCGTCGGATCCGGCAGCCGGGTTGCAGATCATCGCGGTCACCACGGTCATCACGGTGAGGCAGACCGCGACCCGGGTAGGCCAGCGCGCACCGAAATGACTGCACGCCACGAAGGCGAGCGACACGCACCACCCGGATGCTCCGAACGCCATACCCGCAGTGACACCGAAGGCGACACTGACCGCGAACCTCGGCCACAGACTCAGCAATCGGTCCGGCAGCAACCGCACGAAGGCAAGTGCTCCGCACAGGGCGACCAGCGCGTAGGTCAGCACTGTATGCCCGCCGATGGGCCGCAGGGTCAGGAAGCTGAGCGTGACGAACAGTGCGGCGAGCAGTGGCTGTACGCGTTCGTCGAAGAGGTCGATCCAGCTGCCCGACAGCACGTCGTCATCGGACGATTCGAGCTCTCGTCGCAACCGCTTCAGCACTCGACGATTCTGGCACCCCGGTCCCTGACACGCGTCCCGACGTGCCAGGGCCCGCCGGAAGGTCAACTCCCGGCGGGCCCCGCACGATGTCGGCCTCAGTCCTCGAACGCCTCCGGCGCCGGGCAGGAGCAGATCAGGTTGCGGTCGCCGTAGGCGCCGTCGATGCGTCGGACCGGTGCCCAGTACTTCCGCATCGGGTCGACCCCGGCCGGGTAGACGGCGTCGCGTCGGGAGTAGGGGTGATCCCAGTCGTCCACGGTCAGCGACTCAGCGGTGTGCGGTGCGTGCCGCAGTGCCGACTCCTCGGCGCTCACGTTGCCGTCCATCACATCCTGGATCTCCGCACGGATGGCGATCATCGCATCGCAGAAGCGGTCCAGCTCCTCCAGCGACTCGCTCTCGGTCGGCTCGACCATCAGCGTGCCGGCCACCGGGAAGGACATCGTCGGCGCGTGGAAGCCGTAGTCGATCAGTCGCTTGGCGACGTCGTCGACGGTGACGCCCGACTCCTTGGTCAGGCCACGCAGATCCAGGATGCACTCGTGTGCGACCAGGTCACCCTCACCGGCATACAGCACCGGGAAGTGCGAACCGAGCCGCTTGGCAACGTAATTGGCGGACAGGATCGCCGCCTCCGTCGCCTTCGCGAGACCCGCGCCACCCATCAGGCGCACGTAGGCCCACGAGATCGGCAGGATCGAGGCCGAGCCGTATGGCGCTGCCGACACCGGACCGGTCTCCCCCGTCAGCTCCGGGGCGTTCGGGTGCGATGGCAGGTATGGCGCGAGGTGCTCGCGCACGCCGATCGGGCCGACACCGGGGCCGCCGCCGCCGTGCGGGATGCAGAACGTCTTGTGCAAGTTGAGGTGCGACACGTCGCCACCGAACTTGCCCGGACGGGCGAGGCCGATCAGCGCATTGAGGTTGGCGCCGTCGACATAGACCTGACCGCCGGCCTCGTGCACCAGCGAGCAGAGCTCGGAGATGGTGTCCTCGAAGACGCCGTGCGTCGACGGGTAGGTGACCATGATCGCGGCCAGATCCTCACCGTGCTCCTTGAGCTTGCCCTTGAGATCCTCCATGTCGATCTCGCCGGTCGGTGCGGTCTTGACTACGACGACCTTCATGCCGGCCATGACCGCCGACGCCGCGTTGGTGCCGTGCGCCGACGCGGGGATCAGGCAGACGTTGCGGGCTGACTCACCACGTGCCTGGTGGTAGCCGCGGATAGCGAGCAGACCGGCGAGCTCGCCCTGCGAGCCGGCGTTGGGCTGCAGCGACACCGAGTCGTAGCCGGTGATCTCGCACAGCCACTCCTCCAGGTCGGTGATCAACTCACGGATGCCGACGGTCTGCTCGGACGGCGCGAACGGGTGCAGGTTGGCGAACTCCGGCCAGGTGATCGACTCCATCTCGGTGGTCGCGTTGAGCTTCATCGTGCAGGAGCCCAGCGGGATCATGCCGCGGTCGAGCGCGTAGTCGCGGTCGGCGAGCGTGCGCAGGTAACGCAGCATCGCCGTCTCGCTGTGGTGCGCGCTGAAGACCGGGTGGGTCAGGATCTCGTCGGTCCGGACCAGGCTCGCGTCCCAGCTGAGACCGCCGTCGGAGGGCACCGGCGCGTTGACACCGAACGCAGCGGCCACGCCGGCGAGCTGTTCGTCGGTCGTCGTCTCGTCGACGCTGACCGAGACGTGGTCGCTGTCGACGCGCCATACATTGATGCCTCGCTCCAGCGCGGCCTCGACGACCGCGTCCGCACGTCCGGGCAGGACAGCGGTCACCGTGTCGAAGTAGCTGTCGCTGACGAGCTCCACGCCGCCACCGGTCAGCGCCTCGGCCAGACCGACGGCCTTGCCGTGCACCTCGCCGGCGATACGGCGCAGGCCGTCCGGGCCGTGCCAGACGGCGTACATCGATGCCATCACGGCCAGCAGCACCTGGGCGGTGCAGATGTTGGACGTGGCCTTCTCGCGGCGGATGTGCTGCTCACGGGTCTGCAGCGCCAAGCGGTATGCCGGAGCACCGTCCGCGTCGACGCTGACCCCGACGAGCCGGCCGGGCATGGTGCGCTCGAGGCCCGTGCGGACGCTCAGGTAGCCGGCGTGCGGACCACCGAAGCCCATCGGCACGCCGAACCGCTGGCTGGTGCCGACCGCGACGTCGGCGCCCAGCTCGGCGGGCGAGGTGAGGACGGTCAGCGCGAGCAAGTCGGCGGCGACAGTGACCAGCGCCTTGCCCTCGTGGGCGGCCGCGGCCAGCGCACGCCAGTCGTGGATGACACCGTCGGCGCCGGGGTACTGGACCACCACCCCGAAGACGTCGCGCTCCCCCGCCGCGGCTCGCAGCGCGTCCGCGTCGCCCACGGACCGCAGGTCCGTCACCACGACGTCGATGTCCAGGGCTGCCGCGCGGGTCTGCACGACGGCGATGGACTGGGGCATCAGCTGGGCGTCGAGCAACAGCACGGCGTCCTTGGCGGCCTTCGAGCCGCGGCGCATCAAGGTCATCGCCTCGGCCACCGCGGTCGCTTCGTCCAGGAGGGACGAGCCGGCGGTCGGCAGTCCGGTCAGGTCGGAGATGACCGTCTGGAAGTTGAGCAGCGCCTCGAGGCGCCCCTGGGAGATCTCCGGCTGGTATGGCGTGTAGGCGGTGTACCAGGCCGGGTTCTCCAGGATGTTGCGTCGTACGACGGCCGGCGTGTGCGTGCCGTAGTAGCCCAACCCGATCATCGAGGTGAGCACCTGGTTGCGGTCGGCCTTGGCACGCAGTTCCTCGATCACCGCGGGCTCGGACGGCGCGGCCTCGACAGCAAGCGCCTCCCCGGCGCGGATCCCGCCGGGGACCGCCTTGGCGAGCAGGTCCTCCATCGTGGAGTAGCCGAGCAGGCCCAGCATCGACGACATGTCGTCGTCGGTCGGGCCGATGTGGCGGAAGGGGAAGTCGGGCAACTCGACAGCACTCATGTGGCGGCACCTTAGGTCGGGGTCGTGCGTGACTGATGACAGTGTCCCCAACTGTCGTCACCCAGCGGTGCCTTCAGAGCTGCCTCGGCCGGGCGGTCCTGGCGCCTGAGAGGTTCTGAGGAAGTTGCCCCTTCGGCGTCCGACCCACGTATGGCGGAACTCTCCCGCCCGGTGTCGTAAGCACCAATAATTTAGCACCCGCGGGCAATCAAGCTCGCGGGTGCCGATGTGATGGAGCGTGGGTGGCCGGTCAGCCGGCGGCGTTGCGCCGAACGCGCCGCTCCCGCAACTCGTCGCCGGGGTGCGCGGCAGGGGTCTCGTCCTCGGCCCGCTCGCCCGGCATCTCCGACAGCGAGCCCTCGACCTCGCGCCAGACCGAGCCGAGTGCGATCCCGAAGACGCCCTGGCCGCCACGGAGCAGGTCGATGACCTGGTCGTCGGAGGTGCACTCGTAGACGCTGGCGCCGTCGGACATCAGCGTGATGCCGGCCAGCTCGGCGACCCCGTGCTCACGCAGCACGGTGACGGCCACGCGGATCTGCTGCAGCGAGACTCCGGTGTCCAGCAGTCGCTTGATGACTTTGACGACCAGGATGTCCCGGAAGCTGTAGAGGCGCTGGTGGCCGGACCCGGTGGGGTTGCGCACCGACGGCTCGAGCAGGCCGGTGCGGGCCCAGTAGTCGAGCTGCCGGTAGGTCACGCCCGCCGCGCGGCAGACGGCCGGTCCGCGGTAGCCGACCTGATCGGTCATCTCCTCCGGCAGGTCCTGCGTGAACAGAGCCTCCTGCATCGGCGCGGGCGCATTCGACTTCGCACTGCGCTGTGCTTCACCCTTGCTGACCACGAGATCCTCCAACGATTTTCAACAGGCACCGCGAAGTTTTGTTCTGCTGACGGCACTGCGGCGGCTTGGAAGCACCAAGCCCGAACTAGCGCGTGATGCTCCGCAAACGTATGGCGAGCCATCCGCGGAATCAACGACCGCCGCGCGTGTCGCGATCGCCTTTCTGACCTTAACCTTAAAGTCAAGGTTTACATATGGGTTCATGACTCTTCCGAACCCTCGTCGCCAACTTCGAAGTCCTCGGCCGACACGTTGTCCAGAAACTCGCGGAAACGCTCGACTTCGTCCTCTTCTTCGACCGGGACGTCGACGCCGACCTCGGCCAGCACGTCCTCGTCGACGAACACCGGCACCTTCGCGCGCAGCGCGACAGCCACCGCGTCCGACGACCGGGCACTGATACGTCGGTCGCCGTCGATGACCAGCTCGGCGTAGAAGATGCCGTCCTCCATCCGGGTGATGACCACGCTGGACAACTGATGCCCGAGCCCGGTGAGGACATCGACGAGCAGATCGTGGGTGAGTGGCCGCGGCGGCGTGACACCCTGCTGCGCATAAGCGATCGCCGTCGCCTCGGGTGCGCCGATCCAGATCGGGACGTAACGCTCGCCGTCCACTTCCCGTAACAACAGGATCGGCTTGTTGGTCGGCATCTCGACCCGTACGCCCATCACTTCCACCTGTTTCACAGGCACCACGCTACCCCCGTGAGAGGTCGGCCCGCACCAGTGCGAGATGTAGCTCGAGGCATTGACGCACCAACTCCTCGGCATCCACCTCGTGCGACATACCCGTCAGGCCCTGCACGAGTGCGACCTCGCGTTCGGCAGCGAGCCGGAACGGTCGCAGATGCCTGGCCTCGATGCCATACGAGAGCAACGTCGCCGCAGCGTGGGCGACCTGCAGATCGCGACCGCTGTAGAGGTCCCGGTCGTCCGTGTGGACCAGGCCGAAGGACTCCAGATCTGCCAGTGCCCGGGTGTCGAGGCCCGTGGCACGTTGCAGCTCGGCCCGGGTCAGTTGCACCTCGGCATCTGATCGTTCCTCGGGTTCCTGCGCCGCGGCGAGTGCGGGATCCACTGCGGGAGAGGGCGGTTGGGGGCCGTCGCTCTGCTCGCTCGGACGCAGACCGCGTTCGTAGGCGTCCAGAGCTTCGGCGATGACCTTCAGCGGCCAATACTTGTCCCGCTGGCAACGCAGCACGAACCTCAGCCGCTCGACGTCGCGTTCGGCATACCGCCGATACCCCGACGAGGACCGTTCGGGAGAGACCAGTCCCTGCGCGTCGAGAAACCGCACCTTCGACAAGGTGAGATCGGGGAACTCCTCCTGCAACCGGGTCAGCACCGCGCCGATGGACAGGCCGGGTGACCGGTCGGTCACGACGTCGGTGCGCCGTAGAAGACGAGACGGAATTTGCCGACCATGACCTCGTCACCGGTCGCCAGGTCGTGGGAGTCGACCAGCTCACCGTTGACGTAGGTGCCGTTGAGCGAACCGACGTCCGTCACGGCGTAACCGGCGTCAGTGCGCCGGAAGACTGCGTGCCGACGCGAAACGGTCACGTCGTCGAGGAAGATGTCGCTGCTCGGGTGCCGGCCGACGCTCACCTCGGCGTCGTCCAGCAGGAAGCGGGCCCCCGAGTTGGGTCCACGCAATGACAGCAACAGGGCTGTCCCCGGTCGCAGCGCGTCGATCGTCGCCTGGTCCGACCCGGACAGCCGGATGTCGGTGCTGCTGGGTCGTTCCGCGACCGCCTCGTCCCCGGGGACGGCGGAGAAGCGCGCGGTGGCGTCGCCCCCGCCCTCATGTGGCGGCTCGGCTGCGGCATCGCGTCGCTCGGCATCACCCGGCGCGAAGTCGCTGTCGTCGTTGGTCATCGAATCAACCTCAGGGTCGGGGGCGGCGGATTGTCGGAAATCTGATCGTACGCTCAGGCGAGCGACGCTTTGTACGCTTCCACATCCTGCAGTCCGGCGAGTGCCGAAGCGTCCGACAGCTTCAGCTCGTACATCCAGCCCTCGCCGTAGGGGTCGTTGTTGACCAGCTCGGGCGTCCCGTCCAGCTGGTCGTTGATCGCGGTGACCTCGCCGGCCAGCGGAGCGTAGAGGTCGCTCACCGACTTGGTCGACTCGACCTCGCCGCAGGCGTCGCCGGCGGCGACCGTGTCACCGACGGTCGGGAGGCTGACGTAGACGACGTCGCCCAGTGCGTCCTGCGCGAAAGCGGAGATGCCGATGCGCACCACGTCCTCACTCTGCTCCTTTACCCACTCGTGGTCCGCGGTGTAACGCAGGTCTGCGGGGTATTCGAGGTCGCTCATGAGTCTCCTTGGACACGAATCGGATCGGACTGGACCGGACTGCGCTGTCGCGCCGGTCACGAACTACTGGGCTGAGCGTAACGAGGCGTGCTCGCCGCCCGCAACGCAGTCACGTCAACCCGCGCGGCGGACTTCACGGACGGCTTTGCACCCATCTGCTTCAGCGACTCGACGACGCCTCCGGGAATCGCCATTGCGGTCGACATCGTGTGTGGATCGCCGATCGCGGTGATGACGTATGGCGCCCCGACCGACGTCCCGTCGGCCATCAACCGGTCCCCGCCCGCGGTGCCGAAATAACTGTCGGCGACGATCCGCACGGAGTTCAGCTGGATCGCCTCCGCGCCAGCATCGCGCAACTCCTCCACAGCGTTCAGCACGTCACTGGGCTTCACCACGTGCTTCGGGTCGCCGATGGTGATGCGTATGCCGGGCCCGGTCGCCGGCAGGGTCCCGGCGAGGATGCCGAGGGTCCGCAGGCGCTCGGTCGCAGCCTTCAGGGCAGCCTCGTCACCACCGGAGGTCTCCAACTGGCTCTTGGTCCGGGTGAGCCGATCGGCTTCCTTGCTCAGCTTGAGGGACTGCTGGTTGACGCCGTCGAGCAGCGCGACCAGATCCTCCTGGCGCAGATTCTCCAGACCGGAGGACCTGGTCTCCTGGACCTGCGCCACCATCGCAAAGCCCAGCAGCGCCGCCAGCACCGTGATGTAGCCGTTCGCACGGGTCAGGCGAGGGCGGGCGGCGCGCCACAGACGCGACCATCCCGTGCGGACCTGGTCGTCCTCGGGTGCATGGGGCGTCGTGGGCTCGGCGTCGAACTCGTGGCCGGTCGTGGGATCGGGCTTGGCATCCACCTCGTCGTCGGCCTTGGGGTCCGGCTCAGGACCGACGGGCGGTGTCTCGTCGCTGCTCATAACGGCCCGCTACGCGTGGAAGAGGTGTCGGCGGATGGCGGCGACGTTGCTGAAGATGCGGACCCCGAGAACGACGACGACGCCCGTGGACAGCTGCGATCCGACACCGAGCTGGTCACCGAGGTAGACGATCAGCGCGGCCACCACGACGTTGGACAGGAACGACACGACGAAGACCTTGTCGTCGAAGATCCCGTCCAGCACGGCGCGGACCGCGCCGAAGACCGCGTCGAGCGCCGCGATCACCGCGATGGGCAGGTAAGGCTGCAGGGACAGTGGCACGTCCGGGTGCAGGACGATGCCCACGACGAGACCGACGACGAGGCCGATGGCCGGGATCATGACCCTCCTTCGGGACTGCGCGACGGGGACGTCGCAGCGGACGGAGCACGTGCGTGGCTGAGCCCGGGCAGGGGCGCGGCCGGCACGCTGACGGATTTGCTGTCGGTGAGCTTCTCCCGGATGTTGTAGGTGCCGACGAGCTCGCGCAGGTAGGCGCCACCGGAATTGTTCCTGAAGTTGTCGGCGACCTTCGGTCCACCGATGACCGAGATGCCGTATGGCGGTTGCAGCGCCCGGAAATTGACGAGGATCGCCTGACCAGCGAACCGGATCGCGGTTTCACTGGTCAGCCGTTGTCCGTTGATCGAGATGGCCTCGGCGCCGGCGGCCCACAGTCCGTTGACGATGATCTGCAGGTCGGTCGACGTGAGACGCTCCGTGTCCGAGCTGTCGGTGCGCGGGTTGCCCTGGGCATCGGTGCCGGCGTCGGGCGCGTCATCGACGGTCAGCACCAGGCCGGGACCGTGCGCCGCGGCCGCGCCGGTGGTGAGTTCGAGTGCCTTCAGCCGACCTTCGAGCGAGGGATCGTTCTGCCGGCGCAGCGCAGTGGCCTGCAGCTTGTTGATCTCCTCCTGCGTCGCGTTGATCGTGCGAGTGTCCGCATCAATGGTGTGTTGTCGGTCGTTGATGCTGTTGATCAGCTCGGTGCGCCGCTTCTCCGACGCTGCTTGCGGCAGCCGCAGGGCGTGCGCGGCCACGGCCAGGCTCAGCCCGATCACCACCAGAGTCACGATGAGCAGCGGTGACCGCAGGCCCACCGAGGCCGGTTTGCCGGCGGACTTCCGCTTGCGTGCGGCGGCTTCGTATCCCGGGTCGAGCGGAGCTCGCATCAGGTTGTTGATCAGCGACATCGACTGCGCCGGGTCGGTGCTGCGACCGGTCGTCGGGCCGCGGGGTTCGGCGCCTGTCATGGGGTGACCGTGGCCCGGGCTCGTTGGACCATCTCGCGCACCTGTCCGACATACATGACGCCGGCCAGCCAGTAGAGGACTGTGCCCCACCAGACGAACGACCAGCCGATCGGCCGGGCGACGTCACCCCAGGTGTTGTCGAGGCTGCCCAGCAGAACCAGCGGGAAGCCGTAGATGAGGCAGAACGTGGCGGCCTTGCCGATGAAGTGGACCGGCGGGATCGGCAGCCGGTGCTTGCGCAGGGTCGGGCCGAGCGCGAAGACCATCACCTCGCGAAGCAGCAGCGCCGCGACCAGCCACCACGGGATGATGTCCTTCCACGCCAGGGCGAAGATCGTCGACAGGATGTAGAGACGGTCCGCGGCCGGGTCCAGCAGCTGGCCGAGTCGGGTGACGAGACCGAACTTGCGGGCGATCTTGCCGTCCAGGTAGTCGGTCACCCCGGACACCACGAGCAACCAGAACGCCCACAGCCGGTGGTCGGTGAACATCAGCCACAGGAAGATCGGAACACCGACGAGCCGGCCCATGGACAGCAGGTTCGGCACCGTCCAGATCTGCCGGCGCAGCGGCAACGAGTCAGTCACGGCTCAAGGCTAAGTGGTGCTGACCTCCAGTGAGAGGCGCCGCCCCGTGTCGCTCCGTCGACGGACCGGATCGTTACGGCAGGAGGACGCGATCCGGATGGCTGCACACGGTCATCCGCCGGCCACGGGTGTAGGCGATGAGAGTGACGCCCAGCCGGTCGGCGGCCTCGATCGCCAGGCTGGACGGCGCGGACACACACGCCAGGACGGGTATGCTGGCCATCGCGACCTTCTGCACGATCTCGAAGGAGGCGCGCGAGGAGACCATCGCCACAGTGTCGCGCGTCGGTTGATCCTCCAGCAACGCCCAACCGGTCACCTTGTCCACCGCGTTGTGCCTGCCGATGTCCTCCCGTATGACGAGCGCCTCTCCCTCGAGACCGAAGAGTCCCGCCGCATGCACGCCGCCGGTCTTGTCGAAGACGACCTGCCCCTTGCGCAGCAGGTCGGGCAGTTCTGCGATGCGCTCTGCCGGGACGCGCAGCGTGGACGTGGCGACTGCTTCGTCATACGCCGGTGAATCGGTGATGGCGTCGATGCTGGTCTTGCCGCACAGTCCGCAACCGCCGTGCGAGATGAGGCTGCGCTGAGCCGTCGCGGGGACGCCGCCGCCGTTGCGCAACTGCAGCTGAAGCACGTTCATGTTCTCGGTGTCGGCGCAGTAGCGGGCGATGAGCACGTCGTCGCGGGACCGGACGATGCCTTCGGCCTGCAGCAGTCCGTGCGCCAACTCGATGTCGTGGCCGGCGGTGCGCATCGTGACCGTCAGCACCTCGTCGTCGACCCGGATCTCGAGCGGCTCCTCGACCGCTGCAACCTCCACGCGAGTGCTCACCCCGTGGTCGAGGTCGATGCGAACGACCTTGTGTCTGCTGGTTATTCGGCCCATGGGACGGAGGCTCTCAAGCGCTCTGCCGCAGCGGAGCGGTGATGCGTTGGGGGATCTGGCTGACCCGGGCCACTCCCCCATGATCATCCATGGTGACGACCGACGCGGCGTCGACACGGCTGACGCCGGTCTCCTCGCGCAGGATGCCGCTGGAGGCCACCACGCTCAGACCGTCGCGCTGCAACATGCTCAGGTCGAGGTATGGCGGATGGGTCGCGTAATCGGCCGGCCACACCTGGACCTCGGCGGGCTCCGCCTCGGGGTCGTGCAGGCTGATCAGGTGCAGCTCGCGCGGCGTCAGCAGCAACGCGTTGAGGCTGGCGGCCGACATTCCGTGCCAGCGAACCCGGGAGAGCACGCGACCTGCGGCGCGGGCGACCGCGGCACCGCCCTCCTTGCGACCGATGTTGCTGCGCAGCCGGGCGAAGTAGCGCTCACTGTCGGTGCTGCCTTCCGGCTCGGCCGCACCCGGCGGAAGCAGCAGGTCGATCTTGTCCTGGGGAAAGATCGCACCGTTGTGGGCGAACGCCATGCCGCCGGCCACGAAGGGGTGCGTGTCGGTGACGTCCAGCCCGAGGCCGGGCGTCGCCAGCCGCAGGTGCAGCAGGCCGCGACGGGTCGGTGCCTCGTGCACGAACTGCTCGAAGTCGCCGTCGTCGCCGGCTGCCAGTGTCGACCGATGGGCATGCAAGCGGTCGTCGCCCTCGGCATACCAGGCCATTCCGCAGCCGTGTGCGTGGACGGCGGCGAGCTCACGCAGCCGATCCAGGGCCGGCGCCCCGAGCACTTCCGCGACCGTCACGGGACGATCGGACGACCAACCGAGCAAGCGACACATGGGACCCTCCGTTCCGCCGCCCCGAGGCGGCACAGCTGCTCCCCCCATCATGCGCTCGACCGGGCCCGCGAGGGCCATGGGGTGGGCCGCGAACGCGCCAACTTCCCCATGCCTGTGCCGAATATTGCTGATGTTCACCGATAATGGGGTGCGACGGCCGGTGATCACGGTGACCATTCCTTGGTGATGGAAGGAGGTCCGACGTGTCTGTTCTGGTGCTGAATGCGGGCTACGAGCCGCTGCACACCGTGTCGGTCAAGCACGCCA
The DNA here is from genome assembly GCF_014640635.1 of Flexivirga endophytica. Classification (GTDB taxonomy): domain Bacteria; phylum Actinomycetota; class Actinomycetes; order Actinomycetales; family Dermatophilaceae; genus Flexivirga; species Flexivirga endophytica. The sequence continues at coordinate 545,659 of NZ_BMHI01000004.1, forward strand.
TGAACATGCTGTGGCGTGGCGTCGCCACGGTCGAGGAGTCGCACCCCGAGGAGACCTTCGGCCCCTTCCCAATGCCGACCGTTCTGCGACTGGTGCGCTACGTGAAGATGACGTGGGCCTACGCCAGGCGCGGCGGCCTGAAGCTCACCGAGGCGAGCGTGAAGATCACCTGGGAGCAGTTCTCCCGGGGTGTGCCGACATACAGCCAGGCGGGTGTCCTCAAGCGCGACCACGGCCAGTGTGCCTACTGCGGGCAGCCGGTCGCGACGACCATGGACCACGTCGTGCCGAAGTCCCGTGGCGGCGGCACCACCTGGGACAACGCGGTGGCGGCGTGTGAACCGTGCAACCAGCGCAAGGCCGACCTCACCCCCGAAGAGGCTGGCATGGAACTGCTCTGGCAGCCCTTCGTGCCGACCCGCGAGGACCTCGCCTGGTAGACGTCGTACGTGACCGCCTGAGGAAGTGCTGAAGAACAACTGGACGCGCCGTGCGCGAACGAACCATTCGTGCCGCAGCCCTGAAAGGGTTGTTGTTGCCAGATGAATGCAACAACTTCATGTGACACGGAGGAGCGTCATGCAAACACCTCGATTGTCCGCACGACTCGGCGCGGAGGCTCTGGGAACGTTCTGGTTGGTCTTCGGCGGCTGCGGAAGTGCGATCTTCGCCGCGAAGGCCGTCTCGGACGACAAGTTCCCCGTCGGCATCGGCTACTTGGGAGTCGCGCTCGCGTTCGGCCTGACCGTCCTGACGATGGCCTACGCGGTGGGCCATGTCTCCGGCGGACACTTCAATCCGGCGGTCACGATCGGCTGCGCCGTCGGCAAGCGGTTCGACTGGAAGGATGTGCTGCCGTATGTCGTCACCCAGGTCGTCGCCGGCCTGATCGCCGGCGCGGCGCTGTTCGCGATCGCCAAGGGACAGAGCGGTTTCGACGCGACCGGCAACATGGCCGCCAACGGGTATGGCGACCACTCCCCCGGCGGCTACTCGCTCGCGGCGTGCTTCCTGGCGGAGATCATCCTGACCGCGTTCTTCCTCTACATCATCCTGGGCGCGACCGACGGTCGCGCTCCGGTCGGCTTCGCACCGCTTGCGATCGGCCTCGGGCTGACGATCATCCACCTGGTCGGCATCCCGATCACCAACACCTCGGTGAACCCGGCGCGCTCGACCGCTGTGGCGTTCTTCAATGGTGACGGTGCGCCCGCGCAGCTGTGGCTCTTCTGGGTCGCGCCGATCATCGGCGCCGCGATCGCCGGTGCGACATACGGCCTGATCACGCAGGAGAAGCGTGCAGGTGTCGACATCGAGGGCGAGACCGAGTCGGTCGGCGCGAACGCCTGAGTCGTTGTCGCCGTGCCGTCAGCGGGATACGGGAAACACCAGGTGGGTGACGCGATCGCCCTGGATGCAGACCGTCGGGTTGTCCAGCAGGACGTCTTGCGACGAGAGCTCGCCGAAGAAGGGGCGATTACCCGCGCCCATCACCACCGGCACCAGATCAATGGCGATCTCGTCGAGCAGACCGAGGTCCAGACACTGCCGGGCGATGGTGCCCCCAGTGACGGAGACATCTGCATCGCCAGCGAGCTCCCGGGCCCGCGCGATCGCCGCCGCCACGCCCGCAGTGACGAAGTGGAACGGTGCGTCCGGGTGGGCATCGACCCATTCCTGCGGGATCCGGTGCGTCACGACGACAACCGGGACGCCCAGGGAGTGCCGGCCGTCCCAGCCATTCGTGACCTCGAACAGCGTCCGACCACACACGAGTGCGCCCAGCGACAACACCCACTTCTGCCAGTGCTCCGTGCTCGCTGGTGAGAGATGCACGGTGAAGTCGCCGGCCGGGGCCCTGAGCGCCACGGAGCCGTTCTGCAGCCAGTCGAACAATCGGCCGATGGTGTTGTCCTGTTTGGCGACATACCCGTCGAGAGACATGATCGCCTGCGCTTGCACGATGCCCATGTTCAGTCGGCTCCTTCTCAGTCGTGCTTCGGCCGGTAGGTCTGGACGACCACGCCACTGGGGAACGGAGTGGACTCAACAAGGTCCAGAAGCCGCGACTCCGGCAGCTGGTCGAACAGCGCCTGGCCGCGGCCAAGGATCAATGGCTGGACCAGCAGGCGATATTCGTCGATCAGGTCCGCCGCTGCCAGCGCGCCCGCCAACCGACCACCACCCCAGACGATCACGTCCGCACCCGGTTCGTCCTTGATCGCGGCGATCTCGGTCGTCAGATCGCCTCGTGCGACCCGCGTTTCGGGCCAGGTCGCGTCTGCGTCGTCGAGCGCTTTTGCGAACACGACCTTGGGTATGTCGTTCATCGGTGCGGCGTACGCGTCGTGCGAGTGCGGCCAGTACGACGCCATCTCTTGATAGGTGACGCGACCCATGAGGTGGGCGCCCGCCCGACGGACGCGGTCCAGTTTCCACTGCTTCAACTCGTCACCTTCGGGCACCGACATCCCCGGGTGTTCTCGCTGACTGCCGACGAATCCGTCCAGCGACATCGACATGTACAACATGACTTCGCGCATGGTGAACCTCTCCGTGTGTTCGCCGCTTCTTTCGAGCGGCCTCCACCCCTTCCACGAACGACTGTCCTCCGATTCGACATCCTCTGCGGATCGACAGGAACCGAAGCGCCGCCCGTGGTAGGTCCGCGCGCCCCTGCTCCGCGGCCCCGAACGACGCCGAGTGCGTTGACCAGAGCCCACGGAGGGGCAACGCTTGACATGGGCCCGGGGATACACCTGCGGCCTCCGACTCTGCAAGGAGGTAGCCCATGAACACGCCCCGGAAAGCACCACTGTTGGTCCGCTGGACCCTGCAACTCGAGGAGTCGCAAGCACTCGACGCACCCGTGCGCGCACTCGAGCCCGGGATCCGAAACATCTTCGGCACAGGGGTGCGAGGTTCCGTGCTCCGCGGTGACCTCCTCGGCCACAGCCTTCACCCCGTGCTGACCGACATCGCACTCGGTACGTGGACGTCCGCAAGCCTGCTCGACCTCACCGGAGGGCGGGACTCATCGGCTGCGGCCCAGCGGCTGGTCGGCGCAGGGCTGCTCGCTGCCGGGCCCACCGCCTGGACAGGATGGGCGGAGTGGTCGCTCGCGGGACCTGCCGCAAAGCGAGTGGGCCTGGTTCACGCGGCTGCCAACGGCGTCGCCATCAGCGTCTACGCTGCCTCGTGGCTTGCGCGCCGCCGCGGACGACATGGCACGGGTGTCCGACTTGCGGTCGCCGGCGCCGCCATCTCGACGGTCGGTGGTTACCTGGGCGGCCACTTGGCGCAAGGGCGCAAGGTCGGCAGCCGGCACCCCGCTTTCGACGAGGCTACCCCCAAGGTCGGGAGGAACGGCGGGGATGACAGCTGGGGATGACAGGAACCGCGCGTGCCGGTCCTCCTGCGTCGGGCCGGGCACGCGCTCCCAGCATCGTGTCCCCCGACATGCGAAAACCGCCGACAAGTCGGCGGTTTTCGCTATGTCGGGATGACAGGATTTGAACCTGCGACCCCCTGACCCCCAGTCAGGTGCGCTACCAAGCTGCGCCACATCCCGATGCCCCTCGCGGGGCGACCGAAACGATATCGCACGAGATGCCCTGCGACCCAATCGGATGCGGGCGTCAGCGACGTCGCTTCTCGCGAACGCGCACCGACAGCTCGATCGGACTGCCTTCGAAGCCGAACTGCTCGCGCAGGCGGCGCTCCAGGAAGCGGCGGTAACCGGCCTCGATGAAACCCGAGGCGAAAACGACGAAACGCGGCGGCCGGGTCGAGGCCTGGGTCGCGAAGAGGATGCGCGGCTGCTTGCCACCCCGCACCGGGTGTGGGTGTCCGGCGACGACCTCGCCGAGGAAGGAGTTCAGCCGGCCGGTCGGCACGCGCTGGTCCCACGAGTCGAGGGCGACCTCCAAACCGGGCACCAACCGGTCGACGTGCCGCCCGGTCACAGCCGAGATGTTCGCCCTGGGCGCCCATGCCACCTGACCGAGATCGCGCTCGATCTCGCGCTCCAGGTAGTGGCGTCGCTCCTCGTCCAGCAGGTCCCACTTGTTGAATGCCAGGACCAGGGCGCGACCGGCGTCGACGACCTGCTGCACGACGCGCACGTCCTGCTCGGCGATGCTGTCCTCGGCGTCGATCAGCACGACCGCGACCTCGGCCTTCTCGATGGCTGCCTGGGTGCGCAGCGAGGCGTAGAAGTCGGCCCCACGGGTCAGGTGCACCCGGCGGCGAATACCTGCCGTGTCAACGAATCGCCATGTCTTGCCGCCGAGTTCGATCAACTCGTCGACCGGGTCACGCGTCGTACCGGCGACGTTGTCGACGACGACACGGTCCTCCCCCGCCAACTTGTTGAGCAGCGACGACTTGCCGACGTTGGGCCGCCCGACAAGCGCGACACGACGCGGACCACCGCGCCCGTATGCCGAAACGGCGGACTTCTCCGGCAGCACGTCGAGCAATGCATCCAGGGCGTCACCGGTCCCGCGTCCGTGCAGTGCGGAGATGGGCCAGGGCTGCCCGAGACCGAGCGACCACAGGGTCGCTGCCTCGAGCTCGGTCTTCTGGTCGTCGACCTTGTTGGCCACCAGCACGACGGGCTTCTTGGAGCGACGCAATAGCTTCACAACCGCCTCGTCGGTGTCGGTGGCGCCGACCTTGGCGTCCACGACGAACAGCACCGCGTCGGCGAGCTCGATCGCGACCTCGGCCTGCTCCGCCACCCGCAGGTGTATGCCGCTGGCGTCGACCTCCCACCCGCCGGTGTCCACGAGCGTGAAGTCACGACCGGACCATTCGGCGTCGTAGGCGACGCGGTCACGCGTCACACCGGGCACGTCCTCCACGACGGCCTCTCGTCGGCCCAGCACGCGGTTGACCAGTGTCGACTTGCCGACGTTGGGTCGCCCGATGATGGCGACCACCGGACGTGCCGCGCCATCGGTCGACTCGTCCCCCAGGGCGCCGTCTGCCTCGAGCAGCGCGCGATCGGCGTCGCTGAGCTCGAAGTCGTTCAGGCCGACACGAAGCGCCCGCTCGACGGACTCGTCGGGGGTCTCGGCGGGGCCTTCGTCGGAAAAGGAATCAGACATTCCCCCATCATCCCTGACGGCGGCCGGTTTCCGTTATTCGGGAGGCGCCATCGGCAGGGTGAGTCCGGTCTCACGGCTCGCCTCGTCGACGTGCGAGGCCAACCGGCTGCGCAACTCCTCGGTCGCCAGCCCCAGCCGCTCCCGTCCCGGGACGCCTCGGTGCTTCTGCAGGGTGAACGGGTGGCCGACCACGACGCGCAACGGCGCACGCAGCTTGGGCCACGAGTCGCGCCCGCCCGCGCCCTTTGTTCCGAGCACGGCAACGGGCACCAACTTCGCTCCGGTCGCCTGGGCCAGGAATGCCGCACCGCGCTGTGCCGTCTGCACGGTGCCGGAACCACGCGTCCCCTCGGGGAAGATCCCGAGGCCTCCTCCCGAGCTCAGCACCTCTCGCGCAGCGGTCAGCGCCTCGCGGTCGGCGCTGTTCTGGTCGATCGGGATCTGACCCGTCGCACGCAGGAACACACCCCACACCGAGGAGAAGTAGCTGCGCTTGACCAGGAACCGCAGCGGCCGCGGCGTGAGGATGAAAACCAGTGGCCCGTCGAGGAATCCGACGTGGTTGGACACAACGATGATCGGCCCGTCCTTCGGAACCCGCTCGCCGTGCAGCGTCTTCACGCCATACAGCACGTGCGCGAGACCGACACCGAATCGGCGACAGCTGTCAGCCAGCCGAGGTCGATAGGCCCGGGTCGCCATCGATGACCTCCTGCACCACCTGGAGCACCGCGTCGACCGACTGGCGGAAGTTGATGTGTGACGTGTCGACGGTGACCACGCCGTCGGCAGCCGTGGTGAACTGCGAGACGGTCGAATCGGTGCGATCACGGTCGACGATCTGTGCCCGGGTCGACTCCGCGGCGACCTTTAGCTGCCTGGACCGACGGGACATGCGGGCCTCCTCGCTGGCCGTCATCAGAATGCGGACCGGCGCGTCGGGAGCGACGACGGTCGTGATGTCGCGGCCCTCGGCGACGCACCCACCAGTCCTGGCGGCACCGTCGGCGATCAGATCACGTTGGCGTTGCTTCAGATTCGCCCGCACATCAAGGTTGGTGGCGACCTTCGAGACGACCGACGTGACGGCGTCCTCGCGGATCTCCGCGTCGATGAGCCGGTCGCCCACGCCGACCGACGGCGCGGTCGGGTCCATGCCCATCCGCAGGTCGAAGGTCCGGCAGTGCTCGGCGACCGCCGCGGCGTCGTCCAGGTCGATCTGCGCATCGACACAGGACCAGGCCAGCGCGCGATACATTGCACCGGTGTCCAGGTAACTCACGCCGAGCCGCGACGCCACGGCCTTGGACACACTAGACTTGCCGGTCCCGGACGGGCCGTCGATCGCAATGACCAGCGCCTTACTCATGCCGGTCCCCTCCTTCGTCGGGTACCGCCATTCATTCTGAGTCCTTTGGTCGCTCGCTGCGCTCACTCATGCACACTCCATCCCTTGTCCTCCAACACAACTCGCAACCGATCGACCGCGGCCGGCAGCACGGACAACTCCACGAGACCGACCGGCGCGCCGACGCCGTGCTCCATCCGCAGATCTTCCAGGTTGATCCCGGCGTCGCCCACGTCGTTGAACAGTCTGGCGAACGCTCCCGGCTCGTCGGGAATCGGCACGATCACCGTGGCGTATGTCGCCGGCGCGGCGCCGTGCTTGCCGGGGATCCGGGCATGCCCGAGCTGACCGTCCGAGATCAGTCGTGCGACCTCGCCGCGACTGCCCGACGCCGCCGCGTCGTCCGCGGCGAGCTGACCGAGCGAGCGCGCGACCGCGTCGAGCTGTGCGACGACGCGCTGCAGCACCGGTGTCACCGACGACGCATTGCCGGCGAGGATCTGGGTCCACAGCATCGGGTCACTCTCGGCGATGCGGGTGACGTCGCGAATTCCCCCACCGGACAACGCGATCGCCTCGTCAGGGAGGTCACGCAGCTGTGCCGCGACGACGGAGGCCGCAAGCTGCGGCAAGTGCGAGACGACAGCGACGGCGGCGTCGTGCTCGTCCGCCGGCATGGTGACGACCGCTGCGCCTGCATCGTGCGCCACCTGCTGCACGAGGCCGACAGCAGCCGGGTCCGTGCCGTCCTGCGGGCACACCACCCAGGTACGTCCTTCGAACAGATCCGCCTGGGCGGCGACCGCGCCGGACCGCTCACGACCGGCCATCGGGTGGGAGCCGACATACCGGCGCAGTTGGTCGGTGTCGACCAGGCCGCGGATCTGATCGGCGACGCGCTGCTTCACCGATGCGACGTCGGCGACGACGGCGTCGGGCCACTGTCGCAACTGATCGGCGACGACGCGTGCGGCCACGTCCGGCGGAGCCGCGACGAAGACGAGATCGGCTGCGGTCGTGTCATCGACCGCACCCGCTCCCAGGTCCGCCGCCAGCGCCTGCGCCGTCGGCGACGGGTCACTCAGTAACACGCGAAAACCCTTGTGGGACAAAGCAAGACCGATAGAGGTGCCGATCAGGCCGGTGCCGACGACGCGGACTACCGTCACAGGCCGGCTGCCTTGTAGAGTCCCGCGACCTCCTGGCGGGTCAGCGGGCGCATCTTGCCGGGACGCAGTTCGCCCAGGTGCACCGGACCGACATCGGTGCGGGACAGCGACTCCACGGGGTGACCGACGGCCTCCAGCAGACGGCGCACGATGTGCTTGCGGCCCTCGTGCAGGACGACCTCGACCAATGCCCAACCAGGCTTGGAGTCCACGACCTTGAAGGAGTCCACCGCGACCTTGCCATCCTCGAGTTCGACGCCGTCGCGCAGTTGCTTGCCCAGCGCGCGCGGCACCGGACCGGGGATCATCGCGACATACGTCTTCGGGACGCCGTACGACGGGTGCTGCAGTCGGTTGGCGAGCTCACCGTCGTTGGTCAGCAGCAGCAGCCCCTCCGTGTCGACGTCGAGGCGGCCGACGTGGAAGAGACGTTCTTTGCGTTGCTCGACATACTCACCGACCGACGGGCGACCCATCTCGTCGTTCATCGTCGACACCACGCCGAGCGGCTTGTTGAACGCCAGATAAACGCGCGACTCGTCCAGTTGGATGCGCTCGCCGTCGACGTGCACCGTCTGCCCCACGGGGTCGATGCGGACACCGAGCTCCTGGACCTTCTGGCCGTCGACCGACACCCGACCCTGCCGGATCAGGTCCTCGCACACCCGCCGACTGCCCACACCGGCCGCGGCGAGCAGCTTCTGCAGCCGCACACCGTCCGGGTTGTGCACGTCGACGTATGGCGCCGAGGGCGCCACCGGCTGCTGCGGACGCTGACCGCCGGGACGCGTGCGTGCCGGACGCCCGGCGCCGCCGCTACGTCCCGCGCCACCGCCTCGGCCGCTCTGGCCACGGTGCCCGCGACCGCGAGACCCGCCGCCCGACTGATTGCCTGACTGATTGTTTCGCTTGTTGCCTGTCATCCGTGCCCCTGCGCAATGAGTTCGTCCACCACATCTGCGTCCGGCAGGTATGGCGCCAGTGCCGGCAGTTCGTCGAGCGAGCTGAGCCCGAGTCGCTGCAGGAAATATGGGGTGGTGCCGTAGAGCATCGCACCCTGTTCGCCCTCGGATCCGATCTCCGTGATGAGGCCACGGGTCAGCAAGGTGCGAACCACGCCGTCCACGTTGACACCACGGACCGCGCTGATGCGCGATCGGGAGATCGGTTGCCGATAGGCGATGACCGCAAGAGTCTCGAGGGACGCCTGGGTGAGTTTGGCCTGCTGGCCGTCGAGCAGGAACTTCTCCACCGCGGGGGCGTAGTCGGGTCTGCTGTAGACCCGCCACCCCTCGTTGATGCAGCGCAGGGCGAATCCCCTGTGTTGCTCGGCGTATCCGCGCTCGAGGTCCTCGATCGCCTCGGCGACCTCGTGCTCCGGAAGCTCCAGTGCGGTGGCGAGTTCGTTCGCGGTCACCGGCTGATCGACCACCATCAGCACCGCCTCGATGGCACTGCGCGCGCCCCCGGGCATCGTGCGCACGTCGAACGGCGGCGCCTCCTCGATGGCCTCCTCGATGGGCTCCTCGATGGGCTCCTCGATGGGCTCCTCGATGGGCTCGGCCTCGGCTGCTGCAGCCGTCGTCGAGTCCTCGTCGCTCACTGCTTCGTCGCTGGTTGCTTCGTCGCTCATTGCTCGGTCACCCACCGATTCGTCGTTCGATCGGTCGTCAGTCATCGCCGTCCTCCTTGCCATTGTCGCTGGTGTCGGCATCCGCGTCCGTCTCGTCCGTCGTCGGTGCGGTCGCCTGGTCGTTGTCGAGCTCGTCGAACTCCGCACTCACCTCGACGGGCGCCCGGTCGTCTCCGGTCCAGTGCACGACCAGCTCCCCCAACGCCTCGGGCTGCTCCATGGTCACCGCTGCCTCCTTGTAGAGCTCGAGCAGCGCCAGGAAACGCGCCACGATCACCAGCGTCGAGTCGGCGTCGGCGACGAGTGACCGGAAGCTCGCCTGCCGGCGGTCGCGCAGCTCGGCGATCACGATCGCGGCCTGCTCACGCACGCTCACCGCCGGAGCGTGCAGGTGCGTCAGCCCGACCGTCGGCTCGGGCCGCGGGGTCATCGCGTGCGCCGCGATCCGGGCCAGCTGGTCGGGTGTGACGTTGATGATCAGCTCGGGCAGCAGCTTTGCGAAGCGCTCCTCCAGACCGGCCTGCCGGGCGGTCATCCGACCTGCTGATGCCATCCGGTCGGCGAACGCGACCGAGACCTCCTTGAACGCCCGGTACTGCAACAGCCTCGCGAACAGCAGGTCACGGGCCTCGATGAGGGCAAGGTCGTCGTCGTCGTCGGCCCGCAGGTCCGGCAGCAGACGGGACGCCTTGATGTCCAGCAGGGTCGCGGCGATGAGCACGAACTCCGACGCCTGTCCCAGGTCCCAGTCGGCCTTCTGCTCCTGCGCGTGCCGGATGTGCGCGACGAACTCGTCGGTGACCTTGGCCAGCGCGATTTCGGTGACGTCCAGCTTGTGCTTCGAGATCAGCCCGAGCAGGAGCTCGAACGGCCCGGAGAACACGTCCAGGTGCACCTCGAACGGCGCCGAGGCGGCCCGCCGGGTGAGCACACCGCCTGGCACAGCTTCCGGGCGAGAGTCAGTGGCCGGCTCCGGCCGGTCGGGCGCGGCCGGAACCGCAACCCCACGAAGTTCTCCGCTCGTACCTCGCTCCGATGTTTCGCGGGGACCCCGGCCGTTCCGCTCCTCGGCTCGGCCAAGGGTCATTACGCCGCGGCCCCGCGAGCGATCAGCTCGCGGGCGAGTTGCCGATAGGACTCCGCGGCACCGTGGCTCGAGGCGTATGTCGTGATCGGCTCCGCTGCGAGGGTCGCGTCGGGGAACTTCACCGTGCGGCTGATGACCGTGTGCAGCACCTTGTCGTCGAAATGCCCGACGACGGAACGGATCACATCGCGGCTGTGCAGGGTCCGGCCGTCATACATCGTGGCCAGGATGCCGTCGACCTCGAGGCGCGGGTTGAGCCGGTCGGTGACCTTGTCGATCGTCTCGACCAACAGTGCGACGCCGCGCATCGCGAAGAACTCGCACTCCAGCGGGATGACGACGCCGTGCGCTGCCGTGAGTGCGTTGACCGTCAACAGGCCGAGCGACGGCTGGCAGTCGATCAGGATCACGTCGTATTCGTCCAGGACCGGCCGGAGCACGCGCGCGAGCACCATCTCGCGGGCCACCTCGCCGACCAGCTGCACCTCTGCTGCGGACAGGTCGATGTTGGCCGGGAGGACGTCGAGGTTCTCCGACGCGTGCTGGATCACGTCGTGGATGTCGTCCTCACGGGACACCAGCAGGTTGTAGACGGTCGTGTCGAGCTCATGTGCGCGAATGCCAAGGCCCACCGACAACGCCCCCTGCGGGTCGAAGTCGACCAACAGGACCTTGCGACCGTATTCGGCCAGCGCGGCTCCGAGGTTGATGGTGCTCGTGGTCTTGCCGACGCCGCCCTTCTGGTTGCACATCGCGATGATGCGCGCCGGCCCGTGGCTGGTGAGCTCAGCGGGCTTGGGAAAGGTGGGCAGTGGGCGCCCTGTCGGGCCGACCTGCTCCTTCGAACTCAATGCTCGCTCCCGTATAACTCGTTCGGCCTCTCGGCGATCGGGCACAAACCTAATACATTTGCCGACCTGCGCGGTCGGTGAGGCTCAGTGCGCCCGCGGATGCGAGCTGGCGAAGACCTCGCGCAACTGCTGCACGGTGACCATCGTGTAGATCTGCGTCGTGGTGACCGACGCGTGGCCGAGCAACTCCTGCACCACCCGGACGTCCGCGCCACCATCGAGCAGATGCGTCGCGAACGAGTGTCGCAGGGTGTGCGGGCTGAGGTGTCCGGGCAGGTCCGCACGCTTCGCCGTCTCCTGGATGACGTTCCACGCGGACTGCCGCGAGAGTCGGCCCCCGCGCTGGTTGAGGAACAACGCCGCAGAGCCGGCGCCCTTGGTCGCCAGTGCCGGCCGGGCACGCGTGAGGTATGCCGAGAGCGCCTCCGCGGCGTACCGACCGAGCGGGAGCACCCGCTCCTTGCCGCCCTTGCCGAGCACCCGAACGGTGGCCGACTCGAACTCGATGTCGTCGACGTCGAGGCTGACCGCCTCCGTGACGCGGGCGCCGATGCCGTAGAGCAACTCCAGCAACGCCCGGTCCCGCAACGACTTCGGGGTGTCACCGACGCTCGCCGCCGCGAGCAGCCGCTCGACCTGATCCAGCGGGATCGCCTTGGGCAACCGCTGCGGCGGTTTCGGCGGCGGCACCGCTGCCGCGACGTCGTCGGGCGTGTCACCTTCCAGGGTGAGGAACTTGTGGAAACCCCGCACTGCGACCAGCGTCCGCGCTGCCGACGACGCGGCCAGCGGTGCATGGTCCGTGTCACCCTCGCGGAGCGTGGCGAGGAAGTCGGAGATGTCGCCCTCGGCCACTTTCCCCGGGTCTTCGATGCCGCGACCGGCGAGATGATCGGCATACCGTCGCAGGTCGCGTTCGTAGGCACGCAGCGTGTGCGGCGACGCACCTCGCTCGACGCGCAGGTGGTCCAGCCAACCGCGCATCGACCGCTCGAGGAGGGTGCCCATGGAACGACATTCTCACGAGCGGCGTCATTCGATCGTGACGGGTCAGGTCGAGACTGCAGAAGGACACCGGTCGTGAAGTTGTATGCCGCACAGGCTTCCCGCGCCACACGTCAGGCGATCTATGACGTGCTGACGCTCGCGTGGGTGGCGGCGTGGGTCTGGCTCGGCATACAGGTGCATCAGCAGGTCGCCGGGTCGCAGGACGGTGCCCGCAAGATCGAGAAGAGCGGCGGCGACCTGGCACGCCACCTGCACGACGCGGCCGGGATCCTCGCGCACACGCCGCTGGTCGGCAGCAAGGTCCGCAGACCACTCGACAAGTCGGCCGACGCGGCGACCACCCTGCAGCACGCAGGCGGCGAACTCGCCGACAACCTCAGCAAACTGGGTGCTGCCATCGGTTTCGAGGTGGCGCTGGTCCCGGTCCTCGTGGCGATCTTCGGTTGGCTGTTCCTGCGGATCGGCTACGCGCGACGCGCGGGTCGCGCCCAGGCCCTGCGCACCCGTCCCGGCGGCGCAGACCTGCTCGCGCTGGACGCACTGACCCGGCTGCCGGCCCGCAGACTTGCGGCGACAGTGGCACACCCCGTCCGCAAGTGGCGTGCCGGTGACGAGGAGGCCGTCACCGCACTGGCCGACGCCTACCTGGATTTCCTCGGCCTGCGGGCCATCGACGTCGCGGATGGGACCGCGGATACGGACGAAGCCGCCGTCGACGAGAACTGACACATCGCGCAACTCGGCCCGGTGACGTCCACTGGCCATCTCGAGTTCACCCGATGGCCGCGTGCCGGCCACCCGGGATCGATCCCGCCGGGGACACTGTGAGCGACCACGCAAGTGAGGTTGCGCGAGCCACCGTCACTTGTCCTCACAGTGCTGCGCCAGAAGGGCCTTGGTGACCACTCGGTGACACTGCACCGCGGGCAGTTCGCCCCTCCTCGACGCAGCCTCGTCGACATCTTCCAGGAGACCGTCTCGGAGTGCCCGGACGCTCCGGCCCTCGACAACGGTGCGGCTGTGCTGACGTATGCCGAACTCGCCGAGCGCGCCGAACAGCTGGCCGGTTCGCTCGCCGAGCAGGGCATCGGGCGCGGTGACCGAGTGGGCGTCCGCATCCAGTCGGGCACCCTCGATCTCTACGTCGCGATCATCGGCACGTTGCTCGCCGGCGCGGCATACGTGCCCGTTGACGCGGACGATCCCGACGAACGCGCCGACGTCGTCTTCGGCGAGGCGGAGGTGGCGGCGGTGCTCGGTGACGACCTGTCGATCGACACCCGGGGTGAGGTGCGTGCGCCGCGTGCTCCGGAGGACCCCGAGATCACCGACGATGCCTGGATCATCTTCACCAGTGGGTCGACCGGGAAGCCGAAGGGGGTCGCGGTCGCCCACGGCAACGCCGCTGCGTTCGTGGAGGCCGAGTCGCGACTGTTCCTGCAGGAGCATCCGATCGGCACCGACGACCGGGTGATGGCGGGCCTGTCCGTCGCGTTCGACGCCAGCTGCGAGGAGATGTGGCTGGCGTGGCGGTATGGCGCCTGCCTCGTCCCAGCGCCACGCTCACTGGTGCGCAGTGGGATGGACCTCGGGCCGTGGCTGGTGGCCAACGACATCACGATCGTGTCGACCGTGCCGACGCTGCTCGCGCTCTGGCCGGCCGACGCCCTGGACAAGGTCCGCCTGCTGATCCTCGGCGGTGAGGCGTGCCCGCCGGAGCTGGCGGACCGGCACGCCACTGGCACCCGTGAGGTCTGGAACACCTATGGGCCGACAGAGGCGACCGTCGTGGCCTGCGCCGCACAGTTGCACCCCGGCGAGCCGGTGCGGATCGGGCTCCCGCTCGACGGGTGGGACCTGGAGGTCGTCGACGCGGAGGGACGCCCGGTGGCCGACGGCGAGACCGGTGAGCTGATCATCGGCGGCGTCGGACTGGCGCGCTACCTCGATCCCGAGAAGGACGCCGAGAAGTACGCACCACTGCCAGCGCTGGGCTGGGAGCGGGCCTACCGTTCGGGCGACCACGTGGTCCGTGACGAGACGGGCCTGCTCTTCGGCGGGCGGATGGACGAGCAGATCAAGCTCGGCGGCCGGCGCATCGAACTCGGCGAGATCGACGCCGCTCTCACCGCGCTGCCCGGAGTCGGTGGTGGTGCGGCCGCGGTCCGCACCACCGGATCCGGGACGCAGATCCTGATCGGTTACATCACCACCGACGACGACTCGGGCAGCGGGTTCGACCTCACCGCGGCGATGGCCCGGTTACGCGCCGAGCTGCCCGCCGCGATGGTGCCGCGGCTGGCGAGCGTGGACACCTTGCCGACCCGCACCTCCGGCAAGGTCGACCGGGCCGCGCTCCCGTGGCCGGTGGCGACACTGCGCGCCGCACCCGAGGGACGGCACGAGTTGACCGGGACCGCCCGGACCGTCGCGCACCTGTGGCTGGACGTGCTCGGCGCGGTCGTCACCGCGGACACCGACGACTTCTTCGACCTCGGCGGTGGCTCACTCACCGCGGCTCAGATGGTGTCCCGGCTGCGCGAGACGCAACCGGAAGTGACGGTCGCCGACATCTACGACCACCCGACGGTCGCCGGCCTCGCCAAGCACTTGGACTCGATGAGCTCGCCCACGAACGTCCGCCACCGCGAGGTACCCCCGACACCGGTCAAATCCCAGGCAGCACAACAGTTCGCGCTGTTCTGCACCCGCACCCTGGCGGGGCTGCGGTGGGTCACCTGGCTGCTGCTGGCCGCCAAGGTCGCCGCGCCGGCACTCGACCAACTGCGCTGGTCGACGCCCACCGCACCGTGGGGTGTGGTCCTGCCCCTCGCGGTCGTGTTCCTCACCCCCGTCGGCCGAATGCTGCTGTCGGCAGGGCTGATTCGCGTCATACTGCGTGGCGTCCGACCCGGAGTCCATCCCCGCGGCGGCAAGGTGCACCTGAAACTGTGGCTGGCCGAACGCATCAATGACGACCTGGGCGCGACGAACCTGTCCGGGGCTCCGCTGATGTCCTGGTACGCACGGCTGCTGGGCGCACACATCGGTCGTGACGCCGACCTGCACAGCCTGCCTCCGGTCACCGGTCTGCTGCGGGTCGGGCGGGGGGCATCGATCGAGCCGGAGGTGGACCTGAGCGGTCACTGGCTCGACGGCGACCGGCTGCACATCGGCGCCGTCACCGTCCGCAGGGACGCCCGCGTCGGCACGCGCTCCACCCTGACGCCGGGTTGCGTCGTCGGACGGCGTGCTGAGATCGCGCCGGGCTCAGGCGTTTTCGGCACTGTCCCGAGCGACGAACGCTGGAGCGGCGCACCGGCCCGACGATCGGGCAAGGCGCGCGGGGCGTGGTCCGACGAGCACCCGACGCACCGTCCGGTCTTCTCAGTGCTGTACGCGGCCCTCGCCCTGCTGATCGCCGGTTGCCCCGTGGCCGCGACGGTGTTCGGGGCGTGGATCGGCCTGCTGGTGCAGGGCGATCGCCGGGTCTGGCCGTTCGGGCTCGCCTCGGTGGTCGTCGGCGGGCTGTGCGGGATCGTGGCGCTGACCGCGCTCATCTGGATCCTGGTGCGGTTGCTCGGTGTCGGCCTGCGTGCAGGTCACCACCCCGTGCACAGTTGGCAGGCGTTGCGCGCCTGGGGCACGTTGCGCACCATGGACGAGGCCCGCAGCTGGCTCTACCCGATCTACGCCAGCACCGCGACCCCCACCTGGTTGCGCGCGCTCGGGGCGAAGATCGGTGACTCGGTCGAGGCCTCCACCGTGCTGCTGATCCCGAAACTCGTCACGGTCGGTGATCGGGCGTTCCTCGCCGACGACACGCTCGTCGGCCCCTACGAGCTCGCCGGCGGCTGGCTACGGATGGAGCACAGCAAGGTCGGCAAGCGGTCGTTCGTGGGCAATTCCGGTATGACGGCGCCGGGTCGCCGGCTGCCGAAGGGCAGCCTGGTCGCGGTGCTCTCGGCAGCGCCCAGCCGCAAGGAGAAGCCGAAGTCCGGCACGTCGTGGATCGGCAGCCCGCCGGTCCGACTGCGCCGTACGACATCCGACGGCGACGACACGCGCACCTACCGTCCCCCCACCTCCCTGAAGGTCGCCCGGGCCGTGGTCGAACTTTGCCGGCTCATCCCGTGGCTCGGCGGTTTCGCGCTGTCGACGGCCGCGGCGCTGCTGTGGCTGTCGATGCAAGGGCACTGGGGCGTGTGGTGGCTGGTGCTGTGCGGCCTGACCCTGATGCTCGGTGGTGCCGTCGCGTCCGGGGTGACGGTCGCAGCGAAGTGGCTACTCGTCGGGCGGGTCCGCGGCGGCGAACATCCCCTGTGGAGTTCGTTCGTATGGCGCAACGAGCTGACCGACGCGTTCGTGGAGATGCTGGCCGCTCCGTGGCTGGCGCGTGCGTCGACCGGCACTCCGGTGCTCAACCTCTGGCTCCGGGCGATGGGGTCGACCATCGGGCGCGGGGTGTGGTGTGAGACCTACTGGCTGCCCGAACCCGACCTGATCGAGCTACGCAGTGGGTCGACCGTCAACAAGGGATGCGTCGTGCAGACTCACCTCTTCCACGACCGGGTGTTGTCCCTGGACACGGTGACGCTGCGCCCCGGCGCGACGATCGGGCCGCACAGCGTGATCCTCCCGGCGGCCGAACTCGGCCGCAACAGCACCATCGGGCCGGCGTCCTTGGTGATGCGTGGCGAGACTGTGCCCGACAAGACACGGTGGGTCGGCAACCCGATCGGTCCGTGGGAGGAGGAATGAAACGGTCATGGTTGTATGGGCGCTCTGAACTTCGATCGGTATGGCACAGGAAGGCTGGACTCGTGTTGGTGCTGCAGGGAGCTTGCGAGTCGCAGCACCCACACGGGGATAGCCGTCCGTGAACACCCAGCCTTCCGCCGACCCCTACCTGCCGGGGCACGGCGACCCGTCATACACGGTCGACCACTACGACCTGGACATCGACTACACGCTGCTGGGCAACCGGTTGGACGGTCGTGCCACGCTCACGGTGCGCTCGCTCGTCGACGGCTTGGACTCGCTCACCCTCGATCTGCACCACCTCAAGGTCGTCTCGGTCCGTGGTGTGCGCACGACCCGTCATACCCATCGTCGGGGCCGGCTGGTGCTGCAGCTCGCCGAGCCGTTGGCGAGCGGACAGACCGCCGAGGTGATCGTCGCTTACCGCGGAGTGCCGAAAGTCGTGCGGGACAAGGCCGGTGACGCCGGCTGGGAGGAGCTGGAGGACGGCGCGATCGTCGCATCGCAGCCCGGCGGCGCACCTTCGTGGTTCCCGTGCAATGACCGGACCGATGCCAAGGCGACCTACCGCATCACGATCGCCGCACCGGCCGACTACTACGTCGTGGCCAACGGCGTGCGCACCGACCGGCGGCGACGCTCCAGCCGCACCGTGTGGAGCTACGAGCAACGCGAGCTCATGGCGCCATACCTCGCGACAGTGCAGATCGGTCTGTATGCCGAGCACGAGATCTCCGGATGCTCGGTCCCCCTGTCGGGTGTGGTGGCACCGTCATTGCGTGCTCGCTTCGACGAGGCGTTCGCCGATCAACCGCGGATGATCGCCGAGTTCGAACGCCTCTTCGGCCCCTACCCGTTCGCCACCTACCGGGCCGTCGTGACGACCGACGAGCTGGAGATTCCCCTTGAAGCGCAAGGTCTTTCGGTCTTCGGGTCCAACCTGCTGGATCGGGACTGGGAGTCACAGCGACTGATCGCCCACGAGCTGGCACACCAGTGGTTCGGCAATGCCGTGACGCTGCGGCTGCTGCGCGACATCTGGCTGCACGAAGGCTTCGCCTGTTACAGCGAGTGGCTCTGGTCGGAGGCGTCGGGCAACGGGACGGCCGACGAACGCGCCCGCCGCCACCACGCCGAACTGGCCGACCTCAAGCAGAACGTCGTGCTCGGTGATCCCGGGGTCGACGACGTTTTCGACGACCGTGTCTACAAGCGAGGAGCGTTGGCACTGCACGCGATTCGGCTAACCTGCGGCGACACGGCGTTCTTCGGGATGCTGCGCGCGTGGGTGGAACGACACCGCTACGGCAACGTCACGACCGCCGAGTTCGAGGCACTGGTCGACGAGCTCTGCGGGTCGTCGGCGGCCGGCCTGGTCCACGGTTGGGTCTATTCGACGGACCTGCCCGACCTACCGGCCCGCTGATCCCACGGGTGTCCGCCCACTGCCGTCGGTCAGGTCGCGTCGGACTCCGGCAGGACCAACGACGGGCGCAGGTCCGCTTCGGGCGGCGCCCAGGACCCGGAGTCCGCAGACACCTGATCACCGCTGCGCAGATCCTTGACCTGGTCGCCCTTTTCGTCGGCACCGGCTCCGGTGAACCACACGAACGGGATCCCGCGACGATCGGCGAACTGGATCTGCTTGCCGAACTTCGCCGCCTTCGGCGCCACGAGCGTCGGTATGCCGCGAGAGCGCAGCGCGGTGGCAACGCGCATCGAGTCGCGGCGGGACTCCTCGTCGTTCACTGCGACCAGCACCGCTACCGGCGTCTCCCGTGAGGCGGTCAGCCCCTCCTCGGTGATGAGCTTGCCCAGCAGCCGCGACACCCCGATCGAGATGCCGACGCCGGGGAAGGTGCGCTTGCCATCGGTCGCCAGGGCGTCATACCGCCCACCCGAGCAGATCGAGCCGTAACCCGGCTCCCGCTCGAGCATCGTCTCGTAGACGGTGCCGGTGTAGTAGTCGAGGCCGCGCGCGATCCGCAGGTCGGCGACGACGACACCGGGAGCGTGCTCGTTGGCGACCTCGATGATGGCGGCGAGCTTGGCCAGTCCCTCGTCGAGCAGCTCATGGGTGACGCCCAGAGCGCGGACCTGATCGACGAATCCCGTGTCAGCAGTGCTGATCTCGGCCAGTGCGAGGCACTGCGTCGCCTGCTCGTCGGTGCAACCGGCCTCCAGCAGCAGCTTGCGCACACCGTCGGCGCCGATCTTGTCGAGCTTGTCGACCACGCGCAGGGTGCCGATGACGTCCTCGATGCCGAGTCCGCGGTAGAAGCCCTCGCAGATCTTCCGGTCATTGACGTGGATGCGGTAATCGCCGATCGGCAGCCGGGCGAAGACGTCCGCCACGACCAGCAGCAACTCCGCCTCGTAGTGGTCGGGCAGCGAACCGACGTCGATGATGTCGATGTCGGCCTGCAGGAACTCGCGGTAACGACCTCGCTGCGGGCGCTCGCCGCGCCACGCGGGCTGGATCTGATAGCGACGGAACGGGAAGGTCAGCTTGCCGGCGTTCTCCAGCACGTAGCGCGCGAACGGCACCGTCAGGTCGAAGTGCAGGCCGAGCTCCGCGGCTCCGGACGGGTCGGCCAGCCGACGGATGCCGTAGATCTCCTTGTCGGCGTCCTCGCCCTGGCCGGCGAGCCGCTCCACGGTCTCCATCGCCCGCGTGTTGATCGAGGCGAAGCCGTGCAGCTCGAAGACCTCCCGGATGGTGTCGAGCACGATCTGCTCGGCGATGCGGTCGGCCGGGAGCCATTCCTGGAAGCCACTGATCGGGGTGACCTTGGTTGCCATGTGTTCGTTGATTCCTAAGCGGTCTGAAGGTTCTGGAGGTAGGGGTTGGTGGCGCGTTCGCGCGCCATGGTGGTGCCGGGGCCGTGCCCGGGCAGCACGAGGGACGCGTCCGGCAGCGGGAGGATCACGTCGCGCAACGAGCGTGTCATCGCCTCGCCGTCGCCGCCGGCCAGGTCGGTGCGACCGATCGAGCCGGCGAAGAGCGTGTCGCCGCTCAGCACGGTCGACGTGACCGCGGCCTCCGGCGGCAGTCCGTCCGGGATGTCCTCGACGCCGAAGAGCACCGAACCCTCGGTGTGCCCCGGTGTATGTCGCACCTCGAACGTCATACCCGCCAACTGCAGAGTCTGGTGGTCGCGGATCTCGACCACGTCGCTCGGCTCGGTCCAGGTCGGCGCCTTGCCGAACTGCTGCTCGAACATCCCGATCAACTGCGGGCCGAGCGACGACACCGGGTCCACCAGCCGATAACGGTCGTCGCTGTGGATGTAGGCGCCGACCGTGCCACCGCACACCGGCGTGACCGAGTAGACATGGTCGACGTGACCGTGGGTCAGCAGCACTGCAGCAGGTCGCAGCTTGAGCTCCTCGAGCGCGTCGCGCAGAGTGTCGACGACACCGATCCCCGGGTCGACGACGACGCAGTCCTCGCCCTGACCGGGCGCGATCACATAACAGTTCGTGCCGAAAACACTGGCGGGGAAGGACGCGGTGAGCACCGGGCGAGCCTATCGGGGCGGTTGCAGCGGTTGTGAGGACGTACCGGCTGGCGAGTAACCGGTGGAATTCCCACCAGGACCGCCTAGACTGACGGACGTTTGTCAGTTGCCTCCCGATGGGCGCCCAGATTCCGCCGCGTGGAGATCACCGAGGAGAGCTTTCCCTTGCGTCTGAACCGGACCCGGTCGGTCATCGGCGTCGCGTGCCTTGTCACCACATTCGGCCTCGCCGCATGCGGGTCGAGCAGCACCGGCACGTCGGCTGCCGGCGACTCCATGGCCGGCTCCCCCGCCGCCTCAGCCCAGACCCTCGGCGTGACCGGCACCAAGCTGCACTGCCGGAAGGCGCCCGCTCCGCCGACCAGCACCGAGCAGCAGAAGCTGCCATCGAAGGCGATCGCGCAGGGCAAGACGTTCACGGCGGTGCTGCACACCAACTGCGGTGACGTCACCGTCGAGCTGTATGGCGACAAGGCCCCGCAGACCGTCGCGTCGTTCCTGCAACTTGCCAAGGGCTACTGGAACCACAGCCCGTGCCACCGGCTCACCACCCAGGGCATCTACGTCCTGCAGTGTGGCGACCCGACCGGCACCGGGAAGGGCAACCCGGGCTACGGCTTCGGCATCGAGAACGCACCGGAGGACGGCGACTACCCCGCCGGCACCCTCGCGATGGCACGGACCGCCGACCCGGATTCCAACGGGGGCCAGTTCTTCATCGTGTATGACGACACGCAGCTGCCGACCGACAGCGGTGGATACTCCATCTTCGGCAAGGTCGTCGGCGGCATGAAGATCGTCAACGCCGTCGCCAAGACCGGCACCAACAGCCCGAGTGGCGACGGCGCGCCGACCCAACCGATCAGCATCCTCAAGGTCACCGTCACGGAGAAGAAGGCATGAGCGAACACATGTCACCTGAAAGCCCGCAGTCCACCGACGAGTCGGTCGCCCCGCCGACACCCGTCACCGAGGCCACTGAGGAGCAGAGCACGCCGGCCCCGGAGCCCACACCGGAGCCCACACCGGAGACATCGACAGCGGCGCAGGAACCGGCGACTCCGGCGCCCGCACCGGAGACTTCGACACCGGCAACGCCGGCAGTGGCATCGCCCAGACCAGCGGCAGCTGCTCCGCGGCCGGCTCCGCCGTCCCCCGCGGTGATGAAGCCTCGCCCGCCGGCCGCCGCCGCGGTGCCGCAAGCGCCCGCCCCTGCCCCGGCAGCGACCAACTCCGCGTCGTTCGGCCGCGTCGCCGAGGACGGCACCGTCTTCGTGCGCACACCCGACGGTGAGCGCGAGGTGGGTTCCTACCCGGACGCGACGCACGAGGAGGCCCTGGCCTACTTCGCCCGGAAGTACGACGAGCTCGCCGCCGCCGCCAACCTGCTGTTGCAGCGGGTCGTGCAAACGGACCTCGCGACGCATGACGGCCAGGAAGCGCTGCGCGCGCTGCGCGAGCAGATCGGTGAGGCGCATGTCGTCGGCGACCTGGTCCAGCTGGACTCCACCGTCGAACAGATCGCCACCGCACTGAAGGCCAAAGCTCAGGTCGAGGGTGAGGCCCGTGCCGCAGCACGGGCGGAAGCCGCTGCCCAGCGAGAGAAGCTCGTTGCCGAGGCCGAGCAGATCGCCGCCCAGCCGACCGAGAAGGTCCAGTGGAAGTCGAGCACGGCACGGATGCGCGCGCTGCTGGATGAGTGGAAGGAGTTGCAGCGCAACGGCGCCAAACTGGACAAGCCGACCGAGAACGCGCTGTGGCAGCGCTTCAGCCACGCGCGCAACGGATTCGACAAGACCCGTCGCTCCCACTTCGCCCGGCTCGACGAGGAGCACTCCGAGGTGAAGGCCCGCAAGGAGCGGCTGATCGCCGAGGCCGAGCGCCTGGCCACCTCCAAGGACTGGGGGCAGACCGCGTCGGCGTTCAAGCGGCTGATGGGCGAATGGCGCCAGGCAGGTCGGGCGTCCCGTCACGACGACGACGCGCTGTGGGCGCGTTTCAAGAAGGCGCAGGACTCCTTCTTCGCGGCCAAGGACGAGGTCGTCGCCGAGGAGAACAAGGAGTTCGAGGCCAACCTCGAGGTCAAGGAGCAACTCCTCAAGGAGGCGCAGGCTCTTCTCCCGGTCAAGAACCTCGCTGCCGCGAAGTCCGCACTGCGCAGCATCCAGGACCGTTGGGACGCTGCCGGCAAGGTCCCACGCAAGGACATCAACCGCATCGAGCAGGCCATGCGCAAGGTCGAGACGGCAGTCCGCGATGCCGAGGACTCCAAGTGGAAGAAGACCGACCCGGAGCTCGCCGCGCGTGCCCAGTCGATGGTCGACCAGTTGGAAAAGGCGGTCAGCGACCTCGAGACCGACCTCGCCAAGGCCCGTGAAGGCGGCAACGCCAAGAAGATCAAGGAGTTGGAGGACTCGCTGAGGGCCCGCCAGGAGTGGCTGGAGCAGGCCCGCAGCGGTTTGCAGGACTCCAACAAGTGACCACCCCGATGGCGGCGGCCGAGGTCGGCGCCGGTCTGATCGACTACCTGAACGCGTCGCCCACGCCGTTCCACGCCTGTGCCGAATCGGCACGGATGCTGGTCGACGCCGGCTTCCGGCAGCTGGCCGAGACCGACGAGTGGCCCACCGAATCCGGTGGCTGGTTCCTGATCCGCGGTGGTTCGCTGATCGCCTGGTCCACCCGGCACTCCGCCGGCGCGACGACTCCGATCCGGCTGGTGGGTGCGCACACCGACTCGCCCAACTTCCGGATCAAGCCGCAACCCGACGTGTCCCGCGCAGGCTGGCAACTGCTCGGTGTCGAGCCGTACGGCGGGATCATCTCCCCCAGCTGGATGGACCGGGACCTCGCAGTGGCCGGACGCGCGGCGGTGCGAGACGGTCACGGCGCACGGGAGCAGCTCTTCCGGGTCGACGACCCGATCCTGCGGATCTCCCGACTCGCCATACACCTCGACCGGTCGGCGCGTGACGGTGAGCAGCTCAACCCGCAGCAGCACCTGGTGCCGCACTGGGGTCTCGGTGACTCCGCCGGCGACTTCCGCAGCTACGTCGCCGACAGCCTCGGGGTCGACTCCACCGCCCTGTTGGCCTGGGACGCGATGACGTTCGACCTGCAGCCCGCAGCGTTCTTCGGACGCGACCAGGAGTTCATCGCCGGCGCCCGGATGGACAACCTCGCGACCTCGTATGCCGGGACGCTGGCGCTCATCCGCGCCGACCGTGACGCACCCGCAGCACCCACGACGCAGGTGCTCGCCCTCTTCGACCACGAGGAGATCGGCTCCGTCTCCGAGCGTGGCGCACAGTCGGCGCTGCTCATGACCACGTTGGAGCGGATCACCCGCTCGCTCGGTGGCGACCGTGACGCGATGCACCGTGCACTCGCCGGCAGCGTGATCGCTTCCGGAGACATGGCACACGCGACACACCCCAACTACGCCGACCGGCACGAGGCGCAGCACCAGATCGCCATGAACGGCGGTCCCGTGCTCAAGATCAACACCAACCTGCGCTACGCGACGGATTCCGTTGGCACTGCGGCATTTTCGCTGGCCTGCGAGCAGGCCGAGGTGCCTGTGCAGACATTCGTGGTCCGCTCGGACCTGCCGTGCGGCTCGACCGTCGGGCCCATCACCTCCGCCCTCACCGGAGTGACCACGGTCGACTTCGGCGCACCGACGTTGTCGATGCATTCCGTGCGTGAACTCGTCGGCACCGAGGACCAGCGGATGTATGCGGACGCGCTGACGGCGTTCCTCTCCCCCGCCTGAGCTGTGCGAACCCTGGCAGCCGCCGTCCTCGCGACGGTCGCGCTCTGCGGGACGGCCGGTTGCGGTTCGGCTCGGGACGGTGTCGAGCCGGCACAGCGGATGACGTCGACGCACGAACCAACCTTCAGGGCGCCGATCACGACCACGGCGCCGACCACCTCGAGTCCGATCAGGACGACCACCGTCTCCGCGACCTGCGCGGACGGACCGTGGGCATTCGGCTTCACACCGGTGGAGCCGGCGCTCGGCAACCGCTACCTGTCGGTGCAGGTCCGCAACTGCGGCCCGCGCGCAGCCGCAGTGCCTGCCCAGCCGACCGTCACGGTGCGCGACGATTCCGGGAATGTCGTTGCTGTCCAATGGGATTGGCGTCCACCGAGGGCCGGATTGACGGTGCGACCGGGGCACGACCGCTGGCTGCGACTGCACTGGCACACGTCGGGTCGTTGTGACCGTGGTGGCACGTCGCTGGAGATCGCCATCGGCCCGGCGAAGGAGCGCCTGGAGGATTGCCTGCAACTCGGCGGCCTGTCCGAGGTGACCGGTCAGCCGACGACGGCGGACGGCACTTGGGGCCTCGCGCCCTGAGCAGGGCCGCCCGTCATCCGGGACGCCGACCAGTCGGCACCGTAGACGGCGAAGATCGCCGCACCCGGGTGCTCCACGCGCGCCGCGCGCAGGCTCTCCGCCGCCGAGTCGCCGGCAGCCAGCCCGCGGTGGTAACTCGTCATCACGAGCGTTGCCAGCGCGTCGTCGACCGGCCCCGCGGCGGCCAACACACTCGGCACGCCGAGACCGAGCAGCGCGGCGACGATGCCCAGCGGCTCGTCACCCGCGCCGACGCGAGACCGGCCCAGATCACATGCCGAGAGCACGACGTGCTGCGCCACCCGGTCGCGACCGGTGAGCTCGTGCGCGAAGAGCGGGCCGTCGTGCAGCTCGAGCCGGGAGAACAGCGGGCTCTGCTGAGCGTGCACGCCATGCGCCGCGACGTGCACCAGATCTGCCGCGGCGAAGGCGTCGAGCAGATCCGTCGTGGTGGCGAGCGGGTGACTCGCAACTGCGCGCCCGGCAGACCGCCATACGTCCGCCACTGCGGCCAATTCGTTGCCGCCCGTGGGGATCCGAGGGCCGAGCAGCAGGGCGGCTCGGTCGACCGTTCCCGGTGACGGTGCTGTGGAGCACCAGCGGGACACCGACGGCGCGACGACCACCGCCCTCGTCGCAAGCGTCGGCAGCATGCTCCACGGGATGGATGCCAACGCACGCGACGGAGCGACCAGCATCGTCCCGGTCGAGGACGCCACGAGACCCGGCGGCAGGAGCGCCGCGTCGAGCCACGCGACCGTCCGGGCGATCCCACGGTCGATCGCGCCCTTCACGGCCGGGCTGTCGCCGGCGTGGGCGCGCACCCGCAGGTCAGCCTCCAGTCGCGCGGCCAGTGCGTCGATCTCCGCGCCGGGCGCAAGCCGGTGGATCGCGGAGCCGTGACCTCCCACGACGAGCAGATGGACGGTCCTGGCGTGCCGGAAGTAGTAGAGCAGGGTGGTCCCGGAGTCGGCGAGCCTGGAGCGCACCGAGCGGTATGACGCGGGCGACAGCCCGACAGCAGTGACATCGGCACCGGCCGCCCACAACCGCCGCCCGAGTTGCTGCTCCGACGAAGCGATCTCGGCCCGCGACGCCGGGCTGTCCTCGCCGCCCTGGGCATCGCGTCGCAGTTGCCGCAGACGCATCACCAGCAACGCGACGGCCGGATCGGGGTGCGGATGCACAGTGGGCAGCCGCTGGGATGCGGCCCGCCACCGCTCGATGGCCCGGAAGACGTGTGCAGGATCCCCTTGGCGCATCGCCTCGGACAGGTCGTAGTCAGCCAGCCGGGCTCCGTGCACAGCGACCGCAGCACGCGCTTCCAGGCTCGCGACCGATCCCTGCATCTGCACCAGTTTCCTTGCAGCAGAGGCGAACTCGCGTTCGGCGCCCGAACGATCGTCGCTGTATGACGCCAGGCGTGCCCGCAGCAGGTGTTCGTGCATGACGGCGTCGATGCCTTCGACCGAGCGCCCACGCAGACCGTCGAGCAGACGGCGCGCCTCCCCGGCTTCACCCCTGACCAGCGTGGCCTCGGCGAGCAGCCGCGTCGCCATTCGGCCGGTCGCGCCGGTCGCGCTGACCAGTGCCGGGTCGGGCAGGGAACCGGCGCGGCCCCGAGCGAGATCGGTCGCGATCGTCATCAGGTCGGCGTGCGAGGCGAGGCGTTCGTCGCCGTACGACCGGAAAGCCCGTGCGGCGGCTGCTGCGCTGCGAGCTGCACCGCGCACATTCCCGGTCAGCAGGTTCGCGCCGGCGAGATCCAGCAGGATGTTGCCCTCGTCCAGGCGCAGCCGCCGGCTGCGGGCGCTGCGCAGTGCGAGCCGCAGCAGTTCGCGCGCCGGATCCACCAGGCCGACCTCCAGCAGCGCCGCGGCGATGTCTCGCCGGGACTGGAGTCGGTCGACCCGCACCGGCATCTCGTCCGCCTCGTGCATCAGTCGGATCGCCGCAGGCAGGTGCCCGACGAAGAACTCCAGGCACCCGAGATTGTGCTGCGCCTTGAAGACCACCTCCGGCCAGTCCTGTTCGACAGCCAGCCGCAGCGCGGCGCCCAGATCCCGTCGCCCTTCGGCCGGCCGTCGCAGCGTGATGTTGGCCAGACCGCGGTTGAGCAGCACCGCGAGCACCTCGGCGGGCGACCGCAGATCGTCCTCGTGCACCTGATCAAGCACGGCGAGGCCGGCCGACCAGTCACCGCGATACATGGCGATGGTGCCTTCCTGCACGGAGGCGAGCGCCGCGACATACCTTGAGCCGGCCGCGGCTGCCGCCCGGCGTGCCTCGTCCAGCGTCCGCCGGGCTGCGAGCGGACCGTCCAGATGCAGATCGGGTAACGCCCTGGTGACCAGCATCCGTCCGAGCAGCTCCAGCTCGTCCTGGCCCTCGGCGGCGAGCCGGTCGACCGCGCCACTGAGCCGGCCGCGGGACGCGGACCACTGGCCCAGGGTGTTCAAGCGCTTGGCCCGGGCGAGTTCCCGTTCGGCATACGGACTGCTGATCGACATACCTCAGATCTGGATCGGTGGCGTGACGACAGGTCGGACATGTGGGTCACCGGTGAACCGAATCACCAGATGCACCAGTCCGGTTCGAGAGAATTCGACTTCGAATCGGCCGTCCTCGTCGAGTTGGACATCGACCTCACCGTCCGGTCCGTGCACTCGCACGCTGACGTCCGGTGTGCTCAACCAACCGGTGATGCGTCGCCGGGGTCGGTGCTCGGAGTCCAGCGCCAGCAGGACCGTCAGGTCGTCACCAGTGAAGGTCACGGTCGTGATGGTGTCGTATGCCGACCGCACCCCGAGCGGTGTGGGATCGAGCAGCTCGGCAACCTGCGCACCGAGGGCCTCCACCGTCAGTGCAAACTTCACCCGCTCGGTCAGGCCGGCCGGGACGGGATCACTTGCGGAGACGATGTCGCCCAACGCGCGCAGGATCCGCTCATCCGTCGCATCCAGTGGTCCGTCGCTGAGTTCGTCGACGCGGTTCATCGCACTCCCTCCCAGGTGCGGTCGGCTTCCAGCGACGCGCGCAGTTTGGCCAGGCAGCGCCCACGGGTCGGTCCGATGCTGCCGACCGAGACGCCCATCGCCGCGGCGAGTCCTGCGTAGTCGGGATGGTCACCGGTCGCGATGACCTTCAACAGCATCTGGCACCGCGCTGACAACAGCCCGAAATGCCGCCACAGCGTGCGCTCGGAGTCGGACCGAAGCACCGTCGCCTCGGGTTCGTTGTCCGGGGGCGCCACCCGGGACGGCCCATCGTCGGCCGGCTGATCGTCGGGCTGCACCTTTGCGGACCGCCGGGCCTCCGCCCACGCGCGTCGCCGGGTGCTGACCAGCAGCCACTGCAAGACGGCTTGGCAGTCGGCGATCCGATCGGCCTGGCGGTACAACGCCAACCACACCTCCTGTACGACGTCTTCCGCATTTCCGTTGTCCAGCCCGGCGCCACGTGCAGTCCGCCACATCACCGGCGTGACGGCGTCGACGAGCCGGGACATGGCCAGGTCGTCACCGTCCCGGTAGTCCCGGAAGCAGGTCGCAGCCCGGTCGGCCAGACCGTCGCTTCGCGATCCCACGGTCGTCATGACGCACCGCCCAGGCAGCCGCCAACGGCCGCAGCGAGCCGGTCGCGTCGAGCGTCCAGGTCACCACCGGCACCCGTCCCGAGTTCCGCTGCGATGTCGCCGGCCAGCGCGGGTGCGGCGAACGAGGTGCCGCTCCAGATGCCGAAGCCAGCGGAGTAGTCGTCCAGGTCCACCGCAGCACGGGCCGGCAGCGCACCTCCGTCTGTCGACACCACGGCGCGGGCGGCCGCGTTGAAGGTCGTGGGTATGGAACTCACCACGTTCGTCGCGGCGCGGTAGGCAGTGACCCACGAACCGGTGTTGGAGTAGACCGACACCAGGGACCGACCCGGGTCCGTCGCACCCACCGCCACCAGCGGCACCGCTCCGCCGGACGCAGAGGCGAGGCCGGCCGGGTAGAACGGCGTCGTCGTCGCATCGTTGCCCGCGGCGGCCACGACGCTGACGCCGGCGTCGCCGAACGCCGTGAGGATCGCCGCCAACGCACTACCTTGCACGACCGCCCCGGGAGACTCGGCGTAATAGCCCATCGACATGGAGAGCACGTCGATCGGTCGGCCGTCGATCCGGCCGGTGCAGGCCAGCAGGTGGTAGGCGTAGAGGTCCGTCAACGCTGCGAGCAGATCGGTCTCGTCGGCGGCGCCATCGCCATACATCACAGGTGCGCTGAGCAGCGAGGCGTTCGGACAGTGCTGTCGGACGATGCCTGCGACGAACGTCCCGTGGCCGGCGAGCGGGTCGAGCGTGCCGTTGACCCGGTCGATCGTCACGCCGGTGCCCTCGGGGTCGTCCGCGGCCCCGAAACGGAGGCCGATCGGAGCCCCGCCCAGGCGCGGATCGCGCTCGGTGCTGTGTGTGAACCACGGGTGGGCGCCGATCCCGGTGTCCAGCAACGCAACCAGCGGACCATCGTCCTGCGCCGTCCCTCGCGCCGGGTCGGGCGCTGCCCAGCTGACCGGGGCACGTGCGGCGCCGGCAGCCTCTGCAGCGCCCTGACCAACACCTTGCAGATAGCCGACGCCCTGCAGATAACCGACGCCCTGCAGATAGCCGGCCACGGTCAGGACGTGGCTCAACCCGGCCCGAACGCCTGCGTCCCTGGCGCGCAACACCCAGGGCGCGGCGTTCACCGGTCGACGATCGACCTTGCCGGGAACCAACCGCAGCACCGTCGATGCGACCGGTTCGAGACGCTCGAGGAGGTCGAAGCGGTCATAGACCGCGGTGCGCTCGCGCACCCCTCGCGGCAGGGCGATCTGCGCCCGCTCACCCAGCAGTTTGCCGATCGTCTCGATCGCTTCGTCGGCTCCGCGTCCGGGCAACCCGGGCACGACGATGCGATCGCCGGCATACAGCGTCGTCGCGGCGGGTCGTCCGTCGTCGTCGACCGGCCACTGATCGGGATCCAGCTGGCGCACCGAGAAGCGTGCGGCCGCCGAGGCCGGCAGCGTCGTAACCGGTGAAATCGGTTGGGCCTCAAGCGAATCGGGGCGGGTTCCATCATTCATGTGTGTCTCCTCGAGACCGCGGACCCGGTGGCACCAAGTATGACGCCCGGAGGCCGGCGCTGTCACCGATCCACGGATTGTGACGACCGTCTGTCGACACCCCTCAGGAGGGCACTGCACACCGCGGTGATACATCGCCGGCGCATATTCCCGCGGTATGACGCCCGGACCCGCTTGCAGGTATCACCCGGGCGGCGGCGCGCTCCTTCCATGCAACGGGCCCGACCCACGGGCCGCATCGAGGGGGAAGGAAGTCCCATGCCTGACGAACGAACGCACGCCCGGGCACAGATCCGCGGCGTCAAGGAGACCGCCGAGGCGGACCTGCTGGCCAAGAAGAACGTCATCGGTGTCGACATCGCGGACAAGGTGACCGACGGCAAGAACACGGGACAGCTGTCGATCGTGGTCTTCGTCGAGGACAAGCAACCGACGTCGAAGCTGTCGGCCGCCGACAGGGTGCCGAAGGAGATCGACGGTGTCCCGACCGATGTGCAGCAGATGACGGTCGAACTGCAGGGTCCGTCGATGCAACTCGTCGACGACGTGACTCCCCAGGTCGACACCACGACCTACGCGGTCCTGCACGGCGGCATCTCGATGGGCCCGCTGCGCAGCGTCTATCTCACGCCGCCGGATGTGACGTCCGCGGGCTACTACATCTTCGCCGGCACGCTGGGCGCAATGGTGCGTGACCGCGGCAACGGCGCGACGATGGCGCTCACCAACTTCCACGTGGCCTGCGTCAACAGCACCTGGTCCGTCGGTGACCGCATGGTACAACCGTCCCTGCTCGACGGTGGCTCCAGCAGCAACCAGTTCGGCAGTCTCACCCGCGCCACCCTCTCCGACGACGTGGACGGATCGGTGGTCACGGTCGACACCGGCAGGTCGACGACACCGAGCGTCCAGGACATCGGCGACGTGGCCGGTCACACCGCCGCAACCGTCGGTGCTGCCGTCCGCAAGCGGGGCCGGACGACCGAATTGACCTACGGCACAGTTATTTCCACTGATTTCACGGTCACGATCAACTACGGCAGCGACGTCGGATCACGCACTCTGCACCATCAGATCCGTGTCCAGACCGACACCAGTCGGTCCGCGCGGTTCTCCGATCACGGCGACTCCGGCTCCGTGGTGATGGACAACAACCGGATGGTCGTCGGCCTGCTCTTCGCCGGGTCGAGCGACGGCCAGTGGACGTTCGCCAACCCGATCCAGTCGGTGCTGGACGAGTTGAACGTCGACCTCATGGTGGCTCCGGTCGTGACGCGGCCGATCGTCTCCTGTCTCAACACGAGGCTGGTGGTCTGCAACATCACCCGCCCGGTCGCGTGTCTGTTCACCCGGAGTGCAGGCTGCAACCTCACACGCACCGCATCGTGTCTGGTCACCCGGGCGGTGGCGTGCAACGTCACCCGCGCGACCTGGTGTCCGGTCGTGACGCGGACCGCGGTGACCTGCAGCGTCTTCACGCGAGCCGGCTGCGACATACCGATCCCCGACCCGGGACCGATCGAAGGCGGGCAGTCCGAGGACGGGCACGGGTATGGCGCGACGGCCGACGTGCCGGAGGAGTACTGGGCCGGTTACCTGGCGGCGTTGGAGGAGATCAACGAGCTCGACGGGCCGGACGAGGCCTGAACGATGAACGGCACTCCGGAGATCCTGTCGCTCGCGGTCCGGGCGGGCCTGGTCAGTGGGAACGACGTGGCTTCCGGAGCGGCCGGCGTCATACCGCTCAGTCGCACCAATGGCGTGCACTGCGTGCAACGAGAGGGACGAGCCGTCGCTTATGCCAAACAGGCCGGTCTCGCCAGCCGACTCGACGGTGACGACGTCGTCGCCGCCGAACGGCTCGCGCTCGACCGCCTGCGCCTCCTCGGTCTGACACCAGCGCTGGTCCTTCAGGGGGGATCCGCGCTGGTGTGGACCGGTGCCGCACCGGGGCACGACCTGACGACGACGACGCTCGACGAGCAGTCGGCACATCGATTGTCGACCGCGCTCGGCCGGGCACTCGCCACCCTGCACACCGCACCGGTGGACGCCGACATACCGGCTGCCCGGGCACCTTGGCCGTTGCTGGCCGAGCCGCTCCCGTCGATGACCACTCATCCGCCGGATCGTGACCGTGACGCAGTGCTCAGCGCTTGGCGTGAACCCGCGATCCGCAACGCCCTACGGCCGCTCGCCGCTGCCTGGGCGCGCGGCACCTGCTGGACGCACGGCGACCTGTCCGCGTCCAACGTCATCGTCGACACCGACGGGCACCTGACCTTCATCGACCTCGAGTCCGCGGGCCGGGGCGACCCGTGCTGGGACCTGGTCACCGCCGAGCAGACGCTCGGGTCGCTCGGCCTGGCGACGACGGTTTTCCGTCGTGCGTATGCCGCGGCCGGCGGCACCGCCCTGCCCTACGCACCCGTGTGGCGGGCGGTGCGTGCCCTCGTCACCGCCTGGCAGTACGCCGCGACGGCCGACGCCCAGAACCACCCCGTCGTCGGGCAGCTGCTGACGCAGGCCCGACGCGACGCCCTGCACACCACCAGACCGATGCCGGAGGGATCCCGATGAGCTGGGACACGCACACCACAACAGAACTCCAGGCCGCGCAGCACGTCCTGACCGTGATGGCCGATGTGGACGACCCGGCCATGGCGCTCTACGAACACTGGTGGGCGGCGCCCCGCCCCGGCGGGACGAGTCGCGGACGATGGGATCCGCCACTGAGCTGGGCGCTGCGCGCCGCCCACGCGGGTGCGCTCACCTGGTCGCCGGTGGAGCACGAAGTGCTGGCCATCGGCGGGTATGGCGCGGCGGTCGTCGCGGACACCGCGCGCCGCACCCGCCGTCGGGCGGTCGGGCGTGGTGACTATCTGACCGCACGGTCCGGCGCCGGTCTTGCACCGTCCATCGGGACCCGGTTGCGCATCACCCGCCGGCGAGGCGGTCACGACGAGCAGGGGTGGTGGCGTACCTGGGGTGACGCCTGGCCGGAGGACGGATCGGCGCAAGACCTGACCCGTCTCTACCTCGCTCCCCGCCGCGTCGAGGTCGCGCGTCTGGTGCACGAGATCACCCGCGTCATACCGCTGTTCACGCAGCAATGGTCGCTCAAGGTCGCGACCGACCCGGCCGCACTGGACCGCGCGGACGGCGTGGTGCTCTACCTGCCGGACGCCTGCCGCTCCGAGGCATTCGATGCCTTGCAGGTCGGGTGTGCCGAGCACGTCCGGAACGCGTCGCCGCCGTTCACCCAGGTGCTCGCGCCCGGTTTGGCCTGGAGCGAGGACCCAGGCAACGGTCAGAGCTTCGGCGAACTCCGCTGTCGTTGGCTCAGTGAGGCTCATCGGCGGGCCGAGGCACGCTCCAGCGCCTTCACCGACGTCGTGGCGGAGGTCTTTGCCGAACACGGGGTCGACCCATTGACGGCGCACCTGCGCGGAGTTGCGGTGGCAGCATGAGCGAGCGAAGCGAGCGACCGGACAAGCACGGGTCGAATGCTGGCTCCCGACGGAGGAGGGAGGCAGCATGAGCGAGCGACCTGACAGGCACGGGTCGAATGCTGGCTCCCGACGGAGGAGGGAGGCAGCATGAGCGAGCGACCTGACAGGCACGGGTCGAATGCTGGCTCCCGACGGAGGAGGGAGGCAGCATGAGCGAGCGACCGGACAGGCACGGGTCGAATGCTGGCTCCCGACGGAGGAGGGAGGCAGCATGAGCATCGTCGTCGAGCCCGTGCGAACGGTGGCCGAACCGATCGGCACGGTCGGCCGGCTGCGCCGCGCGGTGCGCGCATGTGTCGCACTCCTGCAGGAAACGGCGATCGACCTCGGCGACGACGTCACCTGGCCCACCTGGGTGCTGTCAGCCACCGGGACTCCTGAGGGCTGCACCGGGGGCAGATCCTCGTTGTACGACGGCGACGCCGGCATCGTGTGGGCGTTGCAGCGGCTCGGGCCCGCGCTCGGCCGATCGGACGTCGTCTCGCTCGCGCAGCGTGCCTCCGTCGCTCTCGGGCGGCGTCCGTCGTTGCTCGGGCCCGGGTTGTTGTCCGGCGCGGCCGGAGTGGAGTTGGTGTGTGGGGCGAGCGCGGGATCACGCGGCGCATCGATCGAACTGTCGGCCGCGCTCCCCTCCAGCGACCTCACCTCAGGACTGGCCGGCGCCCTGCTCGCGCTCACCCGGCTGCCCGACGCTGCGCCCGAGGTCGCGGGCCCGCTCATCGATGCCTTGTGGGCGCGTTCGGAGCAGCAGGTGTGGGGGCGCGGGTGGCCGGATCCCACCCAGGCGGCCGACGCGGCACGCCCCTTGTGCGGTATGGCGCACGGCGCGAGCGGAATCGCCTGGGCGCTCGCCGAATCCGCTTGGCGTTGGGGCGAATTGGCCGACTCGGCGTTGTCGCTGGCGCAGGAGGCGCTGCGCTTCGAGGCCGCGTGGTCGAATCCGTTGCATGGCGGCTGGCCGGACCTGCGCGAGGCGTACCCGGTGTGGGCGGCGCGCTGGTGCCACGGTGCGGCTGGCGCAGGCGCCGTACGGCTGCGCCTGCTGGAGCTGGCCGCGCACGGGCTCGACGTGCCGTGGCCGGAGGATGCGATCCGTGCCGAGTTGGAGGTCGCGGTCCAGGCCTGTGGCGCCGAGTTGTGGCTCGAACGCGAGTCGTGGCGGGCGTATGGCGCCAGCGGACTCGGCCAGGGCTGGACCCTCTGCCACGGGCTGGGGGCGCCGGCCGCGGTGCTCGACCTCGCCGCAACGGTTCTCGACGAACCGGCGCACCGCGCCCTTGCGCTCGACACCGCCGTCGACTTCCTCGACGTCGCGGGTGACGACCCGAGTCACTGGCCCTGCGGGCTTCCGGACGCGGACGGTGATCTCGCGCTGTTCAACGGGGTCGCCGGCACCGCGGTGCTGCTCGCGGACCTGGCGGGCATGACGGGCCCGGGCGCCGGTGCTGACCACAGTCGCCCGGCGGTGTTGCTCGGCTGAGTGACGGTGCGGAACGAGGTGATCGGCGTTGGCGTCATACTGGCCCGCACCGACGACCACACCACAGGGGCACATGGCATGGGTGACGACACCGACCTCAACCAGATCATCTCGGCGCCGGGACGGGTCCGTTTCCCGGACATCTCACCGCGCGCCTACGAGCATCCCGCCGACCGCGGTGTCATGGCGACGATGCGTGCCGTGCCCGGCCTGTCGGACATCCTGCGTGCGTTGTCCGGGGTCTTCCCCGAGCGGGGTGAGCGGCTGATGGCTCTCGGGTCGTGCATCCGGGTCGGCGAGAAGCAGTACCCGAAGCTGCACCAGATGCAGGTCGAGTGTGCCGAGATCCTGGACCTGCCACGGTTGCCGGCGATGTTCGTCCAGCGTGATCCGGAGGTCAACGCACTCACCATCGGCATCGACGAGCCCTTCATCATCCTGACCACCGGTCTGCTCGACGCGATGGACGACGACAGCATCCGGTTCTCCATCGGGCACGAGATGGGGCACGTGCTGTCCGGTCACGCGGTGCTGCGGACGTTGCTGGTGCGCCTGTTGTCCATGCAGACGACACTGTCCTGGATACCGGCGGGCGCACTCGGCATACGCGCTGTGGTCGCGGCGCTGCGCGAGTGGTACCGCAAGGCAGAGCTCACGTCGGACCGCGCCGGGCTGCTGTGCGCGCAGGACCCGCAGGCGGCACTTCGGGCGCACATCCTGCTGGCCGGCGGCGTGGACCCGGACGAGATCGACGTGCCGTCGTTCCTGCAGCAGGCCGAGGAATACCTCGGTGTCGACGACATCCGCGACTCGATCCACAAGCTGCGTGCGGTCGAGGGCATGTCGCACCCACTGGCGGTCGTCCGTGCTCAGCAGCTGCAGAAATGGGCCGGCTCGCAGGAGTACCGGGCGATCCTGGCGGGCGACTACCTCCGCCGCAGCAGCGACGATCCGGCCACTCTCGGCAGCGATCTCGGCGGTGCGGCCAAGTCGTACAAGCAGGCGGCGTCCGAGTCGACCGATGCACTGGTGAACGCGCTCAACAATGTCGGGGAGCAGGTGGGCAAGATGGGCGTCCGCGT
The DNA here is from genome assembly GCF_014640635.1 of Flexivirga endophytica. GTDB lineage: Bacteria > Actinomycetota > Actinomycetes > Actinomycetales > Dermatophilaceae > Flexivirga > Flexivirga endophytica. The sequence goes on from NZ_BMHI01000004.1 coordinate 581,688, forward strand.
CGGCGGGTGGTTCAATCGGCCGAACGATCCGTCGGGCCCGCCGCGCACCGACCGGTCCACCGACAGCTGACGTCGCCCGTCAAGCGGCCACCAGGTCATCCGGCGCGAAGACCTGGACCCGGTCACGGGTCGCCAGGTGGATCGGCCACTGCGGACGCAGGTCGCGCAACGCCTCGGTCAACGCGATGGCCCACCGCCGGTCTCCTTCGGTGATCTCCGACGGCCCGGGCCTCGAGAGCAACATCGGCACCTGCGCCACGCCGACCTCCTCACGGACCCGAGCGATGAGATCGCCGATCGCGTGCACGTCCCGCGAGTCGGGCAGGATCGGTATGTCGTCGATGGGCACGATGAGATCGGATTGTCGCCCCTCCTCGTCGAGGAAGATCAACCACAGGCTGCGGCGGCCGAAACCGCCGTCGCCCATCAGTTCCTCCCAGCGCTCGAAGAGGTCGTGCTCGGTCCGGATCGGCTTGTGTTCACGTGGTGTTGTCATGCATCCAGAGCATGCACCGGGGCGTCATACGCGCGCAGAAGTTGTCCACAGGGTCCGCGTTGGGCCCGGATCGGACGACGACCAGCCGTTCGTCCCGCCGAGCCGGACCGGCGGCTCGAGACGTCAGGCGTGCGAGGCAGTTTCGGTGCTGCGGTGGCCGGACCCGGTGATCCGGTAGACGTCGAACACGCCATCGATCTTGCGGACCGCCTTGATGACGTGCTCGAGGTGGTTGGGGTCGCCCATCTCGAAGGTGAACTTCGAGATCGCGACGCGGTTGCGGGTCGTCTGCACCGACGCGGACAGGATGTTGACGTGCTGTTCGGACAGCACGCGTGTCACGTCGGACAGCAGCGCGTTGCGGTCCAGCGCCTCGACCTGCAACTGGACCAGGAAGACCGACGCCGCGGATGGGGACCACGCGACGTTGATCAACCGCTCCGGCTGAGCCAGCAGCTGCTCGGCGTTGGTGCAGTCCCGCCGGTGCACCGACACACCGTTGCCGGTCGTGACGAAGCCGATGATGTCGTCGCCGGGCACCGGGGTGCAGCAGCGGGCCAGCTTCACCCACACGTCGTCGGTGCCGACCACGGTCACACCCGGATCGGTGTCCGCGGACCGCCGGTTGCGGCGCACCGGGTTGGTCGCCTCGGCCAGATCCTCGGTGGTGGCGTCCTCGCCGCCGAGCATCGTCACCAACTGCTTGACCACGTGCTCGGGTGAGACATGGCTGTCGCCGATGGCGGCATACAGGGCGTCGATGTCCTGGTACTTCAACCGCTCGGCGACCGAGGTCAGCGACTCGTGCGACATCAGCCGCTGTATGCCGAGGCCCTTCTTGCGGATCGTCCGGGCGAGGGCGTCCTTGCCGTTCTCGATCGCTTCCTCGCGGCGCTCCTTGGAGAACCACTGGCGGATCTTGTTGCGGGCACGTGGGCTCTTGACGAAGCCCAGCCAGTCGCGGCTGGGCCCGGCGCCGTCGGCCTTCGACGTCAGGATCTCCACGACGTCGCCGTTCTCGAGCGGGCTCTCCAGCGGCACCAGGCGTCCGTTGACCCGACCGCCGATCGTGTGGTGCCCGACCTCGGTGTGCACGGCATACGCGAAGTCGACGGGGGTCGACCCGGCCGGCAACCCCATGACCGAGCCCTTGGGTGTGAAGACGTAGACCTCACGGGAACCGACGTCGAAGCGCAGCGACTCCAGGAACTCACCCGGATCGGCGGTCTCGCGCTGCCAGTCCAGCAACTGCCGCAACCAGCTCATGTCGTTGCCGGGACCGTCGCCCTCGGTGTCGGCGTCGCCCTTCTTGGCGTCTTCCTTGTATTTCCAGTGCGCCGCGACACCATATTCGGCGCGACGGTGCATCGCGAAGGTGCGGATCTGGATCTCCACCGGCTTGCCCTGCGGTCCCATGACCGTCGTGTGCAACGACTGGTACATGTTGAACTTCGGCATCGCAATGTAGTCCTTGAAGCGCCCGGGCAGCGGACTCCACCGCGAATGGATCGTGCCGAGCACGGCATAACAGTCGCGGACCGACTCCACCAGCACCCGGATGGCCACCAGGTCGTAGATGTCCTCGAAGTCGCGGCCGCGGACGATCATCTTCTGGTAGACGGAGTAGTAGTGCTTCGGCCGACCAGTGACGGTGGCCTTGATCTTGGCCGAGCGCAGGTCGCCGGTCACTTGCTCGCGGACGCCCCGCAGGTATTCCTCCCGAGCCGGCGCCCGGTCGGCCACCAGCCGGGCGATCTCGTCGTAGACCTTGGGGTAAAGCGTGGCGAAGGACAGGTCCTCCAGCTCCCACTTGATGGTGTTCATGCCCAGCCGGTGCGCCAGTGGAGCGTAGATCTCCAGCGTCTCGGTGGCCTTGCGCTGCGCGGACTCGGCGGACACATAGCGCCAGGTGCGCGCATTGTGCAGCCGGTCGGCCAGCTTGATGACCAGCACCCGGATGTCCCGCGCCATCGCGATGACCATCTTGCGGACGGTCTCGGCCTGCGCGGCGTCGCCGTAGGTCACCTTGTCCAGCTTGGTGACACCGTCGACCAGCATCGCGATCTCTTGACCGAACTCGTCCGTCAACTGCGTCAGGCTGTACGGCGTGTCCTCGACCGTGTCGTGCAGCAGTGCCGCGGCGAGGGTAGGTGGCGTCATACCGAGCTCGGCCAGGATGGTGGCGACAGCGAGCGGGTGCGTGATGTAGGGGTCGCCCGACTTGCGCAACTGGCCCTGATGCGCCTTCTCGGCCACGCCGTAGGCACGGTCGATGACCGCCAGATCGGCCTTGGGATGCGTCGCCCGCACGATGGCGAGCAAGGGCTCGATCTCGCGGTTGGTGCTCGGCCGCGGAGCGCCGAACCGGACGAGCCGGGCTCGCACCCGAGAGGCACCCGACGGGTTGCTGGTGCGCTCTTCCTGACTCATATATGGAGTGTAATCGCGCGAGATGGCCGAACCGGACCGGCGGTCAGCCGGAGGACTCCGCGGGGTGACTCAGTCGACGAGAATGGCGCGGACCTCGCGACCGGGCAGCTTGTCCCGGCCGTTCAGGAAGCTCAGCTCGAGCAGCATCTCCAGGGCGACAACCTCGGCACCGGCACCTTCGACGAGATCGCATGCCGCCGCCGCGGTGCCACCGGTCGCGAGCACGTCGTCGACCAACAGCACGCGATGACCGGCCGTGAACGCGTCGGTGGTCACCTCGATCGTCGCGGTGCCGTACTCGAGATCGTAGGACCGGGTGTGCGTGTCGCCGGGCAACTTGCCGGCCTTGCGGATCGGCACGAACCCCAGACCCATCCGCAACGCCAGCGGCGCACCCAGGATGAACCCGCGGGCCTCGACACCGGCGACGACATCGACCTTGCCGGCCCACCGCTCGGCGATGTCGTCCAGCACGACCTGGAACGCTTCCGGCTCCCGGAAGAGCGGAGTCAGGTCCTTGAACATGACGCCTGGCTTCGGGAAGTCGGCCACCTCACGGGTGTGCGCTGCGAGGATCCGGGCTGCGTCCTCAGTCATTGTCGTCGCGCTTGGCGAGCGGGTGGATCTCGCGGTGGCGCACCTTGGTCGCCGCCGCCGCCTTGGCGGCCTTGGCGCGCTCCGGCTCGATCACGCCGGACGAGGACTCCCCCGGCGTGTGCTGCTCGCGTGTGCCGGTCCGGGCCAGCACGCTCGCCTGGCTGGTCTGGTAGGCCAGCGCACGACGGTCGAGCTCCTTGATGTTCGCCTCCCGATGCCGCAGCGATGTCAGCAGCGGAGTGGCGATGAAGATCGAGGAGTAGGTGCCGACGGCGATACCGAAGAACAGTGCGACAGCCAGGTCGAGCAGGGTGCCCGGTCCGAGGAAGACGATCCCGACCACCATGATCGCGGTGATCGGCAGCAGTGCGACGACCGAGGTGTTGATCGAGCGGACCAGCGTCTGGTTGACGGCGTAGTTGGCCGCCTGTGCGTAGGTCCGGTTGCCGTCCCGGATCGCCTCGTCGGTGTTTTCCCGCACCTTGTCGAAGACGACCACGGTGTCGTAGATCGAGTAACCGAGGATCGTCAGGAAGCCGATCATCGTCGCCGGTGAGATCTCGATGCCGGTCAGCGCGTAGATACCGACGGTGAAGAACAGGTCGTGGACCAGCGCGACGAGAGCGGCCGCGGCCATGGTCCAGGTGCGGAAATAGACCGACAACAACAGCGCCAGCAGCAGCAGGAAGACGATCAGTGCCTGGATCGCCTTGTGCGTGACCGAGCTTCCCCACGACGGCCCGATGAAGTCCGTGCTCACCGAACTCTGCTTGACATGGAACTCCTTGGCCAATGCCTCGGCCACCTTGTCGGTGTCGGCCGACGTGCCCTTGCCGAGCTTCTTGGACTCGATGGTGACCGTGGTCGCGCCGGCCTTGGTGACCTGCAGGTTGTCGGCCGACCCCACGGCCGACTTCACCGCATTGTGCGCACGCGAGTCGAAGTTCTTGGTGTTCTGGATATTCGCTACGGAGATGTGCGAGCCGCCCTCGAACTCCAGGCTGAAGTTCAGACCGCGACCGAAGATGCCGACCGCAGCGATGATCAGCAGGATGCCGGTGAGGAGATACCAGGTGCGGCGCCGACCGATGAAGTTGATCTGTCGCCGACCGGTGAAGAGGTCGTTACCGAACTGCGCGAAGCTCGCCATCAGGCCTGCCCTCCTTCGGCTGCGGTGGAGCCCGCGGCCGCCTTGCGGTCGGCGATGGTGACCCGTCCGCGACCGGCATACGTGACACCGGCGGCACCGAGCCGGTCCGGATCGAACCCGGACCATTTGTGCCCGCTGCCGAAGAACTTGGTCTGCGACAACAGCGTGAGCACCGGATGGGTGAACATCATGACGACGGCGATGTCGACGAGTGTCGACAACCCGAGGGTGAACGCGAACGCCTTGACGTTGTCCTCGGACAGCACGTAGAGCACGGCTGCGGCGAGGAAGTTGACCGCGTCCGAGACGATGATCGTCCGTCGGGCGCGACCCCAACCGGTCTGCACGGCGGCCCGCAAGGGCCTACCGGATCTGACTTCGTCTCTCACCCGCTCGAAGTAGACGATGAAACTGTCCGCGGTGATACCGATCGACACGATCAGACCGGTGACGCCGGCCATGGTGAGGCGGAACCCGCTGGTGAAGCCCAGCAGGGTGACCAGGCCGTAGCTCAGCACGCCCGCGACGATCAGCGATGCGACGGTGACGAAACCGAGCGCGCGGTACTGCAGCAACGAGTAGAGGACGACGAGCAGCAGGCCGGCCAGGCCGGCGAGAATGCCCTTCTGCAACTGGTCGGTGCCGACCTCCGGGCTGACCTGGTTGGAGGTCAACTCCTTGAACGAGAACGGCAACGCACCGAACTTCAGCTGGTTGGCCAGCGTCTTGGCACTGCTCTCGGTGAAGTTGCCGGTGATGGACGCCTTGCCATCGGTGATCACACTCCGCGAACCAGGGGCGGAGACGACCTTGCCGTCGACCGTGATCGCGAACTGGTTCTTGGGGTTGCCCTCGCCGTATGGCGTCAGACGCTTGGTCACGTCCGCGAATTCCTTGGCACCCGTGCTGTCCAGGCTCAGGGTGACCTCGACCTGGTTGGTCGCAACGCCCTGTTGGTTGGTCTGGTTGCCGTAGCCGGCGTCCGTGAGGTGCTTGCCCTCGACCTCGACCGGGCCCATCAGGTATTTGTAACCGTCACCGCAGCCGACGTCGGGCTGGCTGTGCGGTGCGCGGGCAGCGATCTCACGCCACTCCACGGCGGGTTTGCCCTTGGGCGCCTGCGCCTGGGTGCACGGGAACGCCTGGAAGAGGTCCTGGTAGGTGTCGCCGGACTGAGCCAGGCCGTTCTGGATCCAGATGGAATCGACCGGGAACTTGGCCCAGGCGTCATCGCTGCCGTTGGCCGGCTGCGGCTGGGCACCGGGCAGCTGACGATCCGGAGCGGGCGCAGGACTCGGCTTCGGCGTGGCGGACGACGAGCTGCCCGCCGGGGACGATGCCTTGGACGACGGGGACGTCGGCTTCTGGGTGTCGGCCCGGAATGCCTGCGGCAGGATGTCGTTGGCGCCCGAGGTGGACTTCGAGGCCGGAGACTTCGAGGCCGGAGACTTCGAGGCCGGAGACTTCGAGGCCGGAGACTTCGAGGCCGGAGACTTCGAGGCCGGAGACTTCGAGGCGGACCCGCTCGTGGGTGAGCTGCTCGGCGACGCCGAGCCACTCGGAGTCGGGGTGGCGCCCTGGGGCGTCGGCGCGGCGACCTGTTGCGAGGAGATCACCGGCCGGAACGACAGCTCCGACGACTGCGCCAGCGATTTCAGGGTCTGCTCGCTCGGGTTGCCCGGCAGCGACACCTGGATCAGCTTCTTGTTCAGGGTTGAGACCTCGGCCTCGGAAACACCGTTGCCGTTGACGCGGTTGCGGATGATGTTGACGGCCTGCTCGACCTGCCCCGCGTTGACCTGCTCGCCCTTGCCGACGATCGGCTGCAGGGTGATCTGCCGGCCGCCCTCGAGGTCGAGGCCGAGCAGCGGAGTCCACTGGCCCTTGGGCGAACCCCAGGCAGCGGTGCCCGCGATGCCGGCATACACCGCCACGATCAGCAGCAACAGGATGGTCAGGATCTGCCGGGGTTTGCCGGCAGTTGATCGACGTGCTCGGGTTGCCACCTATTCGGCCTTCGTCTCGGGAGCTTGGTCGTCGCCGCGCTTGTCGAGATCGACTGATGCCGGTGTCTCGGACTCGGACTCGGTGTCTGACTCGGACTGCGTGGTGCTGCTCGGCGCCCCGATCTGGCTACGCGGCACGATCGCGCGACGGACGAAGCGCAACTGCACACCCGGAGACACCTCGATGGTGCCCTCGTCGTCGTCGAGCGAGACCAGCGTGCCGAGCAGGCCGGAGGTGGTGCTGATCTCCTGGCCGACCTGGATCTGGTCCTGCGCGGCGCGCATGTTCTGTTGGCGCCGACGCTGGGTCCAGAAGAGCCAGGCGATCAGCAGCAGGGGCAGCAGGAAGATCAGCGAGCCCATGTCTGCTCCAGTGCGTACATCGAAAAGTCAGTCCTTGATATCGGTAGGCGTCGGGCAGCATTGGCGGCCGACGGGAGAGTCTAAGTGAGCAACGTCGCTGAAGGGCGGTCGGGTTCCGGCCGCGCCGGAGTCAATCCCCGAATCGACCGCCCGTGTCGGCTGTCAATCTCCGAATCGACTGTCCGCTTCGTCGGTCAAAGGTAAGGGTATGGCGCCCACCGCCGTCGCCGGTGCTGTGAGGCCGAGGTGTTTCCACGCGAGCGCGGACGCCGCCCGGCCCCGTGGGGTGCGTACGAGATAACCCTCCCGCACCAGGTAGGGCTCCGCAACGGTCTCGACGGTGTCCGGCTCCTCGCCGACGGCGACCGCAAGGGTCGACAACCCGACCGGGCCGCCGCCGAACCGGCGGCACAGCGCGTCGAGAACAGCTCGGTCCAGTCGGTCCAGACCGCTCTCGTCGACGTCGAAGAGCGCCAGTGCAGCCCGCGCGGCGCCGAGGTCCACCACGTCCTTGCCATGCACCTGCGCGTAGTCGCGCACCCGCCGCAGCAGCCGATTGGCGATGCGGGGCGTGCCACGCGAACGGCCGGCGATCTCGTCGATGCCCTGCGCGGTGGAGTCGATCCTGAGCAGGGTCGCGTTGCGGGTCAGGATCGCGGCCAGGTCCGCGGTCGCGTAGAAGTCGAGATGTCCTGTGAAGCCGAACCGGTCGCGCAACGGCGCGGGCAGCAGGCCGGCGCGGGTCGTGGCGCCGACCACGGTGAACGGCGGCAACTCCAGCGGTATGGCGGTGGCGCCCGGTCCCTTGCCGACGACCACGTCGACCCGGAAGTCCTCCATCGCGAGGTAGAGCATCTCCTCGGCGGGACGCGCCATCCGGTGGATCTCGTCGAGGAAGAGCACCTCGCCCTCGGCCAGCGACGACAGGATCGCGGCGAGATCGCCCGCGTGCTGGATCGCCGGACCGCTGGTGATGCGGATCGGCTGCTCGAGCTCCGCCGCGATGATCATCGCCAGGGACGTCTTACCGAGTCCGGGCGGACCGGACAGCAGCACGTGGTCCGGTGGCCGCTGGCGTCGGCGGGCGGCCTCCAGTAGCAGGCCGAGTTGGTCACGCACACGTGGCTGTCCCGGGAAGTCGGCCAGGCGCTTGGGTCGCAGTGCGACCTCGAGCCGGCGCTCGTCCTCGTCACCTCCGGGGTCGACGATCCTGGCCGAGGCGTCATACGACCCGTCGACGTCGCGCTCGAAGTCCTCGTCCACGCCGGTCATCGTCCCAGCTCACGCAGCGCGGCCCGCAGCAGCGCGGAGACCTCGGTCAGCTCCGGCTCGGCGGACGTGACCTTCGCGACCGCGTCGTCGGCCTGTTTGGCAGACCAGCCCAGCCCGATCAACGCCTCGCTCACCTGGTCGTGCCGACCACTCGTCGGCACGGCGGGAACGTCGGTGGTGTCGCCGGTGATGAGTGGGCCGACCTTGTCCTTGAGCTCGAGCACGATCCGCTCGGCGCCCTTCTTGCCGATGCCGGGTGTCTTCACCAGCGCAGCCACGTCGCCCCCGGCGATGGCGGCGCGTATCTGGTCGGGACTGGCAACAGCGAGCATTGCCAACGCGATCCGCGGACCGACACCACTGACCGTTTGCACCAGCTCGAAGAGGTCGCGCTCGTCGCCGCTGCCGAAGCCGTAGAGCGTCAGGGCGTCCTCACGCACCACCAGAGTGGTCGAGAGGCTGGCCTCTCCCCCGGCGTGCAGCGCCGCTGCGGTTCCCGGCGTCGTGTGGGTCAGCAGACCGACCCCGCCGACCTCGACGACGACCTGGTCGAGCCCGACGTGCAGCACGGTCCCGCGCAGTGTCGCGATCATCCACGTCCTCCTGTCGCCGCGCGCTGCCGTGCCACCGCGGCCGCGATGCGGTCCTGGGCACCGCCGCGCCATACGTGACAGATGGCGATGGCCAGTGCGTCGGCCGCATCGGCCGGCTTGGGCGGGGTGTCCAGTCGCAGGATGCGAGTCACCATCGAGGTCACCTGTGCCTTGTCGGCGCGACCGTTGCCGGTGACTGCGGCCTTGACCTCACTCGGCGTGTGCAGCGCGAGCGGTAGGCCGCGGCGCGCAGCGGCGAGCATCGGTATGGCGGAGGCCTGGGCCGTGCCCATGATTCCCTTGATGTTCGCCTTGGCGAAGACCCGCTCGACCGCGACCGAGTCGGGCTCGTGCCGCTCCATCCACTCGTCGATCTCGGTCTGCAGGCTGAACAGTCGCTCAGCCGGATCGTCGGTGACAGGGGTGCGCACCACACCGACCGCGATCATCCGCACCGGCTGCCCGATGCCTCCTTCGACCACGCCGAGACCGCAACGGGTCAGGCCGGGGTCGACTCCGAGCACTCGCACAGCGGGGCAGCTCCTTCTTCGGCAGACGGGTCCGACATATGTTCGGTCTTCGTCAGCTTAGGCGGGCGCACCGCCATACCCGTGAAGGCGCGAGCGGCGCGTCGGCGATGCAGGCCTTGGGCCACGCCCCGGTCATACCTCTCCCCAGTGTCAGCCCGTGCGCGGCTCACGTCGGCAAATTCGTCGATTGCTCGACACTGGGGAGACCTGTGCACGTCCCGGGGACTTCCTGCCTACGATCGGTCTCGGCGGTCAGCGCGAGTACGGCGTCCTGTTCGGGCAGTACGACGCAGAACTGTCCGAGCGCGCCGTCCCCTAGAAATCCAGTGCGACCCATCCAGAACTGGAAACCGTAGCCGCGGCCCAGTCGGGACTTGGTTCGTCGACGCCGGGGCGGCGGTGCGCGCCGTCATTCGGCATCTGGATCGACGTCGCTTGTTGCGATCGGCAGGGCGACCACCGGCGTCAGTCCTCTTCTTCGAGCTCCGCGAGCACCTCGTCGGGGACGTCACCGTTGGCGTAGACGTTCTGCACGTCGTCGCTGTCCTCGAGAACGTCGATGATGCGGAACATCTTCTTGGCGCCCTCCTTGTCCAGCGGTACCTCGACGGTCGGCAGGAACGACGAGTCGGCGGAGTCGTAGTCGACACCGGCGGCCTGCAGCGACTCGCGCACCGCAACCAGGTCGGTGGCCTCGGAGATGATCTCGAACGACTCGCCGAGGTCGTTGACCTCTTCGGCGCCGGAGTCGAGCACGACCTCGAGCAGGCCGTCCTCGGTGGCCTCGGCACCGTCCGGCTGCTTCTTGGGGACGATCACGACACCCTTGCGGTTGAACATGAACGCGACCGAGCCGGACTCCCCCATGGAGCCGCCGTTCTTCTGCAGTGCGGTGCGCACCTCGGCGACGGCACGGTTCTTGTTGTCGGTCAGGCACTCGATCAGCAGCGCGACACCACCGGGCGCGTAGCCCTCGTAGGTCAGCGCGAGGTAGTCGGCTCCGCCGGCCTCGGCGCCCGAGCCGCGCTTGACGGCACGATCGATGTTGTCGTTGGGGACGCTGGACTTCTTGGCCTTCTGCACCGCGTCGTACAGCGTCGGGTTGCCGGCCAGATCACCGCCGCCGGAGCGCGCCGCGACCTCGATGTTCTTGATCAGCTTGGCGAACAGCTTGCCGCGCTTGGCATCGATCGCTGCCTTCTTGTGCTTGGTTGTCGCCCACTTGGAGTGACCGCTCATATGTCCCTCTTCTGAATCGAACGTGCTGGGGTTCGACCGGCAATGTTATCGCCCGTCAGCGCTGCGCCATACGCAGGAAGTATTCGTGGATCCGGTGGTCGCCGGTCACCTCCGGGTGGAACGACGTGGCCAGCAGGTTGTTCTGCTGGACGGCGACGATGCGTCCGGCGGCCGGTCCTGTGGTGACGGTGCCGAGCACTTGCACGTCGGGCCCCACGGATTCCACCCACGGCGCCCGGATGAAGACGGCGCGGACCGGATCCGTGCGCTCCCCCATGACCGCCGGCATCGACAGGTCCTCCTCGAACGAATCCACCTGTCGCCCGAAGGCGTTGCGGCGAACGGTCACGTCGAGCCCGCCCAGGGTCTGCTGGTCGGCCGTGGCGTCGAGCACGTGGTCGGCGAGCAGGATCATTCCCGCGCACGAGCCGTATGCCGGGAGCCCGGCCTGCAGACGCTCGCGTAGCGGGTCCCGCAGGTCGAACGCCCGGAGCAGCTTGTCCATGGTGGTGGACTCGCCGCCGGGCAGCACAATGCCGTCGAGACCGTCGAGCTCCTCCGGACGACGTACCAAACGTGTTGCTGCTCCAAGGGATTCGAGGGAGCGTGCGTGCTCGCGGACATCCCCCTGCACCGCCAGCACACCGATGAGTGAATTCACTGCGCAAGCGTCCCACACGCACCCGAGCCGCCCGGCCGCACATCGGGCGCAAGAGAAATATCGCAGTTCTACGCATCGGCTTCGGAAAAAAATTCCTGCGCAACGCACCCGACTTCCCGTAAAATCACGATATATCGCGACAGTGAGGGAAGCTAAGTATCTGCCGCGAAGCCAACATTCCGGAGGGGTCATCGGATGGATCGTCGTTTCGCGGCACTGGTGTGTGGTCGCCGCAGCAAATACGCAGTACTCGTCATCTGGGTCGTAGCGCTGATCGCGCTCGGCCCACTCGCCGGCAAGTTGTCCGGCGCGCAGGACAACCAGACGTCGTCATGGCTGCCGGCCAGTGCGGAGTCGACCAAGGTTTACGACGAACTCGGGACGTTCGTCGACCGCAACAGCATGCCGGCGATCGTGGTCTATCACCGCGACAACGGCCTGACCGCGGCCGACCGGGCCAAGGCGAAGGCCGACGTTGCGACATACAAGAAACAGACGCCGCACCTGGGCGGTCCGATCATGGGTCCGATCCCGTCCAAGGACGGCACGACGCTGCAGACACTCGTCCCCTTGCACGTCGACCCGAAGAGCGGTTGGAACGATCTGCCGACCACCGCGAAGAAGATCCGCGCGACCGCGACGGACGGCGCGAACGGGATGAGCGTGCACCTCGGCGGCCCGGTCGGTTTCGGCGCCGACCAGGCGGACGCGTTCGCCGGCATCGACGGCACGCTGTTGTTCGGCACCCTCGGCGTGGTGATCCTGATCCTGCTGCTCACCTATCGCAGCCCGGTGCTGTGGGTGCTGCCGATCCTCAGCGCCGGCGTGGCGCTCACAGCCGCGCAGGCATTCATCTATCTGTTGGTCGATCACACCGGACTCACCGTGAACGGCCAGAGCTACGGCATTCTGACCGTGCTGGTGATCGGGGCCGGGACGGACTACGCCCTGTTGCTGGTCGCCCGCTATCGAGAGGAGTTGCGCAGACACGAAGACCGCCACGAGGCAATGGCTTTCGCACTGCATCGCTCCGGCCCGGCCATCTTCGCCAGTGGCAGCACGGTGATCCTGGGCATGCTCTGCCTGCTCGCCGCCGAGATGAACTCCACCAAGGGCCTCGGGCCGGTTGCGGCGCTGGGCGTCGTCTTCGCGCTGCTGGCGATGCTGACCCTGCTCCCCGCCCTGCTGGTGATCCTGGGCCGCTGGGTCTTCTGGCCGCGGCGTCCCACCTACGGCAGCCCGGAGCCGACCCAGAGCGGCCTGTGGGCACGCGTCGGCGGGTTCATCCGCCCACGGCCGCGCGCGGTGTGGCTGGTGACCGGCGGACTCCTGTTGCTCTGCGCGCTCGGGCTCACCCAGCTCAACTCGCACAGCCTGTCCTCGACCGAGAGCTTCACCGGCAATCCGGACTCGGTCACGGCGACGAAGGTCCTGCAGAGCCATTACCGGAGCAATTCCTCGGACCCGGTCTACGTGCTCGTCGACACCTCGCAGTCGGAGCAGGCGACGAAACAGCTGTCGTCGGCCGGATTCGCCCCGTCCGCGAAGCCGATCATCCGTGGCGACCGCAGCCTGCTGCAGACGTCGGTCTCCGGCGATCCCTACAGCTCCAAGGCTTTCGACCAGGTCCGCGAGATCCGGGACATCGCCCACGGCGTCCCAGGCTCGCACGCGATGGTCGGCGGAACCACGGCGGTGACGTATGACGTGCAACAGGCGACCGACCACGACGTCGGGGTGATCATTCCGCTGACATTGATCGTGGTCCTGGTCATCCTCGGGGTCCTGCTTCGCGCGATCTTCGCGCCGGTGCTGCTCATCCTGACGGTGATCGTGTCGTTCGCCGCAGCTCTCGGGTTGTCGTCGCTGGTCTTCCACTACGTCTTCGGATTCGCCGGCACCGACCCGTCGCTGCCGCTGTTCGTCTTCGTCTTCCTGGTGGCGCTCGGCATCGACTACAACATCTTCCTGATGACCCGCGTGCGAGAGGAGGCGCGACAACACGGCACGAGACGTGGCGCCCTCGTCGGGCTGTCCGCGACCGGCGGAGTGATCACCTCGGCCGGGCTGGTGCTCGCGTCCACCTTCGCCGTGCTCGGCACCCTGCCCTTGGTGGCGTTCGCCGAGATCGGCTTCGCGGTGGCGCTCGGCGTCCTGATCGACACGATCATCGTGCGGGCCGTGCTGGTCACAGCGCTGACACTCGACATCGGTCCGAAGATCTGGTGGCCCGGCAGCCTGCGCAACGTGCCGGACGCCTCCGAGGAGAAGATCGCCGCCGACGCGGCAGAGGATGCCGCGGCGCGGGTATGACGAGCAAAGGTCCAGCAGGACGTGCGCCTGTCCGCACGTCCTGCTGGACCGGACTCTCGATCTCGGAGATCCGACGCCTCGGGCCCGCACATCGTGCGGAACTTCCCCGCGCACCATGTGCCGGCCCCAAATGAGGAATCGTGGCATCGGGGTGAAGATCCAGCAGAACGTGCGCTTGGCCGCACCTCCTGCTGGACCCGAGTCTCGACTTCGCAGAACCGACGCCTCGGGCCTGCGCATCGTGCGGAACGCCCAGCACACGATGTGCAGGTCCGGGCGGTATGGCGCTGGAGGTCGAGCGCACGCACGATGCCGAATTACGTGCGGCAGCAATGCTGCTCGCTCGTCGATTCAGCAACGTTCCCGGGTTGCGGGACCTCAGTCAGCACCTGCTCGGCATCGGCCGCCGACCCTGACGGTCACACCGCGTGCGGACTCCGTCGTCCGGTGCTCTGATGGTGGGTATGGACGATGAGACAGCCGCCAGGATCGCCGCACTGGAGCAACACGTCGACCGCCTCTACGCGTTGCTCGGCCAGCAGGGGCCATACACCTCGCCGTCGTGGACCCGACTACCTCCGGCACCGAACATCCCGCCGCCGACCATGGCCGGTGGTGTTGCCGGCGGTCCGGTGTCGGAGACCGTGATGCAGTTCGTCCGGCGGGGCAAGGAGATCCAAGCGATCAAGCAATACCGTCAGGAGTCGGGGTCCGGGCTCCGAGACGCGAAGAATGTCGTCGACGCGGTGGTGCGCGACTACCGCGACGGACGCATCCGCTGAGCCGAGCTTCAATGCACGTCGGGAGCGGCGGCAACGATGTCCGGGCCGACACAGGCCTCCCCGTATGCCGCTAGGTGTGCCCCGATCTCGCGACCGAGCAGCCAATGGCGCATCGGCTCGACGACGGCACGCAACCACAAAGGCCGCTTCGGCCCGACCGTGCCGTGCTGAGCATGTGCACCCAGACACCCGGACGATCTGCGTCCATCAGTCGCTGTGCCCTGATGACGGATCCGGGCGCACGCCGTCCGACTCGTGGTGTGATGCATTCATGGCTCTCAACGACATCGACCTCGGCCACCTCGAGCGCTGCGTCGAGCTCGCGCGTGAGGCACTTGACGACGGCGACGAGCCGTTCGGATCGCTGCTGGTCGACGCAACCGGCGTCGTTCGGTTCGAGGACCGCAACCGAGTCAAGGACGGCGACCAGACTCGCCATCCCGAGTTCGCGATCGCCCGTTGGTCCGCCGAGCAGCTGACCCCCGATGAGCGCGGCGTCGCGACGGTCTACACCTCCGGCGAGCACTGCCCGATGTGCGCCGCCGCCCACGCATGGGTCGGTCTCGGACGGATCGTCTATGCGGTGTCCTCCGCGCAGCTGACCACCTGGCGCACCGACTGGGGTCTGCCAGCCGGCCCGGTCCAGTCGTTGGCGATCTCGCAGATCGCTCCCGGCTTACCCGTCGACGGGCCGGCGCCGCAGCTCCAAGCGTCCATGCGGCAGCTGCATCACCGCCACGCGATCGGGAGCCGAGCAGCCGGCTCCGAGCATTAATGACATGCGACGATCGT
The DNA here is from genome assembly GCF_014640635.1 of Flexivirga endophytica. Taxonomy (GTDB): domain Bacteria; phylum Actinomycetota; class Actinomycetes; order Actinomycetales; family Dermatophilaceae; genus Flexivirga; species Flexivirga endophytica. Next base: position 596,912 of record NZ_BMHI01000004.1, read on the forward strand.
GTTACCAAGTTACCGTGGTCCCATGAATACCGAATTCAGCCGCGTCCAGCTCGGCGTACGCATGGACAAGCGACTCGTGAAAGTCCTCAAAGGACTCGCGGACTTCAACGACGAGTCGCTCGGCGAGCTGCTGGAGAAGATCGTGCTGCACTCGTTCGATCCCGTCCCCGGCGACGAGGGCGAGTCGTGTGCGAGCCCGCACAGCAAACGCGAGCTCGAGGTGATCGGCACGCTCCGCGAGCTGTATGACGTGCCGGCGGATCCGCATGCGGGCAGGGGGTTCCCGCGGGACGCTCCCGGCGAAACCTCCTGACCAGCGCCGTCAGCTGACCCAGCCGCCGCGGAACCCCCAGTCGCCGAAGTCGCCATACGTCGGCCTGCCGCCCCGCCCGCCGAGGTAGCCACCGACGACGGCGGCGCCGAGCTCGTCGAGCTCCGCCGCCACGACCCGGCCCTCGGCGCGCTTGGCCAGTTGGTCGACGAATCGCGCCAAGCCAGGGTCCTCGCCGAGCCGGAAGATCGTCGTCTGCGCACCGAGTCGCACCGCGGTGTCCAACTCGCGCACGCTGTAGGCGATCGTCAACGGGTGCGGTGGATAGCTGAACCACGCCTCGCCGTCCGGCTCCAGGTGCGCCGTCGGCTCTCCGTCGGTGACGATCAACAGCACAGGCTGCGCGTTGGGATGCCGACGGAAGTGCTGGTTGGCCAGCATCAGCGCGTGGTGCAGGTTGGTGCCTTTGTCCCACTCCGCCGACAGCGCGGTCAACGTGTCGATGTCCATCGTCTGTGCGTGGCGGCCGAAACCGATGAGCTGCAACGAATCTCCACGGAACCGGGTCTGGATCAGGTGGTGCAGTGCCAGCGCCGTGCGCTTCATCGGCACCCACCGGCCGTCCATGGCCATCGAGAACGACGTGTCGACCAGCAACGCGACCGCAGCCTGGGTGCGCGCTTCAGTCTCCTGCACCTCGACATCGGCGATGCTGAGCAACCGGTCGTCGTCACCGCTGGCCCGACGCAACGCGGCATTGGTCAGGGTGCGTGTCACGTCCCACGGCTCGTTGTCGCCGAACTGCCACCCGCGACTCGCCCCGGTCGGCTCCCCCGCCATACCCGCTCGACGTGCGTCACGAGAGCCGGATCGTCCGTTGAGACGGGTGGCGACATCCTTGAGCAGGGTGCGCCCGAGCTCGCGCATCGCGCGCGGTGACAACTTCAACTCTCCGCTGGAATCCGTTGTCAGATAACCGCGTTCGCGCAGTGCCTGCTCGAGCTCGGCGAGCGTGCGCGCGTCGGCTGCTGCCTCGTTGCCCAACTGCTTCGCCAGCGCATCGAGGTCCAGGTCGTCCATCTGCGCGCCGGCATACTGCTGGGACAGTTGCTCGGACAGGTCGTCCAACTGCGCCAGATCCTGTATGACGCCGGTGCCGTCGCCCAGGCCGATCCCCTGCTCCCCGCCGAACTGCTCGGAGCCCGACCAGTCCTCACCCGGTCGCAGCGACTGCAGGTTGCCGTCCAACTGTGCGAGTTGCTGCATCAGCTCCGGCGAGCCGAAAGCCTGCTGCGACAGCTGCATCAGCTCCTCGCGCTGTTCGGGAGTCATCGAGTTGAGCATCCGCTGAGCCGCGGCCGCACGTTCGGCGAGCGAGTCGAGCAACTCGTCGATGTTCTGCGGGTTCTCCGGGAAGAAGTCCCCGTGCTTGGCCATGAAGTCGGCGAACTGCTGGTCGGTGTCCTCGCCACGGGCATGCGCTTCGAGCAGCTCGTTGAGGTCCGCCAGCATGTCGCTGATCTGCTGCCGGTCCTCGTCGGTCGCGCCCTCCAGCGCCTGCTTCATGCCGGCGAACCGCTGGTCCAGCATCTCCCGACCGAGCAGGTCCTTGATCTCCTCGTACTTCTCGCGGGCCTCGCCGCTGCGCCACGGGTAGTCGGCCAATTCGTTGACCGCAGCAGCGGTCGACGGCGGGAGGTTCTCGATGGGCATCTCCGCGAACCGCGCGTCGTCGTCCAGGTCACGCGCCAACTGCTTGCGCTCGGACAGTACGGCGTCGTCCAGCAGCTGCTTGATCTCCTGGAACGTCCCGTCCAGGTTGTGCTTGGCCAGCAGCTCCCGTCGCTTCTCGGCGACCTGTCGAGCGAGGTCGTCCAGGCCGCGCTGCTGCCGGCCGCCACGGCGCAGGAACTCCCGCATTGCGTGCTCCGGGCTGTAGCCGGCCATGACGTCCTCACCGATGGCGCCCAGCGCCTCGGCCAGGTCGACCGGTGGTGCCAGCGGGTCGGGCCCACCGGCATACCGGCCGTACCGTGAACGGTGAGTCTGCTTACGTGCCAACGAGATACGCCTCCAGCACTATTCAGTGATGCCTGTGGATCGGTGTCTTCAGGACTGCCACGGCGCCGTCCGGGCCGGACGCCCAGCAGGCTCCGTCGGACGCACAATGGATGCCGTCGTAGTCCGTGTCGTCGAAGGTCGACCAGGTGCGGCCGCCGTCGGCACTCACGTCGCTGCCGGTCGGACCCACCGCGACCACCGCGTTGCCGCGGCCCGGCACGTAGGCGACTCCGGAGCGGTAGCCACCCAGGGTGTTGCTGCTGGCCTTCCAGGGTGAGCTGCCGTGCTTGGTCGCGGCAGCGTCGGTGCCGTCGGAGGGTGCGGTGTAGTCCCCGCCGACCGCTACGCCGGTGCCGTGATTCTTGAACGCGATGCTGTAGATGCCGGCCGCGTCACCGGCACGCACCGAGGTCGTCTCCGCGGTCCAGGTCTCGCCGGCGTTCGTCGTGTGGAACACCCGCGGCGACTCGCCGCCGGTCGCGAACCAGAACTCACCGGCGCGCGCACCGTGCGCGTCCTGCGCCGATACCAGACAGGTGCCGGAGGCTGCGAAGCCGAATTCGTTGCCGAGCGCCTTCGGCATCCCCGTGGTGGGCAATGCGGTCCAGGACTTCCCGCCGTTGGTGGTGCGCGCGATCCGGAAGTAGCCGTCGACCGGGTCACTCATCGCCAGGCCGATCCCGTTGGCACTGAACGCCATACAGTCGTAGAAGGCGTTCGGGTCGGTGTTGGTGAAGGCCTGCTCCCACGTCTGGCCACCGTCGGAAGTCCGGAAGATCCGCGAGTCTCCGCCGGGGCCGATCGACAGTGTTTCGGCGTGCTGGCTGTCCCACGCCTCGATGTCCCGCAGTGCCAGACCGTCCGTCTTCGACACCTCCGGCGAGACGTCGCTCCAGCTGCGACCACCGTCGGTGGTGCGCAGCACGCTGCCCTTCTCACCGCTGACCCAGGCGACCTGGCCGCTCACGGCGGCAAGACCGCGGAACTGCTCCTGCACACCGGTCGGTCGCGGCGTCCAGGAGTAACCACTCGGAGACGGCGTCGCGTGCGCCGGCGCGGCAGCGGCAGGTGCGGCCAGGGCCGCAGCGGCGCACGCAGTCGCGACGAATCCGGCGATGCGCAGGGAACGATGGGAAGCAGTGTGAGTGAACATGTTTCAGACGCTAGCCCTGCACGTGGCGCAGTAGGTGAGTTCCGCGCATCGTCATACCTGCTCACTCTCACCGTAGGTCGCATTTCCCTCGTCGTCGGCCTCCTTGCTGACCTGCTTGGCCAGGTAGAGACCTTCCAGGGCCAGCTCCACCGCTGCAGCGCGTTCGCCCGCAGTGGTGGCGTCCAACCGGTCGGCGAGCTGGTCGTAGAGGTCGGACTCACCCAGCACCGGCAACTCACCGAGAACCGTTGCGGCACTGACCTGTTCGCCGGTGGTGACTCGCGCGCCGCGTTCCAGCGCGCGCACCAGCAGCCCGAGGTCGATGCCGCGCAGCCGGCCGCGTGCCGTCTCGGCGGTGGCGGTCCGCAACAGGTGCTCCAGGATCGCTTCCTCGCGGCCCTCGTGGCCCGACTCGAACTCCACCTTTCCGGCGAGCACCTCGACCGCGGTCTCCAGGTCGATGACCCGGGCGACGGCTTCCTCCTCGTGCTGCACGGTCGCCCGATGCAGCGCGGCCGCGGCAACGGTCTCCGCCGCGGCGATCGCGAAACGCGCCGAGACGCCGGAGCGTTGGTCGACGGCAGTGGACTCCCGCAGACCTCGGGTGAAGCGCGCCAGGATCTCGATCAGGTATGACGGCACGCTCGCCACCAGTTGCGCCTCCTGCTCGACGACGGCGATCTCGCCCTCGACCTCGAGCGGGTAATGCGTGCGGACCTGTGCGCCGAAGCGGTCCTTGAGCGGGGTGATGATGCGTCCGCGGTTGGTGTAGTCCTCGGGGTTGGCGCTGGCGACCACGAGCACGTCGAGCGGCAACCGGAGGATGTAGCCGCGCACCTGGATGTCGCGTTCCTCCATCACGTTGAGCATCGCCACCTGGATGCGCTCGGCCAGGTCGGGCAGCTCGTTGATTGCCACGATGCCGCGGTGCGACCTGGGGATGAGCCCGAAATGGATGGTCTCCGGGTCACCCAGGCTGCGGCCCTCAGCAACCTTCATCGGGTCGACGTCGCCGACCAGGTCTCCGACGGATGTGTCCGGTGTGGCGAGCTTTTCGGCATACCGCTCGTCACGATGCCGCCAGGCGACAGGCAAGTCGTCGCCCAGCTCGGCGGCCCGGCGCCGGGAGGCCGGGGTGATGGGGTCGTAGGGATGCTCACCGAGCTCGGACCCGTCGATCACCGGGGTCCATTCGTCCAGCAGCCCGACCAGCGTGCGCAGCACCCTGGTCTTGCCCTGGCCACGCTCACCGAGCAGCACGATGTCGTGGCCTGCCAACAGCGCTCGCTCCAGCTGGGGCAGCACGGTGTATTCGAAACCCTGTATGCCGGGCCAGGGGTCGTCGCCGGCGGCGAGCTTCGCCAGCAGGTTGTCGCGCAGCTCCTCCCGGACGCCGCGCTGTCGGTGTCCGGAGGCCCGGAGCTCACCGACGGTCGAGATGGTGGGTGCAGGGGTCGAAGCGGTCGAATCCGTCACGTCCTCAACGCTACGCCTTTCCTCCGGGAAAGCGGAGGGGCAATCCGGATCTGCTTCGTCAGTCCTGCGCCGACTCGGCCTCCGCGCGGGCGGCGAACCGGTCGAGCGTCCCGCGCAACAGCGCAGTTGCCGGCCGTGAAGCGATCGACTCGAGCCGACCGGCGCCGGGCACGCGCACCCCACCGAGGAAGCCGAACAACGTGTCGTCGCCCTGCTCGACCGCAGCCATCCCGCACAGCAGGAAGCGGCTCTCGCACCAGCACCAGTTGGGTCGCAGCACGACGTCGAAACGCGCGCGCAGGCCGAGTGGACTGCGCGCATCCGCGACGAGCCGCTCGCCGTCGCGGTCCCGCACCCGGACCTCCCGGAAGTCGTGGACCAGCAGCGGCAGCTCGGTCTCGAGATCCCCGGCCCGCGCCCAGACCTGCGCGATCGGACGTCGAACCACCACCTCCCCCGACATCGCGCCGGGTATGGCGGCCGCCATCACATGCAAGCGCCGCACGGGGTCGAGGTCCGCGGTCGGCCAAGCTGCACTCATCGTTCCCACTCCTGTCGGAAACTTCGTCGGGCACGGTGCAGGCGCGACTTCACGGTCCCGGCCGGTATGGCGAGCAGTTCCGCCGCAGCCGCCTCGTCCAAGCCCTCCAGGTCGCGCAACACCAGGACCGCGCGATGCGCCGGCGACAACCGGTCGAGCACCGCACGGACGTCGGCCGCCAGCTGCGGGTCACCGGGCGCAGGGACGTCCGGTAGTTCGGCAGGCACGTCCCGTCTCCCCCGCCTCGCGACCCGGACCGCCTCGCGCACCGCGATGGTCCGCACCCAACCGCGCAGCGCGGCAGGCTCCCGCAGCTGCCGCAGATCGCGCAACACGATGATCAGGGCGTTCTGGGCCGCGTCCGGGCCCTCGTCGAGCGCGATCGGCCCGCACAACCGGCCGACATACGGCGTGAGCTCGGTGAGCAACGCCTGCATCGCCATCGTGCTGCCCGCCTGCGCAGCACACACGAGGTCGCCGAGATCTCTCGACGACGTCTCGATCGGGTTGGCATCACTCATCATCGGCGATCATCGCAGGTGCGCGAGAATCCGATCCGCGACCAGCTCGGGACGTTCCTCCGGAAGGTGATGCCCGGCACCGTCGACCACCTCGACCCGCAAGTCGTCGGCATATGTCGTGGCGTCGCCGAGCATGCCTGGTGGCGTCAGCCGGTCGGAGCTCCCGACCAGTAGCAGGGCCGGTGTCGCCAGTCGTCGGCGCTCGGGATGCCGCAGCATCGGCAGGATCTCGTGATAGGCGAACTGGTGCATCAGCTCCTCGCCGGCCCGCGCGTTGGGCGCCCGGCGGGCGCTGTCGACATACGCGGCCACGGCGTCGGCCGGCATCGCCGCCCGGTCGGCGACACCGAGCCGCAGCAGGGTCCGCAGGAACCACGGCAGGTGCCGGAGCACGAGCCGCCCGACATACCGCGTCTCGACGAACGGTGTCCACAGATAGCGCCAGGCGTATGGCGCCAGCCGGCGCACCTCCGTGTAGGGGTGCAGCGTGTTGAGTGCCACGAGCCGACGGACCCGCTCCGGGTGCTCCAGCGCGATCCGGAACGCGAGCGAGCCGCCCCGGTCGTGACCGACGACGTCCGCCTGCGGCAGGTCGAGGGCGTCGAGGAGGGCGATGACGTCCTGCACGAGATCGTTCGTCCCGTAACCCGTTGCGGGCGCGTCGGTGCGGCCGGCGCCACGGGAGTCGACGGCGATGACGCGGTGTGCTGCGGCCAGGTGCGGGACGACGTGCCGCCAGGCGTACGAGTGCTGCGGCCAGCCGTGCAGCAGCAGCACCGGCGGCCCGTCGCCCGCCTCGACGACGTGCACGCGCAGTCGTCCGGTGTCCACTGTTCGGTGCACTTGCGCCAGTTCTGGACGGGTCGCGCTCATCTGTTCCTCCTGCTCGTAATGGCACGGTCTGCTCAGAAGGGGACGCCGGACGCCGATACGTTCCATCGATGTCGGCGTGAGTTCGTAGGCTGGCCCGTATGACGATCTCGATCGGTGCACACGTGGACCAGCAGGACCCGATCGCGGAGGCGACCGCGCGCGGCACGGACGTCGTGCAGTTCTTCCTCGGCGACCCGCAGAGCTACAAGGGACCGGTCGTCGCGTATGACGGCGGCGCCGCGCAGCTACGCGCCGACGCGCAGGCGGCCGGTGTGACGGTCTTCGTGCACGCGCCCTACGTCATCAACGTCGCGACGCTCAACAATCGGATCCGCATCCCGAGCCGCAAGTTGCTGCAGCAGCACATGGACGCCGCCGCGGAGATCGGTGCGGCCGGCCTGATCGTGCACGGCGGACACGTCAACAAGGCCGACGACCCGGCCAAAGGATTCGACAACTGGCGTAAGGCGATCGAGGCCACCGACTGCAAGATCCCGCTCCTGATCGAGAACACCGCAGGTGGCGACAATGCGATGGCGCGTCACCTCGACCGGATCGCCGGTGTGTGGGACGCGATCACGCAGGCCGACGGCCACGAGCAGGTCGGTTTCTGTCTGGACACCTGCCACGCGTGGGCCGGTGGCATAGCGCTCGCGGAGGCGGCCGAGCGCATCCACGACATCACCGGCCGCATCGACCTGGTGCACGGCAACGACAGCCGTGACGCCTTCGACTCCGGGGCGGACCGGCATGCCAATCTCGGTGCGGGACAAATAGATCCGGACGAGCTGGCCGCTGTGGTGCGGGCCGCGGATGCCCCGGTCGTCTGTGAGACGCCCGGTGGCGCCGACGAGCACAAGGCCGACATCGCCTGGCTGCGCGAGCGACTCTGACCATCAACAGCAAACTCGCTACTGTCGTCAGTTACTCGCGGCACCGGGCGGTTTCAGGCGACGAACTCGCTACTGTCGTCAGTTACTCGCGGCACCGGGCGGTTTCAGGCGACGAACTCGCTACTGTCGTCAGTTACTCGCGGCACCGGGCGGTTTCAGGCGACGAACTCGCTACTGTCGTCAGTTACTCGCTCAGTCCGCGTGGCTGACCATGTTGACGACGGTGCCGTCCGGCGCCTGCACGAAGAAGCGGTACACGCCCCACGGCTCGTGCGTGAGCGGATGCACGATCCGGTAGCCACGCCGCACGGCTTCGGCGTGCGCGGCTTCGACGTCGACGACGTGCACCGAGATCGCCGAGTCGACCGGTGCGGTCTTGTCCCGAGTCACCAGCTGCACGTGCGCACCGGACTGTGGCGCGCTGCGATGCACCACCCAGCCGAGGTTGAAACCTTCGTCGGTCAGCCCGAGGTAGTCCCCGTAGAAGTCGTCGACGCCGTCGAGGTCGGCCACCGGCAGATTCGCCGTGAGGTCACGAACCTGTGCGGGCCTTGCCGGCCGGTCAGGTTCGCCCGGGCGCTGGTTGAACATCCAGCGGTGGCCGAAGGGGTCGTGCAGCACCGCCACGCGCCCGTGCGGCGTGTCCTCCGGCTCCCGATCGATCTGTGCGCCAACGGCTTTCGCCTGTCGAACGACGACGTCGACAGCGGTCGTTTCCACGTGCAGGGCGACGGAGCTGTGCCTCGCCGGGTCAGGGGCGGCGACGCCCGCACTGTCGAACTCGTCCGACATCATGAAGGTTGAGTCCTTCCCGATCGTCAACTCGACGTGCCCGATACGGCCGTCGTCCATGACGATCGGCTCGAACGACACGCGCGCGCCGAAAGCGCTGCGATACCAGTCGATCGCGGCCCGCGAGTCCTTGACGGTGATGTATGGCGTAATCATTGCCCGACCCTCCTATAGCTCACGGTCCCGTCCCAACTCCACTGTGGCATCTGCAGATTCGACGGAACGTCGTCCGCTGACCGGTGGTAGGCGTACATCGGATGCCAGGTCACCCAAGCCCAGTAGTCGAGCACCGCCTGGTAGGTCTCCGGATCCGCGTCGACACCGGCGTCGTGCAACGCCCCGGCGAAGCAGTCGATCGCGCGCCGGTTCATCTCCTCGTGCTCACCGTTGCCGCTGTGGATCCGCACGACCGTGGCGTGTGCGTCATACAGCTCGGTGTAGCGGGGTGGGCCACCCAGCGCTTCGCCGAGGTATGCCGCCAGCCGCTCGACGTGGTCCGGTTTCGCGCCGCCGTGAAAGGCGTGTGCGACCACCTCGTCGGCCATCGCACGCCGGTGCCAGGCCGCAGCGATGCGCGTCATACCGTCCGCGCCGCCCGCCGCGTCGAAGATCGAACCCCTCGGCATGAGCACTCCTCGTCGCCGATGTTTACGCGTACACGTTAATCCTCGACGCCTTGCACGATCAAGACCAAGGCGGTGCGCATGTCGAAGTCCGCCCGCTGCGCCGCCAGCGCCTCGCCGCACACGGCCAGCGCGTCCAGCCCCTTGGCTGCGGCGTCACGCCGCACCGCCTCCTGCACCGTGGGCCGTTTCAGGTCGCGCTTGGCCTGCCTGGTCCGGGCGTCCAGTTGGGTCGCGCCGAGAATGAGTCGCCAGGCCGCCGAGTACCGGTGCGCCGCCTGCTCCGGGCTGCGGCCGGCGGCCAGCAGGGAGGCGAGCACGTCATCCGTGGCACGCGCGGCCGAAGGCGCCATCAGGTCACCGCGGGTGAGCGCGTCGACGACCCAGGGGCGAGCCGCCAACTCGCGGTGGAGCAGCAGGAGCACCTCGACGGCGCGGTCGACACCCGGATCGGGCAGCGCGGGCCAGTCGACCTCGGCGAACTCGCCATCGAGCAGTGCGACCAGGAGATCGTCACGACTCGCGAAATGGCGATAGAGCGCCATCGGAGTCACACCCAACTGCGCGCCCAGTGTCCGCATGCTGAGCACGGAACCCTCGGCGTCGCGGACGAGTTCGGCGGCGACGGCAAGGATGCGTTCCCGCGTCAGAGCGGTAGCACGGGCGTTTCCGGATCTGCTGTCACCTGCCACGGATCGAGGGTAGGACACGAATTCACGACAGAAGTTACGCAGCGGTAGCCGTACGGGCGTTCAAGTGATTGAATCGCCCGTCATGAAGGCGTCACCCAAGATTCGCTTCGTGGACGTGCACGGTCATCGCCGCGCATTCGTGACCGCCGGTCAGGGACCGGCACTGCTTCTGTTGCACGGCGTCGCCTGCGATCACACGACCTGGGACCGGGTGATCCGTCCATTGGCTCGCGACCACACGGTCATCGCTCCCGATCTGCTCGGCCACGGCCGCTCGGCCAAACCCCACGCCGACTACTCGCTCGGCGGTTATGCCAACGGCATGCGGGACCTGTTGTCCTTGCTGCAGATCGAGCGCGCCACCGTCGTCGGGCACAGCTTCGGCGGCGGTGTCGCGATGCAGTTCGCCTACCAGTTCCCGGAGCTGACGGAGCGACTGGTGCTCATCGCGCCGGGTGGTATCGGCCCGGAGGTCAGCCCGATCATCCGGATGGCGACGATGCCCGGATTCCAGGAGCTGATGAGTCTGCTGACCTTGCCGGGCATCCGGCACGTCAACCGGACCGGCCTGCAACTGGCGCACGCGGCCAGGCTGCCCGGCACGCGCGACGTGGACGAGATCGCGGCGATCTACGACTCGTTGCGCCATCCAGAGGCTCGGGCGGCGGTGCAGCAGTTGCTCCGTGGCGTGGTCGACCGACGCGGCCAGTTCGTGACGATGGCCGACCGGGCCTACCTCACTGCCTCCCTGCCACTCGCGGTGATCTGGGGCGCGCAGGACCCGATCATCCCGTCCAGTCAGGCGCGTACGGTCCAGGAGCTGGCGCCTGCCGCACGTGTCGAAATCGTCGACGACAGTGGGCATTTCCCGCATCGTGATCACCCACGAGAGGTGCTTCGCATCATCCGGGACTTCCTGGCGTCCACACAGCCCGCCGCATACGACCCGATGCGGCTGGGTGAGCTGCTGCGGCGCGGGCAGCAGACCGGTCACGCACAGCCGGAGCGCTCACTGCACGCCGTGACCGGCTGACCACTGAAGTCCCGTATGACGCGGGCGGATAACGTACCGACGTGGATCTCGCCATACGTGAACGTCAGGATGCCGACCTTCCAGCCCTGGCCGACCTGCTCGGCCGGCAACAGGCCAAGACCCGCTACCCGTTCGTGTGGCCCTTCCCGCTGCCGATCGAGGGTTTCCTGAAGCGTCCGACCGAGCTGCGCGCGTGGGTCGCCGAACTCGACGGCGAGGTCGTCGGGCACGTGTCCGTCACCACCGCGGACAACGATCCGATCGGCAAGTCCTGGGCCGCTGCGCACGGGGTCGACCTCGACGAACTTCGTGCGGTGTCAGTGTTTTTCGCCGACATCTCGCGGGCCGGTCAGGGCATCGGCTCGCGGCTGCTGGCGACCGCGACGGAGTTCGCGCTGGCAGACGGCTATCCCGTGCTCGACGTGGTCGCCGCGCACGAGACGCCGATCAACCTCTACCTGCGACGCGGCTGGCGGATCATCGAGACGACACAGGCCCCGTGGCACCCCGACATGGACATCCCGATCCACCTGATGATCCTGCCGAAGGGCTGAGGTTCACCAACCGCGCTCGGCGAGCCGGTGCGGCTGCGGGATGTCGTCGACGTTGATGCCGACCATCGCCTCGCCCAGGCCGCGCGACACCTTGGCGATCACGTCCGGGTCGTCGTAGAAAGTCGTCGCCTTGACGATCGCCTCGGCGCGCTGCGCCGGGTTGCCGGCCTTGAAGATGCCCGAGCCGACGAAGACACCCTCGGCGCCCAGCTGCATCATCATCGCGGCGTCGGCCGGGGTGGCGATGCCGCCGGCGGTGAAGAGCACGACGGGCAGCTTGCCGGCCTGCGCGACCTCCTTGACGAGCTCGTACGGCGCCTGCAATTCCTTTGCGGCGACATACAACTCGTCTTCAGGGAGGTTCTGCAGGCGACGGATCTCCTGGCGGATCTGGCGCATGTGCGTGGTGGCGTTGGAGACGTCACCGGTGCCGGCCTCGCCCTTGGAGCGGATCATCGCCGCTCCCTCGGTGATGCGGCGCAGTGCCTCACCCAGGTTGGTCGCACCGCACACGAAGGGAACGGTGAACTCCCACTTGTCGATGTGGTTGGCGTAGTCGGCGGGGGTCAGCACCTCGGACTCGTCGACGTAGTCGACACCGAGGCTCTGCAGCACCTGCGCCTCGACGAAGTGACCGATGCGCGCCTTGGCCATCACCGGGATCGAGACGGCCTCGATGATGCCGTCGATCATGTCCGGGTCGCTCGCCCGCGAGACGCCACCCTGCGCTCGGATGTCGGCAGGCACGCGCTCCAGCGCCATGACCGCGACGGCGCCGGCGTCCTCGGCGATCTTGGCCTGCTCGGCCGTGACGACGTCCATGATGACGCCGCCCTTCAGCATCTCCGCCATACCCCGCTTGACCCGGGCGGTCCCCTTTTGAGTCGTGTTCTCGGCCACTGCAGTCACTTCTGGGTCTCCTCGTCCGACGACAACGTTTCTCCCAGAATACCGTCGCATTCGGCAGCTTCATGCCACATGACGCCTCATGACACTTTCAGGACACGGCGACATCCGGCCATCGTGGTGCCGGACTAGAGGCCGTCCGGCAGGCGGTCGTCGAACTCGACCGGGGCGGGCAACGGCGTGTGCCCTGCCAGTCCGAGGTAGCGCACCTGTGGTCGATGCCGCAGGCGACGTACGTCTCGGACTGCCTCGTTGTGGAACCGGCGGGCGATCTCGACGCGCTGCCCGGCCGACCGGAGTCGTTCGATGACCTCGGGCCAGCCGGCGTTCTCGTCGCGCAGCTCGGCGATCACGTCGCTGGTCAGCGTCGTGCGCAACACCTCGGTGAGCATCGACTCGGTCTCGGCACGCTGCTCGCCGATGCCGTCGGACCGGACCTCGTCGTGCAGCGAGGCCACGTCCGCGGCATCCAGCGAGGCACTCGCGGCATCCGCGAGCAACGCAGCACTGGCCGGGTCGAGCACGCCGGAGCCGGCCACCTCCCGCACCACTTCGGCGCGTCGCACCAACTGCGCGTCCAGCGACGACACCGAGCCTTCCAACTTGGTGTGCAATCGGTCCAGCCGCGCGGCCGTGTAGGAGAGATACCACGCGACCACGGCCACGACGGCGACCACGAGCGCGATCCAGGCGAACATTCCCATCAGCCCTCCATCAGCCGCGACCGCGCAGCACGCGCTTGGTCCGACCGCTCGAGATCGTCCGCACCGCACCGGCGTTGGCCGCGCGGCAGGTCTCGTAGACATCCATGACGTCGGCCGATACCCGGGACCAGTCGAACTCCCGAGCACGCACGGCGCCACGGGCCGCGAGTTCGCCACGCTCGCCCGGATCGTCGAGCAGGCGCAGCAGGGTGTCGGCCAGTGACTCCGGGTCGCCGGTGCGGAACAACGCGCCGGCGGTCCCTCCGGCCAGTACGTCGGCGAACGACGGCAGGTCACTCGCCACGACGGGTGCGGTGGCGCTCATCGCCTCGACCAGGATGATGCCGAAACTCTCCGCGCCCGTGTTGGGCGCGACATACGCATCGACCGAGCGCAGCAACGACGCCTTGTCGTGCTCGCTGACCATGCCGAGGAACTCGGTCCCTGCCCGCACGCGGGCCGATGTATGGCGCAAGGCTTCTCCGGGGTCCCCCGGCCCGGCCACCAGCAGCCGCAACCCGGGCCGCGCCTCCAGGAGTCGCGGCATCGCCTCGAGCAACACCGAGAGTCCCTTGCGAGGTTCCTCCAGACGGCCGAGGAACGCGATCGTCGGTCGTTCGTCACTCCCCTGCCAGCGCGGCACGACCGTCGCCGTCGCGAAGCGGTCGACATACACGCCGTTGGGGATGATGAGCGCGTCAGCGGCGCCCTCGTGGCGGTGGATGGTGCGTAATGCCTCACGGGACACCGCGATTCGGCCGCTGAGTTTCTCCAGTTGGGGCTCGAGCAGCGGCATGACGGTCAACAACGCGCGGGACCGCATCGTGCTGGAGTGGAAGGTGCCGACGACTGCGCCGTCGGCTGCCATCATCGCCAGCATCGACACGCTGGGCGAGAAGGGCTCGTGCACATGCAGGACGTCGAAGCCGCCCCGGTCGATCCAACGGCCGACCCGTGCCGCGGTGACCGGGCCGAAGAGCAACCGGGCCACGGATCCGTTGTAGGGCACCGGAACCGCGCGCCCGGCGGAGTCCACGTAGGACGGCAGGTCAGCGTCCTCGTCGGCCGGCGCGAGCACCCGCACGTCGTGACCCTCCGAGAGCAGGTGCTCGGCAAGATCACGCACGTGGAACTGCACACCCCCGGGCACGTTGAAGGCGTAGGGGCTGACCATCCCGACCCTCATCGGGGTCCCCGCGAAGTATCGGAGGAGCGAAGCGGGGGAGAACTTCGTGGGGTGATCTTCATCGGGGTCCCCGCGAAGTATCGGAGGAGCGAAGCGGGGGAGAACTTCGTGGGGTGATTTTCATCGGGCGCCCCCGACGAAGGCGCGCTGCATCATGTGCCAATCCTGCGTGTGCGTCCTGATGGTTTCACCCAGGGAGTCCACGCACTGCTGGGTCATGCCCCGCACCTGCTCCTCGGCAGACCCATTGGGTGGCAGGACGCGTGCGCCGAAGCGGGCGACCACCCGCTGGGCCGCCCGTCCGGGAATCGGCTCGTAGGTGATCGCGAGCGGGAAGAGCGCCGCACCGGTGTCCAGCGCGAGCATCGCCGGACCGGCGGCGGCACGGGTCCGATTCCCGCACAGGTCCACCTCAACGCCGCTGCGCGTCAGGTCGCGGTCGGCGAGCAACGGCACGAAACCGCCGCGCGAGATCGCCTCGCGCAACTGCGGATAGGCGTTGTCGCCGCCGGTCAGCGGCAGGATGCGCATACCCATCGACTCGCGGAACTCGACGAACGCGTCGAACACCGACTCCGGCTTCAACCGCTCGGCGACGGTGGTCACCGGCGCGAAGTGGTCGGTAGCCCACGCGCCGCAGTGATCCCAGTTGCCCAGGTGCCCCAGGAAGAGGATCAGCGGTTCACCGCGGTCCACGATCGCCCGGGCCTCGGCGTCATGGCCGGTCAGCCGGATCCGATCGTCGAGCGTGGCGGGCGTCTCGCGCGGCAACCGGAATGCGTCGCACCAATACCGCAGGTATGACGAAACCCCTTCCGCCACCAGCGCATCCAGCTCCCGCGCACTCAGCTCCGGGCGGACGAGCGCGTAGTTGGTGCGCATCTGCTGCACGGAGGCGCTGTTGCGCCGGTGCAGCGAGCGTGCCACGCGGTCGAAGGCGCCATACGCCATGCGCTCGGGGAGACGGCAGACCAATCGCCAGGCAGCGCGATAGGCCAAACCTTCCGCGCGATCCCGCAGGGTCACTTCGGGAGTTCCCCGGCTCCGCCCAGCGCCTGGTTGCGCACGGTGAGCATCCGCTGCAGGACGGTGATCAGGCTGGCGATCGCCAACAACGCGAGCACCACACCAAGCACGGCGGTCGGCAGGTGCAGCCACGGGATGCCGACCAGGCCGGTGGTGACCAGCACGGCCACCAGCCGCTCGGAGCGCTCCGCGATGCCGACGTTGGCCGTCATACCCAGGCCCTCGGCGCGAGCCTTCGAGTAGGACACCACCATGCCGAGGATCAGGCAGCCCAGGGCGAGACCGGCCATGACCAAGTCGTCGCCGTCACCGGCATACCAGAGCACCAGCGCACCGAAGATCGCCGCGTCGGCCACCCGGTCGAGCGTCGAGTCCAGGTAGGCGCCCCAGACACTCGAGCGGCCCGACATCCGCGCCATGTTGCCGTCGAGCGTGTCCGAGAAGATGAACAGCGTGATGACGACGGTCCCCCAGAAGAAGCTGCCGCGCGGGTAGAACGCGAGCGCGCCGAAACAGACGCCGAGGGTGCCGACGATCGTGACCACGTCGGGCGAAACACCCAGCCGTAACAGAAGTTTCGCCAGTGGCGTGAAGAGTTTGGTGATCGCCGCCCGGGCGTAACGGTTGAGCATGGTGGCATTGACCTTACTGGCCGGTCAGCCCTCGTCCTGCGGCCAGGCGTCGGCGAGGCGCGACCGGGTGTCCTCCAGCAACACCGGCAGGGCCTTGGTCTGACCCACGATCGGCAGGAAGTTGGAGTCACCGGCCCACCGCGGCACGACGTGCTGGTGCAGATGCGCGGCCACTCCGGCTCCGGCGACCTGGCCCTGATTCATGCCGAGGTTGAAGCCGTGCGGTGCGGACGCCGTGGTGAGTGCCCGGATCGCCTCCTTGGTCAGCGCCGTGAACTCGAGCGTCTCCTCGTCGGTCAGGTCCAGGTATGACGGGATGTGCCGGTTGGGGCAGATCAGCAGGTGGCCTGGGTTGTAAGGGAAGAGATTGAGGATGGCGAAGCAGGTGCGACCGCGGTGCACGATCAGCGCGTGCTCGTCGTCACGGGTCTGCGCCGCGCAGAACGGACAGGCATCGTCGTCGTCATGCTCCGGCTTCGCAGCCTCGATGTAGGCCATCCGATGCGGCGTCCACAGCCGCTCGAAACCGTCGGGCACTCGGGCGAAGTCGGCTTCGGGCTCGATCTGCTGCGGCATACGGCGATGGTATGACGAGCACGATCGGAACAACGCGAGCGGATCCACGGTTGCTCTTCTCGGACCATTCGTTCAGCGCGTCAGGAGAAGACATGCCATTGCAGGGTGAATACGCCGAGGAGAAGACCGGCTGGGTGAAGGACCAGCTCGCCAAGATCGACGAGTCGGGCACCACCGAGGCCGTCGACGTGATGGGTATGCCGGTCGTCGTCTACACGATGCGCGGCGCAAAATCGGGCAAGTTGCGTCGGGTGCCGCTGATGCGGGTCGAGCACGACGGCGTGTATGCCGCGGTGGCGTCCAAGGGCGGCGCACCCGAGCACCCCGCCTGGTACCGCAACATCACTGCTAACCCTGAAGTAGAGGTTCAGGATGGTCCGGACAAACACGACGCGGTCGCGCGCGAGATCGACGGGGCCGAGCGGGACGAGTGGTGGGAGCGCGCTGTCGCGGCATACCCGCCCTACGCGGAGTACCAGACCAAGACCGACCGACAGATCCCGGTGCTGCTCGTCGAACCCACCCAGTAGCTGGCCGTCGAGTAGCTCAGCTCGTCGGGAGCCGGTCCGTCAGGACGCACTGCATGAGGGTGTCCTGCGGGCCGCCGAACCCCACGCGGCGGTAGAGCGAACGCGCTCGATCAGTCGCGTTGAGTTGCACCCGGTAGAGCCCGCCGTCGGCGGCCCAGTCGATGACCTGCCGTAGCATGCGCTCGCCAAGACCACTGCCGCGTAGCTCCGGGACGACATACACGGAGCTGAGGTGCAACCAGCCCCCGGTCGGGCGCCGCAGGCTCGGCAGACTGGTCGCCAGGATGCCGATGGCGAAACCGACCGGGTCACCGTCGGCGCGGCGGGCGAGCCACGCCGGCCGCGCGTTGCCCTGCGCCAGCCACGCCTCGGCGAACTCGTCGATGAACCCTGCGCGCCGCGGCGAACCGCCCTCCAGGTCCCACCGCAGCGTCATCGCAGCCAGCACGAAGGCGTCCTCGGGCACTGCACGCTCGATGCGGATGCCGTCCAGTTCGTCGGTCACACCGGAAGCTTCGCACGTCAGCGCGTCGCAGGTCACTGGTTCGCGGTGTCGTCCCACGCCTTTCACGCGTCCTCGGGGAAGGACACTCGCAGCGGTCTTCGGCAGGACCTTGACCGAGGAGGCGGTGGCGCGCCCGGCCGCGGTCGCGACCAGCGAAGGCATCAGCCGGATCCGTGGCACGTCATCATCGGTACGGATGTATACGGTTGGACCAAAACGTAACCAGTCGTATCGCGTCATACACCGCGTTCCAGCTTCTTCCGGACCGATCCGGTCCGCTGCTGGTTCTACCGTTCTCAGCATGCCCACGACACGCACCTGGATCATCGTCGTCTCCCGCGAGCACGCCCGCCGCGGCGTCGCGGAGGGCTACATCATGGCCAATCACGGCAAGAAGGCACCGCTGGTGCGGATGAGCGTCGGCGATCGGATCCTCATCTATTCGCCGAAGTCCGCCTACCCGGACGGCGAGCCGCTGCGAGCGATCACCATCGTCGGCGACGTCACGGGCGAAGCCCCGGAGCCGAGCGCCGTCATACCTGGCGGCTACCGGCTCGCGGCGTCACTGCACGAGATCACACCGGTGCCACTCGACGACATGCGCGGACACCTGCCGGCCGGACGACTGCGGTTCGGCTGTTTCGAGTTGCCGGCCGACGACGCCGCGGCGATCGAGTCCCTGATCGCCGGCCAATAGCCCGAAGCCGCCCGGCATGACACTGGCCCTTCGGCCACCGATGCCGACCGATCAGCCAGTTCCCAGGAATCGTTTCGCACAGTAGCGTCGTGATCTCACGCCGAGGTTTGGAGATCCCCATGACGTTCCCCGCGCTCACGCACGTAGCCATCACCGTTACCGACCTGGATGCCAGCACTCGTTGGTACACAGCGCTGCTGGGCGCAGAGCCGGTGCTGGACGAGGACGAGGCATCGGGCACCTTCCATCACGCGGTCTTCGCTCTCGACGGCGGCACGCTGTTCGGTCTGCACACGCACACGGGGGCCGCGGCCACCGAGACCTTCGACGAGCGACGCACCGGACTGGACCACGTGGCATTCGCCATCGGCCGCGAGGAACTGGACGGTTGGGTCACCAAGCTCAACGAGCTCGGCATACCGAACAGCGGGGTCAAGGACGCTCATTACGGGTCGGGCATCTCGTTCCGGGACCCCGACAACATCGCCCTGGAGTTCTTCGCACCGCCTGCCTGAGCCCGGGTCGCCACGGTCGGCGGTCCTTGCCCGTACTGCCGGACCTTGGTTTAATCATCAGGAAACCTGTTGATTACTTCCCGAGGTGCCCTTGTCGAACACACTCAACCTTCCGGACACGCTGACGCTCACCCGGATTGGTGAACTCGCGGTGCTGACCCTCAACCGGCCGGCCAAACGCAATGCCCTCAACGACGAGACCGTCCTCGGGCTGGAGCACTTCTTCACCCATCTGCCCGGTGACATCCGTGCCGTCGTGCTGGCCGCGGAGGGCGATCACTTCTGCGCCGGCCTCGATCTGTCCGAGTTGTCCGAACGCGACGCCGTCGCCGGCCTCCAGCACTCCCGCATGTGGCACCGAGCGTTCGAGGCGATCGAGTTCGGACCGGTGCCGGTCATCGCAGCCCTGAAGGGTGCCGTCGTCGGGGGCGGCCTCGAGCTCGCCGCGGCGGCCCACCTGCGCGTGGCCGAGCGCTCCACCTTCTACGCACTGCCGGAGGGTATGCGCGGCCTGTTCGTCGGAGGTGGGGCCTCCGTGCGGGTGCCCCGCCTGATCGGTGTCGCCCGGATGAGCGACCTCATGCTCACCGGTCGCCGCTACGACGCCACCGAAGGTATGACGGCCGGCCTGTCGCAGTACGTCGTCGACGACGGAGACGCGCTCGACAGGGCCGTCGAGATCGGCCACCAGGTCGCCACCAACGCACCGCAGAGCAACTACGCGATCATCCAGGCGCTCCCCCGGATCGCCGAGGCAAACCCGCGCGAGGGCTTCTTCATGGAAGCCATGATGGCCGCGATCACCCAGGGCAGCGACGATGCGAAGGACCGCATGCGCGCGTTCCTCGACGGCCGGGCACAGAAGGTCACCGACCGATGAACACCGAAAACGTCTCCACGGCAAGGGCACTCGACACCGGTGACGTCGTATGGCGCCCGCCCGCGAACGTCCTCGACACCACGCGGGTCGGTGCCTTCCTACAGTGGCTCCGCACCGAGCGAGGCGTCGAACTGGCCGGTCACGACGAGTTGTGGCGCTGGTCCGTGGACCAGCTGGAAGACTTCTGGGCCGCGATCTGGGACTTCTTCGAAGTGACCGACCACGGTGCGCGCGAGACAGTGCTCGAGCAACGTGTCATGCCCGGCGCGCGGTGGTTCACCGAGTCCCGACTCAGCTACGCCGAGCAGGCCCTGAAGGGCTGCGGCGACGACGACGCAGTCGCCATACAGGGACGATCGCAGACGCGCGGCGACGTCGACCTGACCTGGGCACAGTTGCGCGACCAGGTGGCCCGGGCTCGTCGGGTGCTGCGGGACCGTGGCGTCGGGCCGGGTGACCGGGTCGCCGGCTACCTGCCCAACACTCCCGAAGCCGTCGTCGCGTTCTTGGCGGCCGCCGGTCTCGGCGCGATCTGGACCAGCTGCGCGATCGAGTTCGGCCCGCGCAGCGTCATCGACCGCTTCGGCCAGGTCGAGCCGACGGTGCTGCTGGTGGCTGGTGGATACAGCTACGGGGACAAGCCGATCGACCGGAGCGAGCAGATTGCTGCGATCCGGGCCGAACTACCCACTGTCCGAACGGTTTTCGACATCGAGTACGGCGACTGGCGAGTCACGGACGCCACGTCGTGGCCATCGGCGCTCGGCGCCGTCGCGGACCCGATCCACGAGACGACACCCGTGCCGTTCGACCACCCACTCGTCGTGCTGTTCTCCTCCGGAACGACCGGCAAGCCGAAGGCGATCGTGCACGGGCATGGCGGCATCGTGCTGGAGCACCTCAAGAACCACGCGCTGTCGTGGGATCTCGGCCCCGGTGACGTCATGCTCTGGTACTCCACGACCGCCTGGATGATGTGGAACGCGCTCGTGTCCGGGCTGCTCGTCGGCGCCACGATCGTGCTCGTCGACGGCAATCCCTCCTACCCGGATCTGACCTGGCAGTGGGACCTCGCCGAGGAGACGGGCGCGACCCTGATGGGCGCCAGCCCCGGCTTCATCATGGCCTGCCGCGGCGCCGGCGTTGATCTCAGCGGTCGGCAGCTGCGGATCCGTGTAGTCGGCTCCGCGGGCTCGCCGCTACCTCCGGAGGGTTACGGCTGGATCCACGACCAGCTCGGCGACGATGTGCAATTGAACGTCGGCAGTGGCGGCACCGACGTGTGCAGCGGCCTGGTGCAGAACAATCCGCTGCTGCCGGTGCGCGCCGGCATGATCTCGGGTCGAGCACTGGGGGTCGACGTGCACGCCTTCGACCCCAACGGCCGCGAACTCATCGGCGAGCCCGGCGAACTCGTCGTCCTCTCCCCCATGCCGTCGATGCCCATCGGCTTCTGGGGTGATGACGGAACCCGTTTGACAGCCACCTATTTCGACACTTACCCGGGTGTATGGCGCCATGGGGACTGGATCGTCTTCGAGCCCGACGGCAGCTGCGTCGTCACCGGCCGCAGCGACTCCACGCTCAACCGCGGCGGTGTGCGACTGGGCACGGCCGAGTTCTACCGGGTCGTCGAGGAGCTGCCGGAGGTCGGCGACAGTCTCGTCATACACCTGGAGGACCCGCAGGGCGGCAACGGTGAGCTGATCCTCTTCGTGACGACCACGGGCGACATCGACGCGCAACGGCTCCGCAGCCGGGTGTCCGGTGCACTGCGGTCTGCCCTGAGTCCGCGCCACGTGCCCGACCAGGTGGTCGAGGTCCCGGCGATCCCCCGCAACCTGACCGGCAAGAAGCTCGAGGTCCCCGTGAAGCGAATCCTGCAGGGCGCCAACGCATCCGACGTCGTCAGCGCCGACGCGCTCGCCGACCCCACCTCCATCGACGCGTTCGTCGCGTATGCCGCTGACCGCCGGAAGACGCAGTCATGAAGACCGACATGCAGGTCGTGGCCATCGTTGGCGCCGGCGCGATCGGTTGCAGCTGGGCCGCACTCGCCCTGGCGCACGGCATGGCGGTCCATCTCGCGGACCCGAACGACTCGGCGCTGGACCGAGCTCGCGGCACGATCTCCGCACATCTGGCCGATCTCGACGCGCCCGCCGACGCGGGGTCCGGGCTGACCGTCCACCACGAGGCGACTGCTGCGGCCGGCATGGCGGATTTGGTCATCGAGTCCGGCCCCGAACGCCTCGACTTCAAACGCGAGTTGTTCGCGGCGTTGGATGCGGCTGCCGCACCGGACGTCGTACTCGCAAGCAGCAGTTCAGGATTCGGGCCGAGCAGCTTCCAGGACGCCTGTATGCATCCCGAGCGGGTGCTGGTCGCGCATCCCTTCAACCCGCCGCACCTGATCCCGCTGGTCGAGATCGTCGGCGGCCGATCGACGTCAGCGGAAACGATCGACACCGCCATGACCGCGATGCGCACGCTGGGCCGTCGCCCCATCCGCGTCAATGCGGAACTGCCCGGACACGTCGTCAACCGGCTCCAGGCGGCGCTCTGGCGGGAGGCCTACGACCTCGTCGGCCGCGGCGCGATCTCGGTCGCCGACCTCGACCTCGCGGTGGCCAACGGGCCGGGCCTGCGGTGGGCACTGCTCGGTCCGATCGCGACGCAGCACCTGTCCGGGGGCCCGGGCGGTATGGCGCACGTCCTCGAACACCTCGGCCCACCGATGGTCGAGTGGTGGAACGACCTGCGCGAGCCGGAACTCGACCCGGAACTCACCGCACAGCTGGTCTCCGGCGTCAGAGAGGAGTTGGGTGGCGCGGACGACGCCGTCCGGGCACGCCGAGACGAGGCGCTGCGCGAGTTGCTGGCGCTCAAGAGCCGCGTCGGCCTCGACGGCGCAGGGGGTGACGACGCATGAAGGATCAGGGTCTCGGATCGTGGACCCTGCGCCGTGCCCGGATGACACCGGATAAGGCGGCACTGGTCCAAGACGGGCACCGCGTGTCCTACCGGCAACTCCATCTGTCGTCGACCCGACTGGCGCGCGGCCTACGAGGTCGCGGCGTGGCAGCCGGCGACCGAGTCGCCTTCCTCGGCCTCAACTCGATCGAGCTGGTGACGGCGATGTTCGCCACCGCCTCGCTCGGCGCGGTGTTCGTGCCGCTCAACACGCGGCTCGCGCCGCCCGAGCTGCGTTACGTCCTCACCAACAGCGAGCCGACGATCATCCTCGCCGAGGACAGCCTCGCAACGGGCGCCGTCACCGCCATGATCAGCGAGTTGTCCATCCCCACAGTGGTCTTCACCCGCACGGCCGGTGCCGGACTTGCGTCGCTCGAGAGCGACGACGAACGACCGCTCGACGAACCGATCGCCCAGGACGACCTCTTCATGATCCAGTACACCTCCGGCACCAGCGGACGCCCGAAGGGCGTCCAGCTGACGCACGGCAACATCATCTGGAATGTCATGAATCTCATGGTCGACGTCGATCTGGGAAGCGAGGAGGTAGCCCTGGTCACCGCCCCGCTTTTCCACACAGCAGCGCTCAACCAGGTCCTGTTCCCCACTGTCCTCAAGGGCGGCACCGCGCTCATCGAGTCTCGGTTCGACCCCGACCGCGCGATCGAACTGATCGAATCGGAAGGCGTCACACTGCTTTTCGGCGTGACCTCGATGTATCTCGCGTTGTCCGACGCCGGACGGTTCGGCTCCGCGGACCTGAGCACTCTGCGGAACGCCCTCAGCGGCGGCGCGCCGATCCCGGAGTCACTCCTGCGCATCTGGCTCGACCGCGGGTTGATGATCGTCCAGGGCTACGGGCTGACCGAGGCGTCGCCGGGCAGCACGATGCTGCGTGCCGCTGACGGCATCCGTAAGCTCGGATCCGCAGGGACCGCATGCTTCTTCACCGATGTGCGCGTCATCGACGGCGTCGGTGAGATCGTCATGAACGAGCCGGGCGAGGTGCAGGTCAGCGGCCCGAACGTCACGCCCGGCTACTGGCGTGATCCGTCTTCGACCGACACCGCGTTCGACGGCGACTGGCTGCACACCGGCGACCTCGCGACGACCGACGACGAGGGCTACCTGCGCATCGTCGGCAGGCTCAAGGACATGTACATCTCCGGCGGCGAGAACGTCTACCCGGTCGAGATCGAGAGTGCTCTCCACGAGCACCCGGACGTGGCGGAGGCCGCCGTGATCGGCATACCGGACACGAAATGGGGAGAGGTCGGCCGGGCCTTCGTGGTCACTTCACCGGGCTCGTCCCTCGACGAGGCGGCGCTCATCGCCCACCTCGAAGGACGGCTCGCACGCTACAAGCTGCCCAAGTCCGTGGTCTTTCTTTCGGAGTTGCCACACAACGCCTCCGGCAAGCTGCTGAAATCTTCGCTACGAGAGGTGAAGCCGTGACCAGATACGAGCCCGCCATCGATCTGGCCGTCATCCGCGCGCTCGACGTGCACGTGCATGTCGAAGCCGATGCGCACGGCCACTTCTCCCTGGACCAGGAGTTGCTCGACGCCTCAGCGGCCTACTTCAAGGGTGACGAGCCGCGGACTCCCACTGTCGCCGGCCTGGCCGGTCGCTATCGGGAGGCGGGTATGGCGGCTGTCGTGTTCACCGTCGACGCCACCACCGCCACCGGCCACCCGGCGCTGTCCAGCGAGGACATCGCACAGGAGGCGTCGCAGCACGCCGATGTGCTCATCCCCTTCGGCTCGGTCGACCCGTTGCAAGGCGCCGCTGCGGTGGAGCGGGCGCGCCGGCTCGTCGAGGACCACGGAGTCCGAGGCTTCAAGTTCCACCCGTCCCTGCAGGCCTTCTCCCCCGACGACCCGACATACAAACCGCTCTGGGCAGCACTGGAGGAGCTGGGTGTGCCGGCCCTCTTCCACACGGGACAGAACGGCATCGGGGCCGGTCTGCCGGGCGGCCGCGGGCTCAAGCTGCGCTACTCCAACCCGCTGTTGCTCGACGACGTCGCAGCCGAGTTTCCAAGACTGACAGTCATTCTCGCGCACCCGTCGGTGCCATGGCAGGCAGAGGCGATCTCGATGGCCACGCACAAGGCGAATGTCTTCATCGACCTGTCCGGCTGGCGCCCCAAGTACTTCCCGAAGGAGTTGGTGCACGCGGCCGGGCGGATGTTGCGCCACAAGGTGCTCTTCGGCAGCGACTACCCGCTGCTCACACCGGAACGCTGGATCGCCGACTTCGAGCAACTGGGACTCGACGAAGCCGTCCTGCCCGGGATCCTCAAGGACAACGCGGCTAAGGTGCTCGGACTGAGCTGAGGGAGGAACTTCGATGAGCCAGGACCGGCCCGAACCACCGACGCTGCTCTACCTGATCAAGCAGGTCGAGCTCGCCTCACGTGCCGGCTTGGACGAGCTCACCCGTCCGGCCGGACTGACGGCACTGCAATACACCGCGCTGACGGTGCTCGAACGTCATCCCGATCTCACCGCCGCGCGGCTCGCCCGTAACTCGTTCGTGACCGCGCAGAGCATGGCGGACATGGTCACTGCGCTGCTGGACCGCGGCCTGATCGACCGGCATCGGGACCCGCGTGACCGGCGACGGCTGGTCCTCTCGCTCACCGACGACGGACGCCGCCTGCTGGATCGATTGCGTCCGGGCGTGACAGCGCTGGAGACGCGGATGCTCGCGCAGCTGCCGGCGACCGCACCGGCGGAGTTGCGCCGTCTGTTGGAGGCATGTCGCCAGGGTCTCGGGACACCAGCCGAGGACCGCGCAAGCTGAGACCACCTCGGTTGCCGCCGACTGAGCACCGCCGGGTCAATCATCAGGATTCTTTAGCATTTTCCTTCCGCTCAGCGAAAACAATGTGGTGCGGACCACACCGGGTAATGCTTCGCTCCTACCCATGGATCAGACCGAAACCACAACTGCCGACTCGTCCCTGGCGAAGTTGACCACCGGGACGCTGATCGCAGCGATCACCGCGTGCTTCCTGGCGCAGGTCGGCGTGAGCATTCCCGCCGTCATCAACGGCTACATCAATCAGGACCTGCATCTGTCGTCGACCACCCTGACGTGGGTGTCGGACGCGTTCATGGTGCCCGTCACCCTGCTCGAGCTGTCCTTCGGCGTCGTCGGCGACCTCTTCGGCCGCAAGCGACTGCTCGCCATCGGATCCGTGCTCGTGCTCGCCGGCGGCCTGTTGTCGTTCTTCACCCCATCCGGCGAGACCGCCGTCCTGCTGACCGGGCAGGTCATCGCGGGCACCGGTGCCGCCGCGATCTTCCCCACGTCGGTGGCGATGCTCGCCGCAGGCACGCACACCGTCAAGGACCGGGCACACGCCATCTCGGTCTGGGCGGCCGCACTCACCGCCGGTGGCTTCATGTCACCGCTGATCGGCGGTCTGCTGGCCAAGATCCACCACGACGGCGGTGAATTCGCGAGCTGGCGTTACGCATTCCTCGCGATGGCCGTGCTGGCGATCATCAGCACCGCTGTCACGCTGCTGTGGGCGCAGGACTCCTCGTCGCCCGTCGGACGTTCCCTCGACTGGCCCGGACAGATCACCGTCGCGATCGGCATCTTCGCGCTGCTCTTCGGCGTGATCCAGGGCGCCGAGGACGGCTGGGGCAGCCCGCAGGTCGTCGGGGCCTTCGTCCTCGCCGTTGTCTTCCTGATCGGGTTCGTCCTGGTCGAGCTACGCGTCGACAAGCCGCTGATCCAGCTGCAACTCTTCAGCAACCGGATGTTCACGGTGTCCGCGATCGTCACCGTGCTCGGGATGTTCGCCTACCTCGGCACCGCGTACGCCACCAGCATCCGGTTGTCGGCCATCCAGGAATACACCCCGCTGAAGACCTCGATCGGGTTCATCCTGCTCAACATCATGGGTGTGGTGCTCTTCCCGGTCAGCAGCAAGATGCTGCAGCGGCTCAACCCCGGCTGGGTCCTCGCCGGTGGTATGGCGCTGATCGGCATCGGCAACGTCGCGATGGCAGCCATACCCGCCACCCACCTGGGGCTCGGCGCGATCGCCATACCCCTGCTCGTCATCGGTGCCGGGTTCAAGACGGCGGTCACCGCCATCACCGTGGTCGCCGTCAACAGCGTTCCCACCTCGAAAGCCGGTATGGCGAGCGGTGCCACCAGCATGCTGCGCGACTTCGGCCTCACCCTCGGTCCGGCGATCGTCGGTGCGATTGCGCTGACCAGTGCCGCGAACCGGATCAGCGACAAGATCGCCTCGTCCAGCACGCTGCAGAAGTCGCTCAGCCAGTTCTACGCCGCACCCGGGCACGTCCCGGCCGCCGAACGGCCCAAGGTCGCCGAGGCCGTCGCCGCCGTGAAGTCCGGGCCGCTGGGCCAGAACGCCGTGCCCTCGCAGGTGCCCGGCGCGGACGGGAAGTTGCAGCCGTTCAACCCGCTGAAGGACGTCGCGTTCCACGCCTTGTCGCACGGTTACGCACTGGGTTACCTCGTGTGCGCCATCGCCGCCCTCCTGGCCGCGGTGATCGCCGCCGTGCTCCTCGGTGGACGCCAGCACGACCACGCCTTCGCACCGCAGGAGGACGCGCCGACTCCTGCGAACGTCTAGGACGACGGCCCCCTGGTCCCACCTCAGGTGTGGGACGGGACCAGGAAGTCCGTCACCAATCCTGTTGATTCCGTTGCGAACTCGTCGAAGAAGCCATGCCGCCCGGTCGGATGGACGTGTAGTCGGCTGCCCATGATCCGCTCGTGCAGCACCTCTGCGTTCACCACCGGAGCGAAGCGGTCCTCGGCGCCGTGCAGGATCAGCGTCGGCGCCTCGATCCGATCGAGCCGACTGGCCGCGTCGTGCTTCGCGCTGACCCGCAGATGTCGGTTGGCGTCGCGCCGGCTCATCGTGGGATCGCTGAAGAGGTGTGTCGGCACACCGTCATACCCGCCGTGCGCGGCGATCCAGGCGGCCGTGTAGAAGAGGTCCGCCGTCGTGCGCAGCCGAGCCGTGCGGTCCGGGCTCGAGAGCGCGAGACGCACTTCCCGGTCCCGTTCGGTCGCGAGCGAGCCGCCCGGAGTGGTGCACGCGAGCACCAGCGCACGGACCAGTGCCGGACGCCCGATCGCCAGCTCCTGCGCGATCCGGCCGCCCATGGAGGTGCCGTAGACGAAGGCACTCTCGACGTCGAGCGCAGCCAACACCGCAGCGGCGTCCTCCGCGAAAAGGGCTGTCGACCAAAGCGTTTCGTCCTCCTTACCGGTGGCCGCCTGCAGGCGCGCGGTATCACCGGTGCCCCGGTAGTCGAAGGTGATCGTGAAGAACCGCTCGGTCAGCAGCGGGCGCACGTGCTGCCACCAGTCGTGCGAGTTCGCCTGTCCCTGCAGCAACAACAATGCGGGCGCGTCGCGCGGACCCTCGACCTGATGGGCGACACGAGCCTCGGCCACCGGACTGGTCCCGCGCAGCTTCATCAATGGTCCTCACTCGTCGTGGACAACCCGCAAACTACAACGTCGACCGGAGCGTCTCCTAGGCTGCCCTCGTGACTGGATCTGGCGAGGTCGAGGCAACTATCGCGGCATACGAGAATGGCGCGCAGCAATATCGCGACGCGACAGCGTCGATGCCGCCGACCATTGCCGCCGCAATCGAGCGCTACTCCGACAGTCTTTCCCACGATGCGGAGGTCCTGGAGATCGGGAGTGGCCCGGGCCGAGACGCTACGGCGCTCGAGGCGCAAGGGCTCCGGGTCCGACGCACCGACATCACGAGTGCATTCGTCGAGATGCTCAGGGCGGACGGACATCGCGCGACGCAGATGGACCCACTGGCCGACGACTTGGGCGGACCCTGTGACGGGGTCTGGTGCAGCGCGGTCGTCGTACACCTCGACAGGGCGGACGCTGCTCGTCTCGCGCAGCGACTGTATGACGTGACGCGCCCCGGCGGACAGCTCTTCCTGTCAGCCAAGGAGGGAGATGGCGGCGCCTGGTCGGAGACCGGAAACCTGAATGCGCCAAGACATTTCACCTACTGGGGTTCTGATGCTTTCGGCAACTTGCTCAGCTCCGTCGGCTGGACCGTCGACGAACTGCGGGTCGAGCCCGGGCCGGGTGGTGGTTCATGGCTGCACGCATACGCGACACGGCCCGTTGAGGTCGGTTGACTCCGGAACTTCTCGCTTCCCGAGTCGCCGCTGCACATTGCCCGACACTGGGGAGACTCGTGAACATCGCCGACCGCCATACCCGCACACGGCCCGACACTGGGGAGACTCGTGAACGCCGCCGACTGCCATACCCGCACACGGCCCGACACTGGGGAGACCCATGACCGCTGCCCGGACGTAAACCACCCCGGACGTGGTGCAGCCCCCGGGGCCTCGAGTGTCCGTGGGGGCTGCACTGGGTCCAACTCGCGAGGTGCGGCCGGTGTTCCCGTCAGAAGTGGACTACTCAGACCTGTCGCTTGTCCCGGATGGCGGATTCGATCTCGGCGATCGCGTCGGCCACCGGAACGCCGTTGCGCTGCGAGCCGTCTCGGAAGCGGAACGACACGGCATTCGCCGAGCGGTCCTCCTCACCGGCGATCAGCGTGAACGGCACCTTGGACTTGCTGGCGTTGCGGATCTTCTTCGGGAAACGGTCGTCAGACTCGTCGAGCTCGACGCGAATCCCCTTCTCCTGCAATTGATCCAACACACCCTGCAGGTGTGGCGCAAACTCCTCGGCGACCGGCACACCGAGCACCTGCACCGGCGACAGCCACGGAGGGAACGCACCGGCGTAGTGCTCGACCAGCACACCCAGGAATCGCTCGATCGACCCGAACTTCGCCGAGTGGATCATCACCGGCTCCTGGCGGGTGCCGTCCGACGCCTGGAACTCCAGCCCGAAGCGGTGCGGCTGGTTGAAGTCGTACTGGATGGTCGACATCTGCCAGGTGCGGCCGATGGCGTCGCGGGCCTGCACGGAGATCTTCGGGCCATAGAACGCGGCGCCGCCCGGGTCCGGCACTAGCTCCAGGCCGGTCTCGGTCGCGACCTGCTCCAGGATCGCGGTCGCGGTCTCCCACTGCTCGTCCGAGCCGATGAACTTGTCCTTCTTGTCGCCCTCGGTCTCCCGGGTCGACAGCTCCAGGTAGAAGTCCTCCAGCCCGAAGTCGCGCAGCAGCGACAGCACGAAGTTGAGCAGGTGGCGGATCTCCCCCGGCGCCTGCTCGGCCGTCACGTAGGAGTGCGAGTCGTCCTGCGTCATACCGCGCACACGCGTGAGGCCGTGGACCACACCAGACTTCTCGTAGCGGTAGACCGAGCCGAATTCGAAGAAGCGCAAAGGCAGTTCGCGATAGGACCGGCCGCGCGACTTGAAGATCAGGTTGTGCATCGGGCAGTTCATCGCCTTCAGGCGGTATTGCGCGCCCTCCAGCTCCATCCCCGGGAACATCGTGTCCGCGTAGTAGGGCAGGTGGCCGCTGGTGTGGAACAGCCCGTCCTTGGAGATGTGCGGCGTGCCGACGTACTGGAAGCCCTCCTCCAGGTGCCGGGCGCGCACGTAGTCCTCCATCTCGCGCTTGATCACGCCACCCTTGGGGTGGAAGACCGGCAGCCCCGACCCGAGCTCCTCGGGGAAGCTGAAGAGGTCGAGCTCGGCGCCCAGCTTGCGGTGGTCGCGCTTCTCCGCCTCGGCGAGCCGGTCGAGGTAGGCCTTCATCTCGGTTTTGCTCGGCCATGCGGTGCCGTAGATGCGCTGCAGCTGCGGGTTCTTCTCCGAGCCACGCCAGTAGGCGGCGGCCGAACGCATGATCTTGTAGGCGTTGCCGATCAGCTTGGTCGACGGCAGGTGCGGGCCGCGGCACAGGTCGCCCCACGCCACCTCCCCGTCACGCCGGACGTTGTCGTAGATCGTCAGGCCGCCCTCGCCGACCTCGGCGTCGGCACCCTCGGCGGCGTCACCCGCCTTCGACTTCAGCCCGATGAGCTCCAATTTGTAGGGCTCCGAGGCGAGTTCGGCACGCGCGTCGTCGTCGCTGATCTCGCGGCGCTGGAACGTCTGGCCCTCGTTGATGATCTTCTGCATCGCCTTCTCGAGGGCCTTGAGGTCCTCGGGCGTGAAGGGCGTCTCGACGTCGAAGTCGTAATAGAAGCCGTCGGTGATCGGCGGCCCGATGCCGAGCTTGGCGTCCGGGTTGATCTGCTGCACGGCCTGCGCCAGCACGTGCGCGGTCGAGTGCCGCAGCACGTTGAGCCCGTCCGGGGAGTCCACCGGGACCGGCTCGACGAGGGCGCCGGCCGGGATCTCGCGGAAGAGGTCCTGCAACTCGCCGTCGACCGTCATCGCCACGATCGTGCGGTCGTCGCCGAAGAGTTCGGTGCCCGTCGTGGCCTGCTCGACCCGTCGACCGTTGGCGGCGGTGGGGGCGGCTTGGCCTACTGACACGGGTGTTCTCCTTCGGTATGGCGTGAGTACGGCGAGCGCCGGCTCGCCATACGACATGATCCGGCGACACGCCGGGCAGTGTCAGGCTAGCGGGCCGGACTCACGGCCGACACGGCAGATCCGTCGCGGTCGCCAATCAGCCCGTGGCGATCGCGAAGGCGACGACGGCCACACAGATCAGTGCCATCACGGCGGCGACGACCCACAGTGTCCGTGTCGCACGGCCACCGCCGCCGACGCTCGCAGCAGGCTCCGGTGCAGGACGCGCCGTGTGCGCCGGTCGGCCCGCGGACCGGGCTGCGGGTAACGGCGCGGTCCCCGGCATCCGGGTCCCACCACCGGCTGACCCGGGACCACCGGGAGAAGACGGGGGTCCAGGGGGGCGCGCGGGCGCCGCTGACCGCCGCGGCTGCGACATCGCCGACCGGGCGGCGTCCATCAGTTCCGTCGCGGTCGCGGGCCGCTGGGAGGGGTCCTTCGCCATACCCGAGCGCACGACGCGGTCCAGCGCGTCCGGCAGATCCCCGCGGTGCTTGCGCAGCGACGGTGGCGCGGCGTTGAGGTGCGCGGAGATCAGCTGCACCTGCTCCCCGGCGACGAACGGCTTGCTACCGGTCAGGGACTGATAGAGCACGCAGGCCAGTGAGTAGACGTCGCTGCGG
Organism: Flexivirga endophytica; assembly: GCF_014640635.1. Lineage (GTDB taxonomy): Bacteria > Actinomycetota > Actinomycetes > Actinomycetales > Dermatophilaceae > Flexivirga > Flexivirga endophytica. The sequence goes on from NZ_BMHI01000004.1 coordinate 628,638, forward strand.
GCGTCCGAACGCGGCGGCGACTGCAGCCGCTCCGGCGCCATGTAGGACGCGCTGCCGACGATCTGCCCGGTCGCCGTGAGGTCCTGTTGGGTGATGCTGGCGGCGATGCCGAAGTCGACCAGATAGGCGAACCCCTTGGGATCGACCAGGATGTTGGACGGCTTCACGTCACGGTGCACCAGGCCCGCCCGGTGTGCGGAGTCCAGGGCAGCGGCGATCTGGCTGAGCAGGTCGAGCGTGCGGGACACCTCCAGCCGTCCCCTGTCCAGCAGCTGTGCCAGGTTGCGGCCCTTGACCAGCCGCATGTCGAGATAGAGCCGACCGTCGATCTCGCCATACCCGTGGATGGGTATGACGTGCGGGTCGGTCAGCCGGGCGACGATCGCCGCCTCCCGCTGGAACCGGGCACGGTACTCGTCATCGGCCGCGGTCGCCGGGTGCATGACTTTGAGCGCCACGTCCCGGCCCAGTCGGGTGTCGGTCGCACGAGCGACCTGGCCCATGCCCCCGGTGCCGATGACCTCGTGCAGTTCGTAGTGCCCGAAACGCGCGGGACGACGGGCCGACACGTCACCGCCGCTCATGGCGTCCTACCCAGGGACGCGACTCCTCCAACAGGCACGGGCGACACATTAACGGTCCCGCCTCAGCGGTTCTCGCCGCGGTGAGCGTGCCTCGTCCCCAGCAGGCTGCCTGTCGGTTACGGTGGACGCTGCGGCCCGTCTCACCACAGGTATCGTGGAGAGGCTGCACGGACACCAGGACGACCGTCACAGGGGCCTGCAGCATTCGACGTTTATCCAGGAGTACGAACACAGTGAATGCGACAACATCGATCCGTCGGTGGGTCGCCCAGCGACTGCTGTCAACTGCCGCAGCAGGCCGCTCATCGGGGTTGGCAGGTCTGAAGGTTCTTCCCAAGAAGCTGACGATGCCGTTACGACGCAACGGCATCGATCCGCTCCCCGAGCTAGGGCGACTACGCGATCAGGACCCGGTGCACAAGATGCGCCGGGTTTTCGGCATCAATGTGTGGCTGGTCAGCGGCTACCACGAGGCGAAGGCCGTGCTCGCCGACACCAAGAGCTACAGCACCGACATCCGACCGATGCTCGGCATGGACAGCGACGTCACGATCGGCGGCCTCGGCTTCACCGACCCGCCCGAGCACAGCCGGCTGCGCAAGATCCTGACCCCCGAATTCACCATCCGGCGACTCGCCAGGTTGCAGCCGGTCATCGACCGGATCGTCGCGGAGCGACTGGACGCGATGGAGGCAGCCGGTCCGGTCGTCGACCTGGTCGAGGAGTTCGCCTTCCCCATCCCCTTCCTGATCATTTGCGAGCTGCTCGGCCTGCCGGTCGAGGACCGGGAGCACTTCCGCAAGCTCGGACATGCCCGGTTCGACATCACCGAGGGCGGCGTCGGCGTGTTCGGCGCGATGAGCGAGTCGCGTGCGTTCCTGCAGGAGGCCGTCAGCCGCCAGCGCATCAACCCCGGTGACGGCCTCATCGGGCAGATCATCCGCGAGCTGGGCGACGACGTCAGCGATGAGGACCTCGGCGGCCTCGCCGACGGTGTTTTCACCGGTGGCTACGAGACGAGCGCCAGCATGCTGTCGCTGGGCACCCTTGCCCTGCTGCGTGATCCGGAGAGTTACGCCCGCGCCGGACAGCGCGAGCACGTCGACGCGGTGGTGGCCGAACTGGTGCGCTACCTGTCCGTCGTGCAGATCACCTTCCCCCGTTTCGTGAAGCACGACATGGAGCTCTACGGCAAGCAGATCAAGAAGGGCGACGTGCTCGTCGTCTCGTTGTCCGGTGCCAACCGCGACAAGGCCTTCGGCGACGAGCCCGAGACCGTCGACTCGCATGCGGATCGTCCGTCGCACCTGGGGTTCGGCCACGGCTTCCACCGGTGCGTGGGTGCCGAACTCGCCCGCATGGAGTTGCGCTCGGCGTTCCTCGGGTTGGTCGAGCGATTCCCGCACCTCGAGCTCGCCATACCGCCTGAGCAGTTGACGTTCCGCGACCTGTCGATCGTGTATGGCGTGGACTCGCTCCCGGTCCGGCTAGAGCCCCAGAGCAGCCGCGACGTCGCATGAGGTCTCCGGAACTGCTCGACACTGCACTGGATCGTGCATGAGGATCATCCATGTCGCTGACTCCTACTCTCCCGATGTCGGTGGCATCGAGCGTCAGGTCGAGGCGCTGGCGCTCGCCCAGCGCGCCGACGGGCACGACGTTTCGATCATCACCGCGGTCAACAAGGACGGCGCCGAGGACGGTGGACTCGACGTTCACCGCGGGCTGCGCACCCGGTGGCTGACCATCGCGTTCCCCTCGCTGAACCACTCGATGGTCGCCGAGGTGCTCGACCGGGGTGACGTGGACGTCGTGCATGCGCACTTCACGGTCGCCTCCCCTATCGCGATCTATGTCGCCCGCGCCGCGAGCAGGCGGGGCATCCCGGTCGCGGTCACGGTCCACTCGGTGTGGTGGAAGGTCGCGGCGGCGCACCGTTTCGTGAGCAGTGTCTTCTTCGGCCCGTCGCTGATGCGGGTCGTCTACTCCGGCGTGAGCACGATGATCGCCCGGCACATCAAGCGCGTCTATCCACGCTGCGGCGACGTCTCGGTGGTCCCCAACCTGGTCGACACGCAATGGTGGGCCCCGGCCGCACCGTCGATGCACCGTGCCGGCGACCCGGACTTCCGGGTCGTGCTGGTGGGCCGGCTGAAGAAGCGCAAGCACATCGACGAGTTCATCGAGGTGATGTCCCGCGTCAAGGCGAAGGTTCCCGCGGGCGCGACCGTCTCCGTCTCCATCGTCGGTGCGGGGCCACGACGCGACGACCTCGAGCAACAGATCGAAGCGCTCGGCTTGAGTGACTGGGTGCACCTGCTCGGTCTCCAGACGCCGGAGCAGATCCGGGACCTGCTGCACGAGTCCGACCTGTTCGTCGCACCGTCCCGCCAGGAGGCCTTCGGGATCGCCGCACTGGAAGCCCGCAGTGCGGGCGTCCCCGTGCTGGGCTACAACTTCACCGGGCTGGCTGATTTCGTGCAGAGCGGTGTCGAGGGCCTGCTCGTCGACGACGCCGACGACATGGTGGATTCGTTGGCGAAACTACTGGTCGACGCGGAGCGGGTCGAACAACTCAAAGCCTCCACCCGAGCTCGGCGTCCGGCCGTTACTCACGATGACGCGATGCTTGCGACATACGAGTTCTATGCACGCGCCCGACGCGAATTGCGAGGGCGTTCGGCACGCACGCGGCGGCGCTGATCTCGACGCCGACGAGGCCGCCAATTGCACAACCGCAATGCGACCCGGTCGCGTGAATTCCCTGATGCGCGCGAGACTATAGCGTGTTCGCGGTGCGCTCACGGGGTTCCGGGACGGTTCGATTTCGGTGAATCAGGATGGGTTCACGGACCACCCCATTTCGGCTAACTTGCTGGGCATATGCGAAATCCGCACCGTGCTCGCAAGGCGCACGCTGGAATGGAGTAATCACATGGAGTTGAGCGACTTTCATTGGTCCGACATCATCACGAAAGTTGTCGCGGCCATCGTCATTCTGGTCATTACCTGGCTATTGGCGAAGTTCGCCAAGAAGATTCTTGCCAAGCAATTCACCAAGATCAAGGCGCTGAACCGGCAGGACGGCACTGGTGATTCGCTCGGCGAATCCCTGAGCACGATCGTCTCGCTGATCATCTGGGTATTCGGCTTGATGGCGGTGCTCAACCTGTTCCGGCTCAACCAGGTCACCGCACCGTTGCAGGACATGGTCAGCACTCTGTTGCACGCCCTGCCACAAGTGCTCGGTGCCGCGCTGGTCATGTTCATCGGCTTCGTGCTGGCGAAGATCGCACGCGAGCTTGTTGTCACCGCGCTGCAGGCCGCCAACGTCGACCGTTTCGCCGACAAGCTCGGCAGTTCCGCGAACCAGCAACTCCAGGAAGGCACGAACGGCGGACAGCACGAGGCACCCCAGCACCTGCAGGGTGACCAGCAGGGTCTCGGCCAGGCACACGCCCAGGCCCAGGCACAGCAGGGCGGCGCCGAGCCGATCAAGATCTCCACGATGGTTGGCCACCTCGTTTTCGCCGTCGTGTTGCTGGTAGTCGCGATTTCCGCACTGCAGATCCTCGGGATCAAGTCGATCTCCGACCCGGCATCCCACATGTTGAAGCTGATCCTCGACACCCTCCCGCTGATCATCGGCGCGGGCATCCTGCTCGCGATCGGTGGCGTGATCGCCAAGTTCGCCGGCAACCTGCTGGAGAACCTGCTGCGCGGTATGAACCTCGACCGGGCCGTCAGCAACCTTGGTGTGGAGACCGAGAACATCGACATCGCCAAGACGCTGGCGAAGATCGCTCAGATCGCGATCGTGCTGTTCTTCGCGGTTGCGGCGGCGAACGTGCTGCACATCCCGCAGATGACCGAGATCCTCAACACCGTGCTCAACATCGGTGGCCGGGTCCTGTTCGGCGCGGCCATCATCGTGGCCGGTGTCTTCGTCGCCGGACTGCTGGCGAAGATGGTCACCGGACGAACGGGCGAGATCGTCAAGATCGCGACGATCGTGCTCTTCGCCGCCATCGGCCTGCGCTACATGGGCCTGGCCAACTCCGTCATCAACCTCGCGTTCGGCGCGGTCGTCGTCGGCGGTGCTGCCGCGGCGGCCCTCGCGTTCGGCCTCGGTGGCCGGGATGCGGCCGCGCGCCAGTTGGAGAAGATGCAGCGGCAGGCCGACTCTGCGCCGAAGCAGTCGTCCAGTCCCGATCAGGGGGTGTAGGCCGCACGCGCCATACCCACGAGAAGCCCGGCGGTGCTCCGCCGGGCTTCTCCCCTGTCGGCTGCAGGCTAGGCTGAAGGGCCCGATCAGGTCGAGTGCCGCGGTTCGGCGGCTCCGGCCGGAGAGGAGCGCCGATGTCGCTCAACGCCGCACAGAAGCTCATTCGTGACCACCTGCTGGACGGTGATCTCACGCCAGGCGCTGAGATCGCGTTGCGGGTGGACCAGGCACTCGTGCAGGACGCCACCGGCACGATGGTGATGCTCGAGTTGGAAGCACTGGACCTCGACCGGGTGCAGACCGAGGTGGCCGTCCAGTATGTCGATCACAACCTGCTGCAGGAGGACGAGCGCAACCCGGACGATCACGCGTTCCTGCGCTCCGCGGCGCAGCGCTTCGGGTTGTGGTTCTCCGGGCCGGGTAACGGGGTGTCGCACCCGACCCACCAGCAGCGGTTCGGCAGGCCCGGGGCCACGCTCGCCGGCTCCGACTCACACACCTGCGCGGCCGGCGCCATCGGCATGCTCGCCGTCGGCGTCGGTGGTCTCGACGTGGCAATGGCCCTGGCGGGAGAGCCGCTCTATCTGCGGATGCCCCAGGTCTGGGGCGTCGAACTGACCGGCGAATTGCCGGACTGGGTGTCGGCCAAGGACGTGGTCCTGGAGATGCTGCGCCGGCACGGAGTGAAGGGCGGCGTCAACCGGATCATCGAATATCACGGTCCTGGACTGGCCGGGCTGACCGCGATGGATCGTCACGTCATCGCCAACATGGGTGCCGAACTCGGGGCAACCGCAACGGTTTTCCCGTCCGACGACGAGGTGCGCCGGTTCCTTGCCAGCGAGGACCGCGAGGTCGACTGGCAGGAGCTGCTGGCCGACGACGGGGCGTCATACGACCTCGAGGAGCAGATCAACCTGTCGTCGCTGGAGCCGCTGATCGCCAAGCCCTCCTCCCCCGGCAACGTCGTGCCGGTCCGCGAGGTCGCGGGCGAGCCGGTGTCCCAGGTCGTGGTCGGGTCCTCGGCGAATCCCGGCCTGCGTGACTTCGCGGTCGTCGCGGAGACGCTGCGTGGCCGGTATGCCGACCGCGGGGTGTCCGTCGACATCAACCCGACGTCGCGGGAGATCCTGCAGGATCTGACCAAGGGCGGTTGGCTCTTCGACCTGATCAGCGCAGGGGCACGGGTTCACCAGTCCGGATGTCTGGGCTGCATCGGGATGGGCCAAGCGCCGGCGACCGGTCGCAACAGCCTGCGCACGATGCCGCGCAACTTCCCGGGGCGGTCGGGCAGCCAGGAGGACTCGGTCTGGCTGTGTTCCCCGGAGACGGCCGCGGCGGCGGCGCTGACCGGGGTGATCACCGACCCGCGACAGCTCACCGAGGAGCACGGGATCGCGTACTCGCGACCGAAGTTGCCCGAGCATGCCAGCGTCAACACCGCGATGCTCGTGGAGCCGCTGCCGCTCGAGGAAGCGCGCAAGGTCGAACTCGTCAAGGGCCCGAACATCTCCGCGCTGCCCGACTTCGATGGGCTGCCGGACCGGGTCGAGGCACAGGTGGGCCTCGTTGTCGGGGACAACGTCTCCACCGACGAGATCCTGCCGGCTGGTGCCAAGGTGCTGCCCTACCGGAGCAACATCCTCAAGATCTCCGAATTCGTCTACAACGCGGTCGACCCGGAGTATGTCGAGCGGGCCACCGCACTGCGGGACGAGGGGGGCCACATCATCGTCGGCGGCGAGAACTACGGACAGGGATCGTCCCGTGAGCACGCGGTGATTGCGCCGCGCTACCTCGGGTTGCGCGTCGTGATCGCCAAGTCGTTCGCCCGGATCCACTGGCAGAACCTCGCCAACTTCGGGATCCTCGCGCTGGAGTTCGACAAGACCGAGGACTACGACGACATCCGACTGGGTGACACGCTGGCCCTCGATGGCCTGCACGCCACGCTGCCGCAGGGCGACACGGTGGAGGCCACCAACTCGCGAAGCGAGGCGTCATACACGCTGCGTCACCGATTGTCGCCGCGCCAGGTCGACATGGTGCTGGAAGGTGGCCGGATTCCGTTGCTGCGCAAGCAGATCGATGTTGACTGACGTCCGCGACATACTCCGTGAGCACGGAACGACGTATGCCGCCGAGGCCGGCATTACGCTGCGGGACAAGCCGGCGCCGCTCTTCCAACTGCTCGTGCTGTGCCTGCTGTTCTCGGCGCCGATCAGTGCGGGGGTGGCGGCTGCGAGCGCCCGAGAGCTCTTCCGGGAAGGCTGGCGGACGCCCCGGCGGATGCGGGAGGGGTCGACGTGGCAGCAGCGAGTCGACGCGCTCGGTCGGGGCGGTTATAGGCGGTATGACGAGAGCACTGCTCGCTATCTGGAGCAGCTGTGCGACCGACTGCTCGAGGACTACCGCGGCGACCTGCGCCGGCTGCGCGATGAGGCGGGTGGCGACCCTCGCCTGATCCGGCGGACGCTGCAGCAGTTCGACCGGATCGGTCCGACCGGCGCGGACATCTTCTGCCGCGAGGCGCAGGCCGTGTGGCCGAGCCTGCGGCCGTACTTCGACAGACGCGCCCTCGAGGGCGCGAAAACCGTTGGGCTGCCGGCGGATCCAGACGAGCTGGCCGCGCAGGTCGCACCCGACGAGGTCGCCAGGCTTGCTGCGGCGCTCGTGCGTGTGGATCTCGGCTGAGTTGGACCTACGGGGAGGAATTCAGTCGGGCCTCGTCGATCGTGGGCTCGAAGAGTTCGACCGGGTTGCCGGAAGGGTCCTCGGCGATGGTCTGCCTGCCGCCGACGCCGTTGACGATGTCGTTGCGAAACCGCACACCGCCTGCGCGAAGCTCGGACACAAGCCCCTCGAGGTCGTCCACCTCGATCGCGAAGCGGTTCCAGCCACCGGGGCTCGGCGTCGTGCCGTCTGCCATGGCCTGCCCGCCATCCGGCCCGCCGCCGGGAGCGGACAGGACGAGGCGCAGGTCGCCACGGGCGAGCATCGCGAAAGCCGGCGCCGGATGCATCACCTCGGTGAAACCGAGCCGGCCGGTGTAGAACGCGATCGCCGCATCGACGTCGTGCACGATGTAGCGGACGCTCACTGTGGGCATGGGAACCTCCCGATCCGGGACTGTGCGACATTCCACGTTAGCGCCGATCCGAGACAGCCTCAGTCCCGAGCGCCGACGTCGTCCAACACCGTTAGAAGCACATGGGTTACGTCGTCCGCCGAGATAATTGTGTCGCGGTCGCCACGACGTTGTCGGAGCGCTCGTGTGATGCCCGACAGCGAGGGGTCGCGAGCCAACGCCCACTGCCCGGCCTGCGGCTTCGAGCAGTACGTGCCCTCGGTGTCGAAATGCCAGATGCGGCATGCGGTCAGCACCATCAGCTCGGCGTGCTCGGCATCATCCGCGAGTGTGAGCCATCGTCCAAGCCAGAAGAGGCCACGATCCTTCACCCACCGAGCTGGAACCTGCCCGATCGCTCGATCGACGGGTATGCCGATCAGCGAACGACCCGAAGTCCGCGCCATCGACAGTTCGACCACGAGGTCCTCGTTCGCGGCCTTCGCACTCTCCACGTGGATCCCGTCCGAGTAGCGGGCGACCTCGAGCTCGGACGCGGGCGCACGGCTCGGCCTTCCTGCGGCGGTTGAGGTGACCACTATGAGGTCGACCGCCTTGGCCGCGCCCACTCTCGCGTTGTCGACCGCATCGACGATATGGTCGCGGTCGGTCGCGGACAGGCCGTCGGGTCCGGTGACGAGCATGAGGTCGATGTCATTGCGTCCCGGTTCGAAATCACCGAGCGTCAGGGAGCCGTGCAGGACTGCGGCATAAAGGTTCGGCCCCAGGATGGCGGCACAGGTCCTGGCGAGCCCACCCGCTGCGGTCTCGGTCTGCCGCGCCTTGTCGTCCATCAGGTCATCGTCCTCCCGCAGGCGGGTCTCCGATCCGGGCACGCCGCCATCCGCCGTCCGGGTCGGCTCGCCTTGCAGCATGCAAATCAGTAGAGGGTCCGCCTCTGGGTGTCGCCGACATGATGGCGCGGGCCGCGCAAGCGGTCGCGCGGTTGGCCGACGTTGTCGAGATTCAGTGGTGGCTGAAGCCGAAGGAGAACCGCGGTCTCGACGTCGCCAAGGACCACGGTCGCTGGCTTCACCCATGTCGCCTGCAAGAGTCGCCCATCCATCCATCGGCTCAAGCGCTCGTCGCCTGCTGTGTCGAGTGCATGGTTCGCGCTGGCGGAGGGTCTGGTCACGTTCCGCGGTACCGCCACAAGCTCGAGCTGATCAACGAGTAACGCGGCAAGGCTGCGGCGGACGGTTGAGGACCCAGTCTTGCCGGTTGCGAAATGGGTGCGGACGTCGCGGCCGTTCAGACTCTTCTCGGCCTTCCCGACGTACAGCGGCTGCGCCTCGAACGCAGGACCAATTCCGTCGATCCGCCGCGAGTAACGTCGGTGCGACCACGGTCCGCCGCGGTCCAGGACGTCGGCGCAAGTCACATGGAACTCCTTGTGACTGTTGTGGTTTCGACTCAAAGAGTTGTCAGTGGTCACCTCTAGAATTGAACGCATCAGACACCGACGAGACAGGGTGGGAGGTGACCACCGATGAGCTCCAACGAAGGTCCCGGCGACGACATCGACGCCCGTGTGGTCGATCTGTCCGGGTTGCCGGACACTGTCATCGCCGCGATCAGCGCGCTGGCCGACCAGGCCCGGCAAGCCTTCACTGACGCGTCCCGGGAACACCTGGGTGATCTGGTGCAAGCGGCCGAGGTGGTCAAGGGCTTCTCGGACGCGTCGTTGTTGGACGCGACAGGCGCTTTGGTCGAGAATCTGGCCGCAGACCACGGCGTCGGCCGTGACGACCCTCGCTATGCGCGCAAGATCGCAGCACATCGCCAGTCCGCGTGCCGGGCAGTGGTGCACGAGGTCCAGCTGCTGACCGGTTCGACGTTGACTGCCGCCCGTGAGCAGGTCCGATTCGCCACGGCCATGCGACAACGCGTCGGCGCCGCCCACGACCGGCTCCGGGCAGGAGCGTGCACCTGGCAGCGGGCACGGATCGCCTACGCCGAGACGGCGCACCTCGATCCGGTGCTCGCCGGGCAGGTCATCGACCGGCTGCTGGCGCCGCCGGACCGCACGACGACACTCGATGGCGGCACGGCGACTGTGCCGTTGTCGCACGCCGGGTTCCGGGCGAGGATCCGCCGGCAGCTCGCGTTGGTCGACGGTGTAAAGGCCGACAGGGACCGCAAGCATCGAGAAGCCGTCGACGCACGCGACGCCTGCACCTTCGCGGGCCGGGACGGCACCGCGACCTTCCATGCCTCCGGTGATGCGGCCCGCGTGTTCACCGCCCAACAACGCGTCAGCGACCTCGCCAAAGCCGCGCGCGCCGCCGGTGACAAGCGCACCCTGGCCCAGTTGCGCGCCGATATCGCGATCGACCTGCTCATCGGCGGCACCATCCCCGGCCACGAACACCTCGGAGACGCCCCTGCCGGCCGGTTACACGTCATCGTGCCGTTAGCCACACTGCTGCCCGAAGATCTCGTGCCGCACGCCGGATCCGCCGCCGCGGGACCGGCATTCACGCCCGCCGAAGTGCCCGGGCTCGGATTCTTGACACCCGAGCAGGTCCGCGCCGTGGCGTTGCAAGCCGGCTCGACCTGGGCACGGATGGTCACCGACCCCGTCAGTGGGCAGGTGATCGACGCCGCCGGCACTTACCGCGCACCCGCCGGGATGGTCAGGCTGGTGCAGGGTCGCGACCACACCTGCCGGGCACCCGGCGACTGCGGCATCTCCGCGCACGAGACCGACCTGGACCACGACGTGGAGTACCGGCCCGGCGCCACGCATCCGTCCGAGGGCGCCACGCATCCGGACAATCTGCACCTCATGCACCGTGGCCACCACAACGCCAAGACCGGTAGATTCTGGACCAGCCGACAACACGCCGCCGGGACCATCACGTGGCACACCCTCACCCGACGCCTACGCACCACACCCTTCGACCACCAGCGGCCGGATGACCAATGCCCACCGCGGGTCAGTCGCGCAGAGCAGCAACTCGGCATCCGCCTCGCCCTCTACCGCGAACACGACGTCATACCAAACGTGTTCACCGACCTGGACGACCTCGACCTCCTCCGTGAGGAGCACGAGGACCGTGCCACCGAACGTCGCGCCGGCCACGACCTGCGGATCCACCGACACACACGCGACATACGCGTAAAGCCGCCCGAGCCAGAGCCACCCTTCTGACCGGGGTCTCCGGGGACAGCACCGTCACGTCAGGCCGGCGCGCCGGCGCAGGATGGCACGCTCGCTCTCGTTCCTCGTCCGCCCGGCAGCCTCGGTGAACGCCGCACGTGCTTCTGTATGGCGCCCCGCGCGCTCCAGGAGATCGCCGCGCACGCTCGGCACCAGGGGTGACTCCCCCAGCGCATCCGCCGGCACAGCGTCCAGCACGGCGAGCCCGGCGTCGGGCCCGAACGCCCGGCCGTGCGCGACCGCCCGGTTGACCTCGACAACCGGGCCGGGCGCTGCGGTCGCCAGGACGTCATACAGCGCGGCGATCCGGCGCCAGTCGGTGTCCTCGGAACGCGCGGCACGCGCGTGCTGCGCCGCGATCGACGCCTGGAGGAAGTAGCTGCCCACCGGCTTCCCTTGTCCCGCAAGCAGTTCCGCCTGCCGCAACGCACCGACACCGCGTCGGATCAGCAACCGGTCCCACCGGCTGCGGTCCTGGGCCTCCAGCAACACGGCGGCGCCCTCGTCGTCGATCCGGGCCGGCATCCGAGAGCCCTGGATCTCCACCAGCGCCTGCAGGCCGAGCACTTCGGGCTCGTCCGGAGCCAGTGCGGCCAGCATGCGCGCAAGGCGCATCGCCTCGTTCGCCAGGTCGGGCCGCATCCAGTCCGTGCCGGAGCTGGCGGCATACCCCTCGTTGAAGATCAGGTAGATCACCGCCATGACGTCGTCGAGCCGGCGGGTCCGCTCGGCTCCGGTCGGTAGCTCAAACTGTGCACGCGACGCCGCAAGCGTCTTCTTGGCACGCGAAATCCGTTGCCCCATGGTGGATTCGGCGACCATGAACCCGCGTGCGATCTCCGCTGTCGTCAGTCCACCCACCAGCCGCAGCGTCAACGCGGCCCGAGACTCGGCAGTCAGCGACGGGTGACAGGACAGGAAGATCAGCCGAAGCGCGTCGTCCTCGATGTGGTCGATCTGGGCGTCGAGATCAGGCATCTGCTGCTCGTCCCTCCCATCGGTCCGCTCGAGTTCAGCGGCCTTGCGACGAAGCACCTCTGCACGCCGGAAGTGATCGACGCCGCGCCGCTTCGCGGTGGTCATCAACCACGCACCCGGGTTGTCGGGCACCCCGGCGGCAGGCCATTGCTCGAGCGCGGCCACGAGCGCATCCTGCGCCAGGTCCTCCGCGAGCTCCACGTCGCGGGTCATCCGGGTGAGCGCGCCGACGAGGCGGGCCGATTCGGCCCGCCACGCGGCGACGATCACTTCGTGCGGATCCCCCGTCGTCCTCTGTGCCGGCACCAGGCCAGCGTAATGACGCCCGCTCAGTCGGTGGGCGCGTCCGGACCGTCGGAGATCTGCCGCAGGGTCGAGATCACGGTGACCTCCGGCCAGTGCTTGGCGTGCAGTTCGGCGAAGTCACGCTGGTCGGCCACGGCGTCCTCCAGACTGTCGTACTGCATGATCGCCCAGCCGCCGACGACCTCCTTGCCCTCGGCGTACGGACCGTCGACGCGGCTGACTTCCCCTTGGCGCACAACGAAATTCACTGCGTCCTCGGTGCCGAACAACCCGCCACCGTCGAGGAATACACCCTTCGCGGCCTGCTCGCCGATGTAGACGTCCATCGCGTCGAACAGTGCCTTCGGCGGCGTTCCGACGCCTTCTTCCATCCGCACGAATCCCATGAAACGCGGCATCTCGATCACTCCTGTTGATTGGTCGGGCTTGCTTGTCACACGTACGTCGAACGAGCTCCGGCGACTTCGACATCGATCCCGGAAAATTCTTCACGACTCGCCGCCGGAGCAACGACATACATCTTGTCGGCCCACGCGCGCCGGGCAAGAATGGAACGTTGCGGGCGCGCCGACCATGACGGCCCGCTCACGAGGAAGGGCGTCTCATGTCCGATGCAGCCATCCATCTGTTGGTCGGAACGACCAAGGGCGCATTCATCCTGGACGGCGATACCGCCCGGGTGCGCTGGACGGTCCGTGGACCTTACTGCGACGGCTGGCCGATCAACCACATGATCGGCGACCCCGTCACAGGCACCATCTGGGCCGGTGGTGGCGGCGACTGGTCCGGCGCAGGCGTATGGCGTTCCGGCGACGGCGGCCGGACCTGGGACGTCACGAAGCTGACAACCGGCCAGGTGGATGCGTGGGCGGCGCAGGACCCCGACTTCGCGGCCTCCATCGGCTGGACCGTGACGCCCGCGCCGTTCGGCGACGGGTTCTCCCAGGTGTGGTCCCTCGGCCGCAGCGGCGAACGGCTGTATGCCGGAACCAAGCCGGCGGCGCTCCTTGTCAGTGACGACGGCGGCGAGACCTGGGAGACGGTCAAGGGCCTGACCGATCATCCGTCGGCACCCGATTGGGGCCCCGGCGCGGCGGGCCTCGTGCTGCACACGATCGTGGTCGACCCGGAGCATCCGGAGACGATGTGGGTCGGGATCTCAGCCGCCGGAGTCTTCGCCACCGAGGACGGCGGTGCCACCTGGGAGCGGCGCAACGACCTCGCCGACCCTGCGGACAGCGAGGGACACGAGCATCCGGCGGCGGCGTCGGACGGACACACCGGCTTCTGCGTGCATCACATCGAGCGTGCCGCCGACGATCTGCTCTATCAGCAGAACCACCACGGCGTATGGCGTTCGGACGACGGCGGGCACCGGTGGCACAACATCACCGCCGGCCTGCCGTCGACGTTCGGCTTCCCGCTGTGGGCGCACCCCCGCGACGGCCGCACGATCTGGACGGTGCCGCTGAACGGTGACACCGAAGGCCGCTATCCGCCCGACGCAGCAGCCGCCGTATGGCGCTCCACCGACGCCGGTGAGTCCTGGACCGCCCAGCGCCGGGGGTTGCCGCAGGAGGCGTGCTTCTTCACCGTGCTCCGACAGGGCATGACCGGTGACCGGCAGGATCCGGCCGGTGTCTACTTCGGCACCAACTCCGGGTCGGTCTTCGCGAGTCGTGACGAGGGCGAGAGCTGGGACGAGATCGCCCGGCACCTACCGACCGTGCTGGCCGTCGAGGTGCTCGAGCAGGACGCACCTCTCGCAGGTCCATAGGCGTCGGGTCCGGCACGTCCGGCAACCAGGTGGAGAACACGCCCGAGATGTCAGCCGACCAGTTCGCGAAGGTGGACGCCGTGATCCGTGGCGATCAGCTCGGCAGCCTTCTCGCCGATCATGATGGCCGTCGCGTTGGTGTTGCCGCTGACGACATTGGGCATCACACTCGCGTCCGCCACCCGCAGCCCCTCGATACCGTGCACGCGCAGCCGCGGGTCGACGACCTCACCGATCCGACAGGTCGACGTCTCGTGGTAGACGGTTATCGCGTAATGGCGGGCGAAGTCCTCCAACAGCGCGTCGCTCGGCTCGGAGCCGGCCACGTGACCGTGGGCTTGCGCCAGGTGCGGAGGGATGACCGGCTCACCCAGGCCACCGCCGGGCCAGGCCTTCGCGATCTCGAGCGCCTTGCGCATGACTGCGACCATGACCTGCACGTCATGCGGGTCGCTGAAGTAGTTGAGCTCGATCCGCGGTGCGACCGCGGGGTCCGCGCTGACCAGCGTCACCGAGCCCTCGGAGTGCGGTTGCACGGGATTGGGCAACACGACCACCTGGGCGCGTGACGGGTCGAGGAATGCTTCCGGGTCCGCGAAGAAAGCGGTCGGCGGGAGTCGGAAGACGCCCTCCCAGATCGACGGCGTATAGCCGGTTGCAAGGAAGCCGATCTGCGCGTCGTGGGTGTGCTCGTCGCCCAAGCCGGTCGAGAAGAACGCCACGGCGTCATACAGGGAGGACGACGCGAGGCCGCGGCCAGTGGTGAACCACTCGCCTATCCGCCGCTCGGCCTCAGCCTTGAGACCAGCCAGGGCCTCGGGGAGATCAACATCGTCCGCGGGGTCGGCAGGGAGCGGCCCGGCCGGGGCTCGGAGCGCGTCCGGCCCGAGGGACATGGCGACCTCGGTCATCGTTTCGCCGATGCCATCGGCGGCGAACATCAACGGTGTGTGCAGGTGGTCCTTGAGATGACGCCCGACGTCCGGGAGGTCGACGACGCAGTCCACCCCGACGTCGGCGAGCTCGTCGCGGGCTCCGACCCCGGACAACAGCAGGAGCTGCGGCGACCCGATCGCGCCCGCGCACAGCGCCACCTCGGTGCCCGCAGCCACCTCCTCATGCGTGCCGTCCTCGGTGCGGTAGGCGACCCCGGTGGCACGGGTCACTTCCCCGTCTCCCTCCAGCAGGACCCGCTCGACGAGGGCACCGGTGACCACCGTGAGGTTCGCCCGCTCCATCGCCGGCTCGAGGTAGGCGTGAAAGGTCGAGCTGCGCCGGCCGTCCTTCGTCGTCGTCTGGAAGAGCGAAGCGACCCCTTGGGGGTCGAGCCGGGCGCGACCGTTGTAATCACCCTGCTTCATGCCCGCGGCACCCGCCGCCTCGACGAACTGGGTCGAGGCCGGAAGGATCGGCTGGCGCACCGACACACCCACCGGACCGTCGTCGCCGTGCATCGCGAGGTCGGAGTCCAGCTCGGGACTGTGCACGAAGCCCTCGGCCTTTCGGAAGTAGGGCAGCACCTCCTCGTAGGACCAGCCCGCCGCACCGCCAGCGGCCCATGCGTCGAAGTCGCCCGGGTGGCCCCGGACGTACGCCATGTAGTTCAGGCCGGAGGAACCACCGAGCATCTTCCCTCGCGGCACCATCATCTGACCACCGACCAGGCCTTTGCCTACCCCACCGGGGTCGCCGTTGAACATCCAGTCGGTCGCGGGGTTGTTCTGCAGACTCGCGACCGCTGCCGGCACCAACTCCGCGGGCGGTGGCGGGCCACCCGCCTCGAGCAGGCACACCCGCACATCCGGGTCCTCACTCAGCCGAGCGGCGATCACGGCGCCCGCCGATCCCGCTCCCACGATCACATAGTCGTATGTCGAGCCCATCGCTACCACCTCGTCGTGGCGCCTCGCCGAGCGGCGGGGACGGTCTCGTCATGCAAGCACACCCCGAGTAGCCAGACAAGGGATCGCGCGAACCGAGCACGCGCACGACAAAGCCCCCGGCTGCTCTCGCAGCCAGGGGCAGTTTCGCAGGTCAGTCGCCATCGGGCATGGTGGATGTGAAGGGACTCGAACCCCTGACCTCTCGCGTGTGAAGCGAACGCTCTAACCAGCTGAGCTACACATCCAGGCGCTGCGACGACCCGTCATACGGAGCGTGCTGCGAGCGCCAACATTAGCTGACGCAGCTTGCGGCCGCATAATCGGGCTCGCCGTTCACAGCCCGGGCGCATAACCGATCCAGGTCTTCACCTGATCCGGTAGGAAGCCGGGCACGCCGCTGACCAGGAACACCAGCCAGAAGCATGCTGCGACGAGCACGACGATGCCCAGCCCGACCAGACCGCGCACGAACCAGTTCTGCCGACCCACCCACTCGGTCCACAGCCGCACCTTCTCCCGGGCGAAGCCGAGCAGTCTTTTGGCCCAGGTGAATTCGGTCGCCCAGATCCCGAGGCCGATGAAGATGATCACCCAGCCGGGACCCGGCAGCGGCAGCAGCACGATGCCTGTGGCCACGACGAGCAGGCCGAGCAGGCCGATGCCGATCCGATAGAAGAGGTATGACGTGGGATTGGCCCTGATCCGGGCACGCCAGGCGAACCGGTCCTCGGCGATCCTGTCGTCCAAGGGGCGGTCGACCTCTTCCTGAGGCGGCGGTCCAGCCATGGTGCCGGTCAGTCGCGCCCTGCGGCGGAGGCTTCGGCGAACGCCGCGGCTGCCTTGCTGGTGATCGGGCCGGGAGCGGCGAGCTCGCGGTCGCCGACCGCGGACACGGCTTGCACATCGCGGGTGGACGAGGTGATGAACACTTCGTCGGCGGTGTCGAGAACGTCGATCGGCAGGATCTCCTCGCGCACCGGGATGCCGGCCTCGCGGCTCCACTCGATGGTCAGCGCGCGGGTGATGCCGGCGAGCGGGCCACACTCCAGCTTGGGAGTGAGCAACTCGCCATCGACGACGACGAAGATGTTGGATCCGGTGCCTTCGCACAGCTCGCCACGGTTGTTGGCGAAGATCGCCTCGCTGCCGCCTTCCTTCTTGGCGGCCGCGAGCGCGACGACGTTCTCGGCATACGAGGTGGTCTTCAGGCCTGCGACGGCACTGCGCTCGTTGCGGGTCCACGGCACGACGACGATCTTGGTGGTCGGCGTCGGGCGGTCGACCGGCATGGAGGCGACGATGTAGGTCAGCGGGCTGTCGCTGCGATCGGATCCGAGCGGGCCTTCACCGGCGGTGACGGTGTAGCGCAACCGGCCGAAGTCGAGCGGTTCGGCGAGCACGGCGTCGAAGCCTTCCTGCAGGCGCGCCCGGTCGGCGGAGGGTAGCCCCAGGCCGTGCAGCGACCGGTCGAGGCGATCGTTGTGCCGGTCGATGGCGAACGGCTTGCCGTCGACCACCTTTGCGGTCTCGAAGACGCCGTCGCCCACGGTGATGCCGTGGTCCAACGCTCGCACACTGGGCTTGTCGTCGACCATCTCGCCGTCAACCCAGACCCGCACACTCATGTCACCCTCCAAGGCTTGAGATCAGATCGCTCCATCCTTGCACTTCAACGGTCGGTCCCGCCGGTTGGTTCGATCGGCCGAGCAACCGTGCCCGGCGGCGCCGGACAGTTGATGGAACAATCACCGGCATGCCGAGCCCGCTGCCCCACGACCCGATCGCCGAGGCCCGCCGACAGTGGACCGCACACGGTTGGGGTGACTATGCCAATGGCATGGCTGCGATCACCTCGGTCATCCGCGCCCAGCAGATCTTCCTGGCCCGCGTCGACGAAGTGCTCAAGCCGCTGGGGCTGACCTTCGCGCGCTATGAGTTGCTGACACTGCTGCACTTCACCCGCACCGGCGCGCTGCCGATGGCCAAGGCGAGCGCGCGGCTGCAGGTGCATCCGACCAGCGTCACCAACGCCGTGGACCGGCTGGAGAAGGTCGGCCTGGTGCGCCGTACCCCGCATCCGACCGATCGGCGCACGACCCTCGTCGAGCTCACCCCGGAGGGGCATCAGCTGTCGCTGACCGCCACCCGACAGTTGAACGAGGTGGTCTTCGCCGAACCCGGGATCGCGGCCGATGACCTCGCACCTCTGCTGCGGATCCTGGCCCGATTGCGCCAGGGCGCAGGCGATTTCGAGGTCGATGCAGATTGGTGATCTCGATACGCTCGTTCCTCGCTACTCGATCCGGCGGAGTCACGAGTTGGAGAACGTGGCGGGCCGCTTGCCGAGGAAGGCCGCCATACCTTCCTTCTGATCGTCCGTCGCGAACGCGGCGTGGAAGGACCGGCGTTCGAGGCGCAGGCCTTCGGCGAGTGGGGTCTCGAAGGCGGCATTGACCGCCTCCTTGGCCATCATCGCGACCGGCAGCGACATACCGGCGATGGTGCCGGCGACTTCCTTGACGACCTGCAGGAGCTCGGCCGCGGGGACGACCCGCGCCACGATCCCGGAGCGCTCGGCCTCCTCAGCGTCCATCATTCGGCCGGTGAGCACCAGGTCCATCGCCTTCGCCTTGCCGACCGCACGGGTGAGGCGTTGGGAGCCGCCCATGCCGGGTATGACGCCCAGCGTGATCTCGGGCTGGCCGAACTTGGCGGTGTCAGCAGCGATGATGAAGTCGCACAGCATCGCCAGCTCGCAGCCACCACCAAGCGCATAGCCGGCGACCGCGGCGATCACCGGGGTGCGGACCTTGGCGAGCCGGTCCCAGCCGGCGAACAGGTTCTGGTTGTGCACCTCGGAGAACGTCTTGTCGGACATCTCCTTGATGTCGGCGCCGGCGGCGAACGCCTTCGCCGAGCCGGTGATGACGATGGCGCCGATGCCGCTGTCGCGGTCCAGTTCCTCGGCGACGGTGACGACCTCGGTCATCACCTCGGAGTTGAGTGCGTTGAGTGCCTTGGGCCGGTTGATCGTGATCGTCGCAGTGCGGCCGTCGCGCTCCACCAGGATGGTGTTGTAATCGGTCACCTTCACTCCTTCGTCCGTGGGACTGTCTGTGGCGTGACTGCCATTCTGTCCAAGCCGCAGCCCGGAGCAACGAGTGCCCCGAGCCGCGGTGCGCGGATCACGCCGGGTGTCAGTGCACCGGGCGGACGACGAACGGGAGCAGGCCGGCGCTCGGGTGCGAATAGAGACCGGCGACGTGGACGCTGTTGTGCGTTCGCGGCGTTGCCGATTCGATGATCTTGTCGTTGCCGATATAGAGCGCGACATGGGTCGTGCTGGAGGCGGAGGACCCCCAGAAGACCATGTCTCCGGGACGCCGCTGACTCAGCGGGATGTGCCGGTACTTCGCCTGTTGGGCGCCGGAATAGGTCCCAACATCGACATGAGCACCCTGCCAGAACGCATACTGCATCAGTCCGGAGCAGTCGTAGCCGATGTGGTTCCAGTCCGGGTGGCCGGACGGGCTGGTGGTGCCCTTGGTCGGCCCGTACTTGCCGCCGCCACCCCACGCGTAGATGTAACCCTTCCCGATCTGTGAACGTGCTGCCCGGATGACGTCGCGCACCGTGCCGCTGCTCTTCGGCGGCGTCGAATGCTGCCCGCCGAACTTGTGCGACGCGTTGTTGTTCTTCAGCGCGGGGATGAGATTTGCCTTGTGCCCCGGGGCGATTCGCTGGGACGGGCCGCCGTAGTAGCTGTTGTAGTAGACCGTGACCGTGTGTCCGGTCCGGTTCCAGACGGATGCGGCGTTGTTCTTCACACAGACGTGCCGGCCGTTGCCGTGTCCCCTGAATTCGTAGCAGCTCGGCTGGGTCTCACCGAGATTGGCCTTCGAGTGCTTGAAGTCCGACACCGATCCCTTCTCGTTGCTGTTGAAGTAGTAGCAGAACTCACCCTTGCTGCAGGCCCCGTCCCGTGACGCGGCGTGCGCTTGCGCGCTGCCCAGCCCGAACGCCAGCGCGGGTGCGGCGACCATGCCGGCAGCAACGGCCGCGACCGTCCACTTCAGGTGCCTCTTGCGGCCGTTCCCAGTGTCCGGAGCGATCGGTGCGTAACTCTGCTGACTCATGTCAGCCTCCTATCCCCTTGTGCCACAACAGCTTTGGCGTGTTGTGTCAGATGGGTAGGAGACGTCGTCAACCGTGCGTCAGTTCCTGCGAAACGGGCAACCCGCCGATAAATGGGTCCCCGGGCCCACGCGGCCAGCTGGGCCGCACCGATCAGTGCGTGCTCAATCCGAGCTCGTGCCCCAGCGGTGCGAAGTACGCCTCGACCATCGCCTCGTCGACCTCTGACAACGTGGCAGGTGACCAGTGCGGGTTGCGGTCCTTGTCGATCACCTGGGCGCGGATTCCCTCCGCGAGATCATGCGTGCGCAGCGCATGCGACACCGCGCGCAGGTCCTGATCCAACACGGCCTCCAGGGACCCGGTCTCCCGGGCTTGGCGCAACGACCGCAACGTCGCCTTCAGCGCCACCGGGGACTTGCCTGCAAGGGCGTGCGCGGCGGCGCGGGCCTCGGGCTCCGTGCGCCGCTCGAGTCGTTCGGCGATCTGCTCGACGGTGGCGGCGGCATACACCTCATCGATCCAGGTGCGCGCCTCGAGAATTGTTGATGGCGGAGGTGTTTCGGCATACCGATCCACAGCTACCGGCACGCCGCCGGCGATGATCGCCGCAACGAGATCCGGCAGTGCGGTGGACGGCACGAAGTGGTCCGCGAGCCCGAGCGCGATCGCATCCGCGCCGTCCATGTGACCGGCGGTGAGAGCCAGATGCGTGCCTGTCTCCCCCGGCGCCTGCGCGAGCAGGAAGATGCCGCCGACATCCGGTACGAACCCGATGCCGGTCTCCGGCATCGCGATCCGCGAACGCTCAGTGACGACACGGGTATTGCCGTGTGCTGAGACTCCGACGCCGCCACCCATGACGATGCCGTCCATGAGGGCGACATACGGCTTCGGGAACCTGCTGATGGCGTGGTTGAGAAGATATTCGGCACGCCAGAAGCCCAGGATGTCCGTGCCGCCGCTCACCGCATCCGAATGCATCGCGACGACATCGCCACCCGCGCACAGACCTCGCTCACCCGCGCCGTCGAGCACCACAGCACTGATCGACGGGTCCGACGCCCACTCGTCGAGGGTCTCCTGCAGGGTGTTGACCATCTCGCCGTTCAATGCATTGATGGCGCGCGGTCGGTTGAGGGTCAGCCGCCCGATCGAGCCGTCGACCCGTGCCAGGACGGACGGTTCTGCGGTGGTCTGCGATGTCATCTGTCCCTGCCCGTGTCGACGTCAGCGGCGTAGGATCGAGTCCGCTGCCAGCACCGTAACGACGAGGAAGGGTGCAGCGGGAACAGGGCACCTCCGAAAGCCCGACGCAGGGGCGCCGGTGGTCTACAGTGCCGAGCGGCCGGTCCCTCCGGCCATCACCTGAAACGAGGAGAAATCACATGGTCGACTTCGGAAATCTTGTCAACAAGGCAAAGGACTTCGCCAGCAAGAACCCCGACAAGGTGCGCGATGGCCTCGACAAGGCCGAGGACGCGATCAGCTCCAAGACCGGCGGCAAGTACGACTCGCAGATCCACTCCGCCGGCGACAAGGTCGAGCAGCAGCTCGGTGTCGACGAGCAGCAGGCTGAGAAGCCGGCCCAGGACGCGCAGGACTCCGCAGATCAGCAGGGCGGCGACGCCAAGGGCGACAACAACTGACGCTGAGCGCATTCTCCCTCAGACATGAGCTGGGGCGCCGACACGGTCGACGCCCCAGTTCACTTGTCTCTGCGCTCGGTCAGGAGAAGTCCGATCCGCCGTTGTCGTTGCCGTCCTGGCCGTTACCGTCCTGGCCGTTACCGTCCTGGCCGCCGAAGCCGCCACCGGACTGGCCCTCGTCCTGCTGGCCACCGAAGCCGCCACCGGACTGGCCCTCGTCCTGCTGGCCACCGAAGCCGCCACCACCCTGACCGGAGTCCTGACCACCCTGGTCCTGGCCGCCACTGAAGCCACCGTCACCCTGGCCCGAGTCCTGACCACCCTGGTCCTGGCCGCCGTCCTGGCCACCGCCGAAGCCACCGTCACCCTGGCCCGAGTCCTGACCACCCTGGTCCTGGCCGCCGTCCTGGCCACCGCCGAAGCCACCGTCGCCCTGGCCCGAGTCCTGACCGCCACCGAAGTCGCCGCCGCCCTGACCGGAGTCCTGACCACCTTGGCCCTGCTCGAATCCTTGCCCGGACTCGTTGTCGCCGGACTGGTCCTGCCCGAACTGATCGTTCTGACTCATGGGTAATTCCCTTTCGTCGCGCGGATTTTTGTCCGCCAGGTCACGGCCCGGCGACCTCCCACGCTATAAGCCCGGTTACGGGAATGTAACCGTCAAGCACTTCAAGAATTCGTAAAGAACCTTTTAGTAACGCCTACGTTCGCGAATAGAACGTGGTAGCGAAAACGCCCTTCGAAGAGCAACTCCCGGCAGGCTGGATCGCGCCGGGTAACCGCCGCCCGCTCTTGCACAGGAGCCGCTGCCAGAGGGCGAACGTGCGGTCGAAGACGCAGGCGCCGCGCCGTACCTTGAGGCGTAACCGTCCTGAGTGCGCGACTACGACTCGTCGTCGATGCGGAAGCCGACCTTGATGGTCACCTGCCAATGGACGACCTTGTCCTCCTCCAGTTGGCCGCGAACACCCTGGACCTCGAACCAGTCGAGATTGCGGACGGTGCTGCCGGCGCGAGCGACCGCGTTGTTGATGGCGCTCTCGATGCCGTCCGGCGAGGTGCCGACGATCTCGGAGATCCCGTATGCGTGATGGGCCATGAGTTGATCCCTTCGCGAGGACTCAGACCGCCGTTCGACGATCCGTACGGTCGACGTCATTCTCGTCCGGGTCATCGAGCCCGTCCAGGATGGCGCCCGTCCGGCATACGCCGGTATGTCACGGATGTCGTTTGCACAGAATCGGTTTCAGCGTGCGCCGGGCCAACCCGTGTAGGCCTCGGCAAGGTAGGTGGATCCTGCGGTCGAACCGGTGACGGAGGCCAGCTCACCTTCCTGCCGACGTGTGTCGAACGGCGTGGCGTCGGGGAGCGTGTGCAGCATCGTCGTCATCCAGTAGGAGAAGTGCTGCGCCTTCCAAACGCGTGCCACGGCGCGTTCGCTGTATGTCGCCAGCGGCGCCGCGTCGCCGGCACGAACGGCCCGCTCGAGTTCCTCCGCCAGCACACGGACGTCGGAGAGTGCGAGGTTGAGGCCTTTGGCGCCCGTCGGCGGCACGGTGTGCGCGGCGTCGCCGGCCAACGCCATCCGACCGAAGTGCATGGGCTCCTGCACGAAGCTGCGGAACGGCAACACGGTCTTGGAGGTGATGGGGCCCTCCTTGAGCGCGTAGCCGTTGGCGCCGAGCCGGGTCTGGAGTTGGTCCCAGATGCGGTCGTCGGACCAGTCGTCGACGTTCTCGGCCGGATCGCACTGGAAATACATGCGTTGCAGCGTTTCGGTGCGCTGACTGATCAGCGCGAAGCCGTGCGGTGAGTGGTTGTAGATCAGCTCTGGAGCGCTCGGCGGAGCCTCGGTGAGTATGCCGAACCACGCGAACGGATATTCGCGGAAGTACTGCGTGCACTCCGAGTCAGGCACCCGGTGACGACACAGGCTGCGTGAGCCGTCCGCTCCGACCAGGAAGTCCGTCCGGACCTCTCGAGCGACACCCGCCGCATCGGTGAACCGGAGCACCGGACCGTCCGTCGTCAGATCGTCCACCGAAACGTCGGTAACCTCGAAGCGCACGTCCCCGCCGTCCCGTGCTCGAGCGTCGGCCAGGTCGATGAAGACATCGGTCTGCGGGTAGAGCTGCGTGGACGCACCCGCGAGTCCGCGGAAGTCGATCCGGTGTCCGCCTCCGCCGAAGGCCAACTCGATGCCGTCGTGCCGATACCCGTCCCGGTGCACTCGTTCCGACACGCCGGTATCGACCAGCAGGTCGACCGACCCCTGCTCCAGAATGCCCGCACGGTGAGTGTGTTCGATCTCGGTGCGGCTGCGCAGATCGATGACGACCGAGTCGATCCCGGCGCGATCGAGCAGGTGCGACAGCATCAGGCCGGCTGGTCCGGCACCGACGATGCCGATCTGGGTGCGTTCGGGGGTGCGTGGTGGCATGTCCGCATTCTGCGGAGCCGGCGTGCGCCGTGCCATCACCAGCTTCCGTTCAGCGGAAGCGGGTGCGGCTCACGTCGAGCGCAGGCTCCGGCCGATCCCCCGAGCCGCGACCTGCATCGCGCTCACCAGGCGCGCCTGGTCCCGCTTGAGAGTCGGCACCACGACACCCAATGAGGCGACGACCGAGTCGCCCACTCGGATCGGCACCGCGGCCGAGCAGGCACCGAGGCTCATCTCCTCCTGGGTGGTGGCGAAGTCGTCCACGCGTACCTTGGCCAATTGCTTCTGCAGCCGGCCAGGTTCGCTGATCGTGTAGCGGGTGACCCGCGGCAGGTCGGCCAGCACCTGCCGCCGCACATCTTCCGGTGCGAACGCGAGCAACACCTTGCCAACACCGGTGGCGTGCAACGGAAGTCGCGATCCGACTGTGCTCACGACCGGCACCGACGCATGGCCGGAGAGCCGCTCGACATAGAGGACGTGCTTGCCGTCGCGGACCGCCAGATGCACGGTGGCGAGGGTGGCGCCATACAAGTCGTGCAGGTATGGCGCGGCGACCTCCCGCAGACCGGTGTTGACCGGCGCGAGCAGCCCGACGTCCCACAACCGGCGCCCGACGACATACGTCGAACCGGTCCGTGCCAGGGCACCCCAGTCGACGAGTTCGTTGACCAACCGGTGCGCAGTGGCCAGTGGAAGTCCGGCTCGCGACGCGAGATCGCTCAGGCTGAGCTGGCGGTGCCGCTCGTCGAAGGCGCCCAACAGCGCCAGTGCCCTGCTCGTCACCGAACGTCCCGCCGCAGCGGAGTTTCCTGCCATGCCACCCATGTTTCCGGCCAGCGGAAGATCGGGCAAGTGGTCAGGGCAGGTCTCCCGATACGGTCGCAGCGTGACCACGCAGCAGAACAAGCCCCTCCTTGCGACCGACCCGGACGCGGCGTCCGCGAGCCAGGCCGATATCAGCGCCGAAATCGCAGCCATCGCAGACGAATACGCTCGGGGCGCCACAACCGAGACGCAACCCCGACTCGACTATGCGCCCTACCGCAGCAGCCTGCTGCGGCATCCCACCAAGGCGATGCAGCATGCCGACCCGGAGACGATCGAGCTGTATGCGCCGGTCTTCGGACAGCGCGACATCGGCGCTGCCGAATCGGACCTGACCATCCAGGCCAGCGGTGAGCCGATCGGCGAGCGGATCGTGGTGTCCGGACACGTGCTCGACGGCGACGGGCGGCCGGTGACCCATCAACTCGTGGAGATCTGGCAAGCCAACGCGGCCGGGCGTTACATCCATCTGCGTGACCAGCACCCGGCGCCGATCGACCCCAACTTCACCGGTGTCGGACGCACCATCACCGATGCCGAGGGCCGCTACACGTTCACCACCA
The DNA here is from genome assembly GCF_014640635.1 of Flexivirga endophytica. Lineage (GTDB taxonomy): Bacteria > Actinomycetota > Actinomycetes > Actinomycetales > Dermatophilaceae > Flexivirga > Flexivirga endophytica. The sequence continues at coordinate 654,295 of NZ_BMHI01000004.1, forward strand.
TCAAGCCGGGTCCCTACCCGTGGAAGAACCACCACAACGCGTGGCGACCGGCGCACATCCACTTCTCGCTCTTCGGCACCGACTTCACCCAGCGGCTCGTCACCCAGATGTACTTCCCCGGCGATCCGCTCTTCGCACTCGATCCGATCTACCAGTCGGTCGTCGACCCGGTGGCGCGCGAGCGGCTCGTCGCGACCTACGACCACGACGTGACGCGGCACGAGTGGGCGACCGGCTACACCTGGGACATCGTGTTGACCGGTAGCCACCCGACCCCGACGGAGGAGTCCTGATGAGCGCCAACCGAGGTGAGGACACGAGCGCAGCGAGGCCCGGAGCCGAGGCCAGAGGCGCGACCGCCAGAATGAGCGCACTGCATCCCACTCCGGGCCAGACGGTCGGACCGTTCTTCGGCTATGCGCTCCCGTATGACGGCGGCGGCGTCCTCGTTCCCGTCGGTCATCCGCACGCGATCCGACTGCACGGCACGGTATATGACGGAGACGGCGAACCGATCCCGGACGCCCTGATCGAGATCTGGCAGGCGGACGAGAACGGTGCAGTTGCACAGGATCCGGGCTCACGCTCGCGCGATGGCTGGACCTTCACCGGCTTCGGCCGGGTTGCCGTCGACCCGGACGGGCACTACTCGTTCACCACCGTGCCACCCGGAGTGACTCGGGGCGACGGCGCTCCGTTCTTTGCGGTCACCGTCTTCGCGCGCGGACTGTTGCACCGGCTCCTCACCCGTGCCTACCTACCGCTCGACGACGCTGTGGCAGCAGTGGATCCGTTCCTGTCGTCGGTTCCGGCGAACCGCCGGGGCACCCTGGTCACTCGTGCCGACGAGCACGGCCTGGTCTTCGACATACACCTGCAGGGAGCAGACGAGACGGTGTTCCTGACCTACGGCGAGGACCAGTGACCGGGCTGCTGTGGCCCGGTGATCACCGCGCCGGTGAGCTGTTCTCCGACGCCGCGGTGATCCGGGCGATGCTCTCGGTGGAGACGGCGTGGCTCGCCGCGCTCGCCGAGTCGGGCGCCGCTCCCCCGGGAGCTGCCGTCGACATCGAGGCCGCGGTGCGGATCGAGCCGGAGGAGATCGACGCTGCCGCCGAGGCGGGCGGCAATCCGGTCATTCCGTTCCTTGCCGTCGTCCGTGACAGGCTCGCGGTTGCCCATCCGGAAGCGGCGCGCTGGGTGCACCGCGGGCTGACCAGCCAGGACACCCTGGACACCGCGATCGTCCTGGCCGCGCGAGCGTGCACGGACGCCGTGCTCGCGAGCATCGACGCCCAGGTCGCCGCACTCGTCGGGCTCGCTGAGCAGCACCGCTCGTCCGTCATGGCCGGACGCACCCTCACGCAACATGCCGTCCCGATCACGTTCGGACTCAAGGCAGCTCAGTGGTTGCACGGCATCCTCGACGCCCGCGACGACCTGCGGGACGCTCGTGATCGGCTGCCTGTCCAGTTGGGCGGGGCGGCCGGCACACTCGCCGGACCCTCGTTGATCCTGCACCTGACCGGCGCGGACCGCGATGCCGTCGCCGTGGCCCAGTCCGCCGCGGAGCACCTGGGCCTGCCTTGGTCCCCGCCGTGGCACACCACACGTGCGCCCATCACCCGGATCGCCGACGCCTTCACCCGCGCGACCGATGCCTGGGGCCGAGTGGCGCGCGACGTGTTGGTGCTCTCCCGGCCGGAGATCGGCGAGCTGGCCGAGCCGGTTGAGGCCGGGCGCGGCGGTTCTTCCACCATGCCGCACAAGGTCAACCCCGTCCTGTCCGTGCTCATCCGTCGGGCTTCGCTGGTTGCACCTGGCTTGGCCGCCCAATTGCATGTCGCTGCAGCTGAATCCGTCGATGAGCGCGCCGACGGAGCATGGCACGGCGAATGGGCGACCCTGGCCACGCTCGCTCGCCACACGGTGACGGCAGCATCACAGACAGCCGAACTGTTCACCGGACTGCACGTCGACACCGGCCGGATGGCCCGGCTGGTCTCCGCTTCCGGATCGAACCTGCTGGCCGAGCAGCGCAGTCTCGCCGGCTTCGTCGGCGCGGCCGATGACGACTTCGACCCGACGCACTATCTGGGCAGCGCCGACGCCATCATCGACACCATCCTCGACCGTGCCCGATCAGGAGGCTCCCGATGACCGTTCCCCCGATCTCCGGCGTCCAGCTCGGCGGCTCGCCGGACCTGCCCCTGCTCGTCTGCGGTCCATCACTCGGCACCTCGGCAACGGCTCTGTGGTCCGCGACAGCGGCGCTGCTGGACGGCGAATTCCATGTCATCGCATGGGATCTGCCCGGTCATGGCCGCAACCGAGCGCCGGTCGAGAACAGCTTCACGATGACCGAGCTGGCCGACGGCGTGCTTCGCTTCGTCGACGGTGTCCTGACCGAACGCGGCGAGAGCGGCGGCACCTTCCGCTACGCCGGTGACTCGGTCGGCGGCGCGGTCGGGCAGCAACTGCTGCTGGACCACGCCGATCGCGTCCGCGGAGCTGTCCTCGCGTGCACCGTGCCGTGCTTCGGACACGCTGCCGGATGGCACGAGCGAGCCGAAAAGGTCCGAGTCTCAGGCACGCCCATCATGGTCGAGGGCTCTGCGAGTCGCTGGTTCGCGCCCGGCTTCCTCGAGCGTCGACCGGACGCCGGAGCGGCGCTGCTGCATTCGCTGCAGGACACCGACCGCTTCGGGTATGCCGCAGTCTGCGAGGCGCTGGCCGACTTCGACATACGGTCCGAGCTGCACCGGATCCAGGCGCCGGTCATCGCGCTCGCCGGTGTGTATGACGAGTCCGCACCGGTCGCCGGAATGGCTGCACTCGCGCACGGTGTGGCCGACGGGCAGCTCGTCGTCCTCGACCGTGTCGCTCACCAGGCACCGGTCGAGGCCCCGGATGAGACGGCGCAGGCCATAGGTCGCTTGGCCGGAAACCCGTTGCCCTTCAGGACGATCGACGAACGCAGCGCTGCCGGCCTGGCCGTACGGCGTGCCGTCCTCGGCGACGCGCACGTCGACCGTGCGACTGCCGGCACCACTGATCTGACTCGGGACTTCCAGTCGTTCATCACCGATTATGCGTGGGGCGGCATCTGGACGCGGCCCGGCCTCGCGCGCCGTGACCGGTCCATCGCGGTGCTCACCGCGCTCGTCGCTCGCGGGCACCACGAGGAACTCGCGATGCACCTGCGCGCTGCGCGCACCAACGGGCTCAGCGTCCGGGAGATCGAAGAAGTGCTGCTGCAGAGTGCGATCTACTGCGGTGTGCCGGACGCGAACACGGCGTTCCGGATCGCCCAGCAGGTGCTCGGCGATCCGGACACCGACAGCTGACTCAGAGGCCCAGCCGTTCCGCGAGGTCAGCGGCGCTCGTGCCCCACGTCTGCCGCATGTGGGCGCCGTCGGGTCCGACGTCGATCACGGCCTCGTTGCTGTAGATCCGGCACACGCAGCCACGTCCGGTCAGCGGATAGGTGCACTCGCGCACTAGTTTCGGCTCACCGGTCTTGGTGAACAACGACATCATCACGAAGACCTGCCGCGCACCGATCGCCAGATCCATCGCACCCCCGACAGCGGGGATGGCACCGGGTGCGCCGGTGTGCCAGTTGGCCAGGTCGCCGTGGTCCGACACCTGGTAGGCACCCAGCACGCACACGTCGAGATGTCCGCCGCGCATCATCGCGAACGAGTCGGCGTGGTGGAAGTATGCCGCGCCCGGAAGCTCGGTCACAGGCACCTTGCCGGCATTGGTCAGGTCCGGGTCCACCTCGTCACCAACGGCTTTCGGCCCCATGCCGAGCATGCCGTTCTCAGTGTGCAGGGTCACGCCCTGCTCGGGCCGCAGGTGGTCGGCCACCTTGGTCGGCTGGCCGATGCCGAGGTTGACGAACGCGCCCGCCGGTATGTCGGCGGCGACGACGGCCGCCAACTCGTCCTGGTCGAGCGGACCACGATCGAGGTGTTCGACCGTCGGTATGGTCTCCGTGGTCATTGCGCCCCCTGGACGGTGTAGTGACGGGCTTCGACCGGGACGATCCGGTCGACGTAGATCGACGGTGTGACAACGGATTCGGGATCCAGGGAACCGACCGGAGCGATCTCCTGCACCTGCACGATCGTCGTGGTCGCAGCGGTCGCCATGACCGGCCCGAAGTTGCGAGCCGTCTTGCGGTAGACCAGGTTGCCCACGGTGTCCGACCGATACGCGGAGATGAACGCGTAGTCCGCCGAGATCGGATGCTCCAACAGGTATTCGCGGCCGTCGAAGGTCCTGGTCTCCTTGCCCTCGGCCAACGGAGTGCCGACCGCCGTCGGGCAGTAGAACGGCCCGATCCCGGCACCGGCAGCGCGCATCCGCTCGGCGAGGTTGCCCTGGGGGACGACCTCCAGCTCGACGTCGCCGGTGCGATAGAGCTCGTCGAAGACGTAGGAGTCGACCTGCCGCGGGAAGGAGCAGACCACCTTGCGGACCCGACCGGCCTTGAGCAGCGCGGCCAGACCGACCTCACCGTTGCCTGCGTTGTTGGACACGACCGTGAGGTCCTTAGCGCCCTGCCGGATCAGTCCGTCGATGAGATCGAACGGCATACCGGCCAGGCCGAATCCGCCCACCAGCACGGTGGATCCGTCCTCGATCCCGGCGACGGCCTCGTCCACCGACTCACACACGACTGCGGCACTCATGACGCCGCCCTCCTTCGTCGGGCCGCGTCATTCGCCTGAGCCTTCTGTCGCTCGCTCCGCTCGCTCATGACGACACCTCCGGGTTCTCCAGGACGACGGCCAGACCCTGGCCCACACCGATGCAGATGGCAGCGACGCCATACCGCTGCTTGTCCTCGCGCAGCACCTTGGCGAGGGTGCCGAGGATGCGACCGCCGGAGGCTCCGAGCGGGTGACCGATCGCGATGGCACCGCCACGGGTGTTGACGATCTCCGGATCGATCGGCCACGCGTCGACGCAGGCGAGGGATTGCACGGCGAACGCTTCGTTGAGTTCGACCCGACCGACCTGGTCCCAGCCGATGCCGGCGCGGGCGAGTGCCCGGTTGGCCGCCTCGACCGGTGCATAGCCGAACGACTGCGGCTCGAGCGCCATGATTCCGCGACCGACGATGCGCGCGGCCGGGTCGCCGAGTGTCTTCGACGCAGCTTCCGAGCCGAGCAGCACTGCCGATGCGCCGTCGTTGAGCGGTGACGCGTTGCCGGCGGTGATCGTGCCGTCCGGTCGGAAGGCCGGCTTGAGACCGCTCAGCACCTCTACCGTCGACGTGGGGCGGATCGATTCATCACGGACAACAGCGTCACCCTTGGCCGGAGTCACGGAGCTGACCAGATCGTCGTAGAAGCCGGATTCCCATGCGGATTGGGCGAGTTGGTGCGATCGCGCGGCGAATGCGTCCTGCCGCTCGCGGCTGATGCCGAAGCGCTCCTGCAGCTGCTCGTTGCCCTCGCCGAGACTGACCGTCCACTCCTTCGGCATCGCGGGATTGACCAGCCGCCACCCGAGCGTCGTGGAGACCGCCGTCACGTCGCGGGCCGGGTAGGCACGGCTCGGTTTGGGCAACACCCAGGGGGCGCGGGTCATCGACTCCACACCGCCGGTGAGCACGATGTCCGCGTCGCCGGTCTCGATCTGCCGACTGGCCATCATCGCCGCGTCGAGCCCCGAGCCGCACAGCCGGTTGATCGTCGTGCCGGAGACCGACGTGGGCAGGCCGGCCAGCAATGCCGCCATCCGGCCGACGTTGCGGTTCTCCTCCCCCGCTCCGTTGGCATTGCCCCAGACGACGTCGTCGATCGTGGCCGGGTCGAGGTCCGGCACATCGGCGAGCACCGCTCGGATCACGTGCGCGGCGAGATCGTCCGGGCGCACGTCCGCCAGCCCGCCGTTGAACTTGCCGAAGGGCGTCCGACGCGCCGCGTAGACGTATGCACTCTCGTCACTCATACCTCGAAGTTAGCGCCATACGACGATATTCTGAAGTATCGATATTGGCTTGGATTGAGAGTTGTTGGATATGGATATCCGTCACCTGCGCTATTTCATCGCGGTCGCCGAGGAGCAGCACTTCACCCGCGCCGCGGAGCGCCTGCACATGGCGCAACCGCCGCTGTCGCAGACGATCCGACAGCTGGAGACCGAGCTGGGGGTGGAGCTGCTGCACCGCAGCACCCGCAGCGTCACGTTGACGCCGGCCGGCCAGGCCTACCTGGAGCGAGCCCGCGCCATACTGCACGGCCTCGGGGACGCCACTGAGCACGTACGACGTGTCGCCGCCGGCGCTGTCGGGCGCCTGGTCATCGGTTGCGTCGGCTCGGCCACCTATTCGCTGCTCCCCCAGCTGTCCCGCGGGCTCGCCGAAGCGCTGCCCGGCATCGATTTCGCGTTCCGCGGCGAGATGCTGGTCCCCGATCAGGTCACGGCCCTGCGCAACGGCGACATCGACATCGCGCTCCTGCGACCGCCGGTCGCCGACCTCGGACTGACCGTGCAGCCGATCCGTCAGGACCGGCTGGTGGTCGCGTTGCCGGCTGGGCACCGTCTGGCCCCGGTCGAGCGTGTCCGGGTCAAGCAGTTGGCCGGCAGTGACCTGATCGTCCACTCGGCCGACCGCAGATCGGTGATGTATGACGTGGCCCTCGGCCTGCTCCGGAATGCCGGCATCGAGCCACACATCCGACACGAGGTCGGCGAAACCTCAACACTGGTGACGCTGGTCGCCGGTGGCCTCGGGGTCGCGATCGTCCCCGATCCGGTCAGCGCCCTGCGTCTGGAAGGTGTCGCCTACCGGCCGCTCGTCCAGCCTGCGACGACAGTGCAACTCGCCGTCGCGCACCGTGCGGACCGGCACGAGCCGCACCTGGCCCGCGCGGTCGGCGTCATACACGATTTGGTGTAGGGACGTCCTCGCCGGTTGGCGACAACGCCACGACAAGTGCCTCACCGAAGAACTCGCCGTCGCGTTCGACGGCTGCGATGACTCGGCGCCGGGCGTCACGGCCGGAGCAGGGTCCGCGTCCAGGCGTCGATGAGCCAGTCCCGGAATTGCTCGGGACGCCAGCCGCGTTCGCGCACGAGCAGGTCCCAGTACTCCGCGGCGTTCATGCTCCAGATGATGTCTGCCACCTGATCGTCGGTCAGGTCGTCGCGCAGTTCGCCGGTGCCGCGCAGGTCGGCGGCGAAGAGGCGCATGTTCCGCGCCCGGCGCGTGGCGATCTCGCGCCAGAGACTCGCGCAGTCCGGGTCAGCGGCTGACCGGTGAAACCTTTGCCCTGGAAGCGATTTCGGCGATCGTCGTCCGAGTGTAACCGTGCTCCACGAACAGCGAGCACGCGGCGGACAACACCGCAGAGCGGGTCGCGGCGGCCCGCTCGAGACGCCGCGGTGCGTGATAGCTGCGCCTGCCGGCCGGCCGACCCTTGACGCCCCGCGGTCTACGCGGCCTTCGGCGGCACGCGCCCGACCGGCGAGCCCGAGGTGCACCGCCTCGACGTGCTCCATGCCACCGGATCGCTGGTCGAGCCCGCCTGGTCGTAACTCTCCCCAGGCAATGGAAGAAGACGTCATGATCCCCGCTCCGCGCGGCGGTCGGGCGTCATACGGACTTCTCGGGTGGAGCCGTCGGTCCTTGACCACTGCGCCGCCAGCTGCGATCGCGAACGTATACCGAGCTTCGCGTAGACGCGAGTCAGGTGGTATTGAACGGTTTTCACCGACAGGAAGAGCTCGGCCGCGACGTCCTTGTTGGTGTGCCCCTGCGCGACCAGTTCTGCGACCGCCGACTCCTGCGGGGTGAGCACGTCGGAGTGGGCATCGGTCGTGCGTGGCGCGTTCACTCCCCCGGCGGCGAGCTCCCGATCACACCTACCGACATAGGTGGCGGCACCGAGTCGGGCGAACTGGTCACGCGCAGTGGACAACACGGAGTCGGCTTCTGCCCGGCGCCCTGCGCGGCGGAGCGTCTGCCCGAACGCGAAGTGGACCCGTGCGAGGTCGTATGGCGCGGGCAGTTGCTCGAGCCGTCCGATCGCAGTCGTGAAACGCTCGCGTGCCGAGTCCAGGTCGCCCTGTTGCCCGTGCCAGCGTCCCCGCGCATACGCGAGTCGGGCGATGGCAGAGGAGTGCTCGGCAGCCGCGGCGCGCTGCTCGTGCGGCCGCAGGAAACTGTCGGCCTGATCCAGCTGACCCGACACCACGAGCGCATTGGCGTAGACGTCGGCCCACGGCCAGAAGCCCGGACTGCTGACCCACTCACGTGCCCACGGTTCGGTCAACGGCGCAAGCGTGCGTACGACGGCCGGGTATTCCGCGCGCGCCTCGTGCCAGGCGGCACGAGCGAGCGCCGAGGGAACCCGCATGATCGCGTAGTCCTGCCCGCTGACCGTGCCGTGTCGCAGGCACAGCTCGGCGTTCGACCAGTCACCCCGGAGCGTGTGCACCTGCGCCCGCGTCCACTGCAGCAGTGGCGCCAGCAGCGTCATACCGGACTGCTCCGCGAGGCCCGCACCGGTCGTCGCCGTGCGAAGGGCGGCGTCCCAGTCCCCGGTGACGAACTGGACACGGGCGAGCCACGCGCGCGCCCACAACGAGATCCGCAGCGACCCACCGAGATGGTCCGTGGGCACGGCACTCTCGAGTTCTTCGCGGGCCTCCTCCGGGTTGTCCGTGGCCAGATGCAACCAGCCACTCGCCATCCGCACCCGTGCGGCGACCGCACCCTCGGGTACCGATCCGACCAGGGACGCATAGCCGGCCAGTGCCGCCGCGGGTGAGTCGACGACCGCGCTCGCCAAGCCCCGGATCGCTGCGGCTTCGATCGCTGCCGGCGACTCCGCGGGCGCGAGCTCCATCGCTCGGTCCGCCCACGAAACCAGCTGCTGCGCTTGGCAATTCGCCAGGCTGTGCAGCACATGGCGCTGAGCGATCAGCGATGCGCCGAGCGGATCGCGTCGCGGATTGATCAATTCCCAGGCCCGCTGCAACCGGTTGTCGGCCTCTCCGGATCGGCCACGCACGACGGCGACGTAACCCAGGACAGCGTTACGCCGCGGGGTCTCTCGCAACGATTCGAGTTGGGCAAGGTGGCGGGTCGCGCCCGCGACATCTCCGGCGCCGACCTGCGCATCGGCCGCCTCCAACAGTCGGTCACCGGCGAGGTCCGGATCGCTGGTGGCTCGTGCCGCCAGGTCGAGCAGCTCACCGGTGGTCGCCCAGGAACCGGATCTGGCCTGCACCCCGGCCTCGGCGGCCAGCCGCTCCGCGAGTGCGTCGTCGGGCAACGAAGCAGCGGCGAACCAGCTGTGTCGTAACCGCGCCGCGTGCCCGTCCACCACGTCGGCGGCACACGCATGCAGAGCCCGCCGGTCCCGGGGACCAAGCTCCTCGAGCACCGCACGGCGACTCACCGCGTCGCGCATCCGGACCAGGGTCTCCTCGGCGTTCAGCGGTATGACGAGACCGCTTTCGACCACCTCCGCCATCACAGCCGGAGTGGCGACCTCTCCCGAGATCCGGGCAGCGTACGGCGCGGACATCGCGCCGGTCAGCGGATCCGCGTCCTCCAGCACCGCGACCGCGTCGACGAACCGCCGCGCCGGATGCGACAGCCTGCGGCGCCGCGCACGCACAGCGCGCCGGACACTCGAGGGCGCCGGCAGGGACAGGTGAGCATTCGTCCAGTCCGTCGGGCCCACCTCCAGCAACAGTTCGACGACGGATCGGGCGTTGCCTGCGGTGTACCGCAACAGGTGGGCGATCCCGGTGGCCGGCACCAACGCGCCGCTCTGCTCCGCCAGCACCGCGACGTCGTCAGCCGTGAGAGGTGTCAGCTCGACGACGTGGTCCGTCGCCGCCCGTACGTCGTCGAAAAGGTCGCCCCGCGCAGGGTCACCGTGGTCATGAGCGGACAGTGGCATCCCCGCCCGCAGCGGCTCGGTCCAGTCCAGGATCACCAGCAGTCGTGCTCGCGCATCGCGGGTCGCACTCACCAACGCCTCGATGGACAGCGGATCCACCAGATGCGCGTTCGTCACCAGCACCACCGCGTCCCACCGGTGCGTGCCGCACTCGACCGTGGCGATGAATTGCCGCGCCATACCGTGGACGCCCTCGGACGGGTCCACGCCCCACGCGGTCAGCGCGTCACCGGCCAGCTCCTGTGCCCACGGCAGACCTGTCAGGCGACGCACCGAACCGGCATCGAGCGGCCGGCCGGGACCGCAGCGGTCCCCCAGTCGCTTGACGAACGTGGTGGAGCCGCAACCGGATTCGCCGGTGACGAACACCAGCGCTGACGCAGCTGTGCCGGACAGCGCGCTGCGAACAACAGCATCGAGGTGCAACTGTCGGCTCGGCGCGATCGTCGGCGAGGTGTCCACCGTGCCACCGTACGGCCACCGGAGGGTCTGCCGGGTGGACACGGATCAGCCCGGATCCCCGCCCGCGACCGGCAACACGGTGCCGGTGATGTAGGACGCCTCCTCGGAGGCGAGGAAGGTGATCGCGGCGGCCTGCTCGTCCAGCGTTCCGTAGCGGTGCATCGGAGAAGACGCGAGCGTCTGGTCGATGTGCGCCTGGAACCACTTCTTCTCCTGCTCGGTACGCGCTTCCGGCGTCCCGCGGGAGATCCGGCGAGGCGGGGCGTCCGTGCCGCCGGGTGCCGTCGCCACGACTCGTATGCCGTGCTCGGCATACTCGAGCGCGAGCGACTGGGTGATCGCGTTGATCCCACCCTTCGCGGCGGAGTACGGGATCCGGTGAATGCCTCGAGTGGCGGCCGAGGACACATTGACGATCACGCCGTGTCCCCGCTCGACCATGGACGGAAGCGCGGCTCGGCAAGCGAACAGCGTTGTCATCAGTGAGCGTTCGACCTCGGCACGGATCTCGTCGTCGGTGAACTCGGTGAACGGCTTGAAGTTGATCGCTCCGCCGACGTTGTTGACCAGCACGTCGACCCGACCGAACTCCGCGATCGCGCGCTCCAGCAGTTCCGTTGCGCCGGTGTAGCTCTCGAGATCGCACTGCACCGGCAGGCAACCGGCTCCGCCGGCCAATTCGCCGGCGATCTCCTGGACCAGCTCGGACCGGTCCGCGACGACGACCGTGCCGCCCTCGACGCTGACCCGTCGCGCGACCTGCGCCCCGATCCCCTGGGCCGCCCCGGTCACCACCACGACCTTGTCGGCGAAGCGGCCGGGGGTCACGAAGCGGGGTCGGGTCGCCGAGGCGGTCTCGCCCATCGCGCGCCGCATCGTCTCCTTGGAGCGACTGGCGTGCTCGATGATGAGCCGCTGCGCCGTGGCACGGTCGCCTGCCTCGAAGGCGTCGACGAGCTCGACGTGGTCGGTCGCGCACCGCGGGTTGCACCAGGTGGCGTTCGCGAGCACTTCCGACATACGTCCCTTGACGCCCAGTGCCTGGTAGGCCTTGAGGAGGTGTTCGTTCCCGGTGAGCGCGAAGAGGTAGTCGTGGAACGCGGCGTTGGTGTCGGTGTAGGCCGCCGCGTCGACGAAGCGTTCGCCGTCGACATAGGGCAGGGTCGACTCCGCCAGCAAGCGATATCCGGTGAGTTGTCCGGACGACAGCCGCCCGATGACCAATTCGAGCGCACCGAGTTCGAGTGCTTCACGGGCCTCGAAGATCGCATCCGAGGAGTTGATGTCCGGATGCTCTTCACCGATCTGGTAGCCGTCGGCGGCCACCGGGGCGACTGCTGCGGGGACGATGACGGGGTCCGACACTGCCGTGGCGGAGTCGGCCGGCAGGAACACTTGACCACCCACCGAACGTATGGCGCCGGCGTCGTCGACCGGTGTCGCGTCACCGACGGGTGACACGTCCGCCGCCGGCACGATGTCCTGACCGGCGATACCTCGCGCGTCCGCTGCGAAGAGCAGCTCCTCCACCGCGGCGAGTCCGGTCTCCGGCACCGCACCGGCCTCCGATGCCGTCGTGGGTGCGGCGCCGGCCGCGGCCAACGCGAACTTCTCGTAGTAGAAACCGGTCGGCTCGATGCCCACGTCGGCGACGCCCTTGCGGACGGACTCCACCATCGCCGGTGGTCCGCACAGGTAGAGCGCGACGTCACCCTCGTGCAGGTGCTCCGCGGCGATCAGATCCGTGACGTGGCCCTTGTGCTGAGCAGAGCTCGCCTGGTCGGAAACGCAGTGGTCCCAGGTAAATCCGGGCAGTGCGTCCGCGAGCGTCGCGAGCTCCTCGAGGGAGACCAGGTCGTCATCGGTGCTGACACCGTAGATGAGGTGGGCGATCCGGTCGCTCCGGTCGGCGCGCAGCTTCCGCAGCATGGACAGGATCGGCGCCAGCCCGGTGCCACCGGCGAGCATCAGCACCGGGCGTTCGGTCTCGCGCAGGAAGAACGATCCGTGCGGGCCGGTCAGGGTCAGCTCGTCGCCGACCGCGGCGCGCTCGGTCAGGTAGTCGGACATCGCACCGCCCGGGCTGAGCTTCACCAGGAAGCTGAGCTCCGGCTCGTGCGGAGCGTTGCTGAACGAGTAGGAGCGCTTCACGTCCGTGCCGGGGACGTCGATGTTGACGTATTGCCCTGGCAGAAAGGCGAGTTCCTCGCGGTTGGGGACCTCGAGCCGCAACTCCATCGTGCTCGTCGACAGCCGGTCCAGGCCCGTGACCGTCCCGGTGTAGGTGGCTGCCTTGGTCTTGGCCACCTCGGACGTGCTCGCGATCTGCAGCACCAGGTCGGACTTCGGACGCATACTGCACGGCAGCGCATATCCCTGTGCCGCCTCGTCGTCCGACAGCGCATCGTCGATGTAGGTGCCACCGTCATACTCGCCGGACTCGCAGAGCGCCTTGCACGTGCCGCAAGCTCCGTCGCGGCAGTCCAGCGGGATGTTGATCCGTTGCCGGTATGACGCGTCGGCGACGGTCTGATCCGGTCGGCAGGTGATGAACCGGGTCACGCCGTCCTCGAAGGACAGCGCGACCTGGTGGGTCGCGGTGCTGGTGTCGGTGACGGACATGTCAGCTCGCTCAGATGTGGTAGATGTCGACGACGTGGTGGATGTAGTCGTTCTTGAGGACCACGGTCTTGCGGCGGATCAGCGGCTGCTCTCCGGAGAAGTCGATCGTGTAGAACGACGTCCCGTAATAGGGATCGATCGTCTTGTAGCGGAAATACATCGTGTGCCAGTTGAAGCGCACGTCGACGATGTCCCCGCGGCGTTCGATGACCTCGACGTTGCTGATGTTGTGGCTGGTGCGCGGCTCCGGAAGCGAGGTCGCCGATGACCGTTCGGTGCGGATCCGGAAGACCCGGTCCTCCAGACCGCCCTTGTTGCCGTAGTAGATGAGCGAGATGTCTGTCTGCGGGTCCTCCGTCAGCAGGTCGTCATCGCCCCAGGCCGGCATCCAGTAGACGACGTCGTCGGCGTAACACCCGAGCCACTTCTCGAACTGCCGGTCGTCGAGGTAGCGGGCCTCCCGATAGAGGAACTGCTCGATGATGTTCTGGGTGATCAGCGCCGAACCGGTTGTCTCGGGCGAGTTTTCAACGGTGGTCATCGCTCAGGCATCCTTCGTGTGAGCCACGGACGCTTCTTCCGCTGCGATCGCGGAGCGCATGGTTTCGAGCCAGTGGCCGTGCTGGACCGGGTAGAGACCCTCGTCCTCGTTCTTGGCCCCGGCGGAGATCACTCCGTCCATGCCCAACGACTTGGCGACCGCGTCGGGGCCGGTGATCCAGTGCTGCGCGCCCCGGCTCATGTCGTTCCACGGGGCGGCCGTCGCCCGGAACGTCAGCTGGCAGGACCGGAACTCCTCCAGGTCGTCCGGTGTCGCCATACCCGAGGCGTTGAAGAAGTCCTCGTACTGCCGGATCCGCCAGGCACGCGACTCCGTGCTCTCGCCCCTGGGCGCGATGCAGTAGATGGTGACCTCGGTCTTGTCCGGTGCTATGGGCCTGAAATGCCTTATCTGCGTGGAGAATTGGTCCATCAGGTACACGTTCGGGTAGAGGCACAGGTTGCGTGATCCGGTGACCATGAACTCGCCCTTGGCGTCGCCGAACTTCTCCTTCAGCTCATCCATCCGGTCCCACAGCGGGCGGTCCTGCGGATTGCCCGCCCAGGTCCACAGGCACAGGTGGCCGTTGGGGTAGGACCAGTAGCCGCCGCCGGACTTCCCCCATGAGCCGGCGTCGAGGGTCTTGGTGGTGTTCTTCGACTCACCGGTGTTGCGCCGGGAGGTGGTGGCGGCGTAGTTCCAGTGGGTCGCGGTGACGTGATAGCCGTCGGCGCCGTTCTCGGCCTGCACCTTCCAGTTGCCGTCATACGTGTAGGTCGACGATCCGCGCAGCACCTCCAGCCCCTCCGGCGACTGGTCGACGAGCATGTCGATCACCTTGGTGGTGTCGCCCAGGTGCTCGGCGAGGCTGGGCACGTCCGCGTTGAGACTGCCGAACAGGAAGCCGCGGTAGGACTCGAACTTCGCCACCTTGGTGAGGTTGTGCGACCCCTCAGTGTTGAAATTGTCCGGGTAGCCCGCGTCGTCCGGGTCCTTGACCTTCAGCAGCGTCCCGTCGTTGCGGAAGGTCCAGCCGTGGAAGGGACACGTCAGGGTCGGCCGGTTGTCGGTCTTGCGCCGGCAGAGCATGGCGCCACGGTGGGCGCACGCATTGATCAGGCAGTTGAGCTCTCCGCCCTTGGAGCGGGTGATCACGATCGGTTGGCGGCCGATGTATGTCGTGAAGTAGTCGCCGGGGTTCGGGATCTGACTCTCGTGTGCCAGGTAGATCCAGTTCCCCTCGAAGATGTGCTTCATCTCGAGTTCGAAGATCTCCTCATCGGTGAAGATCCGTCGGTTGGTCCGGAAGGTCCCGGTCGTCGGGTCGTCGATGACGGCGTCGTCCAGCTTGCTGCTCAGGCTTTCCAGCATCTCGGTCACGGTCGGTCCTCCAGGGTCGCTGCTGCACTGATCCCAGAACTTCAACACAGCGTGTTTCAGGTCACACGAGGTAAACACCTAGTGCTGGCTAGGTAGTCGATTACGTGTGCACGCGTTATCAATACACGGCAAATTAGACATTGTGCCGGCGTAATCGACGCCCTAGCGTTGGTGCTACATGACCCACGTCACAGCGATGAAAGGACCGGCATGGACCTTCGCCAACTGCGCTATTTCGATGCAGTCGCCGAGCTGTGCCACTTCGGGCAGGCCGCCGAGCGCCTGCACCTCGCCCAGCCTGCACTGTCCCAGGCGATCCGTAGGCTCGAGGCGGACCTCGACGTGCAGCTGTTCACTCGGACGACCCGATCGGTTGCGCTGACCGAGGCCGGCGCCTTCTTCCACCAGGAGGTGCGCCGCATCCTCGGCGACCTCGACGCATCGGTGGCCGGTGCACGCAACATCGCCGGTGGCCACACCGGTCTGCTGCGACTGGGCTTCACAGGCACGAGCGCCTACACCCAGATGTCTCCCCTCACCCGGCTGATCCGGTCGGTGCACCCGGCCGTGGCTCTGGAGGTCCAGACCGACCTGTTGACCCCGAGTCAGGTCGAGGGACTGCTGGACGGTCGCCTCGATCTGGGCGTGCTGCGCTCCCCCGTGCTGGAGGACGGCGTCCAGACGCGACACATCCTGGACGAGCCGCTGATCCTCGCGTTGCCCGCCGATCACCGCCTCGCGCAGGAGTCCGGCCTGGAGCTGTCTGACGTCGCGCCCGAGGACTTCGTCGCGTATGCCGACAACCGGTCGGTCGTCTACGAGGCCATGATCGCCAGCTGCCGGCGCGCCGGGTTCACCCCGCGGATCACTCAGCGGGCCGCGAGTACCGCCGCTTCTGTGGCGCTGGTCGGCGCCGGGCTCGGTGTGACGCTCGTGCCGGAGTCGGTCCGCAGCATGCAGCTGCGAGAAGTCGTCTTCCGTGACGTGCAGGACGCAGACAGCATCGACCTCTCGCTGGCCTGGCGCAGCGATGAGCCCAGTCCGCTGGTCTCCTCCGTCCTGGACACGCTCGAAACCCATGGGTTCTTCGCGGACCCAGCCGCAGCTCAGGAGCAGGCGTGAAAATCACTGCGGTTGAGGCGATTCCGTTCGCCATTCCCTACGTCAAGCCACTTCGCTTCGCCAGTGGCGAGATACGCAGCGCCGAGCACGTGCTGGTCCGGGTGCGCACCGATGACGGTGTCGTCGGCGTCGCCGAGGCACCGCCCCGGCCGTTCACCTACGGGGAGACCCAGGCCGGGATCATCGCGGTCATCGACACGATCTTCGCCCCGCAGGTCATCGGACTGACGCTGTTGGACCACGAGCAGATGCACAGCCGGCTGGCTCGCACCGTCGGCAATCCCACCGCCAAGTCCGCGCTCGACATGGCGGTCTGGGACGCCCTCGGCAAGACGCTCGAGTTGCCGGTCACCGAGCTGCTCGGTGGCTTCACCGATCGGATGCGGGTCAGCCACATGCTCGGCTTCGACGAGCCCGCCGCAATGGTCGCCGAAGCGGAGAAGGTCGTCGACACCTACGGCATCCGCACCTTCAAGGTGAAGGTCGGCCGGCGTCCGGTCCAGTTGGACACCGCGGTCGTCCGCGCACTGCGCGAGCGTTTCGGGGACAGCGTCGAGCTGTATGTCGACGGCAACCGCGGCTGGACGACGTCCGAGGCGTTGCGGGCGATGCGCGAGATGCACGACCTCGACCTGCTCTTCGCCGAGGAGCTCAACCCCGCCGACGACGTGCTCGGCCGCCGGTGGCTCGTCGAGAAACTCGACGTTCCCTTCATCGCCGACGAGTCCGTGCCCACCGCGGCAGACGTCACCCGCGAAGTGCTGGGCGGGTCCGCGACCGCTGTCTCGATCAAGACCGCCCGGACCGGCTTCACCGCCAGCCGGCGCGTCCATCACCTCGCCGAGGGGCTCGGCCTGGAGGTCGTCATCGGCAACCAGATCGACGGCCAGATCGGCACCGCCTGCGCGGTCGCTTTCGGGGCGGCATACGAGCTCACCTCGCGCCGCGCGGGCGAATTGTCCAACTTCCTGGACATGAGCGACGACCTGCTCGCACAGCCACTGCAGATCAACGGCGGGCAACTCGTCGTGCCGCCGGGACCCGGACTCGGCATCGATATCGACGAAAACCGGCTTCAGCATTACCGACTCGACAAGAAGTGACACCACTGAAGGAGAACGACATGACCACCACCAACGACAGCGCCGTCGCAACCGCGGCCGCATCCGGCGCATCCGCGACCGACCGCTTCGCCACGGACAAGTCGCCGTACGCCGCGGTCAAGGACGTCCCGAAGGAGCGCGTCGACCTACTCGCCCGCGAGGTCCTGGAAGCCGTCCACGGCACCATCCGCAAGCACAAGGTCACCTATGACGAATACAACGCCCTCAAGGCATGGCTCATCCAGGTCGGCCAGGACGGCGAGTGGCCGCTGTTCCTCGACGTGTGGGTGGAGCACGTGGTCGAGGACGTGGCGACCGAGCACCGTCAAGGCAACAAGGGCACCATCGAAGGCCCCTACTACGTGCCGAACGCGCCGGACGCCGTCGACAACACGATCCCGATGCGCGACGGGGAGTCCGGCACGCCGCTGACCTGGAAGGGCACCATCACATCGGTCGACGGCACTCCCCTGCCGGGCAAGGTCGAGCTCTGGCACGCCGACGCCGAGGGCTTCTACAGCCAGTTCGCCCCCGGTATCCCCGAATGGAACCTGCGAGCGACGTTCCATGCCGACGACAAGGGCAACTTCGAGATCCACACCATCCAGCCGGCTCCCTATCAGATCCCCACCGACGGCTCGTGCGGCAAGCTGATCGCCGCCGCGGGCTGGCACGCCTGGCGTCCGGCGCACCTGCACGTCAAGGTGTCCGCCCCGGGCCATGAGCTGCTCACCGCACAGCTGTACTTCCCGGGCGACCCGCACAACAACGACGACATCGCGGATGCGGTGAAGCCGGAGTTGATCCTGGACCCGAAGCCGAGCGGCGACGGCGTCGGCATCGACTACAGCTTCGTGCTGGACCCGGAGGCCTGATGCTGTTCGCGGTCCGGATGGACGTGGCGATCCCGGCGGACCTCGACCCCGAGGTCCGCCAGGAGACGATCGCCCGGGAGAAGGCCTACTCGCAGGAACTCCAGCGCGGTGGCGAGTGGAAAAGCATCTGGCGCATCGTGGGCAAATACTCCAACATCAGCATCTTCGATGTGGAAAGCACCGACAGGTTGCACGAAATCCTTTGGGGTCTGCCACTTTTCGAGTACATGGACGTCGACGTGACACCGCTGGCGCAGCACCCTTCGGCGATCCAGCAGGACTGATCGTGGCAGCTCCGGAGATCACCCTCACGCATCTGGCCGGGCCACCGGATCGACCGGTCGTGCTCGTCGGTCCCTCCATCGGGACCCGCGTGCAACGCCTGTGGGCGGCCACCGCTGCCCACCTGCCTGATCACCGCGTCATCGGCTGGGACCTGCCCGGCCACGGACGCAGCGCACCCACCGAAGAACCTTTCAGCACTGCGGAACTCGCGGCCCAGGTGCTGCGCGCCGTGGACTGCGCGGTCGGCGGCAGCAACCGGTTGCACTACGCGGGCGACTCGTTCGGGGGTTGCGTCGGGCTGCAACTGGCCCTGGATCATCCCGCCCGGTTCGCAACCATGACCATCCTGTGCAGCGGGGCAAAGATCGCGACCGCCGACGTATGGCGCGAGCGCATCGCTCTCGTCCATCGGGAGGGGATGCGCCCGATCCAGCAGGCATCTCCGCAGCGGTGGTTCGGCACCAGGATCGCCGAGCAACCGACGCAGGACTCGCGAGCCGTGGTCGAGGAGGTCGCCGATGTCGACGCGTTCAGCTACTCGCTCGCCTGTGCGGCGCTGGCCGAGTTCGACGTCCGAGACCGGTTGTCCGACATACAGATTCCGCTGCTCGCGGTCGCCGGAGCCGACGACCTGGTGACGACGCCCGACCAGCACCGGGGGCTCGCCGCACAGACCCCGGGTGCACGGGTGGAGGTGCTGGACGGCGTCGCCCATCTGGCGCCCCTGGAGGACCCGCTCACCACCGCCGTGCTGCTCGAGAAACATTTCCGTGAAGGGACCTAACTCATGAGTGTCGATACGAACGTCGAGAATCCGGACGCGTCCATGCGGTATGGCGCAGTGGGCACCCAGGTCGCCGACGTCTTCGAGCCACCCGAGCCGACCGACTCGCTGGTCCTGCTCTTGCACGGAGGTTTCTGGGACGACGCCGATCGGATGCGGGCATGGTCGGCCGGTCACGCACTGGCGAAGGCCGGACACCTCACAGCAGCCGTGGAGTACCGCCGCGGCAAGGGTCGTTGGCAGGACGCCCTGGACGATGTCGTTCAGGCCATCGATCAGATCCAACTCAGCGGCCGTGAGTGGACCGTGCACAACGAGGTGCCACGATCGATCACCGTCGTCGGCCACTCCGCCGGCGGCCAACTCGCGCTGTGGGCCGCCAGCCGGTCGAGCCTACCGCCGACGTCCCGGTGGCACGCCGACAACATCCAGGTCACCGGCGCGGTCGCGCTGGCGCCGATCGCCGACCTGCGGCGCGCGGCCGAACTCGGCATCGGCGACAACGCCGTGACCTCCTTCCTGGGCGGCGCTCCCGCCGAGGTACCCGACAATTACGCGATCACCGACCCGAGCCTGCTCACGCCGTCGGTGCCGGTCCGGCTGCTGCACGGTCCTGGGGACGACGTCGTGCCCGTGGAGTTGAGCGAGCGCTACGTCGCGCACCTGCAGGACGTCGACGCGACTGATGCGGAGCTCATCAGGATCGGCGGCGCGGACCACCGTTCCTGGGGTGATCCGACATCAGCCGCATGGTCGGCACTGATCGTCGCCGTCAACGGCCTCACGGAGGCGGTCGGCAGGTAACGTGGCGGTCGCCATACGGTGTCATACGGCGTCATACGGCGTCGTACGGCGTCATACAAGGGGGCAGTCGTTGCGGGCTGCATGGAATCGGGAGGTACACGATGGCCGACGGCAAGAAGAGTCTCACCAAACCGATGGAGGGACAGCTGAACCCGGACGAGCAGCTCATCGGCGGGTGTAAGGCCGCAGGGAAGAACGCCGTCCTCAAGGGTGCTGTGGGAGGTGCCGTCGGCGGAGTCGTCGGTGCTGTCGCAGCCAGTCAGATGGAGGGCAAGGCGTCGCCCGGGATCGCCGCCGGGGTCCCCCAACTCCAGGTGTTCTGGGTCGGCGCGACGAATCAACGCCTGGTGTTCTTCGACACCGGCTCGTTCTCGTCGAAGCCACGCTCGTTCAAGGGCGACGTCCCGTTGTCGTCCGTCGCCGACGTCGAGGTCGGCAATCGAGGTCCCTTCCGCCGACTGACTCTGACCTTCACCGACGGCAGTTCGTCGACGGTAGACCTCTACCGTGCCAACAGCCCCGGCCAGCTGCAGGATGCCCTCGAGCAGTTGCTGCCCGGAAAAGTGCACGGCAAGGCGTGAGGTCCCGGGACTGAAACGACGAAGCCCCTGACCTCGCGGTGCGAGGATCAGGGGCTTTCGAGCTGGTGGACGATACTGGGATCGAACCCTTTTGGGAGGGGGCTCTCAAGCATAAGGTCACTCACGGCCTGACCTGCTGATATGTGTCAATCATGCTGTGCTGCAGCGCTATTTGCACTTTCAGGCCTAGGGTCATAGGTGGACGCTACGTGACAGAGATACTCTTAGAAGTGACCCAGTAAGTGACCCCGTGGAGGCAAGCGACCACATGGCTAGAAGCGACTTCGGACGCGTGCAGAAGCTCCCGAGCGGCAAGTTCCGCGCGAGGTATCAGTATCTCGGCTCGCTGCACCTGGCGCCGCATACCTACCTGACACAGACCGATGCCCGCGCCTGGCTCGTGGCCGAGAAGAGACTCATCAGTTCCGACTCCTGGACGCCTCCGGCCGTGCGAGCCGCCGCTGCAAAGCGAGCTAAAGCCACGGAGGCACAGAACATCTTCAGGACGTACGCGACGACGTGGCTCGACGGTCGACACGACCTGCGAGCGAACACACACGCGGCCTACACACTGGCGCTCAAACGACACCTACTGCCAACGTTCGGAGATCTCGCTATCGACGCGATCACCACTGCAGACGTTCGCGCCTGGTTCAACTCGTATGGGCAGAAGACACCGACCGCACGAGCCCGTGCGTATCAAGTTCTAGCATCGATCATGAACCACGCGGTCGATAACGACGTGATCGGAAAGTCGCCTTGTCGAATCAAAGGCGGTGGCATCGCGCAGGTCAAGCACGAGCCCGAGCCCCTGACTCTCGCCGAACTGTTCGCGCTCGCCAATGCGATGCCCGCCAAGCACTACGCACTGACGTTGCTGTGTGGCCTTGGCGGTCTCCGCTTCGGTGAGGCGGTCGCGTTACGTCGACGCGATATCGACCTCAGGGCGGGCACCGTACGGATCGCCCGTGGCGCGACCCGGACCAACGGCGTCAAGTCCGTTGGCGCACCGAAGACCAACGCAGGCAAGCGGACGATATCGGTTCCAACCGTCGTGATAGACGCACTCGCAGACCACCTGAAGACAGTTGCCAGCGCCGCAGACTCGCTAGTGTTCCCAGCCGACAATGGCGAGGTCTTGGCACCCTCCGCGCTGTACGGCAGCAAGCCGCGCATCGAGAAGCGAGGCCGGAAGAAGTACGCGAAGAACGGTTACGGCTTCTACCGCGCTCGTGTCGAGATCGGGCGCCCGGCGTTTCACTGGCACGACCTGAGGCACACTGCCGCCTCGCTTGGAGACCAGGCAGAAGCGACTCCGAAGGAAATGCAGCACCGACTAGGGCACACCACGCCAACCATGGCACTCAGGTATCAGCATTCAACCGCCGAACGTGACAAGGCCGTAGCCGATCGACTTCAGGCCCAGATCGACGCCATGGCAAAGGTGATCACCACCGCTCCGTGACCTGATTGTCGTCGGCTCCTGTCGCTGGCCGAAGGCGAAGGTATCGCCGCAGCGGCCGGTCGCCAGCTCGACCGCCACCCGCAGCGCGACCCCGACCGCCCGGTGAATGTGACACAACCGCTCGGACACTGACCAAGATCAAGCAATCGGCCGACGACTGGTGTATTTCCGTCGGAGCCCACGTTGCCTGAGCGCACACCATGCCGCAGCGCCCTGTGGGTGATGGATCCGCTCAACGGATCCGCATCACCGATACAAGAAAGGAGTGTTCGATGAGCGACAAGCAACTCCTGATCGACAACGGGCGACTGGTCGCCCTGATGCCGCACCTCCTCGGCGCCCGTCCCGAAGATGTGCTCGTCGTGATGCCGCTGCAGAAGGACGATTCGCGCCGCCCGACGATGCTTTGCCATGTCCCCGATGATCAGAGCGTGTGGGTCGACGAAGCACGCAAATTTCAAAGGTATGACGGCGTCGGCGTCGCCATCGTTGCGTTCGCCAATCACGAGCGAGCGGAAACTTCCTCGTCAGTGGTAGCGCAGATGCTGCAGAACAGCGGCGCCCACGTGTGGACGCGCGTCGCGACCGACGGATATACCTGGGTGGACCTCGACAGTGGCGACGTTGGGACGGTCAGCCAGACGGACCGCGACCGCATCGCTGTCGAGTTTATCCACGAGGGACAGGCCCGACCGTATGACTCGATGGCGCAGTTGCGCGCGTCGTTTGAGCCCTCGCCCAGCAAGGACCTAGCGGCGGCGATGAACGACGCGTTCCACCACACAGCGATGGCAGGCCGGGATCGACGATCCCTGATCAATGAGCAGCGCTGGATGACACACACCATCGTGAATTTCGTCTCGACCGGGCGACTCCCGGAAACGTCCGACGCCGCACGGCTGTTGTGCGACGTGCAGGTCATCCCACTGCGCGACCACGTGTGCACGGAGATCACCCACGAGCACGCAGCCGCGCACGCCGCGCTCTGGAAAGGGATCATGACCCAAAGCCCTGAGGAAGCGCGCGCACCCGCTGCCTCGTTGACGGCGTTCGGACTGTGGCTCAGCGGTGACGGCATGCAGGCGCGACTCGCTCTCGAACAGGTGCCGGGACACTACGAGCTGGCCAACCTGATCGGCCTTGCTGTTGCAGCGGGCGTCGACCCCGCCGGTTGGTTGCCCCCCGACCCGGACAGCAAAGTGTATGTGAAGCGAGAATCCGCGGATACGCCGAGAACAAGTCGACATCGAGACGTGCCACCCCCATCCGCCGGCGACGATGGGCCCGCACCACGACGTTGACCTGACCACAACCACGACCAGGCGAACTGTGCGGACCGAGCAGACAACCAGCGCCCCATCGCAGCTTGAGAGCACGCTGCGAGAGTTCCTCCACACCAATCATATTGAGAGCACGAACGATCCGCTCGGCATCGACGTGATCTATCCACCGCATGACCACTGACTCCCGCTCTCGCACGGATGGGCCACCACCGAGCTGTTCGCCTCAAGGTGCCCCCTAATCTCCCCTAATCTCGCCCAGCGGTTTTCGGTGTCGGCCATCGCCACCTCGAGGCGCTCCAACACCTGGTCGAGCGTGCCCAACGTGGCCGGCGTGCTCTCCTGGAACCAGGCAGAGCCGGATCCCCGACGTGGAGTTCTGCTAATCCACGGCGGGGCTGGTCTCGACAAGCACGCACGCAGTCCCGCCGCTACGCCCAACTCGGGTACGTCGTGCTGGCTGCGGACATGTACGGCGAAGGCGTCGCCGGCAACCGCGCCGCCAGGCGGGCCGGACCCGGCGATATCGCCGCCAGAATCCTGATCGGTCACGGTGCCGATGACCCCCAGATCCAGATGGAGGATGTCGTCGCGCTCGCCGACGAGATGAAGCTGGCCGGCGCGGACTGGCAGCTGAACAATGTACGGCAGTGCCCAAACACGGTTTCACCCATCAGCACGCACAGCCGGGCGCACAACCGGGAGTCGCTTACCATCACTCACCGACCGACGCTCGTTCGCCGACGGCAAAAGCTTCATGCGCGAAACGCTTGGCATCGCCGATCGGTCGAAAGCTGCCGGGACGCGACCGCGGGACGACCACACCGGACCGACGAGCACAGCCGAGCGCGACCGATTCGTTCGCGACCCGGTCACTGGAAAGTTCTAATCGTCCTCGCCCGACCATGTGCTGACCAGAGCGGTCCCCCACCATTTGCGCCGGGTGCGGTAGGGCACCTGGGGCAGCCCCGACGCACACTGATCTCGACGATGGCACGAGACCAGCAACAGCATTGGCTGGAGAGGCGCTACTTCGCCTCCCACAGGCTGCGCGACAGCCGTTCCAGCGCCGGCAGGTTCAGTCGCCACTCCAGGCGCTGTCTGCTGATCCTCCTGGAGGTGACCAGCCCGATCTCTTCGAGCATGTGCAGCTCGTCCAGTCTGGCCGGCAGCTGCGCGGCCGTGGCTGGCCCGCCCATCAGCATCTGGACCGTTTCGAGCCGGGCCGGCGTGCCCAGGACGTGCAGCACCGACGCCAGCGGTGTGAAGTCACGGGTGTGCGACAGCGGCTTGATCAGACTCGCCGCGGTTGGTTTGTCGATCGGCCGCATGGCCAACGAGTGTAGGTACGACGCGTCACTCTTTGGGTGGGAGCGTGACGCCGGTGAGGTCGAGCTGGGTTCCGAGTCGATTGATGTCGTCGTCCGTCAGCTTGTATATGGCTTCATGTTGCACGCCGCGGAAGGTGCCGCGCTCACGCTCGTTCGGTCTGGTGATGACCCAGGGCATCCGATTCGGGTCCTGCACCGCCCACAGCTCGTAGTCGCTGGGCTGGGTCACGTTCCACACGACGTAGAGCCAGGCGCGGTCGCCGAGGGTCTCGAACGTCCATTTCTGCCGGTCGAGTACGTGGATTGGTCCTTTGCTGCCGCGGCTCTTGACCTCGATGACTCTAGCCTGCCGCGC
Source organism: Flexivirga endophytica (assembly GCF_014640635.1). GTDB lineage: Bacteria > Actinomycetota > Actinomycetes > Actinomycetales > Dermatophilaceae > Flexivirga > Flexivirga endophytica. The sequence continues at coordinate 679,220 of NZ_BMHI01000004.1, forward strand.
GACCCCCGCAACCACGTCCGCCGACAGACGGACATCCTTGACGTCTATGCCTGATGCTGCCTCGCGGATGCGGTCCGCGTCCTGGCTGAGGCCTTCGTGTACATCGAACACTGGGTCTCGGTGAAGTTGTTCGTAGCCCAGCACGATCGCCATGGCACGCTTGTCGGCAACCTTCCGCCGGTCGACCATCGTCATGTCCGGGGATACTACGAGGGCCTACCGACAGCGTCCTCCGTTTCTGTGGGGTCACACGTTCCAGAACGTCTCTGGTCGCGGCGTGCCACAAGACCGCCTAGGCGGCAACACGGAATTAGCTAGAGCAGTCTGGTCGATGGACAGCTTCTGATGAGGCCCGGGCCTGGCGCGCCACTGAACGCTGCCGACGTATCCCTCATCGTCGACGACTTCGGGCCAGGTCGTCAGTCGTCGAGAAGGTCTCCGGTACCGAGGCCAAATTCGCGCTCGATATCGGCCGGCGTTGCCGACTGCAGGTAGCGTGCGAACTTCTCGTTGACCGCGTTCATTCGGTCGTGCGCCGCCGCGACGCCGATGTACAGCTGGTCGGCGATGTCACTCCATCCGATGCCGCGTGCCCGCAGCCGCAGCACCTGGCGCTGCTTGTCGGTGATGTCGGGTAGCTTGCCGTGCCGCTGCAGTAATTCGGCCACTCCCACCAGCGAACTGCTGATGACGAAGCCACCGGCGGCCACCCGGTCGACGTTCTGCGTGGTCAGCGTCGGCGGGTCGTACTTGTGGGTGATCCCTTGCGCCCCCGCGCGCAGGCACAGCGCCAGCACCGGGTCGCGGGTCTCCTCGGTGTAGATGCAGACGACGTGTCCTGCGGCAGCCAGGGACCGGATCGCCGGCCGGGCCTGCTGGACGCCCGCCGCCGCGCCCGTCGCAAGCTTGAGATCGACCAGCACGACGTCAACGTCTGGCGGATTCCGCAAGAAGGTCTCGGTATCTGCGAATGTGTCAATGACGTCGAGGCCCGGATGGGTGATGGCGAACCCGGACCGCACCACTGCCAGGTCGTCGATCAGCGCAACGCGCGTTCGCGGGTCAGCCATTGACGACCCCGGTGATCGTGACGAGGGTGCCGTGCCCGGGCCTCGAGTCCAATCGCACTCCGATTCCGCGGGACTGCAGAGCGGTGAATACCTGTTCCTGCAGCCCGAATCCGAACGAGGACGGACCGGGTTCGAAGCCGACACCGTCGTCGTGGACCGTCAGTTCCCATTCATGGTCTTCCTGGTCGGCGTGCACCGTCACCGCACGCGCGTTGGCGTGAATCCGGACGTTGTACAGCAGGGTGGTAACTGCTCGTTGCAGCAGCAGCAGCGCCGGCTTCTGGCCGAGCGCGACTTGTTCGGCGAGCGCGGTGTGGACTACCAGTGGCAGGTCGGTGAAGCCCTCGGTCGCGGCACGCACGACGCCGGCGAGAGTCGCCGGCGACCCGGGTGGTTCCGGTGCCCCCTTCTTCATGAAATACGCCCGCAGCCGCAGCGACTCCTTGCGAGCCTGCTGGCGCAACGCTGGCAGCGTCGAGGCGGGCGTGCCCTCGTCGGCGAGCATCCGCAGCATCGTCGACGCGTCGTGGACCTGCATCAGGTACCGGTCGAGCTCCAGTAGTTTGGTCGCAGTGAGCATCTCCTGGTGCAGTTCGTCAAAGCTCGCGCCGAGTCGTCGCAGATAGCCCGCACCGATCGCCGCGCCCACTCCGAACAGCACGACGTTGCAGGCCGAGCTCAGCGTCACCGCGAGTGTTCTCGTGTCCGACAGCGCCGCGGTCCCCACCAGGGTGGCTGCGATCGTCGCCGAGATCGCCAGTGACCATTTCATGGACCGGGTCCACCCCGCGGCCAGGGAAGCGGCGTTGATCGCGTAGGGCATGTCGAAGTGACCGAGCATCCACGAAGTGCTCTGTGAGGAGACCGAACTGCACACCACGATGGACAGCAGGCAGGTCACCAGGTCAGCCACACCCCACGGCCTGGCCCGCATCCTGGCCCTGCGCAGGGCGTCGACGCATAATCCGCACGACACAAGCAACGCCAGCACCGCGACCGTCGTATAGGCCAGATCGTCGCGGGTGGTGCGCAGCGCGACCGGCGCGGAGGCCAGCGCAGTGATGACCACCACGCCGCGCACCACCACCGCCACCACGGTGATGCTCGCCTCCGACGCCTGTCGTGCCCGGCCGTCGGTCCACACACCCGCCCGCTGAATCGGTCGCAGGACGGAGGCGAGCATGTGCTGATTCTGCTGGCAACCATGGCCTGTGGGAACCCTCGATTCGACGGGTGGACGCACCCGACGAGCCCGCGGGTTGCCCGCACCCCACGGGCGTCGAGGGCAAGAAGCCTGGCTATCGCCGGGTGTTCACGACGTGCCGCCGAGGCGATCCTGGTGCCAGCAACCACCGCCGGCCCAGCGGGGGCGGGAGACACGGAAAAGGTTGTCACGAAAGGGGATTCCCATGCAGGCGATCCGGATTCCACGGCAGCTGGCCAAAGCCGCGGCGCTGGCGGCGGCCGCTTCGGTCGCTGTGGCGGGCGTACAGCTCAACACGGCAACCTCGGCCCACGCGTCGACCACAAACGACACGGTGATGGCCACCACCCAGCGGATGGCCGGCCCCACCCTGAACACGACACAGGTGGGCTGGTATGGCAAGGGCTCGCACCTGAACCTGCAGTGCTACTCGCGCGGCCAATACGTCAAGGGCTACTACAGCCCCTGGATCCCCGGCGGCTGGGACAACCTCTGGTACAAGGTCAGCGACGGATACTGGGTCGCCGACGTCGACATCAACACCGGATCCGACAACCCGGTCACTGCCGCGTGCGCTCCACAGTCCACGCGAGCGACCCGGGCTGTGGCGTGGGCGGACTCGCAGGTCGGTTCGATGAGCTACCCGGGCCTGTGCGAGCTCTTCGTTGAGCGTGCCTACGGGACATCGGGACGCTACGCGTCGGCGATCTCGGCCTACTATGCGCTGCGCGCCGCGGGACAGATCCACACCGGTTCCACTGGCATCCCGGCCGGTGCGCTCGTCTTCTCCGAAAGTCCGCAGTGGGATTACGGATACGGTCACGTGATGCTGTCCCGAGGCAATGGGACATTCGTCTCCGGCGGGGCGTGGACCGGCGGCGGCAACCACAGCACTGTCCAGGTGTTCGGCAGCCCCGCGCCGACGGGGGGATATCTCGGCTGGGCCTACGCGCCGGCGGCCTGGCCGGGTCGCTGACGCTCCGAAGCTGATGACCGCGGGCCGTCGTCCACAGGCGTGTGGGCGACGGCCCACCAAATGTCACCAACGTCCTGTCTTCGCTGTCGTCAGCCCGATCGGTGCGAAAGCCCCGGGATCAGTCGGGCTGATCGCAGCGTTCGGGCGAAGACATAACGCGGTGGTGCCCCAACTGGAACGATCAGGCCATGACCGAAGCCGGGGAGGCCGGGCCGTTTCGCCGCCACTACGTGATGAGCCTGCGCGACGAAGTACCCGTACCTGCCGCCGGCTGGTCAATATTCCGCCACCCGCCAGAGTGCGCCGCTCAGGCCGAGCGTTCAGGTTGTGCCGGAGACGATTGCCGCGTCGCCGACGTGTGCCGCCTGTTCGTCTTCGACGGCACCGACGACGCGGGCATGGGCCAAGGGCTGCAGGACCTGATCGCTGTCGCGAACCGGCTGACCGGAACAGGCTCGAGTCCGCCCGCGCTGCAGAGCGTTCCGCGCCGCCGGGTCGTCGCTGTCACCGGCTCCCGGTGGCGCCATGGCGAGGATCCCAGCGACCACTACCAGCGGTGTTTCCGGCTTCTGCACGACACGGTCAACGCGTTGCGCCTGGCGACCGCGGCACGCACACCCAACGTGAGCATCGAGCGTGTCTGGCCGCTCTACCTGATCGTGGACGAGACCGCCGACGGCTCGTACACCGCGCGCAACATCGTCGTGGTCGAACACGGTTTCCGGGCCACCTCCCCCGCCACGCCCGAACAGACCGCGCAGGCGCAGCAGCTCATCCTGGCTGGCTGGTCCCGCGAACCGGCCGAGATGTACCTGGAATTCAAGCTGGATACGATGCGGGCAGCCGACACCGACGGCGACTACGTCGAATGCGTACTGAAAGCCGCAGCGGCGGCAGAGATACTCCTGAAGCACACCGCCTGGATGCTGACGTGGGAGGCAACCGCGGTGCTGACCTCGGACCCCTCCCCCACGGCGGCGATGAGCATGGACCCGGATGTCAGACCCGCCTCACTCGTTGGCTCGGTCCTCGCGCCACGGCTGAAAGGAAACTGGGCCAGTGGCCACGGCCGCGGCCCGGTCGGTGGATGGCGCGCGAGCATCGCAACCCGGCGTAACGACGTGATCCACCGCGGCTACCGCCCTTCGGAGGCCGAGGCGCACGCGGCCGTGGCCGCACTGGTCGAACTGGAGCAGCACCTGCTCGACCGAATCGCCGCCCAAGGACATGTCTACCCGCGCACCGCATTACTGCTCGCAGGTCGGGACAGCCTGCACCGGCGGGGTGCGTGGGGGAAGGTCCGGGCAACGGACGCGGCCGAGAACCGGCAGACGATGATCAGCCGATACCTGTCATGGCTTGATCACCACCTCGGGTCCTCCACCTGACAGCGCATCAGCTGCCCGGCCCGGGCGTGAACCTCAAGTCGGCGCACGTGTCGGTGCTGCCTGGGACCATGACCCGGTGGGCAAGCAGCACTACATGCCAGCAGGTTTCATCGGCTACTTCGGCCAACCCCACGCCGAGAACCTCGCACCACGCCGCCGGCGGGTCTGGGTGGCGCGACGTGGAGTTCCGGCGATCTGGCGTGCTCGCGCGCAGAACGTCGGCGTATCGAAGAAGAAGGCGAATCTCTACGACAGCCGTGATCCTGGCGGACTCTCTCTGGACCCGACGCTGACCAAGACCGAGAGCGTCCTTGGCTATCTGGAAGGGTTCTGCGCTCAGGTGATCCGAACCGGTGCGGTGGACGCGAACCTTCTCGTCATCGGTGTCGCACCGTTCGTCGCCGGACTGCTCATCCGCCACCCATCCCTAGCCGCACCTGCATGGTCCGAACTCGGAACAAGCGACACCCGCAGTTCGTCCCATGCGCTCGGCGAACGTTGGCGGGCGTTCTGGCGCACCGTCGACCACCTCGTGTTCAACGCCCGCTGGACGGTCATCGAAAGCACGTTCCCGCTGGTGACCACGGATCTGGGGTATGTGTGGTTGCCCGGCGACGGAATGGGCATCCTTCATATACCGATCCACCCGTTCGCGATGCTGCAGCTGAGCCCCGGACGCAGCTTCTACCTCGGGGACAAGGTGGTCCACATCGAGGTGCAGCACTGGAACAACACCGCGCTGTTGCAGTCCCAGTTCGGGATGATCCTCGACGCCAACGATGTGTACGGCATGGACAAAGAACTCGTCCAGATCGCCCACTCGGCCATGCACGACGACGGCCCCCTCGAAATCGACGGCATCGATATGCAACTTCTCACCGGCAGCAGGCACATAGCGCACATCGCGACGGGGCTGGGTTCGAACAATCCGATCCTCGCCTGGCGGAGATTCCACCTTGCGCAACACGATCTCTTCGGCTGCTGGTGCGATGAGAACAACGAGGACGCCGGAATGTCCGCCACGGAGCGGCGGGAATGGGACGCCGCCATCGCAGCCGTCGACCGCGAGGCGCGCGTCTCGGTTCCGCGGCGGGACATCATTACTCCCTGGGACTTGATGCTCGGCCCCGCGTACGCCAGTCGGCCGCTGCAGATCGAACCTCGCCGTTAGAACCCCCGGGTCCGGCCCCGCAACTCGTTCGCCGGCTCAGTCCCATCCGTGCACGCTCCGGCCAACCCGTTGAGCGCATCGGGTTGAGCGCCCGATCCGCCGCCTATGCCTTCGAGTCAGTCGTTGCCGTAATCTCCCTCATAACCAGCGACGTCTGATTCGTCCCCTTGCGCTTCGAAGGTTGTCTCAATGCCTGCTCGGTCGATCAGCTCGTAGTTGTCGAGCACCAGCCCGCAGTTTCTGCAGGAGAAGTAGTCCGCGTGGACTGTCACTCGACCACGGCCTCGTAGTCTTCGTCGCTGTACCGTTTGTACCGCACTCTCGTGTCCGATGCGTCCTCACCTTCGATCTCACCGTCGCGCCCACAGGCTGGGCAGGTGGCCGATTCTCGATACTTCATCGACACCGTCAGGTCGGTACCCGGTGTCCACTGCGCGGCGATCCGTGCCGGAAGAGTGCCAGCCTCCCATTGCGCCAGCCGTTCCTTCGCGCGTTCGATGAGCATCTGAGTGCGGTGCTCAATGTTCTTCTTGTTCCGTTCGAGGTGCTGCTCCACGGTTCCGGCACGGTCCGCACCGACGAGATCCTCGACCTCGCACTCCAGCGCCGCGACCAGGATGACGGCAAGAGTCCGGTAGCGCGGCCACCACGCACTCGGCGGCATCGAGGTGAACCCGGCTTCGCTGCCGTGCAGATACTCGTTGCGCGCGTACGTGATCTTCTTCGCCTCCGACGCATCGAACGGCTTGAATGCCTTCTGGCAGCGGGAGTACAGCGTCTTGGCACGGACCGACGTGAACCGCGCGTCGCCTTCCACCAGCCCGCTCGCGATCAGCCGGTTCGTACCATCTTCCGTCGGCTCGGCGATCAGCAGCGGAGACACTGGCAAGCGCTGCCTTGGTCAGCAGCTCCAGCGCCAGTCAGGCCCACAACGCCTGCTCGTCGAAGGGTCGGAGGACTGGCTGGACCGGTACGCGTGTCATGTCGCAAGACATCGGTGACAGTTCTGCCTCAGGACATCGGTGACAGTCCGATCGATTGTTGGTGGTGACACTTCGTCGGTTCGGATGGGCGGATGTCGAAGAATGAGCCCGTTGATCCTCGTGTGCGTCTCGCGATCGCGCATTGGCCGCCTGATGCTCCGCGTGGTGCAGTGACCACGTTCTGCGCGGAGCATCAGATCTCGCGGAAAACGTTCTACGCGTTACGTGCTCGCGCCCGCGATGAGGGTGAGGCGGCGGTGTTGGAACCGAAGTCCCGCCGGCCGAGGACCAGTCCGTCCCGGATCAGCGAGGCTCTTAAGGATCAAGCCGTGCAAACTCGGGCGTCGTTGGAGGCTCATCCCAATCGGGGGTGTAGGAGTTGGGGTCTGAAGCCGCCGGTCTCGAGCAGGCTTCGGGCG
>NZ_BMHI01000005.1 GCF_014640635.1 Flexivirga endophytica
CTTGTGCGCCGCTCCTCCTCCGGCCGGCCTCGCGGGCTCGGCCGGCCGGCATCGTCGCGGACGCGGTATGAAGGGCGGGCGCGGCATTGCCCCATTGACGCACTTGACGCCGAGTGACGCATTTGCAAATGCGTCACTCGGCGTCAGCTGCGTCACCCGGCGGTCAGGCTGCGCGCCGGCCCGGACCGGAGGATGCCCAGTCCGACGAGGCCGACCCACACCATGGTGATCAGCCCGACGAGCGCGTCGGCGCCCCAGCCGTTCACGGCGTAGAAGTCCGTGGCGTCCATACCGAAGTACATCGACGGTATGGCGAGCACGTTGATCACCGCGACGGAGACGCAGCCACGAACCGCCCATCGCGGCACGAGTCGCGACAACCCCGATGCGCCCGCCGCACTGGCGAATCCGGCCAGGAACATCGCGATCCACAGATGCGCGATCGGTCCGTGCGCGAGGGCCATCGCCGCGGCCAGCGGTCCGTCGGTGGTGGGGTCGAGCGACGCGTGTGGCTGCCACAGCGGCGTGCCGGCCTCCAATGAAGTGGCGAAGAGGATGACAGCGACATACGTGAACAGTGACACCAGCGCGAGCTGACCCGGCAGACTCCGCCGGCCGTGACCGTCGACCGGCAACAGCCTGCCGAAGGCGACTCCGAAGACACTCAACAGCGCGAGCATGATCAGGGTCAACAGGCTGCGGGTGAGTACGTTCGACGCCGGCGGCGGCCCGGAGTAGACGAAGTAGAGCGCGATGAGAGCGACCGTCGTCACGCCTGCGCCGAGCGCTGCCCAGCCGGCGACGCGTGCATCACCACGGTCGATGTGGGTGCGGGAAGTGGTTGTCGGATCATCAATGACGGCAGAGGTTTTCACAGCGACTCCTGGACCTGATGCGTTGAGGTGTTCATGGCAGCAACGATGGCTGTGGCGCCATGTCGGTCACATCTGCCGTTCGGGCGGAGAGCGTCGGCGAAAGACCGATCGTGAATACGACTTTCGTTGACTGCGGCCGACCGGGTCGGACATCTAGGCTGACGACGTGCAGCATCGCCCGGTCATCTCGTCCGCCGTCGATGACGAGCGTGAGCCGCCGAGCGTCTCCCTCCTACTCGTGCTCGCGTCCTTCGCCGGCGGCCTCGCCAACCTCTTCCTCGTGCTGCAGCAGCGTCCCGGCGGGTCCTGGCTCCCGCTCGACGTGGCGGTCGGTGCGCTCGCCTGCATGGCGCTGGTGCTCCGACACCGCAGGCCGACGACGGTCGCCCTGACGCTCGCCACCGCCAGCGCGTTCGCAGCCACTGCCGGAATCGCCAATTACGTTGCGCTGTTTGCGGTTGCGCGCACGAAGCGGCTCGAGATCGCCTTCCTGGTCGCGCTCGCCGACATCGTCGCAGGCCTGGTCTTCTGGCTCGTGCATCCGGGCAACGCGTCGGTCAGCCTGACCGTGATGGTCAACACCGCGATCTCGCTCGCGGTCGTCGCGTGGGGCGCGCTGCAGCAGACGCAGCAGGACCTCGTGGCGGTCTACCGGGACCGCGCGGCGCGGATCGAGCGCGAACGGGCGATGCGCGCGGAGCAGATCCAGATGGCCGAACGCGCGCGGATCGCACGGGACATGCACGACTCCGTCGCCCACCACATCTCGCTGATCGCCCTGTATGCCGGAGGGCTCGAGGTCGCCGGCGCGAGTGCGCAGGACGTCGGCCCGACCGCAGGCACGATCCGGACGACCGCCACCCGTGCCCTGGACGAACTCCGCGGGGTGATCGGCATGCTGCGTGACGGCACGCTCGCCATACCGCAGGAGAACGGGCCCGAGCGGTCCGTCGGCGGACTGGTCGACGAGGCGCGAAGGGCGGGGCAGCTCGTGGTCGCCAATCTCGGGTCGGGCGCGACGCCGGACTCGGGTTCCGGTGCCGAGGCCGTCTACCGCATCGTGCAGGAGGGGCTGACCAATGCCCGCAAGCACGCGTCCGGAGCGCTGGTGACGGTGAGTGTGCACCAGGAGGGAGCCGAAGCGGTGGTGTCGATCACCAATCCGGTGGAGGCAGGCGCACCGCTCATGCCCGGCAGCGGTGCCGGGCTGGTCGGCCTGACCGAGCGCGTCGCTGCTGCCGGAGGCGTCGTCGAGCACGAGATCGTGGGACGCGGGAACGGCGGCGTCGGCGAGTTCCTGTTGCGGGGAAGGGTGCCACTGCGATGAGCCCGCACACACCGGATCCGACCTCGGTGCTGCTCGTCGACGACGACGCGATGGTCCGGGCCGGTTTGACCATGGTGCTGTCGGCGGATCCGACGATCGCGATCGCTGCGGAAGCGGCCGGTGGAGCGGAGGCCGTCGTGGCGGCGATCCAGCACCGGCCCGACGTGGTGCTGATGGACCTGCAGATGCCGCAGATGGACGGTGTCGAAGCGACCCGCCGCCTCCACGCGGCGGTGCCCTCGTCCGCAGTCCTGATGCTCACGACGTTCCACCTCGACACGCACGTGCTCGACGCGCTGCAGGCGGGCGCAAGCGGCTATCTGCTGAAAGACGTTGCGCCGCAAGAGCTTTGCCACGCCATACATCTCGCCGCGTCGGGTGAGTCGGCGTTCTCCGCCACGATCACCAGGCAACTGGTGGCTCGGCATACGGCCTCGTCCCAGGTGGGCACCGCAGGGTCAGCGGCGCAGCGTGCGCTCGCCGCACTCACCGACCGGGAGCGTGCGGTCGCCGACGCCGTCGCGGAAGGGGCCTCGAACGCCACCATCGCCAGGGCGCTCTTCATGAGCGAGGGCACGGTCAAGACACACATCTCCCGTGCGTTGGCCAAGACCGGCCTCGACAACCGGGTTCAACTGGCGCTCACGGTCTTCCGCGCGCAGCAGAGTCACTGACTCGACTCCTCGCGATAACGGGCCGTGCATCCGGTGAACCTGCTCACCGGATGCACGGCCCGATATCGGTCGTCGTCTCGTGTCTTATTGCCTCCGCCAGGGCGGCTGCTGCCTACTTCTGAGCGGCCTCGACCTTGCGCAACCGTGCGACCAGCGTCTTCAGGAGTGCGGCGGCGATGTCGCCGTCATTGCGGACCAGCGGCATGAAGGCCATGGGGGAGAGTGCGAAGGTCTCCACGCCCTCCGGACCGGCGGTGATGGTCGCCGACCGGGGAGCGCCGTCGATCATGGACAACTCTCCGACGTAGTCACCGACACCGATCTGGCCGCGGTCCTCGCCGCCGACGACGACGTTCGCGGAACCCTGCAGGACGACCCGCAGGCCGCTGTCCTTGGAGCCCTCGGTGATCACGTTGGATCCCGGACCGCTGCGGAAGTTGGACCCGCTCTCGGCGATCTGGGCGATCGCGGCCGGGCTCAGACCGGTGAACAGGTCGATGCCCGCGAGGATCTGCTTCAACTGAGCGCTTGACATGGATGAACCCCTTGAGAAATGAAAGATTTACGCCCGTGCGGTGACCGAGCCAACTTAGCAGCGCGGGCCCGCCCGCGCCGGTGAGATTCCGCGAGCGAGATCGAACCGGCATTCGTCAGTCCTCCGGGGTAAGTTCGGCTCGTGACGACGTGTGCTCGGTGTGGTGCGGAGCTGGCCGAGGGTGCTCGGTTCTGTTCCTCCTGCGGGGCCGCGGCGGCCCAGGGCGCACTGCAGGCGCCGGTCCGCAAGCACGTGGTCATCCTCTTCTGCGACATCGTCGGATCGACGAGTCTGGGTGAGTTCGCCGATCCGGAGGCGCTCCGTGAGCGTCTGTCTCGATACTTCGACGCTGTCTCGCGGGTCATCTGGGAATACGGCGGCACCGTCGAGAAGTTCATCGGCGACGCGGTCATGGCGGTCTTCGGGGTGCCCAGCACACGCGAGGACGACGCGATCCGGGCGGTGCGCGCAGCGTCCGCCATACACCTGGCTGTTGCTGACCTGTCGACCACGTTCCAGGCCGAGATCGGCCAGCAGGTGCACGTGCGCATCGGCGTCAACTCCGGTGAGGTCTTCGTGACCCACCAGCCGGACGGGCAGTTCTCGGTCACCGGCGACGCGGTCAACACGGCGCAGCGTCTGGAGTCCGCTGCCGGCACCGATGAGACGTATGTCGGTGACACCGTGGCCGAGCTGGTGCGTGACGAGATCGTGCTCGACGACGTGGGAGAGGTCCTGCACAAGGGCCGCAGTGCTCCGCAGCGTGTCTTCCAGGTCGCCGCAGACCAGGAACGCGTGCTGACCGTCCGCGAGCCCGCCTTCGTCGGTCGCGAGGTCGAGCTCGCCGACCTGACCGTCCTCGCCGACCGTTCGGCGGCTCGCAGGCAAGGCTGGCTGCTCACGTATGTCGGGGACCCCGGCATCGGCAAGTCTCGGCTCGTGCGTCAGTTCGTGACGGCACGGCGGGACCGCTTGCAAGTCATCGCCGGTGGCTGCGACGCCATGAGCACCGGGGCGTTCGCTCCGCTCGCGGGATGGCTGAGCAACCTTGCCGACGACTGGCCGACGTATGTCGAGCAGTTGTTGGGGTCCGAAGCCGGGCCGGTGCTGCAGCGGCTGCGGTCCGCGGTCGGCCTTTCCGAGGCCCAGACATCCACCGAGGACGTCGTGTGGGCCGCCCATGCGGTGCTCAGCGCGGTGTGCGAGTCCTCACCGGTTGCATCTGTCTGGGACGACCTGCACTGGGGGACCGCTGCCCAGCTGGATTTCATCGGCCGGCTCGCTGCCGCGTGCCGGGCATTGCCGGTGCTGACCATCTGCCTGGCACGTCCGGAGCTGTTCGACATCGACACGTCCTGGGGTGGCGGGCGCAAGGCGCGGGTCGAGGACGTCGAGCCGTTGGACTACAACGAGATGCTCGCGGTGGCTGCCGAACGAATCGCTTTGCAGCCGGGCGGGATCGACCTGACCGCGGAGGACCTCGTCGACCGGGCGGACGGCAACCCGCAGGTGGTCCAGCTGCTGGCCCAGTCCGCGGCGGCAGGCGGTGCCCTCCCTGCGTCGGTCACCCAGCTCTACGAAGCTGCCCTCGACCGGTTGAACGCGGATGAGCGCTCGATGGTGGAGGCCGCCGCCGTCTACGGCCGACGTTTTCCGGCGGCGCCGGTCGGCGCCGTCGCGGAGGTGTCGGACCCGGCGACGGTGCTCGACCGCCTGCGCGACCGCAACGTGCTCGAGGTCGCATCCGACGGAGATTACCGTTTCGCGCAAACCGTCTTCATGCAGACCGCCTACCGCACGATGTCCAAACGCACTCGCATCACACGCCATTCGGCGTTGGCGGACTGGGTGGACAACCATCGGGACGGGCTGCACCTCGACGCGGTGGCGCTGATCGCGTCGCACCGGCAACGGGCGTTCGACCTGCTGGAGGAGATCGAGGGCTCCCCCTCCGAGCGCACCGCGCTCCGGAGGATGGCGGCTGATGCGGCCCTGGAGTCACTGCTGGCGATGCAGCTGCGCGGTGACCCGGGACTACCGGACGCGGTCGAGCGATTGCTCGATGTCCTCCCCGCGGGCGACGCTCGTCACTTCGAGGTCGCGCATGCAGGCTGGTATCTCCGCAACAGGGTCGATCCCGAGCGATGGATCGGCTGGTTGGACCGGCTCGACGTCGCGATGGAGGCGGACTCCACCTGGCAGCTCATCCGTCGTGCTCCACGCAATCTAGCGGCGGTGCGTAGCGGAGATGTGAGCTTGGACCAGACGCGCGCCGAATGCCTGCAGATCCTGGGCCGACTCGACACTATGGGCGAGGTCGAGCCGCTCGCGGTCGACGTCGTGTCCATCCTGTTGGCCCAGGCGGAAGCCGATCTCGGAAACTTCGCGGCCTGCCACCGAGTCTGCGTGGATGGGATCGCCCGCGCACAGCATGGCGGACGCACCTTCATCGAGCGGATGTGGCGCAATTTCGATATTCAGGCGGCATACATCGGGCTGACCCCGCTGCCCGAGGTCATCGCGGATGCGCGGACGTTGCAGACGATGGTGTCCGGACAACGACAGCAGTGGTGTACCACCACGTCGGTCCTCGCGGGCGCGCTGGCGGGAGTTGGTGATCTCGATGGTGCCCGCACGCTGTGGGAGGAAGTGGCGGTCAGGCATGCCGAGGAGTCGGCGTCGGAACAAGCCTTCAACCTGCAGCACTACCCGCACCTGTTACTCGCGGACGGCCGTCCGGGCGACTCCGCGCGCTATCTGGCGAAGCTGGCATCCGACGCCGGGCTACCGAGTTTCGCCGCGAGCCTGTTGGGGTTGGGAGCCCGGGATGCCATCTTCGCCGGCGACCTCGCGTTCGCCGTCGAGTGTTGTCGCAAGCTGGTGATGGTCGAGTTGCCGCCGACGCTGGCGTTCCTGGAGGACGTCAACGAAGCCTTCATGGTTGCGGTGCAGTGCGCGCTGCGCGGTGATCGGGTCGGCGCGCTCCACCAGATCGAGCTCAACGCCCGGGTCGACCGGCCAGAGGAGAGCCCGGTCAGCGCCGCCTACATGCACGCCATGATCGCGATCGTCGAGCGCCTGCTCGGCGACGAGGCTGCCTCGAGTGCTGCAGCGAACAGTGCCCGGGACGCGCTGATCGCCAAGGGCGCGACCGCGCTCGTGCCGCAGGTCGACAGGTGGGTCGCGAATGCCGACAAGTTGCGTGAGATCGCAGCGTGACAACAGGGGAAAGGGTGTGCTCACGTGACAACGTGTGCTCGGTGTGGGGCGGAACTGCCGGCGGAGGCTCGCTTCTGCCTGTCGTGCGGTGCGGCGGTGGCGCGGGGCGGACTCCAAACGCCGGTGCGCAAGCACGTCGTGATCCTCTTCTGCGACATCGTCGGGTCGACGACGCTCGGTGAGGCCGCCGATCCCGAGGCGCTGCGGGACCGACTGGCGCGCTACTTCGATGCGGTCTCGAAGGCGATCTGGGTGCAGGGCGGCACGGTGGAGAAGTTCATCGGTGACGCGGTCATGGCGGTCTTCGGGGTGCCGAGCACTCGGGAGGACGACGCGGCTCGCGCGGTCAGGGCCGCGAGCGGCATACATGATGCGGTTGCGAAGCTGTCGCGGCAGTTCGAGCAGGAGATCGGTGTCGGGCTGCACGTGCGCATCGGCGTCAACGCCGGCGAGGTCTTCGTCACGCATCAGCCGGACGGGCAGTTCTCGGTCACCGGTGACGCGGTCAACACCGCCCAGCGGTTGGAGGCAGCGGCCGGCACCGGCGAGACATATGTCGGTGACACGGTCGCCGAGTTGCTACGCGACGAAATGGTGCTCGACGAGGTCGGCGAGATCCTGCACAAGGGAAAGACGGTGCCGCAGCAGGTTTTTCGTGTCGCTGCGGATCAGGACCGGGTCCGTGAAGAGCGCGAGCCGTCATTCGTCGGCAGGGTCGGTGAACTGGCGGATCTGACCGCGCTCGCGGACCGCTCCGCCGCACGTGAGGAGGGGTGGCTGCTGACCTACGTCGGCGACCCCGGCATCGGCAAGTCCCGACTCGTCCGCGAGTTCACGGCGGGGCGCGGTGACGGCTTGCGCGTCGTGACCGGGGGAGCCGACGCCATGAATGCCGGTGCGTTCGCACCTCTTTCGAGCTGGCTGAGCAGTCTCGACGTCGACTGGGAGGCGTATGTCGAGCAGCTTCTCGGTGACGAGTCGGCCGCGGTCTTGCAGCGCCTGCGGTCGGCCGTCGGTCGTTCCGACGCGCAGACCTCGGTCGAGGACGTGGTGTGGGCGGTGCAGACTCTGCTGGCTGCGCTGTGTGAGACGTCGCCGGTGGCGTCCGTGTGGGACGACCTGCACTGGGCGACCGAGGCGCAGCTGGACTTCATCGGCCGGACGGCGGCCGCGAGCCGTGGCCTTCCGGTGCTGACGATCTGCCTCGCTCGCCCCGAACTCTTCGACATCGACTCCCGGTGGGGTGGCGGGCGCAAGTCCCGGGTCGAGGACGTCACACCGTTGGACGAGGAAGATCTGCTCGCCATCGCCGCGGAGCGGATCGCGTTGCAGACCAAGGAGATCGACGTCACCGCCGAAGATCTCGTCACGCGTGCCGACGGCAACCCGCAAGTGGTCCAGCTGCTCGCGCAGTCCGCCGCCGCTGGTGAGGGGTTGCCGGCGTCGGTGACTCAGCTCTACGAGGCGGCACTCGACCGGCTTACCGCTGACGAGCGTTCCCTGGTCGAGGTCGCGGCCGTCTACGGACGACGCTTCCCGCTCGCACCGGTAGCTGCCACTGCCGGCATCGACGAGCCGGCCGAGGCTGTCGCCCGTCTGCGCGGCCGCAACGTGCTCGAGGTCGCCGGCGACGGCGACTTCCGCTTCGCCCAGGCGGCTTTCATGCAGACGGCTTACCGGACGATGCCGAAACGCACTCGCATCACTCGGCATTCGGCGCTCGCGGACTGGATCCGCGAACATCAGGGCGGCATCCTGGGCGACCCGGTCGCGTTGGTCGCTTCGCACCGTCGGCGTGCTTACGAGTTGTTGCAGGAGATCGACGGCCCGGCTGATGAGCGGCAGTTGTTGCAGTCGTCGGCCTGCGAGGCCGCGATCGAGTTGCTCAGGGCGCAACAGTTGCGCGGCGACCCGGGTATGCGGGACACCATGGACAGAGTCCTGGACCTCCTTCCGTCCGGAGCCCCGGGGCACTTCGAGATCGCCTATGCCGTGGTTCTTGCCCGCAACAGCGGGGCGACGGTCGAGCGCTGGCAGGGTTGGATCGACCGCCTTGATGCCGCGATGGCGCAGGACGAGGACTGGCAGGTCGTGCGATCCGTTCCCCGCAATATCGTGGGCATCCGCCGCGGCGGTCTCACGTTGCTGGAAGCCCGGGAAGAGGCATCAATCATGGTGGATCGGCTCAGGAGGATCGGACCGGTCGATGTCTTCGCGATGGAGCTCGCGGCGGTCTACCTGAGCCAAGTCGAGGCGGACCTCGGGAACCTGCGTGCATGTCACGAAGTCTGCCTGGAGCGAGCACGAGCGGCCGCTGATGAAGATCGGCCGGTTCAAGAACGGGTGTGGCTCAACTTCGACCTGCAGATCACCTACAGCGCCAGCACTTCACTGACCGAGGTCGTCGAAGATGCCGCACGACTGCAGGAAGTTGTCGCCGGCCAGCGCGGAATGTGGGGGACCACGACGGCGGTGCTCGCAGCGGCACTCGCGAGCAGTGGACGATTCGAGGAAGCCCGGCAGCAGTGGGCGTTGCACGAAAAAGCATTCGACGGGGTGGATCGTGCGGAGACGCTCTACGACCTGCAGCACTACCAACGGACTCTTGCTGCGGAAGGTCGACTTGCCGACGCCGCTGATTTCGCGTCGCAACTCGCCCATCGGGCGAACGACGCAACGGTCGTGAGCTACGCGGCGTCACTACATGCGGCAGCTGCACGATGGGCGCTGTTCGCCGGCGCCCTGGCAGCTACACGAACACACGTCGACAATGCGTTGACGCTGGAGTTACCCGACTCGTTCGACTGGCTCCGTGCCGACGCGCAGGCATTCACAGTCGCGATCGAGAACGCGCTCGACGGTGACCGCGCAGGTGCCTTTGAGCAGATCGAGATCGGCTCGCGGATGGACCGGCCGGAGGAGAGCCTGGACGCAGCTGGCATCGTGCACACCTTCACCGCCATCGTCGAGCACCTCCTCGGCGACGAAACGGCCAGTCGCGCAGCAGCCGCGGCGGCGAAGGACGCCTTCGAGCGCAAGGGCGCGGTGGCGCTGCGTGACCAGGTCGACACCTGGGTGGGCAACGCCGAAAAGCTCCGTGCCGGCTGATCGTGTTCCCAACAGCCGGGCGCGAGCGACATACACCGGACACCTGGAAGAATGGCCGATCGTGATCACCTGTTGGCGTTGCGGATTCGAGTCGCCCGCTGGGACGAAGTTCTGTCCCAACTGCGGCGCTGCCCTCGCACAGGGCGGTCTGCAGGCGCCGGTGCGCAAGCACGTGGTGA
Organism: Flexivirga endophytica; assembly: GCF_014640635.1. Taxonomy (GTDB): domain Bacteria; phylum Actinomycetota; class Actinomycetes; order Actinomycetales; family Dermatophilaceae; genus Flexivirga; species Flexivirga endophytica. The sequence continues at coordinate 9,918 of NZ_BMHI01000005.1, forward strand.
TCCTCTTCGTCGACATCGTCGGCTCCACCAGCCTGGGCGAGTCGCTCGACCCCGAAGCGCTGCGGGCGAGCCTGTCGCGTTATTTCGACGCCATCTCACGCATCGTCTGGAAGTACGGCGGGACCGTCGAGAAGTTCATCGGCGACGCCGTCATGGCCGTTTTCGGCGTCCCCGCCACGCGTGAGGACGATGCGCTGCGCGCCGTGTCGGCGGCCACCGACATACACGAGGCGATGCGGGACCTGTCCAAGCGGATGCAGGCCCGGCTCGGGCAACGACTGCGAGTGCGGGTCGGCATCAACTCCGGTGAGGTCTTCGTGACCCACCAGCCCGACGGGCAGTTCTCGGTCACCGGCGACGCGGTCAACGTCGCGGCGCGGTTGGAAGCTGCGGCCGGCCCGGACGAGACGTATGTCGGAGACACCGTCGCAGCCCTCGTCGGCACCCAGGTCCCGCTGGACTTCGTCGCGCCGATCACCCACCGCGGCAAGACCGAGCCGCAGGACGTCTACAAGGTCGCCGACCGGGACGCCCGGTCCGGCGACATCCGGCGCAGCCCGTTCGTCGGCCGCGAGGTCGAGCTGCGGGACCTCGGCGGCATCGCCGATCGGTCCCGGCGACTCGGGCAGGGCTGGTTCGTCACGTATGTCGGCGAACCCGGCATCGGCAAGAACCGCATGGTCGCCCACCTGCTCGACGAACGCGACGGATTGCGGGTGCTGCGCGGCACCGCCCAACCACTGGGCACCGACGGCAACTACGGCCCGCTCAACAAACTGCTGTCCAGCATCGGGGAGGACTGGACGCAGACGGTCACCTCGATGTTCGACGAGCGGACCGCCACCGCAATCATCCGGCGGTTGGAGTCGGCGACCGCGCGCTCGGAGGAGACGACGTCGACAGACGACATCGTGTGGGCGGTCCGCAAGGTGATCTCCCGGCTCGCGCTCGGCGGCCCGATCGCGGTGTGGTGGAAGGACATCCACTGGGCGAGCGAGCCGATGCTCGACCTGATCGAGCAGCTGGTCGAGCCGCTGCTGACCTACCCAGTGGTGACGATCTGCACGACCCGGCCCGAGCTGTTCGAGCGACGGCCGATGTGGGGTGGCGGTCAGCAGTCCCGCGTCGAGCCGGTCGACCCGCTCGAGCCGGCCGAGCTGCGCGAAATGGCCGCCGAGCGGATGTCCGACCTCGAAGCAGCCGCTGCCGACTCCGGCCGGTCGGTCGAGGTCACGCTCGACGCCCTCATCCGTCGCAGCGACGGCAATCCACAGGTGTTCGAGGTGCTGCTCGAGTGCATGTGCGACGGCGAGGAACTGCCCGTGTCGGTGCACACGCTCTTCGAGGCGACGCTGGACCGGCTCACCCCGATGGAGCGCGCGTTCTGCGAGGTCGGGTCGATCCTGGGGCGGGAGTTCTACGCCGAGGCAGTTGGGCCGGTCCGCACGGCACAGCCCGATCCGGACGACGACGGCAACGACGTCGCCCACCGGTTGCGGCAGCTGAACATCCTCGAACTCGGGGACCAGGACAACTCAGGCTTCACTCGCTACCAGTTCGCGCAGTCGATGCTGATGGAGACGGCATATCGCACGCAGGCGCGCCAGGTCCGCTCCGAGCGCCACCTGCGGGCAGCCGACTGGATCGCCGCGCATGCCGAGGAGCTGCAAGGCTCCCAGCGCCGGGCCATCGCCGAGCACGTGCGGAAGGCGTATGACGAGATCGCGCTCGTCTCCTCCGACCCGTCCCTCATCGCGAACGTGCGTGATCGTGCGGCGCGCGTGTCGTTCGAGGCCGCCGAAGAGCTCGACCTGCGCGGCGAGCCGGGCGCCCGGGCGGCATACCTCGCACTCATCCCGCTGTATGCCGATGGCGATCCGCGACTGCACGACGTCGCGCACCGCGCGTTCACACGCTCCGACCACACCAACTTCCAGGAGGTCGAGGAGGTCGTCCAGCTCTTCGACAAGAAGTTCGACGAGGCGCCGGCGTGGCTGGTGCACCGGGAGGGGATGCTGCTCACCGGACGGTTGAACTCGGCGGCGACCACCCCGTTGGAGGGCATCGGAGTCGCCACCGAACTCATCGGCGACGCAACAGGTTTCGACATACCCTCAATTGCCCTGGACGTCGGTTGGGCGCGCATGCTCGCCTACGGTCTCGCCGGTCGTATGACGGAGGGACTCGGCGAGGTCAGCAGGCTCAGCGCGGTTGCGGAGGAGCTCGAGGACCGGCCGGTGCGGCGGCGGCTCACCTTCGCGCGGGTCGAATACGGGATGTGGAGCGACGAGCCGGCGGCGATGGTCCTGGAGGACGTCAACCAGGCGATCAGTTCGGGCGCCGCACAGCACGAGCGCATCCTCAGCCTGCTGCCGCTGCGCGTGTGGCTGCGAGCCATGCTGGGCGATCGGCCAGGCGCGACCGAGGACTGGGAGCGGGTGGAGGAGCTGTCCAGCGGCCCGGACTACCTGGCCCGCGAGACCGACCGGTGGGCGATGGCGCTCTACAGCTTCGGGGATGCTCGCCAGGCCGCCGATGCGTTGCTGGAGACGCTGCCGCGGATCGGGCACATCGCACAGCTGGACAACAGCATGTGGATCGTCCGGATGTTGTTGCGCACCGGTGATCTCGACGCGGCGCTGGAGGTGTTCGACGGGGACGTGGAGGCGCCGACGATGGAGGACGACGGCTACGCGCCGGGACTGCGCGAGTCCGTGGCCGCGCAGCTCCTCGCGGCGACCGGCAACGGCGAGCTGGCCCTGCAGCGCGTGCGCGAGGCGCGCGAGGCAACCGCGGGTATGTCGATGCCGATCACGCTCGCCGAGCAGGCCGTGGACGAAGCCGTCACCCTGCTGCTGCTCGGTGACCGCTCGGGTGCCGACGACGCCGCCGAGCGCGCCCGACGGGCCTACCGGCGCAAGGGTGCCGACATCATGGCCGACCACGTCGATGACTGGCTGAACGCCGCCGAGAAACTACGCGGAAGGGATTGACCATGCGCACCGAGACCCACCAATTCCACACCGGCGCAACGGAAGTGGTCCTCGACATCACCCGTGAGTGCGAGGAGTTCGCGGCTGCCGGGCCGGACGGTCTGCTACACGTCTTCGTGCCGCACGCGACGGCCGGCATCGCGATCATCGAGACCGGAGCGGGCAGCGACGACGACCTGCTCGCGGCGCTGGGCGACCTGCTGCCCGCCGACGACCGCTGGCGACACGCACACGGCAGCCGCGGACACGGCCGGTCGCACGTGATGCCGGCGATCGTTCCGCCATACGCGACGGTGCCGGTGATCGACGGCAACCTGGTGCTGGGCACCTGGCAGAGCGTCTGCCTGGTGGACCTCAACGTCGACAATCCGGACCGATCCGTCCGGTTCTCGCTGATCCCCGGTTGACCGACGCCGTGCGACGACCCCGCGGTCGCGTGAAAAGATGCCAGGCGTGACGGCAACTCTCCTGGACGGCAAAGCCACCCTCGCGACCATCAAGACCGAATTGCGGGCCCGCGTCGCGGCGCTCGCCGAGCGCGGGATCGTGCCCGGCCTCGGCACCGTGCTGGTGGGTGACGACCCCGCATCCCGCTGGTATGTCGGCGCCAAGCACAAGGACTGCGCGAGCATCGGCATCAACTCGATCCGGCGGGACCTGCCGGCGACGGCGTCCCAGGCCGAGGTCGAGGCCGTGATCGACGAGCTCAACGCCGACCCCGAGTGCACCGGCTTCCTGGTGCAGCAGCCGACCGGGCTGGACGAGTTCGCCTTGCTGTCAAGGGTTTCCCCGGACAAGGACGTCGACGGCCTGCACCCGGTCAACCTCGGCAAGCTGGTGCTGGGGGAGACCGGCCCGTTGCCGTGCACCCCGATCGGCGTCATCGAGTTGTTGCGCCGGTATGACGTGAACCTGCGCGGCGCCGAGGTCGTCGTCGTCGGCCGCGGGTTGACCGTCGGCCGCCCGCTCGGCCTGCTGCTGACCCGTCGCAGTGAGAACTCCACGGCCACCCTGTGCCACACGGGGACCCGGGATCTGGCAGCGCACACGCGTACCGCCGATGTGATCATCGCCGCCGCCGGGGTGCCCGGTCTGATCACCGCAGACATGGTCAAGCCGGGCGCCGCGGTGCTCGATGTCGGTGTCTCACGGGTCGACGGCAAGATCGCCGGTGACGTGGCGCCCGACGTTGCGGACGTCGCCGGCCACCTCACCCCGAACCCGGGTGGCGTGGGTCCGATGACCCGGGCGATGTTGCTCACGAACGTCGTCGCCGCAGCCGAACGGCAGGCAGCGCTCGCGGAACGGGCGTGAACAAATTCCGCCTCGGGCCACTGTGGTGGTTCGTCATCCTCGGCACCGCGCTCGCGCTGGTCGTGCTCTCGACCGGGCCGGTGCGTGGCGGCGGCTACCTGCTGGCCCTGGTGCTGGCCGTCGCCGGCCTGGGCCGGATCGCCTTGCCGGAGAGTCTGATCGGCGCTCTCGTCATACGATCCAGAGCGGTCGACGGAGCAGCGTTCCTGGTGCTCGCAGCTGCCGTCGGGTTCATCTTCAGCGTCGTGAAGCTCAGCCCGCTGACCGGCTGATGCCGAGTGTGGTCGCCGTTGGGTGGGGCGGCGTCCCGAAGTGCCGACGGTCGGTCTGTGGGGACGGGTTGGAGGCTGGAGGGTGTCCCGAAGTGCCGACGGTCGGTCTGTGGGGACGGGTTGGGGGCTGGAGGGTGTCCCGAAGTGCCGACGGTCGGTCGGTGGGGACGGGTTGGGGGCTGGGGGTGTCCCGAAGTGCCGACGGTCGGTCGGTGGGGACGGGTTGGGGGCTGGGGGGTGTCCCGAAGTGCCGACGGTCGGTCGGTGGGGACGGGTTGGGGGCTGGGGGGTGTCCCGAAGTGCCGACGGTCGGTCGGTGGGGACGGGTTGGGGGCTGGAGGGTGTCCCGAAGTGCCGACGGTCGATCTGGCGGGACGAAGCGGAGTCCCCGACATGAGGCGGAGCCCCCCCGACATACGGAAGCGGGCGCCGGTCATGTGACCGGCGCCCGCTTCGTTGTCAGCGAACGGAACCTCAGATGAGGCCGAGCTCCTTGACGGTGTCGCGCTCACCCTGCAGCTCCTTGACCGACGTGTCGATCTTGCCGCGGGAGAAGTCATCGATCTCCAGACCCTGGACGATGCTCCACTTGCCATCGGCCACGGTCACCGGGAAGGAGCTGATGATGCCCTCCGGGACGTCGTAGGAGCCGTCGGACGGGACCGACATGGAGACCCAGGCGCCGTCGGTGCCGTTCTGCCAGTCACGGGCGTGGTCGATCGTCGCCGAAGCGGCCGAGGCGGCGGACGAAGCACCACGTGCCTCGATGATCGCGGCGCCGCGCTTGGCGACGGTCGGGATGTAGGTGTTGGCGATCCAGTCCTGGTCGCCGATGGCCTCGGCAGCGGACTTGCCGCCGACCTGCGCGTGGAAGAGGTCGGGGTACTGGGTCGCGGAGTGGTTTCCCCAGATCGACATCTGGCTGATGTCAGTGGTCTTGACCCCGAGCTTGGCGGCCAGCTGCGCCAGGGCGCGGTTGTGGTCCAAACGGGTCAGCGCGGTGAAGCGCTCGCCCGGGATGTCGGGAGCGTTGCTCATCGCGATCAGCGCGTTGGTGTTGGCGGGGTTACCGGTGACGGTGACCTTGATGTCGTCTGCCGCAACCTTGTTGAGCGCCTTGCCCTGCGGGCCGAAGATGCCGCCGTTGTCCTTGAGCAGGTCGCCGCGCTCCATGCCCGGGCCGCGCGGCTTGGCGCCGACAAGCAGCGCGTGGTTGACACCGTCGAAGACCTTCTCGGCATCGTCGCCGATCTCGACGCCGGCCAGCAGCGGGAAGGCACTGTCGTCGAGCTCCATGACGACGCCCTCGAGGGCCTTGAGAGCCGGAGTGACCTCCAGCAGACGGAGTTCGACCGGGGTGTCCGGGCCGAAGAGGTCACCTGCGGCGATGCGGAAAAGCAGGCTGTAACCGATGTTGCCGGCGGCGCCGGTGACGGCGACCTTGACGGGCGAAGCGCTCACGAGAACTCCCATTTGGGCGAGGGGACGGTCTTTCCCGTATGACGCTAGCAGCGCCCGGGACAGGCCTGGCACCGAGGTCTTGTCGCCGCCCGGATAGCCTGGTATGGCGCGACAGCGCCACGACCACCCGGCCCACATCAGTCCGGCAAGACTCAGCAAGGAGCCAGAAGCAGGCATGGAGAAGATCAAGGTCACGAACCCGATCGTCGAACTCGACGGTGACGAGATGACACGCATCATCTGGCAGTTCATCAAGGACCGGCTGATCCACCCTTACCTCGACGTCGACCTGAAGTACTTCGACCTCGGCATCGAGAGCCGCGACGCGACCGACGACCAGATCACCATTGACGCGGCCAACGCGATCAAGCAGTACGGCGTCGGCGTCAAGTGCGCGACGATCACTCCGGACGAGGCCCGCGTCGAGGAGTTCGGTCTCAAGGAGATGTGGAAGAGCCCCAACGGCACGATCCGCAACATCCTCGGCGGCGTGATCTTCCGCGAGCCGATCATCATCTCCAACGTGCCGCGCCTGGTGCCTGGCTGGACCAAGCCGATCATCATCGGCCGTCACGCCCACGCGGACCAGTACAAAGCGCAGAACTTCAAGGTGCCCGGTGCCGGCACCGTGACCATCACCTACACGCCCGCCGACGGTGGCGAGCCCGAGGTGCACGAGGTGGCCGAGTACGGCGACGACGGTGGCGTCGCGATGGGCATGTACAACTTCAACAAGTCGATCGAGGACTTCGCCCGCGCATCGCTCAACTACGCGCTGCAGCGCAAGGTGCCCTGCTACCTGTCGACCAAGAACACCATCCTCAAGGCGTATGACGGTCAGTTCAAGGACATCTTCGCCCGCATCTACGAGGACGAGTTCAAGGAGCAGTACGAAGCCGCCGGCATCACCTACGAGCACCGGCTGATCGACGACATGGTCGCCGCCGCGATGAAGTGGGAGGGCGGCTACGTCTGGGCCTGCAAGAACTATGACGGCGACGTCCAGTCCGACACGGTCGCACAGGGATTCGGCTCGCTCGGCCTGATGACCTCGGTGCTGATGACCCCCGACGGCAAGACCGTCGAGGCCGAGGCCGCGCACGGCACGGTCACCCGCCACTACCGCCAGCACCAGCAGGGCAAGGCGACCTCTACCAACCCGATCGCGTCGATCTTCGCCTGGACCCGCGGCATCGCACACCGCGGCAAGCTGGACGAGACCCCGGAGGTCACGCAGTTCGCCGAGACCCTCGAGCGCGTCTGCATCGAGACCGTCGAGGGCGGCCAGATGACCAAGGACCTCGCGCTGCTGATCAGCAAGGACCAGCCGTTCCTCACCACGGAGGAGTTCCTGGCCGCACTGGACGAGAACCTCCAGAAGGCCATGGGTATGACGGCCTGAGCCACGACAGCATCGGCGACGCCGGCAGGGAGCACATGCTCCCTGCCGGCGTCGTCATGTGCGGCCGCGCCACTTGGCCGGTGCGGCATTCCCGGGTAGTGGTTGATGACGCGCGTTCGGCGGTGAACCGGCAATACTGGCGACATGACCGACAAGCGTGAGGTCCGCAGCTGGCTGACTGACATGGACGGCGTCCTGGTGCACGAGGAGCACGCCATACCGGGTGCTGCCGAGTTCCTGGTCGGCTGCAGACGCTGGGACTGCGGTTCCTCGTCCTCACGAACAACTCGATCTACACGCCGCGTGACCTGCGAGCTCGCCTGAGCGCCAGCGGTATCGACATACCGGAGAGCGCGATCTGGACCTCGGCGCTCGCCACCGCCCAGTTCCTGGACGACCAGCGGCCGAACGGCTCGGCGTATGTCGTCGGCGAGTCCGGGCTGACCACTGCGCTGCACGACATCGGCTACATCATGACTTCGCGCGACCCCGACTACGTCGTGCTGGGGGAGACCCGCACCTACTCGTTCGAAGCCATCACCCGTGCCATCCGGTTGGTCGCGGGCGGAGCGCGTTTCATCGCCACCAACCCCGACCCGAGCGGACCGTCGGCCGAAGGTCTGATGCCGGCGACCGGTGCCATCGCCGCGCTCATCACCCGTGCGACCGGTGTCGAGCCCTACTACGTCGGCAAGCCCAACCCGCTGATGATGCGCAGCGCGCTCAACCGGATCGAGGCGCACTCCGAGACGACGGTCATGATCGGTGACCGGATGGACACCGACATCGTCAGCGGGCTCGAGGCCGGACTGCGCACGATCCTGGTCCTGACCGGCTCGACGAAGCCCGAGCAGGTCGCTCGACACCCGTTCGTGCCGACCCGCGTCGTGGAGTCGATCGCCGACGTCGTGCCGCTCGTGGACGACTTCGCACCCGAGGACTGAGTCCGAGCCCGAGTCCGAGCCTGAGTCCGGGCCTGAGTGCGGGCCCGCGGCCGGGAGGTCCACGCCCGAACAGCACCTGAATCGTCGCCAGGCTGGGTGTGGTGTCTCTGTGACCCCAGGGGCCGCAGGACGTGCGTCCAGTCACGCTGATGACACGCCATTGCAGGGTGCCCTACCACCACGTACCTGACGTTTGGTGACTTATTTCACCGATGTGCAATACAGGCGACCAGTACACCTGTCTTGCACGATTCTTTGTCGGCTGCAATTCACCAGCAATATCTAAGCATCGTCCCCTGGTTGACCTTTACTATCTCTTTACCTCCACAAAATGGAGGCTTTACCCTCTCAGGGGAGAGCTAATGCCGCATGTCTTCATGCCCGAGCCGAGCGCAGATCTGGCGACACCACAGCGCCCGGTTCCGCTGTCACTGACCGCCGGCGACGGTCGACGAGCGGCACGGACGAGCCCTCGTATCGCCATCGCCCACGACTACCTGACCCAGATGGGCGGCGCCGAGCGTGTGGTGCTGTCCCTGGCGAAGGCGTTCCCGGAAGCACCGATTTACACCACGCTGTACGACCCCGACACGACGTTCCCTGAGTTCGCGGATCTCGACGTCCGGGTGTCGGCGCTGGACCGACTGACACCGGCGCGCAAGCACTACCGGGCAGCCTTGCCGCTGCTGCCGTTGGCCGCGCGCTCCATCCATATCGACGCGGACATCGTCGTCGCGTCGTCCTCCGGCTGGGCGCACGGCTTCACCACTGACGCGAAACGACTCGTCTACTGCCACACGCCGGCACGCTGGCTCTACGTCACCGAGGACTTCCTGGGCGACCGGCCGAGTCCGGTGGCCGCAGGAGCGCTCCGCATGCTCGGTCCCACTCTGCGACGCTGGGACCGCCGTGCCGCAGCCCGGGCCGACCGCTACCTCGCCAACTCCGCGGTCGCAGCCCGTCGGGTGCGCGAGTGCTACGACATCGACGCCAGCGTCGTGGCGCCGCCATACCGCGTGGATGTGAAGGGCGACCGGGTCCAACCGGCTGCGCTGCGCGACCGCGGTTGGACCGATTTCCATCTCGTCGTGTCGCGGCTGCTGCCCTACAAGCACGTCGACCAGGTGCTCGCCGCGTGGCGCAACCTCCCGAACGAGCATCTGGTCGTCGTCGGCACCGGTCCCTTGGCGGACCAACTGCGCAGGCAGGCTCCGCCGAACGTCGCCCTCCTCGAAGGCGTGCCCGACGCCGAGCTGCGCTGGCTCTATGCAAACGCCGAAGCGTTGATCGGGGCGAGCTACGAGGACTTCGGCCTGACGGTGATCGAGGCTGCTGCATTCGGCACGCCGGCGCTGGCGTTGCGCTCGGGCGGCTACCTGGAGACGGTGGTGGACGGGCGGACCGGTCTGTTCTTCGACGAGCCGACGGCAGTTGCGATCGCAGACGCCGTACGCCGCCTGCGGGCTCATCCGCTGTCACGGCTGCGGGTCACCGACCACGCCGCGAAGTTCAGTGAGGCCAGCTTCGTCGCGCAGATCCGTGCGGCAGTTGACGACCTGGCCGACGAGGGCCGGGAGGCCGACTCGGTGCAACCGAGTACGCCGGCACTGCCCAGCGCCTAGGACAACGAAGGTAGGACGACGAAAGGCCGCCCGTGGTGATCACCACGGGCGGCCTTTCGTTGGCGTCAGGCGATGCGGACGACTCAGCCGGCGGACGTCGGCGCCGGGGCTTGTGTGCTGGCCGGAGCCGGGGCCTGGGTGGAGGTGGCGGGCGCCGAAGTGGTGCTGCTCGGGGCGGCGGTGGACGATGTCGAGGACGGCGTCGAATCCGTGGCCTTCTTGGCCACGGCCGTGCTGGCGCCCGGGGCCGTGCAGTTGCCGTTGCCGTCACGGCCACACTGCTGGTTCGGTGCCGGGATTAGCGCACTCCACGCCTTCGGCCCGTCCAGCGTGAAGCTGTACTGGAAGTGCACGTACTGCGCACTGCTGGTACTGCCGAACAGGCGGTACTGGCTGTCACACGATCCCGCGGGGATGGTGATGGGGAAGCTCGGTCCGGTGAGCGCCTTGCCGCTGTTGCTCTCCGCCGCCCAGATGTAGATGCTGCCACCGGCGGTGGTGCACGTGTTGGCGGGGTCGGAACAGATCAGCAGGTAGTAGCTCTGCGTCTGCGGTGTGGATCCGCCGGGGCACTTGCAGCTCGCGCCGTTCAGCGTGAAGGTCGGGACACACGGTGGCGATGCGGCTGCTTTGGGGGCGGCACCGAGGGCGACGGCGGCGGGAACCGCCCACGCTGCACCCTTCGCCACTGTGCGCCGGGAAAGGCCGCCGGGCTCGTTGCTTTCCATGTTTCCTGCCCCCACTTGTGTGCTGGGTGAATGCGACTGGTTGCCGCAGGGTCAAGCATGACTGTGAGGTGCGGCCGTCGCCGCAAATGCACGTCACGATGTTCCCAGTATGACTGTTTGCGCGGGGCTGCACGTCCCAATAGCAGATATTAGGGTGTAGTGGTGAAGTCGGCAATAAACAGCTGCTTCAAGTTGCAAAAAAGGATGACCCGGGCAAGAAACCGACGTCACTGAACGGGCAACTTCTCCAGCAATCGCTCGAACTCACCGGCGCGCTGCTGCCACGTGGGTATCTCGGCTGCATTCGCGGAACCCGTCGCCTCGTGGGTCAGCACCTCAGCCACGGCTGCCGGGAAACGTGCAGCCTCGGCGACGATGGTCCCGGCCAGCTCGCGGAAGCCGGCCACTGACGTGCTGACCACCGGCCGGCCCGCAGCGGCGTACTCATATGCCTTGATCGGGTCCAGGCTCTCGGTGAACGGCGTGACCACGTGCGGTACGACGAGTGCGTCGGCGTGCTGCAGGTAGGCCGGCACGAACGACGCAGGGCGCGCACCCAGACGTATGGCGCCGGACGCGTCGAGCCGCGCCCGATCCTCGCCGGTGAGGGCGTCCGGCCCGACCAGCACGAGCTCGTCGCCGGCAGTGCGGAGCAGGTCCGCGGTCGCGCAGCACACATCGATGTCGAGCCGGTCGCTGTGCAGGGTCCCGACATACAGGGCGACGCGGCCGGTGGGCAGATCATCGGGACGCGGATGCGGTCGGGCGTAGAGATGGAGGTCGACGGCGTTCGGGATCAGCGCGACCGGACGAGTTGCGGACTTGGACTGCTGCAGCGCGGGGGAGCACACGATGACCTCGGCACACGCGTCGAGCAACAGCGCTTCTTGCGCGCGCAGCCGAGCGAGTTCGCTCGCCGGTCGCCGCGCGAGCAGCCAGTCGTCAGTGATGTCGTAGATCGCCGGCCAGTCGACCCGGGCGAGAAGCTCCGCGCCACGCGGGTCGTTGACCCACAGCAGCGGGTCGGCCAACCCCAGACGGTCGGCTGCGGTCACGACGGATCGCGCCCACCGCTCGTCCTGCCCGGAATCGAACCTGCGCGGCAACCACTTGGTCTGCTCCAGCACCGTGATCCCCGGCTCGCTCATCAGCGGCCGCAGTCCGCGGGCGGCTCGTGGCCGATGGCGCTGTCGCGCCGCGTGCAGCGGGTCGACCGAGGGTTCGACATACAGGACGTCCCCGATGACGCCGTTCGCGCGCAACCGGGTGAGGAGGTGCTGGTTGCGGCGCCATACCTCGTCCCACCGCTCGAGCGAGATGAAGACGACGGGTCTCGCCCTCACAGGACGCTCCGATAGACCTGCGAGGTCAGCTCGACCTGCCGCTCGAGGGTGAAGCTGCGTTGTTGCGCTTCGTGCAGGGACGAGCCGACCCGGTCGCGTCGGGAGGGGTCGGCTGCGAGCTCGGCCAGTATCCGAGCGCCGGAGGCAATGTCGCCCGGCGCGAAAAGCGACTCCGGCGTGACGGATCCGACCGTCTCGACATGTCCGCCGGCCCCGCTAGCGACCACGGGTAAGCCGCACGCCATCGCCTCAACCACGCTGAGCCCGTAGGCCTCAGCCGGGCACGGTGCGAGGAGCACACCGGCAGAACGCATCAGCACACGGGCGTCCGCGACTCGTCCGAGCAGACTGGTGCGGTCGGCAATCCCCAACGCGGCGAGTTGTTGCTCGATGCGAGGACGCAGTGCGCCGTCACCGGCGATGTGCAACCGCCAGCCCTCGTCGAGCAGTCCGGACGCGGCTGCGATCTCGACTCCCTCGGACGTTGCCTTCTCCGGCTCCATCCGCTGCGCGATGAGGATCACCGGCGCACGGTCCGGCGCCGGCACGAGTCGCTCCGTGGACACGCCGGCATGGATCACCGTGCAAGGTCCCTCGATGAACGCGGCCGCATAACCGCTCACCGCGGTCTCTGCCGCGATCGCTCGGGACACCGTGTGGCGCAACGCTTCTCGCCGCAGTCTCGTGGCACCACGGGACTGCGGTGTATGGCGCGTGGCGACCACCGGCGTGCGGGACAGACGTGTCCCCAGATATGCCGCGAGGTCGGCGGCCGTGAGGTGCGAATGGATGACCTGTGTGCCGGACCTGCGCACCGCGAGGACAGCGTCCCATACCGTGCGTGCAGGCGTGAATCCCACGCCGTACGAGGTCAATTCGGTCTGCATTCGCTCCGGGGCGCCGCCGACGACGCTCACCTCCAGTCCGGCGCGTGCCTGCGCGGTCGCGAGCGTGCGGATGTGGGCCTCGACCCCGGCGTAGCGGTCGGAGGCCGTGACGTGGGTGACCGAGATCGTCATACGTTCGCGGCCTGGCGGTCGTCGGCGATGTCGACCGCTGTGCCGCGCGCGTCATCGACGACCTTCTCGTGTCCACCGAGCGCGATGCCGGCGATGAGCAGCGGCAACGATGCGGTCACCGACAGCCAGAAGATGTCCAGCTGCCCCTGCACCGCCCGGTCGACGAGCACCGCGAGGGCGAGCGTGCCGTAGGTGGACTTGAGACGAGCAGTCACGACGATCGAGCCGATCAGGAAGAGCAGGAAGGCCGCCAGACCGATCAGTCCGGTGGTGCTCAGGACCTCCAGCTCAGCGTTGGGTGGTTGGAAGTTCACATCGAATCGCGAGGAGTACCACCAGCGTTGGCCGGCGCCGAAGAGTGGGTCGTCGCGCCATACATTGATCGCGTCGGTGAACCATTCGACACGCTGATGGGCCGAGTTGTGGCTGTTGTCCGACCGCAACTGCTCCCGCAGGGTCAGCACCGAGACGATGATGGCGGGCACCGCCACCAACGGCAGCAGTGCCGACCGTCGGTGCTCACCACGGCGCAGCATCGCGACCAGGATTGCGGCCGCGAGGCCGACGATGGCCTGGCGCGACTGGGTCATCCCGATCGCGACGCCGAAGAGGACGAGAAGCGGGGTCGCAAGTCGCCCGAGTCGCATCCACGGCGGATGTACCGCGCAGACGACCGCGATGAAGCCGATGGTGGTGCCGAGATAGTTCTTTCCGCCGCTGAAGAACAGGTCGGGGTCGACGGGGCCGAAGTGTCCCTTGGCATACCGCAGTAGACCGTCGACGACGACGATCACAGCCATCGCGGTCGCGCACAGCAACAGCAGCAGCAACCCCGCGCGGGCGAAGCCGCGGCGGCCGATGGTCCATCCGACGATGAGTGCCCCCATCACCAGCACGACCTCGTGCGGCCATTCGACGAGGTTGTCGCGGTAGGGATTCGCCGCGAGGGAGAGCGCAAACGCCGCGAAGTATGCCGCAGCCAGCCACAGCAGCGTGCGCAACGTGTGGCTGAACGGCCGTGGCGCGAGCAGGAGGGCCGGCACGAACGCCAGGGCGAGCGCGAGGTCGGCGAACGTGACGCCGTTGGAGCCGACCCCGCTTGCGCGGTAGGCGACCAACATGACCGGCAGCAGCAGGATCGGCAGGAGCGCCGGCTCCAGGGCCGACAGCCCGGTCAGCGCGGCCAGACCGGCGACCGCGAGCGCGATGTGAGGGTGATGTGGCAGCAGGTAGCCGATCGTCACCGTCATGACGATGACGAGTGCGACGAACATTCCGGTGCGCAGCCGGTCCGCGAGCTGACGGGAGGGGGCCATCATCGCGGTCGCCCCCTACTCCGTGTGCTCTGCCGCAGTAGCAGCACGCACGTGTTCATCTCGAACAGCGACCGGGCCGCGCAGGTAACGGCGCATCCGGCGCCGCGACTCGACCCCGCTGTCACCTCGGAGTATGACAGAGCGCAGCCCTGCTCCCATGATGATTGCGGATCGTGCGACCGCCCATCCCGCGCGCCCGTAATGCTTGCGATGGAACGTCTCCTGGGCTGCGTGGAAGTGCGCGTCCCGCACCTCGGTGTCGCTGCTCGTCGCCGCGCCGATGTGGGTCGCCCGCACTTCGGGTATGACGGCGTGGCGCCAGCCGAGCATGACCGCTCGTTTCGCCCAGTCGGTCTCCTCGGCATACAGGAAGAACCGCTCGTCGAAGCCGCCGACCTGTGCCAGAGCTTCGGCGCGCAGCAGGAGGACGGAGCCGATCACATATTCGTCGGCGGGCCGGTGCAACCGGTCGAGGCCGAGAGCCTCGCGCCATACGCCGGCCGGGCTGGGGATTGGCCACCCCACCCGGGACGTGTGCCCGTCGGCGTCGACCTGGGCGGGGCCGACGGAGGCGAGGTCCGGCTCGGCCAGCAGCCTGGCCTGCAGTCGGTCGATTTGGGCGTCGGTGACCACCGCGTCCGGGTTGAGCAACAGCACGTCACCAGCCGGATCTCCTTGCGCCAGACCGATATTGACGCCTGCTCCGAACCCTCCGTTGCGCCCTGCGTCGAGGTAACGCACTCCGGCCGCGCGGCAGACCTCCGCAACGTCCGCCCGCGAGCTGTTGTCGACGACCAGGACCCGGTCGGGACGCAACGGCTGCAGACACCGTGCGAGGTATGCCGGTGCGCCATACGCGACGATCACGATCTGTACCGGGCGCGGCATCGGCAGGGCCGCGTGGGTCACGGTCCGGTAGAGGTCGATGTACTGCCCGGCGATGGATCGCCAGTCGAACTGCTCCGCACGCCGCAGCCCTGTGGCCCGCAGCGCGGGTCGACTTTCGCCCACCGCCTCGCGGAGTGCGTCCGCCAGCGCCGTCGGGTTGCCCTCGGGCACGACGCGGCCGGCCCCGCCGACCACGTCCGGCAGCGCTCCGGAGTCACTGGCCACGACGGGCGTGCCACAGGCCATGGCCTCGACGGCGACCCGACCGAACTGCTCCACCCAACTGTTGGTGGTGAGCGACGGAACCGCGAGCACATCGATAGCCCGGTAGAAGTCGGCAAGGTCTCCACCGTCGAGCGCCCCGAGCAACTGGACCCGTTCACCGAGCTGTCGGTCGGCGATCGCGCCGCGCAGCTCCGCGTCGGCCGACCCCGCCCCGGCGACACGGAGAGTGAGTTCAGGGGCCCGCTCGATGGCGTCGAGCAGGACGAAGACGCCCTTACGGCGTTCGATGCGGCCGGCGTAACCGACAACAGTCGTGGTCACCTCGGCGCCGGGATCGGCGTGCGGTCGGAAGACCGACCGGTCGACGCCGAGTCCGATGGTCACAGGCCTGCCGGGAAAGCCCTTGCGGCAACAGATTTCGCCGGCAACGTCGTTGCACACCTGCAATCCGGCGGCACCGCGTAACGCGGCGCGCTCGAGCCGGCGGAACGGCGCGGGGTAGCGCTTCTCGATGTTCTGCGCAGAGTAGAGCGTGTATGGCGCGCGCTGCCGCGCGAGTTTGCGCAGCAACAGGATCTCCGCGGTGGCCAGTGCGAACGGCTCCTCGTGGATGTCGATGACGTCGACGGGCGCACGCAACGCAGCCCACACCGGACGCGGGTCGTAGAGGAATAAAGCGGGGTGGGTTCCAAGTGTCCGGACCCCGGTCACCGGCTCGTCGAGCACTGGATCGAGATCGACTGTGCGACCGGCTGTGTTCCAGCGTTTCGCGGTGAAAAGGTCTATGTCCACGCCCGATTCGCGGATCCGTTGCTCGCGTTGCCGCCACGACCGGACCACTGCGCTGTGTGAGAAGCGTAGAACGCGCACTCGACTACACTCCTCCAGAACGACGGGACAGCAGGATATCCGCCGCGTAACGTTGAGATCAGGGGCTCCGGCCCGCCCATGAGTTCAGGGAGATCGGCGCGTGACAGTTCGGGAGTTCCTCACCATATTGCGTCGCCAATGGCTGACCCTGGTCATCTGCATCCTGGTCGTCGTCGGTGTCACCGCGGGAGTCACCCTGCTCCAGGCGAAGGTCTACACTGCGACAGCATCCGTCTATCTGCAGACCGGCGTCGTCACGAAGAGCGACGCCGGCAGCGTCGTGATCAACGCGAACGACCTCGACACCTATATCGCTGTGCTGCACTCGCCGGAGGTCGTCAAGCCACTGCGCAAACGGGCCGGGCTGCCGGCCGGTTATCCGATCGATGTCGCGGCGTCCGCCAACTCGAAGGCGAACATCCTCACCGTTGTCGTCAAGGACGCCGACCCGGCCCGTGCAGCGCGCATCGCGAATGCCGTCGGGCCGCAACTCGCCAAGAGCGCAGCGACGTTCTCCACCCTGCTCCAGGTGAGCGGGCAGGAGGTCACCTCGATCCCGGTGTCGCCGGCGACCACCCCGAACGAGCCGTCCTCCCCGAACCTCGAGCGCAACCTGGTCCTTGCCCTGCTGACCGGGCTGCTGCTCGGCGTGGGCGTCACCCTGATCCGCAACACCGTGGACACCAAGGTGCGCGACGAGGCCGACCTGCACGCCGCGGCCGACGCCCCGGTGCTGGCGGACCTGCCGGTCGAGAAGCAACTCGCCACAGACGGAGTGCTCCGGGACTGGTCCGCGGACAGCTCCCACCACAGCTACCTGGAGGCGGTGCGGCGATTGCGCACCGGCCTGATGTTCGTCGATGTCACGACCAGTGGTCACACCTTCGTGATCACGTCAGCGGCGCCGGGCGAGGGGAAGACGACGACCTGCGCCAACCTGGCGCGGGCACTGGCCGAGGCCGGCTCGCGCACTCTGTTGATCGACGGTGACCTGCGACGGCCGAGCATCGCCAGAATGCTCGGTCTGGAGGGCAGCGTCGGACTGACGACGGTGTTGCTCGGCGGTGCGAGACTCGAGGACGCCATCCAGCCGTTCGGCGACATCGAGCTCGATGTGCTCACGTCCGGCGAGGTCCCGCCCAACCCGAGTGAACTCATCGGCTCCGATCGGATGGCGACGCTCATGGCGAACCTGCAGGCTCGTTACGATTTCGTGTTGATCGACAGCCCCCCGGTGCTGCCCGTCGTGGACGCGATGCTGCTGCACAAGCTGGCATCGGGTCTGGTCATGGTCGTCGCAGCAGGACGCACCCGCAAACGGGACCTGCTGCAGGCGGCGAAGTTCTTCCACAACTCCGATGTCGAGATCAGTGGTTTCGTCCTGAATCTCGCCGGTCGTCGCCGCGCAGGAACGAGCTACTACCGCTACACGTATCAGCCGGAGAAGGGTGCGATCGCCACGCCCCGTGTCGCGGAGGGCCCGGCGACTCGCCGTGGTGCAGCGGACAGTAGGAAGGCCGTCAGCAGGAAGAGATCGCACCGACAGCTCAGTCGGCGATGAGCAGCCCGTCCTGACACAGCGAGCTCAGGAAGACACGCACCTCGTCGGCGACATCGCGGTCGGGGACCCCGGCTCGCGCGGCCACCCGTCGCACGATGTCCTCTTCCGAAGACCCGTTCACGCAGTCCCAGATGATCGTGGCATTGCCTTGCAGGACAACGACATTGCCCAGTAGCTGGGCGATGAAGACCCGGTCGTCCCGCCGAGCCACGGCAACCTGCGCGGACTGGCGGAAGCAGCTCATGATCTGCCCCTGCGGCTGGTGATCTCACGCGTCGCCAGCGACAGGCGGCGCATGAACTCCCGGACCATGTCGGCACGAGACGGCTCCCGACCCCTCAAGGTGCGCAGGTGATCGCGGTTGACCTGCAACGAGCGGACGGCGAGCGACGCCTTGGACCGGATTCCGGGCGATGCCTTGATGCGTGCGCGCCATTCGGTGGTCCGAGCGGCGTCGGGGCTCGAATTCACTTTCCAGAGCAGGTAGTCCGGGCGATGCCGGAAATCCTCCAGTCCGCCGACGGCTGCGGCGAAGGCGACCTCGGCCTTCATGGTCCCGACGAGATCGCGGATCCGCCGCTGAGTCGTGACGTCAGCGGTCCGCCATACATGCTCGACGTCCAGCCGGGAGCGATGGTCGCCGTGCGAACGAGCCGCATGCAGCAACACGATCAGTGCCTGCGCGTCGAGGCTGGGGACCGCGCAGTCGACCTGGGCGATCGGCGTCTGGCTCCGGCAACCCCAGAACGCGTCGAACGCCTCGTCCGGGGGCAGACCCACGCCAGGGATCAGGCGATGCAGATCGAGATGGCCGAGGGTTTCGTGGTGCCAGTTCTCCGCGTGCTCGAAGGGGGAGCCGGTGGAGAAGTGCCCAGTCTGCTGCCAGCCGTGTTCACTCAGCGCTGCCCGCAGGGTGGCGATGTGCGGAGGCCGGACGAGCAGATCGACGTCCATGCTGACCCGGCCGGGGTGGCGCAACTCCGGATCGAGGGCGAGGCCTTTGATGTGCAGCGCGTCGATCCGTCGGCTGTCGCACAGCAGTTGAACGACGCCGTGGGCGAGTTCGATGCGCACCTGTGCCACCTCGTGCTCGGCCCACTCCGTTTGCGTCATCGCGCCGATTGTCGCAGAAGGTCGGCATGGTGCTGTTGACGTCCGTAGCCTTTGTTCGTGACCACACCGCTCGTCCTGCCGTCGCTGCTGCTCGCACTGGTGCTGACCGTCAGCGCGGTGTTCAAGCTGCGCGACGCGGTGACCTCGACCGACGCCTTCGTCTCGTTGCGATTGCCCGATCGACTGCGTGCGTTGAAGGTGCCCGTTCTGTTGCCGTACGCCGAGTTGTTGCTCGCCGTCGCATTGGTCGTCGTCCCGGAGCCCGGCTACGTGGTGGTGACCGTCGTGACGGTGTTGCTCTTCGTCGCATACCTCGCCGTCATCGTGCGAGCGCTCGGTTTCGAGGAGCGGGTTGAGTGCGGCTGTTTCGGTCGTCTCGGCCTGGGCGACGTCGATCGGCGTACCGCGGTGCGCAACGGTGTGCTGGTGCTGGTGGCGTTGGTCGCCCTCGGCGACGCCGTGGCAGGTCACAGCGTCATTGAGCGGCTGGTCGATTTCGGTGTCACCGAATGGGGTTGGCTGATCGGAGTGGCGGTCGCGATCGTCCTCACCTGGCTGGTCGTGGGTCGGCGGAGTGAGGCCGCGAACGCGACGCCGACGACCTCGGAGCCGGCTCAGGGGGACGATCAGCTCGACTACGAGCGCCGGCCGATCCCGTATGGCGCCCTGCTCGACCGGACGACCGGAGAGTCCGTCCCGCTGTTCGCGGTCGGTGGCGGCAGGCCGGCGCTGCTCGTCTTCGTCAATCTGTGGTGCGGTCCGTGCGTGCGGACGATGGAGATGTTGCCTTCCTGGGCCGGCAGACACTCGGCGATCCGGACCATCGCCATACCGCCCGGGACAGGATTCGACGAACTTCCTGACCTCGGCCCGCACGTGTCCTGGATGGAGGACCCAGCGGCCACCGTGGCACGCACCTTCGCCGTGACGTACCCGTCGGCGGTGCTGTTCGGCGTCGACGGAATGTTGGCGGGTGGGCCGGAGAGCGGTTTCGACGGCATCAGCAACTTTTTGGACGAGATCTCCGAGCAGTTGGCCGAAGCGGGCGTGCCGGCAAGTGGAGCACCGTGATTATTCACCTGCCTACGGCGCTACACCATTTCTCGCCATCAAACGGCTCGGCGGTGATGACAGTCATCGATGGGCTGGCCCGTGCTGGCGATGAGCGTCATGCGGTGCTGGTTGCCCGCGCGACCTCTGCCGATCGTTACGACTCCGCCGATGTGATTGAGTACGCCGCCGGTCCATACCTGGATCGCCACGGTCGCACCAAGGATGCGCTGCTCTCGCGTGCCGGTGCCGGCAAGCCGGGGATCATCGCCTCGTATGGCGACGTTGCGCATGCCATCCCGGACGGTGACCACGTGCTGTTGGCGCACAATGCGCCCTTCTGCGGTGGACGATTTCTGCCCGGGATGGAATTGCTCTACGCGCACAATCTGATCGTTCCGCATCACAATTGGATCGCGGCACGGCGTGCGGTGGCCGGCTACTCGGGCATCATCGCGGTGAGCGACTGGCTGGCGAATGCCACCCAGCATGCACTCGGTCCCCGGTCCCGGACTCCGATACACGTGGTGCGCAACGGCGTCGACACCTCGACCTTCACGGTTCCGGACCGGCCGGAGCATGACCGGGTCAGAGTGCTCTTCTTCGGGCGAGTGGTGCCGGCGAAAGGCCCGGACCTCCTGTTGTCCGCACTGTCCCGGCTGGGTCGGGATGACATCGAGACGCACATCGTCGGCAGCAGCGGCTTCTCGCCATACGGGCCGCTGACCCGGTATGAACGAGCGCTGCGCCAGATTGTGCCGGCAGTCCCCGGACCGGTGACATTCCAGCCTTTCGTCGATCGCCGTGCGATCGTCCCCGTGCTGCAGGAAGCTGACATCATCGTTCTGCCGTCCCGTTGGCTAGAACCGCTCGGGCTCGTTGTGCTCGAGGCGATGGCCGTGGGCGCGACCGTCATCGTCGCCGAGACCGGAGGCATGCTCGAAGCAGGTGGCGACGCAGTCCTCAGCTTCAAGCGCGGGAGTCGCCGCGCGCTCGCAGACGTGCTGGATGCCGTGGTTGGTGACCGTGCACTCAGACAGCGCCTCGGCGCGGCAGCCCGGGCGCGCGCAGAGAGGTTCGACTGGGCATTACAAGCGAAGGCCCTCGATCGGGTGCTGGGAACGGTGCAGGCAACACCGGCGCCGGCATGAGCCCTGCCTCTGAGGGTGGACGCAATCCTTCGTGGTCGGCAGTGCGGTCCCGGGAAGGCCGTGACACAGAACGTGTGCGGCCCCTGCATTGGCCCGGACTCGACGGCTTGCGAGGTGTCGCTGCGGTCGCGGTCGTCCTCTTCCACGCCGGCTTCGGTCCAGCGGTCAACGGCTACGCGGGCGTCGATGTCTTCTTTGCGCTCAGTGGCTTCCTGATCACCTCGCTGTTGTTGCGCGAGCGAGCTCGTTCCGGGGCGATTGCGTTGGGACGCTTCTACATTCGGCGACTACTCCGCCTGTACCCCGCACTGCTCGCCACCTGCCTCTTCGTGGTTCTCGTAGCCGCAGCCACGCACAAGCTGGACCGGGAGGTCGGCCCGGCAGTGGCTGCGCTCCTGTATGTCGCCAACTGGTGGATCTACCTGGGCAAGCCCGCGCCGCTGTTGGACCACACCTGGACGCTTTCGATCGAGGAACATTTCTACGCGATCTGGCCTGTCGCGCTGACGTTGTTGCTCGGTCGCGAACGACGCCGTCGAGTGATCGGTTGGGTGGTCGCCGGGGTCGTGTGCTTGTTGATCGCACTGCCGTGGCCGAGCGGGATAGACAGCGTTCGAGAGTCTTACCTGCGCGGTGTCCCGATTGTTTGGGGAGCCCTGCTCGCGATGGTGCTGCAGCGCTGGCAGCTGCCGCGTCGTTTGGGCTCAGTGCTGCTCTGGGGCGGGTCGGCACTGCTGCTGGTTCTGCTGTTGACACCTACCCGACTCGGGACCGACTTCGTGACGGGTCCAGTGGGTGCGGCGGGGCTGCTGTCAGTGCTGCTCGTGGCGACAATCGTCAGCTCGCCCGGTGGGCGTGGCGGTGCATGGGGGAGCGCTCCATTGGGCTGGCTCGGCCGACGGTCGTACGGCCTGTACCTCTACCACTTCCCGCTCCTCAGTCTCTTCGCTCACCAGCTGAGTGTCGGCCCGTCGTGGTTACGTCGACTCATTGCTCTACCAATGGTGTTGCTGGTGACAGCAGTGTCTTACCGTGTGCTGGAGTCGCCGTTCCTCAAGCTGAAGGACAAGCGGTTCTCGAGCGCACGTCGGGAGGTCGCGTGAAACTGAGGTACGTCCGTGCGCTCACCCCCGATGATCATGTCTCCTTGAGCGCGTGCAGACGCAATCTCGACAGCCGTCCACGGGTGGGCGGCCGTGGTAAGAACGCGAGTGAGTGACACGTCGGGCCGCCGTGCGTCGGCCCCGGATGAGGAACCAGATGCCGGCCGCGAAACGCTCAGCCGCCGGGACCTGCAAGATCGCGCGATTCGCGGTGCCAGTTGGACCATGATCCACACGGTCACCGGTGTGCCGGTGGCCTTCTTCGTGAACTTGCTTCTGGCTCATGCCCTTGGCGTCGTCCACTACGGTCGACTCGCGTTCCTGATGACGCTCATGGATGTCGCGACCGGAATCGTCGCGCTCGGCGTCACGACGGGCACAATTCAATTCGGTGCAAAGGCGCACGCTGCCGGACGCCGCGACGAAGTGCGGCTGCTGTTGTCGAAGGCGCAGGGCTTTCGTCTTTTGGTAGCCGCGCCGTTGCTCACGGTCGTGGTGGTCCTCGTTGCACATGTGTCGACCCCGATGCTGCTTCTGGCGTTGGTATTCGGCGTGTGGATGCCCGGCTTCCTGGACGGCGCCACCACCTGCCTGGGCATCGAGAACAAGACGGCCTGGGGCGCCAAGATTGGCATGCTGGTAAATCTGATCATGCAGGCCGGGGTTGCCATAAGCGTGCTCATCACGCACCAGGCGGACGTCGTGTGGGTGACCCGGCTCATTCTCGGTGCTGTCGGGGTCGGACTTGCCCTTCTGGTCATCGACCCGGGCTACCGGTCCGCCGTACTTCGCCCGAGCATTCCGAAAGGAATGCCCGCAGGTTTCTGGCGCTTCGCGATACCAACGGCCCTCGCCGGTGTGGTTGCCACCCTGGTCCTCTCGCGCACCGAGGTCTTCTTCCTCGCATGGCTCGGCGATGCCGCTGCGGTCGGATACTTCGCGCTCGCCTTCGGTCTGGCGTCGCACATCTTCGCCCCCGCGCAGGCGCTCGTCGGGCCGCTCATGCCGGCCATCTCCGGGCTACGCGAGGTCGATGTCGACTCGGTGAAGGATGCCTTCTGGCGCACTATCCGCACGTCATCGCTGATGGTCGCAGCGCTCTGCGTGGTCGGTGTCCCGGCTTTCGCCCTGCTGATCCCGGTCCTTTATGGGGACGCCTTCAGCGTCTCCGCGCCGATGTTCGTCGCACTCAGCATCTCCGCGGGTCTGCTGATCGCGGCTGGACCGGTTTCCGCATTCGTCATGGGTCGTCTCGCGGCCAGGGCGATGCTGATGATCAATCTGGTGGCGCTTGCCATCGACGCAGGTTTGGCCGCGTCGCTCATCCCCGTCATCGGTGCGTGGGGCGCGGTGCTCGCGAATATGTCGGGCGCGGTCACGTTGCTGACTCTGTTGGTGCGAGCCGAACTACGGGCGATGGCTATTTCCTGGCGTGACCTGCTGGGGGAGGTGCGATCACTGGTCGTTGCGCTCCCGATATGTGTGCTTGTGTGGTGGGCAGCAGGGCACCTCGGGCTGCCAGCTGTGGTCGAAGCAGTCATTGCGGGACTGGTCGGCACTGCGGCGTGGGTCATCGTCGTCCGGCTCGTACACGGTGGGGTCACCGAAAGCGATGCACGGGCCCTCGAGCGTGTCGTGCCGCCGCGCGGCCGGGCGCTTGTCGCGCGGCTGCTGGCGTCGGTCGTGACCAAGAGGAAGACATGATCGATAGACGGTCATGCCTTCGCAAGACCCTGGACTCGGTGGCGTGGGGCCGTCGGTGGACTCTGTTGCAGATGGCAGTTCGACTCGCTGTCTGGCAGAAACCGCTGGGAGATCGGGTTCTGACGGTGAGATTTGCGATACTTCCGGCATGACAACTGGTGCCGGGACTACTGCGGCTGTCGTCATCGCCACGTATAACCGCAGCGCCTACCTGCGCGAGTGTCTTCGGCACGTGGCTGTTCAGGATCTCCGGCCTGCTCAGATCGTCGTGGTTGATTCGTCCGAGGGGAACGAGACAGCTCGGGTCGTTGCGGAGGTCCCTGAAGTCACGTACCTGCGGAACCTCCGTGGTCGAGGCAGCACGGGTACGGCAAAGAAGATGGGCTTGGAAGCCACGAACGCAGAGGTGGTGGCGTTCCTCGACGACGACGCCTATCCCGAGCCGTCGTGGCTGCGCGAGCTGATGAGCCGCTACGTCGATGAAACTGTCGCTGCAGTTGGGGGCCGTGCTAGCAATGGCATCGACGGTGAGGAGGCTGTGGGAATCGACGCCATTGGCCGACTTCTTCCTGATGGGACGCTGACCGGCTATTTCGCCTCCGACCCCGGCCGAGACATCGACGTCGACCACCTGCTCGGAGCAAACATGTCACTCCGCCGAAACGTGGTCGACGCGCTCGGTGGTCTACAGGACTACTACCCGGGAACGTGCCTTCGCGAGGAGACCGACATGCTCCTGCGTATGCGTTCCGCGGGCCATCGCGTCGTCTACACCCCCGACGCCTTGGTCCGGCATGTTGCAGGCACCTATGCCAAGGGACGGCGGTTTGACCTCCGGTACGACTTCTACGGCGCCCGTAACCATGTCGTCCTTCTTGAGCGCAGCCTGGGGTTTCGCGACCCCCACCTTCGCGCTTACCTCGGAGGGGTGCCTCGCGGGGTCGCGCAACTGGTCGGAGCAGCAGTGGCGGCGGCCGCGGGCCGGGGCTCAGGGACCCGCGGGCGGACTCGTGCGGCGGTCGGGAGGTTGGCGCGGGCCGGTGTCCTCGCCAGTGGGACTGTGGTTGGCATCGGTGTGGCTGCCCGGCTTCGGCTGCTCGACTCAGGTGACGGTCGTCGGCGCCGTGAGAGGAAATCGGCGCAGTGAGAGGAAATCGGCGATCTGAACTCTCAGTACTTCAGGTCGCAGCAGGTCTCGCGACCACCGCAAACTGGAGCCATTGGTATTCGCCGAAGAGTGGTGCGAGTCGGCGGACTTTACTCCAGCGACCTGTGTACCACTGGTTGTTGATGCCCTGTACCCGCTCGACCCGGTAACCGGAGCCTTCGAACATCTCGACCATCGTTGCCTTTGTGAAGAAGCGCAGATGCGTGTGGTCGAGAGTTCCCGCGTCTGTGTAGTCCCAGCGACGCCGCGCCAAAACACGAGCGATGACCGGCAGGTAGAGGATGCTCGGCAGGCTCGCGACGATGACACCCTTCGGCGCCAGGTGCGCCTTCGCCGCCGCAAGGGCTGACCATGGGTCGACCATGTGCTCCAGCACGTCGTTGAAGACGATGCAGTCGAACCGCTCGTCCGACGGCAGTGCGTCCGGGAAGAATCCCGAGACAACGTCGTCGAAGCCGGCCTCTCTAGCCTGGTCCGCCGCCGCGTCCATCGGCTCGACACCGACGAGGCGCAGCTCCGTGCCGAAGCGTCGACGCAGCAGCCCCCCGAAACCACCGCCACCACAGCCCACATCGAGTACGGAGGTCACGCCATCGGGGACAAACGGCACAATTTCGGCTCGGTCTCCCACGTCGTAGAGAGACTGCCGCGGACCGGGCGGCGGGGGTGTGGTGGCAGGAAGCTGCATTTGGCGATCGTAGCCAAGCGGGCCGGCCCGTGGCTCCCAGTTGCCAGGCGCAGCGGCTGAGGTGCCACTAGCATTCGCCCCATGGTGTTGGTGTCAGTAGTGGTCCCGGTATATAACCCGGGCGGCTTCCTGAACCGCGCCATCGACTCCGTGCTCGCACAGACGATGGACGACCTCGAATGTGTGGTTGTCGACGACGGCTCGAGCGACGACCTGGCGTGGGTTGCTGAGCACGCCGACCGTCGCCTGCGCTATCTGCGCCAGGAAAACCATGGTGTCTCTATCGCCCGCAACGTCGGGGTCCTGAACGCGCGAGGGCGGATCATTGCGTTCCTCGATCAGGACGACGAATGGCTACCGGCCAAGCTGGATCGCCAGCTCCAGCGACTTGAGAGCGTCCGGAACGCGTCCTTCTGCTACACCGGCTTCGACTGGGTGCGCGGTGAGCATGCCGAGCACGCAGACCCGCAGCAGGTGACGTACCGCGGCCTGCTGACCGATCAACACGTCTGCCTCAGCAGCGTGATCATGAAGCGGTCTGCGTACCTCTCTGTCGGTGGTCACGACCCGCTCCTACGGATCATGCAGGATTACGACCTCTTCCTCCGCCTGTGTCGTCTCGGTGAACCCGTTGGCGTCGAGGACTCGCTGGTCCGCTACCACCTGCACGATGCCAACGTGTCAGCCGACTATCGGGCTGCGGCGAAGGAGCGCTTTCGGCTCATCCAGGCACACCGAGACGCCGCCGAGCGCGACGCTGACCAGTCCACCGTCGCCGCGTGTGATGCGGGACTCCGGCGCACCCGGGAGTTGTACGGGTCGCAAGCCCTGGATGCCGCCCGAGCCGCTCACCACCAGTCCGATCTGCGGGAGACAGTTGCGCACTTGTATGCCGCGTGCCGCCTCACTCGAGGCGCGATCATCGCGTCGCTGCGTCCGGCGATCGGCTCTCGACTCAAGAGATTCGGGCGCCAGGATCACTTCCGGGCTGAGCGGTAGAGGTGGTCGTAGGCGTCGATGACGTGCTCCATCGAGAACTCGTGACTGCGGGTGAATGCACGACGCTGTAGGTCCGCACGGTGCTCACTGTCGGCGAGGACCCGGACCAGCGCATCGCCGAGGTCGTCAAGGTCGGCGAGGACGCCGGCGTCACCGTTGTCGAGCACGTAACGTGCACCGACGTTCGGAGTCGCGACGACCGGTGTGCCGGACGCCATCGCCTCGGCATACGGGATGCCGAATCCTTCGTAATCGGAGGGCAGGCAGAAGACCCAGGCCGCCGAATACGCCTGTGCCAACTCGAGATCCGTGAGTCGGCCCAGGACTCGAACGCCCTCGGGCAGGTCTGCTGGAGCGTCCTGGGCAACCATGAGCAGCTCGGCGTCCGGCACACGGGGTCGGACCCGGTCGGTGAAGATCCGCGCCAATTTCGACCCGCGCTTACGGTTGTGCCACGTGCCGACGAAGAGCACCGTCGGATGATCGGTCTTGGGAGCAGCGTCGGGGTTGAACCGTTGCGTGTCGACGCCGTTCGGTATGACGTCACGGACCCATGGCGTCCAGCGGCGCGTGCCGGGGGAGACCAGGACCGTGCGGTCCGCGACCAGCGTCGCGAGAACCTCGCTCAGCCCGAGCGCGGTCATGCGCAGCTTCTCCTTGGCGCCCGGGATGTGCAGTGCTTCTTCGAAACAGCTGCCGTGCATGGTGCGCACATGGAGTGGACAGCGACGGCGCCACAGCCAGTAGTCGTCGCCGTGGGCGTGCAAGACGTCGAATCCACTGAAATCCAACGACTTCAGAGATCGCGCGAAGCGGAAGGTCCGAAAGGGACCGCTCAGCTCGACGTGGTGGTGTGCGTAGCGCGCTCCCTCGACCGGTGGGCAATTGCTGAACATCGTCACGCGATGTCCGCGGTCCGTCAGGGCATTCGCCAGAGCATGTGCCTGGTAGCCGACGCCGATCTTGCTACCGCTCGGCAGGTAGTTGGACACCATCGCGATCCGCAGCGGATCGACGGTGGATTCAGTCATCGATGTCTGCCCGGAAGTGCTCGATGGTGCGGCGCAGACCCTCTTCCAGCGGTGTGACCGGCTCCCAGCCGAGCGCTTCCTTCGCGAGTGTGATGTCCGGGCGGCGCCGGGTCGGGTCGTCCTGGGGGAGCGGCCGGTGCTCGATCGGTGACGTGCTGCCGGTCAGTTTCACGACGAGTTCGGCGAGCTCGAGCATGGTGAACTCGCCGGTGTTGCCCAGGTTGACCGGGCCGGTGAACGACGGGTCGGAGTCGATCAGCGTCAGCAGGCCGTCGATCATGTCGTCGACGTAGCAGAAGGAGCGCGTCTGCAGGCCGTCGCCGTAGATCGTGATCGGCTCCCCGCGCAGGGCCAGCATGATGAAGTTGGAGACGACCCGCCCGTCGTCCGGGCGCATGCGCGGGCCGTACGTGTTGAAGAGGCGAGCGACCTTGATCGGCAGGTTGTGCTGGCGGCGGTAGTCGAAGAAGAGGGTCTCCGCGCAGCGCTTGCCCTCGTCGTAGCACGAGCGGATCCCGACCGGGTTGACGTTCCCCCAATAGTCCTCGGTCTGTGGGTGGACGTCCGGGTCGCCATACACCTCGGACGTTGAGGTGAGCAGGATCTTAGCGCCGGTGCGCTTGGCCAGGCCGAGCATGTTGATCGACCCGTGCACGCTCGTCTTGGTGGTCTGCACCGGATCACGTTGGTAATAAACCGGGCTCGCGGGGCACGCGAGGTGGAAGATCTCGTCCACCTCGACATACAAGGGGAATGTCACGTCGTGTCGAATCAGCTCGAACGCCGGGTTGGCGAGCAGGTGATGCACATTGGAGCGCATCCCGGAATAGAAGTTGTCGGCGACCAGAACCTCGTCGCCACGGTCGAGCAGGCGCTCCACCAGATGGGATCCGATGAATCCGGCGCCGCCGGTGACCAGCACTCGTCGATCGGTCACGACACGCTCACCCTTCGTCGAACAATCAAGTTGCCGTTGCAGCCCGCTTCATCGAACCACGGCCCGCAACATATCGCTGAAACACCATGAAACACGTTGCTGCCTGTCAGACTCCGCAGAAGAAGTCCTTGTGGGACGGGTCAGGCGTGAGCAAGGGGAGCAAGCCCGAATGACGAAGCGGATCTGGTTGGCTCCCAGTGCATTCTTCCCCGCACGCGGCGGGGTGGAGGAGTTGACCCTGCAACTTGCGCGTGAATACCAACGGCGCGGGCACGAGGTGTCGGTCATCGTGCACCGCCACCCCGAGGGCCTGCCCGAGCACGACGAGGTCGAGGGAGTGCGGGTCGCGCGCGTTCCGTTCGACCTGCCGGGGCGCCGACCCGCACTGATCGCCGGCTACCCGATCTCGATGGGACGGCAGCTGGGCGTGCTGCGCCGACTCGGGCCGGCCCCCGACGTCATTCATGTGCAGTGCGCCGCCAACCAGGTCGCGACGCTCACGACATACGCCACGCTGCGCCGGGTTCCGCTGGTCATTACCACCCAGGGCGAAGTCACGATGGACGCTGCGCAGGTCTACCAACGCAGCTCGCAGATGCGTGCGGTGCTGCGTGCGGGTGCACGACGCGCTGACGCGCTGACCGCGTGCTCGCGCCATGCCGGCGACGATGCCGCGACAGTGGCGCCGCGCTTCTCCGGTTGCGAAGTCGTCCCCAACGGGGTCGACGTGAGCCAATGGACAGTGACCGCTCTACCGGGGTCCCCGGTGTATGCCGCATGGGGTCGTCACGTGCCGCAGAAGGGACTTGACCTGCTCATCAGCGCGTTCGCGCTGGTGCGCAAGACCGTGCCGGACGCGGTCCTGCGGATCGGCGGTGATGGACCGGAGTCACCACACCTTCGCGAAATCGCCGGTCCAGGAGTGGAATTCACCGGTGCGTTGGATCGGAAAGGCGTGCAACGGTTGCTCGAAGGATGCCGGGTCGCTGTCGTGCCGAGTCGTCTCGAGCCGTTCGGGATCGTGGCACTCGAAGCGATGGCTGCGGGCCGCTCGGTCGTGTGGAGCACCAACGGCGGGCTCGCCGACGCGACCGGTGGCATCGGCTGGGGCGTCGACCCGACCGACGTCGAAGCGCTCGCCGGCGCGATGATCGAAGCGAACGCTCGGCCGGTCGCCCCGGACCAGGTGCGTGCGCACGCCGAGACGATGTCCTGGCGGGCGATCGCTGAGCGATACCTCGCCATCTACGACCGGGTCGGTCGTGGTTGACGGACGCAGGCCACGGGTCCTGCTGGTCAACCACACGGCCCGGCTCGGCGGCAACGAGCTCGGCGTTGCCCGCCTCATCCCACTGCTGGCCGACGAATTCGACGTGCAGGCCTTGCTTTTCGAAGACGGCGACCTAGGCCGAGTGTTGCGTGAGCAAGGCGTCGAGGTGCACGTCCGTCCGATGCGATCGGACATCGTGCGGATCGATCGTCATTCAGCGGCGGGCATGCGCGCCGCTGCTCGGGTCGGGCCGGCGACGGCGTCATACGCAGCGAGATTGCTGCCGTGGTTGCGCAACCAACACGTCGACCTGCTGTGGGCGAACACCTTCAAGGCGATGGCGATCGCCACCCCGGCGGCGAAGCTGCTGAGGATCCCGGCGCTGTGGCACCTGCACGATCGGGTGGCTGCGGAATACCTCCCGAGGCGCATCGTCGGCCCGATGCGCGCGGCGTTCCGGCACGTGCCGGCCGCGGTCGTCGCGAACTCACGGGCCACCGCTGATACGGCAGGTTGCGGATCGGCGCCGACGGTCGTCTATCCGGGACTCGTGCCGGAGAAGATCCGTGTGCGATCCGAGCTGCCTGATGGCCCGCCGGTGATCGGCATGATCGGCCGTATCAGTCCGACCAAGGGACAGCTGGTGCTGATCCGCGCGCTGCCGGACGTCTTGCGCCGGCATCCGACGGCTCGCGTACGGATCGTCGGTGGTGCGCTCTTCGGGGAGAAGTCGTACGAGGCCGAGGCGCGCGCCGAGGCTGAACGCCTCGGAGTCGATCACGCCATCACCTGGGTCGGCCACCAGCCGGACACCCGCGCTGAGCTGGACCTGCTGACGGTTGCGGTGCACGCGGCGACCGTGCCCGAACCCTTCGGTCAGGTCATCACCGAGGCCATGGCCCGATGCGTGCCGATCGTGGCGACCCGCGGCGGAGGAGCGACCGAAATTGTTGAGCCATCGCCAGATTCACGTCGAGGGCAACTCGTTGAACCTGGCGGCGTAGCGGAGCTGCGCGACGCGTTGTTGCGCGTTCTCAGGGACCCTATGGCCGCACAGCGCTTGGCCACTCGCGTCCAGCCTGAGGTGGTCGATACCTATTCGATCGCTCGGTCCGCCGAGAGCATGCGCCTCGTATGGCGGGCGATCTCCTGTTCCGCGAGGCCGCCGCGCATCTGCCGGCCCATCGGAAGATAGGAGAGCGTTGAAAATCTTACTAATTGCCATCGGATACCGGGGATATGCAGATTCATACGTGCGTTCCCTAACGCAGAGCGGCCATCGAGTTCACGTCTACGTTGGGCTCAATCAGTATGATGCTGTGACGCGTCTCAGAAGGGTCGTGCATGTTCGAATACCGAATATTGCTGGCGCGAGACGCCATTACATGTGGTCTGAACAAGTTGCCCTACGAAAGTGGATCGGGCGACAGAAAGACAGCTTCGATCTCGGGTTGTTCGTAAATTCACACAGTATTGTAAATGACGAAATACTCGATGCCGTACGCGAAAAATGTAGGATGGTTGGGCTCCGGATGCTGGACGAAATTGAGACATTGCCAACCTCGGGGTTGTCCTTTGGGGCATTCGACTGCGTGGCAACGTTCAATGCGAGACAGGTCGCAGCGCTCGGCCGCCTAGTCGGATCGGATGTCGCATACGTGCCGCAGGGGTATGCGCCGATTCGCGTTTCGGAGAGTCCGAATTGGTCTGATTGCCCTCTCATCCTTGGTGCTGCATATCCGAGTCGACGGGGCGCCGCGTCTGCCCTCGGGAAAGCCGGACTGAGCGTTGAACTCGTGGGCCGCACGTGGCCGCAATGGACAGAGCCTTCGTCGAACGTTCGCTTGCGCGGCGATGTCTCTCTGCCGGAGTCCGTCGCGATCTCGGCTCGCGGCCGGATCTGTGTCAACGGTCATCGAAGCGGGAATTCAGGAGTTAGTCCACGTGTCTTTGAAATTGGCGGAGCGGGGGGATTGATAGTCACCGATAACGAGAGGGCATCGGACTTTTTTGAGCCAGGGGAGGAGATGCTGCTCTGGTCGGACGCGGAGGAACTCGTGGCGCACGTCTGCCGCTCTATTCACGAACCTGAGAGGGCGAAAGCGATTGCCAAAAAAGGGCACGCGCGAGTTATTGCGGAACATTCATTGGATCGGCGCTTCGGGGATTTGTTTAAGGCGTGGGGTCTCTAGTTTGACGGATAACCGGTGAATATCTCGCCAGGAGCGGCCGCCATATGGTGAACGATGCGAAGGTCGCATTTGAGGTATTTTGCGGCTGTTCATCCTCATTCAATGACTGAGTCATCGTCTTTATTCAAGGTCGTGGTTTGGTGGCAGTGCGTTGCGGAGGTTGAACCAGAATTTCTCGAGAGAATTCGTTTCAGCGACGTAGCGACGTGCGGCACGGCCCAGGGACCGCCGCAACTCTTCATCCACGGACAGTTCTCGCAGCGCCTCCGAGAGGGCTGCCGAATCATCTGGCGGGACTACTAAACCAGTCACGCGATCTGTGATGTAGTCGCGGGTGCCGTTGGCGGAAGTGGCGACCACAGGTTTGCCGGCCGCCATTGCATCGAGCAGCACGAGCGGCCCGGACGGAAGCTCGGTGTCACGCATGATTACTGCGACGATCTTCGCGCCGCGGCAGAGCGCTCTACCGTCTTCGGGGCTCGGCATTGTCGGCCGCACGCGGATCCGATCCAGAAGGTTGGTCGGGATATCGAGAGAGCGTCCTGGCGCTAGGATCGCCGGCACCGGCACCGTTTCGAGGGCACGTACGAGCGTCGGCCAGTCTCGATGTGCCCAACCCGCTGAATAGACGTAATCACCCTCGTCGGGACTCTCCGGGAGCACTTCGGGAAGCACTGGCCACGGGATGAATCGTGTCCGATCCAGCGGCACTTGGAACCGGCGCTGCAACATCGCGGCGTCACCACTACGGATGATCAAGAACCGATCGATAAGTCGGAGCAACGGCCTGCGAATCAGCGTTGGTAGGTCTCGGCGCGGGGCGAGAAAATCGAAGACGAAGACCTTCGACCTCGGTGACACCATCTTGACGATGCCAGCGAGCACGGCTGCCTCGATCCCTATCGTGCACAGAACAACAGCATCGGATTGGCGCGCAGATCGTGCGAGTCGCAGGGCGTCCGGCAGGATCCGAAGCCGTGATCGAGACCGCGACATGCCCCACGTCATTGATCGCTTCACGATCTGTCCGTCGAAATCGCTTGGTGGGTCACCGAATGGCCACGTCCACGAAACAGACAACACAGTCGCCATCACGCCTGCTCCGCGGTCGACGATTCACGTTGTGCGTGTCCGCTGTGCCGAAGCACGAACTCGGCCAGGTCCGCGCTCTGCTGCACGCGCGTGGGCTGGTGCACGTAGGTCATGTGGCCGGACTCGTAGAAGTGGTGCTCGAGGCGGGGGAGCAGGGCCGGCGCGAGGCGCGCGACGTCGTCCATCGCGCAGAAGTACGGCGTCGCGCCGTCGTAGTAGCCATATGCGAAATGCACTGAAAGATGAGGGTTTTGGCGCATCGCCCGGGCGAGGCGGTCGATCACGTAGACCGCGGAGTTCTCGAATTCCTTGAAGCTCCAGTCTCGCCCGACGTCCTCGCTGATTGCGTGGAAGACCTGCTCGCTGGTCACGCCCAGTTCAGCGCCGAGATAGTGCTGGAAGGTCGCCGAATACGGTCCGGTGATGGCGTCCATCGCTGGGTCGGCGTCCATGTTCTCGGCGATCCGGCTCGCGGCCAGGCCGGTGAAGCGGGAGTCGAGACGACCCACCGTCATACCTCGCTCGCGCAACAACTCGCCGAAGAAGCGCCAGTGTTCGATCCGCAGGTCCGCCCGGTCGACGTAGTCCTCGCTCAAGCCGGTCAGCCCCGCCAGGCGGGTGACCGCTTCGGCTCGTTCGGCGTC
Source organism: Flexivirga endophytica (assembly GCF_014640635.1). Lineage (GTDB taxonomy): Bacteria > Actinomycetota > Actinomycetes > Actinomycetales > Dermatophilaceae > Flexivirga > Flexivirga endophytica. The sequence goes on from NZ_BMHI01000005.1 coordinate 44,018, forward strand.
GGTGAGCCGGTTGCCGCGCGACAACGCCCAGGGGTAGTCACGCGCGGCATACTCCTCGGCTTCGTCGAGCACCTCGCGCAGCGGCCGGTCGCCGTGTTGGCCGTGGAAATGAGCGGTCGCCGCGTAGAACGGCAGGTAGAGCGCATGGGCCCGGTCGTTGCCGTGCTCGAAGTTGGCCGTGCCGAAGTCGAGCACGCTGCTGATCATCATGAGGCCGTTGAGATACATCCCCAGCTTCTCCTGCAGGTGCTGCGCCATTGCGGCCGCGCGGGTCGTGCCGTAGGACTCGCCGGCGACGAATTTCGGTGACAGCCAACGGTTCTCACGGGTCACCCAGGTGCGGATCACCTCGCCGACCGACTCGATGTCCGCAGTGAATCCATGGAAGTCCTTCGGTTTGCCGCCACTCACCACTCGCGACAGTCCGGTCGAGACCGGGTCGATGAAGACCAGGTCGCTCGTGGCGAGCAACGTCTCCGGGTTGTCCACCAGGTCGTATGGCGGCGGCAGCAGATCTCCGGCATCGCCCATCTCCACCCGGCGTGGGCCGAGCAGCCCCATGTGCAACCACAGGCTCGAGCTGCCCGGGCCACCGTTGAACGCGAACGTCACCGGACGCTCCCGCGGATCCGCGTCGTCGAGGGTGTATGCCGTGACGGCGACCTCCGCCACCGGTTTGCGGCCGCGCCACACGTCGTCCTTCAACTCGTCGGCACGCAGCACAACGGTGCCGGACTCGCTCGTGTAACGGATCGGACCGGTCGCCGTGGTCAACGTGTGGGACCGGCGCACCAAGGTGTCGCTCGGATCGGGCGCCGACTCGGGTGCGGTCTCGGGGCCGGTGGACGTCGGTGTTGTCGGCTCATCGTTCACCAGCCTGATGTTAACCAGCCACTGCAAGAACTGGTCGGCACGGTTGACTCGCTCATATCATCGTGGTCCGGGGAGAGAACGAGGCATGGTATGCGCTCTGGTGCACTGGCCCGACGGTCATGGTTGCGACTGATTGCGGTGCTGCCTGCCGCAGCCATGGTCGTCGCGTTACCCATGGCACCCGCGCAGGCAACAGGGTCATCGGGGCCCCCGGGCGCCAGCAGCTGCGTTCCGGGCCAGACCGGGTGGCGTGCTCCGGCGCAGCAGCGCTACATCATCACCTCACCCTTCGGGGATCGTGACAACCCGATCTCGCACCGCTACCAGCTGCACGCGGGCGTCGATCTCGCTATGCAACCGGGTCCCGGACCCGTCGTCGCCGCCAACGCCGGCACCGTGCTGCGCGCCGGACCCTACGGCGGTCTGGGCAACGAGGTCACGCTGCAGCACGCCGCCGGCATACAGACCCTCTACGGGCACATGGCCCACATCGCCGACAACATCAAACCCGGCACCAAGGTCTATGCGGGTCAGGTGCTCGGGCAGGAAGGGTCCACGGGTGCGAGCACCGGACCACACCTGCACTTCGAGGTCCACCAGGACGGGAAGCCGATCAACCCCGTGCCGTTCATGGCCCAGCGGGGTGCACCGCTGACCGGTGCCGCGCCGAAGGCGATGGTGGCCAATGTCGCTCTGCCATCAGCGGATTCACCGCGGAAAAACAGCATCAACCAGTCCGCGTTGTCCGTGCCGGACAGCCTGATGAACCTCTATCTGCGGGCCGGTCAGAAGTATGAGGTGCCCTGGCCTCTGCTCGCCGGGGTCGGTATGGAGGAGACCGCGCACGGACGCAACAACCACACCTCGTCGGCAGGCGCGGTCGGGGTGATGCAGTTCATGCCGGGCACCTTCGCGCGCTACGGCGTCGACGGAAACGGCGATGGACGTGTCGACATACGCAACGACGCCGACAGCGTCTACTCGGCCGCCAACGCACTGCGCGCGTGGGGAGCGACCGAGGGCGCCGCGGGGGTCCGGCAGGCGCTGTTCAGCTACAACCACGCGCAGTGGTACGTCAACGACGTGCTCCACTACGCGGGTGCGTATGCCGAAGGGTCGGGCGGCATCGCGTGCGCGGACGCGCCCCAGCCGGCCGGCACGGCGCAGGCCGCCGGTGCCGTGCGCTGGGCCGACAGCAAGGTCGGCCACAAGTTCCGCTTCGGCGCCGACGGGCCGGACGCCTGGGACAGTTCGTCGTTCGTGCAGGCGGCATACGCACAGGTCGGGGTCCGGCTGCCGCGGACCGCCCAGGAGCAACGCGCGTGGTTGGCCTCCGGACACGGCACACGGGTCCGGCCCGGTGACGCACGGCCCGGTGACCTGATCTTCGAGGACAGTTATCTCGGTCCGAACCACATCGGCTTCGTGATGCTCGTGACCGACCCGCAGTCGCAGCGTGGCGTCGCGGCACGCAACCCGCAACTGCAGGTGACACACCTGAGCTATGCCGATGCCCAGCACAGCAAGCACATCTTCGAGGTATGGCGATTGACGCAGCCTCCGGTGGGATCCGGCCACTGACGAAGCAGCAGCACCACGCCGTATGGCGCTGAGGCTCAGCTCGAGGCCGAGGGTGCGTCGTCCCGCGCGGCGATGATCAGGTTGACGCGCTGCTTGCTGATCTCCCGCCGGGCCGGCTCGTCGAGCTCGGCGTCCGTGACCAAGGTGTCGATCTTGTCCAGCGTTGCGATCGTCGACAGCCCGATGGTGCCCCACTTGCTGTGGTCGGCCACCACCACGACGTGCTTCGCCGAGCGGATCAGCGCGCGATTGGTCTGTGCTTCCTGCAGATTGGGCGTCGTCAGGCCGGCATCGATGTCGATACCGTGCACCCCGAGGATGAGAGTGTCGACGTGCACGGTCGCGAGCATCTCGTTGGCGACCGGACCGACGAGCGCGTCCGACGGAGTCCGGACGCCCCCGGTCAACACCACCAGCCGGTCCTTGTCCTCGGGGTCGAAGAGGAGCTCGGCGACGGGCGGCGAGTTGGTCACGACCGTCAGGCGTTTGATGTGGCGCAGTTCCTGGGCGACGGCATACGCGGTGGTCCCGGCCGACACAGCGACCGACGACCCGGGCGAGATCAACTCCGCAGTGGTGCGGGCGATCTCGGACTTCTGCTGCGGGTGCATCTCGGACTTGGCGGTGAAGCCCGGCTCGTCCGCACTGCGATCGGCGCGCGTGGCACCGCCGTGGACCTTGCGCACGAGGCCCTTGCCGGCCAGTGTCTCGATGTCGCGCCGGATGGTCATGTCGCTGACGTTCAGCTCGGCGACGAGCTCGGACACCCGGATCCCGCCGTGCTCCTCCACGGCTCGCGCGATCAGCTCCTGCCGTTGACGCGCGAGCATGGTGGCCCTCCTTCGATGCACCGGGTTTCCAAACGATACTAAACACGTTCAAACAAAGCGCCTTCTGTGCAGTCGGAGGTGGGCGACGGCTGAATCGTTCGTGTCGGAGTGAGAGACTGGCCCGCGATCCGGTTCGAGTGCACAGAAAGAGAGCACGTACCTTCCATGAGCGAAACGTCGCCCAGCAGCGGGCCCAGCAGTCGTGCTTCACGGATGACGCCACGGATCCTGTCCGGTATGCAGCCCACGCACGACTCGCTGCATCTGGGCAATTACCTTGGCGCACAGGTCAACTGGGTCCGCATGCAGCGAGACTTCGACGCGTTCTTCTGCGTCGTCGACCAGCACGCGCTGACCGTCAACCCCGAGCCCGAGCAGCTGCGACAGCGCACCCGGGTGACGGCGGCGCAGTACCTCGCCGGAGGCATCGACCCCGAGGTCTCGACGGTCTTCGTGCAGTCCCAGGTCCCCGAGCACTCCCAGCTCGCATGGGTGCTCAACTGCATCACCGGGTATGGCGAGGCCGCTCGGATGACGCAGTTCAAGGACAAGTCGTCCAAGCGCGGCACCGAAGGCACCAACGTCGGCCTGTTCACCTATCCGATGCTGATGGCGGCCGACATCCTGCTCTACGAGGCGACGTCGGTGCCGGTGGGCGAGGACCAGCGCCAGCACCTGGAGTTGACCCGTGACCTCGCGCAGCGCTTCAACGCCCGCTACGGCGACACGTTCGTCATACCCGACGGCCACATCCCCGAGGGCACGGCGAAGATCATGTCGCTGCAGGAGCCGACGGCGAAGATGAGCAAGTCGGCGGACAATCAGAACGGCAACCTGATGATGCTCGACGAGGTGAAGGCCAACACCAAGAAGATCAAGTCGGCGGTCACCGACACCGACAACGAGGTCCGCTACGACATCGAGGCCAAGCCCGGCATCGCCAACCTGCTGCGCATCCACTCCGCACTGTCCAACGACTCGATCGAGGCACTGGTCGAGCGTTATGCGGGGGAGAACAAGTACGGCGCCCTCAAGACCGACGTCGCCGCTCTCGTCGCCGACGTGCAGGCGCCGTTCAAGGCTCGGGTCGAGGAGCTGCTCGCCGACCCCGCCGAGCTGGACCGCATCCTGGCCAAGGGTGCTGAACGTGCTCGCTCCGTCGCCAGCGTCGTGCTCGAAAGGGCCTATGCCGCAGTCGGATTCATCCCGCTGGCGGACACCGCCCGATGAAGACGATCGGCGTTTCCATTCCGATCCCGCAGCCCTACGCGGACGAGTTACAGGATGCACGCGAGCAGGCCGACGACCCGTTGGCCCATGCCGTGCCGCCGCACGTCACGCTCATGCCGCCGACTCCCGTCGAGCCGGCCGCCGAGGACGCGTTGCGTTCCCACCTGGCGGCCGTCGCGGAGTCGGTCGCGCCCTTCCGTATGACGCTGCGCGGCACCGGCACCTTCCGGCCGATCTCACCGGTGGTGTTCGTGGCGGTCGCCGAAGGCATCGCAAGTTGCGAGCAGCTCGAGCTCGCCGTGCGCTCCGGCCCGGTCGAGCGCGAGCTGGCGTTTCCCTACCACCCGCACGTCACGATCGCCCACGGCGTCCCCGAGGCGGCGCTGGACGACGCGTTCGCCGCACTGTCGTCATACGAGCGCAGTTTCGAGGTTGCGGGCTTCGATCTCTACGAGCACGGAGCCGATCAGGTATGGCGCTCCGTGTCCACCTGGCCGCTCGCAAATGCTTAGGTGAACCTTATTTCGATGTCAAGGTACTTTGCGGCGTAACCTGAAGCCCGTGGCTACCTCAACCGTCTCCAAGCCGCCTCGAGTCCGCACCGGCAAACAGGGAAGCACGATCTTCCTCAAAACGCTGATGGCTGTGACCGGCGTGATCTTCGTGCTCTACGTGATTGCCCACATGTACGGCAATCTCTACAAGCTCTTCGACGGCCATGCGGCCTTCAACGAGTACTCCGAGCACCTGCGCACCATCGGCGAACCGATGCTCCCGCGACACGGGCTCCTCACCATCATCGAGGTCGTGCTCGGCATCAGCGTCGTGCTGCACGTCTACAGCGCCGTCGTCCTCTGGAAGCGGGCCAAGGCTGCTCGCCCGCAGCGGTACGCCGTGAAGAAATCGATCGCCCGCTCGTTCTCGAGCCGGTGGATGCGCTGGGGCGGCGCCTTCCTGCTGCTCTTCGTGATCTGGCACCTGCTTGAGTTCACCAACCCCAAGATCAACGTGGGTGACGGCGGCAACGGCGCGGCGATCAAGCACGACCCATACATGCTGGTCGTGCACAGCTTCAACGTGTGGTGGCTGACACTGATCTACGTGCTGGCGATGATCGCCCTCGGCATGCACCTGCGGCACGGCATCTGGAGTGCCGCGCAGACGCTGGGCTTCACCTCCACCGTCCGCGCCCGCACCATCGCCAACATCGTCGCCGTCGTGGTCGCGCTGGTCGTCGCCGTCGGCTTCGTCATCCCGCCGCTCGCCATCGCCTTCGGCGGAATCAAGTAAGGACTGCCAGATGCCTGAACTCATCGACAACCTCTACTCGCTCGGCGACCAGATCGAGGACACGCGGGCTCCCGACGTCCCGATCGCCGAGATGTGGACCAAGGCGAAGTTCGACAACAAACTCGTCAACCCGACCAACCGCCGCAAGCTGTCGGTCATCATCGTCGGGACCGGACTGGCCGGCGGCGCCGCCGCCGCCACACTCGGCGAGGCCGGCTACCACGTGAAATCGTTCTGCTACCAGGACAGCCCGCGTCGGGCTCACTCGGTGGCCGCACAGGGTGGCATCAACGCCGCCAAGAACTACAACGACGACGGCGACTCGATCTACCGCCTCTTCTACGACACGGTCAAGGGCGGCGATTACCGTTCCCGCGAGTCCAACTCCTACCGCCTGGCCGAGGTCAGCGCGAACATCATCGACCAGTGCGTCGCTCAGGGCGTGCCGTTCGCGCGCGACTACGGCGGCCTGCTCGACAACCGATCGTTCGGTGGTGTGCAGGTGGCCCGCACGTTCTACGCCCGTGGCCAGACCGGCCAGCAGTTGCTGATCGGCGCCTACCAGGCGATGGAGCGCCAGGTCGCCGAAGGCACCGTGGAGCAGTTCACCCGCCACGAGATGCTCGAAGTGATCATCGTCGACGGCAAGGCGCGCGGCATCATCGCGCGTGACATGGTCACCGGCGAGATCGAGACGCACCTCGCCGACGTGGTCGTGCTGGCCAGTGGCGGCTACGGCAACGTCTTCTACCTGTCGACCAACGCGATGGGCTGCAACGTCACGGCCACCTGGCGGGCGCACCGCAAGGGCGCCTACTTCGCCAACCCGTGCTACACGCAGATCCACCCGACCTGCATCCCGGTCGCGGGCGACTACCAGTCCAAGCTCACCCTGATGAGTGAGTCGCTGCGCAACGACGGCCGCATCTGGGTCCCGAAGAGCCGCGACGACGTCGAGAAGGATCCTCGCGACATACCCGAGGAGGACCGCGACTATTACCTCGAGCGCAAATACCCCGCGTTCGGCAACCTGGTGCCGCGTGACATCGGCAGCCGGCAGGCGAAGGTGGTCTGCGACGAGGGCCGCGGTGTCGGTCCGAAGGTCGGCGACTTCCGCCGCGGCGTCTACCTCGACTTCGCCTCCGCGATCGAGCGGATGGGCGAGGAAGCGGTCAAGGCGAAGTACGGCAACCTCTTCGACATGTACCAGCAGATCACCGGCGAGAACCCCTATGAGGTGCCGATGCGCATCTACCCGGCGGTCCACTACACGATGGGCGGCCTGTGGGTCGACTACAACCTGGAGACCACCGTCCCGGGGCTGTTCGCGGCCGGTGAGGCCAACTTCTCCGACCACGGCGCCAACCGACTGGGTGCTTCGTCGCTGATGCAGTGCCTGTCCGACGGCTACTTCGTGTTGCCCAACACCATCCGTGACTACCTGGCGAGCGGCCCGTTCGAGCCGGTCGCCGAGGACGCACCGGAGGTGCTGGAGGCTCGCAAGACGGTCGAGGACCGCATCGAGAAGCTCCTGTCGATCAACGGCGATCGGACCGTCGACTCCTTCCACAAGGAGCTCGGCAACATCGTCTGGGAATACTGCGGCATGGAGCGCAACGACGCAGGCCTGCGCAAGGGCATCGACCTGGTCCGGTCCCTGCGCGAGGAGTTCTGGCGCAACGTCAAGGTGCCCGGATCGGCCACGACCCTCAACCAGTCGCTGGAGAAGGCAGGCCGGGTGGCCGACTTCTTCGAGCTCGCCGAGTTGATGTTCATCGACGCCCTGCACCGCACCGAGTCGTGCGGCTGTCACTTCCGATCCGAGTCCCAGACCGAGGACGGGGAGGCGTTGCGCGACGACGACAAGTTCGCGTATGTCGCCGCCTGGGAGTTCACCGGTGGCGACGAAGGAACGTTCGAGCCGCCCGTGCTCCACAAGGAAGACCTCGTCTACAACTTCATCCAGCTGAAGCAGCGGAGCTACAAGTAATGAACCTGACACTGAAGATCTGGCGCCAGTCCGGGCCCGACGCCCAAGGCGAACTGGTGACCTACCCGGTCAACGACGTCTCCGAGGACATGTCCTTCCTGGAGATGCTCGACGTGCTCAACGAGGACCTCACCGCCAAGGACGAGGAGCCGGTCGCGTTCGACTCCGACTGTCGCGAAGGCATCTGCGGCATGTGCTCGCTGATGATCAACGGCGAGGCGCACGGGCCGGAGGTCACCACGACCTGCCAGCTGCACATGCGCTCGTTCAGCGACGGCGAGACGATCACCATCGAGCCGTGGCGCGCGCAGGCGTTCCCACTCGTGAAGGACCTGATCGTCGACCGTTCGGCGTTCGACCGGATCATTCAGGCCGGCGGCTACATCTCGGTCAAGACCGGTGCCGCGGTCGAGGCCAACAACCTGCAGGTGCAGAAGCACAAGGCGGACCGCGCCTTCGACACCGCGACCTGCATCGGCTGCGGTGCGTGCGTCGCCGCGTGCCCGAACGCCTCCGGCATGCTCTTCCTCGGAGCCAAGATCACCCACCTCGGTGAGCTGCCGCAGGGCCAGGCGGAGCGCGACTCGCGGGTCGTGAAGATGATCAACCAGCACGACGCGGAGGACTTCGGCGGCTGCCAGAACCTCGGCGAGTGCTCGGCGGCGTGCCCCAAGGAGATCCCGCTGAACGTCATCAGCCAGCTCAACCGGGACTTCATCAAAGCCAAGAGCTGAGTCATCGAGCCGCGCCCGCATCGCGCGGCTGAAGGTGCGGCGGCTGTCGTCCCACAGGATGGGCCGGTTGGGATCTCCCAGCCGGCCCTTCCTTCTGTATGGAGCCTGTCCTGAGGCATACCCGCGTGTACCTGAGTCTCCCCGGTGTCGGGGTGCGTGCGGGTTTGGTGGCTCTGGGTGTACCTGAGTCTCCCCGGTGTCGGGGTGCGTGCGGGTTTGCTGGCTCTGGTGTACCTGAGTCTCCCCGGTGTCGGGGTGCGTGCGGGTTTGGTGGCTCTGGGTGTACCTGAGTCTCCCCAGTGTCGAGAACGGCCCGCGTGCGCCAGGCCCGCCGGTCGCTTTTCGACACAGGGGAGAGGCATGACCGGTCGTACTACCGGTCAGCGCGCACCCACCGACACCGGGGAGAGTTGTGTTCAGGCCGACTCAACGTCGAACCCACCGCGGTCGGGGAAATGGAGCCGCCAATCGTCGTGTACCGGGCCTAGCTTGGCCCCACGCTCACCGAGGATGTCGTGCACACGCCGGACAGTCCTCCCTGGGATGGTCCAGATGTCTGACGCGATCAGGATGATGAACCGCCACCCAAGGCCCTCGAAGTACTCGCGCCGGCCGATGTCCGCGCCCCAATTGGCTTTTCGCTCGATATGTTGGCGCCCGTCATACTCGACTGCGACTTTGATCGCCTTGTAGCCCATGTCCATGCGCCGAAGGAGGGCCCCTTCCGCGGTGTAGAAACGCAGGTTGACGGTGGGCTCCGGGAGACCGGCCAGCACGATCAGCATCCTCGAGCGAGATTCCTGGGCGGAATCGACGTCGGCTCGGACGAATTCACTTGCCTGGCGTGCTCGTCCGACACCGTTCGAGTGCGCTTGCCGAGCGAATGCCGCCAGTTCGGAGGGAGTGACCGAAGTTCGGCGGACCAGCGAGTCGCCGGCGACGACGAGGTCCACGAGGTCAGTAGTCGCCCCGAGATCGGTGAAGGTCTGGGCCGGAGCCGTCACCCTCACTCCGCGGCGCGTCCAGAGCAGCGGCGCCGTGCGGTAGCGGTGCACTCGGATGCCGGGTAGCTCGCATCGCAACCGATGGGGAACAGCCAGATGTATGTCGGGTGTGTCCGGTGCGATGCCACCACACCAGGTGACAGCACTCTGGTGGCTGAGGCCATAGGCTCCCGGAACCATCTCGAGCGCGGCGAGCGCCCGGGTCTCGAAGTCCAGGTCATGCTCGGCGGACACGTAGCAGTCGCGGTGTACGCGGCGAAAACGTTTGCCGGTCATTTCCCGTCGGCTCAGGCCCTGCTTCCGTCCGGATGCACTGCGGAACGGAACTCGTGGATCGAAAGTCTCGGACATCTCCCCAAGGTTGGCGGGTGATCGTCATACGGCGCAGAAGTTGTCCACAGGTGCTGCCGGGTTGTCGGTGACCTGTCGGCTTACACGAGTCTCCCCAGTGTCGAGGCATGCACTTGTTCTGCTGGACCGGGCGTACACGAGTCTCCCCAGGGTCGAGATGTGTCGGTATTCGTTGCGCGGACCGTTCGTGCGCTGACACTGGGGAGGCGCGTGAGCGGCTGACAGGGCGCGGGCCGTGCAGGACCCGACACTGGGGAGAGGTATGACCGGTATGGCGGTGCCGGGCCGTGCAGGACCCGACACTGGGGAGAGGTATGACCGGTATGGCGGTGCCGGGCCGTGCAGGACCCGACACTGGGGAGAGGTATGACCGGTACGGCGGTGCCGGGCCGTGCAGGACCCGACACTGGGGAGACCCATGTACAAGGCCGGTCGGGAGATTTCCGACCGGCCCTGTTCCTGTATGGCGCCTACCGTGCGACCAGCTCGTTGATCACCGGCGCGTCGGAGCCTGGAGTGAAGAGCATCCGCACTCCCGTCACCTGCCAACTCGGGTCCACGTCACCGCGGGCGTATGACGCACCCGCCGCCAGCGTGCCGACCGTCGACCAGGTGCCGTCGTGCTGCACCTGCAGCTCCCCGGCACCGCTGCCGACGACCGAAACCTCCTGCAACGACACGGGATCGTCATACGTCCGCCCGATGAACGACCCGTCGACCGGTTTCGACGCCGCTTGGTACGCCGTCGTCAGCTCGGCATCGAAGGCATCGGCAGCGCCGGTGCCGTTGGTGGCAGGCAGGTTCGAGGACACCGGCGTGCTCGCGGCGACTGCGAAGTCACGGATCTTGACCCACTTGCCGCCCGGGTTGAGCGCCGTCGCCCGCAGCCGCACGTAGCGCGCCTGCACCGGGGTGTCGAAGGTATGACGCACCACCGGCTGGGTGTCGAATTCGCCTGCGGTCGTCCAGTTCTGGCCGTCGGTCGAGTACTCCAGTGCCGCGTGGTAGATCATGTCGCCGGTCTGGGTGTCGCTGTCGGACTGGCGGACCACCACGTTGCCGACCGTTCGCACCGAGCCGAGGTCGACCGCGACGTTGCTGCCGACCGACGGCGCGGCGTTGGACCAGTAGTAGGTCGACAGGTCGTCGTCCGTCATACGACCGATCTTGTAGCTGGAGTACGTCCCCATCGAGGTGCTGGGTGTGCTCGGATACGTCGCGGTGTCAAGGGGTTTCGCGCCGAGCCAGGCGATGAACTCCTGGTTCGCCTTCTTGGTGAACGCCTCGAACGCTCCGTCACCGACCGACGGCACGATCTGGTCCGGCTCGGGCTGACCGTCGGATCCCTGGTCCGGCACGGTCGGCTTCTTCGCATCGTTGATCGCGTGCTGCGCGGCGAAGTACTCGCGTGCCGCCTTCGCGCCGTCCCCGGCGTCGAGGGCATCGAGCATCGCGATCTGGTGCTGCAACGCGGTCGCCCACTTCGCAGCAGCGTTGATCCACGGCCCGGCGTCACCGGTGAAGCCGGGCTGCGCCATACCGCTGAGACTTTCCGGCAGCGCGACGATCGCGGTGAGCCGCCTGGTCAGCGCGGCGGCGCCGGTCGCATCGCCGTCCGAACGCGCCTGCCAGAACGCCGCGATGTCCTTGCTCAGAGCGGGCGCCTTCTGCGTGCTCGGCCGGTAGGGCCATTCCTGGTTGAGATCTGCGAAGGTTCGCAGCGCTTCGCGAGTGCCGGCATCGGGCCCGGCCAGCTCGTCCAGCACCGCCGACATCGAGGCATCGGCGTCGTACTTCGGACCGTTCCAGGTGTAGTCGCCGTAGTTGGCCAGCGCCGGCATCGACGCATACGGCTCGATCATCGGGTTGGAGGTGAACCCGTCGATGTACTTGTAGAGGTCGGGCGCGCGCCCGGTCAGCGGGTTGAGGAAGAGACGCCCCCGCTTGCCGTCGTTCACCGGGAAGTTGTCCCAGATGTAGAGGTGGTCGGTGTTGTATGACGTGCTCGCGCGCTGCACCGACTCCGCCGTGATCGTGTCCGAGAAGACACCCTCGCCGGTCCACTGCACCAGCACGTCGTCGTTGAGCCGCTTGCCGAACTCGCCCTTGTAGGGATCCGGGCCGGACCCGTTGTAGTTGGTCGGAACGGTCTGCAGCGGCGCCAGGTGGTTCGGCTCGACATACTCCTTCTGGATGCGGTTCAGATAGTCCGCCTGCGCGTCGGCGAGCCAGTGCCAGTCACCGTTGTCGGGATATTTCTCCTTGTCCGCGGCGCAGTGGAACTCCAGCGGGATGTCGTCCAGTGCGATGTAGAACGACCGGACGCCGAGCGCGCGCAACTGGTCGAACTTCTTGATCGTCGCGTCGAAGTCGGTCTGCGACGAGTAGCAGATGTCGTTGCCGGGGGACAGTGCGAAGGTGAAGTCGACGTGGTTGTCGTTCGCCGTCTTGACCAGTTCCTTCATCCGGTCCAGGGCGGCACCGCTGTATGGCGTGCGCCATTTCGCGCGCAGCAACTGGTCGTCCTTCGGCGTGTAGATGTAGGTGTTCATCTTGTGCTTGCCGTAGAACGCCATCTGGTCCAGGCGTGCCTGGTGCGACCACGGGATGCCGTAGAAGCCCTCGATCGCGCCGCGGATCGACATCAGCGGCCAGTCGCGGATGGTGACGCCGGGCACCTGCTTGTGCGTGACCAGCTGTCGGAGCGTCTGTGCCGCGTAATACGTGCCACGCTGGTCGACACCGTTGAGCACGACGGTCGGGGTGTCGTCATACAACCCGCTGGCCAGGACGTAGCCGTCCGCTTTCAGGCCGGTGGCGTCCTTCGTGCCGAGCTCGGTTGCGACGTCGTCGATCGCCGGGTTGCTCGCGACCGTGCCGAGGTAGATGCGCTTGCCGCCGCCGCTCGCGGTCGGCGAGACGACCGGCTGTCCGCCGGCGCGGGTGACGATCTGCTTGACGAGATCGACCGTCGGGGCGTCCGGGTCCTCACCCGTGACGATGAGGACCCTGCCGCTGAGCGGCACCTGTGCGCCGGAGGCATGCATCTCCTGCGGGGCGGGGAAAACGGTCGGAAGAGTGTTTTGTGTTGTTGCTGTGGGGGTTTCGCTGGATGCGTGGGCGGACGCGACTTCGGCGCCGGTCATGCCGAACGCGACCGCCGTGACGGTGCCGAGCGCGGCGACCTTCCGGCGGGCGGTATGACGGTGGGCGAGCGGGGCGGGACGGGGGATGAGTGGGGTCACCGTGACGTTCCTTCCTCAGGCAGTGGTCCAGGGGAGAGGTCTAGACCAGTTGTCCGTCGAACGCTAGCGAAGTTCGGGACGCCGTAGTGCCCCGCGCGCGATGCGGTTCAGGGCGTGAGTGGGAACCACAGCTCGCACCGGTCGGCGGGGAGCACCGCCTCGGCATACTCGACCGGTTGCGCCGCGAGCCGCGCCCGCCTGGTGAGTCGGAAGACCGGCCGGCTGGGAGGAACCTGCAGCGCCTGCGCTTCGTCGGCGTCGGGCAGATCCGCGCGCACCGACTCCTCGCCGGCGTCCGGCTGCCGCCCCTCACGTGCCAGATGGTCGTAGAGACTGCCGGTCAGCTGCCGGGCCTCGTCGATCGTCAGCAGGTCCGCTCGCAGCCAGGTGCACTCCAGCGCCAGCGGGGTGCCGTTCGCGTGACGCAACCGGCGCACGCAGATCACCCCGTGTTCGCTGCCGAGGAAGTCCCGCACCGCCGGTGGCGGTTCCACCTCGGCGCTCACCTGCAGGATGGTGGTCTGCGGGTCGAGATGGTGGGCACGCAGCGCGGCCGCGAAGGAGCCGAGCTGGATCCGCAACGACACCGGCTCGGGGGCGCGAACGGAGCCGGAACCGTGCACGGTTCGGACCAGTCCCGCATTGACGAGCTCGGCCAGCGCCCGCCGGATCGTCATTCGTGCGACGCCCCACTCCTGAGCGAGCTCGCGTTCGGACGGCAGCGCCTGACCGGGCGTCAACTCCTCGACCTGCACTCGGAGGGCAGCGCTGATGCGGGCATATTTCGAACCGTCCTGGAGGTCGCTCACCGGGTCATGATCGCCCATCGGCGCCGCGGAGCGCCGTGCTGCACCCGATCAGGCGACGCGGCGAGCGTATGACGCAGCGGTCACTGCGCCATACCGGCCGACCAACTCGTCGACGGCGGTCGCCCAGCCGCGGTGCTCGATCTTGGTGCGCGCGCTGCGGCCCATCCGCGCGCGCATCTCCGGGTCGGCGAGCAGCCCACCGACGGATTCCCGCAGTGCGCCGCACCGGTTCGGGTCGAAGAGCAGTCCGGTGACGCCCGGCCGCACGATGTCGAGCGGGCCGCCTGCCGCGGCCGCGACGACCGGCACGCCGGAGGCCATCGCCTCCTGCAGTGTCTGCCCGAACATCGCGCTGCGCCCGGGGTGCACGAACATGTCGAAGGCCGCATGGGTGCCGGCCAATTCCATGCCCTGCCGGTGACCGAGGAACGACGCCCGGGGGAGCAGCTGCTCCAGGCGCCCGCGATCGGGCCCGTCACCGACGACCGCGAGCGAGACGCCGGGCAGGTCCGCGAGCTCGGTCAGTCGGTGCAACTCCTTGTCCTGGGTCAGTCTGCCGACATACCCGACGATCGTCTCGCCGTGCGGCGCCAGGCACTGGCGCAGCTCGCGGGTCAGCTCGCTGTTGCGGCGGTTCGGGTGGTAGACGGTTGTGTCGACTCCGCGCGCCCAGTGGCCGACGCGGGGGACGCCGCTGTCGATCAGCAGCTGCTTCGCGGCCGAGCTCGGCGCCAGCGTCATACCGGCGACCGACAACGCGCGCGACAGCGACTTGGCCGACGGGTGTGCGAGGCGACCCGACACGTCGGTCTGGAAGACCGCGACGCTCGGAATGTTCAGGTGATCCGCGGCATTCAGCCCGCGGGTGCCGAGGCCCTGCGGCGACGCGACGTGCACGACGTCGGGGGCGAAGGCGGTCAGGTGCCGCTCCAGCTCCGCGGTCCGGCCGCGCAGCCGCAGCCCGCCGACGGTGACACCGCGCACCGTCTGCACCGGGAATCCGCGGTATGTCGCCGGCGCAGGACCCGGGCACAGCACGATGGCCTGGTGGCCCGTCGCGGCAAGGCGGTCCAGCACCTGGCAGACGGTGGTGGTCACGCCGTTGAAAGTCGGGATGAAGGATTCGGTCACGATCGCAACTCTCACGTCTCATACCGTCCTCGCCCCAGGTGGCCGGCACGTGAACGGCGAGTGTCCGGGCCCGTGAACTCGAATCAACAAGCGCGCAGAGGGGGCCAGTTTCAGCCTCCTGAAGGATCGGCGCCGAACGTGCATTAGCTTGTTGCCATGTCGACGCAGGAGAGCGGGCCCATCGACGGGTTCTGGACCGTCATTCCGGCCGGCGGTTCGGGGACCCGGTTGTGGCCGTTGTCGCGCTCCGGATCGCCGAAGTTCTTGCACGACCTCACCGGGTCGGGTTGGTCCCTGTTGCAGGGCACCGTTGATCGGCTCGCACCGCTGTCCGAGGACCGGCTGTTGATCGCGACCGGCCTGCGCCACGCGCCCGAGGTTCGCCAGCAGCTGCCCGAACTCGGCATCGACTCCCTGCTGGTCGAGCCGTCCCCGCGTGAGTCGATGCCCGCGATCGGGCTGGCGGCCGCAATCATCGAGCAGCGCGATCATGACGCGATCATCGGGTCGTTCGCCGCCGACCACGTCATCCGCGACGACGAGTCGTTCCGTGCCAGCGTCCGCGAGGCCGTCGCGGTCGCCCGCACCGGCCAACTCGTCACCATCGGCATCGAACCCAAAGGGCCGGCAACGGGATTCGGCTACATCAAGCTGGGCGCGACGCTCGACGTCGAAGGTGCGCCGACTGCGCACGGCGTCGACTCGTTCGTGGAGAAGCCGGACGTCGACACCGCGCGTGCCTATCTCGCCAGCGGCGAATACCGTTGGAACGCAGGCATGTTCGTCTTCCGCGCGAGCATGTTGCTCGACATGCTCGATCACTACCAACCGGGTCTGGCCAGCGACCTGCGCGCCATCGCCGACAACCCGTTGCGACTGACCGAGCTGTGGCCGCGGCTGACCGAGATCGCCATCGACAAGGCCCTCGCCGAGCCGGCTGCAGCGGACGGTCGCGTCGCCGTCATACCCGGTCATTTCGACTGGGACGACGTGGGTGACTTCGACTCGCTCGGGTCGCTGCTCACCGAATCGATCGACGGCGTCAAGGTGCTCGGCGATGCCAGGGACGTCGTGGCCGAGGACACCACCGGCGTCATCGCGCCGCGGTCCGGCCGGGTCGTCGTGACGCTCGGCGTGAAGGACATCATCGTGGTCGACACCCCCGACGCACTGCTGGTCACCAATCGCGAGCGCGCGCAGGACGTCAAGAGCGTCGTGCAACGCCTGAAGTCCGGCGGCCGCGGCGAGCTCATCTGATGGGCCTGCCCAGTTGGGCGCTCGACGCCGGCTACCGCTCCGCGGTCCGACCCGTCCTCTTCCGGGTGGGCGGCGGCGACGCCGAAGCCGCGCATCACCTCACCCTGCGTCGTATGGCGCAACTGGGTGAGCACCCTTCCGCCATACGAGCGCTCGGGCTGGGTATGCCGCAACCGGCCAACCCTGTTGAGGTCGCAGGGATCACCTTCCCTGGGCGTGTCGGCCTCGCGGCCGGCGTCGACAAGGACGGCGTGGGCGTGAAGGTCTGGAAACACTTGGGGTTCGGGCACATCGAGCTCGGCACCGTGACCGCACAGGCCCAGCCCGGCAACCCGCACCCACGACTCTTCCGGTTGCGCGGCAGCGACGCGATCATCAACCGGATGGGCTTCAACAACAACGGCGCCCGGGCGCTCGCCGACCGCCTCGCGGCGGCGGGCCCCATCGGCATACCGATCGGCGTCAGCATCGGCAAGACCAAGGTCACGCCCGTCGAGGACGCGATTGGTGACTACCTGACCAGTCTCGCGCTGCTCGACGCGCACGCCGACTACTTCGCCGTCAACGTGTCCAGCCCGAACACCCCTGGCCTGCGGTCGCTTCAGGACAAGGAGCCGCTGGCGGAGTTGCTCGCCGAGCTCGTGACCGCGACCGCGGCCCGTTCCCGCACGCCGATCTTCGTCAAGATCGCGCCCGACCTGACCGACGGCGCGCTCGACGACGTGCTCGAGGTGGCACAACGGGCCGACGCCAGCGGCGTCATCGCCACCAACACCACCCTGTCCCGGGACGGCATCGCCGACGCTGACCTGCCGCTCGCGGACGAGGCCGGTGGATTGAGCGGCGCACCGCTGACCCGCCGCGCCCGGCACGTGGTGCGGCGGATCGCGCAGCGCTCGCCGTTGCCGGTCATCGGTGTCGGGGGAGTGATGACCGCCGACGACGGCCGCGCCCTGATCGATGCCGGCGCCTCGCTGGTGCAGGTCTACAGCGGTTTCATCTACCGCGGCCCGGCACTGGTCGCCGAGCTGAACCGCGCCCTCGCCTGACCGTGCCTTCTGATCGAGCGGCATACCCCTGGATCGACCGGCATACCGAAATCGCACATATCGGGCTGCCGCTCAATCATTTGGTATGCCGCTCGATCACGGAAATGTGCCGAGACTTCCGAGGCAGCGCGCCATCCGGCACCGGCCAGTCGATGCCACGGACCGGCCGGACGCCGAGGTCACCCAGCACGGCGGCGAAACGCCCGGAGTCCAATGCTTCACCCCAGTCCCAGTGGCCGACCTCGCGAACGTCCGGGTGCCGTCGCAAGCGGTCGTCCCGGCGCTTGGCGCGCCATACTGCCTCTTCAGCCGCATCGCCCGTCTGGCCTTCGGTGACGCGAAACTTCATCCGGCCGTCTGCCTCGCCGACGATGCCGAGTTGCGGCCAGAAGAAGTCGACCCGCCCGATGAAACCCGACGCGTCGTAGAACTTCACCTGCAGCTCCGGCATCGGCAGCCCGAGTTGGAACATCCTGGTTCGACTGAGGGACTCGAGCGGAGACTCGGCCTTCCCATCCGCCAGCAATGTAACGAGCTCGGCCATCCGGCAGCCCCGAGATCGACTCGGCAACGCCCGGATCTGCGCGAGAAGTGCGGATTGTTCGACGAGGTCGAGGTGCAGCGCCGAATCACACGTCGCCAGCGCCGACTCCAGACTCTCGTAGCGGGCACGGTCGATGATCGTCCGGTCCAGGCCGGAAACCGAGAGGCCACCTACGTCCACAGCATCTGGCACCATCGCAGTCCGTCGGCGTCGCGCTTGGGGCGACCGGCCCGTGGCGTCGGGTGGTCGGGCGAACTCGACCAACTCTGACTGAGGGCCGATCACCGGCAGACGCCATACGGCATTCGCGGTGCCATGGACGTAGATTCGAGGTGTCGTGGCAGCAGCCTGCATGGCAAGCGCCATCAGAACGAGGCGGTCGCTGTGGTCCAGTGCGGCAGGGTCGCAGGTGGCGAAAGCGCGCTGCCGCAGCCGCGTCCACGGTGCGGCAGAAGGCGCGCCGACCAAGCGAAGACGTTCGGCGGAGGTGGCGGCGAGTTGTCCGCGTAGGCGGCGGACACGATCGGCGCAGGCTTGGAGGTGCTCGCGACGCGCCACCCGGGCCGCTTCAGCGCTGTCGACAGATGGGCCGGGCTGTGTGGAGTGAGCGACTGACATCCACGAAAGCCTGCCGCAGCGGGACCGAGCAGACGGGTTGTCCACAGCCGCAGATCGACCGGCATACCCCCGGATCGACCGGCATACCGAAATCGCACATATCGGGCTGCCGCTCAATCATTTGGTATGCCGGTCAATCAAGGGCAGTCGGCCGTCATACCGCTAATCTGACCGGATGCTGCATCGGGTCAAGCGGATTCGGGATCTGTTCATACCCGGCGTCTTCGGACTCCTCGTCCTCATCACTCTGGTCTGCGTGCTCGCGAGTTGCGCGAGCAGCTCCGGCGGTAGCGCGGGCGGGCAGGGCGGCGGCACACCGGCGGTGACGAGTAGCGTCGGGGCGGGCGGCCGGGACCACCCGAACGACGGAATGCTCACCGTCACCGTCGCGCAGTTGCCGGACGAGGCACGCACGACGATCGCACTGATCAAGGAGGGCGGGCCGTTCCCGTACCACCAGGACGGCACGGTCTTCCAGAACCGCGAGCGCCTGCTGCCGCGGGAGTCCTCGGGTTACTACCACGAATACACCGTGAAGACACCGGGATCGCCCGACAGGGGAGCGCGCCGGATCATCCGGGCGCGCGACGGCACGCTCTACTACACGGCCGATCACTACGAGAGTTTCAAGAGGATCATCCAGTGACTACACCAGCTGACCTCATCGCCACGGGCTCGTCGGGCCTGCACCCGACCGAAGATCTCGCGGGCGCTCGCGCGGCCGGCGCGGGCGCTGGATGGCGGGTCGTCGAGCTCGACACCTCGGCCGGGCACGACAAGCCCTACTTCCTGGATGTATGCCGGGCAGCGTTCGACCTGCCGGACTGGTTCGGCGCCAATTGGGACGCTCTCGCCGACAGCCTCAGCGACGTCGCGTCCAGTCCGGGCACGCTCGTGCTGTGGCGCGGGGCCGGCGGTCTCGAGCCCACGGTCCGGGAGACGGCGGCGGAGATCTTCGCCGAGCGAGCGGACCGCACCGGCGGCGCGATCGGGCCGTTCCTGGTGCTGGTCGGCGGCACTGAGGACGCCGGACGTACCATGAACGACTTGTGAGTGAACTTGCTTCTTCGTGCACGGCTGTAGACCCTGCCGCGGCCGTCGTCGCCGAGATCGAGCGACTGCTCCCGCAGCTGATCACCTGGCGCCGGGATCTGCACGCCCACCCGGAGATCGCCCGCCGCGAGACCCGCACGACGGCGTTCCTGCGGGACACGCTCACCGCGGCCGGCATCGCCGTCACCGCGCTGCCCGGCACCGGACTGATCGCCGACCTCGGGGCCACCGATCCCACGCGGCGGATCGCGCTGCGCGCGGACCTGGACGCGCTGCCCGTGCCGGAACGCAGCGGGCTGCCGTTCCGGTCGACGGTCGAGGGGCTGTGCCACGCCTGCGGTCACGACGTGCACACCACCGTCGTGCTGGGAGTCGCGTTGGCGCTGAAGACGATCGAGCCGACGCTCGTCGCGCGTGACCTGGCAGTGCGTTGCATCTTCCAGCCCGCCGAGGAGGTCATGCCCGGGGGAGCACACGACGTGCTCGCTGCCGGAGTCCTCGACGACGTCGACCGGGCGCTGGCCGTGCACTGCGACCCGAGCATCGACGTCGGGACCGTGGGGCTGACCACAGGACCGATCACCGCGGCGTGCGACCAGATCGAGATCGCCCTCGCCGGCCCCGGCGGCCACACCTCCCGCCCGCACCTGTCCGCCGATCTGACGTTCGCCCTGGGCAAGGTCCTCACCGAGGTGCCCGCCGTGCTGAGCCGTCGGCTCGACCCGCGGTCCGGTGTCGCGCTTGTGTGGGGACAGGTCGAGGCCGGCAACGCCGCCAACGTCATACCCGCGACCGGGCACCTCGTCGGCACCCTGCGGATGCTGGACGCCGACGAGTGGAAACGCGTGGGTGGCCTGGTGGAGCAGGTGGTCCACGAGATCGTTGCGCCATACAAGGTGGCCGCGCAGGTGCAGCACATCCGCGGGGTCCCGCCGGTCGTCAACGATGCCGCTGCGATCGCGGCGCTCGCAGCCGCCGCTCGCGCGTCCGAGGGTGATCGCAGCGTCGTGCCGACCCGCCAATCACTGGGCGGCGAGGACTTCTCCTGGTTGCTGCAGGCCACTCCCGGCGCACTCGCCCGGCTCGGCACCCGTGCGCCCGACGGCCCGACCTACGAGTTGCACCAGGGCGACCTGGTCATCGACGAGGCGGCGATCGGTGTGGGCAGCCGGATGCTCGCCCTAGCAGCACTGAGCGAGGCCTGACACGTTCGCGCAGATAACAGTTCGATCCCAGAACTGCAATCAATGGTTGTGTTCGGCATCGCCCGGCTAGGCTGCCGACTTGCCCCACCGCGGGTGACTGACCTCGGGGGATCCGTCCACGCCTTCGGCACCCGCAACCGCGGAGCCACCGCTCAGGCTTTCACAAGAAGTTGCACCACGAAAAGGAGACACCGTGCGTTCGGTGATGAAGATTGCGGCCGTCACGGCCGTTGCAGCGATGGCGCTTGCCGGCTGCGGTAGCAAACCTGCAGACAACAACTCCACCAGCGGCGGCGCCAAGGGGTCGGCGGCGGCCACTGGCAAGGCGACGGGCAACAAGCTCAGCGCCTGCATGGTGCTGGACACCGGTGGTGTGGACGACAAGTCGTTCAACGAGAACTCCTGGGCAGGCATGCAGGCCGCGGCCAAGGCCAACCCGAACATCAAGGTCAAGTACGTCCCGTCCAACTCGGGCAGCGACTACACCCCCAACCTCACCAAGTACGCCCAGGGCGGCTGTGACTCCGTCATCGCGGTCGGCGGACTGATGGGCGACGCGCTCAAGAAGGCCGCCAAGCAGTTCCCTAAGACGCACTTCGCCGAGATCGACAACGGCAACCAGAACGCCAAGAACATCTACGGCATCGAGTACAACACCGCTCAGGCCGGCTTCCTCGCCGGTTACCTGGCCGCGGGTATGACGAAGAGCGGCACCGTCGGCACCTGGGGCGGCCTGTCCATCCCGCCGGTGACGATCTACATGGACGGCTACTGGGAGGGCGTCCAGTACTTCAACAAGACCAAGAAGAAGAGCGTCAAGGTGCTCGGCTGGAACGAGAAGAACCAGAAGAGCGGCACCTTCTCCGGTTCGTTCACCGATCAGAACAAGGGCAAGTCGATCACGCAGGCGATGGTCAGCCAGGGCGCCGACATCGTCTTCCCGGTTGCCGGTGCTTCCGGCCTGGGCGCCGGTGCCGCAGCACAGGCATCGGGCGGCAAGCTCAACCTGATCTGGGTCGACACCGACGGCTGCCAGAGTGCCGCCAACTATTGCAAGTACTTCATCTCCAGCGCCACCAAGAACCTCTCCGGTGGTGTCGAGACCTACTTGAAGAAGGCTGCCGACGGCACCTTCCCGACCGGCAACTACGTCGGCACGCTGAAGGACAACGGTGTCGGCCTCTCGCCCTACCACCAGTTCGAGTCCAAGGTGCCGGGTGACCTCAAGAAGGAGATCACCCAGGTCAAGGCCGACATCATCGCCGGCAAGATCAAGATCACCTCGCCGAGCCAGCCGAAGTAACAAGCGCCGAACGGGGTGGGTGGCTCGCCGAGCCACCCACCCCGCCGCCGTGTCGTGACGTATGCCGATGCGCGGTCTTCGGCCCGTGCCAGCACTTACAGTTGCTGCCACGGCGGAGTGAAAGTCAGATTTAGGAGTCCCTGCGTGAAGCTCGAACTGCGTGGCATCACCAAGATGTTCGGCTCGTTCACGGCCAACGACCACATCGATCTGGTGGTCGAGCCCGGCCAGATCCACGCCCTCCTCGGCGAGAACGGCGCCGGCAAGTCGACGTTGATGAACGTGCTCTACGGGTTGTACGAACCCACCGAGGGCGAGATCGTCGTCGACGGTGAGGCGCAGAAGTTCAACGGTCCCGGTGATGCGATGCGTGCCGGGATCGGCATGGTGCACCAGCACTTCATGTTGGTGCCGGTGCTCAGCGTCGCCGAGAACGTCATGCTGGGCGACGAATACACCCGGTCCGCAGGCATGTTGGACCAGAAGAAGGCGCGCGACGTCGTCAGCCGCCTGTCGAAGGACTACCACCTCGAGGTCAACCCCGACGTCCTCGTCGAGGACCTGCCGGTGGGCATCCAGCAGCGGGTGGAGATCCTCAAGGCGCTCGCACGCCACGCGAAGGTGCTGATCCTCGACGAGCCGACCGCTGTGCTGACGCCGCAGGAGACCGATCACCTGATGGACGTGATGCGCTCGCTGAAGGCGGACGGCACGTCGATCGTCTTCATCAGCCACAAGCTGCGTGAGGTCCGCGCGATCGCCGACACCATCACGGTCATCCGCCGTGGCAAGGTCGTCGGACAGGCCGAGCCCACCGCGAGCCCTGCCGAGCTGGCCGCGATGATGGTCGGCCGGCCGGTGCAGTTGAAGGTCGACAAGGAGCCTGCCGATGCAGGTGAGGTGGTGCTGGGCATCGATGGCCTCAGCGTGACCGCGCCGACCGGGCAGGTCCTCGTCGACGACGTCTCGCTCGACGTCCGCGGCGGGGAGATCTATGCGATCGCCGGCGTGCAGGGCAACGGCCAGTCCGAGCTGACCGAGGCCATCGTCGGCCTCATCGAGCCCAGCGCCGGGCGGATAACGCTGGAAGGCGCCGACGTCACCGACGAGACGACCGACAAGATCCTCGGCCGCGGCGTCGGCTACGTCCCCGAGGACCGGATGCACGACGGTCTGGTCGGCGGCTTCAGTATCGCCGAGAACCTCGTGCTCGACACGTATGACGAAGCGCCGTTCGGCAACGCGATCTCGCTGAACCTCAGCGCCATCTCCCGCAACGCTTCCGAGCGCATCGACGAGTTCGACGTGCGCACGCAGAGCGCGGAATCGGCGGCCTCGACCCTGTCCGGCGGCAACCAGCAGAAGGTGGTGCTGGCGCGGGAGATGAGCCGGCCGCTGCGCCTGCTGGTGGTCTCCCAGCCGACCCGTGGTGTCGACGTCGGATCGCAGGAGTTCGTGCACAAACGCATCGTCGAGGAGCGCGACCGCGGCACCGCCGTGCTGCTGGTCAGCACCGAGCTCGACGAGGTCATCGCCCTCGCCGACCGGGTGGGTGTGATGTATGGCGGGAAGATCATCGGCGAGTTGCCGCCGACAGCGACAGCGGAGGAGTTCGGCCTGTTGATGGCCGGCCAGATCTCCGACACGAAGGAGAGCGCATGAGCCCCGAAGGCCCGGACCTCGGGAAGAAGAAGGACCCGGGGGAGGAGCCCGCGGCAGAGGGCGACACCAAGCTCGCGCAGGCCGAGTCCGGCGACGACAGGACCCGCGAGACGATCAGCCAGATTCTGCGCAGTGACCACCCCGCGGTGGTCACGGTGCTCGCGGTCATCTGCGCGATGATCGTCGGCGCGATCCTCATCGTGGTGTCCGACGACGCGACCCGCAGCGCGGCGAAATACTTCACCGCAGCACCGGGCGACACTCTCACCACGGGCTGGGACGCGGTCAAGAACGCCTACGTGGCGCTCTTCGAGGGCGCGATCTACAACCCGAACGGCGGACAACTGCTCTCGCCGATCTCGGAGACACTGGTCTACGCGACACCGCTGATCCTGGCCGGCCTGTCGGTCACCCTGGCGTTCCGCGCCGGGTTGTTCAACATCGGCGCCCAGGGTCAGATCCTGATGTCGGCAGCACTCGCCGGCTACATCGGTTTCGCGTGGGACCTGCCGGCCGGCATCCATATCATCGTGGCGATCATCGGCGGCATCATCGGTGGCGCGATCTGGGCGGCGCTCGCCGGCGCCTTGAAGGCCAAGACCGGCGCCCACGAGGTGATCACGACGATCATGCTCAACTACGTCGCGGTCTTCTTCATCAACTGGCTGCTCACCCAGACGTGGTTCCAGGCTCCGCCATACCAGCAGGCGGTGTCCCGCCCCGTCGACGGCAACGCGCAGTTCTGGCACTTGTTCGGTTCCGGCCTGCGGGTGAACTTCTCCTTCGTCCTCGCGATCGCCGCCACGGTGTTCGTGTGGTGGCTGCTGAAGTACGGCACGTTCGGCTTCCGGATCCGCGCGGTCGGCTCCAACCAGGACGCCGCCCGCACCGCCGGGATGAGCGTCGCGGCGACATACATCGGTGTGATGGTGATCGTCGGTGCGCTGTGTGGCCTCGCCGGCGCGTCGCAGGTCCTCGGCGAGGCGAACAACTACCACATCACCGCCAGCGTCGACGGCGGCGTCGGGTTCACCGCGATCACCGTCGCCCTGCTGGGCCGCGGCACCTCGTGGGGCACCTTCGCGGCCGGTCTCCTCTTCGGTGCATTGACCGCCGGCAGTGGGCAGCTACAGGCGTCGACGCCCACCCCACCGGACCTGGTGCAGGTCCTGCAGGCCCTCGTCGTGATCTTCATCGCGGCGCCCGGCCTGATCCGGTTGATCTTCCGGCTCCGGCGTAGCAAATCGGCCGGGTCGGCGGTCCTGGCGAAGGGATGGAACGGATGAGCCCCGAGCTGAACAACGACTCCACCGACGTCGTCGACTCCTCGGTCGCAACCGTCGAGGTCGCACCGGGGAAGGTCGTCGAGCAGCACGTCGTCGAGCTGAAGCAGACGACCGCCCGGCGGGTCGGCACCGGCGCGGCGATCATCCTGGTCGGTCTGATCACGGCGCTCGTGCTCGGTATGTCGGCCGGTTCCCAGTCGGCCAGCTTCGACCTGAACGGTTCCGACCCCGGCATCACGGTGCCGAAGTTCTCACTGCCCGGCGTCGGCCTGATCGTCGCCTGCGGCATCGTGATCATCCTGCTGGGCGTCGCGCAGATCGTGCGTGGCTTCAGCAAGAGCACGCTGCGCTGGGTCGGCATCGCCACCGGGCTGCTCTTCCTGGTGGCCTTCCTCACCTGGGCGGGCACCGAGGGCAAGCAGGCGGTGCAGATCGGCTCGCTGCTGCAGCAGACGCTCTTCCTGGCCACACCGCTGATCCTGGGTTCGATGGCCGGCCTGATGTGCGAGAAGACCGGCGTCATCAACGTCGCGATCGAGGGGCAGATGCTCTTCGGCGCCTTCGCGGGCGCCCTGTTCGGCACGATCGCAGGCAGCTACTTCGGCCTGATCGCAGCAGTCGTCGTCGGTTGCCTCGCGGGCTCCCTGCTCGCGGTCTTCGCGATCAAGTTCACCGTCAACCAGGTCATCCTCGGCGTCGTCATCAACGCGTTCGCGTTGGGTCTGACCGGTTATCTGTATGACGCGATGATGGCCAACGACGCCACCAGCACCAACCAGCCGGACGTGTTCAGTCCGATCAAGATCCCGGTGCTCGGCGACATCCCGGTGGTTGGCTCGTTGCTGTTCAACCAGACGATCATCACCTACCTGATGTACCTCATCGTGATCGTCATCGACGTGATGCTGCTGCGTTCCCGCTGGGGCCTGCGGACCCGCGCGGTGGGCGAGCACCCGAAGGCGGCGGACACCGTCGGCATCAACGTGCTGCGGCTGCGCTATCGCAACGTCATCATCGGTGGCGGCATCGCCGGCCTGGCCGGCGCCGCGCTGACCATCGGGTCGGTCGGGCAGTTCAACAAGAACATGACGTCCGGGCAGGGCTTCATCGCGCTGGCCGCGCTCATCTTCGGCCGTTGGACGCCGCGGGGCGCGTTGGGTGCGGCACTGTTCTTCGGTTTCGCGAGTGCACTGCAGACCGCGTTGTCGCTGCTGGCGACGCCGGTCAAGATCGACTCCAACCTGCTGCAGATGCTGCCCTACTTGGCGACGATCTTCGCGGTCGCCGGGCTGGTCGGCCGGGTGCGCGCACCTGCTGCGGACGGCGAGCCGTATGTCAAGGGTGACTGACGTGGAGCCTGACTGGGAAGCCCTCACCGCCGAGGCGGTGGAGGCGACCCGTCACGCGTACGTGCCCTACAGCCACTTCCCGGTCGGCGTCGCGGGCCTGGTCGACGACGGCAGGGTGGTGTCCGGCTGCAACGTCGAGAACGCCGCGTATGGCGTCACCCTCTGCGCCGAGTGCGGCCTGGTGAGTGACCTGGTCCGCAGCGGCGGAGGACGGCTGGTGGCCGTGTCGTGCGTCAACGGCCTCGGCGAGCCGCTGATGCCGTGCGGCCGCTGCCGGCAATTGCTGTGGGAGCACGGCGGCGCGGAGTGCCTGCTGCTGACCCCGCAGGGCGTGCTGCCGATGACCGAGGTATTGCCACAGGCGTTCGGCCCGCAGGACCTGCAGCACGTGGCCGAGTCCGCGCAGGGGTCGGCCGGCGAATCGGTCGACCGGTCAGCCGACGCTGCTGGGCAGTGAGGCGCCCTTGCCACCGGCGAGGCAGTTGGTGGTGACCTTGGTCAGCTTGCCGGCGTCCAGCGGGTTGAGCTTGCCCACCTTGCCGTTCTTCAGTGCCCGCAGGGTGGAGTCCGAGAACTGCGTGTAGCCCTTGTCGGCGACGCAGCCGGCGACATCGTTGACCAGTGAGCGCGGCACGCCCTTGCCGACGAAGTAGTCCGTCATACCGGCGGCGACCTGCGCCTTGCTGGGCTTGCCTTCCTCACCTGCGGACGTGCCACCGGTGGCGGAGGAGTCGCCGGAGCCGGGCACCTTGCTCGAGGACGACGCTGCGGGCGTGGAGCTGTCCACCTTGTCGGGCTTGCTCGAGCTCGAACTGCAGGCGGCCAGGCTGAGCGGCAAGGCGAGCAGCACGGCCGCGGCGGCGGCCCGCTGGGTGGGAAGCGAACGCATGGTGTCCTCTCCGGAGGGTCGAATGTTTGGACTGGGACGCAGCAACGCCCCGGTCGGTTGCACACCGACCGGGGCGTTCTGCGCAGCTGCCCGAAGGCTCAGCCGACGCTCTTGAAGTCGTCGGCCAGCTTGGTCTGGCAGGTCTTGCTGGCCTTGTCCATCGTGTCCTTGTCCTCGGACTTGACCTTGGTGTCCTTGGTGACGTTGCCGTCCTTGAGCTTGTTGAGCGTGTCCGCACTGACATCGTCATACGACTCGTCGACGATGCAATCGGCCATCTTCTTGTAGAGCGAGTCCGGGACCTTCGCGCCGGACGCGCCCATGTTCTTCTTCACGGCCTTGATGTAACCGGCCTTGACGTCGGCCTTGGCCGGCTTGCTGTCGCTGCCGCAGGCACCCAGCGCCATCGGCATGGAGATGAGCAGCGCCGCAGCGGCGGTACGGGTAGCAATCTTCATGGTGTTCCTCCCTGTGGGGTCGAGGTGTGGATTCGTCGTCACCGGAGCACTGACGCGCCGGCGGGGTGGACGGTTCCCTGAATTTCCACACCGGGCAACAGGACACTTTGCCGCATCTGCGGGTCGCCGCGCACATCGGTCCGGGCACTGGGAGAATCGGACACCATGAGCCACACCCCACAAAGTTCTCCGCTCGTTCCTCGCTCCGATACTTCGTGGGGGCCCCGAAAGAACGAGCCATTCGACGCCGTCGACGTCATAGCGACCAAGAGGGACAAGCGGACCCTCGACAAAGCGGCGATCGACTGGGTGATCGACGCCTACACCCGGGGTGTCGTCGCGGACGAGCAGATGTCCGCGCTCGCCATGGCGATCTTCCTCAACGGGATGAGCCGCGAGGAGATCGCGCACTGGACTGCCGCGATGATCGCCTCGGGGGAGCGGCTCGACTTCGGCTCGCTGTCCCGGCCGACCTCCGACAAGCACTCCACCGGCGGCGTCGGCGACAAGATCACGCTGCCGCTCGCTCCGCTCGTCGCCGTGTATGGCGTGGCGGTGCCGCAGCTGTCCGGTCGTGGCCTCGGGCACACCGGCGGCACCCTGGACAAGCTGGAGTCGATCCCGGGCTGGCAGGCGTCGCTGTCGAACGACGCGATGTTGCGTCAGCTGGACGAGATCGGTGCGGTGATCTGCGCGGCGGGAGCCGGCCTGGCGCCCGCCGACAAGAAGCTCTACGCGCTGCGTGACGTGACCAGCACGGTCGAGGCAATACCGCTGATCGCCAGCTCGATCATGAGCAAGAAGATCGCCGAGGGGACCGGTTCGCTCGTGCTGGACGTCAAGGTGGGCAGCGGCGCGTTCATGAAGAGCGTCGAGCAGGCGCGCGAACTCGCCCGCACCATGGTCGATCTCGGCACGGACGCCGGAGTGCAGACCGTCGCTTTGCTCACCGACATGTCGACGCCGCTCGGCCTGACGGCCGGCAACGCGCTGGAGGTGCAGGAGTCGGTTGACGTGCTGGCCGGTGGCGGACCGGCCGACGTGGTCGAGCTGACCATCGCGCTCGCACGCGAAATGCTCACTGCCGCGGGCAAGTCCGACGTCGACCCGGCCGAGGCGTTACGTGACGGCCGGGCGATGGACGTATGGCGCAAGATGATCTCCGCGCAGGGTGGTGACCCGGGTGCGACGCTCCCGGTTGCGACCGATACCGAGGTCATCGCGGCCGACAGCAGCGGCGTGCTGCAACGGCTGGACGCGCTCGCGGTGGGTGTCGCCGCGTGGCGGTTGGGCGCCGGCCGGGCCCGTAAGGAGGACCCGGTGCAGCCCGGGGCCGGTGTCGTCATACACGCCAAGCCGGGGGACCGAGTCACCGCCGGGCAGCCGCTGCTCACCCTGCACACCGACACACCCGACCGGTTCTCTCGGGCGAGCGAGGCGTTGCAGGGAGCGTGGTCGATCGGCGAATCCGCGCTGGACACAACTCCTTTGGTGATCGATCGGATCGCGTAGCAAGGTGGCCGAGTAGCGGGGAGCGCAGCAGAGAAGCGTATCGAGGTCCCGCACACCACCTGCGTATGCACTCACTAGAGTGTCGGAATGGTTGATCATTACGTAGATCCGGTGCGGATCCCGGTGCCCGGCGGCAAGATCATCGACGAGCACATCGGCGCCGCGAGCACTGGTGAGTCGAAGTTGAGCGTTGCGCACATGCGGGCGCCCGCCGAGTGGTCGGAGCCTTTCCAGACGCCCGAGTTCGACGAGTTCACGATCGTGCTGAGCGGCACCGTGATCGTGGAGCACGGCGACGGGGAGACCACCGAGGTGACCGCCGGCCAGTCGGTGAAAACCACTGCCGGAGAACGCATTCGATACTCCACCGGACCGGACGGCGCCGACTACATCGCGGTCTGCCTGCCGGCGTTCACCCCCGAGACGGTCAACCGCGATGAGTGACAGCCAGATCCGCCCCGAGATCCGGGCGCTGCCCAAGGCCCTGTTGCACGACCACCTCGACGGTGGCCTGCGACCGGCGACCATCGTGGAGCTCGCGCAGGAGAGCGGGTATGACGCGCTTCCCGCGGATGACGCCGAGTCGCTCGGCCGGTGGTTCCGGGAGGCCGCGGACTCCGGCTCGCTCGAGCGCTACCTGGAGACGTTCGAGCACTCGGTCGCGGTGATGCAGACCGCGGACCAGCTGCGGCGGGTCGCCTCCGAGTGCGCGCAGGACCTGGCCGCCGACGGTGTCGTCTACGCCGAGGTGCGTTACGCACCGGAGCAACACCTCGAGGGCGGGCTGACCCTCGAGGAGGTCGTCGAGGCCGTCAACGCAGGGTTCCGTGAGGGCGAGCAGGTCAGTGGCGACCGCATCGTCGTGCGCGCCCTGCTGACCGCGATGCGGCATGCCGCGAAGTCGACCGAGATCGCCCAGCTCGCGGTCCGTTACCGCGGCGAGGGGGTCGCCGGATTCGACATCG
Organism: Flexivirga endophytica; assembly: GCF_014640635.1. Lineage (GTDB taxonomy): Bacteria > Actinomycetota > Actinomycetes > Actinomycetales > Dermatophilaceae > Flexivirga > Flexivirga endophytica. The sequence goes on from NZ_BMHI01000005.1 coordinate 74,236, forward strand.
CCGGCGCCGAGGCGGGCTTCCCGCCCACGCGGCACCTCGACGCGTTCGAATACCTGCAGCGCGAGAACGCCCACTTCACCATCCACGCCGGAGAGGCCTTCGGTCTGCCGAGCATCTGGGAGGCGATCCAGTGGTGCGGCGCGGAACGGCTCGGCCACGGTGTGCGGATCGTCGACGACATCGGTGAGTTCGGGAAGCCGGACGAGAAGCTCGGCCTGCTTGCGGCATACGTGCGCGATCGCCGGATCCCGCTGGAGATGTGCCCGTCGTCCAATCTGCAGACGGGAGCGGCGGAATCGATCGCCGACCACCCGATCACCCGCCTGAAGGACCTGCGCTTCCGAGTGACGGTCAACACCGACAACAGGCTGATGAGCGGCACCTCGATGTCGCGCGAGATGCAGCTGCTGGTCGACGAGGCGGGCTGGACCGTCGACGACCTGCGCTGGGTCACGATCAACGCGATGAAGTCGGCGTTCCTGCCCTTCGACGAGCGCCTGGCGATCATCGACGACATCATCAAGCCGGGATATTGACCCCACGAAGTTCTCCGCTCCTTGCACCCACGAAGTTTCTCCCCCGCTTCGCTCCTCCGAATACTTCGCGAGGACCCCGCAACGTCGCTCCGATACTTCGCGGGGCCCCGATCGAGGATCAGTCGTGCCAAAAGGATTGGCGCAGTGGATCCGGGGGCAGGAGCCGCGAGCGGGTGGCCTGCTCACGTCGCAGCCGGTCCGCCTCGCGATCACTGCGTGCGGTGAGCACTGCCGACAGCACGTCCTCGGGATGCGTGTGCGCCGGCGGTGGCGGCGACACCAGCGGCATCAGTTGCTGCATCAGGTTGTCGGTCAAAGCGCTGCGCGCCGCCGGTGTCAACGATGTGCGGCGGATCAGGAACTGCCGGATGGCCAGCGCCAGCCCGTCGGGCAGCGGCGCCAGGTCGGCCCCGACGACCCAGGCCCGCAGGTATGGCGGTGGCGGTGGCGGCGGGCTGAGCTTCAGACCGGTCTGCTCGCGGACGACGTAGGTCCCGGCGGCGAAGTCACCCAGCCGCTTGCCACGAGAGTTGCTCACCGAGGCGATGACCGCCGGGACGGCACTGAGCAGCGGCAGCTCGATCACACCGACCAGGCCACGCACGAAGGCGTGTCGGAAGACGATCGGTCCGCCGTCGTCGCGCACCACGCGCAGCTTGACGACCAGTTTGCCGAGCGACCGGCCGCGGCTCATCGTCTCGACGGTCACCGGCACCGCGAGGAAGCACACGATCACGCTCAGCAGCATGAGCGTGCTGAACGTGGCGTCGCTGCTGCCGGCCGACCCGAACGACACGACGAAGACCAGCCCGACCAGCGACAGGATGTAGACCACCCAGTCGATCAGCGAGGCGACCATCCGGGTCGGTAACGGCGCCGACGGCACGTCGATGAGCACGGCCTCGCCGGTGATCATCAGGTCGCTGTCCGCACCGCGCAGGCGACGCGGTTGCGTGCTGACTGCGTCGGGCATACGGCGAGCATATAGTCGCTGGCGTGGACCTCGACGCGTTCGTCACGGCGCACTACCCCGAATGGGAGCAGTTGCGTGCGCTGAGTGGCCGGCGCACCCTCAGCGGTGCCGAGGCCGACGAACTGCTCGACCTCTACCAGCGGGCGGCGACGCACCTGTCGCTCGTCCGGTCGGCCGCGCCGGACCCGACGGTGGTGCAGTACCTGTCCACGGTGCTGGCCAAGGCACGGACCGCGTCGCTGCGGCGGCGCACGATGACCTGGTCGCGGCTGGGCGACTTCGCGGTGCGTGACCTGCCGGCGGTGCTCTATCGGACCCGGCGGTGGTGGATCTGCACCGCGCTGGCCAACGTGGTCGTCGCTGTGGTGCTGGGCGTCTGGGTCGCGCGCAACCCGGCGGTGCAGACGTCGTTCATCTCACCCGAGGCCGCGCAGCAACTGGTCAACCACGACTTCCGGCACTACTACTCCGAGTATGGCGGCGCCGACTTCGCGGCGCGGGTGTGGACCAACAACGCCTGGGTCGCAGCCGTCTGCATCGCGTTCGGAGTGCTGGGATTCCCGATCGTCTGGATGCTCTGGAACAACGTGCTCAATGTCGGCGTGCAGGGCGGGATCATGGTGTCCTACGGCCACGGCGGCGACTTCTTCGGGCTGATCCTGCCGCATGGGATCCTCGAACTGACAGCGGTTTTCGTCGCTGCCGGCTGTGGTCTGCGGCTCTTCTGGTCGTGGGTCGAACCCGGGGCGCGCAGCCGTGCCGACGCGATGGCGCACGAGGGCCGCTCGATCGTCGTGGTCGCCCTCGGACTGATCGGAGTGCTCCTGGTCAGTGGGGCGATCGAGGCGTTCGTGACGCCGTCGTCGCTGCCGACCTGGGCACGGATCGGCATCGGTGTGCTGGCCGAGATCGCGTTCCTGGCCTACGTTTTCGTGCTCGGCAGGCGCGCGGTCGCGGCGGGGTTCACGGGTGATCTGCGCGACGCCGATCAGAGCGCGACCCGTCCGGTCAGTGCCTGATCTCGGTCCCCTTCCGCCGACAGGACACCCGTTCATCGATAGGACACCCGAAATCGGCAGTTTGAGCCGCAATCGCCTGTCCTCTCGGTGTGTTGCCTGTCCTCTCGGCGGAGATGGCTGCTGCTAGAGCAGGCCGCGGCTCTTCAGCAGGAGGTAGTGGTCGACGAGCGCCACGGGGAGCGCGTCCGGCTCCTCGTCCAGCACCGTCACGCCGAGGCGTTCCAGCGCGATGCGCGTGTCGTTCCGCAACAGCTCGGTGCGTTCGGCCGCACTGGCGTCATACGCCTGCTCGGTGGAGTCCCGGCGGCCCGCCATCGCTCGGACACCCGGGTCGGCCACCGAGGCGATCACGACGCGATGCCGTAGCGCGATGTTCGCGACGACCGGCAGCAGGCCCTCTTGTATGGCGGCCGGTTCGAGCGGCGTGACCAGCACGAGCAACGAGCGTTGCTTCGGCAGGGCACTTCCGGCGCCGAGCAGGGTACGCCAGTTCGCTTCCACCAGAGCGGGTTCGACCGTGGCCATCGCGTTGATGACGGTGTGCAGCAGCTCGGCGCGATCGCTGACGCCGGCGACCCGGCTGCGGACCGTGCGGTCGCCGGCCAGGAAGCTGACGCGGTCGCCGGCGCGTGACGCGAGCGCGGTCAGCAGCAACGTCGCGTCCATGCCGACGTCCAGGCGAGTGCTGTCGCCGATCCGCCCGGCGGACGTGCGGGAGGTGTCGAGCACGATCACGACCCGGCGGTCACGCTCGGGTTGCCACGTGCGCACGACAGGGTGCTGGCGACGCGCGGTGGCCCGCCAATCGATGCTGCGCACGTCGTCACCGTCGACGTAGTCCCGCAGCGAGTCGAATTCGGTGCCCTGGCCACGTGTTCGGACGGCCGAGCGGCCGTCGATCTGGCGCAGCTGTGCGAGCCGGCTGGGCAGGTGCCGACGCGAGGGGAAGGCAGGCAGGGCACGGACGGCTCCGGGAACCTCGACCGACCGCTGTCGCATGGCGAGTCCGAGCGGCCCGGAGGTGCGCGTCGTGAGCCGGTCGGCCCGCCGGTCGCCGCGCCGGGTCGGGGTCAACTCGACCACGAGTCGGGTCTGCTCACCGGCTGCCAGGCGGACCGGCATACGCTCGCCGCGTGCACCGGCCGACGGCTGCCAGGCGTCCCGGACCGCGCCGCGCAGCTCGCGCGATCCGGTGTTGCGCAGGGTCAAGGTGCTGGCCGAGCTGTCGCCGAGCCGCACCGGCCGCACCGGAAGTCGTTGTGCCGCAAGAGAAGTCGTCGCGGGCGCCAAACAGAGGTCGATGCCCACCAGAGCGGCGACGACGACGAGCCACCACAACACCGTCGAGACGTCCGGGTGCACCAGGACGACGACGATGCCGAGCGCGGCGAGCAGGGCGGTCCGCCCGGTCAGCATCATGACCGGTCACTCACCGAGGCACCGGGACCGCGCCGATCACCGAGTCGAGCACGGCTGCTGTGCCGACACCCTCGAGCTCGGCCTCCGGGCGCAACTGGAGCCGATGGGCCAGCGTCGAGCGGGTCATCGCCTTCACATCGTCCGGGGTCACGAAATCGCGTCCGCTCAGCCACGCCCAGGCCCGGCTGGTGGCCAGCAACGCGGTCGCCGCGCGCGGACTCGCCCCGAGGGACAATGACGGCGCGGACCGCGTCGCACGGACCAGATCGACGATGTATGCCGCGACGTCGGCACGGACCTGGACCCCGCGCACGGCGGCGGTTCCCGCGGCCAGGTCCGCCGGCCCGGCGACCGGGCGGATGCCGGCGGCTGCCAGGTCACGTGGATCGAAGTCGGCCGCGTGCCGCCGCAGCACCTCGAGCTCGGCGTCCCGCTCCGGCAGGGGCATGCTCACCTTCATCAGGAACCGGTCCAGCTGCGCCTCCGGCAGTGGGTAGGTGCCTTCGTACTCGACCGGGTTCTGGGTGGCCGCGACCATGAACGGCGTCGGCACCGGGCGGGCTTCGCCGTCCACCGAGACCTGACGCTCCTCCATCGCCTCCAGGAGCGCGGACTGCGTCTTCGGAGGAGTGCGGTTGATCTCGTCCGCCAGCAGCAGATTGGTGAAGACCGGGCCAGGCCGGAAGGTGAATTCCGAGGAACGCGAGTCGAACACGAGTGATCCGGTGATGTCGCCGGGCATCAGGTCGGGTGTGAACTGCACACGTTTGGTCTCGATCGACAGAGCAGCCGCGAGGGAGCGCACGAGCAGGGTCTTGGCGACTCCGGGCACACCTTCCAGCAGCACGTGACCGCGTGCGAGCAGAGCGATGACCAGTGCTGTGACGGCAGCCTCCTGACCGACCACGGCCTTGGCCACCTCGCCGCGCACCGCGCTGAGCGCGGCCTGGGCGCGCTGTGCGGCCTCCGTGTCGTCCGTAGGGAGCGATGTCATCGTCGTACCTGCCTTTCGAGTTGTTGCAAGTCCTTCGCGAGTGCGGTCATGGCGTCGTCGTCCGGCGGGTCGGCGCCGTAGAGAAGATCGGCCACCCGCTGCGGATCGTGCTGCGCAGCCCGGGCCGCATGCCCGATCAACGTCTCGGGGCGGCCGTTCGGTGCGAGCCCCAGATAGCGCGCCAGCCGGGTGCGGGTCGCCAGACGCAGCACCGCTGCGGCGCGCACGTGGTCGTGCGCCTTCCGATAGAGCTGGCCGCGGCTGCGGGTCGTCTCGTCGGCGGGTACCACCACCGGCAGCGGCTCGACCACCAGCCGGCCGAAACGCCTTCCGCGCCATACCATCACGATGAGGACGACGGCACCAGCCAGCCAGATGGCCGGGTGGAACCAGTCCGGCCACATCGGGCCCTGCACGGCCTTGTTGTCGGCCGTGCCGAGGGAGGGCGCGAACCACACGAGGTGGTCACTCGCACCGAAGGTGCGCAACGTGATCGCGGCGTTGTCAGCATCGGTCACGGTCTTGTTGGCCAGCACTGCATGGCTGCCGAGCAGCACGGTCTCCGGTGCACGACCCTGTGCCGGCAACACGACGACGGCACCTGCGCCACCCTCGCCGAAACAGGTCTGGCCCGTGGCGCGTGGGCGGTAGGAGACGTCCGCGAAGCTGAGCCGCAGGCCGTCCAGCCACCCGACCGTGCAGCGCGAAACCGGTTCGGAACGCATTGGATCGACGGAGTCGATGGGTAGCCCGAGAGCCTTGACCGTGCTCGGGTCGGCATCCACGATGATCAGCCGACGGGCCTGTGAGGCCGCAGCCATCGTCTGCTGGAGCGTGCTCGGGGCGAGCAGCTGCGGACGAGTCAGCACGACGGTGGCGTCACGAACGTCGCCGGAGCGCAGCTGGCCGACCCGATGCGTGATCGTCACGTCCACACCGTGTTGCCCGAGCACCTGCGCGACCGCGCGTGCGCCGTCCGGCTCGGCCGACGCGGGGTCGAGCGGCTCGCTGGACGTGCGGGGAGTGAGTAGGACCGCGCCGATCAAGACCGCCAACAAGCACCCGACGATCACTGCGACCGCGACTCGGCCGCGGGTGATCATGTCGTGACCCGTTGCTCGGCGTGCTGTGGGCGGGTCGCGTCCAGCTCCTTGTCAAGTGCGGTGATCCGCGCCACGTCGTCCGGGCGGGCGTCGGCTCCGCCATACCTCACCTGGTCGAAGAACGTTGCGGCCGAACGGATCCCGGTGTCGTGTGCTGGGAAGTACGGCGCGAGCTCCGTGCCCACCTCGTGTGCCGTGCGCCCGGGTTGCGCCACCAACAGGGCGCGTTCCTCGGCACGGCGGGTCAGCGCGCGGAAGTAGTCGATGAACGCTGCGGAGTCGGCGCCTTCCCGGGCGGCGCCGGCGGCCCGGTCCCGCAGTTGGTCGGCCGACAGGTCGACGTCGGCGAGGACGCCCTTGCCAGCACCAGCACCAGCACCGGTGCTCGCACCGCGGCCGCGGAGCCGGGACAGTCCGAAGACGACGATCGCGATCACGACGAGCAACAGCGGGATCAGGACAAAGAGCGGCAGCGCGCTCCCGACGCCCTGCAGCAGATCGCCCAGGCGGTCGGTCGCCCAGTCCCAGAGCCGTTGCAGCCAGCTGCGCTGGTCGGCGTACGCCGGCTTGGCCAGCTCCCGCCGCAACCACTCACGTGCCGTGCCACCGCTCGGATCCAGTGGCACTGCGCCGTCACGGCCCACCGGCACCGTCCTTGGCGGCAGCCTCCATCAACGTGACATCCAGCGCCTCCTTGCGGATCCGCTGGTCGAGGTAGAGCAGCGCGGTGACGCCCGCGGTGAAGGGTGCGGTGAGGGCACTGACGACCACGGAGACGAGCTCGACGGCCAGGACGGCGCCGACGCTCGGGGTGCCCGCGTCACCCGCGGACGCCACGAGGACCGCTGCCCCTGGCAGCTGGACGATGTTGCTGATCGTGCCGACGATGAGCTGCGCGAGGAGGGTGATCCCGAAGATCCGCCACCATTGGCCGCTGCTCAGCGACCAGGAGCGACGCAGTGCGGCCACCGGCCCGACGCGTTCGAGCACGATGGCCGGTGAGGCGAGCGAGACCTTGATCGCGGCCCAGATGAACGCGACGAGCATCCCGAGACCGAGCAGGATGCCGACGGTCACCGCGAGGGCGGTGCTGGTCGTCAGCGCCAGCAGCACGATGATGCCGACGACGATCCCGGCGGCGATCACGAACGCGAGGCCGACCAGCAGCGTCATACCGAGCAGCGGCAACAGCCGGCCGCGGACCTTCTGCCAGGTCTCGCCGATGGAGATCCGCCGGCCGAGCACCGCCTCCGCAACGACCGCCGTCAGCATGCCGGTGAGAAAGATCCCGGCGATCGCCGTGTAGATCGCGGTGACGCTGCTGCTCAGCTGCGTGCCGAGATTGACGGTCGTGCCCGAGCTGTCGGTCGTGGTCAGATCGGCGCCGGACAGCGCGAGCGTGGTGAGCACGGCGGGCACCGCAACGATGAGGGCGACCAGCGCCGAGAGTCCGAGCGTCGCGCCGGGGTTGCCGCGGATGGTGCCGAACGTGCCGCTGAAGATGTCACCGAGGCTCAGTGGGCGCAGCGGTATGACGCCGGGTTTGGGCGCGAGCCGGAACGGCGCCGGCGGGCCGTACTGCTGCGGATATTGCCCGTACTGCCCGTACTGCGGTTGCTGCCCGTACTGGGGAGGTGGCTGTTGCCCGCCGTACTGTCCGTACTGGGGAGGTGGCTGTTGCCCGCCGTACTGCCCGTACTGCGGAGGTGGCTGTTGCCCGCCGTACTGTCCGTACTGGGGAGGTGGCGGTGCCTGTGCACCCGGCGCACCGTCGGGCGAGTCGCCCCCTGGGCTCGTCCAGCCGTTGCTCATGTGCCGACCCTAGAGGATCACCGCGGGAGGGACCCGCTCAATCCGTGCGGAGCCGACGCGCGAGCTCCTTGGGTCGGATCGGCTGCGCACCCATGCGCAGCTGGTCGCGCACGATCTGCGGCTCCGCCTTGGCCAGCCGCAGGCCCCGCCGCAGCAGCACCAGCGGCGGCTTGCGCCGCTCCGACAGGTCGCGGGCGAGCCGGCGCGCGAACGTCACCCATCGATTGTGGTGCACGCAATAGGCGCCGGCGAGCAGTCCGCGCTCCCGCAGCGGACCGATGACGTATGGCGCGAAGATGCCCTCCGCGATCACGGTGTCGGCACCGCCCAGGTGCACCTCGTGAGTGCCGGTCGCCGCCGACTCCCCGATGTCGTAGACCGGCGCGATCAGTTCGCCGGTGCGACACAACTCCTCGAGTGCGTCGACCGCGTCGTCGCACCGCCACGACTGTACGTCGTCCCAATCGGCTATCCCCAACGACGAGCTGGGCAGCGTCGGGTCGCCGGCGTCCTTGTAATAGTCGTCCAATCGGACTATCGGCCAACCGTGTTCGCGGGACAGGTGGGCGGCCCAGCGGGACTTGCCGGAGCCGCTGGGGCCGCCGAGCACGAGGACGCGGGCATGGGGAACTGAATCGTTCACGGTGGGTGGCTCAGGCAGTTCTAAAGTCCCTTGGGATGCCAGACGGTCTTGGTCTCCAAGAACGCCGTCATCCGGGACAGGTCCGGTGCCTCCAGCCAGTCCGGCTCGACCGCGTCGGCGCCGTCACCGGCCGGGCGCACGACCCGTTTGACGGTGTCCGCGGCAGCCGCCTCGAGCTCGCCCCAGGGCAGCTCGGTCGCGCCGGCCAGATCGATCGCGTTGACGTCGGCGTGCGACGCCAGCCACGGCGCGAGCTCGGCGGTGCGGCCCGTGACGATGTTGACCACGCCACCCGGCACGTCGGAGGTGGCCAGCACCTCGCCCAGCGAGATCGCCGGCAACGGCCGGTCCTCGCTCGTGATGACCACGACGGTGTTGCCGGAGACGATGGCAGGGGCGATGACCGACACCAGTCCGAGCAGCGAACTCGCCTGCGGCGCAAGGATGCCCACGACCCCGGTCGGCTCAGGTGCCGAGATGTCGAAATAGGGGCCGGCGACCGGGTTGAGGTTGCCCAGCACCTGCGGCAGCTTGTCGGGCCACCCGGCATACCAGACCCATCGGTCGATGGCGGCGTCGACGATCTTGGTCGCCTGCGGCTTGGTCAGGCCCTCGCTCGCGGAGACTTCCGCGATGAACTGCTCACGGCGACCCTCCAGGATCTCGCCGACGCGGTAGAGCACCTGACCACGGTTGTATGCCGTCGCGCCCGACCAACCCTTGACGGCGCCGCGGGCGGCGACGACGGCGTCGCGGATGTCCTTGCGCGAGCCCTGCGCCGCGTTGGCCAGGAACTTGGGGGAGCGACCGGTCGAGACGACCTCGTAGGACCTGCCGGACTCCGAGCGGGGGAACTTGCCGCCGATGTAGAGCTTGTAGGTCTTGCGCACCTCGAGGCGTGCCATCAGTGCGTTCCTTCCGTGTCCAGGTAAGCGGCGAGACCCTGGCGGCCACCCTCGCGGCCGTAGCCGCTCTCCTTGTAGCCGCCGAACGGCGACGTCGGGTCGAAACGGTTGAAAGTGTTTGCCCAGACCACACCGGCGCGCAGCCGGTCGGCGATCGCCAGGATCCGCGAGCCCTTGTCGGTCCAGATGCCGGCCGACAGACCGTATGGCGTGTTGTTGGCCTTCGCCACCGCCTCGTCGGGCGTGCGGAAGGTCAGCACCGACAGCACCGGCCCGAAGATCTCTTCCTGCGCGATGCGGTGCGACTGCGAGACACCGGTGAAAACCGTTGGTGCGAACCAGTATCCGCGCTCCGGCAGTGTGCACTCCGGGCTCCAGCGCTGCGCCCCCTCGGCCTCACCGGCCTTGACGAGCTCGGTGATGCGCGCCAGCTGAGCGGCGGAGTTGATGGCGCCGACGTCGGTGTTCTTGTCCAGCGGGTCGCCGACGCGCAACGTCTGCAGGCGACGCTGCAACCGGTGTATGACGTCGTCCGCGACCGATTCCTGCACGAGCAGCCGGCTGCCGGCGCAACACACGTGACCCTGGTTGAAGAAGATGCCGTTGACGATGCCCTCGACGGCCTGGTCGACGGGTGCGTCGTCGAAGACGATGTTGGCGGCCTTGCCACCCAACTCGAGGGACAGCCGCTTGCGGGTGCCGGCGATCGTCCGCGCGATCGACTTGCCGACGCCGGTGGAGCCGGTGAAGGCGATCTTGTCGATGTCGGGGTGCTCGATCAGGGCCTGGCCGGTGGCACCGGCGCCGGTGACGATGTTGACGACTCCGGGCGGCAGGTCGGCCTGCCGGCATACGTCGGCGAACAGCAGCGCCGTGAGCGGCGTCGTCTCGGCGGGCTTGAGCACGACGGTGTTGCCGGTGGCGAGGGCCGGCGCGATCTTCCAGGCCAGCATCAGCAGCGGGAAGTTCCACGGGATGACCTGCCCGACGACGCCCAGCGACCGCGGGTTCGGACCCAGGCCCGCGTAGTCCAACTTGTCCGCCCAGCCCGCGTGGTAGAAGAAGTGCGCCGCTGCGGTCGGCACATCGACGTCGCGTGACTCCTTGATCGGCTTGCCGTTGTCGAGGGTCTCCAGCACCGCGAACTCACGGGCCCGCTCGGCCATGATCCGGGCGATCCGGAAAAGGTACTTCCCGCGCTCGGCACCGGACAGCCGGCTCCAGGTGCGGTCGTAAGCCCGACGCGCAGCCCGCACGGCCTTGTCGACGTCGGCGGCGTTCGCCTCGGAGACATCCGCGAGCTTCTCCTCGGTGGCCGGGTTGATCGTCTTGAACGACTTGCCGTCAGCAGGGTCGACGAACTCGCCGCCGATGAACAGCCCGTATGACGAGGCGATGTCGACGACGGAACGCGATTCGGGTGCCGGCGCGTATTCGAATCTTGGTGTCATTACTGGTCTTTCAGTCAATCGTGACGTAGTCGGCGCCGGAGTAGGCACCGGTGCGCAGTTTCTGGCGTTGCAGCAGGAGGTCGGTCAGCAGGCTGGATGCGCCGAAGCGGAACCAGTCCGGTGACAACCAGTCGTCACCGGCGATCTCGCTGACCATGACGAGGTAGCGCAACGCGTCCTTGCTGGTGCGTATGCCGCCGGCCGGCTTCACGCCCACCATCTCGCCGGTGAGCTCGCGCCAGTCGCGGACCGCTTCCAGCATCAGCAGCGTGACCGGCATCGTCGCGGCCGGCTGGACCTTGCCCGTGGAGGTCTTGATGAAGTCGGCCCCGGCCAGCATGGCAAGCCACGAGGCGCGGCGCACGTTGTCGTATGTCGCGAGCTCGCCGGTCTCCAGGATGACCTTCAGATGCGCATCCGGCGCATCGCCGGGGCGGGCGCACACCTCCTTGACCGCGGCGATCTGATCGAAGACCAGCCGGTAGTCACCGGACAGGAACGCGCCGCGGTCGATGACCATGTCGATCTCGTCGGCCCCAGCCTTGACGGCGTCCTTGGTGTCGGCGAGCTTGACGGCGAGGCTGGCGCGGCCGGAGGGGAACGCGGTGGCGACGGCCGCGACGTGGATGCCGCTGGAGCCGAGCGCTTCCTTCGCGATGCCGACCATGTCGCCATACACACAGACCGCGGCGACCTGTGGCGTGCCGAGATCGGACGGGTCGGGCAGTTGCGCCTTGGCACACAGGCTGCGGACCTTGCCGGGGGTGTCGGCGCCCTCGAGAGTGGTCAGGTCGATCATGCCGATGGCCGTGTCGATCGCCCAGGATTTGCTGGTGGTCTTGATCGATCGGGTGGCCAGGGCAGCGGCTCGGGCCTCGATGCCGACCTGATCGACGCCGGGCAGTCCGTGCAGCCAGGTGCGCAGTGCCTTGTTGGTCAAAGAGGCGACACCGAGCATGTCCCGGGCCCGCGACGTTGCAGATGATGGGCTCACCGGTGCAGCCTACCGGTCATGCCCTTCAATCTTCCCCGGCGCAACACATCTGCGCACGGACCCCGCCGCACCTATCGGCAGCCCGCGATGCTCGTCCCCGGAATCATCCTTGCGGTGGCCTGCGTCGTGTTCTTCGTGCTGATCATCGTCGACTCCGGATTCAGCAAGCCGCAGCAGTTCTGCTGGCCGCTCGCCGGCCTGTTGCTCATCTGGATCGTCTTCCTGCGACCGTGCGTCCAGCTGTCCCAGGCGGGTGTCGTGATGCGCAACCTGGTGCGTGACGTGCGTGCCGGCTGGCCGGCCCTCGATCTCGTCGAGCAGCGGTGGAACCTCAAGATCTACAACGCGGCCGGCAAGGGCTACGGATCGTGGGCGATCACCTCCCAGCGGCCGCGTCGGGTCAATCGCCGCACCGGCATGCACGCCGGTCCCGGGATCGGTGAGATCGACCTCGAAGACCCGACAGGGTCCGTCATGGGTGCCCGCCCCGGCTCGGCCGCCGGGGTCGCTGCCGCGATCCGGACCGGGCAGGAGGACTACGAGGGAGCGGTCGGCCGGGACCCGTCGGTGCGGGCGAAGGACGAGTTCGTCGTCGAGCCGGCGTGGGCGCCGATCGCCGCACTCGTGCTTGCGGTGATCCTCGTTGTGGTGGCGCTCGTCGCCTGATCGTCAGCCCGTGCCTAGGTCTCCCCAGTGTCGAGTCGTGATCGGACTGGATGGTCAGCCCGTGCCTAGGTCTCCCCAGTGTCGAGTCGTGATCGGACTGGATGGTCAGCCCGTGCCTAGGTCTCCCCAGTGTCGAGTCGTGATCGGACTGGATGGTCAGCCCGTGCGGGAGGCGACACTGGGGTGACTCGTGCACGGGTATGGCGGCTTGGGCCGGTCATGCGTTGACACTGGGGAGACTCGTGCACGGGTATGGCGGCTTGGGCCGGTCATGCGTTGACACTGGGGAGACTCGTGCACAGGCGGATGTTGGTCAGCGGGCAGCGGTGAGTCGCTCGAACTGGGCGCGTACGTCGGCCAGTTTGCGGCGGGCGACCTCCGGGTCGGCGTCGATGGTCTCCAGGTAGATCTTCAGTTTCGGCTCAGTGCCACTGGGCCGGACGATCACCCGGGTGTCGTCGGCCAGGAAGTAGCGCAGTCCCTCGGTGGGCGGCAGTCCGCCGGCGCCGAGCGAGAGGTCGTCGACCTGCGAAACTTCCTGTCCTGCAACGCTTTGCGGCGGGTTCGACCGCAGTCGGCCCATGATGTCGCCGATGACGGACAGGTCGTCGACGCGCACCGAGAAGCTGTCGGTCGCGTGTGTGCCGTGCTGCACGGCCAGCTCGGCGAGTATGTCGTCGAGGGTCCTGCCCTCGGCCTTGCACTGCGCCGCGAACTCGGCGACGAGCAGGGCGGCGCTGATGCCGTCCTTGTCCCGGACCGCTTCCGGGTCCACGCAGTAACCGAGTGCTTCCTCGTAGCCGTAGGCGAGGCCGGGTACGCGGCTGATCCACTTGAAGCCGGTCAGGGTCTCGGCGTGCGGCACCCCGGCTGCCTTGGCCATCGCGGCGAGCAGTCGGGACGAGACGATGGAGTTGGCGAAGACCGCGTCCCGTGCGACATCGCGTTGCAGCAGATAGGCGCCGAGCAGGGCTCCGACCTCGTCGCCGCGCAGCATGGCCCACCCGTCCGGGCGCGGTACTGCGACGGCGCAGCGGTCGGCGTCCGGGTCGTTCGCGATCACCAGATCGGCGCTCGTCTCGGCGGCGAGTGCGAGTGCGTGGTCGATGGCGCCCGGCTCCTCGGGGTTGGGGAAGGCGACCGTGGGGAACGCGGGGTCCGGCTCCGCCTGATCGGCGACCGACTCCGGTGCGGGGAATCCAGCACGGTCGAAAGCAGCTCGCAACACAGCGGATCCGACGCCGTGCAAGGCGGTGTGCACGATGTTGATGTCGCGAGGACCGTCCGGTCGAACGACCCGGGTCACCGCGGTCAGATAGTCGTCGACCACCTCGTCCGCGAGGGTCTCCCAGCCGTCGTCGGCCAACGGCACATCGGCGGCCTTCGGGAACCGACTGATCGCATCGGCGATCCGCACGTCCGCCGGTGCGACGATCTGACTGCCGTCGCCGAGGTAGACCTTGTAGCCGTTGTCCTGCGGCGGGTTGTGGCTCGCGGTGACCATGACGCCCGCATCGGCTCCGAGGTGGCGAATCATGAACGCCAGCACCGGTGTCGGCAATGTGTGCGGCAGGATCATCGCCCGACCGCCGGCGCCGACCGCGACGGCCGCGGTGTCCCGCGCGAAGACGTCGGAGTTGTGCCGGGCGTCATACCCGATCACGACGGTGACGTCGCGCTTGCCGAGCGTGTCCTGCAGGTATGCCGTCAGGCCGGCCGCTGCCCGGATCACGACCACGCGATTCATCCGAGCTGGCCCGGCACCCAACGCTCCGCGCAGCCCGGCAGTGCCGAACTCGAGCAGTCCGGAAAATCGGTCCCGCAGGTCCTCCAAGGCTGCCGCATCACCGGATTCTGCTGCAGCAACTACGGATTCGAGCTCTGCGCGCGTCTGCTCGTCCGGGTCGTCCGCGATCCAGTCGCGTGCCTCAGTCGCCACGTCGTTCATGCCGGGCGACCCTCGCTCGCGATACGACCCACCACATCGGCGAGCAGCTGCCCGCAGCGTTCGGCCGCGGCGCGCCCGGCCTCGATGACCTCCTGGTGGGAGAGCGGCTGGTCGCTGATCCCGGCGGCGAGGTTGGTCACCAGGCTGACGCCGAGCACGTCCAGCCCCGCCTGCCGCGCCGCGATGGCTTCCAGCGCCGTCGACATACCGACCAGATCGGCGCCCAGGATCCCGGCCATCTTCACCTCTGCGGGCGTTTCGTACTGCGGCCCGCGGAACTGTGCGTAGACGCCCTCGTCGAGCGACGGGTCGACGGTGTGGGCGATGTCCCGCAGCCGCGGGGTGTAGAGATCGGTGACGTCGACGAAGTTCGCGCCCTCGATGGGCGAGTGGGCGGTGAGGTTGATCTGGTCCCGGATCAGCACCGGAGTGCCGGGTCCCCACGAGCGGTCGAGGCCGCCGCAGCCGTTGGTCAGCACGATCGTGTGGCAACCGGCGGCTGCCGCGGTGCGGACGCCGTGTACCACCGAGCGCACGCCCTTGCCCTCGTAGAAGTGCGTGCGGGTGCCGAAGACCAGTGCACGGGCACCGGTGTCACCGATGGCGATCGAACGCATCGCACTCGAGTGGCCCGCGACCGCCGCCGCGGCGAAACCCGGCACGTCGGCGTTGTCGACGGTCGCGAGCGTCTCGCCGATGCGGTCGGCGGCCTCGCCCCAACCGGAGCCGAGCACGAGGGCGATGTCGTGCCGGGGCGTCCCGGTGCGTTCGGCGATGATGGCGGCGGCGTCCCGCGCAACGTCGAAGGGGTCGGTCGCGGGGTCGGCCAATGCAGTCGTAGCAGTCACGCGCGCCAGCGTATGACGTGTGGGCCGCGCGCACAGCGCACACGCGTTTTCGGCAACCACCGGTCGACATGGAAGGATGCGACCTTGTGAGTCGGAAACAGGTCGTGATCATCGGCGGCGGCCCTGGCGGTTACGAGTCCGCACTGGTCGCGGCACAACTCGGAGCTCAGGTCACGGTCATCGAGGAGACCGGCCTCGGCGGTGCAGCGGTGCTGACCGACTGCGTGCCGAGCAAGACCCTCATCGCCACCTCCGACTTCATGTCGCGCTTCGCGGCCGCCGGCCGGCTCGGCGTCGGCTTCGAAGGCACCGCGGAGGACCAGCACGCCGAGGCCCACGCGAAGCAGATCAACGAGCGGATCCTCGATCTGGCCAAGGCGCAGAGCCGCGACATCCGGGCGCAACTGGAGAGTGTCGGAGTCCGCATCGCCAACGGCCGCGGTCGCATCGCCGGCCCGGGCAAGGTCACGGCTGAGTTCGCGGACGGCGGCATCGAGGAACTCGCCGCCGACGTCATCCTGCTGGCCGTCGGGTGCACGCCGCGCGTCATGGACACCGCCGTGCCGGACGGCGAGCGGATCCTCACCTGGCAGCAGATCTACGACCTCACCGAGCTCCCGGAGAAGCTGATCGTCGTCGGGTCCGGCGTGACCGGCGCCGAGTTGGCCCACGCCTACCTGGGGCTGGGCTGCGAGGTGACGCTCGTGTCGTCCCGTGATCGCGTGCTGCCCGGCGAGGACGCCGACGCCGCCACCGTGATCGAGAACGTCTTTCGGCGGCGTGGCATGAAGGTCCTCAATCGCTCCCGTATGGCGGCAGCCCGCCGCGAAGGCGACGAGGTCGTCGTCACGCTGGAGGATGGCCGTGACGTACGTGGCTCGCACGTCCTGCTCGCCGTGGGCTCCGTGCCGTTGACGAAGGACATCGGTCTCGACACGGTCGGGATCGAGACCACGAAATCCGGTCACGTGCCGGTCGACCGGGTCTCGCGCACCTCGGCTCAAGGCGTGTATGCCGCCGGCGACTGCACCGGTGTCCTCCCACTGGCGTCGGTCGCGGCCATGCAGGGCCGGATCGCGATGGCCCACTCGCTCGGCGACGCGGTCGCTCCGCTCAACCTGCGAGGCGTCTGCGCCAACATCTTCACCGACCCGGAGATCGCCACCGTCGGCTATTCGCAGGCCGACGTCGAGGAGGGCCGGATCGAGGCGCGCGCACTGACGCTGCCGTTGTCGACCAATCCGCGAGCCAAGATGCGCAACATCACCGACGGTTTCGTCAAGCTCTTCGTGCGACCCGGCAGCACCACGATCATCGGTGGCGTCGTCGTCGCACCGCAGGCGTCGGAGTTGATCTACCCGATCGGCCTCGCGGTCCAGAACCGTCTCACCGTCGACCAGGTCGCCAGCACATTCTCGGTCTATCCGTCGATGACCGGCTCGATCGCCGAGGCCGCACGCCGGCTGCACGAAGCCGAGCTCTGAGCCTGCGCGCACCTCAGCGGTGCTCGCCGTCCTGGTCGGTGTCGTCCTCTTCCTTCGGCTTGGGCGCATACGGATCGACCTGGTGGGGGAGCAAGCCGGCCTCCTCCCAGCGGCGGTGCCGTTGCTCGCGCAGCTTGGGGCGCAGTGTCCGCAGCCCGTAGACCACGGCAGCGACGATGACGATCAGGATGATGAATCTCACGAGCACTGACACGGCGTGATCCGATCTGCCGGCGGAAAGGGTCTGACCACCCAATCTACGGGCCCGCGCACCGATGACAGAAAGCGACGCCGTCTCGGAAAGGGGATCGAGACGACGTCGCTTTTCGTGGTGCTGCGCGGACGGTGCGCGCTGCGGATCAGTGGCCGAGGGCCAGCTGCGAGTAGTAGCGGCCGAACGGCTCGTGGCGCGCGATGCGCTGCTTGCGGTTCGCGGCGAAGAAACGGGTGGTCTCGACGGCGGCGAAGCCCACGAGGAGCGCGAGCGCGATCGCGTTGATGACCACGAAGCCGATGAAGAAGGCGTTGATGTTGATCATTCGAACTCCTGATGTCTTGGGTACTACGTTTGTAGTGACTACAACACTACGCCTGTAGTGACCGATTGCAAATCGAGCGCGCGTGGTCTGCATCACGTCGTTGCTCGCGGCATGAGAAAGTGAAGGGTGTCCGCCCGCAGACGAGCCGCGCGCAAGCGATCCGGCCAGGCCCCCGAAGGCACTGCCGCACGCCAGGAACTCCTGCTGCGCAGTGCGATCGCAGTGGTCGGCCGGTCCGGGATGCGTGGGCTGACCCACCGCGCGGTCGACCGCGAGGCGGGTATGCCGGAAGGCACCTGCTCGGTCTACTACCGCACCCGGCTGGCGCTGCTGACCGCGCTCAGTGACTTCGTCGCCGCGGCGTTGCACGCGGATGTCCGCGCGCTGGGTGCGTCGCTGCCGAGTCCCGCGGGCGACGAGGGCATCGACCAGGCGGTCGATGCGACGATCGAGATGCTGATGCGCTGGTCGGAGCACCCGGCGCTGGTCATCACCATGTCCGAGCTCTCGCTCGAGGCGGGTCGGACGCCCTCCCTGAGTGAGCCGATCGTCGCCTGGCGGACCAACCTCACCGACATCGTCGAGAGCATCGTGTGCCGCAGTGAGAAGTCCGCGGCTCGCCTGCGCGCGGAGGCGATCGTCGCCTGCCTGGACGGTGTCGTACTCAACGGATTGCTCGCCACTTCACCGCAGGAGCGTCCCGGCTACCTGCGGTCGATGGTCACCCTCGTGCTGCGCGCCATCGGCGATGCGGACCTGGAGGACGAAGTCAGTCGGTAGAAGTCATTCCGTAATGGTGGCGAGCACCGCGCCGGCGGGGACCGTCTCACCGACGGTGGCGCCGATCGACGCCACGGTGCCCGCGCGATGCGCCGTGATCGGCTGCTCCATCTTCATGGCCTCCAGCACGACGACGGTGTCGCCTGCCTCGACCTGATCGCCTTCTGCGACAACGATTTTGACGATGGTGCCCTGCATCGGTGCGGTGAGCGAGTCACCGGAGACCGCTGCGGCGGAGGAGCCACCTCGGGACCGCTTGGGGGCGCGCTTACGGGTGGGGCCTGCAGCGGCTGCGCCCCCACCACCGAGTTGTAGGTCGCCGGGCAGCGTGAGCTGGTGCCGACGCCCGTCGATCTCGACGACGAGCGACTGCCGGGCCGGTGCCTCGTCCGCGACGGGCGGCGTGCCGGCATACGGCTCGATGGTGTTGTCGAACTCGGTCTCGATCCACCTGGTGTGTATGGCGAACGGCGTCTCGTCGTCGGAGGCGAACGCCGGATCGGACACGACGGCGCGGTGGAAGGGCAGCACCGTCGGCATACCCTCGACGACCATCTCGGCGAGTGCCCTCCGGGACCGCTCCAGCGCCTCCGTGCGGGTGCGGCCGGTGACGATCAGCTTGGCGAGCATCGAGTCGAACGCGCCGCCGATGACGTCCCCGGACACCACACCCGAGTCGACGCGCACACCGGGGCCGCTGGGTGCGGTGAAGGTTTCGACGGTGCCGGGCGCGGGGAGGAAGCCCCGGCCGGCGTCCTCGCCGTTGATACGGAACTCGATCGAGTGCGCGTGAGGCGCCGGGTCGTCGTACCCGAGTTCCTCGCCGGCTGCGATGCGGAACTGCTCACGCACGAGGTCGATCCCGGTGACCTCCTCGGAGACCGGGTGCTCGACCTGCAGCCGGGTGTTGACCTCCAGGAAGCTGATGGTCCCGTCCTGCGCGACCAGGAACTCGCAGGTGCCGGCGCCGACGTAACCGGCCGCGGTCAGGATCGCCTTGGAAGCACGCACAAGCTCCGCGCGCTGCTCCTCGGACAGGTATGGCGCGGGCGCCTCCTCGACCAGCTTCTGGTTGCGGCGCTGCAGCGAGCAGTCACGGGTGGACACGACCACGACGTTGCCGGAAGAGTCTGCAAGACACTGGGTTTCGACGTGTCGCGGTTTGTCCAGGAAGCGCTCGACGAAGCATTCGCCACGACCGAAGGCGGTCACCGCCTCACGCACGGCTGAGTCGAACAGCTCGGGGATCTCCTCGACGGCGCGGGCGACCTTCAGCCCGCGGCCGCCTCCGCCATACGCCGCCTTGATCGCCACCGGCAGCCCGTGGTCCTGTGCGAACGCGACGACCTCGTCGGCGCCCCCGACCGGGTCCTTGGTGCCGGGCACCAGCGGTGCGCCGGCGGCAGTGGCGATGTGACGGGCTTTGACCTTGTCCCCGAGACTGTCGATCGCGGCAGGGGGCGGACCGATCCAGATCAGTCCCGCGTCGAGGACCGATTGCGCGAATCTTGCGTTCTCGGAAAGGAATCCGTAGCCCGGATGCACGGCGTCGGCACCGGACCGGCGCGCGATCTCCAGCAGTTTGTCGCCCAGCAAGTAGGAATCGCCGGGGGTCGAGCCGCCCAGCGAGTAGGCCTCGTCGGCGACCTGCACGTGCAGCGCGTCCCGGTCGGGCTCGGCGTAGACGGCCACGGAGACGAGTCCGGCGTCGGCGCAGGCGCGCGCGACACGCACGGCGATCTCACCGCGGTTGGCGATCAGGACTTTGTGCAGTTGCGGCATGCGGCTGACCTTATCGGCGCGTGACGCGCATCACGTGCTCGGGTTGTGAGACCGGATCGGATCGCGGCATATTGCGCACGCCGGTGGTGTTGGCCCCGACATGACTGGACAGGACAAGCAGCCCGTGCCCACCGTCGCGCTCCGAGCCAAGGACGGTGACGTGCAGATCCCGCAGCTCGGTTTCGGTGTCTGGCAGGTGCCGGACGACGAGGTCGCGGCGGCCGTGTCGGCGGCACTGCAGACCGGCTACCGACACATCGACACGGCGAAGATCTACGGAAACGAGGCCGGCGCCGGCACCGCGCTGGCGGAGTCCGGCCTGTCGGCCGACGAGGTGTTCCTGACCACCAAGGTGTGGAACGACGATCAGGGGTATGACGCCACGCTGCGCGCGTTCGATGCGTCAGAGAAGCGACTCGGCCGCCCTGTCGACCTCTACCTGATCCACTGGCCGGCGCCGGTGCAGGACACCTATGTCGACACCTACCGCGCGCTGTTGCAGCTGCGCGACGACGGCCGAATCCGGGCAGCAGGGGTCTGCAACTTCGGCGTCGACGAGTTGCAGCGGGTCAAGGACGAGCTGGGCGAGTTCCCGGCGATCAACCAGATCGAGTTGCACCCCTATCTCCAGCAGGAGGAGCTGCGCGCGTTCCACCAGGACAACGGCATCGTGACCGAGGCCTGGAGCCCGTTGGCTTCCGGCGGTGACGTCCTCACCGACCCGGTCATCGGCGGGATCGCCGAGCGCCTCGGCCGGACACCGGCCCAGGTGATCCTGCGGTGGCACCTGCAGATCGGCAACGTGGTGATCCCCAAGTCGGTCACGCCCGCACGGATCGAGCAGAACTTCGACGTCTTCGACTTCGAGTTGACCGAGGACGACCTGGCCGCCATCGCGCCGCTGGACCGCGGCTTGCGCACCGGCCCGGACCCCAAGAAATTCGGTTGAAGGAGTCCGCCACGGCGGTCCTTCGTGCGACGAGCCGTGAGAGCGGTTCGCCGGAGAATGGGCTGACCTGGCATCCTGCTGACCCGTGGGAGAGATATTCGCGGGTCGCTATGAGCTGATCGACATCATCGGCGAGGGCGGCATGGGGTCGGTCTGGCAGGTGCACGATCGCAAACAGGACCGTGTCCTGGCCGCGAAGGTGCTGCGCCAGTCCGACGCCGGCGCGCTGCTGCGCTTCATGCGCGAGCAGGGCGTCCGCATCCACCACCCCAACGTCGTCACCCCGGTGGGCTGGGCCGGCGAGGACGACCGGGTGCTGTTCACGATGCCGCTGGTCGACGGTGGAGCGGTCAGCGATCTGCAGCGCGACCATCGCACGCTGCCGCCGCGGTATGTCGCGGAGCTGCTGCGCCAGCTGATGCGGGCACTGGACGCGGTGCACAGCGCAGGCGTCATACACCGTGACGTGAAGCCGGCGAACCTCCTGCTCGCGGCGACCGGACCAGCGCGACCACACCTGATGCTCACCGACTTCGGCATCGCGGTGCCGACCGACTCGCCCCGGATGACCACGACGTCGGTCGTGCTCGGCACCCGCGGCTACCTGGCGCCCGAGCAGCTGGCCGGCGGGGACCCGGCACCCGGGTTCGACCTGTATGCCGCCGGGATCGTCGCGTTCCAGCTGCTCACCGGCCACAAGCCGGACGAGATCCGGCGTACCCGTGATCAGGTGCCGCCGCGCCCGGATGGCATACCCGACCGGTTGTGGCGCGTCGTCACCGATCTGGCCGACCCCGATCCCCAGTCGCGTCCGCCGTCGGCGGCTGCCGCCGCCGACGCGCTGGAGACTCCCGACCTGGCATGGGTCGACCAGCAGCAGATCGTCGTGCCGTCGCGGGTGCCGACCGGTGCCGTCGCGGCGCCGGCCACGCTCTCGGCCACCCAGGTGCCCGGGCCGTCCACCCAGGTGCCCGGCTCGTCCACCCAGCTGCTGCACCAGCACGCCCAGGACGCGACACGCACGCAGCGAGCCGCGCACACGCGGGCGGCGACTCCCGTCGCTGCTCCGTCGCGGTCCGCGACCGGCCGGCGCGTCGGCCTCGTCCTCGTGCCCGTCGTCGCGATCGCGGCGCTGCTGGGCATCTGGATGCCGGGCTCGTCGGACAAGGGCGACCTCACACCGGGCGGAGCCGTCGAGGGCGGCACCTGTCAGTGGCAGGACGCCGGGACCGCCGAGAACGACACCAGCGGGTCACACACATTGCGCTGCGTCGCCGACGGCGATAGCTACACGTGGCAGCAGGGCTGAGCTGGAGCCACGCCCTCGGCGTACGGCTCGGCCCGGTTGTTCATCTGCAGCACCCTTGACCCATTTCGGTGTCGGTGTTTGTGTGAGGCACATGAGCAAGGACAACTACACGACCACGGATGCCGGGATACCCGTCGAGAGCGACGAGCACTCACTGACGGTCGGCCCCGACGGACCGATCCTGCTCCACGACGCCTACTTGATCGAGCAGATGGCGCAGTTCAACCGGGAGCGGGTGCCGGAGCGGCAACCGCATGCGAAGGGCGGCGGTGCCTTCGGCGAGTTCGAGGTCACGGGCGACGTCTCGGCATACACCAAGGCCGACCTCTTCCAGCCCGGCAAGAAGACCGAGATGCTCGCGCGGTTCTCGACGGTCGCCGGCGAGCGCGGCAGCCCCGACACCTGGCGTGACCCGCGTGGCTTCGCGCTGAAGTTCTACACCGACCAGGGCAACTACGACATGGTCGGCAACAACACGCCGGTGTTCTTCATGCGCGACCCGCTGAAGTTCCAGCACTTCATCCGGTCCCAGAAGCGCCGCGCCGACACCAACCTGCGCGACAACGACATGCAGTGGGACTTCTGGACGCTGTCGCCGGAGTCCGCGCACCAGGTCACCTGGCTGATGGGCGACCGCGGCATCCCGCGCAGCTGGCGGCACATGAACGGCTACTCCAGCCACACCTACATGTGGGTCAACGCCCAGGGCGAACGCTTCTGGGTGAAATACCACTTCAAGACCGACCAGGGCGTGGAGTTCCTCGAGCAGGCCGAGGCCGATCGGCTGGCGGGTGCGGACGGCGACTTCCACACGCGCGACCTCTACGAGGCGATCGAGCGTGGGGACCACCCGAGCTGGACCCTGCACATGCAGGTCATGCCGTTCGAGGAAGCCGCCGACTACCGCTTCAACCCGTTCGACCTGACCAAGACCTGGTCCCACAAGGACTACCCACTGATCGAGGTCGGCCGTATGACGTTGAAGCAGAACCCGACCGACTATCACGCCCAGATCGAGCAGGCGGCCTTCGAGCCGAACAACATGGTGCCCGGCATCGGCCCGAGTCCCGACAAGATGCTGCTCGCGCGGATCTTCTCGTATGCCGACGCGCATCGCTACCGCATCGGCGCCAACTATCGCGAGCTACCGGTCAACTACCCGAAGCATGCGGAGGTGCGGTCCTACTCCAAGGACGGGGCGATGCGGATCCACCCGGTCTCCGACCCGGTCTATGCGCCCAACTCCAAGGGCGGGCCGGCAGCGGACACGGCTCGGTTCGGCGAGCCCGCCGGATGGCACTCGGACGGTGAGCACGTGCGGGCGGCATACACCTTGCATCCGGAGGACGACGACTTCGGGCAACCGGGGACCCTGGTGCGTGAGGTCATGGACGACGCGGCGCGCGATCGACTGGTGAGCAACGTCGTCGGTCACCTGCGCAACGGAGTGAGCGACCCGGTGCTGGAGCGTGCGTTCGAATACTGGCGCAACATCGACCGGGAGACCGGTGACCGGATCGAGCAGGGGGTCCGGTCTCAGGACTGACGGCGACGCAACAGCAGCGCGACGACGCCCGCGGCGACGGCGATGACGAAGAGTGAGCCCACGACGCGCAGCACGGTGCCGGTCGACGAGCCGGAGTCGGAGTGACCGCCCTGGCTCAGCTGCGTCGCGGGTGGCGCGACGGCCGCCTTGCCGTCGGCTCCGACGTAGCTGGGGCCCTCGGTCGGTGAGCCGACCACGGAGAGGTTCAGTCGGGCGGGCAGCTTCTCGGTGGTGAGCTTGTCGCCCTCGTCGGACGCGCTGACCCGGACCACGACGTAGTACCAGCCGGCGACCGTCGTCCACCGCGCCTCACTGGCACCGACATCGCCCGCGTCGCCGTAGGTGAGCTTGCGATTGCCGGTATCGACCGGTGCCGTGTAGGTGTCGGCGGTCTCCTCGCTGGAGCTCTCCTTGAAGAGCAGTTCGGAGCCGGTGCCGCCGCCGACCGGAGCCCACTGGGGGCTGAAGGCCGCGATGGCCAGATTCAGCGACTGGGGCGGCGCGAAGTTGCTGCCGTTGCGTGGGGCGTCCACCGACGCGGCCAGCCGCTGCCCCCAGCCGACGCGGACGCGGGCGACGGCCAGCTTGCCCGGTGTCAGCGACACCTTGTAGCTGCCCGGCGTGAGGCTGGTCGGGGCGAAGAGCTGGTCGCTGAGGGCACGTTCGCCCTCGTGCACGGACTTGCTCGGCGCCTTGATCTCGTCCTGTTGGCTCTTCGGGGCCGGCGATCCGACGTCGTCCAGCTGGGGCTCCACCGTGACCGCGAACTGCAGCGGTCCGCTCGCCGCGGGGGAGGACGAGGACGAGCTCGAGGAGCTGTCGTCGGCCTTGAGCTTCAGGATCAGGTCGGTGGCGTTCTTGCAGTCGTCCGACTGGTAGGACTGCCGCTCCGACTGGGACGCGTCGACATACACGAACGTGTAACCGGTGACGTCGTTGCTGAGGCTGACGCTGCTGCTGGAGCAGGTCGTGTTGCCGTCGGTGGTGGTGATCTCGGCGTCCACCGAGCCGAAGATCGCGACCGCCACCGCTCCGCCTTTGGGGCGTTTGAGGGCGGCGTAGCGCTCGGTGTCGCCGGTGGGGGCCGTCGTCTGGTGGAGCCCCGGGTGCACAAGGGGTGCGTCCCCGCGTGCGGTGCTGAACTGCACCGACGACGGTGCGCCGGCCGGGTCGGTGGCGGCATACGCGGGTGCAGCGGCACCCAGGAGTATGGCGGCGCCAAGGGCGGCTGCGGTCGCTCGAGAAGGCATCATGGCTTGTTCTGCGTTGGCGATGCGAGTCGCAAGCTCCCTGCAACGCCAACGCATGCCAAGCCTCCTGTGCTTGTTCAGAATGAAGTTCATGTGGCAGTCAGTATGCCGAAACGGGTCCAGCGGGCTGTCAGGTAGGCATCGTGTCGGCCACGAAATGGCGCAGTTGCTCCAGGTTGCGGCACTCGTGCATCGGCACGACCGTGCGGTAGCTGCGCACGGCGGAATCGCCCTGTGTCCACAGAGTGCTGGGCTCGGGGTTCAACCAGGCGATGTGGCGCGCGCGGTCCCGGATGCGCTCGAGGTCGGCGACGTTTGGGTCGGCGAAGTTGGTGCGTGCGTCGCCGAGAACCAGCACGGTCGACCGCTTGGTGATGGCGTCCAGGTGGCCACGCGTGAAGGTGCGCAGCGCCCAGCCGTAGTTGGAGTTGGTGCCGCGGCGGATCAGCTCCGGTGTGCCCAGCGCCCAGCTGGTCAACGAGGTGCCCGGCGGCAGAGCGTGCACCACATCGGTGATCTCGGCCGTGCTGCTGATGAATCCGAAGACCCGGACCCGCCGGAAGTGCTGGTGCAGCGCCTGCATCAGCAGCATGGTGAACGTCGAGAAGCCGCCGACCGATCCGGAGAGGTCGGCGAAGAGGATCAGGTCCGGGCGGTGCGGGGCGCGGCGGCGGTATGACGGTTTGATCGGCACCCCGCCGGTCGACATGGACGCACGCAGGGTGCGGCGGACGTCGATGCTGCGGCGACCGGAGCGCTCGCGGGCGGTCATCCGGGCGGCGAGTTTCCGGGTCAGTGGGTCGATCTCGCGGCGCAGCTCGGCCAGTTGCTTGTCGCCGGAGCTGATGAAATCGCGGCGCCGGAGCGAGGACGGCACCGCGAGTTGCGCGAGGCGATCCCGGTCGCGGAGTTCGGCGTTGCGACGGCGGGACTCGGTCTCGACACGCGCCCGGAAGTCGTCGACCCGGCGGCGCAATTCGTCGCGGTCGACCCGGTCGGTGAGTTGTTCCGGGCGGGTCGGTGGGCGGTCCCAGGGGTTGACCGCCCAGGAGGTGTCGGCGGCGGCGGAGGCCGAGGGCGCCATTCCGGAGCCGGGACCGAGCGCGTTGCCCTCACCACCGGCGCCTTCCTGCGTCGCGCGCAGTTGCTGGTGGGCGTCGGCGATGGCCCGTTGCGGTGCGAGGGCATCCAGGGTGCGAGCCGAGCTCCAGCCGCGTTCGGGATCGGCGGGGTCGACCTGGCCGAGCAACTCGACGGCGGCACCTGCCAGCCGTTCCAGCTCGGCGTCGTCACCCGTCGCCAGGGCACGGGCCAGTTGATCGAGGAGGTCGCTGTCGTCGTCCGCCTGCTCACCGGTCGCTGTGCGTGCGCCGGTGGCCGCGGGGAAGAAGATGTCGAAGAGCTGGTCGAACGTCGCCCGGTCCTCCGCCTGCCGGACCATGGCGGCCGCCATACCGGCGCGCAGGCGGGTGCGGTTGTCGAAGCCGAGCGCCTCGGCGACCCGTGCCGCGTCGGTCACCTCACTGGGCCCGACGCGTATGCCGTGCCCACGCATCGCCGCACCCAGTCGGATGAATCGGTGTGCGACAGCAGGGGACTCAGGCTGAACCGGCGAGGTCACGATCAAGATCCAGCTTGCGCAGTGCGAGCTCGATGTCGCTGTTGTGCTTGAGGATCACGCCGAGACTGCGCCGGACGACCGCCGGGTCGAGCTCGGTGGCGCCAAGGCTGAGCAGGGTGCCCGCCCAGTCGACGGTCTCGGCGACCGAGGGCGCCTTACGCAGCTCGAGCGCTCGCAGCGCTCCGACGACCCGCACGATCGAGGCTGCGAGTGCGTCGGGCAGGTCCGGCACGTGGGACGAGACGATGCGTTGCTCGAGCTCGGGGGACGGGTAGTCGATGTGCAGGAAGAGGCAGCGGCGGCGCAGCGCTTCGGAGAGCTCGCGGGTGGCATTGGAGGTCAGCACGACCAGTGGCCGGTGGCTGGCACGCAGCGTGCCCAGCTCGGGGATGGTGACCTGGAACTCCGAGAGCAGCTCCAGCAGCAGGCCTTCCATCTCCTCGTCGGCCTTGTCGACCTCGTCGATGAGGAGCACCACGGGCTCCTCGCTGCGGACCGCGGTCAGCAGCGGGCGGGGGAGCAGGAACTCCTCGCCGAAGATGTCGGTGCGCAACTCGTCCCACTCGGCGCCCTGCTCGGCAGTGATGCGCAGCAGTTGCTTGGCGTGATTCCACTCGTAGAGGGCGCGCGCCTCGTCGACGCCTTCGTAACACTGCAGCCGGACCAGCCGCTGGTCGAGCGACTGCGACAGCGCCGCGGCCAGCGCGGTCTTGCCGACACCCGCCGGTCCTTCCACCAGGATCGGCCGGCCGAGGGCAGCCGCGAGATAGACGGTGGTCGAAATCTCCTCGGACGCAAGATATCCCGCGCTCTGCAGAGCGCGGGACACCTCGTCGACGGAGTTGAAGCGCGTCGCGCTGTCGTCACTGCTCACGGCGACAACGCTAACCCGCGATGTGGTCGATCAGGACGCGACGCCCGCCTCCCGCACCAGACCCATCGCCACCTCGGCCACCTGTGGCGGTATGCCGAACCCGCCGAAGGTCTCGCCGAGGGTGGCTGCGGTGATGGCGTCACCGATCGCCTTCATGGCGGCGTTCCAACCGGCGTTGTCCTTGAGCAGGTCGTGGGGCGTGGCTATCGGCAGTGGCAATGGCGCGCCGTAGTTGATCCTCGGTTGCTGCGCGATCCAGTGGTCACCCGGATGCGAATACGCACCGAACGGATCGAACTTGCCGTAGCCGTGGTCGCCGGATCGGTAGCCCTGCACCTCGTTGGCGACGGCCAGTGCATTGGTGAAGGGGTTCGCCGCGTTGCAGATCACGTCGTTCTGGTTGCAGACCTCGCTGACGTCGACGTCCTGGAAGTCGCGGGGTCCGGGAGCATCGATGGTCGGCAGGTTGGGCAGCATCGTCAGCACGCCTCCGGCGGGGCCTTCGATGCCCTTCGCGTGGGGCGCGCGGCGCGGGTCGCCATACAGGACGGCATTGAGCTGGTTGTGCGGTATGACGCTCTTGTGCGCCAACGACTCCACGACGTTGCCGGCGACGAGCGCGCCGAAGGAATAGCCGAGGAACGCGATCTTCGCGTTCGGGCAGGCGCGGTGGTAGTCGACCGCCTTCCGCTCGAGACTCGGGACCGCCTTGGCGACGGTCTCGTTGAGCGTGGTCGGATCGATGACCGGGATGATGCCGTTCTCGTAATAGAAGATCTCGCGATCCCAGCCGGGGACGGAGGTCACGTTGCTCATGCTCGCTCCGCCGAAACTGGCCGCGGACTCGCCGCTCTTGTATCCGTCGACGAGAAAGATCTTGTTGGAACAGCCGGCGCCGGAAGCGGCAGGCGCTGCGTGCAGCGCGGCGGCGCCGAGTCCGGTCGTCAGCATGGCGATGCTCGCGACGGTGGTCACCGTTGTGCGAGTAATCGATTTCTTCCGGTGCACTGTCGGCTCCTCGGTTGGCGCAGGTGGTGTCTTGCACGCTACGAGGGGTTCGCCGAGAACAAAACAGCAAAGCAGCCAAGATTGAGTAAATGATTCACCAAAGGGTGAAAGTTGGATTACGGCGTTCGGCGCAGCGCCCGCAGGTCGGTGCGACAGCGTGCCTCGACGTCCCCGAGATCGCGCAGGGTCTGCTCGATGTCCGCGCGACGCTGCTCGAGGTCGGCACGCCGGGCGGCGATCTGCGCCAACAGGTACGTGAGCTGTCCGGCCTCGCCGGGCGTCTCGTCATACATGTCGATGATCGTGCGAATCTCCTCCAGCGGGAAGCCGATCCGCTTGCCGCGCAGGATGAGCGCGAGTCGTGTCCGGTCGCGGCGGTGGAAGACCCGGACGGTGCCGCGGCGCTCGGGGGAGATGAGGCCGAGCTCCTCGTAGTGCCGGATCGTGCGGTGCGTGACGCCGTACTCCTCGGCGAGCTCGGCGATCGTCCACGTGCTGGCTCGCTCCGGGGTTGTCATGGTCGGCAAGCATGCTTTACGTTTACGTCAACGTCAAGCACGCGAGACGTGCCGCACCGATCCGGAAGGACCCGCCAGCCACATGTTCGAGTTGACCCAGGAGCACGAGGAATTCCGGCAGTTGGTGCGCGACTTCGCCGAGAAGGAGGTCGCTCCGCACGTTGCGCAATGGGACCTCGATCACCACTTCCCGACCGACCTGGTGCCGAAGATGGGCGAGCTCGGACTCTTCGGGCTGGTCGTGCCGGAGGAGTACGGCGGCGCGGGCCTGGACGAGGGCGGCTTCACCTACCTGTGCCTGGCCATCGAGGAGTTGGGGCGGGTCGACCAGTCGATCGGGATCACCCTGTCGGCCGGCATGGGGCTGGGGATCAACCCGGTCCTGACCTACGGGTCCCAGGAGCAGAAAGAGCGCTTCCTGCCCGATCTGGTCGCCGGTCGTGCGTTGGCCGGTTTCGGCCTGACCGAGCCGGACGCGGGCTCGGACGCCGGCGCCACCCGTACCAAGGCGGCGCTGGCCGACGGGCAGTGGACGATCAACGGTTCCAAGGCGTTCATCACCAACTCGGGCACCGACATCACCTCGGTGGTCACGGTGACCGCGCGCACCGGCACCGATGACAAGGGCCGTGCCGAGATCAGCGCGATCATGGTTCCTGCCGGGACGCCCGGCTTCACCGCCGAGCCGGCATACAACAAGCTCGGCTGGAACATCTCCGACACTCACGGTTTGACGTTCGCCAATTGTGTTGTGCCGGAAGGCAATCTGTTGGGGGAGCGTGGCCAGGGCTACCGGCAGTTCCTCAAGACGCTCGACGACGGCCGCATCGCGATCTCCGCGCTCGCGGTCGGCCTGTCGCAGGCGTGCCTGGAGGCGGCGACCGAATACGCAAAGACCCGAACGGCATTCGGCAAGCCGATCGCCGTCAACCAGGGTGTCTCGTTCCAGCTGTCCGACCTGGCCGTGATGGTCGAGGCGTCCCGGCTGCTGACCTACAAAGCCGCCTGGCTCAAGGACGAGCTGGAGGCCGGCCGCCGCTCGGTCGCCGAGGTCAAGCAGGCCGCCTCGATCGCCAAGCTCTACTCGACCGAGTCGGCGGTCACCGCGACCCGCATCGCCACCCAGATCTTCGGCGGCAACGGCTTCATGGAGGAGTACCCCGTGGCGCGGTTCTACCGGGACGCCAAGATCCTGGAGATCGGTGAAGGCACCTCGGAGGTTCAGCGGATGCTGATCGCTCGCGGCCTAGGCTTGCCCGCATGACAACTAATGCTGATCGAGCGCGCCCTGAGGAGCCCGTGAGGGACGAGCGGGCGTCTCGAAGGGTAGCGGGGGAGCGAAGCGGAGGAGCGTATCGAGATCAGGAAGGTCTCGATACGGCCTCCGCTAGCGCTCCGGCCTACTCGACCAGCTTGGGTGACCCACGGGTGGCCGACGTCCGGGAGCGGCTGGCCGCGGCACACGAGGCGTCACAGACGTTGTCGGACAAGGCTCGCGCCAAGCTGGATTCGCAGAACAAGCTCTACGTGCGGGACCGGATCGCGCTGCTCTTCGACGAGGGCTCGTTCATCGAGGACGGGCGCTACGCAAACTCGGTCGCGGGCAACCTGCCGGCCGACGGAGTCGTCACCGGGCGCGGCACGGTCGACGGGCGCTCGGCGATCGTCGTCGCCAACGACCCGACCGTGAAGGCCGGCTCGTGGGGAGCGCGCACTGTCGAGAAGATCGTGCGGGCAACCGAATCCGCACTGCGCGAGGAACTGCCGATCTTCTGGTTCGTCGACTCCGCCGGCGCGCGGATCACCGACCAGGTGCAACTCTTCCCCGGTCGCCGCGGGGCGGGACGGATCTTCCACAACCAGGTGGCGTTGTCCGGCAGGGTGCCGCAGATCTGCTGCCTCTTCGGCCCGTCGGCTGCCGGCGGCGCCTACATCCCGAGCTTCACCGACGCGATCATCATGGTCGAGGGCAATGCGTCCATGTATCTCGGCAGCCCGCGTATGGCGGAAATGGTTGTCGGAGAGAAGGTTTCGCTCGAGGAGATGGGCGGTGCCCGGATGCACTGCACCGTCTCCGGCGTCGGCGATCTGCTCGCCGAGGACGACACCGAGGCCATCGAGCTGGCCAAGCTCTTCTTCTCCTACCTGCCGACGACCTGGCGCGACGAGCCTCCGACATACATCGCGGAGGAGCCGGAGGCGCCGCTCACCGACACCGCGGTGCCGGAGATCGAGAGCCAGCCGTTCGACATCCACGAGGTCATCGACGGCCTCGTCGACGACGACTCGTTCTTCGAGATCAAGCCGCTCTTCGCCCCCGAACTCGTCGTCGGCCTGGGCCGGATGGACGGCAGAACAGTCGGTTTCGTCGCCAACAACTCCGCGGCCAAGGGTGGCGTGCTCTTCACCGACAGCGCGGACAAGGCGACCCGGTTCATCTGGATGTGTGACGCCTACTCGATCCCGCTGATCTACCTGGCCGACGTGCCGGGCTTCATGATCGGCTCGGAGGTCGAGCGTGGCGGCATCATCCGGCACGGCGCCAAGATGGTGTCGGCCGTGTCCGAGGCGACCGTGCCGCAGTTCTGCGTCGTGGTGCGCAAGGCGTATGGCGCCGGGCTCTATGCGATGTGCGGCCCGGGTTTCGGGCCGGACGCGACCATCGCGCTGCCGACCGCACGCATCGCCGTGATGGGTCCGGAGGCTGCGGTCAATGCGGTGTATGCCGGAAAGATCGCCGCCATCGAGGACGACGTCGAGCGGGCGGAGTTCGTGCAGGCCCGCCGCGAGGAATACCTCGAGGACGTCGACCTGGAGCGGCTCGCGTCCGACCTGGTCATCGACTCGGTCGTCGAGGCGTCCGACCTGCGGGCCGATCTGCTGCGCAGGCTGGCGCATGCCGCCCGCCGCGATCGCGCCTTCAGCGAGCGTCGCCGCGCCATACCGCCGGTCTGAAAGTCGCCCAGGTGTCAACTTTCGGCGGATGTGCGGACGGCTCGCCGCTGCGAGACTCGTCGGAGACGACACCACCGAAAGGGATGCTGATGAGTCACGACGCCTGGGAGGGCACGGTCGCCAAGAAGTCCCGCGGACTGCTCGACGGCTCGAACATGTACCGCCGGTTGAAGATCCGTTGTGCCGACGGCTCGACTATCAAGGCCCGCGTCGGCAAGGACCTGTGGAACAGCCTCGAGGTCGGGGACCGGGTCGTGAAGCGGGCGGGTGAGGACCCGGTCAAGCAGTAGCACCGCACCCGCCGGCGGGTCGCGCCGTGTCGGCGACGCTCCGCAGGATTCCGTGGATTTCCGTGCGTGCGGATACCGTGGAGGGGTGTCAGCGCACTCGGTGGTCGATCAGGCACAGCGGAGGTTCCCGCCGCTGGGCTATCCCATCGCCGTCGTCTACAAGTTCTTCGACGACATGGGCAACTATCTCGGGGCGCTGCTCGCGTTCTATGCGTTCGTCTCGCTGTTCCCGCTGCTGATCCTCGGCTCGACGATCCTCGGAGTGGTGCTGAGCGGTGATGCCGCCCTGCAGCAGCGACTGATCGAGTCGGCTCTCAACGAGTTCCCGATCATCAACGACCAACTCGCCTCCCCGAACGCCCTGTCCGGCAGTTGGATGTCGATCACGGTGAGCACCGTGGTTGCTCTCTACGGTGCATTGGGCAGTGCGCAGGCCTTCCAGTACATCGCCAACAGTGTGTGGCAGGTGCCGCGCAACGCCCGGCCGAACCCCTTCGCTGCGCGGGGCAAGTCGGTCGGACTCATCGCGCTGCTCGGCACGGCGTTGCTCGCCACCATCGGTCTGACGACGGTGATGCCCCGCCTGGTGCATCTGGCGGGGCTGGCATCGTTCGGCGTCAAGCTCGGCACCGTGGGCATCGACGTGGTGGCTTTCATGGTGGCCTACCACGTGGCCACCAGCCGATCCCTGCGCTGGCGCGACATCTGGCCGGGCGCGGTCTTCGCCTCCGTGATGTGGCAGGTGCTGCAGCGCTTCGGCAATCTCTACGTCGAACACGTCGTGCAGCGCAACAAGGAGACCGGCACCCTCGCGGTCGTGCTCGGCCTGATGCTGCTGTTGTTCATCGCCGGGATCATCATCGTGCTGAGCATGGAGATCAATGCGGTCTGGACGTTGCGGTTGTGGCCGCGGGCGCTGCTGACGCCCTTCACCGACAACGTGGAACTCACGGACGCCGACGTGCGCGCATACGGCGGGTTGGCGCGTGCCACCCGGCTCAAGGGCTTCCAGCAGATCGAGGTGGGCTTCGACAGGCCACCCGAGCTGCCAGAGTCACCGGAGAGCGACGAGGACTCCGGGCACGAAGCGCTCCCACTGCCGCTGGACTTCGGCGACGGTGACGAACCGGACGGGCCGAGCACCGGGCCGCAACGGGGTGGGCCCACGGCTACCGAGCCGATGCCGACCCGCGCGTCCCAGGCGCCGGACGAGGCGCACCGGTTGCCCGCTCGCCATCACGGTGCCGCACGGCAGGAGGACGAGCGCACCATTCCGCTGGTCCGGCGGCACTCAGAGGCCGTGGAGACCACGGAAGCCGCGGACGACGAGGACACTGCACCCGTCATCCGCGGCCCCTGGTCCGCCGAACGTTAGAGCGAAGCGCGAGCGGCGGTCGCCGCCGTCACGAGGTTCGCGAGTGCGGACCGGACCTCGTCCGGGCGCCGGGTCTTCAGGCCGCAGTCCGGGTTGACCCACACCTGGCGGGCGGGCAGCGCGCCGACCGCCTTCTCCAGCAACGCTCGCACTTCATCCGCGCTCGGCACCCGGGGCGAGTGGATGTCGTAGACGCCCGGACCGACCCCCTTGGCGTAGCCGGACTGCTCCAGCTCGTCGGCCAGCGACATACCGGATCGGGTCGCCTCGAGGCTGATCACGTCGGCGTCCAGGTCGTCGATCGCGGCGAAGATGTCCCCGAAATCGGCGTAGCACATGTGGGTGTGCACCTGGGTGGTGCTGGCAACCGAACTCGTTGCCAGCCGGAAGGATTCGGTCGCCCAGTCCAGGTATGCCGCACGCTCGGACTTGCGCAGCGGGAGCGTCTCGCGCAGCGCCGGTTCGTCGACCTGGATGACCCGGCAACCGGCGTCCTCCAGGTCGGTGACCTCGTTCCGCAGGGCAAGTGCGACCTGCCGGGCCGTGTCGCCGACCGGCTGGTCGTCGCGCACGAACGACCAGGCGAGCATGGTCACCGGCCCGGTCAGCATGCCCTTGACCGGGCGCTCGGTCAGCGACTGCGCGTACTGCCACCAGCGGACGGTCATCGGCTGCGGGCGGGACACGTCGCCGAAGACGATCGGCGGTCGGACACACCGGGTGCCGTAGGACTGCACCCAGCCATGGGTGGTCGCCAGGTAGCCGTCGAGCTGCTCGGCGAAGTACTGGACCATGTCGTTGCGCTCCGGCTCTCCGTGCACCAGCACGTCCAGACCGAGCTCCTCCTGGAGCGAGATGACGGCCGAGATCTCGTCCTGCATCGCTGTCTCGTATGTCGCCCCGTCGATCTCGCCGCGCCGCAAGGAAGCTCGCGCCTTGCGCACTGCGTCGGTCTGCGGGAACGAGCCGATGGTCGTCGTGGGCAGCAGCGGGAGTCCGAGCGCCTCCTGCTGCTGCGCGCGCCGCTGGTCGAAGGGCGTCGTACGGTGCGCGTCCGCGTCGGACACAGCCGCGACGCGACTGCGCACGGCGTCGTCATGGGTGCGGGTCGATGCCCGCCGCGAGGCGACTGCTCGCCGCGATGACTCGAGGGCGGCTGCCGCTGCCGACTCGTCGTCGAGAGCGGTTGCGAGAGTGCGCACTTCGAGCACCTTCTCGCGCGCGAAGGCCAGCCAGCTGCGGACCTCCTCGTCGACGGCGGTCTCGCGGGATGCGTCGAGCGGGACGTGCAGCAGCGAGCAGGAAGTGCCGACGACGAGGTCGTCGACCCGTGCGTCCAGGCGGCGCAAGGTCGCGAGCCGGTCATCGACGTCCGCCACCCAGACGTTGCGGCCGTCGATCACCCCGGCGACCAAACGCTTGCCGGACAGTCCGTGCTCGAGGATCGCCGTGACGTTGTCCGGCACCGTGCAGTCGATGGCCAGACCGTCGACCGGTGCGTCGGCGAGCACCTCGAAGGCATCCTGCAATGCGGCGAAATAGCTGGCGATCAACAGTTTCGGCCGGTTGGTCGCCGTGCCGAGCCTGTCGAGCGCGTGCCGCGCGGCGTCCAGTACCGACGCCGGCTGGTCCAGGACCAGGGCCGGTTCGTCGATCTGCACCCAGGCCGCGCCGGCGTCGTGCAATGCGCCGAGGATCTCGACATACACGTCGAGCAATGGCTCGAGGAGCGTCAGCGGATCGAAGTCCGCGGGAGCGTTCGGTGCCGGCTTCGACAGCAACAGGAAGGTGAGCGGGCCGACGAGCACCGGGCGGGCGGTGTGCCCGGCCTCGGTCGCCTGCGCGAAGTGCTCCAGTTGCCGAGCCGGGTCGGCGGCGAACGTCGTCGTGGGGGACAGCTCCGGCACGAGGTAGTGGTAGTTGGTGTCGAACCACTTGGTCATCTCCAGCGGTGCGACCCGGTCGTTGCCGCGGGCCATCGCGAAGTAGACGTCCAGGTCGGTGTCGGCGGCGGCACGGTAGCGCTGGGGGATGGCGCCCACCGTCCACGCGGTGTCGAGGACGTGGTCGTAGTAGGAGAAGTCGCCGGTCGGGACTTCGTCGATCCCGTTGTCGGAGAGCAGTTTCCACGCGTCAGCGCGTAGTCCTGTCGCGACGTCGTGCAGCTCGCTCTCGCTGGTACGTCCCGCCCAGTAGGACTCGATCGCTCGCTTGAGTTCGCGTCGCGGTCCCTGGCGTGGCCAACCCAGAACGGTGGCATCGGTGTGTCCGCTGATGTGTTCGGTCATGCGCTCGGTCATGGAGAACCTTTCCTTCGTGACCCACCCGAGAGGTCACGGAATCGGCCGAACCCGGGTCCGGGCTCGGGCGACAGGCAGGTATTCGGACTCGTGAGCACGCCTGATCCGGCGCCTACTGTCCGTCGCTTCCCAGCCCGATGGGGCCAGTGCGTATGACGGAGGTCGTTCTCACATACCGCTGCGGGGCAGTCCCGGAGTCACACCGGGTTCCCTCTTGCGTCGCGGCCCCCGGTCACTCGGAGGACACGAACCTGTCGCGCTCCGCAGCCTACCGACGCCTGCTGGAACGCGCGTCACCCGCCGGCAGCCACATTGCGGCGCTCTGGCCGCGAAGGTGTGATCGCTCAGGTCAGGTGGTCGAAGTCCCCACGGACCCAGGCCGCGTGTCGCTGTGCCGAGTCCTGCACGGCGGCAGCGGCGTCGGTCGGCACGGCCAGACCGAAGTTGTTCCAGATCTCTTCGTAGGCAAGCGGTTTCACTCGCTCGGCGATGCGGAGCACGACATTGCCCGACAGTGGGATCCGGTTGGGATAGGAGCGCATGAAGCTCACCGTCCGACGGTCCGGGTTGGACATGATCGTGTCGCCGCTGAGCAGCGCGCCGCGACCGTCGGCGCCGAGCGCCCAGTGTGCAACGGCGCTTCCGGGGAAGTGGCCGCCGATCCGATGCAGCGTGAGTCCGTCGGTCAGCCCCAGCTCGTCGCCCCACTCGGTGATCGCCGGACCACGCCGGCCCAGCCAATCGGTGTCGGCGGCATTGACGTGGACCGGTGCGTCGTCGAACGCTGCTGACCACTCGAGCTGTACGCCGAACATGTGCGGGTGACTCGCAGCGATCCATCGGATGCCGCCGCGCTCGGTCACCGCAGCGATCGCGGCGTCGTCGATGAACCCCGGCGGGTCCCACAACAGGTTGCCTTCGGGGGTCTGCACGAGCAGCGCGGTCTGTCCGATGCCGACATCGGTCCGCAGGCCGGTCAGCCCGGGTCGGAGGTCGAGCACCTCGACCCGGTGACCGTCCGCGGCAAGCTTCGACAGGTCCGTCCAGACCTGACCGTTCTCGGGAACGTATTGCCGTTCATCGACGCAGATCGGGCAGTCGCGGTCGGCAGCGGTGTCGTCATACTCCACGGCACACGTGGCACAAGTGATCATGCGCACCATCCTGGTACTTCAAGCACGCTTGAGGTCAACGGAAATC
This sequence comes from Flexivirga endophytica, assembly GCF_014640635.1. Lineage (GTDB taxonomy): Bacteria > Actinomycetota > Actinomycetes > Actinomycetales > Dermatophilaceae > Flexivirga > Flexivirga endophytica. Next base: position 111,327 of record NZ_BMHI01000005.1, read on the forward strand.
GTCAACCGGCGGTCTCGGCGACCATGCTGGTGTCGCGGGTCCCGAACTGAATCCCCTTCTGTTCCTTGCCGATCAGAGTCAGCGCGATGACCGCTATGAAGACGGGCACGATGGTGACAGACAGTGCGAACGGATAGCCGTGCGACGACGCGAGGGCCTCCTGGATCGGCAGGTTGAACGCCGCCAGGCAGTTGCCGAGCTGGTAGGTCACGCCGGGGTAGAAGCCGCGGATCTCGTCCGGCGACAACTCCGTCAGGTGCGCCGGTATGACGCCCCACGCGCCCTGCACCATCACCTGCATCAGGAACGAGCCGAGGATGATCATCCCCAGCGAGGAGGAGTACGCGAACAGCGGCACGATCGGCAGGCCGAGGACCGCACACAGCACGATGAGCGTCCGGCGGCCGTAGCGCTCCGACAGAGCACCGGCGATCGCGCCGCCGACGATGGCGCCGAGGTTGTAGACGACCGCGATCCAGGTGGCCGTCGACTTCGCGAAGCCGAGACCGGAATCGACGGTCTCCTTCAGGAAGGTCGGATAGACGTCCTGTGTGCCGTGACTCATCCAGTTGAACGCCGTCATCAGCAGCACCAGGAAGATGAACCGCTTCCAGATGGTCGGGCTCTTCACGATGTCGCCGACGCTCGTGGTGGTCGACTTGAAGCGCTGTCGGCTCTCGCGCCATACCTCCGACTCCTCGACCCTCGCCCTGATCATCAGCGAGATGAGCGCAGGCACGATCGACAGAGCGAACATCCACCGCCAGTTCAGTCCCCACCACGTGTTGACCACCAGGAACGCGAGCGATGCCATCAGGTAGCCCATCGAGTAGCCGCCCTGCAGGATGCCGGAGAAGAAGCCGCGACGCTCCGTCGGGATCTTCTCCATCGCCAGCGCGGCACCCAGGCCCCACTCGCCGCCCATGCCGATGCCGTAGAGCATCCGCAGCACCATCAGGACCCAGAAGTTCGGCGCGAAGGCGCACAGGAAGCCGACCACCGAATAGAACGAGACGTCGACCATCAACGGGATGCGCCGTCCGGCCCGGTCCGCCCACAGCCCGAAGATGAACGCACCGACCGGGCGCATGATCAGCGTCATGGTCGTGATCAGCGACATCTCGGTCAGTGACTTGCCGAAATCCTTGGCGATCTGGGCGTAGATCAGCACGACCAGGAAGTAGTCGAAGGCGTCCATCGCCCAGCCGAGGTATGCCGCGGCGAACGAGTTCCGCTGGTCCGAGGTGAGCTTCTGCGAGTGGCGGGTGATCGACATACGGCTCCTTCATCGCGGGCGATGGATAGCTGTGCGAAGGACGAAGCTAGACCCGCTGTATGGGTGCCCGCTGGATTCGCGGCCGACGACTCGGCGTCATGACCAAACCCTTACCTTCCGGTGGCCCATCGGGGGGCCCCGGGGTGGCAAGGTGTTGGGTCGTGACAGTGCACGAGAGGGGGCGCGCGACGGTGGGGACCGACGACGCGGGGCGATCAGCGCTGCCACCGTTGCGGCACAACCGGGACTACGCCTACCTGATCGCCGGTGGCGCCGTCTCGAGTCTGGGCAGCCGGATGAGCAACATCGCCTTCCCGCTCATCACGCTGGCGGCCACGGGTAGCCCGTTCGCGGTCGGTCTGGTCGCCGGAACTGCCACGATGGCACTGGTTCTCATCGGCATTCCCGCCGGAGCGCTGGTCGACCGCTGGGATCGGCGCCGCACGATGATCGCCGCTGCATCGCTGGGCGGCATCGCTTATCTGTCGGTCGCTCTCGCGGCGTTCGCAGATCGCGTGACCGTGCCTCACCTGATGCTCGCTGCCGCGTGCGGCGGCATCGCCAACAGCTTCTACACCCCGGCGGAGCAGGTCGCCGTGCGCAATGTCGTCCGCAGGGACGACATCCCTCGAGCGGCGGTCAACAACCAGGTGCGGTCGGCGACGGCCGGTCTGGCCGGACCGCCGATCGGCGGCTTCCTCTTCGGCATCACCCGTGGGCTGCCGATGGCCGCCGATGCGATCACCTATGCCATCGCGATCTTCTGCGCGCTGCGAGTCCGGACAACGCTGCCCGGCAAAGCCCGCTCGGACCGGGAGGCGCTGCTGCCCTCCATCCGCACGGGGCTCAGCTTCCTGTTCCAGCATCAGTTGCTGCGCACCATCACGCTGCTGTCCACGGTGCTCAACTTCGCCGGCACCGGCTTGGTCGTCTCGGTGACCATCACCATGCAGCAGCGAGGCACGGCGCCGGCGTGGATCGGCGCCGTTTCGAGTTCGATGGCGGTCTCGATGCTGGTCGCGTCCTTGCTGTCCGGCCGGATCCTGGCGCACCTGAGCGTCGGGCTGCTGATGTTCCTCACGCCCATCGTCGGTGCGGTCGCGTTCGCCGGCATGGCGTTCGTGCATGCGCCGCTGCTGCTGATGCTGCTGATGGCGTGTGCGACCTTCCTGCTCGCGCCGTGCAACGCGGCGGTGGTTTCGGTGCTCACCTCGCGGACCCCCGAGGACCGCCTCGGCCGGGTGATGAGCGCGGACAACGTGCTCTCGCTCGTGCTGACCGCGCTGGCGCCCGCGACGATGGGCTTCTTGATCGGCGCCGCCGGTGGTGAGCGTGCGATGGTCGGCTTCGCGGCGTTGCTCGTGGTGTCCGGTGTGCTGGTGCTGCCGTTCCCGCGGTTGATGCGTATGTCGGCGGTCACCGGCAGGGACGACACCGCTTCAGAGGCGGCCTGAGCGACCTCAGTCGCGCAGCTGATCGAAGGTCACACCGACCTCGCCGAGCATCTCGCGCAGGACCGGCAGGCTCAAGCCGACCACGTTGTGGTGGTCGCCCTCGATGCGACGGACGAACGGTCCGCCGAGGCCGTCGATCGTGAACGCGCCTGCGACGTGCAGCGGTTCGCCGGTGCCGACATACGCCTCGATCTCCGCGTCGGTGAGATCGGCGAAGTGCACGACCGTCGAGGCGACGACGCCGAACGTCGCACCGGTCGACTCCTCCCGACCATCGACCAGCCAGTGGCCGGTGTGTAGCGAGCCGGAGCGCCCGCGCATCTGTCGCCATCGGTCGATGGCCTCTGCGGCATCGGCGGGTTTGCCGAATGTCGCGTCCTCGAACTCCAGCACCGAATCACAGCCCAGGACCAACGCATCGGCATCGGTGTCGGACGCCACGGCCTCGCACTTGGCACGCGCCAGCAGCAGCGCGACGTCGTCCGCGGCGAGGGTCGCGCCGAGACCTTCCTCGGCGGCCGCGATGACGGCGCGCTCGTCGACATCGGACACGATCACTTCCGGTTCGACACCGGCCGATCGCAATGTCGTGAGGCGGGCGGGGGAGGCGGAGGCGAGGACGAGGTCGACAGTCACGACCGACAAGCTTATGGGCAGCGGTGCGGCCACGCGGCGTTCCGCGGTGAGGAAGTCAGCCGAGGACATGCTGAGGCGGCGTGCAGCGTTGAGGGACTCAGCCAAGGACACTGTCCGCGAAGCACCAGCGCCAGCCCTCGCCGGGCTCGAAGGAACGCATCACCGGGTGGTCGGTCTCGGCGTAGTGCTTGCTGGCGTGCTTGCCGACCGAGGAGTCGCAGCAGCCGACGTGGCCGCAGGCCAGGCACAACCGCAGGTGTACCCAGACCGTGCCGTCGCGCAGGCACTCCTCGCAGCCCTCCGGGGTGTTGGGGTCGACGGCGAACGGCGCATCGGCGAGGTGCTCACAACCGAACTGGCGTTCTTCGGGCGTGAGCAGGACGCGCTCGTTCAAGGCTTCGTCGTGGTCCCGCACCCTGGCAATCATAGATTCCTCGACGTCGAGCAGCTGCATGACTTGCTGCAGGACATCGTGGTCCATGATGCCCTTGTCGCGCAGCTTGAGGACCTTGGCGCGTTCGGCCTCCAGCATGGCCGAGCGCAGTCGGCGGTAGGCATCCGACGGTGTCTCGCTGGTGTCGTCGCTGTGCCCCAGCCGCTCCCAGGCGAGGTTGGCCCGCCGGGTGCCCTGGTGCCGCAGCGAGATGAGGACCTGCTCCGGGACCTCGAACTCGCTGTCGTCCAGCTCCTCGTCCAAGCGCCGGTTGCCTGCGTTGACCGCGGCCTGGGTGAGCTGTGCGGTCTGCAGGGCGTCCTCGCGTGGATCGGGGCCGTGCAGGTCGAGTCTGCGGGAGAGGAAACCGAGCGAGAACCCTTGCAGCACCAGCGTTCCCACCGTCACGAACAAAGCGATGAAGACCATCGCCTGGCGTTCCGGCGTCTCGCGCGGCAGCAGGAATGCCGCCGCGAGGGTCACCACGCCGCGCATGCCCGCCCAGGACGCGATCGCGGTCTCACGCCCGGACATCGCCGTGCTCGACCACCCCATCCGCCGGCTGACGATCTCCGAGCCGAGCAACCAGATCGGGCGCAGCGCCATGACGGTCAGCAGCACCAGCACCGCGATCGCGAAGGTGCGACCGAGGCCGCTGCCGGAATGCCGCACGCCCTCGACGATGGTCCGGGTCTGCAGGCCGATCAGCAGGAAGACCATGTTCTCCAGCAGGAAGGTTATCGACGCCCAGTTCAGGCGTTCGGAGACCCGTGACTGGGCGGTCTGGATCTTCGGCGCGGCGTGGCTGGTGGCGACGCCGCAGACCACGGCCGCGATGACGCCGGACGCGTGCACCTCCTCGGCCGGCAGGTAGGCGATCCACGGGCTGAGGAAGCTCAGCGCGACCACCGTGACGGTGTCGGTCACGTGTCGCCATACCCACGAGACGAGGAGGTAGGCGACGAAGCCGATCGCCGCACCTCCGACCGAGGCCCACAGGAAGTCCCTTCCGGCAGTGAAAACCGTTGTGGCGCCGGCACCTCCGGCGATCAGCCCCTTGGCCGTGTTGACCGTGACGAGGGCGGTCGCGTCGTTGAAGAGCGACTCGCCCTCGAGCACCGACACCACCCGGCGGGGCAGGCCGATGCGCCGGGCGACCGCGGTGGCAGCGACCGCGTCCGGCGGGGCGACCACCGCACCCAGCGCGACCGCCGCCGCGAACGGCACGTCCAGCAGCTTCCACGCCACCAGCGCCACACCGAATGCCGTGAAGAGCACCAGCAGGACCGACATCTGCAGGATCTGCCGTCGCTCCCGGCTGAGGTCGATCAGTGAGGTGTTGGACGCCGCGGCGAACAGCAGCGGCGGGAGGAACCCGAGCAGGACGATCTCGGGGTCGACCTCGAACGGGTAGGGCATGAACGGCAGGAACGAGACCACCGCACCCACCGCGACCAGCAACAGCGGCGCGGACAGTCGGATCCAGCGCGCGATGGTCGCGAGCACGACCACCGAGGCGGTCAGCAGGAAGATCGGCAGGGCGATGTGCACGAGAGGTCACTCTGCGCCGGCGTTGCGCGTCGCCGGCTCCCCGCAACGCGGACGCATCCCGAACCTCTGGTGCCTGTGCCAATTCACCTTCACCGGGTCATCCTTGCAGTAAGAAGGAGGTCACAGAGTGCCCAGGACCGCGCCCCGCAGCGTGTCGAGGCCCACCGAGCCGATGTCGAGCGCGCGACGGTGGAATGCCTTGAGGTCGAAGTCGGCGCCTTCGGCGGCGCGTGCCTCGTCGCGCAGCTGCAACCAGATCCGCTCACCGATCTTGTATGACGGAGCCTGTCCCGGCCAGCCGAGGTAACGGTCCAGCTCGAACCGCAGGAACCCCTCACCCATGTCGCAGTGCGCGTTGAGGAACGCCCACGCCTTGTCGTAGGTCCATGCCCCGCCGCCGAGTTCCTCCGGTGCGTCGAACCCGCAGTGCACACCGATGTCCAGCACGACGCGGGCTGCGCGCAGGGACTGCCCGTCCAGCATGCCGAGTTTGTTGCCCGGGTCCTGCAGGTAGCCGAGGTCGTCCATCAGCCGTTCGGCATACAGGGCCCAACCCTCGCCGTGGCCGGAGCACCACACGTCGAGCCGCCGCCAGGAATTGAGCAGAGCGGAGCGGAAGATCGTCTGGCCGTTCTGCAGGTGATGTCCCGGGACACCCTCGTGGTAGACGGTGGTCAGCTCACGCCAGGTGCTGAAGTCTTCCTCGCCCTTGGGCACCGACCACCACATGCGCCCGGGGCGGGAGAAGTCCTCGCTGGGTGAGGTGTAGTAAATGCCGCCGGATTGTGTTGGGGCGATGCAGCATTCGATGGTGCGGGCGGGCTCGGGGATGTCGAAGTGGGAGCCGCCGAGGTTCGCAATCGCCTCGTCGGCCTTGCCCTGCATCCAGCGCTGCAGTTCGTCGGTGCCGTGCAACGTGTAGTCCGGGTCGGAGTCGAGGACCGCCATGGCCTGCTTGACAGTCGCGCCGGGCTTGATCTGCTCGGCGATCTGCTGCATCTGGTCGGTGATGCGGGCCAGCTCCTCCTGGCCCCACGCGTAGGTCTCCTCGAGGTCGACCGTGGCACCGAGGAAATAGCGGGAGTGCAACGAGTAGGCGTCCCGGCCACAGGCATCCGACTCGGGCGCGAGCGGCAGGATCTCGGCCTGCAGCCGGTCGCCCGCCTTAGCGTATGCCGCGGCCGCCTCGTCGATCGCATCGGCGATCTGTGGGTGCTGCTCCTTCAAGATGGCGAAGTAGCCCTCGGGCGCGGTGTGGTCCTTGGTCTGCTGGATGCACGCTCGGACCTGCCGGACCGGACTGACCACATCCTTGTCGGCTGCGACGTGCAGCGACTCGAACCACTGGTCCAGCGCGCGCGGGACCGCGCGCATGCGGCGGCCGATCGTGTCGATCTGCTCGGCGGTGTCGGTCGGCATCAGGTCGAAGATGTCGCGGATGTCCTGCAACGGAGAGGCGATCACGTTCAGCGAGGCGTGCTGGAGGTGGGCGTCATACAGCTCGACGTCCAGGCCGAGGCGCTCGCGCATTGCGTCAACGGTCACCTTGTCGACGTCGTCGGCGGCGGTGACGCCGTCCAGGGCCTGCAGCGTCTCGCGGTGCAGTTGGTGCGTTCGAGCCAGTCCGGCGGGGGAGAAGTCGTCCAGCTCGTCCTGCCGGTCGGGCGACCCGAGGTAGGTGCCCCACATCGGCGAGAGCGCGAGGGCCTTTTCGTGGAAGCCGTTGGCGATGGCGTCGACGGGTGTGGGCGTGCGTGCGAGATCGTCTGTCACTCGAGCACGCTAACGCGGACGAAACGGCGTTGCACCGGGTTTGTCCGGCCGGGACAATCGCGGGGTGCTGTTCGCCAATGGTCCGGCTGAGTCCGGCGAGTCCGAGATGCCCCGCGTGCTGTCGACGAACATCGGCCGAGCAGAACCGAATCCAGCGAAAACCGTGCCCACTGGCATTCACAAACGCGCGGTCACGGAGATCAGCGTGCGTGCGCCGGGACCGAAACATGGCGGCTTCGGCAGCGGGGTGATCGAAGATTTCATCGGGGACCGCGAGCACCACGGCGGGGATGATCAGGCGGTGTATGCCGTGGCGCGCGAGGAATTGGACTGGTGGAGCGCGCAGCTGGGCCGGCGGCTCGACGACGGCATGTTCGGCGAGAACCTCACGACCGTCGGGTTGGACGTGGACCGCGCGGTCATCGGCACACGGTGGTCGGTCGGGTCCGCTGTGCTGGAGGTGACCGGTCCGCGGATCCCGTGCGGCACCTTCCGTGTGCACATGGCTGAGCGCGGTTGGCTGAAGAGGTATGTCGAGCACGGCCTCTCCGGAGCGTACCTGCGGGTGGTGACGCCAGGCGTCATACGGCCGGGTGACGGTGTGCGGGTGCACGATCGCCCCGCGCACGGTGTGGGGGTGCCCACCGCGTTCCGGGCGTTCTACGGGGATGTCGACGCGATGCGGGCTGTGGTCGAGGCGGGTGTGTTGAACGCTGACGAGCGCGAGCAGATGGCGGAAAAAAATCACCCTCTCTTGACTGAGCGCTGACCCGAGCATCACTCGCGCATGACGTGCCGGGCGTAGCGTCGAGAACCATGAAATGTCGCTTGCTCGTTGCAGTTTCAGCTGGTTCTGTCGCATTCGGTATGGCGGCGGCGACCACCCCCGCAGATGCCTCCGAGGTCGGGCACGTCTCGGGAACGGTGGCCGCCGCTCAACTGAAACTGGGCATGTCGGGGACGTCCGCGGACGCGAAGGCCGATCTGCCGACGTTGACGGTCAAGGCGAAGGGTTCGATGGACGGGTACAGCCGCGACCTGTTCCCGCACTGGCGGGACGCGTCGACGTGGGGCTGGCCGGTCGAGCCGAACAACGCGTGCAATGCGCGCAACGCGGCGCTCTACCGGGACGGCGAGAACGTCACGATGTCGTCCACCTGCACCAGCTTGCAGGGCACGTGGGTCGATCCGTACGGCGCCGGGAAGTATGACGAGGCGTCCGACATCGACATCGATCACGTTGTGCCGCTTGGTGATGCCTACGCGACCGGCGCCGCGGCGTGGGACACCACGAAACGCACGCAGTACGCGAACGACCCATTGGTGCTCGTGTCGTCCGACGACTCGCTCAACCAGTCCAAGGGCGACGACGACCCGTCGGAGTGGAAGCCGCCGAACAGCGCGTCGTTCTGTCTCTACGCCACGCGCTGGGTGCTGATCAAGGACAAGTACGGGCTGTGGGTGACCAGTAGTGAGAAGAGCGCGCTGAACAGCATGCTTGCGACCTGCTGAGCCGCGGCATGCGGGTCGTAGCGGTGAGGAACGAGCCCGCCTCATGCTGGTCGAGTAGGTCGAGCCGCTAGGCGAGACCGTATCGAGACCACCTGTGGCTGTTGCGTTTTCGTGCGACCGTCGTTTCATTGGTCCTGTTCGAGCCGAGCACGGATCAGATCGGTTGTCGCCATGAGCGATCCACGAGCATCGACCCATACGGCATCGGGGCGAGTGTGACGAAGCTCGTCCAATGACCGTGCGAGTGCTTCGGCGTCCCGAGCGCCGACGAGCTGATTGTTCACGTCGTGTTCGGGACGATCAGGGCGTGCAGTGCGTGCGCCGATCCGTTCGGCGAGTGCGACGGCGTCGAGGTCAAGTACGAACTCGTGGAACCGAGCTCGGCACGCGACGGCAAGACTCTCGAGTTCCTCGATGAACGATGTCCGGGCGAGGTATTGCCCGATGAAGACATCGTGCCCGCTGGCAAGTTGCTCCTTGGCCGCAGCGACACTCAACCGCCTCGCGTGAAGGCCGGAGCGCAGTGGATCCTCGTCCCAGCGTCCCAGCGCATGCTTGATCGAGTCGATTTCGAGAGCGAACGCCAGCGGCTGTTCCGTGGCGAGCAGGGCAGCGATCGTTGACTTGCCGGAGCCCGGTGCTCCGTTGATCAGGATCAGTCGTGGCATGCAGCAAGCGTAGGTGTCGCGTGCTATTCCTCGGAGTCCTCCGATGGCTCACTCCGAAGGTGTGTTTCCAGGCTCGACATCGTGCTCGAAGGCTGCTTCGAGGTCGATGTCATGGGTGTCCGCCAGGACGATGACCGACCACAGACAGCGAGCTCGTGCGCGACCGCCATGAATGCCTCGGCGGTCATGGCCGTTGCGGGAACTGTTGTGGCTGTTGTGGTTTCGGCTTGGGTGGTTGTCGGTCGGCGAGCTGCTGCGATCGCCCACCGTCCCCGCCCTTGCTCAACTGGGACCAGCGCTGGATGACGGGTGCGACGACCGGCGCGCCGACGATGACCAGGGTGACGACCGCCAGGACGGCATTGCCGAGGAGGGTCATCGGTTCAGGAAGAACGCTGTGGTGATCGCGGCCATGACGGTGATGATCCCGGTCCGCAGCACGGAGGAGCTCACTCGACGGGCACCGCGCGCGCCCACCCAGCCGCCGGCGACTCCGGCGAGTAGGACGGGGATGGTCGCCGCCCAACTGATGCTCGAGGTCGCGACGAAGAAGAGGACGGCGATGGCTCGGGCCGCGCCCACCATGAGGTTCTTCGCCGGATTGAGTTCGTGCAGATCGGCGGTACTGAGCAGACTCCAGGTCGCCATCATCAGAATGCCCACGGCGCCGCCGATGTACCCGCCATACACGCCGAGCACGAATTGGCTGACCAGCACGGTGTGCGCGGGCAGCGTCAGGCGGCTGCGAAGTGCCTTGCCCACCGAACGCCCGACAGCGAACGTCACCGTGGCGAAGAGGAGCAGCCACGGAACGACGGCGCCGAACACGGCTGAGGGCGTGTTGACCAGCAACGCTGCCCCGATCAGCCCGCCGCCGGCCGTGATGGCGACGAGCATCCGGAGCGACGCACCGGCGATCGGCGCGAGGTCCCGGCGTGCCGCGGTGGCGCTCGCGACGCTGCCGGGGAACAGTGCAACGCTGCTCGAAGCATTCGCCACAACCGGATGCACACCCGCAGTGATCATGGCCGGTAACGTGACGAATGAGCCGCCACCACCTGCAGCATTCATCGCGCCACCCACGAAACCTGCTGCCAGCAAAAGGATCAGCGACTCCCACAAACTCACGATGTCGAACGTGCCGGGCAACGGAGTGTTGCACAATGCGGAATCTCCGAAGTCAGGGTCTGCCTGAAACGAAGGCTGTGGTACCAAGGCGGTATGTCGCCCATCGGACCATCGCTGCGATTCGACCTGACCGACCTGGCGCTGTTCATCAGCATCGCCGAGTCTGGCAGCATCACGCGTGGCGCGGAACGAGCCCACCTCGCACTCGCTTCCGCCAGCGCCCGCGTGCGAGGGATGGAGGCCGGTCTGGGAGTCCCACTGCTCGATCGAGGCCGTCGCGGGGTCACGCTGACCGAGGCGGGACAACTGCTGCTACGTCACGCGCGGTCCATCTCCCAGGACATCGACGAGCTGAATCTCGAGTTGGCGGCATACGCCGAAGGGCACGGTGCGACCGTGCGCCTGCTCGCCAACACGGCGAGCACTGCGAGCCTGGTCACGGCCGCGGTCACGTCGTTCCTGGCGGACCGATCGGCCGTCCGTGTCGACCTCGAGCAGCGACCCAGCCGTCGCGCTGTCGTGGAGATCGCCGAACGCCGTGCCGACCTGGGCATCGTGTCCGACAGTGCCGATCTGGGGACGCTGCAGACCCGCACACTGCGTGAGGACCCGCTCGTCGTGCTCTGCGCGCCGCGTGGGCCACTGGCACGCCGCAAGAAGGTGTCGATCGTCGAAGTCATCGAGCGGCCGTTCGTCGGCTTGAGCCACGGCAATGCGCTCGCCGAACACCTCGAGGACCACGCCCTGCCACTGGGGTCACGCTTCGCCTACCGCGTGCGGCTGCACAGTGTCGATGCGGTGTGCCAGGCGGTCGCCGCCGGCATCGGCATCACGATCCTGCCCCGGCACGCCGTGCAGGAATGGATCGACGACGGGTCGCTCGTCGCGGTGAGGCTCGACGAGTCCTGGGCCGAACGGACCCTGGTCGTGTGCTTCGTCGCCGAACGCGAGCTCTCACCGACAGCCCGGGCGCTGCGCGATCATCTCGTCGCCGGCTCGCGCTGATCGATCAGCGCCGTGCCAGGGTGGCGCAATGAAGGTGATGCGTCCGGCAGAGGTTGTCGCTGCCGGATCCCGGCTCCTGGCACGCGGGTTGCGGCTGCGCCGCGTGCTCAGCGGAGGCCAGCACGCGATCACCGTGCTGGCGACTGCCGGCGCGGGCGACGACGCCGAATCCTATGTCGTCCGTGCGTTTCCGCACGCGTCCCCGGCGGTCGAGCACGAGCTCGGCGTGCTGCACCGACTCGGCCCACTCGGTGCGCTCGCACCCCGGCTCGTCGCCCACGGCGAAGAGTCCGGCCACCCCGTGATCGTGACCTCCGCGCTCGACGGTGCGCACCCGGATCCCGGACTGTCGCGGCATGCGATCGCTGAGCAGATGGCGATCGCCCTCGCGCAGATCCACCGGCTCGACGGCGCAGGTCTTCGTCGCGAGCCGCAGGAGCCGCCGGCACGAGCCGGTCGGCTCGCCACACGTGCGCACGAAGAGTGGACCCGGCTCGACCTGAACGACCGGGTGCTGACGCATTTCGACTTCTGGTGCGGCAACGCGCTCTGGGACGGCGACCAGTTGGTCGGAGTGGTCGACTGGAACGGCGCCCGATGGGCACCTCGTGGAGTGGACGTCGCGTGGTGTCGTCAGGATCTGGTGCTGCTCGGCTCCCCGAGCGCCGCGGAGCACTTCCTCCGTACCTACGAGATGCACTCCGGGAACGCAGTTCCCGACATACACGCCTGGGATGTTCTTGCTGCCGAGCACGCCGACCCCCACGTCGCGACGTGGGACGTGAACTATCTGGGCATCGGCCGTGACGACATCACGGGGCCGCTCCTGCGCGGACGACTTGACCGCTGGATCGAGGAGTTGCTCGGCTGAGTAGCCTCAGCCGCCAATCGCCGACACGGCACTCAGCACGCCGAGCACCACCATCACGACGGCTGCCACCCGCGTGATCCAGACGATCGGCAGCACCTTCAGCAGCGTCTTGCCGCCGAGTATGGCGAGCAGTGCGACTGTCCACAGGCCGAGCGTCACACCGATTCCGACCGACAACGGATCGTCATACTTCGCAGCGAGATTCGCCGTGAGGATCTGGGTGAGGTCACCCCACTCGGCGACGAAGATCACGCCATACCCGAGCGAGGCGACCTTGAAGAACCCGGCACCGTCGAACTTGCCGGAGACCGCGTCCGCGCTCTCGGCCTCACCTTCGGCCTCTATCTCGTCCTGGTGCGCACCCTCGCGCCAGATCAGCCAGGCGCCGAGGAGGAAGAGCACGGCGACCAGAGCCTCGACCAGTCGACCCGGCAGGAGCGACAGCAACTGGCCGGCGCTGACCGCGATCATGACGTGGGTCAGGAACGCCGCGGCTATGCCGGTGAACACCCACGGCCACGGGAAGCGCGTGCCGAGAACGAGTCCGGCGACGGCGCTCTTGTCCGGGAGCTCGGCCACGAAGGCGAGCGCGAAGACGGTGAGGATGATTCCGAGGTCGAGCACGAAGGTCCTTGGCTTCGGGCCGGAACGCCGTGCCGGGCAACAAAAAGGACGAGCACGTCGAACCGGCAGCGGATAGCTGTCATGGTTCGAACGTCTCGTCCAGTCACCTGTCGGTGACCCCGGACACCGGGCGGCGGGCCGCCAGTATGTCGACATCCGGTCGAGGGACTACTCCCGTTCACGACAAAGGCTAACGGGGCCGCGCCCGAGATGCACATCGCGCGGACCCCGTCGAGCCGGATGGCGCGAGAAGTCGCCGGGCCGCGACGACTAACCTGGGTGACGTGAGCCACTTCCTGGATCGATCGGAGATCAACGATCGGCTCGAGAGCACTCCCTGGCGCGACATCGACGTCAGTCCTGAAGTGGCATCCACCAACGACGAGCTGATGCGCGATCCGCGCCCGTGGCGGGCGCTGGTCACCGACAACCAGGTCGCCGGCCGTGGCCGGCTCGACCGTAGTTGGGTCGCGCCCGCCGGGACCTCGATAGCCCTGTCAGCGACCCTGCCGCTGCCGCGCGATGCGACCCGCTGGGGCTGGGTGCCGTTGCTCGTCGGTGTCGCCGTACGCCGCGCGGTCCGCGATCTGACCGGCGCATCGATCGGGCTGAAATGGCCCAATGACGTGCTCGCTCGCGCCGACGCGCGCGCTCCCTGGTCGAAGCTCGCCGGCATCCTGTGCCAGGCCACCGGTGGCGCAGACCCGAGCGTCGTCGTCGGGATCGGGATCAACGTGCACCAGACCGCCGAGGAGCTGCCGGTCGACACCGCGACGTCCCTGCACCTCGTCGGGCACGACGTGCGTTGTGAGGACCTGATCGTCGGCGTGTTGCGCGCCCTCGCGCAGATCCAGCAGGAGTGGGACGGCGACGGCGAGGACAGCGCCTATCGGGCCGCCTGCGTGACGGTGGGACAACAGGTGCGGGTCGAGATGTCCGGCGACGAATCGGTCACCGGCCCGGCCTTGGACATCGACGCCATGGGCCGGCTGGTCGTCGACACGCCGGAGGGCCCGGTGCCGCACGCGGTGGGAGACGTCATACACATCCGGCCGGGCGAGATGGACCTGTTGCCCGAGCCGGACCCGCACGATCGGGCCGCTTTCGTCGACGCCCTCGAGGAACGGCTGCTCGGTGCGCCGCGTTCGATGCGGCGCTCGGACATCGCCCGGGGAGCGGGTGTGACCGAGGAGGAGACCAGCCGGCTGTGGCGGGCGCTCGGTTTTGCGAGCGCCCGGGACGAGGACGTGGTCTTCTCCGAGGCCGATCTGACGGCGGTGCAGGCGGTCGCGCGAACCGTCCGGGACGGCGAGTTGGACGAGGCCACCGTGCTCGGTCTCGCGCGTGCCGTAGGCCGGTCGACCGATCGGCTCGCCATGTGGTCGCTGCAGGTGATCACCGACATGGTCACCGGCGACGACGGCATCGGGGTCGACAGCAGGGTCGCCCGGCTCGCCGCACAGCGCGCGGTCGACGTCGCCGAGGAGCTCACCCCTCTGATCACCTATGTATGGCGCCGCAATCTCGCCGTCGCGATCTCTCGGATGATCGCCGATTCGGAGCCGGAGTCGCACATCGGCGTACGCCGGACGATCGGTTTCGCCGACCTGGTCAACTTCACCCAGCTGACCCGGCAACTGGGGGAGCGGGAGCTCGCCGCGCTGGTGCAGCGCTTCGAGTCCCTGGCGTCCGACGTCGTGGCGACGCAGGGTGGTGCCGTCGTCAAAACCGTCGGCGACGAGATCCTCTTCTCGCACACAACCGTCGAGGGCGCGGTCGCGATCGCGTTCGACCTGATCGATCAGGCTGCCGCCGACGATCTGATCCCGCGGATGCGGGTCGGGGTTGCGACCGGGCGGGTGTTGGCCCGGCTCGGCGATGTCTACGGAAACACCGTCAACCGGGCGAGTCGGCTGTCCGGGGCCGCTGAGCCAGGCACGGTGCTCGCCGACTCCGACGTGGCGGCGGCGCTCACCGACGATCCGCACGTGCGAGCGGTCGCGCGTGAGGCGATTCACCTACCCGGAATCGGACAAATCACCTCGTGGGTCCTATCCAGGCGTCATGGAGAACTACTATCGCCACCATGACCCGTGTCTTGTTGGCCGAGGACGATCCTGCAATCTCCGAACCACTCGCTCGCGCGCTGCGACGGGAGGGTTACGCCGTCGATGTCCGCGAGGACGGGCTGACGGCGCTCGACGGTGCGCAGAGCGGCCCGGACCTGGTCATCCTCGATCTCGGTCTTCCGTCGATCGACGGTCTGGAAGTATGTCGCCGTCTGCGCAACTCCGGCAGCTCCGTCCCGGTCCTGATCCTCACCGCCCGCGCTGACGAGGTCGACACCGTCGTCGGGCTCGATGCGGGCGCCGACGACTACGTCACCAAGCCGTTCCGTCTTGCGGAGTTGCTGGCGCGGGCCCGGGCGCTCTTGCGCCGTACCCCGCCGGAGGAAGCGGAGTCCGCACCGCTGGTGCGGCTCGACGCAGAAGCCCGCCGAGCCTTCGTCGGCGACAACGAGTTGCAATTGACCGCAAAGGAGTTCGAGTTGCTCCGGGTTCTCGTGCGCGAGCAGGGGAAGGTCGTGTCCCGCGAGCAGCTGATGCACGAGATCTGGGAGACCGCCTGGCTCGGCTCGACCAAGACGCTCGACATGCACGTCTCGGTGTTGCGTCGGAAACTGGGCGACGACGCGACCCGACCCCGTTTCATCACCACGGTGCGCGGCGTCGGCTTCCGTTTCGAGCCCGCTGGCGGAAGCTGACTGACCATTGCGCGCCAGACTCCTGCGGGCCGGGCCGCGGATCGCTGCGCCGGCGGTGTTGCTTGTCCTGCTCCCGGCGCTGGTGCTGGTGTCGTCGTGGTGGCACCGCGTGGTGCTGCTGGTGGCGGCGGCACTCGGCGCGGCACTCGCCTGGTGGCTGACGACTCGGGAGGCCGAGGACACTGCCGGCCCGGTCGAGGAGCTCACCCGCCGTGCGGAGCGGGTCGAGGACGGGCCGGTCATCTTCGAGCCGCTCCGGAGCGGCATCGACGAGATCGACCGGATCTCACAGGTCTTCGAAGGGCGAGCGGCTGAACTGACCGCCACCCTGGCCGCGGAACGCGAGTTCGCCTCGGATGCCAGTCACCAGCTGCGCACACCGCTTACCGCGTTGCTGATGCGGCTGGACGAGATCTCGATCAGCGACGACATCGACCAGATCCACGAGGAAGCCACCGTCGGCATCGCGCAGGTCGAGCGGCTCACCACTGTGGTCGACAAGTTGCTGCAGCGCGCCCGGGAGAGCCCGTCCGGCCCGCTGCCCACCATCTCCCTGGACTCGGTGATCGCCGAGTTGCAGCGCGAATGGCAGCCGGCGTTCGCCGATGCCCGGCGTAGCGTGAAGGTCAGCGGTGAGCGCGGCCTCCAGGTCGTCGCGAGTCGCAGCGGCCTGTCCCAGATCCTCGCGACTCTGCTGGAGAACACCCTGCAGCACGGCACCGGCACCGTGGAGGTGATGGCTCGCCGCAACGGACCGTCGGTGGTCGTCGAGGTCAGCGATCAGGGCAAGGGCGTCGATGCCGCGATCGCGCCGCACATCTTCAAGCGCCGGGTCACCACCGGCGGCACTGGTCTGGGCCTGGCGCTGGCGCGCGACCTGGCCGGCGCCAACGGCGGCCGGTTGGAGTTGCGGAGCGCGCAGCCGGCGGTGTTCGCGTTGTTCTTGTCGGAGGGTGAAGCGGCACCGTCCGCGCTACAGCGCAACCACGATTAGGCCGGCCTGTCGCTCTGGCGTGCGTCCTCGCGCTGCAACGGCTCGGCAAGTGCCTGCCCCGCGGTCTCCTCGGTCAGCGGCTCGTTGCGGAAGACCAACTGCTTGTACGCCCAGAAACGGATGATGGTGCCGAGGCCGATGCCGAACATCGCGTTGAAGTTCAGCCAGAACTTCCCGTCGAGACCGAGCACGTAGTGCGCGAAGGCGACCCAGAGCACCGACACCGCCAGCGCGACGCCGTTGACGCCGAAGAACAACACCACCTCGTGGTGGACAGGACGGTTGCGGCGGTGCCGGAACGTCCAGTAGCGGTTGCCGACCCAGGCGAAGAGCGTGGCGACGCTGCCGCTGATGATCTTGGCGGCGGTCACCTTGGTGGGCATCGGGCCCGCGATCAGCAGGTTGTAGAGGCCCATGTCGATGATGATGTTGACGACACCGATAACGCCGAACTTCGCCAGCTCGCGCCACAGCGAGCGGACCAGCTCGATCAACCTCGCCCCAATCACGTCATTCAGCGTACGGGGCGCGCGCTGAGAGCGGGCTGAGTACCCCGCACTAAGGTGTGCGGGTGACTTCCCCTCAGCGTGCCCCGGGCGGCTTCCCGGTGGTCGGCATCATCGGCGGCGGTCAGCTGGCCCGCATGTGCCAGCCTCCGGCGGTGAACCTCGCCCTCACCCTCAGCGTGTTGTCCGAGTCGGCCGACGCGGCAGCGGCGCTCGTCGTGCCGTCCGCGCCGGTCGGGTCGCATCTGGATGTCGAGCAGGTGCTCGCGTTCGCCGGCGACTGCGACGTGGTGACGTTCGACCACGAGCACGTCCCGGCCGAGGTGCTGCGGGCCCTGGTCGACGCCGGGGTGCCGGTGCACCCGAAGCCGGAAGCGCTGCGCTTCGCGCAGGACAAGCTGGCGATGCGCGAGCGGCTGACCGAGCTGGGCGTCCCATGCCCCGCCTGGGCGAAGGTGCATGACGAGGCGGAGCTGGCCGGTTTCGGTGACCGGCACGGCTGGCCGGTCGTGCTCAAGACGCCGCGTGGCGGGTATGACGGCAAGGGCGTGCGTCTCATCGACACGGCACAGGAGGCGGCCGACTGGTTCGCCCGCGGTGGCGAGCTGCTGGCCGAGGAGCGCGTGCCGTTCAGCCGTGAGCTCGCGGTGCTGGTCGCGCGCAGCCCCTCCGGGCAGGCGGCGGTCTGGCCGATCGCGCAGACGGTGCAGACGGACAACATCTGCACCGAGGTGCTCGCGCCTGCGCCCGAGCTGGACCCGGAACTGGCCGCGCGGGCGTCGCAGGACGCGCTGCGGCTCGCAGGCGAACTCGACATCACCGGAGTCTTCGCGGTCGAGATCTTCGAGATCCCCGGCGCCGACGGCACCGCGCCGTCATACGTCGTCAACGAGCTGGCGATGCGCCCCCACAACAGCGGCCACTGGACGATGGACGGCTCGGTCACCTCGCAGTTCGAGCAGCACCTGCGGGCGGTGCTCGACCTGCCGCTGGGCGATGTCAGCCCCCGCGCGCCGTGGACCGTGATGGGCAATGTGCTCGGCGGTGACTACGACGAGCTCTACCCGACCTACAAGCACCTGCTCGCCCGTGATCCTGGCTTGAAGGTGCATCTCTACGGCAAGGGTGTGCGGCCCGGCCGCAAGATCGGGCACGTCAATGTGTATGGCGACGACCTCGACGCGCTGCGCGAGCGCGCCAGGCACGCGGCCGACTATCTCGAAGGGACGGTGACCGAATGACTCCGGTTGTCGGCATTGTGATGGGCAGCAACTCCGACTGGCCGGTCATGCGCGCTGCGGCTGAAGCCCTCGACGAGTTCGGCGTCGGCTACGAGGCCGACGTAGTGTCGGCGCACCGGATGCCCACCGAGATGATCGCGTATGGCGAGCAGGCGGCCGGCCGAGGGATCCGGGTGATCATCGCCGGTGCCGGGGGAGCGGCCCACCTGCCGGGGATGCTCGCGTCGGTGACGACGCTGCCCGTGATCGGCGTGCCGGTGCCGCTGAAATACCTCGACGGCATGGACTCGCTGATGTCGATCGTGCAGATGCCGGCCGGTGTCCCGGTCGCGACGGTTTCGATCGGTGGCGCACGTAACGCAGGGCTGTTGGCCGCGCGCATCCTGGCGTCGGCGCCGGACGAGGAGGGCGAGCGGCTGCGTGCGGCGATGACCGATTTCCAGATCGAACTGCGCGATCAGGCGCACGCCAAGGGTGCGGCGTTGCGCGCCGAGGTGGCCGACACTCAGCACGCTGAATAGCTATATCCAGCAGTGCCTTCGGGCACCACGTCGCGATCGCGCAGGATGATCGACAGCTGACCGGACCGGGCACGACAGGACCGCGCGTAGGCGGCGCGACCGTTGTCGGTGTACTCGATCTCGATGACGTGTTTGCCGTATGCCGAGGTGTAGCGGCCACACTCGCCATACACCTCGCACTCCTCCGCGACGGCGAAGTCGAATCCGATCGACGATCGTCCTGCGGTCAGCAGTTGCGGTGTGTTCTTCTGCGCGATCGCCAGGCCGTCGGCATGAGCACGGTGCACCAGCAGCCGCGCGAAGGCGATGTTGCCGGAACGGGTAAGCACACCCGCACCTCCGGTGCGCGTCCAGGAGTCCAGGTTGTCCGGCTCCACCGCGTCGAATCCCTTGCGCGCACAACCGTCGAACCACCCTCCGACGACCTCGAGCAGGGCCGTGCGTTTGGCGGCGGTGGACGTGTCCAGGAGGTATTCGCCCGGCCAGTCCGGATCCTGTACCGGCCGACCTTGCTTGCGCACCAACAGGTTCGGATGCTTGACACGCCACCAGCGGCCGTCCTGCGGCTGCGTCTGGAACGCGTTGACGTAACAGATGTTGTAGATGCCCTTGAGCGGGTCGGCGGTGCGGTCGCGATCGACGATTCGGACATCACCGGCCGGCGGGTACGGGCCACCGAGCTGGTAGTCGAAGACGCCTGCAGGAGGAGGCTGTCGGACGGCCTCGGTGCCGGCGGAGGACCGCGTCGTACACGCGGTCGCGGTGACGGCGAGCAGGGTTGCGGCCAGACAGGACGCTGCCTGCCGGGACTGAATCACGTCAGCTGTCGGAGCCGAACAGGTCTCGGGTGTAGACCTTTTCGGCGACATCGGCCAGATCCTCGGTGCGCCGGTTGGCGACGATCAGGTCGGCCTCGCGCTTCAGCTCGTCCAGGTCGTGGGTGACCCGCGAGCCGAAGAACTCCTCGGCGTCCAGCTCGGGCTCGTAGACCAGCACGTCGACGCCCTTGGCCTTGATCCGCTTCATGATGCCCTGCACGCTGCTGGCGCGGAAGTTGTCCGAGCCCGACTTCATGATGAGCCGGTGGATGCCGACGACCTTCGGGCCGCGCTCCAGGATGTCGCTGGCGACGTAGTCCTTGCGGGTGGTGTTCGCCGAGACGATCGCGCTGATCAGCGTCTGCGGGACCTCTTGGTAGTTGGCCAGCAACTGCTTGGTGTCCTTGGGCAGGCAATAGCCGCCGTAGCCGAACGACGGGTTGTTGTAGTGGCGGCCGATGCGCGGGTCGAGGCCGACGCCCTCGATGATCTGCCGCGTGTCGAGCCCGTGCAGGGAGGCGAACGTGTCGAGCTCGTTGAAGTAGGCCACGCGCATCGCGAGGTAGGTGTTGGCGAACAGCTTGATCGCCTCGGCCTCGGTGGACTCGGTCAACAGCACGGGTGGGTCGTTGTCGTCCGCCGCCGCCACCAGCAGGTCGGCGAAGCGCCGTGCGCGGTCGCTGACCTCGCCCACGACGATGCGCGACGGGTGCAGATTGTCGTAGAGCGCCTTGCCCTCGCGGAGGAATTCCGGTGAGAACACGACGTTCTCGGTGCCCAACCGCTTGCGGACGTCGGCGGTGAAGCCGACCGGGACCGTCGATTTGACGATCATCGTGGCGGCCGGGTTGAGCGCTGCGACGTCCGATATGACGCCCTCGACGGTCGTGGTGTTGAAGTAATTGGTCTCCGGGTCGTAGTCGGTCGGCGTGGCGATGATGACGAAGTCAGCGCCGTCATACGCCTGCTGCTTGTCGAGGGTGAAGTCCAGCGACAGATCCGCGTTGGTCAGGTGGTCCTCGATCTCGGGATCGCTGATCGGACTGCGCTGCTGCTGCAGCATCGCGATCCGGTCGGCGTCGATGTCGAAAGCCACGACGTCGGCGACCGAGGCGAGCAGGACCGCCATCGAGAGCCCGACATAGCCGGTGCCGACTACGGTGATCCTGGTGCGCGTTGACATGGCGCTCACGGTACCGGCTGACCGGTCCCGCCAGATCCACAACCCGAGAGGACGATGCGAGGCGATGAGATTCGGACTGTTCATTCCACAGGGCTGGCGTTACGACCTGGTGGGCATCGACCCGGCGCAGCACTGGCAGGTGATGAGCGATCTCGTGCGGTGTGCCGACACGACGCCCGCCTGGGAGTCGGTCTGGGTCTACGACCACTTCCACACCACACCGAAGCCGTCGCACGAGGCGACGCACGAGGCGTGGTCACTGATGGCCGGCTTCGCGGCCGTCACCTCCCGGGTGCGGCTCGGCCAGATGTGCACCTGCATGAGTTACCGCGAACCCACTTACCTGGCGAAGGTCGCCGCGACGATCGACCACATCAGCGGCGGCCGCGTCGAGATGGGCATCGGCGGCGGCTGGTACGAGCAGGAATGGCGCGCCTACGGTTACGGATTCCCGCCGGCCGGCGAGCGCCTCGGCCGACTGCGGGAGGGTGTCGACATCTTCCGGCAGGCCTGGACGACCGGCTCGGCGACACTGGACGGGAAGTACTACCAGGTCGACGGGGCGCTCTGTCACCCGCAGCCGCTGCAGACCACGAGTGCCGCCAACCGGATCCCGATCTGGGTCGCGGGTGGTGGGCCGAAGGTCACCCTCAAGATCGCCGCGCAGTATGCCGACTACACCAACTACTTCGGTGACCCGGAACAGTTCGCGGAGAAGACCGAGATCCTGAAGGGGCACTGCCGGGATGTGGGCCGGGACTTCGACGAGATCACACTGACCGGCAACACCAACGTCGTCATCGCGGACAACGACGCCGAGCTCGACGACAAGCTGGGCGCCATCTCGGCGCGCATGGTGCAGGGCGGTATGTCGGACGCGGACGCCAGGGCGCACGTCGAGCGTTCGCTGCGCGACCAGGCGACTGTGGGCACCGCGGAGCAGGTCGCCGAGGCGTTGCGGTCGATGAAGGACGCCGGCTTGGGTTACACGATCACGTACTTCCCGGATGCGGCATACGACCGCGGCACGATGGAGCGTTTCGAGCGTGAGATCATCCCCGAACTGGCTGACTGAACCTTGTTACTGACGAGTAGGATCATCACGTGAGCTCATCAAAGGACGACCTGTACCCGCTGTTCGACATCTCCGAGGACCACGAGGCATTGCGCGAGGCCGTGCGTGCCGTGGCCGAGGACAAGATCGCCCCGCACGCCGCGGAGGTGGACGAGAAGAGCGAGTTCCCGCGCGCCGCGCTGGAGGCACTGGTCGCGTCCGACTTCCACGCGCCGCACATCGCCGAGGAGTATGACGGCGTCGGCGCCGACGCGCTCGCGACCTGCATCGTGATCGAGGAGGTCGCGCGTGTCTGCGCGTCCTCGTCGCTGATCCCCGCGGTCAACAAGCTCGGCTCGATGCCGGTCATCCTCGCGGCCAACGACGAGATCAAGAGCAAATACCTCCCGCCGGTGGCGCGCGGCGAGGCGATGTTCTCCTACGGCCTGTCCGAACGCGAAGCGGGTTCTGACACCGCGTCGATGCGCTGCAAGGCCACCGCCGATGGCGATGGCTTCATCCTCAACGGGCAGAAGTCCTGGATCACCAATGCGGGCGAGTCGGAGTTCTACACGGTGCTGGCCGTCACCGACCCCGACGGCGAACGCGGCCGCAACATCAGCGCATTCGTCGTCGAGAAGTCCGACGAGGGCTTCGGCTTCGGTGCGAAGGAGCGCAAGCTCGGCATCAAGGGCTCGCCCACGCGTGAGTTGCACTTCGACAACTGCCGTATCCCCGGCGACCGGATGATCGGCAAGCCCGGCGAGGGCCTGAAGATCGCGCTGCGCACACTCGACCACACTCGCGTCACCATCGGCGCCCAGGCCGTCGGCATCGCCCAGGGCGCGCTCGACTACGCGCTGGGTTACGTCAAGGAGCGCAAGCAGTTCGGCAAGGCGATCGCGGAGTTCCAGGGGCTGCAGTTCATGCTCGGCGACATGGCGATGAAGCTCGAGGCCGCCCGCCAGATGGTCTACGTGGCGGCAGCCAAGTCCGAGCGCGGTGACGCCGACCTGCCGTTCTTCGGTGCCGCAGCCAAGTGCTACGCCTCCGACGTCGCGATGGAGGTCACCACCGACGCCGTGCAACTGCTCGGCGGTGCCGGCTACGTCCAGGACCACCCGGTCGAGCGGATGATGCGCGACGCCAAGATCACTCAGATCTACGAAGGCACCAACCAGATCCAGCGCATGGTGATGGCGCGCCAGTTGCTCAAGAAGTAGCCGAACCCTGCCACCTGGATCGGGCGGCATACCTCGGCATTGAGGGGCGTACGGAATCACCCGGATTCCGTACGCCCCTCAGTGCGTTGGTATGCCGCTCGAGCGGCACACGTCGACGAAGCGCTGATCCGGCGCGCCCGCGTCAGCTACCCGTCGTCGGTGCGGTGACCGGCCGGTCGTTGTTGAGGTCGTCGAAGAGCTTGGTCGCGCGGGCCTTGTCCCACAGCACCGCCGACTCACCATCGGGGGCGAAGTAGTTGGGGTTGGCGACCGGCACCTGCACCGAGATACCGCCGTTGCTGATGCCCTTGAGCGCCCACATGATCTTCAGCGCCTGGATCGGTGACATGCCCTTGTTGACCGCGACGCCCTTGGCGCCGGCCGAACCGACGCTCTTCAGCTTCCATGGCAGCAGCAGGTTGGTCGGGCTGGCGATCTTCTTCATCAGCGCGGCGAGGAACTCCCGCTGGTGCTCCGCGCGCGCCAGGTCGCCGGTGGCGAAGGCGTGG
Organism: Flexivirga endophytica; assembly: GCF_014640635.1. Classification (GTDB taxonomy): domain Bacteria; phylum Actinomycetota; class Actinomycetes; order Actinomycetales; family Dermatophilaceae; genus Flexivirga; species Flexivirga endophytica. Next base: position 135,071 of record NZ_BMHI01000005.1, read on the forward strand.
CGGGACCGCACATAACCCAGGGCGTTCTTGCCGTCGAGGTTCTGGCAGCCCTTCTTGAGGTTGATGTGGGCGTCCTTGTCGTTGACATCCTGCTTGAGGCACATGCGCACGCCGCCGACGGAGTCGACGACGCCGGCGAACCCGCCGAAGCCGATCTCCATGTAGTTGTCGATGTGCAGCCCGGAGGCCTGCTCGACGGTCTGCACCAGCAGCTTCGGACCACCGATCGAGAACGACGAGTTGATCTTGCCCTGGCCGTGACCGGGGATGCTGACCCACGAGTCGCGCTGGAAGCTGACCAGCGTCGGCTTCCCGCTGTCGGGCATGTGCAGCACCATGATCGAGTCGGTGCGTGAGGTGCCGCCGCCGACGTTGCTGCCTCCGGTGCCCAGCTTCCGGCCGTCCTCGGCGGACAGTCCGGCGCGTGAGTCGGAGCCGACGAGCAGCACATTGGTGCCCTTGCCTCCGGCGGGGCGGTCACCGCTGGGGAACGCGTCGACCTTCTTGACGTGACCCCAGGCGGACAGCCCGGCCCAGATCAGCAGGGCGAGCCACAGGGCAATGATCAGCACGATGACCAGCAGCACCTTGGGCCACTTCCGCTTCCGGCGCGGAGGGTGGGCCGGCGGCGCCTGCCGTGGTCCCGGTCGCGGTCCGCGTGGACCGCCCGGTCCCGACTGCCGTGGGCCGGCCGGACCTCCGGACATGCCACGGTCCTGCGGATAGCCGCGCTGACCGGTCGGCATCATCCGGGTGGAGTCGCCGCCCGACGGCGGGGGAGCGGCTGCACTCCGAGGTGCGGTGCTCCGGCCACCAGCCTGCGGCGCGGGCCGCGAACCATCCGGACGGACCGGGATCTCCTGCGGCTCCTGCGCGGGCCGCCGGGGGCGGCGAGGCGCACTGCCACCCTTGCGGGTGTCGATGATCATCGGCTCGTCGTCGTCTGGCACCGCACGAGGGTAACGCGGATGGATGAGTGTGCCGTGTAATCTGCGACGCGTGCCAGCTCCCGAACCGCAACTGACCGATGGCGTTTCGGTGATCATGCCGATCCTCGACGAGGAGCGTCATCTGGCCGAGTCCGTGACCGCCATACTGCGGCAGGAGCTGCCGTGTCCGGTCGAGGTCATCCTCGCGCTCGGCCCTTCCTCGGACGGCACCGACGACGTCGCCGCGCGGCTTCGGGCAGCCGATGACCGTGTGAAACTTGTCACGAATCCCACCGGCCGCACCCCGGACGCCTTGAACGCCGCGATAGCGGCGGCGTCATATGACGTCATCGCCCGGGTCGACGGGCACGGCATCCTGTCGGCGGGCTATCTCGCCACCGCGATGCGAGTGCTGGACGAGACCGGCGCCGCCAACGTCGGCGGGATCATGGATGCCGAGGGCACCACCGACTTCGAGCGTGCGGTGGCCGTGGCGATGAAGTCGAAGATCGGTGTCGGCGGCGTGAAGTTCAAGCTGGGCGGGCAGCCGGGCCCGGCCGAGACCGTCTACCTCGGGGTGTTCCGACGCTCTTGGCTGCGCCGCGTCGGCGGCTACGACACCCGCTTCACCCGCGCGCAGGACTGGGAGATGAACTTCCGGATCCGCGCGGCCGGCGGCATCGTCTGGTTCACCCCCGAGCTGAAGGTGACCTACCGCCCGCGCGGTTCGTTCCGCACGCTGGCACGGCAGTACAAGCAGTACGGCCAGTGGCGACGGGTCGTCGCCAGGCAGCACAAGGGCTCGATCAACGCTCGCTATCTCGCGCCGCCCACCGCGCTCGCGGCGATCGCCGCGGGCACCGTCGGCGGGTTCCTGTGGCGTCCGCTGTGGCTGATCCCGGCGGGGTATGCCGGAGCGGTGACCGTCGGCGGGGCGATGATCTCGGCCGGGTCGACCCCGTCGGTCCGCTGCCGGATGCCGGCCGTCCTCGCCACCATGCACATGACGTGGGGCTACGGCTTCCTCACCAGCCGCATCCGGCTGTCCGGTGACGCGCCCCGCGCGCTCGAGGACCGACTCTCGGACGACTAGCTCAGCTCGGCGCCGGTCGCGGCGCGGACCTCGTCCTCGGTGACGTCGGGTGCGGTCTCGACGAGTTTGAGCCCGTCCGGTGTGACATCGATGACGGCGAGGTCGGTGATGATCCGCTGGACGACCTTCTGCCCGGTCAGCGGCAGGGTGCACTCGGTCACGATCTTGGGCGAGCCGTCCTTGGCGACGTGTTCCATCAGCACGATGACCTTGCGGGCGCCGTGGACCAGGTCCATCGCGCCGCCCATGCCCTTGATCATCTTGCCCGGGATCGTCCAGTTGGCGATGTCACCGGCGACCGAGACCTGCATCGCGCCCAGGATCGCCGCGTCGATCTTGCCGCCACGAATCATCCCGAAGCTGGTGGCCGAGTCGAAGACAGAGGCGCCCTTGCGCAGGGTGACGGTCTCCTTGCCGGCGTTGATCAGGTCGGGGTCGACCTTGTCGGCCTCGGGGTAGGCGCCGACGCCGAGCAGGCCGTTCTCGGACTGCAGGACGAGCTCGACGTCATCGGGCACGTAGTTGGGCACGAGGGTCGGCAGGCCAATGCCGAGGTTGACGTAGTCACCGTCGTGCAACTCCCGGGCCGCCCGTGCTGCCATGTCGTTGCGATTGAGCCCCATCAGTGGCCGTCCTTCGTGGTGGTCTTCTCGATGCGCTTGTCGGTCGCCTGCTCCGGGGTCAGCGCGACGACGCGGTGCACGTAGATGCCGGGCAGGTGGATCTCGTTCGGGTCGAGATCGCCCGGGTCGACGAGTTCCTCGACCTCCGCGATGGTGATCGTGCCGGACATCGCACACAGCGGGTTGAAGTTGCGGGCCGCCTGGTTGAAGACGAGGTTGCCGTGCCGGTCGCCCTTGGCAGCGCGCACCAGGCCGTAGTCGGCGACGATCGACTCCTCGAGCACGTAGGGCTTGGTGGTGCCGCGGAAGTCGAAGTCGCGGGTCTCCTTCGCGGGCGAGGCCAGCGCGACCGAGCCGTCGGCGGCATACCGCCACGGCATACCGCCGTCACCGATCTGGGTGCCGACACCGGTAGCCGTGTAGAACGCGGGGATGCCGGCGCCGCCGGCGCGCAGCTTCTCGGCGAGCGTGCCCTGCGGGGTCAGCTCGACCTCCAGCTCACCTTCGAGGTATTGCCGGGCGAATTCCTTGTTCTCGCCGACGTATGACGCGATGATGCGCCGAATCCGCTTGTCGCGCAGCAGGATCCCGAGCCCCCAGTCATCGACGCCACAGTTGTTGGAGATGACCTCCAGGTCCGTGGTGTCGGTCTGGTGCAGGGCTTGGATCAGCACGCTGGGAATGCCACACAGGCCGAAACCGCCGACGGCAAGAGATGCCCCGGACGGTATGTCGGCGACAGCTTCAGCTGCCGAGGAGACGACTTTGTCCATGTGACGGACATTACAAGACGCCGCCTAGAGCACGACGTCGACCGCCTCGGACGCACTCCTGGCCGAGCGGGCCTGCTCGTCGGCGCCGCGCACCACCAGCACAGAGCAGTCGTGGCCGATCAGCGCAGCGGTCACGGCCGGGACCCGCTCGGGTGCTGCGCCGTCCAGCAGCACCCGAGTGCCGGCGGGCACGTCCCGGGGAAGGCTGAGCCCGGCATACGTCGTCGGCCCGACCGGTGGCGGCATCGCATCCGACATCGCCTGCAAGGGGCTCGCTGCCAGTGCGGCCGCCGGCTCGATCAGGTCCGCGTCGACGTCCGGCTCGGTGTCGAGACTGACGCACGCATCGGCGTCGGCCTCCGTGGTGACTGTCAACCCACGGGTCCAAGCCGCGAGCGACCAGTAGATCGCTCGCCAGTGATCGGCCGGCAGGTCGAGCCGCACAAGGTCGCCGGGAGCCAGGGCCATCTCGGTCTCCAGCCAGTTCGCAGCCTTGGCAACCCAATTCGCCAGCGTCTTGCCCGACAGGTCGATGCGTTCGCCGGAACCGTCGTCATACCAGGTGAGCCGCGGGCGAGAGAGGTCACCGGCCAGCAGGGCTGCCCGAAGTTGATCAGAATTCACCTGATGAGCCTAGACGCGACACTTTCGCCACCTACCGTCGCGCGCATGAAGGACACCCCACGAAGTTCTCCGCCGCTTCGCTCCCCGGATACTTCGCACGGACCCCGCAAGAGGGTCCGTGTCGTCCTGCAGTCCCGGCTGTCCTCGTCCCGACTGCCCGGCAAGGCACTGCTCACCCTCGCCGGACGTCCGCTGGTCGTCCTCGCCGCGCAGCGAGCCGCCAACACCGGTCTGGACGTGGTCGTCGCGACCAGCGTCGAGCCGGAGGACGACGCGCTGGCGGACGCACTGGGGACAGCGGGCGTCGCGGTGTTCCGGGGCGACCTGCACAACACCCTGCATCGTTTCGTCGGCGCAACTGCGGACCTCGCCGACGACGACCTCGTCGTGCGGCTGACGGGTGACAACGTGGGCCCGGACGGCGCGTATGTCGAGGAACTCGTCGCGCGGATGCGCGATGCCGGACAGGACTACCTTCGCGTGACGACAGAGACGGTCTACGGGCTGGGCGCAGAGGTCTTCACCGCCCGGCTGCTGCGAGCGGCGGATGCGTCGGCGCAGGCGCCATACGACAGGGAGCACGTGACGCCGTGGATCCGGCGCCATACGGACGATTTCACTTGGGTGCCACCGGTTTCGGGCGCAGCGGGACGGGTGCGGTGCACGGTCGACACGCTGCTGGACTTCTCGATCGCAGCACGAGCGTTGAGCACCGTGCCCGACCCGGTGGGGGCGACCTGGCGGGAGATCCTCGGCGCGTGGGCCGCGGCCGGCGGGGCCGTGCCCGAGCCGCTGCCCGGCAGCCGGCCGAACTCGATCGGCCTCGGCCTCTGGGTCACCGGCGGCGACCTCGGGATCATGGAACCGTCGACGGCATCTCGGGTGCTGGAGCACGCGGCGTTGGCCGGCGCGTCCCACGTGTGGGTCACCGATCCGGAGAGTGCAGCCCGGGTCGGTCGGGCACTGGCGCACGGACTGAGCGAACGCATCGGCGTCGTCGCGGACCTGCCGGCCGGTGCAGCGCCCGCAGCGGACGCCGCGGTGTGGGAAACCCTTGCGCGACTGCGGGTCTCGGCACTCGACGCGGTTGTCGCGACCTCGCCGTCACACCTTGACGAGTCGGCAGAAGCCCTGCTGCGGCATCAGAAGGAAGGGCGGGTGCGAGTGCTCGGCTGTGCGGTGCGCGACGAGGACGAGCTCGTGGCGGCGCTCGACGACTCGAGGATCGGCCTCCTGGAGGTGCCGGCCGCACTGCTGAGCGCCGTGCCCTCGACCGTCAGGGACGACCGCCTGGTGATCGTGCGGTGCCACGAGCCGGCGATGGCGGCGCGGACCCTCGGACGCCCCGGAGTGACCGCTGTCGTCCTTGCCGCCGAGTCGTCGGACCAGGTCGCCGCTCAAGAGGTCGCTCTGCGCAGTCGGTGAGCAGGTCAGCCGGCGCGGCCGTCCCGGCCGACGAACATCGCCAGCAGGGCGTCGGCGACACGACGCCGGCCGTCCCCGTCGATGAGGCGCTGCCCTTTGAGGGCGAGTCCGGTTGCCCTGGGAGGGTTTTCGATGAGTGCAGCGAGTGCGCTCGTTGCTGCGGCAGTGTCGAACGAGGTCAGCTCGCCCAGACCGGTCGCTACCTCGGCCGCCAGGAGTGCGCGATAGCCGAGCCGCTGGTTGTCGACGACGCAGACCACCGCGGTCGGGACGCCCATGGCGAGCAGCTCCCACACAGTCGTCCCGGAGGCGCTGATCGTCAGGTCGCTCGCAGCGGCGAGGCCGGCCAGATCCGGCTGCGGAGGTATGACGCGCAGCCGCTGCTGCGACGACAGGCGCAGCGCGGCGAGACGGTCTGCCGTCCGCGGGTTCGACGACACCACCGTCACATCCAGCGCGGCATCGGTCGACAAGAGGGCCGGCACGACGACCGGCGCTGCACCGGCAGGGTCCGAGCCGCCGAAAACCGCCAGCACGGAACGAATTTCACTCAGTCGCCCCGGCGAGAGAAGGTCCGGCGCACGCCGTCGCTGCAGCACGGAGTCGCGCAGCAAGGTGAAGTCGGGACCGGTGAGGCACCGGGAGCCGGTCGGGCCGCCTTGGTGCGGCGTCGCGCCGAGGTTCTGGTCGACGTAAAGGTCGGCCTGTTGAGCAGCCCCGAACTCGCCGTCGACCAGGGCGAGCACGACATACCCGGCGGCACGGAGCGCACCGCCCAACGTCGGCGACAGGTGGTAGCCGTCGAGCACCACACCGACGAACTGTTCGTCGTCAGCCTGCCGCAGCTGGTCCGCCACTTCGCCGGTCGCAGGGAGTCGACGCAGCCCGCTCGCCTCGACCAGCCCGGTCAGCCAGTCGAGCCCATCGATGTCGCCCCAGAGCACGACGTCCAGGCCGCGCGCACGCAGCTCCTGACCGAGCGCGAGGCAGCGCACCACATGCCCCACGCCGATCTGTGGGGTGGCGTCGCACCGGATCGCAATACGTTCGGGAAAGGTTTCCGTAAATGTCATCGTGATGATGGTAGCCGCATCCTTTTCGGTGGGTATCGTCCCCGCTGCAAGAGTCGAACAATTCGCTGAAATTTCGTTGGTTTGGAGTTTGTACGTGACTGATTTGCAGGGTTCTTCGGTCCTGGTCACCGGTGGCACCGGGTCTTTCGGAAAGGCCTTCATCACCCGACTGCTGGAGGACCAGAAACCAAGCCGTGTCATCGTCTACTCACGCGACGAGTTGAAGCAATGGGAAGTTCGCCAGATGTTCAACGACGACCCCCGATTGCGTTGGTTCATCGGGGATGTGCGCGATCTGCCGCGGCTGCACCGAGCGATGCACGGGGTCGACTACGTGGTCCACGCCGCTGCACTGAAGCAGGTCGACACCGGTGAATACAACCCTTTCGAGTTCGTGAAGACGAATGTGCTCGGCTCGCAGAACGTCGTCGAGGCCGCCATTGACTCGGGTGTGAAAAAGGTCGTCGCACTCTCGACTGACAAGGCCTCGAGTCCGATCAACCTTTACGGGTCCACCAAGTTAACGGCAGACAAACTTTTCATCCTCGGCAATCATTATGCTGCGGCATACCCGACACGGTTCTCCGTGGTGCGGTATGGGAATGTCACCGGATCCCGTGGCTCGATCGTGCCGAAGTTCCGCGCTCTGCACGAAGCGGGCGAGTCCCTGCCGATCACCGACCTGCGCTGCACCCGCTTTCTGATCACGCTGCCGCAGGCCGTGCAGATGGTGCTGGACACCTTCGACATGATGCAGGGCGGCGAGCTGGTGGTGCCGCACATCGCGTCCCACAAGGTCACCGACCTCGCCCAGGCCATCGCTCCGGGAGCGCGGATGCACGACATCGGCCTGCGTCCGGGGGAGAAGCTGCACGAGGAGATGATCAGCCCCGAAGAGGGCCGCCGCGCGGTCGTCGTGCAGGACGGCAAGTACTTCGTGCTCGAGCCGGAGTTGGCCAGCTGGGGCTATCAGAAGATCACCGGCGCCACTCCCGTGCCGACCGGTTTCCATTGCTCGTCGGACAAGAACGACCTCTGGTACGACGCTGCCGACCTTCGTCGGGTGCTCGAGCTCGGGCCGGTCGGCCTGAAGTCCGTCGCACGCTAGGCGGCGGCCGGTGCTTCCTTACGGCCGACAGTCGATCGACGAGTCGGACATCGAAGCCGTCGCCGAGGTGTTGCGCGGCGACTGGCTGACGACGGGTCCTGCGGTGCAGGCGTTCGAGTGCGAGATCGGCTTGCTCGCAGGGACTTCCGAGCCCGCAGTCAGTGTCACGTCCGGCACGGCCGCGCTGCACACGGCATACGCCGGGCTCGGTGTCGGCCCCGGTGACGAGGTCATCACGACACCGTTGACGTTCTTCGCGACAGCGACGACCGCGATGTGGCAGGGCGCGCGCATCGTCTTCGCCGACATCAGCGAGGACACCGGCAACCTGGACCCGCTCGCGGTGAAGGACGCCATGACGACGCGGACCGCAGTCGTCGCCGGTGTGGACTTCGCCGGCCACCCGATCGACGCGACGGCGCTCAGCGAGGTCGCCCACGCGGGTGGAGCCCTGCTGCTGGAGGACGCGGCGCACTCGATCGCCGGAGTGTTGGACGGCGAGCCGGTCGGCTCGCTCGCCGACGTGACGACGTTCAGCTTCTTCCCGACGAAGAATCTCACCACTGCCGAAGGCGGCGCGCTGGTGTCATCGCACGTCGAGATCCTTGACCGGGCAAGGGATTTCAAGGGTATCGGCTACACGCGCGACCCGGCGAGATTGCGCTCGGAGGCGGACGGACCCTGGTATTACGAGGTGCAGTCGCTCGGCCTCAACTACCGGTTGCCGGACGTGCTGGCAGCGCTGGGGTCCAACCAGCTGAAACGGATCGAGGGGTTCAAGGCACGTCGTCGGGAGATCCACCACCGCTACAACGAGGGGCTCGCCGGCATCGACGCGCTCCGGCTGCCGGTGACCCGAGCCGGTGCCGACCCGATGTGGCACCTGTATCCGTTGCGGATCGTCGACGGTCGCCGCCGGCGACTCTTCGACCACCTGCGGTCGAACGGCATCGGCGTGCAGGTCAACTACCTGCCGGTGCACGTGCAGCCGATCTTCGCCGAACTCGGTTGGCGCCAGGGGCAGTTCCCGGTCGCGGAGACCTACTCCGAGCAGGAGATCAGCCTGCCGATGTTCCCCGGGCTGACGGACGCGGACGTCGACCGGGTGGTCGAGCTGGTTCGCGACTTCGTCGGCACCTGACACGATGCACCACGCCAATGCCTTCTACGGGCACGCAGCAGTGCTGGCGCGCTACTGCGGTCTCGACGACGTTCCACCGATCCACGGCTACCTGCAACACGGCTGGAACCTGCACCACGGCTTCGCGGTCGGCCACGACTTCATCCCGGGCGTGCCGAAGCTGGTGTGGTCCGAAGCCGTGCGCCGGCGTGGCTGGGCGATGGGTCTGCGCGACTACTGCGTGATCGGCTCACCATGGGCCTATCTGCTGGCGCAGCAAGCCGATTCGCCTCCGGAGGGCGTCGGCACGATCGTTTACCCCTTCCATGGCTGGGAGGGCCAGCAGATCGTGGGCGACCACGCGGCATACGCCGACGAGATCCGTGCGGTCGAGGGCGACGTACCGTTGACGATGTGCCTCTACTGGAACGACTTCGAAGACCCCCACATTCGGAAGGTGTATGACGACAAGGGGTTCCGCGTCATCAGCCACGGTCGGCGGGGCCACGGCAACGTCGGGGGCGACACCGATTTCCTGGACCGGCAACTCGCCGAGCTGCAGAGGCACCGGCGGGTGGTGTCCAACCGGCTCGGGTCGGCGTTGCTCTACGGCGCCGCGCTCGGCCGCGAGATCGGTGTCTACGGGGATCCGATGGTGCTCGAGAACGACCACGCGGTGTTGGGCGGTATGGCGCGCCAGCAACGTCTCTTCCCGCAGCTGCACCAGGAGGTGGTGCCGCCCGAAGTGGCAAAGCGGACAGCGCGTGTCGAGCTCGGCACGGACGTGTTGCTTCCGCCGGAACGATTGCGCGAAATGCTGGGCTGGCAGGTCACTCCCGTGCCCTGCCGCACGTGATGATCTCGTAGGAGAAGGTGTGCAGAACTATCAGCTCGACCCGTCATCAGGCACCCGTCTGATCGGCGGCGACATGCTCCTGTGGAGCGACGCGCATCCTGATGGTGCTGACGGCATCGGCAATCTGGGTGTGCTGACCGGCCTCATCGGCCGCTTCGCGCGCGACAGGCGGGCTCGCGTGTTGTTGCTCGGTCCGCGGGCGAGCCGGTTGGTCGGTTCGATCGACCCGGACGTCGACGTCGAGTTGGTGGTCCGTTCCCTGCCGGACGCGCGCGAGCTGGCGAGCGAGGCACAGCTGCGCCGCTCGATGGTGTTGTGGTGTGGCGGTGTCGACCGTTTCGCTCCCACAAGCCAGTTCGACCTGGTGATCGCGCTCGACGGTCCGGATCGGCTGCTGACCCCGGACTCCCCGGGTGCGCACGACCTTGACATGTTGCAGCTGATCTCCGAATGGGTCGCACCGGCGGGCACTCTCGTCGCCCAGGTGCACAACGGACTCGGCCTGGCCTCGGTGCTCGACCTGCCGCTGCAGGAGTTGCGCCCGGAAGACCGGGACCTGGCGCAGGACGCCGGTCTCACCCGGCAGCAGCTGCGCGAGAAGCTGCGCGACGAGCGCCATGTCGGCGAGAACACCAACGACCGGTGGTGGCAGGGCGCGGACGGTTTCGCCGACCGCCGGCCCTATCGCGCCGAGCTGGCTGGTGCGCTGGATCGCCTGCCGGTGCAGTTGGAGACCCTCTACGGTGTCTACCCCGAGTCGGACCACCCTGCGCTGCTGGTGCGAGCGGACAACCCGCACCAGGAGTTGGCCCGCGCGGTCGCGACACGGCTGCAGTCGGACCTGTCGTCGACCCGTGCCGCCCTCATCGACCCGCAGGCGATGGTGCCCCAGATCTTCGACGCCGGGCTGCAGATCGACCTGGCGCCAGGGTGGCTGGTCGTCGCGCGTCGTGACGACGCACCGCAGGTTCCGACCCCCGCACTCGTGTGGGGCGACCTGGAGCTGGACCCGCAATGGGCCACCACCGTCGAGGTGGCGGTCGACGGCAGCCTCACCGCCAGCCGTGGCGGCGAGATGCTCGAAGGGCGACTGCAACGCGACTTCGGCCGCCTGCGGGTGCTGCCGGAAGCCGGCGAATCACTCGAGGGTCAGCTGCGTGACGCACTCGCGTCGGCCGACCTGACCCGCATCCGGCGCAGCGTTCGTCGGTATGCCGAGTGGCTGACCAGTGACGAGATCAGAGACGGGCAAAGGGTTTTCGCAACGCCGGAGAACGTCGTCGCCACCCCTGACGGCCACTTCCGGTTGCTGGATGAGTCGTGGGAATGGCTCGGCACACTGGAGTCGCGGACCGTCGTCATACGCAACCTGCGGCACTTCGCCAAACGCGTGCTGCGCGCGCGGGTCCGTCACCCGTGGCGTGCGGAGATCTCGCCGGACCAACTGACCGAGACGCTGGCGGTGATGAGCGGGCTCGAGCCCGACCCGCACGACCTGGTGGTCGTGGCGGAGTGGGAGGTCGACCTGGCCGCGTTGCTGGGCGCGGCAGAAGCGGACCGAGAGGCGCGGCTGACCGATGAGATCAGCTCCGGCGCTTCACAATTCACCGCCACCGGCGGCCCCGCGCGCGGCTATCGCGAGACCGTGCAGCAGCTGACCCGGATGTCCAACTCGCTGGAGGTCCGACAGGGTCAGATCGACTGGCTGGAGGCCGCCCTGCGGATGCGGGAGCGCCGGCTGGAGGAGACCGAGCGAACCCTCGGTCGGGTGCGCGAGTCGGCGTCGTTCAAGATCGGTCGGACGATGACTGCTCCCGGCCGGCGGGTGCTGCGATCGTCCCAGCGTGCGTCGCTGCGACTGGTCCCGCCGGAGCTGCTGGGCAAGCTGGAGAACTTCGCCCGCCGCAACCTGAAGTAGCCCACAACCTGCAAGCCCGCCCGCGGCGGGGACCCGGTCATGTGGTGGCGAGGTCCCCGTCGCGGCTGGACACCGCACTGTCGTCGGTCTGCTCGTCGTCGGTCGGCAGATGGTCCAGCGGCTGCTCGTCGGGGTCGGCCACGGCGGCCGAGTGCTCCTCGGTCGCAGCGGTACGACGCAATGCCTGGGTCCAGCCGAACTCCTGGCGCACCTCCGCGGGACTGAGCACGACGTCCATACCGAGCTCCTCGCGGGTCAGCTCCCAGGCGACGTCGCGCGGCACGAAGGGCTGGTGCATCTCCGGCCAGAAGCGCAGCGGCTTGGTCTGGCCGCCGAGCTGGGATCGCTCTGCTTCCAACAACATCGGGTCGCCGTAGATGCCGATGTCGGCGCCCACCGACGCGCCGTAGAACAGCGCCGAGCCGATCCGGTTGGACACCACACGCTTGTGCCGGCGCAGCTCGTCGAGCTGCTTGTAGAGGAACTCGGTGTCGGTGCCCTTCCAGAGGTAGCCCCGGTAGCCGTGGGTGATCACCCGCAGGCCCGCGTCCTCGTAGACGCGCCGGACGTTCTTGTCCTGATACTCGTTCCAGTAGAGGCAGATCGTGATCGGGACGTCGCCCTCGACCTCGCGGATCTGCTCGATGTAGCGGTCGTGGCTGCCCAGGACCTGTTGCTGCTCCCAGCCGTGGAACGGGTAGACGATCGTGCCTTCCCGCTCCACGCTGGTCGCGGCCCACTCGTCCTGCTTCTCGAGGTCGAGCAGGTAGGCCCACGGAGCGCCGACCACGACGTAGTCGCGCAATCCCGTCGCCCAGCCCCGACGGGCGCACGCCTGCGACCACACGAGTTTGGCGAAGCCGTCGGTGAACTGCGTGCCGGGTGCGAAGCCGTCGTGTGTGTTCCAACCGTGCTGCAAGTAGCCCCAGATGCGAGGAACCTCAGCGAGTTCCGCGTAGCGCGCCATCACGTGGGCGTGGCCGTAGTAGTGATTCGCTGTGTGCATCAGATGATGTCCCAGGACAGCGCGGTGCCACGGCTGACGTCCTGCGTGAAGGTGCGGCCCTCGACCACGCCGAAGAGGTCGGTCGGCAGCCCGCCCGCCGGACGGATCGAGCGGACGTTCTCCGCGGTCACCGGGTCGCCTGCACGCGCGTCCTGCACGACATACAAGGAACGGCGGAAGCGCAGACCCTCGCGCTCGCCGGTCGTGGCCCCGATCCGTGGCTTCCCCAAGCATTGCCAAGCGACCTCGGACTCCCTTGCCAGCGAGGCGAGTTCGGCCGGTTCGAGTGAGAACGACGAGTCGACGCCGCCACCTTCGCGGGCCAGCGTCACGTGCTTCTCGACGACGACCGCGCCCAGTGCCACAGCCGCCAGTGGGGCGCCGATCCCGGGCGTGTGGTCCGACAGGCCGATGTGCGTGCCGAAGGCGTCACGGAGCACGGGTATGCCGCGCAGGTTGGACTCCTCGGGGTTCGCCGGGTAATCGGCAGTGCAGGACAGCACGACGATCTGGTCGTTGCCGGTGCTGCGTGCAGCCGAGACCGCAGCGTCGATCTCGCTGATCGATGCCATCCCGGTCGAGATGATCATCGGCTTGCCCTTGCTCGCGGCGAGCCGGACCAGCGGCAGGTCGACGATCTCCGACGACGCGATCTTGTATGCGGGGGTGTCCAGCGACTCGAGCAGATCGACGGCGGTCGGGTCGAAGGGGGAGGAGAAGCAGGCCAGGCCGAGCGAGTTCGCGAGCTCGAAGATCGGCGTGTGCCACTCCCAGGGTGTGTGCGCCTCCTGGTAGAGGTCCCACAACGTGCGACCGCCCCACAGCTCGTGGCCGTCGGACAACCGGAAGTCGGGTGCATCGGAGTCGATGGTGATCGTCTCGGGCTTGTAGGTCTGCAGCTTGACCGCTTGCGCGCCCGCATCCGCAACCATCCGAACGATGTCCAGCGCCTTGTCGAGCGATCCGTCGTGATTGCCCGACACCTCCGCGATGATGAACGGCCGGTGACCCGGTCCGATCGTGTGCTTGCCGATCGTGATGTCGACCGGATCATTCATGCGGCTGCCTCCTGCGGCGGATCGTGTGCACCGTGACGGAGCGCCCGTCGACGATGCGTTCGGTGGCATCGATCTCCTCGAAGCCGTTGCGGGCGTTCATCGAACGCACCGCCTCGTTGGCGTCCAGCACCTCGCCGTACAACTCCTGCAGGTCGAGTTCGCCGAACGCGAGCTTGATCGCCTCCCGCTGGATCTTGATCCACGCGGGCAGCAATTGGCCGCGTTCCTGCAGCCCCTCGTTGTCGAGGTAATAGCCCCACATCGCTGTCCGTGCGTCGTCGTCGATGTCGAAATAGGTCACCACACCCGCGGGAACGCCCGCGAAATCGAAGATGAACACTCGACGAACAGCGTTGCCATACAAGGATTCCCAGTAGGTTTCGTGCTCTTCGCGGGTGATGATGTTCTGTGTCAGGGAGACCGCACGGACCTGCGGATGGTTCCGCCAGATGCGTATGGACTCCTTGTCGGCGTCAGTGGCCGGCCGCAGCATTCAGGCCCCTCGTCGTCGGTCGAAGTGAATGGTCGAAATTGTCATCGCCGCGAACGTAGGCGATGCGAGCAACGCAGAGGACAACAACTGGTGAACACCGATGGAGGGCCGATGTCCGGACTGAGCCGTGACCACGTGCGCACGATGATGGGTGAGGTTCTCGCCGCACAGGGCAAGCAGCTGCCGGCCGATGACAGCACCCGGTTGGACGGGATCGGCTTCCGGTCGCTCGACTTCTCCGAGCTGGCGCTGCGCGTCGAGGACGAGCTCGACACCGAGCTGAACTTCGACGCACCCGAGCTGCGTTCGGTCGAGACCGTCGGCGACGTCCTGGACTTCATCGACCAGCTGCAACCCACCGCGTGAGTGCACCTTGCGGCGCGGGCAACCGCATCGTCACCACCGGGTATGTCGGCACGTGGGCGGACCTGCCCGCATGGCCGGACCTGCCGGCGGCAGCCGCGGTCCTCGCCGAGGACAACACCGATGCGGTGCGTGCGGTCTGGCAGCACGTCATGGACGGCGATCGGGAGACCCTGATCAGCACCGCCCGGCGCGTCGACGCCACACAGGCAGAGGGTTTCCGCAGCGCCGGGCTGGCCGTCGCGCAGGGGGACCGTGTGGAGGCCCCGTCCACTGAGCACGCGGTCGATGCGGGGCGTCTCTGGTTGCTGACCAGCGGATCGACAGGGCGGCCGAAACAGGTTGCCCACACCTTGGATTCGCTCACCACGGTCAGTGGTGAGCAGCCGTCGCGTACCTGGCTGTGCCCGTACGCGACGGGTGCGTACGCATGGTGGCAGGTGGTCTCGCTGTCGCTCGCACTACCCGGGCAGGACATCGTCTTCATCGAGCCCGACCAGATCGACAGCTGGCCGCAACTGGCGATGGAACACGGCGTGACCGCGGCGTCCGGGACACCCACCTTCTGGCGACAGGCGATGTGGCGTTCCGGCGCCACCGTCGCGCAGTTGCCGCTCGAGCAGATCACCCTCGGCGGCGAGCCCGTCGACCAGGGCATCCTCGACCGGTTGCGCGAGGTCTTCCCGGCCGCCCGGATCTCCTGGATCTACGCATCCTCCGAGGCCGGCGCCGCGATCGCGGTCCACGACGGCCGGGCCGGGTTCCCCCGTGCCTGGCTCGACCGGGAGACCCCGGAGCGTCCGACCCTTCGTGTCGAGGGCGACGAGCTCGTCATCGCCTCGCCGCACGCCGCGGAGGGGATGCCTTCCCTCATACACACCGGTGACCGGGTCGAGTTGAGCGACGACCGCGTCGCGATCGTGGGGCGGCTCGCGTCCGACGAGATCAACGTGGGTGGTTCGAAGGCGTCCGGCTCGTCCGTGCGGCGCAGGCTGTTGGACCACCCCGACGTCGTGTGGGCCGCCGTACGCGGCCGCAAGGCGCCGCTGGTCGGCCAGGTCGTCGTCGCCGACGTCGTGCTGGCCGGTGACGCCACCGTGACGACCGGCGACCTGACGAGCTGGTGCGCCGAGCAACTGCCCGACTACGCCGTGCCGCGCCGGGTGCGCGTGCTGCCCGAGATCCCGATCAAGGAGAGCTTGAAGAGCGATGTCTGACCCTGTTTCGACCCAGGACCCGATCCCCGCAGCCTCGTGCGTGCTGATCACCGGCGGCACCAAGGGCCTCGGCCTCGAGCTGGTCAGGGACACCCTGCAACGCGGCGCGAAGGTGGCGACGTTCTCCCGCAAGCTGACGCCCGAGATCGAGCAGCTGCAGCAGGAGTATGACGGCAGGCTCTTCGCCGCACCGGTCGACATCAACGACCAGGACGGCGTGAAGCGCTTCTTCAAGGACGCCTCGGCGGTCCTCGGGCCGATCGACTCGTTGGTGAACAACGCTGCCATGGGCCAGGATTCGATGCATCTGCACACGTCACCAGAGCAGATCGCGCGGATTGTGCAGACCAACCTGACGGCGCCGCTGGTGCTGACCCGAGCCTTCATCCGGCACGCGATGGCCAAGACCGGCCGCGGACGGATCGTCATGATCACGTCGGTCTGCGCGCAGCGCGGCTACTCCGGACTGGTGACATACGCCGCGACCAAGGGCGGCCTCGACGCCGCGATGCGCACGCTCGCACGCGAGATGCACGGTCGCTTCCTGGTCAACTCGGTCGCGCCCGGTTTTTTCGCCTCCGACATGTCATCGGTGCTCGGCACCGAGCAACTGTCGACGATCGCGCGGCGCACACCGTCCGGCCGGATGGTGACGCCCGCCAACATCGCACCGGTCGTGCGGTCGCTGCTGTTCGACGACACGAACCTCAACGGGCAGGTCATCACCATCGACGGCGGCAGCTCGATCTGAGACACGGATGCCCACCTCAGGATCGACCTCGACCGACACCGAGCTGCTCGCCCGGTACGCCGTGCCCGAACTCCTCGAACTCGGCGCGGGCGCCGCGGTGCGCGCGACCGGATCGGGGGTGCGGTCGTACCTCGCGGACGGTAGGGGAGTCGCGTGGCACGTACCCGACACCCTCAGCGGTCGAGCAGCGATCGACGCCGAGCTGAGTGCGCAACGGGTCACCGGAAGCCTGGCCCGACGAGCCGGCAGCACGGATCCGGCCGTCGTGTGGCCACGGTGGATCCAGTGTGAGGTGACCGCGAAACTGCTCGGCCTGCCGGTGCTTTCGTGGCTGGGCTGGCCCGGGCTGATCGTGCCCGGCGACCTCGCCCGCCAGGTGCGCGTCGCGTTCGTCCCGGTCCGTGACGTGCTCGTCTGCTGCGGCCTGCGCGCGCAGCACTGACGACCGGCGGCCGTGCGATCAATGATCCCGGCGGACGGGTCCACGCGGCCCGCCGGATCTGCAGCACGATGAACGGGTGACCTGCTCCGACCCGACTCGCACCGTTCCTGTCGCCGACACCGTCGTGCCCGATGGTCGGCCCGGCGCCATACCGACCGCCCTCGCACTGGCCACCGGCACCGCCGTCCTGGTCAGCGCCGAGTTCGTCCCGGCCGGAGTGCTGCCCCTGCTCGCCGACGACCTGCACGTCACCGAGGGGCGCGCCGGTCTCGCCGTCGCCGCGACGGCCCTGGCCGGTGCGATCACCGCACCGACCATCGCCTCCGTCCTGCCACGGGCCGATCGACGGCGCGTGCTGCTGGGGCTGTTGATGCTGGCGCTCGTGTCGAACCTGGTGGTGGCGTTGGCGCCTTCACTACCGGTGCTGTTGGCCGGGCGGGTGCTCCTCGGCGTCGCGATCGCCGGGTTCTGGTCGTTCACCTTCGGCGTCGGCGTGGCGGTCACCGAACGTCCGGCATTGGTGTCGACGGCGATGTCCCTGGGCACGAGCGTCGCGACCATCATCGGCGTGCCTCTGGCGTCGGTGCTGGGCGATGTCATCGGCTGGCGGGCGGTGTTCGCCTTACTCATCGCGGCGACGGCCGCCTCCGGACTGGTGCTGGCCCGGCTGTTGCCACCGGTGCCCGCGCACCCGGGTGCCGGTGCGGCGATGATGCGCCAGGCATTGGGCAACCGCCGACTGATAGCGGGAGTGGCGATGATCGCGCTGGCAGCCTTCGCCAACTTCGCCGCGTACCCCTACATCCGGGTCGCGCTGCAGGCGGTCACGCCCTCGCTCGTCACGGTGCTGCTGCTCGCGTGGGGCATCGGTGGACTCGTCGGCAACCTCGTGGGCGGCTGGCTGTCCACCCGGCTGCGGATCGGCGTGGTGGCGGCGCCCGCAGTGCTGTTCGTCGGCCTGGTCCTGATGGCCGCCCATCCGTCGACCGTCGTCGTCGCGCTGGCCGTGCTGGCCTGGGGCACGGGGTTCAACATGGTGCCGGTGACCACCCAGTTGTGGGTCTCCCGAGCGGAGCCGAACCGAGTGGAGGCGGCGGTCTCACTGCAGGTGACGGCGTTCCAGGCCGCGATCACGCTCGGCGCGGTCCTGGGCGGCCTGATCGTGGATCACCGCGATGTCTGGGCCGCCATGGCCGTTGGGGCGGGGCTCGCGGGGCTGGCCGCAGTCGGGTTCGCAGCGGTGCGGCTGGTGCCGCGCGAGGACTGACGCCACCGACCGGGAGTCAGCCCGGTCTCGGCGCGGAACGCGCGGACGAATGCCTCCGCCGAACCGTAACCCGCGAGCCGCGCGACCGTGGTGATCGCGGCGTCCGACCTGGACAGCTCATCCATGGCACGGCGCATCCGCAGCCTGCGTAGCAACTGCATGGGGGCCAGATCGGTGGCCTCGCGGAAGCGAGCGACCAGTGTCGTGGTGCCGACGTGCGACAACGCGGCGAGCTCGGTGAGCGTCCAGTCCCGGGTCGGATCGGCCGCCATCGCCACGGCTGCGGCACGGACCACCGGATCGGCGGACGACCTGGGCAGGTGCTCGTCGACGGCACGCTCGTGCTCGGAGAGCATCGCCGAACCCAGCAGCTCGCCATACGCAGCAGTGACGCCGGGACGTTCGATCCTCATCTCGCCACGCACCGGGCACGCGGCCAGGAGAGCGACGATGCCGCTCTGGGTGTCGGCGAAACCCCGAGCGATCATCGGTCCGCGGAACTCGCCGCGGGTGGCGTGCAGGTCGGCGACCAGCAACCGGCTGTCGGCGATGGCACGCACTGGATGCAACAGGGCGTGGTGCACGTATGCCGCATCGCCCGCCTCGAGAGTGGTCGCACCGGTGCCGCCGACGGAGATCGACCCCGAGCACACCAGGACCCAGAGGGACGACCGGGTCGGTTCCAGAGCGCCGTCCTCGAGCAGCTCGCACTTCCAGGAGCTGTCGATGCGCCACTCCGGCCGGGAGAAGTCCATGCTCGGTGCAAGCGCGCTCGCGCACGGGGCATTCCCGACGATGCCGCAGCTGTCAGCGGTGCCTTCGCGCTCGAGCGGCCTCCACGATGCGTGAGACGGGGGCCGTCATCACGAAGAGCGTCCGCCGGGCGAGCGGCCCGTGCTCGGTCGCAATCGCGTGCTCGAGCGCGCGGACCCGGCGCAACTGCTGATCCAGCAACGTCCGCAGCCCGACCAACTCGGCGTCGCGCTTGCGGACCTGTTCGGTCAGCTGGGCGATGCGTTGCTCACTCCGACCCGGGCGGTGGAGGGGACGGTCTGCGGACCCCTCTGCAGGCAGCGTCCACACGGCATCCGCCGGGGGCGCTTGGTCGGCGTCGCCCAGCAACCATGCGTCCGCGACCTCGACCAACGGGTCGGCGGCGGGTGCGGCCGACGCGGCCACGTTCGGCACGCCACCGCTCGAGATCACGAAATGCGTTGGCTGGCGCGGGAGTTCGCGCAGAGTGGGAGGCCTTTCGTCATACCCCTCCGTGCCGACCCACCAGGCGTCGTCGGCGTCCGGCTCCGGGGCGTACGGCGAGTTGGCGCGATCCGGACCCAGCGGACCGGGTACCAACGCGACCAGCCGGCCGCCCGGTGCGACATGCTCGGCGGCCATCGCCACCACCTGCGCGTGGGAACAGCCGGGGGAGTCGGGGGTCAACACCCGCCCCGGCGGGTCCAGCTGTATGACGAGATCGGCGCGCTCCTCACGCGGCAACCTGTCGAGCCCACCGACCAGCACCCGCACACCACGGCTCGCGAGCTGCTCTGCGTCCGCGGTCCGGCGGACGAAGGCCGTTGCGGCCGGACAGATTTCGGCCAGTGCAGCGGCGGTGGCGCCGAGCAACAGCACGGAGGACGCCCCCCGGAGTGGTTCGCGCAGCAGGTCGAGCAGGACTCCGAGCGGCGCCGGCGCATCGGATCCGTATGCCATCTCGCCACCGACGGGCACCGGTGCTGCCCCGGGGTTGTCGTGATGTTCAGACACGCTCCGCACTCCGTTCAATCGCGGCTCGTAACTTGCGAAACACAGTCGTCCTCACGAGGGAGATATTGGGTGGAAGGCACTCTCAGCACGCCGGATTCGCGTCCGGTGTTGTCGTCGTCCGCCCAGTCACGGCCGGTGCGCCGTCCCACAGTAGGTGTCGCGATGCTGCACATGGGGGACCGCCCCGTCGAGTTGCGACGCGCGCTGGCGACGCTGCGCGCGCAGCAGGGTGTCGAACTCGACGTGGTGCTGGTGGGCAACGGCTGGCAGCCGGAGGGTCTGCCGGACTGGGTGCGGACTGTTCACCTTCCCGAGAATGTCGGCATTCCCGAGGGACGGAACGTGGCCGCGCGCGAAGTTCGCGGAGAGTTCATCTACTTCTATGACGACGACGCGGCGCTGCCGGCGGTCGACGTCATCGCCCGACTGGCGCGGAGGCTGGACTCGGACGAGCGCATCGCGGTGGTCCAGCCGCGCGGCGTCGACCCCGACGGCCGGCCAACGCCGCGTCGGTGGGTCCCGCGCTTCGATGTGCGTGACGGTGGTCGCGCCGGGCCTGCCGCATGGTTCTGGGAGGCCGCAGTCCTGGTGCGCCGCAAGGCGTTCGAGCAGGCCGGCGGCTGGCCGGGGCACTTCTTCTTCGGCCACGAGGGGGTCGATCTTGCCTGGCGGCTGGTGGATCTCGGCTGGCGCATCGAATATCTGCCGTCGGTCGTCATACATCACCCGGCGACCGCCGCGACCCGGCACCGGATCTACTTCCACACCAACGCGCGCAACCGGGTCTGGGTCGCCAAGCGGAACCTGCCGGCGCCGCTGGTGCCGGTCTACCTGTCGTTCTGGACCGGCCTCACCATCGTCCGGGTCCACGACCAGCGTGCGTTGCGCACGTGGGCCGGCGGCTTCCTGGAGGGCGTCCGCACCAGCGCGGGCGACCGACGCCCGATGAGTTGGCGGACCGTCGGCCGGTTGGCCCGTGCCGGCCGGCCACCGGTGGTGTGAGCCGGATGCGACAGATCGTCATCACCGGGGTGCGCAGCCGCACCCACCTGGTGCACCTCGCGGCATACCTGCGCGGACTCACCGAGCAGTTCCACGTCACCTACCTCGCGGGCGGGACCTTCCTGGGCAAGGCACGCGTCACCACCGGTGACATCCGCCGGTTGCTGCCGCTCGGGCCGGACACCCACCTGCAGATCATCCAGTCGGTCGGGGCGCTCGCGGGTGTTCCGGACGGGCCACTCACCTACCTGTCCGTCGGGGCGCCGGGCATCAAGCCGTGGGTGACCATGCGCCGAGCCGCCCCGCGCCGGCCCCTGCGCACCGTCGTCACGGACGAGGGACTGGGAACGTATGGCGACTGGCGCACCCGCCGTGCGGCCTGGCGCCGGCAGGGCGGCGGCGAGCCGTGGACGACGGCGCGCGCGCTGGCGGTCGAGGGCGCCGTCCGCGGGCTGACCAGCACCCGCTTCGCGATGTATGACGTCGGGCGCGGCTTCGCCCTGCAGTCGCGGATCCGGGACGAGTTCTTGGCACACGCCGGAGATCGCAGGCCCGACCGAGAGGACGGACGGGTGGTCTTCCTCAGCTCGCCGTGGGTCGAGATCGGTGCACTTGCGGAGAAGGACTACCTGCTCCACATCGATGCGGTCGCACGGGACACCGCGGCTCGCGGCAAGCGCCTCGTGGTGCGTCCGCACCCGGCCGAGGACCCAGCCAGATACCGCGACTTCGAGACGATCGAGGGAGATCTGCCGGCGGAGTTGGACCCGGCCGTCATCGGCGCCTCGGGAGCGGTCGGGGGCACCAGCACCGCGCTGCTGAATCTCGCAGCGCTGCACGACATGCCCACGACCCGCGTCGTCACCCCGGGGCTGGAACACCTCGAGACGGGCCTCGGCCGCGAGCAACGTGAGCTGTTGAGCCGCTATCTGCCGGCCGCTGTCACCGTCTCCGGTTAGAGTCGAAGGGTGAAGGTCCACTCGACAGCAGCGGCTCGCCTCTCAGGTTCACCGGCAGTGCAACGTGTGGTCGGCCGTGCCCGGCAGGCGGCCAAGGACACCGCCTCCAAGCTTCCGCGCCCGGTCGAGCAGAAGGTCTCGCTGCGCGCGGCCGATTTCAGCGGCGTGCGCACGACCGGTCTCCTGCTGGACGGTGACGAGGCACGACTCGCGCGCAAGGCGGCCCGCAGGCTCGGTCTGGCACGCACCCTCGACGACACCAGCGCGTGGGCGGCCTTCGGCGCCCTCGCGGCGTTGTTGCGGATCGTCGACGACGGTCGTCGGCACGCGGTGGTCGTCGACACGGCCGGCGCTCGGTCGGTGTTCTCCCGCTGGGCGACCAAGATCGGCTTCGCCCCGCTCGCCGTGGACGTCATTCGCCCCGACGTGGTCGGCAACGACATCGACGCCGGCTCCGTCGACCTCGTCGTCCGCCTGCACCCGCACTCCAGCGACCCCGCGACCGTCGACGAGGACCTGGCCCGTGGCACCGCGGCGCTGCGTCGTGGCGGGCTGATCATGGTCTCGCTGCGGCTCGGCCCGCGCGACGCGGGCGGTGTCGCCGTGGCCGACGTGCGCTCGCTGATAGCCCGCGCCGACGAGCAGGGGCTGTCCCTGGTGGGCGATCTCGCGCTGGAAGAGGGCCGGCAGGCCAACACCGTCGCGGCCGGTGAGACCGGCAACTTCGGGCTGGCGCTGCTGACCTTCCGGCGGCGGTGACGGCACCGGCGGCCACCGCCGACTTCGCGCCCGGCCGGCCGGTGCCGCTCGGCGCGATCCTCGGCACCTACCGGCACGGCGCCGGCGACCCGACCTTCCACACCACCGCGGATGTCGTATGGCGTGCCACCCGCACTCCGGAGGGCCCGGCGACCGTGCGGTTGCACCGGGAGCCGGCGCCGACCGGTGACCGGGTCGTCGCACAGGCATGGGGCGCTGGTGCCACCTGGATCCTGGAGGGCCTGCCCGAATTGCTCGGAGCGGCCGACGACCCGCGGACCTTCGAGATCCAGCACGACAGCCTCCGGCACATCGCCAAGGAGCAGCGACACTGGCGCATCGCCCGATCCCGGTTGGTGCTCGACAGTCTGATCCCCGCGATCATCGAGCAGCGCGTCACCGGCAAGCAGGCGTTCGGTGCCTACCGGCAGCTGGTGCGTCGCCACGGCGCACCGGCGCCCGGTCCGACCGACGCCATCGCGGCCATCCGGCTGATGCTGCCACCGGACGTCGCGGGCTGGCGACGCATCCCGTCCTGGGAGTGGTTGCGCGCCGGTGTCGACGGTCGACGGGCCGACACGGTGCAGCGGGTGTTGCAGGTCGCGCCGCGGCTCGAGGAGTGCGCGTCACTGCCTCGCGAAAATGCCTGGCAGCGCTTGCGATCCGTGCCCGGTGTCGGCGTCTGGACTGCAGCCGAGACGATGCAACGCGCTGCCGGCGACGCCGATGCCGTCAGCTTCGGTGACTACCACATCGCCAAGGACATCGGCCACGCCTTGACCGGTGCACCCGTGAACGACGAGGAGCTGGAGCGGTTGCTGCGGCCCTATGCCGGGCATCGCTATCGCGTCCAATTCCTCGTGATGTCAGGTCGGCTCGGCGCACCCCGGCATGGGCCGCGCCTCGCCATACCCACGCATCTGCCGGGCTGAGACGTCACGCGAACGTCCGTCGGCTGCGCCAGAGAACGACTGCTGCCGTGACGAGCAGCGCCATACCGGTGAGGACCGCGAGGTGCACACCGTGGACGTATGACGCACGAGCGGCTGACAACACTTGGTGCGCCAGGGGATTCGGCAGACCGGCGGCGAAGCCGGCCGCTTGGGCGAGCGATTCGCCCGCGGGCCCGTGCACCGCGGATGCGGGTAGGGTCTCGTGTGCCCGAGCGCGGTATCCCGCGGCGGCGACGCTGCCCAGCAGTGCGATGCCGAGCGCCCCACCGAGTTCGCTCGCGGCCTCGGAGACCGACGCTCCGCTGCCCGCCTGGCCCTCGTCGACGCTGGAGAGGACGAGCTCACTGGCCAGCGTCATGGTGACGACCAGTCCGGCGGCAAGCACGCCGGCACCGATCAGTGCCATCATCAGCGACGAGGTGCCGACCGTCGCAAGCATGCCGAACCCGCACGCGCCCACCGTCAGGCCCAGCGCCGCGGCGACCGGCTTGCCCAGGTGCACACCCAGCGTCGCCGCGAAAGGTGCGACGGCGCCCACGCACACCGTCGGCGCGATGCTCCACAACGCGGCGGTGAGCGGGTCGTAGCCGAGCACGAGCTGCAGGTATGCCGTGAAGAGCACCGCGTTACCGACCAGCGCGAACGAGCAGATGGTGTTGCCCAGCAACGCCGTGCAGTAGCCCCTGTTGCGCAGCAGGGCGGGCGGCACCATCGGGTGGGCGTGATGGAACTGCCGGTGAGCGAACGCCACGAGGAGGGCGCCGCCGAGCGCGATGGAGACGGTCCAGCGCAGGTCGAAGCCGTCGGTCGCCCACTGTTTGATCCCGAAGATCGTGCACAGCACGCCGATCAGGGACAGCACCGAGCTCGGCAGGTCGACCCGGTGTGCGCGGCGCTCACCACGCGGCAGCAGCATCGGGCCGAGCACGAGCAGCATGGCCATGGCCGGCAGATTGATCAAGAACACCGAGCCCCACCAGAAGTGTTGCAGCAGAACGCCGCTCAGCACCGGGCCGAGCGCGATGCCACCGGTCATGATGCCGGTCCAGGCGCCGATCGCCTGGCCGCGCTGGCGTTCGTCGGGGAAGAGCGACCGCAGCATCGACAGCGTCGATGGCATCAGGGTGGCACCCGCGACGCCGAGGATGCCCCGCGCCACGATGAGTTGCGTCGTGCTCGCGGAGTATGCCGCGAGCAGGGACGTGGCCGAGAAGCACGCCGCGCCGATGAGCAGTAGCCGTCGGGGGCCGATCCGGTCGGCGAGGCCACCCATCGTGATCAGCATGCCGGCCAGCACGAAACCGTAGATGTCGAAGATCCACAGCTGTTGGGTCTGGGAGGCGTGCAGGTCGCGGCTGATCTCCGGTGCCGCGAAGTAGAGCACCGACACGTCCATCGAGACCAGCAGCAGGGGCAGCGCCAGCACCGCGAACGCCAGCCACTCCTTGCGCCCGGCCCGAGGTGGTGTGAGTCCGGTCGTGAGCATCACTTCTCCTGATTGCGTATGACAAAAACTGTTTATGACAGATACAGAGGGTAGAGCGCGACTGTGTACGATGTAAAGAGTTAATTCCGCAGCGCAGAGGAGACGACGTGGAGCAGTCCGGCCTGAGTCGCGGCATACGTGCCCTGTGGGGTGTCGAGGAAAGGCCTCGTCGTGGCCCCAAGCCGACGGTTACGGTTCACGAAATCGCCTCTGTCGCAATGGAGATCGCTGATGGCGACGGGATCCAAGCGATCACGATGGCGGCAGTCGCGGGCCGCCTCGGACTCACCACGATGGCGCTCTACCGGCATGTCGATTCGCGGAGCGACCTCGTGGCGGTGGCGGCTGACGCCGCATTGGGTCGGCCGCCGGCGACGTCCCGTCGGGCCGGCTGGCGGCGCCAGGTGGGGGAGTGGGCACGTGCGGAGCTGGCCCAGCTGCAGGCGCACGCGTGGGTGCTGGACGTCATCCTGGAGGGTCCGCCCGCGGGGCCGAACAACGTGGCCTGGATGGACAGCGGCATGCAGGCCATCGGGCGCACCGGACTCGACCCGCAGTCAGCGGCGTCCGCGCTGCTCGTCGTCGACGGGTTCGTGCGCAGCATGGTCGGCCAGGCGCGGCAGTACGGACCCGGCACCGGGTGGGCCCGGGCGCTGGCGTCGGTCGTGGATCCGGACGAGTTCCCGGCGGTCTCGACCGCTCTCGAGGCGGGCACGTTCGACGATGACGAGGCCTTCCCGAGCGATCAGGACGTCGAGTTCGGGCTGTCCGTCGTCCTCGACGGCATCGAGCAACTCATCGCTGCGGGAAGCCGCCGATGACGGTCGGTCGCTGAGTCAGTCGCGGACGGTCAGGCACACGCCGTTTGCGTCGCGCGCGGCGACCCCGGTCAGGCGCTCGCCGGCGAGGGCCACCTCCAGGCGTGCCCAAACCCGGCCCAGTGCAACGGGATCCGAGCCTTCGAGTCGTATGACGACACCGTCGTCCGAAGGCGCCGACTGATCGACGTCGACCCGGTCGGCCGCGGTGAGTGCCACCCGGACGGCGCGGGCCACCCGATCCGGCAGTGGCTCCGGAGCGACCGACTCGATGCCGACCTCGGCCGAGAGAGGAGTGCCCGGCGCGACACCGAGCGCGGCACGGACGGCCTCGGCCCGACCGAGCGCGAACCAGTCGGACGGACCGGTGCGGACGAGCCCGGCGGCACCCGGTCCGTCGTCGACGGTGACGAAGGATTCGAGCCCGGACAGCAGCGCCACGGGCACGCGGTCGATCTTGCCCTTGACCAGGTCGGCGGCCGAGGCGACCTCGTCGGCGATGTTGCGAACGGTGACCGCCAGGTCACGACCGGCCGTGTCGGGCAGTCCGCGCAGATCGTCGACCGGTCGCAGTCCCGCGGCACCCAGCGCGAAGTCGGTCAGACCGCCACGCCATGCGCGCCCGGAGGTGTCCGACAGTACGACCGCGAAATCTGTTGGCCGCTGGAGGATTTCGGCGATCTCGTGACGCACGCGGCGGGCGACGTCGTCCGGGTCACGGGGCAGGAGCAGGAGGCGGTCGTCGCCGGAGTTGGAGGCGTCGATGCCGGCCCCCGCCATCACCGGCCCGGCGACCGCCTGCACGACACGAGTGGTGCCCGAGTCGTTCGCGCGCTCGGCAACGACCGAATCGGATTGCTGGAGCACGAGATCGGGCCGCTCGACGCCGACCGGCGCGAAGAGTCCCAGCCACTTGGAGACGATCTTGCTGGTCACCACGACGACGTCGCCGGGGGAGAGGGCCGGACGCAGGAGATCCCCGAGCACTGCCGGCAGATCCATCGCCGGTGTCACCTCGGCGTCGAAGCCGACGGGACGGATCGACACCGGCTGCGGGGGTGCGGTCATCGACGTAGCGACAGGCCGAGTTCGACTGCTTCCGAGGCCATTTCGGCGGTGGCCTCGATGTCGGTCATCAGGAGGGGGATGGCCCGGATCGCGGGCTCGGCGCCGGCCATCGACGCTTCGTCGGCCTTGTCGACCAGCCAGCCGTCGAGGAAGTCGGCATAGAGGCCGGCGACGCCGTCGGGAGTGACCGGCACGCCGATCGCGGAGAGGCAGGCATCCGCGTGACCGCGCACCGGAGCGCCGCCGACGAGCGGGCAGACGCCGACCACAGGGGCGTTCGTGCCACGCATCGCGTCACGGACTCCGGGCACGGACAGGATGATGCCGATCGACACGACGGGGTTGCTCGGTGGCAGCAGCACCAGGTCGGCGGTGCGGATAGCGTCGAGCACACCCGGGGCGGCGGCCGCCTGGTTGAGCCCGGCGACCACGAAGCGCTTCGCGGGTAGCGAGGCCTGGTGCTGCACCCACCACTGTTGGAAATGGATGGCGCGCTCGGAGCCGTCCTCGTCCTCGATGACGACGTGGGTCTCGACCGGAGTGTCGGTCATCGGCAGGAGCGTCACCCCTTGCTCAGGCAGTCCCCAGCGCTGCGCGAGCCGCTCGACGACGGCACTGAGCGTCATACCCTGCGCGAGCCATTGGCTCCTGGCGATGTGGGTGCCGAAGTCGCGGTCACCGAGGCCGAACCACTGCGGCTGTGCTCCGTATGCCGCCAGCTCGCCCTGCACGACGAACGACTCGTCGGCCCGGCCCCAGCCCTGGCCCTCGTGCACTCCGCCACCGAGGGTGTAGAGCAAGGTGTCCACATCGGGACACACCCGCAGTCCGAAGAGCGAGATGTCGTCGCCGGTGTTGCCGATCACTGTCAGCGAGTGCGGACCGTCGGTGCGATTGGACAGGTGGTGAAGCAGGCCGCGCAGGAATCGGGCTCCGCCGACACCTCCGGCGAGAGCGGTGATGCGCATTGGTCCATGATCGCACGTCGGGTCCGGCGGGAGACCTGGCCGTCCGGACGACGAAAAGCGTTGCCGCTGCGGAGGTCTGCGAACCGTAGTTAGCACCTCGTGGGCTTGACGGATCGGAATGACACGCGTGTAATTAGCCCCGTCAGGTCATTACCGACAATGAGGAGGAGCCGTGCAGGAGTTCACGATTTTGACCCTCTTGCACGAGGGGCTCGAGCAGGAAGAAGAAGAGACAGCGCTTTCGTGGCAGGAGCGTGCGCTGTGCGCACAAACCGACCCGGAGGCGTTCTTCCCCGAAAAGGGCGGGTCCACCCGTGAGGCCAAGAAGGTCTGCATCGGGTGCGACGTCAAGGCCGAGTGTCTCGAATACGCCCTCGCACACGACGAACGCTTCGGTATCTGGGGTGGTTTGTCCGAGCGTGAGCGTCGCAAGCTCAAGAAGCGGGCAGTCTGACCACGACGCAAGCCCCGCCTTCCCGGCACGCAGCCGAGCTGGTCAGTGCCGGGTTCTTGGCGACCGATGACGACGCCGTAGAGCTCGCCGTCACCGCGCTGCTGGTGGTGCAGCACAGTGATCACCCGCGACTCCTCGAGACCCTGGACGCGCTCGTCGCTTCCGATCACAGGCCGGATCGGCTGATCGTCATCGACGCGACACCGGGCCGCGATCTGCCGGGCCTGCTCGCGGAGCACCCTGCCGTCGGCGACGCCGACTGGTCGCTCTCGGTCGTCACCGTGCCCGCGGGCACACCGTTCGCCGAGATCGTCGACACCGCGGTCACCGCGCTGCCCGATCCCGGCGAGGACGCCGTGGTGGCGCTGCGCCCGCGCCGCCGCGCGCGCAAGAGACCGGTCCGCCCGCGTGACCGCGACGTGTGGCTGTGGCTGCTGCACGAGGACAGCGCCCCCGACTCCGACGCCCTCTCCCAACTGGTTTCCGTCGTCTCCGGCAGCGATCGCATCGGCATCGCCGGCTGCAAGGTGCTCGACAGCGACAACCCGACGCGACTGGTCAACGTCGGCATCGACCTGACCCGCACCGGTCGGCACGTCGGCTCCCGCATGCAGGGCGAGCCCGACCAGGGCCAGCACGACGACCGGCGCGACGTGCTCGGCGTCAGCAGCGCAGGCATGCTCATCCGCCGCGACGTCTACCTCGGCCTGGGTGGCTTCGACCCGGCCTTCGACGGAGACGGCGACGGTCTGGACGTCTCCTGGCGCGCCCACCTGATCGGGCGACAGGTCATCGTCGTACCTGCCGCCCGCGCGCACCAGGACCTCGTCGGCAAGGACAGCGACGTCGACCGGCCGGCTCCGCGCAGCCCCCGGACATTGCGACGGCACCGCCAGGTCGCACTCGCGCGTTGTTCGCTGCTCGGCCTGCCGTTCATGGCGTTGTGGATCCTGCTCAGCTGCACCGTGCTCGGCCTGCTGATGCTGCTGTTGAAGCGCCCTCGCCGCTCGCTGGCGGAGTTCGCGCAGGCGAGCGCTCCGCTCGGTGTGGTCCGCATCATCGGCGCCCGGTGGCGGTTCATCGGGCGGGCGAGCACCCGGCGGCGCAACCTGCGCAACATCTTCGTGCCCTGGCGGGGCGCGATCGATCACGCGACCGCCACGATCGGCGACGCGATCACCCCGGAGCCGACCCGCCGCGACATACCCGCCACCGCGCCGGTCGAGACCGGACCGGTGGCCGATGACGCCGAGTCGATGCCGACGCCGGTCGCCGGGCGCACCGGCGTGCTGCGCAACCCGGGCCTGTGGGTGGTGCTCGGTCTGCTCGCGACCGCGGCGGTGTGCTGGCGCGACCTGATCACCGGCGGCGCACTGCGCGGCACCGGCAACGGCCTCACCGGGGGAGCGCTGCAGCCCTTCACCACCGATGCCTCGGGCGTATGGCGGATGTGGCGCGATGCCTGGACCGGTCCGGGCCTCGGCCAGGCGGGCTCCGCCACGCCATACCTCGTCGTGCTCGCGCCGCTGGCGTGGATCGCGCAGCAGCTCCCCGGCGTCCATGGGGCGGCTTCCGCGTCAGCCGTCGTCACCTGGCTGCTGGTCCTCGCGATGCCACTTTCCGGCCTGGTCGCCTACCGCGCCGGACGCATCGCCACCCATGCACGGTGGCCGCGCGTCGCCGCCGCGCTCGCCTGGGCAACACTGCCCACCCTGACGACCGCCGTCGCCGGCGGCCGGCTGGGCCCGGTGGTGGCGCACATCGTCTTCCCGTTCGCCTTCGCCGGGGTGTTCGAGATCGGCCGGCGCCGGGCCAGCACTCCGGTCACGTTCGGCACCGTGCTGGCCGCAGCCGTGGTCGGCGCCTTCGCGCCCGCACTGCTGATCGTCATCTCCCTCGTCGCACTCGGCGTCGTCGTGCTCGGCCCGGGCTGGGCGCGACTGCGCGGCCTGACCGTCGCAGTGCTGCCGTGGTTGGTGCTCGGCTGGTGGACCCGCAACCTGCTCAGCGACTGGCGCGCGCTGTTCGCCGGCCCTGGCGGACTGGACACGCTGCACGACCACCCGGCATGGCAGTTGTTGCTGCTGCATCCCGGTGGCCCGGGCTCCTACGCCGTGCTGGCGAGCGCCCCCGTGCTGGTGTTCGGGATCGCCGGTCTCGTCCGGTCCGGCTTCGGCAAGGCATCCACCGGGCTCGCCCTTGTCGGGCTGCTTGGGTTGGCCACCGGGCTCGCCGCGGGCCATCTGCACCTGGTCCAGTGGTCCGACGGAACGCGCACACCCTGGGCCGGACTCGGCCTCGACGTCTTCGCCGCAGCGCTCATCGCCGCCGGCCTCGTCGGGCTGCGCGGCCTGCTGGCCGAGCGCTCGGCGCGAGCGCCGCGGTTCGTGCATCGCTTCGCGGTCGGTGTCACGGCGACGGCGTGCGTGCTCTTCGCCGGCATCGCGGGGCTGGTCGCCTGGCAGGCACAACCGACGACCGCGTTGCGGCCGGCCCCGGCCGGCCCGCCGAGCGTCGTCGCCAGCCAATTGACCGGTCCCAACGCCGTGCGGCTGCTGCATCTGAGCATTTCCGACACCGGCGCGATCACCTATCGGCTCACCGGCCGCGAGACCGGGCTGCCGGCGACCGGGCTGCACCAGCCCGCCCCGAGCGGCGGTGGTCAGGCGGCCACTGCCGCCACCGCGCTGCTGGAGCCCGACCAGGCCGATGCCGTCGCGGCCGAGTTGCGTGCGCTGGCGGTCGGTTTCGTCATCGTCGACGGGCCCGGTGAGCGAGCCGCGGTCACCGACACACTGCACGGGGTGGCCGGGCTGACCCAGATCTCCCGCGCTGCGCGCGCCGCTGTATGGCGCGTCGACCCCGCGGTGACTTCCGGCGGCGGCACCGTCGTGGCGAGCAGCCGCGTATGGCTCGAGCGTGACGGCGTACCCGTCGACTCGCTGCCCTCCACCGTGGCTCACGCTCGATCACACACGCGACTCCCGGCAGGACCCGCCGGTCGCGACCTGGTGCTGGCCGAAGGCGCCGGCTGGCGCGACCACGGCACGGTCGCCGTTGACGGTCACCGGGTCCAGCCGGTTGTGTCCGATGGCCGACTGCGCTATCCCATGCCGGCCGGCGGCGGCCGGCTGGTGATCGACCCCGGCGTGCAGCACCGCAACATCGCGCTCGGCCAGGGTGCGCTGGCCGCACTGCTGCTCTTCCTGGCGATACCACTCGGCAACCGACGCTCCCGGAGGACGCTGTGAAGGTCTTCGGGGTCGTTCGGGCGACAGTGGCGGTGCTCGCCGGAGCCGGTCTGGTCTGGGGAGCCACCCAGACGACCGACACCGCGGACGCGACGCGGCCGGCCGACGTGCGTCAGCTCGACGTCGACACGACGTCCAGCGCGCTGCGGGACGTCTCACTTTCCTGCACCGGCGCCGCCGCGGCGGGCCGGGTGCGCGCGGCGTCCGCCCCGGCGGACTGGGTCCACGGCACCGCGTCGGGCGGATCAGTCTCCGTCACGACCGACGGCAGGAGCAAGCCGCTGTCGCTGCGGCGTGGTGGTGCTGTCAGCACGGATCTGCCCGCGACGACCGCCGCGTCCGTGGTCGGCAAGGGTGGCCTGGCGACCGGACTGGTGGCCACGCAGACACAACTCGACGAGCGCACCACGGCCCGTGGGCTCAACGTCAGCGGCTGCGGCGGGCCCGTGCAGGACGGCTGGTTCTTCGGCGGCGGACACGACGACGGCCGTGTCGCCCGACTCGCCCTCGTCAACACCGGCGCCACGCCGACGACGGTCGATGTCACGGTCCTGGGAGCCGACGGTGCCGACGCGGCTGCGTCGGTCAAGGGCACTGTGCTCGCACCGGGTGAACGAAAAGTGCTGGTGCTCGGTGACTTCGCCGCAGCCCTCGCCGCACCGGCGGTGCACGTCACCGCGACCGGCGCCGGCGTGTCCGCATCGCTCACCGACGCCTGGATGAACGGCGAGACACCGGTCGGTGAGGACACCACGAGCGCACCGGTGACGCCTGCCGAGAAGCTCACCGTTCCAGGGGTGTCCGCGACCAGCGCCGCCCCCCAGGTCCGTGTCGCGGTCCCGGGCAAGGACGAGGCGATCGTGCGGGTGCGCGTCGTCAACACCGCCGGCGCGGTGGTCGTCGACAAGGTGCAGACGGTCGCGCCGGGCACGAGCACAGGGGTCACGCTCACCGGTCTCACAACCGGCAACTACGACGTGCAGATCACCGGCGACGTCCCGGTCGCCGCATCGGTGATGAGCCGCACCGCCGGCTCCGGCACCACCGACCTGACCTGGGCACCAGCGCTGCCGGCGATCGACGGCCCGGCCGGCATCGCGATCCCGGACGGCATACCGCAGGCCAAGGCCTCGCTGATGCTCAGCGCTCCGACCGCGACGAGCGCCGACGTCATCACGATGACCTCGGCGGGACCGAAGGCCAGAACCGTTGCGATCCCTGCGGATCGTCCGGTGGTCACCGACATCGGCGCGGGTGCCACGGCGGTCTGGGTCAGGCCGGGCAAGGGCCACCCGGTGCACGCTGCGGTCACGCTGCGTGGCCGACACGACAACGCGGACCTGCTGGCGACCATGCCGTTGGACCAGACTCCGCTCAGCCAGTCCACCAAGCGACTGGTGCCGGCCCGCGGTTGAGGCCGGCTGTCACGCCGGCTGGTCGGACAGCCATTGGGCGTAGGTCGCGCCGCCCCGGATCGCCTGGGGTCCGGGCAGATTGGATCCTTCGGCGAAGCGTCGCATCGTGCCACCCACGGCCGGCAGCCGCAGCACCCGTGGTGCGCGGCGCCCTTCGATGTGGGCGGTGAGCACCGCGAGCTCACGGCCGGTCAGGATTTCCGGGCCGGCATACTCGACGCTCGCCTGCGACGGTTTCTCCTCCAGCGCGCGGTCGACCAATTGCATTGCCAGCCAAGCGGATTCGATCGGCGCGAAGCGTAGGCCGCGCAGTCCCACGCCGAACCCGGCGACCTGGCCGCCGATGAGTCGGTGCACCAGCTCGTGCACCTGGGTGGCACGCACGATGACGTGGCTGCGACCCGATCCGATGACCACGGTCTCCGCGGCTGCCTTCGCCCGGTAGTAGGGCAGTGGGTTCTCCCAGCAGCCGACGATCGACACGTGGATCAACCGGGCGGTGGGGTTGTGCTCGGCCAGTACGTTGCACAGGCGCTCGGTGCCGTCGACGTCGACGTCCTGGGCGTGTGCGGCGTTGCTGGCGCAGTGGATCACCGATTGCACACCGTCGACCGCCTCGTCTAGTCCGGAGCCGGTGGCGAGGTCGCCCTCGATCTCCTGTGCGTCCGTGTTCGTTTGACCCGTCATACGAGTCAAAACCCTTGCCGGAGCGCCGGATCGGAGCAACTCCGCCACGACCTGGGAACCGATGGTGCCGGTGCCGCCGGTCACCAGCACGGGTAGCCGGGCGACGCCGGGCAGGCCGGGGACGAGCGGCGGCGGATCAGTGGCCTGTGACATCAGTCCTCCAGATCGTCGGGGTGTATGCCGATGACGTGGGCGACCTGCTCGGCGAGCACATCCCACACGAGGTCGCTCAGGTCCGCGTCCTCGGCGGCACGCGACTCGATCGGGCGTCGGTAGAGCACCACACGAGCGGCCCGCCCGCGTTGCTCGGGGTAGGCCCGACCGAGTGCGAGGTCGGCCTCCCAGGGCGGTGGGTCGGTCGAGGGCACGTCCTCCACCGCGAACTCGATCCCGTCGAGGCTGCGCTTGAGGCGTCGTTCGAGGTTCTCCACCCCGTCGAGTACGAGCTCGTCGAACTGCGCCGATCGGCTGCGCATGGCAGGGACCGGTGGCCAGGCCAGCGGACCACGGAAGCCGCGGCCGTGTCGATCGGTCGTCATACGTCGACTCTAGCCAGCACAACGGGATTCGCCACGGACGCCCGGCCCGGCAGGGCGATCCCGGAGCAGGCGGCGTGCCGGGGACCCACGACCGGTCCCGGTGTCCTAGAGTCGAGCATCGTGACTGGTCCGAGTGTGAAGCGCCTGTGTTCCCGCACCGCATGCAAGTCTGCGGCGGTGGCGACCCTCACCTACGTGCACGCGGACCAGACCGTGGTGCTCGGGCCGTTGGCGACCTACGCGGAGCCGCACACCTACGACTTGTGCGCCGATCACACGACCCGGATGACCGCGCCCCGCGGGTGGGACGTGGTGCGGCTCGCGATCGACCTCACCGAGCCGGAGCCGACACCCGACGACCTGCTCGCGCTGGCCGACGCCGTGCGTGCCGCGGCGGCCCCACCACCGATGGCCGAGCAGCCGCCGAAGGAGGGCGGCCGCCCGGTGCTGACCGTGCTGCCCGGCCTGGATTCGTCCCGGTAGGCTCACCCTTTGTGACCGTGCCCCGACTCGCCGACTTCTGCAAGGCGTATGACGTTCGAGGCCTCGTGCCCGAGCAACTCAACGATGACGTGGCCGCCGCGATCGGTGCGGCCTTCGCGCGTGTCGTCGCTCGCCCCGACGGCGCCTCGGCGATCGTCGTGGGTCACGACATGCGCCCGAGCTCGCCCACACTGACCGACGCGTTCGCGCGTGGTGCCGCCTCGGTGGGGTTGGACGTCATACAGATAGGCCTCTGCTCGACCGACGGCCTCTATTACGCCAGCGGTGCCCTCGACCTGCCGGGTGCGATGTTCACCGCCAGCCACAACCCTGCGCAGTACAACGGCATCAAGCTCTGCCGTTCCGCTGCGCGTCCGGTGAGTCGTGAGACCGGCCTCGGCGAGATCACCGCCATGGCTCAGGGATGGCTGGACGACCCGTCGACCGCACCGAGCGGGGAGTCGACCGGTGGGATCACCGCGCGCGATCTGCTCGCCGACTACGCGGTGTTCCTGCGCGGCCTTGTCGACCTGTCCGGCAGCCGCCCGCTCAAGGTCGTGGTCGATGCCGGCAACGGGATGGGCGGCCACACCGTGCCGGCCGTGCTGGGCACCGGCGCCGGGCTGCCGGCGCTACCGCTCGACGTCGTGCCGCTCTACTTCGAGCTGGACGGGACGTTCCCCAACCATGAGGCCAACCCGCTGGAGCCGGAGAACCTCCGTGACCTGCAACGAGCCGTCGTCGAGCACGGTGCCGACGCAGGCTTGGCCTTCGACGGGGACGCCGACCGCTGCTTCGTCGTCGACGAGCAGGGTGCGCCGGTGAGTCCCTCCGCCGTGACAGCGCTCGTGGCAGCGCGGGAGATCGCCAAGGCCGGTGCCGGTTCGCGCGTCGTGCACAACCTGATCTCGTCCCGCGCGGTCCCGGAGATCATCGCCGAGCAGGGTGGCGAGCCGGTGCGGACAAGGGTCGGCCACTCCTTCATCAAGGCCGAAATGGCCTCGCACCAGGCGATTTTCGGTGGCGAGCATTCCGCGCACTACTACTTCCGCGACTTCTGGTACGCAGACACCGGGATGCTGGCCGCGATGCACGTGTTGGCCGCGCTCGGTGAGCAGGAGCAGCCCCTGTCGGCGCTGGCCGCGTCGTACAGCCGGTATGTCGCCTCCGGTGAGATCAACTCCCGGGTGACCGACGGCGCTGCGGCGACCGCGCGGGTGAGCGACTGGGCACGTGAGCAGGGCGGCGCGGACGAGGACACGCTCGACGGACTGACCATCACGCACCTCGCGGAGCCGATGTGGTGGCTGAACGTGCGCGCCAGCAACACCGAGCCGCTGCTTCGGCTCAACGTCGAGGCCGCGGATCGTGCGACGATGGAACGCGTGCGTGACAGCGCCCTTCAGCAGATCCGTGAGGAGATTCAGGCATGAGCACGACCATTGACCCCTGGTTGCGGGAGATCCTGCGCTGCCCGGTCGGCCTGCACGAGCTGGTGGACGGCACCGGTCCGGACGGCAAGCCCGAGTTGCAGTGCAGCACGGACTGTGGCGCACCCGGACAACGGCGCGGATACCGCATCGACGACGGCGTCCCGGTCCTGCTGGCCGACGAGTCCCGCGTGTTCACAGCCTGATTCGTAGCCTGCGATGCCCTACCTGGATGAGACCGGACTCGACGATCCCGACGAGTTGGCTCGCCGGGACTCACGCGCGACCCTGCGTGCACTCGCAACCGCCGGAGCACAGGTCCGTGAAGCGGTGACCCTCTCCACCGAGGCCGGCGTCGATCGCGTCGCCTATGGAGAACGACCCAGGTCAGTGGTCGTCGCCGCGCTCGGTGGCAGTGCCGTCGTCGCGGACGTGCTGGAGATGCTGGCCGAGCCCTCGTCACCGGTGCCGGTCACGGTCCGTCGCAATCTGCCGTTGCCGGGCTGGGTCGGTCCGCTCGACCTGGTCATCGCGGTGTCGCTGTCGGGGCGGGCCGACGGTCCTGTTGCGGTCGCCCGCGAGGCCGCGCGGCGTGGGGCGGCCCTGCTCACAGTGGGCGCCGAGGACTCGCCGCTGGCGGAGATCAGCCATCGCGCCCGAGGCGTGCACATCGGCGTCGGTCGCGGTCGCGCCTCGTCGCGTACCTCGCTGTGGTCCTTGCTCACCCCGGTGCTGATGGCCGGGCACGTGCTCGGTCTCGTCGACGTGCCGGAGTCGGTGCTGCCCGAGGTCGCCACGCGACTGGACGAGCAGGCCGAGGCCTGTCGACCCTCGTCCGAATCGTTCGTCAATCCGGCCAAACTCATCGCGGTGCAGTTGGCCGAGACCGTGCCGGTCGTGCTCGGTGACGGTGCCTTGGCCGGAGTGGCGGCCCGGCGCGCGGCCGCGATGCTCGCACAGACGGCGCGGATGCCGGCGACGTGGGGAGAGCTGCCGGACGCCGCGTCACAGGTCGTCGCGTGCTTCGACGGCCCGTTCACCGCAGGCGGTGGCACCGGGGCGGCGACAGCGCGTCAGGCGGACATCTTCGCCGACCCGTTCCTCGACGCACCCGCGCAACCGAAGCTCGGGCTGATGATGTTGCGCGACGCTCCGCTGCAGCCCAAGACCCAGGAGAGTGACGTGGCGGCGGCACTGACCGATGCGGTCCTCGGCACCGCACGATCCGCGGGTGCGAAGGTGATCGAATCCGTTGCTGCGCCAGGACATTCGGTGGTCAGGCTGGCCGAGCTGATGGCGCTGACCGACTTCGCCGCGACCTATCTGGCGCTCGGCTTCGGACTCGACCCGGCCGTGTCACCGCACGTCGCGGATCTGCGCGACCGCACATCCGATCAGTAGGTCGCCGTCCGTGGGCGGCGCACCATCACCAGGTCGGCCGCCGCGACCGCCAGCAGCACGACGGCGGTGATCACGAAGACCGACCGCAGGCCGAGATGCGCCCCGACATACCCGCCCATCAGCGGACCGGTCACCTGCCCGACATACTGCGCGGAGACCGACAGTCCGAGGACACGCCCGACGATCCGATCGGGCACCCGGTGGCGGATCGCCGCGGTGATCGCCGGCATCAGCCCACCGAGAGCGGCACCCATCAGCAGTCGCAGGATCGCCAGCACCAGGACGTTCGGAGCAGCGGACTGGGCGAACAGCAGGAGGCCTGCCGCCGCGAGGCAGCCGATGATCACGGTGAGGTGACCGATGCGGTCGGCCACCCGGCCGAGCCGCGGTGCGGAGGCGATGCTGCCGGCCGCCCCGAGCGCCATGATCACGCCGGCACCGAAGGACGCGCGATCCGAGCCGTTCGTCAGCTCCTGCACGAACACGGTGATGATCGGCTCCACCGACATGGTCGCGAAGAGCAGCAGACTGGACGTGACCAGCAGCATCGCCACCACGCCCGGCTGCGGTAGTTGGGACCAGGTGCCGTGGTGCTCGGTTGCTGTGCGTGCCGTGGGTTTCCGGTCCTCGTGCAGCAGCGTCGTGGTCGCTATGAACGCCAGGAAGATCAGCCCGCCCGCGACGAAGAACGTGGTGCGCACACCCACCAGCTCCGGTGCGAAACCGCCGAAGAGCGGACCGACGATGTTGCCCGCCATCACGCCACCGGACAGCACCCCGAGCGCCCACGCGCTGCGCTCCTTCGGTGTCTGCGCTGCGACGAGGATCGTGGAGCCGGACGCGTAGCCGCCGAGCAGACCGGTGAGCAGGCGGAGGCCGACGAGTTGCCAGACGTTCTGGGCGAGACCGATGCACGACATCACGATCGCCATACCGAGACTGGCGCGGATGAGCATCGACTTGCGCCCGAAACGATCCCCGAGAGTGCCCCACAGCGGAGCGGTCAGCGCGGCGGTGAAGAACGTCGCGCTGTACGCGATGCCCGACCAGCGCAACACCGAGTCCCGGTCGTGCACCCCGAGCTCTTCGACGAAGATCGGCAGGTAGGGGATGAGCATCGTCATTGCCACGATCGTCGTGAACGAACCGCCCACGCAGACAAAGAGATTGCGCCGCCAATGGGTGCTCTCCGTCATTACTGAATGATTGTCCCCGTATGCCTTCAGCATCAGGGGGCGTCCATAATCTGAACAGTGGTATCGCAATATGGACGCATGTTGGTCAGGTTACGGGCACCGAGCCCGCCGCCCGGCCGGGTCTCACTCCGCTCCATTCCGCTAGCGCTCCATTCCGCTGCATAGGCCCGACCGGACGACGAACTCGGCACCCCGTTGGTCTCACCTTGGTCTCGGGATGGGCTCGAAAATGGCTCGGCATACGCTTGTGTTGTGACGCATTTCGACCTGGCCATCATCGGCACCGGCTCCGGCAATTCACTCGTGACGCCCGACTTCGACGACAAGCGGGTGGCGGTCATCGAGGAGGGGCTCTTCGGCGGGACGTGCCTGAACGTCGGGTGCATCCCCACCAAGATGTTCGTGTATGCCGCGGAAGTGGCCGACACCATTCGCGAGTCCGGCCGGTATGGCGTGGACGCGACACTGGACGGTGTGCGCTGGCGCGACATACGGGACCGTGTCTTCGGGCGGATCGACCCGATCGAGGCCGGTGGTCGCGAATACCGAGAGAACGGCGCGAATACGACGGCCTACGAAGGGCATGCGGAGTTCGTCGGGCCGCGTGAGTTGCGGGTGCAGGTCGGTAGCCAGGTCCAGGAGGTGACCGCGGACCAGATCGTCATCGCTACGGGGGCGCATTCGGTGGTGCCCGAAGTGATTTCGGAGTCCGGGGTGCCGTTCCACACGAGCGACACGATCATGCGGATCGACCAACTCCCCTCCTCCATGGTCATTCTCGGCGGTGGCTTCATCGCGTCGGAGTTCGCGCACGTCTTCAGCGCGCTGGGAGTCCAGGTGCGCATCGTCAACCGCAGCGGGCGACTGCTGCGCAAGGAGGACGAGCAGATCAGCGAGGAGTTCACGCAACTCGCGATCCAGCAGTGGGACGTGCACCTGAACGCGACCGTCGTCGGCGCGAAGGAGTCCGACGAAGAGGTCGCGCTCGAGCTCGAGGCCGGTGAGGTAGTCAGCGGCGAGGTTCTGCTCGTCGCCACCGGGCGGGAGCCGAACACCCTCAGCTTGGGTCTCGAAAAGGCAGGGGTCGCAACGCATTCCGATGGCCGTGTGCGGGTCGACGAGTTCGGTCGGACCAACGTGGAGGGCGTCTGGTCACTGGGCGACGCGAGCTCGGCATACCAACTCAAGCACGTGGCCAACCACGAGGCGCGGATTGTCGCGCACAATCTCGTGCACCCCGACGACCTGCAGGCCTTCGATCACCGATTCGTGCCGTCCGCGGTGTTCACGCACCCGCAGATCGCCTCGGTCGGTATGACGGAAGCCGACGCCCGCGAGGCCGGCGTCGATGTCACCGTCAAGGTCCAGAAGTATGGCGACACGGCGTACGGCTGGGCGATGGAGGACACGACCAGCATCTTCAAGGTGATCGCCGACCGCCGTACGAAACTCATCGTGGGTGCGCACGTGATGGGCTCGATGGCCAGTTCGCTGATCCAGCCGATCATCCAGGCGATGAGCTTCGGGCAGACCGCTCCTGAGGTCGCGCGTGGGCAGTACTGGATCCATCCGGCGCTGGCCGAGGTCGTCGAGAACGCACTGCTCGGGCTCGAGTTCGACTGACGCACACGTCGGGGTGGCGGGTCGCTGGACGTTTCCTGCATAGACTTCGCGCATGGCAGGTGGACTGGTAGCGCTGCTCGACGACGTCGCGGCCCTCGCAAAGCTGGCTGCGGCATCGCTGGACGACGTCGGTGCGGCGACCGGCAAGGCCAGTGCGAAGGCGGTGGGTGTCGTCGTGGACGACACAGCCGTCACACCGCGGTATGTCGAGGGCCTGTCGGCCCAGCGTGAGCTGCCGATCATCAAGAAGATCGCGATCGGCTCGCTACGCAACAAGCTGCTGATCATCCTGCCGGTCGCGTTGATCCTCAGTCAGTTCGCAGAGTGGGCGCTGACGCCGATCCTGATGCTGGGCGGCGCCTACCTGTCGTTCGAGGGCGCCGAGAAGATCTGGGAAGCACTGTCCGGACACCACGAGGAGTCGGACGACGGGCCCAAGGACGAGAAGAAGGTCGTCGCCGGCGCCATACGCACCGACCTGATCCTGTCCGCCGAGATCATGGTCATCTCGCTCAACGAGGTCGATCACGAGCCGTTCCTGTTACGAGCGGCGATCCTGATCGTCGTCGCTGTCGTCATCACCGCGCTCGTGTATGGCGTGGTGGCGCTGATCGTCAAGATGGACGACATCGGGCTGGCGCTCGCGGACGGCGCGACGGGAGCGCGGGAGCGTTTCGGCCGTGGCCTGGTGACCGGCATGCCGAAGGTCATGGCGGTCCTGTCGACCGTCGGCATCGTGGCGATGCTGTGGGTCGGCGGGCACATCCTGTTGGGCGGCTTCGACGAGCTGGGTTGGCATGCGCCATACAGCGCGGTGCATCACCTGGAGCACGCGGTGCACGAGGCCACCGGTGCGCTCGGCTCGACGCTGGGTTGGGTTGTCAACACGTTCTTCTCGGCCGTGCTCGGTGCGATCGTCGGCGGGATCCTGGTGGCGGTCATGCACGTCATACCGAAGCGGAAGGTACGGCAGTCGCCAGCCGACACCCCAGCCTCGCCCAGTCAGTGATCGGGCTCGGCAGGTCGTCCAGGGCGAACCAGCCGACCTGGTCGATCTCGCCGTCATTCGGGTTCATCGGCTCCGGTCGGCCCTCGGCGAACACCGCACGGTAGAGGATCCGTATGCCGTGTCGCTCGATGCCATCACTGGATTCGTAGGTGTTGGAATGGATTCCGAGGACCTGGCCCAGCTCCGGGACGAGCCCGCTCTCCTCACGGCATTCGCGTATGGCGGCGCCGGCCGGCTCCTCGCCGAAGTCGACACCTCCGCCGGGCAGAGTCCACTTTCCCTGCGCTGGGCCGGCGGAGATCTGGTGCGAGAGCAGGATCGAGCCGTCGTGGATGCACACGGCATACGCGCCGACCCGTGTCGCGCGTGACTGCGTCGAATTCACCGTGGCGTCAGTAGGTGCCGGTTGTGCCGACGCGAATTCGCTGACGAACTCGACCTGCTCCGGAGTTTCGATCGCGCGGGTGTCGTAGCGGGCGCGCACCAGATCGATCGCCGTGTCGGGAGGCAGACCGTCGAGCACAGCGAGACACGCCAACGCGGTGCCCGTGCGACCGAGGCCACCGAGACAGGCGATCTCCACGCGTTCGTATGCCGCGCGCTGCCACGCGGTGGTGAGTGCTTCCCGCGCGGCGGTTGGATCGACCGGTAGCCCGAAGTCCGTCCACTCGATCCAGGTGTGGTGCCACGGCACGCCGTGCACCGACTCGGCCAGCAGGTAGAGCCCGAAGTCCGGATCGGGTGAGACCTCCGGGTGCGCGCTCAGCCCGCGGCCGCGAACCAGCCGCCCGGACGGCAATGCCAGGACGCGCGCGTCCTCGGGGCTCCAGTGGCTCATGTGTTCACCGTACGGCTCTGCCTGCTCACGCTGGTCGAGTGCCGGAGGAGCGAAGCGGGGGAGGTGTATCGAGACCAAGCGCGTCCGTCGCGAGGTTCGGCCCCGCACTGCGGTGGCCGAGAAGACGGGGCACGCGGGGGCGGCTCGGATCAGAGTCGCAGTCGGTAGATGTTGGTGTCGCGTTGCTCGAAACCGGCCCGCTGATAGAGCCGATTCGCTGCTTCCCGGCTGGGTCGCGAGGTGAGGTCGACGGTGCGCGCACCGAGCTCGCGAGCACGGTCGACCGCGGCCTCCACCAGCGCCATACCCGCGCCCGACCCACGCGCCGCCGCGGCGACCACGACATCTTCGATCCACGCCCGGATCCCGGTCGGGATCGGGAAAGTGGCCAGCGTCAACATCCCGATGACGTCATCGTCGCGTGCAGCGATGAACACATCGATGGCGTCGTGCGCCACCAGAGCCTCAAGTGCGTCATACCGCAACGATGGGGCGGAGGACGAGAGCTCAGCGACCAATTGAATTGCGGCCGAATGCAGTTCGGGCGTTACCTCACGGACGAGTACGACTTCGACACCACGTGGAGAGCTGACGTTCACGCTCCAAACGTATGGGACTGGAGCGTTTCGTGAGGCTTTGTTGATCAACGAGCCAGATCCCCGACAATGGCGACGTGGTTCGGCAATCGATGCATCTCCGCATCGATCTGTTGACGCGCCTCGGCGACCCGGTGTCGTTCGGCCGGCAACAGTCCCGAGGCGATGCGGAGGCAGCGATCGAGCCAATCGAGACTGATCCGCAGATCGTGAGCGAGCAGGGACGCGTCCGGCTCGAACGCCTCTCCGCCCTCCCGGAAGTAGGTGGCCAGGAAGTCGTCGACGATCACGGGGCTGGTCCAGTTCGCCAGGGACATCGCAGTACGCATCGCTTCTTCCGCTGGCAACCACGGTGCTGCGACGTCCCAATCCACCAGCCAGGTGGAGCCGTTGGCGAGCAGCAGGTTCTTCTGGTCGACGTCACCGTGCGACATGACCATGCGACCGTCCGGGCGTCGAACGAACCAACTCCGGATGGTCGCGACCTCGAGCGCGATCCGCTCCGCGTCGTGTGCGTATGGCGACGCCACCTGCTGTAGCTCTCCGATGAGATCCGGCCAGCCGTCGCAGGTTGCGGTCGTTGGGACGGGGAAGACGTCCTGACGGGTCGGCTCGACACCAAGGGCGTGCATGGTCGCCAGGTCCCGTGCTACCGCACGCACGATGGACGCATTGGCAGACCCGTCCGGGCACGGACGGGAGTCCTCGATCCATTCGTGTGCCCGGAAAGTCCGCCCGTCCAGGTCGACGACGGCGTCACCGGTGCCGGTCCGCAACAGGTTCGGGGAGCGCACGCCGGCGTCGACAGCGAACTGCTCGAAACGGATCGCCTCTTCGAGCCACTCACGCCACAACGGATCGCCCCACGGGTTGAGCAGTTCCTTGACGGCGTAGTGCCCGCGTGTCGTCCGCACCGACCAGACCCGGTTGGACCAGGCACGCCCAACCTCGGCAACGGCCACCACGTCGGCCGGGACACCGAACGTCGCGAGTAGCCGGTCGACTGTGCGCGGCGGGTCCATGCCCTCCTTTCTACTGTGGCCGGGCCCCCTCCGGTGGTGCCTCACCGACATCGGTCCACACCTCGGTCAGCTCGGCGATCAGTCCGTCGCGTTCGGTGACGAAGCTCGCGACCTGGAACTCCTGGGTTGCGCTGTCCGGCCCGCCGACGATGAGCGCACGGGCGACCGCGCGCTCACCGGACGCGACGACGTCGAGGACCTCGAGGCGTTGAAAGCCCGGATATTCGGCATTGAGCCGCACCCACTCGGGCCCGTTGAGTATCTCTGCGGTGTGCGCGTATCGGCATACGAAATCAGGGTGGAGCAGCTCACCCAGCGTGTCCCAGGAGCAGGCGCCGATCCGGCTGCACAAGTCTCGTAACAAGGTCTCCGCGGTTGCCATGAACCGACCCTAGGCGGCCGCACCGACACTCGCTTCTCCTCCATGAGACGGACCTATCCTGGGCGTATGTCGGTCCGGATCCCGTATGCACCCTTGCCGGTCGATCAGGCCGACGTGAT
This sequence comes from Flexivirga endophytica, assembly GCF_014640635.1. Classification (GTDB taxonomy): domain Bacteria; phylum Actinomycetota; class Actinomycetes; order Actinomycetales; family Dermatophilaceae; genus Flexivirga; species Flexivirga endophytica. Next base: position 179,435 of record NZ_BMHI01000005.1, read on the forward strand.
CTACGAACATGGGCCGGACTCGATCCGTCGCGACGACGTTCCCCGAGGAATCACGACCGAGTTCACGATCGACGACAGCGCTATCTATCCGGGCACCGACCGCACGGTCTGGGTGCACCGCCCGTATGGCGCGTCGGGTAAACCGCTGCCGGTGATCGTCTTTCAGGACGGCTGGTGGTACCTCGATCCCGAGGACGACGTGCGGGCCGGCATCGTGCTCGACAATCTGATCCAGGACGGCGCCATACCGCCGATGATCGGCGTCTTCGTCGATCCGGGAGTGTTCACCGGAGTCGAAGACAGCCGGAACGCAAGAACCGGAACTTCGAGTACGACGCCTTCGACGATCGATATGCGACGTTCCTGCTCGACGAAGTGCTGCGACGGGTCGACGAGATCGCGCCGACGATCGATGACCCCGCATCGCGTGGCTTGTGCGGCGGGAGTAGCGGCGGCAACGGCAGCGTCACCGCGGCCTGGCACCGACCCGACGCGTTCCGGAAGGTCATCGCGTTGGTGTCCAGCTTCGCGCAGATCCCCGGCGGCAACCCTTATCCGCGACTGCTCGCGACCACACCACGCAAGCCGCTGCGGATCTTCCTGCAGGAGAGTCATCGTGACCTCGGCTGGGACGAAGCCGAGTACAACTGGTTGGCCGAAAACCTACGCACCGCAGCCGCACTCGCGGAGGCGGCATACGACTTCCGGCTGGTCCTCGGCGAGGGTGCGCACACCGGCAACCACGGCGGCGTGCTCCTGCCCGACGCGCTCCGGTGGCTCTGGCGGGACTAGCTAGCGGGGCAGTCCCGGCAACCAGTCAGGCGCACCCGCAATGAACTCGTCCCGCGACAGGTGACCGGCCCCAGCAGGTATGGCGCCCAACAGCGGCACCGCACCGGTCTCGCAGGCGTCCCGGTTACTCAGCTCCACCACCGAGGGATCGGCCGGCCAGGAACCCAGCACGAGCCCGAGCGTCCGAATCTCCCTGGAACGCAACGCTTCCAGCGTCAGCACAGTGTGGTTGAGCGTTCCCAACGCGGACCGAACCACCACCACGACCGGGGCGCCGAGCGCCTTCGCCAGGTCTGCGACGGTCTCGCCGTGCTCGGTGAGCTCGACGAGCAGCCCGCCCGCACCCTCGACGAGCACGACATCGCACGACCCTTCCAGACGGGCGACGCGTGAGAGGTGATCTTCGAGCATTGGGAGAGTGGTGGCCTCGAGTGCAGCCGCGGGCCGGGGCGCCATCGGGGCGACCAGCCGGACGCCGTCTTCGCCCCGCACACCGGTGAGCCGCTCGATCTCGGCGACATCGCCCGGCTCATCTCCACTGACACCGGTCTGGGTCGGCTTGTAGACGGCGACACGTTGACCGGTCGCCGTGAGCGCAGCCCCAATGGCAGCAGTGGCAATGGTTTTGCCGACATCGGTGTCGGTGCCCGTGACCACGATGGCGGTCACGTCGGCACGCGTTCAGTGCGTCGGGCGACCTTGCCGACCCGCTCGGCGGCCGAGTCGACGACGTCGAGCGTCAGGTCCGCTCGCGCCGTGATCCGCAATCGTGAGATTTCGTCCGGCACGCTCGGTGGCCGGAAGCAGCCCACCAGCACCCCCGCGGCCCGCAGTTCGTCGCGCGCGGCGACCGCCTCGAGCGGTCCGGGCATGGGCAGCGATTGGACCGCACCGGCGGCGGGGGAGATGCCGCACCGTTCGGCGATCACGCTCGCCCGCAGATGCACCGCGGCGGCCAGCTCGGGTTGCTCACCGATGAGGCGCACAGCTTCCCGTGCCGCTCCCGCCGCAGCCGGTGCCAGGCCGGTGTCGAAGATGAAGGACCGCGCAGTATTGACGAGGTGGTTGCGTACAGAGGCGGACGAGAGCACGGCACCGCCTTGCGCACCAAGCGATTTGGACAGAGTCGCGGTCACCACGAGGTCCGGCTGTCCGGCCAGCCCGAGGCCGTGCACGAGACCGCGTCCATCGCCCGCCACTCCGATCCCGTGCGCTTCGTCCACCAGCAGCAGCGCCCCGTGACTGCGGCAGACGGCATACAGCTCGGGGAGCGGAGCGGCATCGCCCAGCACCGAGTAGATGGACTCGACCGCGACCAGCACACGTACGCCGTCGAGCTCGCGCAATCGCGCGTCCAGGTCCGCAACGTCGTTGTGTGCGAACAGCACGTATGGCGACCGCGACATCCGCGCGGCATCGTGCAGCGACGCATGCGCGTGTGCATCGAGCAGGACGTGCGCTCCACGCCCGGCCAGCGAAGAGACGACGCCCAGATTGGCGGCATACCCGGTCGAAAACACCAGCGCAGCAGGCCAATCGGTGAGATCGCCAAGGGCCGATTCGAGTTCGCGGTGGATCGGCAGCGTGCCGGTGACGAGGCGGGAGGCCGCGGCCCCGGCGCCATACCGCTCCGTCGCGGCGACAGCGGCCGCGATGATCCGTGGGTCGCGGGAGAGTCCGAGGTAGTCGTTGGATGCCAGGTCGATCATCGTGTGGCTGCGCACGACCGGATCGGTGCGCTCGACACCCCGCTCCTGACGTAGCGCAGCGCGGTCCGCCAGCCAGCTGCTCCAGGTCATTGATGCACCTCCCGCACCGCCGCGACCATCCCTGCACAGATGGTCGCGATGTCGTCGTCAGTGGTGACGTATGGCGGCATCGTGTAGACCAGATCGCGAAACGGCCTGACCCACACGCCGTTTCGCACCGCAGCCGCAGTCACGGCCGGCACGTCCACGGCCCGGTCGAGCTGTATGACGCCAACCGCCCCCACCGTCCTGACCTCCCGGACGGACGCCAACTCGAGTGCCGGGGCCAGCCCGGCCCGCAGACCCGACGCCACCCGGGCGACGTTCACCGCCCACGAGTCGCCGAGCAGGTCCAGCGACGCCGAAGCCACCGCGCAGGCCAGCGGATTGGCCATGAAGGTCGGGCCGTGCAACAGCGCCCCGAAGGACGATCCGGTGATCGCAGCGCCGACCCGCGATGTCATCAGCACGGCCGCGAGGGACAGGTAACCACCGGTCAGCGCCTTGCCGACGCACATGACATCCGGAGTCACGCCGGCCCATTCGCACGCGAATAGCCTTCCGGTGCGGCCGAACCCGGTCGCGATCTCGTCCGCGATCAGCAGCAGCCCGTGCTCATCGGCGACTTCGCGCATGACCTGCACACAGCGTGGGTCGTAGGGGCGCATGCCGCCGGCACCCTGCAACACCGGCTCCACCACGATTGCCGCGAGCTCTCCGGCGTGCGTGGCGGCAAGGGACCGGAAGTCAGCGGTCCAGCGGTCCAGCGCCTCCTCGTCAGTGGTCCAGCGCCCGTCCGCATCCACCCGGGCCAGCGGCGGACGCGGCGCGAAGAGGTGCGAGGCGAGCACCCCTGGGAAGGCCGAGTGCATCCCGTCGACCGGGTCGCACACGCTCATCGCGGCGAAGGTGTCCCCGTGATAGCCGCCCCGGATCGTCAGAAACCGTTGCCGCTGCGGGGAACCCGTCGCGGCCTGGTACTGCAGCGCGAGCTTGAGCGCCACCTCCACGGAGACCGACCCGGAGTCGGCGTAGAACACGTGCGCCATTGGTCCCGGCGCCATTGCGACCAGTCGCTCCGCGAGCTCCACGGCCGGCTCGTGGGTCAACCCACCGAACATCACATGGCTGAAGTCGTCGATCTGCCGGTGCGCTGCCGCGTTGAGCGCCGGGTGCCCGTAGCCGTGCACCGCGCACCACCACGACGCCATCGCGTCGACGACCTCGGCGGACGATCCGTCCGGACAACTCAAGGACAGGCGCACCCCGGAAGCGCCCGAAACGGCATACGGCTCAGGGCCGTTCAGTGGTGCGTATGGATGCCACACCAAACCGCGGTCACGCGTGGCTACGTTCCCGCTGCCGCGGGTGTTCAGTGTCGGCGCCTCACGCATTCGGCTGGAGCTCGGTCCCGGCGCCCCGGCGGCGGGCGACTGGGTCGTGAGAAACGCCCTGGTCTCGATACGCGGCTCGTACCTCACCGCTACCCTTCGATACGTCCCGCTCGTGCCTCGCGGAACTACTCAGGACATCGCTCGACCCGCTGTCGGCCCCCAGGACCACGAAGCCGTTGTCCCGGATCAGCGCCAGGTCCTCCTCGGCCGCCTGCCCCTCGGAGGTCAGGTAGTCGCCCAGGAAGATGGAGTTCGCCAGGTGCAACGCCTGCGCCTGCAGCGACCGCAGGTGCATCTCCCGGCCGCCCGCGATGCGGATCTCCCTGTCCGGGCACACGATCCGGGCCATCGCGAGGATCTTCACGCACCGCATCGGGGTCAGCTCCCAGGTCCCCTCGAACGGCGTGCCGTCGAAGGGCATCAGGAAGTTCACCGGGATCGAGTCGGACCCGATGTCCCGCAGCGCGAAGAGCGCCTCGACCAGTTGTTCGTCGCTCTCACCGAGCCCTGCGATCAGCCCGGAGCAGGGGGAAAGGCCGGCCGACTTGGCCTGCTCGACGGTGTTCACGCGGTCGGCATACGAGTGGGTGGTGACGATCGAGTCGTGATGCGACTCGGCAGTGTTGATGTTGTGGTTGTACGCGTCCACACCCGCCTCGCGCAGCTTCTCCGCCTGCCCGTCCTTCAGCAGGCCGAGGCACGCGCAGACCTCCACGTCCGGATGCTCGTCCTTCAGCGCGGTCACCATGTTCGACACCCGGTCGACGTCCCGGTTCGTCGGCCCGCGACCGCTGCTGACCAGACACACCCGCGTGGCACCGCCGGCCAGACCGGCGGACGCCTGTGAGACGGCCTCCTCGGTCTTGAGCCACTTGTACTTCAGGATGTCGGCGTCCGAGCCCAGCGCCTGCGAGCAGTAGTGACAGTCCTCGGGGCACAGCCCGGACTTCAGGTTGACCAGGTAGTTGACCTTGACCGTGTTGCCGAAATGCTCCCGCCGCAACCGGGAGATCGAAGCGGTCAGCGCCAGCACCTCGTCGTCCGGTGCGCGCAGCACCGCGAGCGCGTCCTCGGGTGTTGCGCTGCCACCTGCGAGGATCTCGGTGACACGATGGTCGATGAGCGACATATCCTTGAACACCGTTCAAGTATGCCGCGACGACCGCGCCCATGGGATCCGGGAGGTGAGATCGGTGGCATTGACCCACGACGAGGTCATCGATACTGCGGTCGGCCTGCTGCGCAAGCACGGCCTGGCCGACCTCACGATGCGGCGCCTCGCCCGCGAGCTCGACGTGCAGCCGGGAGCCCTCTACTGGCACGTCGACAACAAGCAGACCCTGCTGGTCCGGGTGTCGGAGCGGATGCTCGCCGAGGTCACGACCGCGACCACCGGCGATCCGGTCGCCGACATCCGTCGACTCGCCGGGGACATGCGCAACGCGGTCCTCCCGGTGCCCGACGGCGCGGACGTCGTCGCCCTCAGCTACGCGCTCGATGCGGATTCGGTGCCCGCCTTCGTCCGGCTACGACACCTCGTCGGCGCACTCTGCGACTCACCGGCGCAGACGTCCGCGGCCACCGACCTGATCGTGCACCACGTGCTCGGCTCGATCGGCACGGAGCAGGACCGGCGGTCCGCCGACCTCCCCCTGCGCGGAGCCGCCGCGACGTTCGAACGAGGACTCGACCTCGCGCTGATCTCCATCACGCCCACCGCCGAACGAAGGAGCGCTCATGGCAGCTGACGAGATCGTCCCCGATAGCAAGGACTGGACCTGGGTCGTCGAACGCCCGTGCCCTGACTGCGGATTCGAAGCGGGTGCCATCTCCGGACACGCGCTCGGCGCGCAGATCCTGCGTGCCGTCGAGCCATGGCCGGACGTCCTTCGGCGCCCCGAGGTGCGCGAGCGGAAGCGCCCGGGCGTCTGGTCCGACCTCGAGTACGGCGCCCACGTGCGGGACGTCTGCGGAGTGTTCGAGGGTCGACTGCAACTGATGCTCCAACAGAACGACCCGCCGTTCGACAACTGGGACCAGGACGCCGCTGCGGTAGAGGGCGCGTATGCCGAGCAGTCCCCGCTCACGGTGGCCGCACAGATCGGGCCGGCGGCCGACGCGCTCGCGACGCGGTTCGACACCGTCCCCGACGACGCCTGGACACGCACCGGCCGCCGGTCCAACGGGTCGACCTTCACCGTGCTGACGCTCGGGCAGTACTGCCTGCACGACCTGATCCATCACGCGTATGACGTGGGCGCACCGCTGCAGTCCTAGTAGACTGCCGGCACCGGCGTGGGTGATGACCCTTGTGCAGCAACAGCCCAGAGGGGCGCGCCGGCTCGGACAGTTGACAGCAACGATTAAGGGGAACGGACACCCATGTCCTTCGACTTCAAGGTCAAAGATCTGAGCCTGCACGAGGCAGGACGTCATCAACTCCGTCTGGCCGAGCACGAGATGCCCGGCCTGATGGCCATCCGCGAGGAGTACGCCGCGAGCCAGCCGCTCAAGGGCGCCAAGATCACCGGTTCGCTGCATATGACCGTGCAGACCGCGGTGCTCATCGAGACCCTCACCGCGCTCGGTGCGCAGGTGCGCTGGTGCTCCTGCAACATCTTCTCCACCCAGGACGAGGCCGCGGCTGCGGTCGTCGTCGGCCCCGACGGCACCCCCGAGGACCCCAAGGGTGTCCCGGTGTTCGCCTGGAAGGGCGAGACGCTCGAGGAGTACTGGGACTGCACCGACCTCGCGCTGAGCTGGCCCGAGGGCGACGGCCCCAACATGATCCTGGACGACGGTGGCGACGCCACGATGCTCGTCCACAACGGTAAGGAGTGGGAGGCCGCCGGCCAGGTGCCGCCCACGACCGACGAGGACCCCGAGGAGTTCCAGGTCTTCAAGGCGCTGGTGCGTCGCACGCTCGAGCAGGACCCGCAGAAGTGGACCAAGGCCGCCGCCCAGATCAAGGGCGTCACCGAGGAGACCACCACCGGCGTGCACCGCCTCTACGAGCTCGCCAAGACCGGCGACCTGCTCTTCCCGGCGATCAACGTCAACGACTCGGTCACCAAGAGCAAGTTCGACAACAAGTACGGCTGCCGCCACTCCGTCCTCGATGGCCTCAACCGCGCCACCGACGTCCTCGTCGGCGGCAAGGTCGCCGTCGTCTGTGGGTATGGCGACGTCGGCAAGGGCTGCGCGTCGGCCCTCGCCGGTCAGGGCGCCCGGGTGATCGTCACCGAGATCGACCCGATCTGTGCCCTGCAGGCCGCGATGGAGGGCTTCCAGGTCGCGCGCCTGGAGGACGTCGTCGGTGAGGCCGACATCTTCGTCACCACCACCGGCAACTTCAACATCATCACTGCCGAGCACATGCAGCAGATGAAGAATAAGGCGATCGTGTCCAACATCGGGCACTTCGACAACGAACTCGACATGGCCGGCCTGGCCAAGATCAAGGGCATCACCAAGACCGAGATCAAGCCGCAGGTCCACGAGTGGACCTTCCCCGGTGGCAACTCGATCATCGTGCTGTCCGAGGGCCGCCTGATGAACCTCGGCAACGCCACCGGCCACCCGAGCTTCGTCATGTCCAACTCGTTCGCCAACCAGACGATCGCGCAGATCGAGCTGTTCACCAAGCCCGGCGAATACGACAAGCAGGTCTACGTGCTGCCCAAGCACCTTGACGAGAAGGTCGCCCGCCTGCACCTTGGTGCGCTCGGCGCCCAGCTCACCGAGCTGACCAAGGAGCAGGCCGAGTACATCGGCGTCGACGTGGCAGGCCCCTACAAGCCGGACCACTACCGCTACTGAGTCCTCTGGACTCGCTCCTCGCACGGCACCGGCCCGGCAACGAACAAGTTCGTTGCCGGGCCGGTGCCGTTGTGGTCGTCGTTCGTCGGGCGTCCGCTTGTCGTTCGCTTGCCTCCTCTCGCCGGTCGCCTCTATCGCCGAGAGGACAGGCAAATCCCGAGAGGACAGCCGAATCGGCGCTTTAGGACCCGGATTGCCTGTCCTGTGGGCGTTCGGGTGTCCTCTCGGTAAATGGGGGGACGTTGTGGTTGCGGGCGAAGACGTTCTCCGGGTCGTACTGCCGCTTCACCGCGACCAGCCGGTCGTAGGTCGCCGGTGGGTATGCCGCACGCAGGTCCTCGCCCGACCCCGAGCCCTGGAAATTCAGGTAGACACCACCGCCGTATGACGCGACGTCGGCCCATGCGGCCTGCAGCGCAGCCTCCGAACGGGCTGCGATGTCCGACGGAGCCATCGACATCGCAAGCACCATCACTTGAGCGTCTCGATGTGCGAAAGCCGTTGCATCGCATGGGACTTCACCGAACGCGCCACCGAGCGAACGGAAGATCACACTGGTCGACGCCGACGCCTGACGGAACCGCTCGACCGCCCCGATCGCGTCCTCGTGGAGGTTGTCCATCAGCACGTTGCGCGCGAACAACCGTAAGCCGGGCGGCAGCGGATGGCCCGGCTCGAGGACGTCGCCATACGCACGCTCCTCGATGCCTGCCCTGGTCACCGGAGCGATCCCGAGTAGCGGCTCGATCACCGAATCCGCAGCAGCCACACCGCAACCGGTCACACAGAACGTGACGGTCGCCGCGCCATCGGCCCCCGCCGGAGGCAGGATGAGAGCGCTCGTCAGCTCGACCGGCGCCTGCCGCATGGCGTCTCGCCAGCGCTGGATCAGCACCTCCGGATCGACCGGCCCGTAGACGATCTCCCCGAAGTGCACGCTGGGCACGTCGACGGCCACGAAGTCGAAATCGACCACCACCCCGAAGTTCCCCCCGCCGCCGCGCAAGGCCCAGAAGAGATCCGGGTTCCGTGTCTCGGACGCTGTCACGACGGAGCCGTCCGCGAGCACCACCCGTGCAGCGACCAGATTGTCGATGGCCAGCCCGTAGCGACGCACCATCCACCCGAAGCCACCACCCAGCGTCAGGCCGCCCACGCCGACCCCCGCGGTGTCACCGGAGGAGATCGCCCAGCCACGACGCCGCAGCACCTCGTCGACACGCCCCCAGGTCGCGCCGCCGCCGACGCGCACCAGCCGCCGATCCGCGTCGAGCACGACGACGTGATCCAGTCGTCCCAGGTCGATCACGACGCCACCGTCCGAGGTGCCGTGCCCGAGCAGCCCGTGGCCGCCCGATCGCACCGCGATCCGAAGGTCGTTGCGTCGTGCGTGTAGGACGGCGTCGGCCACTTCCGATCGCGTCTCCGGTCGCATGATCACCGCGGGTCGTCCCGTCGCGAACAGCACCTGCGCGGCGTCGTCATACCCGACGTCACCGGGTACCAGCGATTCGGGAAGTGTCGTCAGATTGAACACCATGACCTCTCCTTCGTGTGGACCTTCGGGTGAAAGCCGTTGCAACACAAGGCTGTCGACATTCGGCCCGTCGCACATCGCCCGACAGGAGTCACTTCGCGGTCCGTCGACCGACACTGCGGTCCGACTTTCGGACCCGACTACTGCGCCGGGAGTAGCGCCGGACTACTCCCGCTGGACCACGCGCCGCCGCCCTCGGTGCTTCTAAGCTCGAGAACATGGTCAGAGCACGCACCGTCAGCGCCGCGGCCGGCGTCGGTTGGTTCCTCTTCGGCGCCGTCGGTCTGGTCGCCGCGCACGAGTGGAAGGCCCGCCTGCACGAGGCGGAGCGACGCGCCGAGGCGGCCGAGCGGTCCCGTGAAGAGGAAGCACGCCGGCGCGCGGTGGAGGAGCGGCTACGGATCGCGCGTGAGCTGCACGACTCGCTGACGCACAGCATCTCCGTCATCAAGGTCCAGGCCGGTGTCGCCACCCACCTCGCCCGCAAGCAGGGCGAGGAGCCGCCGGACGCGCTGCTCGCCATACAGGAGGCAAGTGGGGACGCGGTGCGGGAGTTGCGGGCCACGCTCGACGTCCTGCGACGGGAGGACTGCGACGCGCCCGAGCAACCCGCGGTGGACCGGCTGCCCTCACTGGTGCAGCGCACCCGCGACGCGGGTCTGCCGACGACGTTGCGCATCCGCGGCCAGGTGCGCCGTCTGCCCGCGGACGTCGACGAGGTCGCCTTCCGGGTCGTGCAGGAGGCGCTCACCAATGCCGTGCGGCATGCCGGTGACGCTTCCGTCGCCGTCGAGGTCGTGTATGACGACGGCGCTGTCACCGTGCGCATCGACGACGACGGCACCGGACCCGCCCGACCCTCCGGAGTGCCCGGCTACGGCCTGGTCGGGATGCGCGAGCGCGTGACCGGCGTCGGCGGGACGCTGCGCGCGGAGCCGGGTGCCGACCGTGGCTTCAGCGTGCTGGCGCAGCTCCCGGTGAGCACCGCGTCGTGATCCGGGTGCTGCTCGCGGACGACCAGGCGCTCATCCGCAGCGGGATCCGGGCGTTGCTGGACGCCGAGGACGACATCACCGTCGTCGCCGAGGCCACCGACGGGAACGAAGCGGTCGCACTGGCGACCCGGCACCGTCCCGATGTCGTGCTGATGGACGTGCAGATGCCGAGACTGGACGGCATCGAGGCGACCCGCCGGATCGTCGCGGACCCGCTGCTGCCGGACGTGCAGGTCGTGATGCTCACCAACTACGGCGTCGACGAATACGTCTGGGGCGCGCTGCGGGCCGGTGCGTGCGGCTTCGTGCTGAAGGACACCGAGCCCGCCGATCTGTTGCACGCGCTGCACGTCGCGGTCGACGGTGACGCACTGTTGTCTCCCGCCCTGACCCGCCGGCTGATCAGTGAGTTCGTAGCGCGGCCGCAGGCGACCCGACCGGACACCGAAGCGGTGCAGCGGCTGACCAACCGCGAGCGGGAAGTGGTGGCGCTGGTCGCGACCGGCATGAGTAACGACGAGATAGCCGCGCAGATGGTGATCAGCCCGATGACGGCCAAAACACATGTGAGCAGGGCGATGACCAAGATCGGCGCCCGCGACCGGGCCGGCCTGGTGGTCTTCGCCTTTCAGACCGGACTGGCCACCGCGAACGACTGACCGCTCACAGGTGCCGGCAGTCGTCCGAGCAGCCGTCGGCCGGGGCCGGACCGTCCGAGTGCGCGGCAGGACGGTGCAGGACCGCACTGGTGGGGGTCACCAGCAGTTCCTCGCCGGTGTCCTGCGCCGTGCCGTCCACGATCAGCGAATAGCCGTGGTGCTCGGTGGGCGGGAAGAGCAGCGTCACCGTCGGATTGGTGCCGACGTTGCGCGCAGTGCTCTTGCTGCGTGGGGCGTGGAACACGCCGTCGGTCAGTGACACGTCGGCACAGACGGTGCGGACCTGGGTGCCGTCGGTCGACAGCAGATGCGCGCTGCCGAAGTCCGCGACCGCGGCCGCCAGTCCGTCGGGATCCACTTTGATGCTCACCTCCGCCAGCCTACTCAGGTCCGACCGCGCCCGTACGCGCTCGCGGCCCCCGGCACGGCGCGACTGCGCGACGTCATACGGCGGCATACCGCCCCCACCACATACGCTGGGTCGTATGCCGCCGACAACGGGGGTGCGGCTCGCTCGTGAAAGGAACCACACACGTGACCAACGGACGCGTTCTGGTCGTCGACGACGACCCATCGCTGGCCGAGATGCTCGGCATCATCCTGCAGGGGGAGGACCTGGAGGTGACCTTCTGCGCCACGGGGGACAGGGCAATGGAGGCGTTCCACGACTCCAAGCCTGATGTCGTGCTCCTCGACGTCATGCTGCCCGGCATCGACGGCGTGGAGGTCTGTCGGCTGATCCGCGCCGAGTCCACCGTGCCGATCGTCATGCTGACTGCTCGCACCGACACCGTCGACGTGGTGCTGGGGCTGGAATCGGGGGCCGACGACTACGTCACCAAGCCCTTCAAACCACAGGAGCTCGTCGCACGGGTCCGCGCACGACTGCGTCGTGGCGACGACGTCGAGTCCGAGTCGATCACGCTCGGGGACCTGTCCATCGATGTGTCCGGCCACGTCGTGCAGCGCGGCGGTGCGCCGATCCTGCTCACCCCGCTGGAGTTCGACCTGCTGGTCGCGCTGGCGCGCAAGCCGTGGCAGGTGTTCTCCCGCGAGACCCTGCTGGAGCAGGTGTGGGGCTACCGGCACGCGGGTGACACCCGGCTGGTCAACGTGCACGTGCAGCGGCTGCGTTCGAAGGTCGAGAAGGATCCGGAGAACCCGGAGATCGTGCTGACCGTGCGCGGCGTCGGCTACAAAGCCGGACCGGCCTGACGGAGCACGGGTTGAGGCACGGATTGATCGAGCAGCTCTGGGGTCGCACCGAACGCCTCGCCGTCCGGTGCGGCGTCGCGATCGCCAAACTCTGGCGTCGGTCGTTGCACTTCCGGGTCGTCACGATCACGGTGTTCCTCGGCCTCTTCGTCGCGCTCGGGCTGGGCACCTACATGTACCAGCGCATCGCGGGCGGTCTCGCCTCGCGTGCCACCAGCATCGCCGAGCACGAGGCGCTCAACCAGCGCAGTGATGCGCAGAGCCAGTTCAACAACGCACCGCGCACCGACATCGGCTCGCTGCGGGCGATCGCCCAGCAACTGGCGGTGAGTGTCGGCACCAAGGTCGGCGACCAGAACGTCCGGGTCGTCATCACCCGCTCGCCCGGCAACACCTTCCCGCCGCTGGGCACCATCTCCACCAAACCCGGTGACGAGAAGCTGATCCCGTCCTCGGTGCGGGGCGCCGTGCGCAAGGACCCGGCCCACGCGCAGCTGGAGATCAGCACGATGAAGGTCGACGGCAGGGAGGTCCCCTCGGTCGTCGTGGGCGCCCGCATCGCCATACCCAACGCCGGCAACTACGACTTCTACCTCGTCGCGCCGATGACGGCCGAGTCGCAGATGCTCGGCATCGTGCGCACGTCGTTCCTGCTCGGTGGCCTGGTGCTGACGTTGTTGCTCGCCGGCATCGCCTATCTGGTCACCCGGATGGTCGTCACGCCGGTGCGGGATGCGGCACACGTCTCGGAGCGGCTGACGGCCGGCGCGCTCAACGAACGCATGCAGGTCAGTGGCGAGGACGACCTCGCTCGGCTGGCAACGTCCTTTAACGCGATGGCGGACAGTCTGCAGCGCCAGATCCGACAACTCGAGGACCTGTCCAAACTGCAGCAACGCTTCACCTCGGACGTCTCCCACGAGCTGCGCACACCGCTGACGACGATCCGTATGGCGGTCGACATGATCCACGCGAGCCGTGCCGACTTCGCCGCGCCGGTGTCCCGTTCGGCGGAGTTGCTCAGTCGCGAGCTCGACCGCTTCGAGACCCTGCTGACCGATCTGCTCGAGATCAGTCGCTTCGACGCCGGCGCCACCGCGGCGGGTACCGAGCCGGTCGACCTGCGCGACATCGTCACCAGGGTGGTCGACGGTTGCGAACAGATCGCCACCGCGCAGGGCGTGAAGCTGCGGGTGCACTCCCGGCGCGCCGCGATCGCCCCCATGGACGCCCGTCGGATCGAACGCATCGTGCGCAACCTGGTCACCAACGCCATCGAGCACGCGGAGCGCAAGCCGGTCGACATCACGGTGGGGGCAAACCCGACCGCAGTCGCGGTCGCGGTCCGCGACTACGGCGTGGGGCTGCGGCCGGGTGACGCCGACCAGGTGTTCAACCGTTTCTGGCGCGCCGACCCTGCGCGGGCCCGGACCACCGGGGGCACCGGACTCGGCCTGTCGATCGCGCTGGAGGATGCCCGGTTGCACGACGGCTGGCTGCAGGCCTGGGGCGAGCCGGGGAACGGCGCCTGTTTCCGGCTGACGCTGCCCGTCCGCTCCGGGCAGCCGATCGGACGCTCGCCGGTCACCCTCGCGCCGGACGACTCCAGCGTCGGCCTGGCGATGCCGAGCGGCAACAGCCTGACGATCGGAACCCGGGTGGCGGGCGCTCCGCGGCCGGGTGACGGCCCTGGTGGCGGATCCGGGGACGGGTCCAGGGACGGATCGAGGGACGGCCGATGACCCGCCGGCGCCCGGTGTTGTTGGGGCTGGTGCTGGCCGTCGCGCTGGCGCTGGCCGGCTGCAGTGGGCTGCCGACCTCGAGCGACGTGCGCGCCGGGAAGGCCGTCGACAACCATGCGCCGCCGACCGTCGGCAACATCGAATACCCCGGGCCGACGGACGGCGCCAGCCAGAAGGACATCGTCAGCGGATTCCTGGACGCCACGGCGGGCACCAACCAGAACTACGAGCGCGCCCGCGAATACCTGACCGACAATGCCCGCAGGTCCTGGGCGCCGCGCACGGTCGCGGTCACGTCGGGCACCAGGGATCTGATCGCCAGCGGTAAGAACACCGTCACGGCGACCGCCGAGAGCATCGCCGATCTCGACGCCAGCGCGCACCTGACCGAGCAACCCTCGGGAGCGACGACGACCGCGGACTTCAGGCTGGCGAAGGTCGACGGGCAGTGGCGCATCGCCGAACTGCCCGCGGACTTCGGCCTGTGGATGAACGTCGACCAGTTCAAGCGGATCTACCAGCCGCAGGAGGTCTACTACGCGGCCGCCACCCAGCACACACTTGTGCCGGACACCCAGTGGTATACGCAGACCGGCCTGGTCAGCTCGCTGGCGGCTGCCGTGGTTCGTGGCGCACCACGCTGGATGAACGGTATGACGCTCCCGTCGTTGCCCAAGGGCAGCGAGCTCACCGGGTCGTCGGTCTCGATCGACAACGACGGCGTCGCCTCGGTCAACGTGAGCGGCGAGGTGCTGGCGGCGACACCGGTGCAACGCACCGCCCTGTGGGCCAGCATGCTCGCGACCCTGGGGCAGGTGAGCGAGGTCCGGCGGGTGGTCGTGCTCGTGGACGGCGCCCGCTTGCAGGCTCCGGGACTGCCCAGCAGCCCCAGCACGCCGTCGGACCTGGGCTACACCGCCGTCAGCGGCAATCCGGCGCAACTGGTCGGACGAACCGGCCCGACGCGTCTGGAGTGGATGGACAACGGCGACTCGGCGACCGACCTGCGCAATCCGAGCCACAGCAAGGACCTGCCGACGCTGCCGACGATCAACCACAACTGGTACCGCCTGGCGGTCTCCGGCGACGGCAAGCAGGTCGCGGCCATCGACGGCGCGAACGCGGTGCTCGGCCGGTGGGTCGGGGGGCACCTGAGCCGGATCAGTGGCTTCGGCACGGACCTGGTCGCGCCGAGCTTCAGCTCCACCCGAGGTCCCTCGGGTGACTCGATAGACGAGCTCTGGGTCGCGGGTCGGTCGGTGTCCAAGGACAGCGGCGACAAGTCGGCGAACGGCACGTTGTGGGTGGTGGACGCGGAGCTGCCCGTCGCCGACGCGCAACCGCAGCCGGTCGAGGCAGCGTGGTTGCGGGACAAGCACATCACCGCCGTACGCCTGTCGCCCGACGGCGAACGCATCGCGGTCGCCGTGCACGCCCCGGGAGGTGCCTCGCAGGTCTACGTGGCCGGGGTGGTTCGCGGTAAGAAGGGCCACGCGCAGGCACTGACCAGGCCACTGCGTGTCGCGCCGAGTGTCACCAACGTCCTGGACATCGGCTGGATCGACTACGTCACGCTCGCCGTGTTGCAGCGCGACAGCGACGGAGGTGTCGCCGGACCGCTCAACGTCCCGATCGGCGGCCTCAGCAGCAGCCTCGGCGAGACGCCGGGTGGTGATCACCTCGTGGCGACCGGGTCCGGGGCGAGTTCGCTGTATGTCGAGACGGACGCGGACACCGTGCTGACCCGGGTCGGCGCGAGCTGGCAGGAGGTCCCCGGTGTGACCGCGATGATCGCGTCCGGCACCTGAGGTTTCCCGGCGCCCGGCCGTCCACATCCCGTGCAGCGGACGGCGGTCGTGCACAGGTGACGCGCCGGCACCGGCGCGGCGGAGGGGCGCCATACAGGGTCGTGGTGTGCCCGGTGCAGCGCTGCAGGCGTTCTGCGATCTCGCGCTACCGCGTGCCTGCGCAGGGTGCGACGAGAAGCGGGTCGCGCTGTGCGAGCGCTGCCTGGCCGAGCTGCGGGAAGCGCTGGCGACACCTGCCTTCGCGGCGCTGCCGTCGCCGTGTCCGGTCGGTTTCCCGACGACCTGGTCGCAGACGCCGTATGACGGGGCGGTGGCCCAACTGCTGCGCGCCTTCAAGGACTCGGGCCGCAGCGACCTCGCACCGCGGTTGGCGAAGTTGCTGCGGTCGGCTGTGGCGGGCCTCGCCGAGTACGACGAGTCGTGCCTCGCAGCGTTGCGATCCGGCCGGCAGATGCTCGTGGTGCCGATGCCGAGCCGGTCGACATCGACACGGGCACGCGGGCGGGAGCCGACGGTCGAGCTGGCCCGACTCGCCGTGCGCGGGGCACGCCCGCTGGTGCTGTGCCGTGCCCTGCGCACGTCAGCCGCCGGTCGCGACCAGGCCGGGCTCACCGCCCAGGAACGGGCGCGGAACATGCATGGTGCGATGCGCCTGACCGCCATCGGTCGGGCTCGGGTGCCCGGCCGGTTCTGTGTCGTGGTCGACGACATCGTGACGACCGGATCGTCCCTGGCGGAGGCTCACGCGACGTTGCTCGACGCCGGCGCAGCGGGTGTTGCCGCGGCGACGGTCGCGGCGACCCAGCGCTACGGCGGGTGAACCCGACGCCCGCCGGACACGGTTCGGTCGTCAACCGTTTACGTCTGTGGGTCCGGTGGTTTAACGTCGATGCATGGAGCACCTCGTGCGATCGATTCCCGTACGACGATCCGCTCCGTGTGTCCTCCCGATGGAGGTGGTGCACCGGTAGACAAGGGATGCCGACCCGCCTGACGCCATGCAGTCGAAACCAGGAGTGCACCATGGAGATCACCGTTACCGGACGTCATGTCACGGTCCCCGAGCGTTTTCGTCGGCACATCGAAGAGAAGCTGACCAAAGTGCCTCAGCTGGACCCGCGGGTCAATCGCTGCGATGTGGTCATCACGCACGAGGCCAACCCACGGCAGGCCAAGGAAGCGGAACGCATAGAGATCACGTGTCACGCCAAGAGGTCCGTGATTCGTGCCGAAGCGAGCGCGGACGACGTCTACGGCGCACTCGACATCGCGATGACCCGACTCGGAGAGAGGCTGCGTCGCACGAGCGACAAGCGCCGTGTCCACCGCGGTAGGAAACAACCCACGTCGGTCCACGACGCGACATCGGCCATCGCGCTGCCGGACATGGACCAGACGGCGGACGACACTCCGTTGCCCGCGCACATCGCCAAGGTCGGCGGCGACGAGGACTGCCCGATCCATATCCGGGAGAAGGTCCACACCGGCACCCCGATGGGTGTCGACCAGGCACTCAACGCGATGGAGCTGGTCGGACACGACTTCTACCTCTACCAGGACGCCGAAACCGGCAGGCCGTGCGTGGTCTATCGTCGGCGGGGCTGGTCCTACGGCGTCATACAACTGGACGTCGTGGAAGAACCACCCGCAGCGAACACCGCGTGACAGCACTGCGCTACACGACAAGGACACGTGACTGACATTCCACGGACCAAAGGCGGGGCCGGTGCCGCACCGGCCCCGCTTCCTGCGCGCCCGGAGGTGGTCCGCACCCTGCTGGTCGAGGACTACAAGATCTACCGGCACGGGTTGCGGATGATCCTTGATCTCGAGGACGACATCGCCGTCGTCGGCGAGACCGGCAGTGCCGTCGAGGCGCTCGAGATGGCGGAAGCGACGGCGCCCGATGTCGTCGTCCTGGACATCCTGCTGCCCGATGGCAGCGGTCTGCAGGTATGCCGGAAGATCTGCGCACGACTGCCCGATACCAAGGTCCTGATGCTGACCGCTTCCGACGAGGACTCCGACCTGGTCGAGTCGGTGAAGGCAGGTGCGACCGGCTATCTCCTCAAGGACATCGCGCCGGACCAGCTGCCGATGTCGATCCGCGCCGTCGCGAGCGGAAAGGCACTGCTGTCACCGGAACTCGGCTCGACCCTGTTGTCGGAGTACTCCGCGTTGGTGCGCGGCGCGCCGGCGCGCGACGACGAGCCGACCGGAGAGCTGACCGACCGCGAGTTGGAGGTTCTGGGCCTGGTCGCGCGCGGCTGGTCCAACCGCAAGATCGCCGAAGAGCTGTTCATCGCCGAGAACACCGTCAAGAACCACGTGCGCAACATCCTCGACAAGCTGCAGTTGCGCAGTCGCATGCAAGCCGCGCTGTATGCCGTCCGCGGCGGGCTGGTCGACGACCAGGCGGAGTGAGACCGGGCTGCTAGTGCACGCCCGGTGCGAGCCGATCGAAGAGCAACAGGTCGACCACGCTGCCGTCACCGAGCAGTTCGGCCGATCGCGCCCGCCCGATCTGCTCGAAGTCACAGCGTTTCGCCACTGCCACCGAGGCGTCGTTCCCGACGGCGACGCCCAGTCGCAATCGGCGCAGCCCCAACCCGCCCTTGGCCGCGGGCATGAACGCGTAGGAGCAGACCGCGTCCAGTGCATGTGTCGCCAGGCCCTGACCGCGGGCCCCGGCCGACAGCCAGTAGCCGGCCTCGGCATTGCCGTCGGCAAAATTCTGCAGCCCGATCATGCCGGCGAAGTCTCCTTCGCCGGAGCCGCAGATCACCCACCAGCTGCCGTGCGCCGTGATGTCGACGTGGCGGTTGCGCGCGACGTGGTCCTCGGCGCGTTGCTCGAGGTCGTCCTGGGGGATCGACAGCCAACGGCGTACCTGTGGCTCGGCCCAGGTGCGCGCCACGGCCGCAGCGTCGCCGCGGCGCAGCGGGCGTAGCCGTACGTCGGGAAAATCCAGCACCGGTGGCAGGACCGAACGTTGGGTCTCGCGGGCGTCAGTGACCAAGAGCTCGAAGTAGGCGCCGTCGGTGATCCTGCCGTCGGCGGCCGTGTAGGCCTGCCGGTCCTGCCCCCATTGCCGGAAGCCGGCGCCGCGTAACAACGACCGCGAAGCGTGATTGTCCAGGTCGGTCTCGGCAAACAATCTGGTGAGCCCGAGGCCACCGGCCTCCGCAGGCGAGAATGCATGCGTCACAACAGCTTCCAGCGCGCTCGCCAAGACGCCCTGACCCCGTGCGGCCGGCAGCAGCCAATAGCCGACCTCGCCCGAGGTGGCAGTGCGGTCACCGATATTGAAAATTGCGATATTGCCGAGCGGTGCATCGGTGGTCGCGTCGGCGACGCACCACGAGACCACGTAGCCCTGATCGATGAAGCCTCGCTGCCGGGCAATCCAGCCGGCGAACGACGTCTTGGTGACCTGTGCGGCAAGTGGCATGTAACGCTTGGCGACTTCGTCCACTTCGTCCGGCAAGTACGAGACGTCGTCGTCGCGCCAGGGTCGCAGGCGAATGCCATCGCGATCGATAATCGGCACGATGTTCGGTGAAACCCGCTGTGCGTCAACGTCATCCGTGGCGAGCAGTTCCCAGTTGAGTGCGTCGCTCGGCTCTCGGTCGTCGCGCGCGATGACCGACCGCTCCGTGCCCCAGCACTGGAAACCTGACCGGCGCAACACTCGTGCCGACGCCGTGTTGGCGAGGTCGCTGCCTGCCTGCAGCCGGTGCAAACCCAATCCGTGCGTGCCGGCGAGGTCGGCGCGAGGGGCGAAGGCATGCTGCCGGACGAGATCGACGGCGGTGGACATTACGCCACGTCCGCGCGCGTGCGGGTAGAGCCAGTAGCCGAGCTCACCGTTGCCAAGCGTGAAGTCGATGTCGAGATGCCGGACCTGCACGTACCCGAGCGGCTTGTCGGTCGCCTTCTCGGCGATGCACCAGAAGACGCCCTCGCCGTCAGCCATCCGCTCACGACGGCGCAACAGCCATTCGGAGTAGTCGGCCGGCGCCGGCTGCATGTCAGTGACCATCGACCGGCTCAGCTCGTCGCGCTCGTAGACGATGTCATCGTCGCGCCATGGGCGCAGCCGGAGCCCGGAGCCTTCGAGCACCGCGGGCTCCCACCACGGGTGACCGGGCCTGCCGGTCCAGCCGCGCGCACTCGCGTGCCCGATCCACCGGTCCTCGGGCAGTCCCGGCCCGTCGATGCCCTGGTCCGGCCACGTCCCGTCGACGGTGAATCCGGTCGCCCACGCGATGCGGCGAGATCCCCAGTTGCCACGAGCCGCCTGCCAGGTGACCGTGCGCAGGCCCAGATCGTCGAAGGCATGCCGCAACACCAGCCGGGTCGCTCCGGTCATCACGCCCTTGCCGCGGGCGTCGGGGTGCAGGTTGTAACCGAGCTCACGGGAGGCGGGGGAGCGCCGGTGCAGGTTGATCGTGCCGACGTACACGCCGCCGAACTCGATCGCCCAGTAGTGCGCCGCGTCGTCCTCCCACCGGCTGCGGATCTTCGCCAGGAACTCGCGGGCGTCGGCTTCGTCATACGGCTGCGGGAGTGTCAGCCAGCGCCGGGTCTCCCCGTCCCGGCAGTTCTCGACGATCCGTGGCACGTCGGAGTCGCGGTGCGCGCGCAGCGTCACCCGGCCGTCGGTCAGCTCGGGCACGTCGTCCGGGAAGGTCGGCATACCGGCAGCCAATCACGGGTCGTTGGGACCGGCCATGGATTTTCAGTCCGGGTCGCCGGGCCGGTGCGTGTGCTCCACCGACAGCAGCTCGAAATAGGCGGTGTCGGTGATCGTGCCGTCGGCGGCGACGAACGAGTCGTGGTCCTGGCCGTACTGCCGGAAACCGGCCGACGCCAGCGTCAGCATCGACGCGTGGTTGCCGTCGACGGTCGCCGCGTCCAGCCGTCGCAGGCCCAGGCCGTCGGGTGAGAAGGCGTGGTCCACGACGGCCCGCAGTGCCTCGCCGGCCAGCCCGCGGCCCCGCGCCTCGTCATACAGCCAGTAGCCGGTGGTGCCGCTGCGCAGGGGAGTGCCGAGACCGCGGACGCCGATCGAACCCAGTGGCCGGTCGGTGACCGCGTCGGCGATGCACCAGCCGACAGACGTGCCGTCCAGCTCGTCGCAGCTCTCGCGCGCCAGCCAGTCGGCATAACCCGCGGCCGGTGGACGCGGCTCGATGCCCATCGCGCCGGCGGCCTGGGGATCCGGTGCGGGCTCGCGCTCGGGCCGGTCTTGCTCGCTCCACGCGCGCAGCGTCAGCCGCTCGGTGCGCAGCACGGGCACCGGCACGGCGGCCGACCGCTGCGCCTCACGGTCGTCGGAGGCGAGCAACTCGAAGGACTCCTCGTCGCCGACCGTGCCGTCGGGGAGGGCGATGTTCGCGTGTTCGGAGCCGATGTGCCGGAACCCCGCCCAGCGCAGGACGCGGTGCGAGGCCAGGTTCGTCCCATCGACGTGGGCCGCCAGCCTCCGCAGGCCGAGCCCACCGTCGGTCGTGGGGGAGAAGGAGTGCCGCACCACGAGTTCCATCGCATCGCGCATCACACCTCGACCGCGTGCGGACGGCTGCAGCCAGTAGGCCAGCCTCGCCGTGTCACGCAGCATCGGGACGTTCATCCGGAAGAGCTGTATGCCGCCGAGCGGGTGGTCCGTTGCGATGTCTGCGATGCACCAGACGACGGCTTCGCCGCCCGCCATACGTTCCAGGCGGGTTAGCAACCACTCGTCGAACCCGTCCGGGGCGGGCGCCGAGCCGAGCATAAAGTGCGTCAGGGAGCGGTCCGGCGTCGTGTCCGGGACGTCCGTGTCGCGCCACGGCCGCAAGCGGATCCGGCCCGACTCCAGCGCTGCCGCCTCCCGCCAGGGCAGCTGCGGCGCACGGGGGTCGGATGCGTGCAGGTGCCCGAACCAGGTGCCGACGATCGTCCCGTCGGGCCCGGGATGCGTGGCCGGCCAGGTGCCGTCGTGGGTGAAGCCGAGCGCCCACGCCACCCGGCGGGAAGCCCAGTTGCCGCGGGCGGCGCGCCATACCAGCGTCTGCAGGCCGAGGTCGTCGAAGGCGTGCGCGACCAGCAGACGGGCCGCCGCCGTGGTGACGCCCCGACCTCGCACGTCCGGGTGCACGCCGTAACCGATCTCCGAGGTGCCACCGGCCCGCGAGTGCAGATTGATCGAGCCGGCCCAACGCCCGTCGACCTCGACCGCCCAGGCTCCCTGCCGTGTGCCGGACTCCCAGGTGGTGCGCACCTGGTCGAAGAACTCGCGCGCCTGCTCCATCCCGTATGGCGACGGGAGCGGCACACTCGCGCGGGTGCGCGGGTCGTTCGCGAACTCCACGATGCGCGGCAGGTCCGAATCCTGGTGGGCGCGCAGGGTCACGGCACCGTCGGTGAGTTCTGGAACGGCATCGGGGAAGACCGGCATGCCCGGCAGCAAACCACATGTGACTCACCCCACGAAGTTTCTCCCCCGCTGCGCTCCTCCGAATACTTCGCGGGGACCCCGAGAAGCGCGCCGGGAACCCAACACCCGGTCCCGACCATTAGCATGGGTGAGTCTGTCTACAAGTCGTGACGGCGAAATGTTCGTCCATTAGCGGGGAGAGTCCGTGCCCAAGGTTGTCGAGAAGGTCCTGCGTGCCGGCGAGGGCCGCACCCTCAAGAAGCTGCAGGCGTATGCCGCGCAGGTCAATCTGCTCGAGGATGACTTCGCGGGACTGTCCGACGCGGAGTTGCGGGAGGAGACCGACAAGTTCCGCAAGCGGATCGCCGGCGGTGAGTCGCTGGACGACCTGCTGCCCGAGGCCTTCGCCGCGGTCCGGGAGGCCAGCAAGCGCACCATCGGCAAGCGGCACTTCGACGTGCAGCTCGCGGGCGGCGCAGCGTTGCACCTGGGCAACGTCGCGGAGATGAAGACCGGTGAGGGCAAGACCCTCGTCGCGACGCTGCCGGCATACCTCAATGCGTTGAGCGGCAAGGGCGTTCACGTCATCACCACCAACGACTACCTCGCCGAGACGCAGGCGGAGCAGATGGGCCGCGTGCACCGCGCCCTGGGCCTGGACACCGGCTGCATCCTGGCGTCGATGACGCCGGACGAGCGTCGGGTCGAATACGCCAAGGACATCACCTACGGCACCAACAACGAGTTCGGCTTCGACTACCTGCGCGACAACATGGCCTGGTCCGACGCGGAGCTGGTGCAGCGCGGCCACAACTACGCCATCGTCGACGAGGTCGACTCGATCCTCATCGACGAGGCCCGCACGCCGCTGATCATCAGCGGGCCGGCCGACGAGGCGACCCGCTGGTACGTCGAGTTTGCCAAGATCGTGCAGCACCTCAAGCGCTCGCCGAAGAAGGAGAACTCCCTGCCCGGCGACGGCGACTACGAGGTCGACGAGAAGAAGAAGACCGTCGGCCTGCTGGAGTCGGGCATCGAGATCGTCGAGGACCTGCTGGGCATCGACAACCTCTACGAGGCGGCCAACACCCCGCTGATCGGCTATCTCAACAACGCCATCAAGGCCAAGGAGCTGTTCAAGAACGACAAGGACTACGTCGTCATGAACGGCGAGATCCTGATCGTCGACGAGCACACCGGCCGCATGTTGTCCGGCCGCCGCTACAACGAGGGCATGCACCAGGCGATCGAGGCCAAGGAAGGCGTCGAGATCCAGAACGAGAACCAGACGCTCGCGACGGTGACGCTGCAGAACTACTTCCGCATGTACGACAAGCTCTCGGGTATGACGGGCACCGCCCAGACCGAGGCCGCGGAGCTCTACCAGATCTACAAGCTCGGCGTCGTGACGATCCCGACCAACAAGCCGATGATCCGCAAGGACCAGTCGGACCTGATCTACCGCACCGAGAAGGCGAAGTTCAAGGCGGTCGTCGACGACATCGTCGATCGGCACAAGGAGGGCCAGCCGGTGCTGGTCGGCACGACGAGCGTCGAGAAGAGCGAATACCTCTCGGAGCAGTTGCGCCGCAAGGGTGTTCCGCACGAGGTGCTCAACGCCAAGCACAACGAGAGCGAGGCGGCGATCGTCGCCCAGGCCGGTCGCAAGGGCGCGGTCACTGTCTCGACGAACATGGCCGGCCGAGGCACCGACATCATGCTCGGCGGCAACCCGGAGTTCATCGCCATGACGGCGCTGAAGCGCAAGGGCCTGTCTCCGGAGGAGACGCCGGACGAATACGAGGACGCCTGGGACGAGGCGCTCGCCAAGGCCGAGAAGGCCGTCGCCAAGCAGCACGAGGAGGTCGTCGAGCTCGGCGGTCTCTATGTGCTGGGCACCGAGCGGCACGAGTCACGGCGCATCGACAACCAGCTGCGTGGACGATCCGGCCGTCAGGGCGACCCCGGTGAGAGCCGTTTCTACCTGTCCCTGCAGGACGACCTGATGCGGTTGTTCAACGCCGCGATGGTCGACCGGTTCATGCAGACCGCCAAGATCGAGGACGAGGTCCCGATCGAGTCCAAGATGGTCAGCCGCTCCATCCAGAGCGCGCAGAGCCAGGTCGAGGCCCAGAACTTCGAGATCCGCAAGAACGTCCTGAAGTACGACGACGTACTCAACCGGCAGCGCGAGGTCATCTACTCCGAGCGTCGCAAGGTGCTCGAGGGCGCCGACCTGGAGACGCAGGTGCGGCACTTCATCAACGACACCGTCGACGCGTATGTCGAGGGCGCCACCGCCGAGGGCTTCTCCGACGACTGGGACCTCGACAAGCTGTGGGAGGCGTTGCGCGAGCTCTACCCGGTCTCGATCGGCCTCGACGAGATCGAGGAGGAGGTCGGCGGCCGCGCCGGTGTGCAGGCGGACCTGCTGGCCGAGGAGGTCCGGTCCGACGCCCAGCACGCGTATGACGCGCGTGAGAAGGAACTCGGGGACCGCATCAGCCGCGAGGTCGAGCGCCGCGTCGTGCTGACCGTCCTAGACCGCAAGTGGCGCGAGCACCTCTACGAGATGGACTACCTGAAGGAAGGCATCCACCTGCGGCAGTACGCCCAGCGCGACCCGTTGGTGGAATATCAGCGCGAGGGCTTCCAGCTCTTCGGCGCCATGAACGACGCCATCAAGGAGGAGTCGGTCCAGCACCTCTTCCACGTCCAGGTCGACCCCGAGGAGGTCGCCTCGTCGTTGCCCGCACCGCAGGAGAAGATGACCTTCTCCGCGCCGAGTGAGGACGGCACCGCCACCGCGCACGAGGTGGACGACGAGGGTCGCGTGGTCGGGGAGGACGACTCCAACCTGCCGCGTGCCCAGCGCCGTGCCAAGAAGCGCGCGAAGAAGAAGTCCGGCAAGGCGAAGGCCAACTCCAAGAACTGAGGAAGATCGGTCCTGGGACTCGGGGTCCCCGCGAAGTATCGGAGCGAGTTACGAGCGGAGAACTTCGTGGGGTTCAGCCGAGCTCCATCGCGGTCACCATCCAGCGACCGTCGACGCCGACGATGCGCAGTGCCATGGCCCGGACGCGGCCGTCGTGCTGCACCACGACACTGGCCTCGATGACGCCGTCGTCGGGTTCGCACACGTGCACGCGGCGCACCAGTGACCGGTGCAACGGACGTGCGCCACGGCGCTTGGCGATGACCGACCTCGCGTGGACCCGCTCGTAGACCAAGGGGCTGACCGAGCGGGCGATCTGGGTCACGGGGCGCACTCCCGTCATACATTCCAGGATGGCGCCGGCCGTGCGCTGCAGCCAGGCGCGCGGCTCCGGCAGCAGACTGGTCCGGGTCGCCTGCGGCCCGAAGTGCGGGTCGACCTCACCGGCGCCGAGGACCACGCGCAGCGTCGGCTGGGAGTAGCCCCGTCGGCGGTCCCGCGAGGCGGCGACGACGTCGTCGTACAACGTGTCGACGGCGCACTCGTCGAGGGCAGGCGGCTGCCAGCCGGAGGCCGGTGACAGGTGCAGCGGTTGGGCCGTGGCGGTGCTCATCGGTTGCTTCCTTCCAGGGCGTGGTCCGGCGTCTGCAGCCGGGTGCCGATGCTGAGCTGATCGGGGTCGTCGCCGATGACGTGCCGGTTTGCGGCATACCACCGCGGCCACTCCGCCGCGATCGCCTGCGCGTCGGCGTGCGGTCCCAGGTGAGCTGCCGCGATGGACCACAGGGTGTCGCCACGATGGACGACAATCTCGCCTGAGTCGTCGGCGACCGGTTTGCCGGTCACCAGCGGTGCGCACTCGCGCGCCACCTGGTCGGTGCGGGCCGGTTTGTCCGGCACCCAGCCGGGCGCCGGCGGTGCCTCGTCGGTGCACGAATCCGAAGGTCTCACAGCGTGTTTCGAGCCGTGCTCGCTGCCGCTCACGACACCTGTGATCGTCGATGTGGCCGCACTCGAGGCGGCAGACGCCGACGCGACCGTCGGGTTGCTCGCAGCGAATGCCGGCGCCGCCGTGCTCAGGCTGGACAACGCCGTCAGCGCGAGCAGTACGCCGGCCAGGCGGCCGATCATCCCGGATGGTCGCGGGCCGGAGCCGGTGCGACCGCCGTCATGGGCGGACCCGGCACTCCCTCCGGCGGACGTCGTGCGCAGCACGGTCGCGGTCGCCAGCACGATCAGCGCAGCCGCCCACAGCAGGGCCAGCACCAGCGCGGCCCACAGCAGGACCGGGAGCGCGTCGGGAGTGCGAACCGCGCTACGTCGCTCGAGGCGGTGCAACTCACCAAGCATCCCGCCCCATGCGGCGTAGGTCGCGATGAGCGCACCGACGGCGGCGGTCGCCCCGAGCGCCGCGGCGCGTGCCCGGTGCCATCGACCGGTGATCCCTGTGTCCTGCATGTCCGCCTTCTCTCCCCGTCGGCGCTGATGTGCATCAACCAGATGCAAAAGGTGCCAAACGACATCAATCGACAACAAGTGAACTCAATCACATGCAAGTGCGGTTGTCCATGGCGTGGGCACGGCCCGCTACGGTGGCCGCGTGCGTTGGCAGGACTTGTTCGCAGACCTGGAGGCCCAACTACTCGCCGAACAACGGCGGGAGTTGCAGGCCGAGGTCGCCGACCGCACGCGGCGCGAGCGCGCCGAGGTGTCGGTGCTGGACCGGGCGGCGCGATCGGTCGGCACCGTGATCACCGTCGTCACGGGGGCCGGCTCGGTCCGCGGCACGTTGGACGACCTGGGCAAGGACTGGCTGCTCGTCCAGGAGGAGGGGCGGCACGCCGCACTCGTGCCGATGCCGGCGGTCACCGCGCTCGTCGGACTCGGGACCCGCAGCGACGACGACCGCGGGATGGGACGCCGGTTCGGTCTCGGCGTGGCGCTACGCGCGGTCGCGCGGGATCGCGCGCCCGTCGCCATCCACGACGTCGTCGGTGGCCTGGCGACCGGCACGATCGACAAGGTCGGAGCCGATCACCTCGACCTGGCCGAGCATCCTGCCGATGCGGTACGCCGGGCGCGCGCGCTCACCGGGCACCGGGTGGTGCCGTTCGCGGCCATCGGCATCGTCAGGCGTGCCTGACCCTCAGCGCCCGTCCGTCAGCGCCCGTCCGTCAGCGCTCGTCCGTCAGCGCTCGCCCGTCAGCGCTCGTCTTCGTCGCCGAAGTCGCCGGCGGCGACCCGCGCCTGCGAGTCGGCATACTGCCGCTGGATGTAGGCCTCGAGCTCGGTGAGCTCGATCCGCCAGGACTTGCCGACCTTGATCGCGGGCAACTCGCCGCTGGTCACCAGGCCGTAGGCCTGGCGCGAGGAGATGCTGAGTGTCTCGGCGACGTCGGCGATGGAGACGAAGCGCGCTGGCACGAAGTGCCCTCCTTGGGCTCGCGGTTGGCAGTGACCTCATTGTGATTGGCAGTGGTCTCATTGTGTCGCATCAACCCCTCGGCGCGGACTGCCTGTGGACAACACCCCACGGGCGGCGTCGAACTCTTTACAGTTCTTCCTGTCCCGCTGCCTGAGCCATTGGCCATGATGTGCGGGCACGAACGAGTCTCAAGGGGAGGACCACGTGGAGAGTCGACGTCAGAATGCAGCGGAGGAGCTGCCCAAACCGGCGGCCCATCGGTTGCAACGACCGTCCTGGCGGGACAGCCGGCTGGTCGTCGGGGTGTTGCTGGTGCTGGTCGCCACTATCGGCGGAGCAGCGGCGATGCGGCATTACGACAACTCCGTCGAGGTGCTCCAGGCATCCCACCCGCTGGTGCCCGGCCAGCAGATCACCGCC
Source organism: Flexivirga endophytica (assembly GCF_014640635.1). GTDB lineage: Bacteria > Actinomycetota > Actinomycetes > Actinomycetales > Dermatophilaceae > Flexivirga > Flexivirga endophytica. The sequence goes on from NZ_BMHI01000005.1 coordinate 207,345, forward strand.
TCGGACGTACACGCGGTCAAGGTGCGCATCGACAAGGCCGGCGGCACTTATCTGCGCGCCGACGACCCGATGCCCAAGGGTGAGGTGCTCCGCGAGGTGCGCAGCGGTGAGCTCGTCCCGCGCTCCGCGGTCGGCAGGAGCGGCAAGGTGCAGGTCAAGGCGGTCGCGCTGCCGGTCGAGGCCTCGCAGTCGAGCAACCTCGTCAAGGGTTCGGTCGTCGACGTCTGGGTCTCCACCAAGACCCAGAGCAAGGTCGGTCAGGACTCGTATGCCGCCCCGACCCGCATCATCGGGCGGGCCACCGTCGCGCGGGTGCCGAGCGGCAGCAGTGGTTTCTCCGTGTCGTCCGACAGCGGGGCTGTGCACGTGCTCGTCCCCGACGACAAGGTCGCCGCGGTCCTGGAAGCGGTCAACCAGGGGGCGAAGGTCGACCTCGTTCCGGCCGCCGGATCACCGCTGAAGGGCGACTGATGGCGACCGCTGCGGTGACCGCGATCAGCGCGGCGCAGGAGGCGACGGTCGCCGCGACGCTGGGCAGGACGTCCGGCGTGCGCCTGGTGCGTCGGTGCGCGGACGTCGCCGACCTGGTGGCGATCTGCACCGCCGGCCGGGCCGACGTCGCGGTCCTGTCGGCCGATTTCACCGGCCTGGACCGCAGCACGATCGGCGCGCTCCGTGCAGCGGGCGTGGGGATCCTGGGCGTCCATCAGCCGGGTGTCGAGGACGAGCAACGCGTCCTGCAGCAGTGGGGGGTGCGCTCGCAGCTGCCGATCGGCGCCACTCCGACCGAGTTCGCGGCGGCCGTTCAGAGCGTCACCGAGGGAGCCACCTCCCGGCATACTCCGCCCGACGCGTCCGAGGACCCGACGGTGTCGCTGGAGGCCGAGCTCGCGGCAATGTCCGACAGGGCCGCGCCATACGTGCCGGTCAATCCGTGGCTGGAGGCGCCCACCGCAGAGCCCGGCCCGGTGGTTCCGGAGCAGACCGCCAAGATCGTGACCGTCTGGGGACCGGTCGGCGCGCCCGGGCGCACCGTGCTCGCGGTCAACCTCGCCGCGGAGGCGGCCCGGATGGGTGTCCCGACCGTGCTCGTCGACGCCGACACCTATGCGGCCTCGATCGCCCAGCACCTCGCATTGCTCGACGAGGCGCCGGGGATCGCGGCGGCCACCCGACTGGCCGACTCCGGCCACCTGGATCTGCGTTCGCTGGCCGCGGTCGCCCCGGAGGCCAGCCCCGGACTGCGCGTGCTGACCGGGCTGCCTCGTGCCGACCGCTGGCCCGAGATCCGCGACGACGCACTCGAAGCGGTGCTCGAGCAGTGCCGGCAACTCGGGCGGCTGATCGTCGTCGATGTCGCGGCGCCGTTGGAGCAGGATGAGGAACTCAGTTACGACACGACCGCCCCGCGGCGCAACGCGGCGACTCTCACCGCGCTCGCCGCCGCGGACACGGTGATCGCCGTCGGTTCGGCGGATCCGGTCGGCCTGCAGCGACTGGTGCGAGGTCTCGACGAACTGCGCTCGGTCATCGGCCAACCGCCCTGGGTGGTCGCCAACATGGTGCGCGCTTCCGCCGTCGGTTCGCCCCCCGAGCAACGCGTCAGCGAGGCGCTGCAACGGTTCGCCGGGGTGTCGTCGCCGGCGATCGTTCCTGATGACCGCGCCGCTTTCGACGGTGCGTTGCTGGCCGGGCGCGTGCTCGCCGAGCACGCCGCGGGATCGACTGCCCGGAAGGCGATCGCGAGCCTGGCATCGGACCTGACCGGCGCCTCCGCGCTCACCCGCCGCGGCCGGTGGGGCCGACATCGTGAGTCCAGCCCACAGACGTGAAAACATGAGGCCGTGGCTGATCGACTGAGTGCTCTCGACGCGTCCTTCCTCTATCTGCAGGACCGCTCGACGCCCATGCACGTGGGTTCGGTGATGATCTTCGAGCGTCGACCGGGCCGCGGCAGCAAACGTGGGCCGGTCGACGGCGAGTCCGAATACGAGCAGTTGGTCAGCCTGGTGAGCAACCGCATCGCATTCGTGCCGCGCTACCGGCAGAAGGTCCGTCAGGTGCCCGGGCGAGTGATGCCGCCCGTCTGGACCGACGACGAGCACTTCGACGTCAGCTACCACGTGCGTCGGTCGGCGTTGCCCAAGCCGGGCACGGCAGCACAGCTGGAGGAATTCGTCGGCCGGATCCAGGCACGCGCTCTGGACCCGCACCGACCGTTGTGGGAGCTCTACCTCGTCGAAGGTCTGGAGGGCGGCCGGTTCGCGATCGTGACCAAGACCCACATAGCCCTGGTCGACGGCATCCACGCCATCGACATCGGCCAGATCATCGTGGACCCCGAAGCGGCCCGTGAGCAGCCGATCCCGCACACCTGGCGAGCGTCCCGGACCCCCAGCGGCCTCGACCTGCTGGTCGGTGCGATCGGTGACGTCGTACGCAACCCGCTGAGTGTCGCGCAGCTGGCGGCCAACAGCGTGCGCGGCGCCGCGGCCGGAGCCCAACGGTTCGCCCGATTCGGCACCGTCGGTGCCGTGTCGGCGGCCGGGGTCCTGGCCCGGGTCGCCACCCGGCCCGCCCCGGCAAGTCCGTTGAACCGCTCGGCGAGCGTGCACCGCCGGTTCGTGATGGTCTCCACCGAGCTCGACGACTATCGCCGTATCCGTGCCCAGAGCGCGCAGAGTGTGACAGTGCACGACGTGGTGCTCGCCACCATCACCGGCGCACTGCGTGGTTGGCTGCTCGCCCGAGGGGAGGCCGTCGCCGGCACCGAGAACGTCCGTGCCCTGGTGCCACTCAGCGTGCTGGGCGACGACACCGACGCCCAACTGGGAGAAGAGGTTTCGCCGATGTTCGTCGACCTGCCGGTCGGTGAGGCGCGACCGATGATGCGGCTGCACCAGATCGCCTACGCGACCAGCCAACAACTCGACGGCGGTGGCTCGGCCATCGACGCGGCGTCGCTCACCGGGCTCGCCGGCTTCGCGCCGCCGACCCTGCACTCGCTGGGTGCCCGGCTCGGCAGCGCCATGTCGCGTCGGATGTTCAACCTGGTGGTCACCAACGTGCCGGGGCCACAGCGGGAGCTGTATGCCGGAGACGCGCCCATGGTGGAGACCTACCCCGTGATCCCGCTGCCGAAGGGCCAGACGCTGTCGATCGGGCTCACGTCATACAACGGCCGCGTCGACTTCGGGCTCAACGCGGACCGGGACGCGATGTCCGACCTCGACCTGTTCGGCCAGTGCCTAGTCGACGCGCTCGCCGAACTACTGGAGGAGACGGAGACCCGGGTATGAGCCATCTGATCAGGACCTACCTGCCGCTGGATGACGACGAGTTGCGCACGCTCGACGAGACCGGGTCGCTGCCGGAGCGGATCCGGCAGGCGTTCGCGGTGACGGACCGGTTGCGGACCGTGGCACCGACCGAGGACGACGAGGGTCTGGAATATCTGGCAACGCAGGACGCCGCCACTGACGCGGCGACCCGCGGGCTGCGGGTGGTCGCCTCGGTCGACGTCGACGCCGACAGGCTCACCGACCTGCCGGATGCGGACCTGCCCGATGCCCACGCGGCCTCGGCGGTGCAGATCACCGGCGCACCGCCGAAGCGGCACATCGCCAGCTTCCACGTGCTCGACCCGGCCGGCGAGCGCGATGTCGACGTCGACCTCGAGCTGTCCTGGTATGACGCCACCGAGCTCGCGCTGGTGCGTCAAGCACTCGGCTGACCGAGAAAACGCCCGTCGAACAAAGGTCGTCGGTGTGGAGACTGTGGAGTAACCCCTTCGAAGTGGCAGAGTCACCCTGTGCAATCCGTCGCTCGAAACCTGACCCGCATCGCCATCGTCAACCGCGGCGAGGCCGCGATGCGCTTGATCCACGCTGTTCGCGACGTCAACGCCCGACGGGCACTGGACGGTGCCGCCGCGCCGCTGCGCACGATCGCGCTGCACACCGACGTCGACGCCGCCGCGGCGTTCGTTCGTGAGGCAGACGAAGCGCACCTGATCGGCGCAGCTGCCGACCGGCCCTACCTCGATCTCGCGGCGTTGGAAGATGCGCTCACCCGGACCCACGCGGACGCCTGCTGGGTCGGCTGGGGTTTCGTCGCCGAGGACCCCGCCTTCGCCGAGCTGTGCGACCGACTCGGCATCACCTTCATCGGCCCCTCCGCCGAGGCGATGCGCCGACTCGGCGACAAGATCGGCTCCAAGCTGATCGCCGAAGAGGTCGGGGTGCCGGTGGCGCCGTGGAGCCGTGGCGGCGTCGACACGCTGCAGGACGCGCTCGAGGCCGCGGACCGCATCGGCTACCCGTTGATGCTCAAGGCCACCGCCGGTGGCGGTGGGCGCGGCATCCGCAAGGTCACCGGCGCGGCCGAGCTGGAGGACGCCTACCAACGCACTCGTGACGAGGCCGAGCGTGCCTTCGGCAGCGGCGTCGTCTTCCTCGAGAAGCTGGTCACCGGAGCCCGTCACGTCGAGGTGCAGGTCATCGCCGACGGCCAGGGCACCGCCTGGGCGGTCGGAGTGCGTGACTGCTCGGTGCAGCGCCGCAACCAGAAGATCATCGAGGAGTCCGCGTCACCGCTGCTGGACGAGCAGCAGACCGACGAACTCAAAGCAGCCGCAGAGCGTTTGGCGCTCGCGGTCGACTACCGCGGCGCCGGGACGGTGGAGTTCCTCTACCACCCGCAGGACCGCACCTTCGCGTTCCTGGAGGTCAACACTCGCCTGCAGGTGGAGCACCCGATCACCGAGACGGTGACCGGGCTGGACCTGGTCGCACTGCAGTTGCAGGTTGCCGCGGGAGAGCCGCTCACCGGCGAACGTCCGCTGGAGCGGGGGCACGCCGTGGAGGCCCGTCTCAACGCCGAGGACCCCGACCGTGATTTCGCACCGGCGCCGGGACGCATCTCGCGGCTCGAGCTGCCGGCCGGTCCGGGCATCCGCGTCGACACCGGCGTCAACGAGGGCGACACGATCCCCGCGGACTTCGACTCGATGATCGCCAAGATCATCGCCCACGGCTCCAGTCGCGGCGAGGCGCTCGCGCGGCTGCGGCGCGCGATGGAGGAGACGACCGTCATCATCGAGGGGGGCGTCACCAACAAGAGCTTCGTGCTCGAGTTGCTCGGGCAACCGCAGGTCACCCGCGGTGAGCCCGAATGGGCAGACACGGGCTGGATCGACCGGATGCGCGCCGCCGGGCAGCTCGCCGATCACCCCCACGCCGGTGTCGCCCTGGTCGCCGCCGCCATCGAGGGGTATGTCGAGCAGGAACGTGCCGAGATCGCGGGCTTCCTGGACACGGCATACGGCGGCCGACCGCAGCTGCACCACGACCCCGATGGCACGACCGAGCTGAAGCTGCGCGGCGAGACCTTCGCGGTGGCGGTGCGGCGGGTCAGCCCGACCGACTATGCCGTCAGCGTCACCGGGGCGGGCATCACACAGACCGTGTCGGCGGCGTTGGACCGCCTCGATGAGGTGCACAGCCGGCTGGTGGTCGACGGTGAGTCCTTCCGGGTCGTCAGCGCCTCACACGGTCCGACCCAGCTGATCGAGATCAACGGCGTCACCCACCGGGTCAGCCGCGACGAGGGTGGCGTGATGCGTGCCCCGGCTCCGGCGCTCGTGGTCGCGACTCCGGTCGCGGTCGGCGACGAGGTTGCCGCCGGGGAGCCGGTCCTGGTGTTGGAGTCGATGAAGATGGAGACGATCGTCCCGGCTCCGTTCAGCGGGCGGGTCAAGGAGCTGCTGGTGCGTTCGGGCACCCAGGTCGAGACCGGGGCCCCCCTGGTCCGGTTGGAGCCGACCGGGGACGAGGCCGAGGTGGAGGAGCAGGTCTCCGGCACCGACCTGGGCCTGCCGACCGACGAGCGGGTGCGCTCCCGCGAGCAGCGCGACGCCGCTGCGATGAGCACGCTGCGCTCCGCGCTCATGGGGTATGACGTCAGCTCGCACGACCGCCTCGAGACCTTGCACGCCTACCTCGACGAGCGGGGCACCAATGCCGCGCCGAGCGCCGACGAGCTCGCGCTGCTGGAGATGTTCGCCGACTTCGCCGAACTGAGCCGCAACCGCCCCGCAAGAGAGGAGGCCCACTCGGAGTTGCGGGTGCACAGCTCCCGCGAGCACTTCCAGACCTACCTGCGGTCGCTGGATCTGGAGCGCGGCGACCTGCCGCAGTCGTTCCGGGACAAGCTGCTGCGGGTGCTGCGGCACTACGGCATCACCGAGCTGGACCGCACCCCGGAGCTGGAGGAGGCGCTCTTCCGGATCTTCCTGGCCCAGCAGGAGGTCGGCGACGTCGACATCGCCGTACAACTGCTGCGCAGCTGGCTGTCCGTGCCCGCGCCGAGTGACGCGCCCGGCGCCCGCGCTCTGCTCGAGGGCGTGGTGCGCGCCACGCAACGGCGGTTCTCCGTGGTCGGCGATCTGGCCCGCTCGGTGCGGTTCCGTTGGTTCGACCAGCCGATCGTCGACGATGAGCGGTCCAGCGTGCTGGGCGGCGTCGCCGACGAGGTGGCCGCGCTGACCGACCCCGACGCCGCCGACCGCGACGCCCGCATCGCGGCGCTGACCGCCATACCGGAGCAGCTCGTCGGGTTCCTGCGCGATCGGCTGTATGCCGAGCCCAGCACGATCGTCAGCGACTACGAGCCGCTGCTGGAAGTGCTGATCCGCCGTCACTACCTCGAATACGCGCTGCACGACCTGCAGGCCGCCCAGGTGCACGGGCGTCCCACGGCCCGGGCCGAATACCTCTCCGAGACACACGGGCAGACCCGCGTCGTCACGACGGTCGGGGATTTCGACCAGGTCCGCGACGGGTCGCTCTGGGACGCGGTCGAGGATCAGCTGGCCGCCGACCACGACAACGTGGTCGAGGTCTACCTGCGGTGGGAGGCGCTGCCCGAGCACCCTGACGCGGCACGGGACCAGTTGCTCGATCTGCTGGCACAGCGATCCTTCACCCGGACCGTGCGTCGGGTGTCGTTCGCGGTGTGCCCGCGCGCCGCATGGGCGGTCGACTACTTCACCTTCCGGCCCTCCGAGCACGGCTGGGTCGAGGACGATCTGGTCCGCGGCATGCACCCGATGGTCGGGCGCCGCCTCAACCTCTGGCGGTTGCGCGAGTTCGACGTCACCCGGCTGGAGGCGCCCGAGGACGTCCTGCTGCTGGACTGCGTCGCGCGCAGCAACCCCGCCGACCGGCGCCTGGTCGCACTCGCCCAGGTGCGCCAGCTGGCGGTCGTCCGTGACGAGTCGGGTGACGTGGTGGCACTGCCGCACGCTGAGCGCGCGGTCGAGAACTGCCTGGAGGCGATCCGCCGGGTGCGTGCCTCGCACGGTGGCGGCCGAACCCCGCTGGACGTCAACCACGTCTGGGTCACGGTCTGGCCGCCGGTCGAGGCCGACATCGCGCACCTGGCCGCCCTGCAGGGGAAGATCACGCCGCTGACCGAGGGCGCCGGCATCGAGGAGGTGCTCGCCCAGGGCCGGGTCGAAGGACCGGACGGCACACTTAACCAGATCGCCATACGTTTCCACGCGACGCCGGGCGCCGGTGTTGCCGCTGACGTCATCGAGCCGCCGCGGGAACCGCTGGCTCCGTTGGACGACTACGCCGCGAAGGTGCTGCGAGCACGCCGTCGTGGGCTGGTCTACCCCTACGAGCTCGAGCCGACGCTCGCCGGCTCCGGGTCGTTCGTCGAATACGACTTCGACGACGGCGGCACGCTGGCGCCCGTCGACCGGCCGCGCGGCCAGAACACCGCGGGCATCATCGTCGGTGTCGTCAGCACCCCGACCGAGCTCTACCCGGAGGGTGTCACTCGCGTGGTGCTGGCCGGTGATCCGCTGAAGTCGCTCGGCGCACTGGCCGAGCCGGAGTGCAGCCGCGTCGTGGCCGCCATCGACCTGGCCGAGCGGATGCAGGTGCCGGTCGAGTGGTTCGCCGTGTCCGCGGGCGCTCGCGTGTCGATGACCAGCGGCAGCGAGAACCTCGACTGGGTGGCGGTCGGGCTCAAGCGGATCGTGGAGTTCACCCAGGCCGGTGGCGAGATCAACATCGTCGTCGCGGGCATCAACGTCGGCGGCCAGCCCTACTGGAACGCCGAAGCCACGATGCTGATGCACACCAAAGGCATCCTGATCATGACGCCGGACAGCGCGATGGTGCTCACCGGCAAGCAGACGCTCGACTTCGCCGGCAGTGTCTCCGCCGAGGACAACTACGGCATCGGCGGTTACGACCGGGTGATGGGCCCCAACGGCCAGGCCCAGTACTGGGTGCCCGACCTGGCACGTGCGCTGATGGTGCTGATGCAGCACTACGACCACACGTATGTCGTGCCGGGCGAGCCCGGTCCGCGGCGGGCGCCGTCCACGGACCCGGTCGATCGGGACATCTCCGACAGCCCGCACGACGGCGACTTCGCGTGCGTCGGCGACATCTTCTCGCGCGAGTTCAACCCGGACCGCAAGCGTGCGTTCGACATCCGCAGCGTGATGCGAGCGGTGACCGACCAGGACCACTACATGCTGGAGCGCTGGGGAAGTATGGCGGACGCCGAGACCGCCGTCACGGTCGACACCCGCATCGGTGGATTCCCTGTCTCGCTGATCGGTATCGAGTCCAAACCCGTTGCGCGGCAAGGGTTTCCGCCCACGGATGGTCCGGACACCTACACGGCGGGCACGCTCTTCCCGCGCTCGTCGAAGAAGGTCGCACGGGCGATCAACGCGGCGTCCGGCAACCGGCCGGTCGTCGTGTTGGCCAACCTGTCCGGCTTCGACGGTTCACCGGAGTCGATGCGTAACCTGCAGCTGGAGTACGGCGCCGAGATCGGTCGTGCGATCGTCAATTTCGAGGGTCCGATCGTCTTCTGCGTGATCTCCCGCTACCACGGTGGCGCCTTCGTGGTGTTCTCCAAGCGGCTCAACCCGCGGATGACGGTGCTGGCGGTCGACGGATCGTTCGCGTCGGTGCTCGGCGGCGCTCCGGCTGCTGCCGTGGTGTTCGCGTCCGAGGTGGCCAAGCGTGCCGCCGCCGACCCGGCGCTCGCCGAGTTGCAGCAGCGCATCGACAGTGCTGACGTGACCGAACGCGCAGCGCTACGAGTCGAACTCGACGAGTTGCAGGCCAACCTGCGGGCGGCCAAGATCGCCGAGGTCGCCGCGGAGTTCGACAGCGTCCACGACATACGCCGGGCCGTGGAAGTCGGCTCGGTCGATGAGGTCATCGCTGCTGGTGAGCTGCGTCCGAAGATCATCGAGTCGCTCCGGCGCGGATTGGCGGGCTGACCTCGGCGCTGTTCCCGCTTCAGCGTGGAACGACACCGATGCCGCCGAACGCATTGTTCGAGAGAGCTTTTCGACGGTTACCGGCTTCCAGGACTCGCGTGAGTGCGCCGAGGAGATCGCGACCGTCGCCGTTTGTTCGTCATACCGACCTAGGTCCGGTGAGGAGATCGCTACTGTCGTCACCTTGTCGCCCCACCTCCGCATGAGGGCGACGGATCCACAACTGTCGTCAGTTCCTCGCGGTATCCACAGGCGATCGCATGACCGGTGCGGCGGCGGGTCGTCCGCACCGACGCTTCGGGTATGACGAATTTGGGCCACACCTTCACCGCCGCCGAGGCGAGAGCCGCCGGGATTCAGCCGTATGAGCTCAGCGGACCGAGGTTCCAGCGATTGTTCCGCGGCGGGTATGCGCGCGCAGATGCAGTGGTCACCGAACGCGATCGGCTCGCTCTGGCGCTACGGGTAGTCCCGGCCTCCCGATTCGGCTCTCACCAGTCAGCGGCGAAGGTGCTGGGTGTGACGGTGCCAGAGAGTTCGGACGTGCACCTCGGCACGCACCAGCGGCGGAAGACCAGCGCCCCGGGTCTGCGGCTCCATTTCTTCGCGCAGCGTGTCGAACTTGTCCAGTTCGGCGGTGTGCCGATGACCAGTGCAGCCCAGACGTTCCTCAATCTCGCGCGACCGCTTGAACTCATCGACCTTCTGGTGTTGGGAGACTCGCTGGTGAACAAGGGACGTGTCACACCCGGGGCACTGCGTCAGTTCTGCGCCGAGCGATCAGCCGACGGAGTAGGTCGCGCACGTGAGGCCGCGGGGCTTGTCAGGCAAGGAGTCGAGTCGCCAAACGAGAGTCGACTGAGGCTGCTCCTGGTGTCAGCATCGCTGCCCGAGCCGGTCGTGAACTTCGAGGTCAGCAACGAGCGCGGTTTCGTGGTCCGTCGGGTGGATCTCGCGTATCCGGATGTCAAGGTGGCGATCGAGTATGACGGGGAGACATCACATCGATCGCGAGGGTCAGTGGCGTGCCGATCTGGTGCGGCGAGAGGAACTCGAGCGCCAGGGGTGGCACTTCGTTGTCGTCACGGCCGTAGACCTCTTCAGGGATCCGGCGAGGGTCATACACCGCATCGTCATGGCCTTGCGCGCTGCTGGCTGCCGAGTCCCTGATCCGGATCTTGGTTGGCAACGTCATTTCGCCGCTTGATGCACATTGCGAGACCGACGTGGCGAGGAAGTGACGACAGTGGCGAGGTCTTTGTGTGGAGCCGGGCGGAGCGGCGAGGAAGTGACGACAGTAGCGGTCTTGTCGTGGGACCGCCTCGCCCTCCGAGGGTCGACAACTCGGTCAGCCGGCGAGGTACTCCTTGCCGGTCTGCGCCTCGATCTGCACGCCGCTCGAAATGGCCGGTGCAGAGGCGCTTTCGACCTTGCCGCCGACGAGCGGGATCTTCGCGCGCAGGTCGCCGCTGACACGCATGTCGGTCGAGTCGCCGTCGGAGGTCATCCGGATCGTGCCGACGTAGTTGATCGGCAGGCCGCCGATCGAGACGTCGATGTCTGCGACGCGGGAGCCGTCCTCGCCCTGCTCCCCCCAGGACTGGACCTCGATGACCTTCAGCGTCTTGCCGACGAGCCGGGCGACGTTCTCGGGCAGACCCTCCGTGGCCATCTCTCGGTGCGTCTCGATGACCTGCCGCGGCGGCTGCTCCTTGATCGACACCGAGTGGCTCAGTGCGCCGGTCGCGGCGCACTTGGCTTCCTGGAACGCCGGATCCAGCAGCATCTCGAACACGCGGTCGGCAGGAGCGTCGTAGCTCCAGGTCTCCTCGATTTTCATATCGCGCAGCGTAATAGGACCTGGTCGGTCAGCGGCGCGTCCGTGGGTGTGTGGCGATGTGACGGCCGTACTTCATATCGCGCAGCGTAATAGGACCTGGTCGGTCAGCGGCGCGTCCGTGGGTGTGTGGTGATGTGACGGCCGTACTTCATATCGCGCAGCGTAATAGGACCTGGTCGGTCAGCGGCGCGTCCGTGGGTGTGTGGCGATGTGACGGCCGTACTTCATATCGCGCAGCGTAATGGGACCTGGTCGGTCAGCGGCGCGTCCGTGGGTGGAGGAGCTACCCGCGCAGCGTCGTAGCCGCAGCGAGCCGTGCGGCATGTTCGGCGCGGACGACGCGGCCCAGCACCTGATCGGTGCCGCCACCGCTGCCGTCGCCGAGCCGCGCCGCCTCGGTGCGCAGCGTGTCGGCAAGTTCGCGCAGCGCCTCCGACAGGCCGGTGAGGGCCTGCGCGATCTCGTGACCCTGGGCGGCGGTCGACTCGTAAGTGCAGGACCTGGCGACCCGGGTGACGGTGTGCGCGATGACGTGCAACTCGCCCGCGGCATACTCCAGACCCGCAGGATCGGCGGGGATGTTGCCGGCATACACCTGCTGAGCGAGTCGTGGGCTGGCGTGCGCCGGTCCGTCGGCGGGAGGCTCGACGAGCACCGGGTCGGGCAGCCCCGGGGACGGCGGGCGCTTCTGCTGGATCTCGGCCAGCTCGTCATGCCAACGCAGCAGTGCCTCGGCGGACCGCTCGATCGCCTCGGCCACCGCGTCGGCGGTCTCGAACTCGGCCGGATCGGTCTGGATGCTGAGCAGACGGGGCACCAGCAACGCGACTCCTCGGGTCCGGTCGCTGGTCTGCATCCTCGGCAGAGTAACGCCGTACGGGCCGATCTGCGAAAGACTGCCTACAGGTCGGCTCGGGGCCCTCACTCCCGGGTGTGTTCTTCGCCACGTCCGGGTCTACTGTGAGCCGTGGGGCGACAACGACGTCGCTCCGACAGTGACGACGAGGGCCGAAGAACATCTATGTCCGTGGACAGTAATTCCCGTTCAGAAATCTTGCGTGAATGCGCTTCGGAGCACAAGGCGGAAACCCCGCCGTGGCTGCTCGAGCGCTACTACCGCCACGTGGCCGACGAGGACATCGTCGGCTACGGCCCGGACCGGCTGGTCGGGACATTGGAGTCCCACAAGCGGCTCGCCGCCGACCGCGCCCCGGGCACCACGAAGCTGCGCATCTCCCACCCGACGGTCGAGTCGGACGGATGGTCGTGCCCCTTCGCCATACTGCAGATCGTCACCGATGACGTGCCGTTCCTGGTCGACTCGGTGATCGCCGAACTCTCCCGGCACGACCGCAGCGTGCACGCGCTGATCCACCCGCAGCTGTTCGTTCAGCGGGACGCCGCCGGCCGGTTGCAGAAGGTCCATGACGCCGACACGCTGCCGGAGACGGGCGTCGACGAACTCGCCCCGACCAGCGAGTCGTGGATGCACTTCGAGATCGACCTCGGGCTCGACGAGGCCGCCGACCAGGCACTCGTGGCCGACGTCGAGCGCGTGCTCGGCGACGTGCGGGTCGCCGTCGACGACTGGTCCAAGATGCACAGCGAGTGCGAGAAGGTCATCGCCGACCTCGACGGCCGCCGCCCGGAGCCGGTGCCCGCCAAGGCGGTCGAGCAGGCGCAGGGCTTCCTGCGCTGGCTGGCCGACAACCACTTCACGTTCCTCGGATATCGCGAATACACCCTCGACACCGTCGACGGCGAGGACGTCCTGCGCACCGAGCCGGGCTCGGGCCTCGGCATCCTGCGCTACGACAAGCCGTCCTCGCAGTCGTTCGGCCGGCTCAGCCCGCGCGGCCGCGCGATCGCACGCGCACCCCAGCTGCTGACGATCACCAAGGCCAACTCGCGCGCCACCGTGCACCGGCCCTCGTTCCTGGACTACATCGGCATCCGCACGTTCGACGAGCAGGGCAACGTGGTGGGGGAGAAGCGCTTCCTCGGCCTGTTCACCTCCAGCGCCTACACCGAGTCGGTGCGCCGCGTCCCCGTCGTCCGCGAGCGCGTCGCGAAAGTCCTTGCGCGCACTGGCTTCTCACCGGACAGTCACTCCGGCAAGGACCTGTTGGAGGTCCTGGAGACCTACCCGCGCGACGAGCTCTTCCAGACCTCCAGCAAGGATCTCTACGAGATCTCCACGACGGTGCTGCGCCTGCAGGAGCGACGCCAGTCGCAGATGTTCCGGCGGGTCGACGAATTCGGCCGGTTCGTGTCCGTGCTGGTCTACCTCCCGCGCGATCGCTACAACACCGGCGTCCGGCTGCGCATCGAGCGGATCCTGCGTGAGGCGTATGACGCCGAGGCCGTCGACTACACCACGCGCATCGCCGACTCGCCGCTCGCGCGGATCCACTTCGTCGTGCGCCTGCGCCAGGGGGCAGAGGTCCCCGACGTCGACGAGAACGAGTTGCAGGAGCAGCTGCTGGAGAGCAGCCGGACCTGGGGCGAGCGCCTCGGCGCGGTCGCCCACCAGGAGGACGGCGAGGATGCCGCCGCCCGCGTGATGAGCCTCTACTCCCGCGCCTTCCCGGAGGCATACAAGGAGGACTTCACTCCGCGCCAGGGCGTCGCCGACCTGCGCCGCATCGAGGCACTGAAGTCCGACGACGACACGCTGCTGACGCTCTACCGCGACCCCAACGCGGACGCGCGAGACCGTCGGTTCAAGCTCTTCCGTCGTGACCCGGTGGTGCTGACCGATGTGCTGCCGGTCTTCACCAACCTCGGGGTGAAGGTCACCGACGAGCGTCCCTACTCGATGAAGCGCGCCGACGGCGTCGTCGTACACGTCTACGACTTCGGCCTGCGCGCGGAAGGCGCGTCCGACTGGGGCACCGACGACGCGTCGACCGCCGAGGTCCGCGACCGGTTCCAGACGGCGTTCAGCGATGCGTGGGAGGGCGACGCCGAGAGCGACGGGCTGGGCGCACTGGTGCTGCATGCCGGGCTCACCTCGCGCCAGGTCACGGTGCTGCGCGCGATCAGCAAGTACCTCCGCCAGATCGGCTTCACCTTCAGCCAGGCCTACATCGAGCAGGCGTTGCGGGCCAACGCCGACCTCGCCCGTGACCTCATCCAGCTCTTCGAGGCGCGGTTCGACCCGGCGCAGCCGGCCGAGGGGCGCGATGCCGCCGAGGAGAAGGTCGTGCAGCGCATCGAGGCCGCGCTCGAGGAGGTCAGCAGCCTCGACCACGACCGCATCGTGCGCACCATGATGGGCGTCATCCGCGCAACGCTGCGCACCAACGCCTATCAGCGGGACGAGCACGGCGCTCCGAGCCCGGTGCTGAGCTTCAAGATCGACTGTGCGTCGGTGCCCGGACTGCCCAGCCCGAAGCCGAAGTTCGAGATCTGGGTCTACGGCGCACGGGTCGAGGGTGTGCACCTGCGGTTCGGCATGGTGGCTCGCGGCGGCTTGCGCTGGAGCGACCGTCCGGAGGACTTCCGGACCGAGATCCTGGGTCTGGTCAAGGCGCAGATGGTCAAGAACGCCGTCATCGTGCCCACCGGGTCCAAGGGCGGCTTCGTCGCCAAGCGGCTGCCGGACCCCAGCGATCGAGAGGCGTGGCTGGCCGAGGGCATCGCGTCATACAAGTTGTTCATCTCCGGCCTGCTCGACGTGACCGACAACCTCGTCTCCGGCGATGTCGTCCCGCCGCAGGACGTCGTGCGCCACGACGCGGACGACACCTACCTGGTCGTGGCTGCCGACAAGGGCACAGCGAGCTTCAGCGACATCGCCAACGGTGTCGCGCAGGACTACGGCTACTGGCTGGACGATGCGTTCGCTTCCGGCGGCTCTGCCGGCTACGACCACAAGGCGATGGGCATCACCGCCCGCGGCGCGTGGGAGTCGGTCAAGCGACACTTCCGCGAGATGGGCACCGACACCCAGACGCAGGAGTTCACCGTCGTCGGCGTCGGCGACATGAGCGGGGACGTCTTCGGCAACGGCATGCTGTTGTCGGAGCACATCCGGCTGGTCGCCGCGTTCGACCACCGGCACATCTTCCTGGACCCCGACCCGGTCGCTGCGACGTCGTATGCCGAGCGCCGCCGCCTGTTCGACCTGCCGCGGTCATCCTGGGCCGACTACGACACGTCGCTGATCTCCGAGGGTGGTGGCGTCCACCCTCGGACCGCCAAGTCCATCCCCATCACATCGCAGGTCCGCGCCGCTCTCGGCCTGACCGACGACGTCACCAAGCTGACGCCGAACGAGCTCATGCGGGCCGTTCTGCTGGCCCCGGTCGACCTGTTCTGGAACGGCGGTATCGGCACCTACATCAAGGCGTCCACCGAGACTTCGGCTGACATCGGCGACCGGGCAAACGACCAGATCCGGGTCAACGGCGCGGAGATGCAGGTGAAGGTGATCGGCGAGGGCGGCAACCTCGGTGCCAGTCAGATGGGCCGCATCGAGGCGGCGCATCATGGCATCCGGGTCAACACCGACGCGATCGACAACTCCGCCGGTGTCGACACCTCCGACCACGAGGTCAACATCAAGATCCTGGTCACCGACCTGATGCGCAAGGGGCGCTTCGATCTCGAGCAGCGCAACACGCTGCTGCACTCGATGACCGACGAGATCGCCGTGCAGGTGCTGCGGGACAACTACGAGCAGAACGTCCTGCTCGGCAACGCCCGCGCGCAGAAGCACGCGATGTTGCCGGTGCACCAGCGGCTCATCCACTGGTTGGAGCAGCGCGGAGAGCTCGACCGCGAGTTGGAGTTCCTGCCGGACGACGCACAGATCGACCAGCGGGCGAGCAATGACGACGGACTGACCTCACCGGAGTTCTCGGTCTTGGTCGCCTATTCGAAACTGGCGCTGAAGGCCGACCTGAGCAAGTCGGAGCTCACCGACGACCCGTGGTTCCAGGAGCGCCTGGCGGCATACTTCCCGAAGCAGATCCGCGAGCACTACACCGCGGAGCTGGCAGAGCATCCGTTGCGCCGGGAGATCGTCATCAACCAGGTCGTCAACTCGATGATCAACCGCGGTGGCATCACCTTCGCCTACCGGGTCGCCGAGGAGACCGGCGCCGGACCGGAGCAGATCGCGCGTGCCTTCGTGGTCGCGCGGGAGGTCTTCGGGCTGACCGAGTTCGTCACGCAGGTTGAGGCGTTGGACAACAAGGTGCCGACCGACTCGCAGACGACGCTCTACCTGGAGTTCCGGCGGTTGCTGGACCGGGCGACCCGCTGGCTGGTGCACAGCCGGCCGGCGCGCCTCGACATCGCCGCCGAGATCGAGCGGTTCGAGCCGGTCGTGCGCGAGCTGACCTCGAAGCTGCCCGAGATGCTGCAGGGTTCGGAGCGCGAGCGCTGGCGGACCCGATGCGAGGAGATGAGCGAGGGCGGCGTGCCGCCGCAGCTGACCGGCTGGGCGGCGGCACTGCTGGACTCCTACTCGCTGTTGGACATCACCGAGCAGGCCATCAGCACCAAGACGCCCGTCGCGGACGTCGCGGCGGTCTACTTCATGCTGTCCGAGCGCCTCGGCATCGACCGCATCCTGCAGGCTGTCTCGCGGTTGCCGCGGGACGACCGGTGGGACGCGCTGGCCCGTGGTGCGGTGCGTGACGACCTGTATGCCGTGCTCGACTCGTTCACGGCGGCGGTCATCGCCGACACACCGTCGGGGGAGTCCGCGGAGCAGCGACTGGACCGCTGGGTCACCGAGAACTCCGACTCGATCAATCGCGCTCAGCAAGCGCTGGTCGGTGTCGCGGAGCTCGACGAGGCCGGCCTGGCGCCGCTGTCGGTGGCACTGCGCACGCTGCGTTCGGTGGTGCGGTCGGGTTCGGCGCGGTAATGACGACCGAAGGAGGCGCCCGGCACCGGCCGGGCGCCTCCTTCGCCATACCGAGGTGCTGACTAGGCTCGGCACGTGCCCTCGATGAACGACGTGCTGAGCGAGCACACCGACCTGGACCAGTCCGCGTGGGAATGGCTGCACCTGCTGGTCTCTGACTGGCAGCTGCTGGCGGACCTGTCCTTCGCGGACCTGGTCCTGTGGGTGCCGACGCGCGACCGCAGTTGGGTCGCGGCGGCGCACGTGCGGCCGACCACCGGTGTCGGCGTCTTCGTCAACGACGTCGTCGGCAGCCGGATCGACCACACCCGCCAGCGCACGGTCGCCCAGGCGTATGCCGGGCCGGAGATCGTCCGGTCGCACTCCACCATGTGGCGGGACGATCTCCCGGTGCGCGAGGAGGCGATCCCGGTGGTGCAGCGCCGCAGTCCGGTGGCGGTGCTGACCCGCCATACCAACCTCGCGTCGATGCGCACGCCCAGCCGGCTCGAGGTCACCTACCTGGCGACTGCCGATGCGCTGTCCCGGATGATCGCGTCCGGTGACTTCCCCAACGCGGCGGCGGCACCGGCCAGTCGGCGCGGTGCGCCGCGGGTGGGCGACGGCGTGCTCCGGCTCGACGCCGAGGGCAACGTCACCTACGCCAGCCCCAACGCCGTGTCCGCCCTGCATCGTCTGGGCCATGACGAGCAATTGGTCGGCGCCCGACTCGCTTCGGCGCTGGGCCAGGTGCTGCCCGAACGCGGGCCGGTCGACGAGGAGCTGATGATGGTGCTCACCGGTCGGGTGCCGTGGAGCACCGAGATCGAGTCGCGCAGCGCGTATGTCAGTGCCCGGTCCATTCCGTTGTCCGAGGGCGGGCGCCGGACCGGTGCGGTGTTGCTGGTGCGCGACGTCAGCGAGGTCCGACGGCGCGAGCGCGAGCTGCTGAGCAAGGACGCGACCATCCGCGAGATCCATCACCGGGTCAAGAACAACCTGCAGACGGTCGCGGCGGTGCTGCGGTTGCAGGCCCGCCGGCTGGACGACCCGCAGGCGCGGGCAGCGCTCGCCGGCGCAGTGCGCCGGGTGGGCACGATCGCGGCGGTGCACGAGACGCTCAGTGGTGACTGGGACGACACGACGCCCTTCGACGAGATCGCCGAGAGCTCGCTGCGCTCCGCGGTGGAGATCAGCAACCGGTCGCAGGAGCGGGTCAGCGCGGCTCTCACCGGCACCTTCGGGTCACTGCACGCCGAGGACGCCACGGCGGTCGCGATGATCATCGCCGAGCTGGTGCAGAACGCCATCGAGCACGGCTTCGCCCGGTACGGCGGACATGTGACCCTCGACGCCGAGCGCAGCACCAGCGAGGACGGCGAGGAACTGCTGCGGGTGACAGTCACCGACGACGGCGCGGGTCTGCCCGAGGGCTTCGACCCGGCGCGTTCGGGACTGGGCATCCAGATCGTGCGGTCCTTCGTGCAGGACCTGCGCGGGGAGATCAGTTGGTCACGGGTGGAGCCGCACGGCACGCAAGTGCGCTTCGTGGCACGGCTGCGGGAGGAGGGTTGAACTCAGCCGGCGCGGCGGGCGCGGGCGTTGCGACGCTTGAGAGCACGGCGCTCGTCCTCGGACAAGCCGCCCCAGACACCGGCGTCCTGGCCGGACTCCAGCGCCCACTTCAGGCAGGTGTCGATGACCTCGCAGCGACGACACACCTGTTTGGCGTCCTCGATCTGCTGCAAGGCGGGTCCCGTGTTGCCGATGGGGAAGAACAGCTCCGGGTCCTCGTCCAGGCATGCAGCGCGATCGCGCCAATCCATGTGGTTCCGCTCCTTGCTCCAGACACACGTGCCGAAGGCGCATGCATCAATGAATCGATCGGTGGGGTTGATTGTCCGTGGCGGGGTTCACCCGCATCCGAACGCTCAGATGGCGGGTACTGACTTCGCCGGTACTTGTCTTCGGCAACGCCTGTGCGCCATACGTTGTTCCCAACTTTCACAGATACCAACAACAATCCACAAGCGGTTTGACGAAGATTTTCCTTTCGAAGGGTGAGTTGTCAGTCACACCACGATTGGGTTGACAGGGGGTGAACACACTGCAGCGGGGGTCACGGCATACGGTGCATGCCGTGACGAAGCCTCATCCAGGGCCCCCTTCGCGGCCCCTTTCGACCTGGCGACTGCCCGCGTTGTTGCTGGCGCTGCAGACCCTCGTGCTGGTCATCTTCGCGGTGGCGCTGGTCGTCGTGGCGATCACCGGCAGCAGCGACGATGCCGGCCGCGCCACGACCGAGGCGGGGACCGTGCTGGCGCTGGGTGCGTGCAGCGGTCTCCTGGCCTGGGGCTTCTGGCGGGAGCGCAGCCTGGCGCGCACGCCGTCGCTGTTGTGGAACGTGCTCGGCGTGATCGTCGGCTTCACCGTCGCGACGTCTGGCGCCCCGCTCGTCGGTGCGCTGGTGATCGTGCTCGGGGTGGTGACGTTCGTGGCGTCCTTGCGGGTGCCGAGCTACGAGCTGGACGACGACGAGTAGGTCACATGCGCGCGGCGAGCAGCTGGAAGATCAGCGGCATGACCTGCTGTTGCAGCACCTTGTCGGAGTCGAAGCCGTCCCCGTCCAGTGAGTAGAAACCATCGCACTTGATGCTCAGTTGCATGGCCGTGCGGCCGTTGCCGATGACCACCAGGTATTTGTCACCATCGTCGGGCTCGATGCTGAGGCGGTGGGTGTTGAAGGATCCGTCCTTGTAGTAGACGTGCCCGCTGTTCGGCTGTCCGCCGGCACCGGTGTAAACGGTGCGGTCACTGGCGCGCTTGCCGTCGTATGTCGCCAGGATCGAGTCCTCCGTGCCGACCGAGTCAACGGTGAGGCTGATCTTGTTCGGGTCGACGTTCTTGGAGTTGGAGTCGCCCTTCAGGGACGGTGTGATGACCAGCTTGGTCGGGCCTTGTGGGGTGAAGCCGATCTTGGTGGCATCGGGGAAGACGCCGATCAACTCCTTGATGGACAGCAGCCGCCCGGCAGCGGGCCAGTCGGACTGTGCCACCCCGCCGTCGGTGATCGGCGGGTCGAAGACCGGCAGCTTCTTGTCGAGCACGACCTTGCGCCCGGCACTGTTCGCGACGACGACGCCAGGTGAGTCCCACTGCCCGGGTTTCCCCTTCTTGTAGGGCTCGTGCGCCCGCGGGCCGTCCGTCGTGCTGGTCGGCGCCGATGAGCCGCCGCCGCTGCTGCCACAACCGGCGAGCACGGTCACGGCGATGACACTCGTGGTCATGAGAGCGAGGCGTTTCATGCGGCTGCCTTTTCGGTGGTGGTGAACTTTGCCCCCAGCAGCTGGACCAGCGACGGCACGACAGCCGTGCGGTAGAGCTGCCGGGATTTCAGGTAGTCGTTGGTCAACTTGGTGAAGCCGATGCCGCTGAACCAGATCTCGCCGGCGACGTTGCCGTGCTGCACCAGCACCTTGGTGGTGGTGCCGTCGGTGAACGCGGCGGACGTCCCGAGCGACTTGTTGGGGTAGAACGTGTAGAGCCCCGGCCGCTTCGCCGAGCGGGACCGCGCCTGCGTCAGCTCCTTGGTCCACTGTGTGCCGACCTGCTGCGGTAGGCCGAACCCGCGGATGTTGATCATCAGCTTGCTGCGGTCGTCGGTCGGTTCACCGGAAATGGTGAGCTCCAGCGTGCAGGTGGTGGACTTCGCGGTCGCGCCACCGTCGGGCAGGTTGCCGGTGTGACACTGGTCGGCCTTCACCGCGGTCAGGCCGGGCAGCACCTGCCGCAACTCGGCCTCGGTGAAGACCTCTGTGGCGGACGGCCAGGTGTTGTCCATGGGCTTCTTGCCGGTGCGATCCACCTTCACCGCGAAGTGCCCGGACGGGGTGATCTGTTTCGCCGTGGGTGCAGTGTCGCCGCCGGGCGCCGCCGGGGGAGTGTATGGCGGGACAGGCTTCGGCTTGGTGGCGCGCGAGGTCTTCGACGAACTGCTCGCGCTGGGCTTGGCCTTGGCCGAGCCTCCTGCGGCGTACGCCGTGTAGGCCGGCACGGTCACCGCGATCGCGACGGCGACGCCGGCGGCGAGGGCGACGTTTCGACGGGTCGTTCGAGAGTTCATGCGTACTTTCTCGGCATACGGTCGGCGAGGTCCTTGGCTATCACCGGGAAGATCCCGGTGAGCATCGTGTTGCGCGAATCGTTGAGGGAGCCGAAACCCTTGAAGGTCAGGTCGATCCAGGCGGCCATGTTGCCGTCGGAGATCAGCACCGAGGCGCGGTTGTTGTCGAGGTAGTAGCTGCCCTTGGCGCTGAACGAGCCGCTGGAGAAGAAGCGCTCGCCGGACTTGCGGCTGGAGTAGTTCTTGTTGCGTTCGGAGGTCCAGGACTCGGTGACCTTCTCGTCGGCGCCGATGGTGACGATCGTGACGGCGACCGAGTTGGTGTAGTCGCCGCTGTCCTTCAACGAGACCGACCAGTTGCACGAGGCGTTCTTGGCAGTCGAGTCCGGGCCGCTCACGCCCTTGACACAGTCGCCCAGCGTGACCGCCGACGCCTCGGGGATCGCGCCCTTGAGCTGATCGGCGGTCAGCACGCTGTCGGCGCTGGGCCACTGCGAGGAGGGCACATTGGGGTCGTCGGGCTTGGCCAGCGTGAACGACCACGCGCTGCCGCCGGATACGACCTTGCGGTCGGAGTTGCCGGGCAGCGAGCCGTTGACCAAACCGTCCTGTTTGGAGCCCTCGGTCCACGGTGGTGCGGATGCGGTGCCGCCACCGCTGCTTCCGCTGCACCCGGCCAGCAGACCGACCGCGACCACCACGGAGGCTGCGACGGACGCCGCGCGTGCCCTTGCCATGAATGCACTCCCCTTGATGTTCTGCTCGGTCGATCGACCCGGTCGGTCACCTCACGGTGACGCTCATTATGACCTGAGCGGGCCCCGATCGGTTCCGACGCCCCGGCCGCTCATTCGATCTCCAGCAGTATGTCGCCGCCCTCGACCGTGGCCAGGTCCGCCACGGCGAGCCGCCGGATCCGACCACTCCTGGGGGCCGTGAGCGCAGCCTCGAGCTTCATCGCCTCGATCGTGGCCAGCACGTCGCCCTGCTGCACCCGGTCGCCCTCGGCCACGCCGAACGTCACCACTCCGCCGAACGGCGCGGTGATCCCGCCGGTGGTCGACGGGTCCACCTCACCGCTGATGTGCGGGGCGGTCAGCGCCCGTGGGACGGCATACAGGGAACGGCCCATGCCCGAACCCTAACGGGTCGAGACATGGGCCGTTCCGCTGCGGAGAACGTCAGCCGACGTGCACCGCGGCCTCCTCTTCGGCCAGGTCGGTGTGCTTGATGTTGAGCAGTCCGATCACCAGCAGGGTGCCGACGAGCAGCATGCCCGCGGCGTACCAGAACGCGTGCGTCGATCCGAAAGTCTGCGCCTGCAGCGCGGCCTGATGGGTCGCCTCGGCGATCTGGCCCTTGGTCGGTGTCTGACCGGCGGCCGTGGCCTTCTCCATCGCGGCCTGACCGGCGACGGCCAGTTCGTTGCCCTTCTGGGTGGCGAAGTGGGTGAACACCGTGGTCAACGCGGCGATACCGACAGCTCCTCCGATTTGCTGTGCGGTGTTGAGCGCTGAGGCGGCGGCACCCGAGTCGTCCTTCTTGACACCCGCGGTCGCGGTGATGGTCAGCGGGATGAACAGGAAGCCCATGCCGAAGCCCATGACGAGCACCCACGGCAGCAGGTGGGAGGCGTAGCCGCTGTCGGTCGACAGCTGCGTGAAGCCCCACATCGCGGCCGTCGTCAGCACGCCACCGAAGCCGGCCAGCCAGCGGGGGTCGACCCGACCGGCCAGGTTGGATGCGATGCCCGCCGCGGCGACGATGCCGACGCTGAACGGCAGGAAGGAGAAGCCCGACTTCACCGGCGAGTAGCCCAGCACCTGCTGGATGAACAGGCCGAGGAAGAAGAACATCGAGAACATTCCGGCGCCGATCAGCAGCATCGAGAAGAGGGACACCGCACGGGTGCGGTCGCCCAGGATGCGCAGCGGCAGCAGCGGGTGCTTCACCCGGCTCTCGACGAAGACGAAGATCCCCACGACGACCAGCCCACCGATGAGCGGGAAGAGCGTCTCGAAGTCGCCCCACGAGGAGCCCTGCTGTCCTGCGTGCGACAGGCCGTAGACGATGCCGAACAGGCCGACGGTGCCGGTGACGGCGCCCCAGACGTCGAGGGTCCCGTCACTTCCTTCGGACTCGATCAGCACGCGCGGAGCCAAGGCCGCCACGACCAGGCCGATCGGCACGTTGATGAAGAAGGTCCAGCGCCAGTCCGCCTCGGTGAGCAGTCCGCCGAGGATCAGGCCGACAGCAGCGCCGGCCCCGGACATCGCGGCATACACGGCCATCGCGCGGTTGCGCTCCTTGCCGGCCGGGAAGGTGGTGTTGATCAGTGCCAGTGCGGCGGGGGAGGCCAGCGCAGCGCCGGCACCCTGCAGGGCGCGAGCGGCGAGCAGCAGCGGGCCGCTCGGCGCGATGCCACCGATCAGTGAGGCGATCGCGAAGATCGCGACGCCCAGGACGAACATGCGGCGACGACCGAAGAGGTCGCCGAGCCTGCCGCCGAGCAGCAACAGGCTGCCGAAGGACAGGGCGTATGCCGTGACGACCCACTGCACGCTCGACTGCGTGAAGTCCAGGTCGGTCAGGATGTGCGGCGTAGCAATGTTCACGATCGTGCCGTCGAGCACGATCATGAGCTGCGCCATGGCGATCACGATGAGCGCCACGGTGAGGTTTGTCTTCCTCGGTGTGGCCTTCTCCTCGGACACCACGTCGACGAGTGCGGTCATCGAGGTGTTCCTTCCAATATCGGTGCCGCATTCGCTGCAGGCACAGGTGTATTCGGCCGGCGACCGAGAAGGGTCGTCGGATGGTGTGAGGGCGTGTGGTGCTGTGCCGCCGGGTCACGGCGGTCGGTTGCCTACGAGAGGCTGGCTACAGAACTAGGAAAGCGGGTCTTGCGGACTATCGCTGTCCGCTGTCGGTCACGCTGGCCCGGCAGGCCGGGAGCAGAACCTGGTCGATGGTCGAAGTGATGAAGGGTTCGTCCGGACACTGACCCGTGGTCATCACCCGGTAGGCGATGGCCGACGGCAGGATCCCGGCGAGTTGGTCGACATCAGCCGTTGGGCCGATCTCACCCCGTCGCTGAGCGCGCACGATGACCTCGCGCAGCTGCGCCATACGCGGCTTCATGAAGCGTTCGTTGAAGACCGCGGTGAGCTCCGCGTCACGGTGGATCGCCGAGACGACCGCGCCGAACAGGAGCATCGACTTCTCGTTGAACTCCTGGTCCTCGCAGAAGTGGAACGTCAGATCGCCGGCGAGGCTGCCGGTGTCCGGGAGCCCGTGCGGGTCCTCCCCGCCCTGTGCCTTGAGGTGCTCCAGCGCACTGACCACCAGATCGGCCTTGGTCGGCCATTTCCGGTAGAGCGTCGCCTTGCTGGCGCGCACCTTGCCGGCGACTGCATCGAAGGTCATCCGGTCGTAACCGACCTCGATGAGCGTGGCGATGACGCCTTCCAGGATCTCCGCCTCACGGTCACCTTCGACGCGCGGCTTCGTGCCGGTATCGGTGGTGGTCGCTGAGGCGTTCATGGCGGTGTCCTTCCTTGGTGGAGTAGTGCATCTCGGGTCAGTGTCCCAGACCGTCGATGAAACGAAACTGTTTCGTTCTATTAAAAAGGTAGACCTCCGTCAGGCCCGAGCGCAAGTCCCTTGTCGTGGCTGTTGTGTGACGTCGGTCGCACGGACGTGACGAACCGGGCTGGCGGCACGCGAACTACATCGAAGGAGTAAGTTGCTGGGCGCGAACTGAGAACTGAGTGTCGGAGGATTTTGTGGCGCGCGCACGCGGGGAGATCGTCGGTTGGGCCCAGCACCGGGCGGCGGTCGAGGACCTGCAGCGTCAGCTCGCCGCGATGCCGCCCGGCGCGCCGGTACGGCTGGCCAAGAAAACGTCCAATCTGTTTCGTCCACGTGAAGCCAATCCCGTTCCGGGACTTGATGTTTCGCGTCTGCACGGAGTCGTCGAGGTCGACCCCCGAGCGGGCACTGCGGACGTGCAGGGGATGACGACCTACGAGGACCTGGTCGACGCGACGTTGCGCTACGGACTGATGCCGTATGTCGTGCCACAGCTGCGCACGATCACGCTCGGCGGCGCGGTCACCGGTCTGGGCATCGAGTCCTCCTCGTTCCGCAACGGGTTGCCGCACGAGTCCCTCATCGAGATGGACGTGCTGACCGGCGCCGGCGAGATCGTGACCGCGAGTGACGAGCAGAACGCCGACCTGTTCCGGTCGTTCCCCAACTCCTACGGCTCGCTGGGTTACTCGGTGCGGCTGAAGATCAAGCTGGAGCGGGTCGCGCCATACGTCCACCTGCGGCACGTGCGCTTCGGCGCGATCGGCGAATTGATGGACACCCTGCGGCAGGTCCTGCGGGACCGCACCTACGAGGGCGAGTCGGTGGACTTCGTGGACGGCGTGGTGTTCTCGCGCGAGGAGAGCTACCTGGTGCTCGGTGGCTGGGCGAGCTCGGCGCCATACACCTCGGACTACACCGGCCAGCAGATCTACTACCGGTCGATCCAGCAGCGCAGCGAGGACTACCTGACGGTTCTGGACTACCTCTGGCGCTGGGACACCGACTGGTTCTGGTGCAACCGCGCGCTCGGGCTGCAGAACCCGATGCTGCGGCGCCTGGTGCCGCGTCGCTACCTGCGCAGCGACGTCTACAGCAAGGTGATCCGTTGGGAGAACACCCACGGCTACTTCGCCAAGCTCGACGCCAAGAAGGGCAAGCTGCCCCGGGAACGAGTCGTGCAGGACGTCGAGGTCGCCCTCGACCGCACCGAGGAGTTCCTCGACTGGTTCCTCGGCAACGTCCCGATCGAGCCGATCTGGTTGTGCCCGTTGGCTGTTCGCGATCACGAGCACGGGGAACAGCCATGGCCGTTGTACCCGCTGAAGCGCGGCGAGGACTACGTCAATGTCGGATTCTGGTCGACGGTCGAGATCACCCCCGGCCGGTCCGACGGTGACGTCAACCGAGACATCGAGCGGGTAGTCCACGAAATGGGTGGGCACAAGTCGCTCTACAGCGACGTCTACTACGACGAGGACACCTTCTGGGGTCTCTACGGCGGAGAGACGCTCAAGGCAGTGAAGAACACGTACGACCCCGACGGGCGGTTGCCCGATCTCTACACGAAGGCGGTGAAGCGGCGGTGACGCTGAATATTGGGGAGATTGCCGACCGGATCTTCGGCACCGATGTGCCGTTCGCGGTCAAGGCGTTCGACGGCTCCCGGGGTGGGAACCCGAACGCGGTGGTGACGATCGACATCGCGAGCGAGAAGGCACTGCGCTATCTCGTCACCGCGCCGGGCGAGCTGGGCCTGGCGCGGGCATACATCATGGGCGATCTGATCGTGGAGGGCATCGACCCCGGTGACCCCTACGACTTCCTCTCGCTCTTCCTGGATGACTTCTCGGCGAAACGCCCGCCGGCCACCGAACTGGTCGAGGTGCTGAAGTCCCTGGGGTTCAAGAGTTTCCGAGTCCCGGAGTTGCCGGACCAGGAGACCGTGCCGCAGTGGCGACGCGCTGTGGAGGGCCTGCGCCATTCCCGCAAACGCGACGCCGAGGCGATCCATCACCACTACGACGTGAGCAATGAGTTCTACGAGCTGGTGCTCGGGCCGTCGATGGCCTACACGTGCGCGTGCTACCCCAGCGGTGACGCGACTCTCGAGCACGCGCAGGAGCACAAGTTCGACCTGGTCTGCAAGAAGCTGGGCCTGCAGCCGGGCATGCGGCTGCTCGACATCGGCTGCGGCTGGGGTGGGATGGTCAAGCACGCGGTGGAGCACTACGGCGTCACCGCGTTGGGGGTGACGCTCTCGGCCGAGCAGGCGTCGTGGGCACAGCAGAACCTCAAGGTGCACGGTCTCGACGACCGCGCCGAGGTGCGGCACGGCGACTACCGCGACATCACCGAGACCGGCTTCGACGCCGTGAGCTCGATCGGCTTGACCGAGCACATCGGTGTCAAGAACTACCCGAGCTACTTCAAGTTCAGCTACGACAAGCTCAAGGTCGGCGGCCGGATGCTCAACCACAGCATCACCCGACCGGACAACAAGGCGCCGGCACTGACCCGCGGTGGGTTCATCAACCGCTACGTCTTCCCGGACGGCGAGATCACCGGTGTCGGCACGATCGTTTCCAGGATGCAGGACCAGGGCTTCGAGATCCGGCACAGCGAGGACCTGCGCGAGCACTACGCACGCACGACGCGTAAGTGGTGCAAGAACCTCTCGGCCAACTGGGACGAGTGCGTGCGGGACGCCGGAGAGCAGGTTTCGCGCGTCTGGGGTCTCTACCTCGCCGGATCGTCGATCGGCTTCGAACGCAATCACATCCAGCTGCACCAGGTGCTGGGCGAGAAGATCGCGAGCAACGGACAAGCGGCATACCCGCTGCGCCCCGACTTCGGCGTCTAGGCCGCCCCGCAGGAATCAGTTCGCGTCAGCGGGCGTTGGACCATATGCTCATCCACACAACTGAACAGTGATGATGGTTCGCAGTAACCCGTGAACGATGCGTTCAGGGACCTCGAGATCGAGGTCGCACTGGCGCGTAGAACACGGATTGCAGTCATGACGATGTGCCGACGATGCGGTGGACGACCGAGGAACGAGGTCGGACGACGAGGAGGAGGCGCATCAGAAGACATCCGAATGGGGGTGATCGGTTTCGACGCTGATCGCCGTCGTAGGGGAAGCGGGCCGAGGATGCACGGTTATCTCGTTAACGCTCCGTGCAAAACCAATAGGTGCCGACTCAAAGCGCACCGACTTCGCCCTCGCTGCCTAAGCGAGCCTGAAGTCCGTCAGCCTGGGCTAGTTCTCGACTCAGTGTCTGGCGTCAGTTAGAGGACTTGCTGTGTCGCCACGTCGAGGGGCGGCACGGGACTCTTACTCGACTGGGCCTGTCAGGGAACGCGTGCGTGCGAGCCCTGGGGCCGAGAAAATCCACAGCGCACTGCGCCCGGAGAAGCCTTGCCTCGACACCAGCGGACGCGGGTTCGATTCCCGCCACCTCCACGCGAGAGACCATCATCACCTCGGCGACGCCGTGGCCCGTTCGTTCGGGCCACGGCGTTCCCTTGTCACGAGCCCGCCGCGCGGGCTGTCCGGCGGTGCAATTAACCGGCTCCAACCCGACCTTCGGCACTACGTTCGCCACACCGATCAGGTAGGTCCGGCAGTCCGCGCGAAGGGTTCACAGCCATGGCGAACATCTCACTCGTGCCTGCCGTGCCTGCGGATTCGCTCCGAGAGTCGATCTCCGGACGGGTGCTCGTGCCGGGGGACCCCGGCTGGGCCGAGACGACGTGCGGCTTCAATCTGGCGGTCACCCAGCGCCCGGACATCGTGGTCGAAGCGACCTGCACCGACGACGTCGCGCAGGCGGTTCGGTTCGCGAGTGACGAAGGCCTGCGGGTCGGTGTGCAAGCGACGGGCCACGGCGCGGCCGTCGCATTCGACGGCGGCCTGCTGATCAACACCGCTGCGATGACTGCCCTCCAGGTCGATCCCGACGGCCGCACCGCTCGGGTGGCCGCGGGGGTCCGGTGGCAGCCGGCCATCGACGCGGCGGCGCCATACGGGCTCGCGCCGTTGAACGGTTCGTCGGTGACGGTCGGCGTGGTGGGGTACACACTCGGCGGTGGACTCGGCCCGATGGCTCGCACCTTCGGGTTCGCCGCGGATCATGTGCGACGGCTGCAACTCGTCACGGCAGACGGTGTCGTGCACGAGGTCACCGCCGAGTCCGAGCCAGAGCTCTTCTGGGGGCTGCGCGGCGGGAAGTGTCAGCTCGGCATCGTGACCGAACTCGACTTCGAGCTGATGCCGGTGTCGCACTATTTCGGTGGCGGGCTCTTCTTCGACGCTGAGCACGCAAGCGCGGTCCTGCACGCGTGGAGCGAGTGGGTCACTGATCTCCCCGATGAGGCGAACAGCTCGATCGCACTGCTCCGGCTGCCGGACCTGCCCGAGGTTCCCGAGCCGTTGCGCGGTCGGCTCACCGTGCACGTCAGATACCTGTATGTCGGTGCGGCCGAGCCCGGTCAACGAGTGCTCGCCCCGCTCCGCGCGGCCGCGCCCGCGCTGATCGACACCGTTGCGGTCACACCGTATTCGGCGATCGCGTCCGTGCACTGCGATCCGGCCGACCCACTGCCGGTATGGGACACCAGCTGCCTGCTGACGGAGTTCCCGACGGATGCCGTGGACGCGTTGCTCGCGGTCGCCGGGCCGGGCAACGAGGTCCCGCTGATCGTCACCGAGGTCCGGCGGCTGGGTGGCGCGGTGGCCACCGCGCGCACGACTGCCAACGCGGTCGGCGGACGGGACGCCGCCTTCAGCGTCTACTGCGTCGGAGCGTTGCCGCCGCCGCTCGCCGACATCACGCCGGCCGCCGGACGAGCCGTCGTCGGCGCGCTCCAACCGTGGTCCACCGGCGGCACCCAGATCAACTTCCACGGCAGCGACGCGAGCCGCCCGGTCAAGGCGTGGTCCGACGATGCCCGCGCGCGGCTCGACGCCCTGCACGATCACCACGACCCCAGTCAGCTCTTCCGCTTCGCCCAGCCATACGCTCGCGAGCGCTGACCATTGCCCGGGCTCCGAAACTTTCCGGAGCCGTTCACTTCTTCCGCACGCCGGCCGGTCCCGGACCCTACGATGGCGACAGCCGAGCGAGAGGATCCCCATGCGGGTCGGAGTGGTCAAGGAAGCCGCAGTGGGGGAGGCGCGTGTCGCGGCGACACCGGCCACGGTCGGCCAGTTGCGCAAGCTGGGGTATGACGTGGTCATCGACCCGGGAGCGGGCGAACGTGCCGGCTTCGCCGACGAGACGTATGCCGAGGCAGGAGCCGAGCTCGGCGACGCGCTGGAGGCCGACATCGTTCTCGGCGTCGATGCGCTCGCCGCCGACCAGCTCGACCGGCTGCACGCGGGAGCGACGATGGTCGGCATACTCGCGCCGCGCATCCACCCCGAACTCGTCGAGGACCTGGCGCAGCGACCGATCACCGCGCTCGCGCTCGACGCGGCGCCACGGATCTCGCGGGCGCAGTCACTGGACGTGCTGTCGTCGATGGCCAACATCGCCGGCTACCGCGCGGTCGTCGAGGCGGCGCACGCGTTCGGCCGGTTCTTCACCGGGCAGGTGACGGCGGCGGGCAAGGTGCCGCCGGCCAAGGTGCTGGTGTGCGGGGCCGGGGTCGCCGGGCTGGCGGCCATCGGCACGGCCGTCTCGCTGGGCGCGATCGTCCGGGCCACCGATCCCCGACCCGAAGTCGCCGATCAGGTCAGATCCCTTGGTGGCGAATACCTTTCGATCGAGGACCCGGAAGCGGAGGTCTCGGCCACGGGCTACGCCAAGGAGATGGGCGAGGACTACAAGGCCCGCGAGGTCCAGCTGTATGCCGAGCAGACCCAGGACGTCGACATCATCATCACCACCGCGCTGATCCCCGGCCGGCCGGCGCCGCGGCTGATCACCGGAGACATGGTCGCCACGATGCGTCGCGGGAGCGTGATCGTCGACATGGCAGCGGCCAACGGCGGCAATGTCGAGGGGTCCGTTGCCGGTGAGGTCGTCGTCACGGACGGCGGCGTGACGATCATCGGCTACACCGATCTGGCCGGCCGCTTGCCGGCCCAGGCGTCCCAGCTCTACGGCACCAACCTCGTCAATCTGATGACGCTGCTCACTCCCGGGAAGGACGGGCAGTTGGTCATCGACGAGGACGACGTAGTGCAACGCTCGATCCTGGTCGTGCGGGACGGTGAGTCGCGTTGGCCGCCCCCACCGGTGCAGGTGTCGGCAGCGCCCGCGCCGACGGCGGACAAGCCACTGCCCGAGCCGAGACCGGAGAAACAGCCACTGACCCCGACGCGGCGACTGGTGGGTGCGCTCGGCGTCGCGGTCGTGCTCTTCGTGTTGCTGGCGTTGTCCCCGGAGGCGCTGACCGTGCACCTGACGGTCTTCGCCCTGGCGATCGTGATCGGCTACTACGTCATCCGCAACGTGCACCACGCCCTCCACACGCCGCTGATGTCGGTCACCAACGCCATCTCCGGGATCATCGTCGTCGGAGCGCTGCTGCAGATCGGGCAACGGAACACCGCCATCACCGTCGTCTCGTTCGCGGCGATCCTGCTGGCGTCGATCAACGTCTTCGGTGGTTTCGCGGTCACCCGCCGCATGCTCGGAATGTTCGCAAGGTCATGATCACAGTCGCCTCGGCCGCTTCCGCGGCATACATCGTCGCTGCACTGCTGTTCATCCTCGCCCTCGACGGCCTTTCCAAGCACGAGACCGCCAAGGTCGGCAACACCTACGGCATCGCCGGTATGACCCTCGCGCTCGGCGCCACGATCGCGCTCGCGATCGACCGCGACATCGAGGGATCCGGCCTCGCGCTGCTGGTCGTCGCCATGGTCATCGGCGCTGCGATCGGACTGTGGCGTGCACGGGTGGTCGAGATGACCGGGATGCCCGAGCTGATCGCGTTGTTGCACTCGTTCGTGGGACTGGCGGCGGTCCTGGTCGGCTGGAACGGCTACCTGTCCGTCGAGGACGATCCGCACGGGGCGGAGGCCGCGCACCTGGATTCGTTGAGCACGTTGGGGATCCACCACGCCGAGGTCTTCATCGGGGTGTTCGTCGGCGCGGTCACCTTCACCGGGTCGATCATCGCGTTCCTCAAGCTGTCGGCGCGGATGAAGTCCAAGCCGCTGGTGCTGCCGGGCAAGAACCTCCTCAACCTCGGGGCGCTGGTCGTCTTCGTCGGGCTGACTGTGTGGTTCGTCATCCAACCGCAGCTGTGGCTGCTGGTCGTGGTGACGTTGCTGGCCCTTGCGCTCGGGCTGCATCTGGTGGCGTCCATCGGCGGCGGTGACATGCCGGTCGTGGTGTCGATGTTGAACAGCTACTCCGGGTGGGCGGCCGCCGCGTCGGGTTTCCTGCTGGAGAACGACCTGCTGATCGTGACCGGTGCGCTGGTCGGGTCCTCCGGTGCCTACCTGTCCTACATCATGTGCCAGGCGATGAACCGGTCGTTCCTGTCGGTGATCGCGGGTGGCTTCGGGATCGAGGCCGGGCCGTCGGCCGAGAGCGATCTCGGTAGCCACCGCGAGACGACGGTGGCGGAGGTGGCGGACCTGCTGTCCGCGGCGAGCTCGGTGGTCATCGCGCCCGGTTACGGGATGGCGGTCGCGCAGGCGCAGTATGGCGTCGCCGACCTCACCCGGGCCCTGCGCGACAAGGGCGTCGAGGTGCGGTTCGCCATACATCCTGTCGCCGGGCGATTGCCCGGCCACATGAACGTGCTGCTCGCCGAGGCGAAGGTGCCCTACGACATCGTGCTCGAGATGGACGAGATCAACGACGAGTTCGCGGCCACCGACGTGGTGCTGGTGATCGGCGCGAACGACACCGTGAACCCTGCGGCGGCGGAGGATCCCGGCTCGCCGATCGCCGGGATGCCGGTGTTGCGCGTGTGGGAAGCCGCAGACGTCGTGGTGCTCAAACGGTCGATGGCGTCGGGGTATGCCGGAGTGCCCAATCCGCTGTTCTACCGGGACAACACCGGCATGCTCTTCGGTGACGCGAAGGACCAGGTGGCGGCCGTCATCGGTGGGCTGCGATGACCGATTCCGAAATCGGTGCACCCCCGGTGGCGCGACGTCGCGCGGACACACAAGAATGGCCGCCATGACCGCCCTGCCTTCTGTGTCCAATTCGATCACCGTCCGCGTCGATCTGCCCGGCCGGGCGACCGCCGTGAGTGAGCTCACCGGGGCGGTGGAGCGCAACGGGGGACTGGTCACCGCGCTCGACATCAACCACTCCGACAACGCCCGGATGACCATCGACGTCACCGCCGCCGCGCGCGACGCGGACCATGCGGCCGAGCTCGTGGCCGCGATGCGCGCCGTCGAAGGCGTGGAGATCCACAAGGTCAGCGACCGCACCTTCCTGGCCCACTTGGGTGGGAAGTTGAAGATCGAGTCGAAGGTGCCGATCCGCAACCGTGACGACCTGTCGATGGTCTACACGCCCGGTGTTGCGCGCGTGTGTCTCGACATCGCCGAGAACCCCGAGGACGCAAGGCGTTTGACCATCAAGCGCAACACTGTGGCCGTGGTGACCGACGGCACCGCGGTGCTCGGGCTGGGCGACATCGGCCCGCTCGCCGCGTTGCCGGTGATGGAGGGCAAGGCGGCGCTCTTCAAGCGTTTCGCCGACATCGACGCCTTCCCGCTGTGCCTGGACACCAAGGACACCGAGGAGATCATCCGCACGGTCAAGATCGTGGCTCCGGAGTTCGCCGGCATCAATCTGGAGGACATCTCGGCACCGCGCTGTTTCGAGATCGAGCGGCGGCTGCGCGACGAGCTGGACATCCCGGTCTTCCACGACGACCAGCACGGCACCGCCATCGTGGTGCTCGCCGCGCTGCGCAACGCGTTGCGAGTTGTCGGCAAGGAGCTGTCCGAGGTTCGCATCGTGCAGTCGGGCGCCGGTGCAGCCGGCACCGCGATCGCCCTGCTGTTGTCCGCCGCCGGCGCCAAGGACATCGTGCTGTCCGACATCAACGGTGTGGTCGAGCCGGACCGCGCCGACATCAAGGGCGCGCCGGACAGCGACCTGTGCAAGCTGGCCGCCACGACCAACCCCAATCACGTGACCGGCACGCTGAAGGACGCGGTGCGAGGCGCCGATGTCTTCATCGGCGTCTCGGCACCCAACCTGCTCAATGGCGACGACATCGCCGGTATGGCGGACGACGCGATCGTCTTCGCACTGGCCAACCCCGAGCCCGAGGTCGACCCCACCGCGGCGGCCGAGCACGCGACGGTGGTCGCGACCGGCCGCAGCGACTTCGCCAACCAGATCAACAATGTGTTGGTCTTCCCTGGTGTCTTCCGTGGGCTGCTCGACGCGGCCGCGAGCCGGGTCACGATGGACGTGATGCTGGCTGCCGCGAAGGCACTCGCCGACGTCGTGAAGCCGGAGGAGCTCAACCCGGCATACATCATCCCGAGCGTGTTCCAGCCGGACGTCTCCAAGGTGGTCGCGAGCGCCGTGGCCCAGGCCGTGCGTGCGGACGAGGGCGACGAGAAGGCCTGACAAGCCCCACTTTTCACGCTCCGTGACATCGGACGGGCCACCCGGGTGCGACCAAGCTCACGCTCCCGGGTGCCCGTTTCGTTTTGGTGACCATGACAGGTGTCCGCTACCTTGGAGTGGTTATTACGCGATCTTGCGTTCATTTGTGAACTTCCCTGTGTGGTGAGCGCCGAGATCCCCGGCGCCGAGGGTTCCCCAAAGTGACACGGCCGTGCCTGCCGAAAGTGCAGGCCTTGTTCGTGTGCCCTGATTTCTGCTGTTGCGGAGCACCGACGCACACCTACACGGAAAGAACTTCAGATGACGAAGAAAGCCATGGACGGTAAGAAGGCCCGCTGGACCCGCGCCCAGAAGCTCGAGGTCAAGCGCTCCGGCGTCCGCAAGCAGCGAGGCGAGACCGGCGGCAGCGACCGCCCGCCCCGTAAGGACCGCAGCGAATTCACCGGACGGCCCGACCGCGACCGTCGCGAGGGCGACCGCGCACCGCGACGGTCCGAGGACCGCCCGCAGCGTCGCACCGACGAGCGGCGCGAGGGTGACAACCGCGGCTACGGCCGACGCGATGAGCGCGGTGGCGATGACCGTCGTGGTGGTTACCAGGGCCGGGACGACCGCCGTGGTGGTTACCAGGGTCGGGATGATCGTCGGGATGACCGCCGCACTGGTGGTTACCAGGGTCGGGACGATCGTCGGGATGACCGCCGCACTGGTGGTTACCAGGGTCGGGATGACCGTCGGGATGACCGCCGCACTGGTGGTTACCAGGGTCGGGATGATCGTCGGGATGACCGCCGGACTGGTGGTTACCAGGGTCGGGATGATCGTCGGGATGACCGCCGGACTGGTGGTTACCAGGGTCGGGATGATCGTCGGGATGACCGCCGGACTGGTGGTTACCAGGGTCGGGATGACCGTCGCACTGGTGGTTACCAGGGCCGCGACGACCGCCGGGACTCCTCGCGCGAGGACCGCCGTGAGCGCCCCGCCCGCCGCGAGTTCGATCGCCCGCGTCGCGACGACCGTCCTATCGAGTCGCATGCCGTTCCGGCACGCGAGAAGCGTCCGGTCGAGCCGGTCTCCTTGGACGGCAACGGATTCGCCGACCTCGGTCTCCCGGAGGCACTGGTCGAGCGTCTCGCCCGGGACGGCATCACCGCGCCGTTCCCGATCCAGGTCGCGACCATCCCGGACGCACTCGCCGGCCGCGACGTCCTCGGCCGTGGCCGCACCGGCTCCGGTAAGACATTGTCCTTCGGACTTCCGCTGCTGACGCGTCTGGCGCAGGGCGGCAAGGCACGTTCGGGACAGCCGCGTGCTGTCGTGCTCGTGCCGACGCGTGAGCTGGCCATGCAGGTCAGCGACGCACTCCAGCCGCTCGTGCACGTCATCGGTCTGCGCCACAAGCTGGTCGCCGGCGGTATGCCTTACGAGCCGCAGCTGTCCGCACTCGAGCGTGGCGTCGACCTGCTGATCGCCACCCCCGGACGGCTGATCGACCTGATGGAGCGCGGCGCGGCCGACCTGTCCCGTGTGGAGATCGCGGTCCTGGACGAGGCCGACCACATGGCCGAGATGGGCTTCCTCGAGGCCATCGAGCAGATCCTCGACCAGGTCCCGACGGACGGCCAGCGGCTGCTGTTCTCCGCGACCCTCGACCGAGGCATCGACACCGTCGTCGAGCGCTACCTCACCGACCCGGTGGAGCACGCGACCGACGACGGCACATCCTCGATCGCCGGCATGGACCACCACGCGCTGCTCATCGAGCCGCGGCACAAGAAGCTGGTGACCGCGGAGGTCGCCAACCGCGCCGGGCGGACGGTCGTCTTCGTCCGCACGAAGCTCGGTGCGGATCGCGTCGCAGGTGAGCTGCGCGACCAGGGTGTCCTGGCTGCGTCGCTGCACGGCGGTCTGAACCAGAGTCAGCGCAACAGGGTGCTGTCCGCGTTCAAGGACGGCAAGGTGCCGGTCCTCGTGGCCACCGATGTCGCTGCTCGAGGCATCCACGTCGACGACGTGGGCGTCGTGCTCCAGGTCGACCCGCCTGCTGACCACAAGGACTACCAGCACCGCGCCGGCCGCACCGCACGTGCGGGCGAGAAGGGCACGGTCGTCACGCTGGCGCTGCCGCACCAGCGGCGGACCATGCAGCGACTGCTGGATGCCGCCGGACTCGAGGTCGAGGTGCAGACTGCTCGTCCGGGCGACGACGTCATCCGGGCGACCGGTGGCAGCACTCCGGAGGGCGCTCCCATCTCCGAATCCGACCTGCAGCGTCTGATCAGTCCGCCCCGGGCCTCTCGTGGCGGGCGTTCGTACGGCGACCGCGGCGGTCGTCAGGGTCGCAGCCGGTCCGGCGACCGCGGTGGTTACCGCGGCGGTCGTGACGACCAGCGCGGTGGTCGGGACCGTTTCCAGCGCGGTCACTCCGCGCGCTGATTGACGCCGGGAACCACACCGCTCGGGTCGGTCGCCCATAATGGCCGGGTGACCGACCTGACCGGACAGCTCCTCGTTGCAGTGCCGAGGGAGGAGTCGGACCTCAGCGACGAGGACGTCTTCAACCGCAGTGTCGTGCTCGTTCTGCATCACGACGAGGAGGGCGCGCACGGTCTGATCCTCAACCGTCCGCTGAGTGCCGACGTCGACACCGTCCTGCCGGGTTGGCAGGAGCACGTGTCGTCGCCGGACTGCATCTTCCAGGGCGGTCCGGTGTCACTGGACACCGCGCTGGCACTGGCGTCCGCCGAGGCCGGTGAGGACGAGTCCCTCGGCATACGAGCGCTTTTCGGCGAGATCTGCCTGGTCGACCTCGATGCACCGCCGCCGATCATCGTGCCGGTCGTCGGCGCCCTGCGGATCTACGCCGGGTATGCCGGCTGGGGCGAGGGACAGCTCGAGGGCGAGATCGACGCAGGCATGTGGTTCGTCGTCGACGCGCAGACCGGTGACGCCTTCAGCGGCAATCCGGACGAGCTGTGGGCCAAGGTGCTGCGGCGGCAACGCAGTGCGGTCTCCTTCGCGGCGACGTTCCCCGCGGATCCTGACCTCAACTGACGGCCGAACTACAATTGCCGGTATGAGCACCCTTGACGAACCGGATCGGCTGTCCTCCCCGGAGGCCGCCCCGAGCACTCCGAAGACGACGACGGCGACCCTGGAGCGCGAGCGCACCGACAGCCAGGAGCAGTTGCAGGAGCCCGGCGATCACGAGCGCTTCGCGCACTACGTGCGCAAGGAGAAGATCATGGAGAGCGCGCTGTCCGGCGAGCCCGTGACAGCGCTCTGCGGCAAGATCTGGGTGCCCGGCCGCGACCCGGAGAAGTTCCCGACCTGCCCGACCTGCAAAGAGATCTACGAAGGATTCAAGGCTCCGCAGGACGGTGGCGACGACAAGGGCTGACGCGCCCTCCCCGGCTCGTCGGACCGACGGTGCCGGAGGTTAGCCTTGGCGGTCTATGAGTACCTCGGCCGCCTCGCATCTGTCACCGGCGTTCCCAGGGAAGGCGGCGTGGGGGACCGCGGGCAAACTGCGTGCTTGGCAGGCCACGGCACTCGAGCGTTACCTCACCGACCAGCCGCGTGACTTCCTGGCGGTGGCGACTCCGGGCGCCGGCAAGACCACCTACGCCTTGCGGCTGGCGACCGAGCTGCTGCAGCGCGGGATCATCCAGCAGATCACCATCGTCGCCCCGACGGAGCATCTGAAGACGCAGTGGGCTGATGCCGCTTCCCGGGTCGGCATCCACATCGATCCGCGTTTCACCAACGCGCAGGAGCAGCACTCGGCTGACTTCGACGGCGTCGCGGTGACCTATGCCGGAGTCGCGAGCCGGCCCGCGCTGCACCGCAAGCGCACCCTGGCCAAGCGCACGCTGGTCATCCTCGACGAGGTCCACCACGGCGGCGACGCCAAGTCGTGGGGTGACGCGATGCGGGAAGCGTTCGAACCGGCCACGCGTCGGATCTCGTTGACCGGCACACCTTTTCGGTCCGACACCGCTCCCATCCCGTTCGTGCGTTACGAGGAGGGCCCGGACGGCATACGGCGGTCGGCCAGTGACTTCACCTACGGTTACGCCGACGCGTTGCGCGACGGTGTCGTGCGCCCGGTGCTCTTCATGGCGTATGGCGGAGCGATGCGCTGGCGCACCTCGGCCGGTGACGAGATCTCGGCACGGCTGGGGGAGCCGCTGACCAAGGACGCGACGGCGGCGGCGTGGCGCACCGCGTTGGATCCGATGGGGGCGTGGATCCCGGCGGTGTTGCGCGCCGCCGACAAGCGACTGACCGAAGTGCGCCGGCACGTGCCGGACGCGGGTGGCCTGGTGATCGCCTCCAACCAGACGGCGGCTCGTGCCTATGCGCGAATCCTGCACGAGGTCACCGGGGTTCGCCCGACAGTGGTGCTCTCCGACGACAGCGGTGCGTCGTCGCGGATTGAGGAGTTCGCGCAGTCCGAAGACCGCTGGATGGTGGCTGTGCGGATGGTGTCCGAGGGTGTCGACGTGCCGCGACTGGCCGTGGGGGTCTTCGCGACGTCCACCTCGACACCGCTCTACTTCGCCCAGGCCGTCGGCCGGTTCGTGCGGGCCCGGCGCCGTGGTGAGACGGCGACGGTGTTCCTTCCCACGGTGCCCACCATCATGGAGCTCGCGGCCACCATGGAGAAGCAGCGCGACCATGCGCTCGATCGGCCGGAGAAGGCCGAGGAGTCGATCTGGGACGAGGAAGAAGGTCTGCTCGAGGCTGCCAACCGCGAGGAGAAGGCCCTCGGTGAGCAGGAGGGCAAGTTCGAGGCTCTGGAGTCCGAGGCGGAGTTCGACCATGTCATGTTCGACGCGCAGCAGTTCGGTCTCGGCGCTGTGGCCGGCAGCGACGAGGAAGAGGAATACCTAGGCTTGCCAGGCCTTTTGGAACCCGACCAGGTCACCAACCTGTTGCGCCAGCGGCAGGACAAGCAGCTGCGAACCGGTCGCAAGCGCCCCAAGGACGACCAGCCGATGGCGGCACACCGTGCCCTCGCGGCGCAGCGCAAGGAGCTCAACTCGCTCGTCGCGGCATACTCAACGAAGTCCGGCAAGCCCCATGCGCACGTGCATCACGAGTTGCGCGTGAAGTGCGGCGGCCCGGCGTTGGACCGTGCCTCGTCCGAAGAGGTCACCGAGCGGATCACGATGATCCGTAACTGGTTCGTCGGCCGCAAACGCTGAACCCCACGACGTTTCTCCTCCGCTTGGCTCACCGCGCTCCGCCGATCTGCTGCACCAACGGCAAGGTGCGGTGACCGATCAGCTCGGCCAGCGCGATCGTGGTCGACGCGTGCACGACCAGACCGGTCTCGACGATCTGGTCGATGACGCGCTGCAGGTCCGCGTTGTGCCGGGCGACCACGCGGGCGAGCAGGTCACCGCTTCCGGTGATGGTGTGCACCTCGAGCACCTCGGGTATGCCGTCCAGGTGGTCGACGACGGCCTGGCGTCCCTTGCGCTGCTGGATCTGCAACGTGCAGAACGCCATCACCGGGTAGCCGAGCGCGGCCGCTGACACCGTCGGCGCGAGCGACGCGATCACGCCGCCCTCGACCAGCCGATCGAGGCGGGCCTGCACAGTGCCACGGGCCACGCCGAGCGCGCGGGACGCTCCGAGCACGCCGATCTGCGGGTTGTCGGTGAGCAGGGTGATCAGGCGCGCGTCGAGGTCATCGATGGAGGACATATTGCATAGATTAGACCCGCGTGGGCCACGCAAAGTGTGCATCATGATCAGCTATGTGGTGTCGGATTGCGCGATGGTGTGACCGCGCGCACAGTAAACACATGACAACGACTGTGAACCTCACACCCGATGAACTCGCTGCCGGCCAGGACATGGAGCAGCTGAAGCAATTGGTCGGTCTGGTCGACTACGACGCCGACAAGGATCCGTTCCCGGTGACCGGGTGGGACGCGATCGTCTTCGTGTCCGGCAACGCCACACAGTCCGCGCTCTACTACCAGAGCGCATGGGGGATGGAGCTGGTCGCCTACAGCGGCCCCGAGACCGGCAACCGTGACCACAAGTCGTTCGTGCTCAAGAGCGGTTCGATCCGCTTCGTCATCAACGGAGCCGTCGACCCGGACAGCCCGCTGGTCGAGCACCACCGCAAGCACGGCGACGGTGTGGTCGACATCGCCCTCGAGGTCCCCGACGTCGACAAGTGCATCGCACAGGCCCGTTCGGCCGGCGCGACCGTGGTCCGCGAGCCGGAGGACGTCAGCGACGAGCACGGCACGATCCGGATCGCCGCGATCGCCACGTATGGCGAGACGATCCACACGCTCGTCGACCGGTCGAAGTACGACGGCCCCTACCTTCCCGGGTATGTCGAGCAGAAGTCGTCACACACCCCCCGCGACGGCCAGCCGAAGCGGCTGTTCCAGGCACTCGACCACATCGTCGGCAACGTCGAGCTGGGCCACATGGACGAGTGGGTCGAGTTCTACAACCGGGTCATGGGGTTCGTGAACATGGCCGAGTTCATCGGCGACGACATCGCCACCGACTACTCGGCGCTGATGAGCAAGGTCGTCGCCAACGGCAACCACCGGGTGAAGTTCCCGCTCAACGAACCAGCGATCGCCAAGAAGAAGTCGCAGATCGACGAATACCTGGAGTTCTACCGCGGCGCCGGTGCCCAGCACCTCGCGGTGGCGACCGGCGACATCATCAAGTCGGTGGATGCGTTGCGCGCCAACGGTGTTGAGTTCCTGAACACCCCGGACAGCTACTACGAGGACGAGGAGTTGCGCGCCCGCATCGGTGAGGTGCGCGTGCCCGTCGAGGAGCTGCAGAAGCGCGGCATCCTGGTCGACCGGGACGAGGACGGCTACCTGCTGCAGATCTTCACCAAGCCACTGGGCGACCGTCCGACGGTGTTCTTCGAGCTGATCGAGCGGCACGGCTCGCTCGGCTTCGGCAAGGGCAACTTCAAGGCGCTCTTCGAGGCGATCGAGCGCGAGCAGGACAAGCGCGGCAACCTCTAAATAGGCTTCGGATCGCGCCGGACGTCGTCGTACGCCCCCTGTACGGCGTGCGGTGCGGTTCGTAAGAGCATCGGCCACGACTGCTTCTGGCAGTCGTGGCCGATGTCATGCTGCGGCGGTCGGTGTCGGCGATCAGCGCGCTGCCGTGAACACCCGCGCGAGGCCGGGCAGGGCATATCCGGCGCCGTCACGAAAGCGCTCCGCACGCTTCTC
The DNA here is from genome assembly GCF_014640635.1 of Flexivirga endophytica. GTDB lineage: Bacteria > Actinomycetota > Actinomycetes > Actinomycetales > Dermatophilaceae > Flexivirga > Flexivirga endophytica. The sequence goes on from NZ_BMHI01000005.1 coordinate 248,882, forward strand.
GATCTCGCCGCGCAGCTGTGCCCGAGTGCCCTGGCTCTGCGCGCGCAGAGCCATCGAGATCGGGCCTGCGAAGTCGCTCACCCACGACCACAGGTCATCCGGGTCGGTGAACCGGTAGGTCAGTGGGACGTCTTGGACCGAGGTCGCGGTGAAGCCGGCATCGCGCGCCAGTTGATGGGTGCCGTCCTCGTCGGCGAGTGCGAACATGTTGGGCTGCCCAGGTGCGGGCGGCTGGAACAAGCCGTGCTCGGCCAGGACGGACCCGGGAAGCATGAAGAACGGATTCGCCGCGGCCGCTGCGAACACCGCGAAGACGAGGCGTCCGCCGGGTCGCAGCACACGGTCGGCCTCCCGCAGGCCCTGCAACGGGTCGGGCAACAGCATGTAGATCCATCGGGCCGCCACCCGATCGACACTGTCGTCCGCGAGCGTGAGGGCGGTGACGTCCAACTGCTCGAACGAGATGTCCAATCTCTTGCCGTAGGAACGCCGTTCGGCCGCCGCGACCATCTGCAGCGAGAGGTCTCCGGCGCGGACGGTGCCGGCGAATCCTGGCCGCTCAGCCACTGCTGTCGCTATGTCTGCCGTCGGTCCGCACGCGAGCTCGACCACCGTGTCGGTGTCCCGTGGTGCGAGAGCCTCGACCATCGCGTCGGTCAGCGGGCGGGTGACGCCGGCGTGCCACTCACCCCTGGCGTCCCACTCGGCCGCGACGGAGTCCCACATGCCTTCTGCATCGAACCCCATCGGGGTGTCGTCTGTCGTCATGGTCCTGCCCGTCATACGAATCAGTCGACGCTAGCACCGGTTCGCTGACCGGCGGCCCTATTTGCAGCTGACCGAAGGTGCTGTGCGGCCGCACGTCACGAGCTGCGCTGCATCTCCCACGCCTGCCGCAACGCGTGTTGTATGGCGCCGCTGTCGCCATACAACATCGCTTGCACCTTCATGTGCGCGTCGTAGCTCGGCGGTACGCCGAAGGTGTCCGGATGATCGGTCACGAGCCGCTCGCGCACGTCGAACGCACAGCGGATCATCAACTCGTCGGAGGCGATCAGGCGTGCGACGATCCGATTGTCGACGTACCAGGCGGGGACCGCACTGGTGCCCTTGCGCTTGCAGCCGGGCAGTGTCACGAGGAACTCGGCGACCTCGTCGGGCGTCATGTTGGGTCAGCTGCCCGGTCGGTAGACCATCAGCACCACGATGACCGCAAAGATGATGCCGACGACGCCACCGGAGGCGGCGACCAGCGCGGTCTGTGATTTCACTGCGGTCTGCAGATCGCCGCCGGCTGCGTCTTCGGCGCCGCTCCGGATGGTGTCGGCGGCGCGCTCCAGGGCCGGCACGACGACCACGAAGGTCACTACGACCGCAATCACCCACAGCAGCAACGAGAGCCAGATCCAGGTGTCGCCGAACGAGCCGAGCTCCTTCCCGCGACGCTTCTGCGACATCAGCCCGAGGCCGAAGATGACGACCAACACCGACGCCATCGAGTAGATCTTCGCCATCCGCGCCGAGGAGCCGATCGCGAGCGCGTCCGCCTGCCGCAGACCGCGCGAAGCGGTGGTCACCGCATGAACCAGCGGCCCGATCGCGAAGATCGCCGTCAGCAGGTGTAGCAGCAGCAGCAGCTTCAGCATGCGGGTGCGCCTACTCGTCGGTTGGTCTCAATTTGGGAGAGCTTCGGTGTGCCGCTTGACGTTTCAAGAGTTTGGGGGACTAGCGTGCTATCGCTCTCGGAGTGTGTCACAGTTCACAGGTTGTGGTGCTCGGCGGAGCATGACATGAAATTTGCACCGTGCATGGGAGCCGAAAGGGATGATGCACAACTATGAGTGTTGACACCGACAAGGTAGACAACATCGCTGGAGATGATCCGCATCTCAAGAAGGAGTTCGGCACAATCGGACTCCTCTTCACCGCCATCGGCTCGATCATCGGGTCGGGGTGGCTGTTCAGCTCGCTGCACGCCTCCAGCCTGGCCGGACCGGCCGCGATCCTGTCATGGGTCGTCGGCACAATCATGTTCCTGTTCATCGGACTCAGTTACGCCGAGCTCGGCGTGATGATGCCGCGAAGCGGCGGCGTCGCGCGCTACCCGCACTACGCGTGGGGCTCGTTCGCCAGCTACTCCTTCGGCTGGATCACCTGGCTGGCGTGTGCCTCGGTCGCCGCGGTCGAGGTCTCGGCAGTGCTGACCTACGCGTCGTCATACATCCACTGGCTGGAGAACCCGAACGGCACGCTGAAGCCGGCCGGTCTGGTCGTCGCCATCCTTATGCTCGGCCTCTTCGTGCTGATCAACTTCCTGGGCGTGAAGTGGTTCGCCCGGATCAACAACGTGCTGGTCTGGTGGAAGCTCATCATGATCGTCCTGGTGATCGTCGCGATCATGATCGCTGCGTTCCACAGCGGTAACTTCTCCGCGACCGTCAAGGACGGCAGCGGTTTCGCGCCGAACGGCATCAAGGGGGCGATGGAAGCCATCCCGGCGGCCGGTATCGCCTTCTCCTTCCTCGGCTGGCGCCAGGGCATCGAGTTGGCCGGTGAGACCGACAACCCGAAGAAGAACGTCCCGCTGACGCTGATCGGCTCGATCCTGATCTGCGGTGTTCTCTACATCCTGCTGCAGGTCGCCTTCATCGGAGCCCTCGACCCGTCCGCGCTGGCCGAGAACGGCTGGTCCGGTGTCGGTAACGCCATCGAGACCGGCACCTCTGCCGGTAACTTCAGCCCACTCGCCGCGCTGGCCACTTTCCTCGGCATGGGCTGGCTGGCCGGACTGCTCTACGCAGACGCATTCATCAGCCCCGGTGACACCGGCCTGATCTACACCAGCGTCACCGCGCGCATGTCCTACGCGATGGGTCGTAACCGCAACGCACCCGCGGAGCTGGCGAAGGTCAACAACAACGGCGTGCCGTGGGTCAGCCTCATCCTCGCGTGGATCGCCGGCTCGATCTTCTTCCTGCCGTTCCCGAGTTGGCAGCAGTTGGTCTCCATCGTCACCTCGCTCACCGTGCTGTCCTTCGGTAGTGGTTCGATCGCGCTGCTGACCTTCCGCAAGCAGCTGCCGGACATGGAGCGTCCCTACCGCAGTCGGATGCCGTGGGTCATCGCTCCGCTGGCTCTGCTGGCCACCAACCTGATCATGTACTGGGCCGGTTGGGACCAGGTCTGGAAGATGATGGCGGCAGTCGCCATCGGTTACATCTTCCTGGGCATCTTCCAGGCGATGGACAAGGGCCGGGCTCCCAAGTTGGAGTTCAAATACGGCTGGTGGGTGCTGGTGTGGTTCGCCGGGATCACCCTGGTCAGCTACCTCGGTAGCTACTCCGGTTCCGACACGAAGGAAGCCGGCCAGGCCGACGTCTACGGCTTCAACGGCGGCATCGTCGCCAACATCGTTCTGACGGCAGTTGTCCTGGCTCTCGCCTGGTACTGCCAGCTGCCGAAGGAGCGGGTCGAGGCGATCCTCAACGAAACCGAGGAGATCATCGACGAGGACGAGGAGAAGCTGGCCCCTGGGGTCTGAGTCACCGTCATCGCGACACGCGCCTCCTTCCCTACTTGGGGGAGGAGGCGCGTGGTCGTTCGGTCGCCCGCCTCCCCGCGCGAGGCCACCGGACGCAATGAGAGGATGGGGAATCATGAGCGAACGCGCGTCGGGTTGGTATGACGACCCCCAGGATCCGGACCAGCTTCGCTACTGGGACGGCATCCTGTGGAGCGGCCGGACGATGCCGAAGGTGAAGCCGGGTCTGGACCGGTCCCGCATCGGTGACGCGCGGCGACAGTACGAAGACGAGCAGGAGCGCAAGCGCGCAGCGGAAGAGGCACAGGTCTCCGGCGGGTACGGACAGCGACCGCAGTTGCGTCGCTACCAGCCCACCGATCAGCCGCACTCGCGGCAGTACCCGGGCGGGCCGCAGTCGCCATACGCACATCAGCAGGGCTACGCCCCGAAGCCGGTCAAGACGACCCCGGACGGCGAGCCGACGGCGTCCTGGTGGCGGCGACTGTTCGCCTACGTCATCGACAACATCCTGCTGTCGATCGTCGCCGTGGCGATCTCCTGGACCTGGCTGGAGCCGTGGGTCACCACCATCACCGACTGGTACGGCGATCTGATCACCGCAGCCGAGAACGGCGGATCGCAGCCGCCGGTGCCCGACGCGATCTACGACGTGCCGTGGCAGTTCCCGGTGGCCGCGCTGCTGCTCTACCTGGTCTACGAGATCGGCCTCGTCGCCTGGCGCGGTCAGACGCTCGGGCACCTGATCTGCGGGGTGCGCGTGCGTGGCGCGGCCTCGACCGCGAAGCCCGACCTGAGTGCGTCCGCGTTGCGTGCGGTGGTCAAGGGCGTCAGCAACATCACCTCACTGGTGCCGTTCGTCGCGTCATTGGGCACCGTCTTCAGCCTTGTCGACGGCCTCGTGCCGCTCGGCGACGGCAACGCGCAGTCGTTGCACGACAAGGCCGCCAAGACATACGTCGTCAGCGCACGGGCGCCCAAGACGCCGCAGACGGCCCAGCTGCCGCCGCCATACGTCGGACGATAGACGCCCGCGAATATCGGCGGCGGAAGAGACGCCGGGTGACCTAGACGCTCGGGATGATCCGGCCGCTGACCTCACCGAGGGCGAGCCGGCCACCGTCGGGAGCGGGCGCGGTCGCGGTGATCGTCACGATGTCGCCGTCCTCCAGGAAGCTGCGCTCGGTGCCGTCGTCCAGCCGGACCGGCTCCTTGCCGCTCCACGCCAGCTCCAGCAGACTGCCACGCTGGTCTCGCGCGTCCCCGGAAACCGTGCCGGACGCGAAGAGGTCGCCGTCGCGCAGACTCGCGCCGTTGACCGTCAGGTGCGCCAGCATCTGGGTCGGGCTCCAGTACATCTTCTTGTATGGCGGACGCGACACGACGGTGTCGTTGAGGCGCACCTCGAGCTCGAGGTCGAGACCGAAGAGATCGTCACCGCGTAAGTAGTCCAACGGCTTCGGATCCTGTGCCGGCAGCGGGAGTTTCGCCGCCTTCAGCGCTTCCATCGGGGTGATCCACGGGCTCAGTGTCGAGGCGAACGACTTGCCGAGGAACGGACCGAGGGGCACGTATTCCCAGGCCTGGATGTCACGTGCCGACCAGTCGTTGAACAGCGCGACGCCGAAGAGGTGCTCGCCGGCCTCGTCGACCGATACGCGCGTGCCCACCTCGGTCTCGCCGCCGACGATGAAGCCGACCTCCGCCTCGATGTCGAGGCGCACGCTCGGGCCGAAGAGCGGCTCGGGGTCGTCCTTGCCCTTGCGCTGACCGACCGGTCGCACGACGTCGGTGCCGGAGACCACGACGGTGCCGGAGCGTCCGTGATAGCCGATCGGCAGGTGCTTCCAGTTGGGGGTGAGCGCGGCACCGTCGGGACGGAAGATCGATCCGACGTTGGTGGCGTGTTGCTCGCTGGCGTAGAAATCGACGTAGTCCGCGATCTGCACCGGCAGATGCAATGTCACGTCGGCGAGGGGCTTGGTAGCTGCCGCGACGAGTCCTTTGCGCTCGTCGTCCCGCAGGATGGCCTGCAACCACTCGCGCGCCGCGGACCAGGACGAACGACCTTGTGTCAGGAAGGGATTCAGCGAACTGTTGTCGAAGATTCGGGCCCACTTGCGGACGCTGTCCGCCTTGGCCAGGGTCGCCAGCTCGATGACGTCGTCGCCCAGCCGCGTGACGACCTGAGCACCGCCGTCGGCGGTGCTGGCCACGCCATACGGGAGATTGTCGATGCCCCAGAGTTCGGTGCCGTTCATGTGATCCTTCCTCAGATCAGGCCGAGGGCGGCCAGGTCGCGAATCGGGTCGAGCACGTCGCAGCAGCCGAAGCTGGTGAAGACATTGCGCACGTTGACGGCATCAGCCTCGGAGAGTGCCCGGACGGCGCTGCCGATCGATGCCTCGTCGCGGTCGGTGAGCGCCGCGGCGACGTCGTCGCCGAGCAGTGCCGAGTGGACGGCCAGCAATATGCCCAGGAAGCCGAACTGCTCCTCGTCATCGGCGGTGTGCGCGATCGCGCGGTGCAGTCCGCCGGTCAGCTTGAAGGCGAGGCCGAGTTGCACGCACTCGGTGATGAATGCGGCGGTGTCGGCTGTGGACGGAACGGCGTTGGTCGGGGTCGAACCGGTGCGGAGCTTCGCGACGACCTGACCGTCGTGCTCGGCGAGGTCCGGCAGCAGAACGCGGCCTGCGGCACCGGCCGACACCTCGACGGCGACCGGCACCGACAGGTCGAGCACCTGCTCCCAGCCGTCGACCGCGGCGACCTCGACGCCGGCCAGTGCATGACCGGCGGCATCAGCCACGTCTCCGGCGGCGGCGACAACCTCCGCGATCGGCGTCTCCCTGCGGCCGATGACACCGATGACCAGGCCGCTGTGGTCCTCGAGCGCCTCGTCGATCAACGGAGGCGGCAACAGCAGCGGGCCGACGAAATCGGATGCCGGGGTGCCGCGACGCGCGGAGCGGCGCTCGATAGCCTCGGAGAGCGAGAAGTTTCCCGGTGGGAAGACGGCCGCGTCGTCGACCAACTGAGTGAACAGCGTTCGGGTGGGCAGACTGGGCATGTTGCCACCGTAGCCAGCGACCCGGCCGCGCTTGCGACGGGCCACAAGCCCGCAACGAGGAACTGACGGGGAAAGAAGGAGAACAATGGCGTTCTACCGATCGATGGGACAGCTGCCACGGCAACGACACACCGCACTGCGGCGGCCGGACGGCAGCGTCTTCTACGAGGAGCTGATGGGGGAGGAGGGATTCTCCAGCGACTCGTCGCTGCTCTACCACCGCGGCCTGCCGTCAGCGATCTCCGACGCGAAGGCGTGGGACTTCACCTGGTCCCTGGACACCCAGCCCAATCATCCGCTGTTGCCCCGGCACCTCAAGTTGCATGACCTCTTCGGTGACGACGACACCGGCGTCGACGCCGTCACCGGACGCCGGTTGGTGTTGGGCAACGGCGACGTGCGCATCTCGTATGTCGTCGCCGACGCGCCAAGTCCCTGGTATCGCAACGGGATCGGTGACGAGTGCGTGTATGTCGAGCGCGGTGCCGCGCGCGTCGAGACGGTCTTCGGCGCGTTCGACGTGGCCGAGGGTGACTATCTGATCGTGCCGCGCGCGACGACGCACCGCTGGCTGCCGGTCGCCTCGGGGGACGAAGGATTCACCGAGCCGCTGCGGGTCTACGCGATCGAGGGCAACTCGCACATCGCGCCGCCGAAGCGTTACCTGTCGCGCTACGGCCAGTTGCTGGAGCACGCGCCATACTGCGAACGTGACCTGCGCGGCCCCGACGGGCCGCTTCTCGCGGACGACATCGGCGCCGAATCCTCAGCTCCCACAGAGGTTTACGTGAAGCATCGTGGCGTCGGTGGCCAGATCGTCGGCACGATCTACACCTACCCCTACCACCCGCTGGACGTCGTCGGTTGGGACGGCTGCCTCTACCCCTACGCGTTCAACGTCGCCGACTTCATGCCGATCACCGGCAAGGTGCACCAGCCACCGCCTGTGCACCAGGTCTTCGAAGGCACCAACTTCGTGGTGTGCAACTTCGTGCCGCGCAAGGTCGACTACCACGAGGCGTCGATCCCGGTGCCCTACTACCACTCCAACGTCGACAGCGACGAGATCATGTTCTACGTCGACGGCGACTACGAGGCGCGCAAAGGATCCGGCATCGGCAAGGGCTCGATCTCGCTGCACCCCGGCGGTCACGCGCACGGACCGCAGCCGGGCGCCTACGAGAAGTCGATCGGCGTGCACGAGTTCGACGAGCTCGCGGTCATGGTCGACACCTTCCGGCCGATGGAGCTGGGTGAGGCCGGTAGCGCGACCGACGACGGCAAGTACGCCTGGAGCTGGGTCGGCGGCAAGCACAGCTGAGCTCAGCAGCTCTGGCTATGCCGAAGGTGTCCGTGGGGCAGACCTGTGGCGTTTACCGGGATTTCGCCGTCGAACGCCGCTAGCGTGGTCCAGTTGCCGAGCGCGATCCGCCCGGTGCCCGATCCTTGAAGGAGATTCCATGCACCCCGTCGTCAGAAACACCGCCAGTCGCCGCCAGTTGCTTGCCATGACGATGATCGGAGGTGCGGGGATCGTGGGAGTCGCAAAGGCACCGTCGGCGGCCGCTGCGCCGAACTCGGCGCACGAACTGCGCCTGACCGTGTTGGGCACGACGGACCTGCACGGGCACGTCTACAACTGGGACTACTTCAAGGACACCGAGTACGACGACGCCAAGCACAACGACGTAGGAGCCGCGAAGTGCGCCACGCTGATCCAGGCGGTTCGTGAGGAGCGTGGCGCGGGCACCTGCATCACGTTGGATGCCGGCGACACGATCCAGGGCACGCCACTGGCGTACTACTACGCCAAGATCGAGCCGATCGGCAAGGACGTCATCCACCCGATGGCGCTGGCAATGAACCAGATCGGGTATGACGCCGCGGCCCTCGGCAATCACGAGTTCAACTACGGCATGGACCTGCTGCGGACCTTCCAGAGCCAGCTGCATCACCCGTTGCTGGGCGCGAACGCGCTGGACTGGAACACCGGGAAGGCAGTCTTTCCGTCATACACGCTGAAGCGGGTGCAGGTGCCCGGCCACAAGCCGGTGACCGTCGGCATCGTCGGGCTGGTGACGCCCGGCGTCGCGATCTGGGACAAGGCCAACGTCGAGGGCAAGGTCAAGTTCAACGGTATCGTCGAGCAGGCCAAGCTGGTCATCCCCGAGGTCAAGCGCCAGGGCGCCGACATCGTCGTCGTGTCGTGCCACTCCGGTGCGGACACGTCCTCGTCATACGGTGATGCGTTGCCCTACCCGGAGAACGCGAGCACGCTTCTCGCACAACAGGTCCCGGACATCGACGCGATCCTCGTCGGCCACGCACACGTGGAGATCCCGCAGCGATTCGTGACCAACGAGCAGACCGGCAAGCAGGTCCTGCTGTCCGAGCCGCTGTGCTTCGGCGAGCGCGTGACGGTGATGGACCTCAACCTGCGCAAGAACCGCGGCCAGTGGGAGGTCGCCAGCTCGGCGGCCACGCTGCTGAACTCCAACACCGCGCCGGAGGACCCCACGATCGCCAAGATCCTGCGCACCCCGCACGAGAAGGTGCGCACCTACGTCAACGGCGTGATCGGCACCTGCGCGGAGACGATGAGCGGTGCGCGGGCCTGCGTCGAGGACGCAGCGGCGGTCGACTTCATCAATCTCGTGCAGGCGCAGGCGGTCAAGGCAGGCCTGGCCGGCACCGCCGACGAGAACACCCCGGTGCTCTCGATCGCGGCACCGTTCAGCCGGACCGCGGTCATTCCCGAGGGAGACGTGACCGTCCGCGACGTCGCCGGCCTCTACATCTACGACAACACGCTGTTGGGCATCAAGTTCACCGGCAAGCAGGTCAAGGCCTATCTCGAGACGTCTGTGACCTACTTCAAGCAGATCAGCGGCACCGGCCCGTTCGCCATGGACGACGTGACCAACGCCGTCACCCCGACTGCGCCCAACGGCACGCCGGACTACAACTACGACGTCATGGGCGGTCTGGACGCCGCGCTGACCTACGACATCGACCTGAGCGTCCCGGCCGGCAACCGCATCCGCAACCTGGCGTATGACGGCAAGCCAGTGGCCGACGGTGACAGCTACGTGATCGCGATCAACAACTACCGGCAGTCCGGTGGCGGCGGCTTCCCGGGCGTGACCACCGCCGAGGTTGTTTACAACCGGCAGAACGAGATTCGGCAGTTGATCATCGACTGGGTGACGGCCAACAAGACCATCGACCCGTCGTCGTTCCACACCGTCGACTGGCGGCTGGTCTCGGGCAGCACGCCGATCGTCATCTCCTAGCCGGCAAAACGACCTGGCCCAGCTCCTGCGTGCAGCGGGTCAGGGCGACATACAGGCCGTTCCAGCCGCGGGGTTCAGTGGTGATGCCGTCCGGGTCGACGACCAGGGCGGCATCCCACTCCAGCCCCTTGGCTTCGGTGGCCGCGAGCACGACGACATCCGGCAGCTGCTCGCGCAGCGCTGTGACCCGTGCCTGCGGCGCGACCACGCCCACGCTGCCGCCCTGCCAGCGGGCGGCCATCGCGTCCACCGACTCCCTTACGGTGGCTGCGAGTTCGGCGTCGCGCACCTGCACCGTCCACGGCTCGAAACCGGAGTCACGGACTGCGCGGGGCGGCTCGTTGTGGCTACCGGCCTTCGCGAGCACGGCGCCGGTGAGGACCATGACTTCGCGCGGTGTCCGGTAGCAGATTGTCAGATCGCTGCGCCTCCAGCGCTCACCGAAGACGGGTGCGATCGCCCCCTCCCAGGAGGTGTGCCGATGCGCCGCCTCCGTCTGGTCGATGTCGCCCACCGCAGTGATCGACCGGGATGGGACACGGCGCGCAATCATCTGCCACTGCATCGCGGACAGCTCCTGCGCTTCGTCGACGACCACGTGGCCATAGGCCCAATCCCTTCTGGCCGCAGCGCGATCCGCCAGGAACTCGCCCTGGTCGTCGATCTCCGCGATCGGGCCGAGCAGCTCCGAGACCGCGTCCAACAGGGCGATGTCGCTGGACGCGAGGGGCGCTGGCTCGCCCGCGATCAGTGCCCGCTGGTCCGGGTCGAGCCAGTCGGCGAACTCGCTGAGCGCCGCGTCGTCGCCGAGGAGATCCCGCAGGGTCAGCCGGGCGTCATACAACGGCCAGAAGTCGTCGAGCACGCCGGCAACACTGCGGTCGTTCGCGATTCGTATCCGTAACTGCTCGATGTCGTGATCGCTCAGCGTCCCGTCGACGTGCCCGCCGGTGGCGCCGGTGTGGACGCCACGATCGTCGGACTTCGCCTGGCTGGCATCCACCCGCTCGAGGATGTCCTCGAGTCCCTCCTCCACGCGGGCGAGCAATTCGTCGTGGTGCTCGACCACGGCATCGGTGAGGAGATCGTGCACGTTCTCGACGAACCAGCGCCGTGCGGCATGCAGGTCCCGCCCGCTGACGGCCGCGTCCACCGCACGACGAATCTGCCGCAGTGGCAACGTGTGTGGCTCACCGTCGAGGAGGAAGTGCAGTGCTTCCGGCGCGGGCACGAGGGAGTGGGCGTATGCCGTGAGCGTGTCCTGCCAGGACACTCGCCCCTTCAGCTCCGCGAGGGCGCGGGACTCGTCGCGCTCCACGGCGACCCCTGGCACGAGGGTGTCGCAGGTGGCGGGCACCACCGCGGTCTCACCGAGGGCGGGGAGCACCTGGGCGATGTAGTCGAGGAAGCGTCGGGACGGCCCGAGGACGAGCACACCCTGGCTCGCCAGGTCCGGGTTGCTGAAGAGCAGATAGGCGACGCGGTGCAGCGCGACCACCGTCTTTCCGGTGCCCGGGCCGCCCTGCACGACCAGCGGCCCGTCGCTGTCGGCGCGCACGATCGCGTCCTGCTCGCGTTGCAGCGTCGCGACGGCGGTGCCCATCTTGCCGGTGCGGCGTGCGGAGAGGGCGTTGAGCAGTGCGCCCTCGCCGACCAACTCCTCGCCCTCGGATCCGCCCGCGTCGAGGGGTTCGTCGTCAACACCGACGACTCGGCGGCCCTCGGTGCGGATGTGCCGGCGGCGCCGCTGACCCTGCGGGTCCAGAGGGGTCGCCGTGTAGAAGGGGCGAGCTGCCGGCGCTCGCCAGTCGAGCACGAGCGGCTCGGAGTCGTCGTCGGCGCGCGGCAGGCCCACGCGGCCGAGGTGCCGACTGGTGCCGTCGGTCGCGTCGAGCCGACCGAAGACCAGACCGGACTCGGCATGCCGGAGGTCGGACCTGCGCCGCCGCAGACTGGTGATGCGGGCGGCCTCGACCGCGTCGCGTGGGGCTGCCTCGAGATCCTGCTCCACCTCCTGCAGCAGCTCCTCCCTGCGCAGGTAGGCGTCGTCGACAGTCTCCTGTTCCTGGTGCAGCGCGTCCGCTTGTCGGGTGGTTGTTCCGGGCACAGCACTCCCTCGGTACATGTACGGCGATCCTGTCGCAACTACCGATCGTGAACGGATGTTCCCGTGAATGCACCTTTGACTGATGCCACGAATCGTGGCCTTCCACTGCGCCGAGAGGACAGGTGTTGTACCGAGAGGACAGGCGTTGTACCGGGAGGACAGGCGTTGGGACGGATTGTGCCCGGAATCGGCTGTCCTTTCGACGATCGGCTGTCCTCTCGGCGAAGGGGGCGCGGGGGATCTCAGGCGGCGGAGATCGGCGTGGGGGGTCATGACCCTCTACGGATACGTTTCCGGGACGACCGAGTTGATCGAGCTCATGGTCGACCGGATCGCCGGCTCAGTCGACGACGGTGATTCCCGCGGCGTGGAACTCCTCGAGCGCTCGCGCTGTCGACTCGGGCGCGACTCCCGCGGTGAGTCCGATGAGGACCCGCGTCGTGAAGTCGCCCTTGGCGGCGTCCAGGGCGGTCGCCCGGACGCAGTGGTCCGTGGCGATGCCGACGACGTCCACCTCGTCGATGTCGTGCTCGCGCAGCCAGCCGGTCAGGCCGACACCTTGCTCAGTCGCGCCCTCGAAGCCGCTGTATGCCGCTTCGTACTGGCCCTTGCGGAAGATCGCCGCCACCTGCGCGATGACCGGCTGTACTTCGGTCCGGAAGTCCGCGCCGGGAGTGCCGACCTCGCAGTGCACCGGCCAACTGTCCACGAAGTCAGGTGTTTTCGACCAGTGACTGCCCGGGTCGATGTGCCAGTCTGCAGTCGCAACGAGTTGCGTGTAGGTGTCGCCGTGCTCGTCGACGTACGACGCGATGCGCTCGGCGACGGCGATCCCGCCGTCCACCGCGAGCGACCCGCCCTCGCAGAAGTCGTTCTGGACGTCGACCATCACCAGCGCGCGTGCCATACGGCACATCGTACGGCCGTCCTTGTCGCAGCAACACGGCGTCGCCGATCGTCACGGTCGACCCGGCACCTCGAGCGCCATCACGCAGTTCTTCAGGCCCTTCGGGCGGACGTAGGTGAAACCGAGTCGCTCGTAGAGCCGGCGGGTGCCGTTGTAGAGGAACGACGACGACACCTTCTTGGTCTGATGCGTCAGGTCGTGCGGATAGGACTCCACCACGCCGCCACCGTCCTGCGCGATGAGGTCCAGAGCACCCCGGATCGCCATCTCGGTGATCCCGCGTCGGCGGAATCTCCGATCGACGAATACGCAGGTGATCCGGTAGTCCGGGTCGCCGTCCTTCTCGGCGTCGTACTGCTTGCGGTGGTGTATATCGGGCAGCTCGGCCGGCGGGCCGTACTCCGCCCAAGCGATCGCCTCCGGCCCGTCCCCGCCGTCGTGTATGACGAGCGCCGCGTGGTTGGTGCCCTCCTCGACCACGCACTTCTTGTATGCCCGGTTGCCGTCGTAGCCCGGCTCGTGACCCTCTCGCTCGGGAAGGAACTTCACGCACCAGCACCCGCTGAAGATCCCGTTGTGTCGCTCCACCAGCGCGTCGAACAGCGGCCAGGTCTCGGGCGTGAGAGGCCGGACGTCGAATGTCGTGTCAGTGCCCACCGACCCACCGTAGGACCGGATCGTGACCGGTGTCCTGCCCTTTGGACGACGTGAGGGCCCAGGGCGGACGCATCAGGGCCGAACGAGACCCATCACCTGACGCTCGGCGTCCAGCAGGCCGAGGGTCCGCCAGCCTCGCGAACGGTAGAGCCGGACGGCTGGGTCGTCGTCGCCCGAGCTGGTGCCCAGCAGCGCACGGCCGGTGAGCCCTTCGAGCAACGCATCGTGCAGGCGATGGCCGACGCCGCGGCGCCGCGCCGCAGGGGCCACGGCCAGCTCGACGAACTCGAAGTGACCGCCGATCCACTCCGCTGCGACGTCCGGCAGTGTCCGGACGACCAGGTTCGGCCAGAATTGCCCGTGGTCGCCGTGATAGCCCCAGGCGCAACCGACCAACTGGTCGTCGTCGAGCGCGACCGCGAGGCGGTAGCCGTCACGCGCGCGGTGCCGGTCGTACATCTGTTGCCGCCACGCGTCTTCGTCGGGGAAGTCGCCGAAAACCGTGTCGTACAAGGCGAATACGGGTGCGGCATACGCAGTGGCGGCCTCGCCGTCGACGATGTCGATGCGGGTCATGCTTCGGTTCCTGCAGGCCTCAACCAGCAGTTCGAGACGGGACAGGAAGGGGTAGGTATGCGCCCATGACCTGGCGGTTGTCCTGCAGGTGACCCAACGTGCTCCAGCCGCGGGACTTGTAGAGGCGCAGCGCCGGGTCGTCGACCGCGAGGGTGGTGCCCAGTAGCGCACGCCCGGTGAGACCGTCGAGCAACGCATCGTGCAGACCGACACCCAGGCCCTGTCGACGCGCACCGGGATCGACCGCGAGCTCGACCAGCTCGAAGTGGTCGCGTACCCACTCCGCCGGCAGCTCGGGCAATGTGCGCGCCACCAGGTCCGGCCAGTGCTGACCACGCTCGCCGCGGTAGCCCCACGCGAAGCCGAGCACCTTTTCGCCGTCGAGGGCCAGCGCCAGCCGGTAGCCGTCGCGCGTCCGGTCGCGGTCGAAGAGCTGCTCGCGCCATACGGCTTTGTCGGGGAACCGGCCGAAAACCGTGTCGTACAGGGCGAAGATGCGATCGGCGTAGGGAGCGGCGCCTTCGCCGTCAATCAGCTCGATGCTGGTCATGACTTCCTTCTCGTTCGTGTCATTGCTCATAGATCGTCGGAATGACCGGCTCGCCCCTTGACATCTGTCGGGCGGTCGGCGGCAATTCTCCCCGAGAGGTGCCGTGGTGTTTGCGGGCATCATCCAGGCTCGCGGTGAAGACGCGCTCGCCGTGCTCGACCAGCGGGACCAGCAGGGACCGGTCGTCGCCGTCGTCGGTCGGTGGGGTGCCGATGCCGATGACCTCGGCCTCTGCGATGCCCTGTGGGTCGCGTCGCCGCAGCGCGAACTTGCGGCCGCCGATCGACGTCTTGTCCTTACTCTTCTTCGCGACACCCTGCAGCTCGCCGGCAGAGTCCTCGCGCGAGACGAGCTTGTAGACCAATCCCGCTGTGGGAGCACCGGATCCGGTGACCAACTGAGTCCCGACGCCGTATCCGTCGACCGGTCCGGCCTGCAGTGCAGCGATGGCGAACTCATCCAGGTCCGAAGTGACCACGATCTTGGTGGCGGTAGCCCCCAGGGAGTCCAGTTGCTCGCGGACCTCACGGGCCTGCTGCAGGAGGTCGCCGGAGTCCAGGCGCACCCCGCCGAGCTCGGTGCCCGCGATCTCGACGGCCAGCTTCACGGCGTTGGGCACGTCGTAGGTGTCGACCAGCAACGTGGTGCTCGGCCCAAAGGTGTCCACCTGCGACTGGAACGCCGTGCGCTCGTCATCGTGCAGCAGGGTGAACGCGTGCGCTGCCGTGCCGGTCGTGGGGACGCCATACCGACGGCCGGCCTCGAGGTTGGACGTCGTGCTGAACCCGGCGATGTATGCCGCTCGGGCCGCGGCGACGGCGGCCTCCTCGTGCGTGCGGCGCGAACCCATCTCGATGCACGGGCGATCCTCGGCAGCAGCGGTCATCCGGCTGGCGGCGGACGCGATCGCGGTGTCGTGATTGAGGATCGACAGCACCAGCGTCTCCAGCACGACCGCCTCGGCGAAGGTCGACTCGACGACCAGCATTGGCGAGCCGGGGAAGTAGACCTCCCCCTCGGCGTAGCCCCAGATGTCGCCGGTGAACTCGTATGACGCGAGCCAGGCGAGCGTCGGGTCGTCGACGACCTTGTGCTCGCGCAGGAAGTTCAGCTCGGCGTCGGCGAAGCGGAACTGCTGCAACGCGTCGAGGAGCCGACCGGTGCCGGCGACCACGCCATACCGTCGTCCGTCGGGCAGTCTTCGCCCGAAAGCCTCGAAGACACTGCGGCGTTCGGCGGTTCCGTCACGCAGCGCCGCACTCAGCATCGTCAGCTCGTAGTGGTCGGTCAGCAGCGCGGTGGACGCGCCCGCGGGTGTGGTCACCTGCGTCACTCTAGGGCAGCCTTCGTTCTTGGTGCGGGTCTTGCCTATCGTTGGGAGCGTGTCTGTTGCACCCCCGGAGCATGCCTCGCCCGACGTCGACCTCGACGTCGAGGCGATCGAGCAGACCGATCAGCCCTGGGTGACGATCGTCTGGAACGATCCGGTCAACCTCATGTCCTATGTCTCCTGGGTGTTCCAGAACTACTTCGGGTACTCGCAGGCGAAGGCCGAGAAGCTGATGATGACGGTCCACCGAGAAGGCCGTGCGGTGGTCTCCAGCGGACCACGGGAGCGGATGGAGACCGACACCGAGGCGATGCAGGGATACGGCCTGTGGGCCACCTTCGAGAAGGACTCCTGATGGCAACCGCGTTCAAGCGGAAGGGTTCTCGGGTCGTCGCGCGCTTTGACGAGAACGAACGCACCATCGTGCGTGAACTGTTGGACCAGACCCGCGAGTTGCTCACACCGAGCGGGGGCCTGAGCGGCGACCCGGTCGAGGACATGTTCGCCGGTCTCGGCACCGCACCGGATCCGGAGGAACTGGCGCGCCGTGATCCGGCGCTGGCCAGACTGCTGCCCGACGGGCACCGTGACGACCCCGAGATGGCGGCGGAGTTCCGCGCGCTGACCGAGCACAGCCTGCGTCAGCGGAAGGTCGCCACACTGACCACCGCGATCGAGGCGCTCGACCAGCCGAGCGCACGCGACAAGCTGGAGCTCGATCTCGGTCAGGCGCAGGCGCTGCTCGTCGGGCTGGCGGACGTGCGGCTCGCCCTGGGCGAGCGGCTGCGGCTGCGCACCGACGAGGACAGCGAACGGCTGCAGGACGACCTGTCCGACGCGGGGGCGGACGCCGCGGAGGACCCACGCCTGGCCATCGGCCTCTACTACGACTTCCTCACCTGGATGCAGGAGTCGCTGGCCGGAGTATTGCTGTAGGTCACCCCACGAAGTTCCTCCCCTGCGCTCTAGCCGGGACCCCGACGCCTTGCCCGGCGTGATCTCGCCAGGCAATAGGATTCGGGCATCATGAGCACCTCGCCTGCAGCTGAATCCGTCCGCAAGCCACGCCTGCGCGTCGCGCCGTCACCGACCGGCGACCCGCACGTCGGCACGGCATACGTCTCGATCTTCGATCTCGCGTTCGCGCGCCAGCAGGGTGGCAGCTTCATCCTGCGCATCGAGGACACCGACCGCGCACGCTTCCAGGAGGACAGCGAGCAGCAGCTCTACGACACGCTGCACTGGCTGGGGCTCGGCTGGGACGAGGGTCCGGACAAGGGCGGCCCCTTCGCGCCGTACAAGCAGTCGGAGCGCCTGGACACCTACCGCCCGTATGTCGAGCAGCTCATCGCCGATGGCCACGCCTACCACTGCTGGTGCTCCAGCGAGCGGTTGAAGGAGATGCGCGAGGTCCAGCAGAAGACCAAGCAGCCGACCGGTTACGACCGGATGTGCCTGGGCAAGACCAAGGAGGAGCGGGCGAAGCTGCCCGGTTTCAACGAGACACCGGTCGTGCGGATGCACATCCCCGACGACGCGCCGCTGCAGTTCGACGACCTGATCATGGGCCCGACGAAGGCACCACGCCCGGACGACCAGGTCATCCTTAAGGCGGACGGCTTCCCGACATACCACCTGGCGGTCGTGGTCGACGACCACCTGATGAAGATCACCCACGTGGTCCGCGGCCAGGAATGGATCTCCTCCACGCCCAAGCACATCCTGCTCTATCAGTGGCTGGGCTGGGAGGCGCCGCAGTTCGCGCACATCCCGCTGTTGCGTGACGAGAAGAAGGCGAAGATCTCCAAGCGCAAGAGTCCGTGGGCCAAGCTCACCTGGTTCCAGGAGCAGGGTTACCTGCCCGAGGCGTTGGTCAACTTCCTTGCACTGCAAGGGCATCCGCCGATCATCGAGGGGGATGGGACCGAGCGCGAGACCTTCAGTTTCGAGGAGTTCAGCGAGCACTTCGCCTGGGGCAAGATCAACCCCGCGGGCGCGGTCTTCAACCTCGACAAGCTGCTGTGGCTCAACGGGCACTACCTGCGCGAGTTGACCGAGCAGGACCTCGCGCAACGGCTGCTGCCGTTCCTGCAGCGTGATGGCGCCCTGCCGCAGCCGGCGTCCCTGCCGGAGCTCGGTCGGTTGAACGAAATCGTGCCGCTCATCCAGACGCGCATCAATCTGCTCTCCGAGGCGACCCCGCTGGTCGCGCCCTTCTATGTCGCCGACGATGCGCTGGAGATCGCCGAGGACGCGCGCAAGCAGCTGAAGGAGAGCGCCCCGGAGGTGCTCGATGCGGCCATCGCCGCACTGGAGCCGATCAGCGGCGCCATCGGCAACCCGGACGGCAGCGGACGCGAGTGGACCGCTGCGCGCCTCGAGGAGGCGTTGCGGGCCGCCATCGTCGACGGGCTCGGTATCAAGCCGCGGCTGGCGTTCGGTCCGATCCGCACCGCGGTGTCCGGGCAGCGCATCTCACCGCCGCTCTTCGAGTCCATGGAGATCCTGGGCAAGGAGTCGACGCTACGCCGGCTGAAGGCGTTGCGCGCGACCGTCTGAGCCGCTCCCGATCGGAAAGCACTGCGAATGAAGCCTCTTCGGCTGCCGACGAAGGCGGTCCTGCTCGACATCGACGACACGCTGGTCGACACCACATCGGCCATGATCGGCGCGGGCGTCGTCGGTATGGCGGCGGTATGGCCCGAGCAGGACCCGCAGTGGCACGAGCACGCCTCGGTGCGTTTCCGGACCGACCCGGGTGGCTTCTTCCGTCGTTACACCGCCGGCGAGCTCGACTTCGAGACGATGCGTGCGCACCGGCTGGCCGAGGTCGGGGCGGCACACGGGCTGCCGGTGCCGTCGCGTGCCCTCGAGATGTACGAGGAGGCGTTCCGCCCCGCCTTCCTGGCGCGTCAGCACCGGTATGACGACGTGCTGCCCTTCCTGCGCGCGTGCGACGAAGTCGGCATCGCGGTCGGCGCACTCACCAACTCGTCGGAGGACGCGACGCTGCCGAAGCTCGAGGCAACCTGCCTGGCTGATCGCTTCGGCGCGCTCGTCACGCGGGACACCCTCGGCTTCGGCAAGCCCGATGCGCGGGTCTTCCGGGCGGCCTGTGAGCGCCTGGGCAGCGAGCCGAGCCGGACGGCATACATCGGTGACGAGTGGGAGGCGGACATCGTGGGCGCAAGGGACGCCGGACTGCACCCGATCTGGTTGCGACGACGCGGCGACAACACGCCGGGGGCTCCGCTGGATGTGCCGTTCATCACGTCGCTGGCGGAGGTGTCGCCGGTCGTCGACGGACTCGAGGTCCCCGATTTGGGCGCAACGCCTTCCACCGGGTAGTGTTTCGCCTCGGTTCACCTCGTCGGACGGCGTCAGGCCAACGATGAAGTGATACCCCCATGGGGTATGGTGTAATCGGCAGCACGACTGATTCTGGTTCAGTTAGTCTAGGTTCGAGTCCTGGTACCCCAGCCATCGGCGAGAGATCGCCGATTCGGCGAAATCACCCGGTTGCGGGTATGGTTTCACCGGTCGCGGCCCCATCGTATAGCGGCCTAGTACGTCGCCCTCTCACGGCGGTAACGCGGGTTCGAATCCCGCTGGGGTCACGTAGAGACGAAGCGCCCGAGTCCTCCAGGACTCGGGCGCTTTCGTAATTGCCACCGGTATCTCAGCCTTGCATCGCCTGCCGTACGGCCCTCGTGACCGCGCGGACGGCTGAGGCAGGAGTCGCTGGGGCGGTGCGCACCGACATACGAACCTCGGGCGGCTGGGGCAACTCGGTGCGCTCGACGAGACCCTCGGGTGCACGGCCGATGTGGGGGAGCAGGATGACGCCGAGGCCGGCGCGAGCGGCCGAGTAACCGCCGGAGAGGTTCGACACCTCCACCACGAGTTCGTGCTCCCTGCCGGCCGCTGACAGCGTGTCGAATGTCGGTCGCCGCAGCATGCACGGCTCGTCGAAGGCGATCACCGGGAGCGGTCCGTCGGTCGGTGCCCGGAAGTCCTGCGCGGCGAACCAACGCAGCCGCAGGCGACTGCGCTCGGCCGGCGCCGGGGTCGCGAGCTCGGCGAGGACGATCAGATCCGCGACGCCGTCCTCGAGGGCGCGCTCGACGTGTGCGGTGCGGTCGAGCCGGAAGCGGAATCCGGTGCTCGGGAGTGCCTCACGCAGGGCGCCGGAGATCTCCGGCAGCAGCATCTCGGCGGCGTGCTCGGAGGCACCGATCGTGAGGGTGCGCGAGTCCGGGCTCTCGAAGAGCCGTACGGCGTCGTCGTGCGCGGCCAGGATGCGCCGGGCGCTGCGGAGCAGTTGGTCGCCGTCGGGCGTGAACCGGGTCTGGCGCCCGCTGCGTTCGACCAGCTGCCGACCGGTCGCCTGCTCGAGCCTGCGCACGTGCTGGCTGACCGCGGATTGCGTCAGGTGCAGGGTCATGGCAGCCCGGTGGAAGCCGCCGGCGCCGGCGATGGCCACGAGGGAGCGCAGCGGGGTGATGTCGAGCGTTGCCGTCATGCAGTCACCATAACTGAACAGCAATGCTGATCGATAATGATCACTGATCATTGTTGGACGTGGGCGTGCCTGGCGATCGACGATGGACACGTGAAGCTCTCACTGCGTCTGTCGACCGTCGTCGTCGTCCTCTACGCCCTCGGCTATCCCGTCGGAGCGCTCGCCGTTCAGGCGATGTCGCCGGGGTTGGTGCTGCTCGTGCGCTTCGCGGTGTCGGCGCCGATCCTGCTGTTGCTCGCCGCGCGGCGCGGGGTGCCGTGGCCGCGTGGTGCTCAGTTGGGCCATGTGGCGGTCGTCGGGTTGCTCATCCAGGCGGTGCAGTTCATCGGCTGCTACGAAGCTCTCAGCCTGGGTATGTCGCCGGTGCTCGTTGCATTGATCATCTCGATGAATCCCGTTGTCACCGCGGCACTTTCCCGGCCGATGCTGGGGGAGCAGCTGGATCGCCGGCGGGTGCTGGCTCTCGTCCTCGCCGTCGCAGCCGTCCTGGTCGCCTTCGCCGGCCGGCTGGGGTCGGCCGGGTCCGTCGGCGTGGGCGTGGTCGGCGTGCTGATCGCGGTGTTGGGGCTGTCGCTCGGCGGGGTCTACCAGCAGCGCTATGTGCGCGGGGTCGATCCGATCATGAGCGCCGGGGTCGGGATCCTCGCGTCCGTGCCGGCGGCGATCGTCTTCGCAGCGACCCGTCCGATGCAGGTCGACCGACCGGCGCAGGCCGTGTGGTCGATGGCCGCGATGATCATCTTCAGCTCGTTGCTGGGGATGACGTTCTATCTCGCAGCGTTGCGTCGCGGCGGTGCCGGTCAGGTGGCGATGCTCTTCGCCGTCATACCATCGGTGTCGGCGGTGCTCAGCTGGGTGCTGGTCGGTGACCGACCGGATGCCGGCGTGCTGGGCGGTCTCGTGCTCGGCGCTGCAGCCTGTGTGCTCGGCCGGGCCAGGGGCGCTACGCGACCGGTGACGCATGCTCCTGAGCGGCCGTGCCCCGGCCGTTTGGAATCGGTGCGGTGAGTGATGATCGAAGCATGGCCACACACGTCTGGTATGCGTCGTACGGATCCAATCTCTCGCCGCAGCGGTTCGACTGCTACGTCAGTGGTGGCCGGCCCGAGGGCGCACGGCGGACCTACACAGGATGCCGTGACACCGCGATGCCCACCGGCTGCCGCCCGACGTCGTTGCCCGGACGAGTTCTGTTCGGCGGGGAGTCGAGTGTCTGGGGCGGTGGCACGGCCTTCTACGATCCGCAGGATGCGGGCCCGTCGCTGGCCACGGCGTATCGCCTGACGGTGGAGCAGTTCGCGGACGTGTGGTTCCAGGAACGCCACCTGCCCGTCGGCGGCGAGCTGCCGCTGGCCGAGTTGATCGGGGCCGGTGAATGGGTCGCCGGCGAGGACCTCTACGACCGGGTCCTGGTCGCCGGCGCGATCGAGGACGAACCGGTGCTGACCTTCACGTTCCCGGCGACCGTGCACGTGCAGGAGCAACCGCCATCACCGGCGTATGCCGCGACCATCGAGCGCGGACTCATCGCGACGCACGGGCTGGAGCGTGAGGAGGCGGCGGCATACATCGCCCGACTGGTGAGTGGACGGATGCCGGGCTGAGCCGGTAGGTAGTCTCGGCGCGTGTGGATCTGGGTTGTGCTGTTGCTGGTCGTGGTGGCCGTCGTCGTCTGGCTGGCACGTGCACGGCGCGCCGGTGCTACCGAGGTGACGGCCGAACAGATCGAGGAGTCCGACCTGCGGTTGACGCACGAAGCGCGCGTGGCGGTCGGCGGCGCCATCGTGAGGGGCAAGAAGGTCCTCGCCATCAAGCTCTACCGCGACAGCACGGGTGCCGACCTCGCGACGAGCCGAGCGGCCGTCGACAAGTGGTACAAGGGGATTCACGGATAGCGTCGGCGATCGCGTGGTGGATGCGGCGCTGCGCAGCACGCTCGGACTTTTCCGAACGCGCCGCGCAGTCTCGTGCTGAGTCGTGATCAGGCGGACTCGCCGCGCCGCGCGGTGGCAGCATGCGCCCGCGCGAGCACCTCGGTGAGCTTGTTCGCGCCAGCGACGACGGTGCCCGCGTGCAGGCGGCCGGGCTGACGCGAGACCCGCTCGATCGGGCCGGAGATGGAGACAGCCGCGATGACGCGACCCGAGGGTCCGCGCACAGGTGCCGAGACGGATGCGACGCCCTGCTCGCGCTCGCTGACGCTCTGGGCCCAACCGCGACGCCGGACGGCCGACAACATGGTGGCGGTGAACTTCGCGCCGTGCAGCCCGCGGTGCAGCCGGTCCGGCTCCTCCCAGGCGAGCAGGATCTGCGCGGCGGATCCGGCCTGCATGGTCAGCGTCGCGCCGACCGGGATCGAGTCGCGCAGCCCCATCGGGCGGTCCGCGGCTGCGACGCAGATGCGCTGGTCGCCCTGGCGGCGGTAGAGCTGTGCACTCTCTCCGCAGTGATCGCGCAGGGCGCCGAGCACCGGACCGGCGGCAGCCAGCAGCCGGTCCTCGCCGGCCGCGGAGGCGAGTTCGGCCAGCCGCGGACCGAGGATGAACCGGCCCTGTACGTCCCGAGCGACCAGGCGGTGGTGCTCGAGCGCGACGGCCAGTCGATGGGCCGTGGGGCGGGCGAGTCCGGTGTGTGCGACCAGTTGGGCGAGGGTTGACGGGCCGGCTTCGAGGGCAGAAAGCACAACGGCGGCCTTGTCCAGAACGCCGACTCCGCTAGAGTTGTCCATGCACTGATACTGACGTCTCAGTCCGCGAGACGCAAGTCCTTGGGGTGAGTTTCGCGGTCAGGCTCGGTCGGCAACACGCAAATCCTGGGCGACTTCCGCCTACGGATCAGGCTCGATGAAGGAGGGTCCGACGTGGGAAACACGTTGGCAGAAAAGGTTTGGGAGCAGCACGTCGTACGTCAGGCGGACGGCGAGCCGGATCTGCTCTACATCGACCTCCACCTCATCCACGAGGTGACCAGTCCGCAGGCGTTCGAGGGACTCCGACTGGCCGGCCGGGAGGTGCGCCGGCCGGACCTCACCGTCGCGACCGAGGACCACAACGTCCCCACGACCCCCGGCCCGATCACCGATGTGGTGAGCAGGACCCAGGTCGAGACGCTGCGCACCAACTGCAAGGAGTTCGGTGTCCGGCTCTATCCGATGGGTGACGCGGAGCAGGGCATCGTGCACATCATCGGACCACAGCTCGGGTTGACCCAGCCGGGTATGACGATCGTGTGCGGCGACAGCCACACCTCGACCCACGGTGCCTTCGGCGCGCTGTCGTTCGGCATCGGCACCAGCGAGGTCGAGCATGTACTGGCCACCCAGACGCTGCCGCTGAATCCCTTCAGGACCATGGCGATCAACATCGACGGCACGCTGCCCGATGGCGTCACGTCGAAGGACATCATCCTGGCCGTGATCGCCAAGATCGGGACCGGCGGCGGGCAGGGCTACGTGCTCGAGTACCGCGGCTCGGCGGTGCGTGAGATGTCCATGGAGGCCCGAATGACCATGTGCAACATGTCGATCGAGGCCGGCGCACGTGCCGGAATGGTCGCGCCGGACGAGACGACCTTCGCCTACCTGAAGGGACGCGATCACGCTCCGACGGGTGCCGACTGGGACGCCGCCGTCGAGTCGTGGTCGCAACTGGTCAGTGACGAGGACGCCGTCTTCGACGCCGAGATCAACATCGACGCCAGCGCCCTGACACCCTTCGTCACGTGGGGCACCAACCCCGGGCAGGGGCTGCCGCTCTCGGCCGTGGTGCCCGATCCGGAGAGCTTCGCCGGCGAGAACGACAAGGCCGCCGCGCAGCGCGCCATTGACTACATGGGCCTGACGCCGGGTATGCCGCTGCGCGAAATCCACGTGGACACAGTGTTTCTCGGATCGTGCACCAACGGTCGCATCGAGGACCTGCGGGCAGCTGCCGACGTCATCAAGGGCCGCAAGGTCGCCGACGGGGTGCGGATGCTGGTCGTGCCGGGGTCGGCGAAGGTTCGACTGCAGGCCGAAGGCGAGGGACTGGACAAGGTCTTCTCCGATGCGGGCGCCGAGTGGCGGCTGGCCGGGTGCTCGATGTGCCTGGGTATGAACCCCGATCAACTCGCAGTGGGGGAGCGCAGCGCCTCCACCTCCAACCGCAACTTCGAAGGCCGCCAGGGCAAGGGCGGTCGCACGCACTTGGTCAGCCCGTTGGTC
Organism: Flexivirga endophytica; assembly: GCF_014640635.1. Taxonomy (GTDB): domain Bacteria; phylum Actinomycetota; class Actinomycetes; order Actinomycetales; family Dermatophilaceae; genus Flexivirga; species Flexivirga endophytica. The sequence goes on from NZ_BMHI01000005.1 coordinate 273,636, forward strand.
GCCGCCGCGACCGCGGTGCGCGGCACCTTGTCGAGTCCGTCCGATCTTGTCACGAGCAACTGAGCCGCGAAGAGGAGCGACAGAGCATGGAGAAATTCACTCAGCACACCGGCGTCGGAGTTCCGTTGCGGCGCAGCAACGTTGACACCGACCAGATCATCCCCGCGGTCTACTTGAAGCGGGTCAGCCGCACCGGCTTCGAGGACGGTCTCTTCGCTGCCTGGCGGGGTGACGAGACGTTCGTCCTGAACAACCCACAGTTCGCTGATGGTTCGGTGCTCGTCGCAGGGCAGGACTTCGGCACGGGGTCATCACGTGAGCACGCGGTCTGGGCATTGATGGACTACGGCTTCCGGGTCGTCCTGTCGTCGCGCTTCGCCGACATCTTCCGTGGCAATGCCGGCAAGGCAGGGCTCTTGGCTGCTCAGCTTCGCCAGGAGGACATCGAATTGCTTTGGAAGCTCTTGGAGAACGAGCCGGGGACCCAGGTGACGGTCGACCTCGAGCAGCGGACCGTCGTCGCGGGCGAGCACGTCTTCGGTTTCGAGGTCGACGACTACATCCGCTGGCGCCTGCTCGAGGGCCTCGATGACATCAGTCTGACGTTGCGACACGCGGATCAGATCACAAATTTCGAATCTGCTCGACCGAGCTGGAAACCCTCGGCCCAGCCGGTCTGACCGGTCCTCGTCATACCACTTCGCGCGGGTGTCCCCACATGGGGGCCCCGCGCGAATTGCGTTGTCAACAAAAGAAGTTGACACGGGTCGATGGTGTATAGCGAGGGCGCCGCACCGTCGTCGCACACCTCTCGAAGGCACCATCCGCAGCGGTCCTGGAGTGCCCAAAGCTGTTGTGCCCTAGGCAAATAGAGCGGCGTTGCAGGTTGCCGACTTGACGCGGTGGGCATACCGTCTGTCTCAATCGAGCGTCAGCTTGAGGAACTGCAACAGGACGCCCGGTCGAACGCCGGCACCATCGAAGGGGATACGACCCATGAACAAGGCAGAGCTCATCCAGAGCCTGGAAACCCGTCTCGGCAGTAAGAAGGCAGCCAGTGACGCTCTGGAGGCTGTGGTGGATGCCATCATCCGCGAGGTCGCCAAGGGCAACAAGGTCGGCATCACCGGCTTCGGCACCTTCGAGAAGATCTCGCGCGCGGCCCGGACTGGCCGTAACCCGCGCACCGGCACAACGGTGCGCATCAAGAAGACCGCCGTGCCGAAGTTCAAGCCCGGCACCGCTTTCAAGACGGTCGTGGCCAACCCGCGCTCGCTGCCCAAGACCGGCAACGCCGGTGGTCGTGCATCGAGCGCTGACGCCGCACCGGCCAAGACCGCGGCCAAGAAGTCCACCGCGAAGAAGGCGACTACGGCCAAGAAGACCACCGCCAAGAAGGCCACTCCGGCCAAGGCGGCGGCGAAGAAGACCACCGCCAAGAAGGCCACTCCGGCCAAGGCAGCGGCGAAGAAGACCACCGCCAAGAAGGCCAATCCGGCCAAGGCGGCGGCGAAGAAGACCACCGCCAAGAAGGCCACTCCGGCCAAGGCGGCGGCCAAGAAGACCACCGCCAAGAAGAGCACTGCCAAGCGCGCAGCGCGTCGCTGAGGCGACCGCGGCACGACTTCGCACAGATCGGCGGCCCTTCCCGTGCATCACGGGAAGGGCCGCCGATCGCGTTGTGGGACGGGCTCGTTCAGCGAATGCGCTGCCCCGGCCCGATGCCCTCGATCCACAGGCGGCTCACGCCGTCGCCGTCGACCTCGATGCTGACGCGTTGTCCCACCCGCAGGTGGCGCAAGCTGGACTTCGCGAACGTCGCGTGGTCGACCTCGAGGACCCGGCCGTTGTCGGTCAGGACCGTGCCGGCGCCGGCGTCTTCGTCGAAAGTGTGGATCGTGGCTTGCATTGCTCCAGCCTAAGGCTGCTCCAGCAGCCGGCGGGTCCACGGCCCCACGCCGAGTTCGCGGGCGAGTCCGAGCGATTCGTCGTTGTCGACGTCGGTGCGCAGCCGTGGCAGGTCGAGGTGCAGCGTCGTGGCCGACCGTGCGTGGCGGGCGGCTGAGCCAGTCCCGAACCGAGGCACCAGCCTGCCGGCGTCGTGATGGGTGACGAGGACGGTGCCGGTGCCCTCGTGGTCCGGAACGACGGCCGCTTCGGTCGCCGCGCATGCCGCCAGGCCGTCGGTGAGTTCGGCCGCTGTGAGTGCGGGCAGGTCGCCGAGCAGGACGGCGGTCGGGCTGTGCGGAGCCCCCGCGGTGACCGCCGCAATCCCTGCTGCGACAGCGGCATTGAGACCGCGGCCAGGATCGTCCACCAGGGCGGCACCCGATCCGCGTAGCTGCAACCGGATCTCCGGGTCGGCCGTCACCACGAAGACCTGCCCGGCGGGGACCACCTCGAGGACGGTGTCCAGCGTGTCGAGCGCGAACGCGAGGGCGAGGTCCCGGCGGTGCACGCCGTCCGGTGGACGCAGCCGAGACTTGCCTCGAGCGCTGTGTTTCACCGGAACGATGACCTGCCAGGTCGAGGTGACTGCGGACTTCACGTGCACGATGTTCTCAGACGGCCCGGGATGCGTGTCGCGGCGGTTCACTTCCGACGCGGCCACACGATGGGACCGGGCACTTAGGATCACAGGTAGTGTCGCGCAGGAGGTGCGCGCAGCACCGCGTTGCTCGCGTGAGCGGACTGAAAGCAAAGGAGCCAGCACTCGTGTCGCGTCCCCCGATGACCGAGAACATCGAGCCGATGTACTCCAAGGTGATCACGACGCTCTACCCGGTGTTGCAGCGGATCACGCTGCGTGACTGGACCGGGATGGAGAACATCCCGCGTGACGGCGGGTTCGTCGCGGCGGCCAACCACATCTCCAACATGGACCATTTCCCGCTGGCGCACTTCTTGGTCGCTAACGGTCGGGCGCCGCACTATCTGGCCAAGTCGTCGCTGTTCAAGCCCCCGGGCGTGCGTCAGATACTGCACGGGACCGGTCAAATACCCGTCTACCGCGGCACCTCGCGTGCGACCACGGCGTTGTCGGCGGCCACCACTGCGCTGGAGCGTGGCGCGTGCGTGTGCGTCTACCCGGAGGGCACGATCACCCGCGAGCCGGACTTCTGGCCGATGGTGGGCAAGTCCGGCGCTGCGCGGCTGGCCCTGGAGAGCGGTGTGCCCCTGGTCCCGATGGCAATCTGGGGGACCCGGGAAATGATGTGGCCCTACCGGGACAAGCTGCCGAAGCTGTTGCCGCGCAAGCTGATCCACGTCTCCGCCGGTCCACCGATCAACCTCGACGATCTGCGCGACGGGCCGATCGACGGACAGCGACTACGGGTCGCGACCGTGCGGTTGATGGATGAGATCACCCGGCTGCTCGAAGGTATCCGCGACGAGCAGGCACCGGAGCAACGATTCGACCCGCGCACGCAACCGGCTGCGCGCGGCGGTGACAGGCGGTCGGGCAATACCGGTCCGTCGGACACGAAGGGCGACCGATGACTCGAGTGGCAGTGCTCGGCGGCGGCAACTGGGGCACGGCATACGCCGCGATCATGGCGGACGCAGGATGCACCGTGCGTCTGTGGGCGCGGCGTCAGAAGGTGGTTGACGAGATCAACACCGATCACGTCAACTCCGGCTATCTGCCCGATCGGGTTCTGCCGGACACGATCGCGGCGACCAGCTCGTATGCCGAGGCGTTGGACGACGCGGAGATCGTCGTGGTGGCGGTGCCGTCCCAGACACTGCGCGACAACCTCGCCGACTGGCGTGACCTGCTGCCGTCGGACGCGCCGGTCGTCTCCCTGATGAAGGGGATCGAGCTCGGCACCGGCGAACGCATGAGCCAGGTGATCGCGGAGGCCGGTGGCGTCGACGCCGACCGCATCGTCGTGGTGTCCGGCCCCAACCTCGCCCCCGAGATCGCGGCCCGGCAGCCGGCTGCCGCCGTCGTGGCAGCAGCCAGTCCGCGCGTGCGCGCCAAGGTCGCGGAGGCGAGCGCGACGGCATACTTCCGGCCCTACCTGGGCACCGACGTCGTCGGCACCGAGATCGCCGGCGCGACCAAGAACGTCATCGCGCTCGCAGTCGGTATGGCGTCCGGTATGGGCATGGGCGACAACACGATGGCGAGTCTGCTGACCCGCGGGTTGGCCGAGACCGCCCGGCTCGGAACGGCATTGGGCGCCGACCCGCAGACGTTCCTCGGGCTCGCCGGCGTCGGCGACCTGGTCGCGACCTGCGCATCGCCGCTGTCCCGCAACCGCACGTTCGGCTTCCGCCTCGGGCAGGGCATGTCGCTGCAGGAGGTCATTGACAGCACCAAGCAGACCGCCGAGGGCGTCAAGTCGTGCGAGTCGATCCTGCAGCTGGCTCAGAGTGTCGACGTCGACGTGCCGATCGTGGAGAACGTCGCGGCAGTCGTGCACGAGGGCCGCGATCCGAAGGACGTCGTCGGCGCCCTGATGTCACGCGCCCGCAAGCACGAGGTCAACTAGTTCTCAGGGCGGTGTCCAGGTCCTGCCACAGGTCCTCGACGTCCTCGATCCCGACCGACAGTCGCAGCAGCTCGTCCGGGACGCTCTCCGGTTCGGCCGCATGCCTGCGCCGACGCTCGAGCATCGACTCGACGCCACCGAGGCTCGTGGCGGGCAGCCACAACCGCACCGTGCGTTCGACCTGCTCCGCCGTGGCGCGTCCACCGACCGGTTCGATGCAGATGATGGCGCCGAACCCCGGGTAGCGCACCTGCGCAACAGCGTCGTGGCCGGCCAGCCGCTCGGCGAGCTGCGCGGCGTTCGCGCACGCGCGTTCCAGCCGCAGGTGCAGCGTCCGCAGGCCACGCAACGCCAGCCACGCCTCGTGAGGTCCGGGTATGGCGCCGTGCAACGTCCGGTGGCTGTGCAGACGCGCGTGCAGCGCACTGTCCTGTGTCACGAGCGCGCCGAGGACCACGTCGGAGTGACCGGCCAGGAACTTGGTCACCGAGTGCACCACGACGTCGGCACCCAGCTCCAGTGGCCGGGCCAACAATGGTGTGTTGAAGGTGTTGTCGACCACCGAGAGGACGCCGCGCCCGCGGGCCGCGGCGAGGATCGCCGGCAGGTCGGCGACCTCGAGCATCGGGTTCGTCGGAGACTCCAGCCAGACCAGGTCGGCGTCGGCGAGCGCTGCGACGACGGCCGCGGTGTCGGTCGGGTCGACGCGGCGTGCGGTCAGCCGATCCGTCCGGTCCAACTCGTCGACCAGAGAACTGCAGCCGTTGTAGACGTGTTGAGGGAGCACCACCGTGCCGCCCTGCGGAGTCAGCTCGAGGCACGCGCTGATGGCCGCCATACCGCTGCCGAAGGCGAGTGCCGACCCGCCCTCGAGGTCGCCGAGGACCTCCTCGAGCGCCTCCCACGTGCGGTTGGTGAAGCGGCCGTATGCCGGGCCGTCGCCCGCGACGTACGTGGAGCTGAGCTCGATGCCAGGGCCTGCCGGTGCCCCGGGTGTGCGGGCCGGACGTCCGAGTCCGACCAGTCGGGTGGCAGGGGAGTAGCTGACATCTTCAGACATGGGCACACCTTGGCACGCCGGGGCGTCGCGCGTCGCAGCCGTCCGCGTCCTTCGCGTTAGGCTCAAGGCGATGAGTGAGCACAGCCCGGCCGCAGGCGCCGACGAAACCAACCGAAAGCCCGTCGTCGCAATCGTTTTCGGCGGCCGGTCCAGCGAGCATGCTGTGTCGTGCTCGACGGCCGCGAGCGTGCTGCGCGCGATCGACCGCGACCGATTCGACGTGGTGCCGATCGGCATCGCGCAGGACGGCCGGTGGGTCCTCGTAGCCGACGATCCGGAGCCGTTGCAGCTCACCGCCGCCCACACGCCGAGCGTGCAGGGTGAGACGACCGCGCTGCTGTCGGCCGACCCCGGTGCGCGCGAGCTGATGGTCTTCGCACCGAACGAGCCGCCCCGACGGTTGACCACGGTCGACGTGGTGCTGCCGCTGCTGCACGGACCGTTCGGCGAGGACGGCACGCTGCAGGGACTGCTCGAACTGTCCGACACGCGCTACGTCGGTTCCGGTGTCTCCGCGTCGGCGGTGATGATGGACAAGGCACTGATGAAGGTCGTGTTCGCCGCGGCAGGACTGCCGGTCGGCCCGCACGCGGTCATCACCGACAAGGAGTGGCGGCGGGACAGGGCCGCGTGCCTTGACAGTGTGCACAGCCTCGGTCTGCCGGTCTTCGTGAAACCGGCGCGTGCCGGATCCAGCGTCGGTGTGGTCAAGGTGGACGACGCCGCCGGGTTGGAAGCAGCGATCGAGAGCGCCCGCGAGTCGGACCCCAAGGTGCTCGTGGAGGCCGCGATCGCCGGCCGCGAGGTCGAGTGCGGGGTGCTGGAAGGACACGGGGCGGACCCGGCGCGTGCGAGCCAGGTCGGCGAGATCACCGTGACGGGCGATCGCCATACGTTCTATGACTTCGAGGCGAAGTATCTCGACACCGACGCGCAGCTCAGCTGCCCGGCGGACCTACCCGGTGAAGTGGCTGACGAGATCCGCCGGCTATCGATCAAGGCGTTCGATGCCGCCGGATGTGAGGGGCTTTCGCGGGTCGACTGGTTCTACGAGCCAGGCCGCGGACTGACGCTCAACGAGATCAACACCATGCCCGGTTTCACACCGTCGTCGATGTTCCCGCGGGTCTGGGCGGAGTCCGGATTGGACTATCCGTCGCTGATCACTGAGCTGATCGAGCTCGCTCTGGAGCGGCGTACCGGCCTGCGGTGACGACGTGCCGCGAGTAGTCGCGCCCGAGGATTCAGCTGCACTTGTGCGTACCCTGCGGGATTTCGTCGGCCGCCGCGGTGAACGCGCCGAGCGGTGGCAGTTCGTTGTACTTCGTCGGGACCAGGACCTCGATCGCGGGCACGCGGCCGTAGGTGACATAGCGGTCGCCGTCGGACAGCTTGCTGCCGACCCAGTCGATGCCGTCGACCGAAACGCAACCGCTCGCAGTGGGCTTGGGCGGCGTCACACCGCAGCGGGCGATGATCGCCGGGTCGCCCCAGGCGTGCACGGTGGCCGAGTCCGTGCTGACCTTGCGTGACTTCTGCCCGGACACGGTCGACGGCCAGTGACGGGATGCCTTGGCACACAACGGATTAGCGGCGCTGTCCGCTGGGGTCGCCTTCACAGTGTCGTCGCCGCACGCTGCGAGCGTGGCCATCAGCGCCAGTGCACAGACGGTCACCGGGAACGCGGACCTCAAGGGTGAACGACGGTGCAGGTGAGCGTGCGCATGATGCCGGGAGCCTCCTGGATCTTCGCGACCACCAGCGAGCCCAGTTTGTCGAGCGTCTCGGCCTCGGCACGAGCGATGACGTCATACGGTCCGGTGACGTCCTCGGAGGACAGCACACCGGGGATCTCGCGCACCGCAGCCGCGACCGCGGTCGCCTGACCGAGGTCCGCCTGGATGAGGATGTAGGCCTGAACCATGCGTAGTCTCCCGAGAAGGTGTTGCGAAGCCCGTGCGGACACGGGGTGCGGGCACAGTCGCCGCGCTCACGGAACGCTACCGTGCTGTGCGGTCAGGGCGGTGACGAAGGGCGGACAGAGCAGGTATGACGCAAGCACCGGACACACGCACGTTGGCCGACGTGGACGAGCAGGAACTCCTCGACACCGTGCTGCCGCGCTTCGCGGCCAGTGACGACGTCCTGATCGGACCCGGCGACGACACCGCCCTGCTCCGTGTGCGGTCCGGCGCCTCCCTCGCGACGACCGACACGATGGTGCTGGGCCGCGACTGGCTCGATGAGTGGTCCGACGGCGCGGACGTCGGCCACAAGCTCGTGGTCCAGAACGTCGCCGACATCGCGGCCATGGGCGGGCGCTGCACCGGTCTGCTGGTGACACTGGTGGCCGATGAGGGAACACGCTTGCAGTGGGTCGCGGACTTCACGACGGGTGTCGCAGCGGCTGCGCGCGATGCGGGAACGGTCGTCGTCGGCGGCGACCTGTCCTCGGCACCCGCCGGCACCCGCATGGTCAGCATCACCGCCTTCGGCGAACTCGACCACGTCGAGCCGGTGCTGCGGTCCGGTGCGCGGCCGGGTGACGTGCTCGCAGTGCACGGAACGCTGGGACGGGCTGCCGCTGGTCTGTTGCTTCTGCAACGCGGCACGGTTGAGACGAACACGAATCTCGTGCAGGCACAACGCCGCCCGAGCACGGCATACGAGCAGGGTCCGGCAGCCGCGCGCGCCGGTGCGACGGCGATGCTGGACATCTCCGACGGTTTGTTGCGCGACGGCGGACGAATTGCCCGCGCGAGCGGGGTGCGGCTCGACATCGACCCGGCAGCGCTCGCCGGCGACATACAGGCACTGACCGCCGCTGTCGGAGCGGCGGACGCCGAGACGTGTGTGCTCACCGGGGGAGAGGAACACAGCCTGCTCGCCACCTTCCCGAGTGGCACACTCCCGTCGGGCTGGCGGGTGATCGGCGTGGTCACTGCTGGATCCGGGATCACCGTCGGTGGTCAGGAGCACGTTCGCGTCGGCTGGGATCATTTCGGTTCGGCAAAGACCGACTGAAACGCTCAACACCGAACGTTGGATTGTGTCAGGTACGGAGTAGTCTCTGCGCAGTCGCGCAACATCGCTGCGTCCCATCGAGTCGAATCGGTGGCCACACAGAAAGTCGCAGGTGACCCCATGCCCATGGATTCGTCCGCGTTGAGACTCGATGCCGGACCGGTCGACTACATCCTCATCGCGCTCTACTTCGTCTTCGTCATCGGCATCGGCCTGGTGGCACGACGCCAAGTTTCCAGCAGTGTCGACTTCTTCCTGTCCGGTCGCTCGCTGCCGGCGTGGATCACCGGCCTGGCGTTCATCTCCGCGAACCTCGGCGCCACCGAGATCATGGGTATGTCGGCCAGTGGTGCGCAGATCGGTATGGCGACGTTCCACTACTACTGGATCGGCGCGATCCCGGCGATGCTCTTCCTCGCCGTGGTGATGATGCCCTTCTACTACGGCTCCGGCGTGCGCAGTGTGCCGGAATTCATGCGGCGGCGCTTCGGACCCGAGGCGCACCTGGTCAACGCGATCAGTTTCGCGGTGGCGCAGGTGCTGATCGCCGGCATCAACCTCTACCTGCTGGCGACGATCGTCAACACGCTCTTCGGCTGGAACATCTGGATCTCCACGATCATCGCCGCCATCATCGTGCTCTCGTACATCACGCTCGGTGGCCTGTCCGCAGCGATCTACAACGAGGTGCTGCAGTTCTTCGTGATCGTGGCCGCGCTGCTGCCGCTGACGCTGATCGCGATGCACAAGATCGGTGGCTGGGGCGGCCTGCAGGACAAGTTGCGCGCGCAGAACTTCGCCCACGACCCGATGCAGTCCTGGCCCGGCCAGGGGTTGACCGGTTTCGGCAGCGCGACGTTGTCGGTGATCGGCATCGTCTTCGGTCTGGGCTTCGTGTTGTCCTTCGGCTACTGGACCACGAACTTCGTCGAGGTCCAGCGTGCGATGGTCAGCAAGGACATGAACTCGGCACGCCGGGCGCCGATCATCGGCACCTTCCCCAAGATGTTCATCCCCTTCATCATCATCATCCCCGGTATGGCGGCGGCCGGCCTCGGCGCCTTCTCCGGCTCGGGCAAGCACGACTACAACAACGCGTTGCTCTTCCTGATGCGCGACCTGCTGCCCAACGGCCTGCTCGGCGTCGCGATCGCCGGAATGCTGGCCGCGTTCATGGCCGGTATGGCGGCCAACATCTCGGCGTTCAACACCGTCATGTCCTACGACATCTGGCAGACGTACGTCGTGAAGAACCGGGACGACAAGTACTACCTGGACTTCGGTCGCATCGCGACCGTCGGCGCAACGGTCATCGCGATCGGCACCTCGGCGTTCGCCAGTCAGTACAACAACGTCATGGGGTATCTGCAGACCCTGTTCGGCTTCTTCAACGCACCGTTGTTCGCGACCTTCATCCTCGGCATGTTCTGGAAGAAGATGACTCCGGCCGCCGGTTGGACGGGTCTGGTCGCCGGAACCCTCGGCGCGATCATCGTCGGCATCGCGTCCCAGGACGCTCTCGGCGGACTGTCCCAGGGCTGGGTGGGCTTGTCCGGTCAGGGCGCGAGCTTCGTATGTGCGGGTGCGGCGTTCGTGGTCGACATACTGGTGAGCGTGATCGTCACCGGGTTCACGGTCTCGAAACCGGAGTCGGAGCTGCGCGGCCTGGTCAAGTCGCTGACTCCCAAGGAGGACCACGCCGAGGCGGCCGTCGCCCACTGGTGGCTGTCACCGGTCAAGCTGGCGTCGGTGTCGCTGGTGTTGGTCATCGCCCTCAACGTCATCTTCCACTGACCGGTCTCACTGAAAGGAGCTGAAGAGCCATGAATGCTGAAACGACATCCACTCCGCGTAAGCACACCGCCGGCTTGTTCGACGTGCGCAACATCATCGCCGCGTTGATGGGCATCTACGGCGTGGTGCTGTTCATCATGGGCCTGGTCAACTTCACCGAGGAGGACAAGCGCCGGGCCGACGACATCAACCTCAACCTCTGGTGCGGCCTGGGGATGTTCATCTTCGCCGTGTGTATGGCGCTGTGGTGCTACCTGCGGCCGATCGTGGTCGACGAGGTCGAGCTCGAGCGTGACAAGGCGGCCGCAGAGATGAGCAACCCCAACCTGCCGAAGGACGACTGACCCTTCGCCGACAGGACACGAACAGCACCGGCGGAACACGCAACGGCGTGTTCCGCCGGTGCTTTTTCGCGTCCACTCGGACGTGCGTGTCCACTCGGACGTGTATGTGTCACCCCCGGTGCGCTTGTGTTCGCTCGGTGGGGTTGCGTGACGGCATACGAAAACGGGCCGTCCCGAAAGGGACAGCCCGCTCGTGACGTAGGACGCCGACTAACGCTTGACCTTGCCCGCCTTCAGGCAGGAAGTGCAGACGTTCAGACGCTTCGGGGTCACACCGGCCTCGCCCACGAGCGCCTTGACGCGCTGGATGTTGGGGTTCCAACGACGCTTGGTGCGGCGGTGCGAGTGCGAGATGTTGTGACCGAAGCCGGGTCCCTTGCCGCAGACGTCGCAGGTGGCAGCCACGGTGAATCTCCTTGGATAAATGGTTTGAAGAACGTGTTGCTCCGTGGGCACACCACAGGGGCATGTCGCGTACGGGAACTGCACGATCGTAGCCGAGGCGGTGCCCGGTCTCCAAAACGGGGGAGTGGACCAGGCTAGGCTCGGGGTGTCCGTGCCGGCCCCCGGAAAGGTCCCCAAGCGTCTCATGCCGCTCGCCCACCTCGACCTGGCAGCGCTGCGCCGATGGGTCATCACGGCGCGCGCCGACCTCGCGGCATACGCCGAGGCGCTCAACAGCCTCAACGTCTTCCCGGTGCCCGACGGTGACACCGGGAGCAACCTGCTGATGACCATGAGCGACGCGGTTGACGAGATCGACCGGCGAGCACCGGAGACCCTCGTCAGCGCGACCCGGGACATGGCGCAGGCCACGCTCACCGCGGCGCGCGGCAACTCCGGGGTCATCCTCAGCCAGCTGTCCTGCGGCGTGAGTGAAGTGGTCGAGGCCGACGGCGGCGAGACGCTCGCCGCACATCAACTCGCGCGGGTGCTGACCCGTGCGGCACAACTGGCCCAGGACGGCGTCTCGGTGCCGGTGCCCGGCACTATCCTCACCGTCGCCGCTGCTGCTGCGTCCACCGCTGAGCGAGCCGACGGGGCCGGCGCCGATCTGGTCGGTGTCATCGACGCCGCTGTCGCCGGCGCCGGCGAGGCGCTGTTGCGCACCCGCATCGACAACCCCGTGCTCTGCCGTGCCGGGGTCGTCGATGCCGGCGGCGCCGGCTACCTGTTGGTCCTCGAGGCTCTGCAACGGGTCGTGCATGGCGAGGGAGGCCTCGCGGTCACCGGCGGCACCGAGCCGGAATGGCTGCGGATCAGCCGGGACGCCGCCGGATCCGGAGTGGCTGAGCTGCCGGTCGACTGTGGTGATCACGCGCCGGCCGACGGCCCGTCATACGAAGTGATGTTCCTGCTGGAGAAGACCAGCGATGACGCGGTGGGCGAGCTGAAGGCAACGTTGCACGATCTGGGTGACTCGCTCGTCGTCGCCGGTGGTCCGGACCGCTTCTCCGTGCACGTGCACGTCGACGATGTGGCTGCAGCCGTCAACGCCGGTGTGGACGCGGGCCGGGCGCATCGGTTCCGGATCACCCGCTTCGCGGACCAGCCGTCGGTGCAGACACCGGAATTCGTGGTGCTGGCACTCGCCCATGGGCAAGGCGTCGCGCACGAATTCAAGCGCGTCGGACTCACGGCGCTGACCGATTGGTATGACGAGGAGGTGCTGCGCTCGCAACTCGGCCGCGTCGGAACGCTGTTGCTGTGCACCTCGCCCGAAACGTTTGACGCGGCACGGGGGCTGACCACGGACGCCATGGTGGTGGCTGTCGGCCGGGATGCCGCGCAGGCGCTCGCCGCCGCGGCGGTGCTGGACATCGACGCGGGGTTCGACCAGATGTGCGCGGCGGCGCGGGAGGCCGCCGCCGATGTCGCCAGCGTCCGGGTTGTCGGTGACCCGGGGGATGATGCCCTCATGCAGCAGATCCGAGGTGCCGCCGAGGCCGTGCGCGGAGCGGAGCTGATGACGCTCGTGACCGGAGACGGCCTGACCGCCGACCGTATCGACGCACTGCTGCTCGCCGTCGCCACGGAGCACCCGACGTTGGACGTGACACATGTCGCCGGCGGGGTCGGCGAGCCGCTGCTCACGATCGGGGTCGAGTAGTTGGCGATCACCCGCAGCAGTTCCCTCAAACCGGTCGTCGGCAAGGCGGCCACCAAGCTCGAGAAGGCGCGCGACCTGCGCAGGGTCGGCGATCTGCTCGACTTCCTGCCGCGGCGCTACCTCGACGCCAGCAAGAGCGGCCGGCTGGCCGATTTCCAGCTGGGTCAGGATGCTGTGCTGGTCGCGACGATCGTGTCGGCGAGCACCCGGCCGATGCGTGGCCGCAGGGGCAAGATGCTGACCGCCGTGCTCCAGGACGCCGACGGCCAGCGAGCCTCCCTGGTGTTCTTCAGCGCATGGGGGCACGAGGAACGTCTCGTCCAGGGCGCCCACGGAGTTTTCCGGGGCAAGCTGCAGACCTATGGCCGCGACCTGCAGCTCGCGCATCCCGACTACACACTCTTCTCCGGTGGCGCGGAGGACCCCGTCTATCGGGGCGGACTGATCCCGCTCTATCCGGCGGTCAAAGGCGTCACCGACATGCAGTTGACCCAGGCGATGCGCTTGGTGCTGGAGCAGGTCGAGCTGGATGACCCGGTGCCGGACGAAGTGCGCAACGAACGCAAGCTGCTCGACCTGCGGACGGCATACGACCACGTGCACTTCCCGGTCCAGGACGCAGACTGGGGCCGTGGCAAGCGGCGGCTGCGGTACGACGAGGCGCTGGTCGTGCAGACCGTCCTCGCGCAGCGTCGCGCACTCGCGCGCCAGGAGGAGGCGACCCCTCGCGGCGCGGTCTCCGGTGGGTTGCTGGAGGCGTTCGACGCGAAGCTGCCGTTCGAGCTGACCGCCGGGCAGCGGGAGGTGGGCGAGCAGATCGCGCACGACATGGCGCAGGGGCACCCGATGCATCGGTTGCTGCAGGGCGAGGTCGGTTCGGGAAAGACGATCGTGGCGTTGCGGGCGATGCTCGCGGCAATCGACGCCGGCGGCCAGGCCGCACTGCTCGCGCCGACCGAGGTGCTCGCGCAGCAGCACGAACGCTCGATCAGCGCGATGCTCGGTGAGCTCGGCCAGGCGGGGATGCTCGGCGGTGCCGACGACGCCACGCGGGTCGCGCTGCTCACCGGGTCGATGACCAAGTCGCAGCGCGAGAAGGTCCTGCTCGACGTCGCCACCGGGCCGGTCGGCATCGTCATCGGCACACATGCCCTGATCCAGGAGCACGTGATGTTCGCCGATCTGGGTCTGGTCGTCGTCGACGAGCAGCATCGTTTCGGCGTCGAGCAACGAGATGCGTTGCGTGCCAAGGCTGTTCGGCCACCGCACGTCCTGGTGATGACGGCGACGCCGATCCCGCGCACGGTCGCGATGACGGTCTTCGGTGACATGGACACGTCCGTGTTGCGGGAACTGCCGCGGGGACGGCAACCCATCACGAGTCACGTCGTGCCGGGCAATCGCGAGTCGTGGATGACGCGCACCTGGCAGCGGGTGGGCGAGGAAGTACGTGCGGGGCACCAGGCGTACGTCGTGTGCCCGCGCATCGGCGACCCGATGGACGGGTCGGTCGAGGTCGCGTTCGAGGGGGAGCCACCGCCGGACTTCGAGACGTATGCCGAAGGTGAGGAGCCGGAGACACAGCGCGAGCTGGTCGGTGTGCATCAGCAACTCGAGCGGCTGCGCGGCGAGGAGTCGCTGCAGGGGCTACGGATCGAGATGCTGCACGGCCGGATGTCCGCCGAGGACAAGGACGCCGTCATGCAGGCCTTCGGCGCCGGCGACATCGACGTGCTGGTCTCGACCACGGTGATCGAGGTCGGTGTCGACGTGCCCAATGCCACCGTGATGGTCGTCATGGACGCCGATCGCTTCGGCATCTCGCAGCTGCACCAGTTGCGTGGCCGCGTCGGGCGAGGCTCCGCCGCCGGCCTCTGCCTGCTGGTGACCGAGACCGAGAACCCTGAGACCGTCGAGCGGCTGGAGGCGGTCGCCGCGACCGCCGACGGTTTCCGGCTGGCCGACCTGGACCTTTCGCTGCGGCGCGAAGGCGATGTGCTGGGCGCCGCGCAGAGCGGCACCCGGTCAGGTCTACGACTGCTGCGGCTGAGCCATCCCTCCGACGTCGAGCTGATCGACTTCGCCCGGGAGGACGCGACGGCGATCGTCGAGTCCGATCCGGAGCTGGCCAAGCACCCTCGGCTCGCCGAGCTGGTCGCCGACCGGCTCAGCGAGGAGCAGGCCGCATTCCTGGAGCGCGGATGACGCGCATCATCGCCGGGACGGCCGGTGGCCGGCGACTGGTGACGCCGCCGGGCGCGGGCACCCGCCCCACCTCGGACCGGGTACGCGAAGCCGTATTCGGGCGCTTGGAGCACCTCGACGCGATCTCCGAGAGTCACGTCGTCGACCTCTACGCCGGCTCCGGCGCGCTCGGTCTCGAGGCGGTGTCACGCGGCGCCGCCTCGGCGTTGTTGGTGGAGTCGGACCGCAGGGCCGCAGCCACGATCGGCAAGAACATCAGCCATCTGGAGCTGACCGGTGTGCAGGTGCGATCCAGCCCGGTCGAGACGGTCGTCGGCGCCCCGCTGTCGCCACTGGCCAACCTCGTGTTCGTCGATCCGCCATACGCACTCGGCGAGGAGGCGCTGGCCGACGTGCTGGCCGCTCTGGTCCGGCACGGCTCGCTGGCGGCCGACGCGGTGCTGGTCGTGGAGCGTTCGACCCGGTCGGCCGAGCCGGTCTGGCCGGCGGATGTCGAGCTGATCGGGCCGCGGCGCTACGGGGAGACCACGTGCTGGTTCGCGGAGTACCTGCCGGACGGCGACACCGCGTAGGGCGACCGCCGCTGGCCTACAGTTTCGTTCCATGAGTGGCAATCCCCGGCGGTGCGTCTGTCCCGGCTCCTACGACCCGATCACGAACGGTCATCTGGACGTCATCACCCGAGCGAGCGCGCTGTATGACGATGTCGTCGTCGCGGTGCTGCACAACTCCGCGAAGCAAGGGACCTTCACCCCGGACGAGCGCATCGGGCTCATCGAGGCGGCCACTGCGGGTCTGCCGAACGTTCGGGCGCTCGCCTTCGGCGATCGACTGATCGTGGACGTGTGCCGGGAGCTGGACGCTGCGGTGCTCGTGAAGGGGATCAGGGGGCTGACCGACTACGAGTACGAAGTGCCGATGGCCCTGATGAACCGCGAGATGACGGGTGTCGAGACCCTGCTGCTGCCGGGCGATCCGGCATACACGCACTACTCGAGCTCGCTGATCCGACTCATCGCCGGGCGTGGTGCCGACGTCAGCGCGATGGTGCCGGAGCCGGTTCTCCAACCGCTGCTCGAGCGTCTGACCCGCGGCTGAACCACCAGGTCGCGCCGAGCGTGCCGAGCACGCCGACCACGATGTAGACGACGAGGCAGACCAGCTGTCCGGTCAGGTGCCGTCCGTCGAAATAGACGATGTTGCGGACGGCGCTGGTGCCGGCGCCATTGGGGATCAGCGGGCCGATCACCCGCCAGAAGCCGGGCAGCACGTCGAACTGGTAGGCGCCGCCCGCCGACGGGTTGCCCAGGACCACGAAGACGAGGATCGTCATCCCGATCCCGACGATGCCGAAGAGGGCCTCCATCGCGATGGTGATGGTCGCGCTGCCCAGCACCAGCAGGGTGCCGACACCCCACAGGGCCAGGAAGCGGCCGGTGAGGGCTCCGAGCACCTGGTCGACGACCAGGGCGCCGAGCAGACCGCTGACCACCGCGTACGGGACCAGTGCCGCCAGGCGGCCGCCGGCCGCGCCGATCCCGCGTGGCCGCGGACTGCCGATGATGCCGATGGCCGCTGCGACCAGATAGCCGCCGACGATCCAGCCGATCACGAGGTAGAACCCGGTCAGGCCCCGCGCGTCGTGCGCCTGCAGGGGCACGAGATCGACGCTGTCCGCGCTGCGCTGCTGGGCCGACTCCACCTGCGAGATGGTCTGTTCCACGGCGGTCACCGTGGAAGAACCGCCACCGCTTGCGACATACAGGGTGTCCTTGTTGTTCGTCCCGGACATGACGAGGGCGGCGCTGGTGTCGCCGTCCTTCACCTGCTGCTTGGCGACGCCGGCGCTCGCGGCAGCGGTCGCCGTGAGTGGATCACCGTCGATCCCGTTCAGCTGGGCCACGACCTGGCCGGTCTTGGGCCCGGCGACCACCGAGATGCTGATCTCGTGCGGCGTGGGGGAGTGAAACGCACCGACGTAGCTGAAGATGAAGGCGATCTGCAGGAAGAGCACACCGACGATCAGCAGCAGGGTGCGCGGCGCGACCGTGTGTCGCAGCTCACCGGCGAACGAGGTCGGGGGCACCTCCTGTGCGGTGGTGCCGGCTTCGTGCCTGCTGCGTTGCATTCTCGAATCCTCCGTGATCGTTCTTCTACTACAGATGTAGTAATACTACTACTGGTCGCCGGTTTGGGAGACGGGCGGCCGAACCGGTAGCCTTGCTCTTCGGTCTTGTCGTTCCCGCGTGAGACTGTGCCATATCACCTGCGAAACACACCTGGATGCATACCGATACGCGACGCCCGCTGGCTCTTGACACCAAGGAGCTTCCGCGGCGACCCGGCCGGATGCTGGAGGGTGAGGTCCAGGTGGCAGCGCCTGAACACTTCGGCACCGATGTGATCAGCGTGCCGCAAGGTCAGCAGATGACCCTGCGGTTGCGCCTCGAATCGGTGATGGAGGGCGTTCTGGTGACCGGCACGGTGCACGCCACGGCGACCGGTGCTTGCGTGCGGTGCCTGGAGCCCGTCGATCTGCCGATCGACGTCCCGTTTCAGGAGCTGTTCGCTTACGCCGATCGGGCCGCCCACCACCATGAGGTGGAGGACGGTGACGAAGAAGACGTGCACGAGCTGGAAGGCGACCTCGCCGACCTGGAGCCCGTGCTGCGGGATGCGGTGGTGCCAGCACTACCCTTCCAGCCGGTATGCCGGGAAGACTGCCCTGGCCTGTGCTCCGAGTGCGGAGCACGGCTCGCGGACGACCCGACACACCACCACGAAGTGATTGACCCACGGTGGTCGGCACTGGCGGAACTCGCCGGCGACGACAACACCGACAACGACGAGAAGAGGAATTGACGTGGCTGTCCCGAAGCGGAAGATGTCGCGCTCGAACACCCGGTCCCGCCGCGCGCAGTGGAAGGCGACCCCGGTTGCGCTGACCACCTGCCCGCAGTGCAACGCACCCAAGCAGTCGCACCTCGCGTGCCCGGCTTGCGGCGCGTACAAGGACCGCCACTACAGCGCGGCGGAGCGCACCGAGCACCAGGCCTGACGAGCCTCTTCGACGACGTGAGCCAGAGCAAGCGGCAGCGTCCCGAACTCGCGCAGCGGCCCGTCGCCGACCTCGCCCGGATCCTGCAGGACCGGTCAGGTGAGGTTGTCGACGAGTCGCTGCTTTCGCGCGCACTGACACATCGGTCGTTCGCGTATGAGAACGGCGGCATCCCGCACAACGAGCGCCAGGAGTTCCTCGGCGACGCCGTGTTGGGCGTAATCGTCACCGATCACCTTTATCGCGAGCACCCCGACCTGCCCGAGGGACAGTTGGCGAAATTCCGCGCGGCCGTGGTCAATTCGCTCGCGCTCGCCAAGGTCGCTCGGCAGTTGGACCTCGGTGCGTTCCTCAAGCTCGGTCGTGGCGAGGCGACGACCGGGGGCCGGGACAAGGACTCGATCCTGGCCGACACGATGGAAGCCGTCATCGGCACGGTCTACCTGTCCAGCGGTATCCCCGGTGCGACGGCGCTGATCCACAGCCTGATGGACACCCTCATCGAGCAGTCCGCGACGCTCGGCGCCGGGCTGGACTGGAAGACATCGCTCCAGGAGATCTCCTCGAGCCTGGGGCTGGGCGTCCCGGCCTACCGCGTCGAGGAGGAGGGTCCCGATCATGACAAGACCTTCACCGCCACCGTGCTGATCTCCCAGGAGAACCTCGGCCACGGTGTTGGTCGCAACAAGAAGTCGGCCGAGCAGCAGGCGGCTGAAGCTGCCTGGAAGACCCTCAACGCGCGGGCAGGCGCAGCCACGGACGACAGCACCGCGGGTCCGGACAGGGCCTCGAACAGCGCGTCGAGCGCCGGAAGTGCCTGAGCTCCCGGAGGTCGAGGTCGTCCGGCGCGGCGTCGCCATGCACGTGCTCGGCCGGTCGCTCGTCGAAGTACAACTCTCCGGACATCGAGTCGCACGGCGCCACGTCCCCGGACCGGTCGACCTGGCCGACCGGTTGCGTGGCCGCTCGGTGACCGGCGCCCGACGTCGTGGGAAGTACCTCTGGCTCGAGCTGGACGGTGCGGACGACCGCGGCCCGGCAGACGGCGCGGAAGCGCTCGTCATACATCTGGGGATGAGCGGGCAGCTGCTGGTCGAAGCGCCTGACGCTCCTCGCGAGAAGCACGCCCACGCGGTCTTCGACCTTTCGGACGGACGGCAACTGCGTTTCGTCGATCAGCGCACCTTCGGGGGTCTGCAGTTGGTCTCGTTGGTGCCCGATCCCTTCGGGCCGGGCAGCGTGCCGGACATGATCACGCACATCGCACCCGATCCGCTCGAGGACACCTTCGACCAGCAGGCGGTCAGCCGCGCGATACGCCGACGCCACAGCCAGCTCAAGCGCGCCTTGCTCGACCAGTCGCTCGTGTCCGGCATCGGCAACATCTATGCCGACGAGGCGTTGTGGCGGGCGCGGTTGCACGGCGAGCGTGCGACCGACCGGTTGAGTGCCGCTGCGGCGCGCGAGGTGCTGGGTCACGCCGCCGAGGTCATGACCGAAGCGCTCGAACACGGCGGCACCAGCTTCGACAGCCTCTACGTCAACGTGAACGGCGCCGGCGGCTACTTCGAGCGGTCGCTGAATGCCTATGGGCGACAAGGCGAACCGTGTCGTCGCTGCGGCACATTGATGGTGCGGGAGTCCTTCATGAACCGCTCGTCGTTCAGCTGCCCCCGCTGTCAGCGACGGCCACGCGTCATCGGCTGAGGCTGATCCGGTTAGGTTGCTGGGCATGAGCGAATTGGAGCCGCAGACCCTGCCGACCGCGACGGAGGCCCTTGCGTGGGTGACCGCCACCTGTGACGGTGGCCTCGACCGTGCGAGGTCCTTGGTCGAGTCCTTCAAGGCGTCCCCGCCGACGGGCGCGCTCGCCGTGCTGCATGCCTGGAACGACATACACGTCGCGCTCGCGGATGCGGCCGGCGTCGCCGGTGTCTATTCCGAGACCGACCCCTCGCGGGACGTCCGTGAAGCGGCGGAGGAGGCGATGCAGCGGCTCGACGCGTTCTCGACCGGGCTCGGCATGGATCAGGACGTGTTCGCCATTCTCGACGGGGTCGAACCTGCCGGCCTCAGCGACGACGCACAGCGTTTCCTGGAGCGCGCGCTGCGCGACTTCCGTCGCAGTGGCGTCGACCAGGACGATGTGACCCGGGCGCGACTGACCGAGCTCGCCGAACTGGAGCTGAAGGCGAGCCAGGAGCACAGCAAGAACATCCGCGAGGGTGTGCGGTCGATCTCGGTGCCGCCGGAGGCGCTCGCCGGTATGCCGCAGGACTGGCTGGACGCGCACCCGGCCGGCGATGACGGGCAGGTGACCGTGACCACTGACTATCCGGACTCGATCCCGTTGATCACCTTCTGCAGCGACGCGTCGACGCGTATGGCGATGACACTCGAACGCCTCAACGTGGCCTGGCCCGCCAACGACGCCGTGCTGCAGCGCTTGCTGGAGCTGCGTGCCGAGCACGCGAAACTGCTCGGTTACGACACGTGGGCCGATTTCGATGCCGAGGTGAAGATGATCGGAAACGCTTCCGCCATCGGCGAATTCATCGACAAGATCACTGCGGCTGCTGCCGAGAGCGCGCAGCGGGACAAGGCTGTGGTGCTCCGGCGCCTGCAGCAGGACGTGCCGGACGCCACCGACATCTCGTCCGCCGACCTCACCTACTACTCGGAGCTGGTGCGCAAGGAGCAGTATGCCGTCGACGCGCAGCTGGTGCGCACCTATTTCTCCTTCGAGAAGGTGCGGCAGGGACTGTTGGACGTGACCGGCCGGCTCTTCGGGATCTCGTTCGAACCGGTCGACGCGGTCACCTGGCACGAGGACGTGGCGTCATACGACGTCCTGCGCGACGGCGCGCGGATCGGCCGCATCCACCTCGACCTGCACCCGCGCGACGGGAAGTACAAGCATGCGGCGCAGTTCGATCTGCGCGGTGGGCTGCGGGGGCGCCAGCTCCCGGAGGGCGTGCTGCTGTGCAACTTCGGCCGTGGACTGATGGAGCACGACGAGGTCGTGACGCTCTTCCACGAGTTCGGTCACCTCATCCACCACGTGCTCGGAGGCGATCAGGAGTTCATCACCTTCAGCGGCGTCGCGACCGAGTGGGACTTCGTCGAAGCGCCCAGCCAGATGTTGGAGGAATGGGCCTGGGACGCGGACGTTCTCGCGACCTTCGCGACCAACGAGGCAGGGGAGACGATCCCGGCCGGACTCGTCGCGAAGATGCGTCGGGCCGACGACTTCGGCAAGGGGTTCCAGGCACGGACGCAGATGTTCTATGCGGCCCTCTCGTTGAACCTTCACCTGCGTCGGTATGACGACCTGACCGCGGTGGTGCAGGACCTGCAGGCGAAGTATTCGGTCTTCCCGTACGTGCCGGACACACACTTCCACTGTGCCTTCGGGCATTTGGACGGATACAGCTCCGGTTACTACACCTACATGTGGTCGCTGGTGATCGCGAAAGACATGTTCAGTGCCTTCGACTCCAGTGACCTCTACAACGCCGAGGTGGCGGGGCGTTATCGCGACAAGGTCCTGGTGCCGGGCGGCAGCAGTGATGCCGCCGACCTCGTCGCGGACTTCCTCGGCCGTCCGTACACCTTCGATGCCTACGCCGCCTGGCTGGCCGAGTGAGCGTCGCGTCGACGCATCCGCGCGCGATCATCGTCGGGATCGGCACCGAATGCTCCTCGTTCGCGCCGCACCGGACATCGTTGTCGGACTTCGGGATTCGGGTGGGCTCGCGGGTCCTCGAGCGCTTTCCGGCGGTGCAGTCGGGAGAACTCGACGCTGTCGACTTCGTCGCCGGGCCGGTCGCCCGAGCACTGCCAGGCGGTCCGGTCCTCCGTGCGGCGTATGACACGCTGCTCGAAGAGGTGCTGGACGCTGTCCGGGCCGGAGCGCCGTGGGACGGAGTGCTGCTCGACATCCACGGCGCGATGCTGGTCGACGGCATGGACGACGCCGAGGCCGATCTTGCGCGACGGGTGCGGGAGGCAGCGGGTGGCCAACCCGTGGTGCTCGCAGCGGCGATGGATCTGCACGGCAATGTGTCCCGTGACTTCGCCGGCCTGGTGGATCTGCCGACGTGCTACCGCACGGCTCCGCACGTGGACGAGCCGGAGACCCGGGATCGGGCAGCGCGGTTGCTCGCGCGTGCGCTCGTCTCGGGAGTGCGGCCCGCACGTGCATGGTGTCGGATCCCGGTCGCGCTGCCGGGGGAGAAGACCTCGACGCGTGTCGAGCCGGCGGCATCGCTCTATGCGTCACTGGCCGATCCACCGGACGGTGTCTGGGAGGCCGCGCTGTGGGTCGGTTATGCGTGGGCCGACGAGCCGCGCACGGCCGCTGCGGCGATAGTGGTGGGGGAGGATCTTGGCGCCATACAGCGTGAATGTGCGCGGATCGCAAAGGGATTCGTCGCCGTGCGTGCTGACTTCGACTTCTGTGGCCCGGCGGGCAGCCTGGCATGGGCGCTCGACGCAGCGGACGCTGCGTCGACCACTCCGTTCGTCATCAGTGACACGGGCGACAACCCGACGGCGGGCGGCTCCGGTGATGTTCCGACCACCCTGGCGGCGCTGCTCGCCGATCCACGGGTGGTCAGTGGTGCGGGTGACGTCGTGTGGAGTGCACTCGTCGACCCCGAGGGCGTGCTGAGGGCACAGGACGTGGGCATCGGCGGCGCCTTCGACGGGGACGTCGGTGGCTGGTTCGGGTGGCCCTCGCGCGTGAGGCTGCGTGGTGTGGTGCACCGGTTGGTCAGCGATGCCGCCGGCGACGTCGCGGTCATCCGGACCGGGCAGCTACAGGTCGTGCTGACCAGTCGTCGAACGCCCTTCCACTCTCGACAGGACTACGCCCGCATAGCCATCGACCTCGGGCGAACACGCCTGGTGGTCAACAAGATCGGCTATCTCGAGCCCGACCTGCATCGGGTCAGCGACGGCTGGGTCCTGGCGCTGACGGACGGTCCCGTCGACCAACGCATCGATCACCTCGACGTCCGGCGGGTACGCCATCCGCTGCACCCGTTCGACGACATCGGCGATCCCTGGACGGCACAGGTGGAGCTGTGCGGGCCGGGCGCCATACGCTGAGATCCGCACGAAGGATCAGTGGCCGTGTACCAGGTCCGCGGCGGCTCGCACGAGCGCGGCCGACACCGGACCGTCCCAGCTCGCGCCCTCCCGCACTCCGCGGCCGAGATGAACTCCTCGTGCGCCCGCGGCGAGCAACGCCGGCAGGTTGTCCGCCGTCACACCACCGCCGATCACGAGTGCGGCTGCGAGCTCCGAGTCCCGCAGGGCAGCACGGAGGCGGTGGATCCCGGTGTCGACCCCGGCGGGGTCACCAGCGGTGAGGACATGGTCACAGCCCGGGAGGAACAGCGCGGCTGTGGCCGCAGCCGCAAGATCGGGCGCGTCGTCGAGTGCACGGTGAAAGGTCCAGTGCCGGCCCTTCATGGCAGCGGTCACCGGGTCGAGTGCCAGCGAAGGAACTCCTGCAACATCCACCGCGCCGCATACGAATTCGGTTGCCATTGGCAAGGATTCGACGTCCGTGCGCAACAATTCGGCGGTCTGTGCAGACAGCTGATGGGACTCGGTGCGACGGATCATGACTCGTACAGGGGTCGCGGTCGCGGCAAGGACGGCGCGGACGACGTCGGGGGAAGGTGTCATCCCGCCCAGTTGCGGATCTGCCACGAGTTCGAGTCGGTCAGCACCGCCATCGGTCGCTGCACGCGCGTCGGTGACATCGGTGACGATCACCTCGAGTGTCCGGTTCATGGTCATCATTCTGGTCGCCGTGGCTGAGCGGGCAAGCGGGTGGCACCCTTGGCCCATGACAAAGACGTCTTCAGTGGTTGAGCAGGTCAGGAAGCAGTTGTTCATCGGCGGCGAGTGGCGTGACGCCGAGGGTGCGGCGACGCTCGAGGTGGACAATCCGGCGACGAGTGGGGAACTGGCCCGGGTGGCCGATGCCTCCGTTGCCGACGGTGACGCGGCCTTGTCCGCCGCCGCGGCAGCGCAGTCGGAGTGGGCCCGTTCGGCGCCGCGGAAACGCAGCGAGATCCTGCGGGCGGCATACGAGTTGATCGTTGAGCGCACCGAGGTCTTCGCCGAGTTGATGACTTTGGAGATGGGCAAACCGCTCGCCGAGTCACGTGGTGAGGTGGCGTACGGGTCGGAGTTCTTCCGTTGGTTCGCTGAAGAAGCAGTGCGGGTGTCGGGCCGTTACTCGGTCGCACCGAACGGTGCGACGCGGTTGATGACAATGAAGCAGCCGGTCGGCCCGACTTTGATGATCACTCCGTGGAACTTCCCGCTGGCTATGGGAACGCGCAAGATCGGACCGGCTGTTGCAGCAGGTTGCACGATGGTCGTGAAGCCGGCGGCGGAGACTCCGTTGACGATGCTCTACCTGGCTCAGGTCATGGAGGAGGCCGGGTTGCCGGCGGGCGTTCTCAACGTGATCACTACCAGTAACAGCGGCGGTGTCATGGAGCCGCTGATCCGCGACCCACGGTCACGGAAGCTGACGTTCACCGGCTCGACGCCCGTCGGGCGCACGCTGATCGAGCAGTCGGCGCAGCAGGTGCTGCGTGTGTCGATGGAGTTGGGTGGCAACGCACCGTTCATCGTGTTCGACGACGCCGATGTCGACGCGGCGGTCGACGGCGCCATGCTGGCCAAGATGCGCAACATCGGTGAGGCGTGCACGGCGGCCAACCGGTTCTTCGTCCACGCCGATGTTGCTGCCGAGTTCAGTGAGAAGTTCGCGGCACGGATGGCGGGCCTGACCATGGGTGACGGTATGACGGACGGCGTGGACGTCGGTCCGCTGATCAACGCCAAGGCCGTCGACAAGGTCGCTGCGCTGGTCGCCGACGCTACCGACCGTGGCGCGCGGGTGGTTACCGGTGGCGGGAAGGGTGAGGGTTCGGGCTTCTTCTTCACGCCCACTGTCATCACGGACCTTCCGGGCGATGCGGCGATGGCTCGGGAGGAGATCTTCGGTCCGGTGGCCGGCATACAGACCTTCACTGACGAGGCAGATGCGATCCGTCGGGCGAACGACACCGAGTTCGGTCTGGTCGGGTACTTCTTCACCCGTGACTACGCGCGGGTCATCCGGGTGAGTGAAGCGCTGGAGTACGGCATGGTCGGCGTCAACCAGGGTGTGGTGTCGAATCCTGCTGCACCGTTCGGCGGGGTGAAGGCGAGTGGTTTCGGTCGCGAAGGCGGCTTCGAAGGGATCGAGGAGTACCTCGAGACGAAGTACGTCGGTCTGGCGCTCTGAGGTCTGCGCCGCAGGGTCGGCAAGGCCCTGTGGACAACTTCTGCGGGTGAGTGTCGCCGGCTCCTACTCTCGTGCCAAGGACGAGGAAGGGAGCCGGCGATGGGTCAGCTCACGGTCGATGCGCGGTCGCTGGATTCGGGCGCGGCCAGCTTGCGCGGAGCACATGGCGTCGGGTTGCTGATGCTCGCCCGTGCGATCGTCGACGATGTCTGTGGCGGTGTCGGGGCGTCGGGCGACTCAGACGTTCTCAGCTCTGCGCTGCCGCAGCTCGTCGGCGCGGTGACCGAGCGGACGACGTCGATCGCTGGTCGCCTCGAGACCGCAGCGGGCGCCTACCGGCGGACGGAGTGGCTCGTTCGGGTCGCCATGGCGGACCGGCGATGAAGGCACTGGACGGGGACCCTGGTCTCCTGCTGCGCGCCGACAGACGGTGCGCGGAGCTTGCACTCGACCTGGACAGACTGGAGACCGCGCTCGAACGAGCCTCCGGTCACGCCTCGGCGCAGTGGTCCGGCGCCGGTGCAATGGCATTCCGGGATGCGGTGGGCGGCCACCGGCGCACCCTCGGCGAGGTCCACCGTGTGGTGACACAGATGGCCGCGTCGACGAGGACGTTTGCGCACGAGCTGGCCGACGCACAGTTGCGCGCAAGGCAGCTCTCCGAAGAGTCAGCAGAGCGTGCCGCGATCGAGTCGCGGATCACGCTGTTGCGTAAGCGGTTTCGCCAGCAGCTAGAACAGCTCGAGACCGACGTGACGCAGCTGTTGTTGCAAGCACCGGTCGATGACCCGCGCTGGACGGGTCCGGTGCTTCCGCCGGACAGTCACCCGCGGTGGACCGGCCCCGTGCTTCCCCCGGACAGTCATCCGCGTTGGACAGGTCCCGTGCGTCCGCCCGGTGGCTGGACGCCGGATCAGTCCTTGAACGGGCAGCGTTGGACCGGTCCCGTGCGTCCGCCGGGTGATCTGACGTGGCCACAACGATCCATCAAGCCGTTGCCGGTCGCCGCGGACCGTGGCCCGCGTGCCGCGGAACTGCCGTGGACGCCTCCGTGGCCGGACGGGTCCGGTGGCGGGTCACCACACACCCGGGTGCAACCGATCGGATGGTCCGCATGATCGAGCGCAGCAGGCGATCGAAGAACGGAACCAAGTTGTTGGTGCAGTTCACCGACGAGGAGCTGGCGCTGTTCGGCGCTGAGCACCCGGTGGTCGATGCGCCATACCTCAGTGGACTCGACGAGGCGCAACGCCAGCTGGCGGTGCAGGTCGCCTACCGGTCGCTGTGCTCGCACGGCGCGGTCGCGGTCAACGGTGGCACCGGCATGGAGTTGCCGGAATCGGTCGTGACGATGCTGCAGGTTCGGTCATCCGCGAAGGTAGCGCTGTTGATCAGCAAGTCCACCGGCGACATCGGGGTGTTGCGTTATCACCACTTCGGCGCCGACGTGGTGGTGATCGAGGACGTCACCGACGACGGTGCGCATCAGTTCCGCCTGATCAGCCATGATGAGCTGCCGGACGAGATCGACGCCTTCTGCGCTGTGGACGGCGCAGCGGACGGGCATGGCGCGTCCCTCACCTTGACGGCGGACTCGTTCGCCTCGGGCCGGTTGGCACGCGATCTCTGGGGAGAGGGCGTAGCGCAGTTCGATGCGACGGTATGGCGCGCGACCAGCGATGGCAGCGACGGTCAGCTCCTGCTCGGGTTCCTTCTCGGCACCTCTGGAAGCTGGTCCAGCCGCCGCGTTCTGGCGCCGCTGGAAGGCGGTGAGCAGCTCGTGCAGGTCGAGCCGGTGCAGGCGCGACAGGTCGGTGATCTCATCATCAAAGAGTTGCTCAGCGAGGAGGGGACGGACCTGATCCCCGACGAATGGCATTTAATGAGAACGTGACCGAGACCTCCGCAGCCGCACCGACTCAGCGTTCCGTAGCGATCCTGGGGTCCACCGGGTCGATAGGAACCCAGGCGCTAGACATCATTGCGCGCAATCCCGACCGCTTCCGCGTCGTCGCGTTGAGCGCCGGCGGAGCCCAGCCGCGACTGATAGCGCAGCAGGCAGTGCAGTCAAAGGTGTCGCTGGTGGGCCTGGCCGTCGGGGACACGACGGAGTTCCGCGAGATGCTGGACGAAGAGGCCCGCGCAGCGGGCATCTCGGCGTATCGGCCGGAGCTGTTCATCGGTCTCGACGCGGCTGAGCAGGTTGCGGCGTGTGGTGCCGACGTGGTCCTCAACGGCATCACCGGATCGATCGGGCTGCGACCGACGATGGCAGCACTCGGATCGGGAGCGACGCTCGCTCTGGCCAACAAGGAATCGCTGATCGTCGGTGGTCCCATCGTCAAGGGTGCTGCCCGGCCGGGCCAGATCGTTCCGGTCGACAGCGAACACTCGGCGATCGCGCAGAGTCTGCGCGCCGGGAGCGAGCGTGAGGTGCGGCGGCTCGTAGTTACGGCTAGTGGTGGGCCTTTTCGCGGAATGCCGTTCGACGAGCTGAAGAAGGTCTCGCCGCAGCAGGCGCTGGCACATCCCAACTTCGCCATGGGCAAGGTCATCACGACGAATTCGGCGACTCTGGTCAACAAGGGGCTGGAGGTCATCGAGGCTCACCTCCTCTTCGACGTGCCGTTCGATCGCATCGACGTGGTGGTGCACCCGCAGCAGTTCATCCACTCGATGGTCGAGTTCGTCGACGGCGCCGTGGTCGCCCAGATCGGCCTCCCGACCATGCTGGTGCCGATCGCGCTCGGGCTCGGCTGGCCCGACCGAGTCCCAGACGCAGAGACGCCGATCGACTGGGCCAGGGCGGCCGACTGGCGCTTCGAGCCGCTCAACGACGAGGCGTTCCCGGCCGTCCAGCTTGCGCGTCAGGTCGGTATGGCCGGCTCGACATACCCCGCTGTCTACAACGCAGCCAACGAGGAGTGCGTCGCAGCGTTCCACGACGGCCGGATCAGCTTCACCGACATCATTCAAACGGTGCAGGATGTGGTCGGCGCACATACGGTGTCCAGCGGTGAGCTCACCGTGGACGATGTCCTCGAGGCAGAGGCCTGGGCGCGCTCGCACGCACAGGAGATTCTCGGTCGGCGCTGAGCGAAGTCGGACGGCCTCATGAGACGCTGGTGGGCGTGTTGTTCCTGCTCGGCGTGATCATCCTGCTGCTCGGCATCGGCGTCTCCATCGCCCTGCACGAGCTCGGCCACCTCACGCCCGCGAAGCTGTTCGGCGTCAAGGTCACCCAATACATGGTCGGGTTCGGCCCCACCATCTGGTCCAGGCGGCGCGGGGAGACCGAATACGGGCTGAAAGCGATACCGCTCGGCGGATACATCCGGATGATCGGGATGTTCCCGCCCCGCCCCGGTGAAGAGGCCGGTTTCATCCGGGCATCGTCAACCGGTCGATTCAGCCAGTTGGCCGATCAGATGCGCGAGGACGCCTACGAGCACATCTCGCCGCGCGATGCCGACAGGGTCTTCTACAAGCTGCCGACCTGGAAGAAGGTCGTCATCATGTTCGGCGGCCCCTTCATGAACCTGGTCATCGCACTCTTGCTGCTCATCCTGATCGCCAGCGGAATCGGGCTCCCGGTGCAACAGACGGCGAACATCGCCGCGGTGCAGTCGTGCTCGGCCACGGCGACGGGCGAGGCTGCAGCCGACTGTGACGAGGCCGGCCGCACGGCGGCCGCAGCAGCGGGGGTGAAGCCCGGTGACCGCATCGTCTCCATCGACGGCACGAAGATCACCTCGACGACCGACTTCACCGACATCGTGCGGAGCCATCCACGCAAGCAGATCCCCTTGGTGGTTGAGCGGGACGGTCGACACGTCACGCTGCAGGTCACACCGAAACTGCAGCGCATGCCGAAGCAGGACAGCAGCGGCACGCAGGTCGTCAATTGGAAGGGCGAGGTCGAGTACGAGAACGTCGGCGTCATCGGCGCCTCCATCGGCGGCACCTACCAGGACGAGCGGCAATCCCTCCCGGCCGCATTGGGCACTTTCGGCGACGCGCTGCAGAAGACTTCCTCGGTCTTTCTGAAGATCCCTCAGAAAATGGTCGGCGTCTGGAACGCGGCTTTCAGCGGCGGCACGCGGGATCAGTACAGTCCGCAGTCGGTCGTCGGAGTGGGGCGCACCGCCGGCGACGTCACGGAGTCCAAGTACGCAACCACACAGGACAAGATCGTTGTCCTGTTGATGATCCTGGCTTCGCTCAACATGGCACTGTTCGTCTTCAACCTGGTGCCGTTGCTACCCCTTGACGGTGGCCACATCGCCGGAGCGTTGTGGGAAGCGGTCAAGCGCCGCATCGCCCGCCTCCGAGGCAAGACCGGCCCCGTCTATGTCGACGTCGCGAAGGCGCTACCTCTGGCGTACGGCGTGTCGATCGTGTTGTTGGTGATGTTCGCGCTGCTCGCGTATGCCGACATCGTGAACCCGGTGAAGTTGGGCTGACCGCGGAGTCCGCTTCCGGACGAAGCCTGTCCTGTCGGCCCGACAGGCTGGCTACTGTCAGCACGGACAACGGACGAGGAGTCGCCGCATGTACACGCCCGCGAAACATGATGAGATCACCGGCCTGATCAACTACATCGACCAACAACTGTCAGCGTTGCGGGCCTCGGTCCACGGGCTGACCGAGGAGCAGGCCAAGTCGACGCCCTGCCGCAGTTCGCTGTCGCTCGCAGCGTTGGTCAAGCACGCGGCATACGGCATGAGGGGTTATGTCCGGCAGTTGTCCGGCGCGCCGTCGGCGTTGGACGACACGGCGTATGCGGCGTATCTCGCGAGCTTGCAGCTTGCGGACGACGAGAAGATCTCCGACGTGCTGTTGGAATTCGACGACGCGCGCGAGGCGATGTTGGCTGCCTTGGCCGGGGTCGATCCGGACACCGACATCACGGCACCGCCTGCGCCCTGGCACGGGATCATGGAGCCGCAACCGGCCAAGGCGCGGTACGACATCGTGCACATTCTCGAAGAGGTGGCTCGGCACGCAGGCCACGCGGACATCATCCGCGAACAACTGGACGGTATGGCGATCCCCGCCCTCGTGTTGAGCGTCGAGGGAACACCGGCGTCCGACTTCTTCCAGCCTTATCAACCCGCGCCGGGGACCATCGGCGCAAGCTGAATCGGGCGGGCGAAAACCGGTCGCGGACGGCGTCAGCAATGGGCACAGTCGTTCTATGACGAGCAGTGACCTGTGGGACGCAGAGACAGCCGAGCGCTACGACGCGGCATCGCATTTCATGTTCACCCCGGAGGTGCTGGACCCGGCCGTCGCCTTCCTTGCCGATGTGGCTGGTGCGGGCGCAGCGCTCGAATTCGCAATAGGTACCGGCCGGGTCGCCATCCCCTTGCGCGAACGCGGGATCGCGGTCTCCGGGATCGAGTTGTCGGAACCAATGGCTGATCAGCTGGTCACCAAGCGCACCGACATCCCGGTGGTCATCGGCGACATGGCGACGACGGTCATCGGGAGTGGGTTCTCGTTGGTCTACTTGGTCTGGAACGGTTTGGGCAATGTGCGCACCCAAGCCGAACAGGTCGAGGTCTTTCGAAACGCCGCGCGACATCTGGCGCCGGGTGGCAGGTTCGTGATCGAGCTCTGGATCCCCGGTATCCGCCGGATGCCGCCGGGCCAGGCGGCGGTGCCGTTCCACGTAGGCAAGCACCATCTGGGCTTCGACACCTACGACCTGGCGACGCAGCAGGGTACTTCGCACCATTACGCGCAAGAGGCCGATGGGGCGGTGCGATATGGCGCCAGCAACTTCCGCTACGTCTGGCCGGCCGAGTGCGACCTCATGGCACAGCTCGCCGGTATGACGCTCGAGCGACGCGTGGCAGATTGGCGCGGCGGTGAATTCACCGGCGACAGCGAGTCGCACGTCTCGGTGTGGCGCACGTCGACCTGACCTCAAGGTGGCCGGTGTCCCATCGGAGCAGGTGCTCATGCGGCATCCCGGCCGCGGTGGGTTACTCGCGGCCTGCGGGTGACGTCCCACCTCACCCGCAGGGCAGTGGCGATCGCCGTATAACCGTGCCGGTGCACGGTCTGGTGGTGCGTCGTGCAGAGCATCGCGGAGTTGGGCAGGCTGGTGACGCCGCCGGACGCCCAGGGCACGATGTGGTGCACCTCGCAGAACGATGGCGGTCGATCGCAGCCGGGGAACGTGCAACCGCGATCGCGCAGCGTCACTGCTGTCCGAATCCCTTTGGTGACAAGCCGTTTGGTCCGACCGACGTCGAGTGGCTCGCTGTCGGTCCCCAGGACCACTGGGATGATGTCGGCGTCACAGGCGAACCGTCGGGCAGAGCCGGCGTCGAGAACGTCACCCGTGGAAGTGACTGCCGCACCACCCCCGGTGAGGGTGCTGAGCGGCACGGTCACGGTGACGCGCGCGGTCGAACTCAGCGCTGCTGCGGCACCGTCATCCACGCGTGCGCCGCGGCTGACCAGAGCGATCAAGGCGTCCACCCGTCGCTTGCCAGGTGTGCGGTCGTCCTGTTCTGCAGGAGTGTCGGACCCGGTGGCGTCCTGCGCGGATGCCGATCGGCCACGGGGCGCGGACAAGGGCAGCAACGCTCCGGTGAGAATGGCGGCATTCACCGGGGACAGCTCGGCAGTCAAGCGTGTCATCCCGGTGGGGGTGGTGCGCCACGACAAGGATTCGGTGCGCTCGAGGGTCGCGTCTCGCTTGTCGAGCTCGTCCTCGGCGTGGTCGGCCAGTATCTGCCGGGTGAGAGCTTCGCGTCCGCGAACACCGGTCGCAGGGTCGAGCTCCAGATAGCGCGCGAGGGCGTCGTCATGGGACGTCTCAGGAATGATCGGCTCGATCTTGGCGACCTCGGTGAGTGCGGTCTTTGCGACCGCCGGAGTGCACGTTCCCGCGCGGAGCGCGTCCGTCACAGGTTGGTGGAGGTCGCCTCTGCACGCATCCGCGACCGTGGCGATCGTGTGCGCGTCGCGGACGTCGAGCGGGACCGACGCCTGAGCAGCGCTGTTGCTCACCCACTGCGTGGTGTTGGCGGCGTCGGAGTCGCGCACGTCACCGCGCTGCGAGGCTAACCGTGCGACGAGCACCGCCAGCTGCTCACTACGGCCGCGCAGTCGCATCAAGATCGTCATCAGCTCTGCAAGCTCGCCGACATCGAGTTGGTCGAGGACGCCGGGCAACTCCTCGAGCGCTCGCAGGCAGCGGTCCACATCCAGGGAGGGCTCGATACGCATGTCTGCCACCACCGTTCGACTGATTCTGATGTCGTTGAACGTATTCGGGGACCCGGAACCCGTCGTTGACCATTCCCCGCTCTGTGGATGAGGCGCGTGAACCGCCTGGGATGTGGATAGCTGGGGGAGCCGGTTTGCACCGCCATCGCTCACGTGATTACGATACGGAACGTGCCGTTTCGAAATGAAGAACCTCCCGCGTCACCCGGCCGGCCCCGCGACACCTCGAGAGAAGTCGAGATCCTGCAGGCCGTGCTCGCTCTCCTTGCCGAGCAGGGGTATGACGCCCTCACCTTCGAAGCCGTCGCACGGCGGGCCCACGCCTCCAAGGCGACGCTCTACCGCCGCTGGGACAACAAGCGGGACATGGTCGTCGCTGCCATCAAGGCAGGCCCGTCGTCGGGGACTTCGCCGGAAGCCGTCGACACGGGCTCCCTGCACGGCGATTTGCTGGAACTGTGTGGGCGACTCGACGCGACGCTCCGTGCCTCCGACGGCTCGATGAGCCTGATGCTGCTGCAAGCAGGTCTCGAGGACCCTGATCTTTGCCGGCACATCGAGGAGTCGGCCGGTCCCACTGGCGCCAAGCTGACGGAAAACGTTCTGGATGCTGCGATCTCGCGCGGCGAGCTGCCGAAGGGCACACGTCCCTTCGCCTACGACGAGGTAGCCGGCTCCGTCCTCCTGCTGCGTCGGCTGAACGGCCTCCCCGCCGGTGCCGACTATCTGGCCCGCCTGGTCGACGACATCCTCATTCCTGCCCTGAAGGCGAGTGCTGCCAACGACACCGAGCCCCCGCACGCCATCTTCGCCTGACCACGCACCCCGCACCCGAAAGGTCCCCATGCACCAGCACCTCACCATCGACGGCTTCGACTACCGCCGAATCCGCACCGACGACAACGTGTTTCTCAATGTCGCGGTCGCCGGCAGCGGTCACCCGGTCGTCCTGCTGCACGGCTTCCCGCAGACGCATCTCATGTGGCAGCAGGTAGCGACCCGGCTTGCCGTGGACCACCAGGTGGTCGTCCCCGATCTCCGTGGGTACGGCGCCAGCGACAAGCCGCTGGAGGCGGACGCCTCGACATACTCAAAGCGAACCATGGCACGCGACATCGCCTCTGTGGCAACGCAACTCGGAGCCGAACAGTTCGCGCTGATCGGCCACGACCGCGGCGCGCTCGTCGGGATGCGGGCCGCGCTCGATCACCCCGAGGTGGTGACGCACCTGGGCATCCTGGACGTGTTGCCCACCATGGACACGTGGGACGTGCTGCATGGCGTCGACGCCAAGGTCGCCTGGCATCTCTACCTCATGGCGCAGCCGAAAGGCCTGCCGGAGCGGATGATCGAGGCAGTTGCGGCGGACTTCTTCGCGTCCTTCCTCGACGCCTGGGACCCCAGCGGGACAACGTTCTCCCCGGCCGTCCGCGAGCACTACATCGACAGTTCGGTCGCGGCCGTGCCGTCGATCGTCGCCGACTACCGGGCGACAGCCGGCGTCGACCTGGAGATGGACCGGGCCGACCGCGCGGCCGGGTCACAGCTGGGCATGCCCGTCGGAGTCCTCTCGCAGGACTGGGGCGCCCAACTCGGCTTCAACGCCCTCGACCTGTGGCGGCAGTGGGCGGCGGACGCGACATACGAACCCATCGATGCCGGCCACTTCATGGCCGAGGAGAAGCCCGACGAGGTGACGAACTTCGTCCGAGCCCTCCTGCAGCGAACCACCCCCTGAGTCAACAGATTTCGGGTGTTCGCGCGAGCCGGGCAAGGTGGTCGTCGAGCAAGGCGATCTGACAAGTGGCCGAGTATTGCGCCGGGTCGAGCACTGCCTGCACGATCACGCCGAGCGCGAAGGACTGCAGCTGCGTCGCCATCGATCGCGCATCGCCGGCAGCCAACTCACCGAGTTCCTGTGCCATCTCGACGAGTCCGGTCAGTCGCTCCACGCCGGCGGCGTAGCGCCGCGCGTGCTCGCGCCGGAACTGTGGGTCGGCGATGGCGTGGTCCCACGACGATACCCAGACGCGATTGGCCGTGGTCGACTTGCCGTCGAGCGGCAGCATGTCCATGATCGCCGCGCGCAGGGCGGCCAGGCCGTCGGCCGCTGCTCTTCGCGGCCTCCCTGCCGACCGCTTCTCGAGCAGTTCGAGGGCGTAGCCGATGATCTCCCGCTTGGATCCGAAGTAGTGCGTCACGACGCCCGTGGTCGCTTGCAGTTGGCGGGCGATCGCTCTGATGGTGAGACCGTTGAAACCGTCGGTCGCCAGCACCAGCCAGACGGCTTCGGCAACGTCCCCACGACGGTCCTCGTGATTTCCCTTCGGCCTGCCCATGGTCGGATGCTAATTTGCACAACAAACGTTATGCAAACGATCGGAGCAATCGTGTTCGCCCACCCCCTCGCGGACGGAGTCCGCCTGCGCACGCTCGAGCCCTGGCATGCCGACGAGTTCGCTGCCCACCTCGAGCGTGCGCGAGAGCACATCCGGCCCTGGGTCGGACCCTCGTTCGTCACCGAGACCGTCGACGCGGCGCACGCCACGCTGATCAGGTATGCCGAAGCAACGGCGAAGGACCAGGCTCGCCCCGTCGGCATCTGGAAGGACGAAATCCTTGTCGGGGGAATGATGTTCGCCGGTTTCGATCCCACCGGAGGCAACGCCGAGCTCGGCTGTTGGCTCGAACCGGCCGCTGAGGGGCACGGACTGATCACCGGCGCCGGCCGCTTCCTGCTGGACTGGGCGTTCGGCGAGCGCAAACTGCACCGCGTCGAGTGGCGTTGTCGCGCCGACAACGTGCGCAGTGCGGCCGTCGCGCGCCGACTCGGTATGACGCACGAGGCGACGCTGCGGCAGGCGTGGCTGAACGGCGGCATACATCACGACAAGCAGATCTGGGCGATCCTGGCGCACGAGAGCCGTTACGCCGACGTGCCGGCGCAACGGCTCTCCTGAAGGTGCGGTCCTACTCGGTGGGCACGCGCCTCGGGTTGGGCGCGGCGGGTCGGATGTCGTCCTCCAAGCGGTCGCCGAACTGTTCGATCCGGCTGTCCCGTTCGGCGAAGACCGATGCGCCGGGCTTGTTGCCCCACGTCCATTCATTGAAGAAGAGGTTGAGCACCACCGCGCTGATCGCGGCCGAGCTGATCCCCGAACCCATGATCACGCCGAACCAGTCCGGGAACTTGTCCCAGAAGGTCGGCATCGCGATCGGTATGACGCCGAAGCCGAACGCCACCGAGATGATGACCAGGTTGAGGCCGTTCTCGTAATCCACGCGTGCCAGGGTTCGTATGCCGCTCGCGGTGACCGAGCCGAAGAGGATGATGCCCGCACCACCCAGCACCGGCGACGGGATGCCCGCGACGATGGCTCCGACCACCGGCAGCAGGCCGAGCACGACCAGCACTCCGCCGCCCGTGGCGACCGCGAAGCGGCTCTTGATCCCGGTCAGCGCGACCAGTCCGACGTTCTGCGCGAAGGCGCTGGCCGGGAAGCTGCCGAAGAACGGTGCAACGGTCGTGGCCGCCATGTCTGCCCGCAGGCCGGCCGCCACGCGCTTGTCGTCGACCTCCGTGTCGACGATCTCGCCGATTGCCAGGATGTCCGCGGTCGTCTCGGTCATGATCACCAGGATCACGATCACCATCGAGATGATCGCGCCGGCCTGGAACGTCGGCGACCCGAAGTGCAGGAACTGTGGCAGCGCCACGATCTTGGCATCCTTGACGCCGGAGAAGTCGGCGTGCCCGGTGGCCGCGGCGACGACAGTGCCGATCACCATGCCGATCAGGATCGACAGCCGGGAGATCGCGCCCTGGAAGAGCCGGCTGATCAGCACGATGATCAGCAGGGTCAGCCCGGCATACCCGATGTTCGTCGGTGACCCGAAGTCCTTGGCGCCGGAGTCACCACCCATGCACCAGGTGAACGCGGTCGGCATCAGTGAAGCGCCGATCACCGTGATGATCGAGCCGGTCACCACGGCGGGGAAGAACCGCACGATCTTCGCGAAGTATGTCGAGGCGATGACACCGACGATGCCGGCGACGATGATCGCACCGAGCACCGGCCGGACGCCGTCCTTGCTGGCGATCGACACCATGGTCGAAACGCTCGCGAAGGACACGCCTTGCACTATCGGCAATCGGCTGCCGACCGGGCCGATGCCGAGCGTCTGCAACAGGGTCGCGAGGCCGCTGATGAACAGGCCGGCGGTGACGAGCAACGCGACGTCGGACGTCTTGAGATGCGCGGCTCCGCCGATGATGATGGGTGGGGCGATCACTCCGCCATACATCGTGAGGATGTGTTGGGTTCCGTAGATCAGCAAACGGCCGGGGCCATACATGGTGTCCTCGGGCCGGCCCTGATACTTCGAATTGCCCTCGCGTCGTAGGAGTTTCACGGCGCTCACCTCAGTGGTGTCTCAGCCCGGGGCTGTCCTGGGCGCCGTTCGGAACTATGGGTCGTCGTGGATGTGCAACGTTCATCGGTCCCACCGTTTCATATCGTGGAAGATAAGTTTCGACACACGGAAGGGTGGCACGAGTCACATCGGCCGTCAACAGTTTGTTGAACATTGCGGGACGACCAGGCTGCACCATGGCCCGCGTGACCACGTTCGGATCGACGGGGCCGGCGAGTCATACTGAAGGGGTGACTGTTTCTCTCGGTATGCCGAGCGCCCCGGCGCCGGTGCTCGCTCCTCGTCGCAAGTCTCGCAAGATCAAGGTCGGCAAGGTCGAGGTCGGCGGAGATGCTCCCATCTCGGTGCAGTCGATGTGCACCACACCGACCACTGACATCAACGCGACCCTGCAGCAGATCGCGGAGCTCACCGCGTCAGGCTGCGACATCGTGCGCGTTGCCTGTCCGAGTCAGGACGACGCCGACGCGCTTCCGGCGATCGCCAGGAAGTCGCAGATCCCGGTGATCGCCGACATCCACTTCCAGCCGAAGTACGTCTTCGCCGCGATCGACGCCGGCTGCGCGGCGGTCCGGGTCAACCCAGGCAACATCCGCAAGTTCGACGACCAGGTCAAGCAGATCGCTCAGGCAGCCAAGGACGCCGGCGTGTCGCTGCGCATCGGCGTCAACGCGGGCTCGCTCGACAAGCGACTGCTGGAGAAGTACGGCAAGCCGACGGCCGAGGCGCTCGTCGAGTCCGCGGTCTGGGAGGCGAGCCTCTTCGAGGAGCACGACTTCCACGACTTCAAGATCTCGGTCAAGCACAACGACCCCGTCGTGATGGTTCGCGCCTACGAATTGCTGGCCGAGCGCGGCGACTGGCCGTTGCATCTCGGTGTCACCGAGGCCGGGCCGGCGTTCCAGGGCACCATCAAGTCGGCGACGGCGTTCGGCGCGCTGCTGTCCAAGGGCATCGGCGACACGATCCGCGTCTCGCTGTCGGCGCCGCCGGTCGAGGAGATCAAGGTCGGCAACCAGATCCTGCAGTCGCTCAACCTCAAGCCCCGCAAGCTCGAGATCGTTTCGTGCCCATCGTGCGGCCGCGCCCAGGTCGACGTCTACACGCTCGCCGAGCAGGTGACCGCCGG
Source organism: Flexivirga endophytica (assembly GCF_014640635.1). Lineage (GTDB taxonomy): Bacteria > Actinomycetota > Actinomycetes > Actinomycetales > Dermatophilaceae > Flexivirga > Flexivirga endophytica. The sequence goes on from NZ_BMHI01000005.1 coordinate 311,856, forward strand.
CCTCGAGGGTATGACGGTGCCGCTGCGCGTCGCGGTCATGGGTTGCGTCGTCAACGGCCCGGGGGAGGCTCGGGAAGCTGACCTCGGTGTCGCGTCGGGCAACGGTAAGGGTCAGATCTTCGTCAAGGGTGAGGTCATCAAGACCGTCCCCGAAGCGCAGATCGTCGAGACCCTCATCGAGGAGGCCATGCGCATCGCCGACGAGATGGGTGAGCCCGTCGACGAGGACTCCGCCGGCAGCCCCAGCGTCACGGTCGGCTGAGCCGACCTCGAGGCGTCGGACGGTCAGCAGCAGGGCAGCGTGGCGATGACCGCCCCGGCGGCGAACCCGCGTCGGATCCGATCCCGGTCAGGACGTCGCCGTCGACGGCTCGGCATGCGTCGTAGTTGCTGAATTGTCGTCATACACAAAGGTTTCCGCGTATCGACGGTGCCGCACTCACCCCACGGTGCGCAGCGGATCCCCCGTAGGTGGGAACGCGGGGATCAGTCAGCACGTCCCTGTCGAGGTGCCGCGAGACCGCCCCGTGCCGCGGCAGCAGATACCCTGCGCCCAGGGAAGGGAGACCCCATGTCACAGCAACCGCCGACGTCCGACGGCAACAATCCGTATCAGTCACCGCAGCAGCCCTACGGCCAGCAACCGCAGCCACCCAATGGGCAGGCACAGCAGCCCTACGGCCAGCAACCGCAGCCACCCTATGGGCAGGCACAGCAGCCCTACAGCCAGCAACCGCAGCCCTACGGCCAGGCGCAGCCTGCCTACGGACAGCAGTCGTACGGGCCGGGACCCCAGCAGAGCTACGGCTATCAGCAGCAGCCCTACGGTCAGGCGCCCTACGGCACGCCTGCTTATCCCGGAGTCGTGCCGAAGGCACCGCTGTCACAACCGGCCCGCATGATCGGTTGGGCCGCCGCCGCTATCGGCGTCCTGGCGATCATCGGCTGCTTCGGCGCCTGGGTCACCGCCGATTTCGGCTTCATGCACATCTCGATGAACGGCTTCGGCCAGGTCGCGGGCTCCAGTGAGTCCGCCGACGACGTCAAGGACGGCGTGCTGGTGGCCATCTTCGCCGCCATCGTCATCGTGTTCGGCATCATCCGGGGACTCGGGAAGATCGCACTGGCCGCCGCGATCGTCATCGTCGTGATGGGTGTGTTCAGTCTCGCGACCACGATCTACGACGTCAGCGACGTGAGCAGCAACGTGTCCGGCGGGAGCGTCGGCTGGGGACTCTGGCTCTGCCTCATCGCATCGATCGGCATCCTGGTCGCCGGCATCGTCGGCATCGTCAAGCGGAAGTAGGCGTCCGGACGGCACCGTCGAGCGGGACGTCGCGCCAGTCGCGCTCGATCATGCGCAACATGGCCGGGTAGACGAGCGTACGGCGGAACGGCTGTATGCCGGCAAGGTAAACCCGTCCCAACGTGCCGTTCGGTTTGACGAGGACCGTCATTTGCGCTGTCCAGCAACCGGATTCGGTCTTCACCCAGCCAAGGTGCAACACCCCGTGGCAGGTCGCGTTGGCGAGCTCGGCGGCGAATTCGTGCCGCAACAGGTAGACGGACGTGAACGGCAGACGGGTGAAGTCCGGTCCGATCGGTGCGTCCGCCATGTCGTCGGGGAGCCGGGCGTTAAGCGACGGCACCCGTATCCCTACGCCCTTCTGCGGGTCATCCCACCGCAGCAGTCTTCCGAGGTTCCACCGCACCGAACACACCAGGCGCACCAGCGGGGGAGCGCCGTGGTCGCCGGTGCCGCCGGCGAACATGTCGGCCAACAGGGGCAGGTCGTCGGGGCCGCCCGGCGTGGGTAGTTGCCAGACGTCGAAAACCTCGAAGTCGCCGGCGATCTCGTGGATGCGCCACGGCCTTTCCAGGAACTCGCCGCGTCGGAGTAATCGGCCGCGCGGCTCGCTCGCCGGGATGGGATGCAGGCGTCTTGCTCGTGGTGTCGTCATGTCAGCCAGGCTGCCGCTCGGCGAGTGAGCGGACCTCCCTCGCAGGGATGCTCGGTATCCCTCTTTCGGGGGAACCGGTCCTGCCGGCCACGTGACAGCATGGGGCGACATGAGGCGAGGGACACGTGGTGCGGCATACCTCGTGCTGGGTGCTGCCGGTGCCGCCCTGATCGGCTGGCTCATCTACGCGTTCACCATCTCGGTGCAGAACACCACCGGACGCGACCGGGTGTTCGTCATCACGCTGGCGGGCGTCGCGATCGCTGTAGCCGCCATCATCCTGCTCAGCCCGCCGGTGCGCGATGCCGAAGTCGCCATGGCACGTCCGCTGCTCGGCGTGAGCCTGCCGCCGGTCCGTGACCGGCATTCCTGGGCGAGTCGCTGGCGGGGAGCCGCCTGGGCCGGTTTGGTCCTGGTGGTCGGTGCGCTCGCCGCGGTCCTGTTGCTCGCCGGCGTCCCTGCCGGCGTTGGACTGGCGGTGGACGGTGCGGAGCACCCCGTCCAGCTGCTTTGGCGACTCCCGCTGGGGATCGCATTGGTTCTCGGATCTTTTGCTATCCAAGCGGTTTTCGGCTGGCTGCTGGCCGTGTCGGCACCGAAGGTGCTCGGGCCGACGCCTGCCGATCGACTCGCCCTGGCCGCGGATCGGGAGCGAGCGCTCGCCCGTAGCAACGAGTTGGCGCGCGAATTGCACGACACGATCGGCCACTCACTGACCGCGATCAGTGTGCAGGCGGAGGCCGGCTATGCGGTCGGGTTGTCCGACCCGCAGGTAGCCCATCGCGCCCTGGAACGCATCAGTGCAACCGCTGCCGCGGCACTGGAGGAGCTGGACAGTGTGCTCGGCAGCCTGCGCAGCGGACCGCGTGGTCGTTCCGCCGCGGACCTGGAAGGCCTGGTGCATGCGGCTGCCACCGAGGAGCCGTCGGTGCTGGAGCTGATCGGCGACTGGGACGCCCTGCCGGACTCCTCGAGCGGTGAGGTCTTCCGCATCGTCCAGGAAGGTCTGACGAATGCGGTCAAACACGGCCGCGGCGCGGCGCGCGTGCGCGTGTCCGTCCGATCGGATGTGAGCGTGACGATCACCAATGCCGTTGCGCGGCAGCGCAATTCGCGCGATCGGGAGCATCGTGGGATTGTCGGTCTGCGGGAACGTATGACGCTGGTGGGCGGCACCATCGAGGCCGGACCCACCTCCGACGGAAGGGAATGGAAGCTGTGTGCCCGTCTACCGACTCGATGATCAGCGGTCCGGCCGAAGAACGGCCATCAGCACAAGATCCGACGCAACGACGAGGAACCAGTCCTCACGTCAGGGTGCTGGTCGCCGATGACGACGAGATGGTCCGTGACGGATTCGTCGCGATCCTCAGCGCGCAACCCGACATCGAAGTCGTCGGCTCCGCCGACGACGGGGTCAGCGCACTCCAGGAGGCTCGTGCCCATCGGCCTGATGTGGTGGTCATGGATGTCCGCATGCCCCGGTTGGACGGTATCGAGGCGACGCGCCGCTTGCTGATCGAGCCCGGTGCGCCGAAGATCCTGGTCGTCACGACCTTCGAGCACGACTCCTATGTGTATGACGCCCTGGTCGCCGGCGCACACGGTTTCCTGCTGAAGCGATCCGGTGCGCAACAACTCGTCTCCGCCGTTCGTGCTCTCGCCCGCATGGACGTCGTGCTCTTCCCCGAGTCGATCCGTGAGCTGGTCGAGGCGCGCGCGAAGCGTGACCGGCACCTGCCGCGCCTGACCGAGCGGGAGCAGGACGTGCTGCGGCTGCTCGCCCGCGGTATGACCAACGCTGAGATCGCCGACGAGCTCTTCCTCGGGGTGCAGACCGTCAAGTCGCACGTCACGACGCTGCTCGCCAAACTGCAGGTCCGGGACCGGACCCAAGCCGTCATCGCGGCATACGAGAGCGGTTTCGTCGACTGACCGTCGCGGCGTCGTGCCGCAGCGGTTGATTACGCTGCGGGAGTGACCAGCCGCGACCCGTCCGTGGAGGTCGGCGGCGCAGCAGGGTTCAGCCCGGTCGCCGACCATGACGTCGTGACCGACGAAGCGTCCACGGACCAAGCGTCCATCGACGAGGCGTCCATCGATGGGGCGTCCACCGACGAGCCCAATTTCTTTCAGCGCTTCCTGACCCGGCGCTCGGTGGCCGGCCTCGTACTCGGCTGGCTGGCGTTGCTGGCCAGCTTCGCGCCCAGCCTGTTGCCGCGCCCGTGGGCCGTTCAGGCAGCCGCGTCCGCACTGTCGGCCATCACCGGTTATGCCGTGGGCACGCTGCTCGGCTCGGTGGCGACGGTCGTGTTCGGCTGGCTCGGAGTCCGGGTGATCGTCTCGGATCACCGGCACCGGACCCGCGTGCACGTCGTGCTCTGGACACTCGCCGCCGCCATCACCGTCGCTCTCTGGTTCGCCGGTTATCGGGGCCGTCGGCACAGCGCCCTGCTGGTTGACCTGCCGGCGCCCTCGCTGCTGAGCGACGCGCTCTCCCTGGTCGCGGCGGTCGCATTGACCGCGGTCCTGATGACCATCATCTGGACCGTGCGCAGCGTCTTCCGCGCATCACGCTTCGTGCTCGGCTTCGCGCTCCCCAAACCGGTGGCCGGGCTGTTGGCGGTCTGTCTCCTGGCGGGATCGGTGACTTGGCTGACCCGTAGCGTGATCGCGGTCAAGGGCCTGGAAGCCTTGTCCGCCTCCGCATCGCAGGTCAATGACGACCCGCCGGACTGGCTGCGCGCGCCGGCCTCGCCGCTGGTGTCCGGCAGCCCGGGCTCGACGCAACCGTGGGACGACCTCGGCCGCGAGGGCCAGATCTACACGGCACACGCACCGGACCCGGCCGCGATCTCCTCGATCACCGGACGGGACGCCAAACGTCCGATCCGGCTGTATGCCGCCCCGGAGACCGGGGACGTCGACCCCCACGAGCTGGTGCAGGCGATCGTGAAGGAGATCCGGCGCACCGGTGCGCTGGATCGCAAGTACCTCAATGTGGTGGGCACGACCGGAAGCGGCTGGGTCGACGAGTACAACGTCCGGACCGTGGAGGCGTTGACCGACGGCCACGTGGCGACGGTGGCGGTGCAGTACTCTTTCCTGCCCAGCGTCGTGCAGTTCCTGACCAACCGCACGCTTCCGGCGCAGGTCGGCGGCGAGCTCGTGCGCACCGTGCGCGCTCTGATCGACCGGCGGCCGGCCGCCGAGCGCCCGAAGTTGCTGCTCTCCGGCGAGTCGCTCGGTGCACTGAGCACAGAGGCCGCCTTCAGTCGCGCCGACCAGGTGCTGCCGGCCGTCGACGGTGCGCTGTGGAGCGGCACCCCCAACTCCACACCGCTCTGGCGTTCGCTCACCGCGAGTCGGCAGCGGGGCAGCCCGCAGGTGGCGCCAGTCATCGACAACGGTCGCAATTTCCGTTTCGCGGGCAACCCGCAGCAGATCCGACACGACGCCTACGGTCGGCCGTTGGGGGAGTGGAGCCACCCACGGGTCCTCTTCATGCAGCACCCCTCGGACCCGATCGTCTGGTGGGACACGTCGCTGATCTACCGGCAGCCCGCCTGGACGCGCGAGCGCGCGGGCCACGACGTCGACAAGGACCTCACGTGGTACCCACTGATCACCTTCTGGCTGACCACTGTCGACCTCGTCTCCGCGAACTCCTCGACCGGCGGGCACGGCCACCGCTACCGCGCCGAACTCATCGACGGTTGGGCTGCGGTGCTCGGCGTGAGCGTGAGCACCGCCGAGAAGGCCGCGATCGTCAGCTCGGTGGAGTCACTCGACCCGGACGGGGAGTGACCTGCACGGGCGCGCAGACCTCGGTCGGAGCACTTCACACGGGCCGGTTGTCAGTAATACGTGCGACAGTGCTCGTATGTCGGAAACGGGCGTCCGGCCGAGCTACCGGACCCAACTGCTCACTGCTGACACGTGGCCGGACTTCGCGGCGCTCGTGGAGGCCAACAACGGAGTCTGGGGTGGTTGTTGGTGCATGGGATTCCATCCGGAGGGGCTCTCCAGGGACAGCGCGGAGCGCAACCGCGACGCCAAGCACGCACTCGTGCGGGTGGGCTCCGTTCACCAGGTTCTCGTCTATGACGGGGCTGACTGCGTCGGCTGGTGCCAGTTCGGAACGCCATCTGAGCTCCCGAACGTCCTGAACCGGCGGACCTACGAGAAGGACGTCGTCGAGCTGCCGGCGTGGCGCATTGGCTGCATCTTCACCGGCAAGGGGCATCGGGAGGCCGGGGTGTCCCGGGCAGCGGTGTGCGCCGCATTGGAGGAGATCGGCCGCCGCGGCGGAGGGGTCGTCGAGGCCTACCCCGAGCAGGTCGAGGGCCGCGGTCCGCAACGCGGGTCCTATCTGCACACCGGCCCGGAGACGCTCTTCGCCGATCTCGGCTTCGAGCGGGACCGCAAGATCGCCAAGTGGCGGTGGGTCATGCGCCGCGGGGTCGACCCGTCGCGCTGACATCCGTGTCCGCCAGCCGACGCAACCACAGCGCGCCGGCGTCGCCGAACGGTCCGCGGTGTTCGCGCAGCGCTTCGAACACCACACGCGCCTCGGCCTCGGCGCCGCGAACGACGTCGTCCGGATAGCCGAATGCCCGCTGATGGTCGAGGAATTCGTCCTCGTCGTCGACGAAGAGGAAGCCGTTCGCTCGCTGCACGATGTCCAGGTCGAGATCGATCATCGTCACCCGCCAGCCGCCGTCCTCGGTGCGTGACCAGACCGGCGGGGTCGTGATGTCGACATAGACGACGACCTGTTCCGCTGCCAGCAGGTGCTTATAGGCCTCGCCCAGCACCGGGCCGGGCTTGATGCCGCGTCCGGTCGGCGCGTTGAACGCCGGGGTGTTGCCGCCTGCCGGAAAGAGCGAGACCGAGTCGCACTCGAGGTCGAATGCGGCGCCCGGTCGCTCGAAGTGGGTGCCCTGCGGGTAGCCCACCCAGCAGCCGTGTTGATCGACACCGAGCAGGGTCCCGTAGCTCTGCCAGTGCGAAGTGTCGTCCCATTTGCGGAAGTCGGTGTGCACGAGTGCACCGCAGTCGGAGGCCGTGGGAAGAGTCATCACCCGGCACTGTAGCGAGGGACACGACGAATCGATCAGCGGTTTTCGGTGTGCGCGGCACCGGTCGGTGCGAGGCTGGTGTCGTGTTACGGACGCTCAGCGGCGCCCGGGCCCTCGGACCCGGTGACTTCTCGGCGGCGTTGGACCTGTGTGCGGTGGACCCGCTGGCCAACGTCTTCGTCGCCGCGCGCCTGATCGAGGGCGGGCCCTCGTATGCCGGTGCGCTGCTCGGCACCGATGACGGGCGGCGCCTGCGTTCGATGTGCTGGACGTCGGCGAATGTCGTCCCGATCGGCGCCGACGACGCGGCGTTGGACGCGTTCGCGACGCGGCTTCGCCGCAAGCGGCGGCGTTGTTCGTCGATCTTCGGCGATGCCGATCAGGTGCTCGGCCTTTGGCGTCGGCTGGAGAGGCATTGGGGCGACGCGCGGTCGGTGCGACCCGACCAGCCCATGCTGGCGGTGTCCGCCATACCCGCCAAGGGCTCCGGACCATCGGACGCGAGGGTGCGTCGCGCCCGCTTGGACGAGATCGATCAAGTCATGCCGGCCTCGGCGGCGATGTTCGCCGAGGAGATCGGCTACCCGCCATACGTCGGCTCGGACCGCGAATACCGCCGGATGGTCACCTCGTTGATCGCCGCAGGCCATACCTTCGTGGTGACCGAGGGTCAGGAAGTCATCTTCAAGGCGGATGTCGGCTCGCTGGCTGCAGGTGTGGCTCAGTTGCAGGGTGTGTGGGTCGCGCCGCGACACCGTGGCAAGGGTCTGGCGACACCCGCGATGCGCGCGGTGGTCCGGCAGGTGATCGAGACGATCGCCCCGACCGTGACGCTCTATGTCAATGCCTACAACGAGCCGGCACTGCGGACCTATCACGCCGCAGGTTTCCGGCAGGTGGGCAAATTCGCGACTGTCATCCTCTGAGAGAATCCCCGGATGGTTTCCTCCCTGACGCCGACCGGCAAGATCCTCGCGGTTGCTTTCGGCACCTCCGGCGTCATCCACCTGGTCCGTCCCAAGACGTTCGCGCGGAGTATGCCGCGCCAAGTGCCGCACCCGATCGAGGTCATCAAGGTGTCCGGTGTTGCCGAGTTGGCGTGCGCAGTGGGACTTCTCGTGCCGCGCACCCGTCGCGTGGCGGGCCCGGCATCGGCCGCGTTGCTGGTCGGGATCTTCCCGGCGAACGTGCAGATGACCGTGGACGCCGCACGTGCGGTCTCCAAACGTGGCGTCAACGCCCAGCGCACTGCATATTTCGCCGGTACCGCCGCGCGACTGCCGTTGCAGTGGCCGCTGATCCGCGCGGCGTGGCGGGCGGGTCGCTGAACGCCGCTCCCTGAGTCGCGGGCTCAGTCCTCGCCCCACCACTCGGCTGGGTCCTGCCCGTATCGGCCAGGCGGTGTCGGGAAATCGAGCGGCACGTCACCGGAGAAGATCGGTGGCCGCACGTATTCCATTGTCCCGTATGGCGACTCGGTCGCCGCCAACCAGAGTGGGGACTCGGGTCCGTCGAAGACCTCGTCGGTTCCGACGGGGGCTGCGTTGTGCCGCATCAGCCAGTCGGCGGTGCGGGCCAGCGCCAACCGTGCGCCGGCTCCGCCTTCCTGCGGGCGTCGGGCGAGCAGTCGCATCGCCGTGGCAGCCATCAGGTAACCGGTGGCGTGGTCGAGGGCCTGCACCGGCAGCGCACCCGGTGACCCGTCGTCACTGGTGTAGCTCGTGGCGATCCCACTGACGGCCTGGACGATGCTGTCGAATCCGCGCTGGTCGCCCCACGGCCCCGTATCGCCCCATGCCGACAGTTCGACGACGACCAGGTGCGGGTGGTCGGACAGCAGGGTCTCCCGGTCCAGGCCGAAGCGGCGCAACGCCCCCGGTCGATAACCGGTCAGCACCACGTCGGCCGTGCCGGCCAGCCCCCGGACGGTGGCCAGCCCATCCGGGTCGGCGAAGTCGAGTGCCGCCGTCCGCTTGGCGAAGCCGGTGTCCAGGTGCTGGTCCAACAACTCCGGCCGGCCCGGCGCGTCGATGTGCAGCACGTCGGCGCCGAGCGCCCCGAGGAAGCGCGCGGCGGTCGGCCCGGCGATGACCCGGGTCAGGTCCAGGACTCGAATCCCCTGCAACGGCAGCGACATCGACGGAGTCAGCGGTCGCACTGTCCCCGTGGATGCGTCGACCGTGACCAGCGGACGATCCGCGATGGCTGCCACATGCTGTGGGTGTGCCCGCCATACGTCCGGGGTGCGGACAGCGCCGGCGATGCCGCCTGCTGCCCGGATCGCATCCTCGAGCGGCACAGCCTCCCGCTCCTGTATGGCGGCCGTCACGCCCACCCGATCCGCGGCCCGCAGCTCGGCACGGATGACGGCGGCGTGGTGGGGGTAGTTGCCGTGCAACCGGATCCACCCGTCCCGGGTGCGGAAGAACCCGGACAACTCGCCCCACGCGCTCAGCGGCTCACCGTCGAGTCGCAGCCGCCCGATCGAGCCGAACGAGGCACCGACCAGACCACTGGCAACGAACGACCGCCACGACGAATCACGGGCAACGGCAATCGAGTTGGCGGCCGAAGCGGCGGCGGAGACGCTACCGACGGCCAGCCCCTCGACGTCCAGCGGTCCGGCCCACCAGCGGCGCGGGCCGCGTGCCACGGCGTCCGACGCCCACGGCAGCGGCAGCCTCGGCCAGTCCATCGGCATCACTTGGCGTAGAGCGAAGCCGCGTAACGATCGTCGCGGTAGTGCTCCTCGATGCTCTCCGGGTCGTCACCGGCGCGCCAGAGTGCCTTGGCGACGTCGGCATACCGGGCGACCGACTCCGGCTGCCACGTCTCCGGACGCCAGACCTTGGAGCGCATGAACGCCTTGGGGCAGTGGTAGAAGACCTCCTCGATGTGCACGATCAGTACCAGCTTGGGGCGGTGCCCCTGCACGACAAGGTCGTCGAAGAACGGCCCGTCGGTCACCAGTTGCCCGACTCCGTTGACGCGCAACGTGTCCGGGCGTCCCGGGATGACGAAGTTGAGACCGACATGCGAGTTGGCCAGTAGGTTGTGGAAGCCGTCCATGCGTTTGTTGCCCGGTCGCTCCGGGATGACGAGCGTGTGGTCGTCGAGGACGTGTCCGATTCCGGCGGGGTCCCCCTTGGGGGAGACGTCGCACCGTCCGTCCGGTGTCGAGGTGCCTACGAAGACCAGTGGCGAGGCCGCCAGCCAGTCCTTGTCGAGCGGATGCAGGACGTCCCGGACCTTGTCACGCGTCGGCGGGTCGGGCACTCCGAAACGCTCCAACTCAGCAGCTGTCGTCACGGTCGGCAGGTCGCGATAGGGGTTGCGTCGTTCGTCATACATTCGAGTCAGTTCCATTCGATCTGTTGGTGATTGCGCCAGAAGGCGAGCACGTCGTCACCGTCCTGGCGGATCTCGTTGCCGCGGTTCCAGAGGCCGAGGTAGAGCTGAGCAGCAGTGCCGGTCCACTTCGAGTCGGGGGAGCTGACGGTCGCGCCGTGCTCGCAGCTGGTCGGCGCGTCTGACAGCCGGAGCGTCCAGGCCCGGTCGGCATCGGTGGGTTCGACGACGACCGTCGCCGGACGGGGTGAGCGCAGTTCCTGGTGGCTGCGGGTGACGAAGCCCGTCAGAAGTTCGTCGATGCCGTCGAGTGCGACCGTCGGTTCGACAGCGGCGTCCGCCGCGCTCGGGATCCGTCCCAGCCGGGCTGCCAGCCCGTCGACAGCGTGGATCGTGGTCTCGTGACACTGGCGACGCGCCCACGCCAGCCTGGGTGGCGGCGCGTCGTTGAGGAAGAAGAAGACCTCGAGGTCCTCGGGTGCGTCGTGCAAGGCGTGTGTGAGGAGTTCGACACCGGCCAGCAGCCAGGCGCCGGCATCATCCTGCTGCATGCCCTCGTTGTGGAACCACTCGGTGGCCGCGTCCGCGTTGTGGCGGTTGATCGTGCCCGTGATGATCCCGGTCGCCCAGCGGTGCACCATCCCGGTGTGTGCGATGAGCTGCAGCGTCGACCAGTCGCGACAGGTCGGGACCTCCTCGTCACGCAGGGCGGCGGTGTCGTCGCGCAGTTGCGTCGCGGCGGTGTTCAGGGCAGCCAGGTAATCGTCGAGCGCGAGCGAAGCGGGCATGACTCGACCGTAACGTGAGCGGGCTTTCGGATGCGTAGTCTTTTGCGCATGGCGGACCTCATGGACAACTTCGCGCGCACCCCGAGCAACCAGCCACCGCCGCTCGTGGGCCACAACACCGTCGCCGGTGACGCGGCACTGCTGGACGCCGTCCGTGCGCAGACCGGTGACGATGCCGAGCGGATCATCCAGTCACTGCTGCCGATCGGCGAGCTCGCCGGGACCGCCGAGGCTCGCGAGCACGGCATGCTGGCCAACTCGCACGAGCCGATCTTCCGCCCGGTTGATCGCTTCGGGGCACGCGTCGACGAGGTCGACTTCCATCCCAGTTGGCACTGGATGCTCGAGCAGGGGGTCGGTTTCGGCCTGACCGGTGCTCCGTGGGTGTCGTCGGAGCCGATGCCACACGTGCGTCGCGCGGCGGCATACATCGCTTGGAGCGCGATCGAGCCGGGCCACGGCTGCCCGATGACGATGACGTATGCCGCAGTGCCCGCGCTGCGGGCCGATGCTGCGCTGACCGCGGAGCTCACCCCCGGACTGTCCTCTGCCACCTATGATCCCGGGCTGCGTCCGATCGCTGACAAGCGAGGACTGCTCGCCGGCATGGGTATGACGGAAAAGCAGGGCGGCTCCGACGTACGCACCAACACCACGGTTGCGACCCCGACCGCCGACGGGACGTATCGGCTGACCGGGCACAAGTGGTTCACGTCGGCTCCGATGAACGACATCTTCCTGGTGCTCGCGCAGGCACCGGGCGGGCTGTCCTGCTTCGTCGTCCCGCGTGTGCTGCCCGACGGCAGTCGCAACACGCTGCACATCGTGCGGTTGAAGGACAAGCTCGGCAACCGCTCCAACGCATCCAGCGAGTTGGAGTTCACCGGCACCCATGCGCGCCGGCTCGGTGACGAGGGCGCGGGCGTCCGCACCATCATCGAGATGGTCGCGGCCACCCGGCTGGACTGCGTGCTGGGCTCCTCGGCGCTGATGCGCCGCAGTCTCGCCGAGGCGATCTGGCACGCGGAGCACCGCAGTGCATTCGGTGGACTGCTTGTCGACAAGCCCGCGATGCGAAACGTGCTGGCGGACCTCGCGATCGAGTCGGAGGCGGCCACCGCGCTCGGCCTGCGACTGGCGCGTGCCGTCGAGGCGACCGACGATCCGGCGCAGCGTGCGTTGCGCCGGATAGGGCTGCCGCTGGCGAAGTTCTGGATCTGCAAGCGCACGTCGTTCCACGTCGCCGAGGCGCTTGAAGTGCTCGGCGGCAACGGCTACGTCGAGGACTCCGGCCTGCCGATGCTCTTCCGGGAGTCTCCGCTCAACTCCATCTGGGAGGGCAGTGGCAACGTCAACGCGCTGGACGTGCTGCGCGTGTTGCAACGTCAGCCGGAGGGCGTGGACGCGTGGCGTGACGAGGTCGAGGCAGCGGGCGTCCCGGAGCTGCACGACGCCGTCACCGAAGTGTTGAAAACAATTGCCAATATTGAAGATCCCGCGGGAGCGGAGTATGTCGCCCGCTGGCTGGCATCCCGTATGGCGGTCCTGCTGCAAGCGAGTCTCCTGGTGCGGCAGTCACCGCCCGAGGTCTCCGAGGCGTTCCTGGTGTCGCGGGTCCTCGGGCAGCATGCCGGCGTCTTCGGCACCCTGCCGACCGGGCTCGACACCGCCGCGATCGTGACCCGCGCGAACCCGAAGGGCGAGTAACCGACGACTGTCGCCGGTTACTCGCCCTGGAGCGGAATTCGAACGAGTAGATCGCTACTGTCGCGACCTATTCGGTGTCAGGCGCCGTGCCCGTGACCGTGGCCTTTCTCAGGCGGCGTGACACTGGCGACCGAACCGTCCTTGTTCAACAGCACGGTCGGCGCCTTCGGCCGCCCGAAGCTGAGCAGTGACGCGAAGGACTTCGCCCGCGCGTCGAACGAACCGTTGCCCAGCTGAGGAAGCTTCCAGTTCTGCTCGACGAACTTGATGACCGAAGCCTGCTCCAGCGGCTGGTGGCCGACCGTGTTCACCTTGGCGTACGGCGAGATGACCAGGAACGGCAGCCGCGGTCCGGGACCGCACCGGTCGTCCTGCGGGCCGCTGCTCGTCACTGGCTCCTTGACGCTGGTGCACATCGGTTCATTCAGGCTCGCGTCGCGCGCTCCCGTGCGTATCTTGGCGACCTCGTGGTCGTACCAGCCATCCGAATCGTCATACGTGACAACGATCGCGGTGTCCTTCCACTCGGGTGACTGCTGGATCGCGTTGATCTCCTTGACGATGAAATCCTGCTCGTCGGTCGGGTCCGAGTAGCCGGCGTGCCCGTCCTGATAGGACGGCGCCTTCAGGAACGACACGGCCGGCATGTTGCCGTTCTCGAGCGACTCGTTGAACAGGCTCAGGTCGTACTGGTGGTTGGCCTGGCCCTCGTGTCCGACCTCGGCGAGGGACTTCGGCGGCAGGTGGTGCGGATTCGCGGTCGACTTGTAGTAGGCGAACGGGTTGTGGTGCGGGCTGTAGTCCACCGAGGTGCCGCCGCCGACGTTGGCGTGCGAGGTGGTGCACTGGGCGTAGGTGCCGTCACCGGCGTATGGCGTGTCCGGCGTGAAGCCACCCTGGAACCAGCCCCACGAGACCCCGGCCGAACTCAGCTGGTCGCCGATGTTCTTGCCCTGCATCGCGCCGAGGTTGTTGGTCGACGTGTGGTTGTGGCCGGAGCAGTCGTCGTATGCCGGGTCGGGGTCGTTGGTCATCGTGCCGATGCCCTTGTCGTTCGGTGTCGAGACGACGTAGCTGTCCGATGTGGGGTCGCCGGTCTTGGGGTCGACGGCGTGGATACCCCACGTATTTCCCGAAACCAGGTTGATGGCGCCCGGTGACGACGGCCCGTAGTTGGAGCCGTACATGTTGTCGCTCATCGCGTAGTGCTGGGCGTAGTTCCACATGCCCGTGACGGTGTTGCCGTCGAAGTAGCCCATCGCCAGGCCGGGAGCACCGAACTCACCGGTGCAGGTGTCGACGCTGGTGTTCTCGACGACCTTGTCGTTCTTGCCGCCGTTGGCCGCCTTCTGTTCCGGTGTGTATGCGTGGTTCTGGTCGCAGGTGACGGCTTGGTCCGACGCCAGCCGGAAGGGCTTGTAGAGATTGGGGTTCGAGCGGATCAGGCCCGCGTTCTGCTCGGTGTTCGCGCGCGGCGTGTGACGGGCCGCGGTGAACTTCGTGCCGTCGGTGTTGGCTGCGTTCGGGTAGGTCCCGAAGTAGTGGTCGAACGAGACGTTCTCGTCGAAGAGCACGACGACGTGCTTGATCGGCGTCGCGGTGCGAGTGTGTGCTGCGGGTTGCCTCGGTTGCGCAGGACTCGCGGCGTTCGCCGTGGCCTGCACGGCGGCTGTCGTGCCGGCTGCGAGGATCACGACGCCTGCCGAGGCCGCGGCCAGTAATGCTGGCTTCTTCTGCACGGTGCTTCCTTCCTGGGTTCGGACTTGCGGGGGGTTGTCTACGCGAGCAACGTGCTCCCGTAGAAGTCCTTCGTGTTGCGCACGCCGGGCAACGCGAAGAAGTAGCCGCCGCCCACCGGGGTGATGTAGTCGACGAGCGGTTCGTCGGCGAGCCGTTTCTGCACGGCGACGAACTGGCGATCGAGGTCGGCGTTGAACGCTCCGAACATCAGGCCCATGTCGAGGTTTCCGACGGAGTCGACGCCTGCGTCATACGAGTACGACCGCCGGAGGAACTGTGATGCGGCGGTTGCCGGGGTACGCGGATTCGCCATTCGGATGTGGCTGTCGAGCGGTATGGCGCTGCCGTTCGGGTCGTTCCCGTAGTCCGGGGTCGACCCTTCGCCACCGCCGGTCAGCGGGGCGCCGGTGTCCTTGCGGCGGCCGAACATCCGCTCCTGCTCGGAGGTGGAGACGCGGTCCCAGAACTCGACCAGCATCCTGATCCTGCGCATGACGTAGTAGCTGCCGCCGGCGGCCCAGGCCGGTTCGCCGCCGTCGGCCCACACGAGTGAGCCCATCTGTTTGTCGTCGCGCGGGTCAGGACCGGCGATGCCGTCCTTGAAACCCAGCAGGTTGCGCGGGTGACCGGTCGGCCGCGGGGCGGAGGTGAATCCATCCTGTTTCCAACGGATCTGCATCGATCCACGGGTCGCGCGGCATACTTCACGCAGGGCGTTCGTCACGACGTCGCGGTCGTGCGCCTGCAACGTGATCAGCACATCGCCGCCGCACCAGGCCGGGTCGAGTTGGTCATTCGGGAAGGTGTCCATCGCCCGCAGACGACGTGGTTTGGCGCCCGCGAGCCCGAACGTGTCGGTGAAGACGCGATGCCCCAACGCGACAACGGACTCCAGCGCGTGGGTCGGCCCATCAGGCCCGAGGAGGCCGGTACCTGCGGTGGTGGTGATGCCAGGGTCGGCCGCGACGCCGCCAGTGGTCAGCGCCCGTAACGTGGTCGTGAGTGTGCGCAGCAACTCCTCGAGATCCGGCCTGGTGCTGGTCGCGAGATCGAACGCGACGATGGTCGCCGCGGGCAAGGGGTCTCCGAGCACCCCACTTTGATGTCTGCCGTGGAACGCCGCGAGCCTGCGCCGCCCGGCTGCGTGTGGTGCCGAGGTGTCGGCCAGGGCTCGCCCAGCGGTGGCGGCTACCGCGATTGCGCCCGCACCACCGGTGACGACTCCGGCCCGCAACAGCGTGCGGCGGTTGGGTTGTGTCATCGGAAGACTCTCGGTTCGAGGATCGTCGGGATCGGGGTGAGCAGCTCGGCGAGTTGGGCGATGTCCGCGTCCACCCGGCGATGCCCGGCAGCTGCGGTGCCACCGCGCGGCGTCACCGTCCAGGACTTTTGGGCCCGAATGTCGTTGCGTGACTTGGTGATCCAACTGTTGACCTTGGACAACTCCGGATAGCGAGGGGCGAGCAGCGGACGCAGCACCTTCAGCAGCTCGGCCGTGCCGTCCAGTTGCGCGGTTGCGTCGGCCAGCTCGGAGTGTGCGCCGTAGTCCTCGTGCCCGGTGAGTGTCTGTTGCAGGGTGTCCTCGGTTATCTCGTGGGTACGCCGCACGACATCGAGCGGCTGGAACTGCGTCGTCTTCAGCTGCTTGCCCAACGCGGTCAGGTCCGTCTCGAGCACTCCGCCGAGTCGGGCCAGCGAGGCCGGGGACTCTCCGTGCCACAACCCGTATTCGATCCGCAACAGGCCTGTCCAGTGCGGGTCGTGGACGCCCTGGGCGAACGGGAACGCATTTCCGGCGATCGCGTCGCCGAGATCACCGAAGGCGCCATACGCCCCGCCCATGGTGTTCCACGTGCGGTTCGCCTGCTTCCACGCCGCCTGCGCAGTGTCGCGATGACCGGAGCGCAGAGCCGTCGAGAGCGACTTCGCCTCACCTTGCAGCGTCGTCAGTCGGTGTTCGACCCATTTCTGGTAGGCGATCACCTTCGGTGCGAGATCCGCCGACGTGACCGGTTGAACACCACGCACACCCTTTGCCGCTCCGGTGACCGAGACCTTCGGGCCGTGGACCGGCGTGCCGTCGTTCACTGAGCAGACCAGGTGGTAGTCACCTGCGGACAGCGTGGTGCGCAAGACCGCCGTTGCCCCCGGGGCGAGCGGGTCGATCTCGCCATACAGCCGGCCGGATCCGTCGGCCAGAAAGACCTCTTCGGCGTTGACATCGGTGTTGCGGACCCGCACCTGGACGAGGCCGGCGGCGGCGCGCGACCAGCCCGCGCCGCAGTGACTGCGCGATGCCTGAGCCTCAGGCACGGCAGCGGAGGAGGAGGCGGCCGGTCCGGTGGAGCCGTCGGCCCTGCACCCGGGCAGCGACATCAGGGCGATGGCCATCGCGGCAAGCGGCCACATTCTTGGCGGCACTCTCGTCACAGTAGCGTTCGCGTCGTCACGGGATGAGCTTACGAGGCGCCCAACTTGAAAAACGTTGTCGTTGAAGGATGTTCAGGCCAGTTTGGCTGCTGTTTGCCAGCCGGTGGTCGAATTCTCAGGCTGTTGTCAGCTTCGCTGAGCGAACCGGCGAGTAATGGGTTCGGCGGGCCAGGTCACCGCCGGATATCCTGCGGTGTCTGCACCGAATCTGAGAGAACCACCCTGAAGGAGCCCCCGTGGCACTGCGTATGTCGACCCTGTTCCTGCGAACCCTGCGCGAGGACCCGGCCGACGCGGAGCTGCCGGGCCACAAGCTGCTGGTCCGCGCCGGCTACATCCGGCGGGTCGCGCCGGGCATCTACACCTGGCTGCCGCTCGGTATGCAGGTGCTCGGCAAGGTCGAAGCCATCGTCCGCGAGGAGATGAACCGCATCGGCAGCCAGGAGGTGAAGTTCCCGGCCTTGCTGCCGCGCGAGCCCTACGACGCGACGGGCCGCTGGACGGAGTACGGCGACAACCTCTTCCGCCTCAAGGACCGCAAGGACGCGGACATGCTGCTGGGCCCGACGCACGAGGAGATGTTCTGCCTGACCGTCAAGGACCTCTATTCCTCCTACAAGGACCTGCCGCTCGCCCTCTTCCAGATCCAGAACAAATACCGCGACGAGGCCCGCCCACGCGCCGGCATCCTGCGCGGCCGCGAATTCATCATGAAGGACTCCTATTCCTTCGATGTCGACCGTGCCGGCCTGCAGAAGTCGTATGACGCGCACCGCGAGGCCTACATCCGCATCTTCAACCGGTTCGGCTTCGAGTACGTGATCGTCAAAGCCGATTCGGGCGCCATGGGCGGCTCGGCGTCGGAGGAGTTCCTCGCGGTCAGCCCGCACGGCGAGGACACCTTCGTGCGTGACGAGAGCGGGTATGCCGCCAACGTCGAGGCCGTCGAGATCGCGCAGGCCCCCGAGGTCGAAGTGACCGCCGGCCCCGCACACGTCGAGCCGACGCCCGACACGCCCACCATCGAGACGTTGGTCGCCGCGCTCAACAAGGACCACCCGCGAGCCGACGGTCGGGAGTGGACTGCCGCCGACACGCTCAAGAACGTCATCGTGATGCTGGTGCACCCCGACGGCACTCGCGAACCGCTCGCGATCGGCCTGCCGGGTGACCGTGAGGTCGATGCGAAACGCCTCGAGGTCAAGGTCGCACCGGCCGAGGTGGAAGCCTTCGAGGAGAAGGACTTTGCGTCATACCCGATGCTCGCCAAGGGTTACATCGGACCCGGCGTGCTCGGGGAGGAGAAGGCAAGCAAGATTCGCTACCTCCTCGACCCGTCCGTCGCGGTCGGCTCGGCCTGGGTGACCGGCGCGGACGAGCACGGCAAGCACGTCATTGATCTCGTGCACGGTCGCGACTTCACCGCGGACGGCACGATCCAGGCCGCCGAGATCCGCGAGGGCGACGCCTCACCGACGGGCCACGGCACGCTGAAGCTGGCCCGCGGCATCGAGATGGGTCACATCTTCCAGCTCGGGACGAAGTATGCCGAGGCGCTCGGCCTGAAGGTGCTCGACGAGAACGGCAAGCTGGTAACCGTCACGATGGGCTCGTACGGCGTGGGCGTGACTCGCGCGGTCGGCGCGATCGCCGAGGACAACCTGGACGACATCGGGCTCATCTGGCCGCGCAACGTGGCACCGGCGGACGTGCACGTCGTGGCGACCGGCAAGGACGAGTCCGTCTTCGTCAAGGCCGAGGAGATCGTCCGTGAGCTCGAGGCTGCCGGCGTCGAGGTGCTCTTCGACGACCGTCGCAAGGTGTCGCCGGGCGTGAAGTTCAAGGACTCCGAGCTGATCGGCGTGCCGACCATCGTGGTGATCGGCAGGGGCCTGGCCGACGGCAAGGTCGAGATCAAGGACCGTCGCTCCGGTGACCGCCGCGAGATCGCCGTCGACGACGTCGTCGCCGAGGTGACACGAGAGATCGGTGAGGAGTCGGAGGCAACCCTGTGAGCGCCGTCGAGGCCGTCATCTTCGACTGGGGCGGCACGCTGACGCCTTGGCACGACATCGATTTCGAGGCCGAGGCCATGTCGTATGCCGCCGCCTACGGCGATCCGGCCCTCGCCGAACGCTTGCTCGACGCGACCATGACCGCGTGGGCCCGCGCTCGCGCGGAGCACAGCAGCGCCCGCATCGAGGAGATCCTGGTCGCGGCCGGGGCGGACGTCCACGGCGCCGAGCACCTGGCGGCGCTCACGGCGTACCGGGAGTTCTGGGAGCCGCACACGCAGACCGATCCGCAGGTTCCTCAGGTGTGGAAAGCCCTGCGCGACAGCGGGATTCGTGTCGGCGTGCTGTCCAACACGATCTGGGACCGTGACTACCACCGCGGCATCTTCGAGCGGGACGGCGTGCTCGACCTGATCGACGGCGACGTCTACTCCAGCGAGATCCCGTGGGTGAAGCCGCATCACGAGGCGTTCCGTGCCGCGGCCGACGCCGTCCGGGTCGATCCGGCCAAGTGCGTCTATGTCGGCGACCGGCTCTTCGAGGACGTGCACGGCCCGCAGCAGGTCGGGATGCGCGCGATCTGGATTCCGCACTCGGTGTTGCCGGATGCGCAGGTCGTGCCGACCGACGCAGAACCCGATGCCGTCGCGCACGAGCTGCTCGACGTCGTGGCCGTCGTCCGCCGATGGATGGACAGCTGACTCACAGCTGACACCGAGCTGGCGTGTCACTCTCGACAGGCCCGTCGATTAGTCTGTCCCGCGTGGCAGAGCAGACCGAGTCGGTGTCGTCCAGCGTGAACACACGGGCCAAGTGGCACCAGCACCCGGCGATGGAGTGGGTCGGAGTGGCCGCTCGGTTGATCCTCGGCCTCACCTATCTCGTCGCAGGCGTGCTCAAGGCACGTGACCTGGAGTCGACCAAGCTGGACACCCGGGCGTTCCGCATCCTGCCCTACGACCTCGCGAACATCTGGGGCACCTTCATGCCGTTCCTCGAGATCATCCTGGGCCTGCTGTTGATCGCGGGCCTGATGACTCGTATGACGGCGGTCCTCGGCGGGTTGCTGATGATCGCGTTCATCATCGGGATCAGCTCGGTGTGGGCGCGCGGCATCGTCATCCAGTGCGGCTGCTTCGGCAGCAATGGCAAGCTGCCGACCACAGCGGCATACAAGTGGGACATCCTGCGTGACGTCGGGCTCCTGCTCTGCGCGGCCTGGCTGGTGATCTGGCCACGCACCAAGCTGAGCGTCGACCGCGCTCTCTGGGGCTGACGGCGCGCGCCGATGCCACGACCTGACTCCCGCGCGCCCGCGGCCAAGATCTCCACGACCGGTCCCTCGAAGCTCGTCTTCGGTGGCGCCCTCGCCGTCGCGCTGCTGGCGGCCATCGTGATCGCCGTGCTGCTCAATCGTCCTGCCTCGCACGAGCCGTATGCCGGGCCGGTGCCGACCGGCGGCACCAAAGGCGCCAACGGGCTCAACCCCTATTCGTCGCTGACGGTGCGCACTGGTGTGCCGACCGTGGACGTCTATGAGGACTTCCAGTGCCCGTTCTGCAAGCAACTCGAGACGCAGAACGGCGAGGCGATGCTCGCGCAGGCCGAGGCCGGCAAGATCCGGCTCGTCTGGCATCCGGTGACATTTCTCGAGGACAACCTCAAGAACGCACCGTCCTCCACGATCGCCGCCAACGGCCTCTACTGCGCGGCGGACGCCGGAAAGGCGGCGACATACCACCGGGCGGCGTTCGCGGGGCAGCCGAAGAAGGAAGGCGACGGCTTCTCCGTCGCCGACATCAAGAAGTTCGGGAAGCAGGCCGGCATCAAGGGTGCCGCGCTGACGACGTTCGACCGTTGCGTCGACAAGGGCACGTATGACGGCTACGTGTCCGCCACCGCGGACCGCGCGTCGCGGGACGACGTGAACTCCACTCCGAGCGTCTTCATCGACGGCGAAGAACTCTCGCCGACCAAGAACTCGAAGGAATACGGCAAACTGCTCAACGAGCCGAACTCCTTCGACTCGGTGATCGTTGCGGTGACCGAGAAGTGAACCCGCCGCCCGCGGCCAGCTACGTGATTGCAGTTTCAAATAACAAGTTAAGGTGACTCCATGCCACGCCCTGATGCATCGCAGAAACTCGCTGCCTCCAAGCCGAAGGACGGCCCCTCCAAGGGGCTGATCGGCGGCATCATCGCCGCAGTGATCGTGGTGGTGGTGATCGTTGCGGTGTTCGTCACGCAGGCGAACAAGAGCAGTTCCTTCGCCGGCTCGGTCCCCAAGGGCGGGACCGACAACGCTGATGGGCTGCGCGCCTACCCGGACGTGAAGCTGAAGTCCGGTGCGCCGACCGTCGACCTCTACGAGGACTTCCAGTGCCCGATCTGCAACGACCTGGAGAAGTCCAACGGCGAACAGATCCTGAAGATGGCCAAGGACGGTCAGGTCAAGGTCGTCTGGCACCTGATGACGTTCCTCGAGGACAACTTCCGCAACCAGCCGGCTTCCACGATCGCCGCCAACGGTCTCTACTGCGCGGCCGACGCCGGCAAGGCCGCCGAGTACCACACGAAGGCCTTCGCGGGACAGCGTCCGGAGCAGCAGGAGGCGCAGGGTGACTCGTTCACCAAGGCGGACATCAAGAAGTACGGCAAGCAGGCCGGCATCGCCGGTGCCAAGCTGACGAAGTTCAACTCCTGCGTCGACAAGGGCTCCTACAACAAATACGTCAAGTCGACGATGGACAAAGCCGGCAAGAACGGCGTGACGGGCACCCCCACGCTTTTCATCAACGGTGACGAATACTCGTCCAGCAAGCACAAGGCCGAATACTCGCAGCTGCTCGGCACCAAGGACTCCTTCAAGAAGATCCTGGAGAAGGCGACCAAGTAGTCGTTCCGGATCGGCACGATGGCCCGCACCGCTCGGCGGTGCGGGCCATCGTTCGTCAAGCGGTCATCACTCCGTCATCGTCTTCGCGGCGGCGATCCAGCGCGACAACTCCGCATTGCCGGGGTGCGGCTCCTCGGCCTCCCAGATCGCGTTCGTGACCAGCCGGACGAAGCTCCAGGACCTGGCGCGGTCCTCGTCGATGCCGGCGGCCTCGCTGACGAGTCCGAGTCGGAGCCGCAGGTGCGCCCGCAGGTTGTATGCCGCGCTGGCCTCGTCCCAGCGGTTCCACAGCACCGGCGCGACGGCGAACGCCCACTCGCCGGACAGCGGCTTGGGGTCGATCGCCAGCCAGGGTTCACGCCGCGCAGCCAGTACGTTCTGGAAGTGCAGGTCCTGATGGATCAACCGGCCGTCGCAGCCGTCCCGTAGATCGGCCAGCAGGCTCGCCGCCTGCTCGGTCAAGCGGCGGGGGACAAGTGGGGAACCGTTGCGGCACAACGGGATCCAGCGATCGATCTCATCGCTGAGCCGGGTGAACTGCGGCGTTGCTGGCCGGTCGAGGCGCCGCATCAGGCCACCGATGACCTCGCACGCCTCGAGCAGTTCGGGTGCGTCGAGGTTGCGGTCGTGGACCAGCGGTTCGAGCAACATCGCCCACCGGGCCGGGTCGGCCGCGAGCAGCCGGACGGCACCCTGACCGGCCCAGCTCTGCAATGCCAGGTGTTCCAGCCGGGCTTCCTCGTGTGGCCAGCTGACCTTCAGAACCACCGGCTCCCGGTCGCGATGGCACGGTATGACGACGGCGCAGACCCCGTGCCAGACCGGGCCGTCGGCCACGAGGTCCCATTCGTCGGCGAGCTCGGCTACCTGCGCCGGCAGGTGCGCCAGCCAGTCGTCCCCGCCGACCTTCGGCTCGGCGGGGCGACCCTGCACCACCTCCCGGAACGCGTCCGGGATGCTCGGTGCGAAGTCGTGCAGGTCGGTCACTTGAGGCCTGGGAAGGGCGCGGGTTTAGCGCCCCACCGCCACGACTGCGCGGTGGCGTCCGCCCAGAGCGTGGTCAGCCCGATGAACGCACCGCGGTCGCCGCGGGTCGCGGCGACCTGGTCCGCGCAGGCCGAGATGAGGTCGGTCAGCACGCGCTGTGCGAGAGCGCGGCGCCGTGCGTCGGTCGTCGGCTGCACCGGCAGTGTGAAGCCGTCGGGGGAGGGCGGCACGTCCTTGCCGAGCGATGCTTCCCAGGTCGCGCGTGTCGCACGCAGCGGAGTCAGGGTGGCCTCGGCGGTCTTGCGCTCGTTCATGGCTGTCTTGGCGATGATCACCTCGAACGCATAGATCGCCGAACGCAACGACGGCAGGATCGCCCTCACCTGCTCCGCCTCCGGTGTCGTGCCGCCGGAGGGTTCGACATACCCACCGAGCACGTGGGCTGCGGCGTTCTGGGTGACGGCGACAGCTGCGGCCATCGGGAGGTTGCGGGCGGTGAGGCCGGCGAGAGAGCCGATCTGCCGGGCGTTGATCCGCTCGGCGCTCCTGTAGTCGACGAGATCGCCATGCGCACCGGTCGAGCTGTAGTGGTAGTTCGGCACCTTCATGCCCTGGGTCGACATGACCTCGGTGAGTCGCTTCGCCTGGGCGAGGTGCATCGCCCTGAGTTCGGCAGCCCACGGGTCGGACTCCGGCGCGTCAGTGGTCGCGGTCGCCGTCTTGCGTAACATGAAGAACAGCCGCTCGAGTGGCTTCTGGTCGACCGGTGGCTCCTGCTTCTTGATGCCGGGAATGTGAGGCGCATCACCTTCGAGCCGTATGCCGCAGCCGGACAACGTGGCGACCGACCCGGCCAGCGCGGCGGTGATGACCGCGCGTCGGCGCAAGGTGGCGCGGTCTTCGGCGTTCGGCATGTTCGTCATCCTCGCACGCACGCGTTTCAACAGGTGGACGCACCTCGGCGCGTGGTTGCGCCAATCCGTGGGCATCATTTGACGTTTTGCATCGCCAAATGGAACGTTATGTGTCGTGGTGACCAAGACCAATGGCCAGTGGGCGCTCGGAGAGCACGAACCGCTGAACCATAACGAGCAATTCAAGCGCGACGACGATGGTCTCAGTGTGCGAGCACGCATCGAGGAGACCTACTTCAAGGAGGGCTTCGCGTCGATCCCGGCTGACGACCTGCGCGGTCGGATGCGCTGGTGGGGTCTCTATACCCAGCGCCGGGAGGGCATCCCCGGAGGTCAGACCGCGACGTTGTCCCCCGAGGAGCTGGAAGCGCCCTACTTCATGATGCGGGTGCGGATCGACGGCGGCGTGCTGAGCACGGAGCAGTTGCGGGTCATCGCCGGGATCTCGCAGGACTTCGGTCGGGACACGGCCGACCTCACTGACCGTCAGAACGTGCAGTTCCACTGGATCGAGATCGAGAACGTCCCCGAGATCTGGCGGCGCCTCGAGGCGGTCGGGCTGGAGACGACCGAGGCGTGCGGCGACTGCACCCGCGTCGTCATGGGTTCGCCCGTCGCGGGACTCAGCGTCGACGAGGTGCTGGATGTCTCGCCCGCGGTCGCCGAGATCAACCGGCAGTATGTCGGTGACCCGGACCTGTCCAACCTGCCGCGCAAGTTCAAGACGTCGATCGCCTGGTTGCCCGATGCGGCACCCGAGATCAACGACGTCTCGTTCGTCGGCGTGCAGCACCCCGAGCTCGGGCCGGGATTCGACCTGCTGGTCGGCGGCGGCCTGTCCACCAACCCGTTCCTCGCCGAGCGTCTCGGTGTCTTCGTGACCCTCGAGCAGCTGCCGGACGTCTGGGTCGCCGTCGTGCGGTTGTTCCGCGACTACGGATACCGACGCTCGCGGAATCGGGCACGGATGAAGTTCCTCGTTGCGGACTGGGGCGTCGCCAAGTACCGCGAGGTGCTCGAGAACGAATACCTCAAGGCGCCACTGCCGGACGGCCCGGCCGCTACGCTGCCGACGACGAAGATGGACCACGTCGGCGTCCACGACCAGCGGGGTGGCGGAAAGTACGTCGGGTTCACCGCGGTCGCGGGTCGGCTCAGCGGCACGAGTCTGGCCGCCGTGGCCGATGCCGCGGAAGCCGCCGGATCGCAGCGGGTGCGTCTGACGCCGTACCAGAAGCTGATCGTCGCCGATGTGCCGGACGAGGCCGTCGACGGTCTGATCGAGACCCTGAAACCCCTTGGGCTCAACGCGAATCCGACCCCCTGGCGGCGCAACCTGATGGCCTGCACCGGTGTCGAATACTGCAAGCTGGCGATCGTCGACACCAAGGAGCGTGCACACGCGCTGCTGCCGGATCTCGAGAAGCGGTTGGCCGACATCGACCCGGAGAATCCGATCTCGGTGCACCTCAACGGTTGTGCGAACTCCTGCGCCCGTGTCCAGGTCGCCGACATCGGGCTCAAGGGGCAGATCGTCACCGACGCGGACGGCAACCGGGTCGAGGGCTTCCAGGTGCACCTCGGCGGCCGGCTCGGTCAGCAGGCGGACTTCGGGCGGAAACTGCGCGGTCACAAGGTCACGTCGGCGGAGCTCGGTGACTACATCGAGCGGGTCGCGCGCAACTACCTGGCCGGACGCACCGACCACGAGACCTTCTCGGACTGGGCGATCCGCGCCGACGAGGAAGTCCTTCGATGACGCTGAGTGAAACGCGGCTGCGTGAGCTCGCGGACGAAGGCGTTGCGACGCTTGCCGACTCGACGGCACAGGAAGTGCTGCAGTGGGCTGTCGACTCCGGCCTGCGGCTTGCGGTCGCCGGGTCCATGCAGGACACCGTGCTCGTGCACCTGGCGAGCGTCGTCCTGCCCGGGGTCGACGTGCTCTTCCTCGACACCGGTTATCACTTCGCCGAGACGTTGCAGACCCGTGACCGCGTCGCGGCGTCATACCGGGTGCACCTGCGGTCGATCACGCCGCGGCAGACCGTTCCCGAGCAGGACGCGGACTACGGCGTCGCACTCCACGAGCGCGACCCCGACCTGTGCTGCGCGCTGCGCAAGACGCAGCCCCTGGACGAAGTGCTCGACGAATATGACGCATGGGCAACTGGATTGCGTCGTGTGGAGTCCGAGTCCCGCCGTGACACTCCCGTCGTCTCGTATGACGAGCGCAGGGACAAGATCAAGCTGGCGCCGCTCGCGGCGTGGAGCGACGACGACGTCGCGGCATACATCGCACACCACGATCTGATCAGCAATCCCTTGTTGGCACAGGGCTATCCGTCGATCGGCTGTGGTCCCTGCACCCGCCGGGTGGCAGCCGGGGCCGACGCCAGGTCCGGGCGCTGGTCCGGCACCGACAAGGTCGAGTGCGGGATCCACCTGTGAGCGGGAACGGAGAGACGATGAGCGGTGCCACCGTGTGGTTGACCGGCCTGTCCGGTGCCGGCAAGAGCACCATCGCCGAGGCACTCGCAGCCGAACTCGCCGACCGTGGTCACCGGGTGCAGATCCTGGACGGTGACGAGTTGCGCACGAACCTGTCTGCGGGACTTGGCTTCTCGCGGGAGGACCGCAACACCCACGTGACCCGGGTCGGCTTCGTCGCCGAACTGCTCGCCCGCCACGGAGTGGTGGCACTGGTGCCGGTCATCGCGCCCTACGCAGATGCTCGCGATGCGGTGCGCGCACATCATGAGCAGCAAGGCACGCCATACCACGAGGTCTATGTCGCCACCCCGCTGGACGAGTGCCAGCGGCGGGACGTCAAAGGCCTCTACGCCAAGGCTGCGGCCGGGGAGTTGACCGGCATGACCGGTGTCGACGATCCCTACGAGCCGCCGTCGCAGCCGGACCTGACCATCGACACCGAGCACGTGGACCTCGCCGACGCGGTGACCGTCGTCGGCACTCTGCTCAGCCCATTGAAGGAGTCAGCATGACGACTACTGCCTTGTCCGCGACGGACGTGTCGCTGCGCGAACTGGAGGCCGAGTCCATCGAGATCATCCGTGAGGTGATCGCCGAATTCGACCGTCCGGCACTGCTGTTCAGTGGTGGCAAGGACTCGGCGGTGCTGCTGCACCTCGCCCGCAAGGCGATCAGCCCGGCGCCGTTGCCGATCACCTTGCTGCACGTGGACACCGGTCACAACCTGCCCGAGGTGATCGAGTTCCGTGACCGAATCATCGCCGATGGTGGCCATCGACTCGTCGTCGCGGCGGTCGAGGAATGGCTGGCCGACGGCCGGCTCACCGAGCGTCCGGACGGCACCCGCAACCCGCTGCAGACGGTGCCACTGCTGGACACGATCGCCGGCGAGAAGTTCGACGCACTCCTCGGCGGTGCCCGCCGGGACGAGGACCGTGCACGTGCCAAGGAACGGATCTTCTCCGTGCGCGACTCCTTCGGTGGCTGGGACCCGCGCAAGCAGCGCCCGGAGCTGTGGCGCATCTACAACGGTCGGCACGCGCCCGGGGAGCACACCCGGGTCTTCCCCATTTCCAACTGGACCGAGCTGGACGTATGGCGCTACATCGAGGCCGAGAACGTCGCCCTGCCGAGCATCTACTACGCCCACCAGCGCGACGTCTTCCAGCGCGACGGCATGTGGCTCACCCCGGGGCCATGGGGCGGACCGCGTGACGGGGAGACCTTGGAAACACTGAGTGTTCGCTACCGCACAGTCGGCGACGGCTCGTGTACCGGCGCGGTGCAGAGCACCGCGACGACCGTGACGGAGGTGATCGAGGAGATCTCGGTCAGCACCCTCACCGAGCGCGGCGCCACCAGGGCCGACGACCGACTGTCCGAGGCCGCCATGGAAGACCGTAAGCGGGAAGGCTACTTCTGAGCATGACCACCGAAACCACAATCACCGAGCGGGACCAGCTACGCCTGGTGATCGCCGGATCCGTCGACGACGGCAAGTCGACCCTGGTCGGCCGCCTGCTGCACGACACCAAGTCGATCCTCGCGGACCAGTTCGAGGCGACATTGCACGCGAGCCAGGGGCGCGGTGCGACGGAGTTCGACTTCGCGCTGCTGACCGACGGCCTGCGAGCCGAACGTGAGCAGGGCATCACCATCGATGTCGCCTATCGCTACTTCGCAACGCCACGAAGGAATTTCGTCCTCGCGGACACCCCGGGGCATGTGCAGTACACCCGCAACACGGTGACCGGGGCATCGACCGCGGAGGCCGCGGTGGTGCTGGTCGACGTACGCAACGGCGTCTCCGCGCAGACACGTCGACACGCAGCGGTGCTGTCCTTGCTGCGGGTCCCGCAGGTGGTCTTCGCGATCAACAAGATGGACGCGGTGGACTGGTCCGAGGAGCGTTTCGCCGTGGTCGCCGACGACGTGCGAGCGGTCGCGGAACGCGTCGGTCTGGAGACGACCCACATCATCCCGATCAGCGCACTGACCGGCGAGAACGTCGCGTCGCCGGGGCCTGACTGGTATGCCGGACTGCCGCTGCTGGAAGTGCTCGAGACGCTGCCCGCTCGCGCCAACGCCGACAGCGAGCCGTTCCGGTTGCCGGTGCAGCTGGTGATCCGCCCCCGGACCACCGAGCACCCGGACTACCGGGGCCTGGCCGGTCGTGTCGCCTCCGGCACCGTTCGGGTCGGTGAGACCGTCACGGCATTCCCGAGCGGCCGCAACTCCACGATCGTCGGGATCGACGGAGTGAGGGGCGAGCAGGAAGCTGCTACTACCGGCGAGTCCGTCACCATCCGACTGGCCGACGAGCTCGACGTCGGGCGGGGCGAAGTGCTGACCACGGCACAACCGATCCGCACGACGCGCGAGCTCGACTCCGTCCTGACCTGGCTCGACGAGCGCCCTCCGACTCCCCGGCAACGGGTCCTCGTGAAGGTCGGCACCCGGACGACACGTGCGTTGCTCGCAGCGCCGCACGCCGTCTGGCACGTGGACGACCTGCAGTGGCAGGACAGCACAGATCCATTGCAGCTCAACGACATCGGCCGGATCCGGATCCAGCTCGCCGAACCGGTTGCAGTCGACGACTACGCACAACAGCGCGCGACCGGTGCCTTCGTCGTGATCGATCCGGACACCGGCGCCACCCTCGCAGCTGGATTGACCGGCTCCGAACTCGGCGCACTCGCGCGCTGAATCCCCTTCAACCACTAGGACTCATGACATGAAATCCAGTCGCAAGGTGGGCGTGCTCACCGTGCCAGTCATCGCTGCGCTCGCGATCGCGTCGCTCAGCGGCTGCTCACGGAGAGCGGACGCCGCAGACAAGTCGGCGCCGGCGACGAGCGGGGCAGGGACTGCTGCGTCCCAGTTGCGCCTCGGCTATTTCCCCAACGTCACCCATGCGGTGCCCGTGCTGGGGGTCGCCGACGGCGAATTCGCCAAGGAGCTCGGGAAGACCAAGCTGACCACCCAGACCTTCAATGCCGGGCCGGCCGCGACCGAGGCTCTGCTGGGTGGATCGGTCGACGCGGTCTATCTCGGCCCGAACCCCGCGATCAACGCTTTCGCCAAGACCGGCGGCAAGGACGTGCGGATCGTCGCCGGCGGCGCTTCCGGTGGTGCCGCCCTGGTGGTCAAGCCGGGGATCCACTCCGTCAGCCAGCTGGCCGGAAAGACCATCGCCTCACCGCAATTGGCCAACACCCAGGACGTCGCCCTGAAGTACTTCCTGAAGCAGGAAGGCTTCACGGTCAACAAGAGCGGCGCCAAGAACGTCAGTGTCGTGGCGCAGGACAACTCGCAGAGTCTCCAACTCTTCCGGCAGGGCCGGATCGACGGCGCCTGGTTGCCCGAGCCATGGGCCACCCGGCTGGTGAAGCAGGGCGGCGGGAAGGTCCTGGTCGACGAGAAGAGCCGGTGGCCGAAGGGCCGGTTCGTCACCACGAACCTGCTCGTCTCGACCAAATTCCTGGCCGAGCACCCGCAGACCGTCCGTGCACTGGTGGCCGGTCAGATCAAGACGGTGCAACGGATCAAGCAGGACCCCAGCGGATCCGCCAAGCAACTCGACGCCGCGCTCACCAAGCTGAACGGCAAGGCGTTGCCGGCCGGCGTGACGGCAGCGGCGCTGAAGAACCTCACCCCCGGCTGGAATCCGTATGCCGCGTCGTTGCAAGGCACCGCGGAGCACGCTGAGTCGGTCGGGCTGCTGAAGAAGACCGACCTGAAGGGCATCTACGACCTCTCGATCCTCAACAGTGTGCTGAAAAGCCAAGACTTGCAGACTGTTTCGGACGCAGGACTAGGTCAGGAGTCGAAATGACGAGCATACTGACACTCGAACGTCCCGAGCGGCAGGAGTCCTCGCGAGCCCGCGTGGAGATCCGCGGCGTCCGCAAGGAGTTCCGGCAACGCGACCAGGTGGTGACCGCGCTCGACGGTGTCGACCTGGACGTCGCGCCCGGAGAGTTCGTCACCGTCGTCGGCGCATCCGGCTGCGGGAAATCCACCCTGCTGCAGCTGATCGCCGGTCTGGACGAACCCACCTCGGGAACGGTGCGAGCCGTGGAGCGCCCTGCCCTGATGTTCCAGGAGTCGGCGCTCTTTCCGTGGCTGACAGCGCGAGGCAACATCGAGCTCGCGCTGAAGCTCGGCAGGACCCCGGCCGCCGAGCGTGCGGACCGCTGTCAGGAACTGCTCGACCTGGTGCGGCTGGGGTCGGCCGGCGAGCGGCGGGTGCACGAGCTGTCCGGTGGCCAGCGCCAGCGGATCGCGTTGGCGCGCAGTCTTGCCCAAGGTTCGCGGCTGCTGTTGATGGACGAGCCCTTCGCCGCTCTCGACGCGATCACCCGCGACGTGTTGCACGAGGAGTTGATGCAACTGTGGCAGGACACCGACCTCAGCGTCGTCTTCGTGACACACAACGTGCGTGAGGCGGTCCGGCTCGGCCAGCGGGTCGTGCTGCTCTCCTCGCGCCCGGGGCGGGTCCTGCGCACGTGGAACGTCGACCTGCCGAGTTCACGGTCGCTGGAGGACGTTTCGGTGATGGAGCTCGCCGCGGACATCACCAGCTCACTGCGAACGGAGATCAGCCGCCATGCCGGTGCGTGAGGACGACCGCGCCAAGGAGGACTTCGCGCGGATCAGCGACGGACTGGACGCACTGGAGGACAACCGGCCGCCGCGTCGCCGCATCGATCCGGTCGCGATCGTCGCGCCGCTCGTGGTGGTCGCCGCGTTCATCGGCATCTGGCAGGCCGTGTGGGCACTCGCGATCAAACCGGAGTACGTCATACCGTCGCCGTCCACCGTCTGGCACCAGTTGTGGCAGATGGTGACCGACGGGACGGCCTGGGACGCAACCTGGACCAGCCTGCGGCGGGGTGTCGTCGGCTTCCTGCTGGCCCTGGTGATCGGGACGGCGCTCGGCCTGCTGGTCAGTCAGATCGCGTTCCTGCGCAAGGGATTCCGGCCGATCCTCTCGGCGCTGCAGTCGATGCCGTCGGTGGCGTGGGTGCCCTTCGCGGTGCTGCTGGTCGGGCTGAGCCCGTCGGCGATGTACTTCGTGATCCTGCTCGGTGCGGTGCCGTCCATCGCGAACGGCCTGATCGGTGGGCTGGACCAGACCCCACCGATCCTGCGTCGTGCGGGAACGGTGCTCGGTGCGCGCGGCCTGTCGCTCGTCCGCCACGTGCTGGTGCCCGCGGCACTGCCCACGTACCTGACCGGCCTCAAGCAGGGGTGGGCGTTCTCGTGGCGTTCGCTGATGGCGGCCGAGCTGATCGTGAATAGTCCGGAGCTCGGTGTCGGTCTCGGTCAGGTCATGCAGAACGGGCGCAACCTCAGCGACATGCCCACCGTGATCGCGGTCATGGTGCTGATCCTGCTGGTCGGCGTCGTCGTCGAACTCGGTGTCTTCGCTCCGATCGAGCGCAAGATCCTGCGCGATCGAGGTCTGGCGCCGACCGGCGTCTGACCTAATCGCCCAGCCTGGCCAGTCGGTCGAGCACGTCGCCCCAGCCCTGTCGCAGTCCCGCGCCGGTGTCGTCCGGCCGATCGATCCGGTGCGTGACGGTGACCGACGTCCCGTCCCCGTCCGGCTGCAACTCGACCTGCACGCGGTCGGGGACCTCCTGGGTGTCTCCACCGATCCAGTGCCAGGTCATCTCCAGCCGGAGCGGCGCGTTCACGACGGTGAATTCGCCGCGCACACCGAAGCCCGCCGCCTTCGACTCGAAGAGATAGTGCCCGCCCACCTGCGGATCTATCTCGTATGTCGTGTCCGGCAACTGCGGCCACCACCACGACGCGAGGCCCTCCCGGGTGGTCCAGGCACGCCATACGACATCGGGCGCGACGGCAACATGACGGTGCAACGAGAACTCGGGCATCACTTCTCCAGACTGTTGGCCAACGAATCGAGCTGATCGGTCCAGAAGGACTGCAAACGCAGCAGATAGTCCGCTGCCGCGTCGGTGGAGCCGGGGACAGCCGAACACCACACGGTGCGGCCGACCTTCGTCCGCCGCAGCAGGCCGGCGTCCTCCAGCACTTGCAGGTGCTTGCGCATCCCGGGGAGGCTGATCGGCGCGCAGGAGCGTTGCAGCTGCGACGTGGACCGCACGGCCCGTCCGCACTCGGTCATGACCCGCATGCGGGTCGGGTGCCCGAGCGCGGCGAACACATCCGCCATTTGCTGAACCATAAGGTTCAGTATTGGGTATGGCGCCCGCTGTCGCAAGGGCCGGGCGCGTGTCGCGCTCGCCCGGGAGCGCTCTCGGCGCACGGTAGGGTGATCACTCCACTCGAGAACAGCAGGAGCGCGTCAGGAATGAGCGAGAAGCAATCCGCCCGGACGGACCGTATCTCCGCAGATCTCGCCGAGGTCCTCGCGCCGTTGGACCTGCTGGTCGAAGACGTCACCGTTATGCCCGCGGGCAAGCGGCGCTTGGTGCGCGTGCTGGTCGATCGCGACCTGCCCGCCGATACGGATCCCACCGCCGCGGTCCCGCCACTGGACCTCGATCAGGTCGCCGACGTGACCCGGTTGGTCAGCGACCGGCTCGACGAGACGGACGCGATGGGGGAGCACGCCTATGTTCTCGAGGTCAGCTCACCGGGCACCGACCGTCCGCTGACGCTGCCGCGGCACTTCCGGCGCAACGTCGGCCGGCTGATCGAACTCTCGGTGCCCGACGCCGAGCCGGTCACCGGCCGGATCACCCGCGCTGACGACGCCGGTTTCACATTGACGGTGACCGGTAAGAAGGGCGCCACCAGCGAGCAGGCCTTCTCGTATGACGACGGCCTGCACGGCGCCGTGCAGGTCGAGTTCAATCGCAGCAGCGACACCACCGGAGAGGACCACTGATGGACATCGACATGGCCGCGTTGCGCGCATTGGAGCGCGAGCGGGACATCCCGATGGACGTGATCGTGCCCGCCATCGAGCAGGCACTGCTGACGGCGTATCACCGGGAGGACGGCACCTACCGCAATGCGCGCGTGGAGTTGGACCGCAAATCCGGTCACGTCGTCGTCTGGGCGCGCGAGGATGCTCCGGTCGACGAGGAGGGCAATCGCGGCGAGCCCGGACCCGAGTTCGACGACACCCCGAGCGACTTCGGACGCGTCGCCGCGGCGACGGCCCGCCAGGTCATCGTGCAGCGGATGCGTGATGTGGAGGACGAGGCGATCCTCGGCGACTTCCGCGGCCGCGAGGGCGACATCGTCGCCGGCGTCATCCAGCAGTCCAGTGACCCGCACGCGGTGCACGTCGACTTCGGCACCGTCGAGGGGCTGTTGCCGTCGGCCGAGCAGGTTCCGGGGGAGCGCTACGTCCATGGTGAGCGGCTGCGTGCCTATGTCGTGAGCGTCAAGCGCGGACCCAAGGGACCGCAGATCATGCTCTCGCGCAAGCACCCCAACCTGGTCCGCAAGCTCTTCGCGCTCGAGGTGCCCGAGATCGCCGACGGCACCGTCGAGATCTCGGCGCTGGCGCGCGAGGCGGGGCATCGCAGCAAGATCGCGGTCCACGGCAAGCAGCAGGGGGTCAACGCAAAGGGCGCCTGCATCGGCCCGATGGGCTCGCGCGTGCGCGCAGTGATGACCGAGCTGCGGGGCGAGAAGATCGACATCGTCGACTTCTCCGAGGACCCCGCGCAGTTCATCGCCGCGGCGTTGTCCCCGTCCCGGGTGGAGTCGGTCGACATCATCGACGACCGTGCGCGGTCGGCTCGCGTCGTCGTGCCGGACTTCCAGTTGAGCCTCGCGATCGGCAAGGAGGGCCAGAACGCCCGCCTCGCCGCGAAGCTCACCGGCTGGCGTATCGACATCCGACCGGACACCGACGCCCCCGGCGATGCCGGGGTAACCGACTGACTGCGGTAGGCTGATGGTGAGCGGTCGCACGCGAGGCCGCCGCACCCCACCTGTCACCGCAACCCGGCATGCCGGGCTGCGGACCTGTGTGGGATGTCGGACTCGCGACGAACGATCAGCATTGCTACGGGTGGTCGCACTCGTCGGGAATGACGCAGCGCAGACGGATGTTTCGCTGCTCGTGCCCGATGGAGGTGGCCGTTTGCCGGGCCGCGGGGCCTGGCTGCATCCCCGGCCGGACTGTCTCGACAAGGCGGACCAGCGGCG
This sequence comes from Flexivirga endophytica, assembly GCF_014640635.1. Lineage (GTDB taxonomy): Bacteria > Actinomycetota > Actinomycetes > Actinomycetales > Dermatophilaceae > Flexivirga > Flexivirga endophytica. The sequence continues at coordinate 346,376 of NZ_BMHI01000005.1, forward strand.
AGCATTTCCCCGTGCGTTACGGATCACCCACGCGGTGGACCTCACGCCGGTCAGGGAGTGGATCGCCGGGCGATGAAGCCCGTCATACATCCCGTATGACGAGTGAACTGTGACACGTGGACGGTGACGTCCGCGCTGGCAACAACGACCGAAGGCGGGTTTTGACGCTGATGAGCACCCGATGAGTACTCAGCGATGAAGCACCCAAACTGGCGGTTCGTGCTGCCCGGCTGACTTGGCCGGCCGACCCGGACCGCCGCAATCCGACAAGGAGAAGTGTGGCTAAGGTTCGGGTTCACGAGCTCGCGAAAGAGCTCGGAATGCCAAGCAAGGATCTGCTTGCCTACCTCAAGGAGCAGGGCGAGTTCGTCAAGACGGCGAGCTCGACCATCGAGGCTCCGGTAGTGCGCAAGATCAAGGAAAATCCTCCCGCCGGCGCAGGTGCCGACGATGGAGCGACCGAGAAGAAGACTCCGGCCAAGAAGGCGACTCCCACGCCGCCGACCGCCGAGAAGTCGAGCTCGACCACGACGACGGCGCCCACGGCGCCGGCCCCGAAGGCTGCCCCGCAGCCGGGTCCCAAGCCCGGTCCGAAGGCTGCCCCCAAGCCGGCACCCGAGGCTCCGGCGGCAACACCGGCTCCGGCACCCGAGAAGGCGACCCCTGCTCCGGCACCGGCCGCCAAGCCGGAGACCCCGGCAGCTTCCGCCCCGGCAGCTTCCGCGCCGGCAGCTCCGGCGGCGCGTGCCTCAGGTCCGCGTCCGGCCGCTCCCGGTCCGCGACCGGAGCGTCAGCAGGGTTCGCAGCGTTCCGGTGGTGGCCGCGGAGGCGCTCCGCGTCCGGGCGCCCCGCGCCCGGGCAACAACCCGTTCTCCTCGAGCCAGGGCATGCGCTCGGGTGGCCCGGCTCGTCCGGGCAACAACCCGTTCGCGCCCAGCCAGGGCATGCCGCGTCCGGCCTCCGGCCGTGGCGGTGCGGGCGGCGCCGCTGGCCCGCGTCCGGGCGCTCCGCGTCCCGGTGGCACCGGTGCTGCCGGTGCACGTCCGGCGGCCGCTCCGCGTCCCGGAGGTGCTGGTGCACCTCGCCCCAACCCGGGCATGATGCCCGACCGCGCAGCGGTCCGCCCCGGTGAGCGTCCGGCCCGTGGCCGTGGCGGTCCCGGTGGTGGACCCGGCGGTGCTCGCGGTGGTGGCTTCCGTCCTGGTGGCGGTCGTGGCCCAGGTGGCCGCGGCGGCACGCAGGGTGCGTTCGGTCGAGGCGGCGGAAAGGTCCGCGGTCGCAAGTCGAAGCGCGCGAAGCGTCAAGAGTTCGAGCAGATGCAGGCGCCGTCCGTCGGCGGTGTGACTGTTCCGCGCGGTGACGGTTCGACCGTGGTCCGGATGCGTCGCGGTGCGTCGCTGACCGACTTCGCCGACCGCATCGACGCCAACCCGGCGTCGCTGGTGACGGTGCTCTTCCACCTCGGCGAGATGGCCACGGCCACCCAGTCGCTGGACGAGGACACCTTTGCGCTGCTCGGCTCCGAGCTCGGCTACAACATCCAGATCGTCTCGCCGGAGGAGGAGGAGAAGGAGCTGTTCGACTCCTTCAACATCGACCTCGAGGCCGAGGAAGAGGATGACGACCTCAAGCCGCGTCCGCCGGTCGTGACCGTCATGGGTCACGTCGACCACGGTAAGACCCGGTTGCTGGACGCCGTTCGTCACGCGGACGTGCAGTCCGGTGAGGCCGGCGGCATCACGCAGCACATCGGTGCTTACCAGGTGCATGTGGAGCACGAGGGCAACGACCGCGCGATCACCTTCATCGACACCCCGGGTCACGAGGCATTCACCGCCATGCGTGCTCGTGGTGCGAAGGTCACCGACATCGCGATCCTGGTCGTGGCCGCCGACGACGGCGTCATGCCGCAGACGGTGGAGGCGCTCAACCACGCACAGGCCGCCGGTCTGCCGATCGTGGTCGCGGTCAACAAGATCGACGTCGACGGTGCCAACCCCGACAAGGTCCGTCAGCAGTTGACCGAATACAACCTCATCGCCGAGGAGTACGGCGGCGACACGATGTTCGTCGAGGTCTCGGCCAAGCAGGCCGCGAACATCGACGGGCTGCTCGAGGCTGTGCTGCTGACCGCGGATGCGGCGCTGGACCTGCGTGCCAACCCGGACCGCCCCGCCCAGGGCGTCGCGATCGAGGCCAACCTGGACCGCGGACGCGGTTCAGTCGCAACGGTGTTGGTGCAGCAGGGCACGCTGCGGGTCGGTGACGGCATCGTGGCCGGCACCGCGCACGGACGTGTCCGCGCCATGCTCGACGAGCACGGCAACAACGTCTACGAGGCGACGCCGTCACGTCCGGTACAGGTGACCGGTCTGGCGTCGGTGCCGCGTGCGGGTGACACCTTCGTGGTGGCCCCGGACGACCGCACCGCCCGGCAGATCGCCGAGAAGCGTGAGGCTGCCGACCGGCAGGCCGCGCTGGCGAAGGTTCGCAAGCGGATCAGCCTGGAGGACCTCAACGAGCAGCTCGAGGCCGGCAAGATCGAGACCCTCAACCTCATCCTCAAGGGTGACGTGTCCGGTTCGGTCGAAGCTCTCGAGGACGCGCTGCTGCAGATCGATGTCGGCGACGACGTGGACCTGCGGATCATCGACCGTGGCGTCGGCGCCATCACGATGAACAACATCAACCTTGCGGTCGCCTCGGATGCGGTGATCATCGGCTTCAACGTGCGAGCCGAGGGTCAGAACGCCGAGTATGCCGACAAGGAGGGCGTCGAGATCCGCTACTACTCGGTGATCTACCAGGCCATCGAGGAGATCGAGCAGGCGCTGAAGGGCATGCTCAAGCCGGAGTACGAAGAGGTCGAGCTCGGCACTGCGGAGATCCGCGAGATCTTCCGGTCCAGCAAGTTCGGCAACATCGCCGGTTCGATCGTCCGGTCCGGCGAGATCAAGCGTGGCTCGAAGGCGCGGATCACCCGCGACGGGAAGGTCGTGTCCGAGAACGTCGAGGTCGCCGGTCTGCGGCGCTTCAAGGACGACGTCACCGAGGTCCGCGAGGGCTTCGAGTGCGGTATCAACCTCGGGTCCTACAACGACCTGCAGTTGGGCGACCTGATCGCGACATACGAGATGCGCGAGAAGCCCCGCGACTGATGCAAGGCTGCTCTGATTGAGCGGCATACGCACGCATTGAGCGGCACACCGGTTCAGCCCGAATCGGTGTGCCGCTCAATGCATTGGTATGCCGGTCGATCGCCAGGCCGTATGCCAGGCTGTGGGTATGCGATTCGGACTGGTCGGCACCGGCTATTGGGCACGCGAGACACACGGGCCCGGCATACAGGCATCGAGCAACGAGTTGGTCGGACTGTGGGGACGCGACCCGGCAAAGGCAGCAGAGGCAGCGGAAATCCTTGGCGTCGAAGCATTTTCGAGTCATGACGCATTGCTCGACGCTGTCGAGGCCGTGTCGTATGCCGTGCCGCCCGACGTGCAGGCACCATTGGCACTCGACGCGGCGCGCGCCGGCAAGCACCTGCTGCTGGACAAGCCGGTCGCACTTGACGCGGAAGTCGCACGAGAGCTGCGGGCTGCCGCAAAGGCATCCGGGTCACGGTCGGTGGTGTTCTTCACCGCGCGATACACGCCCGAAACGCGTTCCTGGCTGGCCGAATTGGCCGCCGAGGATCAGTGGCGCGGATCGTGGACCGAGTGGATCGCGGCCAACCAGCGGCCGGAGAGTCCCTACAAGGACTCGCCGTGGCGACAGCGGGAGGGCGCGCTCTGGGATCTCGGACCGCATCTGCTCGGCACGCTCGTCCCGGCGCTCGGACCGGTCGACGCCGTCGTGGCGGTAGCGGGCGTCGGCGATGCCGTGCACCTGACACTGACCCATGAGACGGGCGCGGTGAGCACGGCGACCATCGCCCTCTGGGGGCCGCCTGCGGCATACACCTGGGGGATACGCATGTGGGGTGAGTCGGGCATCAGCGCCGCGCCGCCCCGGTCGACCTCCGCGCCGCTGGCCCTCGCGACGGCGGCCGACGAGCTCGCGTCCGCAGCGTCCGAGGGACGTGAGCACCCGCTCGGACTCGACTTCGGCGTCCGGGTCGTCGAGCTACTCGCAGACGCCGCAAGACAATTGGGCCGCGGTCCGGCCGACGGCGCCTGAGCGGTCAGTCGCCCGTCGTCAGGACGATCTTGCCGAAGCTGTCGCCGGCAGCGAGCCGCTCGAACGCGGCCCGCGCCTGCCCGAGCGGCAGCGTCTGATCAATGACGGGCGAGATGCCTTCCCGTGCAACGAAATCGACGAGTCGACGCATTTCGGGCAACGACCCCATGGTCGAACCGATCACCCGCAGCTGCTTGAAGAAGATCTTGGTCAGCTCGGCCTTCTCCGGTGCGTCCCCGGAGGTCGCTCCGCAGATGACGATCGTGCCGCCGGGGTTGAGCGAGTTGACCGAGTGGCTCCAGGTCGCCGCACCCACCGACTCCATCACGGCGTTGACCCGCTCCGGCAACCGCTCGCCACTGGCGAACGCGCGGTCCGCGCCGAGCTCGACGGCCTGGGCGCCGCGTGCCTCGTCGCGCGACGTCACCCACATCCGTAGCCCCGCGGCGGATCCGAGCTGCACCAGCGCGGTGGAAACGCCACCGCCGGCGCCCTGCACCAGCACCGTGTCGCCGGGGGAGACGCCGGCATTGCTGAACAGCATCCGGTATGCCGTGAGCCACGCCGTGGACAAGCAGCCCGCCAGCTCCCAGGACATCCCGTCCGGCTTGGGCACCAGGTGGTTGGTCGGGACGACGACCTGCTCGGCGAGTGTGCCGTCATACAGCTCGGACAGGAGTGTCCGGCGCGGGTCGAGTGTCTCGTCGCCCGACCACCCGGGGCTCGGTATGACGCTGTGCAGGATCACCTCGCGACCGTCGTCGGTGACGCCTGCGCCGTCGCAGCCGAGAACCATCGGTAGCTTGTCCTCGCCGAGCCCGACCCCCTGCAGGGACCACAGGTCGTGCCGGTTGAGGGCCGCCGCGCGCAGGTGCACGCGCGCCCAGCCGTCCGGCACCTCCGGATCGGGCCGCTCGCCCACCTCGAGTGCACTGAGCGGATCGTTGCGGTCGAGTCGGGCGGCATACGCGGCAAGCATGTCTCCACCCTACGAGCCGGACCGCCGGTTCAGTGGCCCGTGGGACGAGCGACGCCGCGCAGCAACCACCAGCGGGCCGCCAGTCCCGCCAGCAGCGCCCAGAAAGCGGCTTCGATGCCGCCGATGGTCGTGCCCGAGGCGGCCACGACCAGGGTGAGGACCGCCGCCGTCGTCTCTGCGACCCCGGCGTTTCCGGGTCCTCGCCCGCCCAGCGCACCCTGCAGAGCGCCGCTCAACGCCCCGAGCAGTGCGAGCCCGGCGACGGTCTCGATGACCCCGGACGGTGCCAGCGTCACCAGCGTGGTGAGCGCGGCGGAGGAGAGGCCGAGCGCGAGGTAGGTGATGCCGCTGGAGGTTGCTGCCAACCATCGACGAGTGGTGTCCGGTCCGGCATCTGGCCCCGCGGCCAATGCGGCGCTGATCGCCGCCAGATTGATCGTGTGACCACCCGCTGGAGCGCCGAGCACCGTACCGGCGCCGGTGACCAGCATGCTGGGGCGCCACGGCACGGTGTAGCCGAAGCCGCGGATCACCGCGACGCCGGGAATGTTCTGTGAGGCCATCGTGACGACGTAGAGAGGGAGAGCGATGCCGAGCACGGCCTGCACCGACAGTTGTGGCGCGACCAGCGCGAGTGCGGGCAGCATCCGGTGATCGCCGAACGACGTTCCGGTGCGGGCAAGTTCGACGCCGATCACGATGCTCGCCGCGAGGAAGGCGCCCGGCACGGCCCACCGGGGTGCGATGCGCACGAGGACGAGCCAGACGAGGATCACCGGCAGCACGTCCCACGGATGTATGGCGACGGCGCGCACGGGCTCCAGGCACAACGGCAGCAGCACGCCGGCCAGCATCGCCTGCGCGATGGTCGTCGGGATGCGCGCGATCAGGTCGGCCAATCCCGACCAGAGCCCGGTCGCGACGATGAGGATTCCCGTGATGGCGAAGGCACCGGTCGCCGCCGGCCAACCTCCCGACACTGCACCGGACCCCGCGAGCAGTGCCGCGCCAGGCGTGGACCAGGCAATGGTGATGGGGATCCGGAAACGTGTTGCCAGGGCTATCGCGGCGAGGCCTTGCAGCATCGTCACCGCGAGCAGGCCTGAAGCCGCTTGCGCAGGGCTGGCACCCACAGCGCGCAGGCCGGTGAGCACGACGGCGAAGGAGCTGGTGAATCCCACGAGCGCACAGACGATTCCGGCGATGACCGGGGTTGCGGAGTCGCTGCGTTGCGCGGGTAGAGTGTCGAGCATGTGCTGTTCCGTTCGCGAAACGTTCTGTTTGCAGAACGCTAGCGCCGACGACCTGTCACCGCGACGAGGGTCCACCACATGAGCGCAGGCGAGACGTCGGCGGCGGTCGGCGCACGCATCCGGGAAGCACGGGAGCGCCGCGGGATCAGCCTGTCCGCACTGGCCCGCGATGCAGGCATCGGCAAGGCCACGCTGTCGCAACTCGAAGCAGGAGAACGCAACCCGACGATCGAGACGCTCTACGCGATCTGCGGTCCGCTGGGTGTGCCGTTGTCCGCCTTGGTCGGTGAGGTCGAAGGTTCGCGGGCCGCGGCCGCGGGCGGGATGCGCACCGTGCTGCTCGACCTGCGCCGTCGGCCGGACGGCACGACGGTCGAGGTCTTCCGCCTCGACTTCCCTGCGGGTGCTCGCCATACGTCACCGGCACACGGGCGGCAGGTCACCGAGCATCTGGTGGTGACGGGCGGCGCCATACGGGTGCGTATGACGACGTCGCTCCTGGTGCGGGCGGGGGAATCGACCACCTGGACCAGCAACCGGAAGCATTCGTATGCCGCGATCGGCGGCCCGGCCGAGGCCGTGCTGGTGATCACGACCCCGGCCGCGGGCTGAGCGACTGGCTCAGCCCCAGTTCGCGAGATTGGTGATGCAGAAGGGATGACCCGCTGGGTCCAGCAGCACCGTCCAGGTCTCACCGGGCTGCTGCTCCGGCTTGGTGGCGCCGAGCTCGACGCAGCGCGCCACGGCCGCCTCGACGTCCTCGGCCGCGAGATCCAGGTGGAACTGCTTGTGCCCGTCGTCCGGCCACGACGGTCGCTGATAGTCGGGTGTCGCGCCGAAGCCGATCCGCTGGTCCCCGTGCTGCAACATCGCGTAACCGTCGCCCTGGGCCGTGATGTCCCAGCCGAGCGCCGCGCTGTAGAACGTGGCCATCGCGGCGGCGTCGTCGCAATCGATGGTGACCATGCCGATGGAGATGGTCGGCGTGGTGGTGTCGGTCATCTGTGGCTCCTCGAAATCGTTGATGGGTCTGTCCGCCCATCCTTCTAAGCTGCCGGGTATGCCGCATAGGACAATCGCGACAAGTGACGGGGTGATCTTGGATCCACGGAGCTTCGCCGAGCACGCGACGTTGACCAGGCCGGCGTGCCACCCTGCGCTGGAGCCGTGGGTCGAGCACTACTGGACGGTGCAGTGGCAACTGCCAGCGGGAGCGTCATACCGCTCATCGCTGGTGCCCGTGGCGCAGGCCAATCTCACCGTGGAGACCGCGGGCTCCGATCGCGCCGGCGCGGACGGCCCCGGCGTGTTCGTCACCGGGGTCGTCAGCCGCAGCCGTTTCGACGTCACTCTGACGGGGACCGGCGGCGTCGTCGGTGCGAAGTTCCGCCCCGGGGCGCTGACCGCACTGACCGGCATCGAGGCAGCCGACCTGCGCGACCGGGTGCGACCGGCGACCGCTGTTCTCGCCGGGGCCGACGCGTTGCTCGGTCTGACCCCGGACCGGCCCGATGCGCTGGACCGGCTCGACGCGTTCCTGCTGGCGCGAGCCACCGGCGACCATGCCGAGCTCGACACGGTCGGCCGGGTCATCGCCACGCTGGAGGACTCCGCGCCGGCGATGTCCGCGGCGGAGCTCGCCGACCGTTGCGGGCTGAAGCTGCGGTCGCTGCAACGCCTCTGTCGCCACTACATCGGCGTCGGACCGCAATGGCTGGTCGCCCGTGCTCGGGTGCACACGGCCATCGCGCGACTGAACGCAAGTGACTACGACACACTCGCCGAGCTGGCCGTCGAGTTGGGTTGGTTCGACCAGGCGCACATGGGGCGCGACTTCGCCGCGCTGGTGGGGGAGTCTCCCGGCGCCTACCGCGACCGCGTGCACTCCGGCACCGATTAGCCGCGGTGGGTGCAGCTAGCGTTGACGCGTGCCCGATCACCTCATCCTGCTCGCACCTTCCGCCAACCGTGTGTATGCCGCGGACGCTCCGCGCCTGGCCGAAGCCGAACTCCGCACCATGGCCATGGGTTTCGGCCTGTTGGATCCCGACGTGTCGGCGACCCGGGTCGCGGGTGTCGACTATCTGGCGTTGCACACCGGGAGTGAACTGACCGACCTGGACACCCGGGTTCTGTCGGAGCTGTCCGCCGCCCACGCGATCTTCCGCCGGGAGGGCGACCTGCTCGCCCCGGTCCCGGTGCAGCGGCGCGCGCCATACCCGGGCGATCTGGTGACGATCCAGAAATATCAGGGCAAGACCAACGAGCAGTGGACCCGGCTGCTGCTCAACGTGACGGCTGCCGCTGCGCGCTCGCCCGAGCGCCTGCTCGATGGCACCCTGCACGTGCTGGACCCGATGTGCGGACGCGGCACCACCCTCAACATCGCGTTGTCACTCGGCCTCGACGTCACCGGCATCGAACTGGACACCAAGGACTTCCAGGCCTATTCGGCGTTCATCAAGACCTGGATGCGTCAGCACCGGCTGAAGCACTCGGCCGACGACTCCAGCTTGCGTACCAGCGGGCGCAGCCGCGGCAAGCAGTTACGTGTCGAGGTCGCGGCCTCCAAGGACGCCTACAAGGCGGGCGATACACAGCACGTCACCTACCTGTCGACCGACACCACCGACATCGACGGGCTCATGAAGCCGCGCAGCGTCGACGTGGTCGTGACCGACACGCCATACGGCGTGCAGCACGGCTCGCACGGCGACCGGCTCGCACGGAGTCCGCTCTCGCTGCTCGACGACGCACTGCCCCAGTGGCAGCGGCTGCTGCGCACCGGCGGGGCCGTCGGGCTGTCCTACAACCGGCATGTCGCACCGCGCGAGGAGCTGGCCGCGCTGCTCGGCGCGCACGGGCTGACCCCGGTCGGCGGACCGGCCGACGAGTTCCGCCACCGGGTCGACGCCTCGATAGACCGTGACCTGATCGTGGCCCGCAAGGAAGGGTGAACGTAGGGTGGTGCGTTGCTCCCGAACCCGAAACCCGAAACCACCTGGAGGCTGAGATGGCTGACCCGGCACGCGCCCGCAAGATCGCCGAGCGCACCAAGACCCTTGTCGCCGACTTCGTCGAGCGCCGGGTCAAGGACGAGCGCCTCGGTTTCGTGACGATCACCGACGTCCGTGTCACCGGTGACCTGCAGCACGCGTCGATCTTCTACACCGTGTTCGGCTCCGACGAGGAGCGCGCGAACACCGCTGAGGCGCTTGAAGACTGGCGCGGACGCATCCGCTCACACGTAGGCAAGGGGCTCGGCATCCGGTTGACTCCTTCGCTGGAGTTCATCCCCGACGCGATCCCGGAAGGCGCCGCGAACATCGAGGATGCGCTCAAGGCGGCACGTGAGCGCGACGAGGAGCTGGCCCGGAGCAAGTCCGCCGCGTCATACGCCGGCGACGCGGATCCCTACAAGAAGCCCGCCGACGCAGCCGACGAAGAGTGAGCACCCCACGAAGTTTCTCCCCCGCTTCGCTCCTCCGCATACTTCGCGGGGACCCGGCATGACCGCAGACGGCCTGCTGCTGGTCGACAAACCAGCCGGCTGGACCAGCCACGATGTCGTGGCCCGCAGCCGGCGGCTGGCACACACCCGCCGGGTCGGTCACGCGGGCACGCTGGACCCGATGGCGACCGGCGTGCTGGTGCTCGGCATCAACAAGGCGACCAAGCTGCTGACCTTCCTGGTCGGGTGCGACAAGACCTACACGGCCACGATCCGGCTGGGGCAGTCCACCGTCACCGACGACGCCGAGGGCGAGGTCACCGCCTCGTATGACGCCGCCGGGCTGACACCGGAGCAGGTCGCGTCTGCCGTCGGACGACTCACCGGCGACATCGAGCAGGTGCCCAGCTCGGTCAGCGCCATCAAGGTGGATGGGGTCCGCTCCTACGCCAAGGTGCGCGGGGGAGACGATGTGAAGCTGCAGCCTCGACCGGTGCGGGTGAGTCGCTTCGACGTCCTCGACGAGCGTGAGATCCCTTCCGACACAGGCACGTTGCGGGACATCGACATCGAGGTCGAGGTGTCGTCGGGGACCTACGTCCGGGCCTTGGCGCGGGACCTGGGTGAGGCACTCGGCATCGGCGGCCACCTCACCGCGCTGCGGCGGACCCGCGTCGGTCGGTTCGGCATCGAGGACTGTACGGCGCTGGACGAGCTCGCCGCGCGGGCCGACCGGGACGATCCGTTGCCGGTAATCGGCATGGGCGAGGCGGCCGCCGCCCAGTTCCCGGTGCGTCGCATCAGTGCCGAGGAGGCCGTCGACCTGCGCCACGGCAAGCGGCTCACCCGGCGGGCGGATCCGGTGGAGTTGTCCGCCGCGATCACCGAATCCGGCGAATTGGTGGCGATGCTCGACGAGAGCGGCCCGGTGCCCGTCTCGCGGGTGGTCTTTCCGGCCTGAGGAACCCCACCGATCGGGCCGGCGCCCCTGATCGTTCGGACAGTCTTCTGCTCCACATGCGACGTCGTCGCGCTTTGTCGATATGCTCGGCGGATCATGGCTACCGTCACCGCACAGCGGACCTCCAAGGTCGACCGCGCCCGCGCGTTCCTCGCCGATTTCACTCCGGCAGAACGCCGCTCGGTCCTCGGTATGTCGGCCGCGGTGCTCGCGCTGCACGTGCTCGGTTGGGGCACCCTGCTGTTCGTGGTCGCGCCGCAGCACTTCGAGCTCGGGGCCGACACAGCGCACGCGCAGGCCTTCGGCATCGGCCTTGGTGTGACGGCATACACCCTCGGCATGCGGCACGCCTTCGACGCCGACCACATCGCCGCCATCGACAACACGACCCGCAAGTTGCTCTCCGACGGCAAACGGCCGATGTCGGTCGGCTTCTGGTTCTCCCTCGGCCACTCCAGCGTCGTCTTCGGGCTCTGCTTCCTGCTCGCCCTCGGGATGAAGGCGCTCGCCGGCTCGGTCGAGAACGACGGCTCCACGCTGCACGCAGTCACCGGTGTCATCGGTGTCACCGTGTCAGGCCTGTTCCTTTGGATCATCGGCATCCTCAACCTGATCGCGTTCATCGGCATCATCCGCGTATGGCGCCGGGCCCGGCAGGGCCATTTCGACGAGGAGGCGCTGGAGCACCACCTCAACTCGCGTGGCTTCGTCAACCGGATCCTCGGCGGCCTGACCAAGTCGGTGACCAAGCCGTGGAACATGTATCCGATCGGCTTCCTCTTCGGCCTCGGCTTCGACACCGCGACCGAGGTCAGCCTGCTGGTCCTCGCCGGCGGCGCCGCTGTCTCGCTGCCGTGGTACGCCATACTCACGCTGCCGGTGCTGTTCGCCGCGGGGATGAGCCTGCTCGATGCGGCCGACGGCGTCTTCATGGCCAAGGCCTACCGCTGGGCGTTCGCCAAGCCGCTGCGCAGGCTCTACTACAACGCGACCGTCACCTGGCTGTCGGTCTTCGTGGCACTGGTGATCGGTTCGATCGAGCTGTGCTCGGTGATCTCCGAACGCTTCTCCTGGACCGACGGGCCCGTCGCCGCCATCGGCTCGATCGACCTGGACGGAGTCGGATTCGTCATCGTCGGGGTGTTCCTCGTGACGTGGTTGCTCGCGGTCGCTGCGTGGCGGTTCCTGCGCCTGTCGGAGGAGGAACTACCGGCGCGTTAAAGTTGCGCGGTGAAGTCAATTCAACACAGCCACGGACCGCTTGGGATGCGCTCGCGTCGCAAGGAGCTTGCGACTGGCGCAGCGAGCGCAGAGTAAGCGTCCGTGCTACGCCTTTCGAAGCTGACCGAGATCCCCGCCGACTTCGGTGAATGCGTGGTCACCATCGGTAATTTCGACGGAGTACACCGCGGGCATGCGGCACTGTTGCACCAGGTCGTCGAGCGGGCCCGCGCTCGCGGCGTCCGGTCCTGCGCGGTGACGTTCGATCCGCACCCGTTACAGGTCCTGCACCCCGAGCGCGCACCGCACTTGATCGCATCCTCGGCCACCCGCTTCGCGCGCCTGGCCGAGACCGGCCTCGATGCCGTCCTCGTGCTGGACTTCACCCCGGAACTCGCCGCCATGACTCCGGAGGAGTTCGTGCGGGACGTCTTCGTCAACGGACTGCACGTCGCCGAGGCCGTGGTGGGGGGCGACACCCGGTTCGGCGCCAAGAACGCCGGGGACGTCTCGACGCTGCGCCAGCTCGGCAAGCAGTACGACTTCACCGTTGACGTGATGCCGGACGTCGGCGAAGGACACCGCATCTCCTCCACCGACGTCCGCTCGGCGCTCGCCGAAGGCGCCGTGGACAGGGCTGCCCGCGCGCTCGGCCACCTGCACGATGTGCGTGGCGTCGTCGTGCGCGGGCTTCAGCGCGGCCGCGAGCTCGGATTCCCCACGGCCAATCTCGGGCCCAAACCGGAAGGTCTGGTCCCCGCCGACGGCGTGTATGTCGGCTGGCTGGTCCGTGAGGGCGTCGCGCTCGATGACCCCGAATACCGGATGCCGGCAGCGATCTCGGTCGGGACCAACCCGACGTTCGACGACGTTCCCGAGCGCACCGTGGAGGCCTACGTGCTCGATCGGGACGATCTCGATCTCTACGACGAAACGATCCGGATCGAGTTCGTCCGCCGGTTGCGTGGCAACACCAAGTTCACCTCGATCGACGCGCTCATCGCGCAGATGCATCGCGATGTGGATCAGGCTCGGGAGATATGTCGGACCCAGTGAGACGCTGGCTGACCAAACAGTGAACTGACGGGTAGGCTCCGGCCCATGACGAAGTCCCTCAGCGAAGAGCAGCCCGATCTCACGGTGGTCGAAGGCCGTGCCCGCTCCGTGGCCCACCTGTTCGTGGACCGTGTTGCCAAGAGTCCGACCCGTGAGGCGTTCCGCTATCCGGTGGGGGAGCAATGGCAGTCGATGACCTGGAGCGAGGTCGACGAACACGCCCGGCGGATCGCGGGCGGCCTGGTCTCGCTCGGCGTCGCGCCCGAGGACCGGGTCGCGGTCGCGTCGGCGACGCGCCTGGAGTGGGCGCTCGCGGACCTCGGCATCATGCTGGCCGCTGCGGCGACGACGACGATCTACCCCTCGACCACTGCCGACGAGGTTCTTTTCATCGTCTCCGACTCCGGCAGCACCGTGGTCTTCGCCGAGAACGAAGAGCAGGTCGCCAAGCTGCGCGGCGGTCGTGACGCCATACCGTCCGTGACCAAGGTCGTGCAGATCGACGGCGACGGCGACGGCGACTGGGTGATCGGCCTGGACGAGCTGGAGAAGCTCGGCGCGGCACACCTCGCTGAGCACGACGGCCTGCTCGAGGCGCGCATGGAGAAGCTGACGCCGCAGTCGCTGGCGACGCTGATCTACACCTCCGGCACCACGGGTCGGCCCAAGGGCGTGCGGCTGTCGCACGACGCGTGGACCTACGAGGCTGCGGCCGTCGACTCGGTCCGGATCCTGGGCGAGGACGACGTCCAATACCTCTGGCTGCCGCTCGCACACGTCTTCGGCAAGATCCTGCTCACCCTGCCCTTGCAGATCGGCTTCCCGACCGCCATCGACGGCCGCGTCGACAAGATCGTCGAGAACCTCCCGACCGTGCAACCGACCTGGATGGGCGCGGCGCCGCGCATCTTCGAGAAGGTCTACGGCCGCATCACCACGATGATGGCCGGTGAGGGCGGCGCCAAGGCGAAGATGTTCGACTGGGCCAGCGGCAACGCCCGCAAGGTCGCGACCGCACGCGCCGCCGGTGACAAGGTCAGTCCCGTGCTCGCCGCGCAGCACGCCGTCGGCAACAAGGTCGTGCTGGCCAAGATCCGCGAACGCTTCGGGGGACGCGTGCGCTTCTTCATCTCCGGCTCCGCGGCGCTCAACCAGGACGTCGCGCGCTGGTTCGACGCCATGGGTATGCCGATCCTCGAGGGCTACGGCCTCACCGAGACCTCGGCGGCCTCCTGCGTCAACCGCCCGGACGCCAATATCGTCGGCACCGTCGGCTGGCCCATCCCGGGCACCGAGGTCAAGATCGCCGGCGACGGTGAGGTCCTGATCAAGGGACCCGGCGTCATGCAGGGCTACCGCGGGCTCGACGACGTGACCGCGGAGACATTGGTCGACGGGTGGTTCCACACCGGTGACATCGGCGAGGTGCTGGAGACCGGGCACCTGCGCATCACCGATCGCAAGAAGGATCTGTTCAAGACCTCCAACGGCAAATACGTCGCGCCGAGCCTGATCGAGGCGACCTTCAAGGGCATCTGCCCCTACGCCTCGCAGTTCGTGGTCGAGGGCGACGGCCGCAAGTTCGTGTCGGCTCTCGTCACGCTCGACGAGGAGGCCATCGTGGATTGGGCCGCGGTCAACGGCATGGAAGGCGCCGACTACCACACGATCGTGTGCTCCGACGCCGCCCGCGAGATGGTGCAGGGGTATGTCGACGAGCTCAACCTCGGCCTGAACCGCTGGGAGCAGATCAAGAAGTTCATCATCCTGCCGCGTGACCTGACGGTCGAGGAGGGTGAGATCACCCCGAGTCTGAAGCTCAAGCGCACCGTGGTGACCCGCAAGTTCAAGGACGAGTTGGACCACCTCTACGACTGAGCCACTTCACTCGCAGAGGCTCGGATAGCGCCCGAGCGGCTCAGATGAAGCGAGCTTGATCGCCCGATTTTCTGAGCCGCTCGACGTTCATGTGAGCCTCTCGACGCGAGGACTGGGCGCCCAAAGTTTCCCTGCGAGTAGCTGGCGCCATACTCTGGTCCGCATGGCAGGTGAGTCACTCTTCCCCCGGCTCGAGCCGCTGCTGGAGCGGGTCAGCAAGCCGATCCAGTACGTCGGTGGCGAGCTCAACTCGACCGTCAAGGACTGGGACTGCGGCGGCTTCGGCGCCGGCGGCGAGGAGCAGACCGTCCGCTGGACGCTGATGTATCCCGACGCCTACGAGGTCGGCCTGCCCAACCAGGGCGTGATGATCCTCTATGAGGTCCTGAACGAACGCCCCGACACGATCGCCGAGCGGTCCTACTCGGTGTGGTCCGACATGGAAGCCGCCATGCGCGAGGCGGGCGTTCCACAGTTCACCGTCGACGGGCACCGCCGGGTGCGTGACTTCGACGTCTTCGGCTTCTCGATGTCGACCGAGCTCGGCTACACCAACATGCTCACCGCGATCGATCTGGCCGGTCTGCCGCTGCACGCCGCGGACCGCACCGACGAGGACCCGATCGTGCTGGTCGGCGGCCACGCGGCCTTCAACCCCGAGCCGGTCGCCGACTTCATCGACGCGGCCGTGCTGGGAGACGGTGAGGAAGCGCTGCTGCGGATCACCGACGTCATCAAGGCCTGGAAGGCCGAGGGCCGACCGGGCGGGCGACATGAGCTGTTGTTGCGGTTGGCGCGCACGGGCGGGGTCTACGTGCCCGCGTTCTACGACGTCGACTACCTGCCGGACGGCCGGATCAAGCGGGTCGCGCCGTCGCCCACGGCGCACGGCGTGCCGTGGCGCGTCTCGAAGCACACGGTCATGGACCTGGACGCCTGGCCCTATCCGAAGCAACCGCTGGTGCCCCTGGCCGAGACGGTGCACGAGCGCATGTCGGTGGAGATCTTCCGGGGCTGCACCCGCGGCTGCCGCTTCTGTCAGGCCGGCATGATCACCCGCCCGGTGCGCGAGCGGTCGATCACCGGCATCGGCGAGATGGTCCAGAAGGGCCTGGACGCAACAGGATTCGAGGAGGTCGGGCTGCTGTCGCTCTCGTCGGCTGACCACTCCGAGATCGCTGACATCACCAAGGGACTCGCGGACCGCTACGAGGGCAGCCAGACCGGACTGTCACTTCCGTCGACCCGCGTCGACGCCTTCAACATCGACCTGGCCAACGAGCTGACGCGCGGCGGCCGGCGATCCGGCCTGACGTTCGCCCCGGAGGGCGGATCGGAGCGGATCCGCAAGGTCATCAACAAGATGGTCAGCGAGGACGATCTGATCAACACCGTCGCGGCGGCGTTCTCTGCCGGGTGGCGGCAGGTCAAGCTCTACTTCATGTGCGGTCTGCCCACCGAGACCGACGAGGACGTGCTGCAGATCGCTGACCTCGCCAAGAGAGTTATCGAGACCGGCCGGAAGGTCAGCGGCCGCAAGGACATTCGATGCACGGTGTCGATCGGCGGTTTCGTGCCGAAGCCACACACGCCGTTCCAGTGGGCGGCGCAGCTCGGCGCCGAGGAGACCGACGCGCGGCTGGCGAAGCTGCGCGAGGAGATCAAGTCCGACCGCCGACTGGGTTCGTCGATCGGCATGCGCTACCACGACGGCAAGCCGGGCATCGTCGAAGGACTGCTCAGCCGCGGCGACCGCCGGGTGGGCGCAGTCATCGAGGCCGTATGGCGCGACGGGGGTCGCTTCGACGGGTGGAGCGAGCATTTCAGCTACGACCGTTGGATGGCTTGCGCGGCAACGGCTTTCGATGGTTCAGCGGTGTCGGTCGACTGGTACACCACCCGCGAGCGCGACGAGAACGAAGTGCTGCCGTGGGACCACCTCGACTCCGGTCTGGACAAGGACTGGCTCTGGGACGACTGGCAGGACGCGATCGACGAGCAGGAGCTCGACGACTGCCGGTGGACGCCCTGTTACGACTGTGGCGTGTGTCCGCAGATGAACACTGAGATCCAGATCGGCCCGACCGGCAAGAAGCTGTTGCCGCTGACCGTGGTCTGAGGCGCTCCGCCGAAAACTCGGGCGACGTGGCGCCAGTCGCTGGCTAGCGTGGCGGCATGCGAGTCCCACCTCCGGATGTCTCCGACGCCGACGTTGCACAATGCGTCGCGTCGGGTTGGGGAGTGCACGTCGACGAGATCGCTTATGTGCCGGTCGGATTCGGCAGTCATCACTGGCGGGTGCGGTCGGGGGCCGAATGGCTCTTCGTCACCGTCGATGTGGTGCGGGACGGGGCGCAGCTGGCTGCAGCGCTCGGCACCGCGGCGGCGCTGAGAGCACAGGGGCTGGAGTTCGTGCACGCTCCGCGGCCCGATACCAGTGGTGGACTACTGCAGACGGTGGCGGGTGGCCATACCCTCGTCGTCCACGAATGGCTGGACGGCACGGTGGTTTCGTCACTCGACGACGTGCCGCACGCGGCGACGACCGCCCTGCTGGCGAGGCTGCACGCCGCGTCGCTCGCCACGGTGCCGGCCCGAAGGGCCGACCTGGTCGTGCAGGGGCGCGTCGGTTTCGAGGCAGCGCTGCAGCAGATCGACACCACCTGGCCCGGTCCGTATGGCGAGAGGGCTCGCTCCTTGCTACGCGAGCACCGCGGTGGGTTGGGCGACCTGCTCGCCATACATGACAGGGAAGCGGCGAAAATGCTTGCGAACCAAGGAACGTGGGTCGTGACGCACGGCGAGCCGCACGGCGACAATCTGATCAGCGGTGACGACGGACTGCACCTCATCGACTGGGACACCGCGCTCGTCGCACCAGCAGCGCGCGACGTCTGGCAGGTCGGTGGCGCGCCCGAGCAGGACAACTACCGGGAGCTGACCGGGCGTAGCGTCCCACAGGACGAGCTGGACCACTTCCGCCGCGTTTGGGACCTCGCCGAGATTTGTCTCTACACAGCCGATTTCGCCGCTCCACACGACGAGACCGCGGACACGGCCATCATGTGGGGCGGTTTCGTCGAGTCGTTGGATCGACTGCTCGCCTGACGTCAGGCTCCGCGCCCGACGACCACGGCGAGATCGAGATGGCAGCCGATCAGGGTCGCCACGGAGCCGTCTCGCTGGGGTTCGTCGAACCAGATGCCCTGCTCGAAACCTGCCTTGGCCAGGATGCGCAAGGACGCCCCGTTGCGGTGATCCGGTGAGACGAACACGGTCCTGCCCTCGCCATACGCAGTCGGCAATCCGGTCAGCCAGATCCAGAGCAGCTTGGTACCGAAACCTCTGCCGAGCCAGGCTGGTTCGCCGATCAGGTAGTCGCCGCCGATCGCCTCCGGATCGGGAGTCAGGAGCGCATATCCGGGATGATCCTTGATCAGGTAGTCCTGGATGAAGCCGACAGATCGACCCATCGCCTCGACGACCGACATCCGGGTCGGTTCGCTGCCGTCGATCCGCGGCGCGTACCGGTCGATGATCTCCTGCCGGCTCGGGGCCGGACCGAACCAGCGCTGGACATGCTCCGCCTGCCGCCAGCGCTGCACGTCACGCAGGTCGCCGTGCGTCATCGGCCGGAGCGTGATCCGCGGGTCCCCATCCACGACGAAGCGCTTCGGCTCCCCGGACAGATCACCGGCGACAGGCACGGCCGGTGCCGCGATCCGCCGGGCAGCGGCCGACCAGCTTTCTCCTGCGGTGGTTTCGGTGTCCCACTCCTGATCGGCGGAGCGTAGGCGGATCCGTGTCACCGGACCTACGATTGCTGACCGGACAGGAGCGGGCAACCGACACCTCACAGGTGCTGTTCACCGAATTGTCAGGAAGCAGACACCGTGCGGATCGCAGGCGACCTTAGCGTTCGGGCAGCGCCGGTCCGGGGAAGCGGGCCGGCCGAACCACCCCGTCACTGTTTCGTCTCCTCGTGAGGAAGTTGTTCTGTGTCTGTAGAACCCCGCAGCCTGCCCATGGCCGAGCACGTCGTCGGCAAGCGATCGCCCGTAACCTGCCAGCTGAAGTGCGCGAACGCCTGTCTCGCGCCGGTCCCGAACACCTCGGACAACTCCACTTTCCGTGACATCGCCGGCGCCGCGCTCACCCGCCGGTCGATCCTCGGCCTGGCCGGCGCAGGTGCGATCACTGTCGCGACTGCGGTTGCCGCTGGATCTCCCGCGGCGGCTGCGACGCCGACCGGGCGCAGAACGCGCCCTGGTATGTCGTTCCGCCCGATCGATCCAGTGGCCAAGACCGTTGACAGTCTGAGTGTTCCGGACGGATGGCGGTGGGACCCGATCATTCGCTGGGGCGACCCGGTGCTGTCCGGTGCGCCGAAGTTCGATCCGTCGAACCAGAGCGCCGCCGCACAGGCGATGCAGTTCGGCTACAACAACGACTACACGGACATCATCACCACTGACCGCCGTCGCCGCGAGGGATTGCTCGTGTGCAACCACGAGTACGTAAACCCGGCGATCATGTACCCACCGACGTTGTCCGACGCCGAGCAGCGCGAGATCTCGTTGGCAGCTCACGGGTTCTCGGTCGTCGAGCTGGAACGTCCCCGCGCAGGAAAGCCGTGGCGTACCAAGGACGTTCGCAAAGCCCGCCGCAACCGCCGGATCACCGGCAGCACCCCGTTCGCGCTCGACGGCCCCGCTGCCGGCAGCGAGCTGCTGCGCACCAAGAGTGACCCGGCCGGGCGCGAGGCGCTGGGCACGCTGGGAAACTGCTCCGGTGGCACCACCCCGTGGGGCACGATCCTGTCGGGTGAGGAGAACTTCAACGGCTACTTCCGCACCGACGGCACCAGTGCGGCGGACAAGCGTTACGGCCTGAAGGACGCGGCGTCGTCATACGGCTTCGAGACGATCGACCCGCGCTTCGACGCCCGATCCGGCACCGGCTACGAGAACGAGCCGAACCGCTTCGGCTGGGTCGTCGAGATCGACCCGCACGACCCGCACTCCACGCCGGTGAAGCACACCGCGCTGGGCCGGTTGAAGCACGAGGGTGCCAACGTCATCCTGTCCGACGCGGGCAAGGCCGTCACCTACATGGGTGACGACGAGCGCTTCGACTATCTCTACAAGTTCGTGTCCTCCGGCACCTACCGTCCAGGCGACGACCGCGCCGCCCGGGAGCACAACAAGAGCCTCCTCTCGCAGGGCAGCCTGTATGTCGCCCGCTTCAGCGGCGACTCGCCGGCCGGCGAGATCGACGGCACGGGCACGCTGCCCGCCGATGGCGAGTTCGACGGCTCGGGGGAGTGGATCGCGCTGACCGACAACGGCCGGTCCCTGGTGCCCGGTATGTCGATCGAGGAGGTGCTGGTCCACACGCGGCTGGCCGGGGACAAGGTCGGCGCCACCAAGATGGACCGTTGCGAGGACGTACAGCCGTCCCTGCAGACCGGCAAGGTGTATGTCGTCTGCACGAACAACACCGACCGAGGCAAGGCCGGCAAGGAAGGTGCGACCGAGCCGAACCCGCGCAACGCCAACAAACACGGGCACATCGTGGAGTTGACCGAGATCGGCGACCAGAGCTCGACTCGCTTCGCGTGGAGCCTGGTGCTGGTGGCCGGTGACCCCGCCGCGGCCGACACCTACTTCGCGGGCTACCCCAAGGACAAGGTCTCGTCGATCTCCTGCCCGGACAACGTCGCGTTCGACAGTTTGGGCGACCTGTGGATCGCCACCGACGGCATGCCGAGCGCGATCGGGCTCGCCGACGGTCTGTTCCGGATGCCGCTGAGCGGGGCGGAGCGCGGACACGTCGAGCAGTTCCTCGCCGTACCGCAGGACGCCGAGACCTGCGGACCGGTGGTTCATGACGAGGACGGTCTGGTCTTCGTCGCGGTGCAGCACCCCGGTGAGGAGGGGACCTGGGACGAGCAGCGTTCCTACTTCCCCGACTACGTGGGCCGGAAGGCGCGCAAGGGCGAGTGGAAGGGCCCGCGTCCGTCGATCGTGCAGGTCTACCGGTCCTGATCGGAGCGACCGACCGTCGGCTCCAGCTGTATTTCCAGGTGTATGACGTCCCCGAGGCCGACACCTTCGGCTCGCTGGACGGCGGTCTTGACCGGCACCAAGTAACCGCCGGCGCGCGGGAAGATCGAAGTGGTGAATTCGGTGCCACCGATCCTCCCGCGCGCCGGGATGCACCCCCAGCCGTAGGTCAGCTCGCGGGCCACCTGCGCGAGGTCGTCTGCCTGCTCCGGCGGCAGCGGCGCGAAGAGATATGGCGCCGGCCCGCGCCATTCGATGATCTCCGCGTCGAATTCCAACTCCACGTCGGCCAGCCTAGGCGGATTGGTCGCGCAATCGCGCGCCCCGCAGGTGTATGGCGATGCTCGGGGTCACGATGCGCACGATCTCCTCGGACGACTTCGCCGCCACGGACGGCACCTTGACGACGTACCGCGCCATCAGCAGACCGGCGATCGACATCAGTACTCCGGTCGCTCGGGCATCGGCGTCGCGGCCGGCCAGTCGGCCCCTGATGCGACCGAGCAGCTCGGTCTCCAGGAATTCAACGAAACCACCAGCGCCTCTTTCCTGAGTGGCGCTCACCAGCACGGTCTGAGCGAGCACCGGGCCGATCTCGGGGTCGTCCCAGACCCGCAGCACGGTCCGCAGGATGCGCCCCGGCCACTGCTCGACCGGCGCGTCCAGGGCGTGCTCGATCAGCTCGCCAGGCCGCACCGGCAACTCCATCGCAGCCGCGAAAAGCCCCTGTTTGGAAGAGAAGTGGTAACTCAACAGGGCAACGTCGACACCGGCGTCGGCGGCGATGGCGCGCATCGACGTGCCGGCATACCCGCCGCTGAGGAAGCGGTCGCGTGCCGCCTCGAGGATCTGCGCGCGAGTGTCGGGGCTACCGGCGCGGCGGCCGCGGACTTTATTCATCACCGTTGAGTCTATTGCTCGTAAGGGCGGACCGTCGTTCCCAGCAGTGATCACTCGGATCGCTGCTGGAAAGGGTGTTGGTGATGGATCGCACGAGGGGCGCACTGGTCGCCGTCTGTGTCGGACTCGCCACGGTCGTGTCAGCTGTGTCGTCGTTGATGGTCGCGTTGCCGGACGTGGCGCGACATACAGGAGCGTCGCAGACCGAACTGTCCTGGATCGTCGACGGTTACGCGTTGACGTTCGCGGCTCTGCTGCTGCCCGGTGGTTACCTCGGTGACCGGCTCGGGCGCCGCAAGGTACTGCTCGGAGGACTGGGCCTGATCATCCTCGCGGCCGCTGCAGGCGCACTGGTCACCAGCCCGGGAGCGCTGATCGCGATCCGTGTCGCGATGGGCGTGGCCGCGGCGATGATCATGCCGGCGACGCTGTCGACGATCACCGCGACCTTCCCGCCCGCACAGCGGGTGCGGGGCGTCGCGATCTGGGCCGGATTGGCAGGCGGTAGTGCGGTGCTCGGGCTCTTCGCCTCGGGTCTTCTGCTGGAGTGGTTCTCCTGGCAGTCGATCTTCTGGTTCACCGTGGCGGTCGCGGCTGTCGCGGCGGCGTTGACGGTGCGGCTGGTGCCGGAGTCCCGGGCGCCCGAACTCGGCACCTTCGACGTCGGCGGCGCGGTGTTGTCGGTCGCTGGGCTCGGCGTCCTCGTCTACTCGATCATCGAGGCGCCGACCGAAGGCTGGGGGAGTGCGCGGACCCTCGGCGGCCTGATCGTCGGACTGCTGGTGCTGGGCGTCTTCGCAGCATGGGAGCTGCGAAACAGGGCACCACTGCTGGACGTTCGGCTCTTCGGCCGACGCGGCTTCGCCGCCGGGATGCTCACCGTGTCGTCGCTGTTCTTCGTATTCTTCGGCTTCATCTTCGTGTTCATGCAGTATCTGCAGTTCGTCCGCGGCTGGACGCCGTTGGTCGCCGCGTGCGCGGCGGCGCCTGTGGCGCTGGGACTGCTTCCCGGGGCGCGCCTGGCGCCATACCTCGTGCAGCGGGTGGGTGTCCGTGTCCTCTGTGGCGGCGGGATGACGCTCGTGGCGATCGCCATGGCGGGGCTAGCGACTGTCGGCACGGACACCGACTACTGGGTGATCGGGGTCCTGCTCTGGGTCGGCGGCACCGGGATGGGCTGGAGTATGACGCCGGCGACGGCGAGCATCACCGACGCCTTGCCGGAGGCCGAGCAGGGCGTTGCTTCGGCAATGAACGACGTCGCACGTGAAGTCGGTGGCGCCCTTGGTATCGCGGTGCTCGGCAGCGTGCTGAGCGGCGGTTACCGATCCGCGCTCGACCTGCCTGTCGGCTCAGATCGGGTCGCCGCCGCAGCTCGTGAATCCGTAGGTGCCGCAACGCAACTCGGTGGCCCCATACGTGATGCGGCGCGCGAGGCGTTTGTCACCGGGCTCGGGCACACGTTCGCGCTCGCGGCGGCGATCATGGCCGTGTGTGCTGTCGTGGTCGTCGTGATGATCGGGGCACGGCGGAAGGCAGTCGCCCCGCAACCGGCGACCTTGGTCGGTCGCCGCTGACGGAAATGCCCCGCCCGCTGACCGACAGGAGCAGACTGTGCGCAGGGAGTCATGTCGTCGCGCTGCGGCCTGGTCTCCCCGGATCCGAATCGGGGGGGCGGGCATGGCACATCGCACCGCTGCACCGGTCGTCGTCGGCATCGGCTGGATCTGCGTCGGCGCCCTGGTGAGCTTGGGCTTTCTCAGTATCCTCACGATCGGGGCGTTGCTGCTGGTGCTCGCCGGAGTCTGTATGGCGGTGATCTTCCTCGTCCCGGCGTTGCGGGCGGCACAGTTGCGCGCCGCGTGGCTCACGCTGCTGTCAATCAGCGGGCTGTCCGCCGGTGCCTTCCTCCTCGCCTGGTTGAACCGGGACGGTCCGGGCAGCGTGTGCCACACCTCGCTGCAAGAGACGTCGTGCGCCGACGAGTGGTCGCCCTGGCCGCTCGGCATCAGCGGCGTGGTGCTGCTGGCCGGAGGGATCGCGCTGACCTGGTATGTCCGGAGGGCCTTCTCGGTCCGGGTCGAGGTCCGGTCGCCCCGGTTGCACCCCTAGTCGGTAGCCCGTGAATCCGTCGGGGCCGCAACGCGGCTGAGTTCGCGCGCGTCGTACGCCACTACTCGTCTGCGACCGTCGTTAGGGTGGTCGCGACGTGTTGAGGGGCGTCGTCACCGCGGTTGATCGACGCACATGGCTTCAGGGGAAAGAGGATCAATCACATGGCACTCGACGAACCCGGCCGGCTGCCCCGGCAGTTCGGTCCCTACGAATTGCTGGCCAGCATCGGTCAGGGCGGTATGGGCGAGGTCTACCGGGCGCGCGACACCCGGAAGGACCGGATCGTCGCGATCAAGCTGCTGCTCCGGGCGCTGTCGAACGACCAGCAGTTCCGTGCCCGGTTCCGCCGGGAGGCCGACATCGCAGCACGACTCAACGACCCTCACGTGGTGCCGATCCACGATTACGGCGAGGTCGACGGCACGCTCTACATCGAGATGCCGCTCATCGAGGGCACCGACCTCGCCTCCATCCTGCGGCGGCAGCGCCTCGAACCGGCGGAGGCCGTGCGGGTGACCGGCGAGATCGCGTCGGCGTTGGACGCCGCGCACGCGCAGGGACTGCTGCACCGCGACGTGAAGCCCGGCAACATCCTGCTGACCGCCAAGGGCTTCGCCTACCTGACCGATTTCGGCATCGCGACTCAGACCGACCAGACCCGGCTGACCGGCACCGGCGGTGCGGTGGGCTCGATGGGTTACATGGCGCCGGAGCGGTTCGAGGATGGTGAACCGACCCGAGCCGTCGACGAATACGCGCTCGCCTGCGTGCTGTTCGAGGCGCTCACCGGCCGGCAGCCCTACCCGAGCACGTCGACCGGTGCTGTCATCAAGGCCCACCTGTTCGACGAGATCCCATCGCCGTCCAGCACGGGGCTGACTCCGCCGATGGACGCCGTGATCCGCCGCGGGCTCGCCAAAGACCCTGCGGCGCGCTTCGCCAGTGCGGGCGAGTTCGCTGATGCGGCGGGACAGGCACTGCGCGGCCGTCTGGACCCGGAGACGGAGCGGATCGCCGGCCGGGGCGTGACGGGCGTCGACCCGGACCGGACGCACCTGGCACAGCACAACCAGGACACCCGCACGGCAGCGCCGGCTGCGGGTATGGCGAGCCAGGGGCGTGCCGGTGGCGGGACGGCGGGACCGTGGGACAGCCCCGCGATCACTCCGGCTGGCGGACCTGGTGGCCGGAGGACGAAGAAGCCGCTGGTGCTCGCCGCCATGGGTGTGGCGGTGTTGTTACTGGCCGGAGCCGCCGGGGTCTTCGCACTGAAGAACAACGGAGACGACGACGGCGGCGCGGCGGCGGCCGGATCCACGACCCCGAGCACGACAGACGTTGCGAAGCGGTCCACGGCGAGTCCGCCGGCGGCCGATGCAGCGTCGGGACCTTCCTCGCCGACCGACGAGGCGACGTCCGACGCCGGATCCGAGTCAGGGTCACCGGCGGACCGGGCGCCGGACACCGTGACGCAGTACCTCAGCGACCTCGAGCCCTCGAGCAGTGAGAAGCCTGACAGCGTCGATTCCGAAGCCACGCTCGCCGGGCGCCCCTACCAGCACTTGCAGGCCTTCTCCTACTGCTATTCCGATGGCGGCGCACGGGTCAGCTGGGCGCTGGCCGGCAAGTGGGAGAAGTTCTCCGGGTGGGTCGGGCCCACCGATGACAGCCGCGACCGAGAGGCGGGTGGCGAGTTGAAGATCTACCTCGACAACAAGTTGTTGTGGCAATCGGGATCGATGAAGGTCGGGGACGCGCCGAAGAAGTTCGCCATACCCGTGCACGGTGGCCACAACCTCGTCGTCGCGACCACCGACGGCGGTGACAAGTGCACAGATCTGGCGTACCTGGGCATGGGCGACGGCGCGCTCACCGGCAAGAACGGTGTGGCGCCGGCTCCGACCGCGAGCTGACGCCGACTACCGTGTCCCGGTGGCCAGACAACGTGTCCCGGAAGGACCCGCACCCGACCCTGCCGTACAACGACTGCGGGTGCGTTATGCCAAGCGTGGCCGGCTGCGTTTCTCCTCGACCCGTGACTTCCAGCGCGCGCTGGAGCGCGCGGTGCGCCGGGCCAGGATCCCGGTGGCCTTCTCGGCGGGATTCCACCCACACCCCCGGATCAGCTACGCCAACGCCGCACCGACCGGCACAGCGAGCGAGGCCGAGTACTTCGAGATCCAGTTGACACAGGAGTGCACGCCGGAGCAGGTTCGTGCCGACCTGGACGACGCGCTGCCTGCGGACCTGGCGGTGCTCGACGTCGCCGAGGCGCTGCCCGGGGCGCTCGCCGACCGGCTGGAGGCGAGTTGCTGGCACCTCGTGTTCGCCGACGAGGACGCGGCCGCGCTGACGGCCGCCACGCGGGAGCTCCTGGCGCGCGAGGAGGCGACCGTCTCCCGGATGACCAAACGCGGTGAGCGCGAGTTCGACGTGCGCGGGGCGATCACGGACCTGGCCATCGAGGGCCCGGACCTCACCATGGTGCTGCGCCACCTCACCCCGCTGGTGCGGCCGGACGATGTCGTGACCGCCCTGGGTGCGTATGGCGGGCTGCACCCGACACGCCCGCCGCAGGTCACTCGGCTGAGTCAGGGAATCCTGCGGGAGGACGGCGCGATCGGCGACCCGTTGCGGTGACGCCACGGCCCGGCGGTGCAGCGTCGCTGGCGGGCGGAGGGCCCGATGTGTGCCACAATGCAAGTGGTCGTCGACAGTGCCACAACCTGTTCGACGCCCCGTCGGCAGCTACTCGAGCCCGCGAGATCTCGCGACCAGCCGAGTGCAGGACCGACGGCGTCCGACCGAGTGGATGCCGCGCTTTGACGCGAACCCTCGGCGCGACGTAACAGACGACTTTCGCGTCGCCACGGCGAACGATTCGACCGTGAGTGACGGCCCAACCGCGACATGCGGGTGTGCAGGCGCAGCCTCGTTGTGGGTCACCCGCATGCTGACGAGAGATGAGGGCCATGGCCCCGCAAGAGACAAACCCGTTCCTGACACCTGCAGCAGACGAGTCCGCGAGCAGCACCGGTCAGGGGCAGTCGGACTCCTCCTCCGCGCTCAACTTCGGCCTGCTGTTCCAGGCACCCGATCCGCAGACGATCGCACCTCGGCGTGACCCCGAGCCGCCGGCCGAGCAGGCCGACGAGCCGCGCGATGACTCCGCCGCCGAGGACGACGGTGACGACGATTCCCAGGGCAGCAGTCGCTCCCGCCGCCGCGGCGGTCGTGGCCGGCGCAGCAAGGATGAGGCGGACGCCAAGAACGACACCAACAACTCCGACGGTGGTTCCGACAACGGCCCTGCCAAGGACACGGACAACAAGAAGTCCGAGGCAGACAAGGGCACCCGCACCAACAGGAACGTCAAGAAGTCCGCGGACTCCGCCAACGGCTCCGGACCCGACACGTCCGACGACAACGACGACTCGGACGCGCAGTCCGATGGCAACGGCCGTCGTCGTACCCGTCGCCGTCGCCGCAGCGGCGGTGCGACCGAGGGAGACGACCCGCCCGGCACCGTGACCAAGGTGCGCGAGCCGCGCAAGGACCGCGACGAGGTCACCGCCGTCAAGGGCTCGACCCGCCTGGAGGCCAAGAAGCAGCGCCGCCGCGAGGGCCGCGAGGCCGGTCGTCGCCGCACCGTCATCACCGAGGCCGAGTTCCTCGCCCGACGCGAGAGCGTCGACCGCCAGATGGTCGTGCGAGAGAAGGCCGGCCGCACCCAGATCGGCGTCCTCGAGGACGGCGTGCTGGTCGAGCACTACGTGTCCCGCGAGGTCCAGCAGGCCTCGATGGCCGGCAACGTCTACCTCGGCAAGGTCCAGAACGTCCTGCCGAGCATGGAAGCTGCCTTCGTCGACATCGGCCGCGGCCGCAATGCCGTCCTGTATGCCGGTGAGGTCAACTGGGACGCAGCTGGTCTCGAGAACGGCCAGGCCAAGCGCATCGAGAACGCCCTCAAGTCCGGCGACACAGTGCTGGTCCAGGTGACCAAGGACCCGATCGGGCACAAGGGTGCCCGGCTGACCAGCCAGGTCTCGCTGCCGGGTCGCTTCCTGGTGTACGTCCCGGGCAACTCGATGACCGGGATCTCGCGCAAGCTGCCCGACACCGAGCGCTCGCGCCTGAAGAAGATCCTCAAGGAGGTCGTGCCCAGCGACGCCGGCGTCATCGTGCGTACGGCGGCCGAAGGTGCCTCCGAGGCCGACTTGCGCGCCGACGTCGAGCGCTTGCAGGCCCAGTGGGAGACCATCCAGTCCGACGCGAAGTCGGGCAGTGCGCCGAGCCTGCTGCACGGCGAGCCGGACCTGACGGTCCGCGTCATCCGTGACGTCTTCAACGAGGACTTCAGCAAGCTGGTCGTCGCCGGCGACAACGCCTGGTCCCAGGTCCACGACTACGTCAGCTCTGTCGCCCCCGACCTCGCGCCGCGGCTGGAGAAGTGGACCGGCGAGTCCGACGCGTTCACGGTGCACCGCATCGACGAGCAGATCGCCAAGGCGATGGACCGCAAGGTCTGGCTGCCCAGTGGTGGCTCCCTGATCATCGACCGCACCGAGGCGATGACCGTCATCGACGTCAACACCGGCAAGTTCGTCGGCTCCGGTGGCAACCTCGAGGAGACCGTCACCAAGAACAACATCGAGGCTGCGGAGGAGATCGTCCGGCAGCTTCGGCTGCGCGACATCGGCGGCATCATCGTGGTCGACTTCATCGACATGGTGCTGGAGTCCAACCGGGACCTCGTGGTGCGCCGGCTCCTGGAGTGCCTGGGTCGTGACCGCACCAAGCACCAAGTCGCCGAGGTGACCTCGCTCGGGCTGGTGCAGATGACGCGCAAGCGCGTGGGTTCCGGACTGATCGAGGTCTTCTCCGAGCCGTGCGAGCACTGTGGCGGCCGGGGGATCATCGTCCATTCCGACCCCGTCGACAAGCCGTCCGGTGGCTCCGGCAGCGGCAGCACCAGCAAGTCCCGCAAGGGCCGGGGCAAGAAGGGCGCCGACGAGCCGCCGAAGCAGTCCGGCCCCACCGCCGCACAGATCGCGGCGGCAGCCCATGCCGCTGCCCAGTCCGGCGGTAAGTCGGCCGACGCGGCAGATGTCGAGACCAACGACGTGGCGGACACCTCGTCCGACGTGTCCACTGCAGCCGACACGACGCCTGACTCGACGGCCGAGCCCGCCGTCGAGACAGCCTCCGCGTCGGCGATCGACGCCGATGTGAAGAAGTCCGGCAGGGCGGGCAAGAAGCGCGCCAAGAAGCAGGCCGCTCAGCAGACCGACGGTCCCACGGTGACCGGTCGCGCCGGCTCGCAGCGCGCGTCCGCGAGCCCCGTCCCCGCAGAGCAGGAGGCGGACACCGCGCCGCAGCAGGACGAGCGCTCAGCCCCGGCTGCCGCACCGGCCCGGAAGACCACCGGACGTGCTCGGCGCCGGGCCACCTCGGCCGCGGGCGCCGCGCAGCACGTGCAGGCGCCCAGCGTTGCGCCCACGGCGACCGTGGCCGCTTCCGACGCACCGGCCACCGACACGGCGGTGGCACCGCCCGTCGCACAACCCGAGCCGGTCAAGCCACAACGCAAGAAGCGTGCGCGAGTGGTGGCACCGGCCGGTCCGCCGGCCCCCGAGGCCGACTGACCCCGACGTGAGCCACCGATTTGGAGCATCACCGGCCTGGCCCGTAAACTCGTGCCTCGGTGTGCCCACCGCGCAGGCGTCCCGGTCCTTCCGGGGTAGCTGCTTGCCGGTTCCAAGACAAGTGCGCATCAATGACGAAAGAGAGTTCCGACGTGTACGCGATTGTTCGCGCAGGCGGCCGCCAGGAGAAGGTTTCCGTTGGCGACGTCCTGACCATTGACAAGGTCGCCACCAAAGCGGGCGAGAGCATCGAGCTCAAGCCGCTGCTGCTGGTCGACGGCACCACCGTGACCACCGACGCCGCGAAGCTGGCGAAGGTCACGGTCAAGGCCGAGGTGATGAAGCAGGCCAAGGGCCCGAAGATCACCATCGTGAAGTACAAGAACAAGACCGGTTACCGCAAGCGTCAGGGTCACCGTCAGCCGCTGACCCAGGTCAAGGTCACCGCCATCAATTCCTGATGGGGCTCCCTCCGTCCACTTCTCTTCAGTAAAGGCTTAGAAAATGGCACACAAGAAGGGTGCATCTTCGACCCGCAACGGTCGGGATTCCAACTCCCAGCGGCTCGGTGTGAAGCGCTTCGGCGGCGAGGTCGTCAACGCCGGCGAGATCATCGTTCGCCAGCGCGGCACGCACTTCCACCCCGGTGAGGGCGTCGGCCGCGGCAAGGACGACACGCTGTTCGCGCTGCGCGCCGGTGCGGTCGAGTTCGGCGCCAAGCGCGGTCGCAAGACCGTCAACATCGCGCTCGTCGAGAGCGCCGAGGCCTGAGCCAGGCTCAGCCAGCAATACCTCCGTCGAAAGGGGTGGGTCCGAGTTTGAACGGACCCACCCCTTTCGCCGTCATACATCACCCCCCAACGGAGGTGCTCGTTCAGCACCAACTACTAGGAGAACTTCGTGGCCACCAACTTCGTGGACCAAGTGGTCCTGCACGTGCGTGCCGGACACGGCGGGCACGGCGTCGCGTCGGTGCACCGGGAGAAGTTCAAGCCGTTGGGCGGCCCCGACGGAGGCAACGGTGGCAAGGGCGGCAGTGTGATCCTGCAGGTCGATCCGCAGTCGACCACGCTGCTGGAATACCACCGCAGCCCGCAGCGCGTCGCACCGAATGGTCGCCCCGGCGCCGGTGACGAGCGCAATGGCGCCGACGGCGACGACCTGATCCTGCCGGTGCCCGAAGGCACCGTAGTCAAGAACACCCGTGGTGAGGTGCTGGCCGATCTGGTCGGTGCCGGTGCCATCTTCGTCGCCGCTAACGGCGGCCGCGGCGGCCTGGGCAACAAGGCGCTGGCCTCACCCCGGCGCAAGGCCCCCGGCTTCGCGCTGCTCGGGGAGCCCGGCGACGAGTCCGATATCACGCTGGAGCTGAAGACGCTCGCCGACGTGGCCCTGATCGGCTACCCGTCGGCCGGCAAGTCCAGCCTCGTGTCGGTGATGTCCGCGGCCAAGCCGAAGATTGCCGACTACCCCTTCACCACCCTGGTGCCCAACCTGGGCGTCGTCACCGCCGGCGCGCAGCGCTATACGATCGCCGACGTCCCCGGTCTGATCCCGGGCGCGAGTCAGGGGAAGGGTCTCGGCCTGGAGTTCCTGCGGCACGTCGAGCGCTGCTCAGTGCTGGTGCACGTCGTGGACTGCGCGACGCTGGAGCCGGACCGCGATCCGATGTCGGACCTGGACGTCATCGAGCAGGAGCTCGCGGAGTATGTCGCCGACGACACCCTCGGCGGGAAGCCGCTGTCGGAGCGCACCCGCATCGTCGTGCTCAACAAGGCCGACGTCCCCGACGCGCGCGATCTGGCCGAGATGGTCAAACCGGACCTGGAGGCACGCGGCCTCGAGGTGCACATCGTCTCGGCGGTCGCCCACACCGGGCTGAAGGAGCTGAGCTTCTCGCTCGCCAAGCACGTCGAGCGGGCCCGCGCGGAGATCGAGTCCAACATCATTCCGCAGCGAATTGTGGTGCGTCCCAAGGCAGTTGACGACTCCGGCTTCCGGATCCGCAAGGAGAAGCACGGCACCGACGACGTCTTCCGAATCATCGGCGAGCGGCCGACCCGGTGGGTCCGGCAGACCGACTTCGCCAACGACGAGGCGGTGGGCTACCTGGCCGATCGACTGAATCGTCTCGGCGTCGAGGAGCAGCTCTTCAAGGCCGGTGCGGTCCCGGGGTCCACGGTGCTCATCGGCCCGGAGGAGAACGCCGTGGTCTTCGACTGGGAGCCGACGATGGCGACCGGTGCCGAGTTGCTCGGCCCGCGCGGCACCGACCTGCGCCTGGAGGACGGGAGCACCGGTCGTGCCACGCGTTCGGAGAAGCGTGACGAGTTCCACCGCCGCAAGGACGCCCAGCGCGAGGCACGTGAGGAGCTGGACGCCGAGCGCAAGGCCGGCCTGTGGACCGACCGCGACGCCACCGTGATCGACAGCGATGAGTGATCGACTCCGCGACGCGGTCGCCGCGGCCGGCACGGTCGTGGTCAAGGTCGGCTCCAGTTCACTCACCGGCACGCACGGGGGTCTGGACCCGGCCCGGGTCACGGCGCTCGCCGACGCGCTGGCCGCCCGCCGGCTGGCCGGGAGCAACGTCGTGCTGGTCTCCTCCGGAGCGATCGCGGCCGGCATGGTGCCGCTCGGGTTGCGCCGCCGCCCGCGGGACCTCGCCACGCAGCAGGCCGCCGCGAGTGTGGGGCAAGGGGCGCTCCTGGCGGCATACAACGTGGCCTTCGGGCAGCACGGACTGACCACCGGCCAGGTGTTGCTCACCGCCGACGACGTCACCCGCCGAGGGCACTACGTCAATGCCCGGCGGACCATCGAGCGGCTGCTCGCGCTCGGCGTGGTGCCGGTCATCAACGAGAACGACACGGTCGCCACCCACGAGATCCGCTTCGGCGACAACGACCGGCTGGCGGCACTCGTCGCGCACCTCATCGACGCGTCCGCGCTGGTGCTGCTGTCCGACGTCGATGCCCTGTATGACGCCCCGCCGTCGCAACCGGGCGCCAGTCGCATCGGTGAGGTCCTCGACCAGGACACCCTGGAGCGGGTGGACATCGGCGGCACCGGATCGGCTGTCGGGACCGGCGGCATGGTGACCAAGATCGAGGCCGCGCAGATCGCGACCGCGGCCGGTGTGCCGACCGTGTTGACCTCGGCCGCCCAGGCAGCTGCCGCACTGGCCGGCGAGGACGTCGGCACGATCTTCGCCCCGCAGGGGCACCGGCCCAGTGCACGTCAGCTCTGGCTGCGCTACGCCACCTCGCCGCAGGGCAAGCTGATCATCGACGACGGCGCCGTGCTCGCCGTCACCCAACGCGGGAAATCGTTGCTGCCTGCGGGGATTCGCCAGGTCTCCGGGCACTTCTCGGCCGGCGACGCCGTTGACCTCGTGGACGAGTCCGGCCTGGTGGTCGCGCGTGGCCTCGTCAATTACGACGCCAAGGAGTTGCCGAGCCTGCTGGGACACAACACCCACGAGCTGGCACGCACCCTGGGCCCGGCATACGAGCGTGAGGTCGTGCACCGCGACCATCTGACGGTGCTGGCGCGGCGGACTCGGTGACCATGCGGACCGGCCGCGAGGGGGACGAGACGATGAACGAGGATGGTGGCGTGAGCGAGCAACCGACCCGACCGATTCCCGAGTCGGAGGCGGAGGCCGAGCGGCTGGCGGCCGAGGCGCAGAATCAGGAGCCGCCCACCAAGGAGTGGTGGGACGACCCCCGCATGCCGTGGAGGGGCAAGCCAGGTCGTGCCGACATGTGGTGCATCGGGCTGATCATCGCCACCGGCGCCTACGGTCTGCTGACCATCCCGGTCCGACCGTGGATCCTCGGCAACTTCTCCGCGCCGGCCCGCGACTACATTCTGGCCTGCTTCAGCGGATCCAACATCGCGATGGTCGACATCGGTGCGCTGTCCCGCGTGGGACAGCACCAGCCGCTGTGGTGGGCGGCGGTCATCGCCGCGTCCCTGACGTCGATCAAGTTCGACTGGCTGTGGTGGTGGGCCGGCCGGCTGTGGGGCCGCGGCGTGATCGACATGATCGCGGCACGTTCGAAGTGGGCGGCCCGCACGGCCTACTGGGCCGAGAGCGTCGCGCGGCGCTTCGGCGGACCGGCGGTGTTCCTGGTGTGGTTCATCCCGTTGCTGCCGAGCTCGATCGTCTACGCGTTCGTCGGCGACGCCCGAATGTCGTTGCGGCGCTTTCTTTTCATCGACTTCCTCGCCGGTCTCGTCTACCGCGGACTGTGGATGTTCCTCGGCTATCGCATGGGCGAGCCGGCCAAGGACCTGGTCAACCAGCTCGCGAAGTACAGCCTCTACCTCACCATCGGCGGCATCATCATCGTCTTCATCGGCGTCTACCGGCAGCAGCGCCGCTTCGCGACCTCCCAGCACTGAGGTTCCGATGAGGCTGCTCGTCACCGGCGGCACCGGTTACCTCGGTGCCGAGCTGGTCACCCAAGCCTCGGTCGCCGGTCACCACGTCGTCGCGGTATCGCGCAGGTCTGCTCGTCGCCTCGACATCACGGACTCCGAGCGGTGTCACGCGGTCGTGCGTGAGGTCGCGCCGGACGTCGTCATACACACGGCGTACGACTACCGCAGCTGGGCGGTGACCGCTGACGGTGCGGTCAACGTGGCGCTCGCGGCCGCGGATGCCGGTGCGCACCTGGTGTTCGTGTCGAGCGACGCGATCTTCTCCGGCGCCGATTCGCCGTATGACGAGCAGGCACATCCTGACCCGGTCACTCGCTACGGCGCCGCGAAGGCCGCGGCCGAGACGGCGATCCGTGCAGTGCTACCCACGGCGACGATCGCCCGCAGCTCACTCATCCTCGGACCGGACTCGTCCATGGAACGTCTGGTGCACGCGCTCGCAGGCGGCGGCGACGGCATGCTCTTCACCGATCAGATCCGCTGCCCGGTGCACCGCGACGATCTGGCTGCCGCGTTGCTGGAGCTGGCGGGGGAGCGGCTGCCCGGCGTCTTCCACTGCGGCGGCGCCGACGCCATCAGTCGCGCCGACATGGGCCGGTTGATCGCGAAACGCGACGGGCTCGATTTCGAGCGCATCCGGATCGGGTCGCGGGCGGACCTCGGTCCGGGCCAGCAACTCGACGTGCGGCTGGACTCCCGCCATACGCAAGAACTCCTGCGCAGTCGCCTTCGCGGTGCGCAGGAGTTCCTCGCCGAATAGCCGCGGACACTCGGAGGCTGGTCGTGCACCGTCGGGACTTGTGTAGGTGAATTTCCTTCAATCGCACCGGAGCCGGGCGATCATACGGTCACCACATGATCGTCAGAACCAAGTCACGGACCGGGTCGGCGACGGCCGTGTCGGCATCGGACGCGAGGCAGAGCCGGTGGGCGTTGGCTGCGCTGGCATTCGGCGCGTTCGTGGTGGGAGTGGCCGAGCTGGCGGTGGTCGGCCTGTTGAATCTGGTGGCGCGGGACCTCGGGGTGTCAGTGAGCACCGCTGGTGCACTGGTCACTTCCTACGCGCTCGGCATTGCCATCGGGGCACCGTTGCTGACCGTTGCCACGACCCGTTTCGGGCGCCGCAGTCTGCTGCTGGGGGCGGTGGCTGCCTTCGTCGCGGGCAACGTGCTCGTGGCACTCAGCGCGGGTCTCGGACCGCTGGTGGTGGCGCGTGTGGTGACCGGCTCCCTTCACGGACTGTTCGTCGGGGTGGCCACCGTGATCGCTGCGCGTGTCGTCACCGCTGAGCGGCGCGGTCAGGCGATCTCGCTGGTCTTCGGCGGAATCATGGTCTCAACACTGGTCGGAGCGCCCCTGGGCAACGTGATCGGGCGCGCCCTCGGGTGGCGGGCGGCCTTCGTCGCGGTGGCGATTCTCGGGGTCGTGGCACTGGCCGCGTTGCTGTGCGTGCCACGGGTTCCGCAGGACGGTGTCGGCAGGTTTCGCGAGCAGGCGACGGCCGCGCTGGCCCCTCGGGTGCTGGGCACGCTCGGCGTGGGGTTGCTGCTGATCGGCGGACAGTTCACTGCGTTCACCTACCTGGTCACCTTCTTCGATGACGTCACGGGCCTGCCCGACTCGCTGGACAGCGTCTTCCTGTTGATCTTCGGTGCCGCCGCGGTCGCGGGCACCGTGCTCGGCGGCCGGCTGGCCGACCGCGGACCACTCGGCGCGATGATCGTCGCCGCAGTGGTGCTGGTGATCGCGCTGGTCGGGCTGTTCGTCGTCGGTTCGAGTCCGTGGCTGACCCCGGTCGCGCTGGTCGTGTGGGGCACGGCCGGATTCGCCATCGTCCCGCCGTACCAGTTGCGGGTGATCAGTTCGGCAGGCGCCGGCAGCGATCTCGCCGCCACCCTGGGTGCGTCCGCGGTCAACGCGGGCATCGCGCTCGGGGCGCTGATCGGTGGCGCGACCCTCGCCGGTCCGGGTGCCCGTGCGATCGCCGTCGTGGCAGCGATCATCTGCGCCCTCGCGCTGCCCGCACTCGTTCTCCTCCGCGCCGCTGATCGGCGTGCGGCGCGGCGGATCGCGTGACGCGCGTATGCCGCGACGGCATACTTGGTGAATGGCGTCGACGTCGGTTGGAGGGCATGACTCGGCTGCCGTCACCGGCGCGCCGGACCCGCGGCTGCGTTCGATCGTGGCCGGCGGTTACTGCGGGTGGACGTTACAGCCGGACCGGATGGCCGAGTTCGTCCTGCCCGCACACACGTCGGTGCAATTCGTACTCAAGGTGGAGGATTCGGCGCTTCGCCCGCCCGAGTTCGTGCACGGCGCAACCGACCGCCCCACCACGATCGAGAGCGGCTGTGCGCCGCGCTATCTGCAGGCGGATCTGACCCCGCTGGGTGCATACCGGGTTTTCGGGATCCCCATGCATCATGTGGCCGGGCGGTTGGTGAACCTCGGTGAGGTCCTCGGCCCCGAGGGGCGGCGGCTCGGCAGCACAGTGCGCGACGCCACGACCTGGCGGGCCCGCTTCGACGCGGTCGACCGGTTCCTGCTCGGCCGAGTGGACGCAGCGCCGAGTGTGAGCGGCGATGTCGCTTACGCGTGGCACGAGCTGACGGCCAGTGGCGGCTCGGTCCCCATCCGCACCATCTGTCGTGACATCGGCTGGAGCCACAAGCACCTGATCACCCGATTCCGGCAGGAGGTCGGCATCACGCCGAAACGTGCGGCGCGGCTGATCCGGTTCGAGCGGGCCCTGGGTCGCATCGCGGGGGGCGTCCAGCCGGATTGGGCACGCCTGGCCGCCGAGTGCGGTTACGCCGACCAGGCACATCTGATCCGTGACTTCGGTGAGTTCGCCGGCACGACGCCGGCCTCGCTCGTCCGCCGGTCGGGCAGGTGAATTTCGTTCAATCACAGGCCCGGTGGGTTTCCGTATCGTCCCCGCATGCGGAGCATCGGAGAGCGAACGGGTGTGTTCTGGGACGGCATGACAGGGCGGGCTCCGATGCCCCCTGCCGCGTCGACCCTGGGGTTCGAGTTCATCGACGCCGACCCCGGGGCCGGCTGGATAGAGATCGCGTTCACCGCGACCGAATCGTTCACCAACCCGGCGGGTGAGGTGCTCGGCGGGTTCCTGGCTGCGATGGTCTTCGACACCGTCGGCCCGGCACTGCTCGCCACGCTGGACGCGGAGGAGTTCCAGAGCACGCTGGAGCTGAAGACCAGCTTCTTGCGGCCGACACGGCCGGGCCGGCTCGTCGGTCGCGGTAGCGTGGTCCACCGAGAGGGGCAACTGGCATTCCTCGAGGCGACGTTGCAGGACGCCGACGGCGTTGTCGCCACTGGCACGGCAACCGCGCGGGTGACGGCCCTCGACCGGGCAGCGATGACGGTGCCCGCGCCCACACAAGAGGTGTGATCGCATGCGATACACAACGATCGGATCCGACCCCGCCACGGCGCGGACCGTGAGCGTCCTGGCGCTGGGTGCGATGCGCTTCGGCACCACGACGGACGAGGCGACGTCATACGCGATCCTGGACCGGTTCGCCGAGGCGGGCGGCTCGTTCATCGACACTGCGAACAACTATGCGTACTGGGTCAACGGGACCCTGGGCGGTGAGAGCGAAGCGCTGCTCGGCCGCTGGCGGCGCGCCCGCGGCGTCAACGACGAGATGGTGATCGCCACCAAGGTCGGCGGCCGGCCGACAACGCCGACGAACGGTCCGACGGATCGTGCCGAGGGGTTGGCACCGGAGGTGCTGCGCGAGCAGGCCGAACGCAGTCGAGAACGTCTGGGGGTGGACCGGATCGACCTCTACTACGCCCATATCCCGGACCTCTGGCACGACACCCCACTGGCCGACACCGTCGCCGGATTCGGCGAGCTGGTCGCCGACGGCACCGTGGGCCTGCTCGGCCTGAGCAATTTCTGGGTCTGGCAGCTCGAGCGGGCCAGACGTCTGGCGGACGCCGATGGCGTAGCGCGGGCCGACGTGTTCCAGTACCACCACACCTATCTCCGGATGCGCACCGACATCGGCGATCCGAGGTTCGGACAGGACGGTGAGTTCGGCATTGCGGACGGCTCGGTGCTCAGCTACCTGCGCGCCGAGGAGGGTACGACCCTGGTCGGCTATTCGCCACTTCTGGGCGGCGGCTACGTCCGAGACGACAAGCCGCTGGACGAGGCCTATGACCACCCTGGCACGCCGCACCGGCTGGCCGCGCTCGCCGGCGTCGCCAACGAGACGGGAGCGACCCGGAACCAGGTCGTTCTGGCCTGGATGTTGGGTGGCGAGTTGCCGGTCGTGCCGCTGGTAGGGGTCTCCTCGCTCGCGCAGCTCGAGGAGGCGCTGGCAGCGGTGGACCTCGAACTGAGCGGGGACCAGCGCCGCCGGCTCGATGAAGCGCACTGACGTCATACCCGTAGATCGGATCCCCGCTCGGCGTCATCCCATCCTGTCCACAGCCCAGGATGGGGTGACGCGGGGGGTCTGGTCGCTCGTACCCTGAAGGTATGACGAGCACGATCGATCAGCACACCGCTGCCGACGCGGTGACCCGCGTCCACGAGGCCGGGGGAGCGGCGAAGGTCGCGGCCAAGCAACTCGCAGTGCTGACCCGCGCAGACAAGGACGCTGCGCTGCACGCGCTCGCCGATGCGCTGTTGACCGCGACCGGCCGCATCGTCGCGGCCAACGACTCGGACCTGCTGCGCGGGCGCGAGTCCGGTATGCCGGAGGGCCTGCAGGACCGCCTGCGGCTGACTCCGGACCGCGTGTCCGGGATCGCCGAGGCACTGCGCCAACTCGCCGGCCTGCCCGACCCGATCGGCGACGTCGTGCGCGGTTCGACGCTGGCCAACGGCCTGCAACTGCGTCAGGTCCGCGTGCCGATGGGTGTTATCGGGATGGTCTACGAAGCCCGTCCCAACGTCACTGTCGACGCCGCCGGACTCGGCCTCAAGAGCGGCAACGCGATGATCCTGCGCGGCGGCTCGGCCGCCGCCGACACCAACCGCGTCATCGTCGACGTGCTGCGGAACGCCTTGCAAACGCAAGGGATCCCCGCCGATGCCGTGCAGCTGCTGGACGGCGGCCACGAGGATGTCGATGCTCTGATCACCGCGCGCGGGCTGATCGATCTGGTCATCCCGCGCGGCAGCGACCGGCTGATCCAGGCGGTCGTTCAGGGCGCCACCGTGCCGGTCATCGAGACCGGCGTCGGCAACTGTCACGTCTATGTCGACGCCGCCGCGGACGTCGAGCAGGCTGTCGCGATCGTGCTCAACTCCAAGACGCACCGGCCGAGCGTGTGCAACGCCGCGGAGTCGCTGCTCGTGCACCGTGACATCGCCGACACCGTCCTCCCGCAGTTGTATGACGCCCTGACCTCCGCACAGGTCGCGCTGCACACCGACGGGCGCGCTTCGGAGAT
Source organism: Flexivirga endophytica (assembly GCF_014640635.1). Taxonomy (GTDB): domain Bacteria; phylum Actinomycetota; class Actinomycetes; order Actinomycetales; family Dermatophilaceae; genus Flexivirga; species Flexivirga endophytica. The sequence goes on from NZ_BMHI01000005.1 coordinate 385,961, forward strand.
CGCGGGACGGAGCAGCACGCCATACGCACCGGCGACGGAGGCCGACTTCGCCGCCGAATATCTCGACCTGGAGATGAGCGTCGCCGTCGTCGACGACCTGGATGCGGCGATCGCGCACATCGACCGTTACGGCTCGGGCCACACAGAGGTCATCGTCACCGGTGACCGGGCGGCCGCCCGCGCGTTCGTGGCGCAGGTGGACGCGGCCGTGGTGACGGTCAACGCGTCGTCACGGTTCACCGATGGCGGCGAGTTCGGCTTCGGCGCCGAGATCGGCATCTCCACCCAGAAGCTGCACGCCCGCGGGCCGATGGGCCTGCAGGAACTCACCAGTACCAAGTGGGTCGTCGAGGGCGACGGGCAGACGCGCTGACGGTCTCCGGCCGGACGCCCGTCGGTGCGAGAAGCTCCCGCCATACCCGATAGGCTGTCCGCCATGAGGTCGTCCCTGGTCCAGATCGCAACAGACTCCACCGTGCCCAAGCTGGAGGAGAATCACCTGCCGATGCCGCACATCCTCTACGGCTTGATCGCGTTCGCCGTGTTCCTGCTGTTGCTCGGCATTCTGTGGACCTTCCGCAACACCGCCGCCAACCTGAGCGACGGCGCCGAAGGCGAGAAGGAGCACTGACCATCCGGCTGGGCGTGATGGGCGGCACGTTCGACCCCATCCACCACGGCCACCTGGTTGCAGCCAGCGAGGTCCAGGCGCGCCTGGACCTCGACGAAGTGGTGTTCGTCCCCACCGGCCAGCCGTGGCAGAAGGAAGGCCGCGGCGTCACCTCCGCCGAGCACCGCTACCTCATGACGGTCATCGCGACCGCGTCCAACCCACGGTTCACCGTCAGCCGCGTCGACATCGACCGGCCCGGACCCACCTACACGGTCGACACGCTGACCGACCTTCGGGAGCAGCGTCCGGATGCCGAGTTGTTCTTCATCACCGGTGCGGACGCGCTCGCCCAGATCCTGTCCTGGCGCGGCGTCGAGCAGATGTGGCCGCTCGCGCAGTTCATCGGGGTGACCCGGCCCGGGCACGTGCTGTCCGACAAGGGACTGCCGCCCGATCACGTCCGGCTGATGGAGGTCCCCGCGATGGCGATCAGCTCCACGGACTGCCGCCAACGCGTCGTCGACGACGAGCCGGTCTGGTACCTCGTGCCGGACGGTGTCGTGCAATACATCGGCAAATACCAGCTCTACAAGCCGGAAGCCGGCGAAGTGAAGGAGGCGTAAGGGTGACCGCGACCGCACGGGCCATCGATCTGGCCAGGGCCGCAGCCGCCGCGGCGGAGGACAAACAGGCGACCTCGGTCGTTGCGATCGACGTCAGCGACCAACTCGGGCTGACCGACGTCTTCCTCGTCGTCTCCGGCGAGACCGAGCGACAGGTGTCTGCGATCGTCGACGCCATCGAGGAGCGCCTGCACGAGTTGGGGAGCAAGCCCATCCGCCGCGAAGGTAACCGCGAAGACCGATGGGTGTTGGTCGATTTCGACGAAATCATCGTGCACGTGCAACACGACGAGGAGCGCGAGTTCTACGCCCTCGAGCGGTTGTGGCGCGACTGCCCGACCATCGACCTCACCGAGTGAACTCCACCCCACCGCGCCGTCTGGTCGTATGGCGCCACGGTGAGACCACCTACAACGCCGCCGGCAAGTGGCAGGGTCAGTTCGACGCGCCGCTGTCCGAGCGTGGCCGCGAGCAGGCCGCCGACTCCGCGGAACTCCTTGCGGGGATGGAGATTTCGCAGATCGTGGCGTCCGACCTGAGCCGCGCCGCGGACACTGCGCGGAGCCTGTCGGAGATCTCCGGCACGCCCGTGGCGTTCGACAAGCGTTTCCGGGAGATCAATGTCGGCAACTGGGCCGGCCTGACGACCCCGGAGATCCGCGTCGAGCACGCCGACACCCTCGCCCGGTTGGCGGCCGGTGAGGACGTGCGTCGTGGCGAGACCGGCGAGACGGTGGTGGAGGTGGCCGAACGCGTCACGCAGGCTGCGCACGAGGTGGTCGCGACCATGCGACCCGGTGAGACCGCGGTCATCGCGACGCATGGCTTCGCCGCACGCGCGCTGTGTGCGTCGCTGACCGGCATACCGCAACAGATCGCGATGCGGTCGTTCCAGGGCATGGGCAATTGCCACTGGGCGCAACTCGTCGAGCACGGCGACGGCTGGCAACTGGCCGGCTGGAACCTTCGGCGGGCGCCGCTCGCCACACCAGGAGCGATGTCCCGATGAACGACAAGAAGTCCTCGAAGTTCGGCGGCCGCCGCACCATCGCACCGCGGTGGTTCGCACGGGCGATGAGCCTCTACCCGCCGTTGCTCGGGGCCGGCATCCGGGTTCGTGAGTTCTCCGACGACTGGACGGTGTGTCGCACCGAGTTGCGGCTGAGCCGCTTCAACCGCAACCAGCAGGGCACGGCGTTCGGCGGGTCGATCGGCTCGATGTCCGACGCGTTCTTCGCGCTGCTGCTGTGGAACCAGCTCGGCAAGGGCTACTACGTCTGGGACACCAAGGCCGAGATCGACTACCTCAGTCCGGGTGTGTCGACCGTGCACGGGCGTTTCGAGGTGCCGCGTGAGGTGGCCGAGCAGATCCGTGCCGAGGCCGAGTCCGGTCAGAAGGTGCTGCACTGGTTCGAGACCGACCTGACGCTGGATGACGGCACCGTGGTGGCACGCGTCCGCCGGCAGGTCTACGTGCGCAAGCGCCCCGCAAAGTCCTGACCGGCGTCAGACCCGTTCGGCGAGGTCGCGGAGCGAAATAGATCGCGCCGGCCTCCGGCACTGGCTCGGCAGGTCGCTGGTAACTTAGGTTCACCTAAACTTGAGGAGTCACTGCATGCCACGCAGTCGTGTGCCGCACGCCCTGCACGTCGTCTCGACCGAGACGATCACCCCACACCTGATCCGCGTCTGGTTCGCCGGCGACGGTTTCACGGCGATCGCCGCCAGCGCTCACACCGACGCCTACGTGAAGTTGGTGTTCCTGCAGCCCGGCGTCGACTACCCGCGACCGCTCGATCTTGGCGTGGTGCAGGAGATGTTTCCACCCACTGCGCAACCCGTGCTGCGGACCTACACGATCCAGCAGGTCGACGTCGAGAAGCACCGGTTCGCAGTCGATTTCGTCATACATGGTGATGAGGGCGTCGCAGGTCCGTGGGCTACGAAGGCGCAGCCGGGGGACGAACTGCCGATGATGGGCCCCGGCGGTGGCTATGCACCGAGCACCGATGCCGACTTCCATCTCCTGATCGGCGACGAGACCGCGCTGCCGGCGATCAGCGCGGCGCTGCGGGCGATGCCTGCGGCCGCACGAGGGGTGGTGTATGCCGAGACCGGTGAGGCTTCCGACGAGGTGACGCTGCCACTTCCGGAGGGCTTCGAGGTGCACTGGGTGCGTCGGGTCGGTGACGATCACTCGCCGCTCGCCGAGGCGGTCCTGTCCGCGCCGTGGCCGGACGGTGTGGTCCAGGTCTTCGCGCACGGCGAGGCCGAGGTCATCATGCGGCGGCTGCGTCCCTACCTGCGCAAGGAGCGTGGCGTCCCGGCGGCGTTGGCGTCGATCTCGGGCTACTGGCGCCACGGCCGCACCGAGGAGGGGTTCCGCACCTGGAAGCGTGACCTGGCTGCGGAGGACGCCGCCGCGCCCGTGGGTTGACGCTCGCCGGTCGAGCCCGATTTGGTCCAGCAGCTACTCGCTGGCTACAGTATGTCGGTCGCCGGTTCTCCGGATCGACACCCACTCTGGGGCATTGGCGCAGTTGGTAGCGCGCTTCCATGGCATGGAAGAGGTCAGGGGTTCGAATCCCCTATGCTCCACCAGATCGCCAAAAAGGGACCAGGCATTTCTTGCCTGGTCCCTTTTCTCGTTCTTCTGGACTCAACTGCACAGCGCACCGAAGAGGCCACGCCGAGTTCGATGCTCGGCGTGGCCTCTCGGGTATGACGTTCGGGCCAGTGTTTTTCCCGGACGGATTGATCGATTACTTCAGCGCAACGCTGACGAAGATCGTGCTGCCGTCATCGAGCGCGACCCCGATGCGCCAGTAGTTGCCGCTCTGGCTCTTGTCCGTCTTGTAGTTGTAGATGTACTGCTGGCTCGTCGCATCCCACTTGAACACCGAGCCCGATGAGGCGGTGGCAAGGTATGTCGACTCGTCGACGGTGACGGTCGAGGCGAGCGCCGAACCCTTCGCCGGCGTCAGCCAGCTCGGCGCCACGGCCGCCTGGACCGGGGTCCCGTTCGCGTCGAACAGCTGGAACTTCACCGGGATGGTGGAACCTGCCTTGAAGACGCTCGTGGTCTGACCGACGAAGTGCGCGGTGTCGTTGATCGGCTGCAGGAACCCGCCGAAGGCGTAACCCACGTGATAGCTGCATTGCGCCGCACCGCTCAGGTGCCCGACGTTGTCGGCCGCAGTCCCGGCGGGGACGGCGACGGTGTGATCGCCGACCGTCGAGGTGTCGAGCGGGACCGAGCCGGAGGAGGCGGTGGCGAGACCCGAACCGACGTCGGACGCGGTCCACGAGGCTGTCGCGGTCGAGTCGTTGAGCACGACGTTCGTGGGGCAGTTCGCCTCCACCGTTGGGGCCGTCGCATCGACATACCCGTCCAGGGAGGCCTCTGCGGACGAGTTACCGGCGTGGTCGGTGGCGTGTCCCTGTGCGTGGAACACGCCGGTGGAGCTGAACGACTCTGACGGGGTGACGGACGCGACTCCGCTGCCCGCACTGCCATCCGTCAGGTTCGCGTCACCAGCAGCGGCGAACAACACCGTGACGCTGTCCTTGTACCAGTTGTTCCCGGTGCCATCGGTGTATGCCGGCGCCGAATCCGTCGATGCGGTAGGCGAATTCGGCGCGGTCTCGTCGACGACTACGACCGGAGTGCCGTCGATGGCGAACGCGCTGGTCGCGCCGTGGTTGTCGGTCGCCTGCACCTGGTAGCGCCAGCTGCCCTCGGCCTCGCCGGTGAATGAGTAGGAGTTCGCCGTGAGGCCGGTTGCGACGTCCGTCCAGTTCGTGTCGTCGGCGTCGCGCTTTTGCAGCGCGTAGGTGACGACGTCACCTACGTCCGGGTCGGTGGCAGCGGCCCAGGCGATCGTGAAGGCCCCGGTGTTGTTCGGCGTCGTGGACGAGGCGTCGAGTGTCGGAGCGCCCGGCGCGGTCGGCGCGTGGTTGCTGTCGGCGACCTTCACGTAGCCGACGGCCGGCGAGGTGTCCGCCGTCAACCCTTGGCTTCCGGTGCCCGCGACGGTCAGTGTCCCCGTGGACCCGCCCGGCGTCCCTGCTGCGACGACCAGGTCTGCCGTCACCACGAACGGGTTCGTGGAGCAGCCGAGCGCCGGACTGGGCTGGGTGCAGTCACTGCTGTAGTTGGTGCCGGGCGAGAAGTGGAGGGTCTGCAGGTCGGCGGTGTTCGTCGAAGCGGTGATGGTGCCGTCGGCAGCCATGAAGTACTTCGTCGTGACGGTTGCCGTCCCTGACCGAGCGCTCGGCAGATTCCCGGTGGCGGTGATCGAGATGGTGAAGGAATTGTCGCCGACCGAGACGATCGACGGAGCGCTGAGGCTCGTGCTCACGGTGGCGCTGGTGTCCAGGTCGGCGGCGTATGCCGTTGAGGCCGACGCAATGGCGAGAGTGGCGGCTGCTCCGGTGACCAGGAGAGTTTTCGGGGCTGCAAAGCGCAGTATCAATGGATGCATGCGGAAGGTTTAGCAGTGGCCATGCATCACCCGTATATAAATTGCAAAAAGCAGTAAAGACGCAAAGATCGTATGGCGACATATTATGACGAATAGCCGCGATTCCGTGACTTTCCTCGATTATTCACCGAATTCGAAGCCGTGCGCCCCATTCGGCGAATTGTTGCAACGTGAGGCGGGTGGTCATGTCGGTCCCCTCCTCATCGGGCCCACAGTGTGTGGGGCAACGAGAAGCTGTCGAAGAGTCCCGCGTCCAGGAAGACGGTGACTCGGGAGATCGCCCCGTCCTCCGATTCGATCACGTGGATCGCGTGCGCGGTGAAACTGCCGCCGGCCGACGGGCTGTAGGTGGCGAGGGCAGGCAAGCCGTTCGCGGAGGTGGGCAGCGCTCGCGATGGTTCGTGGAAGACGCGTCGTCGATGGTGATCCAGCACCGCTTCCCGGCCGACGAACCACACCGGGTGGGGAGGCATCTCGTACTCGACGTCCGCGCGCAGCAACTCGGTGAGTAGTGCGATGTCCGCGGACTCGAAAGCCTGCAGGTAGCGTCCCAGCACGGCCTCATCGGGCGTCGGGCCTGTGGTGGTCCCACCCATGGAGGGCCGGCGGGCGTGGATCGTGTCCCTGGCACGTTGCAACAAGCTGCGGGCGGCGGTCACCGTGATCGACAGGAGGTCGGCCGCCTCGGCCGGACTGTATGCCGCGACATCGACCAGGATCAGCACAGCGCGCTGGCGCGCCGGCAGTGTCTGGAAGGCTGCGATGAGCGCCAGTCGGGTGCTCTCCTGCAGCGCGACCACGGCATCCGGGTCGCTGGGATTGGCCGTCAGGGCGGCTGTGGGGGCCGGCTCCAGCCAGTCCACGGTCTCCAGCCGTCTCAACTGGGCATGCTCCGAGTCATCGGTGCCCGAGCCGAGACCGGAAGGGAGCACTCGTCGGTTGCTGCTTCCGAGCGCGGTCAGGCAGGTGTTCGTGGCGATGCGGTAGAGCCAGGTCCGTAGCGACGAGCGCCCGTCGAATCGCGGATAACCGCGCCAGGCCCGCAGCAACGTTTCCTGCACGAGATCCTCGGCGTCATGCACAGATCCGACCATCCGGTAGCAGTGCGCCAGGAGTTCGCGGCGATAAGGGTCGGCGAGTTCGGCGAAGGCTTCGTCCGGTCGATTGTCAACGGACACCGAGGTTCTCCTTCGGACCGATTGTCAGGTCTTCCACCGCGACCTCGGGAGCGTTGCCCGCGTCAGTCCGTCCGGGCCGAGTCGGCACGAAGAGCGCACACAGTGCGCCGAGACCGGCCAGAACACCAGCGGCGACCATGGCCGCAGCGAATCCGGACGCGAATTGCGTTGGGGTCCGGTCACTTCCGTGCGCTGCAAAGACTGCTGCGAGAACCGCGATGCCCAGCGCTCCGCCCACCTGTCGCAGCACGTTGAAAGTGCCGGCCGCCTTGCCCATTGAGGACGACGGTGTGGAGCTCATCGCGGTCGCCTGTTGCGCGGGCATCGCGAGCGAGGTCCCGAAACCGGAGATCACCAGGCCGACGGCCGTGGCGCCATACGACTCGTGCTGGTGTGCGGTCACCGCGATCCACCCCATGCCCAGACCCTGCAGCAGCAGCCCGACCGAGATCAGCCGTCGGGCGCCGACACGGTCCTGAAACCGTCCTGCCAGGGGTGCGACGATGAAGAGCAGGACGGTCCACGGCAGGAATCGCAGACCAGCATCCAGCGGTGAGTAGCTGAGCCCCACCTGGAGATATTGGGCGAGGAAGAAGACGGTGCCGAAGAGCGATGCTGTCAGCAGCAGAGCGGAGACGTTCGCCGCGGCGAACTCCCGGTTCGCGAAGATGCGTACCGGCAGCATCGGCTCGACCCGGCGTAGCTCCCACCCGATGAACAACATCAACAGCACACCTCCACCGATCAGGGTGCCCAACACTTCCGTGCTGGACCAGCCTGCGGGGCCGGAGCGGACCAGCGCCCAGACGATCGCGCACATGGAGGCCGCGGACAACAGCAGGCCGACCGGATCCGGACCGGACGGTGTGCCCTTGACCTCGCCGAGCTTAACCGCGGCGAGCGGTAGTACGAGGGCGATGACCGGCAGGTTGATCCAGAAGATCCACTGCCAGGCGATGCCCTGTGCGACCGCGCCGCCGACCAATGGGCCACCGACGACGGCCAGGCCCATGACCGCGGCATACAGGCCCATCGCGGCTCCCCGCTTCGCGACGGGCGTCGCCCTGGTCAGCAGGGTCAGTGACGCGGGGGAGATCAGCGCCGCGCCGGCACCCTGTATGACGCGTGCCGCGATCAGCACCCCCACGTCCGGAGCGAGCGCGCAGGACGCGGATGCGACCGCGAAGACGATCAGGCCCGTCAGGTAGACCCGCTTGTGGCCGAGACGATCGCCCAGGTCGGACGCCGGCAGCAGGAGCGCGGCGAAGCTGAGGCTGAACGCATTGACGGTCCATTCGAGGGAGCTCATCGAGGCGCCCAGATCGGCTCGGATGCGTTGCAGCGCCGTTGCCACGACGAGTTGGTCCAGTGCGACCACCAGGGCGGCTGCGGCGGTGAGCACCAGCACCCAGCCGAGTGATGCGCGTGGTTTGGTCGGTCCGGTGATCTGCATGAGAGGTCCTCCACGAGTTCAGTTGTTGGTATCGACTTCTCGCGAGCCCGATCTTCACCGGTGAAAGCGGCGGCGATCTCCGGTCTACCTGCGCATGACCATCTTTCAAGCCATCCGGTACACCACTCATCCAGCGGACATCGCCGAGAACGAGCGCTTGGTGCGGGCCGTGTATGACGAACTCGCCGACTCCGCCCCCGAAGGGTTCCGCTACGCGACGCTCCGACTGGGGGACAGCACCTTCCTGCATCTGGCCGCCGCCGACGGCGAACCACCGTTGCCGTCGCTGACCGCATTCCAAGAGTTCAGAGCGGAATTGCCGCGTCGGGTCGAGGCACCGCCGCAACGGGATGACGTGCTGATGGTGGGCAACTACCGACTCCTGTGATTGCCGCGGTGCGTGAATCCGGGCGCGGACACGGATCCGCGATACTTGGTGCGACGCGTGCACCAGCAGCGCACACCGACCGTGGGAGGTTCCGTGGCAGTCACCGACGACGCCATCACCAGGATCAAGCAGATGATCATGGACGGCGAGCTGACTCCCGGTGCGAAACTGCCGCGCGAGGGAGACCTCGCCGAGCGGCTCGGCCTGTCGCGCAATTCGCTGCGTGAAGCGGTGCGTGCGCTGTCGCTGATCCATGTGCTCGACGTGCGGCAAGGCGACGGCACCTACGTCACCAGTCTCGAGCCCCGGCTGCTGCTGAGTGCCATGGAGTTCGTCGTCGACTTCCACCACGACGACACCGTGCTGCACTTCCTGGAGGTGCGCCGCATCCTGGAGCCGGCGGCCACGGCCGCAGCCGCAGCGAAGCTGACCGATGCCGAGATCGATGCGCTCGCAGCGCATCTGGACAGCTTGCCGGATGACCCGACGCCCGAGGAGCTCGTCGACTCCGACCTGGTCTTCCACCGCGCGATCGCCAAGGGATCGGGCAACCCGGTGCTCGCCTCGTTGCTGGAGACGATCGCCGGGCCGACGCATCGCGCGCGCATCTGGCGTGGGCTGACCCAGCAACGCGCCACCGAGCAGACCATCCGCGAGCACCGTCAGATCCTGTCCGGACTCCGTGCCCGGCAGCCCGATGTCGCCGCGGCAGCGGCCGTCGTACACATCGCGGGGGTCGAGGACTGGTTGCGTCGGGCCGCCGCGGCCGAACCGTCAGTCGCGGGGGAGTGAGTAGAACCGTTGCGCAGTCGCGCCGAGTGGTTCCTCGCCGGCGCGTGAACGCACCAGCTCGGTGATGGTGCGCCAACTGCGCTCGACCGGGCCGGCGAGTTCGGCCACCGGCCAATCGGAGCCGACCATCACCCGTCCCGGACCGAAAGCGTCCAGCACCGTGTCGACCACCGGCGCCAGGTCCGCTGATCGCCAATGATCCCAGTCGGCTTCGGTCACCAATCCGCTGAGCTTGACCATGACGTTGTCCTGCTCGGCCAACGTGCGCACCCACTGGGACCAGGCCTCCAGCGCACCGCTCGCGAGAGGTGGCTTCCCGGCATGATCGAGCACGATGGGCGTGTCCGGGCAGGCACGGGCGAGTTCCAGCGCGGCAGGCCACTGCGGTGTCTGCACCAGCAGGTCGAAGGTCGAACCCGCGGCGCCGATGCGTTGTATGGCGCGCAGCACCTCCGGGCGCAGCGCCCATTCCGGATCGGGTTCGTCCTGGATCTGGTGCCGGACGCCGGCGAGCAGCTCGCCTCCGGGCGACTCGCGGAGTGCTTCGAGCCGGTCGGCCACATCGTCGGCGGTGAGGTCGATCCAGCCGACAACACCGACGATCAGGCCATCGGATCCAGCTGCGGTGGAGAGGAATTCCCGGGTCTCACGCTCATCGGCGACCGTCTGCACGAGCACGGTCCGGTCGACGCCGAGCTCCGCTGCGACGCGACGCAGATCGTCCAGGTCGTAGCGTCGACGGATCGGAGCGAGGTCGTCACCGGCGAGGAACGGGTAGTCTCGCAGCAGTGGATCCCACAGGTGCTGATGCGCATCGATCGTCGTCACGCCAGCACCTCGGCCACGGCCTCCGAGAGGAGCCCCTCGCGGACGAGCTGCTGCCACAACTCGGGCGGTATGGCGCTCCCCGCCGCCGCAGCATCCGCAGCGACCTCCTGCGGGGACTGCATGCCCAGGACGACGCTCGCCACCGCGGGATGCAGCAGTGGGAACTGCACGGCTGCCGCAGGAAGTGTCACGCCGTGCTCCCGGCATACACTCGCCAATCGCCTTGCCCGATCGATGATTCCACGGTCGGCAGGCTCGTAGTCGTAGGTCGCGTCGTCCGGCGGCTCCGGTTGCGTCAGGATGCCGGAGTTGAAGACGCCCGCGGCCAGCACCGCGACCTCACGCTGGAGCGCGATAGGGAGCAGATCGGCCGCAGCCGACTGGTCGAGCAACGTGAACCGGCCGGCACACATGACGACGTCCACGTCGCAGCGCCGCACGAATTCGGTCAGCATCGCGGACTGGTTCATGCCGACGCCGATGGCATCCACCAGGCCCTCGTCACGCAACCGGACGAGTTCGGGGATCGACTGCTCCACGGCCTGCTCCCAGACCTCGTCCGGGTCGTGCAGCAGCGCCACCTGCACGTGGTCCACGCCGAGTCGCACCAGGCTGTCCTCGAGGCTCCGGCGGATCCCCGCTGCTGAGTAGTCGCGCACCCGGCGGTAGCGGGCGGGCACGTCGAAACCCTCGGTGTCACGTGACCACGGGGCGTCGAGCGGCTCCAGGACGCGACCGACCTTGGTGGAGATCATCACGTCCGGCGTCTCCCGCACCCAGGTGCCGACGCGCTCCTCGGACAGCCCGAGACCGTAGTGCGGGGCGGTGTCGACATAGGTGATGCCCGCGGCGGCAACGGCAGCACACGTATGTTGGGCCTGCTCGTCGGAGATCGCGTGATAGAGGTTGCCCAGACTCGCGGCGCCGAACCCGACCGAGCTGATCGAGACCTGCGGCCGGCGCGGCAACGGGACGCGGCGCGGGGTCATGCGCAAGGCTCAGCTGGGTCGGACGCGGAGGCCGTACATGCCGCCGTCCACCGCGAGCACCGTGCCCGTCGTCGAACTCGAGCCCGGTGACGCGAGGTAGCAGATCGCCTGGGCGACGTCGGCAGCCGACACCAGCCGACCAGTGGGCTGCCGAGCCTCCAGCGCGGCGCGCTCCGCCGCCGGATCGGCCGCGGCCTCCAGTAGGCGACCCACCCACGGTGTGTCGGCCGTGCCGGGATTGACGCAGTTGATGCGTATGCCCTCGCGGACATGGTCGGCGGCCATCGCCAGGGTCAGCGCCTGGACCGCACCCTTGCTTGCGCTGTAGAGCGCCCGCTGCGGCAGCCCCGCCCAGCCGGCGATCGAGCAGGTGTTGACGACCGCAGCATGTTCCGACGTGCGCAGGTGGGACAGCGCCGCACGTGTCACTCGCACGATGCCGAGCACGTTGATGTCCAGCACCCGGTGCCACTCGTCGTCGGAGTTCGCGGTGACGTCGCCCTGCGCGCCGATGCCCGCATTGTTGACCACGACATCAATGCCGCCACCCTGCTCGGCCGCGGCCTCGACCGCTGCACGCACCTCGTCGTCCTGCGACACGTCGCACCGTATGCCGAAGGTGCCCTCCGGAGCCCCGGACGGGTCCAGGTCGAGCACCGCCACCTGTGCCCCGCGCGCGTGCAGCAGCTCCGCGGTCGCCCGGCCGATGCCGCTGCCACCGCCGGTGACCAGAGCCTTGATGCCGTCGTACTCACCCATCAGTTGCCTCCGGAGTTGATCTCGGCCCACACCGAACCGTCGGGGAATTCGTAGTCGTGCAAAGCCTTTTCATGCATCTCCGAGGAGAAGCCAGCTGCTGTCGGTGCGGCATACCGCCCCTGCGACACGACGGTAGGCGTCACGAACATCTCGTGCAGATGATCGACATACTCGATCACCCGATCCTCCATCGATCCGGAAACCGCGACGAAGTCGAACATCGACAGATGCTGCACCATCTCGCAGAGTCCGACCCCACCGGCGTGCGGGCAGACCGGTTTGCCGAACTTCGCGGCCAACAGCACGATCGCGATGTTCTCGTTGACCCCGCCGACCCGGGCCGCGTCGAGCTGCACGAAGTCGATCGCCTCGGCCTGCAGCAGCTGCTTGAAGATGACTCTGTTCTGGGCGTGCTCGCCCGTGGCCACCTTGACCGGGTGCACGCCCTTGCGGATCCGAGCATGTCCGAGCACGTCGTCGGGGCTGGTCGGCTCCTCGATCCAGTAGGGATCGGTGGGTGCGAGAGCACGGGTCCACGCGATCGCGTCCTCGATGTCCCAACGCTGGTTGGCGTCGATAGCGATCCGGATATCGGGCCCGACGGTCTTGCGTGCCAACGTCATCCGGCGAATGTCGTCCTGCAGGTCGGCGCCGACCTTCAGCTTGATCTGCGTGAAGCCGTCCGCGACCGCCTCGGTCGCCAGGCGGGCCAGCTTCTCGTCGGAGTAACCGAGCCAGCCCGGCGTGGTCGTGTATGCCGGGTAGCCGCTCCGGAGCAGCTGCACCTCACGCTCGGCCCGCCCGGGTTCGGCGGCACGGAGGATCTCCAACGCCTCCTCGCGGGTGAGGGCATCGGACAGATAGCGGAAGTCGACGAGGTCGACCAGCTCCTCCGGGGAGAGGCGGCCGAGCAACTGCCACAGTGGCAACCCGGCACGCTTGGCGCGCAGGTCCCACAACGCGTTGAGCACTGCGGAGATGGCCATGTGCATGACGCCCTTCTCCGGTCCGAGCCAACGCAATTGGCTGTCACCGATCAGCGCTGCGGACGTCGCACCGAGGTCCGTGAGCAACGGCTCGACCTCCTTGCCGACCAATGCGGGTTCGAGCGCGCGGATGGCCGCGACCGCGACCTCGTTGCCGCGGCCGATGGTGAAGACGAAACCGTGCCCGGACAGGTCGTCGCCCGCATCGGTGTCGACGACCACGTATGCCGCGGAGTAGTCGGGGTCGGCGTTCATCGCGTCCGATCCGTCGAGCGACAGCGACGTGGGGAAACGCACGTCCACCGTGCGCAGCGCGGTGATCCTCGACATCGTCAGGCCTGCTCGAAGGTCTGTCGCATGCGTCCGAGGCCTTCGATCTCCGCCTCCACGACGTCGCCGTCGCGCAGGTAGGGCTTCGGGTCCGTCATACCGAGAGCGACACCGCTCGGTGTGCCGGTGTTGATGACATCGCCGGGGTGCAGCACCATGAACTGGCTCAGGTAGTGCACGATCGTCGGCACATCGAAGATCAGCTGGTCGGTCTTGCTGTCCTGGCGGCGAGACCCGTTGACGGACAGCCGGATCGGTGCAGCTGCCGGATCGAAGTCATCGGGCGTGACGAGCCACGGGCCGAGTGGATTGAACGCCTCGCAGCTCTTGCCCTTGTCCCACTGGCCGCCACGCTCGAGCTGGAACTCGCGCTCCGACACGTCGTGGGACACGGCGTAGCCGGCGATGTGCGCAGCCGCGTCCTGCGGGCTCGCGACGTAGCGCGCGGTGCTGCCGATGATGATCGCCAGCTCGACCTCGTAGTCGGTCTTGGTGCTGCCGCGGGGGATCGGCACGGTGTCATCGGGACCGACCACCGTCCACGGATCCTTCATGAAGATGATCGGCTCGGCTGGGATCTCGGCGCCGGTTTCGCGGGCGTGATCGCGATAGTTCAGACCGATGCAGACGACCTTGCCGGGGCGCGCGACCGGGGGACCGATCCGCTGACCGGCGAGGTCCAGCGCCGGGAGGTCGCCGCCGGCGACAGCGGCAGCGACACGCTCGAGCGTGCCGGGGTCGAGGGTGCGATGGTCGAGGTCCTGCACCACGGAGGAGATGTCGACGGCAGACCCGTCCGCCGCGAGTGCCGCTGGACGTTCGGCTCCCGGGGGACCGACACGAAGCAAGCGCATGGAGACCAACTTTCACAAACATCGGAGGAATCAACAGAAATTTAGCAGGAAATCAGGTGGGATGGACGCCGTTGGTTACAAAGAGCCGATGAATAACCGGTTGGCATGGTGTGGTGGTATGCCGGTGTGATGGCTGGCGCTGATCGACCCTTGGTGTGCTTCGCGATGTCCGACGTGACCTACCGGACGATGTTCGACGAAGCGACCCTCGTCCGGCTCCGGGGGACCGCCACGGTGCTCACGGACGATGCCGGTGGACCGCTCCTGGTGCAGAGCTTCGACGGGGCGGTCGACCTTCGACAGGTGGAGGTGCTGGTCACCGGCTGGGGCGTCCCACGCATCGACGCCGAGGTGTTGGGCCGTCTCGATCACCTGCGCGCCATCGTGCACGCCGCCGGATCGGTCAAGGCGTTCCTGGACGCAGCGGTGTGGGACGCCGGAGTCCAGGTGTCCACCGCGGCCGATGCCAACTCCGTCCCGGTGGCCGAATTCACCCTGGCAACAGTGGTGCTCGCGTGCAAGCGATTCTCGCGACACGTGGCGGCATACCGGGAGACAGGTGACAAGCGATCGTTCGGCGAGGAGCGTCTGCCACACGGCACGCACGGCATCACCATCGGCGTCGTCGGTGCTTCGCGCATCGGCCGTCGGGTGATGGACCTGTTGGGTGTGCTCGATGTGTCCGTGCTCGTCAGTGATCCGTTCCTGGCCGAGGACGAGGCGCGACAGCTCGGGGCGACACTCGTCGAGTTGCCGGACCTGTTGCGGCGCAGCGACGTGGTGACGCTGCACGCCCCGGCGATCCCGGAGACACATCACCTGCTCGATGACCGCATGCTCGCGATGATGCGCGACGGCACGGTCCTGATCAACACCGCACGAGGCAGTCTGGTCGACACGGCGGCGCTCGAACCTCACGTCGCATCCGGTCGGCTCGACGCCTACCTGGATGTGACCGAACCCGAACCACTGCCGGCGGACAGCCCACTCTTCCGGATGCCGAACGTCGTTCTCACGCCACACATCGCAGGGTCGATGGGCAACGAGGTCCTGCGGATGGGCGCGACGGCGGTCGACGAGGTCGAGCGTCTGGCCCAGGGGCATCCGCTGCGCTACCCGGTCCGGGCGAGCGAGCTGACCCGCATCGCCTGAGGTCGCCCGGACCGGCGGCGGCCGGGACTCAGTCCTCACCACGCTCGAGCAGACGCCCGGTCGGGTGCTCGTTGTCGACCACGGCACCGCGCACGAAGGTGGTGCGGACGACACCGGAGAGGCGCTTGCCGTCATACGCGGACACGGGGTTCTTGTGCTGCAATTGCGTTGCGTCGACGACGAACTCGTCATCCGGGGCGAAGACCGCCAGATCTGCGTCGTTCCCGAGAGCGATCCGGCCCTTGTTGCGCAAGCCGATCCGTTCGGCCGGCCGCGCGGTCATCCATTCCGACACCGTGGCCAACTCGATGCCACGTCGCCGTGCCTCCGTCCAGATTGCGGGCAGGGCGAGTTGGACCGATGCGATGCCGCCCCAAGCCGCTCCGAAGTCACCGTGCTCGAGGTCCTTCAGCTCGACGGTCGACGGTGAGTGATCGGATGCGATGTAGTCGATGGTGCCGTCCGCCAGTGCCTCCCAGAGCAATTCGCGGTTCTCTGCTTCCCGGATCGGCGGACAGCACTTGTATGCCGTACCGCCGTTCGGGACGTCTTCCGCGGTCAGCGTCAGGTAGTGCGGGCAGGTCTCGGCCGTGATGTCGACGCCGTCGGCCTTGGCGGAACGGAGCGTCGACAGGGCGTCGGACGACGACAGGTGCAGGATGTGGGTGCGGGCACCCGTGCGGCGGGCGCGCTCGGCGACCGCGGCGATCGCGAGGTTCTCAGCCTCCCGGGGACGCGACGACAGGAAGTCCGCGTAGCGGTTGCCGTGCGGGGCGACCGCGCCGTCGATCGTCGCGGCGTCCTCGGCGTGGACGATCATCAGCCCGTCGAAGCCCGCCAACGTCTCGAGATAGTCCTGCAGGGCGTCGGGGGTCAGCGGCGGGAACTCGTCCACTCCCGAATGCAGCAGGAAGCACTTGAAACCGAAGACACCCCTCTCGTGCAGCGCCCGGAGCTGTTCCTGGTTGCCGGGCACGGCGCCGCCCCAGAAGCCGACGTCGACGAACGTCTGGCCGGTGGCGACGAGGCGCTTGTAGTCCAGTGCCGGCACGGTGACCGTCGACGGGATCGAGTTGAGCGGCATGTCGATGATCGTCGTCACGCCCCCCGCGGCGGCAGCCCGCGTCGCGGTCCAGAAGCCCTCCCAGTCGGTGCGTCCGGGTTCGTTCACGTGCACGTGTGCATCGATGACGCCGGGCATCAGCACCTCGTCGTCCGCCAGGGTGACCACGTCCGGAGCCTGCAAGCCGGTGCCGAGCGTTTCGATGGCGCTGATGCGGCCGCCGGCGATGCCGATCTCCCGAGGTGCTTCACCTTCCTCGGTGAGGACGCGTGAGCCGCGGATGACGAGCTCGAGCGCCCCCGGGGTGTTTGCGGACGCCGGTGCCGCTGCGCGCGGATCACCGTGGGATGCAATGAATTCAGCGATCTGTTGCTCGACAGCCTTCGGTTGGTTGACTGCAGCGAGCAGTGACGTGGTGTCGGTCATTCAGGCCTCCTCAGGCGCGGGTTCGCTGGTGATGTCCTCACTCGGCGCGGCGGTCCTCGTCCATTGTCCGATGCGTTCGCCGATGGTGGTCAGCAGAGGTGCGGCATCGGCGATGCTGCGGTTGATGTCGGGCTCGAGCTCGGCGAGCGTCCACACCGCGTCGAAGCCGGCCGCTCGTTCCTCGTCGGGGGACAAGGAGCTGACTCCGCACACGGCGACCACTGCGGGCACGCCCACCGCACGTGCGATTCGGGCCACGCCTACGGGGGTCTTGCCGCCCAGACTCTGCCGGTCCAGACTGCCTTCGCCGGTGATCACCAGATCTGCACCACGCACCCGGCCGCGCAGGTCGACGAGGTCGGCGACGAGCTCCAGGCCGGTCTCCGGGCTCGCCCCGAGCACGGTGAGGGCAGCGAAGCCGACGCCGCCGGCGGCACCGGCTCCGGGGGTCTCGATCGCATCCCGGAGGTCGTGTTCCTGCGCGACACCGAGCACGCGGGCGAAGTTCGCGAGTGCGGAGTCGAGTTGGAGCACCTGCTGCGGGTCGGCGCCCTTCTGCGGCCCGAAGGTGTGCGCGGCACCGGTGTCGCCCAGCAGCGGGTTGTCGACATCGAGCGCGACCACGAACTCGGTCGTGCGGATCCGAACATCGAGTGCCGACAAGTCGATTCGTGCGACGTCGGCCAATGCACCGCCGCCGTCGGGGACCGGCGATCCAGCAGCGTCGAGCAGCCGCGCGCCGAGCGCTGCCATCAGGCCCGCGCCGCCGTCGGTGCAGGCGCTGCCACCCACGCCGAGCACGATGCGCGAACAGCCGGCGTCGAGGGCGGCGCGGATGAGTTCGCCGGTGCCTCGGCTTGTCGCCGTGAGCGGGAGCAGCCCGTCCGGTGGCAGCAGTGCGAGTCCCGACGCGGTCGCGAGCTCGACGACGGCGGTTCCTGCATCGATCGCGAGCGTCGCATCGACGGGGGACCCGTCCGGGCCGGTGACCCGGCGCGTCGACTCCGAGAAGCCGGCACGCACGGCGGCGTCGAGGGTTCCGTCGCCGCCGTCGGCCATCGGCACCAGGTCGATGGTGCATGACCCGGCGGCCTGGAGACCGCCGGCGACGGCCTCGGCGACTCCGTCGGCTGACAGTGAGCCCTTGAACTTGTCAGGGGCGATGACCACGCGCACTCTGTACTCCGATCGTCGGTCGAGGACGGGGTTGAAGACTCGTTGTCCATCTTCGACCCACCATGGTGCTCCGGAGCGGACTTCGGCCCTACCGGCCGACCGTCAGCCGATCGGCAGGATGGCGGTGGGTGCGTCGGCCGCGGACTCCGCGACGGCCTCGAACTCGTTGATCGCGTCGATGCCCGCAGCTCCCATGGAGATGTTGGTGATGCGCTCCAGGATGACCTCGACGACGACAGGGACCGCGAGTTCTTGCGCCATCGCGCCGGCCTTCCGCAGTGCCGTCTCCAGGTCGGCGGGGTCGTGCACGCGAATCGCCTTGCATCCCAAGCCTTCGATGACCTTGAGATGGTCCACGCCATACCCCTCGACCTCGGGGGAGTTGATGTTCTCGAACGCCAGCGACACCTGGTAGTCCATGTCGAAGCCACGCTGCGACTGCCGGATCAGGCCGAGATAGGAGTTGTTCACCAGCACGTGGACGTAGCCGATGTTGTGCTGCGCGCCGACAGCGAGTTCCTCGATGAGGAACTGGAAGTCGTAGTCACCCGACAGCGCGACGACCTGGCGGTCGGGGTGCGCGGTGGCCACCCCGAGAGCGGCCGGCAGCGTCCAGCCGAGAGGTCCGGCCTGGCCGCAGTTGATCCAGCGGCGCGGGCCGAAGACGTGCAGCAGTTGGGCGCCGGCGATCTGCGACAGTCCGATCGTCGACACATAGGTCGTCTCCCGGTCGAATGCGGCGTTCATCGCCTCGTAGACCCGCTGCGGCTTGATCGGGATGTTGTCGAAGTGCGTCTTGCGCTGCAGGGTCGCCTTGCGCTGCTGGCACTCCTTCGCCCAGACGGCGTGGTCCGGCAGCGGTCCGGCCGCCTGCAACCGTTTGGCCGCAGCGAGGAACGCGTCGAGGAAGGCGCCGGCGTCAGAGACGACCCCGTAGTCCGGCGCGAAGACCCGGCCGATCTGGGTCGGCTCGATGTCGACGTGCACGAACGTGCGGCCCTGCCGGTAAACGTCGAGCGCGCCGGTATGGCGGTTGGCCCACCGGTTGCCGACCCCGAGGACGAAGTCGGAGGCGAGCAGGGTCTCGTTGCCGTAGCGGTGTGCCGTCTGCAGGCCGACCATGCCCGCATGCAGCGGGTGGTCGTCCGGGATGACGCCCCAACCCATCAGGGTGGGAATCACCGGTATGCCGAGCAGCTCGGCGGCCTCGACCAGCTTGTCGGAGGCATCGGCGTTGATGATGCCGCCACCGGCGATGATCACCGGACGCTCCGCCGCGAGCAACAGGTCGAACACCTTGGCGATCTGTCCTGGTGTCGCCGCCGGTCGGGTGACCGGCAGCGGCTCGTAGGTGTCGATGTCGAAGTCGATCTCGGTCTGTTGCACGTCGATCGGCAGGTCGATCAGCACCGGGCCCGGCCGGCCCTCGCGCATCAGCCAGAAGGCCTTCGCGAACGTGCCGGGCACCTGGGCGGCTTCCTTGACCGTGACGGCCCATTTGGTCACCGGAGTGGCGATCGAGGCGATGTCGACGGCCTGGAAGTCCTCCTTGTCCAACTTCGCGATCGGTGCCTGCCCGGTGATCGCCAGGATGGGGATGGAGTCGGCCGATGCGGAGTAGAGCCCGGTGATCATGTCGGTGCCGGCCGGGCCGGAGGTGCCCAGGCAGACACCGATGTTGCCGGCCGCGGCGCGGGTGTAGCCCTCGGCCATGTGCGAGGCGGCTTCCACATGGCGGGCCAGCACGTGCTGCATGCCGCCGTGACGTCGCATCGCCGCGTAGAACGGGTTGATGGCAGCTCCCGGCAGACCGAATGTCTGTGTGGCGCCTTCCTTTTCGAGGATCAGGACGGCGGCGTCGACCGCTTGCATGCGTGTCATTTCGCCTCTCCTTCGTTCTTCGTGCTGCGGCCGGACAGTTGCTCGACGAGGAGCAACAGTGCGGAGTGGTCGAGGCCGCCATGGCCGAGGTTGCGCAGGTCCTGCACGAGCTGCGCGGTCTGCGCGCCGAGCGGTATGGCGACACCTGCCGCACGGGCAGAATCGAGCACGATGCCCATGTCCTTGTGGTGCAGGTCGATCCGGAAGCCGGGCTGGAACTCGCGCTTGATCATCGAGGCCGCCTTGCGGTCCAGGATGCGGTTGCCCGCGAGACCGCCGGCCAGGACCTCCACGGCCGCGGTCGTGTCGACGTCATACGCCTCGAGAAAGACGAGTGCTTCGGCGACAAGTTCGATGGTGCCCGCGACGATCAGTTGGTTGGCGGCCTTGACGGTCTGTCCCGATCCGCTCGGCCCGACGTGAACCACCGTCTTGCCAACGGTTTCGAGGATCGGGCGGATCGCCTCGAGGTCGCCCGCATCGCCACCGACCATGATCGACAGCGTGCCCTCCACGGCTCCCGCCTCGCCACCGGAGACCGGTGCGTCCAGCGCCTTCAGGCCTGCCGCGGCCGCCTCGGCGGCGACCTCGCGGGCGATGTCCGGGCGGATGGTCGAGCAGTCGATCCAGGTCGCACCCGCCTTGGCGGACGCGATCAGTCCGGCCTCGTCACCCTCGCCGCGTGCGAGGGCTGCGACGTCGGGGGAGTCGGGGACCATCGTGATGATGACGTCGGCATCCCGCACCGCGTCAGCGACCGACGTGGCACCCTTGCCACCGGCCGCGACCAGCTTGTCGATGGCGTCCTGACTGCGGTTGTAGCCGGTGACCTGGTAGCCCGACTGCACGAGGTTGGCGGCCATCGGGGCACCCATGATGCCCAATCCGATGACGGCGACCGATGTGGTGTTGCTCATGACTTGGCTCCTTGAAAACGTATGGCGAACAGGGGATTCAGCGCTGCAGCCAGGCGAACGGGTTGCCGTCGCCGGCGAGGTACTCCAGGCCGATCGGCCCGTCGTAGCCACCGCGCTGCGCGGCGGCGATCCACTCGTCGAGTGGCAGCTCTCCGGTGCCCGGGGCGCCGCGGCCGGGGGAGTCGGCGATCTGGATGTGCCCGAAGTCCGCCGCGTGGCCGGCGATGACCTGCGCGACGTCGTCGCCGTTGACCGCGAGGTGATAGAAGTCCGCGAGCAGCTTGACGTTGCCCACGTCGACCGAGTCGATGACGGCGAGCGCGTCGGCGGCCTTCTTGAGCGGGTAGGAGTCCGCGCCGGAGACCGGCTCGAGCAGGACCGTGCCGCCGATGGCGTCGACGGCCTTGGCGGCATACGTCAGGTTGTCGCGTGCGGCCTCGGCCTCCGCCTCGGTGTCACGAGACGGGTCGTGCAGTCCGTAGAGCGCGTTGAAGTGCCGGCAGCCCAAGCGCTTACCGATGTCGACGACGAGCTCGACGTTGGCGTGGAACTCGTCGCGGCGCTCGGGGTTGCTGACGATGCCGCGCTCGCCGGCCGGCATGTCGCCCGCGAAGAAGTTCAACCCGGTCAGCTGGACACCGGCGTCCTGGACGGCACCGACGAAGGCGTCGACCTCCCCGCCGGACGGCGTTGCGGTCTGGGGCCAGGGCCACCAGAACTCGACTGCATCGAAGCCGGCCTCGCGGGCGGCGGCCGGCCGCTCCAGCAGCGGACGGTCGGTCAGCAGGATCGAGGCGTTCACGGTATGGCGGGTCATGCCGGCGACCTTTCCAAGAAGTTTCATGATGCGGAATAACAATATCGAATAGTGAAAGTGTGCCAAGATGAATCGCGTTCCGTCAAGGGGCATCGGTCGGCACCGTCCGGCGGCGTCCGCATTGCGTCGCATCCGCCCCGTGCGGTGGGCATGCGGCATACTGCGACGAAATTCGGGCGGCAGTCGCGCCCCGCACTGGCACGATTTCTGATGAACGACACAAGATCGGAGAGCTACATGACTCACACCAGCCCCGGATACTCGGTGACGCTGCGCGTCGGCCTCACGCCCGGGCAGCGCACGGCCAGTGACCTCGCTGCCGCGGTCGCCGACGCGGGTGCGTCGGTGACCGCACTGGACGTCACGGAGTCGACTCCTGATGGCCTGGTGGTCGACGTGACATGCGACACGACCGACGAGAACCACGCTGAGCGGATTCGCGAATCACTCGTGTCCGCAGGCGGATACGACGTTCGGAAGGTGAGTGACCGGACCTTCCTGATGCACATCGGCGGCAAGCTGTCGGTGGAGCCGAAGGTCGAGCTGCGCACGCGTGACGATCTGTCCCGCGCCTACACCCCCGGTGTTGCTCGGGTGTGCCTGGCGATCGCGAACAACCCGGAGGACGCTCGGCGACTGACGATCAAGCGCAACACCGTCGCGGTCGTCACGGACGGCACTGCGGTCCTCGGGCTCGGCGACATCGGTCCGGCCGCGGCCTTGCCGGTGATGGAGGGCAAGGCGGCGCTGTTCAAGCAGTTCGGGGGCGTCGACGCCTGGCCGGTCTGCCTGGACACGACCGACACCGAGGAGATCATCTCCATCGTCAAGGCGTTGGCTCCGGTCTACGGCGGAGTCAACCTCGAGGACATCGCTGCGCCCCGTTGTTTCGAGATCGAGCGTCGG
The DNA here is from genome assembly GCF_014640635.1 of Flexivirga endophytica. Taxonomy (GTDB): domain Bacteria; phylum Actinomycetota; class Actinomycetes; order Actinomycetales; family Dermatophilaceae; genus Flexivirga; species Flexivirga endophytica. The sequence continues at coordinate 408,576 of NZ_BMHI01000005.1, forward strand.
CTGCGCGAGGAGCTCGACATCCCCGTCTTCCACGACGACCAGCACGGCACCGCCATCGTGGTGCTCGCAGCGCTCATCAACGCGTTGCGCGTGGTCGACAAGAAGATCGAGGACGTGCGCATCGTCATCTCCGGTGTTGGCGCGGCCGGGCACGCGATCATCAAGTTGCTCGGTGCCCAGGGTGCCTCGGACATCGTCGGGTGCAGTCGATCCGGCGCGATCCACCGGGACGGGGACTACAAGGACGAGCACCGGGTGTGGATCGCCGAGCACACGAACCCGCGTGGCGTGACCGGATCGCTCTCCGACGCGCTCGTGGACGCCGATGTATTCATCGGCGTCTCCGGTCCGAACATCTTGGGCGAGAAGGACATTGCGCGGATGGCCGACAACTCGATCGTCTTCGCCCTTGCCAACCCGGATCCGGAGGTCCCGGCCGCCGAGGCTGCCAAACACGCCGCCGTGGTCGCTACCGGTCGCAGCGACTTCCCCAACCAGATCAACAACGTGCTGGCGTTCCCGGGGCTCTTCCGCGGCTTGTTGGACGCCTCGGCGCACAAGATCAGCACCCCGCTGCTGGTCGCCGCGGCACGGGCCATCGCCGACTCCGTCGGACCCGGCGAGCTCAACGCGAGTTACATCGTGCCGAGCGTCTTCGACGCCGACGTGGCGCCGGCGGTCGCCGACGCCGTGCGCCGTACCGTCGAGGAAGAGCGCCGCTGACCTTCTCGAGAGCGGGTGAAGCAGGGCGGGTTCCAACGGAACCCGCCCTGTTTCGACGCAGGGACGTTGTCACCCGATTTGGCCGGTCAGGCTACTTCTCTTCGTGGCAGGTCAGACGGCGAGCCCGCCGATCCGGTATTGCATGAAGCGGTAGTTGGTGTCGTCATACCACTGGCTGACCACCAGCTCGAGATCGGCCAGGCTGGAGCCGGGGATGATGAAGCCACCGTACGGCGCGCACACGACGTTGCCGCCCTGCATGTTTGCAGGGCCGTTGACAATGAGTGTCTGCTTCGGTGCAGTGAACACGTTGCCCAGCGGACTGTCGAGCACCTGCGCGTAGATGGTCGAACCCTCCAGGTAGGTCAGCACGAAACGTCCTTCGATCTGCCGGAAACAGATCTCACCCCAGCCGCGGGGAGTGGTGATGGTGGACGCCGGATTGCCCTATGCCCAGGCGCCGTTCGCGTAACCCCAGGGTTCGTATGACGACGGCGTGCCGACCTCCGCGTGCGGCACGCGGTGCAGCAGCAGCCCTGACGTCGTGCCACGGTTGAAGACGCTGGACAGCACGTAGCAGTAACCGTCGTCGGCGACGGCATACGTCTTCTGCTGGAACTGCCCACCGAGCAGGTCACCGGGCCACTGGCACAGATAGGTCCAGGTGTTGCCGTTGTCCTCGGACTTCCAGAAGTCGGTGTGGTCGGTCTGATAGATGACGCCTCGCATCAGGTGCATGTACATCGTGTTGCCGATGGTGAAGACGTCGCTCGGGATGGCTGTGGTGTAGCCGCCGTCGACGGGTATGTGGCCCTCGGGGACCAGGCCGACCGCCGAGCTGCCGCCCACTGCGCTGTCAATGGTGAGAGATCCGAGAATGCTGCTGCTGGAACGCAATCCGACCGGTGCGCGCCAGTTGCCACCGTGGATGTCCGGGCCGTCGAATGAGTCGCCACCGACGAAGAGCATCGACCCGTCCGGGCACCTGGCCGGTATGCCGAGGTCGGACCACGGGGTGGCGAACTGCCCGGTCTGAGCGGGTCCGCTGAGGTCCTGGATCTTCGTAGCGCCGGTGGCGGCGGCAGCGGGTCTGCGTGCGGCGCTGACGCCCAGTACTCCGGTGAGAGCGGCGGTCATACCTGAGCCCAGGACGGCGCGGCGAGTGGGTTTCATGGTTGCTCCTCGTAGCTACCAGGAAAAGGAACGTGCATGGTAAACGATCGTGAGATAACGATTACCGTCTCGAGTGTGGTCCGAGCCGTATGGCGTGCCAAGGGAATTGTGAAGTTTTGACCAAACGCTGACGAGCTCGAACCGAGGGCAGCGGAGTGGGTCAACGGTGCAGCAGCGCCGCCACCGCGACGGCCGTCGGCAGACTGTCACCGAAGGTCCAGATCACCTGCTGCGCACCGCTCAACTCCTCGGTGCCAGTGGCGAAACCGGTGACCAGCACCAGCACTCGCGGGTTCGCCGAGACACAGCGACGCAACTGCTCGTCCTGCTCCAGGTCGTGACCGGGCGCCCCCATGACGACGACGTCGGCAACCGGCAGGTCGGCCCGCAAGGCGAGTTGGGTCTCCTCGGCATGGCCCTCGACCGCGTCGGGCAGCACGAATGCCGTGGTCAGGGTCGAGCCGGGTGCGCCGTCGAGGACGGCCCGGACCGTCGACGAGGAGAGTGCGCCGGCGGCGACATTGCGCTGCCGCCGAATGTCGAGCACTTGCAACGGTCCTCGTGGGACACCGATGCGTCCGCGGGTTGCGAGCGCACGGCTTGCGACGGACCGATCGGGCGAGCCGTCGGCTGCCGTGGTGTGAGCCGGTCGGGTGCGTCGCCAGTGACGCAGCGCATCGACCCGGTGTGCGGCAGCCTCCAGTCGCTCGACGGGGAGCCGCCCTTCACGGACCGCGGCCAGCACTGCGCCGTGGGCTTCGGCGAAGACCCGCGCGTCCTTGTCCGAGTCCGTCGCGCCGAGCACCGGGTTGCCGAGCCCCAGCAGATCCGCGCCGGCGAGCAACGCCTGGACGCAGCCTTCGCCCAGGCCGATGGTGTCGCGGATGGCCCCCATGTCGAGTGCGTCGGTCATGATCACGCCGTCGAAACCGAGGTCGTCCCGCAACATCGACAAGGCCGCCGCACTGATCGTGGCGGGCCGCGTCGGATCCAAGGCGGGCACGATGACGTGCGCCGTCATCACGGCGCGAACCCCTGCGTCCACCGCTGCGGCGAACGGCGCCATCTCCCGCTCGCGCAGCACCTCGAGGGAAGCGTCGACCCGGGGCAGTCCGACGTGCGAATCCACTGCAGTGTCACCGTGACCCGGGAAATGTTTGGCAGTCGCAGCGACACCGGTGGCCTGCAATCCCTCGGCATACGCGACCGCGTGCCGGGAGACCAGGTCGGGCGTCGAGCCGAACGAGCGGACCCCGATGACGGGATTTGCCGGGTTGCTGTTGACGTCGACGACCGGGGCCAGATCGATGTCGATCCCCGATGCGAGCAGGTCCGCTCCGATCGCGGCTCCGACCGCGCGCGTCGCAGCCACGTCGTCCACCCGGCCGAGCATCGCCGCGCCGACATGGGGGGAGCCGCCGCGCGCACCGAGTCGGCTCACGATGCCGCCCTCCTCGTCGGTGGCGATGAGCACGTCACCCAGGTCGTGCAGCCGAGCCGACAATGCCGCGGTCGCCTCCACGTCACCGATGTTGTGGCTGAAGTAGACGACACCACCCAACCCACGCTGTATGGCGTCCGCCAGCCATGGCGGCGGCTCGGTCGTGCCGGCGAATCCCGGCTTGAGCACGGCGTGAACCAGTTGGTCCACGCGTGGGTCGGTGGTCATTTGACCGCGCCGGAGACGAGGCCGGCACCGAGGCGCCGCTGGGCGAGCACGAAGACGATCACGACGGGAAGAGTAACCACAGTCGAGGCCGCCATGAGGCCTCCCCAGTCATTCACGTGCGCACCGAGATAGTGCTGCAGTCCGACGCCGACGGTGAGGCGGTCGTTCTTGGACAGGAAGGTGAGCGCGAAGACGAACTCCTCCCAGGCCATGACGAACGAGAACGCCGAGGTGGCAACGAGTCCCGGCACCACGAGCGGCAGCAGCACCGAGCGGAACATCCGCCACCACCCGCAGCCGTCCAGGTATGCCGCCTCCTCCAACTCGCGGGGCACGGCAGCGACGAAACCCCGGAGGTTCCAGATCGCGAACGGCAACGAGAAGGCGATGTAGACCAGGATCAGGCCGAGTAGCGAGTTGAGCATCCGCCAGTCCTTCATCTGCAGGAAGAGCGGAATGACGAGGGCCTCGGCGGGCAGCATCTGCACCACCAGGATCAGCACCAGCATCGTGTTGCGGAAGCGGAACCGGAAGCGTGCGATGGCGACTGCGCCGAGCAGCGCGAGCGCACCCGAGATCACCACGGTCCCGACCGTGACGATCGCCGAGTTGAGCATGTAGCGGCCGAAGTCGTCCTCCGCGAAGACCTTGGTGAAGTTGTCGAAGGTGAAGTGCTCCGGGAAGAGGCTGTCGGTGCCAGAGCCGTTGCGGGCGTTGAACGCCGTGCTCAGCATGAAGTAGATCGGGAAGAGCGTGAACGCCAGCAGTGCCAGCACCGCGATCGTCTTGCCGACCGGCCGCCAGGGTGAGTTGGTCGTCATCTACAGGTCCTCCTCTTCCTTGAACAGCACTCGTAGGTAGACCAGCGTGATCACCAGCAACACCAGGGTCAGCAACACCGCGATGGCAGAACCGAGGCCGTACTTCGTCTGGTTGATCGAGGAGATGTAGGACCAGACGCCGAGGTTGAACACATCGGGATTCACCCCATCACCGCCCGGCATCAGATAGATCTGGGTGAACACCTTGAAGTCCCAGATCGTCGACAGGATGGTCACCACTGCGAACACCGGCCGCAGCAGCGGCACGGTGATCGACCAGAACCGCCGCCACGCCGACGCACCGTCGATCTTGGCGGCTTCGTGCAACTCGGTCGGCACGGTCAGCAACCCGGCGAAGATGGTGATCGCCACGAACGGGTAGCTGTGATGCACGACGTTGAGCAACGCGATCGCGTAGAACGAGTTGCGGTCGGTGAACCAGTTGTGACCCTCCGGCCCGAGCAGCCCGACACCCTGCAGCACGTGTCGGGCGACGCCGCTGTCCGGGTCGAAGATCCAGACCCACACATACGTGCCGGTGACGGCCGGCAGTGCCCAAGCGACCAACGCCGAGCCGATGACCAACGCGCGGACCTTCGGTCCGAGCGTCACCAGCAGCAAGGCCACCAGCGTGCCCAGCACGACGGTGAGCGTCACTGCCAGCACCGCGAAACCGACCGTGTTGGGCAGGATCGTCTTCCACAGGTATGACGCCGGCAGGCCCGGCGCGCCCGAGAAGATCTGCTTGTAGTTGTCGAACCCGATGCCCACCGGGTGCCCGCTGATCACCTCGCGCAGGTTGTAGCGCTGGAAGGACAACACCGTCACCCGAACGATCGGGTAGAGCAGCAGTCCGGCGATGACGATCAGCGGGCCGGCGAGCAGCAGCCAGGGCCGTGACTTGGAAGAGGGCACGTATCGGTTCTTCGGGTCGGGTGACGGAATGCGGTCCGGGTGCGGCGGTCAGCTCTTGGCGTTCAGGGTCGACTCGATGGCCGCCGAGGCCTTCTTGGTCGCCGACTCGACCGACGTGCCGGTCAGGATCGACTGCAACATCGCGGTGATCGTCTTGTTGCCCTCGACCGTGCCCCATTGCGGAGCGCTCGGCACGTTGCGGCCGCCCTTGAGCATCGCGGTCGCGAACGGCGCGACGAGTTTGTCGGAGCTCTCGGCATACGGCGTGAGCGCGGTCTTCGTGGTCGGCAGGTAGCCGGTCTGGTCCGCCCACTTCTTGGCCAGGTCGCCCGTGGTCATCATCTGCACGAACTTCCAGGCGAGGTCCTTCTTCTTGCTGGTCTGCATCACCGACAGGTTGGACCCACCGAGGAACGCGGGTGCCACGCCGCCGTTCTTGCCGGGGATGGCGAATGCGCCGATCTTGTTCTTCAGGTCGGGGTTCTGCTCGATCGCGGTCTTGGGTGTCCAGTTGCCCTGGATGACCATGGCCGCCTTGTTCTTGGCGAACGCGTCGAGCAGGTCGGTCTCCTTCCAGGTGGATGCCGCGGTGGTCGACGAGCCGTCCTTGAGAGCCAGGTCGGTGTAGAACTTCAGGCCCGCCTGCGACTCCTTGGAGTCCAGGGCGCCCTTCCACTTGTCGCCGTCCTTGGTGGCGAAGGCACCGCCGGCGCCCCAGATGAACGGCGCTGAGGCGTATGACGATCCGCCCGCGATGGGCATCGCCGCCATCTTCGGCTCCTTCGCCTTCAGGGTCTTGACGGCCTGCTCCAGCTCGGCCCAGTTCGTCGGGACCTTGACGCCGTCCTTCTTGAAGATGTCCTTGCGGTAGACGATGCCGCGCACTCCGGCATACCAGCCGACGCCGTACTGCTTGCCGTCATACGTGGCCGAATCCTTCAGTGCCTTCAGCTCGTCCTTGCCCATCCCGGAGGACGTCACCTGCTTGGTGATGTCGGCCAGTCCACCGGCCGCTGCGAACTCCGGGGTCCAGGTGGTGCCGATCTCCGAGACGTCCGGGCCGCCACCACCGGCGAAGGACCGCACCAGCCGATCATGTGCGTCCGCCCACTCGACCTCCTGGATGTTGAGGGTCGCGCCGGTCTGCTTCTTGAACTCCTTCTTCGCCACCGCGTAGAACTTCGACGCATCGGGATTGGTGCCCTTCATGACCCAGAAGGTGAGCGACTTGGCGCCGCCCTTGGCAACCGCGTTCCCGCCGTCGCCACCCGAGCCACCGGAGCCGCCGCTGTCGCCACAACCGGCGAGGGCGAGGGTGAGCGCGGTGAGGGACGCGAGTGCCGCAGCAGTGGTGGTGCGCATGGGTTCTCCTTGGTGACGCGGAAGACGGGGTGGGGCCGGCAACAGACAGCGACCCTAGGGGAAAATTCGACTCGTACGGGCAGGGTAGAGGAAAATTGTTTCCAAAACGGCTGCTGTGAGCGGGCGTTTCCGGGAGCGTCTTCCCGTGGGCGGCGCCCAGGATGTTCGATGGGCACATGATGACCATCGATCACCACGGGCCGGTCCCGCCGTACCAACAGATCTGCGAGCAGATAGCGGCGCGGATCGAGGCGGGGGAGCTGACCGTCGGAGCCCGGCTGCCCTCCGTTCGCGGTCTCGCCGAGGAACTCGGTGTCGCGCCGGGCACGGTGGCCAAGGCCTACACGGAGTTGGAGATCGCCGGGTTGGTCGCCGCGCACGGTCGCTCGGGCACTCGGGTGGCCGCCGGCGGTGACGCGACCCGAGCGCTGGCGGCGACTGCCGCCGATGACTTCGCGCAGCGGGTTCGCCGGCTCGGGATCGGCACCGAGGAGCTGCTGCGCATCGTGCGGTCGAGCGTCGAACGGCTCTGATCGGACCGTATCGGGGCTGATCGGCACCTGGTCCAGCGGCGGCGGAAGCAAGATGCGGGTGATGTGTGCGAACTCACCCCGGGCCGAGTGGAAGTGGAGAGCTTCCGAGAGATAAAATTTCGATAACGAAGTTTTCGTTCTCGAACTCGTCTCAAAGGAGAGACCAGCATGACCTCGCTCGCCCGCGCCTTCCGTGACCACCGCGACAACGTTCGCAGTCGCCGTGCACTGATGGATGCGATCCACAACGCTTCGACCCAGAGCGCTCGCGACGATCTGGTGATGGCGATGCAGCGCGCCAACACCAAGAGCTGACTGCGAGGCAACCGAGGAGCTCGTGAGGAACGAGCGAGCGTCTCGAGGTGCCGGCGCACGCACATGAAGAAGGCCCGACCGGTTCACCGGTCGGGCCTCGTCGCTCTGTGCGCGCTACTTCAACTCGCTGGAGCTCAACTCGAGCAGGCGGCGTGCGACGACCAGCAGCTGGATCTGCTGGGTGCCCTCGAAGATGTCCAGGATCTTGCTGTCGCGTGCCCACTTCTCCAGCAACTCGGTCTCCGCGTAACCCGTTGCGCCACAGAGCTGCACGCAGCTGAGCGCCACGTCGACGCACGTGCGGCCCGCCTTCGCCTTGGCCATCGACGCCTGCATGGAGTTCGGCTTGCCGTTGTCGGCCATCCACGCCGCACGTAGCGTCAGCAGGTATGCCGACTCGTAGTCGGCCTCCATCTGCAGTAGGCGCGCCGCGGCATACGACTGGGTGTGCAGGGGTGCCGACGGATCCGGTGTGATGCCTGCCTTCTCGAGCAGCTCGGTGGCCAGGTCGAGACTGGCGCGTGTCAGGCCGACCGCCATCGCCGCGACCAGCGGCCGGGTGTTGTCGAAGGTCTGCATCGCGCCGCCGAAACCGCCCTCGGTGCGGATCTCCGGGTCTCCGAGCAGGTCGTCGGCAGGCACACGACAGTTGTCGAGGCTGAACGCCGCGGTGTCCGACGCCCGGATGCCGAGCTTGTGCTCCAGCCGCACCAGCTTCAGCCCGGGGTTGTCCCGGCGTACGACGAAGGACTTGATGGCGCGCTTGCCGAGCGACCGGTCCAGCGTCGCCCAGACCACGACCAACTCGGCACGCTCACCGCTGGTGACGAAGATCTTCTCGCCGTTGAGGACGTATTCGTCGCCGTCCTTGGTGGCGGTCGTGCGAATGGCGCCGGAGTCCGAGCCGGTGTCCGGCTCGGTGATCGCCATCGCGGCCCACTTGCTGCCGTAGCGCTGCTTCTGCTCGTCATTGGCGACGGCCGCGATCGCCGCGTTGCCCAGCCCCTGCCGGGGGATCGACAGTGTCAGGCCGACGTCGCCGCGGCAGGTCTGCATGATCGACAGCACCGACGACAGGTTGGAGCCGTTGACGGTCTCCTTCGTCTTGCCGGCGCGTGAACCTGCACCCACACCGGCCGGCTCGCCGGCGCCACCGCTGGTGGTCCGTGCGCCTGCGCCCTGGGACGCACCGGAGTCGGACAGCCCGTCGATGACGGCGGACATCAGGTCCAGCTCGCGCGGGTATTCGTGCTCGGCGAGGTCGTACTTGCGGCTGATCGGGCGGAACACCTCGTCGGCGAGGCCGGCCGCCTGCTTGACGAGCGGGATGAACTTCTTGGGAACCTCAAGATCGATCATGCGTGAAATCCTTTGGGCTGGAAAGAGTTTGGGGTGTTCATACGAGCAGCACGCCTTCCATGAGGCCGGCACCGCGCAGATCGCGGAACCAGCGCTCGTTGTCGAACTCCTTGACGAAGCCGTGACCGCCGAGCAGTTGCACTCCGTCGGACCCGATCTGGGCACAGTGCTTCTCGGTCAGGGCGCGGGCGTGGGCGATCTGCTCGGAAGCGTCCAGGCCGCGGTCGAGGCGTGATGCTGCGCGCCATACGACCAGGCGCAGGCCGTCCAACTCGATGGCGATGTTGGCGACCGTGAATGCGACGGCCTGACGGTTGGCGATCGGCTCGCCGAAGGCCTTGCGCTCCTTGGTGTAGCCCTTCACATGGTCGAGCACGGCCTGTGCGGTGCCGACCGCGGCGGCGGCCCAGGCGAGACGTGCGCGGGCGACCGCGTCGGAATGATCGGCGGTGGTGCCGAGCAGGTTGCGGGACGGGACGCGGACGCCCTCCAGGTGCAGCGTGCCGGTGTGCGCCGCGCGGATGCCCATGGCCGGGTTGTCAGAGACGGTGACGCCGTCGGTGTTCGGCGGCACGATGACCAACCGCGGCTGGCCGTCGACCAGGGCCGACACGATGAACAGGTCCGACGCCGAGGCACCGGGAACCAGCGACTTGGTGCCGTCGAGGACCAGTGAGCCGCCGTCGAGGCTGCCGGTGGTCTGCGGCTTGGCCGGGTCGAAGAGCGGTTGTGGCTCCATCAGGGCCAGGGCGCCGGTGGCGGGCGAAGCCTCGTCGGTGAAGGCCGACAAGTATGTCGCCTGCTGGTCCGAGTCGCCATAGTTGACAAGGCAGTTCGCGACAGCAGCGGGGGACATGACCGCGACGGCGAGTCCCATGTCGCCACGAGCCAGCTCCTCGAGCACCAGGGCGCTGGTCACCGCGGACGCCTCCTCGGCGACGCCGCCGAGCTCGGTGGGGACACCGAGCAGCGCCATACCCATCTGGGCGGCCTGCTCGCGAACCTCGTCCGGGACGGTGCGATCCGTGTCGGCCTGCGGAGCCGCGGGGCGCAACACCTCGTCGGCGAGCTCGCGCGCGGCTTCGCGGATCATCTCCTGGTCGTCGCTGGGGTTCAGGTCGAACTGCACGCGCGGCTTGGCCGGCTTGCTGCGGGTGGGGCTGCCCGAGCCGGTCTTCGCGGTAAAGGCGCGGCCGGCGGCGACCTGGGCCCGGAAGCCCTGTCGTGCGCCGCGGTAGAGGACCTTCTCCACCTTGGCGCGCAGGGCCGGGTTCTTCATGGCTTCCAACCCGCCGGCGCGGGTGATGAGGCGCATGCCGAAGTTCTGGCCACGATCGGCCAGGGTCGGCTTCGGGGTGTGGTGGCTCATGGTTGCCTTTCCGTGTGTCGGCGGCGGCGCGTACGAGCACGCAGCCGGGGAGGCGACTGTTCTTGTAACTTACGGTACCGGAAACATCGAGTATCGGGTACTACGGACGTCGGAAAGACGGCCCACCCACTCGCCGACAGGCTCAGGAATGCACTGAGAGGCTCAGCAATCCGTCGCCGGAGCCGGTGATTTCCTGAGCCTCTCGGCGGGGACCGGTGGGCTGTCGGCCGAGCCGGCGCTCAGGCGTAGGCGGCGCGGACGGCGGCCGCCACGACGTCGAACTGCGCGCGGGGGAGTACGGCGCCTTCGCGGCGGATCGTCTCCTCGGCCAAGCGGATCACCCGATTGACCCGGACTTCGCTGGGCCGGTGCTTCGGATCCCAATCGCCACTGCCGATGTCGCACCAGAGCCGGCCGGCGCGTCGCTCCTGCTCCGCGTCGCGGTCGTGGTCCTTGCTGGTGAGCATCAGGCCGAGCAGCCACCGGCCGTCGCGTCCGATGAGCAGGACCGGGCGATCCTTGCCCTGCGCGTGGTCCTCCTCGAACGGCACCCAACCCCAGACGATCTCGCCCGGATCGGGGTTGCCGTCCGGGGCAGGCACATAGGTCATCGTCGGAGCGCCCGGGTAGTCGCCGGGGTAGTCGGATGCGGGGTGGGCGGAGGAGGCGGGTCCACCCGACCGCCCTCCGGTGGTGCGCGGACCTTGCTGGCGGCGCCGGCCGGACTGCTGGATCGACTCGCGCAGCACGTCTCCCAGGAACCGCGTCGCGGTGCGTGCCAGGTTGAACCGGGCGTTCACACCGATCCCCTCGTTCCTCGGGTGTCGGCATTGGACCTGAGTAGATCGGGTCGCTCGCTCACGGCCTGATCAGCTCATCGACCGACAGCCCGCGGATGGACGCGTCGAGCACCGTGGCGGTGTGCGCCATCGGGATCGGCGAGCCGAGCCGCTCCAGCGCGTTGGCGATCTGCATGAGACAGCCGGGGTTGGCTGTCACGATGAGGTCCGGTGCTGTCGCCAGGATGTTGCGGGCCTTGCTCTCGCCGAGTTCGGCCGCGGTCTCCGGGTGCAGGATGTTGTAGACGCCGGCGGAGCCGCAGCAGATCGCGGCATCGGGGATCTCGACGATCTCCAGGCCGGGGATCTCCCGCAGCAACTTCCGTGGCTGCGAGCGCACGCCTTGCGCGTGGCCCAGGTGGCAGGCGTCGTGGTAGGCGACGCGCAGCGGCAACGGGTGGCGCGTTGCGACTGTCCCAAGCTCGGCAAGCACCTCGCTGAGATCACGCACCTTCGTGGCGAACGACTCGGCGGATTGCGTTGTGTTGTCGTCGTTCTCGCCACTGAAGAGGGAGCCGTAGTCCTTCATGGCACTGCCGCAGCCGGCTGCATTGGCCACGACAGTCTGCACGTCGGGCGCGGCGCCGAACGTCGTCATCGTGTCCTTCGCGAAGCGCTGTGCTTCGGGCTCCCGGCCGGAGTGGCTGCTGAGTGCGCCGCAGCAACCCTGCCCACTCGGTATGACGACCCGACACCCTTCCGCGGCGAGCACTCGCGCCGTCGCGGCGTTGACATCGGAGAAGAACACGTCCTGGACACAGCCGGTCAGCATGCCGACGACGGCGCGCTCATCGCCGACGGCGGGCAACTCGTCGGGAAGCTTCTCGGTCGGTCCGAGCTTCGGCGTCAGGCGCTCCATCGCCGCCAGACCGGGCAGCAGCCGGTCGAGCAGCCGGGTGCGGCGGAGTGCTCGGTCGAGGCCGAGTCGCTGCGTCGCCCGCAGCGGACCGCGCAGTTTGCGCAACCGGGCCGGATAAGGGAAGAGACTGAAAATCGTTGTGCGTAGCGCTTTTTCAGCGCGGGACCGCTCGTGATGCCGCTCGACCTGCGCGCGGGTCTGTTCCAACAGTCGGTCGTACTGCACGCCGCTCGGACACGCGGTGACACACGACATACAACCCAGGCAGGCGTCGAAGTGTTCGACCATCTGGTCGGTCATCGGCGCGCCTTCGAGCCCGGCCTGCATCAAGTGGATGCGGCCGCGTGGGGAGTCCATCTCCTCGCCCCACAGCTGGTAGGTCGGACAGGCCGGCAGGCAGAAACCGCAGTGCACGCAGTCGGCGATGAGCTCCTGCGACGGTGGATTGTGGGCGTCGAATGCCGCGGTCACTAAATGCCTCCCACGAATCGGCCGGGCGCGAGCAGCCTCCCGGGGTCGAACTGTTCCTTCAGCCGGCGCATGATCGGGAGTCCGCTGACCGGACCCCACACGTCGACGTCGTGACGGATCGCCAGTGGCGCCGTCACCACGACCGCGGCACCACCGGATCGTGCGGTGAGCGGACGCAGCAACTGCAGCATCCCGGCGATCGACGCGGCGGAGGCATCGGCGGGGGCGGCGGCATACAGGACACCGGTGCCGGCGGAGCCGCGCAGGTGCAGGCCGAGTTCGACTGCGGCGGTGGCGATCTCGGCGACTGCGCCGAGTCGGCAGGTGAGCTTCAGGAGCGTGCCGGGGTCATCGGTCGCCCGGGGTCGGCTCCAGGGCCAGTCGAGGTCGACGTCCACCGTCGTCGGCATCGCGAATTCGGCGGTGGCCGCCTCGACCCGGCCGGCCACTCCGTCGGTCGTGCCTTCGAGCAGCAACGCGATCGTCGCGGAACCGTGCGGCTGCCAGTCGATCTCGAGGGCTGCCGGGGCCAGCTGTGAGTCGCACAGGCGGGCGAGGAGCGGCTCGAGAGCGTCGGTGCGAACCGTCGCGGACACCCAGCGACCGGTGTCCGGCACCGGATGCAGTCGGAAGGTGGCCTCGGTGATCACCGCGAGCGTGCCGTAGGACCCGACCAGCAACTTGCCCAGGTCGTAGCCGGCGACGTTCTTGACGACCTTGCCGCCCGAACGGGCGACGGTGCCGTCGGCCAGCACCACCGTGACACCGATCAGCAGGTCTCGCGCCGTCCCCAGTTGCAGGCGATGCGCGCCGCTGGTGTTGGTCGCCAGTGCGCCGCCGACGGTGCCACCCGGGACCGGCTCGTCGAGCCCGAGCCGTTGGCCGCTGGCTCGGACGTGCTCCTGCAGGGCGGCGAGCGGCATACCGGCCTCGACCCGGACGATCAGGTCACCGGGCTGATGCTCGATCAGACGGTCCATGGCGCTGGTGTCGATCAGCAGGTCTGTGGCTGGACACACTCCACCGAGCGTCTGCTTGGTGCCTTTGCCGCGCACCACCGTGACGGCGTCGCGCGCACTTGCTTCGCGCAACACGGCGGCGACCTGCTCGGTGCTCGTCGGACGGGCGACACAGGCAGGGACCTGCCCGTCGAGTGCGTCTGCGGGGGTGCCGTCGGCGGCGTCGATACCGGTGTCGCGGAGCGCGGTCGTCAGCGCAACCATCAGAAGACCTCGCCGAGACCGGCGTCCTGCACCGGGTGCGCCGCATTGCGTTTGCCGGGCACTTCGCCACAGAGCCGGGGAGTGGGAAAAACCTTGCCCGGGTTGGAGATCCCGGTCGGATCGAAGGCGCAGCGCACGAGTTGCATGGTGTCCAGGTCGGCGTCGGTGAACATCTTGGGCATGTGCTTGGCCTTGTCGGCGCCGACACCGTGCTCGCCGGTGATCGAGCCTCCGTGCGCCAGGCACAGGTCGAGTATGGCGCCGGACGTCTCCTCGGCCGCGTCGCCCTGGCCGGGCACGCGCTCGTCGAAGAGCACCAGCGGATGCAGGTTGCCGTCGCCTGCGTGAAAGACGTTGGCCACGCGCACACCACGCTCCCGGGCGAGCACGGTCATGGCCCGCAGCACCTCCGGCAGGGCGGTGCGTGGGATGACGCCGTCCTGGACGATGTAGTCGGGGCTGATCCGGCCGACTGCCGCGAACGCGGACTTGCGGCCACGCCAGATCGCCTGTCGTTCCTCGTCATCGGCGGCGATGCGGATCTCGAACGCACCCGCGGTGCGGCAATGTGCCTCGGACTCGCGCAACTCGGTCTGCACCTCGTGCTCGGGCCCGTCGAGCTCGACGACCAGGACCGCGCCGGCGCCCTCGGGGTAGTTACAGGCCACCGCAGCCTCCGCGGCCTCGATGGCCAGCGCATCCATCATCTCGATCGCCGCGGGCACGATGCCGGCGCCGATGATCGCCGAGACGGCCGCACCGGCGGAATCGGTGTCGGCGAAGCCGGCCAGGAAGGTCTGCACCGCTGCGGGGGTGCGGGTGAGCCGCACGGTGACCTCGGTCGCGACACCGAGCGTGCCCTCCGACCCGACGAAGGCACCCAGCACGTCGTATCCCGGCGCATCGGGCGCGACACCGCCGAGAGTGGTGCGCTCGCCGTCGGGCAGCACGACCTCGGCGGCCACGACATGCGTAGCGGTGAAGCCGTATTTGAGGCAGTGCGCGCCACCGGAGTTCTCGGCGACGTTGCCGCCGATGCTGCACACCTGCTGGCTGGAGGGGTCGGGCGCGAAGTAGTAACCCTCCGGTCGGGTGCGGGTCGAGACGTCGAGATTGATGACTCCCGGGTCGACGACCGCACGCTGGTCGCGAGCGGAAACGCTTCGGATCTCACGGAATCCGCTCATCACGATCAACACGCCGTCGGCGTGGGGGAGCGCCCCACCGGACAGGCCGGTGCCGGAGCCGCGGGCGACGAACGGCACACCGTGCTCGGCGCATGCACGCACTGCGTGTTGTACGTCGTCGGCGGTGCGGGCCAGGACCACGAGCGCCGGCGTCACCCGGTAGTGCAGCAGACCATCGCAGTCGTAGGTCGCCAGCTGTGTCGGGTCGTCGACGATCGCTCCGGACGCAAGCACCGACCGCAGCTGCGCGGTGACAGCTGCGATCGGTGCTTTTGGATCCGTCATACGACTCAGGGCATGCGGGCGTAGGCGGGCAGGGTCAGGAAGTCGGCGTAGTCGTCGGCGACCGCGACCTCCAGGAAGGTGGCCTTGGCGTCCTCGTAGTCGCTCGCGTCGCCCGGCAGGTCGGCGATCACGTCGTCGACCAGCTTCAGCACCATCTCCTCGGTGACCTTCTCACCGGTGTCGGCGAGGGAGACGTCGTTCTGGATCTGCTGCCAGATCTGCGAACGGCTGATCTCGGCGGTCGCCGCGTCCTCCATCAGGTTGTAGATCCCGACGGCACCGCGGCCGGCGAGCCACGACTTGAGGTACTGCAGCGCCACGTCGATGTTGCTACGCAGCCCGGCGGAGGTCACCTCACCCGGTGTGGACTTCACGTCGAGCAACTGCGCTGCCTTGACGTCGGCATCGGGCACGTTGTCGATCTGATTGGGCTTGTCGCCCAGCACCTGCGTGAAGACGTCCTTGCAGGTCTCGACCATCGCCGGGTGCGCCACCCAGGAACCGTCGAAACCGTCGCCGGCCTCGCGGGACTTGTCGGAGGTCACCTTCTCGTATGCCGCCTTGTTTACCGACTCGTCCTTGCTCGGGATGAAGGCCGCCATACCGCCGATCGCCGAGGCGCCGCGACGGTGACAGGTGTTCACCAGCAGCTGGGTGTAGGCGCGCATGAACGGAACCGTCATACCGACCGAATTGCGGTCCGGCACAATGTAATCCGCCCCGCGGGTGCGGTAGGTCTTGATGACCGAGAAGAGGTAGTCCCAGCGACCCGCGTTGAGGCCGGAGGAGTGGTCGCGCAGCTCGTAGAGGATCTCCTCCATCTCGAACGCCGCGGGCAGCGTCTCGATCAGGCAGGTCGCGCGGATGGTGCCCTGCGGTATGCCGAGCCGGTCCTGGGCGAGGACGAACGCGTCGTTCCAGATCCGAGCTTCCTTGTGGCTCTCCATCTTCGGCAGGTAGAAGTACGGGCCCTTGCCGGCGTCGATCTGCTTCTGCGCGCATGCGGCGAAGTAGAGGGCGAAGTCCACGAGCGACCCGGAGGTCTCCTCGCCGTCGACCAGGATGTGCTTCTCCGGCATGTGCCAGCCGCGGGGGCGCACGATGATCGTCGGCTGCTGCTCCGGCGGGACGAGTTTGTATTCCTTGCCCTCGGCGCTGGTGAAGTCGATCGTGCCGTCGATCGCGTCCTTGAGGTTCAGCGGACCTTCGACGACGTTCTCCCACAGCGGGGTGTTGGCGTCCTCCTGGTCGGCCAGCCACGCCTTGGCGCCGGAGTTGAGCGCGTTGATCGTCATCTTGCGGTCGGTCGGCCCGGTCATCTCCACGCGGCGGTCCTCCAGGCCCGGCGCGAGCGGCGCGACCTTCCACTCCGGGTCCTCGCGCACCGAACGGGTCTCCTCGAGGAAGTCCAGGTCCTTGCCGGCGGCGACGTCGGCGATGCGCTGCGTGCGTGCCTCGAGCGCCTCGAGACGCTTCGAGTTCAGCTCGCGATGCAACTCGGCGATGAGCTCCAGTGCGGCCGTGCTGAGTATTTCGTCATACCTGGGCTTGATCGGGCCAGTGACTTGCACACCGTTCGGCAGATTCGGCGTGGTCGTGTCGGACATTGGTGCAACCTCCACAATGTGGTGTGAAATTTTCGCATGTCGGAATTACCTGGCTCGCTACCGCAGCCTAGCGCGCGGCGTTCCGCCCATCCTTTCCACCCCGGGGCACTGTCGGCAAGGGGCGCCGGCCGCACGCCGGACAGCGGGTGAATCCGGTCACGTCGAGACCGCTCTACTCGCGAGTAATGACCCGGTGGCGACAGGCTGGTGCGGTGACGACCTCCCTGAGCCCGCGCCCGGCCGAGACCGCCGACGCCGATCGCCTTTCCGACGGCCGGATCCGGCTCGCGGTGCTGGCTCTGGCGCTGGGTGGTTTCGCGATCGGGACGACCGAGTTCGTCACGATGGGCCTGTTGCCGCAGATCGCCGACGGAGTCGGCATCACCATTCCGACCGCCGGTCACGTCGTGTCGGCATACGCGATCGGTGTGGTCGTCGGAGCACCGCTGGTCGCGATGTTCGCGGCGCGGCTGCGTCGCAAGATCGTGCTCGTCGCGCTCATGGTCGCCTTCGCAGCAGGCAATCTCGGCTCCGCGCTCTCGCCGAACTATCACGTGCTGCTGATCGCGCGGTTCGTCAGTGGACTGCCGCACGGTGCGTTCTTCGGGATCGGCTCCGTGGTCGCCGCATCATTGGTGCCGCTGCACCGGCGGACCTCCGCCGTCGCGATGATGCTGGCCGGCCTGACCGTCGCCAACATCGTCGGGGTCCCTCTTGCGACCCTGCTCGGCCAGCACCTCGGCTGGCAGTGGCCGTACGTCTTCGTGAGCCTGGTGGCGGTCGCCACCATCGCCGCGGTCCTGGTGTGGGTGCCGATGCAGCCGGCCGACGCCGCCGCCACCGCACGCTCGGAGCTGAGCGCGCTGGCGCGGCCGCAGGTGTGGCTCACGCTCGGCGTCGGCACCGTCGGGTTCGGCGGCATGTTCGCGACGTTCTCCTACATCACGCCGACGATGACGAAGCTCACCGGCTTCGACGACGCGGTAGTGCCGCTGATCCTGGTGGTCTACGGGGTCGGTATGACGGTGGGCACGATGCTGTCCGGCCGTGTCGCCGCCCGCGGGATGTTGCGGGGAATGATCGCGATGCTGGCAGCGATCGCGGTGCTGCTTGCACTGTTCGGCGTCATGGCCCAGGCGCGTCCGACCGCGGTGCTGGGCGTGTTCCTGCTCGGTTTGCTGCCGTCGGTGCTGGTGCCGCTGCTGCAGACCCGGCTGATGGACGTCGCGGGTGGTGGTCAGTCCCTCGCGGCGGCGCTCAACCACTCCACGCTGAACATCGCCAACGCGCTGGGCGCCTGGCTCGGCAGTGTGGTGCTCGCGAACGGACTCGGCTACGAGTGGCCGAGCCGGGTCGGTGCGCTGCTCGCGGTGGCCGGCATCGCGATCGCCGGCAGCAGCGCGATGCTCGCGCGCCGGGAATCGCTCCGGGAGGAATGACGAACCCGCCCGCGCCCGGAGGGCACGAGCGGGCTGGCGCAGCAGCTGGTTCCGGCTCAGAGCTGCGGCGTGAATGTCGCTGTGACGGTGTTGCCCCCGCCGGAGGTGAGCTGAGTGATCAGCGGGGTGAGCAGACCGCAGCCGGTGAACTTCGGGATCGTGTAGGTCGAGCTCAGCGTGAGCGGATCGGTGAGGCCGGTCAACTCGCCGGTGAGGTGCATGGAGGCCGGGGTGGCGGTCTTGCAAGTCTGGCTCGGGACCAGGTTGATGAAACTGAAGATCGGTGGCGTGAGCTTGGTGATGTGGATGTTGAACTGCTGGGTCGCCTCGACGTCCTTCGTCGTGAGGTTCACATTGCCGGTGGCCGGTCCCACGGGCTCGATCTGCAGGGTCGCCGTGGCGATCCCGGGGATGCTGAAGACGCCCGGGATGATCGGCAGGTCGACCTTCATGGTGGCCGGCTTCAGGTCGAGCGTCGCCGACAGGTTGTTGCCGGCGGCGCCGAGGTCGATCTTGGCAGTCTGCGTCCCGCTGAAGACGACCGTCTTGCCGGGCTTGGCGACATACGTCGAGACCTTCGCGGTCTGCGGCAGTGTCACCACCGGGTCCGCACTTGCACCCGGCGACGTGGCGACGGCGACGCCCGCCGCCGCTCCGGCAGCGGTCAGTGCGATCCCGATCCGTCGTGCGGTGTGAGCCATGGTGGTTCCTTTCGGCCGGGCCGGCGCCGCCGGTCCTGTGATGGGGATCACAAGCTACCAACGCGTAACTTCCGGCCGAGTAGGTTTTGCCGAAATCCGCCGGTTCGGATCGCCATGGCCCGCATGGGACACTGTGCGCAGTCCTTCCCTGACCCGATTCCGAGGTAATCCCCGTTGTCACCCATGGCTCGTCAGGCGCTGTCGCCCGCCGCAACGCCCCCGGACCTGATCCGGAACTTCTGCATCATCGCCCACATCGACCACGGCAAGTCGACGCTGGCCGACCGCATGCTGCAGATCACCGGTGTCGTCGACGACCGGGCGATGCGCGCGCAGTACCTCGACCGCATGGACATCGAGCGGGAGCGTGGCATCACGATCAAGAGCCAGGCGGTCCGGATGCCTTGGGAGGTCGACGGATCGACCTACTGCCTCAACATGATCGACACGCCGGGTCACGTCGACTTCACCTATGAGGTGTCGCGCTCGCTGGCCGCGTGTGAGGGCGCGATCCTGCTGGTCGACGCAGCGCAGGGCATCGAGGCGCAGACGCTGGCGAACCTCTACCTCGCCATGGAGAACGACCTCACGATCATCCCGGTGCTCAACAAGATCGACCTTCCGGCGGCCCAGCCGGAGAAGTATGCCGAGGAGCTCGCCGGGCTGATCGGTTGCGATCCATCCGAGGTGCTGCAGGTGTCCGGCAAGACCGGCGTCGGTGTCGAGCCGCTGCTGGACGAGATCGTGCGGCAGATCCCGGTGCCCGAGGGCGACGCCGACGCTCCGGCGCGGGCGATGATCTTCGACTCGGTCTACGACACCTACCGCGGTGTGGTGACCTACGTGCGCGTCATCGACGGCTCCCTGAGTCCGCGCGAACGCATCGAGATGATGTCGACCGGCGCGATCCACGACCTGCTCGAGATCGGTGTCATCTCACCGGAGCCCAAGCCGGCGGACGGCCTGGGCGTCGGCGAGGTCGGCTACCTCATCACCGGGGTGAAGGACGTCCGCCAGTCCCGCGTCGGTGACACGGTGACCTCCGCCCGGCACGGTGCGACGACGGCGTTGGGCGGCTACCGCGACCCGAAACCGATGGTCTACTCCGGGCTCTACCCGATCGACGGTTCGGACTACCCGATCCTGCGGGACGCCCTCGACAAACTGAAGCTCAACGATGCGGCTCTGATCTACGAGCCGGAGACGTCGGCGGCACTTGGCTTCGGATTCCGGATCGGCTTCCTGGGCATGCTGCACCTCGAGATCGTTCGTGAGCGCCTGGAGCGGGAGTTCGACCTCGATCTGATCTCGACGTTGCCGAGCGTTGTCTACGAAGTCACCCTCGACGACTCGCGCACGGTGACAGTGACCAACCCGAGCGAGTTCCCCGACGGTAAGGTCGCCTCGATCAGCGAGCCGGTGGTGCGCGCGACGATCCTGGCGCCGAGCGAGTTCATCGGCTCGATCATGGAGCTGTGCCAGACCCGCCGCGGAACGTTGCGCGGCATGGACTACCTGTCGCCCGAGCGCGTCGAGATGCGATACACGCTGCCGCTCGCGGAGATCGTCTTCGACTTCTTCGACGCGTTGAAGTCCAAGACTCGCGGCTACGCCTCGTTCGACTACGAGCCCGATGGCGAGCAGGTCGCGGACCTGGTCAAGGTCGACGTGCTGTTGCAGGGCGACAAGGTCGACGCGTTCTCCAACATCGTGCACCGGGACAAGGCATACGGATACGGCGTCGCGATGGCGACCAAGCTGAAGGAACTCATCCCGCGTCAGCAGTTCGAGGTGCCGATCCAGGCTGCCATCGGCACCCGGATCATCGCTCGCGAGAACATCCGCGCCATCCGCAAGGACGTGCTTGCCAAGTGCTACGGCGGTGACATCAGCCGTAAGCGCAAGCTGCTGGAGAAGCAGAAGGAAGGCAAGAAGCGGATGAAGATGGTCGGCTCCGTGGAGGTCCCGCAGGAGGCTTTCATTGCCGCCCTCTCGCAGGACGCCGACGCTGTCGAGAAGGCGAAGAAGTAAGTGCCGCAACCTGATTCGCCGCACCTTTCGCGAACCAGATCGTTCACCCGACGCAGTGGCCGAATGGCGCAGCGCCACCACCGCGCGCTGGCCGAGCACGGCCCGGCATACCTGCTGGATCTGCCGATGGTCGGCGAGGGAACGACCGTCGAGCCCGATTTCCGACTCGACGTGGCGAGTGCGTTCGGCCGTGCGGCGCCGCTCATCGTCGAGATCGGTTCCGGCGGCGGCGACTGTGTGGTTCACGCTGCGCTGGAGCACCCGGATCGCAACTTCCTCGCCATCGAGGTGTGGGTTCCCGGGGTGGCGCAGACGATCGCGAAGTGCGTGCACGAGGGCGTCGACAACGTCCGGCTGATCTGTGCGGACGCTGCCCAAGCCCTGCCGACCATGCTCGGGCCTGCGAGCGTGCGTGAGGTCTGGACCTTCTTCCCGGACCCCTGGCCCAAGGTCAAGCATCACAAGCGACGGCTCGTGCAGCCGGAGTTCGCCGACAAGGTCGCCGATCTGCTGGAGCCGGAAGGAAATTGGCGGCTTGCGACCGACTGGGCGGACTACGCCTGGCAGATCCGCGACGTGGTCGAGGGCTGCTCCGGGCTCACCAACCCGTATGCCGGCCGGCTGGCCGACCCGGGTGATGTCGACGTCGATCCGCAGGGCGACCGCGGTGGTTTCGCGCCGCGCTTCGAGGGCCGGGTGGAGACCCGCTTCGAGCGCAAGGGGCTGCGGGTGGACCGCATCGTGCGGGATGTGGTCGGCACCAAACCTCCCGCGAGTTGAGCTACTGGCGAGTAACATCGTCGTATGACGTCGACCTACCAGCTCTACCAGCGCCTGACCACCAAGCCGTTCGGGCGACAGCTCTTCGCGCTGGGTTTCATGGCGCGTGCGCCGTACTTCGCGACCGTGCAGCCCCAGGTCCGGGAGATGGCGCCGAATCGCGGTGTTGTCCGGATCCGCAAGTGGCGTGGGGTCCAGAACCACATCGGCACCATCCATGCGATCGCTGTCGCCAACGGCATGGAGGCGGCCATGGGACTGCTCGCGGAGGCAACGGTCAAGCCGGGAACTCGGTGGATCCCCAAGGGAATTCAGCTGGACTACATCACCAAGGTGCCGAGCGCCGTGTACTGCATCGCGGAGACCGACCCGGCCGATTGGGACCAGGACGCCCCGCACGAGGTGAAGGTGCGAGTCACCGGCAAGCTCGCCGACGGCACCGAGGTGGTCAAGGGCATCATCCCGCTGTGGGTGACGGCCAAGCGGGCCTCCTAGCGCGCAGTCGGGTCAGGCGCGACCGGCGATCTCGACCAGATCGGCTGCCGCGCCACGCATCCGGCGCGGTCCGGTCCAGACGGCGCGCAACTGCCGATGCAGCCGCAGCGTGGTCGGGACCTCGCACAGTGATCCTGCGGCCAGTGCGTCGGACACGGCGAGTCGACTCAGCACGGCCGGCGCCGTTCCCGACTGCACGCTGACCCGGACGGCTGCGTTGCTGGCGAGTTCGACTGCCGGCCGGGCAGGCGTCCCGAGTGCTTCGTCGAGGGCGACACGGGTGCCCGATCCCGGCTCGCGCATGACGAGCGGAGTGCAACTCAACTCGTCGGCGGACACGCGCGATCGGCGCCTCGCCCAGGGATGGCCGGGCGTCACCACGAGGACCAACTCGTCGTGCGCCACGACGAGATGGTTGACGCCGCGCGGCGGGCGCGGGCCCTCGATGAAGCCCAGGTCGCACCGTGCCTCGAGCAGGTCGTCGAGGACGTCGTGCGTGTTGTGCACGTGGATCTCGATGCGCACCTCCGGATGAGCCTCGCGCAACGCGGCCAGCCAAGACGGCAGGAGATGCTCGGCGACCGTCTGACTCGCTGCGACGACTATCGATTCGGTGCTGTCGGTGGCGAGGGAGGCTGCCCCGTCGGTCAACTCGCGGGCGGCGCGAATCACGTTGCGTGACCAGTCGACGACCAGCAGGCCGGACGCGGTGAGCGTCGATCCGGCGGTCGACCGGTGCAGCAGCGTCACGCCGAGGTGTCGCTCGAGCCGGGCGATCGATCGGCTCGCATTGGGTTGGGCGACGCCCGTCGCACGGGCGCCGGAGGACAGGCTGCCGTGATCGGCGACTGCGACGAGCAACTCCAGTGCGCTGAGGTCCGGCCAGGAAGTCATATGCGGAGGATATACCCGCTATGAGGAGATGACGGCTACCGCGTGGGTCGTCGTTGCCCGAATCTTGAAGAGTGGCAATGACGACGAAGTACCTGAGCGGGTCTCGATACGCCGCTCGTCCCTCGCGGCACTCGACCGGCCCGCACGGCGGTTCGAGTGGTCGGCGGAGCGCAGCGCAGGAGGCGGATCGAAACTCGGGCCGCCAGGTGCTGAGCTACTTGCCCGGCCTGGTTGTCGCCGTCCTGATCGCATCGGTCGCAACGGTGCTCGGCCACTTCGCCCCCGTCGTCGGCGGCCCCGTCTTCGGAATCGTCCTCGGCATCGTGGCCGGCAGCACCCTCCCGGCGCTTCGTACCCAACGGGTCGCCCCGGGCGTCGCATTCGCAGGCAAGGGCGTGCTGCAACTGTCGATCGTGGTGCTCGGGACGGGACTGTCCTTGGCCAAGGTGGTCCAAGTCGGTGGCGATTCGCTACCGGTCATGCTCGGCACCTTCGTCGTCGCACTTGGCGGTGCCTACGTCCTCGGGCGCGCTTTGGGCATCAACGCCGAGCTGGCCACGCTGATCGGTGTGGGCACGGGCATCTGCGGCGCCTCGGCGATCGCGGCAACGACGGCGGTGTTGCGTCCGAAGCAGTCGAACGTCGCCTACGCGATCGGCACCATCTTCACGTTCAATATCCTTGCGGTGCTGTTGTTTCCGCCGATCGGGCACCTGATCGGTATGACGGGTCACTCCTTCGGGTTGTGGAGCGGCACGGCGGTCAACGACACCTCGTCGGTCGTCGCCGCGGCATACAGCTTCGGCGACGGCGCCGGCCCCTACGCAATCGTGGTGAAGCTGACCCGGTCACTGTTGATCATCCCGATCGTCGTCGTGCTGGCGTTCGTCGTCGCGCGGCGGGAGGCGGCGAGCCAGGGCGAGCGGGTGCGGATCCCGTGGCGCAAGGTCGTGCCGGCGTTCCTCATCGGGTTCCTGGTGGCAGCCGCGCTGAACTCACTCGGCGTGATCCCGGCCGACTGGCACGACGGGCTGACCTTCCTCGGCACGTTCCTGATCACCGTCGCGCTCGTCGGCATCGGGGTCGGTCTGCGGCCAGCCCAGCTGCGGGAGGCCGGTCACCGGCCGCTGCTGCTCGGTGCGCTGCTGTGGATCTGTGTCTCGCTGGCCAGCTTGGGGCTGCAGGCGCTGACCGGCACCCTCTGAACCTGGCCGGTCAGTCGCGAGAACGTATGGCGCTCAACGACTTTCCTGCATACTCGTGCAGCGCGGTGTCGACCGTGACGCCTGCGGACCGGAGGTTCATGCTGACCGCTCCGAGGGTGCCGTCCGCCATGGCAGCGACCGGTCCGGTCCAGCCGCGGTCGCGCAGCAACTCGGTGACCCGTGCCCGCAGCGCGGTCTGGTGGAAGAGCACGCTGCCGCCGATGATCAATGGCGCGGTCCGGTCCGGTCCAGCGAGGGCCGTGACGGTATCGGCCAGACCTTCGCCCGCCCCCTCGACGATCGTGCGGGCGACCTCGTCGGTCCCTGCCTGCTCGAACGCCAGTGGTGCGAAACGCGCGATGCCGGGCGTCGGGATCGCGTAGAGCGTGGTCACGAGTTGGTCGAGCAGCACGTCCTTGCCGGCTGATCGGTCACCGACGACATCGGCGGCTGCGAGCAGCGCTTCGGTCAGTGCGGTGCGCGGGCCGCGCCCGTCGAGGTCGGCCGTCACCGCGCGAGCCACCCGACGCGCGATCCAGTAACCGGAGCCGACGTCGCCGAGCAGCCAGCCGCGTCCGTCGCTGCGCGCAGTCGTCACGCCGCCGCGGACGACGATGGCGGCGGCGCCGGTGCCGGACACCAGCGCGGCGCCGTTCAACTCCGCGGTGCCGGAGAAGAACATCGCCTCCAGGTCGCTGCCCAGGTGCAATGGTGCGGTGATGCCCAGCTGCTGCAGCCCACGTTCCACACCGGTCAGACCGGTGGCCGAGCCGGCCATCGCCGCCAAGGCATGACCGACCTCGGCGGGCTCGACGGCCGCTTGCCGGAGCGCCGACTCCGCTGCCGAACGGATAGCTTTCGCAACGCTTTCCACACCTGACGCGGTCGGATTGCCGCCACCGGCCACGGCGTACCCGGAGCACGTGCCGTCCGAGTCGTGGACGAGCGCACGCGTGGAGGTGCCGCCCGCGTCGACGGTGAGGAAGAGACTCATGGGTCATTCATACCGGTCGCCGGTCAGCGGCCGACCGTGCAGGTCCGCAGCAGTCCCCACCTACCATGGTGCGGTGCCCTCAGCCCTGCCCGACGGAGATCCCGTCCCGACCGACGGATCACTGCCCGCGACGGCGCTCGACGGGATCAGCGAGCGACAGGTGGGCATCTACCTGCATGTGCCGTTCTGCTCGGTCCGGTGCGGCTATTGCGACTTCAACACCTACACGATCAGCGAGCTCGGGGGACATGGCGCGAGCGTGGCGACGTATGCCGACGCGGCCGTCGCCGAGTTGGGTCTCGCCCGCCGGGTCCTGGGCGATGACGCACCTGCGGTGAGCACCGTCTTCGTCGGAGGGGGAACACCGACGATGCTGCGTGCCGACGATCTGGTGCGGATGCTCGGTGAGGTGCGTGAGGTCTTCGGTCTCCAACCCGGCGCAGAGGTCACCACCGAGGCCAACCCCGACACGGTTGATGGTCGGGTTGCCGACGCCCTGGCCGCAGGCGGCTTCGGCAGGGTGAGTCTCGGGATGCAGTCGGCCGTCCCACATGTGCTCGCCACACTGGAGCGCACTCACGATCCGGACAACGTCGGGTCCGCGCTGCGAGCGGTCCGCGAAGTCGGCATGCAGGTCAGCCTCGATCTCATCTACGGCACGCCGGGCGAGAGCCTGGACGACTGGCGGCGCAGCCTGGAGGCGGCCGTCGAGTTGGCGCCGGACCACATCAGCGCCTACGCGCTGGTGGTCGAGGACGGCACCAAGCTCGCCGCCCAGGTGCGACGAGGCGTCGTGCAGATGCCGGAGGACGACGACGAGGCAGCGAAGTACGAGATCGCCGAATCCATCCTGAGCGCAGCAGGATTCGAGTGGTACGAGATCAGCAACTGGGCTCGTCGGCCGGATGCGCGGTGCCGGCACAACGAGTCCTACTGGCGCGGCGACGACTGGTGGGGGATCGGTCCGGGTGCGCACAGCCACGTCGGCGGAGTGCGCTGGTGGAACGTCAAGCATCCCTCGCCATACGCCGATCGCGTGCTCGCGGGCACGTCACCGGGGGCAGGCCGCGAGTTGCTCACCGCCGAGCAGTCGTATGACGAGCAGGTTCTGCTCGGCATACGACTCACCGAGGGCCTGCCACTCGACGTACTGCGGGGGCCGGGTCGTGCTGCCGTCGCCGGCCTCATCGCGGACGGTCTGCTCGACGGTGCGGCGGCTGTCCGGCGGGATCGGCCCGCCGCTCGGTTGACCCTGCGTGGGCGGCTGCTCGCCGACACAGTGGTCCGCGGGCTGCTCGCCTACTGACGCACCCACATGCCGAATGACGGCTTTCTCGCCGAGTGACGGCCGTATCCGACCGTCACTCGGCGAGGGAGCCGTCATTCGGCGAGGGGTGGCAACTCGCCCGGCAGGCCGAGTGCGGTGAAGTGCTCGGCACCGAGGAAGGACGTGATGCCCGAGATGCGGGTGTCGCGCAGAGTCAGGACGGTGATGGCCCAGGCCCCGTGCGCCGGTGCGCCGTCCGGGCACAGATAACACGCAACCGCCGGCTGCGCGTTGACGCTCGTCGGAAGGGTCCGCCAGCTTCCACAGTTGCCCATCGGCACCTGCGCCGCGAAGTCGCCGACCGACGCCAGCCCGGCATACCAGTGCGGCATCGGTGGCATCGCCCACGTGACGTCCTCGGTCACCAGGTCGACCAGCGCGTCGGTGTCGCGACGCTCGAGCGCCGTGGTGAACCGTTCGACGACAGCGCGCAGCTCGTCGTCGCCGATCTCACGCGCGGTGGCCTGCTGCGACGGGTCCGGCACGCGCCGAGCGACCCGCGCACGCGCGCGCTGCAGCGCGCTGTTGACCGACGCCGTCGTGGTGCGCATCATCGTCGCGATCTCCTCGGCGGGGAAGCCGAGGACGTCGAAGAGCAGCAGGGCAGCACGCTGATTGCCCGGCAGATGTTGCAGTGCCGCGACGAAGGCGAGTTCGACCGCCTCCCGCTGCTCGTAACGCGCCGCGGGAGAGGCAGTGCCGTGAGGCAGGTCTCCGGCGTACGGACCCAACCAGGCGATCTCGCCACTCGGTGCGTCGTTGACGACTGACCGGGCGCTTGCCGGTCCGAGATCGACGGGCATCGCGCGTCGCCCACGCGCGCGAGCGAGGTCGATGCACGATCGCGTGGCCACGGTGTAGAGCCAGGTCCGCAGCGTGCTGCGTCCCTCGAAGTCGCCGAGCCGTCGCCAGGCCTTGACCAGCGCGTCCTGCAGCGCGTCGTCGGCGTCGTGGGAGGCGGCCAGCATCCGGTAGCAGTGCGCACGGAGCTCGGGGAGCAGCGGTCGCACGAGGCGGTCGTATGCCGCGCGGTCGCCCCGGCCGGCCAGCAGCACGTCGTCGTCGGGGTCGGGTGACGACACCACCGAGGGCTCACCGGAAGAAGTTTCGCTCACAGCCGATGAGTATGCCGCGAACGCGACGTCTCACTCCTGTCGGAACACGAACGGTCGGGCAGTCGGCCCGCAGAAGGAGCTGAACCATGAACACAACGGTCGAGGTCGGTGCGGACGTCGAGAAGGCGACGCTGACGGCATACCTGCAGGAGCAGCGCGCAGCAGTGCTCGCGATCGTGGAGGGCCTGGACGAGGCCGCGCTGCGGACGCCGGTGGTGCCGTCCGGGTGGTCACCGATCGGGCTGATCTGGCATCTCGGTGGCGCCGAGATGTACTGGTTCGAGATCGTGCTGGCCGGTGAGCTGCCCGAAGACGAAGAGCAGGACGAGCCGGACGACGCGCCGGATGACATGGGTTCGGGGACGGGGTTCCGGACCGACGAACCGATCGCCGAGGTGCTGGAGGCATACCGTGCCCAGTGCAGGAAGTCGGACGAGGTGCTCGCGTCGGTCCCGCTGGATGCCGCACCGTGCGGCCCGGTCGCGCCAGAGCACGTCGAGCTCGCGACCAGTGTGCGAACCATCGTGCTGCACATGATCGAGGAGACCGCCCGGCACGCCGGCCATCTGGACGTCGCGCGCGAACTCCTCGACGGTCGCACCGGACTCGGCCCGCGGTAAACGGACGGTCCCCACCCTGCCGAATGACGGCTTCTTCGCCGAATGACGGTCAGATTGGGTCGTCAGTCGGCGAAGAAGCCGTCACACGTGGGAGCTCAGGCCTGCAGGTCGAGGCCGAAGTCGTGACAGGTGACGCTGTGGGTGATCGCGCCGACCGAGATCGCGTCGGCGCCCGCGCGTGCCAGCTCCTGCACTGTCTCTTCGTTCACGCCACCGGACACCTCTGCGACCAGGGGTGCCGGGTGGCGACGGATGTGCGAGACGCCGGTGGCGACCTGCCACGCCTCCATGTTGTCCAGCAACACCGCGTGGACGACCGGGGCGAGCCCCTCGGAGATGCGCTCTGCGTCGAACGCCAGCACCGTGTCGAGCTGCTCGATCGTGTCCACCTCGATCTCGACCCGCACGAGATGACCGCCGCCCGCCGCGAGGCGATCCAGGACCGGAAGCAGTCCGCCACCGAGCCCGATGTGGTTGTCCTTGACGAGCACTGCGTCATACAGGCCGAATCGGTGGTTGGTCCCGCCGCCGTCGAGCACCGCCTGCTTCTCCAGCTCCCGCAGACCCGGGGTCGTCTTCCGGGTGTCGACGATGCGTGCCTTGGTGCCGTCGACGAGATCGACGAAAATGCTGGTGCGCGAGGCGATCCCGGTCAGGTGACCCAGCAGGTTGAGGGCGGTGCGCTCAGCCGTCAGCACGGACCGGGCCGATCCGCTGATCGTCGCGACGAGGTCGCCGGTCGCGAGTTTGTCACCCGCCTGCTTGGCCCAGTCGATCTGCAGGGTCGGGTCGACGGCGGTGAACGTGGCGGTTGCGGCCTCGTCACCGGAGAGCACTCCCTCCTCACGGCTGACGATGTATGCCGTTCCCGCCGCGTCGCCCGGCACGGTCAACCGAGTGGTGAGGTCACCGCCGAGGCCGAGGTCCTCGGTAAGCGCAGTGCGGACGACGCGCTCCAGGCCGGGGGAGATGGTTCGGGTCGTGGTCATGCTGTCGCTCCTTGATGTGTCTCGGTGCGGTCGGTGTTCCGGGCGTGCACGTCGTCGGTGCGGCGGTGGGCGCCGATGCTGTGCGGGTGTGCCAGGGCGGACCGGGCGATCAGCCAGGCGACATACGGGACGTCTTCACCGGTGTGGGGGGCCAACCTCTCGACGGCACGTTCCAGGGTCGCACCGTCGCGCAGCACTCCGCACGCGCTGCTGAGCAGGGCCCGCACGTCCTGCACCGACAGCGTCGCAATGTCGTTGCGGGGGAGCACCGTTGCAGGGTCGACCTGCGGCAGGTTCTCTGCCCACGCCCCGGGGAGCGGGCCGCACGCGTCCTGCGCCGCAGCGCGGCCGGTCACGACGGCTTCGAGCAACGAATTGGACGCGAGTCGGTTGGCGCCGTGCAGGCCGGTGCGGGAGACCTCGCCGATCGCCCACAGGCCCGGCACCGAGGTGCGGCTGTGCTGGTCGACGGTGAGGCCGCCCATGGAGTAGTGCAGAGCGGGCCGGACCGGCAGCAGGTCGGTCGCGAGATCGAGACCGCAGCCTTCGGCAATGGCCGCGACAGCCGGGAATCGGCTTGTTACATCAGGGATCTCGCGTGCGTCGAGGCGGACCTTGCGGCCGGCGCCCAGTTGCTCCCACACCGCGGCAGCCACGACGTCACGGGGCTGCAGCTCCTCGACGAACCGGCTGCCGTCCGCCAGCAGCTTCGCGCCGGCTCCTCGCAGTGCCTCGGTCAGCAACGGCAACGGATCACGCGGCACATCGAGCGCAGTGGGGTGGAACTGCACGAGGTGCAGGTCGTCGGTGCGCGCACCGATCCGGGCAGCGAGCGCGACGCCTTGGCCCAACGCGGTCGTCGGGTTGGTGGTGTGCCCCCAGAGGCCACCGAGGCCGCCGGTCGCCAGCACGACGCGGGACGTCTCGATCGTCTCGGTCGTGCCGTCCGTGCGTCGCACCAGCACGCCCCGGACCGCGCCGTGATCATCGGCGAGAATCTCGACGAGCGATTGGTTTTCGCGCACGTCGACAGTGGGAGAGTGCAGGACGGCGGACGCCATACAGGCGGTGATGGCGGCGCCACTGTGATCGCCGGCGTGCGCCACGCGCGGCCGCCGGTGACCCCCTTCGAGCGCCAGGTCGAGGCTGCCGTCGGCGGCACGGTCGAACGGCACGTCGAGCTCGGTCAGCAGCCGGACGATCTCGGGCGCGACACCGGTGATCCGGTCGATGACCGCGCGGTCACCCGCGAGCGCCCCGGCACGCCAGGTGTCGTCGGCGTGGTCCTGCGTCGAGTCGTTCGGCGCAAGGGCGGCTGCGACGCCACCCTGCGCCCACATGCTCGCGGCGCCGGACGTGAGCGACTCCGCGGTCACCAGCACACATGGCTCGGTCGCGGCCCAGGCGCACGTGAGTCCGGCGAGTCCGGACCCGACGATGACGATGGGGCTTTCCTTCATCAGTGCACCTCTAGCATCCGGTCGATGGCGCGGCGGGCGGGGGCGGCGACGGACGGGTCGACTTCGATCTCGGGGCCACCGGTCTCGAGGGCTTTTCGTATGGCGCCCAACGTGTTTCGCTTCATGTGCGGGCACAGGTTGCACGGGCGCACGAACTCAAGGTCGGGGTGTTGCGCGGCGATGTTGTCGCTCATCGAGCACTCGGTGATGAGTGCGACACTGGCCGGCTGCTCATCCTCGACATACCGCTGCATGTCCGCGGTCGAGCCGGCGAAGTCGGCTTCGGCGACGACCTCCGGCGGGCACTCGGGGTGCGCGAGCACGGTGACCCCAGGGTGGCCCTGGCGGATCTGCACGATGTCCAGCGGGGTGAAGCGCTCGTGGACCTCGCAGGCTCCCGGGTGGGTGACGACCTCGACGCCGGTCAGCGCGGCGATGTTCTTGGCGAGGTACTGGTCGGGGATCATGATCACTTTGTCGACACCGAGCGACGTGATGATCTTGACCGCGTTGCCCGAGGTGCAGCAGATGTCGCTCGCCGCCTTCACAGCCGCGGAAGTGTTGACGTAGGTGACGACCGGAGCTCCCGGGTGGTCTTTGCGCAGTTGCGCGATGTCTTCGGGCGTGATGCTTTCCGCCAACGAGCAGCCGGAGCGCAGGTCGGGCAGCAGCACCCGTTTGCTCGGGTTGAGCAGCTTGGCGGTCTCGGCCATGAAGTGCACACCGGCGAGCACGATCGTGCCGGCGTCGACCTTCTCGGCCTCGCGGGCCAGCGCTAGCGAGTCGCCCTTGATGTCGGCGACGCCGTGGAACACCTCGGGTGTCATGTAGTTGTGCGCCAGGATCACGGCATCGTGCTCGACCTTGAGGCGCTGGATCGCCTCGATGTCGTCGGCATACATCGCCCACTCGACCTCGGGGATCACGTGCCGCACGGTCTCGTATGCCGCCGCGTGGTCGTAGGACTGCAATTCGCTGATGCTCACCATCGACTCCTCAAACGGTTAATGCTCATCTTGAGTAAATGCTGAAACTGAGCATAACAGAGCAGTCGTCCGCGGCGTCAGTCGAGCACCCCTTGTGCCGAGAGGACAGGCGATTGCTGAGTGGATAGGTGATTCTGCCCCTCTGACCGCGAAATTGCCTGTCCTCTCGATCAACGGGTATCCGCTCGGCGAGTGGGCGGAGTACTCACTCGGCCGCCGGCTGACGCTGCGGAGGCTTCGGTACGACGGTCAACCACGGCGATGAGTCGGAGCAGGGGCCTATCTCGGCAACGGGAGCTTGGTGCCGACCTGGGCGCGTTCTTCGCGCACCGAGCCGCGGAAGCGGTACAGCTTCGCGGGGCGGCCGCCGGTCTCGTGCGAGACCTCGCCGGTGGGTTCGACCAGCTCGTGCTGCACCTCCACCGCGCGGCGGAAGTTCTGCTTGTGCACGTGCTGACCGGCGATGGCCTCGACCGTCTCCTGCAGTGCCAGCAGGGTGAACGTCTCGGGCATCAGCTCGAAGATCACCGGGCGGTACTGCAGCTTGGCCCGGATTCGGGACAGACCGGTCGCCAGGATGCGGCGGTGATCGTGCAGCATCGGACCGGCCGTGAGCGCGGAAATGCTTCCGGCAGAGGGGGATTCGGCCACCAGGCGTGCTTCCCAGAGCAGCTCGTAACGCTGCAGCGCCAGGTCGGGACGCCACGGCCGTTCGTCATACGCGAAGAGGAAGCGGCATCGATCGAGACGCTCCTCGGAGCCGATCGACCATCGACGCAGGGCGCGTTCGATCTCCTCGCCGAGCCGGTCGGCGCCGGAGGCGTCGAGGTGCCTCCGGTCCTCCCACGGCAGGAGGTCGTAGAGCGCCGACCAGTCGGTCGGTCGAACACTGCCCGCGATCTGGGCACGGGTCAGTCCGAGGTAGGAGATCGACACCATCCGCCGGTCGTCACTGGAGCGGCCGAGGTCGGCGAAGGTGTAGAGCTGCTCGACATACCCGAGATCGAATCCGCTGTGTTCGCGGGCGAACTCGCGCACGCCTGCCTGCAAGGACTCCT
Organism: Flexivirga endophytica; assembly: GCF_014640635.1. Classification (GTDB taxonomy): domain Bacteria; phylum Actinomycetota; class Actinomycetes; order Actinomycetales; family Dermatophilaceae; genus Flexivirga; species Flexivirga endophytica. The sequence continues at coordinate 441,380 of NZ_BMHI01000005.1, forward strand.
CCTCGACGCGCAGCGGCCCCGCAGGCAGAGCCGGGGGTTCTCCCGCGGCCAGTACCCATGGGTGCCCGTCGTCGACCGCGAGCACCACGGCGACCAGCTCGGCGCTCAGCCCGACGTCGCTCATCCGGCAGCCGTGACGAAGTCGATGAGCTCTTCTACCCGGCCCAGCAGCTCGGGCTGCAGATCGGTGTAGCTGCGCACGGTGCCGAGGATCCGCTTCCAGCCCATCGCGACATCGGCCTGCGTGTCGTGCGGCCAGTCGAGCGCCGCGAGGATGCCGTGCTTCCAGGACGTGCCACGCGGGATGACCGGCCACTTCGTCCAGCCGAGCCGCTCGGGACGCACTGACTGCCAGACGTCGACATACGGGTGACCGAGCACGAGCACGTCCTGGCGCGCCTCGGGTATGGCGAGGGCGTCGGCCACGATCCGCGCTTCCTTGGTGCCAGGGACGAGGTGGTCCACCAGCACGCCCATCCGCCGCTGCGGTGTCGGCGCGAACTCGCGGATGACCGACCGGAGGTCGTCGACGCCGTTCAGCATCTCCACCACGACGCCCTCGATGCGCAGGTCCGAACCCCAGACCTTCTCGACGAGTTCGGCATCGTGCTTGCCCTCGACGAAGATGCGCGACCCGCGCGCGACGCGGGCGGGTGCGTCGGCGACGGCGCGGGAGCCGCTGGCCGTGCGGGAGGCCGCGGTCCGGGCCGACCGCAACGCCGCGGTGTCCGATGCAGAGGTGGCAGCCACCAGCTCCACCGGTTTGCCGTCGATCAGGAAACCTGGACCCATCGGGAAGGCCCGGCTTCGCCCGTGCCGGTCCTCCAGGTGCACCACGCGCATCCCGCCCGATTTCTCGACCGAGATGACCGCGCCGCACCAGCCGGTCTGCACTTCCTCGACGACCAGGCCGGTCTCGGCCGGAACCTGCTCCGAGCGGCCACGCGGTGGCTTGCGCCAATCGCCGGAGAGGACATCGGTGCCATATCTGTCGGTCACGTCCGGAAGGGTATCCAGCAGGGACGGGGAGCGCGGGGAAGACCGACCCGATGCGGAGCGAGTGTCGGCCGTCGCGGACGCCGATGAGGCGGCCCACGGCGCGTCGGCGATTCGGTCCAGTTGCATGCGGCAAGTAGACTTGGCACTCGACATACCGGAGTGCCAACCAGCGCAGGGAGCGAAGGAACGATGAGCGGCGACGATCGCAGGCTGCAGGTGCTGCGCGCGATCGTGCAGGACTACGTGTCGACCTCGGAGCCGGTTGGTTCCAAGGCGCTGCTCGAGCGACACCAGCTAGGCGTCAGTGCCGCGACGGTCCGCAACGACATGGCGGCCCTCGAGGACGAGGGCCTGATCGCGGCCCCGCACACGTCCGCCGGCCGCATCCCCACTGACGCCGGATACCGGCTGTATGTCGACAAGCTCAGCCAGATCAAGCCGCTCTCCCGCGCCGAGCGCAACGCCATCGAGACGTTCCTGGTCCGGTCGGTGGACCTCGACGACGTGATATCCCGCACGGTCCGGTTGCTGTCGACGCTGACCGGACAGGCGGCGGTCGTGCAATATCCGTCGCTCAACGCCGCGCTGGTGCGCCATGTCGAGCTGGTGCCACGCTCGGCCGAGCGGCTCACCCTCGTGGTGATCCTGTCGACCGGCCAGGTGGACCAGCGCATCATCGAGCTCGACCGGTCGATGACCGAGGCAGAAGCCGACGAGCTGATCCAGCAGTTGCGTGCCGGCCTCAACGAGAAGAGCGTCGGCCTGCGTCGTGCGGTCGCGGCCAATGCGCTGCGCGAGTGGTCGGCACAGATGGCCGGCCAGGCGCCGGACGCCCGCCCGGTGGTCGTCGACGCCGTCGCGGCGGCGTTCGCCGAGGAACGCGAGGACCGGGTGGTCCTCGGTGGCACCGCCAACCTGGTGCGATCCACCGACTTCGCGCTGTCCCTCGGGCCGTTGCTCGACGCGCTCGAGGAACACATGGTGCTGCTCCGGTTGTTGACCCAGCAGGGTGGTGATCCGACCGACGGTGTCGCCGTCCGGATCGGCACCGAAAACTCCATCAGCGGGCTCGCCGGAACGTCCGTCGTGAGCACGGCATACGACGCGGGCAGCTATGCGAGCCTGGGTGTGCTCGGTCCGACCCGCATGGATTACCCCTCGACCATGGCGGCGGTGCGTGCAGTGGCACGCTATGTCGCCGACATCCTCGACCAGTGATCACGTCCAACCAGACCCCGATGACAGCGGCGACGCTCGAAGGAACTTCGTGAACGACTACTACGGCGACCTGGGCGTCGCGCAGAACGCGAGCCCGGAAGAGATCAAGCGTGCCTACCGCAAGCTGGCGCGCAGACTGCACCCGGACGTCAACCCGTCCGAGGAGGCATCCGACCAGTTCAAGAAGGTCGCCCAGGCGTATGACGTCCTGGGTGATGCCGAGAAGCGGCGTGCCTACGACATGGGCAGCGATCCCTACGCCACCGCCGGCGGCGGTGCCGGCTACGGCCAGGGCTTCTCGTTCTCCGACATCATGGATGCGTTCTTCGGCGGTGCGGGTGCAGCCCAGGGCGGACCCCGCTCGCGCACACAGCGGGGTCAGGACGCGCTCATCGCGGTTGAGATCGACCTGGGCACAGCCGTTTTCGGTGGCGCGGAGGAGCTGACCTTCGACACCGCGGTGGCCTGCTCGGTGTGTCACGGGGACGGCGCACGGCCGGGCACCGGCAAGCACACGTGCGACATCTGCCACGGCACCGGCCAGGTGCAGGAGGTGCAGCGGTCCTTCCTCGGCCAGGTGATGACCACGCGTCCCTGCCAGGCCTGCCGCGGGTTCGGCGAGGTCATCGACGACCCGTGCTTCAACTGCTCCGGTGAGGGTCGCGTGCGCGACCGTCGCACGATCACCGTCAAGGTCCCGGCGGGCGTCGACACCGGCACGCGCATCCAGCTGACCGGCGAGGGCGAGGTCGGCGCCGGTGGCGGCCCGGCCGGCGACCTCTACGTCGAGGTGCGGGTTCGCAAGCACGCCACCTTCCAGCGCCGCGGCGACGACCTGCACTGCTCGGTCGAGTTGCCGATGACCGCCGCGGCACTCGGCACGGCACTGCCGCTCGAAACGTTCGACGGCGAGCGGGACGTCGCGATCCCGCAGGGCACCCAGCCAGGCGACGTCATCACGCTCCGCGGGCTCGGGGTGACGCACCTGCGCTCGCAGGTGCGCGGTGACCTGCTGGTGCACGCCAACGTCCGAGTGCCCACCAAGCTGGACCCGCAGCAGGAGGAGTTGCTCCGGCTGCTGGCCAAGGAGCGCGGCGAGGAGCGGCCCGAGGCGCGCTTCGGCCGCGTCGAGAAGGGCCTCTTCGGAAAGCTGCGAGACGCCTTCCAGCCCAAGTGACGCCGGCTCATGTCTGATTCACTGCCTTCATGACCGCGCGCCTGTTCTTCGCCGCGGCCGGAGCGCTCGACGGGTCCGGTCCGGGCGACACCGTCACGGTGACCGGTGACGAAGCGAGACATGCCGTCGTGGTCAGCCGGCTGGAGGTTGGTGAGACCGTCCAGGTCGCCGATGGCTCCGGTCGGGTCGCCGAGGGAGAGATCGTCGCCGCGGCTCGTGACCGGATGGCGGTCCAGATCGTCTCGCTTCGCGAATCCAACCAGCCGACAACCCGTTTCGTGTTGATGCAAGCGCTCGCCAAAGGCGGCCGGGACGAGCAGGCGGTCGAGGCCGCCACCGAGCTCGGCGTCGACGCGGTCATCCCGTGGCAGGCCGACCGGAGCATCGTGCAGTGGCGCGGGGACAAGGCGGGCAAGGCACACCGCAAGTGGGAGGCTCTGACGCTCGCCGCGAGCAAGCAGTCCCGTCGTGCGACGGTGCCGGGCATCGAGCCGCTGGTGACCAGCCGGACCGCGCCGGCACGCCTCCAGGAGGCGGACGCAGTCGTCATACTCCATGAGGATGCGGAGGCGTCGGTCGGCGAATTCGACATCCCCGCAGGCGAAGTCGTCGTCGTGGTCGGCCCTGAGGGCGGGATCAGCCCTGACGAACTGGGCGCGTTCGAGGCGGTCGGCGGTCGCGCCATACGCCTCGGTCCGACGGTGCTGCGTGCATCCAACGCCGGCCCGACCGCGCTCGCGGTCCTGCTGGCCCGCGCCCGCTGGTAGTCAGCCGGCCAACTGCTCTGAGATCGTGGGCGCCAGCCGGGCGAAACCATCGGTGCCTGCCTCGGTGAGTGCGAGCTCGCGCGGGCGCGGTCCGTCGCAGACCCATTCGCGCTCGCGCGCAGCGGTCAGGATCGCCGCGCCGAGCGCGCCGGCAAGGTGTTCCTGCTGCTCGGTCCAGTCCAGGCAGAACCGCAACGTCGGTCGACTGAGTCCCTCGACGGAGACCAGATCGACTCCCCACGAACGCAATTCGTCGGCAGCACGCGGGCCGATGGTGAAGTGCCCTGCTGCGACCGGAGCGGACAACCGGTCACCGTGACGGCGACGCGTGTCGGCGTGCGAATCCCGGGGGAGCAGCACTCCGGAGTCGATGAGGGCAGCGGTGATGGCGACGCCGAGCCGGCCCGCGAAGTGGTCGTAGCAGGTGCGCGCGGTGCGCAGTCGCGCCATCCGGGTGCCTTCTCGCAGTGAGGTGATAGGGGGCAACGGACTCATCGCGCTCATCGCCTCGTAGGCGGCCGCCACCTGCCGGTCGGCGAGATAGTAGAAGCGGTGCCGGCCACTGACCTCCACCCGGACGATGCCGCCGTCCAGCATCCGTCGCAGGTGCCCGCTCGCGGTCGCCGCGCTGACGCCTGCCTCGGACGCCAGACGCGACGCTGGTAGGCGTCGCCCGTCGATGAGTGCTCCGATCATCCGTGCACGAGCGCGATCGGCGAAGAGCGCGGCGACGTCCGAGACGTCGCGGGGCTGTTTGTCGGCCATACCCGCAATTCTGCGCGCCGGACGTTTCGGTCGCCACCGAACCGTCGGGTGACGTTTCGGGGAGCGCCGAAGGTTCCCGGTCGCATTCTCGTCGTATGGCGAACCACAGCACGTCAACCCGGTCGCACGGCGCACCCGCGACGATTGCCCGGCATGAGCGCGGCAGTCGTCGCGGGCTGGTGGTCCTGTGTGCGGCGATGTTCCTGGTGTTGCTGGATGTGTCCATCGTCAACGTCGCGCTGCCGAGCATCGAGCGCGGGCTCAGCGGCGGCACCGCCGGCGCGCAAGCGGTCGTTGACAGCTACACGGTGCCGCTCGCTGCGCTGTTGCTGACCGCGGGGACGATCTCGGACAGGTGGGGTGCACGTCGCTCGTTCGCGGCCGGGCTCCTGGCGTTCGGTGTCGGCTCGATCGGATGTGCGGCGGCAATCACATTGCCAATGCTGGTGATCGGCCGAGTGGTGCAAGGATTCGGGGCTGCGGCGATGTTGCCGGCCAGTCTCTCGCTGATCGCCGCGATCTGGGACGACGCGGAGGGGCGGGCGCGCGCGATCGCGATCTGGTCCGGGGTTTCGGGATCGGCAGTGGCCATCGGTCCGCTGGTCGGCGGGGCGCTGATCGGGCTGGGTGGCTGGCGGCTGATCTTCCTGATCAACCTGCCCGTGGTGCTCGCGGCGGTCGTCGGCGCGCGAGCCCTCCCGACCGGCGAGCGGAAGGAGCGTCCGCTCGACCGGTTCGGTGCCGTGACCTCGATCGTCTGCCTCGCCTCGGCCATCGCCGGTCTGATCGAGGTGGGACGTGCCGGACTCACGCCGATCGGCCTGGTACTCATCGGTGCTGCCCTCCTGGCCCTGCTCGCCTTCGTCGCCGGACAGCGTCGGGCTCGGGCGCCGATGGTGCCGCGCGAAATGTGGCGGAACGCGGCGCTGGTGCGGTCGTGTGCGGGGTCGCTCGGGATGAACCTCGTGGGCAACGGCTCGCTGCTGGTGCTCGCGTTCCTCTTCCAGGTGCTGCAGGGCCGTGGCGCCCTTGCGGCGGGGCTCGCGACGCTGCCGATGTTCGCGCCGCTGACGCTCGTGCCGTTGATCGGGCGGCGCTGGATGGTGCGGGTGTCCCCGCATCGGCTGATCCGCGGTGGGTTCGCGGTCGGTGTGGTCGGACAGGTCGCGCTCGCCGTCGCCGTATGGCGCTCCCCGCACGCGCTGCCGCCCCTTGTCCCCGGGATGCTGCTCGCGGGAACGGCACTCGGGATGCTGGTGATGCCGCTGGTCGCCACGGCGGTGGCGGCAGCGCCGTCATACAGCGGGCTGGTGGGTGGTCTGAACAACGCGGCCAGGCAGACGGGCACGTCGTTCGGGGTGGCGTTGTTCGGCGCCATCGCAGGACCGGTCGCGGTGGGCTCCTCGACCGCTCGGATGGCGTGGTGCTTCGTCGTGGGTGCTGGGATCTGGGTCGTCGGCGGGCTGACAGCGGCAGGTACGCCGCGTCGCTGACCTCAAGCGCACGTGCAGCTACTTCTGTGCTTTGCGTGGCAGAGGAGCACGGGTCGCTCATGCATCGGTTGTTGCCGTCTCGATGGCGCGTCGTCTTGTCGAAGTTCACCGACAAACGTTCTCTGAGGTGACCGTCGTAGTCGGATCAGCTCGTCTTCGGCTGTGCGGAATACCGAAATACGTTCGAAGAAACCCTAGCCATTAGCGCCTCTTCTCGGTATCCTGTAGGTAGCGGAAACGCTTACAGGGGAAGGGAATTCACGCCATGACCAATGATCAACCCGTGGTGGATGGTGCCCCGGTCGCGGAACCGGGACGGGGACCGGAAGTGCTCGCGTTCCTGCAGGCCGCGGAGCAGGTGTTGGACGAGGTCCTCGGCGCCGTGCACCAACTGGGCCAGGACCAGGAAGCCGAGCTGGTGACAACGCTTTTGCGGTTGCTGGGCCGGTCCGCGCAAGTGGTGACCCTGGTGGCCTCGGACGCGGTGACTCGTGGCGTCCTGGTCGGCTCCGACGCCGCGACGACGGCGCAGTGGTTGGGCGCTCATGTGCGTGACGTGCCGGTGGAACCGCGGACGGTGCGGGCGATGGCGTCGGTGGCGGATGCGTGCCGGGACCGGAAGAACACTGTCATCACCGCCGCGTTGCGGGACGGTTCGTGTTCGGTGGAGTCCGCACGGACTGCGTTGACCCAGGCGGACAAGGTCGCCCCCGTCATCCCCACCGCCGACCGTGAGGAGATCCTGGGGTGGTACCTACAACTGGACCCGGCCCTCGGGTGTGCGGGGTTGACGCAGTTGACGCGGCAGATCTTCGCCCGGTTCGACCCGGACAAACTCTCCCAGGGCGATGAGAAGTTGGAGCGGACCGAGTCGTTGACCTGGTCCACCACTCCGACCGGGATGACCCGCCTGGTGGCGGAGTTGTCGCCGGCGAACGCGGCGATCCTCAAAGACGCGATCAACGCCAAGTCCGCACCCAGCCCCGCGAAACCCGCTGACAACACTCGGAACACGGCCGACGAGCAGACCCACGACGCTGCCAGCGCAGCCCGGGCTGCCGGTGGCGGTCACGGGTCGGGTGCGGCATTCGGCCTCGGCGACACGACCGGGCAAGCCGGTGACGAGAAGGTGCAGGACGAGGAACCGCGGGACGAGAAGGTGCGGGATGAGCGGTCTCCGGGCAAGCGACGCCTGGACGCGCTGCTGGATTTGGTTGGTGCGGGTGCCCGGGCCGCGACCGGGGAAGGCACCCAGTCCAGTGCGGCGACAGTGCTGTTGACGATGGGGCTGGAGACCCTCACCAAGGGTGTGGGTGCGGCGTCCACCTCGACCGGTGACACGGTCGACGCGGGTGCGGCACGAAGGTTCGCCTGCACCGCGGACCTGATCCCGGCCGTGCTCGGCGGACCCAGCGCCCCGTTGGATGTGGGCCGGCGGGAACGCCTGGCCACCAAAGCGATCCGGGCCGCGGTGATCCTGCGCGATGGTGGGTGCAGCTTCCCCGGTTGTGACCGGCCACCGGGTTTCTGCGAAGTGCACCATGTCCGGCCGTGGTGGGCCGGCGGCGAAACCTCCCTCACCAACTCGGCCATGCTGTGCGGCCGACACCATCAGACCGTGCACCGCAAGGGCTACACCGCCGACATACAACCCGACCGCGTTGAATGGGACCTCACACCCGGCCTGATGCCCGGCCACCAAACCGCAGCAGCCTGAACCCATTGCGGACACCTGAACCGGCTCTGTCGTCGACGTGAAGCTGCCTGCCTAGCTACATGACCTCAACTGGAAGCCTCGCTCTCTGGGCGGCGTAATTCGCGTGCGTGAGATGGCTGGTCCGGGTTGGATCGAGGTTGCTCGGCAACTTCTTACGGCGGCAGGACGGACGCGATGACGAGGTATCCCTTCCTTGAGCTGAGTGTCGAGACTCCGATGCTGCAGTTGCGTGCTGCGACCGACGAAATGTTGGACGAACTCTCTGACGTCGTACGTGCGGGCAAGGCATCGGCTGACCCCGCACCTTATGACGATCCGATGTCGTTCTACGAGGCCGACCCGGACTTGCGGGTGGCCAAGTGGTTGCAAGCGATCTGGCGCGGGCGAGGCGTGCTCAATGCGCAATCGTGGCGGCTGTTCTTCGTCGTCGTAGCCGATGACGAACCGATCGGGATGCAAGACGTCATCGGCGTGAACTTCACGACCTTCGGGACCGTCACGACTTTCTCGTGGGTGTCGGCGGACCACCGACGGCGCGGGATCGGTCACGAAATGCGTTCTGCCGCCTTACACTTGGCTTTCGACGGGCTCGCCGCGACCGAAGCCAGCAGTGAGGCATTTGTCGACATTCACGGCTCCAACGCTATTTCTCGCGGCCTCGGTTACGAGCCGAACGGAGTGGAGTGGGCGACACGACACGGTAAGCCTGCGCTGATGAACCGCTGGCGACTGGCCCGAGACACGTGGGCAACCCAACGCCGCGACAACATCCAGCTTCGTGGCGTCGAACCATGCCGGACGCTCCTGTCGCGGCTGTGACCCCCGACGCCGCGCTACATTGAAGACCTATGGGGCGACGTTCGGGATATCGATCCCCTTGCGGGTGGGATCCAACACCGCGCGACGGGCAGCTGGAGTGGCGTGTACATCTGCGGGCGCAAACGTCGGCCCCGGGTACGTTACGGACTGGCGCTCTGCCGCTATGGAAATTGCCGGTTGTCCTGCTGTTCCTACCAAGGTCCGTGGTCCACGCAGTCGGAGCATCGTGAAGTCGCTACGAGCTCATGCCCCGTCGCGTCGACCACCCTGATCGACTCACCATTGCCGAGCCGTTGCCAAGCGCCCTTCTCGTTTACCTGTCCCCACAGGTCATAGTTGGGATCGTCGCCCTTGTGTGGGCATCCGTCAAAGTGGGCCATGCCTCTCGGCGAGACTCGAACCGGAGCTGCTTGCTCGCGCGCGATCTGGTGATCGTGCAGGCCATGCACACACATCGAACGTTCAAGATCGCAGACATCGCACCACGCCATGTCTGCCATCGTTGCAGAGCCCCTGTCTGCTGACACGGAATGCCGACACTGCGCGCGGATGGGGCACTACTTCGGTCGGCGATGGCGGTAGCAGTGGAATCGACTCGCCGCTAGCCGATCGTCAAACGGCGCGTGCCATAACGAATCACGATGCACCTACGGCGGCCCGATCGCCGCACCAACAAGATCGCTTACCACTAATCTGGATCGGGTGCTCAGCCTCGTTCATCCGTCCGTGGACCGCTACGACGCCTGGATCGCAGCGCACCGCGAATGGGGTCCAGGTCTTCACGAAGACGGGTTCGGCATTGGCGAAGACGACCGTGTCGACAGCGAGGTTGGGTTCGCCGCCTGGATCAGCAAACTCCGCCAGGGTCCGGGCGACCTGTGGTGGATCGTCGAGGATGGAGTTGTGCTCGGAGGAATCGCACTCCGCGCTCCCGACGATCCCCGGGCTGCGCGACATGGCCACGTTGGTTATGGAGTCCGTCCATCGGCGCGCGGTCGCGGTGTTGCGTCTTGGGCATTGGCACAAGTAGTGGACCTCGCTCGCGACGCGGGTCGACAGTCAATTGCGTTGGTTTGCCTGTCCGACAACGTGGCATCGATCAGGACCATCGAACGGTGCGGCGGAACTCTCGAGAAGGTGTTGGACGACGGACGTGCGCAACGGTTCGTGATCAGACTCTGAAGAGTCACCCTGCCCTGTCCCAATAGACGTTCCACATGCGAACCCCGAACGGCGAGCGGTCGGTCGCAACACGATCCGGCCGCGAGAACGCGACCAACGTCCCGTAGAGGATGTCCGGACGTCGTCACCGGGACCGGGGCGTCTTACGAAACCACTATTGCTCGCCGTCTGGACGGATCACGAGCGCCTGGAGTTGCATCGACCTCCAGTTGGCGTCGTGCAGCGGTGCTCTCGAACCGACAGCCGATGCTCCGCACTCACCTACCGAACGAGAACGGAAACGATTCGAGTGTGTCGTGCCGCGCCCGTAGAATGGGCGCACGATGACAAGTGACGATCATGATCCACAGCCCGGAGCGCTGAAGCGGTCGGCCCACGGCAAACACGCCGGCAACGACAAGGCCACCGATCCCGGCGCGCCGGGCGACGTGCACGCCGAGCACACCGTCGAGATCCCACCGGACGTGTCGATGGTGACGCTGCTCGGGCCGCGCGACGAGTTGTTGCGCACCGTGGAGCGCGCCTTTCCGAAGCTCACGATCCACGTGCGCGGCAACGTCTTCCATCTCGCCGGTGCGCCGGCAGACATGGCGTTGGTCGAGGACCTGCTCGACGAGTTGCTGACCGTGATCGACGCGGGCCAGCCGCTCAACCGCGACGCTGTCGAGCGGTCGATCGGCATGCTGCGAGGCCGCACCCGTGAGCGTCCGGCCGACGTGCTGACCATGAACATCGTCAGCAGCCGTGGCCGCACCATCCGCCCGAAGACGTTGGGCCAGAAGGAATACGTCGACGCCATCGACGACCACACCATTGTGTTCGGCATCGGCCCCGCCGGCACCGGCAAGACCTACCTGGCAATGGCCAAGGCGGTCGCCGCATTGCAGGCGAAGCAGGTCAACCGGATCATCCTGACCCGCCCCGCGGTCGAGGCCGGCGAGCGGCTCGGCTTCCTGCCCGGCACGCTCAACGACAAGATCGACCCCTACCTGCGACCGCTGTATGACGCGTTGCACGACATGATCGACCCCGACTCGATCCCGCGGCTGATGGCGGCCGGCACCATCGAGGTCGCGCCGTTGGCGTTCATGCGTGGCCGCACGCTCAATGACTCCTTCATCATCCTCGACGAAGCCCAGAACACCTCGGCCGAGCAGATGAAGATGTTCCTGACCCGCCTCGGTTTCGGCTCCAAAATGGTCGTGACCGGAGACGTCACCCAGATCGACCTCCCTGGCGGCACCCAATCCGGCCTGCGGGTCGTGCAGGACGTCCTCGGCGATGTCGAGGGCATCCACTTCTCCCGGCTCACGGCACAGGACGTCGTGCGGCACCGGCTGGTCAGTGCGATCGTCGAGGCGTACGGCGAGTTCGACGCACGTGGAGCAGCCTCCGCACGGCCGGCGAACGTCGTGCGGGCCGACCGGGGGAGCCGATGAGCATCGACCTGCTCAACGAGACCGACTTCGAGGTCGATCTGCCGGAGTTGCACGAATGCGCAGCGCACGTGCTGCGGGAGCTCAACGTGCACCCCGAGGTCGAGCTCTACATCGGCATCATCGACGAGTCCGCCATGGAGGTCCTGCACAAGCAGTGGATGGACCTGCCCGGCCCGACCGACGTGATGAGCTTCCCGATGGACGAGTTGCGGCCCGGACGGACCGGCGAGGATCCCGTGGAGGGCGTCCTCGGTGACATCGTGCTGTGTCCGACGGTCGCCGCCAAGCAGGCCGCCGACGCCGGGCACACGACGGCCGAGGAGTTGCTGTTGCTGACGGTCCACGGACTGCTGCACCTACTGGGCTTCGACCACGCCGAGCCCGACGAACGCCGCGAGATGTTCTCGCTGCAGCGCACCCTGTTGCTCACCTTCCTGGCCGGCCGCGAGCGGCAGGGTGAGGACGTGCGCATCATCCCGCCGACCGGCGAGTGAGACCGATGATCCCCCTGCTCCTTGCGGCACTGGCCTCGGTCGTCCTGGGCTTCGGCTTCGCCGCGATCGACGCTGCCCTCAGCCGGATCGGGCGACATACCGCCGGCGACCTGGTCGAGCAGCACCGACGCGGCGCGGACGCGCTCGACCGGTTGGTCGAGGACACCTCCTCCGTCGCGATGGTCCTCACCTTTCTGCGCGTCGCCGCCGAGGCCACTGCTGCGGTGCTGGTCACCCTCGCGGTACGCGAGGCGGTCGACAACTTCTGGGTCGCCCTGCTGGTCGCGATCGCCGCGATGGCCGTCATCTCCTTCGTCCTGGTCGGTGTGTCACCCCGCACGCTGGGACGCCAGCACGCCATCTCGGTGGCGCTGGGCACGGCGCCGATCGTCCTGTGGCTGCACCGCATCCTCGGACCGATCGCCCGTGCGCTGGTCGCTGTCGGCAACGCCGTCACACCCGGCCACGGTTATCGCGACGGCCCCTTCGACACGGAGGAGGAGCTACGCGAATACGTCGATCTGGCAACGGATTCGGAGCTGATCGAGGACGACGAGCGCAAGATGATCCAGTCGGTCTTCGATCTCGACGAGACCGTGGTCCGCGAGCTGATGGTGCCGCGCCCGGACATGATCACCATCGACTCCAGCAAGACGCTCGGCCAGGCGATGCGGTTGTTCATGCGCTCCGGTTTCTCCCGGATCCCCGTCGCCGGTGGCAGCCCCGACGCCATCGACGGCGTGCTCTACTTCAAGGATGTCGCTGCGCGGGTCTTCCGGCGCGACGAGTTGCTCGATCAGCCGGTCACCGCGGCGATGCGCGACGTGACGTTCGTGCCGGACAGCAAGCCGGCCGACGACCTGCTGCGCGAGATGCAACTGGACCGCCGGCACTTCGCGATCGTCATAGACGAATACGGCGGCACTGCCGGGCTGGTCACCCTCGAGGACATCATCGAGGAGGTCGTCGGCGAGATCGACGACGAGTTCGACCGGGTCACACCGGGGCCCGAGGAGTTGCCGGACGGCACAGTCCGCGTTCCTGCCCGTATGTCGGTGGACGACCTTGCCGATTACTTCGACGTCACCATCGAGGAGGACGACGTCGAGACGGTCGGTGGACTGCTCGCCAAACTCGTCGGACGTGTGCCGATCCCCGGTGCCACCGCGCAGGTGGCCGGTCTGCAGCTGACGGCCGAGCGGCTGGCCGGTCGCCGGCACCAGATCGCCAGCGTGGTCGCCGATCGCGTGCAGCCGATCGAGGACGAGCCGGACCACGTCGGGGTCCGGTCCGAAACAGGGGCGGATGCGGGGCAACCGGACGCCATACAGCACGATGGTCGGAAGTCGGCAAAGGATGTACTGCAATGAGTAGCTACGGAAGTTCATCAAACACCGGCTCGGAAGGCTTGAGATCCGGTGACGGTGCCGGGAGCCTGCGACCTGCAACGCCACCGGAGAACAAGCCTTATCGCGCCGGGTTCGCCTGTCTCGTCGGCCGGCCGAACGCCGGCAAGTCGACGCTGACCAATGCCCTCATCGGCCAGAAGGTCGCGATCACGTCGAGCAAACCGCAGACGACGCGGCACACGATCCGCGGCATCGCGACCACGGACGACGCGCAGCTGATCCTGGTGGACACCCCGGGCCTGCACAAGCCGCGCACCCTGCTCGGTCAGCGGCTCAACGATGTGGTGCGGGAGACCCTGATGGATGTCGACGTGATCGGCTTCTGTCTCCCGTGCGACCAGCGGATCGGCCCGGGTGACCAGTTCATCGCAGCGGAGCTCGCCGAGTTGCGCCGTGGCCGCAAGCGCCCCGTGGTCGCCCTCGCGACCAAGTCCGACACCGTCGACCGCGACCGGCTCGCCCAGCACCTGCTGGCCATCGATCAGCTGGGAGACTGGCAGGAGATCGTGCCGTGCTCGGCCACCAGCGGCGAGCAGGTCGAGACCGTCCTGGGGGTGCTGATGAAGTACCTGCCCGAGTCGCCCAAGCTCTACCCGGACGGCGTGCTCACCGATGAGCCGGACGACGTGATGGTCGCCGAGCTCGTGCGCGAAGCAGCCCTGGAGGGCGTGCGTGACGAGTTGCCGCACAGCATCGCGGTCGTCGTCGAGGAGATGACCCCCCGCGCCGATCGCCCGGTCGACCGTCCGCTGATGGACGTGCGGGTCAACATCTTCGTCGAGCGGTCCAGCCAGAAGGCCATCATCATCGGCCGCGGCGGCTCGCGGCTGCGGGACGTCGGCACCCGGTCCCGCCAGGCGATCGAGGAACTGCTCGGGCAGAAGGTCTTCCTCGACCTGCACGTCAAGATCGCCAAGGACTGGCAGCGTGACCCCAACCAGCTGTCCAAGCTCGGTTTCTGACGTCATGGCGCGTGATCGGGAGAGTCTGGCCTGGGCGGAGTTCGGTGAAGTGTTGCGCCTCCCGGTCGATCCGGAGCGCGACTATGTGCACGGGATCCCCTGGGACGAGGCAGGTTTCCTGTCCGAGCTGCCCCTCATCGACATCGGGTCGGGCAGTGGGCTGACGACGATCACGCTGGCCGAGCGCTTCCCGTCGACCGAGGTCATCTCGGTCGAGCCGGAGCCGTTGACCCGCTCGCTGCAGATGCTGCGCATCGCTGAACGCGACGACATCCGAAGCCGCACCACGGTGCTGCCAGAGTCGATCCTGGACGCCTGGCTGCCGGACCAGTGCGGCGGCGCACTGCTGTTCAACGTGATCTATTTCCTCGGCGGGCGGGCGCGTGAGGCCTTCTGGGAGCGGATGGCGCAGGTCATGGTGCCGGGTGCGCCGATCCTGCTGAGCCGGTCCTACGGCGGCGTGCCCGACAAACCCGTGGAGCGGTCGCTCCTGACGTCCTCGACCATGGGACGGATGGAATACCAACGGTGGTTCGAGGCGCAGCCGGTGCCGGACGGCCGGGTCGAGATCACCAACACCTTCCGGGTGCTGCGCGACGGCGAGCAGGTGCGCGAGGTCGTCTCGACGATCCACGCCTTCGGACTGGACGAGGAGCTCGTGCTCGGCGAGGTGCCGATCGGGCACTTCGGCATCGAGGAGATCGACGAGCGCTACTTCGCGATCCGGCGGCTGACCGACATCAGGCGGTAGTCAGCACCTGCACGTCGATCCACGCCTGCTGGACAGCCTGCTCCTGACTGGTGCCGGCGCCGAAGATCGTGCCCGCCGACTTGATGGTCGCCTCCGCAAAGCCTTTGAAATCAACGTCTTTCGGGAGAGCGGCGTTGGTCAGCACGTCATACCAGATGCGACCGGCGCCGTCCCAGGTGTTGCCGCCGACGGCGGTTGCCGCCAGATAGAACGCGCGGTTGGGGATGCCGGAGTTGATGTGCACTCCGCCGTTGTCGTGCTCCTCGTCGTGCGGCAGGTCCTGGTAGGCGGCCATCGTGGCCGGCTGCGGGTCCTTGCCCAGGTGCGGGTCGTCGTATGCCGTGCCCGGTGCCTTCATCGAACGCAGCGCCACACCATGCACTTTCGGCGTGAAGAGGCCCGCGCCGATCAGCCAGTCGGCGTCGGCCGCAGTCTTGCCGTTGACGCGCTGTTTGACCATCGAGCCGAAGCAGTCCGAGACCGACTCGTTGAGTGCGCCGGACTGCCCGACGTAGGTGAGGCCCGCGGTGTATTGGGTGACACCGTGGGTCAGCTCGTGGCCGATGACGTCGACGGAGTCGGTGAAGGACGTGAAATAGACGCCGTCACCGTCGCCGAAGACCATCTGCTCGCCGTCCCAGTAGGCGTTGTCGAAGTTGCGGTCGTAGTGCACGGACGCGAGCAGCGGCAGCCCGTTGCCGTCCAGGGAGTTGCGGTCGTAAACATCGGCATACAGGGAGAACGTGTCGCCGAGGCCGTCATAGGCCTCGTTGACCGACTCGTCGTCGCTGGCCGGGTCGCCCTCGCCCCGGCGCTTCGTGCCGGGCAGGTCGGTGGTGTGCCCGGCGTCGTAGATGCTGCGGTCCGGTCGGAACGGCGCGGACGAATCCGCTTGTCGTCGCACGGTGTTCGCGGGCAGCTCGTAGTCGCCGGACTGCTCGGCCCGGCCCCGCAGCTCCGGCGGGATCAGACCCACCGCACCGTTGCCCCCTCGGGTGGAGGACTGTGCGGTGCGCACCGACCGTTGGCCGGCATGCCGCAGGCTGGTCTCCAGGGTGTGCTGCGCGGCACGCGCGGCGTCGGGCTCACCGGCCTCGGCGAGCCGGCGGAGCAGGTGCGGCGGGACGATCTGACAACAGGCGGTACGGCGACTCATGTCTTCCATCGTGGACCCGTCCACTGACAATCGGGTGCGACAGCACCGGCCGATCAGGCGTCGATCCGGAGTGCGGTGACCGGCGAGGTCGCGATCGCGCGGCGGGCGGGTGGCTGGGACGCCAGCAGGATGACGACGACCGCGGCGAGCACGATGGCGACCAGGATCAGCCACGGCAGTCCCCAGACGAAGCCGGGTGTCTCCGCGCCGACCAGCGCTTGTGCACTCTCTGATCCGTAACAAAGGCCGACGCCGATGCCCGCGGCCGTCGCGGCCGCCGACATGGCGACGGACTCCTTGGTGATCATCGCGCGGACCTGCGCGCCGGTGAACCCCAGCGCACGGAGCAACCCGAGCTCGTGACGTCGCTGGATGACCGTGAGTGACATGGTGCTGACGAAGCCCACGGCTGCGATCAGGGACGACACGACACCGACCATGATCGTCACCGTCGAGGCGACCGACAGCATGGTGTGTGCCACGTCGCGTTGGTGGGCGGTGAGACCGTGCCAGGAGTCGACCGAGGACTGCAATGCCGAGGTGCCCGACGCGATCGTGGTGATCAGGGCGACCCCGATGAACAGGCCCAGCGTCGAACGCGTCGTGCGCGCGGGATCGGCAACGGCGTTGCGCCGGGCGATAGCGCTCGCGGCGTCGGTGCCCACCAACCGTCCGAGCAGCGCCACCACGCCGGGCAGCACGAAGCGCGCCCCGATCAGCAGCCCGGTGGACGTGACGCATGCCGCGAGGAAGGCCACGAAGAAGCCGGAGGTCACGCCGCGTTCGCCCAGCACCGTGGCGAGCACGAAGAGTGCGCAGCCGCCGGCGAGCAGCAGCATCGAGGAGATGACGCGCAACCGGCTCAGCCGCCGATCGGTGCTGCGCGCGCCCGCGCTGCCGGCGAGCGCCTCGGCGGGGGAGACCGCTAGCACCTGGCGTGACCCGACCCAACCGGCGACGGCCGCCGTTCCGGTGATCGCCAGCACCGCGATGAGCGAGGACACGGAGAACCACGGGTAGTTCGCCTCCGGGAGGTGGTCCTGACGGACGAGCACGACCCGGACGACATCGGTCACCACTGTCGCCGCAACAACACCGATCAGGCTGCCGATCAAGCAGATTCGGGCGGTGCTGTGTGCGACGGACCGCCGCAGGTCTGAACTCTTCGCACCGAGCAGCCGCAGGGTCGCGATCTGCTGCAGCCGACCGGCGATCACCGTTGTCACACCCGCCGAGATGACGATGGCAGCGACGTAGAGCGCCATACCGATGAAGACGCTCGACACGACGCCCAGCAGCACGCCCACCGAGCCGCCGTCGTCGGCATCGCTCATCGCCGACAGCATGGTGCTGCACATCAGCAGCGCGCCGGCATACGCCCCGGACAGGCCGGCCACCAGACCAACGGTTCCGAGTTCGCGGGCCGAGCCGAGGACGAGATCGCGCTTCATGCGACGACACCTTCCGCGGTGAGGAGGAGACCGGAGATCTGCTGTGCGTCGAGCCGACCGTGGTCGGCGACGATGCGGCCGTCAGCCAGCACCAGCACCCGGTCGGCGTATGACGCGGCGATCGGGTCATGACTGACCATGGCGATCGTCTGCCCGTATTCCGTTGCGGCCGAACGCATCAGCCGCAGGACCTCGCCCGAGGACCGGGTGTCGAGGTTCCCGGTCGGCTCGTCGGCGAAGATGATCGCGGGCCGTGCGGCCAGGGCTCGAGCGATGGCGACGCGCTGTTGCTGACCGCCGGAGAGTTCGGCCGGCTTGTGGCCGGTGCGCTCGGTGAGGCCGAGCACTCGCACGAGGTGGTCGATCCAATGCTGCTCGTCCTGAGTGATCTGCTGCCCCGCGAGCCGGAACGGCAGGGTGATGTTCTCGGTGACGGTGAGCGTCGGCACCAGGTTGAAGGACTGGAAGATGAAACCGATCCGACGGCGGCGCAACAGGGTTCGTGCCGTGTCGTCCATCGTGTGCAGCGGCTGTCCGTCGACGAAGACTCCGCCGCTCGAGACGTCGTCGAGACCGGCGGCGACGTTCATGAAGGTGGACTTGCCGGAGCCGGACGGGCCCATGATGGCAGTGAATTCGCCCTGCCGGATGTCGACGTCGATGTTGTCCAGAGCATGTACCGCGCCGGGTCCGGTGCCGTAGCTCTTGCTGGCCTGACGGAAGGAGACGACGGTTCCGTCGCTGCGTGTGGTGGGTGGTGTGATCATGCGTCCAGCGTCGCGGTCCAGGCCCGCTCGACACATCGGGCCCGGGACCGAATTCGACTACATCCCAGGTTGTATGGCGCCGCGCGCGCCATACAACCTGCGATCAGAGGAGGCCGTGCTCGTAGCAGTAGACGACCAGCTGCACGCGGTCCCGCAGCTGCAGCTTGGCCAGCACACGCGAGATGTGGGTCTTCACGGTGGCCTCGGAAAGGTATTCGACAGAGGCGATCTCGGCGTTGGACAGGCCCTGTGCGGCACGCAGCAGGATCTCGCGTTCACGCCCGGTGAGTTGCTCGAATTCCGCGCCCGGCGACCGGGTCTGGTGTGCGCGAACCTTCTCGAAGAGCGCCTTCGTCGCGCTGGCGGCCACCACCTGGCTGCCGGCGGCGACCGCGCGGATCGCGCCGAGCAGGAACTCCGGTTGCGCGTCCTTGAGCAGGAAGCCGCTCGCGCCGGCGTCGATGGCGTCCGCCACCGCCGCGTCGAGGTCGAAAGTGGTCAGTACCAACACTTTCGGTGCGTCGTCGCCGAACTCCGCGCACAGTGTCCTGGTCGCGGTGACCCCGTCGACATTCGGCATCCGGATGTCCATCAGCACGACATCGGGGGAGGCCCGGCGCACCAGGTCCACTGCATCGGCGCCGTCGGCCGCGTCACCGACCACGGTCAGGTCCGGTTGGCTGTCGATGACGAGACTGAGGCCGCTGCGGAAGAGCGCCTGATCGTCGATCATTGCGACTCGGATCGGTGGGTTCGTCACGTGGTGGCCGACTCTTTCGGGTTCGGGGCGTCCGCGACGCCGCTGCGTTGTGGATCGGGTATGACGGCGTCCACGAACCACTCGTCACCGACGCGATGCGACTCGAGGTGCCCGCCGGCGATGGACGCACGCTCCATCATCCCGACGATGCCCTGCCCCGTGCCGTCCCCAGGGATGCCGATCACGTTGCGCACGCGCAGCCGGTAGCCGTCGGTCCAGTCCTGGTCGACGCGGACCGGCTGTTGCAGGTCGCCGTGCTTCAGCGCGTTGGTGAGCGACTCGCTGAGCAGCCGGTATGCGGTCAGTGCGATGAGCGAGGAGGTCGGTGGTTCGCCGGTGCGCCGATCGTGAATCACCATGCCGGTCAACCGCATTCGGTGTAACAGGCGGTCGTGTTGCTCGTAGCCGGGCGTCGAGTGTTCGGCGTCCTTGTCGCGCAGCTCGGCCAGGATGGTCCGCAAGTCAGCGATGGTGGAGCGGGCCGTTTCGGCGATGACCTCCAGCGCCCGTTCGGTCGCGTCCGGGTTGGCCTGCAGTGCATAGCGGGCGCCGTCCGCCTGCGCCGCGACGACGGCCCACGAGTGGGCGACGATGTCGTGCATGTCCGCGGCGACCCGGCTGCGCTGCAACTCGTGCTCGTAGCTCTCTGCCAGCCGGCGTTGCTCGACGCGGTCCAGCTCGGCCTGGATCGAACGCCGCCGCTGCAGCCGGAGGTATCCGCCGACCCAGCCGCCGACGCACACCAGCGCGGCCATGGCCGTGACGGCCACAGCCGCGAAGACGTGTTCCTTCGTCGACCCCCCGATCCCGGCGAGCGTTGCCATCCAGAGCAGCAGCGCGCTGCAGCCCACGCCGGCCGCGACGAGCCCGAAGCGGCGGACGGCGAGCCGACGGTGCGCGCCGAGCATGAAGAACAGTGCGGCATACGCGACGTCGGCGACCGCGAGCTGCAGCGTCCACTCCGGGTGGGCGAACTGCATCGCGGCCGCCGCCAGCCCGAGCAGGATCATCGTGGGCAGGCTGACACGGCGTACGGCCAGAGCACCACCGAGGAGCACGACGACGGCAACCATCTGTGCGTCGCCGGTCGTGCTGTAGAGGAGCCCGATCAGCACAGTGAACGCGGCGGCGCAGGCGAGATCGAAGATCAGCTGGCGACGCGTCGGTCGACCCTGCTCCCAGATCTGTGGCATGCCCACCAGTGTGGCGGAGGCCGGACGGCGACACATCGGTCGCAGGATGTATGCCGAGGTATGACGCAACGGGGGAGGTCCGATCCCTGGACGTGATGTCCGTCTCGTGGACAGGACGGCGACCGGTGCCGTAAAATCCGGGACGTGCATGCGGCATACGTGCTTCTTCTTGGTTGCCGCGGCGGGGCCTGAAATTCGGCCGTCCTCGCCGCGGTGTTGTTGCTGCCCGGGCCGAAGCCCAGCACTCATCCGCAAAGGCGAGACATGAAGCACCCCCAGCTGCCGACCTCCATGCCGACCGGCAAGTATGTGCCGTTCCACGAGCAGATCAAGGTCGAGCTGCCAGACCGGCACTGGCCGGACACCATCATCAGCAAGGCGCCGCGCTGGTGCGCCGTCGACCTCAGGGACGGCAACCAGGCGCTGATCGACCCGATGAACGCCGAGCGCAAGCTGCGGATGTTCGAGCTGCTCGTCCGGATGGGCTACAAGGAGATCGAGGTCGGTTTCCCCAGCGCGAGCCAGACCGACTATGACTTCGTACGTCAGCTGATCGACGGTGGACACATCCCGGACGACGTGACGATCCAGGTGTTGACCCAGTGCCGTGACCAGCTGATCGAGCGCACCTTCGACGCCATACGTGGCGCCAAGCAGGCGATCGTGCACTTCTACAACTCCACGAGCATCCTGCAGCGGCGCGTCGTGTTCGGCCTGGGCGAGGACGGCATCGTCGACATCGCCACGCAGGCCGCCCGGCTGGTCAAGAAGCTGGAGGAGACGGTCCCCGAGACCGACGTTTACTTCCAGTACTCCCCGGAGTCCTATACGGGCACCGAGCTGGAGTTCGCGGCACGGATCTGCAACGAGGTCATCGAGATCATCGATCCGACGCCGGATCACCAGATGATCATCAATCTGCCGGCCACGGTCGAGATGGCGACCCCGAACGTCTACGCCGACTCCATCGAGTGGATGTCCGCGCACCTGAACCGCCGCGAGTCGGTAATGCTGAGCCTGCACCCCCACAACGACCGCGGAACCGGCGTAGCCGCAGCCGAACTCGGCTACCAGGCCGGCGCCGACCGCATCGAGGGATGCCTGTTCGGCAACGGCGAACGCACCGGCAACGTCGACCTGGTCACCTTGGGCCTGAACCTCTTCAGCCAGGGCATCGACCCGCAGATCGACTTCTCCGACATCGACAAGATCCGCCGGACCGTCGAGCACTGCAACCAGTTGCCGGTGCACGAGCGGCACCCGTATGGCGGTGACCTGGTGTTCACCGCGTTCTCCGGCTCCCACCAGGACGCCATCAACAAGGGCTTCGCCGACATGCAGCGGCAGGAGGCCGAGACCGGCAAGAAGATCAACGAACTGGTCTGGGGCGTGCCCTACCTGCCGATCGACCCACACGATGTGGGCCGGTCCTACGAGGCCGTCGTACGCGTCAACAGCCAGTCCGGCAAGGGCGGGGTCGCCTACCTGCTCAAGACGGAGCACCAGCTGGATCTGCCGCGCCGGCTGCAGATCGAGTTCAGCGGTGTCGTGCAGAAGCACACCGACACGATCGGCGGCGAGGTCACCGCCGAGCGGCTCTGGCAGGCGTTCCAGGACGAATACCTGCCCAGTACCGGTGAGGGCGAGTCGGCATGGGGTCGTTTCCGGCCGATCACGCACACGCTCGAGAGCAGCGAGGACGGCCGCGATCGCATCGTCGCGGTGATGACCGATCACGGCGAGCAGATCTCCGTCGAGGGTGAGGGCAACGGCCCGATCGACGCCTTCACCGCCGCCCTGTCGACGATCGACGTCGACGTGCGGGTGCTGGACTACGCCGAGCACACCCTGTCGACCGGTGGTGACGCGAGCGCTGCGGCATACCTCGAGTGCGCGATCGGCGACCGGGTGATCTGGGGCGTCGGCGTACACAGCTCCATCGTGAAGGCGTCGCTCACGGCGATCCTGTCCGCGGTCAACCGCGCCGAGCGCGACGCGGCGACCGCCGACGCCTGAGCCGGTCGGCTACTGCATACCCTCGGCAAGCACTTCGTTGATGGCGTCGAGGGTCTGCTGGTCGCCGGTGCCGACGAGTTTGCCGGCAGTCGGGCGGTTCCACAGCCATAGATCGAGGTCGGCGGCGGTGCCCGAGATCGTCGCAACCGGAGTGGCGTTCGGTGCTGGCCGGAAGTTGGCGTCGTCGATGTCTTCGCCGTCGATGCTGGCGGTCTCGCGGCCGAGCTGCAGGATCCAGCGCCGGTCGACGTCCGTGGCGACCAACTCCAGGACGCTCCCGTCGCTCGGATGGAACGTGACCAGCGGGTGGTCGCGGCCGTACATCACGTCCACCACCTCGTCGATGCCGTCGGCCGCCAGCTCCGGGTCGATGGCGGACACCTCGTGGCCGGCGGTCAGCTCGGCGTCGACCCGATGGACGATCGCCTCGTGCGCCTGGCGCCGACGGATGTAGCCGGCGGTGTGCAGTGCCTCGTCGGTAGCCCACATCCACCGACGGTCTTCGGGTGCGGTCGTCCGCAGCGTGTCCTGGAGGGCGTGACTCGCGTCGTCGAAAGCGACCAGGATCGCGTCGCGCCCCTCCGGTCGCTGCGGATGGTCGAGTCCCTCCGGGTCGGCGACGTTCTGGGACACGATCGTGCCCCAGAACCACTGCACCTCGGTCAGATGCCAGAGCAGGTCGTCGGTCGACCAGTCCGGACAGGTGGGAACGGTGTTGTCGGCGGCATCCGCCAGCGCCGCACGGAACCGGGCGGACTCGTCGTGAATGATGGTCAGGAAGTCTCGTGTCGTCACAGACGCGAACATTAGGGCTGTCCGCCGACAGCGCGCGAGGCATTAACGGCCGACGGCTGGTCAGGCTGACACGTCGGTCCGCCGCGTTTAGGCTGCGGGCATGACTCAACCTGGAGGTCCCTCGAACAACCCCTGGCAGGCACCGAACCACAGTGGCTCGCAGCCCGGCGGTGGGCAACCGTTGCCGGGGCAGCCGGCTCCGCAACAGCCGTTCGGGGCTCCACAGCCCTATCAGCAGCAACAGGGTTTCCCTGCTCCCGGGCCACGGCATCCCGGGAACTTCGGCCCCGAGGGGTACATCGAGCTGACCCTGCAGGGCAGCGCGATGACGTCCAACATGCTCACTCCGCAGGTGCAGATCGACGGCTACCCGGTGCCGGCGTCATACGGCCTCAATCGCCTGCCGGTCCCTGCTGGGCGGCACACCGTCAGCGCCTACGCGACGTGGATCGTCAAATACGGCCAGGCGTCGTATGACGTCGACGTCCAGCCCGGTCAGTCGGTGCCGGTCTTCTATGCGGCGCCGATGATCCAGTTCCTGAAGGGCGCGATGGGGCCGACCAAGCAGAAGCGGGGCGGCAAGGGCTTCTTCATCGGCTTCTTCGCGCTCGTGCTGCTGCTCGTGATCCTCGTGGTTGTGATCGCGGCGGTCGTGGGCTCCGGTTCTTGACCGCCGTCAGCTCAGCGGCGACGCCATGGCGGCATACAGGATCTTCGAGACGCCGTTGACGGTGTCCCGTCCGTAATAGAACCCCTGGGGAGCCCTGCTGAGGATCACGGCGTTGTAGTTGCGACCGTTGCCGTAGATGTGGCCGACCGAGTTCAGCCGGTAGCCGCCGGTGCGTGGCCCCCAGCCGTTCTTGGTGTTCCACGCGTTGCTCGTCGGCAGTGGCGGCACGCAGACACCCCAGCGTTGCGACGAAGTCACTTGCGCCATCAGCCGTTTGAGGTAGTCCCGGTTGGCGACCGAGATCACCGTCGTGCCCCAGATGATGCCGGTCATCAGCACGATCTGGTCCCGGGGTGTGGTCGTCGAGTAGCCCCACCAGTTGCTCGCGCCCGCCGTGGTGCCGCCCTGTATGACGGTGCTGGTCATCCCGTACAGCCCGGCGACTCGTCGCACGTTCGACACTCCGGCCCAGGTGAGCAACGCGTTCGTCGCAGTGTTGTCGCTGCGGGTGATCATCGCGTAGGCCTGCGAGACCTGGGTCGAAGTGAGATTGACCTTGCGCTCCTGGCAGCGGCGCAGCACCGTCGCCATGATCAGCACCTTGACGATGCTCAGCGTCTCGTTGCGCCAAGTACCCTGAAAAGTGAAGGTGTGGTGGTTGCGCCGGTCGTACAACGCGACACCGAACGTGCCACCCCGACTGGACTGGTACGCCTTCAGTTTCGCGGTCAGCTGGGTGGCCGTCATACCGGCGGCGTCAGCGGTGGAGGCGCCGAGGAGCACGGCGCCGACGGTGGAGAGCCCACCGGCAACGACCAGCCGCCGGGTCACGGAGGAGTTGGTCATGCGCGGACTGTAGTCGTGTGCCGTCCTCCGGTGGTCAGGTTCCCTCGATTTTGTGGCTGCTTCCGCCGGCCGTCCTGTGCGACACTCGCGCGGTGAGCGCCCCGGTGGACAGAACGTATGACGACATCTCGCTGCGAAGTGCAGGTCTGGTGCTGCGCGCGCCGGGCGTCGGCGACGTCCCGGACATCGTCCGAGCATGCCGGGATCCGCTGACGCAGCAGTGGCTTCCGCTGCCGAATCCGTATGACGAAAGCCACGCGTTCGGCTTCGTCACGGAGCAGGCACGCGCGGTCTGGCGCAGCGGCTTCGGCATCGTCCGCGCGATCGAGCGGGACGGCGAGTTCGCCGGCATGATCGATCTGAAGAAGACCGATTGGCGCGGCGGGACCACCGAGATCGGCTACTGGGTGTCGCCGGACCATCGTGGGCACGGGCTCGCCGGTAGGGCTGCGCGGCTGTTGGGGGACTGGGCGATCCGCGAGCAGGGCATGGAGCGTGTCGAGATTCGTTCGGCGACAGGCAATCTCGGCTCACAGAAGGCCGCGCTCGCGGCGGGCTATCGCCAGGAGGGTGTGCTGCGCTCGGCGGGCTACACCCATACCGGACGGGTCGATCTGGTGATCTTCGGCAAGACGAGCGCGGACCTCTGAGGGACGTGGGGTGAGCTAGCGGACGTCATACGGGCGGAACTGGATGCTGATGCGCGGCCCGGTCGCCTTGCTGCTCTTGGGGATCGCATGCTCCCAGGTGCGCTGGGCCGAACCGCCCATCACGATGAGGTCGCCGTGTCCGAGTGTATGGCGGATCGACGCTCCGCCACCCACCGGCCGCATGGCGAAGGTGCGCGGCTGGCCGATCGAGACGATCGCGACCATCGTGTCGTGCGTGTTGGACCGTCCGATGCGATCACCGTGCCACGCCACCGAATCACGGCCGTCGCGGTAGAGGCACATGCCGGCGGTGGTGAAGGGCTCGCCCAGCTCGCCACGATAGTGCGCGGACAAGGCTGAACGTGCCTGTGTCAGCACGGGATCCGGCAATGTCTCGTGTGCGTGGTAGAAGCGCAGCAGCCGCGGGGTGGCGACCTCGCGGTCGTACATCTGCCGCCGCTCGCCCTGCCAGTCGACGCCCGCGCTCCCACCGAGCGACAGACGACTGAAGAGCTCGTCGGCCCCGGTGAGCCATCCCGGTCGCAGGTCGATCCATGCGCCGCGAGTGAGCTCCACGCGTCGGATCGCGCCGACCAGCGGCCGGAGTCCGACGTCGTCGATCTGATCCAGCAATGAGCCTTGCAGCGCCATGTTCACAGACCCAGACTAGACATTCATTCGAACAAATGTCTAGTCCTTCGTGGTCTCCAATGCGGCGCGCGCGGCGTGATATCCACCCAGGCCGCTGACTCCGCCGCCGCGCCGGGATCCCGCTCCTGCCAGCAGGATTCCGACGTCCGGGGTGGCCACACCCCAACGCTGGGCAGGCGTGTCCAACGGTTCGTCATCAGTTGCCCACGGCCAGGAGAGTGGACCGTGGAAGATGTTCCCTCCCGGCATACGCAACGTGTCCTGCAGGTCGCGCGTCGTCTTGGTCTCGATGCAGGGATTGCCGTCGTGATCGGCGAGCACGACGTCCTCGATGGGCTCGGCGAGCACACTGGACAGTGAGTCCAGGACGGCACGTTGCAACCGGTCGCGTTCGGCATCGCCACCGGTCAACAACCGGTCCGGGGTCTGCAACGAGAAGACGGTCAGCGTGTGTGCCCCGGATGCCTGCAGCTTCGGTGACAGGATGCTCGGGTCGGTCAACGAGTGGCAGTAGATCTCCGCCGGCATCGGCGACGGCACCTGGCCGGAAAGCGCCTGTTGGTAGGCCGTTTCGAGTCCGGAGTAGGTCTCGTTGATGTGGAACGTCCCACCGAACGCGGCCGCCGGAGCCACCGCACTCTCGCGCAACTTCGGCAATCGGCTCAGCAGGAGGTTGACCTTGACCTGGGCGCCCTCGGCGGCCGCAGGTGTCCGGCCACGCAGCCCGTCGAGCACGGCAGGTGCTGCCGCCCAGAGCACCTGGCCGGCGTCGGCGACGTGCTCATCGCCCCGGGACTGCCAGCGCACGGTGCCGTCGTCCAGACCGATCACCTCGCAGTCGGTGCGCAACTCGGCGCCGGCGTCGCGCGCCACCTGCTCGAGCGCGCCGGACACCGCACCCATCCCGCCCACCGGCACGTCCCAGTCGCCGGTGCCACCGCCGATCACGTGGTAGAGGAAGCAGATGTTCTGCTGCAGGTCGATCTCGTGCGCACTCGCGAACGTCGAGATCAACCCGTCGGTCAGGATCACGCCGCGGACGAGGTCGTCGCTGACCCCGGACTCGATCGCCTCACCGAGCGGCCGGTCAAGGAAATCGCGCACGATCGCGTCGTCGCCGATGCTGTCGACGACCTCGGACCGGCGCCGCAACGGCTCCGTCACGGTCGGCCACAGGGCCTGCGCCATACGGCCGGCTCGTGCGTAGAAATCGTCCCAGCCTGCGAGGTCGTCCTGCGCGCCGATCGCCGCGAAGGACGCTGCGGTCGCCGCCGGGTCCCCGTGGTCGACGAGCAGGCCGCCGTCGCCGTCCGGCACGGGTGTGTATGACGCAAAACGTCTGCGCTTCAAGGAGATCCGCAGGCCCAGGTCGTCGATGATCCTCCGGGGGAGCAGGCTGACCAGGTAGGAGTAGCGCGACAGATATGCGCCCATCCCGGTGAATGCGTCGGCCGACACCGAGGCTCCGCCGAGCCCGGCCTGGCGCTCCAGCAGCAGCACCGACTTGCCGGCCTTGGCCAGGTAGGCCGCCGCGGTCAGGCCGTTGTGACCGCCGCCGACGATGATGACGTCATACCGAGAACGTGGCATGGGGGCAGCCTAAGGCCGAGTATGTCGCTACCGTCGTCACTTTCTCGGCACTCCGCAGCGTGGCAGTGCGACGACTCACATGGCATCGGCGACAATGGACCGGTCATGGCTACCTATCGCGACGTCGGCATCGTGCTGCGCACCCACAAGCTGGGGGAGACCGACCGCATCGTCACCATGCTGACGCGCGGTCGCGGCGAGATCCGCGCAGTGGCCAAGGGCGTGCGCCGCACCAGGTCCAAGTTCGGAGCCCGCCTCGAGCCGGGCATGATCGTCGACCTGCAGTGCTACGAGGGTCGCTCGCTCGACACCGTCACCCAGGCCGAGATCATCGCCCCCTACGGCGAACGCTTCACGCGCGACTACGGCGCGTTCACCGCGGCCACGGCGATGCTGGAGACCGCCGAGCGGCTGGTCGAGGAGCACGAGGCCGTGCCGCAGCAGTTCAACCTGCTCGCCGGCGCCCTCGCGTCGCTGGCCCACCGAGAGCACGACGCGGGGCTGGTGTTGGACTCCTACCTGTTGCGCGCCGTCGCGATCGCCGGCTGGGCGCCGAGCTTCGTCGACTGTGCGGGATGTGGTGCGACCGGTCCGCACCGGGCGTTCAACCTCGCCTCCGGTGGCGCCGTCTGCTATTCGTGCCGGACGCCGGGCAGCGCGGCGCCGCACCCGGAGACGTTCGCGCTGCTGGCCGCGTTGCTCACCGGTGACTGGGAGGTCGCCGATGCCGGCAGCCCCGGGGCCCGGAAGGAGAGCAGCGGACTGGTGGCCGCCTACGTGCAGTGGCACCTGGAGCGCGGCGTGAGATCGTTTCGTCTCGTGGACCGAACGCCTTCCCTGGAAACGACCCGATGAGCGCAGTGTCCCGACCCTTCCCGCACCCGAGCGGCGAGACACCCCCCGTCATACCCGCCGAGTTGGTGCCGCAGCACATCGCGATGGTCATGGACGGCAACGGCCGCTGGGCCAACCAGCGCGGGCTGCCGCGCACCAAGGGTCATGAGGCCGGCGAGGCGCAGCTGATCGACGTCATCGCCGGGTGCATCGACGCGGGTGTGAAAAACCTGTCGGCATACATGTTCTCCACCGAGAACTGGCGTCGCTCACCCGACGAGGTGCGCTTCCTGATGGGCTTCAACCGGGACGTCATCCGGCGCCGCGTCGACCTGCTGCACTCCTGGGGTGTGCGCTGTCGCTGGTCCGGCCAACGACCGCGGCTGTGGCGCTCGGTGCTCAAGGAGCTGCAGCGGGCCGAGGAGATCACCGCCGGCAACACGGTGATGACGCTGCAGATGTGCGTCAACTACGGCGGCCGCGCCGAGATCGCCGACGCCACGCGCCGGATCGCCGAGCAGGTGCAGGCCGGCAAGCTCAAACCGAGCTCCATCAACGAGAAGACCATCGCGCGCAACCTGACCTGGCCGGACATGCCCGATGTCGACCTCTTCGTGCGGTCATCCGGCGAGCAGCGCACCAGCAACTTCATGCTCTGGCAGTCCGCGTATGCCGAGATGGTCTTCCTCGACACCCTCTGGCCAGACTTCGACCGACGCGACCTGTGGCGCGCCATACAGATATATGCGGAGCGTGATCGGCGGTTCGGTGGCGCGATCGACGCAGCCAAGAGCTGACCGGGCTTCTACTCGGCCAACCGGGAGCTGTAACTCCCTTTCGGCATAGGAATGGGCCGGGATGCGGGTGGAAACGTCAGGCCTTCGCGGCGCACTCGGCGCAGACGCCGAAGATCTCCACCGTGTGCTCCACCTCGGTGAAACCGTGCTCCGCACTGACTGCGGCTGCCCAGCGCTCCACCTGCGGGCCTTCGACCTCGACCGCGCGGCCGCACCTGCGGCATACGAGGTGATGGTGGTGGCCGGTGCTGCACCGGCGGTAGATCGACTCGCCGTCGGGCGCCCGCAGGACATCCAGCTCACCGTCGGCAGCCATGGTCTGCAGGATCCGGTAAACCGTTGCCAGTCCGACGGATTCGCCGCTCTCCTTGAGGGAGGAGTGCAGTTCCTGGGCGGAGACGAAGTCTTCCTGGTCGTGCAACTGATCGGCGACCGCGACCTGCTGGCGGGTGGTGCGGCGGGCGGGTTGTTTTGCGGCCATCGAGATCACAACCCGGCGCTGACGATTGCCAGCGCGACGGTGAGCAGCAGCACCGAAGCGCGCATCATCCGCTCGATCGGCTCGATCCGCGGCCAGGCGAGATAGAGCAGCCAGGCGACGAGGACAGCACACAGACCGAAGCAGACCGTGCCGACGATGCCGCGGAAAGCGGCCCCGACGACGAGGAGCAGCAGCACGACGACAGCGGGAAGCGCACGCGGTGCACGGGCGATCCGCTGCAGCAGTGGGTCACTGGCGTGTTCGACGCGGACACGGAGGGGCGAGGTTCTGACGCTCGGGCGGGAAGTGGCTGACATTCACTCCAGGATATCGGGCGAAAGCAACTCGAGATCTCGTCCCTCGATTTGAGCCCGGCTGCGAGGGATCCGCGTCCTCGTGCCGCAGGCAGCCCATGACCGATGTCATGGGCGGGTCATGATCGGCGACAGGGGCACCGGGTCTCAGGTTTCGGAAGAGTGCTGTGCATGATGACGACACAACAGCCGGGAGCGACGACCATCCCGGATCCGCAGGGGGCGCCGGCGATCGAACTCGTCGGCCTGGAGAAGCGCTTCGGCTCGGTGCACGCGGTCCGCGGCCTCGACCTGACCGTCGCGCAGGGCGAGATCGTGGCCTTCCTCGGCCCGAACGGCGCCGGCAAGACGACCACCATCGACATGATGCTGGGCCTGTCCATGCCGAGCGCGGGCACCGCACGCGTCTTCGGCATGGACCCGCGCGACGCCATCGGCCGTGGCCTGGTTGCGGCGGTCATGCAGTCCGGGGGACTGCTGAAGGACCTCACCGTCCGCGAGACCGTCGACCTGACCGCGAGCCTGTTCGTCCAGACCCGCTCGGTCGACGAGTGCCTCGAGCGGGCCGGCATCGCCGACATCGGTGACCGCAAGGTGCAGAAGTGCTCCGGTGGCCAGCAGCAGCGACTGCGCTTCGCGATGGCGCTGGTCTCCGACCCTGCGCTGGTGGTGCTGGACGAGCCGACCACGGGCATGGACGTGACCGGCCGTCGCGACTTCTGGTCCGCCATCCGGCAGGACGCGCAGCGTGGCCGCACGGTGCTCTTCGCGACGCATTACCTCGAGGAGGCCGACCAGTACGCCGATCGGATCGTCCTGGTCCGCAAGGGTCAGATCGTCGCCGACGGCACCGGCGCACAGATCAAGGCGATGGCCACCGGTCGCACGGTCCGCGCCACGATGAGCGGTCTCAGCGACCGGCAGCTGGCCGCCATACCGGGTGTGGATTCTGTTGAATTGCAGGGGGATTCGGTCTCGCTGCACTCCAAGGACAGCGACGCGGTGGCTCGCTACCTCTTCGCGAACACCAACGCCCGCGACGTGGAGATCACCGCGCGGGGCCTCGAGGACGCCTTCATCGCCCTCACCGGCGACGACGACCAGCAAGGAGCCTGACCGATGACCGACTACACAGCCGTGCAGGTGGTCCCCACCGCCGAACACATCAATCTGGATCGCAAGGTCCCCGCTCACGGTGGCTTCAACGGCCGCCTGCTGCGCATCGAGCTGCTGCGAGTGCTGCGCAACAAGCGCACGTTGATCTTCACCGTGTTGCTGCCACTGGTCTTCTACGTCGCGTTCGGCGTCCCGCAGTCCAGCAAGTGGCGGGGCACGGACTTCGACCCCAAGGCCTACGAGATGATCAGTTTCGCGCTGTATGGCGCGCTGGCTGCATCCTGCGCCATCGGTGCCGGCGTCGCGGTCGAGCGGGCGCAGGGCTGGAGCAGGCAGTTGCGTCTGACCCCGCTCAGCGGCCCGTCATACATCGCGGTGAAGGTGATCACCGCGATGATCACGGCCGCGCTCCCGGTGATCATCGTCTTCGTCATCGGCGCCTCCACCGGGGCTTCGATGTCGACCGGTGCCTGGCCGGTCAGCCTGCTGCTGACCTGGATCGGCGGCAGCTTATTCGCCTCGCTCGGGCTCTTCGTCGGCTACCTGGTGCCGTCGGAGAACGCCATGCAGATCCTCGGCCCCGGCATCTCGTTGCTCGCGTTCGCGGGAGGTATCTTCTACCCGCTCGCGGTGATGAGCGACACCATGCGCACCGTCGCGTCGTTCACGCCGATGTGGGGCCTGTCGCAGATCGCGCGCTACCCGATGCTGGGTGGTTCGTTCGACCCGATGTGGCTGGTCAGCGGTGTGGTGTGGATCGGGCTGTTCTTCGCCGGCGCCGTATGGCGTTTCCGGCGCGACACCAGCCGCGTGTGACGCGGACTTTGGCAGACTGGCGGGCAATGAAGACGAACAGGCAACAACCGGCGCCGAAACGTCCCTCGGCGCTGGCTGCTGCATTCGACGCGGACTCCGAGGAGTCGGTCGGCAACCGGCTGATCATGCTCTTCTGGGCGGGTGTCTGGCTCTTCTGGATGCTGCAGCCGTTCATCGACGCCATCCGGCACATCGACACCGTGGGCGGCATGGTCGGCGTCGTCGTCGTGCCGGTGTTCTGCGTCGTCTACCTGTGGCACTTCTACGCGTGCCGGGCAGCCTTCTTCCGGCTGTCCTACCCGTGGGGTTATCAGGTGCGGTCCCGTGACGTGCTCCGGTACCTCGGCCTGGGAGCGCTCGCGATCGTCTGCATCGTCGCGGTCGGACAGGACGGCATCGCCGCTGCCATCTTCTTCGCCCTGTCGGGCCTGTGGACGCTGCCACTGATCTGGGGCTGGATAACGGTGTTCTCGACAGCCGTCGCCTATGTGCTGCTGTGGAACCTGCCGGGCTGGCATGCCGATCCGAGCACCTTCGTCGGCCTGGGATTCGGTGGTGTCGCGATCACCGTCGGCATGGTCGCCGGCCGACGCCAGCACCAGTTGCGGGAGTCGCGCCAGGTCAACGCCGAGCTGATGGTCCAACAGGAACGCAACCGGATGGCGCGCGACCTGCACGACATCCTCGGGCACTCGCTGACCGTCATCACGGTGAAGGCCGAGCTGGCCGGCCGGTTGATGGACGCCGGCGCCGAGGAACGAGCGCGGACCGAGGTGGCCGACCTCGAACGACTGTCCCGGACGGCACTGGCCGACGTGCGACGCGCGGTCGAGGGTTACCGGGAGATCTCGCTGTCCGGCGAGCTGGCCCGGGCCAAGGAAGCGCTCGCCGCCGCGGGGATCACCGCGAGCACCCCGACGGCACTGGACCAGGTGCCGGCCGATCTGGTCGAGCCGTTCGCGTGGACGGTGCGCGAGAGCGTCACGAACGTGCTGCGGCACAGCAGGGCGTCCACCTGCAGCATCACCGTGACGCCGACGTCCATCACCGTCCGGGACGACGGCGTGGGGTGCGCCGCGAGCGCCGGTGACGGCAACGGGTTGGCCGGCCTGCGCGAACGCGCGCTGTCCGCCGGTGCCGTGCTGATCACCAGATCCGTGGAACCACACGGCTTTTCGGTCACGGTCGTGGCGAGTTCGGACACGCCTGGCCCCCTTGAGGGGCCCGATGCGCAGGACGTCGCCCAGCGTCATACAGTCGGGCGGCCATCGGGAGAGGCAACGGCATGAGCACCCCACGAAGTTTTCCTCCGCTCCGCGCCTCCGATACTTCGCAGGGACCCGCATGACCATCAAAGTGATGCTCGCGGACGACCAAGCGCTGGTGCGCGGGGCTCTCGCGGCGCTGCTCGAGCTGGAGAACGACCTCACGGTGGTCAGTGAAGTGGGCGACGGCAGCCAGGTCGTCGACGCCGCGCGGGAGGCCGAGCCCGACGTGGTGCTGATGGACGTCGAGATGCCGGGCATGGACGGCATCACCGCCACCGCCGAGCTGCGCAAGGCGGTGCCGTCGGCGCGTGTGCTGATCGTGACGACCTTCGGTCGGCCGGGCTACCTGCGTCGCGGATTACAAGCAGGGGCAGCGGGATTCGTCGTCAAGGACACTCCGGCCCGTGAGCTCGCCGACGCCGTCCGTCGGGTGCATCAGGGTCTGCGTGTCGTCGATCCCGCGCTCGCGACCGACAGCCTCGTTACGGGGGAGTCACCGCTGACCGCACGCGAGACCGATGTGCTCCGTGCGGCACGACGCGGCGGCACCGTCGCGGACGTCGCCAAGGAGCTGTTCCTGTCCGAGGGGACCGTCCGCAACCACCTGTCGGCGGTCATCGGCAAGACCGGCGCCCGCACCCGCGCCGAAGCCGCCCAGATTGCCGAGTCCAACGGTTGGCTGTAGCCGTCAGCCGGTCAGGCTCGCGCAGCAGGAGACCTCTCCGGGCCGGATCAGCCGACGAGGTCGTCGGTGACCAGCATCGTCGCCCCGCCGGTGGCGAAGTTGGCGACGTCCGCCACAGCGGCCTGTCCCTCGGGCGACCCCGTTCCGGCAGCGAGCGATTCCTGCGACTCGAAGTTCAGAACGGCCACCAGATAATAGGGCGCCTCGGAACCGTCGGTCGTGGCGCAATGACCGGCATGCCAGCCCTGCAGGCCCGGGATCTTGTCGACGAGCGGCCGGTGGATCGACGTGTAATGACTGTCGAAAGCAGCGGGGTCGTCTGGCTGGCCGTAGGTGACGATCAACTGAGGCACGGGTCTTCCTAACATCACGTGGTCTGTTCTGTTCGGGAACTCGTCGAGTTCCCGAACAGCCACACTGGCACGTTTGCGCCGGTTGCGACCGGACTCGCGCGGATCGACCGTTCACCCGCCGAGAGCGACCGCCCACGGTGCTGAGAGCCGACGGTATCGCGAGGGGATCCTCGGTTGGGGGTGCGCGTCGTGCGGGAATCGGTGCGTAACCGGCGACGGTCGCTGGTTGAGTGCGCGAATCACCCGTGACCGGTGTTTAACCGGCGACGGTCGCCAGTTGGGAGGTGTCGGTGCGCTCACCGAATCAACGGTTGGTTGTGATCGGCCAGCCGGTGATCTGCTTCGGGCGCGGCGGTGCGTAGGTGCGCACCTTGGACGTTCGGAGCCCGAGTCGGTGCAGGCCCTCGGCGATGGTGACCGCCGCGGCGACACCGTCGACGACCGGGACGCCGGTGCGCTCCTTGACCTTCGCCTCCAGATCGGCCATGCCACCGCAGCCGAGGCAGATGACCTCCGCCTTGTCCTGTGTCACCGCCAGCTCGCACTCGCGCACGATCGCCTCGAGCGCACGCTCCGGGTCCGATTCGAGCTCGAGCACCGCCATCCCGGAGGAGCGCACCGACGCGAGCCGACGGTCGAGTCCGGCCAGCAGCAGACGATCCTCGATCAGCGGCACTGTGCGGTCCAGGGTCGTGACGACGCTGTACTTGTGCCCGAGGAACTGCGCGGTGGATGCCGCGGCCTCGGTGATGTCGACGACCGGGACGTCGAGCATTTCCTGCAGGCCTTCGCGGCCGTGCTCGCCATACCCGGCCTGTATGACGGCGTCGTACTCGCCGTCATACGTCACGACCCGGTCCATCACCGCCACGGCGGCCAGGTAGCTCTCCAGGTTCCCTTCGCACGACTCGGCGCCGAAGTATGGCGTCAGCGGGATGATCTCGGTGCCCGGTGCGGCGGCAGCCCGCGCGGCCTCGCCGATGGACTTGGTCATGGTCTCGGTCGTGTTCACATTGACGACCAGGATCTTCATCGGCCTGCCTCCGCTCGGGTGTCTTCGGCCCGATCGACCAGGGTCTGTACGGCGCTGCCCGGCACGACGACCACGGGGACCGGGGACTCGTGGACGATGCGCATACCGGTGGAGCCGAGGAACACCCGGCGTCCGGCGCCCATGTCGCTGGAGCCGACGACGAGCACGTCCCCGTCGTCCCAGCTGACGTGTTCGATGGCGTCCGCCCAGTCCTCGCCGAAACCGACCGCGGTCTCTGCGATGTTCGGCGCGTTGGGCAGGCGGCGCACCTCGGCGAGGGTTTCCGCGGCGCGCTCGCGCACGTCGGCTGTCACCGTCGTGCGGAGTTCGCCCTCCGCGATGAGGTCGGTCGTGATGCTGCGCGACTGCAGGGAGAAGGACGTCAGGCGCAGCTCGGCGCCGGTCTCGATGCAGATGCCCGCTGCCGCGAGGACCAGTCCGGACGTGCCGGCGACGCCCCCGTATGCCGCGTTGACGCGTCGTACCCGATCGTCGGTGTCGACGCGGAATCCACGCGGTGCCAACGCGATCGGAACGGGGCTGGAGTGCACCAGGTGATTGGTGACGCTACCCAGACTGACCCGGCCGAGCACACCGTGGGTGGAGTTGCCGACGACGATCACGTCGGCGGCCTCGGTCTCGGCGAGCTCCGCCAGGCCGCTGGGCACCGAGCGGGCGTCGTGGATGCGGAACTCGGTCTCGACATCGCTCGGGGCGTCCGGCTTCGCTTCCTCCAGCTCGGCGATGAGCTGCTGACGGAGCAGACTGGTGTATTGGAAGTCGACCCGTGCGACGGACGGTGCCGACGGTGTCTCCATCACCATGGTCACCAGCAGGCGTGAGCCGGTCGACCGCGCGATGAACGCGCCCAGCCGGAGCGCCTCGAGTCCGGCGGCTCCCGGTTGGTAAGCGACGATCGTCGTCATGAGGGTTCTCCTTCGACGTGAGTGGTGGGACGTCAGTGGTGCGCTTGCACGGCGATCGCCTCGCCGTCGACGTCACGGAAGGTGCGTGAGCGGTCGGCCACGATCAGGTAGAGGACGAATGCGATGCCGGCGGCGATGAACCAGGAGAACGGGGCGAAGGTGCTGAATGCGTTGAGCTCGTGGATCTGGCCGGAGAACGCGAAGGCGATGGAGATGAGCGCCGAGGGGACGAGCGCGATCACGGCCCGGTTGTTGACGCCCTTGCTGTAGTAGTAGTCACCGTCCGGGTCGAACGTGTAGAGATCGGGAACGTTGATCTGCTGCTTGCGCAGCACCCAGTAGTCGGCCATCACGATGCCGAACAACGGCCCGAGGACAGCGCCCAGGCCACCGAGGAAGTAGTTGATCACGGCGGGGGAGTTGTAGAGGTTCCACGGCAAGATCACGAAGCCGATGACTCCGGAGATGATGGCCGCCTTGCGGAAGTCCAGCTTCTTGGGGGAGAGGTTGGTCAGCGCGTATGCCGGTGCGACGAAGTTCGCCATCAGGTTCACGCCAATGGTGAGGACGACCAGTGCGAGACAGGCCAGCACGAGGAACGGCGTGGCGAAGGTGTGTACGACGTCCTCGGGGCCCGCGATGACCTTGCCGTCGACGGTGAACCGGCCGCCGGCCAGCAGCAGCACGATGCAGCCGAAGAACAGCATGTTGACGGGTATGCCGGCGACGTTGCCCAGCACGACGGACCGCTTCGACTTGGCGCCGCGGGTGAAGTCGCAGAAGTTCAGCACGAACGTCCCGTAGATCGCGACCCAGCCGGAGGCTCCAGCGAGGATCTCGTGCCACATGTCCCAACCGTGCAGCGCCCAGGGCTTGCCGTTGCGGGTGGCCTCGGGCTCCCAGGTGATGTGTCCCTTCGCCTGTATGACGACGGCGATGGCCATGACCAGGAAGGTCACCAGGATGATCGGGCCGGAGTAGGCCTCGAACTTGCGGACCATCTCGATGCCGTAGCAGGCGATGATCACCTGGATGACCCACAGCGCGGCGAAGCAGATCCAGCCCAGGTGGTTCAGGCCGAGCAGCTTGTGCTCGGTCAGGACCTCCGCGCTCGGGAAGAGGGCGAGCACCAGGATGTTGCAGACCAGGGAGGCCAGGTAGGTCTGGATGCCGAACCAGGCGATGGCGACGCCGCCGCGGAACAGCGCGGGGATGTGCGCGCCACGGACGCCGAAACTGATCCGGCTCATCACCGGGAACGGCACGCCGACCTTGTAGCCGACGAAGCCGGAGATGGTCAGCAGGACCAGCAGGAAGAGGGAGCCGAAGCCCATCGCGAGCAGGATCTGCCACGCGCCCAGGCCCAGCGCGAACAGCCCGATGGCGAACGTGTAGTTGCCGAGGCTGTGCACGTCGTTGGCCCACAGGGTGAAGATGTTGTACGAGCTCCAGGTGCGGCCCTGCTTCCTGGACGGTGCGATGTCGAAGTTGTACAACCGCTGGTCGCACGCGGGCGCCAGGACATCGGTGACCGCCACGTCCTGCAGGCTGTGCTCCAGTGGCTGGTCCAAGCGTTCGGTGTTCGACATCGCGCCTCCTAAGCGGTTGGGAGAAATCTAGGAGCGCGGGGTCGGTGGTGGTACGGCCCGACAGATATATCCGTCAGGGGACAGATATATCTCCCTGGCCATTGCGCGCCTCGTCGATGTATGCCGTCAGCCGTCCGTGGTGACGCCGGGCGGCCGCGCTGAGATGCACCCCGTCGCGGCGCAGGAAGGCATCGAGCATCAGCGCGTGATCGGTCTGCAGCTCCGCCCGCTGCGTCGCGTCGAGCAGGCTCATCGCCTGCGACGGCTCGGTGAGGTCGGCGACCAGGCCGAGCATGTGCAGCAGCCGCGGCATACCGCACGGAGCCAGCAACGTCTCGTGGAAGGCACGGCTGAGGTTCTGGTATCGGTGGACGTCGTCGGCGTCGATGGCTGCGGTCAGCTGCTGGTGGATCTCGTGGGCGCGCTCGTCGTCGTCTGCGGTCGCGGCCGCGGTGGCGGCTTCGATGGCGGCGGCCTCCAGCGCCCCACGGACCAGATAGAGCTCGTGCAACTCCGGCCCGCTCAGCACCGTGACGGTGTATCCGCCGCGCGGCTGGTGGCGTACGAGGCCCTCACCGATGAGCGTCTTGAGGGCTTCACGCACCGGGATCCGACTCACCTCGAAGAAGGCGCCGATCTCGTCGACGGGAAGGGTGGCTCCCGGACGCAGCTGTCCGGCGACGATGACGCGTCGCAACTCGCTCAGCACGTAGGGACCCGTCGCGTAACCATCCGCTCGGCGGAGTTGGCGGGTCCACTCACTCGCATCAGTAACCATTCGGTCCAGTATCCCGCGCCTCAGTACGGTGCGTGCAACGTTGCTTGACAGTCGCTTCGCGCCTGACCAGCCAACTTTGCCCACATCCGTACCTGTTCTATTTCTGACTGACGGCACTGGCGGTTTTGGCTGAATGCCGCCCTCCTGGGACCATGTATGACGACATGACCGACACCCTCACCCCGACACCCGTGCTTGCGCCGCTGCAGATCGGCAGGCACACGATCGCCTCACCCGTGGTGCTGGCGCCGATGGCGGGCATCACGAACCGGGCGTTCCGTCGCCTGTGTCGCAGGTATGGCGATGCCGGTTCGACGGCCGGTGGCGCATCGGGCGCGACCAGCCTCTACGTGAGCGAGATGATCACCTCGCGGGCACTGGTCGAGCGCAATGCGATGACCATGCGACTCATCGAGCACGACCCCGACGAGTCGCCGCGGTCCATCCAGCTCTACAGCGTCGACCCCGAGACGACCGGCCGCGCAGCCCACATCCTGGCAAGCGAGAACCGTTGTGACCACATCGATCTCAACTTCGGCTGCCCCGTGCCCAAGGTCACCCGCAAGGGCGGAGGATCCGCACTGCCGTGGAAGACCGACCTCTTCCGGGGCGTCGTGTCGGCAGCGGTCAAGGCTGCGGCGCCATACGACATCCCGGTCACGGTCAAGATGCGCAGGGGCATCGACGAGGAGCACCTGACGTTCCTGGAAGCCGGCCGCATCGCCGAGGGCGAGGGCGCCGCAGCCGTCGCCCTGCATGCGCGCACGGCCGCGCAGGCCTACTCCGGTCATGCGCAGTGGGACGCGATCGCACAGCTCAAGCAGGCCGTCACGAGCATCCCGGTGCTCGGCAACGGCGACATCTGGTCCGCCGAGGACGCCATCCGGATGGCCCAGGAGACCGGTTGCGACGGCGTCGTCGTCGGCCGCGGTTGCCTCGGTCGCCCGTGGCTGTTCACCGACCTGGCGGCGGCGTTCGCGGGCGGCTCGACCAGGGTGCAACCGACCATGCGCGAGGTCGCCGAGACGCTGCGGTTGCACACGGTCTACCTCGCCGAGTTCTTCGAGTCCGAGGACAAGGCCTGCCGCGACATACGCAAGCACATCGCTTGGTACTTCAAGGGATTCCGCGTCGGCTCGGAGTTGCGTGCCGGCCTCGGCCTAGTGAAGTCGCTGGCGTCGCTCGACGACCTGATCGGCAGTCTCGACCTCGACCAGCCATGGCCGGGTGAGGCATCCGAGGGCCCACGTGGCCGGGCCGGTTCCGAGCGCCACGTCGTGCTCCCGGAGGGCTGGCTCGATTCGCGCACGGTCGACGACGACACGCGCCGCGACGTGGCCGCGGCGGAGGAGTTCAACAGCGGCGGCTGACGCTCGTCAGTCGAGGGCGACCGATGCGATGGCGTCGGCGACCTCGCGCGCGCTCCCTCGCATGGTGGCCGAGCCGATGGACACCTCGGTCCACGACCATCCAGGGACATCGGCTGGGGTCCAGTCTCGGACGGCGACCACCCGGTCCCGTTCCAACAACTGGATCACCTTCTCGCGCAACGCTTCCGGATCTCCGGGCGCGTAGACGACGAACTCCCGCGTGTGCGGCGGGTCCGGTATGACGCGCAGGCCCCGGTCGTGCAGCAGAGCCGCGATCTCGACCGCCCGATCGTGGTACTCGGCCATGCGTGGCAGGTGCGCGTCCAAACCTGCGAGGGCGGAGGAGGCATACGCGGTCATGCCGAAGATCGTGCCGCCGAGTCGGCGGCGCCACTGGCGTGCCTCGGCCACGAAGTCCTCCGGTCCGGCCAGTGCAGCGCCGGCGAACGCACCGAGTCCCTTGTAGAACGAGACGTAGACGCTGTCGGCCAGCGCGGCCGTCTCCGCAAGCGACCTCCCGAGGTGCGGCGTGGAGTCCCAGAGGCGTGCGCCGTCCAGATGGAGCGGCACTCCGCGGTCACGGCAGCGGTCGCTGAACTCGGCCAACTCGTCGAACGTCGGCAGTACGAAGCCGGCCTCACGCAGGGGCACCTCCAACAGCGCGGCACCGAGCGGCCCCGGTATGGCGTCCAAGTGCTCGACCGTCGGCAGTTGCCGACCGGAACCCAGGCGTTCGTACTGCAGGTCGTGCAACAGCGCCGGACCGTCCAGCTCGTGCCGCAGGACGTGCGACAGATCGGGCAGCGCAACGCGCCGCGAGCCGGACCGGTCGGTCCAGCACCGCAGGGCGGCCTGCTGAGCCATCACCCCGCTCGGGAAGAATGCGACGGCGGGTTTGCCGAGCAGGCCGGCCACGCGTGCCTCGAGCTCGGTGACGAGGCCGCCTTCGCCATACCAGTCCCAATCGGCAGTGGGGTCAACACTTTCCGCTACCGCGGTGAGCGCTTCGCTCGGTGTGCGGAACTCGTGGCCGAGCATTCGGCGAGCGCCCGGCGCGGCAGCGGCGAACCGTGCGGCGAGGGAGGATGCATCCGTGATCGGGTCGTTGCTGGCTGCGGGCATCCCCTCATCCTGCCGGAGCGACCTCCTCGGCCTGCTGTTGGTCGGCTGCAGCCGGAACGGCCGGAACATCAGGTCGGTCGCGGCGGATGGCGCGGTAGACCAGTGAAGCCGCGGCGGCTCCGAGCGCCCAGAGCACGTGCACGCCGTTCATCACCAGGAGCGCGCACACGCTGACGAACGCGAGCACTGCCGTCCACCACCCCGCGCTCCCACGGGGCAGGAGTCGCACCGCGGCGGCGGCGCCGAGCACGTACACCGCTGTGAAGCACCCGGTGGCCAGCAACATCAACTGGGTCAGATCGAACGAGAAAACCTCGTTGGCGAGCAACGCCGTGAGCGCCAGCCCGGTCACCAGCGCAAGGCTGCGGCGCGGCACTCCGCCGGCCTCGGAACCTTTGGCCAGCGCCGCGGGCAGCGCCCGATCGGCCGCCAGCGCCGCCCCGAGCCGTGAGCCTCCGGCGAAGTATGCGTTCATTGCCCCGAACGTCAGCATCACCGCGATGGCCGCGGTCACGACGCGCGCCGGTCCGCCGACCCCGACCACGAGTAGCGCGGACAGTGGTGCCGCGGTGTCCGCCGCAGCGGGTCCGAGCACCAGGACGGTCGCCGCCGCGAGCGCGAGGTAGAGGACCCCGACCACGACCAGCGCGATGGCGGTGGCACGCGGCAGGTCGCGCCGCGGGTTGCGGTATTCACCGGCCAGCGGCGCGATCGCCTCCCAGCCGGCGAAACCCCACACGAGCAGCGCGGCAGCTGAGCCGATGGCGCCGATCCCGTGCGGTGCGAACGGTGTCAGGTGCTCGGTGGTCCCGTGCGGCGCCGCGACGACGACGGCGACCGAGATCAGTCCGGCCAGGACTGCCGTGAGCACGAGTTGCACCCGCCCGGACAGGCGCAGCCCCGCAGCGTTGAGCAGCCCGACGCCGACGATCAGCACCACCCCGGTCAGGACCGCAGTGGTGCGGCCCCCGCCGACCGCTTCGGCGACATACGCGCCGGCCATCAGGCTGGCCGGGGGAGCACCGACCGGCACAGCCAGGAAGAAGCACCAGCCGACGGCGCCCGCGGCGCGCGAGCCGAACGCCCGGTCCACGTATGCCGAGACACCTCTGCGCTCGGGGTAGCGCGAACCCATCGCCGCGAACGTCGCGGCAAGCGGAACACTGAGCAATACCAACGCGATCCATGCGACCAGCGATGCTGGCCCGGCAACCGTGACGCCGAGTGCGGGCAGGGTGATGACGCCGGTGCCGAGAACCGCTCCGATCGAGAGTGCGGCACCCTGCGGCACCGACAGGAAGTTCTTCATGCCCCGAGGATGCTCTCCCATCAATGGCCTGCAGAAGATCCATTCCTGGTCAATCTGATTGGGCCAATCTACGGTGGAGTGATGGACCTCCTCGTCGACCTGTCCGGCCCCGGCGATCGGACGACGCGCATTTACCAGCACCTGCTCGACGGCATCGCCTCCGGCCGGCTGCCTCCCGGGGAGAAGCTGCCCGCCAGCAGGACGATGGCGGCCGAGCTCGGGGTCGCTCGGGGCACGGTCGCGACGGCATACGACCGGCTCACCGCAGAGGGTTACCTCGAATCACGGGTCGGCGCAGGCACTTTCGTCAGTCGCGAGGTCGGACCCGTCCGTCCGGCGTCGGCGCCCGCGGGGGAGGTGCAGCCGCTAGCGACCTGGGAGCGGTTGCCGGCCGCCGTTCCGGACTCGCCGTCGCTGGAGTTCGACCTGTCGGTCGCAGGCCCGGACACCCGTCTCTTCCCGTTCGCCGTATGGCGCCGCCTGGTGTCGGCGACCCTGCGGCCCTCGCTGCAGGAGCAGCCGGTCTACGACGGTTCGGGGCACCCTCGGCTGCAGGCCGAGATCGCTCGGCACCTGCGTCTGTCGCGCTCGGTGGTGACCGACGGGCCGGACATCCTGCTGACCGGTGGAGCACAGCAGGCGCTGGACCTGATCTGCCGGGTCCTGCTCGAGCCGGGTGACACGGTCGCAGTGGAGGACCCGGGCTACACGGCCGCGGTCCGGCTCTACGCCTCGCACGGCGCCGTGGTGCGTGGTGTGTCGGTCGACGAGGAGGGCCTGGTGGTCGACGCGCTGCCGGACGACGCACGACTGGTCTACGTCACACCGTCCCACCAGTTCCCGACCGGTGCGGTGATGTCGTTGCGCCGGCGGACGGCGCTGCTGGACTGGGCGGTGGCCCATCACGCGCTCATCGTCGAGGACGATTACGACAGTGAATTCCGTTATGAGTCAAGGGCGCTCGCACCGCTGCAGAGCCTCGACAGATGCGGCCGGGTTGCCTACGTCGGGTCGTTCTCGAAGGTGCTGATGCCGATGCTCCGAATCGGCTACCTGGTGGCACCGCGGTCGCTGCAGCCGGCGCTGCGGACCGCGAAGATGCTCACCGACTGGCAGGGCGACACCGTGACCCAGGGCGCCATGGCGCGCTTCCTCGCCGAAGGTCTGCTGGCGGCGCACGTCCGCCGCGCGACCCGCGTGTATGCCGGCAGGCGGTCGCTGCTGCTGCGCGAACTCGCCGCGTTGGACGACGTCCTCACGCCATACCTCTCCACTGCCGGACTGCACGTCTGCACGAGGTTCCGTGACCAGAGACGGTCGGACCGGAAGCTCGTCGCGGCGCTCGCAGCGGTGGGTGTCGGTGTCGAGCCGTTGTCCCCGCGATACGTCGAGCAGTCCCCGGTGCACGGCCTCGCACTCGGTCTGCGGCACATCGACGAAGAACGCATCCCGGCAGCGGTCCGCCGGATCGGCGCGGCGTTACGTCGGTGACGAACCGCCCACGAGTGGGTCACTTCTCGACAGGGCGCTCCGGGTCGGTGATCCAGTGTGACCACGAACCGATGTAGATGCTGGTCCTCGGGCGTATGCCGCTCGCCTCCAGCGCGAGTGCCAGATGGGTCGCTTGCACTCCTGAGCCGCAGTAGATCCCCACCTCACTGTCGGTCCGTATGCCGAGCCCGGTGAAGCGCATGGCCAGGTCGTCCGGCGGCAGGAACGGGCCGGCCTCGGTGACATTGGCCAGGGACGGG
The DNA here is from genome assembly GCF_014640635.1 of Flexivirga endophytica. GTDB lineage: Bacteria > Actinomycetota > Actinomycetes > Actinomycetales > Dermatophilaceae > Flexivirga > Flexivirga endophytica. The sequence goes on from NZ_BMHI01000005.1 coordinate 485,659, forward strand.
GAGGAGACGGCGGCCGGGATGTGCCCGGCCACCGGGTCGACCGTCTCGTTGCGGCCGGCGAACCGGTCCGCGGGGCGCGCGTCCAACAGCAGCTTGCCCGCGGCGAAGTCCGCGGCCCCGTCCGCGTCGAGCAGTGCGGCACCCGGGTCGGTCGGGTAGAAGTCGCCCTCCGGCGGAGCCGGCTCATCGGTCGACACCGGCAGGCCGGCCGCCTGCCACGCGGCGAAACCACCGTCCAGGACCTGGACGTCTTCCTTGCCGAAGTACTTCAACAGCCACCAGCACCGGCTGGCCGCCAGCGAGTCGTCGTCGTCGTAGACGACGACCGGGCGATCGTTGTCCACGCCGGCGGCGCGCATCGCCGCCGTGAAGACGTCGCGGTCCGGCATCGGATGCCGTCCGCCGGTGCCCGGTTCGGCGGCCATGACGCCCTCGAACTCGACCCAGGCGGCCCCGGGCAGGTGCCCCTCGTCGTAGGCGTGGCGGCGCAGCGGTTCGCCCAGTTTCCAGCGGGTGTCGATCACCGTCACCGAGTCGAGGATCGTCGACAGAGCGGTCGGAATGATCAGCGGATGGGTGGGACGCGTCATACCTGAAGTCTGCTGGGCACGAGGACCGGTCGCAACGGCGGTGGGCGTGTGGATCGGGCGAGTCTGGGTAGGCTCGGGACGTCCGGGGTGCCCTGAAGGGCACTCGAGCAACGAGTTCTACCCATGGAGGCCAGCCCGTGATTGTTCGCCGCCTTGCCCGCCCGATGTTGTCCTCGATCTTCGTCACCGCCGGCTTCAGTTCGCTACGCAACCCTGACCACGCGGCGCCCGCAGCGGCCCCGGTGGTGGACAAACTTCGCTCGGTGCTGCCGCGCCAGGTCGCGTCGCTCATCCCGGCCGACCCAGCCACCGCGGTCCGAGTCAACGGCGCCGTACACGTCGTCGGCGGACTGATGCTGGCCACCGGCAAGTTCCCGCGTGTCGCCTCCGTGGTGCTGGCGGGCACCCTGCTGCCGACGACACTCGCCGGCCACGCGTTCTGGCAGGAGGACGACCCGGCGAAGCGGGCGCAGCAGCAGGTGCATTTCTTCAAGAACGTCAGCCTCGTGGGCGGCCTGCTCATCGCTGCCGTCGACACCGAGGGCAAGCCGAGTGCCGCCTGGCGCAGTCGTGCGGCCGCGCACCGCGCCGGTGAAGCGGTGTCCTCCGCGCTGCCCTCGAGCAGCGAGAGCGCTGACACCGTCAGCTCGCTGAAGGAGACCGTCGGCAATGTCGCCGAGGCCGCCAAGGAGCACGGCGCCCACCTGGCCGCCGTCGCCAGGGAGCAGGCACCCGTCGTCGCGGAGGCGGTCCGCGAACGCGGTGAGGCAGTGGCCGAGGCCGCACGCGAGCACGGTCCGGTCGTCGCCGAGGCCGTGCGTGAGCGCGGCAGCGACGTCGGTCGTCGCGCCGCCAAACGGGCGAGCAGGGCGGCGCGGCAGGCCCGCGCGCAGATGGCCTGAGCACGTCGACACGGCGCACGCCGGGGGCCATGCTCCCGGCGTGCGCTGCTCGTATGCCGTGCCGTTATCGGGTTCAATGGAGGCATGTGCCGCAACATCCGTCCGCTGAACAATTTCGAGCCGCCGGCCACCGACGACGAGGTCAGCGCGGCCGCGCTGCAGTTCGTCCGCAAGATCGCCGGGAGCACCAAGCCGTCGAAGGCCAACCAGGCCGCCTACGACAAGGCGGTCGCCGCGATCACCCTCGCCAGCCGTGAGCTGCTCGACGCGCTCGTCACCACCGCGCCGCCCAAGGACCGTGAGGAGGAGGCGGCCAAGGCACGCGCTCGCTCCGCAGCGCGTTACCAGTCGGCCTCATGACCGCCGAGATCGTCGTCCAGCCACTGGACCGGAAGGCGCAACGCGCGCTGACCGGCTGGCTCGGTGACGCGCAGGCCGCCGGCATCGACGTGGACGACCTGGAGTCGATCGGCACGGCATACGACGCCTACGTGCACGAGGTCCTGCTCACCCCGGCCGCGGACCGCGTCGACCCCACGCCGACGCTGACGATGATCGCGATGGCGATGGGCGAATACCTGCAACGCAATTCGGGCCTGCAATGGCGGGTGGTCGAGGACGGGGAGGGCGCCGACCTCGCGCTGTCGTCGGCGGACGACCTCGGGGTGCTCTATCCGATCGACCCGATCGCGCAGGCGTGGGAGCAGCGGCAGCGGGGCTGGCTGCCGGTCTTCGCACGGGAGTTGTTGAAGAACATCGAGGGCACCGACGCGTGAATCCGACCGCAGGGATGACCGCCGCAGCGCGGCTGAAGTGGTGTGCCAACTGGGCCAACGGCTCGACGGCCCTCGGCTTCGCGATCGCGCGGGTCGGCGGCGCCCACGTGGCCGACGGGCCGCGCGGGCTCTACCTGGCCGGTGGTTACCGGTTCGGATTCCCGATCGCGGGCGCCTTCACCGTCGGCAACGTGCTGATCTCCAGGAGTGACTGGGACCGGTTGCAGCAGGAAGACCCGGACCTGATCACCCACGAGGAGCAGCACAGCTGGCAGTACGTCGTGTGCGGCGGACTCCCGTTCCTGCCGTTGTATGGCGCGGCGCTCGCCTGGTCGTGGGTGCGCACCGGGGATTTCGCGTCGCGCAATGTCTTCGAGCGCAACGCGGGCCTCGCGATGGGTGGCTACCGGGAGCGGTCGGTGCGATCGCTGGGGACCGCCCTGCGCAGCCTGCGCACGGGCAACACCGCATGAGCGGGCGGGTATGAGCTACTCGGCATACGACCGGCAGCGCTTCGTGCGGGAGGACCCTGCACAGAAGCGCGCCGACCGCGACGACTTCGCCCGTGACCGGGCACGCGTCCTGCACTCGGCCGCGTGGCGTCGGCTCGCCGCGAAGACGCAGGTGATGCAACCGCACCACGACTTCATCCGCAACCGGCTGACGCACTCGTTGGAGGTCGCCCAGATCGGCCGCGAGTTCGGTGAGGCCATCGGCTGCAATGCCGATGTCGTGGACACGGCCTGCCTCGCGCACGACCTGGGGCACCCACCGTTCGGGCACAACGGCGAGGCGGCGCTCAACGCGCTCTGCGGCCACATCGGCGGGTTCGAGGGCAATGCGCAGACCTTCCGCATCCTGACTCGGTTGGAGGCCAAGCGCTCGCGGGTCAATGGCGACTCTGTGGGCCTCAACCTCACCCGTGCTTCGCTCGACGCGGCAAGCAAATACCCGTGGCGTCGCGGCGAAAGCCGTTCGTATCCGGGCAAGTTCGGGTGCTATGCCACCGACGAGGAGATCTTCGGCTGGGTTCGCTCCACCGTGCCGAGCGGGCGCCGCCGGCAACGTTGTGTCGAGGCGCAGGTGATGGACTGGGCCGACGACGTCGCCTACTCGGTCCATGACGTCGAGGACGGAGTCACCTCCGGACTCATCGACGTGCGTGCACTGCGGTCCCGCACCGAGATCGACGCGCTGGCCGACGTGGCCCGGCGCATCTACGCACCGCAACTCGAAACCGCCCAGCTGGCAGGGTCGTTCGAGCGTCTGCTGGCCTCTGGCGTCATACCGGAGCGGCAGCGCCCGGGGCGGCAGGGGGTCGCCGAGCTGAAGGACATGACCAGCAGGTTGATCGGCCGGTTCGTCGGCACCGCCGAGCAGGCGACCCGTGACAAGTTCGGTGACGGCCCGCTCACTCGCTACGCGGCCGACGTCGTCATTCCGCCGGACGTGCTCGCCGAATGCGTGATGCTCAAGGCGGTCGCAGCCCGCTGGGTGATGATGACCGACGCCCGCCGCACCCTGCAGGCCGAGCAACGCCGGATCATCGAAACGCTCTTCACCGTGCTGCAGGAGCACCCCGAGCGGTTGGATCCGCTCTTCGCGGAGGATCATGCAAGTGCGGTCGACGACGCGGCAGCCCTGCGCGTCGTCGTCGACCAGATCGCGTCACTGACCGATCACCGCGCTCGTGCCCTCGCCGAAGAATGGAGCTGAACCCCACGAAGTTCTCCGCTCGTTCCTCGCTCCGATACTTCGCGGGGGCCCCGATCTCAATTGAGGAGTACCAGAGATGAACTGGAGTCTCTCGCCCCTGCCGATCGTCGGTGCGCCGATGGCGGGCACCGGCACGCCGGAGCTCGCCGCGGCCATCAGCAACGCCGGCGGTTTCGGTCTGCTGCCCGGTGGCTACCTCACCGGCGCGCAGCTCATCGGAGGCATCGGCCGGGTCCGCGCGCTGACCGACCGGCCGTTCGGGGTCAACCTCTTCCTGCCGACACCCGTCGACGAGGGGAAGGACGGCGCCCGGTTGCGTTCGTATGCCGAGGCGCTCGGGCCGGTCGCCGAGTCCGCAGGGGTGCAGTTGCCCGAGCCCCGGTGGGACGGGTCGGACGATTTCGCTGAGAAGGTCGACGCCCTGGTGCAGGCGCGGGTCGCCGTCGTGTCGTTCATCTTCGGGCCACCACCGGTCGACGCCGTGCAGCGGTTGCACGCCGTCGGATCCACCATCCTGGCGACCGTCACGGACGCCGCCGAGGCACAGGCGGCCGTCGCCGCGGGCGCCGACCTGCTCTGCCTGCAGGGCACCGATGCCGGCGGACACCGCGGCACCCACACCGTCGACGCCGAGCCCAACACGTCCGGCTGGCGCGAGCTGCTGCCGGAGGTGCTGGCCGTCACTGAGGCGCCCGTCGTGGTGGCCGGCGGGGTGATGTCGGCCGCCGACGTGTCGGAGGCATTGGACGCGGGAGCCGTTGCGGTGCAATGCGGTTCGGCGTTCCTGTTGACCGACGAGTCGGGCATGAACGACGCCCACCGCGCCGGGTTCACCGCCCCCGACCTGACCGAGCAGGTCGTGACACGCGCGTTCAGCGGTCGTCCGGCGCGCGCCATACGCAATGAGTTCGTGGCGCGCCTCGATCCGGTCGCCGTGCCCGTCTACCCCATCGTCAACCAGCTGACCAAGCCGCTGCGTGCGGCCGGCGCCAGCACCCGCGATCGTGAGCTCGTCGCCCTGTGGGCCGGCACCGGCTGGCGGCAGGCACGCCCCGGCCCGGCCGCTGACGTCGTCGCGGCGCTGACGGCCGATCTCGTATGACGCGGAGCGATGACCCGGCAGGGTGTCGCAGCACGGTCATAGGCTCCGCACATGGAGCGTTTCGTCGATCGTGATCTCACCAGCGCCGAGTTCCGCGAGTGCATGCTCGACGGAGCCCGATTCGTCGGCTGCGTCATGCGCGGCGTCGAGCTGGACGGCCTGCTCGGCGAGGTGACCGTCAACGGTGTCGACGTGATGCCCTATGTCGAGGCGGAGCTGGACCGCCGTCATCCGGTGCGCGTGCTGATCCGCTCCGACGACGTCGTCGACCTGCGGGAGGCGTGGCGGCAGTTGCAGGACGCCTGGGCGGCGACGGTGGAGCGCCTGCGGGCGACACCGGGTCTCGAGCGGGAGTCCGTCGGCAGCGAGTGGTCCGCCATACAGACCCTGAGGCACCTGGTGTTCGTGCACGACTCGTGGTTCGTCCGGTGCTGCCTGGGCAGGACCGAGCCCTTCTCGCCGGTGGGGCTGACGATCGATTCGGTGCCGGCCGGCTCCGCGCCCGGCGTGGACCCGGCCGCCGACCCGACACTCGAGGATGTGCTGACGGTGCGGGCGCCGCAGTCGGCCGCATTGACCGGTTGGCTGGCGGATTGCACGCAGCAGGACCTGGCCGCGCCGGCACCCGTGCCGGACGACGACGTGTGGCCGCCATACGCGCGGGGGAGGACCGTTGCCGAGTGCCTGCGCACGGTCCTGAACGAAGAGTTCGAGCACCACGGCTTCGCCGTCCGTGACCTGGCGACAGTCGACCACTAGTCGCAACCTTGTGGACGGCTGCCCGACCAGCAACCGCGGCCACCTAGACTGCCGGTGTTATGGCGGGTCGCATCAAGTCCGAAGACGTGGAACTCGTCAAGGAGCGCAGTTCGATCGAGGACGTTGTCAGTGAGCACGTCACGCTGCGCCGTTCCGGCAGCAACCTGGTGGGCCTGTGCCCTTTCCACGACGAGAAGACTCCGAGCTTCTCGGTCAACCCGACCCAGGGCTTCTACCACTGCTTCGGCTGCCAGAAGGGCGGCGACGTCATCTCCTTCGTGCAGGAGGTCGACCACCTGAGCTTCGCCGAGGCGGTCGAGCGCCTCGCCGGCAAGGTCGGCGTCGAGTTGCACTACGAGGACGGTGTCCGTCCCCGCGAGGAGAGCATCGGGCGGCGCACCCGCCTGCTGGAGGCACACCGGGTGGCCGCCGAATACTACGCATCGTTGCTGCCGAGCATGCCGGAGGCGCGCACCGCGCGCGACTATCTACGCGGCCGCGACTTCGACGGTGAGATCGCCGAGCAGTTCGGCCTGGGTTACGCGCCCACCGACGGTCACGCGCTTGCAAACCTGTTGCGGGACAAGGGATTCAACCGCGACGAGTTGCTGGCGGCCGGCCTGGTCAACCGCGGCGGGTATGACGTCTTCCAGGGCCGGTTGCTCTGGCCGATCCACGACATCACCGGTGACACCGTCGGCTTCGGCGCGCGGCGCATCTTCGACAACGACCCGCGCCCGGCCAAATACCTCAACACCGGCGAGACCGCGATCTACAAGAAGCAGCGGGTGCTCTACGGCCTCGACCTGGCCAAGAAGTCCATCGCCGACGACCGGAAGGCCGTGATCGTCGAGGGCTACACGGACGTGATGGCGGCGCACCTGTCCGGGGTGACCCAGGCGGTGGCGACCTGCGGCACCGCCTTCGGGGTCGAGCACATCAAGCTGCTGCGCCGGCTGTTGCGGGACGAGCGTGGGGGAGACCCGGCCAAGGTCGTCTTCACCTTTGACGGCGACTCCGCCGGTCAGAAGGCTGCGCTCAAGGCGTATGACGAGGACCAGCGCTGGGCGTCCCAGGCGTATGTCGCGGTCGCTCCCGACGGACAGGACCCGTGCGAGCTACGGATCGCCGACGGGCCAGAGGCAGTACGCAAGCTGGTCGACGAGGCGACACCGATGTTCGAGTTCGTCGTCCGCACCACGCTCGAGCGCTTCGACCTGGACTCGGTCGGCGGCCGGGTGGCCGCCACCCGCGCGCTCGCGCCGATCGTCGCCGACATCCGCGATCCGCTGAGCCGGGACGAACTCATCCGCGAGGTGTCGCGGCACATCGGCGTCCACGTCGACGACTTCACCCAGGCCGTACGCCGCGCCCCGCGGGGCGGCATCGCCGAGGCGGCCCAGAAGACCCGCGACCGGCAGGCGGAGGCACCGCCGGAGGCCGCGGCAGCCGCACCGGCATACCAACCGCCGAACCTGCGCGACCCGATCGTGCGCGCCGACCACATGTTGCTGCAGTGTCTGGTGCAGTTCCCCGGCGCGATGCCGACCAAGCAGCTGGAGCCGGTCGATCCGGGCGACCTGACCGCACCGGGGCACCGGGCGGTCTTCGAGGCGGTCCGCGAGGTGGGGATCGACCCGACGCGCAGTCAGGGGGCGTGGGTCTCGGCCATCAACGAGGCGGTGCCGGAAGCAGTTCGGCCGCTGGTCGCCCGGCTCGCCGTCGAGTCGTTGCCGACCAAGCTGGACAGCCAGGGTCGGCCGGACTGGCACTACATCCGGTCGCTGGTCATCGGCATCCGCGGTCGGGCGTTGCGGCGACGCATCGACGAGCTGATGAGCGCACGGCTGCGCACCGAAGACCCCGAGCAGGGCCGCGCCATCTCCGCCGAACTCATGTCCCAGCAGCGCGCGCTGGCGAACCTGTCGGCCAGCGTCGAGTGACGTCCTCGCAGCAGTGGACAATGGAGGCACCATGTCCTTCCTGAAGCGTGCCAAACCGCAACTCCCACCACAGGTGCTCGAGCAACTCGACCTGCCCAAAGGCGAGCGCGTGCTCGCCTCGGCGATCGACAAGTTGACCGGCGCGCACATCGTCGCGACCAACTGGCACCTCACCGTCGTGAGCCCTGACGGGCAGGTGACCGCCCGCCCCTGGCATGAGGTCGATGCCGGCCAGTGGGAGTCGCAGACCTGGAGCCTGACGGTGACCTGGATCGACCGGAAACGCCCGGGGCAGTGGACATTCGGCGAGCAGGACACCCGGCTGCCGGAGACCTTTCACGAGCGGGTTCGGGCCAGCATCGTGCTCGCCGAGGAGCTGCCGCTGGAGGGTCGTGGATCGGGCCGTGTCGTCATACGCCGGGACCTGCAGCACGACACTCTGCTGACCCAGACGGTGCTCGGGCGCGGTGCGCGCGCCGACGACCCGCAGGTCCAGGACGCGGTGGCCCGGACGAGGGCGTTCGTCGAGGATGCGGTCGGCCTTCGGTAGCACGGCCGATTGGTTGTTGGGCGGGCGAATTTGCTATGGTTCTGCACGCGCACAACACGCGATCCCCTGTAGCTCAATTGGCAGAGCATTCGGCTGTTAACCGGAGGGTTCTTGGTTCGAGTCCAAGTGGGGGAGCACGCCGAACGGCCCGGGATTTCCGGGCCGTTCTTCGTATGCCGATGCAGTCACGACTTCGGCCGGCTCGTTCGAGGTCATCGGGGCTGACATAAGCCTCACGTCCCATGGCATTCGCCGGTCAGCGGCGGGCAACAGCTGGGAGAATCCCCGCATGGGCATCTACACCGATCGGGTGCTCCCACACCTGATGAACCGCATCATGGATCACGCGGAGACCCGGGCGGCGCGGCAGCGCGTGTGCGCGGGTCTACATGGCGAGGTCGCCGAAATCGGCTTCGGCAGCGGACTGAACCTCCCGCACCTGCCCGCCGACGTCATTCAGCTGCATGCCGTTGAGCCGTCACGGGTTTCGGTGCGTCTTGCTGCGGATCGCATCGCCGCGGCCACGGCACCGGTGCAGGTGGTCGGCCTCGACGGGCAACGACTTCCGCTCGCCGACGGATCGGTCGATGCGGTGCTGTGCACGTGGAGCCTGTGCACGATTCCCGACCCGGTGGCCGCGGTGCGGGAGTTCCGGCGGGTGTTGCGTCCCGGTGGGCAGCTGCACTTCGTCGAGCACGGGCTCGCACCGGATGAGAACGTCCGCCGCTGGCAGCACCGCCTCGACGGCTTGCAGCAACGCGTCGCGGGTGGATGTCATCTCGACCGCGACATACCGCAGATCCTGCGCGCCGGCGGAATGGAGCCGACCAGGTTGGACACCTGCTACGGATTCGGCCCCAAGGCGTTGAGCGCCCGCTTCGAAGGCATCGCGCGGCCGGTGAGTCCGTAGCGGCGGACGGCAGCTCCGCTCAGCGTTGCGGATCCACGAATTCCGGGAAGGTCGTCGGTGCCAGCTCTTCCAGTGTCCGTCCCGCCCAGTCGCCTTCGTGCCAGTGCGCCCAGACGCGCTCACCGGCGGCTTGCACGCCTCGCGCAGCTTCCTCGAGGTCGGTGCCCAGGACCGCACCGTCCTCGACGACCGGTCGACCGTCGACCCAGACGTCGGCCAGGTCGGACGGCTGCGCGTAGTAGACGATGTTCCGGATCGGGTCCCGCAACGGCGCCATTCCGAAGGAGTCGGTCCGCCAGAACAGCAGGTCGGCCTTGGCACCGCTGGAGATTCGTCCCAGGTCGTCGCGGCCGAAGAGCCTGGCCGCATTCACCGTCGCAGCATCGAACACGCGCTTGGCGGTCGACGTGTCGGCTCGCCTCGACGTGATCTTCCCGGAGATCGCCGTCCACCGCAGCGACTCGATCATGGACTGCGGCGCGGTGTCGGTGCCGATGCACATGTTCACGCCCGCTTCGACGTATGCCGGGAACGACTCCATCAGGATGCCGCGTCGCGCGAAACACCAGGCGTTGTACGACACCGACGTTCCGGACTCGGCGAGCAGTGCCAGGTCGTCCCCGGCGAAGTTCACCCAACTGTTCCCCGTGATGAAGATCGCGTGACCGAGCAGTGTGTCCGCCCCGAGGAAGTCGATGTCCGCGAGCCACTCGATCGGTGTCCGACCATGCCGCCGGGTCATCTCGTTAAACTCCCAAACCCCTTGTGCGGCATGCAAAGAGACAGGAACACCCAGCTCGCGGGCCGCTTGCTTCGTGTCGCGCAGCAACTCCGCCGCACAGGTGTCGACCTGCGCCGGACCGAGGAATCCTTGGACGCGTCCGCCCGCGCGTGAACTCTGCGCCCTGACGAATTCGACAGCACGGTCCAACCCTCGCTGCCCCGCAGCGAGGTCCCACTCGTAGTCGACGCGCTTGCCGTCCGGGGTGAACCACCGGCCGGACCGGTAGGACGGTGCGACATACCCGCGCAACCCGACCCGGTCCAACTCGTCGGCGACGTAGTCCGCCTCGTCGCCGAGGTGCATGACCGTCGTGGTTCCCGACCGGGCGAGTTCGATGAGCGAGTAGTCGACGCAGCTGCGCATGCCGGCCGTCGTGAGCCCGGCGTCCTCGGCGGGAAGGATCTCGATCAGGCCGGTCAGCCAGAACTGCCGCGGCCCGTGATCCTCCTGCACCGACTTGTCGATGGGGGAGGAGTGCAGGTGGGAATGGGTGTTGATGAAGCCCGGCGTGATGATCCGGTCCGGCAGGTGCCGCTGGACGTCGATCGGCCCGTCATACGTGGCGCCGACATGGACGACGCGGTCGTCCTCGACGACCAGGCAGCCGTCGCGCAGCAACCGGTGACCGCCGTCCTGATACGCGACGATGTACGGCGCGGTGAACAGGGTCCGGGTCATGGTTCTCCTCCTCGATGAGCGACATCACCGAGGATGTCAGGTGCGAACCAGTGCCGGCGCCGGAATCACTGTGACAGCTGCGATCCCGCCGTCAGATCCCGCCGCCGGCCACGACACCCGGCGCGTTGCCGGGCCCCCCAGGATCACCGGCCGCACCTGCCGGTGCGACCTTGCGTCCGCGCGCCTGCAGACGGCGTTCCACCCAGGTGGCGAGCTTGCTGATCGCATAGTTGATCACGATGTAGATGACCGCGAGGACGATCAGCATCGCGAAGATGTTGCCGTTGAGCGAGGTGGCCGGCTTGCTCTTGTAGAGCAGCTCGCCATACAGGACGTTGTAGCCGAGCGCGGTGTCCTTCAGGACCACGATGACCTGGCTGATCAGCGACGGCAGCATGGCGGTGATCGCCTGCGGGAGCAGGATGATGCGCACCGTCTGTCCGGCACTGAGTCCGATCGAGCTGCCCGCTTCGCGCTGACCGCTGGGCAGTTGGTCGACACCGGACCGGATGACCTCACAGATCACCGAGGAGTTGTAGAACACCAGGCCGGCGACGGTCGCGATCAGCGGTCCGCTACCGCTGCCCTGGCCGTGGGCACTGAGCCAGCCGAAGATGAAGAGCATCATCAGCAGCACGGGGAGGGCACGGGTCAACTCCACCCAGGCCGTGACGACCCAGCGGAGCGCACGAACCGCGACCGCGGCTGGGCCTTTGCGCTTCGGCACCTCGATCAGCCGCAACATCGCCAACGCGGCGCCGAGGACCAGGCTGATCACGATGGCGAGCACAGCGGCGATCAACGTGCCGCGCAGGCCGGGGAGGATGTAGTTCTTCCAGGTGCTCCACTCGGCGAACGGTTTCCACTTGGTGCTGGCGAACTGATCCTTGTCGGCCAGCTTCCAGATCACCACGGCCATCACGGCGGCGAAGACCAACCCGCCGACTGCACCGAGGATCGCGTAACGCCGCTTGGCCCTGGGGCCCGGCGCGTCGAAAAGGACTGATGCACTCATCGCGTTGCCCTCCTTCGTCGGGTCTCGCGATGCGTCTGCGCCCTTGGTTCCTTCGCTGCGCTCACTCTCATCGTTTCACCGCCACACGCTTGCCGAGCCAGCCGAGTCCGACGCCCATCGGCAACGTCAGGAGGATGAAGAACGCACCCACCACCATGAACGCCAGGTTGAGCAGTCCGGGATCACGCTCGGTGACCGTCTTGAGGACTCCGGACAACTCGTAGACGCTGATGGTCACCGCGACCGTGGTGTTCTTGGTCAGTGCGATGAGGGTGTTGCCCAGCGGCACGACCGCGCCGCGGAACGCCTGCGGCAGGATGATCTCGCGCATGGTCTGGCTGAACGTCAGGCCGATCGATCTGGCTGCTTCCGCCTGGCCGATCGGGATGGTGTTGAAGCCCGACCGCAGCGCCTCACACACGTAGGTCGCGTGGTAGACCGTCATACCGACCGCAGCAAGCCGAAAACCGTTGACGTCGGCGAACTTCGGGTCCGCCGAGTCGGCCAGCGAGATCCCGAGCTGGATGTAGAGCACGAAGCTGCACGACAGGATGATCAGGGTCAGCGGGGTGTTGCGGAAGATGTTGACGTATGACGTGCCGACGAAGCGCAGCACGCCGACCGGCGACAACCGCAACGTCGCAACGATCGTGCCGACGATCAGACTGCCGACCGCACTGATGAGCGTGAGTTTCACGGTCGCCCAGAGCGCGGTCCAGATCTGATAGTCGGAGAAGAGCGATGACACGCGGTGCCCTTCCTATCTCAATCGGATGATGGGTGCCGGACCGGTGGTGGCCACGTGACGGATGGTCACCACCGGCCGGCCGAACTTCGTTGTCAGGCCGAAGGACTCAGGCCTTGCAGCTGGGTGACTTCGGCGGGTTGAGGTCCTTGTTGTACTTGTAGTCGGCGCCGAGGTTGTTCTCCAGCGCCTTCTTCCAATTGCCGTTGTCGAGGGTCTTCTTGATGGCGGCGGCGACCTTGTTGCAGTCGGCCGAGCCCTTCTTGAGGCCGATGCCGTAGTTCTCCTCGCTGAAGGTGCCTCCGGCGAGTTTGACCTTGTCCTTGTACTGCGGCTGGTTGGCGTAGCCGGCCAGGATCGCGTCGTCGGTGGTCATCGCGTCGATGGATCCGGACGCGAGTGCCTCGGCGCACGCGGAGTAGGTGTCGTACTTCTGCGGCACCAGCTTCGGCTGCTCCTTCTTGAGGTTGTCGACCGAGGTGGATCCGGTGACCGAGCAGACCTTCTTGCCGCTGAGCGCCTTGACGCTGTTGATCTTCGAGTCCTTGCCGACCAGCAGCGACTGTCCTGCGACGAAGTAGGGGCCCGCGAAGCCGACCTCCTTCAACCGCTCCGGAGTGATCGAGTAGGTCGCGACGATCATCTTGACGGTGCCGGCAGCCAGCATCTTCTCGCGCTGCGGCGACGGTGACTCGACGAAGGTGACCTTGCTGTAGCCCATTTCGGCGGCGACACAACGGGCGATGTCGACATCGAAACCGGTGTATTTGTCGCCGTCCTTCAAGCCGAGGCCGGGCTGGTCGTACTTGATTCCGATCTTCACGGACGGGCCCTTGTCGGGCAGCTTGCAGACGGCATCCTTGGCGCTCGAACCGCCGGAGCTGCCACCGCATGCGGTGAGGCCCAGGCCGAGCGCGGCAGCCGCCGTGGCGGCGTAGATCGCGCGGTACTTCATGAGATTTCTCCTCCGGTTTGTATGACGAATCGCAAGGGTTGTCGACGCGATCGGGGTGACGGCGGGCGTCTCGGCGTCAGGTCATGGGTTCTCAGTGGGTGAGGATCTTGGACAGGAAGTCCTTGGCGCGGTCGGATCGTGGGTTGGCGAAGAACTCCTCGGGTGCCTGCTGCTCGAGGATCTGGCCGTCGGCCATGAAGACCACCCGGTCGGCGGCCCGACGGGCGAAGCCCATCTCGTGGGTGACCACGATCATCGTCATACCGTCCTTGGCCAGGCCGGCCATGACGTCGAGAACCTCGTTGATCATCTCGGGGTCGAGGGCGGAGGTCGGCTCGTCGAAGAGCATGACCTTGGGCCGCATCGCCAGTGAGCGTGCGATGGCGACGCGCTGCTGCTGGCCGCCGGACAACTGGGCGGGGTACTTCTCCGCCTGCTCCTGCACGCCGACCCGCTTGAGAAGGTCCATCGCCCGTTGCTCGGCCTCGGCCTTGCCGATCTTGCGTGCCTTGATCGGTCCGAGCGTGACGTTCTGCAGGATCGTCTTGTGCGCGAAGAGGTTGAAGGACTGGAAGACCATGCCGACGTCGGCGCGCAGCTTGGCCAGCTCAGCGCCCTCCTCGGGCAGCGGCTGACCGTCGATCGTGATGGTGCCGCTCTCGTAGGTCTCGAGCCGATTGATCGTGCGGCAGAGCGTCGACTTGCCCGACCCGGACGGGCCGAGCACGACGACGACCTCGCCCTTGGCGACCTCGAGGTCGATGTCGCGCAACACGTGGAGATCACCGAAATGCTTGTTGACCCCCGCCATACGTACGAGCGCCTCGCCCGACGCGACGTTGGTCTCACCCGCCGGGGGCGCCTGGTCCGTCATGAGTAAGAACCCTACAAGCCGCGCTCAGCGAAATTTGATCTTTTTGGGGTACGGCGCGATTTCGTTGCCAGGCTGTTGCCAATGCGTATGGCGTGAGCGGACCTCACCGCACGGCGCCGCCGATGGTGATGCCAGAATGTGCCTGCACCACGGGGCGATAGCTCAGCCGGTTAGAGCAGCGGACTCATAATCCGTCGGTCCTGGGTTCAAGCCCCAGTCGCCCCACCAAGGACACGCGCCGTTTCGCCGTGGCCGGAGCAGTCCGGCGGGCAAATGTGCCTGGTTCGCACGGTCACCCGAAATAATCAGGAACAACCCAGGAATAACCCGGGTCCGTGCGCATGCGTCCCACTAGCCTCAGCCGATCGACAACACAGGTTGCCGGTCGAGTTCAGCCACCGATCACGACCCGGTCGGCAACGGCACGGGCCTCTTCACGCGTGCCGTTCCCCGCTCGCATTGCTTCTCTGCATGTCTCGACGACCGAACTCGTTCATCACACGGGTGTCCCAGGGCACCGATGAGGAAAGGTCTCACCATGCGTAAATCTGCAATCGCGGTCGCCGTCGCTGCCGTCACGTTCGCCATACCAGTGCCGGCATTCGCGAATGCCGGACAGTCGGATCGCGCACCCGGCACCAGCGACGTAACGGGAGTGGTCCTCACCGGCTGGGTCGGCTCGACGCAAGGCGGCAAGAACATGGCCACGACGCAGTACGAGGCGAACTACCGCGACCCAGTCATGGGCCCGGTCCAGTGCACTGGCGTCCACCAGACCGGCAAGAACGCCCCGGGCCTGGGGACCGACAGTTTCACCTGCGCCAGCACTACAGGGTTCCCGCTGCGGACCTTCAGTCCCGAACAAGATCTCAGCGGCATCCAATGGAACTCCGACTACTACCCGATCCTGAACAACTCTCTGGCGGTATCGACCAGCGTGAGCGGTCAGGTCTCGGCCGACGGCATGTCCCTGACAGCTGTCGCAACGTACTTCCCCGTCGGCTGATCGGCAACGATCGCCGGCCCGGCGTACCGTGATCGCCATGCCTGAGGAAGTCTCGTCCGAAGAATTCCACGCGGCCGACGGCGTCGGCGACTGGCGAATCACCGGGGACGGCGCTCGCGCCAGGTTCCGCACCGGGTCGTTCGCGACCGGGGTGCAGCTCGTCGCCGAGATCGGCCGGCTCGCCGACGCCGCCGATCACCATCCCGATGTCGACCTTCGCTACGGCCACGTCGGCGTCCGCACCTGGACCCACGAGTTGCCGGGCATCACCGGGCGCGATGTAGCGCTGGCGCGCGAGATCTCTGCGGCAGCAAGGGAATTGGGTGTCGAAGCAGATCCGGGCTCGGTGAGCAGCATGCAACTCACCATCGACGCCGTCTCGCAGCCGGCGGTCAAGCGGTTCTGGCAGGTCGTCCTGGGATACGACGAGTTCGGGGACGAGGACCTCATCGACCCGTTCGGCAACGGCCCGTGGGTCCACTTCCAACAGATGGATGAGCCTCGGTCACAACGCAATCGCGTTCACGTCGACCTCTTTCTGCCCGAGGACGAGGCCGCGGCACGGGTGGCCGCAGCCGTCGAGGCAGGCGGCCGGATCGTGTATGACGCGAAGGCGCCGCTCTTCTGGACGCTTGCCGACCCGGAGGGCAACGAGGTCGACATCGCGCCCTGGCCCGACGCCCACTGAGGCCTGCGCCGACCGCCTCGGATCCGGGACCCTCAGATCGGCGCGGTCGCCGCCGACAGGTGGCCCCACACCCACTGAGCGTCCGGCACCAGCGTGCGATAACGAAGGTGCGCAGCGGTGTGGTAGCTGTACGTGTAGGTCCCGCGCGATCCGGTTCGTAGGTTCTTCAACGGTTTCCAGGTCACGCCGTCGGAACTGGCCAGGATGGTCCCGGTGGCGCCGGCATACACCCCGAAGGTGTTCGTCGAGGTCCACAACCGTGATGCGTGCGCCGTGATCGTGACGACGCCGCCCGACCGACTGGCCGTGGTCGAGGTGCTGGAGGCGACCCGGGCATCTATGGTCTGCGGTGCCTCGGTGATCGTGTGGTTGTCGCACTGGGAGGTGCCGTGGCCGGTGAACGTCAGTTTGCCGAGCGCCGGAGGCACCCCGAGAAAGACGAAGTTCTCGGCGAGCAGTGGGCTTCCACAGCGCTCAGTCGCGACCGACACGTTCGCCCTGGTGCCGTCCGGGCCGTCCGCCGCCCAGCTCAGTTGGTTGTAGCGATCCCACTCGGTGCATTCTGCGGAGTAGCCGACCGCCGCATTGAGATAAGCGGAGATGTCATTCCCGGCGTTTCTGACCACGAGGCGCTCCGGCAGATGGAGGCTCGCCACGCATCCGTCGTCCACGGTTGCTCCGGTGACCGCTACGGGAGGTGCGGCTGACGAAGTCGTCGCTGTCGACCACACAGCGAGGCTCAACAGTGCGGTGACGACTGTGGCAACAGCTCTGTTCCTCATGGTTGTCCTCCTCGTGCCGGAGCGCGGCGCTGCGAGACACAGTAGGCCGAGACACGGTTGACCGCCATAGTTGATGAGCCGGAAGCTGCTGCAAAAGCTCACGATTCGAGGACATGTTCACTCGCTGGTCACCAGCCGACCACCGAGCAGTCACGCGATGTCGAACGAAGCTCCTGGCTCAGGCATCCTTGGACGATGCGCTTGGTGCAACGGCTCGGGATGCCCGACGGCTTCGTGTCCGACGCCTCGGATGTCGCCGGTTCGAAGCTCTGCTGGATAGAGCGACCCGGTGTCAACTACGGGACGGTTCCGTTGCTGCTTGTCCCCGGTCTCGGCATGACCTTCCGCGCCTACTCCTGGCTGGTGCCGATGTTGTCGCCCGAACGACGAGTGTTGATCGTCGACCCGCCGGGTTGTGGGGACAGTGCTGAGCTCGCGGACTCGATGAGTGCGGACGCGCAAGCGCGCCATCTGCTCAAGTGGTTGCGCAGCACGGGAATCGAGCGCGCGGACGTTGTCGGCCACTCGATGGGAGCCATGACGGCCGCCCGGTTCGCTGCCGCCGCACCGGATGTCGTCGGCAAACTGGTGTTGCTGTCACCGTCGCCGGACGGCCGATGGCCGGAGCTGAAACAGCACATGTGGGCATTGGCCCGCGGGGTGTTCCGGGAGGCGCCGCGCACGCTCGTGCAGGCGACGCGTGACTACGTGACGGCGGACCCGTCCGTGATGACGGGTTTCAGCGACGAGCTCGGCCGATCCGCGCAGGCGGTCCTCGCCGGGGTGCAGGCGTCTGTCACGGTCGCGCGCGGGAAGAACGACCGGGTCGTGAGCGAGCAGTGGTGTCGCGCGCTGGCCGACGCTGTGGGCGCGTCGATGCGGACCGTGCCGCGCGCCGGCCACGGCCTGCCGCAACAGTGTCCGCGGGAGGTCGCAGCACTGATCCGTGACGCCTGAACTCTGCCGATCCCGGCTGATCAGCGCAGGGCGTTGAGCAGCTCGGCACCCGTCCACCGCGGATGTATGGCGCGCTCCGCGTCGTGCACCAGCGCAACCAGGCGGGCATTCACCGGCGCTTCCAGGTCCACTTCACCGGCGAGGTCGACCACGGCGCCGTTGATCCAGTCGACCTCCGTGGGACGCCCCGCGGCAAGGTCGTCCGCCATGGACGATCGTGCGGTGGGATCGATGGCCAGCACCTTGCTGCCGAGCCTCTGGAACACCCGGTCCGGCACCCGCAGCGCACGCGCCATCAGCGACGGCGACAACGCGGTGAGCCGCGCCGGCGCCGGCCCGGAACGCGCCATCACCCGCAGCGCCTCCTGTTGCGCCAGCGACAGGCAGCGCCGGAAACTACGGTCGCTCAACTCGGTCCGCAGCGGCAGACCGGACAGGGCGTTGATCGCGTTGTTGAGGTTGAGCAGCAACTTGGCGCGCAGCACCGCGTCCATGTCCGAGCGCTGCTCCACCGGGACGCCGGCGGTCGCGAACGCTGCGCCATACGTCTCCCACACCGGGTCGGTGGCGGCCATGATCTCGCCGGCGGTGGTCTGTTGGAAGCTCGCGCCGTCGCGCACCACGTTGAAGCCGACCATGCCAGTGACCACCCGATGACCGGGCAGCCGGTCGCGCAACTCCGCGCCGCCATGGATACCGTTCTGCAGGTTGAGCACCACCGCGCCCGCGGCGAGCAGCGGCCGCAACTGATCGGCCACCTGCTTGTTCGCGCCGGACTTGACCGTCACGACCACCAGATCGGCGTCGCCGACGACAGCCGGATCAGTGCCGAAATCCGGTGTCACCTCTAGGGATCCACCGTCTCGGCCCCGCAGGTGTATGCCGCCCGAAACCTGCTCGCGCATGGCCTCGCGACCCACGAAGGTGACCGGCGTGCCGGTCGCGGCGAGCCGGCCACCTACGTAGCACCCGATGCTGCCGGCCCCGAAGACACAGATCGTCATTGCCACACCCTAGGGAGTGGTCAGGCGGCGGTCGGCGTAGCGCTCGCGGGCTGCTGCGACGGCAGTGCGGTGGGCACGACCGGAGTGCGGCGCTTCTGGCGCTTCAGGCGTGCCGCCAGGTGGTTGGGCAGCGACAACCGGATGACCTTCATCCACGCCGAACCCACCTGTCGCGGCAGCGATCCCGAGGTGTACTGCAGGCCGTAGCGCTCGCAGATGTCGCGCACCTTCGGCGCGATCTCGGAGTACCGATTGCTCGGCAGGTCGGGGAAGAGGTGGTGCTCGATCTGGAAGGACAGGTTGCCGGTCGCGATGTGCATCGCCTTGGAGCCGTGGATGTTGGCCGAGCCGATCATCTGCCGCAGGTACCAGTCGCCGCGGGTCTCGCCCTTGATCGAGGTCTTCGTGAACGTCTCGACGCCCTCGGGGAAGTGCCCGCACATGATGACCGAGTGGGTCCACAGGTTGCGGCCGAGATTGGCCGTGTAGTTCGCGATCAGGGTACGGCGAGCTGAGCCGGTGAGCAGCGCGAGTGCCGGGTGCACGACGTAGTCCTTGGTGACCTGCGCGCGGATCTTGTTGACGACCTTCTTCGCGTCGCGCTTGAAGACCGCCTTGTCCTTGCGCCCGATGAAGTACTTGCCGAGCTCGAGGTCGTATGCCGCGATGCCGTACTCGAAGAAGCAGGCATTGACGAAGTTCCAGACCGGCTGGCCGAGGTAGAACGGTGTCCAGGGCTGATCCTCGTCGACGCGCATGATGCCGTAGCCCAGGTCGTTGTCGCGGCCGAGCACATTGGTGTAGGTGTGGTGCAGCTCGTTGTGGCTGTGCTTCCACAGGTCGGCCGGCGAGGCGTTGTCCCACTCCCAGGTGGTGGAGTGGATCTTCGAGTCACGCATCCAGTCCCACTGGCCGTGCATGACGTTGTGCCCGATCTCCATGTTCTCCAACACCTTCGAGACCGTCAGGCCGATGGTGCCGATGACGAACGCGGACTTCCAGCGCGAGCCGAGCAGCAGTGCGCGGGAGCCCATCTCGAGGCCGCGCTGCGTCTTGATGACCTTGCGGATGTATGCCGCGTCGCTGGCGCCTCGAGCCTCGAGGACGTCGGCGCGCACGGCGTCGAGCTCCTTGCCGAGTGCCTCGATGTCGTCGCGGGTCAGGTGCGCGACCGGGTTGTGTTCCTTCTTCTGCAGGGCAGTCATGGTGTGTCCTTCCGGATCGGAATGGTGGTCAGAGGTCGAGTGAAGTGGTCGGGTCAGAGATCGATGTCGCAGCGGCCGGCAGCCGCGGAGATGCAGGTCTGGACGAGGACGCCGTCGCCGGGGGAGGCGGTCGTCGTCTCGCCGGTGCGCAGGTCCCGGACGGAGCCTTCGCGCAGGGGCAGGACGCAGCCGAAGCAGATGCCCATCCGGCAGCCGGACGGCATGAGCACGCCGGCTTCCTCGCCGGCATCGAGGATCGGTTGCGCGCCGTCGCACTCGACGTCGCGGTCGAGGCCGGTGAAGTGCACGGTGCCACCGTTGCCGGGCTCGGCGAGGGCGGGCCGGAACCGCTCGGTGTGCAGGAGGTCGGCCAGATCTGCTGTCTCCCAATGGGTTTCGAGGGCCTCGAGCATGCCGGCCGGCCCGCACGCGAACGTCTCACGCTCACGCCAGTCGGGCACCAGCTCGTCCAGCTCGGCCGTGTCCAGCATGCCGTGGACGTCGGTGTGCCTCTCCTGCAAGGAGATTCGGCCATTTGCAGCCAGCGTGCGCAGCTCGGCGGCGAAGATGACGTCCTCGGGACGCGGGGCCGAGTGCAGTAGGACGACGTCGTCCAGGCGGTTGATCGTATGGCGCAGGATGCCCATCACCGGTGTGATGCCGCTACCGCCGGTGAGCAGCAGCATCTTCGACGGCAGGGCCTCGGGTAGCACGAACTCGCCGTCGGCCTGCTCCAGTTGAACGACCTGTCCGGTGCGCAGCGACTCCACGAGGTGAGTGCTGACCGCGCCGCCGCTGATCGCCTTGACGGTGATCGCGATGCAACCGTCGGTGTCGTGGCCGGAGGTCGGGCCAGAGGTTATCGAGTAGGCGCGCCACAGGCGCACGCCGTCCACGTCGACCCCGATCCGGGTGTACTGGCCGGGGCGGTGACCCCGCCAGCTGCGCCCGGGGCGGATGGTGACCGTCACCGCATCGGCGGTCTCGTGGCTGATGGACACGACCCGGCCGCGCAGCTGGGATGTGGTGCGCAGCGGGTCGAAGAGGTCGACGTAGTCCTCCGGCAGCAACGGCGTGGTGGCTGCCTTCACCAGTCGGAACGCGTGCGTGCGCCAGGTGCCGCGGCCCGATGGGGCCTCGCGGGACGGCGTACGGGTGTGCGCTGAAGCTGTCATGTCTACCAGAGTGCCTGCCCAACAGGGTCAAATTCTTGCCCTCAGCGGGTGAACCGGCATACTTAAATTATGCGCAGCGAACAATCTCACTCTGCTGATGTCGGCCTCGAGGTACCGGACTCGGTGATCAGCACGCTCACCGAGATGCTGCCTGCGGTCAGTGAGCGGGTGGTCGGCGCCGTCGTCGACGGCGTGCCCAGCTATGCGGGCGCGCTCGCCGGTGAGATGCGGGAGGCGATCGAGCAGGCGGTGCAGCTGGCGCTGGCGGGGTTCCTGCGCCTGGCCGGTGCCGGACCCGGCGGTGACCCCGGCACCCCGATGCAGGCGTCGGTGCACGGTGCCTACTCCCTGGGTCGGGGGGAAGCCCGCAGCGGCCGGTCGATGGACGCACTGCTGGCGGCATACCGCGTCGGTGCCCGGGTCGCCTGGCAGGACATGTCCGCAGCCGCCGTCGACGCGGGTCTGGACGCGTCCACTCTCGCGCGATTCGCCGAGCTCGTCTTCGCCTACATCGACAGCCTCTCCGCGGCGAGCGTCGCCGGCCACGCCGAGGAGCTGGCCGTCGAGGGACGCGTCCGTGAGCGGCGCCGCGAACGACTCGCGGGAGCCCTGCTCGACGGTCGCGACGAGGCCACCGTGCGCAAGCTCGCCGATCGCGCCGACTGGTCACCGCCGGAGACGTTGACCGCGGTGGTGCTGCCGGCTGAGCGGGTCAGTGCGGTCACCGCCCAGCTCGGCGCGGGCTGCCTGCGCGCCGAGGACGAGTCCGAGCAGGAGCCCGCCGTGGCGGTGCTGCTCGTCCCCGACGCCGACGGCCCGGGCCGGGTGCACCTGTTGCGGATCCTCGCCGGACGGCCGGCGTATGTCGGCCCGGTGCGACCGTGGCTGGCTGCGGCCACGTCATACAACCGCGCACTGCGGGCGCACGAGCTCGGCCTGGCCCGACGCGAGCCGGTCGACACCGAGGAACACCTGGCGGCGCTGGTGGCGTTCGCCGATCCGAGCGCCCATGCCGATCTGCGAGCGGCCGTCCTCGAGCCACTGGCCGACCTGCCGCCGGCGACGGCGGACCGGCTCGCCGAGACGCTGCGCTCGTGGCTGCTGCAGCAGGGCCGACGCGACGCCGTCGCCGCGCAGCTACACGTGCACCCGCAGACCGTGCGTTATCGGATGGGCCAGATCCGGGAGTTGTATGGCGAACGGCTCTCCGATCCGGACGTCGTGCGCGATCTGGTGATCGGGCTCGGCGTCTCGCGACGCTGAGCGATGACCGCGGCGACGATCAGCGCCTGCCCGGCCAGGTAGGTCAGCATCACCCAGAAGTCGTGGACCGGAAGCGTGACATCGGCGAACGCATGCAGTGCGATCAGGCCGTCGGAAGCCATGAAGACCGCCCCACCGACCCCGGCAGTCGTCGACACGCCCGGTGCGAGCAGCGCCATCGCGGTGAGGGCAGCGCCATACACGATCACCGGGGGAGCGAGGGCGCCCGCGCCGGGCAGGCACCAGCCGACCAGGCCGACGAACGCCGCGAGGTAGGGCCACCGCGCCCGCCACCGCGTCCACGGTGCCGACTGCTCGCGATAGGGGAGGAAGCCGACGATGTAGGCGACCTGTGCGAGCAGGAAGCTGCCGACCATGGCCAGGAAGCCGGGGTCCGCGGCGAGGAAGCGTGGCACGGAGTCGCCCAGCCAGGACGCACCGAGCGCGACCAGCACCAGTCGCCTCAGCCGGGAGCGTTCGGAGTCCGCGGCGAGCAGCACGCCGGCCAGCGCCGGCATCAGCAGGATCTGGGACGCCGAGCTGACCAGCTCGTCCTCGTCGACGAACTGCCACGCGAGGTGGACCGCTGCCACCACCCCGAATCCGGCGAGTGCGGCCCGACCCCGGGCGCTCCCGGCAACGGACCGGTATGCCGAGTGCAGTGTCCTGCGCAGCCGATTCATCCGGCCAACGTACTGGGTGTTCGCCTGTCCCTGGCTCGGGCGTTGAGCCGCTCTGCGCCGCGCGTCGATAGGCTGGATGTATGTCGAGTCCGATGAGCGGCGGCTTCGGCCGCCAAGGTGCCAACCTCCGAGCTGGCCTGACCCTCGAATACCCCATGTCGCTGGGGGTCTTCACCGAGTATGCCGACGCTCAGCGTGCCGTCGACTATCTCTCCGACAACGAGTTCCCGGTCGAGAACTGCATGATCGTCGGCACCGAGCTGAAACAGATCGAGCGTGTCGTGGGCCGACTGACGTGGGGCCGGGTGCTCGCCGGTGGAGCGCTCTCCGGAGCCTGGTTCGGCGCCTTCATCGGGTTGATCCTGTCGATGTTCGAGTCCGGCGTGAACGTGCTCGGCGTCGTCATCTCGACGGTTATCTTCGGCGCCGTATTCGGCGCTGTATGGGCCGCGATCGGGTACAGCCTCACCGGTGGAAAGCGTGACTTCCAGTCGGTGACGCAGGTGGTCGCGACGAAGTATGAAGTGCTGGTGGAGCACAAGTTCGCGATGAAGGCGCACGAGCTGCTCGACAACATGCCCGGTGGCGGGCCGACGCTGACCTGACCGGCAAGGACGCCGGGGAAGCCGATTCCTGACCGGGTCAGAGCTTCAGCTCGTCGTCGGTCGCGCCGAACTTGTCCTGCAGGAACCGGTAGCTGGCCAGCAGGCCCTCCGCGCCGTGGGTGCGTGCCTCCGCGGCGATGTCGTCCAGCGCACCGTGCATCAGCGTGATCTGCTCCTCCAGGAGCATCGCGCCGGTCTTGCCGTCCTGCAGCGGCTGGGTGTTGGCGACCGACGGCGGCAGCGCGAGATAGCCGCGCACGGCCGTCGGTGCGAAGTCCTCGTGGATCTGCTCGACCTCGAAGATCAGTCGGGCGCTGGCCTGGTGGGAGCGCAGCTCGGCGTAGAGACCGTCGGCACGGCGCAGCAGCCTGTGCAGGTTGTGCCGGATGGGAACGGGCAGCCGCGGGTCGTTGAACAAGCGGTTCAGCTCGAACCTTGAGTTGTGCATCGAGTGCTCCCGTGCCGCTGCCTGATGGAATGCGTTGCGTTGCAGCTCGCGAGCCTTACGCCGCCGGTTGCGTTGCGGCCCGCCGGTGAGGTACCAGAGGGCGATCAGGCAACCGAGAGGGAAGACCACCCAGGGGAAGTGGCCCGTGACCGCACCCGCGAAGGTCACCGCGGCGAGGCAGCCGAACGCGGTGAGCACCTCGTCACGCACCTTGTGGAAGGGGCGGAAGAGGAACTCCACGCTGGAGAACATCAGGATCACCATGCCGACATTGACGACCCAACCGGCCGGCGTGAATGCCAGGGCGACCATCGCCGCCGAGCACGCCATTGTCCGTAGTCGGGCTTCGACCCCGCGCCCGAAGGCGCAGGTCAACAGTGTGATGAAAGCACCTACCGCAAAGAGGTGCAGGATCCACTCCATGGCTCTCCCCGTCCCGTGAACTGTCCTTCCAGGCTAACCGCCCAGCGCCGGATCGGCAGCGTCGTTGTGGACGAACGAGGTCACCAGGTCGGGGGCGGCGAGCAGTTGCTCATAGGCGAGCTCGGCTGCTCCGACCAGTGGCGCCTCGCGAATCTGCCCTTGTAGCAAGGTGATCGGCGCTCGACCGATCGTGACCATGCCGCGCTGCAGGCCGATGCGCAACGATGGTTCGGCGAGCCGCAGGACGTCGGCCAGGTGTCCGCCGGCGACGATCGCCGCCGGGTTGAGCACGTGTGAGATGTTGGACAGTCCGCGACCGAGCCACTGGCCGATGGATGCGACGACCTCGGTCGCGACCTCGTCGCCTGCCTCTGCGCGATCGAAGAGGGTGTCCATCTCGGGGGACACGATGCCCGCGGCACCCGCGGCACGCAGGATCGCCGCCTCGCCGACATACTCCTCGAGGCAGCCGCGGTTGCCGCAATGACAGACCGGGCCGTTCGCCTGTACGGACATGTGGCCGATCTCCCCGGCGTACCCACGGCTGCCGCGCAGCAGCTCACCGCCGATGATGACCCCGCCACCGACACCGACGCGGCCGAGGACGTAGACGACGTCGGTGTAACCGACGGCGACTCCGCGCCGGTGTTCGGCCAGCGCAGCGAGGTCGGCGTCGTTGCCGACGACCACGTGGTCGCCGAGACGCTCCCGCAGCAGGTCGCCGACCGGCTCGTAGCTCCACTGCAGGTTGGGCGCGTAGACGGCGATGCCGCGGGGGTTGTCGATCATCGCCGGCAGGCTCACCCCGATGCCGACCCTGGTCCCGCCGGTTGCGGCGGTGAGGTCCCGGCTGGCCGCGGCGACGCGGTCCGCGACACTCACCGCGGATCGGTCGCGCCCGGACGCACGCCATTCGACCCGGCCCAGGACCGCGCCGGACAGACCGACCGCCGCCACCTGGACTCGCGCGACATCGATGTCGACCGCGATCACGTGCACCGCGTCGGAACAGGGCACCACCAGGTATGGCGGACGCCCTGCCCCGTCGCGGTGACGCTCCGGCGTGCGCTGGGTGACCATGCCGAGGTCGACGAGGTCACCCACCAGCGCGCCGATCGTGCTCCGGTTGAGCCCGGTGCTGCGGGCCAGGTCAGGCCGGGACACGGCTCCGTGCAGATGGACGTGGCGCAACACCACCGACAGGTTGTGCCGGCGGATCTGTTCGGGACGCGAGACAGATGAAGCGCCCGTGGCCATCAGCAGACCGGCCGAATGGCGGCGTTCAGCAGCAGCATCAGCAGCTCAGCCGAGTCCGGATGCGCCGGCACGACGCCGGGACACGGCGTCCACGGTCGCGGCGAGCAACAGCACCAGGCCGGTGACGATCCATTGCCAGGCCGAGTTGTTCGCGCCGCGCAGCAGGTCCGCCATACCGTTGATGATCACGGCCACGACCGCGCCACCGACGACGGCGTCGGTGATCTTGCCCTTGCCACCGAAGAGGCTGGTGCCACCGACCACGGCCGCGCCGACGGCGAGCAGCAACGTGTTGCCGCCGCCCTGCGAGGCGTTCACCGCGGTCTGCGACGCGAGCACGATGCCCGAGACGCCGGCCAGCACCGAGCAGATGACGAAGACCGAGATGCGGACCGAGTCCACCCGGATGCCGGCGCGGCGAGCGGCCTCGTCGCTGCCGCCGACCGCGTAGATGTGCCGGCCGTAGCGGGTGCGGCTCAGCACGAACCCGAGGACCACGACGAGCACGAGGATCACGGGAACGACCCACGGCACACCACCGAGGTAGGCACCGGCGACCTTCTCGGTCACCAGCTGGCCGTTCTTCTCCACGATCTTGGTGCCACCCGCGGCGTTGGGGGAGCGGTTCAGGTTGAGCACGACGGTGAAGACGACCGCGAGCACCGCGATGGCGCCCACCTTCGCCGCAGTGACCAGGACCGGTTCGGTCGGCAGGTTCCTGCGACGCCGGGCGTTGACCGCCATCAGCTTCTGCGCGGCGTAGCCGACGATGACCAGGATCGCCATCGCCCAGCCGGCCCAGCGCGGCATGTTGCTGTTCTCCAGCGCGACGAGGGCGTCGCTCTGCAACGACAGGTTGCCCTGGGTGTTGGCGCTGTTGACGACGATCTGCACGACTCCCTGCAGGCCGAGGAAGAGCGCCAGTGTCGAGACGAACGACGGCACCCGCAGGAAGGTGCGCATCCAGCCGATCAGCAGACCGATCAGCGCACCGACGAGCAGTGCGACGAGGACGGCGAGCGGCCACGGCCAGTTGTGGATGAGGAGTACGGCGACCACTGCGCCGCTGACTCCCGAAGTGGTGCCTGCGGACAGGTCGATCTCCGCGAGCAGCAGGACGAATACCAGGCCCATCGCGAGCAGGATGCCCGGAGCGGCCTGGGTGATCAGGCTGGCGAAGTTGCTCTTGGACAGGAACCCGTCCTCGACGATCGAGAAGACGAGGAACAGCACGACCAGCGCTGCGACGGCGGGCAGGGAGCCCATGTCTCCGCCCCGGATGCGCTGCCAGTAGTTGTGCAGGTAGCCACTGAGGCTCTTGCCGGTCGGCACCGTGGTCGCGGCCTCGGCCGTCTCCTCGACGGCGGCGTCGACCTCGGCTCCCGTCGCCGACTTGGTCAGGTGCGGGGTCATGAGGACGCTCCTGTCGTGGCTGCGGCGGGCTGGAGACCGAGGTCTCCGCTGCGGCCGGTGGTGATGAGTTCGACGACCTGGGTCTGGTTGACGTCGGCGCGGTCGACCGTGGCGGCCAGCTGTCCGAGGTAGAGCACCGAGATCTTGTCGGCGACCTGGAGCACGTCCAGCATGTTGTGCGAGATGAGGATCACCGCGGTGCCCTGGTCGGCGAGCCGCCGTACGAGATCGAGCACCTGGGCGGTCTGGGCGACACCGAGGGCAGCGGTCGGCTCGTCGAGGATGACGACCTTCGACTTCCACAACGCGGCCTTGGCGATCGCGACCGTCTGCCGCTGGCCACCGGACAGGCTCGACACCCGCTGGCGGACCGACTTCAGGGTGCGCACCGACAACGACTTCAGCGTGTCGGCAGCTGCGATCTCCATCGACTCCTCGTCGAGCACGATCCCGCGCATGCGTTCACGGCCGAGGAACATGTTCTGGACGACGTCGAGGTTCTCGCAGAGCGCGAGGTCCTGGTAGACGATCTCGACGCCAAGGGCGGACGCGTCACGCGGTGCGGACACGTGCTCCGGCTTGCCCAGGAACTCGTAGGTGCCCGAATCGATCGTGTAGGTGCCACCGATGCACTTGACGAGCGTCGACTTCCCGGCGCCGTTGTCGCCAACGAGGGCGGTCACCTTTCCGGCGTACGCGGCGAAGTCGACGTCATGCAAAACGTGGACTGCGCCGAAACTCTTGTTGATCCCACGCAGTTGCAGGATCGGCTGGTCTGACATGAATCTCCTAGCAGTGAATCCAAAAGGAGGCAGGTACGGGTGTGCGCAAAGGGTGCTGGTCAGGCGCGCAGCGACTGTCCGGGCCCCTTGGCCCGCGCCGCACTTGCACAGGCAAGGGGCCGGCCGGACGACGGTCCGTCCGACCCCTTGCGGTTGCGATGGATCGAGAGTGTTACTTGACGCCTGCGGCCGTGCACTTGGCCGCGTAGGCGCCCTTGCAGGTCGTCTTCTTCGGCGTGTAGCCGTCGTTGATCGGCTCGGCGACGTTCGCCTTGGTGATGGCGATCGGGGTGGCCAGGATCGCCGGGACCATCCGACCCGTCTTGGTGTCCTTGATCTTCTGGGCCGTCTTCGGCGCCTGACCGTTGGCCAGCTGAGCCGCCGCGTCGATGGCCGGGAACGCTTCCTTCTTGGACGGCTTGTAGATCGTGAAGCACTGCGTGCCGTCCATGATCCGCTGCAGGCCCTCGACGGTGGCGTCCTGCCCGGAGACGGCCACCTTGCCGTCCAGACCCTGCTTCTTCAGTGCGGTGACGACCGATCCCGCCATACCGTCGTTGGCGACCATGACGGCGTTGAGCTTCGGGCTCTTCTGCAGCATCGAGGTGAAGATGATGCCGGCCTTCTGGTTGTCCCAGTCGGGGACCGACTGGTCGGACAGCTTCTTCCAGCCCGTCTGCTTCTTCAGCACTGAGTCGTAGCCCTGCTTGAAGAGGGTGGCGTTGTTGTCGGTCTGAGAACCGTTGAGGTCGACATACTGCACCGCCGACTTGCCCTTGACCTGCGAGCACTGGGTCAGGGTCTGGCCCTGCAGCTCGCCGACCTTCACGTTGTCGAACGAGACGTAGAGGCTGGCGGATCCGCCCAGGGTCAGACGGTCGTAGTCGATCGTGTAGATGCCCTTGGACTTGGCAGTCTTCTCGATCTGGGCCGCGGAGGCGGAGTCGAGGTTGACCAGCGCGAGGACCTTGACGCCGTCGTTCATCATCTTGGTCGCGATGGTCGTCATCTGCTGCGCCGAGTTGTTGGCGTTCTGGATGTCGCACTTGAGATTGTCGGCCTCGCAGCGCGCCTTCAGCGCCTCGGGGTCGGAGGAGATCCACCGGTTGGACGACTGACGGTCCGGCAGGATGATGCCGACCTTGGCACCCTTGCCGTCGATCTTGCCGCCGGATGCCGCGGACGAGCCGCCGCCGCTGCTGGCTGCTGCGGCGGGGGTAGAGGCACCTCCGGCGCCGGCGGAGCTGCCGCCGCCAGAGCCGCCGCTGCTGCTACTGCCGCAGCCGGCCAGAGCGATGATGCCTGCCGCTGCACACACCGTGCTGAGCGCACCTTTGCGCATGGTTCCACCTTTCGGCCAACGGGCAGAGTCGGTTTCGTCCGAGCTCGAACCGCTGGAGGTCTGAATATGTTGTGCCCGGCAACATATCCGATCGGCGGGTGATGCGGGACACATTTTGCGGATTCAACCGGGTGCTTCTCGGATCGTGACTCAGCCGTTACATCGCGCTGCCGGAACCCGACGCGCGGGTGAGTGGTGCTCTTGAGGCAGATGAGGCAGAATGACGCTCACAACCACACATGGCACATCCACGGCACCTGTGCCGGACCGCTGCGCGCGAGGTCGTTGGGGAAGACGTCCCTCGCAAATTGTCAGGAGGCCCGGATGTCTGCCGCTAACGCGCGTGCCGTGACCCGTGGGGTGGTGTTCGTTCACTCCACCCCTGCTGCGCTCTGCCCGCACATCGGCTGGGCGCTGGAAAGTGTGCTCGGCGCAGCCGCCCCCATCGAATGGATCAAACAGCCCGTCGCTTCGGGGACGGTGCGCACCGAGCTGTCCTGGATGGGTGAGCCGGGCACCGGCGCCAAACTGGCGAGCGCGCTACGCGGCTGGATCGACGTGCGCTACGAAGTCACCGAAGAGCCCAGTCCTGGGTGCGACGGCTCGCGCTGGTCGCACACGCCGACGCTCGGCATACATCACACCTGGACCGCTGCGTCGGGGGACGCGGTCGTCGCCGAGGACCGGCTGCGCGCCGCGCTCGCTGCCAGCAAGGGTGACCCGGAGCTGTTCCGGGAGGAGATGGCCGAGTTGCTTGGCACTGCCTGGGACCAGGAGCTTGAGCCGTTCCGCTACGCCGGAGAGGGTGCGCCGGTGCGCTGGTTGCACCGGGTCTCCTGACCTGACATTCCCGGAACCCCTGATCGAACGACAGGGGAACTGGTTGAGCGGCGTACCCGACCAGCCCGGTCGCGTACGCCGCTCAATGCGTTGGTATGTCGCTCGATCAGACCGACTTGAGCACGATCGCGATGTTGTGACCGCCGAAACCGAAGGCGTTGCTCATCGCCGCGACATCGCCCTCGGGGAGCGCGCGGTTGTCGTCGATGACCAGGTCGAGGTCGATCTCCGGGTCGACCTGCTGCACGTTGATGGTGCGCGGGATCATCCGCTGGTGCACCGTCTGCGCCAGGATGACGGCCTCGATCGCGCCGGCAGCGCCGAGCAGGTGGCCCGTCATCGACTTGGTGCCGGTGAGCGCGACGTTCTCGACGTGGTCGCCGAAAGCGCGCTTGAGAGACACGATCTCGGCTGCGTCCCCGATCGGCGTCGAGGTCGCGTGGGCGTTGACGTGCGAGATGTCGGACGGCTGGAGTCCGGCCTCCGCGATCGCTTCGTTCATCGCCCGGGCCTGGCTCGCGCCCTCCGGGTCACCGGCAGTGATGTGGTAGGCGTCGGCCGACATACCGAGGCCCGCGAACTCGGCGTAGATCTTCGCGCCGCGTGCCGTCGCGTGCTCGTAGGACTCCAGGATCACGACCCCGGCGCCCTCGCCCAGCAGGAAGCCGTCGCGGTCGACGGCCCACGGTCGCGAGGCGCCCGTCGGGTCGTCGTTGCGTCGGGACAGGGCGTGTGCGGCCGCGAAACCGGCGATCGGCAGCGGGTGGATGGCTGCCTCGGTGCCGCCTGCGATCGCCACGTCGGCGCGGCCCTCGCGGATCATGTTGGCGGCCATCCCCATCGACTCCGCACCCGAGGCGCATGCCGAGACGGCGGTGTGCGCACCGGCGCGGGCCTTGAACTCCAGGGAGACGTTGCCGGACGCCGCGTTGGGCATCAGCATCGGCACCGTCAGCGGGTAGACGCGGCGGGGGCCCTTCTCCTTCAGGACGTCGTACTGGGCCAGCAACGTGTGCACGCCGCCGATCCCGGTGCCGATCGCGGCGAGGAGGCGCTCGGGCTCGACGTCCGGCTCGCCGGCGTCCTTCCATGCCTCGCGCGAGGCGATCATGGCGTACTGGGCGAACGGGTCGGCCCGGCGGATCTCGACCTTCGGGAGCACCTCGCTCGGGTCCTGCTTCAGGCTCGCGGCGAAGGTGACGGGCAATTCGTAACGTTCCAGCCACTCCGGCGGGAGGGGTCGGGCGCCGGACTCGCCGGCCAGCAGGGCGTCCCAGGTCTCCGGGGCCGTGCCGCCGACCGGCGTGGTGGCGCCGAGGCCGGTGATGACGACGCGCTTGTGTGCGCTCATGTACTTCAGGCTCCTTGACGAGGTGGAGAAGGTATGGCGGGTTCCGGGTGCCGCGGTGACCCGATGAGATCAGTCATCGGGTCACCGCTGGACCGAGGAACGACGCCTGGCTCTCGAAGGTTCAGGACACGGCCGAAGGCCCAAGGACACAGTCAGGGCTGAACTCGGCCGAGGAACAAGTCCAGGTTCAGGACACGGCCGAAGGCCCAAGGACACAGTCAGGGCTGAGCTCGGCCGAGGAACAAGTCCAGGTTCAGGACACGGCCGAAGGCCCAGGGACACAGTCAGGGCTGAACTCGGCCGAGGAACAAGTCCAGGTTCAGGACACGGCCGAAGGCCCAGGGACACAGTCAGGGCTGAACTCGGCCGAGGAACGAGGCCAGGTTCAGGCCTGCGCCTTCTGGATGTAGTTGACGGCGTCGCCGACGGTCGAGAGGTTCTTGACGTCGTCGTCGGGGATGCGGACGCCGAACTTCTCCTCGGCGTTGACGACGATCGTCATCATGGACAGCGAGTCGATGTCGAGGTCCTCGGTGAACGACTTGTCCAGCTGCACCTCGGATGCCTCGACGCCGGTCTCCTCGTTGACGATGTCGGCAAGACCCTGCAGGATCTCCTGCTCGCTCTGCGCCATGTTTTTGCTCCTTATTACGTTGCTGATGGTGGTTTTCACCTTCGGGCTGACCTGGATTACCCGCCGGGCCACGGGAAGTGTTCGATCGACTCTAGTGCGTGCTGGGGTTACCGCTAGGGCAGTTCGACGACCTGCGCGGCATACACCAGGCCGGCCCCGAAACCGATCTCGAGCGCCAGGCCACCGTGCGGCACCTCGCCCTCACGCAGCATGCGCTCGGTGGCCAGCGGGATCGAGGCCGCGGAGGTGTTGCCGGTTTCGGCGATGTCGCGGGCGACCGGGATGTCCGCGGGCAGTTTCAGCTGCTTGATCATTGCGTCGATGATCCGCATGTTGGCCTGATGCGGGATGAACGCGTCGAGGTCGGCCGCGGTGATGCCGGCCTTGTCGAGGGCCTCTTGCGCGATCGGCGCCATACCCCAGACGGCCCAGCGGAAGACAGACTGGCCCGCCATCTGCATGGTCGATGCCTCGGCGATGTTGGCGACCTCGAACGTGCTGTAGTCGGGCTCCTCGCCGGTGGCTTCGACGTGTTCCCAGATGCGGCGGATGTCGTCCCAGCCGACGCGCTGCTGGATGGTCGACCACTTGTCGCCCTCCGAGCCCCAGACGGTCGGGCCGATGCGCGGGACGTCCGAGGGACCGACCACTGCGGCTCCGGCGCCGTCGGCCAGGATGAACGACGTGCCGCGGTCGTGGCGATAGGTCCACTGCGACAGCTTCTCGACACCGATGACCAGGACGTTGTCGGCGCTGCCGGCGCGCACCATGTCGCTCGCGACCGAGATCGCGTAGCAATAGCCCGCGCAGGCCGCCGAGATGTCGAACGCCGGCACGTTGCCGGTGCCGAGGCGCGTCGCGAGCAACGGTGCGGCGGCAGGTGTCTGGAACGGGTGGCTGATCGTCGCCATCACGATGGCGTCGACCTGCCCGGCGGTGATGCCGGCCATCTCGAGGGCGGGCAGCGCCGCCTGCTCGGCCATGTCGACCACGGACTCGTCCTCGCGGGCGAAGCG
This sequence comes from Flexivirga endophytica, assembly GCF_014640635.1. Classification (GTDB taxonomy): domain Bacteria; phylum Actinomycetota; class Actinomycetes; order Actinomycetales; family Dermatophilaceae; genus Flexivirga; species Flexivirga endophytica. The sequence goes on from NZ_BMHI01000005.1 coordinate 518,832, forward strand.
CCGCGTCTTGATGCCGGAGCGCTCCTGGATCCATTGGTCCGAGGAGTCGATCCAGGTGCACACCTCTTCATTGGTGACCACGCGCTCGGGACGGTAGCCGCCGACGCCGAGGATGCGCGAGTGGCGATTGCCGGGCGTCGTGGTGATGGTGCCGGTGTGCTTCGGCTGGACGGTCATGGATCAGCTCCCTTGGGACGTGCCGGGTGATGTCAGTGGTGGCGTGCTCGTGGATCAGCCGGCGTGCTCCCCGATCAGTTCACGTGCCTTGTCGAGGTCGTCGGGGGTCTTCAGCGCCACGGTCGCCACTCCGCGCATACCGCGTTTGGCCAGACCGACCAGGGTGCCCGCGGGGCACACCTCGATCAGGCCGGTGACGCCGAGGTCGAGCATGGTCTGCATCGTCGTGTCCCAACGGACCGGACCGGCGACCTGGCTCACCAGCCGGTCGAGGAAGTCCTTGCCATCGGTGACGGCTGCGCCGTCCCGGTTGGACAGCAGCCGCACCGTCGGGTCCTGGGTGGTCAGCTGGCCCGCCTCGGCGCGCAGTGCCTCGACCGCCGGCGCCATGTGCTCGGTGTGGAACGCCCCCGCCACCTGCAGCGGTATGACGCGAGCCTTCGCCGGCGGTGTCTCCTGCAGCGCGGCCAGTTGTTCCAGGGTCCCGGCCGCGACGATCTGGCCGGCGCCGTTGCGGTTGGCCGGGGTCAAGCCGTGCGTCTCCAGCGCGGCCACCACGTCCTCCTCGGCACCACCGAGCACTGCGGCCATGCCGGTCGGGGTTGCTGCGGCGGCGCGCGCCATACCGAGCCCGCGTTCGCGGACGAAGCGCATCGCGTCGGCCTCGCTGAGGACTCCGGCTGCAGCGGCGGCGGTGATCTCACCGACCGAGTGGCCGGCGAGCACGCCGGCCCGGTCCGCCACGGGCGCCCCGTCCAGCAGCACGCGCAGGGTGGCGAGTCCGGCGGCCACGATGAGCGGCTGGGCGACTGCGGTGTCCTTGATGGTCTCCGCGTCGGACGTGGTGCCGTGGGCGACCAGGTCCGTGTCGGCGACCTGCGAGAGGGTCCGCAGGTGGTCGGTGAACCCGGGGACCTCCGTCCAGGGCTCCAGGAAGCCGGGGGTCTGCGAGCCCTGTCCAGGGCAGACGATCGCTAGCACAGGTCCACTCTGGCGGATCCGGCGACGGAATGTCGTCACCGATTCCGACGAAGCTGTTACCCAGGTTTTGGAGAGAACCTACAAATAGTGGTGTCTGGCTCTGACAGCTGGTTCAGATCCGGGACAGCGCGAGGGCGAGCCGCACGGTGAAGGCGTCCCGCTGATCGGTCAGGTCGAAGCCGGTCAGTTCGGCGATCCGCCCCAGGCGGTAGCGCACCGTGTTGGGGTGCACGAACAGCACCCGCGCGGTCGACTCCAGGCTGCCCTCGTCGAGGTAGGCGGCCACCGTGTCGCGCAGCGCGGACCGCTCCCGCAGGGGGCGGGTCACCTTGTCCACCAAGGCACGCCGGGCGCGCGTGTCACCGGTCAGCGCTCGTTCCGGGAGCAGCTCGCTGGCCGGGCACGGACGGGGCGCCTGCGGCCACGCCGGCGCGGAGGCGACGCCCGACATTGCTGCGCGGGCGCTGCGGCCTGCGGCATACAGATGGGGGACCTGGGGGCCGACGACGACGGCGCCCTCGCCCCACAGGTGTTGGAAGCGGGCAGCGACCGCGAGCCCGTCGTCGACGCCGCCGAGGATGGCGATCAGCAGGTTGCGCTGGACCGACCCGAGCGCGACCAGGCCCTCGTGGATCGCGTTGCGGCGCAACGTGTCCAGCGTGCCGGTGCCCGGCCCGGGCGGTGCGGCGCCGGCGATCACGATGACCCCGCGGACCTCGTCCCAGCCGAGCGCGGCCACCCGTGAACGAAGCGCTTCGTCGGCCTCGGCCCGCATCACGGCGTCGACCACCAGCGCCTCGAGGCGGGCGTCCCAGGCACCGCGTGACTCGGCGGCCTGCGCATAGACATGCGCTGCGGCGAACGCGATCTCGCGCGAGTAGGTCAGCACTGCCTCGCGCAGCTGGTGCTCGTCGCCGGCCGCCGCGAGTTGCGGCACACGCTCCTCGACGACGTCGATCGCGGTGCGGACCATCTGCAGCGTCTGCTGGAGCGCGATCGAGCGGGTCAGCTCACGCGGAGCGGTCGCGAAGACATCGATCGGCATCGGGGGACTGGCCTGCGGATCGCGGTACCAGGTGATGAAGGCGTTGATGCCGGCCTGGGCGACCAGCCCGACCCATGAGCGTTCGTCGGCGGGCAGCCGGCGGTACCACTCGTAGCTGCTCTCCAACCGGGCGATCGCCGCGGTGGACAACTGGTCCGCGCTGCGCTCGAGCCGGCGGGCGGTCGTGGTCGCCATACCCACAGCGTATTTGTATGACGTCACAGTGCGTCTCACCGCCGTCGCTATGACGCCACAGTGTGCTCCGCTGCCGGATGCTACTGGCCCGTACAGCGGGAGACGGCTCATCCGCAGCGGACGGGCGCGGCTTCCCGGATGAGCGCGAGGACGGCGTCCCGCACGCGGAACATCGTGCGTTGATCAGCGGCTTCGACATTGAGCCGCAGCAACGGTTCGGTGTTGCTGGAGCGGACGTTCAGCCACCACATCGACGCGCCGTCGTGGCACACGGTCAGCCCGTCGAGGCTGTCCTGGCTGACATGGGGGATGCGGCTCGCCCAGGACCGGATGCGCTGCGTGACTTCGTCGGCGTCGCTCACCCGCGAGTTGATCTCACCGGACGCGGCGTACGGCGAGTACTGCTCCACCAGACGCGACAGCGGATCGGGTTGGCCGCCGAGAGCGGCGATCACATGCAGCGCCGCGAGCATCCCGGTGTCGGCGAACCAGAAGTCGCGGAAGTAGTAGTGCCCGGAGTGCTCCCCGCCGAAGACCGCGTTATTCCGAGCCATCTCCGCCTTGATGAACGAATGGCCGACCCGAGTGCGGATCGGGTGGGCGCCGAGGTGGTCGATCAGGTCGGGTACAGCGCGCGAACAGATCAGGTTGTGCACCACATGCACCTCGTCGGCAGGGGTTCCGGACCCGGTCTCCTGGGCGATCTGCCGGGCGGCGATCAGCGCGGTGATCGCCGAGGGGGACACCGGAACGCCTCGCTCGTCGATGACGAAACACCGGTCCGCGTCGCCGTCGAACGCCAACCCGAGGTCGGCGTGTTCGTGTACCACTGCGGCCTGCAGGTCGAGCAGATTGGCCGGGTCCAACGGGTTCGCCGGGTGGTTGGGGAAGGTCCCGTCGAGTTCGAAGTACAGCGGAACGATCCGCAGCCGCGGGGCGGGCAGACCGGCGATGTCGCCGAACACGGCCGGGGCGGTCAGGCCGCTCATCCCGTTCCCGGCATCGACCACGACGGTCAGCGGTCGGATCCGGGTGAGTTCGACGAGGCGACGCAGGAAGGCCGCGTACTCGCAGAGCAGGTCGACGAGCTCGATGGGGGCGGTGGGCGTGCGCTGCGTGGGCTCGTGGTCCAGTTCGGCCTCGGCGAGTACGCGGATCTGGTCGAGGCCGGTGTCGATGCTGACGGGACGGGCGCCTGCTCGGCATACCTTGATGCCGTTGTAATCGGCGGGGTTGTGGCTGGCGGTGAACATCGCCCCGGGAGCGTTCAGGGCCCCGCTGGCGTAGTAGAGCTCGTCGGTCGAGCACAGCCCGATCAGGTCGACGACGACTCCGTGCGCCGTGACGCCGGTCGCGAAACCGTCCGCGAGGGCCGGCGAACTCGGGCGCATGTCGTGGCCGACGACGACCCGGTGCGCGCGTTCTGGCACCGCGACCACCTGCGCGAAGGCCGAGCCCAGCGCATACGTGGTGTCGGCGTTCAGTTGCTCTCCAACGATGCCTCGCACGTCGTACGCCTTGACAAGGTCGGCCAGCTGCCCGCTCATGACCGCGCCCCGGTCGCGCTCAGTCGTGCACCCACCACGGTGTTCGGTCGAGCCGCGGCCCGACCCTTGATGACGCCGGGCCGGGCGAGGTAGACCTCGCCCGGACCGACGACGGTGACCGGAGATTCGGTAGCCGGCAGGAAGCAGCATTGGCCCGGAGCAAGTTGCAGCTTCTGGTCGCTACCGGACAACCGGACGGGTGCCCCGAGAGCGAGTGCGATCCGTGGGGTTCCTTGCCCGGGGAGCATCACACCGGTGGCGCCGCCGCCGACGTGATGCAGCGCGAAATGCGTCTGCCACCGGACCGGCCAGGTCCGGGTGCGCCCGCTGCAGATCGGGGCCGGTGCCGTCGGTTGCCGTGCGGTGTCCACGATGCGCAGCAGCTCGGCGACATTCGTCGGCTTGCCGGTCAGTCCGGCACGGACCACGTTGTCGCTGTTGGCCTGTATCTCGACGGCGGTCCCGGACAGGTAAGCGTGCAGGACACCTGGCGAGAGATACATCAACGTCCCAGGAGTGAGCACCCGGTAGCGCATCATCAGCAGGACGACCAGACCGATGTCGTCCGGGTGCTGCCGTGCCGCCCGCTGCACGGCAAGCACTGCCGGGTCGTTGCCTTCGTGGCGCAAGGAGGTCACGGTGTCGGCACTCAGCTGCCGGCCCACCGCGTCCGGTAGCCGCAACAGCCGACCCAGCAGTGCCCGCATCGGATCCGGGTCGGTGGCCGATTGCCGGGTCAGGCTCGTCAGCAAGGGGATCCGGAGCGAGGTCAGCCGCTCCTGTAATTGCGGGAAGGGGCGCAGCCCCGCACACACCTCGAAGCGGGTCAACGCGAGCACGGCCTCCGGTTTGCCCCACAGATCCGGGTAGGTCGTTGAAGGCGCGCTCTGGACCTGTGTGGTGCTCGGGTGGCATTGGATCGACAAGGGGGCCTCGACGGCCAGGACCTTCAGGAGGAACGGCAAACGCGGCCCGAACCGGGATGCGCATGCCGGACCCATCGCCGCGACGGGATCGGACCGGATCACACCGTCCAACGTCCGGGTGGCCGAGACGCCCGGAAGCAGCAGCGTCGCCGACGCGATCGGGTGCGCCCCGATCCACAGCTCGGCTTCCGGCTGCTGAGTGGGATGGGGGCGGCCGGTCAGGCGTGCGAGCACGGTGTGCGACCCCCAGGGATAGTTGCGGACCTGCGGTGCCAGCCGATACATGGCGCGGTCTCCTTCCCGGCGGCTTCGAGCACGCCCGAGCGTCTGGTCTCGTGCGGCGACAGCTTGCCCGCGTCCTCACGCTGTTCCCATGGCCGGCGCCCGACGTTTCCGTGTACGCGGCGTGACTCGCCGGTGACAGTTGCGTGAAGACGTCGGAAAGCATCCCGAGACGACGAATACGCGCCGTTCCGCGGTGACTCGACCGCATCACTCGTCAGGCCGCAGCGGGGCAGGCCACTCCGCGGCCCGGATCCGGTGACGAACGACGAAGTAACGAAACGGCATCGGCACCGAGCGGTCACGGCTGCGCCCATGCCGTGGCCACGCGTCGATCAGGTGCCTGGTGGCTCACTTGTGCGACATCGGCGTCAAGTTGCACCTGGAGGAGGGGGACATGAACTATCGGTCCGAAGACGGTCGTGAGGCCTGGCCCTACCTGGCCGCTACGACGGTCAATGAGCGGCCGGCGAGTGGCGGCCCCGGGGACGTCGCTTCGGTCAGCTCCATCGGCCGCTCGGAAATCCCACCGCATCAACTCCATGTGCCAACGGTGCCGGACGTGTGCGTGATAGTTCCGACCCGCAACGAGAGCGCCAACGTCGCACCGCTGGTCGATCGATTGAGCAGCGGACTGGCCCATCTGACCGCGCAGGTCGTCTTCGTCGACGACAGCGCGGACGACACTCCCGAGCAGATCCGTCAGATCGTCGCCACCGCAACGATGCCGGTTCGTCTGATCCGTCGCGGTCCCGGCGAGCGCGCCGGAGGACTCGGCTCGGCGGTGGCCGCAGGGCTGGCCGCGGCGGTCGAAGCGGGCGCCACCTGGGCGGTGGTCATGGACGGCGACCTGCAACATCCACCGGAGGTCGTAGCGGATCTGGTCCGTGCCGGCGTCGCCGCGGATGCCGAACTGGTGGTCGCCAGCCGGTACCTCGACGGCGGCAGCACCGTCGGATTGGCCGACGCGGCCCGGGTCGCGGTGTCGGCGGGCGCGACCCGACTCACCAGGCTCGCCTTCCCACGGCGGATGTCCGCGTGCACCGACCCGATGAGCGGGTTCTTCGCGGTGCGCCTGGCGTCGCTTGACCTGGACCGGCTGCAGCCGCGCGGCTTCAAGGTCCTGCTGGAGATCATCGCCCGATCTCCCCGGATGCGGATCGCCGAAGTGCCCTTCACCTTCGGGTCACGAACCAGCGGGCAGTCGAAGGCAACGTGGCGCGAGGGCGTGCTGTTCGCGCGTCGTCTCATGAGTCTGCGTGTTGCCGGCTGTCTGGGTCGGTATGGCGGGAAGGTTGCCGCGTTGAGCGGCTTCGCCGCGGTCGGCGCCACCGGGATCGCGGTCAACACCATCGCGTTGTGGGCCGTGGTCACCATCGTCGGAGCACCACTGTTGCTCGCGGCGGTGACGGCCACGCAGCTTTCGACCGCGTGGAACTTCGTCCTGACCGACACCCTCGTCTTCCGCGGTCCCAAGTCCCGACCGTTCTGGCTACGTCTGGGCGGTTTCGCGCTGATCAACAATGCCGTCCTGCTGTTGCGCCTGCCACTGCTGTCGTGGCTCTCCTTCCATGCGGGCCTCCACTACCTGACCGCGAACGCAGTGACCCTGCTGGCCGCGTTCGCCGTCCGGTACCTCATCTCCGATCTGTTCCTATTTGCTACTGGGAGAACGATGTCCACCATCAACCGCACCCATGAGAGCCCGATCTCCACCTCACCTCAGCGACCTGGCGTCGACCGGGTCGCGGACGCCGACCCGATGCCATCGGCCGCGGTGCGCAACGGCCCGACCGATCTGGTCGTGGACCTGCGGCCCGCCGGTCCGCCGCCGGTGCGCGTCACCCAGGGGAGGCTGCGGTGGCGTTACGACATACACGGTCTGGTCACGGTCGGCTCGGTCAGCCGGCTGTCCGAGCTGGACTGCTTCGCCACTCCGGACGCCACCGGCCCGTTCGACATAGAAATCAGGGGTGGGTTCCTGAAGCGTCCACACGTGCGGTCCCGGGCGAGAGTCACGCAATACGCGGCTCCGGCGGTCTCCTACGAGGAGCACACGGCACGCCTCGGCACGGACTTCATGATCGAGATGTCGCCACGCATCAACGTCACCGTCGGACCGATGCTGGTCGCGTCGCCCCACGTGTTGTACACCAACGTGGTCGAAGCGTTGCTGCGGTTCGTGCTGGTGGCGCGGGGCCGGGTCCTGTTGCACTCGGCCTGCCTGGACCTGGACGGGCAGGGCGTGATGCTGTCGGCGCGCACCGACACCGGCAAGACCGGCACCGTGCTGCGGTTGCTGCGCGAGAGGGGCGGTGGCTTCCTGTCCGACGACATGACCATCCTCAGCGCCGACGGGACCGCCTGGAGCTTTCCAAAGCCGATGACGATCAGCCAGCACACGCTGCGAGCCGTCGAGGCAGGCGACCTGACCCGTGCCGAGTGGCGACGCCTGCGGCTGCAGAGCCGGTTGCACTCCAAGCAGGGACGAGGCATCGGCTGCCGGATGGGCGAATGGAACGTCCCGATCATGTGCCTGAACGCGCTGACCCAATTGGTTGTGCCACCACCGAAATACGGCGTGGAGCGGCTGGTGCCGTGCCGGCAGCAGGCGGCCGTCACGGTCGCTGAACTGTTCATCATCGAGCGCGGCCGGGCCGGTCTCGAATCGATCGGTGCCGAGGCCCTCATCGACGAGTTGATCGACAACACCGACGACGCCTATCAGTTCCCGCCGTTCCGGTACTTCGCACCGGCACTGGTCATCGACGGCGCCGACTACGAGCAATTGCGCGCCACGGAGCGCCGCATCCTCACGCAGGCGATGCGACGGGTGCGGGCTCGACGGCTGGTCAGCTCGGACTTCGACTGGGCCGACCGGATACCGGCCCTGACGGACTGCTGAGAGCAGGAGGCGGAGGAGATGATGGGCACCGGCCGACGGCGCGCTCTGCGCGCTGCGACGACCGTGATTGTCGCTGCGGTCCTGGCGCTCGTCGGGGCGGGCGCGGTCGGAGCCAGCCCGGCCGCTTCGCCGCTGAACGCCCACCTGTCGCGGGCGCCGTACCTGACCGACCTCGTCGGACTGGGTGTGGCCGTGAACTTCGCTACCGACCGATCCGCGACCAACGCGACGGTGACCTACGGCCCGGTCACGACCGCCGGCTGCACCCTCGCGACAACACTGGTGCCCAGCCGCAAGTCGGTCACGGTCGGGACCGTCAGCGAGTATCAGTGGACCGCCCACCTCAGCCTGCCGACGACCGGAACCTATTGCTACCGCGTCTTTCTCGACGGTACGGACCTCATGGCGGGTAACCCGTCACCGACCTTCGTCACCCAGCAGCAGCCGGGGGACACCTCACCATTCACCTTCGACGTGATGGGCGACTGGGGCATGGTCAATGCGGACGGAACCAACCCCGACGCGGCGAACGTGATGAGTCAGGTCGCGGCCAGCGGAGCACGCTTCATGGTCACTGTCGGTGACAACGGGTACCCGAGCGGCAACCAGGTCAACTACGGCGACCTGCAGCAGACGGGGGCCAGCACCAGTGCGATCTTCGGTCCCCGCTTCTGGACGGTCCCGAGCCCGAACACCCCGATCTTCACCGCTGCTGGGAACCACGGTCTGTCGGGCACCTCGCACACGGACCTGACCACGTGGACCCAGGACTCCGCCGTCGCCGGGTCGAACGGTCGCTACCAGGACGACGTCTACTGCTGTGTCAACGGCACGTTCTCGTCCCATTACGCCAGTGAGTGGTACGCCTTCACCGCGGGCGGCGCTCGCTTCTACGTGCTGGATGCCGCCTGGGGCGACACCAACAAGGGCACCGCCACGCCATACGCGAACGACGCAGCGGCCCACTGGGCACCCGGTGCTCCCGAGTATCAGTGGCTGCTGGCGGACCTCGCGTCACACCCCACCCAGCTCAAGTTCGCGTTCTTCCACTACCCCTTGTATGCCGACAACCTCACCCAGTCCTCGGACACTTACCTCAGCGGTCCGAACAATCTCGAGGGCGTGCTGGGCGCGCACGGCGTCCAGATGGTCTTCAACGGGCACGCGCACCTCTACCAGCGCAACCTGCCCAGCGCGCCGGGGATGCCGGTCAGCTACGTCACCGGCGGAGGTGGAGGCACTCTGGAGCCCGTCGGCCCGTGCAGTCCTGTCGACGCCTACGGCCGCGGTTGGTCGCCGACCAAATCGAGTGGGACCGCCTGCGGGGCCGCGACCCGCCCGGCATCGGGGACGCAGGTCTATCACTTCCTGAAGGTGACCGTCTCGGGGACGCAGGTCACGGTCGCGCCGACCGACTCGCTGGGGCGCACCTTCGACGTGCAGACCTATCAGTTCCCGCTCTCCGCCGGGCAACCGCCGGCCGGACCGGTGTTCGCCGACGATTTCGAGGCCGGGAACATGGGTGCCTGGAGCAGCTCCGCCGGGCTGATCGTCGAGAGTGACCTGGTCCACGCCGGTTCCCTTGCCGCGCGCGGCAACACCACGAACGGCGCCACCTACGCCAAGAAGTCCCTCCCGGGTCGGTACGCGGACGGTTACGGCCAGGTGTGGTTCGCGATCGTGTCCCAGCAGGCACAGGTCAACCTGCTGCGCCTGCGGGACGCGTCCGGGGCATCGCTCGCGTACGCGTACGTCACCGCGGGCGGGCACCTCGGCATACACAACGACAGCACCGGATCGTCGGTGACCAGCACCGTGACGGTCACACCCGGTTGGCACGCGCTCGAGGTCCGTCGCGCAGTCGACACGACGGCGGGCACAGCGACTGGACGGCTGGAGGTATGGCTGGACGGCGCGCCGGTCGCGTCGCTGTCCTCGGCAGCCGCGGACGTCGGCACGGCCCCGAACGCCGCGTTGCAGATCGGGGACACCCAGACGGGCCGCACGTATGACGTGGCGTTCGACGACGCGTCGTTCGCGCCGACGTGGATGGCGCCGAACGCGGTCGCAGCCTCGAATGCGCTGTCGTCGGATCTGCGCGCTGTCGCCCTGCGCCCGGGCGTCCGGTGACCGACCAGGCGGCGCGGGCCGCGCAGCTTCGGGCACGCGTTCCCCGTCCGCCGGCCCCGGTCCTCGCGGAGCAGTTGCGCCGAGGGTTGGCACCGGTCACCCGCCGGTGGCAGGAACTGCACCGACGGCCGCGGGCGAGCACCGTCGTCCTCGTCGTCGCCCTCGTCAGTGGTGCAGCGTTGCGCCTGGTCGGGCTCGGATCGGTCGGGCTCAACAGCGACGAGGCGGTGTATGCAGGACAGGGCGCCTCGTTGGCGGGGAACCCGCACTTCACACCTCTGTTCCCCATCGTCCGGGCGCATCCCCTGCTGGTGCAGATCCTCGTTTCGCCGCTGTACCGAAGCGGTGTACCGGACCAACCCGGTCGCTACGTGGCGGCCGCGTTCGGCGTGGGCACCATCGCACTGGTCCACGTCCTGGGCAGGACGCTCTACGACGCCCGGGTCGGCGCACTCGCCGCGTTGTTCCTGGCGGTGATGCCGTATCACGTGGTGATCAGTCGCCAGCTCATGCTCGACGGGCCGATGACGTTCTTCGCCACGGCATCCCTGACCACGTTCGCCGCCGCGGCTCGCCGCGGCGACGGGCGGCTGCTGCCCGCGGCCGGGATGCTGCTCGGCCTGGCGGCCCTGTGCAAGGAGCCCGCGGTCATCCTGCTCGGCGCCGGGTTCGCCTTCATCGCACTGGCCACGAGGCTGTGGCACCCCGTGCGCTACCCGATCGCCGCTGGCGCACTCACGATGACCCTCACCCTGACCTACCCGGTGCTGACGAGCCTGTCGGGCGGCGCTCGCGGCGGCCAGTCCTACCTGGTGTGGCAACTGTCCCGGCCTCCGAACCACTCACTGGGCTTTTACCCGGTGGTCGTCGGTGGCTCGATCGGATTGGTGCTCATCGCGGTGGCCGGTGCCGGACTGGTCCTGTTCCGCCGCAGGTTGAGCTGGCGCGAGACGCTCCTGCTGTGCTGGGTCGGGGTGCCGCTGCTCTACTTCGAGATCTGGCCGACGAAGGGTTTCGCCTACCTCGCGCCCCTGGCGCCGCCGGTCGCGGTGCTCGCCGCGGTCGCGCTGGCCCGGGTCGGTCGGGCAGGGCGTGTTCGCGCGGTCGGCGGCCGACTGCTGGCGATCGGGTGTGTCGCGACGCTGCTCGTGCCATCGATCGCGGGGATCGTGTCGCCGACGGCATCAGGGCTGGCCGGTGCCGGTGGACTTCCCGGCGGCCGGGAAGCGGGTCGCTGGATCGCCGGTCACACCGCACCCGGAACCCAGCTGATCACCATCGGGCCCTCGATGGCGAACGTCCTGCAGTTCTACGGTGGGCGGCGCGCCGACGGCCTGTCGGTCAGCCCCAACCCGTTGCACCGCAACCCGTCATACATCCCGATCCGTAACGCGGACCACGCGCTGCGCAGCGGGCAGTACCAGTACATCGTCTGGGACGGGTTCTCGGCTCGCAGATCCGCCCACTTCGCAGAGCGCGCAATGCAATTGGTGCGCCGCTTCCACGGCATACCGGTGTTGACCGAACGGTCTGCGGACGGACGACGGCTCGTCACGATCTACCGGGTGACGCCATGACCGGCGATGGCCGTACCCGCACGGTTGCGCGATCCGCGGCGGCGACGCTGATCTCGCTCGCCGCTGTCGTCATCCTTCCGGTGGCGCCGGGTAACGCGGTGGCAGCCGCCCGAAGCCGCACGCCGTTGCAGCACGTGGTCGTCATGACGCAGCAGGGGCACACGTTCGACAACTACCTGGGTACCCGTCCGGGCGCTGACGGTCTGCCCGCGGTGTGCCTGCCCGGCGCGACCCCGTCGTCCCCGTGCGTGGCGCCGTACCCGGTCGGCGGATCCCCGCACGCCGCGCTGCCAGCCACCGCATCCGGTCAACGCACGTCCGTGGCCGGGGGCCGGATGGATGGTTTCGTGCGAGCACAGGCACTGCACGGTTCGAGCGGGCGCGCCGCGATGGGGTACTACCCACCTGACCGGATGCCGATCCTGAACGGGCTCGCGGATCGTGGCGTCGTCTTCGACCGCTGGTTCGCCGCGGTGCCCGGTGGCAGCGTCGCCAACGACCTGTTCGCGGTGGCTGCAACCACGCCGGGTGCCGTCTCCACGGTTCCGGCACATGGATGGGGCGAGACACCGTTGATCTTCGACCGGCTGCGAGCGGCCAGCGTCACCTGGAAGGTGTATGTCGAGAACTACCAGGCAAATTCGACGATTCGAACAGTTGGCCCGGCAAATGAACGCGTGCAGGGGCAGGTCGCCCGGGTCCCGCTGCTGGCGGAGCAGCGATGGCTGGGGGAGCCGCTGCGTGGACACGTGGAGTCGCTGAGTCGCTACTACCGGGACCTGGCCGACGACGCGCTGCCGCAGGTCGCGTTCGTCGTCACGACCCAGCACACGGAGCGGCCACCGCAGAATCCCATCACCGGACAGGCAGTGGTGCGGGACGTCGCCAATGGCCTGCTGGGCAGCTCTGCGGCGCGTGACTCGGTGCTGTTCCTGACGTATGCCGACCCCGGCGGGTGGTACGACCACGTCGCACCGGTCGCTGCACGGGCCGGCGCCGACCGCGGACTTCGGGTGCCGACCGTGGCGATCAGCCCCTACCTGCGAGCCGGAACACTCGACCACACCACGCTGGACAGCGCTGCCGTCCTGAAGCTGATCGAGCAGAACTGGGGGCTGCCGCCGCTGACCGGCCGCGACCGCAACGCACCGAACCTGTTGAGCCGATTCACTTTCCGCGCTGCACCGGCCAGAACCGCGTTGGTGGGGGTCACCCCCACGAGTCCGGCTCCGCACATACCGGACCGGGCCGTGTTGTACGTCGGCTATCTGGCAGTGCTGCTCCTCGGAGCTGCGGGCGTCTCGGCCACCCTCTGGTACACCCGACGCGTTCCACGGGTCGAGGACAGCTCATGATCATCCGCGCCCGGCGGGCCTGGTCGCGCGCACACCGTGCCGTCGTCGTCTCCGTGGTCTCGATGCTGCTCGTGCCGACACTGGCGATGCCGATGTCGTCCGCCGCCGCGCCCGGCAGGTCGGGCACCGTCCAGCTGCAGACGGTTCCCGCAACACCGGGGGTGCGGCTGGACGTCGCGGGGACCATCGTGACCACCGGCGCTGCGGGCACCGCGAACGTCGCAGTGTCCGATCTGAACGGCGTCGCCCGCCGCGTCACCCTGGCCGGCTCCCGACTGAATGCCGACACCACCGTCCGTATGACGCACGTCCACCCTGCCCCGCACCTGACCTCACACGTCAGCCGGCTCTCCATCGGGCTGGCGCTGACCTCGACTCTGTCACTGCGGGTCGCCTCAGGTACATCCGGTGTGTCGCCCGGCCAGGTGCGCGCCATACGCCTGCACGCAGTCACCGGGACGGTGCACACCGCCGAGCCCGGGCAGACCGTCTCGCTCCTCGCCCGCCGAGCTGTGCTGCGGCACGGCTCGCTGGTGACCCAACGGGTGACCTGGGCCGCTGACCGGGTCATCACAACGAACCCGGTGACGGTCACCACCACCGGCCCGCGATTCGACCCTCTCGATCACCCGGTGTGGATCGTGTCGCTGGCACCGGTGGCCGGCACGGTCACCATTCGAACGGTGCCGAAGCTGGCCGGGGTGACGCTCGGGCTGGGATCGGTGACCGTCACCACCAGCCGAGCCGGCACCGTGACCGTCCCGGTGTCGGACCTCAACGTGACGCGCGCGCCACCGAAACTCCTTGACTCCGACACCACAGACCCGGCGCGGCGAGTCGTCCGGGTGATGGGCGCCACCACCACCGGGCCGCGGGTACCGAGACAACGGCACCTGCTGGTGGCGCTCGCCGTCTCCCGACCGGTCACGTTCCGGTTCGTCGACCCGCACGGAAAGACCATCCCCGCGGCACGGGTCCAACGGATGCAATTGAGCCAGAGCGGGCGGACGATCACCATCCGCCGGCCGCAGCTGGGCGAACCGGTCCTCCTGCCCTCCGTCGAGCCGCAGAAAGTACACGATCAGTGGCTGGCGAGGCGACTGCGCTACAGCGTGACCGGGGTCTGGATCGGCGGTGGGAACACGGTCTTCGCGGGGCGGCAGCGGGTCGATCCGGCGTACGCGCACTCGGGACGGGTCACGCTGTCGGTCTACGCGCTGACCGTCACGGTGCACGACGCACTGCTGGGTCGTCCGATCACCTCCCGCACCGTGCTCACGTACCCGTCCGGAAGACGCGACAGCGTCCGCGCCACGGCGCCCGCGCGGATCGAGGGGCTTCCTCGGGGGCTCTACCAGGTACATGTCGTCCAAGCCGCGTTCGGTGGCCGGTACCCGGTGCTCGTCTCCCGCAACACCGATGCCGACCTACGAGTGATCACCCGCGCGGACCTGGCGGTGCTGGGCACCTCGCTGCTGGTCGTCGCGGCAGCGATGGTGCTCATCGGCAAACACCTGAACAGACGCCGTCAGCGTCGAGCGCCCATGGAGGACCGGACATGACATTTCTCCGCACCGTGCGCGCGACGGCACCGACCCGGGCACGTGGCATCTTGGTCGTGCTGGCCGCGGCCGTGTTCCTGACGTTCCCACCAGCAACAGCCGCCGCGAGCATCCCGGCCGGGCGCGAGACCGTTCCCGTCTACGCGTACTTCTACCAATGGTTCAACCGCACGTCCTGGAACCGCGCGAAGGTCGACCACCCGATTGCCGGCGACTACTCCAGCGACGACCGCGCGGTGCTGCAGCGGCAGATCGCCCAGGCGCAGTCCGCAGGCCTGTCCGGATTCCTGACCTCCTGGAAGAGCACCCCGGTGCTCAACCGGCGTCTGCAGATGTTGTTGGACGAGGCCGGTCCGCGGCACTTCGACATCGGGGTGGTATACGAAGCGCTGGACTTCCAGGGACGTCCGCTACCGGTCGCCACCGTTCGCCACGACATGGTCGAGCTGGTGGACCGGTGGGGTCCGCAGCTGGACTCCCGGCGCTTCGGGCGGCCGGTCATCATCTGGACCGGGACACAGCACTACTCCGTCGCCGATGTCCGTGGGGTGCGCACCGCGCTCGGCGGACGGGCCGACCTCCTGGCGTCGGCCAAGAGCGCGGCCGAGTACCAGCGTCTCGCTCCGTATGTCGATGGCGACGCCTACTACTGGTCCTCGGCCAACCCGGGCACGACGTACACCCGAGGACGATTGGACGCCCTGGCCGCCGTGGTGCATGAGCACCACGGGATCTGGCTGGCACCGGCGCTCGCCGGTTTCGACGGGCGGACCCTCGGTCACACCCGCACGGTCCCTCGAGACCAGGGGCAGACGCTGATCCGGAGCCTGCAGGACTCCTTCGCCAGCCGGCCCGACGCGGTCGGTCTGATCAGCTGGAACGAGTGGTCGGAGAACACCTACATCGAGCCCGGACACCGATACGGGCGACAGGAACTCGACGCCCTGGCCGGCTATCTGCCGCACCGGCACGACGCGTCACCGGCGACCTCGACCGAGCGGCTGCGAAGTCCGCCCTGGACCGGGATGCAGGCGGCAGGCACGCTGACTGCCGCGACCCTCGTCCTCGGCGGACTCGTCATACACCGCTCGCGCGTCCGACGGCGGCAGTGACCACTGCGGCGGTGTATCGATAGGCCGACTCCCGTTTCACAGGCAGTTGCGCGACGATGAGGTATGGCGAAGATCATCACCACCAGTTGCGAGTGGTGCGGTGACATCGAGTTGGCCGCCGGGACGGCACAGCTCGACATCCCGGTACGCGCCAGAAACGACCCCACGATGCGATTCACCTGCCCGCGCTGCAACCGCACCGGTAGCCAGCGAGTACCCGAGCGGGTGGTGATGCTGTTGCTGCGTGCCGGCGTGCAGGTGGCCGTCGGGCCGGAGCAGGGGTCCGACAGCTTGCACCGACACGGCTGAGATCGATCGGGTCCACCACGAGAGACGGCCCGCAGCGGGTGTCACGGAACGGTTGTAAAACCGTCACCCACCAGCGGCGCCCGCTGTGTCCTACTGGATCTTGCGAGTCCGGTGGCCACCGGATGCGGTGCCATCGCATTCGATGTCGCGAGGCTCGTCGGTGCTGAAGTATGAGCTACGAGGTGAGGGCACGGCATGGCTGGATCGGCGAACGAGGACCGGGCCTTGGTGCTGCGAGTGTGGCACGGACCGACGTTTCGAGCCCGGGTGACCACGACCGACCCATCGGGTGTGGGGCAATCCGTGGTGCTCGCCAGCCCGGACGTGGTGATGACGTACGTGGGGGAGTGGCTAGCGCGCACCCAGCGGCCCGAACAACCGCCCGGCTCCAACGACGACACGCGTCCCATGCTGCCGCCGAGTGCCGGAAGACAGCGGCGGGTATGGCGAACGCCGCGGACATCATGATCTGCGGCGACGTTGGCGCTCGCGGGCGAGTTCGGCGACCAGCGCCTGGAAGCTGCTGTCCGGGGCCAGTCCGACCTCGGCGATGCTGCGCCTGCGGAACCGTTCATAGGCGTGCCACGCCTCGACCCGGTTGCCGGCGGCCAGATGGATCCGCACCAGCAAGCGGTGTGCGCTCTCCCGCAACGGTTCTCGGTGAATCGATGCGTTGGCCGCTGCCAGGGCTGCAGCGACGTCGCCGGCGGACAGCAGCCGCTCGGCGAGGGTCTCCGAAGCACTGATCAACTGCTGCTGCAGTTGTTCGCGCTCGAACAGCACCCAGTCGTCGTACCAACCCGGGAGCAGTTCTCCGACGCGACCCAGCCTCCGGGCCAGCGCCGCCGGATCCTCCGCCTCGTACGCGGTCTCAGCCGCTGCGAGCACGTCCACGAGGTCCACGCGCACGGTGGTGGCCAACCGCAACGCTTGGGACATCGGCGTGAGCAGCCCGGGGGCGGTCTTGCGCAGCCGGCTCGTCGTGGTGCGGAGGTTCGAGAGCGCGTGCTCGTCTGACGACTCGGGCCACAATCCGGCCGCCACGACCAGACGGGGCGAGTCCTCGTGCAGTGCGAGATAGGCGACCAGCCGTTGGGCAGCGCCGGACACGCTGACCGTCTGGTTGCACCGGCTCAGCCGGTAGCCGCCGATCAGTTGGACGTGCCACTCGTTCGGGTTTCCGGGAGGAGAAGTCCTAACCGGATTCTGTGCGTTGTTCGTTTCACACCTCCCCGGATGTAATCGTCCAGTTTAACGAGAGGCGCTGGGCGGGCTCGATATTTCGCACTGGTGGGTGTGATCCGCACAATTGTGCGCTGCTGACGAATGGCCCGCACAGGCACCGTCAATGACGGTGCACCCCCGCCTGCGACAGGCGTTCACCCGGTGGTCAGGTGCTGTGTGCCTGCCGGGCGTTTCGGGGTCGCTCCGCTGCGCTGGGGTGGACCTCGGCATCGTGCGTCGGAGCGATCTCGAGGACACCAGATGACGATCACCCACCTGCTGGATCGGACGGAGCGGGCGCGATCGGGCGCCGGTCCGATGGTCGTCGGACACCGCGGAGCGTGCGGCTACCGACCGGAGCACACCCTGGCGTCATATGAGCTGGCGGCGCGGATGGGTGCCGATTCGCTCGAGCCGGATCTGGTGGCGTCCCGTGACCACGTGCTGATCTGCCGACACGATCTGGAATTGTCCCGGACGACCGACGTGGCGGACCGGCCGGAGTTCGCCGATCGCCGGGCCACACGGGCGGTCGACGGCAACACCGAGACCGGTTGGTTCGTCAGTGATTTCACCGTCGCGGAGTTGAAGACCCTGTGGGCGAGGGAGCGTTTCGCGAGCCTGCGGCAGCCGAACACGATCTACGAGGGCCGGCTGCGCATCGCGACGTTCGATGAGTTGCTGGCGCTGCGCGCGCGGCTGTCCGCAGAACTCGGCAGGTCCGTCGGTCTCAGCCCGGAGCTGAAGAGCCCCGAGCTACATCGCAGCCTCGGCCTGGACCTCGAGGCACCTCTCGTGCGGGCATTGCGCGAGGCGGATCTCGACCGCCCGGACGCGCCTGTCTTCGTGCAGACCTTCGAGCCGCGCAGCCTGCTGCGACTGCGCAAGGAGCACGGGCTGAGCGCGCCGACCATCATGCTCACGGAGGCCAGCGGTGGTCCCGCAGACCTCACGGGAGTGGGCAGCGGCACCACGTATGCCGACCTGACGACACCGGCCATGCTCGACAAGCTGGCACCCTGGCTCACCGGGATCGGCCCGGCCAAGGACCAGGTGATCCCGCGCCGCGCCGACGGGTCGCTGGGCGGTCCCTCCCGGCTGGTCCGCGATGCGCATGCTCTCGGCCTCCGGGTGCACGTGTGGACCTTCCGCGCCGAGAACGCCTTCCTGCCGACCGGACACCGGTCGAGTGGCGGCGACGCCGACTTCGGCCACGTCCTGGACGAGATGCGGATCTTCCTGCAGGCCGGGGTCGACGCGTTGATCACCGACCACGTCGACCTGGCCGCTCTCGCACGGTCCGAGATCTTCCAATGAACACCGGCGCAGTTCGGCCCCTCGGTGACACGTCACCGAGGGGCCGAACTGCGTCAGGTGGGTCGTCCGGTCAGGACTCTCCGCCGGCGTTGCCGCTGCTGCCGGCCTGCGGGTTGAGCAGGTCGTACTTCTTGGCGGCATCGAGGGCGGCCTGCGGGTCGATCTCGCCGCGGGAAGCCAGCTCCTGCAGTGTGCGCACCACGAGTGACGGGCCGTCGATGTGGAAGACCCGTCGGGCCGCTGCGCGCGTGTCGCTGAAGCCGAACCCGTCGGCGCCGAGCGCGACGTAGTCGCCGGGGACCCAGGGGCGGATCTGCTCCTGCACCGACCGCATCCAGTCGGACACGGCCAGCACCGGGCCGGGACGTCCCTGCAGCTGCTGCGTCACGAACGGCACCTGCTGCTCCGCCTCGGGGTGCAGGAACCGCAGCCGGTCAGACTCCTCGCCGTCGCGGCGCATTTCGTTCCAGGAGGTCACCGACCACACATCGGCCAGCACGCCCCAGTCGTCGTTGAGCAGCTGCTGTGCCTCCAGCGCCCACGGCACACCCACACCGGACGCGAGCAGCTGCGCACGGGGAGCGTTCCCCGCGTCGTCAGCCGCCGCCTCGGCGATCAGGTGCATGCCGCGCAGGATGCCGTCGACGTCGACATTGTCCGGCTCGACGGGCTGCTGCATCGGCTCGTTGTAGACGGTCATGTAGTAGAAGACGTCCTCCGGCTTGTCACCGAACATCCGCCGCAGACCGTCCTGCATGATGTGCGCGATCTCGTAGCCGTAGGCCGGATCGTAAGCAACCACGGCCGGGTTCGTCGCCGCGAGCATGTGCGAGTGACCGTCGGCGTGCTGTAGGCCCTCGCCGGTCAGCGTGGTGCGGCCCGCGGTGGCGCCGATCAGGAACCCGCGCGTCATCTGGTCGGCGGCCGCCCAGATGAAGTCGCCGGTCCGCTGGAAGCCGAACATCGAGTAGAAGATGTAGATCGGCACCATCGGCACACCGTGCGTCGCGTATGACGTGCCGGCCGCTGTGAAGGCCGCGACCGAGCCGCTCTCGTTGATGCCGAGGTGCAGGATCTGCCCGTTCGTGGCTTCCTTGTAGGCGAGCATCAGCTCGGCGTCGACCGAGGTGTAGTGCTGGCCGTGCGGGTTGTAGATCTTGGACGTCGGGAAGAACGAGTCCATGCCGAAGGTGCGCGCCTCGTCCGGAATGATCGGCACGACGTGCTTGCCGAACTCCTTGTCGCGCATCACATCCTTGAGGATGCGCACGAACGCCATCGTCGTCGCGACCTCTTGTTTGCCGGAGCCCTTCTTGCCGGCTGAATACGCCTTGTCATCAGGGAGTTTCAGCGCACTGGAGGTGCGTCGTCGGTCCGGCACGGCGCCCCCGAGTTTGGTGCGGCGCTCGCGGAGGTACTGGATCGACGGGTCGTCCTCGCCCGGGTGGTAGTAGGGCGGCAGGTAGGGGTTGTCCTCCAGCACCGCGTCGCTGATCGGGATCCGCAGCGAGTCGCGGAAGTCCTTCAGGTCCTGCAAGGTCAGCTTCTTCATCTGGTGCGTGGCGTTGCGCCCGGCGAAGTGCGTGCCCAGGCTGTAGCCCTTGATGGTCTTGGCCAGGATCACCGTCGGCTGGCCGTTGTGCTGGACCGCGGCGCGGTAGGCGGCATACACCTTGCGGTAGTCGTGCCCGCCGCGCTTGAGCTTCCACCAGACGTCCTCGTCGGACCAGTCCTTGACGAGGGCACGGGTGCGCGGGTCGCGACCGAAGAAGTGCTCGCGGACGTAGGCGCCGTCGTTGGCACGGAAGGTCTGGTAGTCGCCGTCGGGTGTGTTGTTCATCAGGTTGACGAGCGCGCCGTCGCGGTCGGCTGCCAGCAGTGGGTCCCAGCCACGTCCCCAGATGCACTTGATGACGTTCCAGCCGGCACCCCGGAAGAAGCTCTCGAGCTCCTGGATGATCTTGCCGTTGCCGCGCACCGGGCCGTCGAGCCGCTGCAGGTTGCAGTTGATGACGAACGTCAGGTTGTCGAGCTCTTCGTTGGCCGCCAGTTGCAGCAGGCCGCGCGACTCCGGCTCGTCCATCTCACCGTCGCCGAGGAACGCCCAGACGTGCTGCTGACTGGTGTCCTTGAGGCCGCGTCCCTGGAGGTACTTGTTGAACTGCGCCTGGTAGATCGCGTTCATCGGGCCGATGCCCATGGAGACCGTCGGGAACTCCCAGAAGCCGGGCATGTTGCGCGGGTGGGGGTATGACGGCAGCCCCATCCGCTGACCCTGCACGACGTGCGAGTGCTCCTGGCGGAAGCCGTCGAGCTGGTCCTCGGACAACCGGCCCTCGAGGAACGCGCGGGCGTAGATGCCGGGGGAGGCGTGACCCTGGATGAAGACCTGGTCGCCACCACCGGGGTGGTCCTTGCCGCGGAAGAAGTGGTTGAAGCCGACCTCGTAGAGGGTGGCGGCCGACGCATAGGTGGAGATGTGGCCACCCACTCCGACACCCGGACGCTGTGCGCGATGGACCATCATCGCGGCGTTCCAGCGCATCCAGGCGCGGTAGCGACGCTCGACCTCTTCGTCACCCGGGAACCAGGGCTCGGCCTCCGGGCTGATCGTGTTGATGTAGTCGGTCGCCGTCAGCGACGGCACACCGATCTGCTGCTCACGGGATCGCTCCAGCAGCTTGAGCATGATGTAGCGAGCGCGGGTCTGGCCGCCCTCGGCGATCATCCCGTCCAGGGAGTCCAACCACTCCTGGGTCTCCTCGGGGTCGATGTCGGGCAGTTGGCTGGGTATGCCATTGAGGATCGGTCCTGCGTCCTCGCGCGCCATGAGTGGCTCCTCTCATGCGGCTCGGTCTGTGTCCCTGTTGCGGTCGCGAGCTCCCTGCAACGGCGACACATCCCGAGCTTGTGCTTGTCTTGAACAACTTCCGTGCACGTGCCGCATGGTGCGCGACCGCGATGGTTGTTCTCGGGGTTTCCGGTTGATTCCATCTTCTACCCGGCCGGGCGGGCTGCTGATGGCGGTCTCGGCTACTGGTCAGTAGCGAGGAGTCGGGTCAAAGACTCAGAGACCCAACGGCGCGTGCCGGTGCATGTCCTTGTAGAGCAGGTAGCGGAACCGGCCCGGGCCGCCGGCGTAGCAGGCCTGCGGGCAGAACGCGCGCAACCACATGAAGTCGCCCTCCTGCACCTCGACCCAGTCCTTGTTGAGCAGGTAGACCGCCTTGCCCTCCAGGACGTAGAGACCGTGCTCCATCACGTGGGTCTCGGGGAACGGGATCGCACCGCCGGGCTCGAACGTGACGATGTTGACGTGCATGTCGTGCCGGACGTCGTCGGGGTCGGTGAAGCGCTGGGTGCACCAGCGGCCGTCGGTGTCCGGCATGGCGCCGAACTCGACGTCGGACTCGTGTGTGACGAACGACTCCGGGGCATCGATGCCGTCGACGGGCGTGTAGCGCTTGCGGATCCAGTGGAAGGTCGCCGTCGCGGCGGACTCGTTGTGCAGCGTCCACTGCGCGCCGGGAGTGAGGAAGACGTAGCTGCCGGCGCGCAACGCGTGCTCGGCGCCGGCCAGCTCCAGCCGAAGGTCGCCGTCGACCACGAAGAGGACCGCCTCGGCCTCCGCGTTGTTCTCCGGTCGGTCGGAGCCGCCGCCCGGGCCGACCTCGACGATGTACTGCGAGAACGTCTCGGCGAAGCCGGTCAGCGGACGTGCGATCGTCCACACCCGCGTCTCGTCCCAGAAGGGGAGCCGGTTGGTGGTGATGTCGCGCATGGTGCCGCGGGGGAGCACGGCATACGCGTCGGTGAAGACCGCGCGATCCGTGGTCAGCTCGGTCTGCGCGGGCAACCCGCCGCGCGGGGTGTAGTACTCGGTCATCGGTGGGCTCCTCGTCCTGGGGCTGTGCTATCGGGTTAGAGCGGTCAGCTCGGAAACCGTGAGACCGCAGTTGGATTCGACTTCATCAGCGCCGACGGCGCCGCAGTGCACACCGCGAAGCAGGGCGTCGGCGAGCATCTTGGCGGTGGCCGGCTCGTCCATGATGCTCACGCTGCGTTGGCGTTGCGAGTCGCGAGCTCCCTGCAACGCCAACGCATCGTGAGCATCATGCGCCTGTCCCGGATCAAAATCGACGACATCCCCGCCGGACGTCTGCTGCACGTATGCCGCCAGCCGCGCTGCGGCAGTGGGCAGCGCCCGCCGGAAGAAGAGGTAGTTGGCCAGGTAGCGGGAGACCAGGTGTCCGGGGTGCATGTCCCAGCCCTGGTAGATGCCGCGGATCAACGAACGGGTCACGAGGCCGCTGTGCAGCTGCCACGTCGCGTGCGCCGATGCGCGGTCGCCGAAGGCCACGACATTGGTCGAGCCGTCGCAGATCCGCGTGCCGGTCTGCGCAGCGGCGACCTGCATCACGGCCTTCGCGTGATCGGCGGCCGGGTGGTCCAGTGCCTGGTATGCCGCAGCGATCCCGACACCGGCGCTGTAGTCGAACGTGCCGTAGACCAACGCGCTCACCCGGCCGGGGGCCGCGTGCACCATCCGCGCCGCGGCGGCGGTGCCGTCGGCGGCCAGGATCGCCTGCGGGGTCTCGACCTGAATCTCGAAAGTCACACTGCCGGAGGGCAATTGGAGCTCCTGCTCCAGGGCGCCGCACGCAGTGTGCATCGCTGCGACCTGGTCGACGCTCGTCACCTTGGGCAACGTCAGGACATTGCCCTCGAGGAGGCCGGCCTGCGCCATACCGCTGAGATGGTCGACGAGCGTCCGCACGCCGCGAGCACGGGTCGGTGCCTCGAAAGACTTGAATCGCACACCGTGCCAGGTGGGCAACTCGTCGCTCGCCGCGAGCTCGCGGAAGGCCGACAGCACTCCGGCGAGGTGCTTGTCCTCGGTCTCGTCGGGGCGGACGCCGTAGCCGTCCTCGAAGTCGGCGCGCAGATCCTCGATCGGGTCCTGCTCGAGCTTGGCGACCAACCGGTCGTAGACGGCAGCGACGTCATCGACGGATTCGCCTGTGGCACGGGCGAGTTCGTCGGCATCCGGGGCGTAGGTCGCGAGCAGGTCACGGGCCGTGGCGGCGAACTGGCGGACATCACCAGCGGTGCAGCGATCGGCGGGCAGGTAGACGGTGTGGACCGGGAAACGTCCGGTCGGAGATCCTGGGTAACGCCTGCTGAGGTCGGCATCGGCGTCGGCCAGGGCGTCGTCGAGGCGATTGGTGAGTACGGTGCGGAAGTCGGGCACGGTGGCTCCTCTCGGTCCCAGTTCCATTATTCCGTATTATGGAGTGTAAATTCCATGTTGGCGAATGACAGGACTGTAGAGGAGTCGTCATGACACAGCAGACCCGCCCCGGTGGCGTGCAGTCCGTCGGGCGTGCGCTCGACATACTCGAGCTGATCGACCAGAGCGGCGGTGAGATGGCCCTGGTCGAGATGAGCGCGGCCTCGGGACTGCCGATGCCGACCATCCACCGACTGGTGCGCACGCTGGTGGACCGCAACTACCTTCGGCAGCTGCCCGACCGTCGCTACGCGCTGGGGTCTCGACTGATCCCACTGGGCAATGCGGCGCTGGACGCGTTCGGCTCGCGCAGCAGCTCGAAGCTGGCCGACGTGGTGCGCCGGTTGGGGGAGAGCGCCAATCTGGCGGCCCTCGACGGCGACATGCTCGTGTATGTCGGACAGGCGCCGTCCCCGCGCGCGATGCGGATGTTCACCCAGCTTGGCCAGCACGTCCACCCGCACTGCCGGGCGGCCGGCAAGGCGCTGCTGGCACAGCTCGACGACGACGCGGTCCGCGGCATCCTCGACCGGGTCGGCATGCCGAAGGTGACCGAAGCGACGATCACCGACCCCGACGAGTTCATCGAGCACCTGGCCCGCGTGCGCGAAGAGGGCGTGGCTCACGAATACGGCGAGATGGAGGACGGCGTCATCTGCCTGGCGCTGCCTGTCGTCGGTGGGGTGTCCCGGCTGGCGTTGTCCATCTCCGGGCCGGCGGCGCGGATGACCGACGCTCTGCAGGAGCGCGCCATACCCGTGATGCGGGAGGTCGCCGGCGAACTCGCGGTCCAGCTGGCCGGATGAGCGACGCGTCCGCCGGGAACTCTTGACAGCGCATCGACCCTGTCGCAGTATTTCTGTATGCGGAATCAAAATTCCACGCTACGAAATGCGTTGGAGGTGTTCGACACGGCGCCGGTCGAGGATGCGGTGCGCACGCTGCTGCCGTTGTGCGGCAGCCAGGAGTGGGCACGGACGCTGGCCGATCGTCGCCCGTATGGCGCCCTCGCCGCGCTGCTCGCCGCATCGGACGCGGTCTTTCCCGCGCTGCCCGAGTCCGAGGTCGCCGCAGCCCTGTCCGGCCATCCACGGATCGGCGAGCGGATGCGCGGTGAGGACACGGCAGCGCAGCTGTCGCGCTCCGAGCAGTCCGCGATGCAGTCGGCCGACGAGCAGGTCACCGCGCAGATCGTGCAGGGCAACCAGGACTACGAAGCACGCTTCGACCGCGTTTTCCTGATCCGGGCCGCCGGCCGGGCCCCCGCCGAGATCCTCGCCGAGTTGCGCCGCCGCCTCGACAACGACGATGCCGCGGAGGAGCGTGAAGTTCGCGAGCAATTGCGGCAGATCACCCGGCTCCGCCTGGAAGGAGCCTTCAGTTCATGAGCAGTCTCTCCACCCATGTTCTGGACGCCGTCAACGGACAGCCGGCCGCCGGCGTCCGGGTCACGGTGTTCTCCCAAGCCGGTGCCGGAAGCGATGGCGCGTCCATCGGATCCGGCACCACGGACGATGACGGCCGGGTGGCCGGACTGGTGCCCGACGGGCTCCAGCACGGCACCTACCGCATCGTCTTCGCCACCGGCAGCTTCTTCGAGCGTGCCGGGGTCCGGGCCTTCTATCCCGAGGTGGCGATCACCTTCGTCATAGACGAAGACCGGCACTATCACGTGCCGTTGCTACTGAGTCCGTTCGCGTTCTCCACCTATAGAGGGAGCTGATTTCTCATGTCCTATGTCCTCGGACACAACCAGTACGGCAAGGCGGAAGTGCACGTCGTGCGCGTCTTCCGGGACGACCCGGATGCCCCGCACGAGCTGGTCGACTACAACGTCTCTGTGTCGCTGACCGGCGATTTCGACGACGCGCACACCTCCGGCGACCAGGCCAAAGTGCTCACCACCGACGCGTGCAAGAACACCGTCAACGCCTTCGCCAAGGAAGCCGGCGACGCGGTCCGCGAGCCGGAGTCCTTCGCCGTCGCGCTCGCGGACCACTTCATCGAGGTGCCGCAGGTCAGCGCCGCCCGCATCACGGTGGATGCGGTCCCGTGGGTCCGCTCGCACGGCCATGCGCACGCCTTCGTCAAGAACGGTGACTACGTCCGCACCGCCACTGTCACCCGCACCGCTGACGACACCAGCGTCGTCAGCGGGCTGAAGGAGCTCACGGTCCTGAAGACCACGGACTCGGAGTTCCACGGCTTCTACCAGGACAAATACACCACCCTGCAGCCGACGAACGACCGGATCATGGCGACCGCCGTCACGGCGCAGTGGGCGCACGACGGCGCGGATATCGGCACAGGCATCGACTGGGGCAAGGCATTCGACGAGGTGCTCGACGCGATCACCGGAAGCTTCGCGGCGGCTTACAGCTATGCGCTCCAGCACACGCTCTGGGAGATGGGCACCGCAGTGCTCGACGCGGTCCCGAGCATCGCCGAGGTCCGCTTCAGCTGTCCGAACAAGCACCACTTCGTGGTCGACCTGAGCCCGTTCGGCGTCGAGAACAACTGTGAGGTGCATCACGCCGCCGACCGGCCCTACGGGCTCATCGAGGCCACGATCAAGCGGTCGGAGGATGTCGACATGTCCTCGGCATACGACCCCGGCCAGGCCTGGTAGCAGGTTCCGCGCCGGTGCAACCGGGCGGCGATCACGTCGCCCGGTTGCAAACCGGCGCAGTTCCTAGTGAACTACGCCCATGGCAATTGGGGCCCAGAAATCCGCACTGGCCGAGAAACTCGGCTTCGAAAAAGACCAGGTGGTACAAGAACTCGGTTGGGACGACGACGTCGATGACGCCGTTCGTGAGCAGATCGAGGAGCTCACCGGATCCGGTTTGGAGGACGAGGACTACGACGGAGTGGTCGACGCCGTCCTCCTGTGGTGGAGGGACGGCGACGGCGACCTGATCGACGATTGCGTCGATGCGCTGACCAACCTCGCCGACAAGGGCTTCGTCGTCCTGCTGGTGCCCGGCGCCGGTCACCCGGACCACGTGGACGCCAGCGACATCGCCGAGGCCGCGCAGACGGCCGGTCTCAACGCCGGCACGTCCACACGCGCCGGTGACGAGTGGATCGCGACGAAGCTCGTCCAGGGCGGCGTGGCCAAGCAGCGATGACGGACACGCGTGCTGCGGTCGGTGACATGGCACCCGACTTCACGTTGCAGAACCAGCACGGCGAGTCGGTGTCCCTGCGTGAGCGGGTCGCCGACAAGCCGGTGCTGCTGGTCTTCTACCCGTTCGCGTGGTCGGGCATCTGCACCGGCGAGCTGTGCGGCATACGTGACGACATCGCCGGCTTCACCGGTGATGGCCGGGCCGAGGTCCTGGCGATCTCGTGCGACCCGATGTTCACGCTGCGCGCCTGGTCGGAGGCCGAGCACTACGACTTCGACCTGCTGTCCGACTTCTGGCCGCACGGCGAGGTCGCCTCGGCATACGGCGTCTTCAACGGCGAAGCCGGTATGGCGATCCGCGGGACCTTCCTCGTCGACGGCGAGGGCACGATCCGCTGGTCGCAGGTCAACGGACCAGGCGAGGCACGTGACTTCGAGGGCTACCGGGACGCGCTCGCCGCGCTGTGAGGTTTCCTGCGCCGGAGCGTGTCCGCACGTGGAGTTTGTCCGGCCGACCCCTGCTGGCACAATGACGGGGCACCGCGGCCTGTCGCGGTATCGCTCGTGCATCCGCAACAACGCACGGGGGCCTGTAGCTCAGTTGGTAGAGCACCGCGTTTACACCGCGGTTGTCGTCGGTTCGAGCCCGGCCGGGCCCACTTTGGTTTTTGGCGTGGTCTCGCTCGTTCCTCGCGAGTACCACGCCAAAAGCCAAAGTGAGCTGTGTTTTTGGCGGCCTTCGGCCGCGATCATGACCTCACGTAGAGTTTGTCGTCGACGCTCGTACCTCGCGTCCGACGCCGAAGCCTTCGAGTGACTGTGCCTTTGGCGGTCTTCGGCCCGACGTCTTGACGCACCCCGAGGAATTTCACGGCCGGCGGCCGCGTGTGGGTACACAGGTCAAAGACACCGGCAGTCGGCGCCGGCGGGCTCGACGACGGTTAACGAGCGACACCGGTCGGCGAATAGCCTGGCAGCACGATGAACTGAACATCCGCATCGAACAGAGAGGCACGACGTGACCAGTCCCACCCTCGCGGATGCCGTCCGGGTGCTCGACGGGTTCTACCCGCCACAGACCGCCGCGGGTTGGGACAGCGTCGGTCTGGTCACCGGTGACGCAGCGCAGGAGATCGACCACATCCACTTCGCGGTCGATCCGACGCTCGCCGTGATCGAGGACGCGCGCGACGCCGGCGCCGACCTGCTGGTCACCCACCATCCGCTACTGCTGCGGGGTGTGCACTCCGTCGCGACCACCACCGCGAAGGGCGCCGCGGTCACCACTCTCGTGGTCGCCGACATCGCGCTCTACTGCGCGCACACCAACGCCGACGTCGCGAGCCCCGGAGTCAACGACGCCCTCGCCGCAGCCTGCGGACTGCCCACCGACGCGCAGCCGTTGGACGAGGAGGGCGGCCAGCCGATCGGCCGGATCGGTGACCTGGCCGAGCCGACCACCCTGGGCGAGTTCTCGGGGGCACTGGCCGATAAGCTGCCGGCCGCCCCCGTCGGACTGCGGGTGAGCGGTGACCCCGCGGCCGTCATCCGCCGTGTCGCGGTCCAGGGTGGTGCCGGGGACGACCGTTTTGACGCCGTTCGCGCAGGTGGGGCCGACGTCTACGTCACCGCCGACCTGCGCCACCACCCGGCGCTGGAGGCCCGCGAGGAGGCGCGTGGGGGAGCGCCATACCTGATCGATGCCGGGCACTGGGCGACCGAGTCGCTGTGGCTGGCCGACAGCGCCGACCGATTGCGCGAAGCCCTTGCTGCGCAGGGGTATGACGTACAGACCTCCGTGTCGCAGTTGCGCACCGACCCGTGGGACTTCCTCGTCCCGACCGAACCCAGAAGGAGCAGTGACGCCCTGTGAAGGCTGATCTCACCCGGCAGTGGCGACTGCTGGACCTGCAGAAGCTCGACACCCGCCTGGACCAGCTGAAGCATCGG
Source organism: Flexivirga endophytica (assembly GCF_014640635.1). GTDB lineage: Bacteria > Actinomycetota > Actinomycetes > Actinomycetales > Dermatophilaceae > Flexivirga > Flexivirga endophytica. The sequence continues at coordinate 547,846 of NZ_BMHI01000005.1, forward strand.
GAGCGCACGTTGCCGGTGCAGGCGCAGCTGGCGGAAGCGACGGCGCAAGCCAGCACCCTCTCCGAGGACGTGGTGATCGCCCGCACCGCGCTGCAGGACAACGAACGTGCCGTCAGCAAAGCCGACGCCGATGTGCAGCTGGTCCGCGACCGCGCCGATCGTGACCGCAAGCGGCTGGAGAGCGGCAGCGGCACGTCGAAGGAGCTGCAGAACCTGCAGCACGAGCTGGAGACGCTCGGCCGTCGCCAGACCGAGCTGGAGGAGGTCGAGCTCGAGGTGATGGAGCGCGCCGAGAGCCTGCAGTCCGACCTGACCGCCAAGGAGTCGGCCCAGCAGGAGGCGCAACAGCGCGTCGAGCAGCTGCGGACCGAGCAGGAGCGCGCGCTCGCGGAGATCGTGTCCGAGCGCGAGAGCATCGAGCGGGACCGGTCCAATGTCGCGCCGGGCGTCGGCGCCGAGTTGCTGGCGCTCTACGAGAAGCTGCGCGACCAGATGGGCGGCGTCGCGGCGGCAGCACTGCAGCAGAAGCGTTGCAGCGGTTGCGGTTTGGAGCTCGGTCAGGCCGACCTGGGCCGCATCCGCGCTGCGGCCGAGGACGAGGTGGTGCGCTGCGAGGAGTGCCGCCGGATCCTGGTCCGCACCGCCGAGTCCGGCCTGTAGAGCCGTGGGTCGTTCTCTCATCGTCGAGGCCGACGGCGGTTCTCGTGGCAACCCCGGCGTCGCCGGGTATGGCGCCCTCGTGCGCGACGCGCACGACCGCTCCCTGCTGGCCGAACGCGCCGCGCCGCTGGGGAAGGCGAGCAACAACGTCGCCGAATACCAGGGCCTGATCGCGGGCCTGCTGGCCGCCGAGGCGATCGATGCCGGAGCGGACATCGTCGTGCGGATGGACTCGCGGCTGGTCGTCGAGCAGATGGCCGGTCGCTGGAAGATCAAGCACGAGGACATGCGCCGACTGGCCGGTGAGGCCCAGGAGGTGCTGCGCCGGATCCGCGCGGCCGGTGGCTCGGTCGAGTGGACCTGGATCCCGCGGGCCCAGAACAAGGCCGCCGACAAGCTGTCCAACGACGGCATGGACGGCAAGGACGTCGAGCGCGACCTGTGGCGTGACGAGGCGGCCGGCGCGGACTCGGGGCAGACCGAGCCGACGACCCAGGAGTCGCGACCGTCGTTGCCGAAGCGCACCGTCCAGACCCGGCTGATCCTGTTGCGGCACGGCGTCACGGATTTCACCGTCGGTGGCCGGCTGGACGGCCGTGGCGGTGCCGACCCGCAGCTGAATGCCGAGGGGCTGGACCAGGCGGAGAAGGCGGGTGCGGCCCTCGCCGAACTCGTCACCGGGCCGGTGTCCGTCGTGACGTCCTCGCTGGCTCGAGCCCGCCAGACCGGCGCCGCGGCGGCCCGCGTATTGGGCGTGCAGCCGGAGATCGACGCAGACTGGGACGAGCAGTGTTTCGGTGTCTGGGACGGCCTGAGCTTCGTCGAGATCGGCGAGCGTTATCCGGGTGACCCGGCCAGAATGCGGGTCGAGGACGATTTCCGGGTCGAAGGCGGCGAGACCCACGCGGAGCTCGTCGAGCGGGTGGATGCCGCACGGGAGCGCGCGATCGCGCGGGGCGGCACCGTCGTCATCGCCACCCACCGGATGCCGATCCTGGTCGTGTTGCGGTCGTTGCTCGGGTTGAGCTTCGGGCACGCGTGGCTGCTGGCCGCGGATCCTGCATCGCTCACCGAGATCGATGTCTATGCCGATGGCAGCGCCAGTGTCGCCTACACCAACGACACCCACCACCTGCGGTGAGCCGTTTGTCTTGGTCGTCGTCTCCACTGGCCGTTTCGCGCGACTCCTCCCAAGACCAGCGTCGTCACGCGGCGTCGGACTGCTGGACGGGGCGGCAGCAGGCTCGGTCGGCTGTGGGAAGCTACCGGGCGTGAGTGGTGCTGCGCGTGATGACGACAACTGGTCACCCGACACCGTCGCGGTGCGGGGCGGCCTGCAGCGCAGCGGCTTCGAGGAGACGTCCGAGGCGCTCTTCCTGACCTCCGGTTTCGTCTATCAGACGGCGGAGGACGCCGAGGCGGCGTTCACCGGCGACGTCGACCGATTCGTCTACAGCCGCTACGGGAACCCGACCGTTGCGATGTTCGAGGAGCGGCTGCGCCAACTGGAAGGCGCCGAGGCCTGCTACGCCACCGGGTCCGGCATGGGTGCCGTGTTCACGGCACTGGCCGCACTCCTCGGGTCAGGGGATCGGGTCGTCGCCGCGCGCGGGCTGTTCGGCTCGTGTTTCGTGATCCTCGACGAGATCCTGCCGCGCTGGGGCGTGGAGACGGTCTTCGTCGACGGGCCCGACAACGAGCAGTGGAAGGCCGCGCTGGCGGAGCCGACCACCGCGGTCTTCTTCGAGACGCCGAGCAACCCGATGCAGGAACTCGTCGACATCGACTTCGTCACCGAGCACGCGCACGCCGCCGGGGCGAAGGTCGTGGTCGACAACGTCTTCGGGACCCCGATCTTCTCCCAGCCCCTCGAGCACGGCGCGGACATCGTGGTCTACTCGGCGACCAAGCACATCGACGGCCAGGGCAGGGTGCTCGGCGGCGCGATCCTCGGGCCGGACGACTACATCCACGGCCCGGTCGAGAACCTCCTGCGGCACACCGGTCCTTCGATGTCGGCGTTCAACGCCTGGGTGTTGCTGAAGGGACTGGAGACCATGCGCCTGCGGGTCGAGGCCCAGGCCCGGTCCGCGCTGCAGGTCGCGCGCACCCTGCAGGACCACCCGGCGATCCGCCGCGTCTGGTATCCGTTCCTGGAGTCACACGAGCAGTTCGACCTGGCGCAGCGTCAGATGAGCGGCGGTGGCACGGTCGTGACGTTCGAGCTGGACGGCGGCAAGCAGGACGCCTTCACGTTCATGAACGCCCTTGAGATCGTTGACATCTCGAACAACCTCGGTGATTCCAAGTCCCTGATCACTCACCCCGCGACGACGACGCACCGGCGGATGGGCGCCGAGGCACGTGCGGCTGTCGGCATCACCGACGGTGTGCTGCGGGTCTCCGTCGGGCTCGAGGACGCCGATGACCTGGTGCGAGACATCACGCAGGCGCTGAGCTGACCTCACCCCTTCGTGGTGAGGTGGCTCACGAAGCGTTACGGTTGGTCTCGACAACCCGCGGGAGCTCGGAAGGACCGGGCTGAGAGGGCGACCGAACCGTCGCCGACCGCCACAACCTGAGCCGGACAATGCCGGCGGAGGAAGGGGCATCTTCGATGTCGACGACGTCATACACCTGGTGGCCCGTGCTCGGAGCACCGATGGAGGAAGGTCTCAAGCGCGTCCTGGCGCACGACTTCCTGCGGGGCCTTTCAGCCGGCAGCTTGCGGCGGGAGGCGTTCGGCTACTTCGTCATACAGGACACGCTCTACCTGGGTGAATATGCGCGAGCGCTGGCACTGCTCGCGGCCAAGGCTCCGTCCGGTGCGGCGGGCACGCTGGCCGCGCATGCCGGATCCGCGATCGCGACCGAGCTCGGTCTGCACCCGGCCCTCCTGGAGCAGGCCGGACTCGACCCGCAGTTGCTGCACAGCACTCCGAAATCACCTGCCACCACTGCCTATACGAGCTACCTGCTGTCGGTGTGCGCCCAGCGACCGTTCCACGAGGGTCTGGCCGCGGTGCTCCCGTGTTACTGGATCTATCAGCAGGTCGGTGTCGCGCTTGCGGAGTCCGGCTCGAGCGATCCGGTCTATGCGCGCTGGATCGAGTCGTATGCCGCTCCCGATTTCGCGCGGAGCGTCGCCGAGATGCTGCAGGTCGTCGACGAAACCGTCGGTGGACTGTCCGAGCGACAGGTGGCGGACATGGTCGAGCACCTCGAGATCGCGACCCGTTATGAGTGGATGTTCTGGGACGCCGCGGTGCGCGGAGAGAGGTGGCCGTGGTGAGCGACACCGTGACGGACGTGCTGGACGGCAGCGATGTCAGCGAGCTGCTCGCGGAGCTGCGCCGGCGCGGGCCGCTGGTCCAGTGCATCACCAACTCGGTGGTGACCGGGTTCACCGCGAACGCCCTGCTTGCCCTGGGCGCGGCCCCGGCGATGGTCGACAACCTCGAGGAGGCAACGGTTTTCGCGGGCATCGCGGACGCCGTGCTCATCAACGTCGGCACCATCAACCCGGCGGTGGGGGAGACCATGGTGGCCACTGCCCAGGCGGCCGGCGCTGCCGGAACCCCGTGGGTGCTCGACCCGGTCGCGGTTGGCGGGCTGCCGCTGCGTGACCGTGTCGCCACCGAACTGGTCCCGCTGCGTCCGACCGTCATACGCGGCAATGCGTCCGAGGTGATCAGCCTGGCCGGACTCGACGGAGGCGGACGCGGCGTGGACAGCACGGCAGGTGTGGAGGCGGCCCTGGAGCCGGCGCGCTCCCTGTGCGCGCGCACCGGTGGCGCGGTCGCCGTCAGTGGACCGGTCGATCACATCATCACTGCCGACGACGTTCGCACCGTCTCCAACGGCACACCGATGATGACCAAGGTGACCGGGGTGGGTTGCGCACTGGGCGCCATCACTGCCGCGTTCACCGCCTGCGCGTCTCCCGCGGATGCCGCGTTCGCCGCTACTGCTGTGTGGACGATCGCGGCCGAGGTCGCGATCGAGCGCGCGTCCGGCCCGGGGACGTTCGCCGTCGAGATCCTGGATGCGCTCCATGCACTCGGCTCCGAGCAGTTGGCGCGGCTGACCCGATGATCCGGCTGGACGCGGAATCGCTGCGGCTCTATCTGGTCACCGACCGCGCGCTGTGCGGTGAGCGCGGTGTCGCGGAGACGGTCCGTCCGGCACTGGCAGGCGGTGTGACGATCGTGCAGCTGCGGGACCACGAGGCGACGACTCGTGAACTACTCGACATCGCAAGGGAACTCAGGGACATCACGACGGCTGCAGGCGTGCCGTTCGTCGTGGACGACCGGCTCGACGTCGCACTCGCGGTCGGTGCCGACGGGGTGCATCTCGGGCAGTCCGATCTGCACCCGGTCGATGCCCGCCGGGTCGCCGGGACGCAACTGATCATCGGCCACTCGGTCTCCTGCATCGACGAGATCGAGGCCGTGGCGGAGTGGCCGGACGGCACCGTGGACTACCTCGGGATCGGGCCGGTGTTCGCGACCCCCACGAAGCCGAAGGCCGCCGCACCGCTCGGCATCGACGGTGTTCGCGAGGTGCTGGACGGTTGTGAGCTGCCCGCGGTCGCCATCGGCGGGATCAAGGACATCCACGTCGCACCGCTGCGCGCCGCGGGAGCTGCCGGTGTCGCCGTGGTGTCGGCCGTGTGTGCCGCCCCGGATCCGGCGGCCGCGGCACGAGCCCTACTGGCAGCGGAGGAGTTGTGATGGCGCCGTACGTCCCGACCGTGCTGACCATCGCAGGCACGGACCCCAGCGGGGGAGCCGGCATCAGCGCGGACCTGAAGACGTTCTCCGCCCTCGGTGCGTTCGGCACGGTGGTGGTGACCGCGGTCGTCACCCAGAACACCCGGGGTGTCGCCGCGATCCACCAACTGGACGGTGCGACCGTCGCGGGGCAACTCCGCAACCTGTTGGACGACGTGCACGTCGATGCCGTCAAGATCGGCATGCTCGGCACCGCCGAGGTCACGCGGGCCGTGGCCGAGGTGCTGCGCGAGCGGCAGCTGGGTCCGGTCGTTCTCGACCCGGTCATGGTCGCCACCAGCGGACACCGGCTGCTGCCCGCAGAGGCCGTCGCCGCCCTGCGCGACGAACTGGTCCCGCTGGCCGACCTCATCACTCCGAACATGCCCGAAGCGGCCGACCTGCTGGGAGTGCCGGAGGCGACAAGTGTCTGCGACATGGACCGACAAGTCCGAGCGCTCGCCGAGCTGACGCACGGGGTGCTGCTCAAGGGTGGGCACCTCGACGGGCCGGACAGCACTGACCTGTTGCTCGTCGACGGGCGGATCACCGAGCTGGACGCGCCGCGGGTGGCCACCCGGAACACCCACGGGACCGGCTGCACCCTGTCCTCGGCGATCGCTGCGTTGCGCCCACAGCGCGACTCGTGGGTCGACGCGGTCCGCGAGGCCAAGACCTACCTGACCGGTGCACTGCGAGCGGCCGACGACCTGTCGATCGGACACGGCAACGGCCCCGTCCACCACTTCTGGAACGCCTGGGGGAAACTCCACGAAGTTTCTCCGCCGCTGCGCTCCCACGAATAATTCACGGGGACCCCGAAGAATCGTCACACCTGACCGAGGACGAGGGTCGCGGCCACCACGGTCACGACCGCGACCGCGAAGCTTTCGATCGTGAAGCGCCGCAGCGGGATCCGCAGCCCTGCGCGTCGGCACCGAGCCATCCACAGCAACGTTGCGAGTGAGCCCCACACCGTGACGATCGGTCCGGCGTTGACCCCGATCAGCAACGCCATCAGCCGATGTGCGGAGCCGTCCGCGGCGGACTCGGCCGCGAGGTAGGCGGGCAGGTTGTTGATCAGGTTGCCGCCGACGCAGCCGAGTCCGGACACCCGCAGCAGGGCGAAGGTCGACTCGCCGGAACCCATCACCCGGGCGATCCACTCCTCCAGGCCGTGCGCCCGCAGGAAGCCCACGACGGCGAAGAGCGCTGCGACACCGAGGACCATCTGCCACGGAACGGCGATCTTGCGCAGGGCGTCCCGCTCGCGAACAGCCAACGTCAGCAACAGGATGAGCGCACCACCGGCAGCAGGTATGGCGGGAGTGACACCGGTGACGAAGAGCGGCCCGAGTAGCAGGCAGACCGCGGCTGCAACACGCAGCAGCACCCCGTCGTGCGGCCGCGGCATCGGCGGCACCCGGTAGTGCCCGCCGAGCTGGCGATGGTGCAGGACCGCGATGACGACGACGGTGGCGGCCATGGCGACGAGCGCGGGCGCCCAGGCCACTCGCAGGTATGCCGAGAGGCCGCCCCACTGCTCGAACTGGTGCAACGCCAGCAGATTGCTCAGGTTGGAGACCGGCAGCAGCAGCGACGCCGTGTTGGCCAGCCAGACCGTGGTGAACGCGAAGGGCAGTGGTGGCAGCTGCGCCTGTCGGGCCGTCGTGATGACGACGGGCGTGAGCAGAACCGCAGTGGTGTCGAGGCTGAGGACGGTCGTCGCGGCACATGAAAGGACCACGACGACGAGCCACAGGACGACGGTGCGGCCTCTCGCCATACGCGCGGCCCAGTGGCCGGCGACGTCGAAAACGCCTGCGTGATCTGCGATTTCGGCGACCACGGTGATGCAGACAAGGAACGCCAGGACCGGCCCGACGCGATCGACCAACTCGGTCACGCGGTGCTCACGGACAGCTCCCAGGGTGTGCCGGGCCGGCGCGGCTCGTGCAACTCGGCCGTGAACGCGCCCGCGACGACATCGCGCAGCGCGGCCGGAGTGCGGGGTGAGACACCGGCCTCGGCCAGGTGCCGGGTCACCAGTCCGCGGGTGTGCTTGGCGTTGTGTGTGGCGCCCGGCACGTGGATGCGCACCCAGCGCTTCGCCGTCGCGCCGGTCGGAGTCCATGCCGCGGCGTAGGTGCTCGAGCGACAGTCGACCACGACACCGTTGCCCGCGAGTTCCGTCATCGGCGCGGTCAGCTCGCCCCGCCAGTAGGCCGCGAGCGGTCCGACACCGGGCAGGTTGGTGCCCATCGAAAGCCGGTATGCCGGGACCTTGTCGGCCAGCCGCAGCGCGCCGAAGAGCGCCGACTGCACCACGATCCAGCGGCGCGCGCGACGCAGCGCGGCAGACTCCAGGCTGGGCAGGTCGAGCGCGTCATACAGGACACCGGTGTAGAGGGCGGAGACCTGCTGCGCGGGCGCGGTCCGCAGGGTCAGGTTGCGGGCCACGTCGGCGGCGAGACTCTGGCCGACGCCGAGGACGTCCAGTGCATCCGGGCGAGCGCTCACGTCGGCGAGGACATCCAGCAACTTGTCGCGGGCAGCGGTCAGCTCGGGTAGGTCCACGCGGCTGAGATCGAGCGCCTTCCCGCGCTTTCGCGGGGTCTTGGTCTCGGACGGCGGCAGCAGGATCAGCACGCGAAAAGGCTACGGCCTGCCGGAAGCGGCGCGTCGATCGGACCGTATCCGTGGTCGGCGTTCCCTATGGTGGGCGGCATGAACCTACCGCACCTGATCGCCCCGAAGGCCGACCCGAAGGCAGGAGCAGACGCCGGTCCGCTGGAGCGGGCGTTCGCCGCCCTGCGCGAACAACTGGACCTGACGCTGGACTATCCGCAGGAGGCGAAGGCCGAAGCGGAGCAGGCGGCCACATCGGTGGCGTTGCCCGATCGGGACGAGACCGCGGTGCCGTACTTCACCATCGACCCGCCCGGCTCGATGGACCTGGACCAGGCGATGTGCCTGGAGCGGGACGGCGACGGTTACCGCGTGCGCTACGCCATCGCGGACGTTCCGGCATACGTGCGGCCCGGCGGCGCACTCGACGACGAGACACGGCAACGCGGGCAGACGATCTACCTGCCCGACGCGCGCGTGCCGCTGCACCCGAAGGTGCTCAGCGAGGACGCGGTCAGCCTGCTCGCGGACGAGGTGCGCTCGGCGTTCGTCTGGGACATCAAGCTCTCGTCGCTGGCGGAGGCGACGTCGAGTGAGGTCTACCGGGCGAAGGTCAGGAGCACGGCCCGGCTGGACTACGAGCACGTGCAACAGCAGATCGACGGCGGCTCCGCGCCCGAGGGGCTTGCGCTGCTCAAGGAGATCGGCGAGCTGCGGATCGCGTTGGAGGCCAAGCGCGGTGGGGCCAACCTGCCGATGCCCGAGCAGGAGGTCAGCAAGGGCGACGACGGCACCTACCAGCTCACGTTCCGGCCGCAGCTGCCGTCGGAGGAGTGGAACGCGCAGATCTCCCTGCTCACCGGTATGGCTGCCGCCGACCTGATGCTGCAGGCGAAGGTCGGGATCCTGCGCACCATGCCGGCGCCCGAGCAGAAGGCGATCGACCGGTTCCGGCGGCAGGCCACCGCGCTGGGTGTGGAGTGGCCGGCCGACCAGCAGTACGGCGACTTCATCCGCGGGCTCGACCGGTCGAACCCCAAACACCTCGCGCTGATCCACGACGCCACCAGCCTCTTCCGCGGCGCCGGCTACACGCCGTTCGACGGTCAGGAGCCGGAGGACAGGATCCAGGCGGCGGTCGCGGCGCCATACGCACATGTGACGGCGCCGCTGCGACGGCTGGTCGACCGCTTCGGCCTCGTGGTCTGTGAGGCCGTCAGCCAGGGCGGGCAGGTGCCCGACTGGGTGCGCGAGGCACTGCCCACATTGCCGGACATCATGAGCCGTACCGATCAGAAGGCCAGTCAGGCCGAGCACGGCTGCACCGACGCGGTCGAGGCGGCTGTCCTGGCGCCCCGGGTGGGCGAGACGTTCGCGGCATACGTCGTGGACACCGACGAGAAGGGCATCACCGTGCAGCTCGTGGACCTCGCTGTCACGGCGAAGGCCGAGGGCAGTGCGGAGCCGGGCGCCGAGGTGCGGGTCAAGCTCAGTGAGGCCAACATCGAGGAGCACCGGGTGCGGTTCGAGTTGGTTTAGGCACTCGTATGCCGAGGAGGGTGGTCCTGGTCCGGCACGCAGCTCCGCAGGTGGATCCGACTCGTGCGCCTGCAGATTGGGGTTTGACCAACGACGGTGTCGTGGCTGCGGCGCAGTTGCGAAAGCAGTTGCCCCGCCAGGCGACGTTCGCTGCGAGCGACGAACGCAAGGCGATCTCGACGTTGCGCGCGGCGACCGACGTGGAGTTCATCGTGGATGCGCGGTTCGGAGAAGTTCGTCGATCCGTCGAACCGATCTCGGATGACTTTCGGGTGGTGCGACGGGCGTGGGTCAGGGGTGCACTCGACGCTAGTCACAAAGATTGGGAGACTCCGCCGGAAGCGGCTGCCCGCTTCGCCGCCGGCCTCGATTCGCTGGCCGGCGACGTCCTGGTGGTGGCGACGCACGGCATGGTGCTGACGGCGTGGCTGGTGCAGGTCGACCTGCGGTGAGCAGTGGTTGAGCGCGCCGCCCATGCCAGAGGGGAGCTATAGCTCCCACTTGGCATTGGCGAACGGCTCGGCATTCGGTTGTCCACAGGCGCCCAGCGACGCAAGCGCGGAATCGGCCAAGATCCGGTGATGGCAGGCAAGGACGCAGCACGCGCGGTCACCCCGTCGTGCCCGGTCGGTGCCGGCCGGCGGGCACTCGCGACACGATTGGCTGCTGACCACGGTGGGGTCGTGCACCGTCGGGAGCTGGCTCGGTATGGCGTCGGGCGGAACGCCATACGAGACGAGATCGCCGCCGGCAGGTGGATTCGGGCCGGGCGACATACCGTCGCGATCGACGCAGTCCTGAGCCGGGAGGCGTGGCACTGGTGGGCCGTCTGGGAGAGTGGCGCCGGTGCCCGCCTCGACGGTGCGAGTGCGCTGGAGTCGGCCGGCATGACCGGGTTCACTGCTCGGACGATCGAGGTCACGTTGCCGGCACGCAACAGGCATCATCCGCTTGAAGGAGTGCGTCAGCATCGGGTGGACGAGCCGCCACCGATATGGGGTGCCGGCATTCCACGGATCGCCCTGGAACCAGCGACGATTCGCGCCGCACAGTGGGCAGTGAGCGACCGCCAGGCGGCTCTGCTCGTCTGCTTGCCGGTCCAGCAACGGCTGATCCTTCCGGCGCGGTTGCAGCTCACCTGGCGCGGCATACGACGCTCACCACGGAGACGGTTCCTGAACGATGTGATCGCCGATGTCACCGATGGAGCGCACTCACTCGGAGAGTTGGACTTCACACGGGGAACACGGCGTTACGGGCTTCCGAGGCCGACCCACCAGGCGGTGCGATCGGGGCCTGGTGGGCGCGTCTACCTCGACATTTCGTGGGATGAGGTCGGCCTCGTGGTCGAGATCGACGGCGGGCAGCACGCGCTGGCACTCAACCCGGTCGAGGACGCGCTACGTCAGAACGAGCGAGTAGCGGAGGGGGAGCGAGTGCTGCGGATACCCGTCATCGGCTTTCGCATCGCGCAGGAGCGATTCATGCAGCAGGTTCGCCGGACGTATGACGCCGTGGCCCGGCCGTGATCCATTTCGGCCCTGATCTATTTCGGCCGATGCCGAACGGGAGCTATAGCTCCCACCTGGCATCGGCGGCAGCGTGGCACGGATAGGATGTGCGGCGGATGAGTCGGCCGGGCGGTCGCGGCCCGAGCGATCGGGGCGAGGAAAGTCCGGACTCCGAAGGGCAAGGTGGTGGCCAACAGCCACCCGGGGTGACCCGCGGGACAGTGCCACAGAAAGCAGACCGCCGCCGGTTCGCCGGCGGTAAGGGTGAAACGGTGGTGTAAGAGACCACCAGCACGCCAGGTGACTGGCGTGGCTCGGTAAACCCCACCTGGAGCAAGATCAGACAGCGTGTGTCCGAGGGCGGCCCGCCCGAGCACGCGGGTAGATCGCTGGAGGCCACCGGCAACGGTGGTCCTAGATGGATGATCGCCACGTGTCCGCCGCTTGCGGCGGGCGCCATACAAAATCCGGCTTACAGGCCGGCTCATCCGCTGCACACTTCGTGCGACCGTGCGAAAGGATCCGCATGTCCTCCCAAGGTCTTCCCGCAGCGCCCGCTGATCCCGTCGTGCTCGACGGTGGCCTGTCGACCGCGCTGGAGTTGCGCGGCGCCGACCTGACCGGCGGGCTGTGGACGGCGCGACTGCTCGCCGAGCAGCCGGAGCTCATCCGGCAGGCGCACCGCGACTACTTCCGGGCCGGAGCCCAGGTGGCGACCGCCGCGACCTACCAGGCGAGCGTCGCCGGGTTCGTCGCGGCAGGCATCGAACGCGAGCGGGCGGAGCGGCTGATCGCGCAAGGCGTCCGGCTGGCCGCCGAAGTGCGCGACGAATTCGCCGACAGCCGGCCCGGATTGCTGGTGGCCGCGTCCATCGGGCCGTATGGCGCGGTGCTGGCGGACGGTTCGGAGTACCGCGGCCGCTACGGCGTGTCGGCCGCCGAGCTGCGCGACTTCCACGGTCCACGACTGGAGCTGCTGGCCGCGGCGGGACCCGATCTGTTCGCGGTCGAGACCATCCCGGACGTGGACGAGGCTGTCGTGCTGGTGGACCTCCTCGGCGAGCTCGGTATGCCGGCCTGGTTCAGCTACTCGGTGCGAGGTGACAGCACGTGCGCCGGGCAACCGCTCACCGACGCGTATGCCGTGCTCGCCGACTGCACACCGCTGGTCGCGGCGGGTGCGAACTGCTGCGCTGCACGGGACGTGTTGCCGGCGTTGCGCACAGCGGTCGCGGCGACGGGCCTGCCGGCGGTCGCCTACCCCAACCGGGGCGGCGACTGGGACAGCGCCACCAAGACCTGGTCGGCCGGTGAGCAGCTCGACCCCGCTCTGGTCGACGAGTGGGTGGCCGCCGGTGCGACATACATCGGCGGTTGCTGTGGCGTCGGACCCGCGCAGATCGCAGCGGTCGCCCAGCGCGTGTCCGGTCCCTGACAGCACGCGGAAATCTCCGAGGTGGGACCCAGGAGGCCTCCGTAGTCTCCGGTCATGGGGCTCTTCCGCAATCACGCGCAAGCGCCGGACGTCTGTGACCGGTGCGGGCACATCGCGGGCATGCATGTGAACACGGCGCTCGGCTGTCGGCTGTGCCGGTGCCCGCGCAGTCCGGGTCAGGTCACGCGCCATATCGACCCCGACGGCCCGCCGGACACGCGACAGCGACGCCGCGGGCACCGTCACTGACGTGTCGCCTTTATTGCGTGCCGACCAGGGCTCGTGCATTTACCCGGCTCGATGCTGCGGTCCGCGCCCGGCGCGAGTATGCCTGGGAGCGCTCGCGTTCGTCAGCGGACTCGCGGGCGTCCGTCACCACCAGGGGAGTCCACCATGCTCAGGTCCAATGCCGCGGTCGTCGCGCTCGCCGCCGCCACACTCACGCTCGCAGGCTGTTCGTCGTCGGGAGACGCAGCGGGGGCGAAGTCCACCGTCACTACGACGAAGACGACGACCTCCACCGCCACCTCGACAGCGACGGACACCGTCACCGCCACGAGGACGGTCACCGCCCGCGTGCCGGGCAAGGCCACCACGGTCACCAAGGTGGTCACCCACAAGGTCACCCAGGCGGCGGCCGCACCGAAGGCGGCCGCCCCGCCGAAGGCTGCGGCGCCGAAGGCGACCAGCACGAAGGCCGCGCAGCCCGCGACATCGGGACTGACCAACCAGCAACAGAACGCCGTCTCGTCGGCGCAGAACTACTTGAGCGTCATGGGGTTCTCCCGGCAGGGTCTCATCGATCAACTCTCCTCGTCGTATGCCGACAAGTACTCCGTCCACGACGCGACGGTCGCCGTCGACAGCCTGCACGAGGACTGGAACGCGCAAGCGGTGAAGTCGGCCAAGGAATATCTGCAGTCGGGGGGCTTCTCCTGTAGCGGACTGATCGACCAACTGAGCTCTGCCTACGGCTCCAAGTACACCCGCGCGCAAGCCACGTATGGCGCCCAGCACGCGGGCGCCTGCTGACACCGTGACTCGGTCATGATGGAGGTATGACGACCCGTGCCGCCGACCTACGGCAACCGGCCGCGACGGCACTACCGAACGCACACGCCCACGCCGACTCGCGGCACCGTCGACCGTTGTGGGACGCGCTCGCGGCGGGGTTCACCAGCATCGAGGTCGACGTCTGGGCGGTGCGCGGCAAGGTCCTGGTCGGACACACGATCCCGCGGCCGTGGCGGACCCTGCAACGGCTCTACCTCGATCCCATCACGACGCTGGTCCACGAAAAGGGTTGTGTCTACGAGGATTTCGATCAACCCATCGTCTTGATGCTGGACGTCAAGAGCGACGCTCAGCGATCACGACCGGTGATCGAGGAAGCGCTCGCGCCATACGAAGGGGTCGTCAGTCACTGGCGGGACGCAGAGTTCGTGCCCGGTCCGGTGACGGTCGTCGTCAGCGGCAACCTCTCGAGCATCCCGTATGACGCCCCGCGACGTTGGACGGGTGCGGACGGACGGGTGCGGGCCACGGGTGGCGACATACCGGCCGAGGTGATGCCACTGCGCAGTGACTGCTGGCCGGAGCTCTTCTCCTGGCGGGGGAGAGGACCGATGCCGACCGGTGAAGGCGACCTGCTCGAGAACTTCGTCGCGGATGCGCATTCCCGCGGTCAGCGCGTCAGGTTCTGGGACACGCCGGACCGCCGCGGCCGGGCACGCGACACCGTCTGGTCGACCCTGCTGGACGCCGGTGTGGACCTGATCGACACCGACGACCTGCGCGGTCTGCGGGCGTTCCTGCTGGGCCGCGCGCGGCAATCAGCCGCCGAATGACGGCTCTCTCGCCGAGCGACGGCGCGATCGCACCGTCAGTCGGCGAAGAAGCCGTCGTTCGGCAGGGACAGGCTCACCAGGAGGTCTCGCGCGGACGCCCTTCGTCATACCCACTGGCGCTCTGGACACCGACGAGTGCCCGCTCACGGAACTCCTCGATGTTGCGCGCGCCGGCGTAGGTGAAGCTGGACCGCACACCCGCGATGATCGAGTCGATCAGATCCTCGACCCCGGGACGTGCCGGATCCAGGAACATCCGGGACGAGGAGATGCCCTCCTCGAAGAGCGCCGAGCGCGCCCGGTCGAAGGCACCGCGTGCCTGCGTCCGGCCGCTGACGGCGCGGGCGCTCGCCATACCGAACGACTCCTTGAAGAGGCGACCGTCGGCGTCGGTGTTGAGGTCGCCGGGGCTCTCCCAGGTGCCGGCGAACCACGAGCCGATCATCACCGAGCCGGCACCGGCGGCCAGCGCCAGCGCGACGTCGCGCGGGTACTTGACACCTCCGTCTGCCCACACCGAAGCACCGAGATCGGTTGCAGCAGAGGCGCATTCGAGCACTGCAGTGAACTGCGGACGGCCCACACCGGTCATCATCCGCGTCGTGCACATGGCGCCGGGACCGACGCCCACCTTGATGATGTCCGCACCGGCGGTCGCCAGGTCCCGCGCGCCGTCCGGCGTCACGACGTTGCCTGCTGCGATCGGCACGCGCGTGCCGAGCTCGCCCTCGATCTCGTCGCGGACCGCGCGCACGACACCGAGCGCGTCGATCATCTTGTCCTGATGGCCGTGCGCCGTGTCGACCACGAGCACGTCGGCCCCGGCGTACAACGCCGCCGCGGCCTTGGAGCGCACATCGCCGTTGATCCCGATCGCGACGCCGATGCGCAACTGCCCCTTGCCATCGAGAGCGGGCTGGTAGATCGTCGAGCGCAGGATGCCCTGCCGGGTCAGCACGCCGGCGAGAGCGTCGTCCTGGACGACGGGCGCGAGCTCGAAGTGGTGATCGGTGAGCGCGTCGAAGACCGAGCTGAGATCATCGCCGTCCTTGACGGTGAACAACTCGCGCGTCATCACCTCGCCGACCGTCGCGAAGCGGTCGACCTGTCGCGACTGCCGCTCGGTCACCAGGCCGATCGGAGCGCGCTGGTCGTCGATGACCACGGCGGTGCGGTGCGCGCGCTTGCCGATCAGGGCGAGGACGTTGCTCACCGGCTCGTCCGCGTGCACGGTCACCGCGGTCTCGTAGACGGTGTGGCGGGATTTGACGTAGGCCACGGTCTCGCGCATCGCGCGTTCCGGGATGTCCTGCGGAAGCACAGCGATCGCGCCGCGGCGGGCGACCGTCTCAGCCATCCGACGACCCGAGATCGCGGTCATGTTGGCCACGACGAGCGGGATGGTCGTGCCGACCCCGTCCGGTGTCGTGAGGTCGACGTCGAGGCGGCTGCTCACCGAAGAACGTGAGGGCGCCATGAAGACGTCGTTGTAGGTCAGGTCGTATGGCGGGCGATCTCCGAGGAACTTCACGTTCGGCCATGCTACGTGGGTCGGCCGGCTGCGTCATACCGTGGCTACATGGAGCTCACTCTTCTCGGACATTCCTGCGTGCTGATCGAGGCCGCCGGCAGCCGCGTCATGATCGACCCGGGCAACTTCTCGGCCTTCAGCGACATCACCGACCTCGACGCGATCCTGGTGACCCACCAGCACGCCGACCACCTGGACCCGGAGCAACTGCCGGCCCTGCTGCAACGTAACCCCGGTGCCAGCCTGCACACCGACCCCGACACCGCCGAAATCCTTGCGCGCGAAGAGATTCCGGTCACCCGCACACAGCCGGGCGAGGTCTTCACCATCGGTGGCCTGACGATCACGCCGGCCGGATCGCAGCACGCCGTCATCACCGAATACATCCCGCGGATCAGCAACGTCGGGCTCTACCTGACCGCACCCGGCGAGCCCGCCTTCTTCCATCCTGGCGACGCTCTGGACGCCGAGGTCCCCGGAGACGTCGACCTGCTCGGCGTGCCGGTCAACGCCCCGTGGTGCGCGGTCAAGGAGACGGTCGAGTTCGTCCGGCGTATCGCACCCGTGGCGGTGCTGCCGATCCATGACGCGCTGTTGACCGAGCCCGGCCGTGACATCTACCTGCGGCACATCGGCGGCTACGGCAAGGAGGATGGCGTGCCCGTGCACGATCTGCACGGCGCCGGAACGCTGACGCTCTGACCGAAGCGCGGACCGATTCTTCGAAATAGGTAAGGCTCACCTACTATCGATCTCGTGCCCGTCGTGACTGCGAAGAAGAAGTGCTGCAAGGACTCACTGCGCTGCAAGAAATGCCCGGTGACCCTCGAGCGACTCCGCAAAGCCGGGCACGCGCAGCGGATGTCCAAGCGCGGGTATGACGTGGACGCCGACGTTCCGGGCAAGATCCGCAAAGCCGCCCGCCGTCGTTGAGCCGCCCGCCGGTAGCTTGGTGCCCGTGAACCTGCGAGTGACCACCTGCCATGACCGTGACACCTGGGACCGCGCCGTTCTGTCCGGCGGGGGACACCCGCTGCAACTGTGGGGCTGGGGAGAGGTCAAGTCGCGCTACGCGTGGACCGCTGACCGGCTCCTGGTGCAGGACGCGCACGGCGAGCAGGTGGGCGCCGCACAGGTGCTCTACCGCAGGTTGCCACCGCCCTTTCGGTCCCTGGCCTACGTGCCGCGCGGACCGGTCGCCGAGGAAGCCGCCCGGGCGGACGTCCTGGCGGCGATCGCGGACCACGTCAAGCAGACCCGCAAGCCGGTCGCGCTGAGCATCGAGCCGGACTGGGCCGACCCGCAGTCGCCACTGCCCAAGGGCGTCACCGACGAGGAGATCGCCGCGATCGAGCAGTCGGCACCGTCGGGATGGCTCGCCGCGGTCGCGCGGGTGGGCTTCCGCCGTAGCGCCAACACCGGCCTCATCCCGCGCACCCTCGTCGTCGACGTGACGCCCGACGAGGACGACATTCTCAAGGCATTCAACTCCAGCACTCGGCAGAACGTCCGCAAGTCGTTCCGTGCCGACGGCGTGCGGTTCGGCGAGGTGACCAGCGAGGCCGACCTCGAGCAGGTGCTCGCGATCAACAAGGAGACCGGCAGGCGCGCCGGCTTTGCGGTCCACGACGACAGTTACCACCACGCCATCCGCGACCTGATGGGCGAGCGCTCACAATTGATCGCCTCATGGGAGGGCGACGAGGTCGCCGCGTTCGTCTGGCTCGTCGTCTCCGACACCACCGCGTTCGAACTGTATGGCGGAGTCTCTCCACGTGGAATGAAGCTGCGTCTCAACTACGGCCTGAAGTTCCATGCGATGAAACACGTGAAGGCACAAGGTGTTTCACGCTACGACTTCAACGGTTTGCTCAACGACGGCATCTCCGATTTCAAGCGGCAGTTCAGCAAGCACGAGGACCTGCTGATCGGCACGTGGGACAAGCAGCTGTCGCCGCTCTATCCGGCGTTCGCGACCGCGCTGCCGAAGGTGCGCCACGCGCTCAAGCGCGGGTTACCCGCTGCGAAGGCGACGCTGCGCGACCCGAAGAACGCGCTCGCCGGCCTCCGAGCGGGCCAGTCGAGCGACAGCTGATCAACCGTCGGCCGGCTACTTGGTCCGGGCGGCGCGGTCGGCCAGCCACGCCACACCGACGATGCCGGCGGCGTTACGCAGTTGTGCGGCGACGATCGGTGCCCGCAGGTGCAGCAACGGCAGGAACTTGTCGGCCTTCTTGGAGATGCCGCCGCCGACCACGATGAGATCCGGCCACAGCAGATCCTCGATGTGGCTGTAGTAGCGCTGCAGCCGCTCGGCCCACTTCTCCCAGGACAGGTCCTCCAGGACGTGTGCGCTCTCGGCGGCCTTGGTCTCGGCGTCGTGTCCGTCGATCTCCAGGTGACCGAGCTCGGAGTTGGGCAGCAGCTCGCCGTCGATGAGCAGTGCGGAGCCGATGCCGGTGCCGAGCGTCGACACCAGGACCGTGCCGTCGGTGTTGCGTGCCGCGCCGAAGTGCAACTCGCCGACGCCGGCAGCGTCGGCATCGTTGACGACCGTCACCGGACGGCCGAGTCGCTTGCTCAGCAGCTCTTCGACATTGGTGCCGATCCATGAACTGTCAATGTTCGCAGCGGTTCTCACGACGCCATGGGTCACGACGCAGGGCAGCGTGATGCCGATGGGTTGGCCGTCGGTCTCGTCGGCGAACTTGTCCGCGATCTGCTCGATGACATCGGCGACGGCGTCGGGAGTCGACTCCTTGGGGGTGTCGATGCGCTCCCGGTCCTTGGCGAAGGCCCCCTTGTCGAGATCGACGGGCGCGCCCTTGATGCCGGTGCCCCCGACGTCGATGCCAAGTGGGTAGCTCTTGCTCATGATCGTGCAGACTCCTTCGCGAATGCTGTGATTACCAAGACCTTAAGGCAGCGTCAGGATCTCGGGACCGCTGTCCGTGATCAGGATCGTGTGCTCGAACTGCGCGGATCGCCGCAGGTCCTTCGTCGCGACCGTCCACTCGTCGTCCCACATCGTCCACTCCGCGGTGCCCAGGTTGAGCATCGGTTCGACGGTGAACGTCATACCCGGCTCGATCACGTCGTTGTATGCCGGTGCCGCGTCGTAGTGCGGGATGACCAGCCCGGAGTGGAAGACGGGCCCGACTCCGTGGCCGGTGTAGTCACGCACCACGCCGTACCCGAATCGCTTGGCGTACTTCTCGATCACCCGGCCGATCACATTGACCGCACGTCCGGGCATCGCGGCCTTGATCCCGCGCAGCATCGCCTGCTCGGTGCGTTCCACCAGTAGGCGCGACTCCTCGTCAACGTCGCCGACCAGGAACGTCGCGCAGTTGTCGCCGTGGGCACCGTCCTTGTATGCCGTGATGTCGACCTTGACGATGTCGCCGTCCTGCAGCGGCCGGTCGTCGGGTATGCCGTGACAGACGATCTCGTTGACGCTCGTGCACAACGACTTGGGGAAGCCGCGGTAGCCGAGGGTGGACGGGTAGGCACCGTGATCGAGCATGAATTCGTGCCCCACCCGGTCGATCTCGTCGGTCGTGACACCTGGTCGGACGGCGGCGCCCGTCGCCTGCAGCGCCTGCGCGGCGATGCGGGCTGCGGCCCGGATGCGCTCGATGAGCTCCTGGTCGTGCACCTCGGATCCGGTGAACGGTGCCGGGGCCGGTTTCCCGACATACTCCGGGCGCGCGATGGTCGCCGGGACCGGCCTGCTCGGACCCACCTTGCCGGGTTGCACCTGGGCGCTGCTGATCGACATGCGTGCAGTCTAAGGACGAGACCGATCGCGAGGAGCCGTCACTCCGTGCACAGGTGGCGCTGCAGGAACTCGACCTCGGTCCGCACGGCGACGTCGTGCTCGTCGAGGAACGGTGCGTAGTGCCCGCCTCGCAGCCGGACGAGCTCGCCGGATGGCGCGTCCGCCGCGGCGCGCAGACCGGGTCCCGGTAGGACCGAGCGGTCGTCGTCGCACACCACGAAGAGCGCAGGGCACGTGATGCGTGCGGCCTCGCGGCCCGGGCGGAAAGCCATCACACCGAAGGTCGACCGCGCCGCGACGGCCTGCAGCCAGTCCGGGTGCGAGCCTCCCGGATTGAGTGCGGTGTCGGCGAGCACACCGTCCGGTGTGGTCAGCACCGCCACCTCGCCGGGAGCCCCGCCCAGCGGGATGAGGCGGGCCGGCCGTCCGACAAGGCCGGCGATCACGTCGACCAAACCACGGCCGGTCATTCGCAACATCGCGACGGGTCGCTGGTAACGCGCGGCGTTGCGGGTGGCAGTAGGCCCGTCGACGTTCGGTGACTGTGCAATGACCGCGGCGAGCCCGCGGCGTCGGCCGGCAAGACGGACGACATGGCCGGCCGAAGTCGAGAAGCCCCACGCCGCGATCCTTGCCGGGTCCACCTCCGGCAGGTCCGCGGCGAATCCGATTGCCGCCTCCCAGTCCGCCGCCTGGCCGCGCATGGTCTGGACTTGGCGAGGCATGCCGTCGCTGGCGCCGATCCCACGGTGGTCGAATGCCAACACGCTGAAGCCGGCGGCGTGGAACGCCTGACCGAACCGGTCGGTTGCGGGCTCTTTCGTCACTCCGAGTCCGCCGGTCATCACCACGCAGGCGCCATTTGACCCGGGATAGTGCCAAGCTGCGAGTTTGGTTCCCGCGCATGAGAATTCGACGCTCATGCGGGTGTCGATGGTGGTCATGATCGCCTTTCGGACGTTTCCTCGGCAGGACCCCCGGTGGGCTCCTGGATCTCGACGGCTGCGAGGCGCGCAGAGTCGAGCATCAGGTCGATCTCGACGACTCTGGCGGCGATGACGGTCATTCCCACCACGGCGATGACTCCGTGGGAGGTGCGCGCGATGATGCCTGCGGCTCCGTTGACGAGGCACGGCTCGCACAGTGTGGCGAACCGCGGCCCGGTTGCTGCCGCTTGCCGCGCGACGTCGGCGGCACCGGTGAGTATCGGTGGCGCGAGCTGCTTTCCCGGTCCGCTGTCGACTCGGAACACCACGTCCGGGTCGAGTACGGCGAGCAGTGACTCGAAGTCGCCGGCGCGTGCTGCCGCGAGAAAGGCAGCGACCACCTGGCGTTGTTTGGTCAAGTCTGGATCGGGCGCGGTTGCGGCGCCCCGGATGCGACGGCGGGCCCGGCTGGCGAGTTGTCGTGCGGCAGGGGACGACCGTCCGACGATCGGAGCGATCTCGTCATAGGGCAGGGCGAACATGTCGTGCAGCACGAACGCCACTCGCTCATCCGGTTCGAGGCTCTCCAGGACCACGAGCATCGCCATACCGACGGATTCGGCGAGCAACGTCGCTTGCTCCGGACCGAGCCCTTCGTCAATCGTTACCACCGGTTCGGGTAACCAGGTGCCGATCAGGCTCTCGTGCCGCGCTTTTCGGGACCGCAGCATGTCGATACAGACACGCCCCACGATCGTGGTGAGCCAGCCGCCCACATTGTCGATGTCGTTGCTACCTGTGCGGTTGACCCGGATCCACGCGTCCTGCAGGGCGTCATCCGCTTCGGTGACGGATCCGAGCATCCGGTAGGCAACCGCACGCAATTGCGGCCGGTGATGTTCGAATTCGTCAGTCAGCCAGGACAGATCGCGCATCGTCTCGTTCCTCCGGATCGTCATCTCAAGTGTCCAGCTTGTCGGTACCTCGGAGCCCAACGACGCCGATAGAGCCATCGGGCCGGCCGCGGCAGCGTCCGCAGCACCGCTGTGGTCAGCTGATCGGACGCACCGTCGAGCACCCATGGCAAGTAGGCGGCGCCGCCGCGAAGACCGCCGTTCTCGTGCCGGATCCGCGCTACGAACCCATCCCATCCGGCCTGCCCGAGCGTGCGGTCCAGCAGCGGTAGCGCGCTGTTCTCCTCATGGCGCATGTGCCTGGCGAGTCCGTCCGCCAGATCCGCCAATTCGTTTATCAGCACGGCATTCTCGCGGCTGGCGAATGCCGCATCCACCGTGTCGAGCAGCGGGTCGATCTGAGCGTGTTCGCTCTCCATCGCGTCCAGTACGGCGAGGTCGTTGGGGTCCGTGACGGCATCCCGCAGCGGCGGCCAGAGCGCCCGGTCCTCGGCGGTGTGGTGCGTGTGCAACTGCGCAGTGAACAGCTTCCAGGTGCTGGCGGCCGCAGTGCTCAGGCCGTCGCCGCGGCCTACAGCGTCGATGAGGCGCGAGAGATCTCGGTTGAACGCATCGTGTGCGACATACATCATCGTGAAGTCGACGCGCCCCTTGAGCAGCGTGCGCCGGCGCTGCGCCTCGGCGTGTGTCTCGGTGGTCAGTGTCATGTCCTGCTCCTTCGTACTGGGGGGGGAATCAGTGGGCGGAGGTCACGGCACGTCGGGCGGGGTGATTCTCGGGGGTCTCTGCGGCGCCTTGTTCACCACGGTTGTTGGTGGTGCGGACGGCCACGACAGCAGCCGCGAGGAGGAAGACAGCTGCGGCCGCGAGGGCGCGCTGGAAGCCGGCGGTGGCCGCGTAGGACGCGGGAGCGTGGCCGGCGAGCAGATCGTTGGTGCGGGCGGTGGCGACTGCGCTGAAGACGGCGAGCCCGAGAGCGCCGCCGACCTGTTGCGCGGAGTTGACCAGTGCTGCCGCGAGTCCGGCGAGTCGTGGCGGGACGCCGGCGTTGGCTGCGGTCGTCGCACCGACGAAGACGCCGCCGATGCCGAGGGAGACCACCATGAGCCCGGGCAGGAGGTCTGTCAGGTAGCGGCCGTCGACGGGGATGCGGGACAACAGGAACAACCCGGTTGCCGTGATCAGTGCGCCGCCGGTGATGACCGGCCGAGTGCCGATCCGGTTGATGAGTGCGGTGCCGAGGCCGGCCGAGATGCCGACGCCGACGGTCAGTGGCAGGTAGGACGCTCCGGTTTCGATCGCGGAGTAGCCAAGAACGTTCTGCATGTAGAGGGTCAAGAAGAAGAACATGGTGACGAAGCCACCGACGCCGATCAGTTGCGCCAGATTGGCCGCTGCCAGTCCCCGGATGCGGAAGACGTTCAGTGGAATGAGCGGGCGATCCGTTCGCAACTCGACCAGCACGAAAGCGCTCAGCAGCGCTGCCGCACCGGCGAGCTCGGCGACCGTCCAGCTCGTGCCCCAGCCCCGACCCGGAGCCTCGATCAGGCCATGGACGAGCAGCGCCATGCCGCCGGTGACAAGCACGGAGCCCGGTAGGTCGAGGTCGCGCGATGGTGCACGCTGGGTCTCACCGGGGATGAGTGCATAGATGCCGACGAGGAGTATGGCGCTGATCGGCGGATTCACGTAGAGGACCCAGCGCCAGCCAGGGCCTTGCGTCAGCACGCCGCCCAGGAAGACCCCTGCTGCCGAGGCGAGGCCGCCGACCCCACCCCAGACACCGAGTGCCTTGGTCCGGTCCGAGCCCGTGCTGAAGCTGGTTGTCAGCAGCGAGAGCGCGGTCGGCATCATCAGCGCCGCGCCGGCGCCCTGCACGAGCCGGGCGCCGACGAGAACCGCAGCGGATCCTGCGAGGCCGCCCGCGAGCGAGGCCAGTCCGAAGATCACGGTGCCGGTCACCAAGACCCGGCGGCGACCGATGAGGTCACCGGCGCGCCCGCCCAGCAGCATCAGCCCGCCGTACGTCAGCAGATAGGCGCTCAGCACCCACTGCAGGTTCTGGACGCTGAAATCGAGGTCGTCGCGGATGTGGGGAAGGGCGATGTTGACGATGGATGCGTCGACAAAGTCCATGAAGCCGATCGAGGCGAGCAACAGCAGGGTGAGGCGGCCACGACGGGTCGCCAGGAACGATGACTCGGCGGGCGTGGATGTCATGCGGATTAACCTCCCGGAAGTGTGTGTGGTCCGCCGAGTGCCCGTGCCATCGCGACACGACCGGCGGATTCACTGCACTGTCGGATGGGAGCGGACAAATGTGACAAGGGGAGTCGGGCTACGTGTGATTGGATTCGAACTCGAGGATCTGGCGACGCCGACGACGATGAGAAGGAGTCCGTCGGCTGCGCCGACAACGACGACAAGGAGCAGCACCATGGCGTACTGGTACAACGTCGACAACAGCAAGGTCGAGCAGGACGGCGAGACCGACCCCAAGGCCAACCTGTTGGGGCCGTTCGAGACCGAGGACGAAGCCCGCAACGCGCTGGAGCACGCAGCCGAGCAGACCGCCGCCTGGGACAAGTCCGACAAGGAGTGGAACGACGACTGACGACCTCGTCGCAGGGCGCCGCCCGTCGGCCCTGGCGCCCTATCGCGCTCTCCTCGCCACCCCGGAGGCGGGACGCTTCCTCTTCGGGTCGCTGGTCGCCCGTCTCGGTGGCGCGATGTTCGGTGTCGCAGTCGTCGCGATGGTCGCCGGCCGACGGGACTCCTACTCGCTGGCCGGAGGCGTCTCGGCTGCCGGCCTGATCATGCTGGCGATCACCGCGGCCGGGGTCGGTCGGCTGGTGGACCGTTTCGGACAGCGTCGGGTGACGCTGCCCCTCGCGCTGTGGGGCGTCACGTGGGACGCCGTGCTGGTGATCGCGTCCATGTCAGGGGCGCCGGCATGGACGCTGTTCGTCGCCTACCCGATGGCCGCGATCGTGGCTGCACCCGATGCGATGAGCCGCGCCCGCTGGGCCTATCTCTTGCAAGGACAACCTGATCGGTTGCACACCGCTATGTCGCTGGAGCAGGTGCTCGACGAGTTCTCGTTCGTCGTCGGGCCGGCCGTCGCGGTGCTGCTGGCGACCACGGTGACGCCCGAGGCGGGCTTCATCGCCGCGTCCGTCCTGTATGCCGTGGGGTCGCTGCTATTCGTCAGCGCGCGCTCCACCGAGCCGCCGGTGCACCCGGCCGACGAGGGCGGAGTGCAGAGCGTCGTGCGGAACGCCCCGATTCTGGTCGTCGCCCTGATCATGGTCCTGACCGGCGGCATACTCGGCGCCAACGACGTTGTCACGCTGGCGTTCTCGGCCGAGCAAGGGCACAAGAACCTCGCCGGGCTGATCCTCGCGGTGTTCGCGCTGGGATCCGGCGCCGCGGCGATTGTCTACGGCGCCAAGGCCATGAAGGGTTCATTGTCGCGAGCGCTGCTGATCGGCACGATCGCGATGTGTGTCCTGGAGGCGCCGATCCTGTTGGTCGACAACCTCGTTGCGCTCACGGTGGTGCTGCTGATCGCCGGTGGTGCGACAGCTCCCACCTTGATCACCTCGATGAAGCTGGCGCAGACGCTGGTACGTCCCGGGCAGGTCAACGAGTCCATGGGCGTCGTGTTCACCGGGCTGCTCATCGGGGTCGCGGCAGGCTCCGCACTCAGTGGCGCGGTCGTGGAGCACTGGGGTGCGCACGCAGGCTACTTCGTCCCCGTGGGATCAGGGCTTGGCGCAATCCTGTTGGCTGCACTGGCTTTTCGCCTGCTGCGGCGCACGTCCGCCGCGGCGGTTCAGCTCTCGGTCTGAGGCATCAACGGGCCGGTCGTCTTGCGGACGATCAGGTGCGTCTCGAGCTGGAACGGGTGCGAGAACGCATCCGGGTCATCGGCGAGCGTGAGCACTCGCTCCACCGCGACCTTCCCCATCTCCACGAGCGGCTGATAGACCGTCGTCAGCGGGATCGGCGCCCACCGGGCCATCAGTGTGTCGTCGAATCCGACCACGGACAGGTCGCGCGGGACCGTCATACCGCGTTCCATCGCCGCACGTAGTGCGCCGAGGGCGCTGGCGTCGCTCGAGGCGAAGATCGCCGTCGGCGGGTCCGGCAGGGCCAGTAGGTCGTGCGCGGCGCGGAGGCTGGGCTCGACGGCATACACATCACCGAGCACGAGATCCGGGTCGAACGCGATCCCCGCGTCGATCAGAGCGCTGGTGTAGCCGTGCAGACGCTCGCGACCCGGCTGCGATGCCGGCGGCCCGCCCAGGAAGCCGATCCGTCGGTGGCCGAGGCCGAGCAGGTGCTCGGTGGCCTCGCGGCCGCCGGCCCAGTTGGTGGCCGAGATCGTGACCGTCGAGCTGGTCGTCGTGCCGATCGGGTCGATCACGACGAGGGCGATCCCGGCCTCCGCACACCACTGCAGTTCGCGGTCGGTCAGGGGAGTCGTGACCGTCACCAGCGCGCCGATGCCGCGGGCGGCCACCTCGTCGAACCATCGTTTGGTGAGGCCGCGGGCCGGGTCGTCGTCCAGGATGCGTTCGACGATCAGCGACTGCCCGAGGCGTACGGCGGCCTCCGTCGCGCCGCTGAGCACCGACAGTGAGTAAGGGCTGATCAGGTCGTCGAAGAGGATCAGCACGGAGTTCGCTCGCTGTCGCGCGCGGCGCCGCGCGCTGTACCCGAGGTTCGCAGCCGACCGCAGCACGCGTTCCTGGGTCTTTGGGCTCACGTCGGGCCGGCCGTTGAGCACCTTGGAGGCGGTCGACATGGATACGCCGGCGTCATCGGCGACCGCTCGCAGCGTCGTCATGTCTCGCCTCGATCGATGCTCATGTCGCTCCTTCTTTTTGCCTGGAACTGCTTGACCGGTGGCCGGGCCGGAATTACATTAACCCAAATCGAAACATTTCCGAAAGTTTCGCACTGTCACTGAGGAGCCTCCATGTCCGTGTCTCGTCGTCAGCTTCTGATGGGTGCGGTGGCGTCCGCGCCGCTGTTCGCCCTGACCGCCTGCGGAAGCGGCGGGGGAAGGGATGGCGCGGGTGGCGGCGGCGGAGGATTGTCCGCGTGGGCGCTGACGGGCGGCCCCGAGAAGGTCTTCCGATCCACCTTCGCGAGGTGGAACAAGGACAACCCGGACCACAAGTTCAAGGTGCAGTACTTCGCGAACGACGCCTACAAGCAGAAGATCCGCACCTCCGTCGGGTCGGGCAACGGCCCCACGCTCATCTACTCCTGGGCCGGCGGCACGCTGAAGGACTACGTCGCCAGCAAGGACGTCGTCGACATCACCGACAAGATCCCGACCCTCACCAAGCGCGCCCTCCCCGCGGTGCTCGACGTCGGCAAGGTCGACGGCAAGGTCTATGCCGTCCCGATCAACAACTCCCAGCCGGTGCTCTTCTACTACAACAAGAAGCTCTTCAAGCAGGCCGGCGTCGAGGTGCCGAAGACCTTCGGCGACCTGCTCGCGGCGGTCAAGACGTTCAAGTCCAAGGGGATCCTGCCGATCGCGCTGGCCGGGCAGAGCCAGTGGCCGGAGCTGATGTGGATCGAGTACCTCGTGGACCGGATGGGTGGTCCGGAGCCGTTCAAGAAGGCATTCGAGCAGAAGAAGGGCGCCTGGTCCGATCCGGCCTTCAAGAAGGCGTTCGGCAAGCTGAAGGAGCTCATCGACGCCGGCGCGTTCGGCGACAAGTTCGGCTCGGTCGTCGCCGACAACAATGCCGACGCGGCGCTGGTCTACACCGACAAGGCAGCGATGCTGCTGCAGGGCAGCTGGGTCTACACCACCTTCACCAACGACGCCGCGAAGTGGTTCAAGGCCGGCAACCTCGGCTGGTTCGACTTCCCCTCGATCGAGGGTGGCACCGGTGACAAGAGCAACGTCTACGGCAACCCGTCCAACTACTTCTCGGTCTCCTCCAAGGCGTCCAAGGAGGACCAGGACCGGGCGGCGAAGTTCCTCGACAAGTACAACCTCAGCGACAGCGCCTGCCAGGAGCTCATCGACATGGGCCTGGTGCCCGCTGTCCAGAACATCGAGGGCAAGCTGGCGGCCAGCAAGGACAAAGACTTCCTGCAGTACACCTACGACCAGACCAAGAACGCCAAGAGCTTCCAGTTGTCCTGGGACCAGGCACTGTCCGACAAGCAGGCGCAGACCATTCTGACGAAGCTGTCGGCGTTCTTCCTGGGCAAGGCCTCCGCGGATGACTTCATCTCGGCGATGAACGGCACGATCAAATGAGTTCGGACGGGACTGCTGCAGCTGCGGCGGACCGTCCGACCTCGTCAGGCGCCGAGGTGCTGCTGCGCAAGAAGGAACCGCTGCCGGATGCTGATCCGAGCGGACCGGGATCACCGCGGAGATCGATCAGTGCCTCGTCCCCCAAGGCGAGTCGTAAGGGACCGAGCCTGTGGATGCTGGCGCCGGCGGTCGCGTTCTTCGCGGCCTTCGGGCTGGTGCCCCTGCTCGGCACCGTGGTCCTGTCCTTCTGCGATTGGAACGGACTGGGCAGCCCGACCTTCTCGGGTCTGGACAACTGGACGTCGGTCCTGAAGGACGGCAGCACCTATCACGCGCTGTGGCTGACGGTCCTGATGTGTGTGGGGACGTTCGTCGTGCAGTTCCCGATCAGTTTGCTGCTCGGTGTCTTCATGGCCGGCCAGCAGCGTTATCGGGCAGTGATGTCAGTGCTCTACTTCCTGCCGCTGCTGTTCTCGGCCGCAGCCATCGGTATTGCGTTCAAGAACCTGCTGGACCCCAATTTCGGTGTCTCGAACGCGCTGCATCTCGGTCTGCTGCAACAGGATTGGCTGGGTTCGCCGACACTGGCGTTCTGGGTGATCATCGCGGTGGTGTCGTGGTGTTTCATCCCGTTCCACTCGCTGCTCTATCAGGCCGGTGCGCGACAGATCCCGAAGTCGCTCTACGAGGCTGCGCAACTGGACGGCGCGGGCCGGGTCCGGTGCTTCTTCAGCATCACCCTGCCGCAGTTGAAATACACCATGGTCACCAGCACGACGCTGATGATCGTCGGCGCCCTGACGGCGTTCGATCTGATCTACGTGATGACCAATGGTGGCCCGGGTGATGCGACGCGCATCCTGCCCGTCGACATGTACCTCGATGGATTCAAGAGCAACCAGATGGGTGTGGCGAGTGTGGTCGCCGTGATCCTGATCGGTCTTGCACTGTCGTTCGCGCTGCTGCTGAACAAGCTGAGCGGTTCGGATCGCATGGAGAGCCAGATGGAGGGAATGTGATGGCCCAGGCGAGCGTCGCGCGTCCGCGGATGCGGAAACGACAGCGGCCCAATGTGGTGGGCGGCCTGCTCGGCTTCTTCTGGCTGGTCCTGATCATCGGCCCGATCTACTACGTGGTGATCACCAGCCTGAAGGACCAGGCGGACTACTACTCCTCGAATGCTCTTGGCATCCCGACCAATCCGACTCTGCGTGCTTACCGGATCGTGCTGCAGAACGACTTCCTGCACTACTTCATCAACAGCCTGATCGTCGCTGTGGTGACGGTGGCGGTGGTCGTCGCGATCTCGCTGATGGCCAGCTACGTCATCGTGCGCAGGTCGTCCAGGATCGTGCACCTGTCGCAGCGGGTGTTCCTGCTCGGCATCGCGATCCCGATCCAGGCGACGATCGTGCCGGTCTACTACTTGATCGTGCAGTTGCACCTCTACGACACGTTGCCCGCGCTCATCCTGCCGGGCATCGCGTTCGCGATCCCGATCACCGTGCTGATCCTGGTCAACTACCTGCGCGACATACCCAACGAGTTGTACGACTCGATGCACGCGGACGGCGCGAGCGACTGGCGGACGTTCATCAGCCTGGTGCTGCCCCTGTCCAAACCGGCCATCACGACGGTGGCGATCTATGACGCGCTGAACTGCTGGAACGGCTTCCTCTTCCCACTGATCCTGACCCAGAGCGAGGACAAGCGGACCCTGCCGCTGTCGCTGTGGAGCTACCAGGGCGAATTCAATTCGGACATCCCGGCCGTGCTGGCCGCCATCGTGCTGTCGTGCCTGCCGATCCTGGCGGCATACATCATCGGGCGCCGTCAGCTGGTCGCGGGCCTGACCGCCGGCTTCGGAAAGTGAGCAATGACAACTGAACAGCAGGTGCCGGTACCCGCCGCACCCTGGACCGATCCGGCACGTGACATCGACGAAAGAGTGGAGGCACTGCTGGGGCAGCTCACCGTTCGTGAGAAGGCCGCCCAACTCGGGTCCTACTGGCCACGGCCACAGGAGGAATCCGGCGACGGCGATGTCGCACCGATGCAGTCGGCCTTCGAGGACGGCAGGCAGGAACTGGCACGGACGGCTGCGGAGGGCCTGGGTCACCTGACCCGCGTCTTCGGCTCGGCGCCCGTCTCCCCGGCGACCGGCGTCCAGCAACTGCGCACGTTGCAGCAGTATGTCGTCGACCACCAGCGGCTGGGCATCCCGGCGATCGCTCACGAGGAATGCCTCACCGGCTTCACCGCACTCGGGGCGACCTGTTACCCGGCGGCGATCGCGTGGGGTGCGTCCTTCGAGCCCGACCTGGTCGAGACGATGGCACGACGGATCGGCAGCGACATGAAGGCCGTCGGCGTGCACCAGGGTCTGTCGCCGGTGCTCGACGTCGTGCGTGACTATCGGTGGGGCCGGGTCGAGGAGACGATGGGTGAGGACCCCTTCCTCACCGGCAGCCTCGGCGTCGGCTACGTGCGCGGCCTGCAGAGTGGCGGCGTCATCGCGACGCTGAAGCACTTCGCCGGGTATGCCGCCTCCCGCGCCGGTCGCAACCACGCGCCGGTCTCGATCGGTCCGCGGGAGTTGGAGGATGTGATCCTCGTGCCGTTCGAGATGGCGGTGCGCCTCGGTGGCGTCGAGTCGGTGATGAACTCGTATGCCGATCTGGACGGCGAGCCGCCCGCGGCGTCATACCGGATGTTGACCGGGATCCTGCGGGATCGTTGGGGATTCGATGGCACGGTGGTCTCCGACTACTGGGCGGTGAGCTTCCTGGAGTCGATGCATCACGTCGCGGCCACCCGCGAGGAAGCCGGCGTGCTGTCGTTGTCCGCCGGCATGGATGTCGAGCTGCCCGAGACGAGTGCGTTCTTCGGACTCGCGGATGCGGTGGCGGACGGCACCCTCTCCGAGAAGGTGCTGGACACCGCGGTACGACGCGTGCTTCGGCACAAGGTCTCGCTCGGGCTGCTGGACCCCGACTGGGCGATCGCGCCCCGCGGCGCAGCCGACGTACAGCTGGACAGCGACGGCAACCGCAGGTTGGCGCGCACCATGGCCGAACGCTCGATCGTGTTGGTGCGCAATGAGAACGACACGTTGCCGCTTGTCGACCGGCCGCGACGGATCGGCGTCATCGGGCCGTCAGCCGTGCAAGCACGCACCTACCTCGGTTGCTACACCTTCCCCAACCACGTCCTGTCCCGCTACGAGGAGCACGGCGCCGGCATCGAGTTGGTGACGCTGCTGGACGCTCTGCGTGCCGAGCTGCCGGCGGCAACCGTCCGGCACGCACACGGTGTCGACTTCACCGATCCGGACGTGTCCGGTGTGCCGGAAGCGCTCGAGGTGGTGCGTGACAGCGATCTGGTCGTGCTGACCATCGGGGACCTGGCGGGTCTCTTCGGTCGAGGAACGTCGGGGGAGGGGTGCGATGTGGTCGATCTGGCGCTGCCGGGTGCACAGTCCCACCTCGTCGATGCGGTGCTGACGGAAGCGGCCGATCGCAATGTCCCGGTGGTCCTGGTCCTGATCACCGGGCGCCCTTATGCAGTAGGGGAGTTCGTCGACCGGACAGCGGCGATCGTGCAGGCCTTCATGCCGGGAGAGGAGGGCGGATCGGCGATCGCCGGGGTCCTCTCCGGTCGGGTGAATCCGAGCGGCAAGCTCCCGGTGAGCCTGCCTGCGTTGCGCGGCGGCCAGCCGGGCACCTACCTCGGTCCACCGTTGGCGATCGACAACGACGGTGTCTCCAATCTCGACCCACAGCCGGCCTACGCATTCGGCCACGGGTTGAGCTACACCTCCTTCGCGGTCGAGGACCTGGAGATCTCGACCGATTCGATCGCCGCGGACGGGACGGTCCGCGTGAGCGCGACCGTGCGCAACACCGGTGACCGCTCCGGGGCCGAGGTGGTCCAGCTCTACCTGTCCGACCCGGTCGCGCAGATCGTCCGGCCGACGCGCTGGCTCAGTGGCTTCGCGAAGGTCGACCTCAAGCCGTCCGCCGCCGCACGAGTAACGTTCGAACTGCACGCCGACCGCACATCCTTCACCGGCCTCACGGGGACTCGCATCGTCGAGCCGGGGGAGTTCGGTGTTGCCGTCGGCACCGCGAGCGACACGCTGCCGCTGACAGGGCGGTTCCGCATCGACGGAGCAGTCCGCGAAGTCGGCGAGGGACGTGTCCTCGAGACGCCGACAACCGTTGTCGCGCAAGCGCGCTGACGTCATACACACTTGATCGATCACTACCAGGAAGCAGGCATCCCCATGGCAAACACCCCGACACCCGACGACAGGTTCTCCTTCGGTCTGTGGACCGTCGGCTGGACGGGCGTCGACCCCTTCGGCACGGCGTCCCGCGAGCCGCTCGAGCCGTGGGAATACGTCAAGCACCTCGCGGACCTCGGTGTCTGGGGCATCACCTTCCACGACAACGACGTCTTCCCCTTCGACGCCGACGCGGCGACGAAGCGTTCGCGCGTCGACCAGCTGAAGAAGGCGTGTGACGAGTCGGGCATCACCATCGAGATGGTGACCACCAACACCTTCACTCACCCGGTGTTCAAGGACGGTGGACTGACCAGCAACGACCGTGGTGTCCGTCGCTTCGGCCTGCGCAAGATCCTGGAGGCCGTCGACATCGCCGCGGAGTGCGGAGCGGAGACCTTCGTGATGTGGGGCGGCCGGGAGGGCGCCGAGTACGACGGCAGCAAGAACGTCCACGCCGCCCTCGAGCGCTACAAGGAGGGGCTGGACACCGTCGCGGAATACATCAAGACCAAGGACTACGGTCTGCGAATCGCGTTGGAGCCCAAGCCCAACGAGCCGCGCGGCGACATCTTCCTGCCGACCGTCGGCCACGCGTTGGCCTTCATCGCCGAGCTCGACAACGGTGACATCGTCGGCCTCAACCCGGAGACGGGTCACGAGCAGATGGCGAACCTCAACTACAGCCACCAGCTGGCGCAGGCGCTGTGGAGCGGCAAGCTCTTCCACCTGGACCTCAACGGTCAGCGCGGCCTGAAGTACGACCAGGACCTGGTCTTCGGGCACGGCGACCTGCTGTCGGCGTTCTTCACCGTCGACCTGCTCGAGAACGGCTTCCCCGGGCAGCCCGACGCGCCCCGCTACACCGGACCGCGGCACTTCGACTACAAGCCGTCGCGCACCGAGAACATGCCGGGAGTGTGGGAATCGGCCAAGGCCTGCATGTCGACCTACCTGCACCTGGCGGAGAAGGCCCGCGCCTTCCGGGCCGACCCGCGGGTGACCGAGGCGATGGAGTATGCCGGTGTCACCGCGCTGCAGGAGCCGACGCTGGCCGCGGGCGAGTCGCTCACCGACTTCCTGGCCGCTGACGACGGGTTCGACGTGCAGCAGGCGTCCGAGCGTGACTACGGATTCGTCAAGCTCAACCAGCTCGCGGTCGAGCACCTCACGGGTCGCTGAGGGACGTTCGGTGACCGCTGATCAGGCCACTGCGGTGGACGTGGGTGCGCTTCCGGTCCGGGTGAAGGCTGCGCTGCTCGTCGGCAAGGACTTCTGGGCCACCACGGATGTGCCCGAGCACGGCATCGGCAGTGTCCAGGTCGCCGACGGTCCGCACGGTGTTCGGCACGCCACGGGCGAGGAACTCGGCCTCAACGCCGCCTCGCCCGCGACGTGCTTCCCACCGGCCGTCGCGGTCGGCTGCAGCTGGGACACCTCAGTGGCCCGGACGATCGGCGAAACCATTGCGCACGAGGCGCGTTCGTTGGGTGTCGACGTCGTGCTGGGCCCTGGCGTGAACATCAAGCGCACACCATTGTGCGGTCGGAACTTCGAGTACTACTCCGAGGATCCGCTGCTGTCCGGCGAACTCGGCGTCGCGCATGTCAACGGCCAGCAGGGAGCCGGTGTCGGCGCCTCGGTCAAACACTTCGCGGCGAACAACCAGGAGACCGGCCGCATGCGGGTCGACGTGGTCGCGGATGAGCGGACGTTGCGGGAGATCTACCTGCCGGCGTTCGAAGCGGTGGTCAAGCGTTCCGCTCCGGCGACGGTCATGGCGTCATACAACCTGGTCAATGGGTTGCACGCGACCGAGAGCCCCTGGCTGCTCACGCAATTGCTCCGCGCCGAGTGGGGGTATGACGGTGCGACCGTCTCCGACTGGGGCGCGACCTGTGACCCAGTGGCCTCTGTCGCGGCAGGGCTCGACCTGCAGATGCCCGGCCCCGTGGCGGGTGCGGTGGCCGCGATCGAAGCCGCTGTCGCGGACGGGTCGCTGGCCGAGTCCGACCTGGACCGCGCGGTCCGCAACGTGCTGGGGCTGCGGGCATGGGTGGCGGAACCGACCGAGCTGTTCGACCTCGACGCGCATCACGAGATCGCGCGGCAGGCAGCCCGCGCCTGTGCGGTGCTGCTGAAGAACGACACCGAGGTGCTGCCGCTGGACGCTGCTGCGTCGATCGCGGTCATCGGTGAGTTCGCGCGCAGCCCGCGTTACCAGGGTGGCGGCAGCTCGCACATCAACGCCACCCGGGTCGAGTCAGCGCTGGACGCGATCCGTGATCATGCCGAAAACGTCGAGTTCGCAACGGGTTTCACGTTCGACGGCTCCGGTGATTCGGAGTCCCTCCGGGCCGAAGCAGTCCGCGTGGCGGCAGGCTCGGTCGCCGTCGTGTTCGCCGGTCTCCCGGACGCCATGGAGTCCGAGGGCTTCGACCGTGCCGGGCTGTCGTTGCCGGAGGACCAGGTCGCCCTGATCAATGCCGTGGCAGAGGTGGCTTCGCGAACGGTCGTGGTGCTGTCGCACGGTGGCATCGTGACGGTGGAGGAGTGGCACGACAATGTCGAGGCGATCCTGGACTGCTTCCTACTGGGTCAGGCGGGCGGCGCGGCGACGGCCGACTTGCTGTACGGCGTCGCCAACCCGTCCGGACATCTCGCGGAGTCGATGCCGAAGGAGCTGCGGCATACGTCGGCCTTCCTGAATTTTCCCGGCGACCATGACGAAGTGCGTTACGGCGAGGGGGTTTTCGTCGGATACCGGTCGTATGAGACCACCGGCGTCCCGGTCCGCTACTCGTTCGGTCACGGGCTGAGCTATACGACGTTCGCGACGACCGGACTGGTGGTCGACGTCACCGGCAGCGTGAGCGCCTCCGCGACGGTCACGGTGGCCAACACCGGTTCGCGTCCCGGCCGGCACGTCATACAGCTGTATGTCGCTCCGCCGCCGGGCGCGGTCCAGCGGCCCGCGCGCGAACTGCGAGCGTTCGCCTCCGTGGAGTTGGAGCCCGGGGAGTCGCGCGAGGTCACGCTCGAGCTCGGTGAGCGGGCGTTCGCGTACTGGGATGTCGCCGACCACGCATGGGTCGTCCCTGCGGGTGACTACACGGTCGAGGTCGGTCACAACGCGCACGACATCGTTCAGGCACAGGCAATTTCGCTGGAGGGCAATGAGCCAGTGCGACCGCTTTCGCGTACGTCGTCGGTGGAGGAGTGGCTCGACCATCCGAGCGTCGGCGGCGAGGTGCTGATCGGGACGCTCGTTCGTGCCTTGCCAGACAAGGAGGCCGCCCTGATCCAGGACGACCCTGCCGTGCTGCGCATCATGAGTTCGATGGACATGTCGAAGGCGATGACGATGTTCGGCCTCGGTGACGCGGTGCCGTTGCTGGACGAGCTCATCGAGAGGTCCGCACGCCCCAACTGACCGCGACGTGGTCCGATAGGTCAGTTCGGGAACATGCCGACCCGCCGTACCTAACGTCCCCGGTCAGTACACGGCGTCGCCCGGTCCCGGTGCTCGCCTCGCACGACACGCCTTCGCCGCTACTCACGTGCGCAGAACCGACGGACAATGGACACATGGACGTCGTGACGATTCAGAAGTGGAAGCGGCCGGCCGGTTCCGGCAGCTGGCGCGGCTACGTCCTGGAGCAGGACAGTCTCGGCTGCTGGGTCTTCACGCCGGCGCACTCGATATACACCGGCGTTCACCCGGACGGACACAAGGAGATCTGCGAGGTCGCCCAGGACGAGCAGCTCGTGGGTCGTTCGTGTGTGGTCCTACTGCCGGCCGGCGGATGGTATGTCGCCCATTGGGTATGGCGCGCCGAGCGCGCCGTCGACATCGACATCGCGACGCCGCCGCTGCGGGTGGGCGATGTGTGGATGTATGACGACCTCGAGCTGGATCCCTATGTCGACGCGGACGGCACATTCGGCGTGGACGACGAGGACGAGTTCGACCGCGCGTGTGCGTCGGGCGTGATCGGTCGGGTGGCACGCGCCCACGCCGTGGAGGAGGTGCGCACGCTGCAGCAGAAGCTCGCCGACCCGTCGGCCGAGCTGTTACATGCCGGCGCCACGCACCTCGCCGACGGGCGACGGCTCGAGCTGCCCGCGCTGCGCTGACCCCGACCGACGGTGCCCGTGCAGCGCGATCGCCGCAGCGACGACGACCACGGATTCACTGACGACGGAGACGATTCCGAGCGGCTCGAGCCAGTTGCCCACATCGTCCGAGAGCATCGGGAAGGCGACGAGCCGGGTCGCGGCATACCCCACCACCGCCAACCCGCAGGTCAGGATCGCCAGCCCGTAGACGCGTGAGCCGTCATGCGCCACCACTGTGACGGCCAGTGTCACGCAGGCAACCGTGAGCACGACGAACAAGACGCCCATGTATGGCGCCTCGTCCAGGTGCGGCCGGATCACGGGCACGTGTGCGATGGCTGCGATCACCGCAGCGACGACGACCACGAACCGGAACCGGGAATCCAACGACGTGCCCAGGACGCGAGTGATCATGACGGCTCCTGCGACGATGCGGCGAACAATGACACCCGGTGGTTCGGTGCCGTGGCCGTTCCGGATGGGAGCCGAGGGCGTCGACATCAGGTGCGCCATCGGCAGAGTCCGGAGGTCGTTAGACTGGCTAACGATGAGTGATGCGCCGGACTTCGACCTGAAACGACTGGCGATCCCGGCATACGCTCCGTCGCTGCTCTTCGGCGTGGCAGAGGGCGCGATGCTCCCCGTGGTCCCGCTGTCAGCGCGCGACCTCGGCGGCTCGGTGGCGACCGCGGCCCTGATGGTGACCCTGCTCAACATCGGTTCGTTGCTGTTCAACGTGCCCAGCTCGGTGATCACCGCGAAGTACGGCGAACGCCACGCCATCATCGGCGCATCCGTCGTCGGAGTTGTCGCCGCAGCACTCTGTATGGCGGCAAACACCCTCGTGCTCTTCGGGACCGGCGCCTTCCTCATGGGCATCAGTGGCTCGGTCTTCATGCTCGCGCGGCAGAGTTACCTCACCGAGGCGGTGCCCGTGCGCTACCGCGCTCGAGCGCTGTCGACACTCGGGGGAGTGATGCGGGTCGGGATGTTCCTCGGTCCCTTCATCGGGGCGGCGGCGATGGGCCTGTGGCACCTGCGCGGTGCGTATGCCGTCTGCGTCCTCGCGCTGGCAGTCGCGGGCCTGCTGGGCGCGACCCTGCAGGACCTGCCGGCGCACGCCGACGGAAGCAACTCCGCGGCGAACGCCCCCACGGTCCGCGCTGTCGCGCGCGACTACAAACGGATCTTCCTCACCGTCGGCATGGGGATCCTGCTGGTCGCGATGATCCGCGCCACCCGCCAGGCGGTCATCCCGCTGTGGGCGGAGAGCCTGGGCCTGTCACCGCAGGCGATCTCCGTCATCGTCGGCATCGCGGGTGGCATCGACATGCTCGTCTTCTATCCGGCGGGCAAGGTGATGGACCTGTTCGGCCGACGGTGGGTCACCGTGCCCTCCATGATCGTGATGGGCCTGTCGATGATGGCCATCCCGCTCACGGACGGCGCGGTCCCGTTGTGCGTGGTCGCATGCATCCTCGGCTTCGGCAACGGCATCGGCTCGGGCATGGTGATGACGCTCGGTGCCGACTTCTCGCCGTCGGTCGGACGGGCGCAATTCCTCGGCATCTGGCGCGAGCTCTCCGACGCGGGCGCGACCGTCGGCCCCGCCGTCCTGTCGGCCGTGACCGCAGCGGCCGCCCTTGCTGCCGGGATCATCGTCTCCGGAGCCTTCGGGCTGCTGGCCGCCGCGGTCATGTGGTGGTCGGTGCCGACGAAGGGCAAGGCACCACCGGCGGGTCAGGACTCGAAACTCTGCTCCGCAGAGGGGAATTCACCGGACGCGACCTCGCGCGCGTAGTCCTGAGCGGCACGACCGAGCTCGCCGCGCAGATCGGCATACTTCTTGACGAAGCGTGGTGCCTTGCCGCCCCGCAGGCCGGCCATGTCCTGCCAGACGAGCACCTGCGCGTCGCAGTCCGGTCCGGCGCCGATGCCGATCGTAGGGATCGTCAGCGCTTCGGTCACCTTTCGCGCGACCGGTGCCGGGACCATCTCCATGACGACTGCGAAGCAGCCCGCCTCTTGCAGGGCGAGTGCGTCCTCCAGCAGGCGCTCGGCGCCGTCGCCACGGCCCTGCACACGGTATCCGCCCAGCACGTGCTCGCTCTGCGGGGTGAAGCCGATGTGCCCCATCACGGGGATGCCGGCACGCACCAGCAACTCGATCTCCGGAACCATCGGCTTGCCGCCCTCGAGCTTGACCGCGTGGGCGAGCCCCTCCTTCATGAAACGGGTCGCGGTGGCGAGCGCTTGTTGCGGACTCGCCTGGTAGGAACCGAACGGCAGGTCCGCGACGACCATGGCGCGCGATGTTGCAGTCGCGACAGCGCGCGTGAGCGGCACCAGATGATCGACGGTCACCGGCACGGTCGTCTCGAAGCCGAAGACGTTGTTGCCGGCGGAGTCACCGACGAGCAGCACCGGGATGCCGGCTTCGTCGAAGATTTCCGCGGCATACATGTCGTATGCCGTGAGCATGGCCCACTTCTCGCCCTTGGTCTTCTTGGCCTGCAGGTGCGGCACGCGAACCCGCCGCTGCGGCGCGGCCTGAGCTCCAGTGCCGTAGGGGGCGTTCACTTCCGGGGTCTTGTCCGTCATGACAGCGAGCCTATCGGCGAACAGAAAGTAAAGAGATCGCCAAGGTCAGGCATGGAAACATTAAAGGAAGCTGATGATTGCCCGCGATTTCGCGCAGAGTTCGTCAGGCTGTGCACGGCCCGCCTCACATCCCCGTTCGAGGCGGTCTCTTTTAAGTTGGAGGAACAGTGACAAGACGCGTCTTCAAGACGGTCGCCGGGACGACGGCATTCGCCGCCACGGCGTCCTTCGCCATCGCAGGGCTTACCCAGCCCGCCGATGCACAGGCGGTGCCTTCGGCCGGACCCGGCCTCACGCACCGCGCCGACAATCTGCCCAACCCCCGCGCTGAGCGACAGGCTGCCGAACGCAAGGCGGCCGTCAACAAGCTGATCAAGGGCGAGGCCAAGGTCAAGACGATCGATGGCAAGAAGGTCATCGAGCTGCAGGCGCCGGAATCGGCTGCGAAGCAGGGCAAGCGCGGCAAGGGCACCCAGCCCAAGAAGGGGAAGTACGTCCAGTACGACCCGAACCAGTCGACCAAGATCTTCACCACTCTCGCCGAGTTCGGTGACAAGACCAAGGACGCGACGGGTGGTTCGGCCGGACCGCTGCACAACGCCATCCCGAAACCGGATCGCACCGAGAACAACTCGACCTACTGGGTGGACGACTTCAACCAGGCGCACTACGACGAACTCTTCAACGGGACCGGCGAGTCGTTCAAGAACTTCTACAAGGACCAGTCGCTGGGCCGCTTCGACGTGTCCACCACGGTGAGCGACTGGGTGAAGGTGCCCTACAACGAGGCGCGCTACGGGCACAACCCGGTCAAGGGTGACGGCACCAGCGAGGCCGAGGGCTACTGGTCCTTCGTCAACGACTCGCTGACGTCCTGGTACAACAAGCAGATCGAGTCCGGCAAGACCAAGGACGAGGTCAAGGAAGAGCTCAAGCAGTTCGACACCTGGGACCGCTACGACTTCGACGGTGACGGCGACTTCAACGAGCCCGACGGCTACATCGACCACTACGAGGCGTTGCATGCAGGTGAGGGCGAGGAGGCCGGTGGCGGCGCGGAGGGCGAGGACGCCATCTGGTCGCACCGCTGGGCCGTGCAGTCCGGTTACGGCACGACGGGACCGCAGGGCAACAAGTCCGGTGGTGTCCAGATCGGCGACACGGGGATCTGGGTCTCCGACTACACCACCGAGCCGGAGAACGGCGGACTCGGTGTGTTCACACACGAATTCGGACACGACCTGGGCCTGCCGGACCTCTACGACACCTCCGGCGGCGGCGACAACACGGTCGGCTTCTGGAGCCTGATGAGCAGTGGCTCGTGGCTCAACCACGGCGAGGACGCCATCGGCACGACGCCCGGCTACATGGATGCGTGGTCCAAGGTTCAGCTCGGCTGGGCGGACCTGCAGACCGTGAAGTACGGCGACGACTCCGAGGTGCACCTCGGCCCGGCCGACATGGACAACGCGAAGGAGCCCCAGGCCCTCGCAGTCAGCCTGCCGGACAAGGAGATCACCACCGACTACAACACCCCGAAGTCGGGTTCGTACGAATGGTGGAGCGGCAGCGCTGACAACCTGAACACGACCCTCTCCCGGGAGATCGACCTCAGCGGAGCGTCGTCGGCCTCGGTCTCGGCGGCCGCCTGGTACGACATCGAGCAGGACTACGACTTCCTCTACGGTCAGGTGTCGACCGACGGCGGGTCCACCTGGACCAACGTCGGTGACGGTGTGACCGGGACCAAGAAGGAGTGGACCTCGGTCAACTTCGACCTGGCGCCGTATGTCGGCAAGAAGGTGCTCTTCCGGTTCGCCTACCAGACCGACGGTGGCGTGCACAACGACGGCGCCTTCCTCGACGACCTGGCAGTGACCATCGACGGCACGACCACCACCGATGATGTCGAGTCGACCGAATCCGTCTGGACCGCAGACGGATTCACCCGCATGACCGGCAGCAACACCGTCACGGCCGCGCACTACTACCTGGCCGAGTCCCGTCGCTACTCCGGTTACGACTCCACGCTGAAGACCGGTCCGTACAACTTCGGCTTCAGCCCCGAGAAGCCGGACTGGGTGGAGCACTACCCCTACCAGGACGGCCTGCTGGTCTGGTACGTCGACAACGAGTTCGAGGACAACAACACCTCGGTGCACCCGGGCCGCGGTCTGGTGCTGCCGGTCGACGCCCACCCGGTCCCGACCGTGTGGAAGACCGGCGAGGTCGCTTCCAACCGGATCCAGTCCTATGACTCGACCTTCGGCACGAGCAAGACCGACAAGTTCACGCTGCACCGCAAGGGCACGACGCTGCAGATGCCGAAGAAGGCGGGCATCCCGCTGTTCGACGACTCGCGGACCAACGCCTACTGGTCGGCCGAGAACCCGACCGGTTCGGTGAAGGTCGCCGGCACCGGCACGCAGATCGCCGTCAAGCACAAGCAGGGCGACGGACTGCTGCTGCAGGTGAAGTTCACCAAGTAAGCACCCCGCACGAGGAGGCGTCGATCGGAAGTTTTCTTCCGGTCGGCGCTTTCCGTTGCGCGACAGGGTGTTTCAGTCAGTGGTGCGACCTGGGTCGTCCGCGACGGTCGCGTCGGACAGGCGCTCCAGAGCGGTGGACCAGTAGTCGCCATACCGCTGCACCCAGGGGGCGAAGGCGGCGCGCCAGCCGTCCCGGTCGATCTCGTAGTGCTGGTTGCGACCGTCCTTGCGGGCCCGGACCAGGCCGGCCGCTCGCAGCGTCATCAGGTGCTTGGAGATGCCAGAGGCGACCAGTTCGGGGAACGCGGCCGCGAGCTCACCGACGGTGAGCGTGCCGCGCTCGGCCAGCAGGTCGAGCATGCTGCGACGCGTCGGGTCGGCGATGGCCCGGAACGGATCGACCTGCTCGGTCATGCGGCTGTCACGACGGCGTCGGTCAGCCGCTCGAGGACGGGGTGCCGCTCGAGGCCGCGCTCGTATGCCGCCTCGGCGCGCTCCCACGTCGGCGTGCCGATGCCGGCGAAACCGTCGTGGGTGAGGGTGACCGCGGTCTGCTCGCCGCCGCCTTCCAATGCGATCGTCAAACGGCCGGGGTGCATCCAGCCGGCGTCCTCCTCGAGCCAGGACAGGACGAAGAGCTTCTCCGGCTCGAACTCGAGCACGACGCCGCTGATCCACGTTCCTCCGTCGCCGCCCAGCATGCGGTAGGCGCCGCCACGACGCAGGTCGATCGTGATGTCCGCCGACAGCCACCTGCGCAGGCCCTCCGCGGAGGTGAACTGGCGCCATACAGCGGCGGTGTCGCGCGGGATGGTGATGGTCCGGGTGACGGTGGGCATGGTCTCTCCTTCATCAATTACCAAGTAGTAATATATTACTATCAGGTAATGCATCGGGTCGCAAGACCCGCTGTGCTCGAGTAAGGCAGGATTCGGTTATGGATCGACAGCATGAGTCTCATGGGACCGAGCAACCCGCCGCGACCGTGCGCGATTGAGGAGGACCCAACTTATGGATCGACAACAGGAATACGTCCTCCGGACGATCGAGGAACGCGACATCCGGTTCATCCGACTGTGGTTCACCGACGTGCTGGGCACGCTGAAGTCGGTGGCCGTGGCGCCGGCCGAGCTGGACGGAGCCTTCGCCGAGGGCATCGGATTCGACGGCAGCTCCATCGAAGGACTGGCCCGGGTCTACGAGTCCGACATGCTGGTGCTACCCGACGCGGACACTTTCCAGGTGCTGCCGTGGCGCGGTGAAAATCCGGCGACCGCGAGGATGTTCTGCGACATCCGGCTGCCCGACGGCTCGGCGAGCATGGCAGACCCGCGATACGTCCTGCAGCGTGCGCTGGGCAAGGCCGCGGACAAGGGACTGACCTTCTACACCCACCCGGAGATCGAGTTCTACCTCTTCGAGAAGGACATCCAGCCCGGCCGGCCGCCGGTGCCGGTCGACAACTCCGGTTTTTTCGACCACGTCCCGCACGGCACCGGCCATGACTTCCGGCGCTCGGCGATCACTCTGCTGGAGCAGATGGGCATTTCGGTGGAGTTCTCGCACCATGAGGCCGGGCCGGGCCAGAACGAGATCGACCTGCGGTATGCCGACGCCCTGACGACCGCCGACAACATCATGACGTTCCGGACGGTCATCAAGGAGGTCGCGCTCGAGCAGGGTGTCTTCGCTTCGTTCATGCCCAAGCCGCTGGCCGACGCGCCAGGGTCCGGCATGCACACGCACGTCTCGCTCTTCGAGGAGGACCGCAACGCGTTCTTCGAGGCCGGTGCGCCATACCAACTGTCAAAGATGGCAAGGAGTTTCATCGCCGGCATCCTGCACCACGCGGGGGAGATCAGCGCGGTGACCAACCAGTGGGTCAACTCCTACAAGCGGATCTGGAGCGGCGCCGAAGCGCCGGCGCACGTGTGCTGGGGTCACAACAACCGCAGCGCGATGGTGCGGGTGCCGATGTACAAGCCGTCCAAGGGGCAGAGCTCACGCGTCGAGGTGCGATCCATCGACTCCTCGGCCAACCCCTACCTCACCTACGCGGTGCTGCTGGCCGCCGGCATGAAGGGCGTCGACGAGGGCTACGAACTTCCGCCGGAGGCGGAGGACAACGTCTGGGCGCTCACCGACCGGGAGTTGCGCGCCATGGGCATCGAGCCGCTGCCGGCGTCGTTGGATCACGCCATCCACCTGATGGAGCACAGTGAGCTGGTCGCCGAGACGCTCGGCGAGCACGTCTTCGACTTCTTCCTGCGCAACAAGCGCGCCGAGTGGGCGGCATACCGCGACCAGGTCACGCAGTACGAGCTGGATCGATACCTGGGCACGTTGTGACCGCGGAGAGCCCTGCAGTCTCCCGCTCCGTGCTGGCGCGCGCCGGATTCACCGAGGTGGAGCGCGCGCAGGGCATGGTCGGCGATCTCCGGATCGCACCCGAGCTGGTCGATGCGGCGGTCGCATCGCTGGCGCAGGCGGCCTCGCCGGACCATGCACTGCTCGGGCTCGTCCGACTGGGCGAAGTGCTGTCGGACAGCGAGAATCACCGGATAGCAACGCTCTTCACCGACGACAGGGACGGTTGGGACCGTCTGGTCCGCTTGCTCGGAGCATCAACGGCACTGACCGATCACCTGGTGCGGCACCCGGAGCATTGGCCGGACGTGGTGGCCGCGGAGGTGCGCGGTCGCGATGCGTTGTATGCCGCGCTGAGTGACAGCGTCGGGGACACCACCGGCACCGATGCGTATGACGCGCTGCGCGTCGCCTACTACCGGCAACTGCTGCAGATCGCAGCGGTCGACCTGACCGACGACCCGGTGGAGCAGTTCCCGATGATCTCCGAGGCGCTCTCGGAGCTGGCCGGTGCGGCGATCGCGGCGGCATTACGGATCGCGACCAACACCGTCGAGGACTCGGACACGTGCCGGATGACGGTCATCGGCATGGGCAAGTGCGGCGGGCTGGAGCTCAACTACATCAGCGACGTCGACGTCATCTTCGTCTGCGAGCCGGCCGACGGGGTCGACGAGGCCGATGCACTGACCGTCGGCAACAAGCTCGCCGCCGAGGTGATGCGGGCGTGCTCCGAGGCGACCGGCGAGGGATCGCTGTGGCCGGTGGATCCCGCGCTACGCCCGGAGGGCAAGCAGGGACCGCTGGTTCGGTCGGTGGAGTCGCATCGCGCCTACTACGAGCGGTGGGCCAAGACC
Organism: Flexivirga endophytica; assembly: GCF_014640635.1. Taxonomy (GTDB): domain Bacteria; phylum Actinomycetota; class Actinomycetes; order Actinomycetales; family Dermatophilaceae; genus Flexivirga; species Flexivirga endophytica. The sequence goes on from NZ_BMHI01000005.1 coordinate 592,403, forward strand.
TGGGAGTTCCAGGCGCTGCTCAAGGCCCGGCCGATCGCCGGCGACGCGGAGGTCGGCGAGGCCTACCTCGACGCGATCCGGCCGCTGATCTGGCGCGCAGCGGACCGTGACCACTTCGTCGAGGACGTGCAGGCGATGCGGCGACGGGTCGAGGACCACGTGCCGCAGGCCGAGGTCGGCCGCCAGTTGAAGCTCGGTCCCGGTGGCTTGCGCGACATCGAGTTCAGTGTGCAGCTGCTCCAGTTGGTGCACGGTCGCACCGATGAGCGGCTGCGTGATCGCGGGACGCTCGCGGCCATGGCCTCGTTGTCCCGCGGCGGTTACATCGGCCGTGTCGACGCGCACGATCTGGACCAGGCCTACCGCCGGTTGCGCGTGCTGGAGCACCGCATCCAGTTGTCCCGCATGCGGCGGTCCCACCTGATCCCGAACAGCTCCGCCGACCTGCGGGTGCTGGGCCGCTCCATAGGCTTGCGGGCCAACCCCGAGACCGACGTCGTCAAGCAGTGGCGCGAGCGCGCTGCGCAGGTCCGCCGATTGCACGAGCGGATCTTCTACCGGCCGTTGCTGTCGGCGGTCGCCAACCTGTCCCGCGACGACGCCCGGCTGAGCCCGGCAAGCGCGCAGGATCGCTTCGCAGCATTGGGTTTTCGAGATGCCAAGGGCGCGGTGCGCCACATGGAGGCGCTCACCTCGGGTGTCAGCCGACGTGCCGCGATCCAGCGCACCCTGCTGCCGGTGATGCTCCAGTGGTTCGCCGAGGAGGTCGACCCCGACCTGGGGTTGCTCGCCTTCCGCAAGCTCAGCGACGCGCTCGGGACGACGCACTGGTTCCTGAAGATGCTGCGAGACGAGGGGCGTGCGGCGGAGACGCTGGCCAAGGCTCTGGCCAGCAGCCGGTATGTCGGTCAACTGCTCGAGAACGCCCCCTCCGCGGTAAGGATCTTCGGCTCCACGCACGCGTTGCGGCCGCTGACCCGCGACCAGTTGCTGACCGTGATGCGCGCCGCGGTCGACCGGCAACCGCAGGACGACGACGCGGCGCTGCTGGCGGTCCGCTCCGCACGCCGCACGGAGTTGATCCGCATCGCCGTCGCCGACCTGACCGGCAAGCTGGAGCTCGACGCGGTCGAGAGAGCGTTGACGGACCTGGCCTCCGCGACCCTGCAGGGCACGCTGGAGCTGGCCATCCGGCACGTCGAGAAGGAGACGCACACGACGATCTCGACCGGCATCTCGATCATCGGCATGGGCCGTCTCGGCGGCGGCGAGATGGGCTATTCCTCGGACGCGGACGTGATCTTCGTGCACGATCCGCTGCCGGACGCGGATCCCCAGCTCGCGCAGAGCCAGGCGGAGGAGGTCGTGACCTTCCTCAGCACGGGTCTGAGCGCGGGCGGGCCGGATCCCGCCCTGGTCGTGGACGCCGATCTGCGCCCGGAGGGCAAGGCCGGTCCGATCGTGCGAACGCTCGCGTCATACGCGGCCTATTACGAGCGGTGGTCCGAAGGTTGGGAGTCACAGGCTCTGCTGCGAGCGGCGCCGATCGCCGGTGACGAAGAGCTGGGCGTCAGCTTCCGTGCGCTGATCGATCCGTTGCGGTGGCCGGAAGGCGGCATCGACGAGAAGGCGGTCCGCGCGATCCGGATGCTGAAGGCACGGATGGAGGCCGAGCGATTGCCGCGTGGTGGCGATGTCCGCACGCACTTCAAGCTCGGTCGAGGAGGTCTGTCGGACGTCGAATGGACGGTGCAACTGGCGCAGCTGCAGCACGCGCACGACATCCCGGCGTTGCGGCACACCGGCACGACGACTCCGTTGCGCGCGATGGTCGAGCACGGCCTGATCGAGGCAGACGACGCCGACCATCTGCGCGAGTCGTGGACGCTGGCCAGCCGGCTGCGCAACGCCTCGGTGCTCTGGCGCGGCCGGCCGGTCGACTCGCTGCCCGGTGCGCTCGCCGACGCCGATGGCATCGCGCGGATCCTCGGGTCCCCGGTCGGTTCGGGGTATCAGTTGTCCGACCGCTACCTGAAGGTGTCCCGGCGGGCACGTGAGGTGGTGGAGCGCGAGTTCTACGGCACCGACCCCGATGACGAGCGTGACACCGACCCGACCCGCTGATCGCTGCCCGACCGCCTGCCGGATTCCCTGGTCGACTTCCTGGCGGGTCGGTCGTGCGGGGCTCCGATCCCGCCTAGGTGGCCGTGGATGGTCAGTTCGGTCGTGATCAGGACCGCGACAGCTTGGGCGACGAGGAGCGCCACCAGCACCAGCAGCTGCACGGCAGCGGCCTCCCACGCACTCGCACCGCCGAGCAACGCGCCGACGAACGCTCCTGGCAGGGTGACCAGGCCGACTGTGCGGGTCTGGTCCATCCCAGGGATCAGCGCCAGCGCCGCGTCGTCACGGGCGACGACATCGGCGGCTTCCGCGCGGGTGAGTCCGATGCTCAGCCCGGCCTCGAACTCGCCGTACCGCGTGCGCAATGATTCGTGGATCCGCTTGCCGGACAGCGAGGTCGCGGTCATCGAGTTGCCGCCGACGATGCCGAGCACCGGGATGACGGCGATCGGCTTGATCGGCACCAGCCCGGTCGCGAGCATGCCGAGCACGCCGGGCAGAACGCCTCCACAAATGGGCGCCAGGGTCCACCAGGTCGCGCGGCCGAGGATCCGATGCGCACTGGTGTATGCCGCCACCGACAGCATCAGTACGCAGAACAGCAGGGACAGCGCCCACGACTGCAGCACCGCGCCGACGATGGCGCCGACGATCGCGAGCTGAGCGCAGGCACGCAGGCCCGCGGTGAGTTGCCCGGCGCCGCTGCCCAGCCGTCCCCAGCGCACGATGCCGGCGGCGATGAACGTGCCGACGACGGTGAAAACCAGGACGACGATCGCGTCGTGGGCGCCGTGCATCTGCACCAGGGTCACGTTCGCACCGCTGCTCGCTCGCTCACGATTGCAGTATCCCCGGCGTAGGTGGGTGCCCACCAGGTTCGTCACGGCGATTCCGGGGATCGGACGGCCCGGTATCGGCGACAGCCCGGCCACCTAGAATCGACCCGTGATCAACCGCCTTGACCTGCGTGGCGCGGCGCTCTCCGACCTGGATGCCCGCGCCCTGCGCAGCACGCTGCCCCGAGCCGAACTCGACGTGGAGGCCGCACTCGACATCGTGCGCCCGATCTGCGAGCAGGTTCATGCCGGCGGCGTGCAGGCCGTGCTCGATCTGGACGAGAAGTTCGACGGAGTGCGTCCGCAGTCGCTGCGCGTGCCCGCCGAGGTCGTCGCCGCAGCCCTGGAGCAACTGAAGCCGGCGCTGCGCGATGCGCTCGACGAGTCGATCCGGCGTGCCCGGATCGTGCACGAGGCGCAGCGCCGCACCGACTCGGTGACCGAGGTCGTGTCCGGCGGCACCGTGACCGAGCGGCACGTGCCTGTCGAGCGGGTCGGCCTCTACGTCCCCGGCGGGCAGGCCGTCTATCCCAGCAGCGTCGTGATGAACGTCGTTCCGGCGCAGATCGCCGGCGTCGGCTCGCTGGCGGTCGCCAGCCCGCCGCAGCGCTCCAACACCGGCGACTTCGTCGGCTACCCCGACCCGACCATCCTGGCCGCGTGCGCGCTGCTCGGCGTCGACGAGGTCTATGCAGTGGGCGGAGCCCAGGCGATCGCCATGTTCGCGTATGGCGTCCTCGACGAGTCCGGCGAGACCGTCTGCGAGCCGGTCAATCTGGTGACCGGTCCGGGCAACGTCTACGTCGCGGCCGCCAAGCGACTGTTGTTGGGCACCATCGGCATCGACGCCGAGGCGGGGCCGACCGAGATCGCCATCCTCGCCGACGAGACCGCCGACCCCGCGCTCGTCGCCGCCGACCTGATCAGCCAGGCCGAGCACGACGAACTCGCCGCATCGGTGCTGGTCACCGACAGCGAGGCCCTGGCCACGAAGGTCGAGCAGGAGCTCGAGGAGCGGGTCGCCGCCACCAAGCACGTCGAGCGGGTCCGTGCCGCGCTGGGCGGACCACAGTCGGGCATCGTGCTCGTCGACGGGTTGGACGAGGGCGTCCGCGTCGTCGACGCGTATGCCGCGGAGCACCTCGAGATCCAGACCCGCGACGCCGCGGGCGTGGCCGCTCGGATCCGCAACGCCGGTGCGATCTTCGTGGGCGACTACGCCCCGGTCAGCCTCGGCGACTACGCGGCCGGGTCCAACCACGTGCTGCCCACCGGCGGATGCGCCTGCCACAGCGGCGGCCTGTCGGTGCAGTCCTTCTTGCGTGGCATACACGTCATCGACTACTCCCGCGACGCGCTCGCGGACATCGCCGACACCGTGGTGACCCTGGCCGATGCGGAGGATCTGCCGGCACACGGCGCCGCAGTGACCGCGCGATTCGAAACGACATGAGCACCCTGCAGGACCTGGTCCGCCCCGAGCTGCGCGGCCAGACACCTTATGGCGCGCCGCAGCTCGACGTGCCGGTGGCGGTCAACACCAATGAGTCGTCGTACCCGGTGCCGCAGGTGGTGGTCGACCAGATCACCCGCGACGTGATGGCTGTCGCCGCATCGCTCAACCGCTATCCGGATCGCGAATTCGTCCGATTGCGAGAGCTTTTGGCGACATACCTGCAAGGCACGACCGGCGAGCCGGTCACGGCCGGGCAGGTCTGGGCGGCCAACGGCTCGAACGAAGTGCTGCAGCACATCGTGCAGGCGTTCGGGGGAGCGGGACGGACCGCGCTCGGCTTCACTCCGTCGTACTCGATGCACCCGCTGATCAGTGGTCGCAACGGCACCACCTGGGTCGACGGCCTGCGGGACGCAGACCCCGAGCGCTTCGACCTCGACGGGGATCTCGCGGTCGAGCAGACGCTGCGGCACGATCCGGAGCTGATCTTCCTGTGCTCCCCGAACAACCCGACCGGCACGGCGCTCGACCTCGACGTCGTCAAGCGGATCTATGACGCGACCGACCGCGCGATCGTAGTGGTCGACGAGGCCTACACGGAGTTCTCCCGGCCCGGGACGCCGAGCGCGGTGTCGCTGTTGCCCGGGCGTGACCGGTTGGTCGTGAGTCGCACGATGTCCAAGGCGTTCGCATTCGCTGGCGCTCGACTCGGATACCTTGCGGCAGCAACGGAATTCACGGACCTGCTGCGGCTGGTCCGATTGCCCTACCACCTGTCGTCGGTGACCCAGGCCGTCGCGTGCGCCGCACTGGAGCACACGGAGCCGATGCTGGCGATGGTGGAGCAGATCAAGGCCACCCGTGACGAACTCGTGGCGGGATGCACCGAGTTGGGTCTGCGGCCGGTACCGAGCGATGCCAACTTCGTGCTCGTCGGCGGCTTCGCCGACGCCGGTGCGACCTGGCAGGCTCTGCTGGACCGCGGAGTGCTCGTGCGCGACGTCGGCATCCCACACCACCTGCGCATCACCGCCGGCACCCCGGACGAGAACCACGCCGTGCTGCAGGCGCTGAGAGCAGTTGTCGAAGGAGAACAGGCATGACGACCGATAACCGCACGGCGCACATCGAACGCGCCACCAAGGAGAGCCAGATAGACCTGTCGGTCGACCTGGACGGCACCGGCGTCAGCGAGGTGTCGACCGGTGTGCGGTTCTACGACCACATGCTCGAGAGCTTCGCCAAGCACAGCCTGATCGACCTGCGGGTCAAGGCGACCGGCGACCTCGACGTGGACGCCCACCACACCGTGGAGGACACCGCGATCGTGCTCGGCCAGGCCGTGCGCGAGGCGCTGGGTGACAAGAGCGGCATCTCCCGATTCGGTGACGCCACAGTGCCGTTGGACGAAGCGCTGGTGCACGCCGTCGTGGATGTCGCGGGTCGGCCCTACGTCGTCCACACCGGCGAGCCGGAGGGTCAGATCTACGCGATCATCGGCGGCACCTACACCGGTTCGCTGACCCAGCACGTCCTGGAGAGCTTCGGCCACCACGCCGCGATCGCGCTGCACGTGCGGGTGCTGTCCGGTCGCGACCCGCACCACATCGTCGAGGCACAGTTCAAGGCGGTCGCGCGGGCATTGCGTGCCGCGATCGCGCGGGACCCGCGCGTCATCGGCATCCCCAGCGCGAAGGGAGCGCTGTAAACCGCATGCCTCGTGGCTCCTCGCGGCGTTCGGGAGTGCTGCTGCTGCACGGAGACGTCAAGACCACCACTGCCTGGTTGCGGCAGGGTGTTGTGCCCTCATACGTCGTGCCGTTGGCGGGCTGGACAGCCGTGGTGCCCGGCGGTCCCTCCCAGGCGGGCAGTCCGTATGACGACGCCGTGCGCGTGCTGCTGGCGCGCCGGGTGCCGAGCCGGATGCGAGCGGCCATCGGCTTCTTCCGACTGGACGACCGCGGCGTGATCGTGGTGCATCCGCGCGGTTGGCGGGCGCTGCCGCGCTGGCTGGTGTGGGAGCGCGGCGACGGCGTGTCCGGTCTGCCCGGCCTGCCGTTGGCGCGGCCCGGTGACATGGCGATGGCGGCCGGCGTCGTGCCGGAGTCGGTGCGTTCGCTGCGGGAGATTCTGACGGAACGCACTTCCGTGCTCGACGACGTGCTGGCCGACCTGATGGGTGCTCTCGCGCTGCCCGGCGAACGCCTGCTGAGCGGTCAGGTCAAGGACGCCGAGGGAGCGGCGCTGGTCGAGCCGACGACGAAGGCCGTCGAGCGCTTTTCCCGGGTCACCAAGGAAGACAAAGAGATTCGCACCGAGCTGGAGCAACTGTGAGCAAGCATGTCGTGGTCCTCGACTACGGGAGCGGCAACGTCCGCTCCGTCGTCCGGATGCTCGAGCGGGTCGGCGCGCAGGTCACGCTGACCGCGGACCGGCAGGCTGCGGTGCGCGCGGACGGACTCTACGTCCCGGGCGTCGGCGCTTTCCACGCTTGCATGACCGGACTGCGCACCGCCGGGGGAGCGGAGATCATTGCCGACCGGCTGCGACTGGGCCGTCCGGTCCTCGGCGTGTGTGTCGGCTTCCAGGTGCTCTTCGACGGCTCGACCGAGCCGACTTCGATCCAGCCGCCACCGCCGGGCCTGGGTCATTTCGCCGGCATCGTCGAGCGCCTCGATGCACCCGTCGTGCCGCACATGGGCTGGTCGAACGTCACCCCGGCGCCCGGCTCACGGCTGTTCGACGGCGTGCGCGACGAGCGCTTCTACTTCGTCCACTCGTATGCCGCCCGCCGGCTCGACGCCAGTCGCATCGGCGGCGAGCCGGTCGTGACGACTGCCGAACACGGCACGAGCTTCGTGGCGGCGATCGAGGACGGTGCATTGGCCGGCACCCAGTTCCACCCGGAGAAGTCCGGAGACGCGGGCGCGCAGCTGGTCGACAACTGGCTGCGCACGCTGTGATGTGCGTGCTGGTCGAGTAGCGCGGCCCCGCGTCGAGACCAGGCGTTCGGACGTTCGAGAAGTTGAAATACATGCAATCCGAGGAGATTTCGATGGTTGACCAGGAGCCGCGGCTCGAACTGCTGCCCGCCGTGGACGTGGCCGGCGGCCAAGCCGTCCAGCTCGTGCAAGGCGTCGCCGGCACGGGCGGCCAGTTCGGCGATCCGCTGGCGGCTGCGCTCGCCTGGCAGGACGCCGGGGCCGAGTGGCTGCATCTGGTCGACCTCGACGCGGCGTTCGGGCGCGGCAGCAACGCAGAGCTGCTCGCCGGCATCGTCGGGCAGTTGGACATGAAGGTCGAGTTGTCCGGCGGCATACGGGACGAGGAGTCGCTGGCGAGAGCACTGGCGACCGGGTGCCGTCGCGTCAATGTCGGCACCGCCGCCCTTGAGGACCCCGAATGGACGGCACAGGCGATCGCCAGCCACGGCGACCGCATCGCCGTCGGCCTGGACGTGCGCGGCACGACGTTGGCCGCACGCGGTTGGACCCAGGAGGGCGGTGACCTCTGGGAGACGCTCGAACGTCTCGACAGCGAGGGCTGCGCTCGTTACGTCGTGACCGATGTGGCCAAGGATGGCATGCTGCAGGGCCCCAATGTCGCTCTGCTGCAAGACGTTTGCGCTCGCACTGACCGCCCGGTCGTCGCCTCCGGTGGTGTGTCGACGCTGGACGACATACGTGCTCTGCGTCGGCTGGTGCCGGTCGGTGTGGAGGGCGCGATCATCGGATCGGCGCTCTACAGGGGAGCGTTCGAGTTGGGCGACGCCCTGGACCTCGCGGGCCGCCCGCGATGAGCCACGAGCACGCCGACTCCTCCGGGCAGACCTTCTCCGGAAGGTCCCTGACCGGCACCGGTTTCGACAACGACGACGGGTCGATCGACGCAACCCTGGACGAGGCGTTGGAGACCCCGGACGACGAAACGGCGCTGATGGCAGCGCTGTCGCAGGCGCGACTGTTGGTGCCGATCGTCGCGGCACTGACCGAGGATGCGCACCGCAACACCGACATGGCGGTCGTGACGCTGACCGCTCCGTCCGGTGAACGCGCGCTGCCGATCTTCACCGACACCGCCGCGCTCAACGCATGGGACGCCGAGGCCCGGCCGTCACCGGTGCGCGCCGACCTGGCGGCGCAGGCCGCGATCGCGGAGCGCTGCGACGTGATGGTGCTCGATGTGGCCACCCGGTCGCTGGTGCTGCGACCCAGCATGGTCTGGGCGCTCGCGCAGCGTATGACGTGGCAGCCGCCGCACCTGGACGACCATGTGCGCCAAGGCGTTTCGAAGGCCGTGCACGACGAGCCGGAGATCGCCGAAGCACGCTGCGAGGCCGGCGAAGCGCCCGGTGAGCTGCGCGTGGTTCTGTCGGTGCTACCCGGCTTGACCCAGCCGGAGCTGCAGGCGCTGGCTCGTCGGGTGGGGGAGCAGATCGCGACCGACGGCGAGACCCGTGCCCGTATCGACGGGCTCGCCTTCTCCGTGGTTTCCGCCAAGGGCTGATCCCCGCCGCGGGGCGTGCACTCAGTGGGTGGCCGGTAGGTCGTCGCGGGCCCGCCTTGGCAACAGGAAGGTCAGCGCGAAGGCGACCACCATCGCTCCTATCGCAACCCAGGTCGTGATCTGCGTCGCGTGACCGAAGGAGTCGGCCACGGAGGCTCCGTGACCGTCGACCTGTCCGAAGAACACGGTGCCCAGGACTGCGACACCGAGTGCACTGCCGATCTGCTGGACCGCAGTCATCGACCCGGATGCTGACCCTGATTCCTGGTCCTCGACCCCACTCATGACGATGTCGAAGAACGGAGTCATCGCCATACCCATGCCGGTGCCGATCAGGGTCAGCGCGGGCGCGAGACGTAGTGCGTCGATCGATGCGCCCGACCAGCTGATGGTCGCCACGAGGACTCCGAGGCCCGCGATGACCACGAGGTAGCCGAGGTGCATCGTGGTCCGGCCGATCCTGGCGGTCAGTGGTTGTCCGATTCCGAAGCCGACAATCATGGCGACCGCCTGCGGGATGGCGGTCAGACCTGCTTGCAACGGCGTGTAGTGCAGGCCGAGCTGCAGGTAGAGCGTCAGCACCAGCGACGAGCCCATCAGCGCGCTGAAGAACGCCAATCCGGTGATGAGCCCGCCGGTGAACGCGCGCTTGGTGAACAGTGACGGCACCACGAGCGTCGAACGACCTGCCCGGTCCCTGCTGCGCTCGAGAAATGCGAAGGCGACGAATGCGAGCAGGCCCGCGGTGAACATTACGAAACACCAGAGCGGCCAGTCGTGTTCGCGTCCTTGCACCAATGGGTAGACCAGCAGGAACATCCCCGCGGCAGCGAGTATCACGCCGGAGACGTCGAGGCCCAGGCTCCGGTCGGGACGGTTCTTCGGCAGGTAGCGCACGGCGCCGACGATGCCGATGATTCCGATCGGGATGTTGATCGCGAAGATTGCGCGCCAGCCGAGCCCGAGCAGGTCGGCGTCGATCAGCCAGCCCGCCAGGATCGGCCCGCCGACCGCACCGATGCCCATGATCGGACCGAATGCACCGAACGCTTTCGCGCGTTCTGCGGGCGGAAACATCTCATTGATGATGCCCAGGCCCTGTGGCAGCAGTGTCGCGCCGAGCAATCCCTGCAGGGCGCGGCTGGTGATCAACATTGTCGGGTCCTGGGCGGCCGCGCACAGTAAGGAGAAGAGCGTGAAGCCCGCCATCCCGATGAGGAACATCCGCTTGCGTCCGAACATGTCGCCGAGGCGTCCGCCGATGAGCAGTCCGGCCGCCATGGCAAGTGTGTAACCCGCCGAGAGCCACTGGATGGTGACGCCGCCGCCACCCAGCTCGTCGGTGATGGTCGGCCCGGCGATGCTCGTGACGAGGGCATCGAGCAGATCCATCACCTCGGCGGACAGTACGACCAGCAATGCGAGCCAGCGCCACCGGTATGCCGGAGAGGTTGCGTCGGCGCTCCCCGGTGGGGCAAGTTGCACTGTCATGAGACATGTCCCTTCACGTATGGGATGAGGAGATCGCGAGATGGACGAACAGTGTTCGCGATAACACGAACACTGTTCTACGCACGAACAGTGTTCGTGTCAAGTACGGTGCTCGTATGCCGATGGACGAACTTCCGCCCGCACCGTGGCGGCAACCGAAGAAGGCCGCCCGCCCGAAGCGAACCGACAAGCCCGCGCTGAGCCGCGAGGCGATCGTGGCGAAGGCGCTGGACATCATTGACGCAGAGGGCGTCGATGCGGTCAGCATGCGTCGTGTCGCGACAGAATTCGGCACAGGCGCAGCGAGCCTCTACGCCCATGTCGCGGGCAAGAGCGAGCTACTCGCGGCGGCCTACGAGCTGGCGCTCACTGAGGTGGACGACCCCGACCCCGACCAGCCGTGGCAGGACATGCTGCGCGAATTCGCCTGGGGGATGTACCAATTGCTGCGGCGGCACCGCGATCTGGCCAAGCTGAGCTTTGCCGACATACCCACGGGCCCTCGGGCGCTGGACGGCGTGGAGAAGATGCTGTCGACGATGATCGATCAGGGGGTCTCACCGCGGGATGCCACGTGGCTCTTCGACCGCCTGGCCCTCTACATCGGTGCCGACGCGTTCGAGGGCCATGTGTTGCGTGAGCGCTTCGGTGCCGCTGATGGCGACGACGCTGCCGCGCTCAAGGCGGGCACGGAGTGGATCGAGCAGGTTCGTGGCTACTTCGCGCAGCTTCCTCCCGAGCGCTACCCGACGGTCACGGCCAATCTCGACGTGATGATGAACGGCGACAGCGAGGAGCGTTTCTCGTTCGGCGTCGAGGTGCTGATCGCCGGGATCGAGGCGCGCAACCCCGCATCCCGGGCCAAGCGCTGAACTTCGCCGACAGGCTCACAAGAACGCCCACAGGCTCAGAAGAACCGCCGACTTGTCGGCGGTTCTTCTGAGCCTGTGGAGAGCGTTTTGAGCCTCTCGGCATGTGGAGCTACAGGTTGATCATGTGGCCGGCGATGCCCTCGATGGCTTCCTTCATCGCCTCGGACAGCGTCGGGTGCGCGAAGATGTTGCGGGCGACTTCGTCCGCGGTCAGATCCCACTTCTGTGCCAGCGTCAGCGCGGGCAGCAGCTCGGTGACCTCCGGGCCGATGAGGTGGCCGCCCAGGATCTCGTTGTGCTTGGCGTCCGCGACGATCTTGACGAAGCCGGCCGTCTCCGCCATACCGCGGGACTTGCCGTTGGCCGAGAACGGGAACGACGCGGTCTTCACGTCATAACCCTTGTCCTTGGCCTGCTGCTCGGAGTAGCCGAAGGACGCGATCTGCGGCTGGCAGAACGTCGCACGCGGGATCATGTCGAAGTCGATCTCGACCGTCTCGGCGTTGCCGATCGTCTCGGCGGCCACGACACCCATCGCCTCGGCGGTGTGAGCGAGCATCAGCTTGCCCGTGACGTCGCCGATCGCGTAGACACCTTCGACGTTGGTGCGGCCACGCGCGTCCACGGCGATGGCGCCCCGGTCGGTGGTCGCGACGCCGGTCGCCTCCAGGCCGTAGCCGTCCAGCCGCGGTGCGAAGCCGATGGCCTGCAGCACCTTGTCGGCCTCGAGTACGGTGGTCTCGCCGCCGGCAGCGGGGGAGACGGTCACCTTGACGGGACCGGAGCCGCTGTCCTCGATCTTCTCGACCTTGGTCGAGAGCATGACCTTGACGCCGAGCTTCTTGTAGTGGCGCAGCAATTCCTTGGACACGTCGGCGTCCTCGGTCGGCACCATGCGGTCCAGGAATTCCACGATCGTCACCTCGACGCCGTAATTGGCCAGGACGTAGGCGAATTCGACGCCGATCGCGCCGGAGCCGGCGATGATGATCGACTTCGGCAGATCCTCGGTGAGGATCTGCTCCTCGTAGGTGACGACGCGCTCGGACAGCTCGGTGCCGGGGATCAGCCTGGTGGTCGCGCCGGTCCCGATGATCACGTTGTCGGCGGTCACCGTCTCACTCTCACCGGACGTCAGCTCCACCGCGATGGTGTGCGCGTCCGTGAAGGTGCCGGTGCCCTCGAACTCGGTGATGGAGTTCTTCTTCATCAGGTAGTGCACGCCCTTGGCGCTGGCGTCGGCGACGCCACGGCTGCGCTTCCACGCGACGCCGAAGTCCATGGTCGCGTCACCGGAGATGCCGAAGGTCTTTGCCTCCTTGGTGAGGATGTGCGCGATCTCCGCGTTGCGCAGCAGCGCCTTGGACGGGATGCAGCCCACATTGAGGCAGACACCGCCCCAGTACTGCTTTTCGATGATGGCGGTCTTGAGGCCGAGTTGGCTCGCGCGGATCGCTGCGACATACCCACCGGGGCCTGCACCGAGGACGACGACGTCAAAGTGTTGTGCCACGCTTCGTAACGATAGCCCTACCGCAGCAGCTCCAGAGCAAGCGGTGCGTCCACGACCAACCGGTTGACCTTCCGGCCGGCGATCGCCGCCCGCACCACGGGCGCACGGTCGGCGCCGCTGACCAGTCCGATGACGGTCGGTATGGCGGTGAGCTGCTCGTCGGACAGCGTGATGATGCGATCGGCCAGGCCCCCCTCGACGCAGTGTCCGGCCGTGTCGATGAAGACTCCGCTGATCTCGCCGATGGCGCCTGCCTTGCGCATCGCGGTGCGTTCACTGCGGGTCGCGAGGTCGAACAACGTGGACTCGGTGGGGGCCCACCCGCCGATGCCGACGACCGCGACCGTCACGTCGCGGATGTGCGAGTTCGCTTCACTGACCCCGGGCTGCCGACGCAACATCGCGGCGCTCGCGGGGTCGGCGGCGACCAGCGGCGCATAGAAGTGGTGCGCGACGCCACCGCTGAGGTTGGCGGCCGAACGCACCAGGTCGACCGGTGAATGTAGATCGGGGATCGCCAGTGCGCCGGACAACTGCACGATCGGCACCGGCGGGAGCGACCGGAGGGCTCCGACGGTGGCGGCGACACTGCGTGACCACGGCAGGCCCAGCACGTCGTCGGCGGTGAGGATCCGGGTCAGCTCGGCGGCGGCCACGATGCCCAGGTCATGCCGTGTCTCGCCGCTCGACTGACCCTCATGGGTGCGCACGACGAGCACTCCGTCGATGCCCAGAATGTGCGAAAGCTGTTCGGAGAGTGCGTAATCGACGCTCGGCTCGCCGAGGATCTCGATCCGCACAATGCCCTTCGCGCGTGCCGACTCGAGCAGTCGCGCGACCTTGAATCGCGAGATGCCCAGCTCCTTGCCGATGTCGACCTTGGACTCGTCCTGCAGGTAGAAGCGTCGCGCCACCGCGGCCAACAGTTCTCGTTCGCGCTCGGTTGCCCCTCCGGCGGTGGGTGACTCACTCATCGATCGGTCTCTCTCATCGGGCCCTCCTGATTCGCACCACGGACGTGTTACGTGTGTCACACTACTACTCATCTGCGCACGTAAGCGCTCGTTTGAGCAAAGCAGGAGGACGCATGACACCTCGCAGGAGACGGATAGCGGTGCTCGCTGCCGGGGCCGTTGCGATGAGCACGGTGACCGGTTGCGGAGCGGCCGCCGGATGGGGCGGTGGGGGAGGTGGCGGCGGAAGCCACACGATCAACGTGCTGATGGTGAACAACCCGCAGATGATCGATCTGCAGAAACTCACCGACAAGTACTTCACCAAGAAGACCGGGATCAAGGTCAACTACACGGTGCTGCCCGAGGACGATCTGCGTGACAAGGCCAGCCAGGAGTTCTCGGCACAGGCGGGCCAGTACGACGTGGCGACGCTGTCCAACTTCGAGATCCCGATCTACGCCAAGAGCGGCTGGGTCGCTCCGATGAACTCGTATCTGGCCAAGGACCCCGGCTTCGACCAACAGGACATCCTGCCGTCGATGCGGGCGGCCCTCAGCGTCAAGGGGCAGGTGTATGGCGAGCCGTTCTACGGTGAGTCCTCGTTCCTGATGTACCGCAAGGACGTGCTGGCCGCCAAGGGCATCAAGATGCCGGCCAAGCCGACCTGGCAGCAGGTCGCCGACATCGCCGCGAAGGTCGACAAGCGCAAGGGGATGCGCGGCATCTGCCTGCGCGGCCAACCCGGCTGGGGCCAGGTGTTCGCGCCGCTGACCACGGTGGTCAACACCTTCGGCGGCACCTGGTTCACGAAGGACTGGCAGGCCAAGGTCAACGCGCCGGAATTCAAGAAGGCGACCAACTTCTATGTGAACCTCGTCCGCAAGCACGGCGAATCCGGTGCCGCGCAGGCCGGATTCACCGAGTGCCTCAACGACCTGACCCAGGGTTCGGTGGCGATGTGGTACGACGCCACGTCGGCTGCCGGGTCGCTGGAAGCCGACGGCAGCCCGGTCAAGGGCAAGATCGGCTACGCCCCGGCGCCGGTGGTCAAGACCAAGACCTCGGGATGGCTGTACTCATGGGCCTGGTCGATCGAGTCGGCCAGCTCCAAGAAGAGTGACGCCTGGAAGTTCATCTCCTGGGCAAGTGGCAAGGGCTACGCCAAACAGGCCGCGTCGAAGTTCGGCTGGTCCCAGGTCCCGTCGGGTTTCCGCAGGTCCTTGTATGCCGACCCGCACTACCTCAAGGTCGCCAGCTCCTTCGCTACGCCGACGCTCAACGCCATCAAGACGGCAGATCCGAACAACCCCGGGGTTCAGCCGCGACCGGTGCCGGGCATCCAATTCGTGGACATCCCTGAATTCACCAATCTCGGCACCGAGGTCAGCCAGGACATCAGCTCCGCCATCGCCGGAAAGATGTCGGTGGACAGCGCCCTGAACAAGGGCCAGCAGCGGGCCGAGGATGTCGCTTCCGACTACCGCAGGAGGGCCGGCAAATGAGCAGCGCAGTCGAGAGCCCCACCGCGAAGCCCGCGGCGGAAGGTCCCAAGAAGCCGAGTAGAGCACTCGCGAAATCTGGTGCCTGGGCGCGTCGGGCGCCGCTGCTGCCCGCGCTCGTCTTCATGATCATCGTCACCCAGATCCCGTTCCTGGCGACGCTGTTCATCTCGTTCATGCATTGGAACGCGTACTACCCCGACGATCGCGGCTTCGCCGGGATCGACAACTTCAAATCGGTGCTGACCGATGTCGACGCCCGCTCGGCCATCCTGGTCACCATCGGTCTGACCGTCGGGGTCGTGCTGGTCAGCCTGGTGCTCGGCCTGGCGATCGCGCTGTTGCTGGACCGTAAGTTCCGGGGTCGCGGCGTGGCGCGCACCTTGATGATCACGCCCTTCCTGATCGTGCCGGTCGCCGCGGCGCTGCTGTGGAAGCACGCGCTCTACAACGCGCAGTACGGTCTGTTCAACGGCGTGCTCAAGTTCGTGCTCGGCGACAACGCGCCGCAACCGGACTGGATCAGCAATCACCCGCTGATCGCGATCATCGTCTCGCTCGTCTGGCAGTGGACGCCGTTCATGATGCTGATCCTGTTGGCCGGGTTGCAGAGCCGGCCGATGGACGTCGTGGAGGCGGCGAAGATCGACGGCGCCTCGAGCTGGCAGATCTTCACCAACATGACGTTGCCGCACCTGCGCCAGTACATCGAGTTGTCCGGGCTGCTCGGCGCGATCTACATCGTCCAGAACTTCGACTCGGTCTTCACCATCACGTCGGGCGGCCTCGGTACCGCGAACCTGCCGTACTACATCTACCAAACCTTCTATTCCGCACACGATTACGGCACCGCGTCCGCAGCGGGCGTGATCGTGGTGATCGGCACGATCATCATCGCCACCTTCGCGCTGCGCACCGTGCTGAGTCTGTTCCGGGAGGAGACCCGATAAAATGACTACTGTGAAAGAGGCCCAGGCAGGGCCTCAGATGCGAGCCGCAGGCGGAAAGAAGAAGCGCGCCGGAGTGCTGTTGACCGGAGCGACCTGGATCATCTCCGTCCTGTTCGTCTTCCCCGTCGTATGGATGATCTGGACGTCGTTCCACTCCGAGACCGACGCCGCGAGCAACCCGCCGAAGGTGTTGTCGTCATTCAGTGTCCAGGGATACAAGTCGTTCTTCGGTAGCGATCCATGGCCGACGATCCTCAACTCGCTCACCGCGAGCGTCGTCAGCACGTTGCTGGTGCTGTGCCTCGCACTGCCGGCGGCATACGCCCTGTCGATCCGGCCGGTGAAGCGCTGGAGCGACGTGTTGTTCTTCTTCCTGTCGACCAAGTTCATGCCGGTCGTGGCGGCGCTGTTGCCGGTCTACCTGTTCGCCGAGAAGGTGCACTTCCTGGACAACATCTGGCTGCTGGTCATCCTCTACACGTCGATGAACCTGCCGATCGCGGTGTGGATGCTGCGTTCGTTCCTGGCGGAGATCCCCGCGGAGATGCTGGAAGCCGCACAGGTCGACGGTGCCGGGTTACTCCGCACGCTGCGCGAGATCATCGCGCCGGTCATCATGCCGGGTATCGCATCGGCGGCGCTGATCTGCTTCATCTTCAGCTGGAACGAACTGCTCTTCGCCCGGGTGCTGACCGGCACTCGCGCCGAGACCGCGCCGGTCTTCCTGACCGGCTTCGTGACCAGCCAAGGTCTGTTCCTCGCACAGGTCTGTGCCGCGTCGTTCGTGGTGTCGCTGCCGGTGCTTGCCGCCGGATTCGCGGCGCAGGACAAGCTGGTCCAAGGTCTGTCCATGGGCGCGGTACGGTGACCGGGATGGCGACGAAACTATCTGCAACCACAGTCAATTCACTCGACTCGCGAGTGGCCGTGCCGTCATACGACCGATCGGCGTTGACCACCGGGATAGTGCACCTGGGTGTCGGTGGCTTCCACCGCGCGCATCAGGCGATGTATGTCGACACCCTGCTGTCCGAGGGTGCAGCCTGCGACTGGGCGTTCACCGGAGTCGGCGTGCTGCCGAAGGACGACCGGATCGTCGAGGTGCTCAACGCGCAGGACGGTCTCTACACCCTGGTGGTCAAGCACCCGGACGGTCACCTCGAGCCACGGGTGATCGGCTCGATCCGGCGACTGCTGCACGCCCCGAGTGAGCCGGACGCGGTGCTGGAGGCGATGTGCGACCCGGCAACTCGCATCGTGTCGCTCACCATCACCGAGGGCAGCTATCTGGTCGATCAGGTGACCGGCGAGTTCGACCCGCATCACCCGTCGATCCAGCCGGATCTCATCGAGAACGCCGTGCCGGCAACGGCATTCGGCTTCATCGTCGAAGCGTTGCGTCGGCGTCGCGAGGCCGGTGTCGCACCGTTCACCGTGATGACGTGCGACAACCTGCCCGGCAACGGCGATGTGGCACGTGGCACGATCACCGCCTTCGCGAGGCTGAAGAGTCCCGAGTTGGGGGACTGGATTGCCGCCAACGTGTCGTTCCCCAACTGCATGGTCGACCGGATCACGCCGGTGACCACCGAGGACGACATCCATCGGCTGGCCGACGAGTTCGGCATCGACGACGGGTGGCCGGTGGTCACCGAGCCGTTCACCCAGTGGGTGCTCGAGGACGAATTCCCCACGGGCAGACCGCCGTTGGACGACGCGGGCGTGCAAGTCGTCCCCGATGTCATGCCGTATGAGCTGATGAAACTGCGGCTGCTCAACGCGAGCCACCAGGCGCTGTGCTACCTGGGTTACCTGTCGGGCTACCGCTACGCGCACGAGGTCGCGCAGGACCAGGAGTTCGCTCGGTTCCTGCTGGGCTACATGAAGCACGAGGGCGAGCCGACGCTGCCCGAGGTGCCCGGCGTGGACCTGACGGCTTACGAGCACGAGCTCGTCGCGCGGTTCGCCAACCCCGAGATCCGCGACACGCTCGCCAGGCTGTGCGCCGAGAGCAGCGACCGGATCCCGAAGTGGCTGGTCCCGGTCATCCGTGACGACCTCGCCGCGGACCGGCCGGTCGAGCGGGCGGCGCTCGTCGTCGCAGCCTGGGCGCGGTATGCCGAGGGCGTCGACGAACAGGGCGAGCCGATCGACATCGTGGATCACCGCAAGGAGCAGGTGATGGCGGCTGCTGCGAAGCAGAGTGATGACCGGCTCGCGTTCATCCGTGACCCGAGCCTCTTCGGTGACCTCGCGGAGCAGGAGGCGTTCACCGCGCCATACGTCGCTGCGCTGGAGTCGCTGCACGACAAGGGCGCCGCCGCCACGCTCCGGGAGCTGATAAGCCGCCTCGGCGACTGACCCTTCCGCGCACACCTCCTCGTCGAGAGGCTCACAAACGACTCGAGGGGCTCAGAAATTTCGGCCGTTCACCGGTGATTTTCTGAGCCTCTCGACGTCTGTCTGAGCCTCTCGGCGGGGAAGGCTCGCGGCGGCAGCGGGCCGTCCGGGACGGGCCAGCCGCCGTCGAGCACCGGCCGCACTCCGTGTGCGCCCAGCACTCCGTGCAGTGCCCCGTGGGGCAATCCTTCGCTCCAGTCCCAGCGGGCGATGTCCTCCACCTCATGGTGTCGGCGCAATCGCTGCTCTCGCTTCTTCTCCTGCAACAGGGCGTCGACCGCGCTTTCGCCCGAATCATCTTCTGGGAAAGTGTATTTCAGGTCGCCATCGGACTCTCCGACGAGCCCAAGCGCTGGCCAGTAGAAGTCGGTGCGGCCGATGAAGCCCGCGCCATCGAAGAACTTCTTCTGCAACTCGGGCATCGGCAGACCGCACTGGAACATCCGTGTGCGACTCAAGGATTCGAGCGGGGATTCGGCACGCTCGTCGGCAAGGTGTATGGCGAGTTGCGCCATACGTCTGCCACGTCTGCCCCTGGGAACCTTGGCGAGTTCGCCGAGAAGCGCCTCACGGGAGGTCAACGACCGATGTAGTGCGTCGTCGCACACGGAAACTCCGGACTCGAGCAAGGCGTGCCGCGCGTCGTCGACGACGGTGCGTTCGTATGGCGTGACCAGCAGTCCACCGATGTCGACCGCCTCTGTCGGCAACGACGTTCGACGGCGACGGACGTTCGGCGTGCGACCGCGGGTGCCGGGGCGGACGACATACTCGACCCGGCGTGATCGTGCGCCGATCGAGGGAAGTTGCCACACGGCGCAGCTGGTGTCGTTCGAGAACACGAGTTCGTGATCAGTGGCGTCCCGCACGGCCCACGCCATAATGATGAGCAAGTCCTCCGCACTGAGGTCGCCGATGGCGGTTCCGTAGGCGTTGCGACGCAGTTTTGTGATGGAGGGCGTGCCGTCAACGGGTGACAGTCCGAACGCCGTCAGGCGACGTGCCGACGTCGACCGCACGAGTGCACCAAGCCCGGCAACGTGCTCGGCTCGTGCGCGCATGTGCGACTCCAGTGCCTTCGACACGGGGTACGGCTCGTTCGGTGCCACGCTCATGACGAGTGAGCGTCGCATCCACGCGCCGGCGCCCGCAAAAGTTTTCCACAGCCTTGCACCTGACCACTTCCGACACCTTCGCCGAGAGGCTCACCACACGCTCGAGAGGCTCAGAAAAGTGACCGCTTCGACGCGAATTTTCTGAGCCTCTCGAGGCCGTTGTGAGCCTGTCGGCGAAGGGGCCGCTCTGCCGGATTCGGTGAGGAGGCTAGGTGAAGAGCTGCTCGCCGATGTAGTGACCCGTCTTGGGCGACGGCGGTATGGCGAAAAGACCCGAGCCGACGTGCTTGACGTATTCGTTCAGCAGATCAGCGGCGCCGAGCTTGCGCTGCAACTGCACGAAGTGCGCCGGGTCGTTCTGATAGCAGACGAACAGCAGCCCGGCGTCGAGCTGCCCGAATTCGTTGATGCCGTCGGTGTAGTTGTACCCGCGGCGGAGGATCTTGATGCCGCCGTTGTTCTCATGTGCGGCCAGGGCGATGTGCGACGTCGGGGCGATGATCGCCTCGCCGTCCTTGCCCTTGGCGGCGAAGCGCGGGGTGTCGTGCTCGACAGACCCGCTCAACGGCTCGCCGTGCGTCTTGCCACGCCCGAAGATGTGCTCCTGGTCGCTGACCCGGTCGGCGTCCCAGGTCTCGATGTTCATCTCGATCTTGCGCACCACCTGGTAGGTGCCACCGGTCATCCAGTCGGCGTCCTTCAACCAGACGTACTTGTCGAAGTCGGCGCCGGTGCTGATGTTGCGGGTGCCGTCCTTGAATCCGAAGAGGTTCCGCGGCGTCTGCTGACCTTTGCCGGCCGACGCGCGGCCGAATCCCATTACGGTCCAACGGGTTTGGACGGTGTCTCGCGCCATGCGGGCCAAGTTTCGGATGGCGTGATAACACACCTGCGGGTCATCCGCGCAGACCTGCACCGACAGGTCGCCGTCACTGGTCTCGGGGGTGAGGTTGTCACTGGGCAGCTTGGGCAGCCGACGCAGCAGCGCCGGTCGCTTGTCCGCCAGGCCGAACCGGTCGTCGAAGATCGACGGGCCCAGACCGATGGTGACCGTGAGGCTGGCAGCATCCAGGCCGAGAGCTTCGCCGGTGTCCTGGCCGACGCCGGCGTCCGACGACGGCTGGACCTGACCGATCGGCTCGGCGCGCATCAGTTGGGCGCTGGCGGCGGTCCACCGGGCGAGCAGCGACTGCAGGTCCGTTCGCAACGATCCGTCGACCAGATCGAAAGTCATGAAGATGGAATACCGCTGCGGAGGCGTCCGGATCCCGGCGGGCTCGGCTTGGTCGTAGAACGGATACTGCGTGGTCAGGTCGATGGCGTCCTTGTCGGCGGCGTCCGCCGGATGCGAACGCGAGGCGTCCATGCCCCAGGACGCGCCCACCGCGAGCGCGCCCACAGTCGCTCCACCGACGGCTCCCTGGAAGAGCCGTCGGCGCGGCAGACTATGACCTCTGGTCTCGGGTTGTTCGTTGTTCAACCTGCGGTCGCCACCTTCTGCGCGATCTGCGACAGCGGGTCCTGCAACGCCTGGACCTTCTTGCTGAGCTTGGCGGCGTCGGTCTTGCGCAGTTGCGCCGTCCACGGCTTGAAACCGCCCAGCGAGGCGCCGTCGCGGTAAGGGGTCAGGCCGTTGGTCACATTGGTGAACTGCTTGCTCACCCGTGCGGTCAGCGCCGGGTCGATCTTCTGCAGACCGGGCTTGAGGAACGCGAACGCCTGCTGGGCGCCCTCAACGTTGGAGGCGAAGTCGGACAGGTCGGTGTGGCTGTACTTCTCCTCCTCGCCCTTGATCTTGTTGGTCTGCACCTCTTCGAGCAGGCTGGCTGCGCCATTGGCCAGGTCCTCGGGCTTGTAGGTGACGCCCTTGACCAACTTGGCGAGCTTGCCGACGTTGGTGTGCAGTTCCTTCGCGTACTTCTTGGTCTGAGGAGTGATCTTGCCGCCCTGCCAGAGGTCCTTCTCGACCGCGTGGAAGCCGTGCCAGCCGACCTTGGGGTCGAGGTTGGACTGCCTCATGTCGATCAGGTAGTCGAGGTTGCCCGCGTTGTCCCCGGGCTTGAAGCCGGGCAGGACGAATCCGCCGACATCGGACTCGATCTTCTCGTAGAACGGGCGCGCGCCGGCATACGCCTTCTTGGCCGCGGCGACGTCGCCCTTGTCGACCGCCGCCTTCAGTTTCCCGATCGCGGTGACCATGTCGGCGGCGTTCTGGTTGACGAACTTCGCGTAGCCCTTGGTTCCTTCGGCCAGCACCGTGGCGGTGGAGCCGGAAGCTGCTGCGGCCGCCTTGCCGGTCACCGTGAACGGAACGTTCTCCTTGTCGGCGCCGGGGCAGTAGAGCTGGTATTTGCCGCCCGAGAGCGTGGCCGTGAACTTCACCGGGGCGAGGCCCGGCGCGAGGTTCTCCTTCTCGCCGAGGATGCGCTGATCGCTCTGCAACTCGATCTCGGTGATGGCGGTCGCGTCCTTGTTGGTGATGGTGAAGGTGACCGGACCGGCCGGTGCGGACGCGTGGTCGAGCTCGCAGCCGCCGGCGCTGGTCAACGTCACGCCGACCTGCGCCGCGCCACCGGACACCTTCGCTGCCGCGTTGCTCGCGGAGCTGCCGCCGGATGCCCTGTTCGCGGATCCGCCGGAGGACGACGACCCGCAGGCGGTGAGCGCCAGAGCGACCGCGACGGCGGCGCCGGGTACGGCTGCGAGACGGACAGTGGACTTAGGCATGTGCTGAGCTCCTCGAAGAGGTATCGCGGGTGGTCGCACTGACGCGTTCGCGGGTGCTGGGAACACGTCGGCGCGCACGCAGCGCGACGACGAGGAGTGTGATGGCCGCCAGGAGCAGGCCGAGGGGGACGACACGACCCCAGAAGGTTGCCGAATCACGTTCTCCGGCAAAGTGATTGAGTGCGCTGCTGAAGTCGTCGGTGTATGACGGCTTGACCGACCACGAAGCGCCGGGAGCGGTCATGCCTGCCGGCATCGTCGCGTCGGGAGCGATGGTCAGCGTGCGCTGGGTGTTCAGGCCGCCGCCGGTGAGGGTCACGCTGGAGCGGACGGCGCGACTCGCGTCATACAGCCTTCCGTGGCTGGTCCACACGTCGAGCTTGTCGCTCTGGTGCCACGCCGCCCGGTAGGGCCCGGGGTTGACAGCGGGGTCCACGCCGACCGGCACCCGACCGCCATTGAGAGCGGTGACCTGCGCGAGGGTGAGGCTCGAGGGCGCCTTGGCCCCGGACTCGGACGCGGGGCTACCGGTGAAGTGGTTCGTACGGACTCCAGTTACCGTCGCCCTGCCGGCTCGGGTCAGGTGGGTCTGCTCGCCGCCGGAGCGCTGCAAGGTCGCTCCGTCGAGCCGCACTGTGCCCGCGGTCGCGCCGCCTGCGTCGACCACCGGAGCAGCGGAAGGCACGTCGAGTGTGGCGGACGGCACCGCGACGAACGTCACGACCGCGCCGATCGCGCACGCCGCCGCGACGCCCAGCTTCAGCCGGATGCTCTGTATGGCGCCGGGGCGGTGCGCGACGGGCCAGAACGACACCAGTGCCATCGGTATGACGTAGAGCAACCAGCCAAGGACCTCGACGACCCTGGGGTCGGCCGGTATGCCGAGGACGCCGGTGAAGACGGCGCTGCGGATCGACCCGACCGGCGCCAGCCAGTGCAGGTCCACGGTTCGTGCCTGTCCGGCATTCAGCCAGCCCGCCTCGTGGGCGGTACGCAGCGCGCTGACGACCAGGCCGGCGGCGATCAGGATCAGGAAGGCGCTGGTGCCCTTGAAGAACTTGCCCAGGTTGAGGGAGACGCCGCCGCGGTAGATGCCGATGCCGAGCAGGACCGAGCCGCCGATCCCGAGCACCGCACCGGCGATCGCACTGCCGGTGTTGGTGGAGGCCTGGAAGGTCGCCAGCATGAAGACCGCGCTCTCGAAGCCCTCCTTCAGGACCGCGAGGAAGGCCATGATCACCATGGCCCGCGAGGTGCCTTCGCCCAGTGCACTCTGCGCAGCGGCCTCGATCTCCCGCTTGAGTCCGCGGGAGTGCTTGCTCATCCAGATGATCATGCCGGTCACGAAGACCACGGCGACCGCGCCGATGACGGTCTCCATCATCTCCTGCTGCCGTTGCGGCAGCGCGGACTCGACGACCTTCAGCGTGATCCCCACGGCGATGCTGATCGCGATGCCGGCGCCGACGCCGATCCACATGGTGGTCAGTCGATGACCGTTCTTCTTCAGGAAGGCAGCGATGATGCCGACGATCAATGCAGCTTCGAGACCCTCGCGCAGGCCGATCACGAATGTCGCGAGCACGTGCACCTCTCTGCGGTATTAGGCAAGCCTTAACTAAGCAGGGCCGAGCATAGACCCTGGGTTTCGGCATGCACCAATCCGGTCAGCAGATCGGCGGGGTCCCCGCGAAGTATTCGGAGGAACGCAGTGGGGGAGAAACTTCATGGGGTGACTACCCTCGCCTGCATGACGCAGGTCCGCATATGAGTGAGTCATTGGTCGCCGGAGTCGACAGTTCGACCCAGTCCTGCAAGATCGTCGTCTGCGAGGCGGCGACCGGCAGGGTGGTCCGACAGGCCAGAGCGGGTCATCCCGACGGCACGCAGGTGAGTGCCGACGCGTGGTGGTCCGCGTTCGAGGAGGCACGAAGCGGTGGCCTGCTCGACGGCGTGCAGGCGATCGCGGTCGGTGGGCAGCAGCACGGCATGGTCACGCTGGACGATGCCGATCGGCTGGTGCGCGACGCGATGCTCTGGAACGACACCAGCTCTGCGCCCCAGGCGGCCGAGCTTGTCGACGAGCTCGGCGGCGCACCTGCATGGGTCGACGCGGTCGACCTGGTTCCGGTGGCGAGCTTCACCGGCACGAAGCTGCGCTGGCTGGCCGAGCAGGAGCCCGACAATGCCGCGCAGACCGAGACGGTCGTGCTGCCACACGACTGGCTCACCGGGCGGATCCTGAAGGACGGCAACGGTTTCCAGGGATGGACGACGGACCGGGGCGATGCATCGGGCACCGCCTACTGGTCGCCGGTGACCGGCGAATACCGGCACGACCTGTTGCGGCGCGCGTTCGGTCGTGACGTGCAGGTGCCGCGGGTGGTCGGGGCTTCGGAGGCGGCCGGCCGGACCGCCGGCGGGATGCTCGTAGCGGCCGGGACGGGCGACAACGCCGCGGCCGCGCTCGGCCTGGCGATCGAGCCCGGCGACGTCGTCGTCTCGCTCGGCACCAGCGGCGCGGTCTTCACCGTGCACGATCGCCCGGTCGGCGACGTCTCCGGAGCAGTGGCGGGGTTCGCCGACGCGACCGGCCGGCACCTTCCGCTGCTGGCGACCTTGAACGCAGCGCGGGTGCTCGTGGCCGCGGCAAGCACCCTGGATGTCGACCTGGCCGGTCTCGACGCGCTCGCCGCGTCGGCTCCGATCGGCGCCGACGGACTGACCCTGCTGCCCTATCTGGACGGCGAGCGGACGCCGAACCTGCCGATGGCGCAGGGCACGCTGGCCGGCATCACCCGGGCCAACTCGACTCCGGCGCACCTCGCCCGCGCGTATGTCGAGGGCATGCTCTGCAACCTCAAGGGCTGCATCGACGCGCTGGCCCGCAACGACATACACGCCAGCAGGGTGCTGCTGATCGGCGGCGCGGCCGCCGCGAGCACCGTCCGCTCAGCGGCCGCAGACATCTTCGGGGTGCCGGTGCTGGTGCCGGAGCCGGGGGAGTATGTCGCGCTCGGCGCGGCACGCCAGGCTGCGTGGGCGCTCGCGGGAGGGTCGGCTCCACCGGAGTGGGACGTCCCTGTGGCTGCGACGGTCGAGCCGTCGGATCCCGGGGCGGGCGCCGTGGCCGCGGGCCGCTATCGCGACTTGGTGGATGCGCGCCATCCCGGCGCGGTCATTCGCTGATCCGCCTCCGGGCATGACGAAGCCGACCGCGTCATGCCCGCTCCACCCGGTGGAGCGCCGATGCGGTCGGCTCGTCGAAAAAGGGGTGCGCGTAGGCCGTCAGTCGTCGCCGCGTTCGTAGGCGAGTTGTTCGGCATACGGGCGCATGCGAGGCAACTTCCGTTGCCCTGATGTCGGCAAATGGTTGCGCGTGATGTGGTCGCGGTGCAGTGCGTCGAGCATTCTCGACGTCGTCTCGTGCACGACCGGTGAGGTGCGTGGCGCCATCCTGTGTCCTTTCGGTTGCTGGCTCGGGCGGACATGAGGTGTAACGGAGGGCTCCTCCGAATAATTCCCGGTTGCCGAAAGTCTTTCGGTCCGGGCTTCGAGGGCGCGGAACGCAGGCTGGGAAACAGCAGTGAGATTTTGCTCTCACGGCGGGTAAATGGGTCGCGCGCAATATTTCGATATGGAAGTATTGCATCTGGTTCTTGTCGTGGACCGAGCCCTGTTCTCCAGACCCTGAAGGAGTGACTCCCGTATGTCGTTCAACCCCTACCAGCGCGTATTGAGCATCAGTGATGCCCGACGGGTGTTGTTCCTGGGTCTGCTGCTGCGGATCCCGATCGCGTCCGCCGCGGTCGTGCTCACCCTGCACGTCGTGCAGTCGCTCAGTCGTTCCTATTCCGAAGCCGGCCTCGTGGCAGCCGGCGCGACGCTCGCGATCGCGGTCTCGGGTCCCTGGCGCGGCAAGCTGCTGGACCGTCTGGGCCTGCGTCGTGTCGTGCTGCCGTCGCTGCTGGTCAACGCGGTCTGCTGGTCCATCGCGCCGTTCGTCGGCTACTGGCCGTTGCTCGTACTCGCAACGGTCGCAGGACTTTTCGTCGTTCCGACATTCTCGATCATTAGGCAGGGCGTCATTGCGGCGGTGCCCGACAGCGAACGCCGCACTGCTCTCTCGCTCGACAGCGTGACCGTCGAGATGGCATTCATGGTCGGTCCGGCGGTCGCGGTCTGGCTCGCCACGGCGTTCGACACACGGTTCGTGCTGTGCGGGCTCGAGCTCGCGGGCGTGGTGGCCGGCATCGCGCTCTACCTGATGAACCCGCCGCTGCGCGGGGCCGACCCCGAGACCGACAAGGCCGGGCAGGTCGTCCCGCGGCGTGCTTGGTTCCGGGCCGGCTTCCTGGCCATCTGTGGCGCCGCGGCAGCCTGCACGATCGTCCTCGGTGGCAGCGACGTCGCCATCGTCGCCGCGATGCGGGAGTTCGATGCGGTGAGCCAGATGAGCATCGTGCTGGTGCCGTGGGCCGCAGGCTCGCTCTTCGGTGGGCTGATCTACGGCGCGTTGTCCCGGTCGTTCCCGCCGTTCCTGCTGCTGCTCGGACTGGCGGTCGCGACCGCTCCGATGGCGTTCGCGGGTGGCACGTGGTCCCTCGCAGCGATCTCGCTCATCGCAGGGTTGTTCTGCGCACCGACGATCACTGCAACGGTCGACGCCGTGAGCCGGGTGGTGCCGTCGGCCGCGCGCGGCGAGGCGATGGGCTGGCACGGGTCGTTCATGACGGCCGGCGGTGCCCTCGGCGCCCCGCTGGCCGGCGCAGCGATCGACACCGGAGGGTTCGGGGCGGGCTTCCTGCTCGTCGCGGGGATCGGCGCTGCCGTCGCCGTCACGGGGTTTGGCGCCCTCGTCCTGCACCGTCGCCACGTGGTGCAGCACGCCCTCGCCGCCTAGCGGCCCCGGCCACCTGAATCGCGGTCTCACTAAGGTGACGTCGTGACTCAGGTGGCGGTGTTCTTCCTCGGCGGCACGATCAGCATGACCGGGACCGACGACACGGGAGCGGTCGTCCGCCTGACCGGCGCCGACCTGCTGCATGCGCCGCAGGTCGAGGCGCTCGGCATCGACACCGAGGTCGTGGACTTCCGTGCGGTGGGCAGCTCGCGCATCTCGGTCGCCGACCTCGCCGAGTTGCACGAGGCGGCGGAGACCGCTGTGGCCGGCGGTGCGGATGGCGTGCTGGTCGTGCAGGGCACGGACACCCTCGAAGAGACGTCGTTCCTCATGGACCTGTGGTGGGACCACACCGAGCCGATCGTGTTCACCGGAGCGATGCGCAACCCCGGACTGCCGGGGCCGGACGGCCCGGCCAACCTCGTCGCGGCGCTTCGCGTGGCGGCGGACCCCGGCAGTCGCGGCCTGGGCGCCCTCGTCGTGCTGAACGATGAGATACACGCCGCGCGGTTCGTCGCGAAGCGGCACACCAGCAGCGTCGCCGCATTCGTGTCGCCGGGCGCCGGCCCGGTGGGCCGGGTCGAGGAGGGCACGGTCCGGTTCACGACGAGCGTGTCGCGCCATACAGTCATCGGCCGGCCGCTGCGTGCGGTGCGCGTGCCGCTGATCGTCACGGTCATGGACGACGACGGCGGGCTCTTCGACGCGGCGCGCGACTGCGATGGTCTCGTCGTCGCCGCGTTCGGCGTCGGCCACCTGCGGCCCGAGATCGCCGACCGTGCGGCCGCACTGGCCGGGTCCCGTCCAGTGGTCCTCGCCTCTCGGACGGGCGCCGGTGCGGTCCACATCGCGACCTACGGCGGGCCGGGGAACGAACGTGATCTGGTCGACCGGGGTCTTCTCCCGGCCGGCACGCTGGACGCCTACAAGGCCCGTCTGCTGCTGCTCGCCCTGCTGGCGTCGGGGCTGGGCGGCGACTCTGCTCGTGCCGCATTCACCGGCCATGTCGGTGGCTACGCCTAGAGTCGCGTAGGTGAGCCCAGCACCCCTTCCTGACTCGTTGTCGGCAGCTCAGGCCCGGCGGATCACCTTGGTGGCCCAAGGTTTTCGCGATCCGCGGCATTCGCCGCCGACGATGCGCACCTTGGCGCGCACCGTCGAACGCACCGGCATCCTGCAGATCGACTCCGTCAACGTGCTGCAACGGGCTCATTTCATGCCGCTCTTCTCCCGGATGGGCCCCTATGACGTTGGCCTGCTCGACCGTGCCGCGGGCAGGTCGCCGAGACGGCTGGTCGAATACTGGGCGCACTGCGCGGCATACATGCCGGTCGAGCTGTGGCCGGTGATGATCCATCGGATGCGCGACTACGGCGCGCGCGGACACGCCTGGTTCGGAGTGCCCGACGATCCGGAGTTGCCGGCGGCGCTGCTGCGGGAGATCGAGGAGGGCGGTCCGGCGACGGCGCGCGACCTCGATGACGGCTTGCCCCGTGCCAAGGTCAACTGGGGCTGGAACTGGTCCAACACCAAGAAGGCCCTGGAGTTCCTGTTCTTCTCCGGGGAGCTCAGCGTCGCCCGGCGCAACTCGGCGTTCGAGCGGGTCTACGACCTGCCGGCACGAGTCATTCCGCCGCACGTCCTCGCCCAGCCGGAGCCAACCCTGCTGGACGCCACACGTGAGCTTCTCCGTCGGGCGGCCCGATCGTATGGCGTGGCAACCGAATTCGACCTGCGCGACTACTTCCGGCTGCAATCACCGGGCAACGTGCACCTGCCGCAGATCGGTCCCGCACTGCACTCACTCGTCGAGGACGGCGAGCTGGTGCCGGTGACGGTCGAGGGCTGGCGGCGACCGGCATACCTGCACCGTGACGTGACGGTGCCCCGCAAGATCGCGGGGCGTGCACTGCTGAGCCCGTTCGACCCACTGGTCTGGCAGCGGGAGCGCACGGAGGCGCTCTTCGACTTCTTCTACCGCATCGAGATCTACGTGCCACAGGCCAAGCGGGTGCACGGCTACTACGTGCTGCCGTTCCTGCTCGGTGACCGCATCGTCGCCCGCGTCGATCTCAAGGCGGACCGGCAGGGGAGTGTGCTCCAGGTGCTCGGGACGTATGCCGAGCCCGGCGCCCCGGAGCACACGGCGCCCGAGTTGCTGCACGCCTTGCGTGAGCTGGCGGGATGGCTCGGCCTGGACGATGTCGTGGTCGCCCCACGTGGCGACCTCGCGCCGGCCCTGGCGGCGCAGCTGCAGCGACCGGCCTGACGTGCAGGCGCTGCGAAATATCGTGGGAGTGCTGGCGGGGTCCCCGCGAAGTATTCGGAGGAGCGGAGCGGGGGAGAAACCTCGTGGGGTGCCTCAGATCCAGCGGTACTCCACCTCGGGGCGACCCGCACCGGCATACCGGGAGCGACGCATCGCCAGGCCCGCGTCGCACAGGTGTTCCGCGTAGCGACGGGCGGTGACCCGGCTGACCGGCAGTTGCTCGGCCAGGTCCCGTGCGGACAGCGCGACGTCGCTGCCGCGCAGCACGGTGCTGACCTGATCGAGCATCTCCTGCGACAGGCCCTTGGGCAGCTCTACCGGGCGACTGGGGCGCAGCGACCCGAGCATCTGGTCGATCTCCGACTGGTTCGTGACCGACGAAACCGCCTCGGTCTGCTCGACATACGCCCGGTAGGCCTCCAGTCGTTCACGCAGCGTCGGGAACGTGAAGGGCTTCAGCACATACTGCATCACCCCGAGCGACACAGCGGACCGCACCACGTCCAACTCGCGCGCGGAAGTGACCGCGATGACGTCCGCCCGATGGCCGGCCGAGCGGACGGCGCGCAGCACGTCCAGACCGTGCCGGTCGGGCAGGTGCATGTCAAGCAGGATGACGTCGACGTGGTGATCCTGCAGCGCCTGGATCGCGGCCTGGCAACTGCCCACGGTGGCCGCCACCGAGAAGCCGGCGACGCGCTCGACATACGCCGTGTGCGCCTCGGCAGCGATCGGCTCGTCCTCGACGACGAGCACGCGCAGATCGGTCATCGCGCGACCCTACCGACCGGGAGCCGCACCACGAATCGCGTTGGGGGACCGGTGACTTCGACGGTGCCCTCGAGTCGGGCTACTGCTTGAGCCACGAGCGCCAGTCCCACGCCGCGCCTGCCCGCCTGCCCCGACTCCTTGGTCGAGTAACCACGACGGAAGGCCTGCTCCACGTCGCCGCTGAGACCGGGCCCGTTGTCGGTGACCGTCATGGTGGTCCAGCCGTCCGTCACTTGTGCGTCGAACCGCACGATCCGGTCCCCGTCCAGGTCGCTCACCGCGTCGAAGGCGTTGTCGACGAGGTTTCCCACGATGGTGACCAGGTCCGTGGTCGGCGCGGCATCCTCGGGGACCACGGAGTCCGGCTCGATCAGCAGCGTGATGCCACGCTCACGGGCCTGCGCCGCCTTGCCCAACAGCAGTGCGGTGATCGCCGGTTCCCCGTGGACGGCGCCGACGACCCGGTCGGTGAGACCCTGTGCCTGATCCAGTTCCTCGGTGGCGAAGTTCAGCGCCCGGTCGGTGTGTCCGAGTTCGATGAGGGACACGATCGTGTGCAACCGGTTGGACGCTTCGTGGGTCTGGGACCGCAACGCATCGGTGAGGCTGCGTGCGGAGTCGAGTTCACCGGTGAGGGCGACGAGCTCGGTCCGGTCGCGCATCGTGACGACATACCCGAGCGGCTTGCCGCCGGGGGCGACCACAGCCTTGCTCACGACGAGGGTCCGGCCACTTGCGATCTGCAGCTCATCGTGTCGGGTGCTGTCGTCGGTCAGCGTGGCCACCATCGGTGCAGGCAGGCCGAGGTCGTCGGCCGCCCGACCGGCGAAATCCGTTGGCAGCCCGAGTAATCGCACGGCCTCGTCATTGGCGATCCGCACCCGCCCGTCGAGGTCCGTGAGCAACAGTCCGTCGGTCACCGCGTGCAGGACGGCGTCGTAGTAGTCGTACATCTCCTGCAACTGGCGGGAGCCGAGTCCACGGGTCTGCCGGCGTACCCGACGGGCAACCAGCAGCGTGCCGAGCCCGACCAGGACGGCGGCCAGCAGGCCGGCGCCGAACACGGCCGGCAACTGCTCACTGACCTGGTGGCGCACTTCCTGCTTGCGAATGCCGACCGACACCAGGCCGATGATCTTGCCGCCGTCGGTCACCGGCACGACACAACGACGGGACGGGCCCAGCGTGCCGGTGTAGTCCTCGACCACCTGGCCGCCGGCAGCCGCGGGCGCGATGTGGCCGACGAAGGTGTGTCCGATGCGCGCCGGGTTGGGGTGGCTGTAGCGCGTGCCGGTCGGGCTCATGATCACCACGAAGTCGGTGTGCGTGCGTTTCCGGACGGCTTCCGCGATCGGTTGCAGCCGCACGCTGGGATCGGCGGTGTGCAGTCCGGCGATGACCTGCGGCGACGCGGCCACGGACTGGGCGACCGCCACGACCTGCGCCGTCGCGCGGCTGTTGCTGTAGTGCCGCGCCTGCACGTAGGCACCGACCACGCCGGCCGTCACCACGATCAGCGCGACGACGGCCTGCAACGTGAAGGTCTGGGCGGCGACACTCCACAGCCGAGGGGAGCGCAGCCGTGGATGTGCCCTGGCCTCAGTCGTCATACGGGCAGCCGAGCTCACTGTGCCTGCTGCCGATGAACTCTATGAACACAAACGTGACCCGCATCACTCACCACGCCATTGTCGTTGAGGCTTCCCGGTGCCAGGCCCGGGACACGAGTTGTGAGAGATGTGATGAGCATGACCGCTGTGAAGGACAGAGCGCCGACACCGGCGCCCAAGAAGGACCGTACGCATTATCTGTATGCCGCCGTGGTCGTCGCGATGATCGCGGGCATCGCGGTCGGCATCATCTGGCCGGACTTCGGCGTCCAGCTGAAATGGCTCGGGACCGCATTCGTGAACCTCATCAAGATGATGATCTCACCGATCATCTTCTGCACGATCGTTCTCGGCATCGGCTCGGTGCGCAAGGCCGCTGCCGTCGGCCGCATCGGAGGGCTCGCGCTCGGCTACTTCTTGACCATGTCGACCGTGGCGCTCGCGATCGGCCTGCTGGTCGGCAACCTCATCCATCCCGGGTCCGGGCTGCACCTGACCAAGGAACTGGCGGCGACCGGCCACCAGCAGGTGAGCAGCGAGGGCAGCGGCACGGTCGACTTCATCCTCGGCCTGGTGCCGGACACCCTGGTCTCGGCACTGACGTCGGGCTCGGTGCTGCAGGCACTGCTCGTGGCCCTGCTGGTCGGTTTCGCGCTGCAGAAGCTCGGCCCGGCCGGCGAGCCAATCCTGGTCGGCATCAAGCACTGCGAGCGACTCGTCTTCCGGCTGATGCAGATGATCATGTATGCCGCGCCCATCGGTGCGTTCGGCGCGATGGCAGCTGTCGTCGGTGCGACCGGATGGAAGGCACTGCAAGGCCTGGCCGTGGTGATGATCGCGTTCTACCTGACCTGCTTCATCTTCGTGTTCGGTGTGCTCGGCACGATCCTGTGGGTCGTGGCGCGCGTCAACGTGTTCTCGTTGCTGCGCTACTTGGGGCGCGAGTTCCTGCTGATCCTGTCGACCTCGTCCTCGGAATCGGCGCTGCCTCGGCTGATCGCCAAGATGGAGCACCTGGGTGTCTCCCGCCCGGTCGTGGGCATCACGGTTCCGACCGGCTACTCGTTCAATCTGGACGGCACCGCGATCTACCTGACGATGGGCTCGCTGTTCATCGCCGATGCACTCGACAAGCCGTTCAGCCTGGGACAGCAGATCTCGCTGCTGGTGTTCATGGTGATCGCGTCCAAGGGTGCCGCGGGAGTCACCGGCGCCGGGCTGGCGACGCTCGCGGGCGGCCTGCAGTCGCACCGCCCCGATCTGGTGGAAGGTGTCGGCCTCGTCGTCGGCATAGACCGGATGATGAGCGAAGCCCGCGCGTTGACCAACTTCGCCGGCAACTCGATCGCGACAGTGCTCGTGGGCCACTGGACGCACAACCTGGACCGGACGCAACTGGAGGCCGTGCTCAGCGGAGCCGCACCGTTCGACGAGAGCATGCTCGAGGGTGAGCCGGATGCCAGGGAGACGGCGCCGCCACCGAAGGAGGAACTCGTCCCGGTCGGGTGACCTCGACCGGTGCCACCGGAGGCGTCCTCGCGATTTCGGTCGCGAGGGCGCCCGCTGTTATAGTTGTGGAACCAGTTGGTCCGACGTGAGCCGGGCCGACGTGCAAGAGAAGCTGATGCTTCCACCTCGCGCGGCAGCGATGTCGCCAGGTTCGGTCCAGTGACGACGCGGTTCGTCGCAGGCCATCAATGATGGCTGCTGCGGCACACCGCCGGCGTTGACTGTGCTGCCAGAGGCTTCTCGAGCACCACGATGGGTGACGAGGAGCCTCTCTTCGTTTCCCCTTGCTTTTGAACAACGACGAAGGAGCTTCACATCAGCGCTGAGACCCGTATCAACGACCGCATCCGGGTGCCGGAAGTGCGGTTGGTTGGGCCGAACGGAGAGCAGGTCGGCATCGTTCGCGTCGAGGACGCGCTGCGACTGGCCGCCGAAGCAGATCTCGACCTGGTCGAGGTCGCACCCATGGCCAAGCCGCCCGTGGCAAAGCTCATGGACTACGGCAAGTTCAAGTACGAAGCCGCCATGAAGGCCCGCGAGTCGCGCAAGAACCAGGTCAACACCGTCATCAAGGAGATCAAACTCCGCCCGAAGATCGACCCGCACGACTACGGCACGAAGAAGGGCCACGTCGTGCGCTTCCTGTCGGCGGGCGACAAGGTCAAGGTGACGATCATGTTCCGCGGACGTGAGCAGTCCCGACCGGAGCTCGGCTTCCGGCTGCTGCAGCGTCTCGCCGAGGACGTCCAGGAGTTGGGCTTCGTGGAGAGCGCGCCCAAGCAGGACGGTCGCAACATGGTGATGGTGCTCGGACCGACCAAGAAGAAGGCGGAGGCACGAGCCGAGGGTCGTCGCCGCCGCGAGCAGGCGCAAGCAGAAGAGACTGCCAGCGCCGAAGCCTGACCCCTCGCGCGAGGACGACACGCGCGAGTCCGCAACGAGCCATGCCCGGTGGGCTGGCAAACCATGTAACGAAGGAGATCGGCTATGCCGAAGATGAAGACCCACAGCGGCGCCAAGAAGCGCTTCAAGATCAGCGGGTCCGGCAAGGTCATCCGGCAGCGTGCGCGCCACGTGCACAAGTTCCAGGAGCGCACCAGCAGCCAGGCGCGGCGCCTGGCGAACGACGTCGAGGCCTCCGGCCCCGACAGCAAGAAGATCAAGAAGCTGCTGGGCAAGTAACCCACCTTCACCACCCGAAGACGCGTTCCCCGTCTTCGATGCCCATCTCAAAGGTGCCGACAGTCGCCTCGCGGCCGGACCTGACGAACCACCAGCAACTAGAAG
The DNA here is from genome assembly GCF_014640635.1 of Flexivirga endophytica. Taxonomy (GTDB): domain Bacteria; phylum Actinomycetota; class Actinomycetes; order Actinomycetales; family Dermatophilaceae; genus Flexivirga; species Flexivirga endophytica. Next base: position 627,197 of record NZ_BMHI01000005.1, read on the forward strand.
GAGATTCACGTGGCACGCGTGAAGCGGGCGGTCAACGCCCAGAAGAAGCGTCGGACCGTTCTGGAGCAGGCCAGCGGCTACCGCGGACAGCGTTCGCGGCTCTACCGCAAGGCCAAGGAGCAGGTCACCCACAGCCATGGTTACAGCTACCGTGACCGCCGCGCCCGCAAGGGTGACTTCCGCCGCCTGTGGATCCAGCGGATCAACGCCGGCGCCCGCGCCAACGGCATGACCTACAACCGCTTCATCCAGGGCCTGAAGGCCGCCGAGGTCGAGGTCGACCGTCGCATGCTCGCCGAGCTGGCCGTCAACGACGCCGCCGCGTTCGCCGCACTGGTCGAGATCGCCAAGGCCAACGTGCCGGCGACCGACGCCAAGGCCGACTCCGCCGCCTGACGCGGCACGCACACACCCTTAGGCAAGCACTGAACGCCGGTCCTTTGACTCCGTCCGTCCTCACCAATCCCCGCGCCGAGCGGGTGAAGGCGGTCCGAGCGCTGGGCCGGCGTTCGGTGCGTCAGCGCTCCGGTCGGTTCGTCGTCGACGGACCGCAGGGTGTCCGGGAGGTCCTGCGATTCGCCCCGCACACCGTGCTCGACCTCTATGTCGACGGCGCTGCGCTCGACCGTCACGAAACGCTGGTCCAGCTGGCACGTGACGCGAACATCCATGTGCACCAATGCGATCCGGCGGTCATGACCGCTCTGGTCGACACTCAGCACCCGCAGGGCATTGTCGCCGTATGTCGGCCGGTGGACGTTCCGGTCGCCGACGCGCTGGGGGACGACACCGGCTTCGTGGTGGTGCTCGCACACGTGCGCGATCCGGGCAACGCCGGCACCGTGATCCGCTCCGCCGACGCCGCAGGAGCCCGAGCGGTGATCCTGTCCGACGCCAGTGTCGACCTCTACAACCCGAAAGTCGTCCGGTCCACCGCCGGCTCACTGTGGCACCTGCCGATCGCGCTCGGCGGTGACGTGGCCGAGTTGGTCGCCGCGTGCCGGGAGCGCGGCCGCCGGGTGCTCGCAGCCGACGGCGCCGGCAGCACGCTGTTGCCCGACGCCGACCTGTCCGGTGGGCACGCGTGGCTGATGGGCAACGAGGCGTGGGGCTTGGACGAGACCACCCGCGCCCTCGCCGACGACGTGGTCCGCGTGCCCATCCACGGCCACGCGGAGTCGTTGAACCTCGCGCTGGCCGCGACGGTGTGCATGTATGCCAGTGCGGAACACAACGCTCAGGGCCCCGCCTCCTAAGCTCGTCCGATGACTGGTCAGAGCGCGAGTGAGGGCTGGGGCGAGTGTCAGCCCGTGCAGCCGCCGCTGGCTCCGGCCGTCTACGCGGCTCTGCTGGAGCAACTGCCCGAGGGTGTCGTCGTGGCCGATGCCCAGCACCGCCTGGTGCTGGCCAACCGGCGTGCGCAACGACTGACCGGCGTACAACTCAGTGAGCACATCGGCCAGGACATTCGTGACGCCCTGCCCTTCGTAGGTGCCGAGGGGCGTTCTTACTGGACGACCGACGACCCGTGGGGCGGCCTGCGGATCCGCAGCGGATCGCCCGAACAGCGCCTGATGCTCCCGCACGGGCGCAGCGTCCTCGCGGCGACCCGGCACGTGCGAGCCGGACCGGAACGCACCCTGCAGTGGCTGGTGCTGACGATGCGCGGCACCTCGGTGCGGGATCGCATCGAGTCCGAGACCTCGGCACTGGTGACCACCGTGGCGCACGAACTACGTGCGCCGTTGGGCGCGGTGCGTGGCTTCTCGCAGACCCTGCGCAACCGCTGGTCGCAGCTGCGTGACGACCAGAAGCTGTGGATGCTGGACGCCATCGACACCGACGCGGCGCGACTGCAACGCCAGGTCGGGGAACTGCTCGAGATCTCCCGGCTGGACACCGGTCGGCTGGTGCTTCGCTATCGCGAGGTCGACCTCCTGTCGCTGGTCCGCGCCGGGATCGCGCGGGTGGTGTCGACCGGCGTCGACCCCGATCGGTTCCGGGTGGTCCACGAGTTCGACGAGGTCTCGATCGTGGCCGACCCGGACCGACTGACCCAGGTGCTGTCCAATCTGCTCGAGAACGCTGTTCGGCACGGTCGGGGCATGGTCACCGTCACGGTCGAGTTGCGCCGGCGCGAGGTGTGGATCGATGTCGCCGACGAAGGACCGGGCATCGCGCTCGAGCACCGGTCTCTGGTGTTCACCCGCTTCTGGCAGGCGCGCGGGCGCAGCGGCAACGGTCTGGGACTGTATGTCGTGCGCGGTCTCGTCGTCGCGCACGGCGGTCGGGTCGAGGTCCTCGACATACCTGGTGGGGCGACCTTCCGGTTGACCCTGCCGCGTATCGCACCCGACCAGACATAACCGGAGTATTACTCCGGTTGCGTGCTAGCCTGCTGCGGAGCGGAGGAATGCTCCGTTTCGTCGACAGGCCTGGAGCAGGACATGAGTACTCGAACTCAACCCGGCGGCACCTTCCCGCTCGGCGACCGACAGGTCGCCCGCATCGGGTATGGCGCCGGCCGACTCGACCAGCACGCCGCCGATCCGTCAGCCGGTGTGGCAGTGCTGCACGCCGCTCGGGCGCTCGGCGTCGATCATGTGGACACGGCGCAGTTCTACGGGGACGGGGTCGCCAATGACATCATCCGGCGCGCGTTCGGTGACAGCGCCGACGTGGCGATCGTCTCGAAGGTGGGCGCCGAGCGGGTGGACGCTCCGGTGCCGATCACGCCGGCGCAACGCCCCGCCCAGCTGCGCGCGCAGGTGGAGGACAACCTGCGGACCCTCGGCCGCGAACGGCTCGACGTCGTCAACCTGCGCCGGCTGGACACTGGTCCCGGCCTGCGTGCCCAGGGCGACCAGGTGGTCGACATCGAGGATCAGTTGGCAGAGCTCGCCGCGCTACGCGACGCCGGCGTGATCGGTGCCATCGGCTTGAGCGGCATCGACCTGTCGACGTTGCGACGGTCGCTGCCGGTCGGCATAGCGTGCGTCCAGAACGCCTTCTCGGTCCTGTCCCGGGACGACGAGGAGCTCTTCGCCGCATGTCGTGACGAAGGGATCGCCTGGGTGCCGTTCTGGCCGCTCGGCGGCTCACTGCCGCCCGGCGTCGGGAATGCCATCACCCGCTTCCCGCCCGTGCGGGACGACGAGACCGTCCGCGCGATCGCGGCGGAGCTGAACGCCACACCGGCCCAGGTCGGTCTGGCATGGCTGTTGGGACACGGTCCGAACGTCCTCGTCATACCCGGGACTGCGAGTGTCGACCACCTCGCGCAGAACATCGAGGTCGGGGCGCTGGAGCTGACCGCCGAGCACACGCGCAGGCTCGACGACGTGTGGTCGGCGAAAGCGTAGAACCGGGACCGCCCGGCCAACTCGAAGTAGCGGCGGGGGACGACTTCGCGGGGTGACTTAGACTCAGGCGCTGTGTCTGGTCCCAACACGTCATACGATCCCGTCGAGGTGGCCGCCCTCGATCCTGCCGCCGTCGAGCAAGCCGTCAGCGAGGCGCTGGCCGCCTTCGCGGATGCGACCTCGCTGGACGAGCTGAAGGCAGCACGCACCGCTCACCAGGGGGACAAGAGTCCACTGGCGCTGGCCAACCGTGAGATCGGAGCGCTGCCACCGTCGGCCAAGGCGGAGGCCGGCAAGCGGGTCGGCAAGGCGCGTGGCCAGGTGGGGGCGGCGCTCAAGGAGCGACAGGCACAACTGGAGATCGAGCGCGACGAACGCATCCTGGTCGACGAGGCGGTCGACGTCACGATGGTGCCGGGCCGCCGGCCGCTTGGCCGGCGTCATCCGGTCGAACTGATGGGCGAACGCATCGCTGACATCCTGGTCGGCATGGGCTGGGAGATCGCCGAGGGGCCGGAGGTCGAGGCGGAGTGGTTCAACTTCGACGCCCTCAACTTCGACGTCGACCACCCCGCACGGCAGATGCAGGACACCTTCTACATCGCACCCGAGGACAGTGGCCTGGTGCTGCGCACGCACACCTCCCCGGTGCAGGCCCGATCCCTGCTGGAGCGCGGTGTCCCGCTGTATGTCGGTTGCATCGGCCGCGTCTACCGCACCGACGACCTCGACGCGACCCACATGCCCGCGTTCCACCAGATCGAGGGCATCGCCGTCGACAAGGGCATCACGATGGCGCACCTGAAGGGCACGCTCGACCGGATGGCGAGCGAACTCTTCGGGGAGGGCATCACCACTCGGCTGCGCCCGTCGTTCTTCCCGTTCACCGAGCCGTCGGCTGAGATGGACCTGCGGTGCTTCGTGTGCCGCGGTGAGGACCCGGACTGCCGTTCGTGCAGCGGCACGGGCTGGATCGAGTGGGGCGGCTGCGGCATGGTCAACCGAAACGTGTTGCTGGCGTGCGGGGTCGACCCGGATGTCTACTCCGGCTTCGCGTTCGGCATGGGCATCGACAGGGCATTGCAGTTCCGCACCGGACAGTCGGACATGCGGGAGCTGATCGAGGGGGACGTGCGCTTCGACGCGCAGTTCGGGATGGAGATCTGATGCGGATTCCGTTGGATTGGCTGGCGGAGTATGTCGACCTGCGCCCCGGCGCGACCGGTGTCGATGTCGCGGCCGCACTGGTGCGCGTCGGGCTGGAGGAAGAAGGCCTGCACGGTGGCGAGGTCACCGGCCCCCTGGTCGTCGGCAAGGTGCTCACCAAGGAGCCCGAGCCGCAGAAGAACGGCAAGACCATCAACTGGTGCACCGTCGACGTGGCCGGCGCCAACGGCTCTGGCGAGCCGCAGGGCATCGTGTGCGGCGCGCACAACTTCGAGGTCGGCGACCTGGTCGTCGTCGTGCTGCCGGGCGCGGAACTGCCTGGTGGCTTTGCGATCTCGGCACGCAAGACCTACGGGCACGTGTCCGCCGGCATGATCTGTGCCGCCGACGAATTGGGCCTGCCGGACGACGGCTCCGGTGGCATCATTCGGCTGGCGGACCGGTTGCCCGGTGCGGATCTCACACCCGGCGAGGACGCCATACCGCTGCTCGGGCTGGACCGCGAGACGATCGAGATCAACGTCACGCCGGACCGCGGCTACTGCTTCGCCATACGGGGTGTGGCGCGGGAATACGCGCTGTCGGAAGGTCTGCCGTTCGTCGACCCCGTCGCCGAACTCACCGCTGCGGCGCCCGCAGGCAACACCGACGGACACGAGGTCCGCGTCCAGGACGACGCTCCGCTGCGCGGCGTCGTCGGCTGCGACCGGTTCGTCGCGCGGGTGGTCCGCGGAGTCGACGTGTCGGCGCCGACCCCGGCCTGGATGGCGACCCGCCTGACCGAGGCCGGCATGCGACCGATCTCGCTGCCGGTGGACGTCACCAACTACGTCATGCTCGGGCTCGGTCAGCCACTGCACGCCTATGATCTCGCGACCATCGACGGTCCGATCGTCGTCCGCCGCGCGCGAGCCGGTGAGAAGCTGAGAACCCTTGATGGGTCGGAGCGTTCGCTCTTCCCGGAGGACCTGCTCATCACCGATGGCGGCGGGCGCGGGCTCGGGATCGCCGGCGTGATGGGCGGATTCGACTCCGAGGTCAGTGACGGCACGTCCGACATCCTGATCGAGGGCGCGCACTTCGACCAGATCACCGTTGCCCGCTCGGCTCGGCGGCACAAGTTGCCGTCCGAGGCGTCCAAGCGTTTCGAGCGTGGGGTCGACCCGCAGCTCGCACCCGCGGCCGTCGAGCTGGTCGTCCAGCTGCTGGTGAAGTTCGGCGGCGGCATCGCCGACACCGGGGTCACCGACCTGGACAACACCGGTCCTACAACAGCTGTCGCCTTCGACCCGGCGCTCGCGGGGACGCTGGTGGGCATGTCCTACGACGACGATCAGGTGGCGCGAGTGCTGCAGGACGTCGGCTGCGACGTGGACCGAACCGGAGCGGCCTGGTCGGTGACTCCGCCGTCCTGGCGACCGGACCTGCGCACCGGACCTGACCTGGTCGAGGAGGTCGCGCGCGTCGTCGGCTACGAGAAGATTCCGTCCGTGCTGCCGACGCCACCGGGCGGGCGTGGCCTGACCCACGGGCAGCAGGTACGTCGTTTGATTGCGAATGTCCTTGCCGCGCAAGGGTTCCACGAGATCTGGTCAGCGCCTTTCACGAGCGATGAGCGACACGAGGCGTTGGGTTACCCGGCGGAGGCAGCCAGAGCTCGCACGGTCCGGATCGCGAATCCGTTGTCCGAGGAACAACCGCTGATGCGGATCTCGGTGCTGTCCACCATGATCGACGCCCTGAAGCGCAACGTCTCGCGCGGGCTCAAGGACGTGGCCCTGTTCGAGCAGGGTCTCGTCGTTGCGTTGGAGGATGCGCAGCAACCGGCACCGTCCTCGCCGGTCGGTGTGCTGCCGGATCCGGAACTGCTGGCACGGATCCGCTCTGCGGTGCCACCGCAGCCACGCCATCTGGGCCTGTTGGTGACCGGCGAGGCGGCCCGCACCGGATGGTGGGGAAGCGGCCGGCCGGCCGACTGGAGTGACGTCGTCGGTGCAGTGCGCGCGGTGGCAGAGGCGCTTGCGGTGCCGGTGCAGGTCACGGCGGCGGGCACGACGCCGTACCACCCGGGAAGGTGCGCCGAATTCACGCTGGCCGACGGCACGCTCGTCGGTCACGCCGGCGAGTTGCACCCCAAGGTCGTCCAGCAGCTCGGGGTGCCGGCTCGCACCGTGGCCGCCGAGATCGATCTCGACGTCCTGATCGCGGCGAGCGACCAGCCGGTCGTGTCGGCCCCGATCAGTACATTGCCGGCGGCCACGAGCGATGTCGCGCTGGTCGTCGATCAGGGCGTGGTCGCGGCGTCCGTGGAGTCCGCACTGCGCACCGGTGCCGGACCACTGCTCGAGTCGATCCAGCTCTTCGATTCCTATCAGGGCGATCAGGCGGGCGAGGGCAAGAAGTCGCTGGCCTACCGGATGATCTTCCGGGCACCCGATCGGACCCTGAAGACCGAGGAGGTCAACGCGGCACGCGACGCCGCGGTGGCGAGCGCGGGAAGTGCGACAGGAGCTACCCAGCGCACCTGACGCCGGCCATTTCGTCGAGAGGACACTCTTTCGCCGACAGGACGGGCATTTCCGCCGCGAATCGGGCGGAATTCGCTGTCCCTTCAATCATCGGGTGTCCTCTCGGCAAAGCATGACTATGCGTCACGGTGTATAGTCATGCAGGTGTTGTCAGTAGCTGTCGCCGGAGCCAGTGGCTATGCCGGTGGAGAGATCCTTCGTCTGTTGATCGGACACCCCGAGGTGACGATCGGTGCCGTGACCGCGGCTTCGTCCGCCGGTGATCCTCTTGCGCGTCATCATCCGCACCTGACGCCGCTGGCCGACCGCGTGTTGCAGCCGACCAACGCCGAGACGTTGGCCGAGCACGACGTCGTCTTCCTGGCGCTGCCGCACGGCGCGTCGGCGGAGCTGGCCGCTCAACTGCCCGACGACGTCACGGTGATCGACTGCGGTGCCGATTTCCGGCTCGTCGATTCGCGCGCCTGGGAGGAATTCTACGGCTCCGCACACGCCGGGACCTGGGCCTACGGGATGCCGGAGCTCGTCGTCGAGGGCGGTGCCAAACAGCGGACGCAACTCTTCGGTGCGTCCCACATCGCCGTGCCGGGCTGCTACCCGACGGCGTCGTCGCTCGCGTTGGCGCCGGCTCTCGCAGCCGGGCTCGCGACCGGTGACGTGGTGATCGTCGCTGCCAGCGGGACCTCGGGAGCAGGGAAGTCGCTGAAGCCGCACCTGCTGGCTGCCGAGGCCATGGGGTCGATGAGCCCGTATGGCGTGGGTGGCGTCCACCGCCATACGCCGGAGATCGAGCAGAACCTCTCCCGTGCCGGCGGGGCTCCGGTGACGGTCTCGTTCACTCCCACTCTGGCGCCGATGCCGCGGGGCATCCTGGCGACCTGCTCGGCGAAGGTCGCGCCCGGGACGACGACGTCGCAGGTGCGCGCGGCCTATGCCGAGGCGTATGACGCCGAGGCATTCGTGCAACTGCTGCCCGAAGGTGTCTGGCCGACCACGGCCGCGGTGATCGGCTCCAACAACGTGCAGGTGCAGCTGGCGGTCGACGAGCGCGTGGGCCGAGTCGTGGTGGTGACCGCCATCGACAACCTCACCAAGGGCACCGGTGGCGGCGCGGTGCAGTGCCTCAACCTGGCCCGTGGATTCGACGAAGGCGTCGGCCTGCCGACGACCGGGCTGGCACCGTGATGCGGCGGGCCTACAGAGCGGGTCGAGTAGGGCCGAGCAACGAGGCACGTATCGAGACCACCGAAGGAGCAGATCGATGAGTGTGACTGCAGCACAAGGTTTTCGGGCCTCGGGCGTGATCGCGGGTCTCAAGCCGAGTGGCCGACCCGACGTGGCGCTCGTCGTCAACGACGGCCCCGCGCACGCAGCCGCCGCCGTATTCACCAGCAACCGGGTCGAGGCGGCACCGGTGACCTGGTCGCGACAGGTGGTGAGCGATGGCCGCGCCGATGCGGTGATCCTCAACTCCGGTGGTGCGAACGCCATCACGGGCGCGCAGGGTTTCGCCGACACGCACGCGACCGCTGAGCATGTCGCACAGTTGCTGGAGGTCTCGGCCGGTGACGTGGTCGTGTGCTCCACCGGACTGATCGGCGAGCTCCTGCCGATGCCGAAGCTCCTCGCCGGTGCGGATGAGTCTGCGAAATCGCTGTCCGCACAGGGTGGTCCGGCTGCAGCTGAGGCGATCATGACGACCGACACGGTCGCCAAGGAGTCTGTGGTCACCCAGGACGGCTGGACCGTCGGCGGTATGGCGAAAGGCGCCGGCATGCTTGCGCCGGCGCTGGCCACGATGCTGGTGGTGATCACCACGGACGCCGTCCTCGACGAGTCCGAGGCGGATGAGGCGCTGCACGCGGCGACGTCGGTCACGTTCGACCGGATCGACTCCGACGGGTGCCAGTCGACCAACGACACGGTGCTGCTGATGGCCTCGGGTGCGTCCGGTGTCCGACCGGACCTCGCGCGGTTCAACGACGCCCTGACACAGGTGTGCGCCGACCTGGCCCGTCAACTCATTGGCGACGCCGAGGGCGCGGCACACGACATCGCGATCGAGGTCGTGCATGCAGCGGACCTGGACGACGCACTCGAGGTCGGCCGGTCGATCGCCCGCAACAACCTCTTCAAGTGCGCGATCTTCGGTCAGGACCCCAACTGGGGGCGCATCCTTGCGGCCGTCGGCACCACGAAGGCTGCTTTCGAACCACACCGGCTCGCGGTGTCCATCAACGGAGTTCAGGTCTGCCGCGACGGCGGTGTCGGGGAGGACCGCTCGCTGGTCGACCTGACCGGACGCGACGTGCACGTGGTCGTCGACCTGGCCGCCGGCGATCAGGGCGCGACCATCTGGACCAACGACCTCACCCACGACTACGTCCACGAGAACTCGGCCTACAGCACATGAAGCGCATTCCGACAGACCTCGCCACTGCCGCCGCCAAGGCGACCACGCTCGTCCAGGCGCTGCCCTGGCTGGAGCGCTTCCGCGGTGCGCTCGTCGTCATCAAGTACGGCGGTAACGCCATGATCGACGACGAGCTCAAAGCGGCGTTCGCCCAGGACGTGGCGTTCCTGCGCTATGCGGGCCTGCGTCCGGTCGTGGTGCACGGCGGAGGACCGCAGATCCAACGGATGCTCGACCGGCTCGACATCGCCTCGGAGTTCAAGGGCGGCCTGCGGGTCACCTCGTCCGAGGCCATGGACGTCGTCCGGATGGTCCTGACCGGGCAGGTTTCGCGCGAACTCGTCGGTCTCATCAATCAGCACGGCCCGCTCGCGGTCGGTATGTCGGGTGAGGATGGTGCGCTGTTCGGCGCCCGTCGGCGCGGCACGATCGTCGACGGCGAGTCGGTCGACCTCGGCCATGTCGGCGATGTGGCGACGGTCAACCCGGATGCGGTCCAGGACCTGCTCGCAGCGGGCCGGATCCCGGTCGTGTCGTCGGTCGCTCCGGACCTGGATTCCGGGGGCGAAGTGCTCAATGTCAACGCCGACACCGCAGCCGCTGCGCTGGCGGTGGCGCTCGGCGCGCACAAGCTGGTGGTGCTGACCGATGTCGAGGGTGTCTATGCCGACTGGCCGGACCGCGACAGCCTGCTCAGCTCGCTGCCGGTCGACCAGGCGGAGGAGCTGATGGGCCGGGTCGACGCCGGGATGGTGCCCAAGCTCGAGGCGTGCGTACGCGCCATACGAGGAGGGGTGCCGCAGGCGCACGTGGTGGACGGCCGAACAGCGCACTCCATCCTGCTGGAGATCTTCACCGACGAGGGCATCGGCACGATGGTTATCCCGAACGACAAGGTGGTTAACGCACAATGACTTCGAACAGCGAATGGTTGCAACGCTATTCGGACAGCATCCTCGGCGTCTTCGGCAACCCGCCGCTGGTCCTCGACCACGGCGACGGCTGCTACGTCTGGGACGTCGATGGCCGCCGTTACCTCGACCTGGTCGGGGGCATCGCGGTCAACGCACTCGGCCACGGGCATCCCGCACTGGTCTCCGCACTCTCCAAGCAGGCCGGCGAAGCGGTGCACATCTCCAACCTGTTCACCTCACCGGGACAGATCAGGCTCGCCGAGCGACTGCTGCAGATCTCCGGCGCACCGGAGGGTTCGCGGGTCTTCTTCGGCAACTCGGGCGCCGAGGCGATCGAGGCGGCGGTCAAACTGGCCCGACGCACCGGCCGCACCGGCATCGTCGCAGCGGAGGGCGCCTTCCACGGCCGCACCACCGGTGCCCTCGCACTGACGCACAAGGCCGCCTATCGCGAGCCGTTCGAGCCGCTGCTGCCCGGCGTCTCGCACATTCCGTATGACGACGTCGACGCGTTGCGCGCGGCCGTCGACGAGACGACGAGCGCCGTCGTGCTCGAGCCGGTGCAGGGCGAGGCGGGAGTGGTGTCCCCGGCGGTGGACTTCCTGCGGGAAGCCCGCGAGATCACCACTGCTGCGGGCGCATTGCTGATCATCGACGAGATCCAGACCGGCATCGGGCGCACCGGAGCATGGTTCGGCTTCCAGCACGCCGGCATCGTGCCGGACGCGATCACCATCGCCAAGGGCCTCGGCGGTGGCATGCCGATCGGCGCGATGATCACCTTCGGGCCGGAGGTGTCGGCGCTGCTCACGGCGGGGCAGCACGGCACGACGTTCGGCGGCAATCCGCTGGCTGCTGCTGCCGGGCTCGCGGTGCTCGACACCATCGAGCAGGAAGGTCTGCTCGCACATGCAGAGCATGCCGGCAGTCACCTGGCAGCGACGATCGCAGAGGCGCAGATCCCGCACGTGACCGGTGTGCGCGGCGCAGGTCTGTTACGGGCGATCAGCTTCGACGAGCCGATCAGCGTCGCGATCGCGACCGCGGCACGCACTGCGGGGTTCATCATCAATCCCGTTGCGCCGGAAGCGATTCGGCTGGCGCCGCCACTCGTCATACAAACGAAGCAGCTGGACACGTTCGTGGCCGCGCTACCCGGATTCGTCGAGGAGGCGAAAGCATGAGCACCACCCGACACTTCCTGCGGGACGACGACTTGACACCCACCGAGCAGGCCACCGTGCTCGACCGTGCCGCCCAGCTGAAGGCCGATCATCTCGCACTGCGGCCGCTCGACGGGCCTCGTGTGGTGGCCCTCATCTTCGACAAGCCCACCTTGCGCACCCAGTTGTCGTTCACGGTCGGCGTCGCGGAGCTCGGCGGGCACCCGATGGTCGTGGACGGCAAACTCGCGCAGATCGGCTCTCGTGAGTCGATCGCGGACGTGACCCGGGTGATCGAGCGCCAGGTGGCCGCGATCGTATGGCGCACCTATGAGCAGTCACGCATCGAGGAGATGGCCGCGAATTCGACTGTCCCGGTCGTGAATGCGCTGACCGACGACTTCCACCCCTGCCAGATCCTGGCGGATCTGCTGACGATCCGCGAGCACAAGGGGCAGCTCGCCGGATTGACGATGACGTATGTCGGGGACGGCGCCAACAACATGGCGCACTCCTACCTGCTCGGTGGAGCGACCGCGGGGATGCACGTGCGGATCGGGGCGCCGACTGGCCACCAGCCGCGGGTGGAGATTGTGCAGCGGGCCGGCGAAATCGCCTCGTGCACAGGTGGTTCCGTGCTGGTCACAGACGATCCCGTGTCCGCTGTCGTGGGTGCCGACGTGGTGATCACCGACACCTGGGTCTCGATGGGCCAGGAGGAGGAGGCCGGTGATCGCAAGGGCGTCGAGAGCCCGTTCAGCAAGTTCGCGGTGGACGGCGCCCTGGTCGGGCACGCGGCGGACGACGCGATCGTCATGCACTGCCTGCCGGCATATCGCGGTTTCGAGATCAGTGCCGACGTGATCGACGGTCCGCAGTCCGTTGTGTGGGACGAGGCCGAGAACCGCCTGCACGCGCAGAAGGCCGTGTTGTCGTTCCTGCTCGAATCATGATGCACAGCAACGAAACGGTGACTCGGTATGACGACTGAGAGCCCTCTCGCCGCCAATCGGACCGCGCGTCAGCAGCGCATCGTCGAGATCCTGACCCGGGAGTCGATCGGCTCGCAGGCTTCGCTCGCGCAGCGGCTCAAGACGGACGGCATCCGCGTCACCCAGGCGACGTTGTCCCGGGATCTGCTCGAGCTCGGCGCGGTCAAGGTGCGCCACGGCCGGCAACTCGTGTATGCCGTGCCTGGCGAGGGCGGCGACCGGACCCTCGTCAGCGGGGGCGACGGTGGCACGGCGGAGCCCGATGCGCGCCTGAGGCGCATCTGTGCCGACCTGTTGGTCACCGCGACCGTTTCCGGCAACCTGGTCGTGCTGCGGACGCCTCCCGGCGCAGCGAATTTCCTCGCCTCGGCGATCGATCACGCAGACCTGCAGCACGTCCTCGGCACGATCGCCGGGGATGACACCATCCTGATAATCGCTGCCGACGGGGAAGCCACTGCCGTGAGCGATCACCTGCTGGAGCTGGCCGACGCCGGTTGACCCGTTCCGACCACCACTGACAGTCCGACCAACCATGAGAGTGAGCGCCCCGTGACCGACGCCGAAAAACGACTCAGCCTGTGGGGCGGCCGCTTCGCCGGAGGCCCGGCCGATGCCCTTGCCGCACTGTCGAAGTCGACACACTTCGATTGGCGGCTGGCACCGTATGACATCGCCGGCTCGAAGGCGCACGCCCGGGTCCTGCATGCCGCAGGGCTGCTGCACGAAGCCGCGCTGGGGACGATGCTGACCGCGCTCGACCAGTTGGCGGCCGACGTGCAGGACGGCAGCTTCACTCCGGCACAGGACGACGAGGACGTTCACACCGCGCTGGAGCGTGGCCTGATCGAGCGAGCGGGTGCGGACGTCGGTGGCCGGCTGCGAGCCGGACGCTCCCGGAACGACCAGGTGGCGACGCTGTTCCGGATGTACCTGCGCGATCACGCGCGTCTGGTGTCCGGCCTCGTGCTGGACGTCGTGGACGCGCTGGTCGGCCAGGCACAGGCGCATCTGTCCGTGTCGATGCCCGGACGCACCCACTTGCAGCATGCGCAGCCGGTGCTGCTCGCGCACCACCTCCTGGCCCACGCCTGGGCGCTGCTGCGGGACGTGGATCGCTTCCGTGACTGGGACCGGCGCACCGACGAGTCGCCATACGGCTCAGGGGCGCTCGCCGGTTCCTCGCTAGGCCTCGACCCACTCGCGGTCGCGAAGGACCTGGGGTTCTCCACTTCGGTGCGGAACTCGATCGACGGGACCGCCGGCCGTGACTTCGTAGCCGAGTTCGCCTTCGTCTCGGCGATGTCAGCGGTCGACATCTCGCGCATCGCCGAGGAGGTCGTGCTCTGGGCGACCAAGGAGTTCTCGTTCGTCACCCTGGACGACGCCTTCTCCACGGGCTCGAGCATCATGCCGCAGAAGAAGAACCCTGACGTCGCCGAGTTGGCACGCGGCAAGGCAGGCCGGCTGGTCGGTGACCTCGCGGGCCTGATGACGACGCTGAAGGCGCTGCCATTGGCCTACAACCGTGACCTGCAGGAGGACAAGGAGCCGGTGTTCGACGCGATTGACACGCTCGAGGTCCTGCTGCCCGCGTTCTCCGGCATGGTCGCCACGCTGACGTTCCACCCTGATCGACTGAATTCGCTTGCGCCGCAAGGCTTTGCGCTCGCCACCGACATCGCGGAATGGTTGGTCAAGCAGGGCGTGCCGTTCCGCGTCGCGCATGAGGTGGCGGGGGAGTGCGTGCAGGTGTGCGAGTCGCGCGACATCGAGTTGTGGGATCTGTCCGACGAGGACCTTGCCGGCATCAACCCGGCGCTGACGCCCGATGTCCGCTCCGTGCTCAGCGTCGAAGGCTCGCTCGCCTCCCGCGACGGCGCAGGCGGCACGGCTCCGGTGCGTGTCATGGAGCAGATCGTGCAGGCTCGCGAGGCGTCGTCGGCGGCCCGCTCCTGGGCGGCGGCAGAACTCGACTTCCCGCAGCGGGTGCGCTGAGCGGTTCCGCTCCGGGCGGTCGTGCGGCCGACCCTGCCGATACCTGATGCGCTCGGCGTATGCCGTCTGCGACACTGCGGCCGTGACGATGATCGTGCAACTGGTCGGTCCTCCGGCGTGCGGCAAGCGGACGATCGGCGCGGCGCTCGCTGAACGCACCGGAGCCCGGTTGGTCGACAACCACTTGATCAACGACCCCGTCTTCACCGCACTGGGTGTCAACGGGCACGGTTCGTTGCCGCCGCAGGCGATTCCGATGGCCGGGCGGGTTCGGCAGATCGTTCATGAAGCGGCCCTCGCCGCACCTGCCGACATCTCGCACATCTTCACCAACTGGCTGGTCGACACTCCCGAGGACGCGCGCGCTGCGGACGAGATCCGGAACCTCGCCAGGATCCGGGGCGCCGACTTCTACCCGGTCTGGCTGTCCTGTGATCCAGCGGAGATACGTGACCGACTGGTGCTGCCCGACCGAGCCGTTCGCAACAAACTGCGTGATCCCTCGATGGTCGAGGACATCGTTTCCCGAGGCACGACGCCAGCGCCCGACGACGCCTTGCAGCTGGACACGTCAGCCGGTTCACCACAGGCGGCAGCCGCGCAGATCGTGGCGTGGATAGATGCCCATCACTGAACCGTTCGCGACCGCGCACCGACTGCTCGGCGCGCACTTGATCGGCCGGGGCGTCACGGCGCGCATCACCGAGGTCGAGGCGTATGACGGAGCGAACGATCCCGGTTCCCATGCCTTCCGTGGCCGCACACCGCGCAACGAGGTGATGTTCGGCCCGGCCGGTCACCTCTATTGCTACTTCAGTTACGGCATGCACGTGTGCTGCAACTACGTGTGCGGACCGGACGGCAGATCCGCCGCCGTCCTGTTGCGTGCGGCCGAGATCCTCGATGGCATCGAGCTGGCCCGAGAACGCCGGGGTGGTGCGCCGGACCGCAATCTCGGCCGTGGACCCGCGTGTCTGACCCAGGCACTCGGCATCAGGCTCTCCGACAACGGAACGGCTCTGCACGACGACGACTCGGCCGTGCGCGTCGAATGGCGCGATCGGGTGCCGGCGACTTCGATCAACTCCGGTCCCCGGGTCGGGGTGAGCGGTGCGGGGGGCGATGCGGTGGCGTACCCCTGGCGCTTCTGGATCGACGGCGACCCGACCGTCTCGGCATACCGAGCGGCGAAACCGCGTCGTCGTCGTACGGACTGATACGGCAGGCTAGGTCCGGGCGGCGTCCGCCGTGCCGACTACCCGAGAGGACGGAACACACCGTGAGCGAGATCTTCGACGAGTTGCAGTGGCGTGGCTTGGTGGCGCAGACCACCGATGTGGCCGCGTTGCGGAAGGCACTCGCCGACGGGCCGTTGACGATGTATGTCGGCTTCGATCCGTCCGCCGACTCGCTGCACATCGGCAACCTCGTGCAGCTAATCGTTGCCCGCAAGATGCAGCGCGCCGGGCATCGGGTGCTGTGCCTCGTCGGCGGATCCACCGGCCTCATCGGTGACCCGAAACCCGACTCCGAGCGCGTCATGCGCAGCAAGGACGAGGTCGCGGCAGCGGTCGCGCTCATCCGCCAACAGGCGGAGGCGCTTCTCGATTTCGAGGGCGACAACCCGGCGATGATGGTCAACAACCTGGACTGGACGGAGCCGATCTCGGCACTGGACTTCCTGCGCGACTACGGCAAGCACTTCCGCGTCAACGCGATGATCAAGAAGGACGCGGTGTCCCGGCGCCTCAACAGCGATCAGGGCATCAGTTACACCGAGTTCAGTTACCAGATCCTGCAGGGACTGGACTACCTGCACCTCTACCGGGCCGAAGGCTGCACGTTGCAGCTCGGCGGCAGCGACCAGTGGGGCAACCTGCTGGCCGGCGTGGATCTGATCCACTCCGCCGACGGCGCATCGGTGCACGCCATGACAACCCCACTGATCACCGATGCCAGTGGCCGCAAGTACGGCAAGTCCGAGGGCAACGCCCTGTGGCTCAATCCGGACCGTATGTCGCCATACGCCTTCTACCAGTTCTGGATCAACCTCGACGACTCCGACGTCATCGACAAGATGCGGGTCTTCACCGATCAGGACGAAGCGTCGATCCAGGACTACGCGCAACAGGTGACGGAAGAACCGTTCCGCCGTGCTGCGCAGAAGGCGATAGCCGCCGAGATGACCACGCTGGTGCATGGAGCGGAGGCGACAGCGGCCGTCCAGGCCGCCTCGGAGGCGCTCTTCGGCAAGGGCGATGTGGCCGCCCTGGACGCACGGACGCTGCAGGACGCAACGGCCGAGCTGCCGGGCGGAGAGGTGGCTCCGGGCACCGGCGTCGTCGACGCGCTGATCGCGGTGGGCATCGCCGACTCGCGGAATGCCGCCCGACGGCTCATCGGCGAAGGAGGAGTCTCGGTCAACAACATCAAGGTGACCGACTCCGACGCGACCCTGGACACGAGCACCTTCTTGCACGGCAAGGTGGCGTTGCTCAAGCGCGGCCGCAAGCACTTGGCGGCTGCTCGCAACCCACGCTGAATCAGGTTCGACCACGTCGGCGACGTCCCTCCGAATCGGCGGGACGTCGCCGATTTGCATGCACCGTCATCTGCTGGGTAATGTCTCGCCTCGCGCCTCAGGACGGAGCGCACCACGACTCAGGTCGAGGTGCCGGATGTCGGGGGAGCAGGATCCACCCTCAAGTTGTCGGCAGCGCCGACGTCAGGTAAGGTAGATCCTCGTTGCCAGGGAGGCACGGACACCGACGGCGAGAGCCACGGCGGCCGGTCCCGGAGCAGCAAAATCCACTCCTTTTCGATCGATCTCAATCGTTTCGGTTCGCCGAAAACGCCGATTTGGAAAGACACGGAAAAGAGTGTTAGCTTTAAGAAGCCCCAAGAGCGAAGCAAAACAAAGCGGAGCAAAGGGTGCGGTCGTTTTTTGAGAACTCAACAGCGTGTCGAATGATTGATGCCAATTGTTTGTTGGTTTGATCGTT
>NZ_BMHI01000006.1 GCF_014640635.1 Flexivirga endophytica
CGCATCCACTCAGACCAACGGCTGCGACTAGCAGCATGGTTGCGCGGCTTGCTGCAGATACGAACATGATCGCCCCCTTCAATTCAGTGCAGGCCCCGACCTTCAGGTCCACCACCGCTGCAGGTGCCCAGACGACTACCCGATTGGTGCGACGAAGTTCGACCTCGTTCGGATCCCACAAACGAGTTCTCGTCCAGGGAGCAGGCGTCTCGATAGAGGTTCCACAAACGGTGAACACCCGCGTCAGGGCATGATCCAGCGCGCGGCGCGGCGATGTCGGTCCCGTAGAGCCTGTCCGCGTAGGCATCCCGGGACGCGGCCGTGCTACGGCACACGAGGCGACCACCTCGACAACGCCTTGTCGGTCATTCAGGCGCTCCAGCATCCGGGACTCTTAGTCAGCGGAGACGCTCACTGAGCCAAGCGCTGCCGCTGATCGGTTTCACGCGGCTATTGACACTGAACAGCAGTTGGCTGGGCTGCACCGCATTGGCTGAATTCGATATTCATCAGGGTGCGTGAGATCGGGGATCTCGTTGGTGGTGGGTGTCCTGGTGGGGCGGGTGGTCTGCTGCTGGCGGTGAATCCGCCGGTCAGGGTGAAGGTTTCGCCGGCGTCGCCGCCGACGAGGTGGTCGGGGTGTTCTTTGACGTAGTTGCAGCGTTCGCAGAGGCCTTGGCCGTTGCGTTCGCTGGTCGCGCCACCTTTGCTGTGGGGCACGATGTGGTCGGTGTGGGCGATGGGGGCGTCGCAGTAGGGGGTGCGGCAGGTCCGGTCCCGCAGCTTGATGAAGTCGGCCAGTAACCCGGTGTAACACCGGGAGGCGGACTCCATCCCGATCAGGTCGCCGGTGCCGGGGTAGGAGAACAGCCGCCGTATTGCGGCTGCTTTCTGCGGGTGGTTGGTGATCCATTCGCGGGCCAGGTCGGCCGGGATCGGCCCGTACCCGGGCAGGTCTGCTGGGGTGTCGCCGGTCAACGAGTCCAGGGGCAGGATCAGGTTGATGTTGACGCCTGGGCCGTCGATGGTGGTGCGGCCGGTGACGCGTTCGACGAGGGTGTCGGCCATCACCTGCCCGCGCGGGTGCTCAGGTGTGGCATTCGCATCAGCGGCGGTTTTGAGTGCGGCGAAACACGCGACGCCGTCTTTGACCGGGAGCAGTGCGGTCAGCCAGGTCATGCAGTCCGGTGCGGGTCGCAGGCTGACCCGGCGTTCGGACTCTGCTTTGGCGCGGCGGGCGGTGGCCGCGGCCGGGTCGGCCCGGTACGCGGCGGCTTGTGCCGCGGCGATCAGTCGCCGGTGGGACACGACCCCCAGGTCGCCGGCGATCGCGGTGTCGACGCGGCCCCGGTCTTCCCTGCTCAGGTAGGAGGTGGCGGCGACCAGGTCGGTGGCGTCGCGTTCGTTGATCACCCCGGCCGCAAGGGCCGCGAACGTGCAGGGCATTTCCTCGACCACGGCGTGTGCCAGGCCCAGCAGTCGGGAGCCCAGGTGCGGGGCGGACCGGCGGGCCAATGCGATGTCGGACCCGACTTTGTGGGCGGTGGCGGCCCGGTCGATCCCACGCGGCAGGTCCAGTCGTCGTTGCTGATCGTGGGCTTGGACGGTCAGGCGGGCTTGGCGGGCGGTGATGGCGTTCTTGGCTTCCTCCAACGCCCGTGCCTCGGCCAGCAGGTCCTCCAGGGTGTCAGCGACCACTGCCTCGTCGAGCCGGTCGTGGAAGGCACGCACAGCCGACGCATTGAACGTGCACCCAGCGCGTTCAATCGTATCGGTTCTCATGTCGTCCATGTGTTCGATTATACTCGAATTGTCAGTAAAGACAACACTTTTCGTGCATAACTGTTATCCACATCCCCCTCTCGATGCGCCGGATTGCGAGAGGGATGTGGATAACTCGATAGGTCAGTTCTTAGGCGTCAGCCCGAGCAGCTCGAGAGCCTGGGCGAGCGATGCCTCGGGCGTCTGGTGGGCGTGAACGACGACGCCGGCCTCGTCCGGTTCCAGCGGCTCCAGAGCCTCCAGTTGCGACGGAAGCAGCGACGGCGGCATGTAGTGACCGGTGCGCTTGGCGAGCCGCTCTTCGAGCACCTTCTGCGGAACATCGAGGTAGACGAAGCGCACGTTGTCGCGACCCTCGCGCAGCAGGTCGCGGTAGCTGCGCTTCAGCGCGGAGCAGGTGATGACCGCACTGCGGCCGTCGTTCTCGTGCTCGTCGATCCAGGTGCCGATGGACCGCAGCCAGGGCCAGCGGTCCTCGTCGGTGAGCGGCACGCCGGCGGCCATCTTGGAGACGTTGGCCTGCGAGTGGAAGTCGTCACCCTCGGCGTAGAGCCAGCCCATCGCGTCGGCGATGCCCTCTGCGAGGGTCGTCTTCCCGGAGCCGGAGACCCCCATGACGATGAGGAACTGGGCGGGGTCGTCGGCGGCGCTCATGCGTGCAACTCTAACCAGAGCGCAGCCTCGGCCTCGTCAGGTCGGCAGCCGGAAGCGCTCACGAGGGAGTGCTTCGACCAGGCCGTCCTCGATGAGCGAGACCAGGCACCGGTCGCGCTGACCGGGGTCGTGCCAGACGATGTCGAGCTCCGTGCGCGGCACCGGCGCTGTGGCTTCGCGCAGCACGGCAAGCAGCTTGCCGCGCACCTGCCGGTCGGTGCCGTGCCACTTCTGCGCCTTCTTGCGCGGGCCGTCGTGCGCGGGCCGGCCGGCGAGCACCCAGCTGCACTGTGCGACGACCGGGCAGGCGTTGCAGTCGGGCGTGGTGGCCTTGCAGACCAGCGCGCCCAGCTCCATCACCGCGACGTTCCATCGGGTAGCGTCCGCGTCGTCGGCGGGCAGCAGGGTCTCGGCGAGCCGGGTCTCCGCCGCGGTCAGGCTCGGTGCGGCATGTTGTGCGCCGGTCACCAGGCGCGCCTCCACCCGACGGACATTGACGTCGACGACCGTCGTGCGGATGCCGAAGGCGAACGCGCCCACCGCAGCCGCGGTGTAACTGCCGATACCCGGAAGGGCCTGCAACTGCTGCATATCGGCGGGTATGACGCCCTCGTGCTCCTGCGTGATCGCGGTCGCTGCGGCATGCAGGCGCAGCGCACGCCGGGGGTAGCCAAGACGTCCCCACTCGCGCACGGCATCACCGGGTGACGCGGCGGCGAGCGCGGCAGGGGTCGGCCAGAGCTGCATCCAGGTGCGCCATACCGGCTCCACGCGGGCGACCGGGGTCTGCTGCAGCATCACTTCCGAGACCAGCACCGCCCACGGCCGGTCGACCTCCGGCCACGGCCACTCGTCGGCCGGCACCCGCCACGGCAGGTCGCGGGCGCTCTCGTCGTACCACTGCAGAATGGCGTCGTGCAGGGACTCGGTGTCGGTCATGGAGTTGCGAAGAGCGTTGGGGTAACTAGACGTATCGCTCGAGGATGCTGCTCTCGGCCAGCCGCGACAGGCCCTCGCGGACCGCGCGGGCGCGGCTCTCACCGACGCCTTCGACGGCCATCAGGTCGTCGAAGTCCGCGGCGAGCAACCGCTGCAAGGTGCCGAAGTGATCCACCAGCCGGTCGACGATGGTGCCGGGCAGCCGCGGCACTTTGGTCAGCAGCCGGTAACCGCGCGGGCTGACCGACAGGTCGAGCATGTCGCCGATCACCGAGAAGCCCGCAGCGCGGGCACCGGCCGACAGGTCGAGCAACTCGGTAGAGCTCATCTCGCCGAGCCGGGTGATGGCGTCGTCGACGCTCATGTCGGCCCGGTCGGGGTCGACGTAGTCGCGGACGACGAGCTCGCGGTCGTCGGTCAGGCCGCCGACCAGCTCGTCCAGCTGCAGCGAGATCAGCCGGCCGTCAGTGCCGAGCTCGACGACGTATTCGCTGATCTCCTCGCTGATCCGGCGAACCATCTCCAGCCGCTGCAGCACACTGGCCACGTCGCGGACGGTGACCAGGTCCTCGATCTCCAGCGCCGACAACGTGCCGGTGACCTCGTCGAGGCGCGCCTTGTAGCGCTCCAGGGTCTGCAGCGCCTGGTTGGCGCGGGACATGATCGCGTTGGAGCCCTCGATGACCTTGCGCACGCCGCCGACATACAGGGCGATGATGTGCATCGACTGGCTGACCGACACGACCGGGAATCCGGTCTGCTTGGCGACCCGCTCGGCCGTGCGGTGCCTCGTGCCGGACTCCTTGGTCTCGATGCTCGGGTCGGGCATCAGCTGGGTGCCGGCACGCAGGATCCGGGACACGTCACTGTTGACGACGATCCCGCCGTCCATCTTGGCCAGCTCGCGCAACCTGGTCGCAGTGAACTCGATGTCGATGGGGAAGCCGCCGGACGACATGTCCTCCACGACCGAGTCGTGGCCGATCACGATGAGCGCGCCGGTGCGCCCGCGCAGGATCCGCTCCAGCGCGTCGCGCAGGTCGGTGCCGGGCGCGACGGCGGCGAGAGTTTCGCGGAGGATGACTTCGGGGGAGCGTGACACACGGTCAGTGTAGGTGCGGTCCGCTCGGCGAAGCCGCTCCCACACGCGGCGCGAACCTGTCCGCGTCCTGGGAATCGAGCGTCGAACCTCAGCTGTTGACGCCTTCTGTCGCGCCTCTTCCCTCGGCTGCGCGCCTCGCTCGTGCCTCGCTCGCGTGCTCGCCTCGGTCGGCGCTCACCGGTATGGCGATGGCGCGTGTCGCCGCGTGCACGTCGCGCACCTCGATCACCCGCATCCCGGCCGGCGGCGTCTCGGTGCCCATCGAACCGGCCGGCACGATGGCCCGCTTGAAGCCGATCCGGGCGGCTTCGGCCAGCCGGCGCGGCACTCCACCGACGCCCCGCACGTCGCCGGCGAGGCCGACCTCGCCGACCGCGAGCGTCCCGGTCGGCATCGGGCAGCCGTCCTTGGCGGAGGCCAATGCCAGCGCGATCGCCAGGTCGGCCGCCGGCTCGGAGAGCTTGGCGCCGCCGACCGTCGAGACGTAGCAGTCGTCGTCGCGCAGCCGGACACCCGCGCGACGGTCGAGCACGGCCAGGATCATGGCGGTGCGGGAGTTGTCGACGCCGTTGGTGGTCCGTCGCGCGGAGCCGCCGTTGCCGGGCACGAGCAGCGCCTGCACCTCGGTGACCAGGGGCCGACGGCCCTCGAGGGTGACCGTCACGCAGGTGCCGGGCACCGCCTCCTTCATGTGCGACAGGAACAGGCCACTCGGATCCGGCAGACCGGTGATGCCCATCTCGGTCAGGTCGAAGCAACCCACCTCGTCGGTGGGGCCGTAGCGGTTCTTGGCGGCCCGGACCAGCCGCAGCCGGGAGTGCCGCTCGCCCTCGAACTGCACGACGACGTCGACGAGGTGCTCGAGCACGCGTGGCCCGGCGATCGAGCCGTCCTTGGTGACGTGGCCTACCAGCAGCGTGCCGATGCCGTCGCGCTTGGCGACCTGGATGATCGCGGCGGCGACCTCCCGCACCTGACTGACGTTGCCCGGCGAGCCGTCGACGTCCGCCGACGCGATGGTCTGCACCGAGTCGATGATCAGCAGATCGGGGTGCAGCTTGTCGATCTGCGCGAGCACGGTCGCCAGGTCGGTCTCGCTGGCGAGGTAGAGGTCGCGGGCCAGCGCCTCGATGCGCTCGCCGCGCAGCCGCACCTGGGCCGCGGACTCCTCACCGCTGACGTAGAGGACGGTCTGCCCGCCCCGGGCGGCCCGTGCCGCGACGTCGAGCAGCAACGTGGACTTGCCGATGCCCGGCTCCCCGGCGACGAGAACCACGCCGCCGGTCACCAGGCCGCCGCCGAGGACCCGGTCGAACTCGCCGACGCCCGTCGATCGGTGCTGCGCCCTGGTCGCGTCGACCTCGCCGATCGGCAGCGCGGGCCGCTCGATGGTCGCCGCCGGCGCCGTGCGGACCTGTTGCTGACCGACCTCGGTCACCGTCCCCCAGGACTGGCACTCACCGCAACGACCGGCCCATTTGATCGCCTGCCAGCCGCATTCCGTGCAACGGAACGTCGGGGCCGGGGCCTTCTTGCGTGTGCTGCTCGCCATACGCCGGACTCTAGAGGCGGGCCCCGACAGGCCGTACATGGTGTTCGAGTAGCTTAGCCTCGCCTTACTCACCCGGAGGATGTCGATGTCTCTTGCCAACACCCTGGTCCTCGGCCTCATCGCCGGTGCGACGATCCTGCTCGGTATGCCGCTCGGCCGGCTCCGCGCGCCCGCTCCGGCGACCCGATCGCTGCTCAACGCGATAGCGGTCGGGGTCCTGCTCTTCCTCTTCTGGGACGTCCTGTCCGCGGCGTGGGAGCCGATCGACGCAGCGCTCGGCGACATACATGACGGCAAGGGTGGACTCGGATCCGCGATCGGCTACGGCGTCCTGTTCGCCGTGGGCATCACGGTCGGCCTGCTCGCGCTGGTGGGTTACGAGAAGTGGATGCTCCGCAGGGCGCGCGCCGCGCACGCCCTGCAGCCGATGCAGTTGGCGACACTGATCGCGGTCGGCATCGGACTGCACAACTTCGCCGAAGGACTGGCGATCGGCCAGGCGGCCGCCACCGGCGAGATCGCGATGGCCACCCTGCTGGTGGTCGGCTTCGCCCTGCACAACGCGACGGAGGGCTTCGGGATCACCGCGCCGCTGGCCGCCGACGTCGATGATGCGGGGGAGCGCCGGTTGCCGACCTGGGGCCGGCTCCTCCTGCTCGCGCTGATCGGTGGCGGGCCGACGTTCGTCGGCACCTGGGTCGGGCACAGCTTCACCAGCGACGCGGTGAGTGTCGTCTTCCTGACCCTCGCCGCGGGATCGATCCTGTATGTCGTCATGCAACTCGTCGGCCTCGCCGCGCGCGCTCGCCGTACGGACCTGCTCGCTTACGGCGTCCTGATCGGCCTCGCCGCAGGCTTCCTCACCGACGCCATCGTCTCCGCCGGCGGCGCGTGATCGAGGCAGTCAATCTGGGGAGACTCAATAACGACGGTGGCGCACGAAGACCGCGTAATCGACTCCGGTGCCGTTGTGTTCGGCCAGGATCCGCTCGGCGTGCTCAGGTGTGAACTCGATGCGCACGACCGCCTCGAAGTCGGCGCGGGTGTCGAACGCCCACCGCATCGTCACCGGCACGGACGTGAAGCCGACCCGGCGCCAGAAGCGCTCCACACCCACCGGGTCGTATGACGGCAACGCTCTCCGGAACCACGACCCGAACGTCGACCGGGACGCGTCGTTGTCGATGACGAACGCCACCCCACCGGGACGCATCACCCGGTCGAGTTCGGCGAGTCCCGGCTCGCACCCGCCGCCGAAGAAGTACGCCCACCGCGCGTGCGCGATATCGATCGAACCCGACTGCACCGGAAGGGATTCCGCCCCGCCTGCCCGCACCTCGACCGAGGAGTCGAGGCCTGCGCGGGTCGCGCGTGCACGGGCGGCCTCGACCAGTGGCGGGTGTGGTTCCACCCCGATGACCGAGCGTGCGGACGCGGCGAAGAACGGCAGATGGAAGCCGGTCCCGCAGCCGATGTCCAGCACGTCGGAGTCCGCCCAGTCGCGCACCTGGCGCATGGCCGCCCAGATCGCACCGTCCGGGTCGACGCCGTGGTTCTCGATCTCGTAGGTGTCCGGCGATGTCCAGATGTTCGGCGACGGGACAGTCGACGAAAAGAGGGGCGGGGACGGGATTGCCGCAGGCGCCGAATCTCTTTGTGTCACTTGCGCTTCCGTTTGGACGACTTCGCCGAGGAGGCCTCTTCTGCAGCTTCCTCGGCCAGCAACGTCGCCGGGTGCACGTAGAGCGGCAGCAGCTCACGACCGGCCGGGCCGGCATGCCGCAACGCCGTCGCCTGGACCAGGTGCGCCTCGCAGCGGCGCGCCAGCTCGGCATACGCGTTGTCGCCCATGAGGTGTCGCAACTCGCCCTCGTTGGACACGTAGACCGGTGAACTGCCCACGTGCGCCTCAGGATTGCCCGAGCAGTACCAGTCGAGGTCGTGGCCGCCGGGCCCCCAGCCGCGGCGGTCGTACTCGCCTATCGAGATCTCCAGGTAGGACGTGTCGTCCGGCTGCTCGACGGTGCGGTAGGTGCGCCGCATCGGCAGCTGCCAGCACACGTCCGGCTTGATGGTGTGCGGCGGAACGCCCGTGAGTATGGCGTGTTGGTGCAGCGCACAGCCGGCGCCGGCCGGGAACCCGGGACGGTTGTGGAAGATGCACGCGCCGTCCACGACCCGCGTCTTCCAGTCGCCGTCCTCCTTCTCGCGCCAGCCGTCCTTGGAGTGGCCCTCGTCGTAGTACTGCCACTCGTCGGGTCCCAGCTCGCGGACCGCGGCCTTGACGTTCTTCAGATCGTCCTTGTCGGAGAAGTGCGCGCCCAGGGTGCAGCACCCGACGTCCGGTGCTTCCTCGTAGATGCCCTGGCAACCATTGCCGAAGATGCACGTCCAGGACGACGTCAGCCAGGTCAGGTCGCACCGGAAGCGTTCCTCCGGGTCGTCCGGGTTGTCGAACTCGACCCAGGTCCGCGGGATGTCCAGTGCTGTCTCGACCACGCGCCACATCGTAGGTGTGCGCGTCACCGCTGCACCATCCGATGCAGGCGATCCGACGCGGAGATGAGGAACCGGTCCCCGGGTCGGATAGCGTTGCAGTCATGCGGCTCGGTGTGATCGACGTGGGATCGAACACGGTCCACCTACTCGTGGTTGATGCTCACCGGGGCGCACACCCCCTGCCTGCCACCTCGCACAAGCGCGAGCTGCGGCTGTCCGAGCACACCGATCCGGACGGTTCGATCTCGGCCGACGGGGTCCAGCAACTGACGACCTTCGTCCAGGAGTGCCTGACCATCGCGGACGACCAGGGCTGCGAGGACCTGCTCGCCTTCGCCACCAGCGCGATCCGCGAGGCGCCCAACGGTGACCAGGTCCTGTCGCAGGTGCACGCCGCGACGGACGTGAAGCTGGAGGTCCTCGAGGGCCACGACGAGTCGCGACTGACCTTCCTGGCCGTTCGCCGCTGGTTCGGTTGGTCCGCCGGGCGCCTGCTGGTCGTCGACATCGGCGGTGGCTCCCTGGAGTTCTCGGCCGGCATCGACGAGGAGCCCGACGTCGCGCTCAGCCTTCCGCTCGGCGCTGGTCGCCTCACCCGCGACCTGGAGGGTGACCCACCGGTCGCCGCGGATCTCAAGGTGCTGCGCAAGCAGGTCCGTTCCGACATCGCACGGGTGGTCCGTGACCTGCACAAGGTCGGGACACCGGACCGGGTGGTCGGCACCAGCAAGACCATCCGCTCCCTCGCCCGTGTGCTGGGCGCCGCGCCGCGGGGCGACGGGCCCCGGGTCGACCGGGTGCTCGAACGCGACGCGCTCGGTGAGCTGGTGCCCCGGCTCGCCGAGATGACAGCGGACGAACGCGCAGCACTGCCAGGCGTTTCCGCCAGCCGCGCGCGACAGTTGCTCGCCGGGGCGATCGTTGTCCACGGCGCCATGGACCTGCTGGGGGTGGAACGCCTCGACCTGTGCCCCTGGGCGCTGCGCGAGGGCGTCATCCTCCGGCGCCTCGACTGGCTGGACACCTGATGAGCACCTCGCGGCTGACCGTGCCGCAGGGCCGCATCGCGCTGTCCACCTCCTCGGTCTACCCGCTGGGCGTCGCCGACGGCTTCGTGATGGCCGAACGCCTCGGGTATGACGGCGTCGAAGTGATGATCTGGACCGACCCGGTCAGCCAGGAGTCCGGCGCGCTGCGCAAGCTCGTCGACCACTACGGCATACCGATCGTGTCCGTGCATGCGCCGACGCTGTTGCTCACGCAACGCATCTGGGGTCCGGAAGCGTGGCCGAAGATCGACAACTCGGTCGCCCTGGCCGAAGAGGTCGGTGCGCAGACCGTGGTGGTGCATCCGCCCTTCCGGTGGCAGCGGGAGTATGCCGCGGAGTTCACCGCTGGCGTCGCCGAACGCAACACCCGCACGGACGTGCGGATCGCGATCGAGAACATGTTCCCGTGGCGGGCCCGTGGCCGCGAGATGCAGGCGTACCTCCCCGGCTGGGATCCCGTCGGGCTCGACTACGACCACGTCACGCTCGACCTGTCGCACACCGCGACAGCGGGATCGGACGCTATGCAGATGGCCGAAGATCTCGGTGACCGGCTGGCGCACATCCACCTGGCAGACGGGTCCGGCTCGTTCAAGGACGAGCACCTTGTCCCGGGGCGTGGCTCCCAACCGTGCGCGGATCTGCTGGAGTCGTTGGCCGGGCGTGGCTACACCGGCGACGTCGTGCTCGAGGTCGGCACCCGCAAGCTGTCGATCGAGCAGCGGGAGCTCGACCTCGCCGAGGCGCTCGCCTTCGCCCGGCTGCATTTCGCCGCGTCGGCCGCCGGGCGTTGACCACCGGCTGATCACCGCCGGTCGATCACGCGCGGATCGCCGCCGGGGTCGCTCGGCCGCGCGCGGTCACCGCGCCATACGCTCGGATTCGGACATACCGAGTAAGTGAAGGAGCCACTCTCGTGATCGACCCCAGCGCAGCCGTGCGGCAGGGACTGCTGGCCCTGAGCCGGAGCGATTCCGCCCGGCGGGTCGTCGAGCGTGTGCCGGTCAGTCGCTCCGTCGTACGCCGCCTGGTGGCCGGGGACACCGCCGAGGACGGGATCGGGGTCGCCGCCGACCTGGTGGCCGACGGGCTGCTCGCGTCGTTGGTGTTCCTGTCCGAGGACGTCCGGGACGTCGCGCAGGCCACTCACACCCGGGACGAATACCTGTCGATGCTGCGCGAATTGCACGAGTGCGGGCTGAGCGCCGACGGCGCCGCCGAGGTCAGCATCAAGCTCAGTGCCCTGGGTCGCGAGCTGCCGGAGGACGGCGCGAAGATCGCGCTCGACAACGCCCGGCAGATCTGCGAGGCGGCCGCCCGCGCCGAGACGACCGTCACGGTCGCGACCGAGGATCACACCACCGTCGACTCGACCCTGTCGATCGTGCGCGACCTGCGCGCCGACTTCCCGTGGGTCGGCGCGGTGCTGCTGGCCGACCTGCGCCGCACCGAGGCCGACTGTCGTGACCTGGCCACCGAGGGCAGCCGCGTCCGGTTGTGCAAGGGCGGCGGATCCACGCAGGCGGTCGCCTACCAGGACGAGCACGAGGTGGACCTGTCCTACGTGCGATGCGCCAAGGTGCTGCTGGCGGGAAAGGGCTACCCGATGATCGCGACCCACGACCCGGCCATCATCGACATCACGCGCTCGCTGGCCGACAAGGAACTGCGGGCACCCGACTCCTTCGAGTTCCAGATGTTCTTCGGAGTTCGCGCCGACGAGCAGTCGCGCCTCGCGCAGGCCGGGCACCGGATGCGCGTCTACCTGCCCTACGGCAGCCAGTGGTACCCCTACGTCATGCACCGACTCGCCGAGCACCCGACCGGCGCCGTGTCGGGCCTGCGCAAGAACACGAGAGGATGACCGGCATGTCCGAATCAGCTGAGAAACAGGGAGAATTCGTCGATCGCCGGGTCGCCTTCCTCGGTGTCGGGATGATGGGGGAGGCGCTGCTGTCCGGGCTGCTCCGCAGCGGCGACCCGACTCGGATCGTCGTCTCCGACCACAGCGCGGAGCGCCAGGCACAGGTCGCCGAGAAGTATGGCGTGCAGTCCGCCACAACGGCAGAGGCCGTCGCCGGAGCCACCACCGTCATCGCCGCGGTCAAGCCGCCGGACATGGGCGCGCTGCTGGACGAGATCGCCGCCGGCCTGGAACCCGGTGCCCTGGTGATCTCGGTGGCGGCGGGCATCACCACGGCATACCTCGAGGCACACCTGCCCGAAGGCACCCCGGTGGTGCGCGTCATGCCCAACACCCCGGCCCTGGTCGGCGAGGGTATGACGGCCATCAGCCCCGGCACACACAGCGAGAGCCGCCATCTGGCTGCGGCGCAGGACCTGCTGAGCTCGTCGGGAACGGTGATCTCGGTGCCGGAGAGCAAGCTCGACACCGTCACGGCGATCAGCGGCAGCGGCCCGGCATACGTCTTCTACGTCGTGGAGGCGATGGTCGAGGCGGGGGTGCTGCTGGGCCTACCGCGCGACACCTCGACCGAGCTCGTCGTGCAGACCCTGTATGGCGCCGCCACCATGCTCAAGGAGACCGGCGACCATCCGTCGCTGCTGCGTGAACGGGTGTCCAGTCCCGGCGGGACCACGATCGCGGCGCTGCGACAGCTGGACGACCACAAGGTGCGCGCGGCGTTCCTGACCGCGATGGAGGCGGCCGCGCGCCGCTCCGCAGAGTTGGCTTCCGACCAGGGCTGACGACGGATCGTTATCTGCGCGGCGCTCGCAGTTCACCCCACCTCGTGACCATCGGCGAGCGATGCATGGGAGAGTTGTGCTCATGACTGACATCACGGTGCGCGCCCTCGGGGATGAGGAATGGCAGGTTTACCGGGACGTTCGACTGACTGCATTGCGTGAAGCTCCCGACGCGTTCGCGGCGTCGGTTTCGCAGGAGGAGAAGTTCGACGACGAGTTGTGGCAGGCCCGCATCAAGCGGTCCCGACGACTGGTCGCAGAGGACGGCGACAAGATCGTCGGAGTCGTCTCGGTCGGCAGCAAGCCGGGCAACGACGAACGGGTCAGCGAGCTCTTCGGGCTCTGGGTCGACCCCGAGCTGCGTGGCAAGGGCGTCGCCTGGAAACTCGTGGACGCCGGTGTCCGACAGGCACGTCAGGACAGCTACGACTTCGTCCTCTACTGGGTCGGCACCGACAACGGTCGCGCCGTCGCATTCGCCTCCAGCTTCGGCTTCCGTCCGACCGACGGCCGGCGAGCCATGCAGTCCGAGGCAGAGGATGACGCCAGCTCCGAGGACGAGATGGCGATGGTCTACCCGCTGGGAGACGACCCGGGCGCAGTGCCGAGCTCAGTGCTCTGATCGGCCAGTCGATGACCGCCGCCGACCCACGGGTGCGAGTCGTGTGGGGCGAGGAGCTGACCGCGTACGACTTCGGTCCGCAGCACCCGATGAACCCGATCAGGTTGGACCTGACGGCCCGGCTGTGTCGTGCGCTTGGCGTTTTCGACGCGCCCGGTCTGGAGGTCGTCGCACCGTCGATGCCCGGCGGCAACGACGACTTCTTGTCCTGGGTGCATCGCGCCGACTACATCGACGCTGTGCGCGCCGCCTCCGCCGATCCCGCGTCGGCGGATTCGTCATACGGGCTGGGGACCGAGGACGACCCGGCGTTCGTCGGCATGCACGAGTCGTCGGCGCTGATCGCCGGGTCCACGGTGCGCATCGCGCAGGATGTATGGCGCGGCGAGGTCGACCACGGCGTCAACTTCTGCGGCGGCCTGCACCATGCGATGGCCGCCAGTGCGTCGGGCTTCTGCATCTACAACGACGCCGCGCTGGGCATCCAGTGGCTGCTCGACAACGGCGCCGAACGCGTCGCCTATGTCGATATCGACGTCCACCACGGTGACGGCGTCGAGCGCGCGTTCTGGAACGACCCTCGCGTGCTCACCATCTCGCTGCACGAAACGGGACGAGTCCTCTTCCCGGGCACCGGTTTTCCCGGTGACATCGGCGGCCCGGACGCCCGGGGCAGCGCCGTGAACGTGGCTCTCGCGCCGGGCACCAGGGACGCCTCGTGGCTGCGGGCACTCCACGCGGTCGTGCCGTCGCTGGTGCGTGCGTTCGACCCCGACGTGCTGGTCACCCAGCAGGGCTGCGACTCCCACTACGCCGACCCGCTCGCGCACATGGCGCTTTCTTTGGACGCGCAGCGCACGGCATACACGACACTGCACGACCTTGCCCACGAGGTGGCCGACGGCAAGTGGATCGCGCTCGGCGGCGGTGGTTACGAACTGATCGACGTGGTGCCGAGGGCGTGGACGCACCTCACCGCGATCGCCGCGCACCGGCCGATCGATCTCGAGACCGAGGTCCCCGCCGTATGGCGAGAGCACGTCCGACGCACCTTCGACCGACCCGGGCCGCCGCGGATGGGCGACGGGCAGGCCGAGAACGGTCAGGTCTGGTGGCGCTCCTGGGAGAGCGGCGTCGACCCCGCCGACGCGGTCGACCAGTCGGTCCTGGCCACCCGGGAAGCGGTCTTCCCCCTGCACGGCCTCGACGTCTGGTTCGACTGACTCCTCTGCTTCGACTCCTCGCGCGCCGCCCGCCCGCCGCGGTCGTCGTCTCCGCGGCGGTCCGCCTGTCGGTGGGTTCGGTTGTCGTGCGCTGTCGCCTGCACCCGCGTCCCGAAGTGCCGACGGTCGGTCTGTTGGGACGGGTTTGTGGGTCCAGGGCGTGCCGAAGTGCCGACGGTCGGTCTGTTGGGACGGGTTTGTGGGTCCAGGGCGTGCCGAAGTGCCGACGGTCGGTCTGTCGGGCAAAGACCGCCAGTCACACCGGTAACGCCGGAAACATGCGGATACCTGCACCGATCGCCACATTTTTCTCACCAGTATCGGCGTGTCAGGTGGACATTTCGCGCGCTCAGACTTTCCACAGACACCGCTGACCCTCTATCGTTGCCCAGCAGGACACCTGTGGGACGCGTTGAGCGGCCCGCAGTTCGGGGTCGACATCGCGTCGCCAGAAGAAGGGTTGGCAAGAGCCATGGCCGAAGATCGTCAGCCGGGCGAGGTCACGTTCATGACCGTCGCCGAGGTCGCCGCCATCATGCGGGTCTCCAAGATGACGGTCTACCGGCTGGTGCACTCCGGCGAGCTGCCCGCAGTGCGGGTCGGCCGATCCTTCCGGGTGCCGGAGGACGCGGTCTCCGAATATCTCAGCCAGTCCTACATGGGCACGGCCTGACTCCTCGGCCGAGTCCGCCCGAGCACACTCGATTCGTCTGTGGTCGGGCCGATGGCGTAGCCTTGGGCGGCGCATCAGGTCCTACACCGGACGTGATGACACCGAGGCTTCGCGACCGGTCACGGCGCCACGGCCGACCGGTTCCAATCAGCAATTTTCAGGAAGAGCGTACGCATGGGTTCAGTCGTCAAGAAGCGCCGTAAGCGGATGGCCAAGAAGAAGCACCGCAAGCTGCTTCGCAAGACGCGCCACCAGCGCCGCAACAAGAAGTAAGAGCGCACGGCCGAAGGTCCATCACGGATCAGCGGCCGGCGCGGAGACCAGGACGGGCCTTCGCAGCAGCGCGACCGAGCCCCGGACCGTTTCGTGCGGCACCGGGGCTTCGTCATACCGTGTGGCTTGCCCGAAGAGCGCGACTCGTCTCCCGCACATGCGCGGCGGATAGGATCGTCGCTCAGTCAGTCGTCACCGAGGAGAGTCGATGGGTCGCGTTGTCCTGGTCACAGGTGTGTCCCGGCTGGTCGGCGGTATGACGTGCCGCGCGCTCGCGGCCGACGAGTCCTTCGAGCGGGTCATCGCCATCGACACGGTGCCGCCGCTGCACAGCCTTGGCCGCGCCGAGTTCATCCGGGCCGACATCCGCAACCCGATCATGGGCAAGATCCTCGCTCAGGAGAAGGTCGACACCGTTCTGCACCTCGGCGTGATCATGACACCGAAACAGGCCGGCGGCCGCACCCTGCAGAAGGAGATCAACGTCATCGGGACGATGCAGTTGCTCGCCGCCTGCCAGAAGGCCGAGTCGGTCGAGCGGCTGATCGTCAAGTCGTCCTCGTCGGTCTACGGCTGCTCACCGCGTGACCCGGCGATGTTCACCGAGGACATGAGCGCCCGTCGCCACCCGACCGGTGGCTTCGGTCGCGACTCGGTCGAGGTCGAGACCTACGTTCGCGGACTCGCCCGACGCCGCCCGGACATCGACGTCACCATGCTCCGTATGGCGAACCTCGTCGGTCCCCGCTTGCGCACCACCTTCTCCGAATACTTCACGTTGCCCGTGCTTCCCGTGCCCCTCGGGTATGACGGCCGCTTCCAGGTCCTGCACATCGACGATGCCGTCGGGGTGCTGCACCGGGCCGCGCTCGCCGAGGATCTGTCCGGAACGATCAACGTGGCCGGTTCCGGCATGCTGACCATCCGGCAGGCAGCGCGCATCGCCGGCAAGCCGGTCCTCCCTGTGCTCGCCCAGGCCAGCGCGATCATGCAACAGCTGTCCGGCATGGTCGGCGGCAGCGGCGCGTTCGACGCCGAGCAGATGCAGTTCCTGCAGTTCGGGCGTGGCATGGACACCACCCGCATGCGCACGATGCTCGACTTCACCCCGGAGCACAGCACCCGCGACGCATTCCGCGTGGTGCTCGGAGCGTCCGGCCGTAGCAACGCCGCACACCTGGGAGGTGCACGTGTCTGAGGAGCAGCACACCGGTGCCGCCGACAAGGGCGCGACCGGCGACGGTCCGGCGCGCAAGTCGACGGTGAAGAGGACCGCCGCGAAGAAGTCCGCCGCTAAGAAGTCCGCCGCGTCG
The DNA here is from genome assembly GCF_014640635.1 of Flexivirga endophytica. GTDB lineage: Bacteria > Actinomycetota > Actinomycetes > Actinomycetales > Dermatophilaceae > Flexivirga > Flexivirga endophytica. Next base: position 16,391 of record NZ_BMHI01000006.1, read on the forward strand.
AAGAGCCGAACGACCAAGAGCCAAGCGTCGAAGACCACCGCGAAACAGACCACGAAGCCGGCCACCGCCAAGAAGGCGCCGGACTCCGTGAAGCGCGCCACGAAGCAGGCCGCCACGAAGCAGGGAGGGGCGAAAGCCACGCCCGTGAAAGCCGCACCGGCGACCCGCGCGACATCCGCGCCGCGCACCGCTTCGGCGCCGGCGGCGAGTCATCGTCATACGGCGGCTGCGGAGGCGACTCCCCGCAGTCGCCCGTCCCGCAACAACATCGTCGCGGCCGCCCGACGCAGCGCCGGCTCCCGCGACGACCGGTCAGCGACTGGCAACGGGCCCGGGCTGCGCGTCGTGCCGGACCCACCGGAGCGGCCCGAGTCGTCGGAGATCGCGACGAGCCCATCCGACTTCGAGGGTGTCGTCAACGTCATCGTCGAGGGCCTGCGCAAGGCGGGTTCGCTGGTGGGCATCGAGGGTGACGACCTGGAGCGCCGCATCGCTCAGGCGTTGTCGTTCCTGCGGCGCCGGATGACCGGTGACTACGAGATCGACGATTTCGGCTTCGATCGGGAGTTCACCGACCAGGTGTGGCTGCCGATGCTGCGACCGCTCTACAAGCGGTGGTTCCGGGTCGAGGTCCGCGGGATCGAGAACATCCCGGACGAGGGCGCCGCGCTGGTGGTGGCCAACCACTCCGGCACGTTGCCGATCGACGGGCTGATGACCCAGGTCGCCATACACGATGAGCACCCCAAGCACCGGCATGTGCGGATGCTCGGGGCCGACCTGGTCTTCGAGTCGCCGCTGATCGGCGAGCTGAGCCGCAAGTCAGGCACCACCCTGGCCTCGAACCCGGACATCGAGCGGCTTTTCGCCGCGGGCGAGCTGGCCGCCGTCTATCCCGAAGGTTTCAAGGGTGTCGGCAAGCCGTTCTCCGAGCGCTACAAGCTGCAGCGGTTCGGCCGCGGCGGTTTCGTGTCCGCCGCGCTGCGCGCCGAGGTGCCGATCATCCCGTGCGCGATCGTCGGCGCCGAGGAGATCTTCCCGATGATCGGCAACGTCAAGGGCCTGGCGCGGGTGCTCGGGTTCCCCTACTTCCCGGTGACGCCGTTCTTCCCGCTGCTCGGGTTGGCCGGGCTGATCCCGCTGCCGAGCAAGTGGATCATCGAGTTCGGCGCCCCGGTCGACACCGACACCTACGGCGCTGCCGCTGCGGACGACCCGATGCTGGTCTTCGACCTCACCGACCAGGTTCGCGAGACCATCCAGCAGTCGCTGTATTCGCTTCTGCTGCAACGTCGTTCAGTTTTCTTCTGATCGCAGCCTCGTATGCCGCAAACCCGCATCACGCTCATCGGCAAGCCTGACTGCCACCTGTGCGACGACGCACGCGCGGTCATCGAGCGGGTCTGCGCGGACACCGGGGAGTCCTTCACCGAGCGGAACATCCTGGCGGAGCCGGAGCTGATGGCGGCATACGCCGAGCAGGTCCCGGTCACCCTCGTCGACGGCAAGCAGCACGACTACTGGCGGGTCGACGAGCAACGGCTGCGCAAGGCGCTGTCGCGGCGGCGGCTCTTCAAGCGCTGAGGTTCGGAACTCGCCCCGAGCGGTCGAATACCCGCGAGTATTTCGCCATACCCACGGGTAAGTGACCGTTCGGGGCAACTTCCTGAAGCGGCGCCGCGCTGCGACGCGAGTTGCGACGTGAGCCGTCGACGACGCGACCGGGACCACCGGTGAACCATTGGTGAACAGCCTCCGGAGCCCACGAACCGGCGGCATTCTGCTATCACGAGCACACCTCCGGGCATGAGCCGACCCCCGTTTAGCACTTTTGCCGGAATATTGCGACTTTGTGCCTGTGTTCACAAAGACCTACAGTCAGGGGGTCATTGATCCTCTGTGGCGGGCGTTTGATATACGCCTGCCCACGACGCATGGAGGAGTCGGAGCGCACGTGAGCACCGCATCGGCCGACCGTCGGGACATCCCCGAAGCCACTGTGGCTCGGCTACCGCTCTATCTGCGCGCTCTCGTGGCCTTGGACTCCCGCGGAGTAGAGGTCGTCTCCTCCGAGGAACTCGCCGAAGCGGCAGGTGTCCGATCGGCCGGCCTGCGCAAGGATCTGTCCCACCTCGGTTCGTATGGCGTGCGCGGCGTCGGGTATGACGTCGATCGGCTCTCCGAGGAGATCTCCCGCGAGCTCGGACTCCACCACGACTGGTCCGTGGCCATCATCGGCATGGGCAACCTGGGTCATGCGCTCGCGGCATACGGCGGTTTCGCGACCCGCGGATTCAGCGTCCGCTGGCTGGTCGACGAGGACCCGGCAGTCATCGGCACCCAGATCGCCGGCCTGCAGGTCATCGACTTCGCGGAGCTGGAGAAGCAGGCCCCCGAGAGCATCATCGCGGTGCTGGCGACGCCGCCGCACGCGGCACAGCAGGCCGCCGACCAGGCGATCGCGCTCGGTGTGCGGTCGATCCTCAACTTCGCTCCCTGCGTGATCACGGTCCCGGCGGGCGTCGAGGTCCGCAAGGTCGATCTGGCCACCGAGTTGCAGATCCTGGCCTTCCACGAGCAGCGCGGCAGAGACATCACGCTCGGCACGATCGAGGGGGCGCGGTGAGCCTGATCGTCATCGGTATGTCGCACCGCACCACGGGTGTCGACCTCCTCGAGCGGGTCGTGCTGACCGATGAGCAGACCCGTGCCCTGGAGTCGTCGCTCGCACTCAACGAGCACGTCAATGCCACGGTCGTGGTCTCCACCTGCAACCGCGTCGAGATCTACGCCGATGTCGAGACGTTCCACGGCGCGGTCACCGGCATCACCGAGTCCCTCGCTGCGACAACGGGTTTGGCGGTCGGGCAGTTGCGCGACCACCTCTACGTCCACTTCGAGGACCGTGCCGTCGCACACTCCTTCCAGGTCGCAGCCGGCCTCGACTCCGTCGCGGTGGGCGAGGGGCAGATCCTGGGCCAGCTGCGCGACGCACTGCGCACCGCGCAGAAGGGCGGTCACCTCGATCCGTCACTGTCCGCGCTCATGCAGCACGCGCTGCGGGTCGGCAAGCGCGTCCACTCCGAGACCGACATCGACACCGTCAGCAGGTCGCTCGTCGAGCGGTCCCTGGTCGTCGCGCAGTCGACGCTGGGTGAGCTGAGTCAGCAGCGCGCACTGGTCGTCGGCGCCGGAGCCATGAGCGGACTTGCCGCGCACACGCTGGCCCGCGCAGGCATCGGACACCTCACCATCATCAACCGGACACCGGCCAAGGCAGCACGGCTCGCTCAGGCGACCGGGGGAGTCGCCAGTGACTGGTCCGACCTGACCGACGCCGTCGTCGAAGCCGACCTCGTCATCTCCTGCACCGGTGCGGTCGGGCACGTGCTCGACGCCGACAACGTCCGCGGCTCCGAGACTGCGAAGCTGTTGGTCGACCTCGCGTTGCCGCGCGACGTCGATCCCGTGCTGAGCACGCTGCCCGGCATCGCAGTGATCTCGCTGGAGGGCCTCAGCACAGCCGTAGCCGACGACGCCGAGAAGACCCAGCTGACCGCCGCCCACGAGCTGGTGAGCGCGGAGGTCGCCGAGTTCCTCGTCGCCCGGCGGGCCGCAGCCGTAGCACCCGCGGTCGCCGAGCTGCGGGCGCGCGCCGCCGAGGTCGTCTCCACCGAGCTGGCCCGGTTGGACCAGCGCACCGAGCTCTCCGAGCACGACCAGTCACAGGTGCAGATGACCGTGCACCGGGTCGTCGAGAAGATCCTGCACACCCCGACCGTCCGCATCAAGCAACTCGCCGGCGAAGAGCAGGGCGGTCAGGACTATGCCGCGCTGCTGCGGATGCTCTTCGACCTCGACCCGCACGAGTCGCGGGTCTCGGAAATCCCGCATGGCGAGCCTGCTGGAGGTGAGCTGACGTGAACACCGTGAAGGAGAACCGGGGTCCCCGCGAAGTATCGGAGCGAGGGACGAGCGGAGAACTTCGTGGGGTGGTTCGTATCGGGAGTCGCCGCAGCAACCTCGCGATGACACAGACCGGTCTGATCGCCGACCGGCTCCGGGCGATGGGTCACGAGGTCGAGATCGTCGAGATCGTCACCGAGGGCGACACCAACCGGGCCCCGCTGACCCAACTCGGCGGGACGGGCATCTTCGCCACCGCGATCCGAAACGCGTTGCGCGACAACCGCATCGACCTTACCGTGCACTCGCTCAAGGACCTGCCGGTCGCGCCGGCTCCCGGTCTGACGATTGCCGCCATACCTGCTCGTGCGGACGCGCGGGACGCCTTGATCGCCCGTGACGGTCTGACCCTCGGAGAGCTGCCGGCCGGCGCCGTCGTAGGCACCGGGTCACCACGGCGGGTCGCGCAACTGGCGGCCCTCGGACTGGGCCTGGAGACCCGCGAGATCCGCGGCAACATCGACCGACGGATCGACTTCGTCCGGGGCGGCGAGCTCGATGCGATCGTCCTCGCCCGCGCCGGTATGTCGCGCGTCGGTCGCCTCGAGGAGATCACCGAGACGATCGACCCGTTGCAGATGCTGCCCGCGCCGGGACAGGGCGCGCTCGCCCTGGAACTCCGCAGTGACGACGAGGCGTTGATCGAGGTGGTGCGGCAGCTGGACGACGCCGACACCCGCGCCGCCGTCACCGCCGAGCGTGCCGTGCTCGCTCGCCTGGAGGCGGGCTGCTCCGCACCACTGGGTGCACTCGCGGAGGTCACTGAGGATGTCGACGGCAGTCTCGAGATCTCGTTGCGCGCTTTCGTCGGTCGCACCGACGGCACATTCGACCTGCGACGGTCCCAGACCGGACCGTTCGACCAACCGGAGCAACTCGGTCACGACGTCGCAGAGTTACTGCTCGCCGACGGAGCGCTGGATGCGTTCCCGTCCGACGAGCAAGCACCAGAGCCGACCCCCGGCGGACTCTTACCAAGGGACGCAGATCCCGTCACCGTCCACCACCCCCAAGCGCCGCGGAGCGTGAAGAAGTGAGTACAACCAAGACCCGCAAGACACTGCCCCAGATCGCCTTCATCGGCTCCGGCCCGGGCGACCCGTCACTGATCACGGTCCGGGCGGCAAGGCTGCTGCGTGAGGCCGACGTGATCATCATCGATCAGATCGCGCGTGAGGACTTCGTCGCTTCGTTCGCTCGCGAGGACGTCGAGATCGTCGACGCCGGCCACGGTGAGACCGGGCAGACCCTCACCACGGCGTCCCGCGCGAAGCTGGTGGTGCGCACCGCGAAGGCAGCGGCTCGCAACGATGGCACCGTCGGACTGGTGGTGCGGTTGATGGACGGCGACCCCGCGACCTTCAACGGGCTGGCCGAGGAGTCGATCGCCTGCCACAAGGCCGACATCGCCTTCGAGATCGTGCCGGGCGTCAGCGCGGTCAGCGCGGTTCCGTCATACGCCGGCATCCCGCTGGTGGGCAGCGGCGCCCGCACCGTGCACGTGCTGTCCGCCGCCGACGAGAAGACTGACTGGTCCAGCGCCGTGGCGAAGGACGCCACCGCGGTGGTGCTCGGCACCGCCGAGTCGGTGCCGGCCGGACTGGCCAAGCTGCAGGCCGCCGGTCGCGACGCCGACACACCGGTCTCGCTCAGCACCGAGGGCACCACGATCCGCCAGTCGACGCGTGTCACCACGCTCGGCGAGGTGGCGGGTGCGCTCAAGACCCAGCCGCTCACCGGACCTGTGGTCGCGGTCGTCGGCTCGGTCGTCGCACTGCGCGAGCAGTTGTCCTGGTGGGAGACCAAACCGCTCTTCGGCTGGAACGTCCTGGTGCCGCGCACCAAGGAGCAGTCCGGCACGATGACCGACCGGCTCGCGTCGCACGGCGCCGCCAGCGATGTCGTCCCGACGATCAGCGTGGAGCCGCCGCGGACCCCGCAGCAGATGGAGCGTGCGATCAAGGGCCTCGTGACCGGCCGCTACGAGTGGATCGGCTTCACCTCCGCCAACGCGGTGCGCGCCGTGCGCGAGAAGTTCGTCGAATTCGGTTTGGACGCAAGGGCGTTCGCCGGTCTGAAGATCGCCGCCGTCGGCGGCGTGACGGCCGAGTCGCTGCGCGAGTGGGGCCTGGAGCCCGACCTCGTGCCGGCCGGGGAGCAGTCCGCCAAGGGGCTGCTCGAGGAGTGGCCGCCGTATGACGACGTGCTCGACCCGATCAACCGCGTCTTCCTGCCCCGTGCCGACATCGCCACCGACACGCTCGTCGCGGGCCTGCAGGACATGGGCTGGGAGGTCGACGACGTGACGGCATACCGGACGGTGCGTGCTGCTCCGCCGGCGCCCGAGGTGCGTGAGGCGATCAAGGCCGGCAAGTTCGACGCGGTCTGCTTCACCTCGAGCTCCACGGTCCGCAACCTGGTCGGCATCGCGGGCAAGCCGCACGCCACCACAGTCATCGCCTGTATCGGCCCGGCGACCGCCAAGACCGCCGAGGAGCACGGCCTGCGGGTCGACGTGCTGGCGTCCGAACCGAGCGCCGAGGCGCTGGTCGACGCGCTCGCCGACTACGGCCGGGGCCTGGCCCTGACCGCGCAGGAGAACGGCGAGCAGGTCCGTCGCCCGAGCGAGCGGAAGGCTTCGTCGCGGCGCAAGGCCAAGGCTTCTCGATGAGGTTCACCCCACAAAGTTCTCCCCCGCTCCGCTCCTCCGATACTTCGCGGGGACCCCGAAAATGAGCCGGCACAGTGCAGCGAGCGGGAACCCGTGGGCCTTGCCCGCGGGTTCCGCCCGTCCGCGTCGGCTCCGCACGACGCCCGCGATGCGCCGGTTGGTCGCCGAGACGCGACTCCACCCGGCCGAGCTGATCCTGCCGATGTTCGTCAAGGAGGGTCTGGAGGCTCCCGTCGCCCTGAAATCCATGCCGGGGGTCGAGCAGCACACGCTCGACTCGCTGGTGAAGGCCGCGCGTGAAGCGGTCGACGCAGGCGTCGGTGGGCTGATGATCTTCGGCGTCCCGGAGAAGCATGACGAGATCGGCTCGGGCGCAACGGATCCCGACGGCATCCTGAACGTCGCGCTGCGGCGTCTGCGGGAAGAGTTGGGCGACGACACGGTGCTGATGTCGGACCTGTGCCTGGACGAATTCACCTCGCACGGGCACTGCGGTGTGCTTGATGAGCAGGGCCGGGTCGACAACGACGCGACCCTGCAGCGGTATGCCGAGATGGCTGTCGCGCAGGCCGAAGCAGGCGTCCACGTGGTCGGTCCGTCCGGGATGATGGACGGCCAGGTCGCCGTCATACGCCGTGCGCTGGACGACGCCGGTTACACCGACGTCGGGATCCTGGCGTATGCCGTGAAGTACGCCTCCGCGGCATACGGGCCCTTCCGCGAAGCGGTGGAGTCGACGCTGCAGGGCGACCGGCGCACCTACCAGCAGGACAGCGCCAACCGCACGGAGGCGCTGCGTGAGGTGCAACTGGACCTCGCCGAGGGCGCCGACATGGTGATGGTCAAGCCCGCGCTGCCCTACCTGGACATCGTCCGTGACGTCCGCGAGGTCAGCGACGTGCCGGTCGCGGCATACCAGATCAGCGGCGAGATGGCGATGATCGAGGCGGCTGCGGCCAACGGCTGGATCGATCGCGACGCCATGGTCATGGAGGCGCTGACCTCCATCAAGCGGGCCGGCGCGCAGATCATCCTGACCTATTACGCGACCGAGATCGCCCGCCGGCTGCAGGCCGGCTGAGCACTCTTACCGAGCGGACACTAAATGCACTGAGCGGATAGGGAAAGCGGCCGGAATCCGGCCGCTTTCCCTATCCGCTCGCTGTTTGCCTGTCCGCTCGGCGAGGGGGCTGCGAGCGAAGACGCGAGCGGGACCAGGCACTCGGGGGTATGCCGGTCCCGCTCGCGGGTTCATGAGGTGTGACTTCGTTCAGACTGCCACACCGGGGGAGGATTTATCAGAACAGGTACCGGAGGCTTGATTTCAAGCCTCGCTGAGGCGATCGGCTGATCAGGCCTTCACGAACTGCAGGTCGAGGATGATCTTGACCTTGTCGCCGACGACCACGCCGCCACCCTGGAGCGGCATCTCGATGTCGACGCCGAACTCCTTGCGGTTGATCTCGACGGTCGCCTCGAAGCCAGCGCGGGTGCCGCCCCAAGCGTCGGGGCCCACGCCACCGAACTCGACGTCGAACGTGACGGGCTTGGTGACGTTCTTGATCGTCAGGTCGCCGGTCAGCTCGGTCGCGGACACGCTGGTCGACTTGAAGGTCATCGTCGGGAAGGTCTCGACCTCGAAGAAGTCGTTGGTGCGCAGGTGGTTGTCGCGGTCGGCGACGCCGGTGTTGATCGAAGCCATCTTGACCTCGGCCTCGACGCTGGAGGCCTCGAGCTGGTCGGCGACCACGAGCGTGGCGGTGAACTCGTCGAACTTGCCCTTGACCTTGCTGACCATCAGGTGGCGGACCTGGAAGCCGAACTCACTGTGTGCGGGGTCGAGGTTCCAGACGCCGGTGGTCAGGCCCTCAAGTGCGGTGGCGGTGGTGGTCGTCATGTGGTGCTCCTTCGTAGCGAAGTGGAAGTTCGTGTGCCGTTGTCGGCAGCCATCATGCCCAACAATGGTTGATATTTCAATTATTCCCCGATCGCGAAGAAATTTGCGACCTATGCTGTAAGGGTGTCCGAGATCCAGTCCGCTCCGCCCGCTGCCGCCATCGCCGAGGCCGATGTGCCCTGGCTGTCCGATGACGAGCAACGCGCCTGGCGGGCCTATCTGAGGGGGAGCCGGGCGCTCGAGGTCATCCTCGACGCCGAGTTGCAAGCGGTCGGTGTGTCACTCGCCGAGTACGAACTCCTGTCGATGCTGTCCGAGGCCCCGTGCCTGACGATGCGGATGAGCAAGCTCGCCGACCAGACCGTGCAGTCCCGCAGCCGAGTCACGCACACCGCGACCAGGTTGCAGCGACGTGGGTGGGTGGAGCGCCATCCCGCGCCGGACGACGGGCGCGGTATACAACTGCACCTCACCGACGACGGCCTGGCGGCGGTGCGCTTCGCCGCACGGGTGCACGCGACCGGTGTGCAGGAGCACCTGATCCGGCAGATGGATCCGGCGTTGTTCCGGTCGCTCGGCGACGCGATGGACAAGGTGCGGACCCACTTGCTGGGTGAGCAGCCGGCCAACTACAACCCGTAGGAGTTCGCGCGAGGTCGCCTGAGACAATGCTGGTATGACGAGCTCGCCCTCCACGCACGATGGGACACCCGACCGGATCACCCGCGACGAAGCCTCGGCAGCGCTGCTGCAGCGAGCGCGCGACGTCACCCCCGGGGGAGTCAATTCCCCGGTCCGGGCATTCCGCGGCGTCGGCGGCACACCGCGCTTCATCGCCAGTGCGAAAGGTCCGTGGCTGACCGACGTCGACGGCAACCGCTACGTCGACCTGATCTGCTCCTGGGGACCGATGATCCTCGGTCATGCGCACCCCGACGTCCTGGCGGCCGTCCAGGAGGCCGCGACCCGTGGTTTCAGTTTCGGCACTCCGAGCGAGAACGAAGTTGCACTCGCCGAGGAGATCGTCTCCCGGGTCGAGCCGATCGAGCAGGTGCGCCTGGTCAACAGCGGCACCGAGGCGACGATGTCCGCGTTGCGCCTCGCGCGCGGCGCCACCGGGCGCAGCTCCGTGGTGAAGTTCGCCGGTTGCTACCACGGTCACGTCGACCCGTTGCTGGCCTCGGCCGGCTCCGGGCTGGCGACCTTCGCGCTGCCGGACTCCGCCGGTGTGCCGGCTTCGGCGGCGCACGAGACGATCGTGTTGCCCTACAACGACATCGCAGCGGTCGAGGCCGCGTTCGCCGAGCACGGTGACGAGATCGCCTGCGTGATCACCGAGGCGTCGCCCGGCAACATGGGCGTCGTCCCGCCCGCTCCCGGCTTCACCGCCGCATTGCGCCGCATCACCCGCGAGCACGGTGCGCTGCTGATCTCCGACGAGGTGATGACCGGATTCCGCTGCTCCGCGGCCGGTTGGTACGGCCTCGAGGGAGAGCCTGAGGGCGGCGCACCGGACCTGTTCACCTTCGGCAAGGTCATGGGCGGCGGCTTCCCCGCCGCCGCGTTCGGTGGCAGCGCCGAGCTGATGGGCAATCTGGCACCCGACGGACCCGTCTACCAGGCGGGCACCCTGTCGGGGAACCCGGTCGCGACGGCGGCCGGCCTGGCCACCCTGCGCGGTTGCACCCCCGAGGTCTACGACCGGATCGGCACCGTCGCGCACGCGATAGCCGACGGCGCGTCCGCGGCGTTGTCCCAGCACGGTGTGCCGCACACGATCCAGTGGGCGGGCTCGATGTTCTCGGTCTTCTTCACGGGCGGCGCGGTCCGCAACTACGACGACGCCAAGACCCAGGACACCGCCGCGTTCGGCCGGTTCTTCCACGCGATGCTCGATCAGGGCGTCCACCTGCCGCCGAGTTCCTTCGAGGCGTGGTTCGTCAGCGCGTCGCACGACGACGCCGCGGTCGAGCATGTCCTGCAGGCCCTGCCCGCCGCTGCTGCCGCGGCCGCCGCGAGCTGAACGACAGCTGAGAGAGCGACACAGATTCCGATGCGACACTCCGAGCGTGATATTCGTATGGCGTCCCACGGGCGGCACCGATGACTGAGACCGTGGTCCACCTGGTGCGGCACGGTGAGGTCGACAATCCCGGTGGCGTGCTCTACGGCCGGATGCCCGGCTTCCACCTGTCCGAGCTCGGCCGGCAGATGGCCAAGCGCACCGCGGCATACCTCGCCGAGCGCGACATCACCCACTTGGTCTCCTCGCCGCTGGAGCGAGCACAGGAGACCATCGAGCCGCTCGCCGAGACACTGAAGCTGCCGGTCGAGCTCGATGACCAGGTGATCGAGGCGGCCAACGACTTCGAGGGCCTGACCGTCGGCAAGAACCCCAAACAGCTTCTCAATCCACGTTTCTGGGGCAAGCTGACCAACCCGCTCAAGCCGAGCTGGGGCGAGCCCTACGCCGAGATCGCCGAGCGCATGGAAGCCGCGACCCGCGACGCGCGAGCCGCCGCGGAGGGGCACGAGGCGGTCATCGTCAGCCATCAGTTGCCGGTGTGGATCGCGCGGACGCACTTCGAGGGCAACCGCCTGTGGCACGACCCGCGACGTCGGCAGTGCACGCTCGCGTCGGTGACCAGCATCGTCTTCGACGACGACCGCTTCAGTCGGGTCGTGTATGCCGAGCCCGCGGGTGACCTGCTGCCCGGCGCGACGGAGGCTGCCGGCTCCGCGACAGGACGATCCAAATGACCCTTCGCCGTGCCGTTCCCGCGGTGACACTGGCCTGCGTGGCCGCGCTCGGACTCGCGGCCTGCGGCAGCGACGGCGGGAAGTCGATCAGCGACCAGGCCAACCAGGGCTCCGACAAGAACTACCTGTCCGGCGACGGCACGCTCGCACAACTCTCGCCGGGGGAGCGCGGCAAGCCGGTGACCCTGTCCGGCAAGCTGCTGGACGGCACGCCGTGGTCGACCAAGGACCACCCGGGCAAGGTCATCATCGTAAACGTGTGGGGTTCGTGGTGCCCGCCGTGCAAGGCGGAGACTCCGGACCTGCAGAAGGCGTGGGAGAAGCTGCAGAAGAAGGGCGTGCTGATGGTCGGCGTCGACCGGCAGGAAGGCCCGCAGACCGCGGCGGCATACCTGAAATCGGCCGGCGTCACCTACCCGTCGTTGCGTGACGACGGCGGTGCCGCGCTCGTCGCGCTGCAGGGCAAGGCCTCGGCCACGCCGTCCACACTGGTCCTCGACAGCGAGCACCGCATCGCGGCGCGCGTGTCCGGTCCGACGACGACCTCCACCCTCACCGGTCTGGTCAACGACGTCCTGAGCAAGGGTTAATGTCACCCCACGAAGTTTCTCCTCCGCTCCGTCACCCCACGGAGTTCTCCCCCGCTGCGCTCCTCCGATACTCCGCGGGGGCCCCGACGTGCTCCCCCGAATACTTCGTGGGGGCCCCGACTTCTGCCGTCCAACCGTTCGGGGGACTCCGGTGATCTCGGACGCCGCGCAGACCGTTGCCACGGGCAGCCTGCCACTCGCCGTACTCCTGGCGCTGGTGGCGGGCGTGGTGTCGTTCGCCTCACCGTGCGTATTGCCCTTGGTGCCAGGCTTTCTCGGCTATGTCACCGGGCTGACCGACGAGCAGCGCAAGACCCGTCTGGTGACCGGCGCGCTGCTGTTCGTGCTCGGCTTCTCGGTCGTGTTGGTGAGCGTCGCGGCGGCATACAGCTGGGTGGTCAACCTGCGCTACCTGCACCAGGACGCGATGATCCGCATCAGCGGCGTGATCGTCATACTCCTGGCGCTCGTTTACCTCGGCTTCATCGGGCAGCGCGGCATACCCGTGCGCTGGAAGCCGTCCGCCGGCCTGCTCGGCGCACCGTTGCTCGGCGCCGTCTTCGGGCTCAGCGCCAGCCCCTGCGTCGGCCCGGTGTATGGCGCGATCCTCAACCTGGCCAACCCGATCGGTCACTCCGGCGCGACGCGCGGCGTGACATTGGCAGCGTTCTACTGCCTCGGGCTGGGCATTCCGTTCCTACTCATCGCGGCCGGCTGGTCCCGCGCTGAGACCTGGTCGCGCTGGCTGCGCGACCACCACCGGCCAATCCAACTGGTCGGTGGCATCCTCATGCTGGTAGTCGGTCTGATCATGGTGTCGGGGCAGTGGTTGCACCTGATCTCCTGGATCCAGGTCCGGCTGACCGGCTCCGACACGTTCGTTCCGGTGATCTGATGCGTAGATTCGTCCCTCATCTCCCCATCAGTTCGCTGATGTTCTTGCCCGTCCTTCGGCCGGTGATCTGATGACACAAACCAAATCCACCGACTCCGGCACGAAGTCCGGGTCCGGCGGTCGCAAGCCACGGGTGCTGGCGCCCAAGCTGGGTGTCCTGGGCACGCTGCGCTGGCTGTGGCGGCAGCTCACCTCGATGCGCACTGCGCTCTTCCTGCTGCTGATCCTGGCCGTTGCGGCGGTGCCCGGGTCGATCTTCCCGCAGCGCAGCATCGATGCCGGGAGGGTGACGACATACCTGGACGAGCACCAGACGATCGGGCCCTGGCTCGACAAGCTGAGCATGTTCGACGTCTACGGCGCACCGTGGTTCGCGGCGATCTACATTCTGCTGCTGATCTCGCTGGTCGGTTGTGTGCTGCCGCGTTGCGTGGTCCACGCCAAGGCTCTTCGGTCGCCGCTGCCGCGCGTGCCCAAGCGGCTCTCCCGGCTGCCTGCGAGCTCCGAACGCACCGTCGACGCGAGCACCGGCGACCTGGTCGAGGCTGCGCGAGAAACGTTGCGCCGCAAGGGATATCGGGTGCGGGTCGATGACGCCGTCGACGGCGAGCAGGCTGTCACCGCCGAGGGCGGGCGGCTGCGGGAGACCGGCAACCTGCTCTTCCACCTGTGCCTGCTCATCCTGGTGCTCGCCGTCGCGGCCGACCACCTGATGGGCTGGCGGGGCGACGTGATCGTGCCCGAGGGCAACGACACCTTCGTGAGCGCGGTCGGCAGCTACAACACCCTCGATCTCGGCCCCTGGGTCAACACCGACGACATCAAGCCGTGGACCCTGAAGGTCAACAAGCTCGATGTGACTTTCGAGAAGAACGTGCCCAAGGACTCACCGCAGTTCGGCCAGCCACGTGACTTCATCGCCTCGGTGACCACCGGCTCGGCACCGGGCAGCAAGACCACCACCCGCCGGCTGGCGGTCAACGACGCGGTCAAGCTGGACGGCACGTCGGTCTACCTGCTCGGCAACGGCTACGCGCCGGTGATCACCGTCAAGGACCCGAAGGGCAAGGTGCTCTACCACCAGGCGACGCCGTTCCTGCCCCAGGACAACGCGTACCGGTCGGTGGGCGCGGTCAAGGTGCCGGCGGCCTCGCCGAAGGAGCTGGGCTTCTTCGGGTTCTTCCTGCCGACCGCGACGTTCGACGACAAGATGGGCCCGATCTCGACGTATGCCGGGCTCGACAATCCCGCGCTCGTCCTCGGGGCCTACCGCGGAGACCTCTTCCCGGACGGCACACCGCAGTCGGTCTACACGCTCAACACGAAGAAGATGACGCAGGTCAAGGACGGCAAGAGTCCCTGGCGCGCGGTCGTGAAGCCGGGACAGACGGTGAAACTGCCCGACGGCACGACGATCTCGATGGACAAGAAGATCCCGCGCTGGGCAGGCCTGTCGGCTCGCTACGACCCGGGCAAGGGCACTGCGCTCGGCTCGGCGCTGCTCGGCCTGGCCGGACTGATCATGTCGATGACACTGCGCCGCCGGCGCATCTTCTTCAAGGTGCGTGCCGCGGGCCGCGGCGAAGAGGACGACAAGGACTTCGACACGAACGAGACCGGTCCGGCAGGCGGGCGTAGTCTGATCACCGCGGGCGCGCTCGCCAAGGGCGAGGATCCGCGGCTGCAGGTCGCACTCGACGCCCTCCTCGACGGCATCGAGACAAGACTTGGCAATACCCCCACATCTCAGGCAGGTTCGGCACGATGATCACGCTCACGCCCTCCATCTCCTTCGACTGGGGCGGTCACGCCACCGACGTCGGGCTGTCCAACCTGTCCAACAACTTCCTCTACGCCTCGGCGGTCGTGCTCGTGCTGGCGATGATGTCCTTCGCCGCCGACCTGGCCACCTATCCCGGCCGAATGGCACGGGCCGAGCAACGCGAGGCCGAAGCCGCCGAGAAGTCGGCGGCCGTGAGCGCCGGGTCGAGCAGCGGTGGCACCGCCGTGCTCGAGCGGACCGCGGAAGGCACTGGCGCCATACCGGAGAAGAGACAGTGGGCGGGCATCGGTATGTCGCTGTCATGGCTCGGCTTCCTGTTGGTCGCTGCCTGTGTCGTGCTCCGGTCGGCCTCGGTCGGCCGTCCGCCATTGGGCAACATGTACGAATTCGCGATCGTCGGCGCATTCTTCGTGATGGGGGCATTCCTCGGCTGGAGCCTGCGGCGCGACGTGCGCTCGCTCGGGATCTTCGTGGTCGGCCCGACCGTGCTGACCGAGATGCTGGCCGGCCTCGTCTTCTACACCGACGCCAGCCAGTTGCTGCCGTCGCTGAAGAACTACTGGCTGAGCATCCACGTGACGGTCGCGATCCTGTCCGTCGCCTTCTTCACCATCGCCTTCTCCACGACGATCCTCTACTTCGTCCAGAAGTGGCGCGAGGACATCAAGGACACGAAGTACAAGTTCATGGATGCCGTGCCGGGCTCCGAGGTGATGGACCGCACGACATACGGCCTGCTGATCATCGCCTTCCCGTTGTGGACGTTCACCGTCATCGCCGGCGCGATCTGGGCACAGAAGGCCTGGGGCAACTACTGGGGCTGGGACCCCAAGGAGGTCTGGTCGCTGGTGATCTGGGTGGTGTATGCCGCCTACCTGCACGCCCGGGCCACCGCCGGCTGGGGCGGTAAGAAGGCTGCTTACATCGCGCTCGCCGGCTTCGGCTGTGTGTTGTTCAACTTCTGCGTCGTCAACATCTTCATCGTCGGTATGCACTCCTATTCGGGTATGTGATGATCCGCTACAGCATTCTGCGACTGCTCATCTTCGTGGTCGCCCTGCTCGTCCTGTATGCCGTCGGCTTCCGCAGTTGGGCGCTGTTGCTGCTGTCCGCGCTGGTGTCGCTGGTGGTGTCCTTCGTCGCGTTGCGCCAGCAGCGCGAGCAGTTCGCCGAGCAGGTGCAGCGCAAGGTGTCCGAGCGACAGGAGCGCGCCGCGGCATACCGCAGCGCCGAGGACGACGACACCGACGACGAGTGACCCGACTCGTCGGCGATCAGTCGCTGGCCCCGTGTGTGAAGTCGCGCCCGATTGCCACCAGTTCCTGTATGACGTGGTGCACTGCTGCTCGCTCGGCGCGGTCGCGCCGAGCCATCACCAGCACCCGCCGGGCAGTGTCGACGTCACGTAACCGCAGCAGTCGGACGGCGGGGTTCGGGCGGGTGGTGAAGCGCGGCAGCAGCGCGATGCCCTCTCCCGCCGCGACCAGCGCCTCGACCACCCGGTTGTCCCGCACCTCCTGCACGACGTCGGCACGCCGTCCCGTGGTGCGTTCGATGCGGTCCAGCAGGCTGCGGAACGGATAGCCAGGGGGAGTCGTCACCCACGGCTCACCGATCACTTCGCCGGGCCGGACGCTGCGCCGTTTCGACCAGCGGTGGTCGACGGCAACGATGATGTCGAGTGGCTCGCGGACCGCTTCCTGGATCACCAATCCCCGCCGACGCGGAACCGTCGCACGCATGGTGTGCCCGATGACGACGTCGTAGTCGTCGGCCAGCCCCACGAAGTCCTCCTCGGCGACGTCGACGTCGTCCAGTCGCACCTCGATCGGGTGCTCGCGCAGCGCCGCCAGCAGCCATGGCGCGAGGTATTCGATGGCGCTCGGCAGCGCAGCGACCCGGACCTCGCCGGAGATCTCCCCGCGGAACTCGTCGAGTCTGGCCTGGGCACGGGCCAGCGCCGTCTCGA
Source organism: Flexivirga endophytica (assembly GCF_014640635.1). Lineage (GTDB taxonomy): Bacteria > Actinomycetota > Actinomycetes > Actinomycetales > Dermatophilaceae > Flexivirga > Flexivirga endophytica. The sequence goes on from NZ_BMHI01000006.1 coordinate 32,922, forward strand.
CGTCGAGCGCGGCGTCGGCCAGCAACCTGCCCTCGTCGGTGAGCCGGAGCCCACGTCCGTCCGCCTCGACCAGCGTCACGCCGAGATCCCGCTCGGCAGTGCGCAATTGTTGTGACACCGCCGACGGCGTGCGCCACGTGGTGGCCGCCACCGCAGCGACGCTGCCGCGGTCCCGCAACTCTCGCAGCAGGGTGAGGTGTCTCAGCTCCATGAAGGAAGCCTAATGAGACGGCATAGAAAATATCACTAGACCTTCTGAATGCTTGGGACCCAGCATTGACCTATGCCGATCCGCCACCGCCTGCTCGCCGGGCTCGTCGCCGTCCTGTGGGGACTGAACTTCCTCGCGATCCACGCATCACTGCAGCAGTTCCCGCCATACTTCCTGGTGGCGTTGCGCTGGACGCTCATCGCGGTGCCGACCGTGCTGCTCGTGCCGCGGCCGCAGGTGCCCACGCGCTACCTGATCGGGTATGGCGTGGGCTTCGGCGTCCTGCAGTTCGCGTTCCTCTACAGCGCGATGGATGCCGGTATGCCGACCGGGCTCGCCTCGCTGGTGCTGCAGAGCTCGGCGCCGTTCACCGTGCTGCTCGGAGTGCTCGTGGGGGAGCGGCTCACGCGGACCCGCGCACTCGGCGTCATCGTCGCAGTCATCGGGCTGGTCATCGTCGGGTCGCAGCGGGTCGGCGGCGCAGCCTGGTGGCCGTTCGTGCTGACCCTGTGTGCGGGCTTCGGTTGGGCGATCGGCAACCTCTCCAGCAAGCTGGCCCACCCGCCCAAGCCGTTGCACCTCACGTTGTGGATGACAGTGGTGCCGCCGCTGCCGATGCTCGGGCTGGCCCTGCTCCTGGAGGGGCCACAACGGATCGCCGACTCGGTGACCTCATCCGGCAGCGCTTGGGGTGCATGGTCCGGGCTGCTCTACACCTGCGTGCTCGGCAGCGTGGCGGGCAGCGGCATCTGGACCTGGCTGATGACGCGGCACCCGGCGAGCACCGTGGCGCCATACTCGATGCTGGTGCCGGTCGTCGGCCTCAGCGCCGCGTGGATCGCGCTCGGCGAACGCCCCAGCCCGGTCGAGCTGGTGGGTTGCGTGGTGGTCGTCGCCGGTGTGCTGCTCACCTCACGGACGCCGGCGCCGCCCATCGTCCGCGCCGTGGCGATCGACCCGGGCGAGGACGCGGCTCACAGGGAAGGCACAACCGCTTCCGCGGTCCTCCATCAGTAACGGCGAGAACCTGGGTTCAGTCGAACTTCAGGAGCCGTCATGAACCGCCGCATCGCAGCAGCCACCGCAGCACTCGCCGTCGTCGCACTGGCGCCCGCCGGGGCCGTCGTGGCGAACCAGACGATGGCCGATCACGTCACCGTCTCCGGCTCCGCGCCGTCGGTGACGACCCCGGCCGGCCCGAGCAGTCCGGCGACCGGCTCCGGGGGCTCATCGAGCAACGGGTCGTCGGGCAATGGTTCGGGCAATGGCAACAACGGCAACTCGAACGACGGCAACGGCCTCAACCCGTGGTCCCAGGCAGCGACCAGCCGAATCTCCGGCACACCGGTCTCGTCCTGGCCCGGGGTGGTGATGGTCGACACCGTCATGCAGGGCGGTGAGGGTGCCGGCTCCGGCATCGTGCTCACCTCGAACGGCATCGTGCTGACGAACTACCACGTCGTGGACGGCTCGACCGCGATCCGGGTGAAGGCCGCGAACGGCACGACATACACGGCCAAGGTGCTGGGCTTCGACCAGGCGCACGACATCGCGGTCATCAAGCTGGAGGGTGCGAGCGGGCTGAAGACCGCGTCGCTCGACACCGGCAAGGCCGTGCTGGGCGAGAAGGTCACCGCGGTCGGCCAGGGCGGCGGCCAAGGGACGCTCTACAAGACCGGCGGCACCGTGACCGACACCAATGAGCAGATCACGGCGTCGGACGGCGGCACCGGCGCGTCCGCGGAGAAGCTGACCGGGCTCGTCGAGACCAACGCCCAGATCGTGCCGGGGTACTCCGGTGGCCCGTTGCTCAACTCGGACGGTCAGGTCATCGGCATCGACACCGCGGCGTCGTCGACGACACCGATCTCGGGCTATGCCATACCGACCTCGGCGGCGCTGAAGATCGCGAACCAGATCGAGAGCGGCAGCAAGTCCACGGCGGTGCACATCGGCCGTCGCGCCGCGCTCGGCGTCGAGATCAGCTCGCAGCCGGGCGGCACGTATGGCGGTGGCGCGACCGGGGCGTCGGTCGTCGGCACCACCTCCGGCAGTGCGGCCGCAGCGGCCGGGATCACCGCTGGGTCGACGATCACCGCGATCAACGGCAAGCAGGTGGCGAGCCCGACCACCCTGACCGGGGTGCTGGACACGAAATACCCGGGCGACAAGGTGTCGATCACCTGGGTCGACGCACAGGGTCAGTCGCACACGGCCACGGTCACCCTCGGGTCGAGCCCGGAGAACTGAGTCCGGCTATCGGCTCAGGAACAGCCCGAGGCCGAAGAGGACGCCATACGCCAGGATCGTGATGCCGGTGGTGGCGAGTGGCGGGATGAGGTCGCGGCCGGTGGCACCGTGGTTGACGGTGCGCACCGAACGTGCCGACGGCACGAGGCCGATCAGGGCGATGATCGCCCATGGATGCTGGATGGCGGCGACGACCGCCGCGACCAACGCGACCGCGAACATCGCGGTGAAGAGCTTGCGGGTGGCGGCGTCGCCGATCCGGACCGCCAGGGTGCGCTTGCCGGATACGGTGTCGCCAGGTATGTCGCGCAGGTTGTTGACCACCAGGATCGCGCAGGCGATCGCGCCGATGCCGACCGCGGCAGCGACAGCGCTGAGGTCGATCGAGCCGGCCTGCGTGTAGGTGGTGCCGAGCGTCGCGACCAGGCCGAAGAAGACGAAGACGAAGATCTCGCCGAGTCCCATGTAACCGTAGGGGTGTTCGCCGCCGGTGTATTTCCACGCGGCGACGATCGCGAGCGCACCGGCGATCAGCAGCCACCAGGTGCCGGACAGCGCGACGAGCGCCAGGCCGCACAGTGCAGCGGCGCCGAAGCAGGCGAACGCCGCGGTCTTGACGCTGGACGGCTGCGCGAGTCCCTGGCCGACCAGGCGCACCGGCCCGACTCGGCTGTCGTCCGTGCCGCGGATCCCGTCGGAGTAGTCGTTGGCGAAGTTGACGCCGATCTGCAGCAGCAGGGACACCAACAGGGCGAGCAGTGCGTAGCCGGGATTGCCGTTGTCCAATGCGTATGCCGCTCCGGTGCCGGCCGCGACCGGTGCGACGGCGACGGGCAGGGTCCGAGGCCGGGAACCGGCGATCCATTCGTTGAGCGTGGCCATGGGCGTCTTCGGGACACTTTCGAGGAGGCGGGCGGCCGTCAGTCGGCCTGCTGGTGAACGTTCAGAGTCTGCCATCCCGGCGCGGTCGCGAGACTCGCGCGGTCCGGCTTGCCGGGCCCGCGAAGCGGCATCTCATCCACCAGCAGCAACCGCTTGGGCAATGCGTATGACGGCACACGGCCGCGCAGGTGTTCACGTATGTCCTCCAACGACAAAGCATTCCGGGCGCGTATGGCGAGACCGACCGCCTGACCCCAGTCCTCGTCGGGCAGACCCAGCGCGACCGCCTCGAGCACGTCGGTGTGCGATGTCGCGGCGGTCTCGACGATCCGCGGCGCGACCTTGACCCCGCCGGTGTTGATCAGGTCGTCGATGCGGCCGACGACCTGGAGTCGACCGTTGCGCCATACACCGATGTCGTCGGTGCGGAACGTGCGTATCCCGTCTGCCCGCCGCCCGAAGGTGGCGGCGGTGAGGTCCGGCCTTCCGAGGTAACCGGAAGCGATCGTGTTGCCGCACAACGTGATCCGGCCGTCGTCCGCAATGTCGACAGTGGTCCCGGTGAGCGGCTCTCCGCTGTAGACGCACCCGCCGGCGGTCTCGCTCGAGCCATAGGTGGTCAGCACCGTCGCGCCGAGCCGCTCGGCGTCCTCGAGCATTCCGGGGTCGGCTGCCGCGCCGCCGAGCAGGATCCCGTCGAACGAGCCCAGGGCGGCTCGAGCCTCGTCACCGGCGTCCAACAAGCGGTGCAGCTGGGTCGGGACGAGAGCGGTGTAGCGCCGCTCGTGAGTGAGTTTCCTTGCGGCAGCGATGAATTCGCGGACTCCGAAGTGTTGCGGCGTCACCGGCGTCGTGCCGGCCCGGAGACTGCGGATGAGCACCTGGGTGCCGGCGATGTGTTGTGCCGGCATCGGCAGCAGCCATTGACCGGGCCCCCCGAGGCGTTCGTGGGTGGCGTCGGCGCTCGCGACGAGCGCATCACGGGTCAGCATCGCGCGTTTGGGACTGCCGGTCGAGCCGGACGTGCTGACCACCAGTGCGAGCCCGTCGGGCAGCCCGGCGAAAGGTGCAAGATCCGGTGCCGCGCGGTCGGCATACGGGGCGATGGCGGGTCCACTGCCGTCCAGAGCGGCGGCGAGGGCGGCGCGGTAGGCGGTCAGGTCGCCGACGGCGAACGGCTGCAGGTCTGGCACCCACCAAGGGTAGGCCGACACTCCATCGCTCTATCGTGAACGTCGAGCGAACCGGCGTTGGCCGGGCTCGCGCCAACGACTGTCGACCGAGGAGAAGTGTGATGACCCGTCCGATCGCGGTGGTGACCGGGGCGAGCAGTGGCATCGGCCGCGCGACCGCCCGCAAGCTGGCGTCCGAGGGCTTCGAGGTGGTGTGCGCGGCACGCCGGACCGAGCGGATCGAGGAGCTGGCGGCGGAGATCGACGGGCGTGCGGTCACCTGCGACGTCACGAAGGCCGCGGACGTGGGCGCGCTCGCCGAGGCGGCGGGGGAGCAGATCGCCGTCCTGGTCGCCAACGCCGGCGGTGCGCTGGGGACCGACCCCGTGGCGGATGCGAACTTCGACGACTGGCGCGCGATGTTCGAGACCAACGTCATCGGTGCGGCCTCGACGATCCAGGCGTGCCTGCCCGCGCTGCGTGCGGCGCACGGCGTCATCGTCACGGTGGGCTCGACGGCCGGCCTCGTCAGCTACGAGGGTGCAGCCGGTTACTGCGGCGCGAAGGCCGCTGAGCACGCGATGATGATGTCGCTGCGACTGGAGCTGTGGGACCAGCCGGTGCGCGTGTGCGAGATCCTCCCCGGTCTGGTGGAGTCGGACGAGTTCTCCCTGGTCCGTTTCCGGGGCGATGCCGAGAAGGCCGCGAAAGTGTATACCGGAGTGCGCAATCCGCTGTCCCAGGAGGACGTCGCGGACTGCATCGCCTTCGCCGCAACGTGCCCGGAGCACGTCAACATCGACCAGCTCGTGGTGCGCCCTCGCGCCCAAGCGGCCGCGCACAAGCTCTACCGCGAGGACGCACAAGAACGCTGATCGCGCGTCGTCCCCGAGGTCGGTGTGGACCCGCCCAACCTGCGTCGGCACCCGACCCGGCATAGTGGGACACGTGCAGACTGACGAGGTCCTGAACCTGCTGCAAGAGGTCTCCGAAGCGGTGATCGAGCCCCGCTTCCGGGCCCTCGCCGACTCCGAGGTCATGGAGAAGAATCCCGGAGACCTGGTCACGGTGGCCGATCGTGAGGCCGAGGTGGAGATCACCAGGCGGCTGACGGCGGCATACCCGGACGCCTTGCTGGTGGGCGAGGAGGCCGTCTCCGCGGACAGTGCCGCACTGCACGCGGCCGGGGACGCCGACCACTGGTTCACGATCGACCCGGTCGATGGCACCCGCAATTTCGTGCACGGCTCGCAGGACTACGCCGTGATGGTTGCCGAGTTGCGCGGCCGCGAGGTCGTGCGCAGCTGGATCTGGCAGCCCGAGCACAAGCTCGCGTATGTCGCTGAGCGTGGCGCCGGCGCCTGGTGCGGTGATCGCCGCCTGGAGATCCCGACCCGCGACGAGCAGAACCCGCGCGGGCGCACGTCCCGTCGTGCACGGGTCGGCACTGCGCTCGGAGACTTCTCACCGTTGGAGCTGACCTGGGCGAGCTGCGGCATCGACTACCCGAAACTCGCCGAAAATGCCTGCGACTACGTGCTTTACGGTTCCGTCATGCCCTGGGACCACGCGCCGGGTTCGCTGCTGGTCGCCGAGGCCGGCGGTGTCACGACGTATGACGACGGCGCGACCTACGACCCGACGACGACCCGCTCGCCGCTGCTCGCGTCCGGCAGCCAGGCCATCTCTGCCGACGTGCTGTCGGCCTGGGACGGCGCGCCCGTCTGAGTGGCTCCGGTCGAGCTCAGTCCAACCATCCGGGATCGACCTCGTCCGGGAAGGCCGTCATCCAGTAGTCCGGCAGCACGTCCTTCAGCGGCTTCCAGACGATCTCGGTCGGATCCGGCCGTCCGGCCACCGCAACCAACACGTGCGGTCCGTGGACGGCGAGACGCTCACGGCATACACCGCACGGGCTGAGCACGATGGTGCGGCCGCCGGGCTGCCGGTGCAGGCAGATCGACGCGACGACCGGCCGGCCCAGGCGGAACGCTCCGGCGTAGGGCTCGATCTCGTGGCAGGCCTCGACCGACGGGTTGACGGCATCCGGCGCGGTGCCGGTGAGGATGGTGCCGTCCGCGAGCAGCATCGCAGCCGCCCCGCGATCCTCGTCGTCGGGGAATCGGGAGTTGATCAGGTCCTTGCAGGCCGCGGCTGTCGCGTCCAGTCGGTGTGGGTCCATGCGGGCAGCGTAGGCAGCGGCACGTGCCGTTCGCCGCTGAATTATCCGGTGGCGCCCGCCGATGTCTCGACGGGGGCCGCGGTGGGCAGCGTGTAATCGCGCATCTCCCGCCCGCTTGCGACGATCCCGGCCACGGCGAGGATCGAGGTCAGCCCGCCGAGTGCCATCGCAGGGCCGGCACCGATGACGTTGCCGACGGCACCGGCTCGGAAGTTGCCAAGGTTGGGTCCACCTGTGCCGACCACCTGCTCGAGAGCGCTCAGGCGGCCCCGGAAGCGATCGGGGGTGGCGGACTGCACCAGGGTGGTGCGGCTGGTCACCGCCCACGTGTCCGCGGCCCCGCAGACCGCGAGCATCCCCAGCGTGAGCGGCAGCAGATGCGACGTGCCGGCGATCACCAGTGCGGCGCCCCAGACGATCGAGCACGTCACCATCACCAGGCCCGGTCGGGGGCGATGAGTGATCACTCCACTCAGCGCCGACGCGGAGACGCCGCCGACCGCCACCGCGGTGGTGAACCACGCGAGCGTCTGTGCGGTGCCGTCGAAGTTGTCGGCGTTGAGCGCGGGGAAGAGCGCGAACGGCATGGCGAGGAACGTCGCGCCCAGATCGCACAACAACGCACCGCGCACCACGGGCTCCCTTGCGGCAAAACGGAATCCGGCAACAGCTGCCCGCAACCCACGGTCGGCGGAGGCGTCCTCGGGTGGGCGGTGCAGGCCGCGCAGTCCGGCGAGCGCGACCAGAAAGGTCGCGGCGTCGATCAGGAAACAGACCGGCAGGCTGAACCACGTCGCGACCAGTGCCGCCAGTCCCGGACCGATCAGCATCGAGACCTGGAAGGCCAATGACGTCAACGCGTATGCCGCCGCCAGCTCGCTTCGGCCGACCACTGACGGGGTGAGCGCTCGCCGGGCAGGCCCGGACAGAGCCCCGAGCGCAGCCGCTACGGCGGTCAGTGTGATGAGTATGGCGACCTGCTCCGCCAGCACCGCCCACGCCATCAGCAGACTGGTGACGAACTGGCCGACGGTCGCCCGGCGGGCGAGTGCGGCTCGGTCGACGCCGTCGATGAACATCGAGCCGACGAGCGCGATGACGACCAGCGGCACACCGGATGCGAGCCCGAGCAGGCCGACCATCAGTGATGATCCGGTGAGATGCCAGACGGCATACATGGCGGCGAAGCTGTTGAACTGCCCGCCGACGGCGGAGACCGCGCCGCCCAGCCAGAGGTTGCGGAACGCGGGGCAGGTGCGCAGCGGGGTGATGTCCGCGAGGACCTTCATTGCTCGGCACCGGTTTTCAGGCGTTGTTCGAGCGCCTCCTCGAGCCGCTCGTGGAACGGCTTCTTCTCCAGCGCCGCCTTGAGGTCCTCGACGGCGCGCATGAGTGGCTGCGCGATCTCGTCGTCCAGTGCTCGCAGGACCGACTCGGTCGCGCGCCACTCGGCACGCACCAATGGTGCGATCTCCTCACCGGCGGGGGTCAGCGAGACGACCCGGGTGCGGGCGTCGTCGCCGGGATCGAGGCGCACCAGGCCGTCGCGGGTGAGCCCGCTGATGGTCTGGCTCATCGCGGAGTGCGAGACCTCCCGGTCGATCGCCAGGTCCTTCACCGTCATCGGGCCGAAGCGGGACAGCGAGATCAACGGACCGACGGAGCGGCTGCGGACCGATTTCCCGCGCGACGTGTAGAGCCGTTCGATGTCCTGGTCCAGGGAGTGCATGAGTTGGAAGAGCGGGCGGTAGTAGCTGCTGTCGAGCAGATCGTTCTCGGGCATTCAGTAAATGTAACAGTGCTTATATAATTGGACAATCGCAATCCCCGACGGTCCGGTTGACCGCTGACGGTCGCATTGGACCGTCAGCCGTCAATCCGACCGTCAGTGTCGGGTGAGGTGTGCGAAGCAGGCGGCGACTCGATCACGCCACCATGCCTGCCGGTCCTCCGGAGCGCGGCGTTCCTCCAGGAGCGCCGCGACCGGTTCCGGGCGGCGCACCGCAATCGAACCTCGCTGCGGCACAAGCGAATCCGCGACCACGTCGCCGGCCATCAGCTCCAGCGTGCCCAGTCCGCAGGCGTGCGGCAGCTCGGGTAGGGCAGCCGCCAGCGCGACACCCGACGCGATGCCGACCGAGGAGTCGATGGCGCTGGACACCACGGTCGGCAGTCCGGCGTCGGTCGCGATCTGGAGGGCGGCTGCGACTCCACCCAGCGGTGCGACCTTCACGACGGCGACGTCGGCCGCGCCCAGCCGCGCCACCCGCAGCGGGTCCTCGGCCTTGCGGATCGACTCGTCCGCGGCGATCAGCACGTCGATGCCATTGCGTGCCAGCAGTTTTCGCAGGTCGACGAGCTCCTCGACCGTCGCACACGGTTGCTCTACATACTCCAGCCCGTATGGCGCCAGCGCCGCGATCGCGGATGCCGCGTCGTCCACCGACCAGCCGCCGTTGGCGTCGATCCGCACGAAGGCGTCGGCACCCATGGCATCGCGCACGGCCGCGACGCGGGACACGTCGTCGGTCAACGCCTGGCCACGCTCGGCGACCTTCACCTTGGCGGTGCGGCAGCCGTCATACCGCGCGAGGACGGCGGAGACCTCGGACGCTTCGACGGCGGGCACGGTCGAGTTGACCGGCACGGACGAGCGCAGCGGCGCGGGCCACGACCCCCACGCCGCGTCGATCGCGGCGTCCAGCCAGCGGGCGGCCTCGGGCGCGTCATACTCCAGGAACGGTGAGAACTCACCCCAGCCGGACGGCCCTGCGAACAAAGCGATCTCGCGGTGCATCACGCCTCGGAAGCGGACCTGCATCGGGATGCTGACGACGTGCATGGTCGACAGCAGGGTGTCCAGGGACGGTGTGGCGCTCACGGAAGACGACGGTAGTCATACCCTTGGCCGGGTGAGTGAGCAGCGTCAGATCAGTGAAATCTTCGACGAAAGTGCGTGGGAGCCGGTCGAAGGCTTCGACTTCACGGACATCACCTACCACCGGTGTGTCCGGCCCGGCCCGGAGCAGGGCACTGTGCGCATCGCGTTCGACCGCCCCGAGGTGCGCAACGCGTTCCGGCCGCACACGGTCGACGAGCTCTACCGCGCACTCGATCACGCCCGTATGACGCCCGACGTCGGCGTCGTGCTGCTCACCGGCAACGGCCCGAGCGCGAAGGACGGCGGCTGGGCGTTCTGCTCCGGCGGCGACCAGCGCATCCGCGGCCGCTCGGGTTATCAGTATGCCGAGGGCGAGACCGCCGACACCGTGGACGCCGCACGGGTCAAGGCACAGGGTGGCCGGCTGCACATCCTGGAGGTGCAGCGTCTCATCCGCACCATGCCGAAAGTCGTTGTCGCAGTAGTGAATGGCTGGGCCGCGGGTGGCGGGCACTCGCTCCACGTCGTGTGCGACCTGACGATCGCCTCCCGCGAGCACGCTCGCTTCAAGCAGACCGATGCCGACGTCGGATCGTTCGACGCCGGTTATGGCTCGGCATACCTTGCGAAGATGGTCGGGCAGAAGAATGCCCGCGAGATCTTCTTCCTCGGTCGCACGTATGACGCCGAGGCGATGCAGCGGATGGGCGCCGTCAACATCGTCGCCGACCACGCCGAGCTCGAGAACGAGGCGCTGCAGGCGGCCGCCGAGATCAACGGCAAGAGTCCGACGGCGCAGCGGATGCTGAAATTCGCGTTCAACCTGACCGACGACGGGCTGATGGGTCAGCAGGTCTTCGCCGGTGAGGCGACCCGGCTTGCGTACATGACCGACGAGGCCGTCGAGGGCCGCGACTCGTTCCTGGAGAAGCGCGACCCCGACTGGTCGCCGTTCCCCTGGTACTTCTGAGCCGTATGGCGTGGCGGCGCAAGATCCCGGAGACCGACTTCGCGCGGTTGCAGCGCTGGTGTGAGTCGAAGGTGCCACCGCGTGACCGGCGCGAGGTGCGGATCGAGTGCCACATCCGTGGAACCTTCGTGACGCTGTCCGAGGCGCGACCGAACTGGAGCGGCGACGGTGGCTGGACGCACCGGAAGGTCTGGCAATTGCGCTACTACGAGGAAGAGCAGCAGTGGGGGCTCTACTGGTATGCGCCGCGCACCGGCCGGTGGGGGCGTTATGCGCGTGGATTTCAGTTCCACTGCGGGTCGATGGTCGAGATGCTCGCTGAGATCGACCTCTATCCGGACCGCCTCTTGTGCCCTGACCGCTTCTAGCTCGCGGTGGCGCTGTCTGTCGCATTCTCGGCGCGCCACCGCCGATTCATCGAGATCACCTCGTCGAGGGCGCGCAGCGTGGTGCGCAACTCGTCGATGTGCGCATTGAGCTTCGCGCGCTCGGTCAGCATCCGCTCGAACGCGTCGTCACTGCTTTCGATGCTCGGCGCGTAGGTACAGGGCAACAACTCGGTGATCACGCGGCTCGTCAGCCCCGCGCCATACAGCCGGCGCAGCAGCGCGACACGGTCGACCGCCTCCTCCGGGTAGTGCCGCTGCCCTGACGTGCTGCGCTCGGACGTGAGCAGTCCTTGCTCCTCGTAATAGCGCAGCGATCGCACGCTGGCGCCGGTTCGTTCGGCCAGCTCGCCGATCCGCATTTCGATACCCCCATGGCCTGGTTGTTGCCTTGGTCACATCAGGGCGTCATGACTTGCCTCTGACGTCAATGTGAGGTTTTAGCGTAGCCGACGTACCGGACGAATCGCACCAGAAGGAAGCACCGTGACCAATCTGTTCGAGCCCCACCGCGTCGGCGACCTCAGCCTGCCCAACCGTGTCGTGATGGCGCCGATGTCCAGGGTCCGCGGCACCGCCGACGGGCTCGCCACCGAGCGCATGGCCACCTATTTCGCCCAGCGGGCCGATGCCGGGCTGATCATCTCCGACGGGATCCAGCCCAATCTCGTCGGCACCTCCAACCCGGGAGCTGCCGGCCTGCGGACCGAGGAGGAGGCGGTCTCCTGGAAGCCGGTCACCGACGCCGTCCACGTCAACGGCGGGCGGATCTTCGCCCAGCTGATGCACGGCGGTCGGGTCGGCCACGAGCTCGTCACCGGGGTGCAGCCGGTCGGACCCTCGGCGGTCGCCATCAACGGATCCATCTTCACTCCCGACGGGATGAAGCCCGCGCCGGTGCCGCGGGCGTTGGCCACCGGCGAGGTCCCGGAACAGGCCGGCTCGTATGCCGAGGCGGCGACCCGGGCGATCGGTGCCGGCTTCGACGGCGTCGAGTTGCACGGCGCGAACGGCTACTTGATCGGGCAGTTCCTCTCCTCGAACGCGAACCTGCGCACCGACCGCTACGGCGGCTCGATCGCGGGCCGCATCCGGTTCGCGGTGGAGGCGGTCGAGGCCACCGTCGACGCGATCGGCGCCGGTCGGACCGGCATTCGACTGTCACCCGGAGCCGGGCTCTGGGACGTGACCGAGGAAGACGTCCCGCAGTTGTATGACGCCCTGCTCGCCGAGCTCAACAGGCTCGATCTGGCCTACGTGCACCTGGAGGCGACCGCTGACGAGACCACCATGCTGGCTCTGCGCCGACGCTGGGACGGCGCCTTCATGGTCAACCCCAGCACCTGGCTGGTGCGGGGTGAATCGCCATACGGTCCGGTGCCCACCAATCGCGAGTCGGCCGACCACTGGCTGGGCCTGGGTGCGGACCTCGTCAGTTTCGGCCGCGCTTACATTGCCAATCCCGATCTCGTCGAGCGGCTCCGGCTCGGACAGCCGCTTGCCGAGGCCGACCCGGCCACCTTCTTCGGTGGCGATGACAAGGGGCTCATCGACTACCCGCCCTACCGGAAACCTTGACCGAGCGGACAGGAAACAGCCTGAGGGGATACGAAAATCAGCTGTTCCGAAGCCGATTTCGGTGTCCGGTCGGTGCGTATCCTGTCCGGTCGATCTGCGGGCAGCTTCAGTGCCGGTGGTGCGGCTCGAGGGCCCGGCGCAGCAGGTCGGCGAGCGTTTGCTGCTGCTCGTCGGTCAGGTGCCCGAAGAACTCGTCACCCTTCTGTGCGCGCACCCGCGCGACCCGTCGACGTAAGGCCCATCCTTCGTCGGTCAGGGTGATCGTCACCGCGCGTCGGTCGGTCGGGTCGGGTGATCGGCGTACGAGTCCACGTCCCTCCAACCCGTCGACCACCTCCGTGGCAGAGCGGGGCGCGATGTCCAGCCGCGCCGCGATATCGCTCAACCGTGGCGGGTGCTCGCCATACCGTTCGATCACGCCGAGCGCGCGCGACTGGCTCGGCGTCAGCCCGAAGGGCTCCAACTCGCTCCGGCTCGCGCGCCGCAGGGCGCGCGAGGTGTGCAGCACGAGCTGGGAGAGCGACAACTCCGGCTGGTCGTCCATGCGGGCAGTGTATGGCGCTCGGACGGGGTTACATCAAGGTGAGGCAACCTCACCACCGCTGCGCCGGCGGAGGCCGGCCGGCGGTGGTCAGCCGGCCACGGCCACAGGCTGCTCCGCGGGTTCGTTCCGCGCGCTGAGTTGCTCCTCGACGAAGCGGGCGACCCGGTCGAGGGCAGCGTCACCCTCGCCGAGGATCGCCGCGAACGCCTGGAAGACGTGCGCGACGCCGGGCGTGATGTCGAGGGTGACGGCGACGTCGTCGGCCGCGGCCTTGACTGCCAGGGCGGTCGCGTCGTCGAGCAACACCTCGTGCGAGCCGGCCTGGATGAGCAGCGGCGGCAGCCCGCGCAGGTCTGCGAACGCCGGGCTGACCCGTGGGTCGGTCGGTGCCGTGCCGGTGCCGTCGAGGTAGTCGCCCACCCGGTTGTGGATGGCCTGAGCGGTGATGTTGGGGTCGAGTTCGGACTTGCTCGCGAAGCTCGCGCCCCCGGCGGTGAGGTCCGTCATCGGGGACATCAGCACGGCAGCCCTGGGCATCGTCACCCCCGCGGTCCTGACTGCGACGAGCAACTCGACGGCGAGGTTGCCACCGGCGGACTCGCCGCTGACGACGACGGGTAGGTCGGTGCTCCGTAGCAGGGCACGGTAGGCGGCATTGACGTCGTCCAGTCCGGCAGGGAACGGATGCTCAGGGGCGAGCCGGTATTCGACCGACACGACGCTCATGCCGGTGCGGCGAGCGAGATCGGAGGCGAGTCCGAGTGAGCCGGCGGCCGAGCCGAGCGCGAAGCCGCCGCCGTGGATGTGGAAGAGGACGCCGCGCGGTTCGACACCGTCGATGGTCGCCCGGGCCACCGGCACGCCACCGAGCTCGTCGGAGCTGGTGAGGACATCCGAGGGCAGGGGCTGTTCGGTGAGCAAGCCTTCGAGGAGTGGACGCTGCACGGCGAGGTCGCCGCCGAGGTCGAAGGGCGCGTTGCGCAGCAGTTGGTCGACGAATTGGCGTTGTTGGAGGGTCATGGCTGATTCCTGTTCGTGAGGTGGGGTCGGCTGCGTGCCGGCTCACGAGATATAGATTAGCACTAATTAAATTAGTAACAACTTACTGCGTGTTAATCTACCTGGATGAACACGGAGACTGCCCAGCTGCGCCAGGTCTTCGACGACCTGGTGAGGTTCGAGACGATGCTGTGGGCGGCGGTCGACGAGCGCCTGCAGGCCGAGTGCGATCTGAGCCTGGGCAGTCTCAACGCCCTGTTGGTGATCGACGCCACGCCGGCCTGCCGTGTCCAGGACATTGCCCGCGCGGTGGCCATCACGGTCGGCGGGGCCAGTCAGGCCGTCGACCGGCTGGAGAGGTCGGGATGGTGTGCGCGCGAGTCCAATCCGGCCGACCGGCGATCTTCCATCGTCGTGCTGACTCCCGCTGGCGAGGCGCTCGTCCGGCGTGCGGGTCCGGTCTTCGACGAGGAGCTCGAGCGACTGCTGAGCGCGCCGCTGACGCCGCGCGCGCTCGATGTGCTCGCGCGGACCCTCGGCACGCTGCGCGGGGCGATCGCGGGCCCGTCGGCGCGGAAGTAGGTGCACACGGCCTGAGGATGCGGGCGTGCGGGAATGGTTCGGCGGTCGGTGTGGTTACAGGAATGTGAGGTAACCTCACCAATGCTTCCGATCGAAAGGCAGGTGCTGCCGTATGACGGCCACCACCACACTTCCCGGCACCCGCCCTCCCGGCGGCGGCCGTGGCGGACCGCCGCCGAGCGTCCGCGCGAGCCGTAAGAAGGACCCCGCCGACGTCGCCCAGCTCGAGCAACATCCGGTCCCGCTTCGCCGGATCGCTGCACTCTTCGGCCCGCACCGGCGCCCGCTCTCCGTCGTCACCGCCATCATCGTGATCAGTTCGTCGATCGGACTGGTCACGCCGTTCCTGACCAAGCACCTCATCGACGATGCCATTCCGCACCAGGACGTGCGGCTCCTGCTGATGCTGGTCGGCGGCATGCTCGCCGTCACCATCGTCACGCAGGCACTCGGCGTCATACAGACGTGGCTGTCGACCAAGATGGGCCAGCAGGTCATGCACGGGCTGCGCACCGACCTCTTCAGCCACCTGCAGCGCCTGCCGCTCGGGTTCTTCACCCGCACCCGCGGCGGCGAGGTTCAGTCCCGGCTGACCAACGACGTCAACGCCATGCAGGGCGTCGTCACCAACTCCGCGACCTCGGTCGCCACCAACATCACCACCGCCGTCGGCACCGCTGCTGCCATGGTCGTGCTCTCCTGGCGGCTCTCCCTGCTCAGCCTCCTCGTCCTGCCGCCGGCGATCTGGCTGACGCGTCGCGTCGCCCGACTGCGCCGCACCATCCAGTCCCGTGCCCAACGCGCCCTGGCCGACATGCAGACCCAGATCGAGGAGTCGCTGTCGATCAGCGGGGTGATCCTGTCCAAGACGGTCGGCTCCGGCCCGGCGCTGTCCCACCGATTCCACGAAACTTCCTCGGAACTCACCGAACTCGAGCTCCAGTCGCAGATGGCCGGGCGCTGGCGGATGGGCACCATGGCGATCGTGTTCTCCGCCATACCCGCGCTGATCTACCTGGCGGCTGGTCTGCCGGCAACCAGCGGCGGTATGACGATCGGCACGCTCGTCGCCTTCACAGCGCTGCAGTCGGCGTTGTTCCGACCGATGCTCGGCGTGCTCAACGTCGGCGCCGAGGTCGTGACCTCGATGGCGCTGTTCAGCCGCGTCTTCGAGTTCCTCGACATGCCCGTGACGATCGACGATCCGGCCGACCCGACGCCCGTCGACCCGGGCACGGCCCAGGGCGACGTGACGCTGACCGACGTCACGTTCCGGTATGACGGAGCCGACCGCAACGCGCTCGACCACATCGACCTGGAGCTGCCCGCCGGCAAGCAGGTCGCCCTCGTCGGCGCGACCGGCTCGGGCAAGTCCACCCTCGCCGGACTGATCTCCCGCCTGCACGACCCGACCGCCGGGGCGGTGCGCATCGACGGTGTCGACCTGCGGGACATGACCCTGCAGAACGTCTCCGCGCTGGTCGGTGTCGTCTCGCAGCAGAGCTACCTGCTGCACACGACGATCCGCGAGAACCTGCGCTACGCATCGCCGGACGCGACCGACGAGCAGATCGAGCAGGCCGCTCGCGCGGCCCAGGTCCACGACCTCATCACAGCGTTACCGGACGGCTACGACACCCTCGTCGGCGCTCGCGGGCACCGCTTCTCCGGCGGTGAGCAGCAACGCATCGCGCTCGCCCGGACCATCCTGCGCGACCCCGCCGTGCTGGTGCTCGACGAAGCCACCAGCGCACTCGACAACACGACCGAGCGCGCCGTACAACTCGCACTGGACGAGGTCAGCCGCGGGCGCACCACGCTGACGATCGCGCATCGGTTGTCCACCATCCAGGGCGCCGACCTGATCGTCGTCCTCGACGGCGGTCGCCTCGTCGAGCGCGGCACGCACGACGATCTGCTGGCGCGGGGCGGCCGATATGCGGCTCTCTGGAACTCCCAGTCGAACCGATCCGTCAGCACCAAATACTGATCCGGTGGACGTGACCGACGGCCACGTGGTCTGCTGACAGCTCCACACACCGGCAACCGGGAGACGACCATGCAGGTGCCCAAACGACGCGGTCTCGCGCTGACCATCATCGGCGCGGTGCTGATGCTGCTCATCGCGCCCGCCGCTGCCGGCATCGGCATCTGGAAGGGTGTTTCCGGCGGCATGAACGCCGTGAGCGACACCGCGTGGATCGAGCCGGGCAGGACGGTGCACCTGACCGGCGTCGACGATCAGACGATCCTGGTCGAAGGACGATACGAAACCGGCGAACCGCTGCCCGCCTGCGACGTCACCGGTCCAGGTGACCGGCGGATCACCGTGGACCAGGGCACCGCCCGACTGTCGATGGACTGGGGCGGCACCGCCTACACGCGGGCCGGCACCTTCCACCCGGTCGGTGCCGGTGACTACGCGATCGACTGCAGCGATCATCGCGCCAAGGTGATCAGTTCCGCTGTGGCCGACGACGTGGCGCGGCGTGTGCTGGTGCCGCTCGGCATCGGTCTGGGCATCGGCGTGCTCGCGTTCATGGCGGGCGTGGTGTTGCTGATCGTCGGCATCATCAAGCTGGTCAAGTCGGGGCAGGAGCGCTCCCGCGCCAAGGCCGCCGCCGCGGGCTGGCCGGGCTACGGACCCGGCGGCGGGCAGCCGCACGGACAACAACCGCCATACCCACCGGGGAACCCCGACGACCCCTATCGCCGCTGACGTATCGTTCGCGTCGTGTATGACGCCGTGTATGACGCTGACCGGCTCGTCGTCGGATTCGACCTCGACATGACCCTCGTCGACTCCCGACAGGGAATCGTCGACTGCATGCAGCGCACGCTGCGGACACGTGGCGTGACAGCCACCGAACAGCAGCTGTGGCCGCTGATCGGTGCACCGTTGCTTGACAACCTGGCGCTGTTCCTGCCGGACGACCAGGTCGAGGACGCAGCCACCGACTACCGGGCCGACTACCTCGTGCAGGCCATCGAGGTGACGGTGCTGCTCCCCGGTGCCCGCGATCTCGTCGATGCCATCCACGCCGCGGGCGGCAAGGTGCTGGTCGTCAGCGCCAAGAATCCCGCCGCGGTGCAGGCCGTGCTGGAGCACGTCGGCATCACACCGGACATCGTGGTCGGTGACCTCTTCGGTCATGACAAGGCGGGCCCGCTGAGCGAGCACCATGCGACGGCATACATCGGCGATCACAGCGGTGACATGCACGCAGCCGGCACGGCCGGCGTCCGTGCGGTCGGTGTCACGACCGGTCCGACAGATGCCGCCGCGCTGCTCGCGGCCGGCGCCGACGTCGTCGTGGACGACCTCGCCGAGCTGGTGCCACGCCTGGCCGATCTGGCCGCGGGAGCGCCCGCGGCGAAGTGACCTCTCCCGGATGGCAAACGATTCGATCGAATCGCCGCTGACGGGTTAATCTTGCGCCGCAAGCATCGCGCACACGCGGGCCACGCTTCCCCCTGAACAACCGCAACAATCAAGTAGGTGTCACGTGCCTTCCGGCAAGGTCAAGTTCTTCGACTCGGACAAGGGCTTCGGGTTCGTCTCCGGCGACGACGGGCAGGATGTCTTCCTGCCCTCGAGCGCGTTGCCGGCCGGTGTCACATCGGTCAAGGCCGGCACCCGCATCGACTATTCGGTCGCCGAGGGCCGTCGCGGCGCGCAGGCGCTCAGCGTCACGCTGCGCGACGCGTCCCCGTCCCTCGCCGCGCGCCACCGCAAGCCCGCCGACGACATGGCGATGATCGTCGAGGACCTGATCAAGTTGCTCGACGACCTCGGCAACGGCCTGCGCCGTGGCCGCTACCCCGACAAGCGGCACGCGGACAAGGTCGTGTCCGTGCTGCGCGCTGTCGCCGACGATCTGGAGGTCTGACGTGGCTCCCACGCAGAAGAAGGCGAAGACCGACAAGGTGCTGCTCGCCGCGATCGACCTCGCGCGCGAAGCGGCGATCAGCATCGCCGAGCCGGGCACCGTCGGCGAGCACGTCGGTGCCGTGATGCTTGGCGAACGGATCGTCATGCACTACTTCGAGTGCACCTCGCCGGGCTATGTGGGCTGGCACTGGGCCATCTCGGTCGCGCGTGCTCCCCGCCAGAAGTACGCGACGGTCTGCGAGACCAACCTGCTGCCGACCGACGCGGCAGTGCTCGCTCCCGACTGGGTCCCGTATGTCGAGCGCCTCGCCCCGGGCGACATCGGCGCCGGCGACGAGCGTCCGTATGTCGAGGAGGATCCCTACCTGGAGGCCGGTTTCGAGGCCACCGATGAGGAGGACGTCGACCGGGTGGCGTTCTTCGAGCTGGGTCTCGGCCGCCCGCGAGTGCTGTCCGCCGAGGGCCGTGACGCCGCCGCACAGCGCTGGTATGACGGTGACGCCGGCCCTCGTGCCGAGGTTGCCGCGCAGGCCAAGGCGCACTGCTCGACCTGTGGCTTCTTCCTGCCGATGCCCGGCGCGCTGCGTCAGGTGTTCGGCGTCTGCGCCGGTGAGTGGTCGCCGTCCGACGGCAAGGTCGTCTCGCTCGACCACGGCTGCGGCGCGCACAGTGAGACCGAGGCGCCCTCGACACCTCCGGAGACCGTCGACGCCCCCGTCCTCGACGAGTTGGCCCTCGACTTCTCGTAGCCCTTCTCCGCCGATTGACGGCTTCTTCGGCGAGTGACGGTCCAATTGGGCCGTCACTCGCCGAGGGAGCCGTCATTCGCGATGGTGGTGGGGAGGGTGACGCTGAGCCGGAAGCCGTCGGGCACGTGCTCGGCATGGATCTCGCCCCCGTGCGCTTCGACGATGCCGCGGACTATCGCCAGGCCGAGACCCGCTCCGTGCGTCCCGTGGTCAGTGGTTCGGGCGGCGTTCGCCCGCCAGCCCACGTCGAACATCCGGCCCAGGTCCTCGACGTCCACGCCGCTGCCATGGTCCATGATGCTGAGCACCAGGTGGTGGTCGTCGCTCGTGTGCGCCGAGATCACGATCTCCGAGTGGTCCGGGGCATGACGCACACCGTTGGCCAGCAGGTTGCCGATCGCGCGGGTGAGCTCGCGGGGGTCGGCCCACAGCATGTGTCCTTCGACGCCATGCTCGACGATGGACACTCCACGCGCCGCAGCGGCCGGCTGTATGTCGGAGACCGCGTCCGAGATCAGGTCGAGCAACACGACCAGCTCCGGCTCGAGTCGAAGCGTGCCGCTCTGCAGCGTCGACAACTCGAAGAGGTCGTCGACCATGTCGGTCATGGTGTCCACCTTGGTGCGGATCGTGCGGATGTAAGCCTCCCTGTCCGGGGCGACCCCATCGTCCAAAGCCTCTGTCATCGCACGCATTCCGGCCAGCGGCGTGCGCAGGTCGTGCGAGATCCAGGCGAAGAACTGCCGACGTGCCGCGTCCAGTTTGTCGACCTCCGAGCGTGCTGCGGCGAGCCGGGTGGAGGACTCGGCGAGCTGGGAATGCAGCTCGTTGAACTCCTTCAGCCCCGGTGTCTGCGGCTGGAGCACGTCGCCGTCGCCGATCCGCCGGGCCGACTCGACCAGGCTGCGCACCGACCTGCCCACGGTCTGATGCATCGTCACCCAGGCGGCGGTGAGGCTGACCACCGCAGAGACGCCGACGATCCAACACAGCACGGTCAGGTCGTGGGACGAGACGAACATCTCGAGCACCACCGCGACGACGGACGCGACGATCGACAGCACCGCGGCGGCAACGACGATGGTGACTTGCGAGGCCACGGAACCCTTTGAGTTCCAACGCAACACGGCCACGGCCAGCGCGGTCACGAGCGCGGTGCAGATCGCCGCGGTGAGGACGATCAGCGCAAGGTCCGGCACGGTGAGCATGTCAGCCCTTTCCGTAGGGCGTGAAGCGGTAGCCCGCGCCCCACTCGGTGCGCAGGTAGACCGGGAAACGAGGCTCCGGTTCGATCTTCTCCCGGAGCCGTCGGACGTGCACGGTGACCGTCGAGGCGTCGCCGAACGTCCAGCCCCAGACCTCGCCGAGGATGTCGTTGCGGGTCAGCACCTCGCCCGGTCGCTGCACGCAGAACAGCAATAACTCGTATTCCCTTGTGGTCAGCGCGATCTCGTCGTTGTCTCGCCATACACGACGGTGACCGGGGTCGATGCGGAATGCCCCGACGGTGAAGGGCTCGGCCGGCGCCGACGGAGAGTGACGACGCAGTTGAGCGGCCACTCGGAGCTGAAGCTCCTTCATCGAGAACGGTTTTGCGATGTAGTCGTCGGCTCCGTGCTCGAGACCACTGATGCGATGGTCCACAGCGCCTAGCGCCGTCAACATGATGACGGGTATGTCGGAGCGGCTACGCACGTCTCGGCACAGGTCGTCGCCGCTGACACCCGGCAACATCCGGTCGACGATCAGCACGTCGGGCAGGTGCTCGGCCAGCGCATCGCGGGCGCGAGCACCGTCGCTGAAGGAGGACACGTCGTAACCGCTCGACCGCAAGTAGTCGCCGACGACCCCGCGCACGGTCGGGTCGTCCTCGACGATCATGACGCGGGATCTGCTCTCCATGACGAAGACGTTACCCACCGGGGGTTGATCCGGCCGCCTTCCTTACGGCGATGAAAGATCCACGGCTCCCGATGACACGCGCTGCTTCGATCGGTTTCTGCCAAGGGGCTTGCCGAACAGGCGGCCGAGAATGACCAACGAGGAGACCTCATGCGTTCAAAAGCCTTCATCGGCACCGGATTCGCCATCGCTGCGCTCGCACTGACGGCATGCGGCTCGAGTGACGGCGGCGGCTCGGCTGCGTCGTCGACGCCGTCGAAGATGTCGAGTGACAAGGCCATGTCCTCCAGCGCTCCCATGTCGAGTGGGATGTCGAGTGGGATGTCGAGTGGGATGTCGAGTGGCAAGTCGATGATGGCCGACGCCATGGGCCACGGAACCTTCAAGGGGCTGAACGGCAAGCACGTCGCGGGCAAGGTCACGGTCGAGGGCCACACGGTGAAGCTGTCCGGCTTCTCCTCGGACGAGGGTCCCGACCTGCACCTCTACCTGGCCAACGGCACCGACGAGGCGGCGGTCGGCAAGGGCAAGGAACTCGGCAAGGTGTCCTTCGACAAGGCCACCCAGACGTTCGACCTGAGGGACGTGCAGGCCTCCGGGTTCACCGACCTGGTCGTGCACTGCGACAAGGCGAAGGCGGTCTTCGGTGCAGCCGCGCTGAGCTCATGACGACGGCGCTGGGGCGCCCACTGGCCTGGGTCGCCCCGGCGCTGAGTGGCGCGGTGCGGGTCGTGCTCGGTCTGCTGTGGGTGCGCGAAGGCGTCACGAAATATCGGGCACACTTCGGGCGCGCCGACATACTCCTCGTGGTGGACAGCGCGAAGCAGAACTCACGCGTGCCAGGGGTATTCAGCGATTTACTGGCCCAGAGTCTCGGCCGTGCACCGAGTCTCTTCGGGCTGATCGTGCCGGCCTGGGAGACCCTGCTGGGCCTGGCGCTCGTCGTCGGCATACTCAGCAGAGTGCTGGCGTGCGCCGCGATCGTGACGTTGATGACCTATTGGCTGTCGGACCAGCTCATCGGTCAATACCCGGTGATGGTCGTGTTGGCAGCAACGGTGCTGGCGTTCCCGGTGGCGGCGAGCACCTACTCGGCGTCGAGGGCGCTGAGCCCACCCCGGGCGCGCTCGATCTCCAGTTCCTCACCGATGCCGGAGGCCACGGACAGCGCCTCTCGGTAGAGATCGCGTGCGGTGTCGGCGTCGTTGGCTGCGACGAGTTGGTCGGCGCGGTTGTTCAGCACCGAGGCCAGTGTGTCCGGCGCATCGGCGGCCCGCGCCTGCTGCAGCGCCTGTTCCCCGAGTTGTTGCGCCTCCGCGATACGACCGCTGCCCGCGACGGCGGTCGACAGGTTGGTCAGTGCGTAGATCTCGGTGATCTCGTCGTGCTCGCTGTGCGCGAGGTCGAGGGCCCGCCGCGCGGCGATCTCGGCCTCGGCGAAGCGTCCCTCCTCGGCGAGCATCTCGGACAAGTTGCTCTGTGCGTTGAGTTCACGCTGTGTCCACCCGTGGACGACGGCGAGTTCGAGAGCGCGGCGCACCAGCTCGATCGCCTCGGGGTGGTTGCCCGAACGGCTTTGCGCGACAGCGAGATTGCCGAGCGCCACGCTGAGCCGGTCCGCGTTGTCGGCGGTCATCGGCTGGTCGTCGTAGAAGGTGACGATGCGCTGCAACATGGGCAGCGCGTCGTCATACCGGCCGGTCAGGGTCGCGACGATCGCCTGGCCGTTGAGCGATGCGACCTCGCCGCGGGCGTCGCCGGTCTCGTGGTGCAGCGCAGCCGACTGCGCCAGCAACGGCTCGGCATCTCCGAAGCGAGCGGCGCGGACCAGTGTCAGGCCGAGCAGACGTCGTGCCAATGCGCGACTCGGCACGTCGCCGGTCGCTTCGGCCGACTGCAAGGCCGTGCGGTGCATGCTGGTCGTCAGGTCGAGATCGGCACGATCCCACAGCGGCCAGGATGCGGCTGCTGCGAGCCGGACGGCCAGGGCCGGTCGGTGCTCGGCCGCCCAGGCCGCCGCGGCCGCGACGTTGCGATACTCCTGATCGAACCACCGGCGTGCGTCTTCCAGGGGTTGCATCGCGGTGGGAGGCTCGTCGAGCCAGAACCAGTCACCGACTGCGTGCGGCTTGGTGGCGGCGACGGCAGCCACGCACTCGTCGAGGTAGTGGTGCAACAGGCGCTCGACTGCTCGGTTGCGGTGACTGGGACTCAGCTCCCCGATCGCACGGCGCTCGCCGAAGGCGCGGACCAAGTCGTGCATCGACCATCGTCCGGGCACGGCTTCCCGCACCAGGTGACGCTCCTCGAGTCGCCCGATCTCGCGGCGCGCACTGGGCTCGTCCACGTCCAGCATGGCGGCGCAGGCTTCGGCCGAGAAGTCTGCACCGGGGTGCAGGGAGCACAGGAGGAAGCACCGTCGTTCGGCAGCGCGCAGCGCATCGACGCTCACGCTGAGAGCACCGACCAGGTCGGCGTCCGACTGCAGCAGGTCGAGCCGTTCGCGATAGGCCAGCACATGTTCGCTCAGCTCCCAATCAGCATGTGTGCGAAGGCGATTGGCGACGATCGTCAAGGCGAGCGGTAGTGCGCCGGCCAGTGTCGCGAGGTCGGCG
This sequence comes from Flexivirga endophytica, assembly GCF_014640635.1. Classification (GTDB taxonomy): domain Bacteria; phylum Actinomycetota; class Actinomycetes; order Actinomycetales; family Dermatophilaceae; genus Flexivirga; species Flexivirga endophytica. The sequence continues at coordinate 56,717 of NZ_BMHI01000006.1, forward strand.
AGCGCGGCTCTGTCCGCCTCGGTCGACGCGCGCCGCGCGGACAGGTGGGTGAGCAGCTCGACGGCTTCGGCATCGTCCAGCTCGTGCACCGTCATCGACCGTTGCCACGGGCCGGGCAGTGCATGCCGGGAGGTCACGATGACACGAGCGCTGCCGTCGGGCGGCAGCAACGGCACGAGTTGCTCGGTCGACGCGGCATTGTCCAGGACGAGCACGACCGGACGGGTCCGCAGCGCTGCGGCGAACGCGCCCGCCCGATCGTCCACATCGGGTTGCACGCCGAGCGCGTGCAGGAACGCCCGGAGCACCGATTGCGGATCAGCGGGCTCGGGGCCCGCGCCGAGCAGATCGACATACAGGCCGGTGGTGCTGTCACCCGATGCGATCATGCGGTGTGCCGCGGTCAGCGCGAGCGCCGACTTGCCGCTGCCGGCCAGCCCGCCGATGAAGGTCGGACCCGCCGACTCGAGCAACTCCTCGAGTTCCTGCGCCCGTCCGACATACGCCTCCGGCGCTGCTGGCAGCGCCACATCGGGCGCGGCCGAGCGCAGCGCCCGAGCGGGGGACATAGCGCGGCGTGTCGCCTGGCGCCATACGGAGGCCTGCTGGTCCGACGCCCCGAGAGCGCGTGCGATTTCGACGACCAGATCGACGTCCACCCGCCGCCGCCCGGGGCGGAAGTAGTCGTAGACGGTCACGCGGCCGATGGCCGCTTCATGTGCGGGTACGCCGCGTTCGAGGCGGGCCGCCCGCATCCGCGATGCGATCTGAGCGTATGACGGCAGGCCCGCCCAGTCCCGCAACGAGCCGAGGGCGGCGGCGATGTCGTCCCAGGAGGTCACCACGCCGGGCGTCGGCGGACGATCGACGCGCTCCTCGGTCATCGGATCCTCGATCTGTTCGGGTTTGTTCGGGGAAGCAGCCGGCTCGGGTGTTGGTCGCGATGCTAACGACTCAGGGGCCGAGGTGTCGGCCGGCTTTCGACAATCGCTGGAACAAGGGGAAACACATGTCTGCACTGTCACGTCGTCAACTCGCCAAGAGTGCCGCCTGGTCCGTGCCTGTGGTCGCGGTAGCGGCAGCGGCGCCCGCCGCATCTGCGTCGACCGCCGAGTTCGACCTCGCCGTCGCCGCGGGATGCCTACCTACCGGTGACATGTTCGGCTCCGTCTTCGCCTACTTCGAGCTCACCGTGGGAGCGACACCGGTGCCTGCCGGGCGCAGTTTCGTTCTGCGCCAACAAATTCCGGGGCGGGCAAGCAACCTGACCGTGGGGTCGATCATGACGGACCTCAACGGCGGCACCGACGGCATCGCCGACGTGGTCGTGTCGGCCGACGCCTCCCAGGCGACCTTCGTCACGACACGCGAGATCACCGCCGCGACGCGGTTGCACGTCTACGTCTACAAGATCCTCGGCACAGAGGGGGAGACGACCACGTTTTCCATGACCAACCCCGACGCGAACACGGCGAACAACACCGCGGGCGTCGAACGGACCTTCAACGACCCCGACGCCGTCTGCTACCTGAGTTGAGCCGATTGGGTGGAACGAAGAGCGAAGGAGTGGTGACTGGCCACGAGAAGTGGACCGTATGACGAGAAGACACCTGCGCAGCTCTGCGAAGAACTGAGAAGCACAAGGATCAGGCCGTCGGCTCACGCCATTTGCGCTCGAAGGGTAGTCGCCACGCGTTGGGGGCGATGAGCTGGTGGATCTGGTTGGGACCCCAGGAACCGGGTGCGTAGGGCCGCACCGGCTGCGGGTTGTCCAGCAGCGGCTGGCTGATCTCCCACAGCCGCTCGATGCCGTCGGCAGTGGTGAAGAGGGTGCGGTCACCGCGGACGGCGTCGTAGATGAGACGTTCGTAGGCCTCCAGCACCGAGCCCGCCCAATCGGTGTCCTGCACGGCGAACTGCATCGACACCTTGTCCAGCCGGAAGCCCGGCCCGGGCCGCTTTCCGTAGAACGACAACGAGACTCGTGCCTCGTCGGCGAGGTCGAAGGTGAGGTGGTCCGGGCCCTGCTGCGCAACGCCCGACCCGGCCGGGAACATCGACTTCGGCGGCTCCTTGAACGCGATCGAGATGATCCGCTGGCCCTCGGCGAGCTTCTTGCCGGTGCGCAGGTAGAACGGCACGCCGGCCCAGCGCCAGTTGTCGATCTCGCACTTGAGCGCGACGAAGGTCTCGGTCTCGGACTCGGCGCCGACGCCCTTCTCGTCGCGGTAGCCCTGGTACTGGCCGCGCACGACATTGGCCGGGTCGAGCGGCAGCATCGACCGGAAGACCTTGTTCTTCTCCTCGGTGATGGACTCCGGCAGCAGCGAGGTCGGCGGCTCCATCGCCGTGAACGCCAACACCTGGAAGAGGTGGGTGACGACCATGTCCCGGTAGGCGCCGGTGCCCTCGTAGAAGCCGGCGCGGCCCTCCAACCCCAGCACCTCCGGCACGTCGATCTGCACGTGGTCGATGAAGTTGCGGTGCCAGATCGGCTCGAAGAGACCGTTGGCGAAGCGGAACGCAAGGATGTTGAGTGCTGCTTCCTTCCCCAGGAAGTGGTCGATGCGGTAGACCTGCTCCTCGTCGAAGACCGCGTGCACGGCGGCGTTCAGCTTGACCGCGCTCGCCAGGTCGGTGCCGAAGGGCTTCTCCATGATGACCCGGGAGCCCTTGACCAGGTCGGCGGCTTCCAGCGTCTGCACGACGTCGAGCGCTGCCTTGGGCGGCACGCTCAGATAGTGCAGTCGCTGCACCGGCGGCGCCATGTCCTGCTCCGCCTCGGTGATGACGTTGCGCAACGCCGCGGGGCCGGCCGACCCCGGGACGTAGTAGAGGCGCTTGGCGAACGCGTCCCACACCTTCGTGTCGGTCGGATGCTTGCCGAACTCGGCGATCGCCTTCTTCGCGAACTCCACGAACTCCTCGCGGCTCATGTCCTCCAGTGAGGTGCCGATCACTCGCAGGTCGGCGAGCAGGTGCGTGTCGAAGAGGTGGAACAGCCCCGGTAGGAGCTTGCGTCGCGAGAGGTCTCCGGTGGCACCGAAGAGCACGAACGTTGTCGAGTCCTGCAGAGCGTCTGCCGTCATACCCCCACCTTGTACCCTCTGCGACCGGCCTGGGAAGTCGCCCCGCACATGTCCGTGACCCGACCGACGGGTGGCGTTATGCCGCGCTGGCGTTGCCGCGGCCCCGTTTGATGTAGACCCACCCGAGGCTGCCGAGGACGGCTCCGGCGACGCACGTCCACGGCCACCAGTCCCGGCCGTCACCGTGCAGCGCGGGTATGACGAGGGTCGACACCAGTGCGATCACCCACAGTGCGGTGCCGATCTCCACCACCCGCAACACATCGACCTTGACCGGGAGCAGGTCGTCGGCGGAAGGCCCGGTGGGCTCCTCGGGCGTCGGCTCGTTCACGACAGGAAGCCTATGGCACCCCCGAAGCCGTCGACTCGCAGCCGCCGAACCCGGCGACGTCGCTATAGGCTCGGATTCCATGTGGTTCGGGGTATTGGGCCCGCTACAGGTCCATGACGACGGAGGCTCGCCGGTCGAGATCCCTCCGACCAAGCCCGCGCGACTGCTCGCCATACTCCTCGCGGCCGATCGGCACGAGATGTCGGTGGACCGCATCATCGAGGTGCTCTGGGCCGGCCGCCCGCCGCAGTCCGCGCGGTCCAACGTGCAGGTCTACGTCCACCGGTTGCGCCGGTTGCTCGGGGACGGCCGGCTGGCGCACAGCGACGGCAGATATCGATTGCTCGTGCAGCCGCACGAGATCGACTCGAGCCGCTTCGAGGCGATGCTCACGGCCGAGGAAGCCCGCGAAGGGATCGCGCTCTGGCGCGGCGAGGCGTATGACGGCATGACCGACCTCGAGGTCGTGCGCGAGGAGGCCGATCGGCTCGCCGAGCTCCGCCTCGGAGCGCTCGAGGCACGCATCGACGACGACCTGCGCCAAGGGCTGCACGCCCGGCTGGTGCCCGAGTTGCAGCAGTTGACCGCGCGCCACCCGCTGCGCGAACGCTTCGTCGAGCAGCAGATGCTCGCGCTGCACCGCTCCGGCCGGGTGACCGAGGCGCTCGACGCCTACCGCGGCCTGCGGTCGCAGTTGGTCGAAGAGGTCGGCGTCGAGCCCCGCCGGCCGGTGCAGGACCTGCACCAGCGGATCCTCAACGAGGACCCGAACCTCGCCCCGCCGGCCGCCGCGGCGACAAGCAGGACGCGACCCGTTCCCGCCGAACTGCCGCCCGCCGACAGCAGTTTCACCGGCCGGACGGGAGACCTCGACGCCATCGGCAAGAACCTCGCGGGCGCTCGCGGCCGCGCCGTCCCGATCGTCGCGGTGGCCGGCCCGGGCGGCGTCGGCAAGTCCGCGCTCGCGTTGCAAGCCGCGCACAGCGTCTCCGCGGACTTCCCGGACGGCCAGCTCTATCTCAACCTGCGCGGAGCCACACCGGGGGAGCGGCCGCTGGGGGTCTGGGAGGCACTCGACCGTCTGCTGCGCTCCCTCGGCGACGCCGACTTCGAGACGCCCCGGGACATCGCCGAGGCATCGGCCCGGTTGCGCACGCTGACCGCCGACCGCCGGCTCCTGGTCGTCCTCGACGACGCGGTCGACGAGGCGCAGGTGCGCTCACTGCTGCCGGGCGGCACCCGGTCGGCGGCGCTGATCACCAGCCGCAGCGTGCTGACGGCGCTGGACGGAGCGTCCAGTTTCCAGCTCGGTGCCCTCAGCGGACCGGACTCGGTCGACCTGCTCGAACGCGTCGCCGGCGCGGGGAGGTTGCGTGCCGAGCCGGCGGAGGCCGAAGAGCTGGCCCGGTTGTGCGACTTCCTGCCGCTGGCCCTACGGATCGCCGGCGGCAAGCTGGTGCGTCGACCGCACTGGCCGGTGGCCGAACTCGTGCGTCGTATGTCGGACGAGCAACGCCGCCTGGACGAGCTGGAAGTGCCGGATCGGGCCGTGCGCACCAGTTTCGAGGTCAGCTACTCCGACATACCCGCCAAGCCGGCGCGCGCGTTCCGGCTGCTGGGGTTGCTGCCCGGGGTGGACGCCGGGGTGCCGGTGACCGCCGCGTTGGCCGGCTGCACCGAGCGCGAGGCGGAGGCGACCCTCGACCAGTTGGTGGACGCGCAACTGGCCGAGTCGCGGACGCCGGGCAGATACCGATTGCATGATTTGCTGCGGCTTTTCGCGCGTGAGCAGGCCGAGCAGCAGGACCCGGAGGAGGCTCGGGACGGTGCGGTGCGGCGAGCCCTGGAGTGGTATCTCGGCACCGGGCTGAGTGCGGAGCTGCACCAGTCGCCGGAGAGCTGGCGGTGGCGGTTCGCGCCCTCGGGGCTGGAGAACACCGGGCACCGGCTCACCGGCGACGCGCAGATCGGTGAGTGGCTGTCGCGCGAGATCACCAACCTGGTGGCCGCGGCGCGGCGGGCCGCGACGCTGCCCGGGGACGGTCCACGACTGGCAGCGGCGTTCGCCGCCGTGCTCTTCGCGCCGATGAACACCCGCGGCCGGTGGTACGAGCTGCAAGAGCTGATCGTCGCCGGGCTGGAAGCTCTCGGTGATGACGACGCGAGCGATCACCGAGCGCTGCTGGAGAACGACCTGGGCTGGATCAATGCGTTGCTCGGCAGTCCCGCCCAGGCCGTGCCGCATCTGGAGCGTGCGCTCGCGCACTGGCGGAAGGTCGGCCAGCGCAGGGGCGAGGCCACCACCCTGCGCGTGTTCGCCCGTGCCCTCAGTGGCACCGGCCAGGGCCTCGAGAGCATCGAATGTGCCCGCAGCGCGCTGGCGATCTTCCGGGAGCTCGAGGTCCGCGAAGGCCAACTCGACTGCCTGATCGCGATCGGCCTACAGGCGGCGGCGTTGGGCGATCTCGAAGCGGCGATCGCGGCGCATGAGGAAGGCATCGCGATGGCCGAAGGGTATGGCGACCTCTGGCACGCCGGGGTGCTCGTCGGCAACGTCGCGGACCTGCACCGGCGATCCGGTGATCTCACGCGAGCGGTCACTCAGTTCGAGCGAGCGCTGCGGATGGACCGCGACTCCGGCAACGCCCGCACCTATTTCGAGGCCGAACACCTCTGGGGCCTCGGCCGCGCCCGGCACGAGCAGGGTGACGGCCGGACCGCACGCGGGTGCTGGGACCGGTCGGCCAAGATCCTCTACGAGCTCGGCCTCATCGGCAGCGAGGAGTACGACTCCCTGCTGGCCGAGCCGGTGCCCGCCACCCCGGACGTAATCGCCCGCCAGCTCTGAACGCCGCCGGTGTAGCGCGGATGAACCAGCGATAAAGCGCCTCCTCTCAGGCTGCGTGGATCACCACACGGAGCCACAGGGGGACTCACGCATGACCACGAGCGACACCACGACCACTGAATACGTCTTCGACAGCCCGTCGGTCCAGGGGCGTCAGCAGTTGAACCACCTGCAGACACTGCTGGACCCGATCACCACGGGCGTCCTCGACGACATCGGCGTCTGGCCCGGCAACCGGTGCCTGGACCTGGGGTCAGGAGGAGGATCGATCGCCCGATGGCTCGCCGACCGGGTCGGGCCGACGGGTCAGGTCGTCGCCGTGGACCTCGACACCGAGCAGATTGATGTGCCGTCCAGAGTCCAGGTCCACGGGCACGACATCAGGGACGGCCTGCCGGTCGACGGCCCGTTCGACCTGATCCACGCACGACTGGTGCTGATGCACCTGCCCAACAGGGAAGGCATCCTCCGCGACCTCGTCGACGCACTCGCTCCCGGCGGCTGGCTCGTCCTGGGCGAGACGCCCGACCGACCGCAGGAGGTCCTCGCCGCGCCCACTGCAGCCGACGCCGAACTGGCGGACCGCGTGCTGCGCACCGGCCTGCGCGTGGTTTCCGCGGCGGGTGTCGCACTCGACTGGGCGTATGCCGTCGAGCAGCGCATGGCGGCCGCCGGTTTGGTGAGCATCCGCGGCAACGAGTACAGCCCGATGGTGACTGGCAGTGACGCCGGTGCACTCCTCATGGGCACCTACGTCGCACAGGTCAAGCCGTTGCTCCTGGACGCGGGGCTGACTGAGGACGAACTGTTCCGCTACCACGCGTTGATGCGCGATCCGCGGTTCCGGGCCTGGCCGTTCCTGCGCCTGGTCACGACCGCCGGCCGTAAGCGGGCCGGGGACGCGGAGCAGACGCGATGACGGGAGACACCATGACGAGCGACTACATCTTCGACAGCGCGTCGCCCCAAGGTCGGCAACAGGTCGGCCACATAGAGCAGATCTTCGACCCGATCACGACTCGATTCCTCGACGATGTCGGGGTCACGCCAGGCGCACGGTGCGTGGAGGTCGGGCCTGGGTCGGGATCGATCTGCCGTTGGCTGGCCGATCGGGTCGGCGCGGCTGGTCGGGTCGTCGCCGTCGACGTCGCCCACCGCGCAACTCGACGTACCGGCACAGGTGGAGGTCTATCGGCACGACATCGGTGCGGGTGTGCCCACGGACGGCCCGTTCGACCTGATCCATGCCCGCTTCGTGTTGATGCACCTACGAGACCGGGAGAACCTTCTCCGGATGCTGGTCGACGCGCTGGCGCCCGGCGGGCTGCTCGTTCTCGGCGAGTCTCCCAATCGGCCGCAGGAGGTCCTGTCCGCGCCGAGCGACGCCGATGCGGAACTGGCGCACCGCGTCGTCGGCGCGGGAGTGAGGCTCACCGGACGGGTCAGCACCGCCTGGGAGTGGGCCCACGAGGTGGAGCAGCATTTCGTGGCTGCTGGGCTGCGAGACATCCGCGGCTTCGAGTACACGCCGATGGTGACCGGTGGCGACGCTGCGGCGCTGTTGGTGAGCACACATGTCGCACAGGCCGAGCCGCTACTGCTCAAGGAAGGCGTCACCCGGGACGAGATCAGCCGGTTCCATCTGTTGATGCGCGATTCACGGTTCCGGGCCTGGCCGTTCATGCGGATGGTCATGACCGCCGGCCGTAAGCCGCTCGACACGGAGGTGGGCCGATGAGCGAGCGCAGCGAGCGACACATTGGACTGAGCCGGCGGATGTTCTCGTTGGTCGCAGTCCTGGCACTGGCACTCACCGCCGCCGTGTTGCCTGGCTCGGGCCGAGCCACTGCGGTGGCGAGTCCCAATCGTGGTCACCTCGTCACAATGTGCTTGGCGCCCAAGGCTTTTCCGAGCTTCGAGCACACCGTGCGCGTGCCGGCGTTCCTCGTGGCGACTCTGCTGCGGACGACGGCGTCATACCGAGGGCCGTGTGCGGCGTATGGCGAGTCGGCCCCGCGCGGTGACGGGCGACTGACGGCATACAGCCAGCAGGAGCACGGCAAGCCCGCCGCGATCGGCGTCGTCCTGCCGACGTCGACGCTGCGCGGGTTGCCGCACGATCCGCCGACCGACGGCAAGTGGTGCTACGACAAGAACGGCGACGGCACGGTCGACCCGATGATGGAGTGCGCCAACGGTTACGGCAGCGTGCTGGACCTGGACGGGAGTTTCCGACGTGACGTCGAGACGCCGTTCAAGTACCTGATGATCGACTGGAACCCGCACGGGCACGGCCCGCCGAACGTCTATGACCGGCCGCACTTCGACGCCCACTTCTACCTGCAGGCCGACGCCTCACGCCGCGCCATCCGTCCGGGGCCGTGCCCGGAGCTGGTCAACTGCGAGGACTTCGAGCTCGGCAAGAAACTACCGGCCGCGAAGTACCGGCCGAGTGATTTCGAGGATCTGGACGCTCAGTCACCCGGGATGGGCAACCACCTGATCGACCGGACCGGGCCGGAATTCCACGGCAAGCCCTTCACCCACACGTTCATCTACGGCACCTGGGATCGCGACGTGACCTTCTACGAGCCGATGATCACCGAGCAGTACCTGGACGAGCTCGCGGACGGGACACGCGATGACGCCTGCGTGCCGATCAAACAGGCGGAGGCGTTCCAGCAATCCGGTTGGTATCCAACGCGATACTGCATGCGCCATCGCGACAATCGGGACGAGATCACCATCTCGCTCGAGGGGTTCGTCCACCGCGCGGCGAGCTGAGTGTCATGGGGGATGTGATCGCACTTGGGGGAGTGCGCGGATGCCGACCAGCAACACGTTGATCACCTTCATGGGTGCGGCGCTCGCCGTGCTGCTGGTCCCCGGCCCGTCCGTCGCGTATGTGATGTCACGCAGCATCGCGCACGGTCGGGCGGCCGGGCTGGTCTCGATGCTCGGCCTGGAGACGGGTGCGATGCTGCACATGTGTGCCGCCGCCGGAGGCGTGGCCGCGCTCGTGGCAGCATCGCATCCGGTCTACGCGGCACTGCGGTATGGCGGGGCCGCCTACCTGGTGTTCCTCGGGATTCGCGAGATTCGAGCAGCAGTCGGGCCGGAGGGGGCATCGGCGGAAGGCGTCGTGACGAGGGGCCGCCTCTACCGTGACGGTGTCCTGGTGGACCTGCTGAACCCGAAGTCGGCGCTGTTCTTCCTGGCCTTCCTGCCCCAATTCGTCGAACCGGTGCGGGGATCCATGTCCGGTCAGGTGATGGTGCTGGGGTGCTGCTTCGTCGTGCTGGCCGTCGTCTGCGACACGAGCTACGCGTTGATCGCCGGCTCGTTCAGCCGGCGGTTGAAGGCGTCGGTGCGTGCGCAGTTGCTGGTCAATCGCGCGACCGGTTGCGTCTTCATCGCGCTCGGCGTGTTCGCGTGCGCCGCGTGAGGAAGTGAGTGTCCGGTCGCAGGTACCCTGCTGCCCATGAGTTCACCCGCCCTCGCGCCGAACGCGTTGGACCGTTTCTTCAAGATCACCGAGCGGGGGTCGACAGTCAGCCGCGAGATCCGAGGTGGTCTCGTCACCTTCTTCGCGATGGCCTACATCATCGTGCTGAACCCGTTGATCATCGGCACGGTCAAGGACGACGGTGGTCACGGCTCGTTCCTGGGCGGAGGAAGCGACCCGCAGCTGGCGAAGGTCGCGGCGGCCACGTCACTGGTCGCGGGCGTGATGACCATCCTGATGGGCGCGATTGCGAACTATCCGATGGCGATCGCAACAGGCCTGGGGCTCAACGCTTTCGTGACGTTCTCCATCGCCGCGCTGCCCGATATGACCTGGGCCGACGCGATGGGCCTGGTCGTGCTCGAGGGCATCGTCATGCTGGTGCTGGTGCTCTCGGGCTTCCGGGTCGCGGCGTTCAAGGCGCTGCCACCGCCGATGAAGACCGCGATCAGCGTCGGCATCGGCCTGTTCATCACCTTCGTCGCGTTCTTCGATTCGGGCTTCATCCGAGCGGGTGCGGGCACGCCGGTCGAGCTGGGCGTCAACGGTAGGTTGGACGGCTGGCCGTTGCTGGTCTTCTGCGTCGGACTGATCACCGTGATCGCCCTTTACGTGCGGAAGATCAAGGGCGCCATACTGATTGCGATCCTGGGCACCACCGTGCTGGCAGTCATCGTCCAGGCGATCTGGAAACCCGGCAGCCAGAACCCGAAGAACCCGACCGGCTGGGGGCTCAACGTCCCGAAGCTGCCGACCGACTGGATCGCGACGCCGGACTTCGGGTTGCTCGGCGACTTCAGCCTCTTCGGATCGTTCGGCAAGATCAGCGTCATCACCGCGCTCCTGTTGATCTTCTCCCTCGTGCTGGCGGACTTCTTCGACACCATGGGCACAATGGTCGCCATCGGCAGCAAAGGTGACCTGCTGGACGAGACCGGCACCCCGGTCGACGCGCAGAAGATCCTGGTCGTCGACTCTGTCGCCGCAGCCGCCGGCGGTATGGCGTCGGTCAGCTCCAACACCGGCTACATCGAATCCTCCGCAGGAGTCAGCGAGGGCGCCCGCACCGGTCTTTCCGCGGTGGTCACCGGCGCGCTGTTCCTGCTGGCGACCTTCCTGTCGCCGGTGGTCGAGGTGGTGCCCTACGAGGCCGCCACCCCGGCACTGGTGCTGGTCGGCTTCCTGATGATGCAGCAGGTCGGCGGCATCGACTGGCACGACTGGGACATCGCGATCCCGGCGTTCCTCATCATCGTGCTGATGCCGTTCTCCTACTCGATCACCGTCGGCATCGGCGCCGGCTGCATCGCGTTCGTGGTCGTGAAGCTGGCGCGCGGCAGGGTGAAGCAGGTGCCGCCGCTGATGTGGCTGATCGCAGGGCTTTTCGTGATCTACTTCGCGATCGCCCCCGTGCAGGACGTCCTCGACAAGATCTTCTGACCCGCGTGGTGCGGCTCCGTGTGGGCCCGACCGGACCCAACCAGCGACCGTTGCCGGTTGTGTGCACGCGGTCTCGATACGGGATCACCATGGGGGCTTGCCCTACCCGACCGGATGCTCGGGCTAGCCCGACATACAGCTGACCGGTCCACGGGATCGGTTCCGGAACGCCAGGTTCCTAGCGTTGTGGCATGGCATATTCACTGTTGATGAGCGACGAGGTGGCGACCGGGACGGAGCCGTTCGAAGACGTCGGCCGCGGCCGGCTGCCGAGGCTGGTGCGTCGGACGCTGACCAGCACTCTGTATCTGCTGATCGCCTGGCCGTTCCAACTCGCGGTCTTCATCCTGAATGTCACGCTGGTGTCGACGGCCACGTCGATCCTGTTGGCACCGTTGTCCGTTCCGCTGGCGATCGCTGTCGCGAGCAAGTCCTCGGCGATCGAGCGCCGGATGGTCTCGGGCTGGGTCGGTCTCGAGGCGCCACCGGTACGACGACTGGCTCGCGCGCAGGGTGAGCGCTTCACGGACTACGCAGTGCGCGTCGTCAGCAACCCGAACGTCTGGCTCGAGGTCGTCTGGACCCTGGTCGCCTGGGTCGTCTCCACGATCACCTGGGTGCTGACCATCACCTGGTGGTCGATCGCGGTGGCGGCCACCACGTGGCCGGCATACGGCTGGATCACCCACGGCCACAACGGCAATCAGGACCCGGCCGACCTCGTGGGGCTGCATTCCTTCCTCCCAGCTGCGGCTGCGTATGTCGGCATCGGACTGATCTTCCTGATCACCACGCCGTTGGTGATCATCGGCCTGGCACGCGCGCAGGGGTTGGTGTCCACCGCGTTGCTCGGGCGGGCCCAGCAGGAGGCGAAGATCGCCGAGCTCACCGAGACCCGGGCGGCGGCGCGGGTCGCCGAGTCCGCGCAGCTGTCCAGGCTGGAGCGAGACATCCACGACGGCCCGCAGCAGCGGTTGGTCCGGCTGAAGATGGACCTCGCCCGGATGGAGCGGCAGGTCGGTGAGGACTCGCACGCGATCCTCGGACTGCGCGCCGCGATCGCCTCGACACAGGAGACGCTGGACGAGCTGCGCGCACTCTCCAAGGGCATCGCGCCACCGGTGCTCGCCGACCGTGGCCTCGTCGCCGCGGTCCGCGAAGCGGCGGGGCGTGCGACGATCCCCGTCACGGTGGAGGCCGACCTGCGCCAGGTGGTGTTGCCGCCGCACCTCGAGCAGTCCGCGTACTTCGTGGTCTCCGAGGCACTCACCAACATGGCCAAGCACAGTGAGGCGCGCTGCGGTCTGGTTTCGTTGCAGATCAACGGTATTGACCTAGTGGTGTCCATCACCGATGACGGGCGGGGCGGCGCGCACCTGTCGAAGGGCAGCGGCCTGGTCGGGCTGCAGAGCCGAGTCCGCTCGGTCGGCGGCACGCTGACCATCGACTCTCCGGTGGGTGGACCGACCACGGTGCTGGCGGTGTTTCCCCTAACCTGACGTCATGCGGATCGTGGTGGCTGATGACTCGACGCTGCTACGAGAGGGAGTGCAGCTCATCCTCGGCGACGCCGGGCACGAGGTGGTCGCCGGTGTGGGCGACGGCACCGCACTGGTGGAGGCCGCGTTGCGGGAGCGCCCGGACCTGGTGATCACCGACGTGCGTATGCCGCCCAGCGGCACCGACGAGGGATTGCGGGCGGCCGTGCGGATCCGTCAGGGGTGGGCCGATGCGCCGATCCTGGTGCTCTCGCAGTACGTAGTCGAGGCGTATGTCGACGAGCTGCTCGCCGCCGGTGCCGGATCGATCGGCTACCTGCTCAAGGACCGGGTGGGTGACATCGACGAGTTCCTCGCCGCTGTCGAGTCGGTCGCCCACGGCGGCACCGTGTTGGACCCTCAGGTCATCTCGCAGTTGATGACGAGGCGCCGAGATCCGTTGGCATCGTTGACTCCTCGCGAAGGCGAGGTGCTGTCGCTGATGGCGCAGGGCATGTCCAACGCGGCGATAGCGGCGCGACTGGTCGTCACATCCGGCGCCGTGGAGAAGCACACCCAGCGCATCTTCGCCAAGCTGCAACTGTCGCCGGAGGACACCGCCGGTCATCGCCGCGTGCTGGCCGTTCTAGCGTTCCTGCGGGACTGACGTCGTTCAGCCGAACAGCGCCTCCTGGAAGACGTTCGGGGCTTCGGACATCTTCCGGAGTGTCGTCGCGCTGCCCTTGGTCACTGCGGCCACCTGCTCGAGCCCCTTGTAGTTCCCGCCGGGGTCGAGCAGCACCATGCTGAGTGTGACGGGCTTCTTCGGGTCGTAATACTTGGCGACATACGCCTTGACCTGTGCCAGTGTGACGTGGTTGCCGGCGTCCTCGTTGGCGCCGTCGGACAGCACGATCACGCGGTTGGCCCTGCCGGGGGTGTAGTGGTCGACTGCGTACTTGTAGGCGCGCTCGATCGCCAGATAGACGGGGGTGCCGCCGCCGGGCTTGGCCCGGTCGAGTGCCGCGTGGATGTCTTTGATGTGTGCGGGGCTGTCGAGCGCCAGCGGCACGTCGTCGAAGACCGGCCCCTTGGCGCGGTTGGCGAAGAACCACATGGTCGACCGCTGCTGCGGCGACGCGAGGGTGAAGGCGAGCTTGAGCAGTTGCTGCATCATCACCACCTTCGGCGTCTTGGTGCCGGGGAACTTCTCGGTCATCGAACCGGACAGGTCCAGCAGCGCCACCGTGGAGTTGCGTCGGTGTGCAGTCTGCCACGCGCTGCGTGCTGTCTTGAACGAATCTGCAGTGACGGCAGCTGGTTTCGCCAGATCGCTGGCTCCGTCGATGCCGGGGCGTTCTCCGGTGCGGCTGCGATAACCGCTCGCGCGCAGCGCCTGTTGACCCGCCGGCGACCGCAGGTGCGTGAGGAGCACCTGGAACTTCGACTTGCTGAAACCGTTTGCCGGGGTGGCCACGATCGGCACGGCGGCGGCCCCGCCCAGCAGTGGCACGCCGACGAGTTGGTTGGCACCGGTTCGCGCGTTGTGGGCGGCGACTTCGCGCTCGGTGCTCAGCACGGCGCTCGCGGTCTTGGCGAAGGCTGCGGTGTCGGGTGCGTTCAACAGGTCACGTGCGGCCGAGTCGGACTTCTCCACGACCGTGAGTTGCTCGACGTGGACCATGGCGAACGTCGCGGGGGTCGGATGCGTGTAATCGGGCGTCTTGCCGACAGGTTTTCCGTTGACGGCCGTCAGCAGTGCGCCATACCCGATCGCGCCGGTGGCGGACGTCGCCGGATCGGGAATGGCGAGCCGGAAGTCTCCCCACTCGGCGTGCCCCTCGGTGGACCAGGTGTTCTTGCGGTTGAACCAACCCTGCAGGTTGTCGGTGGTCGGTGCTCCGAAGGCAGTCGCCATCGCCGACGGCATCGCCAGCACGACCGGGCTCGTGGCGACCAGCGCCGGGTCGTCGTTGGACGTCCCCGGCCGCAGCTCGACGTCCGCGTCACCGGCCGTCTTTGCCGGGGCGATGCGGTATGCCGGGCCGATCGTGTCCGCCAGTCTGTTGATCAGGCTCGTATCGCTGGTGCCGGTCCAGACCTGCACCACTTGGGCGTTCGCGCCGCTGGACGGCTTCGTCGTGGTCGTTCCCGCGGTGCTCGACCGAGTCGCGGAGCGGGTGTCGTCCTGCCAGGGCCGGGTGACGGCCACCGCCGTGCCGGCGACCGCGAGCACGCAGACTGCGGCGACGATCGCTGCCATCGCACCGCGGTTGCGCGAGTCCGCCACTCGGTGCCGGATCTGCGTGGAACCAGCCGGCTGGCTCGATCGATGACGACCTTGTCTGCGGCTCATGGGGGGCCGTCCTTCAACGCGCGTGCTTTCAGGCCCACAAGTCGTTGGCCGCGATTAGAAAATAGACGACGTCACTGGAGTATGGTGCGGCGTTTCATTTTCCTGTCCGAAACGTAACCAGCCTCGGTCAGTCGGTCGCGTGGATGTCGTCGGCGTCGATGATGCGGTAGGCGTAGCCCTGCTCGGCCAGGAAGCGCTGCCGGTGGGCAGCGAATTCCGCGTCGACGGTGTCGCGGGTGACGACGGCGTAGAAGTGCGCGGTGCGGCCATCGCCTTTCGGCCGCAGCACGCGGCCCAGTCGCTGGGCCTCCTCCTGGCGGGAGCCGAACGTCCCGGAGACCTGGATGGCCACGCTCGCCTCGGGCAGGTCGATCGAGAAGTTGGCGACTTTGCTGACCACCAGCTTGTTGATCTCGCCGTCGCGGAACTGCTGAAAGAGCTTCTGCCGCTGGGCGACCCGGGTCTCACCGGTGATCAGATCGGCGCCAAGCCGCTCGGACAGTGCGTCCAGCTGGTCGAGGTACTGTCCGATGATCAGCGTCGGCTGGCCGTCGTGTTGGCGGACGAGCTTCTCGACGACCGCTTCCTTGACCGGCGCGCACGACGCGAAGCGGTAACGGTCGTCGGGTTCCGTTGTGGCATAGGCCATTCGGTCGCTGTCGGACAGCGTCACCCGCACCTCGACACAGTCGGCGGGCGCGATGTAGCCCTGCGTCTCGATGTCCTTCCAAGGGGCGTCATACCGCTTGGGGCCGATGAGGGAGAACACGTCGGACTCCCGGCCGTCCTCGCGCACGAGGGTGGCGGTCAGGCCGAGCCGACGCCGGGCCTGTAGGTCGGCAGTCATCCGGAAGATCGGCGCGGGGAGGAGATGCACCTCGTCATACAGGATCAGCCCCCAGTCGCGGGCGTCCAGCAGCTCGAGGTGGGGGAAGACGCCCTTGCGCTTGTGCGTGAGCACTTGGTAGGTCGCGATGGTGACCGGCCGGATCTCCTTGCGGGCGCCGGAGTATTCGCCGATCTCGTCCTCGGTGAGGCTGGTGCGGGCCAGCAACTCGTCGCGCCACTGCCGGGCGGAGACCGTGTTGGTGACCAGGATGAGGGTCGTCGCCTTGGCCTCGGCCATCGCGCCGGCGCCGACGAGCGTTTTGCCTGCGCCACAAGGGAGTACGACGACACCGGACCCGCCGTGCCAGAACCCGTCGACAGCCTGCTGCTGGTAGGGACGCAGTGACCACCCCTCCTCGTTGAGCGAGATCGCGTGGGCCTCGCCATCGACGTATCCGGCATCGTCCTCCGCCGGCCAGCCGACCTTGATGAGCTGCTGCTTGATGGCACCGCGCTCGGAGGGGTGCACCAGGACACTCGAGTCGTCGAGGCGGTCGCCGATCATCGGCGCGATCTTCTTGTGCCGCAGCACTTCGGTGAGCACCGCCGTGTCCGTGGTGGTCAGGATGAGCCGGCCTTCGTCGTCCTTGCGCAGCGACAGCCGTCCATAGCGGTCCATCGTCTCGGCGATGTCGATCAGCAGGGGATTGGGCACGGGGTAGCGGCTGTAGCGGATCAGCGCATCCACGACCTGCTCGGCGTCATGGCCTGCGGCGCGGGCATTCCACAGCCCGAGCGGGGTCACCCGGTAGGTGTGCATGTGCTCCGGCGCGCGCTCCAACTCGGCGAACGGCGCGATGGCACGGCGCGCCTCCGTCGCCAGAGGGTGGTCGACCTCCAGCAGCACGGTTTTGTCGCTCTGGACGATCAGTGGTCCGTCGGTCACGCGGTGTTCCCTTCAAGAAGTAGCCGATTAAAGGTAACCACCGCGAGCGGCGACTTCTTCCGTCGGGAGACCACTGTCGCTCTGCGCGGGTCAGCACCGTTCGGTCGTGTAGTGCGAGACCAGGGCCTTGGCGGACGCCTCACCCTCGTCGATCGCGACCTGATATTGCTCGCGCAACATCGTGGCCATCGTGCCGGTGTAGGCGATGAACAGTGCGCTGGCCAGTGACTTGGCTCTCCGTCCGGCGAGTAGCCGGGAGTGCTCGAGCAGCCGGTCGCGTAGTAGTTGCGTCTCTTCGGTGAGGACCGTCGTCAACTGCGCACTCGGTTGCGGTATGGCGGCAGCGGCACCACTGAACGCGCACCACCGCTCGGTCAGGTGATCGCGTTGGTAGACACGAAGCGCCGGCCAGAGCGCGAGGAGTCGCCCCGCATCAGTGGTCGCGCGGGAGATCTCGTCGTCCCAGACCGCTGTCCACACGCGCAGCCGTCGTTGCAGCGCCGCGGTGATCAGCCCCTCCTTGTTGCCGAAGTGGGAGTAGAGGCTCGGCGGCGACGCGCCGGCCCGCCGCAGGATGACGTCGACCGGGGTCGAGACGGAACCGTCCATGAAGAGGACCTCGTCGGCCGCATCAAGCAGCCGATCACGCACCGGGGCTGTTCTCACACCACAATCATAACGCGCGTTATGCTATAACGGTCGTTATCGAATAAGGAGTGCGAATCCGCCTGCGACTCGGCGGTCGAGCGCACACCGACAGCACCAGCGAGAGTCACGGAGGACACCTGTGTCGAGCATGTTCATCGATGGGCAATGGTGCGAAGCCGCATCAGGGCAACAGCGCGAGATCACCTGCCCGGCCGATGGATCCGTCGTCGCGACCGTTCCTGAGGGCGACGCCACCGACGCAGCACGGGCAGTCGACGCGGCGCGTCGCGCGTTCGACGCAGGGGAGTGGCCCGCCACGAGTTCGTCGGAGCGCGCTCGCCTACTGCACCAGCTGGCCGACCGGCTGGAGCAGGAGAAGGACGAGGTCGCCCGTCTCGAGTCGCTCGACACCGGCAAGCGGATGCTGGAGTCCCGGATCGACATGGACGACATCGTCGGGGTGTTCCGCCACTTCACCTCGCTCGCCCAGGCGCACGCCGGCCGCGTCGTCGACACCGGGATGGCGCAGGTTTCCAGCCGGGTCGTCACGGAGCCGGTGGGGGTCTGCGCCCTGATCACGCCGTGGAACTACCCGCTGCTGCAGACCGCCTGGAAGGTCGCACCCGCGCTTGCCGCCGGCAACACCTTCGTGCTCAAGCCGAGCGAGCTCACCCCGCAGACCGCCTGTTGGCTGGTCGGGACGTTGAGCGACCTGGGCCTGGCGCCCGGTGTGGCGAACCTGGTGCTCGGCAGCGGTGCCGCGGTGGGTGGACCGTTGACGACCTCGCCGCTGGTCGACATGGTGTCCTTCACCGGCGGAGTGGAGACCGGACGAACCATCATGGCTGCCGCGGCCGGCACCGTGAAGCGGGTCGCGCTCGAACTCGGCGGCAAGAACCCCAACGTGATCTTCGCCGACGCCGATCTGCCCGCAGCGATCGACAACGCGGTGACTGCGGTGTTCCTCGACTCCGGGCAGGTCTGCTCGGCCGGGACGCGACTGGTGGTCGAGGAGTCCGTGCGCGACCGGGTGGTCGACGAGATCATCCGGCGTGCCGGGCACATCCGTCTCGGGGGACCGTTCGACGAGCGCGCCGAGTCCGGTCCGTTGATCAGCGAGGACCACCTCCGCAAGGTCCACTCCTACGTCCAGGCCGCCGTGCGTCAGGGTGCCCGACTGCGTTGTGGCGGGGAGCGCGCCGGCGGAGAGCTCGCCGGAGGCTCCTATTACCTGCCGACGGTGCTGGACGACTGCAACGGCGCGATGGACTGCGTGCACGACGAGTCGTTCGGCCCGGTGCTCACCGTCGAGACCTTCTCCGGTGCCACCCGGGACGAGGCCGAGGACGCCGCCACCCGGATCGCCAACGACACCGTCTACGGGCTGGCCGGAGCCGTGTGGACGAGCGACGCCGGACGCGCGGAGCGTATGGCGGGCCGACTGCGGCACGGCACCGTGTGGATCAACGACTACCACCCCTATGTGCCACAGGCCGAGTGGGGCGGCATGAAGCAGTCCGGGATCGGTCGCGAACTCGGCATCGACGGGCTGGCCGAATACCAGGAGACCAAACACATCTGGCACAACACCCGCCCCGCTCCGGCGGGTTGGTTCGCCATACCCGAGAACGACTGAGTTCCGTTCGGCACCAGGCTCATCGACCTCCAGGAGGAAGACGCATCATGAAGCAGAGCTACGACTACGTCATCGTCGGCGGTGGGTCCGCCGGGTCCGCGCTGGCCAACCGGTTGAGCGCCGACGAATCAACCTCCGTGCTCGTCCTCGAAGCGGGGCGTTCGGACTTCGTCTTCGACCCGCTGATCCACATGCCGGCGGCGCTGATGTTCCCGGCCGGGAACCCGCTCTACGACTGGGCGTACGAGACGGAGCCCGAGCCGTTCATGAACGGCCGGCGGGTCGCGCACGCACGCGGCAAGGTGCTCGGCGGCTCCAGCTCGATCAACGGGATGATCTTCCAGCGCGGCAACCCGGGCGACTACGACAAGTGGGCCACGTTCGACGGGATGCAGGACTGGGACTATGCACACTGCCTGCCTTACTTCAAGCGTATGGAGTCCTGTATGGCGGGCGCCGACACCTGGCGCGGCGGGTCAGGCCCCCTCAAGATGGAACGCGGCCCGGCCAGCAGCCCGCTCTTCCAGGCGTTCTTCGAGGCGACCGAGCAGGCGGGATATCCCCGCACCGACGACGTGAACGGTTACCGGCAGGAAGGCTTCGCGCCCTTCGACCGCAACGTGTTCCACGGCAGCCGGATGAGCGCTTCCCGCTCCTACCTGTGGCCGGTCCGTGGCCGGCCGAACCTCGACATCGCAACGCTGGCCACGGTGACCGGGCTGCGCTGGCAGGGTGATCGGGTCACCGGGGTCGACTTCGTGCGAGCCGGGCGCCGGCGCCATACAGTGCAAGCGGGAGAGGTCATTCTGTGCGGGGGCGCATTCAACTCACCGCAGTTGTTGCAGCTCGCCGGGGTCGGGGACCCCGAGACGTTGCGGTCCGCCGGGGTCACCCCGCGGGTCGAGCTGCCGGGCGTGGGCGAGAACCTCCAGGACCACCTGGAGGTCTACCTGCAGCACAGCTGCGTCCAGCCGGTGTCGATCGCGCCGTGGCTGAAGAAGTGGAAGGCGCCATACATCGGTGCCGAATGGCTGTTCAACCGCGGCGTCGGCACCTCCAACCACTTCGAGGGCGGTGGCTTCATCCGCACCAACGACGAGGTCGCCTACCCGAACCTGATGTTCCACTTCCTGCCGATCGCGGTGCGGTATGACGGCAGCGCGCCCGAGGGCGGCCACGGCTACCAGGTGCACGTCGGCCCGATGAACTCCGACGTGCGCGGCCATGTCCGCATCAAGGACGCCGATCCGCGGCACAAGCCCGCCATTCGCTTCAACTACCTCTCGACCGAGCGCGACCGGCAGGAGTGGGTCGAGGTGATCCGCGCCGCGCGGCACATCCTCGCCCAGCCCGCGTTCGCCACGTTCGACGGTGGCGAGCTCTCGCCCGGACCATCGGTGCAGACCGATGAGGAGATCATCGACTGGGTGGCCCAGGACGCGGAAACCGCTCTGCATCCTTCGTGTTCGGCGAAGATGGGCACCGACGACCAAGCGGTCGTCGACCCCGCGTCGATGCGGGTGCAGGGCACCGAGGGTCTACGCGTCGTCGACGCGTCGGTGTTCCCGACCATCACCAACGGCAACATCTTCGCGCCGGTGATGATGGTCGCCGAGAAGGCGGCCGACCTGATCGCCGGGAACACTCCGCTGGCTCCCGAGCACGCGCCCGTCTACCGCGCCGGTGCGGGTATGCCGATCCATCCACAGGGCGACCCGCGCAACCAGGCATGGGATGCCAAGACGGCAGTGCCCAGTGCGGAGCAGGCCATCACGGGGGTGACCCGATGAGCATCGATCAGACCGACGCCCCGCAGACGTCGGCCGTCGACGAGCCCGTCGGCGGACCGATCACGAAGTGGCCCGTGCTGATCGTGTCCGGCGTCTTCACCGCGGTGGTCGCCGGGTGGGCACTGGTGGACACCGACTCCGCCGGCACATTGCTCGGTGACGCGGTGTCCTGGATCGCCAACGGATTCGGCTGGTTCTACATCGCCCTGGCCACGACCGTGCTGGTGTTCGTGGTGTATGTCGGCGTGCGGTACCCGAAGGTGCGCCTCGGCAAGGACTCGGATCGCCCTGAGTTCTCGACGTTCTCGTGGGCCTGTATGCTCTTCGCCGCCGGCATCGGTACCGATGTGATGTTCTTCGCGGTCGCCGAACCCGCCACGCAGTACCTGCACCCACCGCAGGGCAAGGGCGGAACTCTGGACGCGGCACGGGAATCGACCGTGTGGACGTTGTTCCACTACGGCATCACCGGCTGGGCCATGTACACCCTGATGGGGATCGCGCTGGGCTACTTCGCGCACCGCAAGGGGCTGCCGCTGGCGGTCCGCTCGGCGCTGTATCCGGTGCTGGGCAAGCGGATTCGGGGCCGGATGGGCGATGCCGTCGACATCGCCACCGTGCTGGGCACGATCTTCGGGGTCGCGACGTCGCTCGGCATCGGCGTGGTCATGTTGAACGTCGGGCTCGACGTGCTGTTCGGCATCGACCAGGGCCTGCCCGCTCAGATCTGCCTGGTCGCGCTCGCCGTGTTCATGGCGACGGTCTCCGCGATCTCCGGTGTCGACAAGGGAATTCGCTTCCTGTCGCAGCTGAACGTGCTCCTCGCGATCGGTCTCGCCCTGTGGGTGCTGGTCACCGGAAGCACCGCATTCCTGCTGCGCGCCCTCGTGATGAACGTCGGCGACTTCGTCTCGATGTTCCCCGGTATGACGATGGACACGATGGCTTATGACCATCCGAAGGACTGGATGAGCGCGTGGACGCTCTTCTTCTGGGCGTGGTGGATCGCCTGGGCGTCCTTCGTCGGGATGTTCCTCGCCCGGATCTCCAAGGGCCGCACCATCGGACAGTTCGTGTTCGGGACGCTGAGCATCCCGTTCCTCTACATCATCATGTGGGTGTCGATCTTCGGTAACAGTGCGGTCAAACGGATCCGCGACGGTGACGGCAGTTTCGGCAGTCGCGCGGTGAACTCGCCCGAGCAGGGGTTCTTCGACCTGCTGCAGCAGTACCCGTTGCCGCTCTTCCTCGTCGGCCTCGCCACGTTCGTCGGCCTGCTGTTCTATGTCACCAGCGCTGACTCGGGAGCGCTGGTGATGGCGAACCTCTCCTCGGACCTTCCCGACTCGGAGGTGGACGCGAAGCCGTGGATGCGGATCCTGTGGGCCACCGCCACCGGCGTGCTGACGGTCGCGATGCTGGTGGTCGGCGGGATCCCTGCGCTGCAGAACGCCACCATCATCATGGGGCTACCCTTCGCAGTGGTGATGATCCTCGTGATGCTCGGGCTGCACCGCGCGTTGGAGACCGAACGCCTGCAGGCCACCGCGTTCCGGACCTCGTTGCCCGCCACCGCGATCGGCGGCCCGGACCTGCGACGGCCGGGCACCTGGCGGAGCCGAATCACCCGGTCCTTGGGTGCGGTCAGCATCAAGCAGGCATCCCGGCGGCTGGACACCGTGGTGCTGCCTGCCCTGAACGAAGTGGTCGACGAGTTGGTGCAGCGAGGTGTCGACGCGCGGATCGTCACCGCCGACCCGGCGCCTGGTCCGATCGTGCACGCCGTGACGCTGGAAGTGCCGGGGACCGAAGCGGGCACGTCGTTCAGCTATGCCGTGCGGGTCCGGCGGGCGAAGGCACCGTCATACGGCTCGCGAATGATCGAGGCGGACGACACCACGGCCAGCCTCGAGGTGGTGCTGCCCGGCGGCGGTACCTATGACGTCCTCGACTATTCCGCGGACCGGATCTGTCACGACGTGCTGGACCACTACCAGTGGTGGTCGTCGTCGCAGGCCGCAGCCGCCGACGCGCTGGCCTGAGCCCCGCCGCCGGTCAACTGGCGAAAACGCCGACTTCCGTGGTCGGTAGCCCGGCCAGTTGGTCCGGCGGCACCAGGCACTTGCTGCGGCGCAGGCCCGAGCCGATGACCACGGGGGCCGGTGCGTTCGCGACGCGTTCGTCGACGAGCACCGGCCAGCCGGTGGGCAGCCCGACGGGGGTGATCCCGCCATACTCCATCCCGCTCAGGTGTACGGCGTCGTCCATCGGTGCGAACGAGCACTTGCGCACGTCGAGGAACTTGCGCACCGCCTTGTTGACGTCGGCGCGGGTGGTCGCGAGGACGACCACTGCGGCATACCGGGTCGTCTCGCCGCGACGGCCCGCGACGACGACGCAGTTCGCCGACAGCTCCGGCGCCGAGTCGTATGCCGAGCAGAATGCGGCCGTGTCGGCGAGCTCCGGGTCGATCTCGCTGACCTCCAGACCGGGGACGGCGTCGAGCGCCGCGACGACCGGCTTCGCCAGGAGGTCGCTGCGGTCGGCTCCGGCGTGCCAGGTCAGGGTGCCGCGTCCGTCGAGTCCATCAGCCATGCCGCCACCATAGGCGCGCCACGCCGAGAGGACAGGGGATGTACCGAGAGGAGAGGGCATTCAGCCTGAATTTGCCTGAATCGCCTGTCCTTTCGATGAACGGGTGTCCTCTCGGCGAGGGGGCTCGGCGCGCAGCGGCTCAGGCGCGGAACCGGTCGAACACCCGATACATGAAGTCCGTCCCCTTGTTGAGGGCGTCGACGTAGATCCGCTCGTCGTTGCCGTGCATCGCGACGAGCTGGTCGTTGTCGATGACGTAGGGGTAGACGCCATACCCGGGGATGTCGTGCTCGCGCCAGGGCCCGAGGCTGGTGCCCGCCTCGAACAGTGCCGGCGCGAAGACCGCCTCGGGGTAGGTCTGGGCCGAGGCTTTCGAAATCGCTTGGTAGAGAGGCGTATCGATGTCCGCGGCAGGGGTGGCCCAGGTGTCGTCGAGCTGGTCCAGGTAGTCGGCCTCGGACACGCCTTCGGGCGCTGCCAGCTTGACGACGATGCCGCGGCGCTTCATCTTCTGCCGCACCGTCGCCAGGAAGTCGCGCGGCTTCTCGCCACCGGGTATGCCGCGACAGTTGACGCGGACGTGCGCCTCCGACGGGATGACGTTCTCCTTGTAACCCGAGTCCTCGATGACGTATGCCGCCGTCGTGTGCAACAGGGCGTGGTGCAGGTAGGGGTAGTCCGAACCCTTCACCATCAGTGCCGCGGTGCGCTCCAGCTGATGCTGGTTGTGGGCGCGCAGCATCATCCGGATGGCGCGTCCCCAACGCCGGTCGTCGGTGGCGTCGGCCAACGCTCCGAAGTACTCCCGTGTCACGTCGGTGAGGTGGACCGGGGCGTCATACTCCCCGAGCTCGGCGACCGCGCGCGACAGGCCGACGATGGCCGAGTCGGGCATCGGCTTCGACGAGTGGGTCGCAGTCCCCTCGGCATACAGGTCGAGGTTGAAGTAGACCTTGTCCTGCCGGGTGACGGTGATCAGCATCGGTGTGGTCTTGTCGGACTGGGCGATGAACCAGCCGCCCTCGGTGAGGACCATGCCGCAGTCGAGCTTGTCCCAGTGGTTCTCCGCCAGCCACCCGGACCCGTAGTCACCGGCTTCCTCGTCGCAGTCGGTCAGCACGATGATGTCGCGCTCGAACTTGCCGCCTTCGCCCAGATGGCGCAACAGCGCACTGATGGTGGCGGAGTTGGTGCCCTTCATGTCGAGGGCCCCGCGACCCCAGATCTGGCCGTCCTTCACCACGCCGGCGAAGGGATCGACCGACCAGTGGTCCTTCTCCACCGGCACGACGTCGGAGTGTCCGAGGAGGAGCACCGGCGCGGCGGACGTGGTGCCCTTGATGCGCGCCAGGAGGTGGACGTTGTCCGGCTGCGGTGTCGGGATGATCTCGGACGAGACACCGGCGGCGTCCCACAGGCCTTTGACCATCTCGGCATACGGCCTGGTCTTGCCGCCCTTACCGAAGTTCTGGGTGTCGAAGCTGATCATCTTCTTCAGCAGTGCCAACGGATCGTCGTCCGCTGCGGTGGCGCCCTTCAGGCCGTTCCGCAATGTCGCGGCGGACGCGGTCTGGTCGCCGCCGAGGAGTGTCTCGCCGGAAGCGACGCCCGCAGCGACCACGGCAGCTATGCAGCCGGCGCGGGCCAGGAATCCTCTGCGGTTGAGCGTGCGTTGCCGGGTGGTTTGCTCGATGTTGTGCTCGATGTCGTCAGTCACGGTCGGCTCCTTGCTCCAGGGGGGAGAGTGGTGCAGGTCACTTTCCGGCAGGGTCCGGACCGGCAGGGTCAAGGCGGGTTCAAGTTCGGTCAGTGGTCCTGCTCGTGAGACGAGCGGTTGCTCCGGTGCGACGAATGACCGGGACCTGTCGCGTTGCTCGCGCCGAGCCCGCCATACGTGCGCCGGATCACACGGTGCGACGATGGGGGCATGGAGCTGCCACAGGTTGCGTCAATGGCGACGATGCCCGAGGCGATCACGATCTACGAGGTCGGAGCGCGCGACGGTCTGCAGAACGAGAAGACAGTGGTCCCGGTGGAGGTCAAGGCGACCTTCATCCGGCGTCTGATCGACGCCGGGCTCGAGACCGTCGAGCTGACGTCGTTCGTGCCGCCGTCCTGGATCCCGCAGCTCGCGGACGCCACGGAGTTGATGGAGCTGCTCGACGACGTCGGCAAAGGCCCGAAGCGGCCCGTGCTGGTGCCCAACGAGCGCGGCCTCGACAATGCGATCGCGGCCGGCGTCGGCGCGGTGGCGGTGTTCGGATCGGCGACCGAGACCTTCGCCCGCAAGAACCTCAACCGGTCGGTCGACGAGTCGTTGGCGATGTTCGCGCCCGTCGTGTCGCGGGCGCAGGAAGCCGGCCTGTGGGTGCGCGGCTACGTCTCGATGTGCTTCGGCGACCCCTGGGAGGGGCCGGTGCCGATCGCGCAGGTCGTCGACGTATGTCGCAAGCTGATGGACCTCGGGTGCGACCAGCTGAGCCTGGGCGACACCATCGGCGTCGCGACTCCCGGCCACGTGACCGCGTTGCTGGCGGCGTTGGACGACAAGGGAATCGGCAGCGATCGCATCGGCGTCCACTTCCACGACACCTACGGGCAGGCGCTGTCCAACACCGTGACCGCGCTGAGTCATGGCATCCGCGTCGTCGACGCCTCGACCGGTGGCCTCGGCGGTTGCCCCTACGCCAAGTCGGCTACGGGCAACCTGGCGACCGAGGACCTGGTCTGGATGTGCCGCGGCCTGGGCATCGAGACCGGCGTCGACCTGGAGAAGCTGGTCGAGACGTCGGTGTGGATGGCCGAGCAACTGCGGCGGCCGTCGCCGTCCCGTGTCGTGAAGGCGCTCGCAGGTTGAGTGGACCCGGCCACAGTCGACGCACGGACGCGTAGGTTGAGCAACAGTCAGACATCCGCGGGGGCGGAGAAAGCTATGAGGAGTTCACACATGAAGTCTGGTGTCATCGCCGACAACTTCGATCATTCGGTGCGGCCGCAGGACGACCTGTTCGGCCACGTCAACGGTGCCTGGATCGAGAAGACCGAGATCCCGTCCGACCGCGGGCGCTACGGCACCTTCGACCGGCTGCGGGAGAGCGCGGAGGAAGCAGTCCACGCGCTCATCGAGGAGGCCGCGGAATCAGCGTCCGAGCCGGGCACCCCACGTCGTCAGGTCGGTGACCTCTTCGCATCCTTCATGGACACCGAGCGCATCGAGAAGGCCGGCGCGGGAGCGCTCGCCGACGATCTCGCGCTCGTCGACGCCGTGGCGTCGACATCCGACCTCGTCCGCGTCTGCGGGCAGCTCAGCCGCCGCGGGGTCGACACTTTCCTCGGCTTCTATTCCATTGCGGACGCGAAGGATTCGGCGCACAACATCCTCTACGTCATGCAGGCCGGCATCGGTCTGCCGGACGAGTCCTACTACCGCGAGGACGAGCACGCCGAGGTGCGGGAGAAGTATGTCGCCCACATCGGCCGGTTGCTCGATCTCGCCGGGCTCGACGCCGGGCAGGCCGACACGATCATGGCCCTCGAGACCCGCATCGCGAAGGCGCACTGGGACCGGGTCGCCTCGCGCGACGCCGTCAAGACATACAACAAGCTGTCCCGTGCGGAGCTTGAGAAGCTCACCCCCGGACTGGAGTGGGACGCGTGGCTCGAGGGGGTCGGCGGCGAGGCTCGGATCCTGGACCCGGTCAACGTCGAACAGCCTTCGTTCCTGACCGGATTCGCCGAGGCGTTGAGCGAGGAGTCGCTCGACGCGTGGAAGTCATGGCTCACCTGGCGACTGGTGTCGGACCGGGCGCCATACCTGCACCAGGCGATGGTGGACGAGCGGTTCGACTTCGCCGGCCGCACGCTGTCCGGCATACCCGAGAACCGCGAGCGGTGGAAGCGCGGCGTCGCGCTGGTCGAGTCGCTCATCGGCGAGGCCGCCGGTCAACTGTATGTCGAGCGGCACTTCCCGCCGCACGCCAAGGCCCGCATGGAGAAGTTGGTCGCCAACCTGGTCGAGGCCTACCGCCGCAACTTCGAGACGCTGTCCTGGATGACCGAGACGACCCGCGCGAAGGCGTTGGAGAAGCTGGCGAAGTTCACTCCGAAGATCGGTTACCCGGAGTCGTGGAAAGACTACTCCGACATCGAGATTCGGCATGATGACCTGATCGGCAACATCGCCGCCGCGACCGCGTGGGAGGTCGACCGGATGCTCCGCCGGGTCGGTGACGAGGTCGACGCGGGCGAGTGGTTCATGACCCCGCAGACGGTGAACGCCTACTACATGCCGGTGATGAACGAGATCGTCTTCCCGGCCGCCATTCTGCAGCCGCCGTTCTTCGACGTCGACGCTGAGGACGCGGTCAACTACGGCGGCATCGGTGGCGTGATCGGTCACGAGATCGGCCACGGCTTCGACGACCAGGGTTCGCGGTATGACGGCGACGGCAACCTCGTCGACTGGTGGACCGACGACGACCGCAAGCGCTTCGATGCGTTGTCGCAGAAGCTGATCGAGCAGTTCAACCAGGTCGAGGGCCGTGACGCTCCGGGCAACAAGGTCAACGGCGCGCTGACGATCGGTGAGAACATCGGCGACCTCGGCGGGCTGACGATCGGCTACAAGGCATTGCAGGTCGCGCAGGAGACGCAGAAGTCGCCCGAGCTCGACGGCTTCACGCCGGAGCAGCGCTTCTTCCTCGGCTGGGCGCAGGTCTGGTGTGGCAAGGCCCGTGAGGCGGAGGCCAAGCGGCTGCTCACGATCGACCCGCACTCGCCGGCCGACGCCCGAGCCAACGTCGCTCGCAACCTGCACGAATTCGCCTCTGCCTTCGGTGTTTCCGAGTCCGACGGGATGCACCTGCCGGAAGAGGCGCAGGTCCGCATCTTCTGATGCCGCAGCCGGTGTTGCGAACCGAGCGGTTGCTGATGCTGCCGCTCGGTGACGAGCACTTGGAGCTCGAGGTCGAACTCGACTCCGACGCAGAAGTGTTGCGTTATCTGTGGGGCCGGGCGCGTGACCGTGACGAGGTGGTCGCTTCGCATGCGGAGCGGATGGGTCTCGGGCGGCAGGTGGACGGTCTCGGGTACTGGATGGCGTTTCGTCATACAAGCGGGGATGCTGCAGGGCCAGGCGAATTCATCGGATTGATGATGCTGCCGCCCGACCACGCCGACGGGCGGGATGCCGATCCTGAAGATGCGGCGCTGGGCTATCGGATCCTGCGGCGGCACTGGCGCCATGGTTACGCGAGCGAGGCGTCGGTCGAGCTACTGCGGCACGCCTTCGAGACCGTCGGCGTGCCGCGGGTTGTCGCCGACACGATGGCGGTCAACACCGGATCGCGGGCGGTCATGGAGAAGGTCGGGATGCGTTATGTGCGCACGTATTTCGTCGACTTCGACGATCCACTTCCCGGCACGGAGCAGGGCGAGGTGTTGTACGAGATCACCCGCAAGGACTGGCTGCGCGGCGCGTAGTGGGCGACCTCGAGCCGGTCGCTCGTGCCTCACGACCTCCTCGGCCACCGCAGGGAAACGGCCCGGTCAGCTGACGCTGACCGGGCCGCCCCAGCTGCGTCAGGACAGGTTCGTCGTGACGTCGTCCAGCACGAAGGACGTCTGCAGGGAGCTGTCCTCGGTGCTGGTGAAGGTGAGATTCACGATCTGACCGGCGTATGCCGACAGGTTGATCGTGTGCTTGGTGTAACCACTCGCGGCGTTCGCGTTGGAGTAGGTCGCGAGCGTCGTGGAGCCGGACTTCACGGCCAACTTGTCGTATGCGGTGGTGCCGTACTCATCGGTGTCGATGTGCAGGTAGAACGACAGGCTCGCGTTGCAGCCGGACGGGATCGCGATGCTCTGCGACAGCGTGTCGGTGTGCGACTGGCCGTAGCCGTCGAGCCAGGCGTCATACGAACCACCGTGGGTCGCCTCGTAGGCGCCCCACTGGCCGATGATCTGGTCGTTGCTCTGGGTCCAGCCGGTCGCGCCCGACTCGAAGCCGGAGTTCTTGACGAGTTGCGCGGTGCACGAGCCACCGCTGGAGCTGGTGATCGTCCAGGTGAAGGTCGCCGTGCCGGACTTCCCGGCCGAGTCCGTCGCCGTCGCCTTGACGGTGTAGGTGCCGGCCGTGGTCGGCGTGCCGGAGATCAGTCCGGAGTTGCTGATCGACAGGCCGGTCGGCAGGCCGCTCGCGCTCCAGGTGTATGGCGCAGTGCCGCCACTCGCCGCGAGCTGCAGCGAGGCCGCGGTGTTGACCGGGCTGCTCTTGCTGCCCGGGTTGTTGACCGTCACCCCGGAGGTGGTGCCGCCGCCGAAGCCGGCCACGCCGTTGGGGGTTCCGTTGCCGGTCGGGCCGTCCCAGCCGACGCCGGCGTTGCACAGCACGGTGCCGCAGCTGCCGTTGTTGCCGCTGGTGACGTCGTTGAAATCACCGGTGTGCGAGTAGGACAGGTCGTTGCCGTAGGTGGAGTTGCCCGCTGCGCCGGCGACGGCCGCCGTTGCGGCCAGCAACGGAGAGGCGAGGCTGGTGCCGCCATACACGCTCCAGCCGTTGCCGCCGTAGGTCTGGTAGACGGCCAGGCCGGTCGCCGGGTCGGCGTCCATCGAGACGTCGGCCTCGGCGCGCTTGCTGCACCCGGTGCTGACGCCGGTCTGGAAGGACGGCTTGGCCACGTATGCCGAGCAACCGGATCCGGTGCCTTCGGAAGTGCTTGTCTTCCAGACCGATTCGCTCCATCCGCGGCTGGTGCCGCTGTTGCGGGAGAGCGAGGTGCCGCCGACCGCGGTCACGTATGCCGACGTCGCGGGGTACTCCGCGCCGTAGTCACTGTCGCCGGTGCTCGCGGTGATGACGGTGCCGGAGTGCTTGAAGTACTGGCTGTCGGCGGTGGTGGTGCTGCTGTCCTCGCTGCCGCCGTAGCTGTTCGAGACGTACTTGGCACCCTGCGAAACCGCTTGATTCACAGCGGTTCCGAGGTCGTCCATGCTGGCGGTGTTCGCCTCCACCAGCAGGATGTGGCAGGCGGGGCAGGCCGCGCTGACGGCGTCCAGGTCGAGCGAGATCTCGCCGGCCCAGCCGCTGTCCGGCGTCGGCAGGCTGTTGGTGGAGCCGCTCTGGCTCATCTTGGTGAAGCACCCGTTGGCCGTGGTGCACGGCGACAGTCCGTACTGCTGGCGGTAGGCCGCCAGGTCGGACTCGGCGTTCGGGTCGTCATACGCGTCGACGATCGCGACCGTCGTGCCGGCTCCGGCGGACGGCAGGTTGTAGGCGGACTGGATGTCGCTCGGGCCGTAGCCCGACGGCGTCGCGTTCGGTGTCACTGCGTGCGGGACGATGCGGTTGGGTTCGAACGCGTTGGTCTGCTTCAGAGCGAAGCACTTGGCGATGCCCTTTGCAACGTGCTGGGAACACACGTGTTCGACCTTCACCGACCCCTTCACCGGGGTGCCGGTGACGGCGGTCGTGGACGACGTGGCGTGCGTTGCCTTGTGGGCCGGCTGCACGGAGCCGTGGTCCGGATGCGCATACGCCGTTCCGCCGGTCATGGCGAGAGGCAACGCGGCGACAACTCCGAAAAGTGCGACGCCGGCTGCTTTTCGCCGGTTGTGTCGCAGCTTGGTTGACGACATCAGGTGTCCTTTCAGGTAACCTTCAGACTTGTCACCACTTGGTAGTGGTGGCAACCGGGGAACTTACTCCCGACCGTTACCTGCAAGGGGTCAAGAGATGGCAAGGGTTTGGTCAAAGCTGCGGGCAGCCGGATGATGGTCGCCATGTCGTCCGACCTCGCCGAGATCCTCCGTGTGTTGCGTGACCTGGGGCTCACGTCATACGAAGCAAAGGCGTATGCCGTTCTGGTGCAACGAAATACGGCGACTGCCGTTGAGCTCGCACGAGGTGCGCGGATCCCTCGGCAGCGGATCTATGACGTGGTCGACGGGCTCGTGCAGCGCGGGCTCGCCCGTCCGGTCAGCGGCCAGGTGGTCTCGTTCGCGGCCACGGACCCACGCGTAGCCATCTCCGGCCTGGTGGCCGAACACCGCCAGCGGTTCAGCGCTCTCGCGCTGAACGCCGCCGACGCGTCGGAGGAGTTGGCCGGCCTGTGGCACAGCGGTCAGCAGGAGCAGACCCCGCTCGCCTTCGTGGAGTTCCTGCGGGACCCCGCGAGCCTCGGCGCGCGCTTCCTCGAGTTGCAGAGCCGCGCCACCACCTCGATGTTGCTCTTCACCCGCAAGCCGTATGTCGTCGAGGACAACCAGCCGGGGTTGGACGCCACGCGACGGATCACGGAGTCGGGCGGTGACGTGCGCTGCTGTTACGAGAAGGAAGTCCTCGACTCGGACGAGTCAGTCCAGGATCTCAAGCAATTCGCGGAGGCCGGCGAGCAGGGGCGCATCGTCGACAAGGTGCCCATGAAGCTGTGTCTGGTCAACGGCACCCACGCGCTCTTCTCGCTGACTGATCCCGTCGCGGGTGGCCTCACTGCCACCAACGTGCTGGTCGAGCATCCCGATCTGGCCACGTCACTGACCTATGCGTTCGAGACGTTGTGGAGCACCGGCCGACCGGTCCTCGACGTTGCGCGGGAGGCCGGCTACCAGGTCTGAGCGACCTTTCGAGACGCTCGTCCCTCGCTCCTCAAGGAACGCCCTTGTCATGCGGGTGCGACGCCGGTGATGCGATGGATCGAGAAGGTCCGCGACTCCGAGCCGCCCTTGCCGACGGATCCGGTGACCCGACCGCCGTCGGCCCGCTGCGGCCGGAACAAGGTGCGGTGCAGCACGCCGCCGGGGTCGGAGTAACCGATCCACACCGCCGACCCGTCCGCGGCTGCGTTCTGAAGCATCGCCAGCGTCACCGTCGGATCCGTCGAGGGGATGCGCGGACCCGAGCCGTTCGCCGACCGCCCGGCGGCCGCCGTCTCGCCTCGGCGGGCGCGCGCGATGACCTCGTCGATGACTTCGCTCGTGACGGCGTCGAGACGAGGCGGCCCGCTCACTGCCGGGGCAGCGGCGCGTGCGTGGCCACCACCGACATGGATGACGTGTCCGTCCTGGCCCTCCGCGACCGGTGAATAGCCGTGCTGCCGCAGCATTTCCAGCACGGTGGCAGGGTGCGCAGGCGACACCACGACGGTCGGTGCGATCTTGCGCAACTGCAGGGCAGACAGGTTGCGGTCGCTGCTCATCGCGTCGAGCATGGCGATGTCGTCATTGCGCAGGTAGCAGCCGGCCGTGCCGACCCTGGTCTGTCCGTGGCGGCGTGCGACGTCCGAGATCAGATACTCCAACGGCTGGGGCAGCGGGGTCGGGCTCGCCACCGTGAGTTGCTCGGTCAGCTCGCTCGCAGACCGCCCAGCGTCCAGTGCGCGTCGGATGCTCTTGTCGGTGAAGCGGTAAACCGTTGCCCCACCGCGGGACTCGACGTCCGCAGCCGCCTGCATCAACGAGTGCAGTTGCTCGGTCAGCGGGCCGGGGGCCACCGCCGTCAGGTCGGCCTGCAGCAACAGGTGATCGACCGGGGCCGGCATCGCCGAGTCCATCGCTGCCGCGGCGCCACCGCCGGCCAGCAGTGCCCGTCCGGGCGTCGACAGCACCCCGCGCCCGGTCACCCCGAGCCAGGCGGCCTCACGCAGCACCTCATCGGCCCGGGTGGGCGCGCCCTCCGGCAGGCGAAGCGGGCGCTGCCAGTGCAGCACGGCATCGACGTACTCGGTTGGTACCCCTACGGATCGGTCGATGCCGGCCAGGATTTCGAGGACGTCGTGACGTCGGGTCCGCATCATCGGCCAACCCACCTCGGTGCTCAGGACGTTGATCGTGCCCTGGTCGGACGACGTGCCGGCCAACGAGGGCGCACGCGAGCTGTCCAGCCATGCGGTCGCGAGGGTGGCCCAGCGGGACGCCCGGCCCGAGTCGGCCCAGTCGTCATAGGCGGCGGTGGGCAGCCAACTGGGTTCGAAGTCACCGTCGTTCGCGATGAGCCGGGCGGCATACGCGATCTCGATGACGAAGGCTGCCAGCTCGAGATCGGCATCGAGCGCGGAGGCGGCCGCGCGGTGGTCACGCACGCTCAGCCCGCCGGAGCGGAGCACACGAGGGGGCGAGGTGTCCCACGAGCGGACGAGGGCGTCGACCCGCCAGAGAATGTCGAGCGCCGCGCCGGCCGCATCCGCGTCCACGTCGTGCGCGGGCAGTTCGCGGGTCGGAGCCGTCGGCGGCGTGACCCCGTCCTCGTAGAGCTGTCCGCCCCGCAGCGCCAAGCCCACCTCGCGTGGGATGACGCCGCCCCCGTCGTCGGCGCGGACGACGATCCCGGCGGTGATCAACTCATCGAGCACCGAGGTCGCCGCGGGCCCGTCGAAGCTGGCTCGCGGATGCCGCCATCGCAACCGGTCAATGGTGGCCTTCGCACCACCGCTCAGGCTCTCGTATGCCGCTGGCGCGTCGGCGCTGCGGTCGGGAACGCCGAGTTCGCGAGCGGGCGGACCGAGCCGGGCGGGGCTGCTGAGGATCTCGGCCACGGCCCGCGCCGGGCGGAAACCCTCCGGGCTGCGCCACAGCAGGGCCTCGTCCCACAACGTGCGGCATACGGCCTGGACGTTCCGTTTGGTGGTCTTCAGCAACTTCGGCGCAGCGTCCGCGCCGTCGACGAGCACCGCTTCGAGCACGCGGAGCCGGTCGGCCGACAGTCGGTCGAGCGCGCGCTGCACGCTGCCGCGGGTGGCCGCTCGAGCCGCCAGTGACGTCAGATCGGCGGGGGCCGGGCGGGTCAGGTCCGGTCGCGCCGCGAGCAACACGCGCAACTGGGCGTCAGTACGCGCGCGAAGGTCGTCGGCGAAACTGCGGGCGGACTTCGGCACCGCACCAGGATAGGGCGGCCGGGTCTGGCGAACGACGGCGCGAGGCTGTCGGCCGGAATGTCCGGCCTTCGGCGACGCAGTGCCACGACGATGCGCTCTGACCTACTGTGAGAGGCGTCACGTCGCCAGTCGTAGGAGGTCCTCCGATGCCCGCTGCCAGTCGCCCGTCATACGCCAGTGGAACCTCGCAGGTGCCGTTGCTCGGCGACACGATCGGCGACAACCTGCGCCGCACGGTCGAGCTTTTCCCGGAACGCGACGCGATGGTCGACATGCCGAGTGGGCGTCGGTGGACCTACGCCGAGTTCGACGCTGCGGTCGACGACGTTGCGCGCGGCCTGATGGCTGCCGGGGTCGAGAAGGGCGACCGGGTGGGCATCTGGTCGCCCAACTGCCCCGAGTGGACCCTGGTGCAATACGCCACGGCGCGGATCGGCGCGATCATGGTGTGCGTCAACCCGGCATACCGATCCCACGAGTTGTCGTATGTCGTCAAGCAATCCGGTATGCGGATGATCGTCAGCGCGCAGACGCACAAGACGTCCGACTACCGGTCGATGGTCGAGCAGGTGCGCGGTGAGTGCCGTGACCTGCAGCAAGTGGTCTACATCGGCGACCCGACGTGGGACGACCTGGTTGCCGGTGCGAGCCGGGTGACGGTCGAAGAGCTGACCCGGCGAGCTGACGGGCTCTCCGCGGACAACCCGATCAACATCCAATACACATCTGGCACAACGGGATTCCCCAAAGGCGCCACGCTCTCGCACCACAACATCCTCAACAATGGCTATTTCGTCGGTGAGCTGGTCAACTACACCGAGCAGGACCGCATCTGCCTGCCGGTGCCCTTCTACCACTGCTTCGGCATGGTGATGGGCAACCTCGCGGCGACCTCACACGGTGCCTGCATGGTGATCCCGGCGCCGTCCTTCGAGGCCGAAGCGACCCTGAAAGCCGTTTCGGCGGAAGGCTGCACGTCGCTGTATGGCGTCCCCACGATGTTCATCGCCGAGCTCGCGCTGATCGATCAGGGCGAGCAGACCTTCGACCTGAGCACGCTGCGCACCGGCATCATGGCCGGCTCGCCGTGCCCGGTAGAGGTGATGAAGCGGGTGATCGCGGAGATGAACATGAGCGAGGTCGCGATCTGCTACGGCATGACCGAGACGTCGCCGGTGTCGACGATGACCCGCACCGACGACACGCTGGCCCGGCGCACCGAGACGACCGGCCGGGTGATGCCTCACCTGGAGGTCAAGATCGTCGACCCCGCAACGGGTTTGACGGTGCCGCAGGGCGGCACCGGCGAGCTGTGCACCCGCGGCTACAGCGTGATGCTTGGCTACTGGGAGCAGCCGGACAAGACGGCCGAGGCGATCGACACCGCGCGGTGGATGCACACCGGCGACCTCGCGACGATGGATGACGACGGTTACGTCAATGTCGTCGGTCGCATCAAGGACCTGGTGATCCGCGGCGGTGAAAACGTCTACCCGCGCGAGATCGAGGAGTTCCTCTACACGCATCCGAGGATCGCCGACGTGCAGGTCATCGGCGTGCCGGACGAGAAGTACGGCGAGGAGCTGATGGCGTGGATCATCATGCGGTCAGGGGAGGAGCCGGTCGACGCCGACGCCATACGGGAGTTCTGCAGTGGGCGGCTCGCGCACTACAAGATCCCGCGCTACGTGCACGTGACCGAGGAGTTCCCAATGACGGTGACGGGCAAGATCCGCAAGGTCGAGATGCGTGAGGCTGCGCGTAAGATCCTCGGTAATGACTGAGGAACAACAGATTTCGCCGTCGGGCGAGCAATGGGAGATCAGTCACGGGGAGCAGCGGCTCACCGTGGTGGGCGTCGGTGGCGGCATACGCTCGTATGACATGGGCGGTCGCCCCGTGCTGCACGGCTACCCGGTCGACGCGAAGGCCGACGCCGGTCGTGGACAACTGCTGATGCCGTGGCCCAATCGGATCGCCGACGGCAGATACACCTTCGCAGGCAAGCAGCAGCAGTTGCCGCTGACCGAGCCGGCGCGGCTCAACGCGTCTCACGGCCTGGTCCGGTGGGAGCAGTGGTCGCTCGTCGAGCAGAGCGATTCGACTGTGACTGTTGGTTTTCGGCTGATGCCGAGCCCGGGGTGGGGCGCCATACTCGATCTGCGGGTGCGCTACGAGCTCGGTGATGATGGGCTGACGGTGACCCCGAGTGCGACCAACGTCGGGTCGACGCGCGCACCGTTCGGGTTCGGCGCGCATCCCTACCTGACCGTCGGCGAGGACGCGGTCGACGAGCTGACGCTGTCCCTGCCCGCGACCGAATACCTCACGGTCGATGACCGACTGCTGCCGACCGGGACCAAGTCGGTCGAGGGCAGCGACTACGACTTCCGCGAGCCCCGACCGATCGGAGACGCGGTGGTCGACACGGCGTTCACCGGGCTGACCGCGGAGGCGGACGGCCGCTGGCGGGTCACGATCAGCACCGCCGAGCGCAGCACCACGTTGTGGGCGCAGGCCGAGAAGTTCGGCTACACGCAGGTTTTCACCGGCGACTCGCTACCTCCGGCGCGCGCCCGTCGCGCCGGTGTCGCCGTCGAGCCGATGAGTTGCCCCGCCGGCGCCTTCGCCACCGGCGAGTCACTCGTGGTGCTCGAGCCGGGGGACACCTGGACCGGCCAGTGGGGCATCGCGCACCGCGGCTGACGCCGATATTGACGGCAACCCCCATTTGCCGAGAGGACAGGCAAATGTCGACGGGACAGGGGATTGCGCCCGACTTTGGCCCGATTCCCCTATCCACTCGTTGATCCGCTGTCCTCTCGGCAAGGGGGTGGTGCGCTGCTTCGTCCCTAGGGGGTTGCCTTGGGGGCGAGGGCGGCGGCTGCGGCGGCGCCGAGCTCGGCGCGGAACTCCCGCTGCCCGGCGCGCGAGATACGCACCTCACACACGCGAATCCCCTTGCCCGGCTTGGCGATTCGATCAGCGAGCGCGTCCGCATCGTCGACATACTCGTGCTCGATGCCGTGCGCGGCGCACAGCGCGCTGATGTCGGTGTCGGTCGGGGTGGCGAAGATCCGCTCGAACGGACCGGCCAGCGCCTCCTTGCCGGGCTCTAGGGTGCCGAAGATGCCGCCGCCGTTGTCGTTCATGACCACGATCGTCAGGTCGGGGCGGGCCTCGTGCGGGCCGATCAGCAACGCGTTGGTGTCGTGCAGGAACGTCAGGTCACCGACCAGCGCGGCTGCGGGATGTGGTGCGCGGGCGAGCGCGAAGCCGATGGCGGACGAGACGACGCCGTCGATACCGGCGAGCCCGCGGTTGCCGACCGCGACGACCCCGTGGGTGATCTCCCGCGGATCGCGCGCCAGGTCCAGGTCGCGAGCGGTGTTGGAGGATCCGACATACAGACCGGCGTCCGCGGGCAGATTGTGCACCACGGTGCGGGCGACTGCCGGCCCGCTCGGCCAGCTTGCCTCGATCAGCGGTACCGCCGCGGCCGCGACGACCTGGCCGGCGGTGCGCCACTGCGACGCCCACGCCCGGTCGACGCAGGACGCGACGGCCTGGTGGCTGCGTTCGATGTCGTCCCAGTCGTGCACGCGGCGTACGACGTGGCCGGGGTCGGCCCACGAGGTCAGCGGCGTGACGGCCTCGACCGTGACTGCCGGATTGCGCAGCAGCCGGGCGACTTCGCGGTCGAGGGTGACGCGACCGCCGATCAGCACGCGCTCTGGAAGGTGATCGTCGACCCATTCGTGTGCGCGCAGTAGCAAGGGCCCGTTCGGGGTGACGCGACCGCGGCGGTAGGCGCCGAACGGCTCGGCCATGATCGGCCAGCCGGCAGCATCCGCGAGCTCGGCCAGCTCGGAGGACTGCTGCGAAGCGGGCAAGTCACCCAGCAGCACCAGGGTCCGCGGCACCGGCGCGATTCCGGAGCCGGTGACGACACCGCGCCGGGCGTGGGAGTCCGGCCGGCGCAGGCTCAGCCATGCCTCGCCGTGCGGTCGCCCGGTCAGTGGCTCCGGCCAGTCGGTGGCGTCGTCGTCCAACGTGTCCGGCACCAGCGGATCGCGCAACGGCACGTTGAGGTGGACCGGACCCGGGTCGCCGGATGGGTAACCGCGGGACTCGGCCACCGCGCGGCCGATGACCGACCGCCAGATCGCCTGCTGATCGGGCCGACGCTCCGGGGTGCCGAACTCGTGGAACCACCGGGTCGCACCGGCGAAGAGCTTCACCTGGTCGGTGGTCTGGTTGGCGCCGGTGCCGCGCAGCTCCTGTGGTCGGTCCGCGGTCAGCAGGATCATCGGGACGTAGCCGTGGTGGGCCTCGAGCACGGCGGGATAGAGGTTCGCCACGGCTGTGCCACTGGTGGTGATGACCGGAACCGGCATACGGGATGCCTTGGCCAAGCCGAGGGCGAGGTATGCCGCGGACCGCTCGTCGACCCGCACGTGCAGGCGCACGCGCCCGGCCCGCTCTGCGGCCTCGGCGGCATACGCCAGCGGCGCGGAGCGCGACCCCGGCGCCAGGACGATCTCGCGCACACCCTGGCGGATGAGCTCGTCCAGCAACACGGTCGCGATGGCAGCGGAAGGATTCACGTGTGCCATCCTCCCGCACCGGTCGGCGGCGCTGTCAGGCGACGGTGGCTGCCGCTTCTTCGGGCGCCGGCCGGTCCCGGGCGAGCACGTCGGCGGGCACTTCCCGCGCGAGGAAGGCCTCGGCCGCGCGGACGGCCGGATGCATTCCGGCGGTAGCGAACACGACGATCGCCGCGATCGCCAGCCACCCGGGACCGTGCCAGCTGAGCGCCAGGAACGTGTATGCCGCAGGTGCCCACCGACCGCCGAGCGTCGCGAAGACCTCCTGCACGCCGCCGTATTCGCCACGACGCCGCGGATCCATCAGCTCGGCCTGGAACGCCCAACTGCTGGCGGAGATCGCCAACTCCGCGCCCGTCACGGTGACATGGCCCAGCCAGACCAACGTGACGGTCAGCAGCCCGGACGTGCTGTGCGTGCCCATCGTGATCAAGCAGGACAGCACGAAGAACGCACCGGAGATCCGCACGGCCTTCAGCGCATCGGCGAGCGTGTGTATGCCGCGCGTCGTGTATGCCGGCAGGAAGATGCACATCACCGTGTTGGTGCCGAAGAGCCACGCCAGCAACCAGTGCGGCGAGTCCGTTGCCTCGACCAGCCAGAGCGGGATCACGACGTTGAGCAACACCTGGTTGGTCCACATCGTGCCGCTGAAGAAGCTGACGCCCATCCAGCCGAAATTGTGCAGCGGACCCTTGCCGGGGATCGGCTCTGCTTTGATCTTGCGGTCCCGCTTCGCGGCGCGCTCGTCGTGCGAGGCGCGCGGCAGTCGAGCGATCCAGAAGGCGTTGATCAGCCCGATCACCAACGTCAGCAACGGCATCCAGCGCAGCACGGTCAGATTGTCGAAGGCGAGAGCGACGCCGCCGATGATCGCGCCGAGCGTGAAGCCGACGTTGAGCGCGGAGTACATG
The DNA here is from genome assembly GCF_014640635.1 of Flexivirga endophytica. Classification (GTDB taxonomy): domain Bacteria; phylum Actinomycetota; class Actinomycetes; order Actinomycetales; family Dermatophilaceae; genus Flexivirga; species Flexivirga endophytica. Next base: position 96,596 of record NZ_BMHI01000006.1, read on the forward strand.
TAGGCCTGGGTGCGGACCCGCTCCTGCTCGGGCATCACGTCCAGGATGTAGGCATTGCGGCCGGCGCCGGCGGCGTTCTCGATGATCTCGAAGAGGATCACCATCAGCAGGTATGCCGAGAAGCCCGTCATGAACGGCCACAGCCCGAACATCAGCGCCGCGAGCAGCGCGCCCGCCGACCACATGCGCTTCGGACCGAGCACGTCCACGACGCGACCGGCCGGGTACGCGACGAGGAACGACACCACACCGGCGATCGTCAGGCCGAGCCCGACCTGAGCCGCCGACAGCCCGACGACCTGGGTGAAGAAGACGGCGCTGCCGGTCAGGAAGGTGCCTTCACCGGTCGCGAACAGCAAGGACTGCAGCGATAACCGGCGCGACAGGGGAGTCGGCGGTATCAGCTGCGTCAGCCCGTTGCGGGTGCGAGCGAAGGCTGGTTTCGGCACATCGTTCAGAAGACCACGACGCACCGACATGCGTCACCCGATTTTCGCTCAGCCACCCCACGCCGAGTGACGGCTTCCTCGGCGAGCGACGGCGCCATACAACCGTCATTCGGCGAAGAAGCCGTCATTCGCGGAGCGGGTGGGAGGGGGGTCAGGCGCCCTCGGCGACGAGTGCGGCCAGCGTGCCGCCGAGCTCGGTGAGAGCGTCCCGCTCGTCGTCGGACTCCACCCGCAAAATCTCCACCGGCTCGGCCGCGAGACGCCATTCGAGCCCGGTGGTGATCGACTCCAGCGACCGCCGCGCGCCGGTGGTGTCCGAGCGCCCGTGGATCCAGAAGGAGAACGGCCGGCGCGACACCTTGCCGCGGGTGTCGTCATACGTGGAGTCGAAGGCGTGCTTCATGGCGCCCGACATGTAGCCGAAGTTCGCCGGAGTGCCGAGCAGGTAGCCGTCCGCGGTCAGGAAGTCGTCGATCGTCACCGACAACGCCTCGACGACGCGTATGTCGACGGGCGGTAGCTCCTCGTGTCGCGCGCCTGTGAGGACGGCGTCGAGCAGCGAGCGCAGCCGTGGCGTGGGCGAGTGGTGCAGGACGAGCAGTTGCGGTGTGGTCATCGACGCTGTCTCAGGATCGCCACCGAGTCGGGGCCGACCGTCACCTGCTCGGTGCCGCCACCGTCGACCGCACCGAAGGCGAGCACGACGTCACCCGGCATTGCTGCGTCATACGAGCCGAGGTTGATCAGCACGACGTGGTCACCACGGTGCACCCGGATCGTGGCGCCGTTGCGGCGCACCTCCGGGGCGTCGACGGCGCTCAACGCCGGGACGTCACGACGCAGCCGGAGCAGGGCGGCATACCACTCCAGCAGCTCGGCGTGAACGCCCATGGCGACTTCCGCCCAATCGAGCGTCGAGCTCTCGAACGTCGAAACAGCTTGCGGGTCAGGAACATTCGTGGCCCAGCCATGTGCGGCGAACTCACGTGCACGTCCCTCGGACACCGCGTGCGCCAGCTCCGGCTCCTGATGGTCGGTGAAGTACTGCCACGGCGTCGAGGCGCCCCACTCCTCGCCCATGAAGAGCATCGGCGTGTATGGCGAGGTGAGCAGCAGCGCAGCCGCGGCAGCGAGGCGGCCAGGGCTGACAAGCTGCGACAGCCGGTCACCCGTCGCGCGGTTGCCGACCTGGTCGTGTGTCTGCACGGACGCCACGAAGCGCCACGGTGGAGTGCGGTCGAGGTCGACCGGTCGCCCGTGGTGCCGGCCGCGGAAACTGGACCACGTGCCGTCGTGGAAGAACGGTGTTCGCAGCACCTTCTCCAGGGCCGCCGGATCAGCGAAATCCGAGTAATAGCCCTGGGTTTCGCCGGTCAGCGCAACATGCAGGGCGTGATGTATGTCGTCCGCCCACTGCCCACTCAGGCCGAGGCCCGACCCGGTGTCATCGCGGGGGAGCACGGTGCGCGGGTCGTTGCGGTCGGACTCGGCGATCAGGGTCAGTGGGCGGTCGAGCGAGGCGGCGAGCTCGTCGGTCCGACGCGCGAGCTCTTCGAGGACGTGCTCCGCGCGGCCGTCGTGCAACTCGTGCACCGCGTCCAGTCGCAACCCGTCGAAATGGAAGTCCCGCAACCACATCAGAGCGTTGTCGACGAGATAGGCACGCACCTCGTCACTGCCGGCGCCGTCCAGGTTGACCGCCGATCCCCACGGCGTCGCGTAGTGATCGGTGAAATAGGGACCGAACTCGGCCAGATAGTTGCCGCTCGGTCCCAGGTGGTTGTAGACCACGTCCAGCAGCACCCCGAGGCCGCGCTGGTGGCAGGCGTCGACGAACCGTTGGCAGGCGGCAGCGCCGCCGTACACCTCGTGCACGGCGTATGGCGCAACGCCGTCGTAACCCCATCCGCGCTCGCCAGGGAACGCGGCGACCGGCATCACCTCTACCAGCGAGATCCCCAGTGCGACAAGGTGATCCAGCTTCCCGATGGCCGCGTCGAAGGTGCCGTCGGCCGTGAACGTCCCGATGTGCAGCTCGTAGATCGACGCACCCCGCAACGGCTGCCCGGGCCAGGAGGAGTCCTGCCAGTCGTGTGCCGCGAGGTCGACCAGTGCGGAGCGCGCGTGCGGACCGTCCGGTTGGGAGAGGGAGCGGGGATCGGGGCGCTCGGGTCCACCGTCCAGGCAGAACGCGTAGCGGTCTCCGGGCGCAGCGTCGACGGCCGCATGCCACCAGTGGCCGTCACGGGCCATCGGCACCCGGATTTCGCCGAGCACGAGATCGACGGAGTCCCGCGCGTGCGGCGCCCAGACGGCGAGGTCGGGATGCGTCCGCCTCACGACCGCTTCTCCAGCAACGCGACCGGCCAACCGGCGAGCAGCTCGGCGAGGTTCACATGGCCCTCGCTGGTGACGGTGTCCCCGGAGACGTGGTCGAGCCACTCACCCGCAGGCAGCGTGACGGTCGCGTCGGACCAGCCGCCGGACCGCAGCAGCCGACTCGGCGCGCGTGTCGCGAGGGTCACGAACGTCTCGCGGCCGTTGCGTCCGATCGCGCCGGTCAACCGGCTCGGTGCGACCGACCTGGAGAATCCGACGAGATGCTCGGACGTCGAAGCCACTGGCTGGTATGACGATTCGGCGCTGAAGGGTCGTGGATGGTCACGACGTGCGTGCAGCGCGGCGGTCACGACCTGCAACTTCTCGGCGTCGAGCCCGGTGCCGTCCTCGACGGTCAGCAACTCCGCCCGCCGCTCGAAATCGACCGGCCTTCGATTGTCCGGATCGACCAGCGACAGGTCGACCAGCTCAGTGCCCTGATAGGTGTCGGGAATGCCGGGCATGGTCAGCTGCAGCAACTTGGCGCCGAGCGTGATCGCACGAATCGCCTTGTCATTGGCGGAGATCGCTGAGGCCAGCGCCTTCCGCACCGGACCATCGGCGGAGACCGCGAGGGCGAAGTCGATCACCCGCTGCTCGTAGGCTTCGTCGACCGACAGCCAAGTCGTCTTCAGCGAGGCCTCTCGCAGCGCCTTCTGCAGGTAGGCGGTGAGGCGTTCCTCGGACAGGTCACCGGCGCCCAGCAGTGTCTGCCAGACGAAGTGCGCGGTCCGCCCGTCGACCCGCGCCTTCTTCGCGGCGGTGCGTGTTACCCGTGAAATATCCTGCCAGGCAACAGGATCGCCACCGACGGCGAGCAGGCGGGCGCGCACGTCCTCACTGCGCTTGGTGTCGTGCGTGGACAGTGTCGTCATCGTCCCGGCTCGCGACGCACGGTGTGCCTTCGCCCAGTCGTGCAGCTCGGTCGCCGCCGACCCCGCGACGCGACTCGGGTCACTGCCGACCTCGTTCATCGCGATGAACTCGCCCCAGCGATAGAAGGTGGTGTCCTCGATGCTCTTGGCCATCACCGGCCCCCACGTCTGCTGCAGCCGCACTCCGAAGTCGATCGCTGCCGGACGGCCGTCGGTGAGCAGCGCCAACGGCAGCAACGCCGCCAGCGCCTCCTGCAGGTCCGGCCGAGCTTCCAGGGCGCGGTCGTGCGCCGCCTGCAACTGCTCCCGCTGCTGGGTGGTGGGCTTGTGACCGGGACGGACGTAGACGCGGTAGACATCACTGGCGACAAGCAGTTCGATGACTGCGCCACGCAAGTCTTCGACGGATTGCTCGGGCAGTGCTTCCTGCGACCGCCGGGTCAGTCGCTCGACCTCGGGCTGCAGTGACTCGGCGATGACCTGCCGCTTGGCGACTTCCACGGCGTGCGCGTAGTCGGGATCCCCACCTGTGGCCGTCCACGCCGCCGACAACGCGGCCACCGGCTCCGGGTCCGCGAGCGCGGACTGTATGACGCGCAGCGCGTCATACCCGATGGTGCCGGCGCACTTCCACGATCGCGGGAGCGACTCGTCCGGCTCGAGGATCTTCTCGACCCAGACCGGCGTCCCTCGTGACGCCTTGTCGCGCAGCCGGGCCAGGTAGCCGATCGGGTCGGCCAGGCCGTCGGGATGGTCGATGCGGAACCCGTCGATCAGGCCGTCGTGGTTGAGCTCCAGCAGCAGTGCGTGCGAGGCGTCGAAGACCTCCGGTTCCTCCACGCGTATGGCGATGAGCGTGTCCACCTCGAAGAACCGCCGGTAGTTGAGGACGGCGTCCTTCGCACGCCAGTGCACGAGCCGATAGTGCTGACGCTCAAGGAGTTCCGCGACATCGTCGGTGCTGTCGGTGCCGACCGACAACGGCCACTCGTGATCGAAGTAGCGCAGCACCGGCTCGTCGCCGGTCCGGTCGAGGGTGATCTCGCCATCTGCCAGCACCTCGGCGAGCGGCTTCCCGAGGAACGGCAGGCCGACGCGGCCGCCGCCGGCCTTCCAGTCGATGTCGAACCAGCCGGCGGTGCCCGCGTCGCGACCGTCCCGAAGGAGCTCCCACAGCTGACGATTCATCGATTCCGGTGCCGGGATCGCCATGTGGTTGGGCACCACGTCCACGACGAGACCGAGGCCACGACTGTGCGCCGCGGTGACCAGCTGCTCGAACGCCGCTCGCCCGCCGAGCTCATCACTGATCCGGGAGTGATCGACGACGTCATACCCGTGCATCGAACCGGGAGCGGCCTGCAGGATCGGCGAAAGGTAGAGGTGTGAGACCCCCAGCGCGGCAAGATAATCCAGCTGTGTCGCCGCGTCGGCGAAGGTGAACCCGGCGTGCAGCTGCAGCCGGTAGGTGCTGGTCACGTCGCGAGCCATGGTCCCCATCATGCCTGTGCGCCCTGCCGCCGCGGTGGCCCCACCCGCACCTCGGGGGACCGGCTTCGTCCCGAGATGTGAGTAGTTGTCGTTCTGGGCGCCCCGGAACGACAACTACTCATAACTCGGCGAGAGTCCCGCCCGCTGCCTGTGGACAACCGAAAGCACGTCAACGGTCGTGCCCAGCAGAATCCCGGGATGACCCGCCGCCCGTCGCCGCTTCCCGCGGGGTTCGGCGATGCCTTTACATATGGCGAGGCGCTCGCGCAGGGCGTCACGCCGTGCCGGCTGCGCCATACGGGCCTCGCGTCGCCGACTCGCAGCCTGCGGGTCATCGGCGATCTCGGCGATCTTCGTGATCGGGCGGCGGCGTACCTTCTCGTGCTGCCGACGTGCGCGGTGTTCTCGCATGCGACGGCGGCTCAACTTCTCGAGCTGCCCGTGCCGTCCGACGACCGGTTGCACGTGACCGTGCCGAACGGCGTCCAGGTGCGTCGCAGGGGCGTCGTTGTCCATCACGGGGAGGTCGATGACAGCCGCTCCCTCGGCGGCATACCGGTGACGTCTGCTCTTCGCACCTGGTCCGACCTGGCTGCGTTGCTGGGCGTGGACGACCTCGTGGTGCTCGGCGATGCGATCCTGCACCACTCGCCGAGCCTGGAGGCTGAGCTCCGTCGGCTGCCGGCCGAGCGCACTGGACGACGCGGTGTTCGCGCGGCGCGCTCGGCGGCGGAGCTGATCCGGGCGGATGTGTTGTCGCCGCAGGAATCGTTGTGGCGGCTGCGCTTTCACCGCGCCGGCCTCCCGGAGCCAGAACTCAATTCGACGGTCAGGGACTCGCGCGGGAGCTGGCTGGGTGTCGGCGATTTTGTATGGCGCCGTCCGCGCCTCGTCGTCGAGTACGACGGCGACTATCACTTCACCGTCGAGCAGCGGCGTCGTGATCAGGTGCGGCGTCGGGCGATGCGGGACGGCGGATGGCCGGTCATCGAGTTGAACGGCGCCGACAATCGCAACCCGGGTCCCGCCATACGAGCCGTCGCTCATGCGCTGGACCACTGAGTTATGAGAACTTGTCGTTCTGGTGCGCTCAGAACGACAAGTTCTCACAACTCGACGGCGAGAAAGTCGCGCACGCTGCTCACGAAGCGCGCTCCGACCGTAGGTGGATCGCCAGGTCCGTGCGGCCGGTGGCGTGCTCCTTGCGCAGCTGCCGATCGGCGTCATAGTCCTCCAGCATCCGCCGGTAGGGGATGGGCTCGTCCCGGTCGAGCGACGCGAGGCGCGCCCGCACCTGCTCCCGCGCGTCCTCGATGCCGGGCCAGTTCGGGGTGTCCACACCGAGGATGGCCAGTGACTTCAGTGGCGCGATGCCGGTGTACCAGAGGATGCCGTGGGTGATCGGGAAGAGCAGATCGTGGATGTTGCCGTTGAGGCCTCGTTCGCCGAAGGCCGAGTCCCGGTCGCCGGTTGTGGTGATGACCAGGCCGCGCTTGCCGGCGAACGCGCCGTCGCCATACTTGCGCGAATTGCCGTCGGCATCGTGTAGGCCGTAGGCGAAGCCCTGGGTGAAGACGCGGTCGAACCATCCCTTCAGCACCGCCGGCATGCCCGCCCACCACAGCGGGAAGACCAGCACGATCAGATCGGCACGCTCGACGAGTCCCTGGTGCCGCTCGACGACCCCGTCGATCGTGCCGTCGGTGCGGGCGTCATCGGCGTGGTCGCCGACCGGCCGGTGGAACTCGTCCAGCCCGTAGTCGCCCGGCCGGACCACCGCATCCCAGTGCAGATCATTGAGATGCAGCACATCCACGTGATGTCCCTGGGCGGTCAGCTCGGCGCTCGCGGTGCGGGTGAGGTCATCGGTCAAGGAGTGCGCGGAGGGTGCCGCCGAGATGAGAAGTGCTCGCATACCGATAACGCTACGAGCATGGTGCGCATTTCGGTAGTACGGTCTTTGATGTCACTAATGGACGTTGAGGGAACGGAGCGACAGATGCGTGACCCCGTACGCCGAGCCATGGAGATCTGCCCGATCGAGGTCGGGGTCGCGGTCGCCGGTGGCGACTGGAAGATGACGACCGTTTCGAAGCTTGCACCCGGCCCGTTGCGGTTCGGCGAGTTGCAGCGGGAGGTCGGCCCGGTCTCCGCCAAGACCCTCACCCGTCAGTTGCGTGCACTCGAGACCGACGGTGTCGTCATACGCACTGTGTATGCCGAGGTGCCCCCGCGCGTCACCTACGAGCTCACCGAAGCCGGTATGGCGCTCGCGGACATCGCCGACCAGCTCGGCAGCTGGGGCAAGAAGTATGTCGGAGACCCAGCCGACTCCGAATTACGTTCGGGTTGAACGTCATTCGGCTCTAAGGGCGCGTGAACTGGTGCGCGCAGGTGCTGGCCGTGCGCTGGTAGCCGAGCTTCTCGTAGAGACGCAAGGCACCCGACGGATTCGCCGCGTCGACGCCCAATCCTGCTGCGTCCATGCCGAATTCACTGAAGCGGCGCATGGATTCGAGGAGTAGCGCGGCGGCGACGCCCCGTCCGCGATGGCTGCGCAGGACACCCAGCTGGTCGGTGTAACCCTCGGTGTAGCCCTGCGGCTCCCAATCCTGCTCCCAGGCGTAGTTCATCGCACCACCGATCACCCGGTCGGTGCTGTCGTCGATCGCCAGCACGGTCCAGGCGGGGCGGAATGCGTGTGAGTCGATGTTCTCCTGCCACATCTCCGTGGTCGTGTCGGTGTGACCCCAGTGGTCCTGGAATGCCTCGTCCATCACCCGGTGGACCTCGTCGTTGCGCTCGATGTCCCAACCGGCGAGCCGCACTCCGGCGAGGACCGGCACCTCGATGACGCCGTCGAGCCGACGAGACATCTCGAAGAAGTAGCGTTCAGTGGGCAATTCGTTCCGGGTTGCCAGGTCGCGCACGTCTGCCTGCTCGGTCGGCACGAACATCCGCATCACGAGTGGGCCGTAGCCATCGCGTCGTGACGCGTCGTCCCAGGCGAGGCCGTGCGCCAGCTCCCACTGCAGGACCGCCCGTCCGATGCCCTCGCCACGCCGGTCCGGTCGGACCGCTCCGGCGAGGCGGACCCGGCGATGTTCGGTCATGGCCCGGTTGCACCCGGCCCACGCGGTCGCCACGACGTTCCCGTCCGCGTCGCGCGCCACGAGCGTGTCCTCCTCGGGCACCGATCGCGGGGAGTCCCAGAACTCCTCGAGATCGGCGAGCGAGGTGCGCTCGGGGTTCTCGTCATACGCCTCGCACTCGGTGTAGAACGCGGCGATGGCCGGGAGGTCCTCCCTGCCGAACGGCTGCCAGCTGATGCCGGGGAGTTCGTCCAGCGTAAGGCGGGCCACGGCCGCGGAGGGGAGCGTCATACGTTGTCCTTGTTGCCGATTCGCGCTGACTCGTCGGAAGTCAACAGCACGACGTTGCCGTCCGGGTCGTCGACCATCGCGGCATACGGGCCCTGGGTCTGTTTCGGTGCGAGCCGGCCCGTGTATCCGGCGCCGATGAGCTTGGCCCACATCGCATCGACCTCGGCGTCCTCGCCGGCGTAGAACTCCATCAGCTGTTGGTAGCCGCCGGTCGGCCGGGTCCAGGTCGGATCGGTGGTGCTTGCGAAGTCCTCGGTGAGGACGAGGCTGACCCCGCTGCTCATCCGCAGGAGCGAGACCGGCCGGTCCGTGCGCGGGTCGGGCATCGCGAGGCCCAGCGTCCGATAGAACTCCACCGATCTCGCCACGTCACGGACTTCGAGCACGACCATGCTCAGTTGCATCTCCATGTAGCCATTCTGTGTCGCTCGGCCGGTAAGTGACACCGATTTCTCTGGGCGGCGGTCGTGCACGAGTCTCCCCAGTGTCGACCTATGACCAGGTATAGCGGGCGAGGCCGTTCACGACTCGACACTGGGTCGAGGTATGCCGGGTATGGCGCCCGGGGCCGTTCACGACTCGACACTGGGTCGAGGTATGACCGGGTATGGCGCCCGGGGCCGTTCACGACTCGACACTGGGTCGAGGTATGACCGGGTATGGCGCCCGGGGCCGTGCACGGCTCGACACTGGGGAGAGATACACCCGGGCCGCGCGGTCAGCGCAGCGGTGTCGCGCCACAACTGTTGCCGCCGGACCTGACGACCGACGTGGTGCGCTGCCACGACGCGGGATCGGAGCGCTTGGTCACCGGCCGTATGACGTAACCGTTCGCTCGGTCGACACGAGTGGGCCGGAACTTCTCCGTCGAGGTGACCTTGCCCACCGCATCGCGCTTGAACGTGATGACCGCGATCATCCCGTCCTGGACGGCATCGGTCGACCGTTTTCCGCCATACGCGACGATGCCGGCAGTCTGATCGGACAGCGCGTTGCCGAGGCTGTAGTTGACCATCCGCCCGTCGATGCGCTGGCACTCCTGCACCACGTGCGGGTGGTTCCCGATGATGTAGTCCACATTCCCGGAGGAGAGCAATTCCGTTGCGAAGCGGCGCTGTTCGGAGGTTACCTTCTGGTCCTGCTCCTCGCCCCAGTGCATCGACACCAGCACGAGGTCGGCGCCGTGAGCGCGTGCCGCACGGGCGTCCTTCTCGATCCCGGAGACACCGATGACGTCATACAGATTTCCAGCGGCCCACGGCGCGGCCGGCGGGATGTGTCTGGTGTTCCCGACGGTGTTGTCGACCGTGTAGGAGTAGGACAGCTGCGCGATCGTGAAACCCTTCGCGCGGTAGATCGCCGGCTGACCGGGGTGTGCGGCGTCCGGCCCCGGCCCGGCTGCCTCGAGGCCGGCCCGCTGCATGATCGTGCGGGTGTCGCGGACTCCCGGGAGCTGCTGGTCGAACGTGTGGTTGTTCGCGGTGCTGCAGCCGTCGAAGCCCGCGCGCCGCAGCCCCGTCGCGAACGCCGCCGGCGCGCCCATGACGAACCCGTGGCTGAGGTCGGCGCCGGTCGCGCCGAGCGGTGTCTCCAACTGGCAGATGGCCACGTCCGCGTCCCGGATCGTCGGCGCCACCTGCGCGAACATCGGGTCGAAGTCCCAGCCCGGGCCCCGGCGCGCGGCGGCCAACACCGCAGGGTGCGGGATCTCGTCACCCGAGACGGCGACGGTCACCGACCCGGGCCGTCCCTTCCGGGGAGCGGGTGTCAGCGCACTCGACGTCGAGCCGGTCGCGGAGGTCGAAGATGCCTCGGGCGTATGACGACTCGTGGCGCTGGGCACAGCAGTGCGGCTGGTGCTGGTGGCTCCGTGGACGCTGGTGGACCCGGAGGTGCTACCCGTGCCGGCGTCCGGGGAACTCGACACGCCCGAGCAGCCGACGAGCGTGACAGCCACAGCGGTCGCTGCGACGAGCGATAACCGATTGCGGTACAGCCACATGCGCCGTGAGCGTATCCGACAATCCGTAGCGATTCTGCGGTAACTTCCCAGTAAGTACCGACCAGTAAGGTCAACCCCTTCATCAGGAGTGCACCCATGGGAAAGTTCGATTCACCGGTCAAGGCAGCCCCGGGCTCGGACCTCAACGCCAAGCAGGAGGGGCTGCTGTGGGCGGTCGTCACCATCGTGGCGTTCCTGCTCCTGCTCTTCCTGGACTTCATCTTCCAGCCCGACACCTCGTCGTTGCCGGGTCCGACCTGGCTGACCGGCCCGGTCGTCGGCTTCGTGATCGGCCTGATCGCCTCGCTGGTCGTCAAGCCGCGCAGCTGGCGGGTCCAGTCGTGGATCGTGCCCGGCGTGGTGCTGGTGCTGGTCATCCTGTGCGAGCTCTTCCAGGGTGACGCCCAGTGGGTCGGCCAGACCCTCGCCACCTTCTTCGTCGGCTTCGGCGGCGGCGCGCTGTTCTTCCGGGCTGCCGAGAAGCAGCACGACTACGACCACGCGAACCGCACCGCATAACCGCCGCATAACTAGGTATGACGAAAGGCCCCCGGCAGATTTGCCGGGGGCCTTTCCACGCTCCTGGTGGCGACAGCCCAGATCAACCGCACCGCACCACCAGCCGACCGGCGCGGAGACGACCGGCATGGACAACGGGCCCGAGCGAACTTGTTCGCCGGGCCCGTTGCGTATGCCGCGACGAGTCGCAGCGAGAAACTACTTCTTGACGTCGAACCGGTCGTTGTCCATGACCTTCGCCCAGGCTGCGACGAACTCGTTGACGAACTTCTCGGCCGCGTCGTCGGAGGCGTAGACCTCGGCGACCGCACGCAGCTCGGAGTTGGCGCTGAACGCCAGGTCCGCACGCGTGCCGGTCCAGGTCTGGCCCTGGGGACCGGTGCCGACGTAGGTGCCGGCCTGGTCGCCCGGCTTCCAGTCGGCGGTGATCTCGAGCAGGTTGACGAAGAAGTCGTTGGTCAACTGGCCCTCGCGGTCGGTGAAGACACCGGCCTTGTTGTCGCCGGCGTTGGCGCCGAGCACTCGCAGGCCACCGATGAGGACGGTGGTCTCCGGCGTCGAGAGGTTGAGCAGGTTGGCGCGGTCCACCAGGTGGTACTCCAGCGGCGCCTTGGTCTCACTCTCGACGTAGTTGCGGAACGCGTCGATCTTCGGCTCGAGGTAGCTGAAGGAGTCGACGTCCGTCTGCTCCTGGGTCGCGTCGCCGCGACCCGGGGTGAACGGCACCTGGACGTCGTACCCGGCGGCCTTGGCGGCCTGCTCGACACCGACGTTGCCGGCGAGGACGATCGCGTCGGCGACGGAAACGCCTGCCGCAGAAGCGATCTGCTCCAGCTTTGCGACGACCGGGCCGGTGACCGCCGGGTCGTTGACCGTCCAGCTCTTCTGCGGCTCCAGACGCAGGCGGGCACCGTTGGCGCCACCGCGCTTGTCGGAGTTGCGGTAGGAACCCGCAGCCGCCCACGCGGTCTTGACCAGCTCCTGCACCGAGAATCCGGCGCCGGCGATCTGCTGCTTGGCAGCGGCGATCGCGGCGGCGGTCGGCGCCTCGGCGGCGGGGATCGGGTCCTGCCAGATGAGCTCCTCGGTCGGCACCTCGGCACCGCGGTACCGGGTCACCGGGCCCATGTCGCGGTGAGTCAGCTTGAACCACGCGCGGGCGTAGGCGTCGGCGAAGGCCTCCGGGTCGTCCAAGAACTTCTTGGACACCTTGGCGTACTCCGGGTCGAAGCGCAGCGAGAGGTCGGTGGTGAGCATGCGCGGTTCACGCCGGCCCTCACCCTGTGCCTCCGGCACCATGTCGGCGCCGCCGTTCTTGACCGGACGCCACTGCTGCGCGCCGGCCGGGGACTTGAACAGCTCCCACTCGTAGCCGTAGAGGATGTGGAAGAACTCGTTGTCCCAACGGGTCGGGTGGTACGTCCAGGTGACCTCCAGGCCCGAGCCGATGGCGTCGTTGCCCTTGCCGCTCTTGTATGACGACTTCCAGCCCAGGCCGTTCTGCTCGAACGGAGCGGCCTCCGGCTCGGCGCCGACCTGCTCGGCGTCACCGGCGCCGTGCGTCTTGCCGAAGGTGTGACCACCGGCGATCAGCGCGACGGTCTCTTCGTCGTTCATCGCCATCCGAGCGAAGGTCTCGCGGATGTCATGCGCGGCCGCCAGCGGGTCGGGGTTGCCGCCCGGACCCTCCGGGTTGACGTAGATGAGGCCCATTTGCGTTGCAGCCAGCGGGTTTTCGAGGTCGCGGTCACCGGAGTAGCGATGGCTGTCGCCGAGCCACTCCGTCTCGGCGCCCCAGTAGATGTCGTCGTCCGGCTCCCACGCGTCGACACGGCCGCCGGCGAAGCCGAAGGTCTTGAAGCCCATGTCCTCCATGGCGGCGTTGCCGGCGAGGACCATCAGGTCACCCCAGGAGAGCGACTTGCCGTATTTCTTCTTCACCGGCCACAGCACGCGGCGGGCGCGGTCCAGCAGGACGTTGTCCGGCCAGGAGTTCAGCGGTGCGAAGCGCTGCTGCCCGGTGCCGGCGCCACCGCGGCCATCCTGCACCCGGTAGGTGCCGGCGGCGTGCCACGCCATACGGACGATCAGCGGGCCGTAGTGACCGAAGTCGGCCGGCCACCACTCCTGCGATGTCTTCAGGGTGCCGATGATGTCGGCCTTGACCTCGGCCAGGTCGAGAGCCTCGAAGGCCGCCGCGTAGTCGAACTCCTCGCCGAGCGGATTGGCCACCGCGGGGTTCTTGGCCAGGATCTTCAGGTTGAGGCGCTGCGGCCACCACTGCTGGGTGGAGTCGCCCTGCGCCGGCTGCACGAGCTCGTGCATGACCGGGCACTTGCCGTTGCCGTCGTCGCTGTCATTGATCTCTGCCAGCGGCTGCTCGTCTGTGGTGCTCATGACATCCTTTCGTAGCGGCGGGTGTCAGGCCCGCTCGGGTGAAACTTGTTGGGAACCAACGCAATCGGGGCAGTAGCCCCAGTAGATGACCTCGGCCTCGTCGATGACGAAACCGTGATCGTCGGATGCGTGCAGGCAGGGCGCGGCGCCGACGGCGCACTCGACATCGACGACCATGCCGCACGAGCGGCAGACCAGGTGGTGATGGTTGTCGTTACGGCGGAGCTCGTAACGCGCAGGGGACCCGGACGGGCGGATGCGCCGCACCAGACCGGTCTCCGTGAACGTGTTGAGACAGTCGAAGATCGCCTGCCGCGAGACACTCGGCAGCGCGTCGTGCACCGTTTCGGCCAGCAGCGCGGAGTCGGCGTGCGGGTGATCGCGCACCGATTCGAGCACCGCGATGCGCGGGCGGGTGACACGCAACCCGGCCTCACGCAGCGTCGTCTCGAAGTCCGGCATGTCGTCAACCTTACGCGTTGTTTGGACTCAGTCAAGTCTTTCTCGCGGGTAACAATTCCGGCTGAATCTTGACAAAGCCGGGGGGGTCCGCCGGAGTCGATAGCGTGCGAAGCGGGGATGAATGAGGTCCGCTGGCGGCTACACGGAGCCGTGACGCCGAACAGAAGGGGAGCATCGGTGGGTGCACTGGTATGACGAATCTGGCAAGCACTGCCCGTCGGCATCGTTGGGGACATGCGGTCCTGTTCGCGGTGACAGTGGGTCTTCTCGTGGCGGTCGTTGCTGTGGACCCGCTGCTGACGAGGTCGTTCCAGTCTGCGGTGGTCCGGTTTCATACGGACTCGCTCGGTGCTGCCAGTCAGCAGATCAGTTTTCGTGCAGTTGATGGTCGCGGTCCGTCGTTGACCAAGATCAAGCAAGGTGTGGATCCGCGCGTGAGAGCGGTGACTGGCGCTCCGATTGAGTCACGGACGGTGGGAGTCGTCTGGCCCCGGCGGCTAGAGCATGTGACCCTGCAAGCAACCCAAGGTGAGTGTGCCCACGTGCACTTGGTCTCTGGGCGGTGTCCGACGGCTCGGAACGAGGTGGCGCTGCCCGAGGCGCAGGTGAAGTCGGTGATCAAACCTCGCCTCCGACTGGGTGAGGAATTCACCGTCAAGGGCGATAGCCAACCCACGGACAACGTGGACCGTAATCCGCAAAAGCAGATGAAGTTGGTGGGAGTGTTCACCGCGGCGCCGGATGATCCGTTCTGGGGCGGGCAAAACATCGCCGGCTACAACCCGAACGCTGAAGTTGGATCGCCGGCTGCTTCGTGGTTGACGTCGGAGAAGACGTTCGCCGGGCACCCGCCGACGACGTCGGTCCCGTCGGGCAACATGACCTCGCGCGATGTGAGTTGGACAGGCATCTACAACACGGTGAGCTATCCCCTCGAGGTCGCCCGCGTCGATCCGAGCTCATTGAGCGACGCCGTCGCGGGCATTTACGCCTCCACCAAACGTCTCGGTGGCGAGATCAACGTGACCGAGGCGCTGTCCGCGGTCTATGTCGACACGCACACTGACACCGAGCAGGTCGGTCAGATTTTGCCGTTCTTGCTGGTGCAGCTCGGTGTCGTGTTGCTGATCCTGTTGGTGCAGGTGACCAGTTTCCTGGCCACGGTTCGTCGGGGCGACGCGGCGGTGTTGAAGATGCGGGGCAACGGGACCGCCGGAGTCTTGCGCCTGGGTGCCCAAGAGCTTCTGCCTGCGTGGGTGGCGGGCTTCGTCGGCGGCCTGGGCCTTGCGTATGTCGTTGACGAGCTGGTGCGTGCGCTGTGGTTGCCGGGAGGAGTGTCGGCTGCCTGGGTGTGGACGTCGTTGCTCGCGGCCATCGGGACAGTTGCACTGGCCGCGGGCGTCTGGTGTGTGTGTTGGTGGCTGATGGCCCGGGAACCGATCAGCACCTTGTTGCGTGCTCGACCGACACGACGCCGCGGGGTGCAGTTGTCGACACCCGCGGCCGTGCTGGGCGCTTTGTGCTTGGTCGGAGTGACACTCACCGCGACCAAGAGCCTCACCGGTGCACCGGTGCAGGTCACGCCGTTGCTGTTGGCGGGGCTGGTGGCGGTCATCGTCGGAGTGCTGCTGGCACCGGTCGCCGCCGCTCTGGTGCGCCGCCTACTCGGGAAGCGTCGTGCCGCCGGTGCATTGGCGGTCGCGCAGCTTGGCCGACGCGCCGGCGTGGTCACCGCGATCGCGACGTTGATCATCACCTCCGCACTGCTCACGTTGAGCGTCAGTGTCTTCGCACGTGGTGCGGACAACAGGCAAACCCGAGCGGCCGCGGATGTCGGTGCACCCGCGCTGGTGCGCCTGGATCAAAGCGCTGCCACCGTGCACCCCAGCGACCT
The DNA here is from genome assembly GCF_014640635.1 of Flexivirga endophytica. GTDB lineage: Bacteria > Actinomycetota > Actinomycetes > Actinomycetales > Dermatophilaceae > Flexivirga > Flexivirga endophytica. The sequence goes on from NZ_BMHI01000006.1 coordinate 112,447, forward strand.
GATGAAGGCGATCGATGCGATCGATCCGAAGCACCACGATTTCACGCCTGCGGTGCAGATCAACGCGGCGACGTCGACCAGCGAGGCCGTGCTCGGGGTCGTCCCGGCAGACATGGATCGCATCGGGTTGCGTACCGGGTTGCCGCAGCCGGTGCCATGGTCGGCGCTGGAAGGCACAGGAGCCGGATCCGATCCTGCGGCGTTGGTGGCGACGTGGACGACGAACAGTCATGTGGGGTCGACGGTGTCTGCTCCGACAATGGCCGACGTCGACGGACCGTACCGGGTCGTCGGGACCGCGCCCTACATCCCGGGTGCCGGCAGCAGGACGATCGTGGTGGACCTGGCCCAGATGGCCAAGGTTGGCGACCGCATGGACAACGTGTCGTATCAGGTGTTTTCGGCGACACAGAACCCGGCGATGCTCAAGCGTCTCGATGCTGCGGTCCGCAAGGTCGGGTTTGCGGGCACCCAGGTGCAAACCCTGCATGCGGCGCGGGCCGGCTACGACGCAACTGCGACGGCGTGGGCGATGAACCTGAGCATCGTGGTGTCTGCGTTGTCTGTGCTTGCGGCCTTGGTGAGCATGGTGCTGGTCGCGGTCGCCTCGCGACGCGAGCGACAGCGGGACTTGCGTGCGTTGCGCACCGGCGGGCTCTCCCGCCGGGTGCTGCGGACGGCGACCGTGGGCGAGTTCGTGCTGCTGGCGTTCGTGGGCAGTGTCATCGGGGCGGCTACTGCACCGTTGGCTGCCTGGCTGACCGGGCGGACAATGTTGTGGTGGTCCACGCCACCGGATCAACCACTGACCCGGACCGGCTTCGAATGGCTGGCCGGCGTGTCGGCCGCCATCGCGCTGATCGTGCTGCTGCTCGTGGTTGCAACCGTGTTCGGAACCCGTGTCGCCCGCTCGGCCAGTTACCACGTAAGGGGGACTGAGGCATGAGCGTCACCGATGACGCGATACCACCGATCGTCAGCGTCGAGGGCCTGGTGCAGATCTACCGGCTGGAGGGCCAGGACGTCGCAGCACTGTCAGGGGTCAACCTGAGCGTGCAACCCGGTGAGATCGTCGCCCTTGTCGGGCCGTCAGGTGCCGGCAAGTCCACGCTGTTGAGCGTGCTGGCCGGTCTCATGACGCCGAGCGCCGGCCGAGTGCGGATCGCCGGGCACGAGCTCAGCGGCAACGACGTCGGGCGACTGGACGACGTCCGAGGAAGCGACCTGGCAGTGCTGCTGCAGGACGTCAGCAAGAACCTGCTGCCCTACTTGACCGTTCGGCAGAACATCGAGCTCGGCTGGCCGAAACGGCTCGCCGGCACCATCGACGCGGACGCTGTCCTGGACATCGTCGGTATCCCGTCCGAGCTGAGGCCCCAACCCGTACATGGGATTTCGGCGGCCACTCGGCAGTTGACCGCGATCGCCGCGACCATCGCAACGAACCCATCCGTGTTGTTGGCCGACGAGCCGACCAGCAGCCTCGCCGGCGTGGAAGTGCAAGCGGTCACCGACGCCATACTGCGCGCGAACAAGGAGCTCGGCACCACGGTCATCGCCGTCACTCACGACCTGGATGTGGCGACCGCACTCGACGCGCGCGTCATCACCATCCGCGACGGCCGCATCCGGATGGACGCTCGCGGCGGCAGCACCCAGGTGCTCATCCGTGATGACGGCAGCATCCCGCTGACGGACGACATCTTCGGCCAGTTCCCGGCCGGAACCCCGGTCACCCTCCGTCCGGGAGATGATGCCGACACCTTCGTGGTGCGACGCGCGACAGGTGGTGACGCATGATCCGGCTGCACGTCGCAACCGCCCAAACCCGTGATGGCAAAACCATTTTCGCCGATCTCGACCTGGAGGTCCCCGACGGTTCTGTCGGGATTGTCACCGGCCATGCAGGTAGCGGCAAGACCGCGTTGATCGATGTGTGCCGAGGGCAACTACGACTCAGTTCCGGAACCGTCGATCTGGGGGAAGAGCAGTGCGGCGTCGTCACCCAGAGCTACGACCTGTGCGAGTCCCTCACCGTCACCGAGAACATCCTGCTGCCGCTGATCGCACGCGGCACGTCATACAGCGACGCACAAGAACGCACGATGGACACGCTTCGTCGACTCGGCATCGACGCGATCGGCAACCACCTGATCGGCGAGATCTCGGGCGGCCAGCGTCAGCGGGTGGCGGTCGCTCGGGCGATCGTCGACGAGCCCGCGATCATCCTGGCCGACGAACCGACCTCCGCGCTGGACGCGGAGAACCGCGTGCTGGTGCTCGCCGAGCTGCGGCGTGCCGCCGACAACGGAGCGTCGGTGTTGATCACGACGAACGACACCCAGCTGGCGCGGGACGCCGACATATCGCTGGTGCTCGGAAGCTCCACGTTGGTCGAGTGATGGTGGGATTCTTCCGGCCTACTCGACCGCCACGGTCACCGGCAGGTGCAACGGACCACGGATCAGCGTGGTGCGCCGCATGGTGACCGGACCTGCACGTCGTATGCCGGGAAGCCGAATCGCCAGCTGTTCCAACGCGATCGTCGCTTCCAGCCGTGCGAGCGGAGCGCCGAGACAGTAGTGGATGCCGCTGGAGAAGGCCAGGTGCTCGGCACCGTGTGACCGGGTGATGTCGAAGCGGTCCGGGTCGGGAAACACCTCCGGGTCGCGGCCGGTGCCACCGAGCAACAACAGGATCCATTGATCCTTGCGGACCGGTGTGCCGGCGACCTCCTGGTCCTCGAACGCAACCCGCTCGGTCCGCTGGACCGGTGGATTCCAGCGCAGTGTCTCCTCGATCGCCTGCCCCGCGAGCTCCGGCTGCTCGGTCAGCAGCCGCCACTGGTCCGGGTGGTCCTGCAGTGCGAGCAGCGCGTTGCCGAGCAGGTTGACCGTCGTCTCGAAACCGGCGACGAGCAGCAGCAGGCTCATCGACATCAGCTCGTCCGGTCGGACCTGGTCGCCACGCTCGGCCGCGAGCACACTGGTCAGGTCCTCGCGCGGGTCGACGGCTCGCAACCGGAGCAGCCGGTCGAACATCTCCCCGAGCGCGGTCGCCGCTTCCATCAGCTCGCGCGCGTGTCGCAGCGAATGTATGCCGTCCAGCGACCCGCCGAGAGCGGCGCCATACCGAGCGAACGCGGTGGTGTCGATGCCCGCGTCCTCGTCGATGCCGAACATCCGGGTGATGACACCGATCGGCAGCGGTGCGGCAAAGGAGGAGACGAAGTCGACCGTCCCGCCGTCGGCCAGCTCGCCGATCAGCCCGTCGACGAGTTCCTCGACGCGAGAACGATATCCGCGCACCATCCGCGGGCTGAACGCAGGCGCCGCGACCCGACGTAGGCGGCTGTGGTCCGGCTCGTTGCGGTCCAGGAAGGACAGGTCGAAATTCTCGCTGGTGGGAGACGGACCTTCGAGCGGTCGAACCCCGAACGTCCGACTGGTCAGCACCGACCGCGCGACGGCGTGGTCGACGGTCGCGAGGTTGCCCAGCCGGGTCGGCACGAGCGGTCCTTGCGCGCGCAGCTCGGCATACACGGCGTAGGGGTTGTTCCGCCCCTCGCCCATCCGCGGCCGCGCGAGCGGATCGTGGTGCACCTTGCCGCGGTATGCCGTTGACAGCTTGGAGCGGTAGAGCTCCTGGCTGAAGGCGATCGCGGCCCGCGCGTCCTGCACGATGCTCATCGAATCCCTCCTCCTCCGATCGTGCCTCAGCCGGAGGGGCAAGTGCAGGAGAACGAGGTCAGTAGACGCCCTCGTGGCGGAAGACGGTCAGTGCACGGCGGTCGACGCGCAGGTCCAGGACCTCGGCCTCCTCGCCGAGCTCACCGTCCCGCGCGATCCGCACCGGACCACCCTCGACCACCTCGATCCGCAGCGACGGTGCGTGGATCTCGTGGTAGCGCTTGTGGCGACCCAGCTGCCCGGTGAGCAGCGAGGCGAGGATCGTCAGCGTCGCCCCCAAGCCGGAGGCATCCAGCATCCGCAGGTCCACCAGCCCGTCGTCCAGACGCTCGCGGAAGCTCGGAGCGAAACCGTGCGGTTGGTATTCGCTGTTGCCGAGGAAGAGCAGGTCGACCTCCGCCGTCCGGTCGTCGACACGAACGGTGATCGGCTGCGACCGCAGCAGCGTGCGGGCACCGGCATACAACGCGGCCAGTGGCTTGCCGATCCGCTTCTCGTTGCGCTCCCGGATGGCGACGAAGTCGGTGTAGGCGCCGACGCTCGCCGTGTTGAGGAAGAGCTGGTCGTTCAGGTACGCGAGATCGACCTTGGCCGCGGTGCCCTGCTTGACGGCGGTGATCGCCGCGCGCAGCGGGAAGGCCCAGGCGTCCTTCGCGAAGTGGTTGAACGTGCCGGCGGGAAACACCGCGAGCGGCACGTCCGCCTCGCGCGCGGCCGCGGCCGCCGTGCGCACCGTCCCGTCACCACCGGCGACGCCGAGAACCTCGGCACGAGAAGCAGATTCGCGCATCACGGCTTCTACATCGGAGTCCTCGGCCAGCTCCACGACCTCCGCGTCGGGCAACTCGCGTCGCACCTCCTGGAGCACCCGCTTCCCCTCACCGCTGTGCGAGGCCGGGTTCACCACCAGCACGACACCGGAGCCCGTCGGTCGAGCCGCCAGCCGTATGACGTCCGTCCCCCGTATGGCGGAAGGCGGCTCCGCCGGAGGCACCAGCCGGGCGCCGACCCCGGCGACCGCCGTCCCGAGCAACCAGCCGGCGGCGACGTCGGACGGGTAGTGGGCACCCGTCGACACCCGGGAGAACCCGACCAGGCCGGCCAGGGTCCGCAGCGGCACCGACAGCACGGGCATCTCCAGACCGACCGCCGTCGCGAAGGCGGCAGCGCTCGCCGCATGACCGCTCGGGAAGCTGGACGACGTCGGCAGTCGACGCGACAGACGAGCGATCGGCACAGAGGAGAGGGACGGACGGATACGCCGATTCGTCCGTTTGGCAACCTGATTCGCGATCAGACTGGTCGCCGCGATTGTCACCACGCCCCGCAACGCGGCCCGTTTCGCCCGCCGGTCACGGCTCAGCCCCAGCGCACCGGCGACCCCCAGCCACAGCACCGAGTGATCGGCCGCATCGGACAGGCGGGGCATCACCCTGTCCAGGATCGGACTGTGGGTGGTCGCGATGCCTTCGAAGACGGCGACGTCGAGGTTGTCGACGTCCTGCATGATGCGGTTGAGCCAATCGATCACGGGAGTGTCCTGTCGCGCTGGTCCGGCTGTGTGCCGCCATACTCGCCCATCACGGCCCGCCACGCGGGAGGTGGGGCGTCACCGCGGGTTCGCCTTCACGTATGCCGCCCAGTCGCCCGGGTCGACGCCCACCCGCCGTGACGTCGGCGGTGCTCCGCGCACCGCACGGTGGTGGTCCAGGCGACTCTCCCAAACGCCTTCGCCGCTGGTCAGATCCGGCAGGCGCTGCTGCACCGCGTCGGTCAACCGGGTCGGTATGACGCCCTCGATGCGCGCGTCGCGTTCGTCGACCTCGGTGCTGGTGATGTCGGCCTCCCACCGGGCCAGGTCGCCCAGGAGCGCCGGGACCTGCTCCGGCAGCAGGTCGAGGGTGAACGACTCGACGGGCTCGCACACCACGGTGCCGGCCTGTCGCAGCGCGCGCATCAGCACCGGCCGGGTCAGCAACCGGAAGTCCCCGGCGGTGCTGGACATCGACTTGTCGAAGGTTCCGTGCGCGTGCGACTGACGTGCCCAGTAGCCCGAATGCGTCATGGTGACAACGCAATCGGTGACCCGCCAGCCGCTCAGGCCCTGCTGCAGCGTCTCCTCCACCGAGGACCGGACAGCGGTGAAGAACGCCGGCGGCATGGAGCCTGCCTCCACCTCCAGCTCGAAGCGCACGCCGGTGTCGACCGGTGAGGGATCCACCCGCAGGCCGACGGTCGCGAGGTACGGGTTCGGGGCAGTCGCGATGGTCTCCTGTGCCGAGTCGGTGCCGACGACACGCTCGATGCAGATGACCGACAACGGCCGGAACGTGGCGCGGACACCGAACTCGTCCGCCAGCCGCGCCGCGATGACCTGGCGCTGCACCTCTCCGTGCAGTGACAGCCGCACCTCGGCTGACCCCGCGAAGTTCTCCGCTCCTCCGTCGCTCCGATACTTCGCGGCGGCCCCGATCGTGCCCAGCCCGTCCCCGAGGGTCACGATGCGCAGATTGATCAAGGGGTCCTGATCGGCCAGCGTGGCCAAGGCCGCCAGCAGCTGGCCGCGTTGGGCCGGATCGGCCGCGTCGACAACGGTTTCCAGTGTCGACGGCCGCAGTGTGCTCACCTCGCGAGAGCCGTCGACGCCGATCCGGTCGCCGACCCGTGGGTGATCGATACCGGTCACGACACCGATGCCGCCGGGGGAGAGGGCCTTGGTGCGCGTGCCGGTCGGGTCGCTGATCGCGGTGATCCGTGACCGCTTGTCGACTCGGTCGCGCACCCGCACGGTGCCGTCGTGCACCCGGAGCCAGGCGCGCCCGTCGGGCTCGACGGAGAAGACCGTCGCGGAGGTGGGAGCGTCCGGGCGGCCTGGCGAAGTAGGGATGCGTCGGATCCGGTCGAGGAGCGCGGCGATGCCCTCGCCGGTGCGTGCCGATCCGCGCAGCACGGACGTGCCGGGCGCCGGCTTCAAGCGGTGCGCGATCTGCTCGTCGACCCGATCCGGATCTGCTCCACTGCGGTCGACCTTGTTGACGAAGAGCGTCGTCGGCACGGCCAAGCGCTGCAACGCGCGCATCAGGATGCGGGTCTGCGATTGCACGCCCTCCACGGCCGAGATGACCAGGATGACGCCGTCGAGGATCCCGAGCGCACGCTCGACCTCCGCGATGAAGTCCGGGTGTCCGGGAGTGTCAACGAGGTTCACGCACAGGTCGTCGAGCGTGAAGCTGGCGACGGCCGTCCGGATGGTGATGCCACGCTCTCGCTCGAGCGTCATGGTGTCGGTGGCCGACGTGCCACGATCGACGCTACCGACAGCGTCGATGGCGCCCGCTTCGAAGAGCAGGCGCTCGGTCAGAGTGGTCTTACCGGCGTCGACGTGAGCGAGTATTCCGAGATTGAGAGTCAGCAATGAGGCTTCCTTCGAGTTTGGCGTTGCGGTCGCAAGCTCCCTGCAACGCCAACTCGGTCCAAGCCTCCTGTGCTTGTTCTGAATCAACTTCGAAGGTCCTGTCCTTGGCCGCAGTGAAGTGGATCGGTGCGGTGCAGGAAGGACGGCGCATCTGCTGACTCCTCGGACCTCGGGCTTGACGCTGTCAGTGCAGCAGACCCGGCTCACCGGCCGCAACGCAATTTCCGCTGACGGCCGGAACTGGTCGCCGCCGCACGCCCGGACCTCTACGGTGAGCGTGTGACCGCCGAAGAGGTAGTGCGTGCCCCCGGAGACAGCTCGGGCCCCGCCGTGATGTTGCGTGTCCATGCGACGCTGCGGCTGCTGGTCGCCGCGCTCATCACCTTCACCGTGATCGTGCAGCTCGTCGAAGCGCTGACCCGGGACGAGAACCCGGCGTCGGTCACCAACTTCTTCAGTTACTTCACGATCCAGTCCAACGTCATCGTGGCAGTGGTGCTGGCGGTGGCGGGCGCCATACAGCTGCGTGGACCGGACCCGCACTGGCTCGACCGGATCCGCGGTGCGGCCACGGTCTACATCTCGATCACCGGCGTCGTCTACGCGCTGCTGCTCAGCAACACGGACGTCAACACGCCGCTGCCGTGGGCGAATGTCGTCCTGCACTATTTCGTGCCGATCGCGATGGTGGTCGACTGGCTCGTCGATCTGCCCGAGCGGCGCATCGAATTCCGTTCTGCGCTCGTGTGGTTGGCCTATCCGATCGTCTACTTGGGCTACAGCCTGATCCGCGGTCCGATCGCCGACTGGTACCCCTATCCCTTCCTCGACCCGGGTCCGCACGGCTACGGCTACGTCGCGGTGATGAGCGTGTGTGTCGCGATCGTGGCCGCCGTTTTCGTCGCGGTCGTCGCCGGAGCCACCCGGCTGCCCGGCCGAATGATCCAGTGGCGCGACTGACCGTCGAACTCGACGACTCGCAAGCGCTCGCGTGGCGCTTGCAACGGCACTGCCTGTCCCGGCCCGGCGCGCGCTCGGTGAAAGCTGCGGTATGTCGGGTCGTCGCACTGCGCGGTTGGCCGATGGACCTGGCCGAGCTCGCGGTCGCCGTACGCCGGTCTGCGCCCACGCCCGGTGAGCTGACGGCTGCGTTGAGCGCGGGCGACGTCATACGCAGCTACGCATTCCGTGGCGGCTCATACGTTTTCACGCCCGAGGTCGGTGCCGTGCTGCTGTCGGTGCACACGGCGCCACGCTCCTGGGAGAAGGAGCGCTTCCAGCGGCAGGCCGGCTTCGAGCTGGCGGACTGGGAGCCGTTCCGGGCCGCGATGCAGGAGATCCTCGAGCCCGAACCACTGACCCGCCGGGAGATCGCCGACCGTCTTGCCGACATCCCGGCACTGCGAGGATTGGCCGACGCCGCAACGGGATCGGGCGCCGACGCGCTCTACAAGCCGCTGCACTGGTGGGGCGACATCTGTTTCGGCCCGGAACGCGACGGGCAGGCGACCTTCCGGCGGCTGCGCGACGACCCGGCGTGGCCGGGCCTGCCGGACCTCGACGACGCCGGTCGGGCCGCGATCGAGCTCTACCTGGGCGCCTACGGGCCGGCGACGGTAGCCAACCTGCACTACTGGCTCGCTGAAGGCCTGGCGGCGCCTCGTCGGCGGGTCATGCAGTGGCTGAACGAGCTGGGCGACGACGTCAGCGAGGTGACGGTCGGTGACATCACCGGCTACGTGTGCACGAAGGACCTGGACGACATCGCCGCAGCGGAACCGTCCGAGCAGGTGCGGCTGCTGCCCGGCTTCGACCCCTGGTTGCTCGGGCCGGGCACTGCCGACACGAGATTGCTTGCTGCACAACGGCGTTCGGTCGGCACCCGAGGCGCCAACCTCGTCCTACGAGGTGGCGTCGTCTCAGGTGTATGGCGCCGGCGGCGTGACGAGGTCACAGTGTCGTGGTTCGACGAGGCAGGGCTGGTGCCGCGCGACGAGTTGGAGACCGAGGCGCGTCGCGTGGTCGGTGTGGACGTCACGGTCAACAGCCGGCCCAGCGAATAGGACGGTCGGATCAGGGTTGGTTCAGCGTGCGCACCGCGGCGACGAGCGGAGCCAGCTGGGGATCCTCAGCCGCGGTGTCGAGCGCTTTGCGCAGTGCTCGGTCGTTCGTCGGCCGTGCCTTCTTCAGCAGCTTGAACCCCGCGTCGCTGACGTCGGTGTAGATGCCGCGCCGATCGGTCGGGCACAGGTATCGGGCGAGGAGCCCGCGATCCTCCAACCGGGTCACCAGTCGGGTGGTCGCGCTCTGACTGAGTACGACGGCGTCGGCGACCTGTCGCATCTGCAGGTGGCCGCCTTCGTCCTCGGTCTGCCGGCTGAGCACGTCGAGGAGTGAGTATTCGCGGACGCTCAGGTCGTGCGCGCTCTGCAGGGCGCGCTCGACCTGCGTCTCGATCTTGGCGTGCAGCAGCGAGAGCGCGGCCCATCCGCTGGCGAGCGCAGTGAGTTTCGGATCGGTGGCGGTCATCGGTGACTCCCTGCTGGTGCTGCGTGTTCGGCGGCTGCGCGAATAGCCGTCGTATGACGGCTACTGGCGCCTGCAAGTTTACCTCTCGTCGTCAGGCGCACGATGTCTGCGCGAGGGATGGTGCTCGGCTCGGCCGACGCTCCAGAGCGGCCGACCAGATCGCGAGGCCGAGCGCCGTGGCCACCAGAAGGGCGCCGACCCAGTTCGGCGCGGTGTAGCCGAGCCCGGCTCCGATGACGATGCCGCCCAGCCAGGCGGAGAGGGCGTTGCCCAGGTTGAAGGCACCGATGTTGACCGCCGATGCCAGGGTCGGCGCGCCGTGCGCCTGGTCCAGGACTCGCTTCTGCAATGGCGGCACCGTGGCGAAGCCGAGGCCACCGACCAGCATGATCGTCAGCGCTGCCAGCACCTTGTTGTGCGCGGTCACGGTGAAGGCCAGCAGGACCAAGGACAGCCCGCCCAGGGTCACGAAGAGCATGGGCATGAGATTGCGGTCGGCGAACTTCCCACCGACCAGGTTGCCGACGAACATGCCGACGCCGAACAGCACGAGCAACCAGGTGACGGCACCCTCGGAGTAGCCCGCGACCTCGGTCATCATCGGCGCGATGTAGGTGATCGCGGCAAAGACGCCACCGAAGCCGAGGACCGTCATGGCCATCGCGAGCACCACCTGGATGTTGCGGAACGCCGCGATCTCGCCGCGGAGGTTCGCACTCTGCGACCGCGGCATCGGCGGAACGAGTTTCGCAATTCCGAGCAGGCCGATCACGCCGAGGCCGGCAACGGCGGCAAACGTGACCCGCCAGCTGATCGTCTGGCCGATGAGGGTGCCTGCGGGTACACCGACGATGTTGGCGACGGTGAGTCCGGTGAACATGATGGCGATCGCGGCAGCCTTTCGGGCCGGCGCGACGAGGTCCGCGGCGGCGACCGCGCCGATGCCGAAGAACGCGCCGTGTGCGAGGGAAGCGATGATCCGCCCGGCCAGCATGATCCCGAAGGTCGGTGCGAGAGCCGACAGCGCATTGCCGACGATGAAGAGGCCCATCAGGAACATGAGCATGGTCTTGCGGCTGATCTTGTTGCCGAGCGCGGTCATGACCGGCGCGCCGAGCATGACTCCGATGGCGTAGCCGCTGACGAGCAAGCCGGCCATCGGGATGGAGACGCCATACGAACCGGCGATCTGCGGCATCAACCCCATCACCACGAACTCAGTCGTGCCGATGCCAAAGGCGCCGATCGCCAGGGCGAGGAGTGCGAGAGGCATTGCGTGGACCTTTCCAAGATTGCGCGTATCGTTTACCGGCGAAGACAATAGTTGCACACGCGGTATAAACGCAAGCGCGCATAATTGGACGCGGCTCGCGCACGCGCCAGGAGCGCTGGCTTGCTCGTGTTCGCTGACGGGAGGTGAGGACGATCCCGTCGCTGTTGCCGGGGCAGGCCGGTGGGACGCCGCAACGGACAGAACCTGACCGGAGGCAGCTCTAGCGTCAGGACTCCGCTCGCGCTCGGCGAGCGGCCCCACCGACGAGAGAGAACACCATGCAACTTGCGGCAACCCGCATCATCACCGACGACGTCGACACGCTGGTCGGCTTCTACGAGAAGGTCACCGGGATCGAAGCGGCGCGCCTGCACCCGTTGTTCGCCGAGTTGCGCACCGAATCCGGTGTGCTGGCGATCTCCAGCTCGCAGACGGTCCCGCTGCTCGGTGAGAACGTGGCCGAGGCGGCGGCGAATCGCACTCTCGTGCTGGACTTCCACGTCGACGATGTCGACGCGACCTACGCCGCGCTGCAGGGGACGATCGACACCTTCGTCAACGAACCGACCCTGATGCCGTGGGGCAACAAGTCGCTGCTGTTCCGTGATCCCGACGGCAACCTGGTCAACTTCTTCACCCCCGTCGGCGACTGAGCGCGGCGTGCCGCCGGCCCGGTCTCAGCCGAGATTCCGCTCGACGAATCCGATGATCTCGCCGGCAACCTCGTCCCGGATCGGCGGCTCGTTGTGCACCTCGTGCCGGTAGCCGGTGTAGACGCGAGTGCGCACGTCGCGGTTGCCGCTGGACCACAGCTGATTCGCGACGTGGTAGGCGCCCTCGCCATACCCCGCGACCGGGTCCTGGTCGCCGGCGAGGATCAGCACCGGTAGGTCGCTGGGCACTTTGGCGGCCCAGTCGTCGGCGTTCGCTTCGGCATACAACGCCAGGAAGTCGCGCAGGAAGCGCAACGTCATCGACACCCCGAAGCGGTTGAGCGGGTCGACCGCGTGGTCGGCCACCACACCACGGTCGGCGGCGACCCAGTCTGTCGGCCCGCGGACGTCGTCATACCGCTCGGTCACGCCGGCGAAGAGCGCCGGCACGAACTCGTCCGCGACACCGGTGCCGTCGCTGTCACCGATGGCCTTCTCGACCTCGGCGATCGAAAGCTCTTCCGGACCACGCATTTTCGCGGCGATGCCACCGAGCACCAAGCCGTCGACGTGGTCCGGGTGGCGGGCGACATACGCGCGGGCGATCATCGAGCCCCAACTGTGGCCGTAGAGGAAATACGGCAGGTCGGGGTATGCCGCCCGGGCGCGCTCACGCAAGGTCGCTTCGTCCTCGACGAACGCGTCCCCGTTGGGGGCGCCACTGTCGGCCCACACACCGGACGCCACCGCGGTCGCCCCGTGACCGACGTGGTCGTCCGCGCAGACCACGAAGCCGGCGTCCAGCAGCTTGCTGACCAGTCGCAGATAGCGGCGGGAGTGCTCACCCAGCCCGTGGACGATGTGCACGATCCCACGGGGCGTGGTTGCCGGCGCATAGATCCAGGCGTGGATCCGGTCACGACCGTTGTGGGAGGGAAAGTCGAACTCGGTGAGCGCCATGGGCGGGACCTCTCTCGGTGCGGGTGTCTGCAGACTATGCCGAGGAGGTGTGATCTGGTGGGCCCCGCGGGGCTCGAACCCGCAACCTACGGATTAAAAGTCCGCAGCTCTACCAATTGAGCTAGAGGCCCTGGCGTTTGCGCGTGGCAAGCGTAGTCGGAGCCGGTCCACGACCGCACATCGGCCGCTACTATCCGGCGTTTGCGTCCGACACTTCGCGCGCTCCACCGCGCGATGTGTCGCACCGAAACCGGCCAGGACGCTGCCGCCTGGGAGGATGGCCGCATCATGAATCTCTACGACCGCCTGCCCGACGCCGACGACCCGGACGAGACCTATGCGCGGTTCGTGGAGTGGGCGGCCGAGCGCGACCTGACGCTCTACCCCCACCAGGAGGAGGCGATCATCGAGCTGCTCGCAGGCGCCAACGTCATCCTCGCGACGCCGACCGGCTCCGGGAAGTCGATGGTCGCGACGGCGGCGGAGTTCGCGGCGCTCGCGGGGGACCGGGTCAGCTTCTACACCGCGCCGATCAAGGCGCTCGTCTCGGAGAAGTTCTTCGACCTCTGTGCGACCTTCGGGGCGGACAACGTCGGCATGCTGACCGGCGACGCCTCCGTCAACGCCGACGCACCAATCATCTGCTGCACCGCGGAGATCCTGGCCAACATCGCGTTGCGTGAGGGCAAGAACGCCGACGTCGGCATGGTGATCATGGACGAGTTCCACTTCTACTCCGAGCCCGAGCGCGGGTGGGCCTGGCAGGTGCCGCTGCTGGAGCTACCGCAGGCTCAATTCCTGCTGATGTCAGCGACATTGGGCGACGTGGCGATCTTCGAGGAGGAGCTGACCAAGCGCACCGGGCGGCCTACCGCGACCGTCGCCGACGCCGAGCGGCCGGTCCCGCTGGCCTTCAAGTGGGCGATGACGCCGCTGCACGAGACCATCGAGGAGCTGCTCTACGCCAAGGAGGCGCCGGCGTATGTCGTGCACTTCACCCAGGCCGCGGCGCTCGAGCAGGCCCAGGCGCTGACGAGCATCAACATGCTCAGCAAGGTCGAGAAGGAGCAGATCGCAGAGATCATCGCGGGCTTCCGGTTCTCCGCCGGTTTCGGCAAGACGCTGAATCGCCTGGTACGCCACGGGATCGGCGTTCACCATGCCGGCATGTTGCCGAAATATCGCCGGCTCGTCGAGACGCTCGCGCAGGATGGCCTGCTCAAGGTCATCTGCGGCACGGACACGCTGGGAGTCGGCATCAACGTGCCGATCCGGACGGTCATCTTCACCGGCCTGGCCAAGTTCGACGGCACCCGGCAGCGGCTGCTCAAGGCACGCGAATTCCACCAGATCGCGGGACGCGCCGGGCGCGCCGGATACGACACCAGCGGCACGGTCGCCGTACAAGCTCCGGAGCACCTGATCGAGAACGCCCGGGCGATCGCCAAGGCCGGCGACGATCCCAAGAAGCTTCGCAAGGTGCAGCGCAAGAAGCCGCCCGAGGGCTTCGTCAACTACACCGAGGAGACCTTCGACAAGCTGGTCCATGCCGACCCGGAGCCGCTGCAGTCGCGCATGCGCATCACCCATTCGATGCTGCTCAATCTCATTGCGCGCGAGGGCGATCCGTATGCCGCGGTGCGCGACCTCGTCCGCGACAACCATGAGGATCCACGCCGTCGCAGGCGACTCGCGCGCCGGGCGATCACCCTCACCCGCGAGCTGCTGACCGCCGGTGTCGTCGAGCGGTTGCCGGAGCCGCTGCCCGACGGGCGAGGGCTGCAGCTCATCACCGACCTGCAGGACGGGTTCGCGCTCAACCAGCCGCTGGCCCCCTTCGCGCTCGCCGCCCTCGACGTCCTTCCCGACCCCGAGGACCCGGCGACCGACCAGCTCGCGCACGCGCTCGACGTCGTGTCGGTCATCGAGTCGATCCTGGAGGACCCACGCCCGATCCTGATGGGCCAGCGGCGCAAGGCGCGCGGCGAGGCGATCGCCCAGATGAAGGCCGACGGCATCGAGTACGACGAGCGGATGGAGCTGTTGGAGGACGTCACCTGGCCGCAGCCGCTCAGCGAGCTGCTGGAAGCGGCGTTCGAGACCTACCGCAGCGCCCAGCCATGGGTCGCCGAGCAGGCGTTGTCTCCGAAGTCCGTCGTGCGTGAGATGTACGAAAACGCTTGGAGCTTCGGCGATCTGGTGCGTTACTACGAGATCGCTCGGTCCGAGGGCATCGTGCTGCGCTATCTCACCGACGTCTACCGGACCCTGCGGCAGACGGTGCCCGACAGCGCCAAGACCGACGAGCTGTCCGACCTGATCGAGTGGCTCGGCGAGGTCATCCGGCAGACCGACTCCAGCCTGCTCGACGAGTGGGAGGAGCTGGTCAATCCGGCATTGCACGAGGAGCGTGAAGCCGCCCTGGTGCACACGCCGCGGTCGATCACGACCGGCAAGGCGTTCGGCATCCAGATCCGCCGCGGGATGTTCCACCGCCTGGAGCTGGCGGCACGCAAGGACTTCGTCGCGCTCGCGGCCCTCGAGCGGTCCGTCGCAGCGTCCACCGAGCCGCCCACGGACATCGTGATGGACGAATCCGCCTGGCACGGAGACATTTCGGCATACTTCGACGATCACGACGAGATGCTCACGGACGCGGACGCACGCGGTCCGTCATACCTGCGCATCGAGCGGGGCAAGGAGAAGTGGGAGATCCGCCAGGTCGTCCATGACCCGTCCGGTGACGGCGACTGGGGCATCGACGCCGAGGTCGATCTCGCGGCGAGCGACGCTGCCGGGCAGGCGGTCATCGTGGTCCTTGGCCTCAACCGGCTGGACTGAGTCCTCTGCTGCGGTTCCTCGCGACACGGTCAGCGGCGTCGCTCGCACGCTCCCTCACGCCGCCAAACCGTGGCGGTCGTCGCCTCCGCGCGGGTCGGCTTGTCGTTCGGTTGAGTTCTCGTGCGCTGTCGCCGTCGCCGATCTGGTGTGTCCCGAAGTGCCGACGGTCGGTCGGTGGGGACGGGTTGGAGGCTGGAGGGTGTCCCGAAGTGCCGACGGTCGGTCGGTGGGGACGGGTTGGAGGCTGGAGGGTGTCCCGAAGTGCCGACGGTCGGTCGGTGGGG
This sequence comes from Flexivirga endophytica, assembly GCF_014640635.1. Lineage (GTDB taxonomy): Bacteria > Actinomycetota > Actinomycetes > Actinomycetales > Dermatophilaceae > Flexivirga > Flexivirga endophytica. Next base: position 128,091 of record NZ_BMHI01000006.1, read on the forward strand.
ACGGGTTGGGGGCTGGAGGGTGTCCCGAAGTGCCGACGGTCGGTCTGTCGTCTCGTCGAGTTCTCCTGCGCCGTCGCCCTCGCCTACGGTGGAAGGCGATGACAGAGGGATTCGGGAATGACTGATGAAGAAGAGCCGCGCAGGCCGCGACGGCCGGCGATGTTCAGCCCCGGCGCGCTCGACGCGCAGGCTTCCAGTGGTGTCGATCCCGCGGAAGTGTCGGCGATCGCGCATGAGACCGCTGCGGTCCTGGTCGGCAGGGGCCGCGCGACGGACGATCCCGAGCTGACCAGACGCCTCGTCAGCCTGGTCGACGAACTCGGTATGGCGACCGTGGCCGAGCTGTGGGCCGGCCGGCCCGCAGTCAGCCTGCCCGGTGCGCTGTGGCGGCTGTACGCCATACACGAGTCGGTGCGCCGGGACGCGGTCGGCGCTGCAGCCGACTACGACCTGGGCCGGCAGTTGGCCGATGTCCAGCACGTGATCGCCGGCGCAGCGGAGCCGCCGTCGCCGGAGGCGTTGCGCGATCTGGTCGACGCGATCCTGACCGGCGTCTTCGACGGCGACCTGGCGGTGGCGCTGGAACGCGCGGCCGCCTTCTGCCGGATCATCTCGGTGGGGCGGGCGCATCGCGCCGACGAGCGCGATGGCCACGACGAGCGCGGCGCGGGAGAGGCGACACGCAGTGCGGCGGCCTTGCTGGACACCGCGGGGGACCTGGAGCGGGCCGCGTCGGCGTGGCGCGCGGGAAATCTCGACTGACCGCGGTGCGGTGTCGGTGATTTTGGGACGACGGTCGTTTGTAAAGAGCGGGTGTGGCTGCGGGTCTGGTGATTTTGGGACGACGGTCGTTTGTAAAGAGCGGGTGTGGCTGCGGGTCTGGTGATTTTGGGACGACAGTCGTCCCTGAAGTCGGTGCGTCGGGCCGGGAGCGCCTCACGGCGCACGGCCGCTCGTAGCGGCTATTTTTGGGACCCGGGGCTGCCGCGGCCCGACGCACCATGAAGCCTAACGGCGTCGTTGCGCGGGATGTTCCTGCCCCGGGCGATCGATTTTCCGGCGTCGGTCAGCGGTGGTCGGTGACGCCCAGCATGACCTTGCCCTTGCCCGTGCAGTCCGCGCGGTGCTCACGGGCATCACCGCGGGCCTTGTCGCGGGATCGCCGGGCCCGGCCGGTCCAGTCGCAGCTCTTGCAGTAGCCGAACGCGAAACTGCCGTCTTCGCGGGTGAGTTCGTCCTCGAGCGGCACCAGCGGGGTCGTGGTCTTGTGACCGTGCGAGTCGGCGACCTTCAAGGTGTTGCCCTTGCGGGCGCGGAACCGCGGGCGACGGCTCTCCTTGTTGTTGACCACCCGTAAATGATGCAGGAACGCGGAGCGAACCGCACGCGTGGGGCAGGTGAACAGCCGCGTTTGTGGCGGGTCTCACGGAGATGGACGTGCGTTCATCTCATGCGGTATGGCGGACGACGGCTGCAGCGTGGTGAGCGGCCAGAACAAGCAAGCGGACGACAAGCGGACGGCGCGGAGACGACGACCGATAGTGAAGGGGCGGGGCAACGAGCGAGCTCGTTGCCCCGCCCCTTCACTATCGCGAGGAGTAGAAGCAGAAAACTCAGCCGAACCGACCGGAGATGTAGTCCTCGGTGGCCTTCTTGCTGGGGTTGTTGAAGATCTGCTGCGTGTCGTCCATCTCGATCAGGTTGCCGGGCTTGCCGGTGGCCTCGAGGTTGAAGAACGCGGTGCGATCCGAGACGCGCGCGGCCTGCTGCATGTTGTGCGTGACGATGACGATGGTGAACTGCTCCTTGAGCTGCGTCACCAGGTCCTCGATGGCCAGCGTCGAGATCGGGTCGAGCGCGGAGCACGGCTCGTCCATCAGCAGCACCTGCGGCTCGACGGCGATGGCCCGTGCGATGCACAGCCGCTGCTGCTGGCCACCGGACAGGCCGGCGCCGGGCTTGCTCAGCCGGTCCTTGACTTCGTTCCAGAGGTTGGCGCCGACGAGCGACTCCTCGACCTTCTGGTCCAGGACCTTCTTGTTCTTCACACCGTTGAGCCGCAGTCCCGCGATCACGTTGTCCCGGATGGACATGGTGGGGAACGGGTTCGGGCGCTGGAAGACCATGCCGACGGTGCGTCGCACGGCGACCGGGTCGACCGATGCCGCGTAGAGGTCCTCGTCGTCGAGCATGACCTTGCCCTCGACACGGCCGCCCGGGGTGACCTCGTGCATCCGGTTCAGCGTGCGCAGGAAGGTCGACTTGCCGCAACCGGACGGGCCGATGAAGGCCGTGACCGAGCGTGGTTCGACGGTCATCGTGACGCCTTCGACGGCCTTGAAGTCGCTGTAGAAGACGTTCAGGTCCTTGACGTCGATTCGCTTACCCATGAAGTGTCTTTCCTCGTTCCGCGTGGGAGTCGCCGCGGTGGCGGCTCAGCCCTTGACCTTGGTGAAGTGGCCGATGAGGCGGCCGATCAGGTTGATGACCAGCACGAGCAGGATCAGGGTGCAGGCCGCACCCCACACTCGGTCGGCGCTGACCGGGTCGCCGGCCATGTTGGGCAGGTTGGTGTTGATCAGAGTCGGCAACGCTGCGATGTTGCCGGAGAAGAGATTCTGGTTCAGGAACTGCGAGTACTGCGCCAGGATCAGCAGCGGCGCCGTCTCACCGGCGACGCGTGCGAAACCGAGCAGCGAGCCGGTCACGATGCCCGAGAACGACGTCGGCAGGACGACCTTGACGATCGTCTTCCACTTCGGCACACCCAGTGCGTATGACGCCTCGCGCAACTCGTTGGGGACGAGTTTGAGCATCTCCTCGGTGGACCGGCAGACGACCGGCACCATCAGCAGCACAAGCGCCAGCGACGAGCCGAAACCGTTGAGCTGCCAACCGAAGAACGTCACCCAGATGGCGTAGATGAACAGGCCGGCGACGATCGAGGGCACGCCGGACAGGATGTCGACCATGAAGCTGATGGCTCGGGCGGCGCCACCGCGGCCGTACTCGACCAGGTAGATCGCGGTCATGACCGCGATCGGGATGGCGATCACGGAGGTGCCGAGCGCGATCATCAGCGTGCCCACGATCGCGTGCCGCGCGCCGCGCACGTTGTGGTCGAAGCCGGGAGCGCCGACGCCGGACTGGTCCTTCTGCCACCACGTGGCGTCGAGCATCGGGCTCAGACCCCGGGACAGCACGGTCCACAGGATCCAGCCCAGCGGGATGAGAGCGATGAGGAAGGCGCCCCAGATGACGACTCCGGCGATGCTGTTCTTCAGCGTGCGCAGGCCCGATCTGCCCTGGGCGAGACCGCCGAGATCGCCGGTCGGCGCCGGTGCAATTTCCTTCGTGTCAATGCTCATTCGGTGAAGGCCTTCTTACGCTCGATGACGACCCGCGCCAGCGCGTTGACCAAGAAGGTCAGCACGAAGAGCACGAGGCCGGCTGCGACATACGCGCCGGTGCCGAGACCCGGGGTGAACTCCGAGGCGCTGTTGGCGATCTTCGACGCGAAGGTGTCACCGCCGTTGAAGAGCGACCAGGTCCACTTCGAACCCTCCGGCAGCGACGACAGGATGTAGAGGACCGCGACGGTCTCACCGAGTGCGCGGCCCAGGCCCAGCATGGTCGCGCTGATGATGCCGGTCTTGCCGAAGGGCAGCACCGCGGTGCGGATCATCTCCCACTTGGTCGCACCGAGTGCCAGTGCGGCCTCCCGGTGCGCCATCGGCGCCTGGTTGAAGACTTCGCGGGTGAGTGCGGTGACGATCGGCAGGACCATGATCGACAGGACGATGCCGGCCAGGAAAATCGTCGTGCCGCCCCCGACGCCGCCGACCCGGTCGAAGAGCGGGATCCAGCCGAAGACGTCGGAGATCCAGGACTGCACGTGCTCGAACTTCGGGGCGACGATGAAGTAGCCCCACAGGCCGTAGACGATCGAGGGCACCGCGGCCAGCAGGTCGATGAGCGAGGCGGCGGCCCCGGACAACCACTTGGGCGCGTACTGCGTGAGGAAGAGCGCGATCGCGACGGCGAACGGCACGGCGATGACCAATGCCACGACCGAGGTGGCGACCGTCGTCCAGAGCATCTGCACGATGCCGAACTTGCGCGCGGACACCTGCCATTGGCGGCTGGTGAGGAAGTTGACCTTGTCCTCGCCGATGGCGGGGATGGCCTGGAAGAGCAGGAACAGCCCGACCAGCACCACCATCGCGATGACGATCAGGCCGCTGCCGGTCGCGGCGCCGGCGAAGAGCCGGTCCCCGCGGCGACCGGTGCCGGCGCCGTCACCGCGTAGCGGTGGGCGGCCGTCGGGGTCGGGCAACTCGTCGGCGAGTGATGCGCCGGTCGATGAACTCATCTGGTCTCCGTGAACTGCGCGGCGTGTTCAAACATGACGGTGGAACATTTCGTGGTGTCGGGCCTGGGCCTGACGCGCGCCAGCGGGGGTGTCGCTCTCGTGCGAACACCCCCGCAAGCTTTGCACGTCTTTGATCAGCTGATCGAGTTGATCGACTCGACGACCTTGGACTGGATCGGTGCCGGCAGGGGCGCCGCGCCCACACCGGTCAGCTGCTTCTGGAACTCCGAGGAAGCCATGTAGGACAGGAACGCCTTGACATTCTTGGCCTTCGTGGCGTCGCTGTACTTCGAGCAGACGACCTCGTAGGTGACCAGGACGATCGGGTAGGCACCCTCGGCCTTGGTCTTGTAGTCGATCTTCAGCGACAGGTCCTTGCCCTTGCCGACGACCTTCGCGGCCTCGACGGCCTTGCCGGCCGAGTCGGCGGTCAGCTTGACGCCGTCGACCGAGGCCATGTCCAGCTTGTTCTGGATGGCGTAGCCCCACTCGACATACCCGATGCCACCGTCGGTGGCCTTGACGGCACTGGCGACACCGGCGGTCTTGGCCTTGCCCTGGCCGACGGAACCCTTCCAGGTCTTGTCGTGCTTGTCCGGCCAGTTCGCCGGGTCGACGGTGTTCATGTAGTTGGTGAAGTTGTCGGTGGTGCCCGAGGAGTCGGAGCGGAAGAACACCGAGATCTTGGTGCCGGGCAGGTCCACGCCCTTGTTGGCGGCCTTGATGGCCGGGTCGTTCCAGGTCTTGATCTTGCCGGAGAAGATCTTGGCGATCAGCTGCGGCGTCAGGTTGAGCTTGCCGACACCCTTGACGTTGTAGGACACGGCGATCGGGCCGGTGACCATCGGGATGTCGAGTGCGTCGGACTTGCACGCGGTCTTGGCCTTGGCCGGCTCACCCTTGTCGGGGTTGAGCGCGGAGTCGGAGCCGGCGAAGTCGACCTGCTTGGCGATGAACTTGGTGATGCCTGCGCCGGAGCCGGTGCCGTTGTAGGTGATCTTCGCGCCGTTGCACTTGGCCTGGTAGCTCGAGATGGCCTGGGTGATCGCGTTCTGCTGGGCGGTGGATCCCTCGGCGGAGAGGCTGCCGGAGAAGCAGCTCGTGTCCGCGGAGCTGCCGGAGCCGCCGGACGACGACGCGGCGGCGCCGCTGTTGTTCGCCGTGTTGCTGGAGTCGTCGTTGGAGGCGCTGCCACAGGCCGAGAGCGCGAGCGCTGCTGCGACGGCCAAGCCGGAAGCGCGACCAATGCGCGTGATCTTCAAGAGAACTGCCTTCCACACAATGAAGTCGGTCGGGCCGGCCACGTCGGCCGGTCAAGCGTGACCGTAGGGAAGCAGGGTGACCGGTTACCACCTCGGTGGTGAACGGCGGGTGAACGAGTCGCGACACATTGAGGAGTGTCCGGCGGACGTCTTACCAGGAAATGGTCAGGCCGGTGTATGGCGCTCGACGCTGAGCACCCGCGCGGCCCGGCCACGGCCGGAGATCTGGCACACCAGCGCTTCACCCTTGGTCATGCCGTCCTCGGCGGCGACCGCGAGGATCTCGTGGACTTCGCTGTCCGGTTCGGCGGTGTCGCGCAGTCGCTCCAGCACCGCGGGCAGCACCGGCCGGTGGGTGCACAGCGCGGCCGGCTCGCCGCGTTTGAGCAACCGCTTGAGGTTGCGGACGGCGCGGTCCGGCTCCTTGTCGAAGATCTCCTCGGACAGTCCGGCCTTCGTGCGCAGGCGGATGCCGGCGGCGGCGGCATACGGCTGCACGGTGGCGAAGCAACGCGCGGACGGCGAGGTGATCAGGCGCTCGATGCCGTATGCCGCGAGGACCGGCACCAAGGCCAGCGCCTGGCGCCGGCCGGTGTCGTCCAAGGGCCGCAACGGGTCGTCGCCGTCCCACTGCTTGCGGGGCACCGAGTCGGCATGCCGGACCACGGCCAGCGGCCAGGTCTGCAGCTTGCCGGCCCGGTCGGCATCGATCACGGCCTGCAGCTGCATCGCGTCGCGCACGTAGCTCAACCGGGTCTGCGCCTGTGCCGGGGTGAGCCAGGCGACCTCGTCGATCTCGTTCTCGAGGTCGCCGCTGCCGCTCATCACCTCGGCCGCCCAGTAGCGGATCTCCTTGAGTTTGCCCTGCTGCATCGAGTAGACCGAACGCGGCAGAGGTATGCCGATCCGTGGCCGAAAGCCGGTCTCCTCCAACACTTCTCGTGCTGCTGCTTCGATCCACGTCTCGCCCGGATCCAGCTTGCCCTTGGCCCAGGACCAGTCGTCGTACTTCGGCCGGTGCACGAGCGCAACCTGCAGCTGGTCGCCCTCGCGGCGCCACAGCACGGCTCCCGCAGCCGCCACGGTGCCGGATCGCAGCGCGGACGCTGACGTCGTGGTCACCGCCGGCGGGCCTTGCGCTTGCGCTTGGCGTAGCTGGCCATCAGGTCGGACTGCAGGTCACGCAGCGGGGTGCCCTCGGCGTCGAGGTGGTGGCGTTCCCAGCGGGCGTCGCCGTGCAGGTGCCAGGAGGAGGTGTCGTCCGACATACCTTCGTCCAGCAGCGCGCCGAGCGTCTCGATGTGCTTGGGCTCGGTGATGCGGACCAGTGCCTCGACCCGGCGGTCGAGGTTGCGGTGCATCATGTCGGCGCTGCCGATGTAGACGATGTCCTCCTCGCCCTCGATGACGAAGCGGAAGACCCGGGAGTGCTCCAGGAAGCGGCCCAGGATCGAGCGGACCCGGATGTTGTCGGACATGCCCTCGACACCCGGTCGCAGCGAGCAGATGCCGCGCACCCAGATGTCGACGTCGGCGCCGGCCATCGACGCGCGGTAGCAGGCGTCGATGATCTCCTCGTCGACCAGCGAGTTGACCTTGATCTGCACCCGCGCCGCCTTGCCCTCGCGGGCGGCGTCGGTGACCCGGTGGATCTTCTCCAGCAGGCCGGTGCGGACCGAGCGCGGTGCGACCAGCAACCGTTTGAACTTGCTGCGCGGCGCCATACCCGACAGTTGGTTGAAGAGGCGGGAGAGGTCTTCGCCGACTTCGCGGTCGCAGGTCAGCAGGCCCAGATCCTCATAGAGGCGAGCGGTTTTGGGGTTGTAGTTGCCGGTGCCGACGTGGGCGTAGCGGCGCATCTCGCCGTTCTCCTCGCGCACCACCAGGCACAGCTTGGCGTGGGTCTTGAGCCCGACCATGCCGTAGACGACGTGCACGCCGGCGCGCTCGAGCTTGCGCGCCCAGGTGATGTTGTTCTCCTCGTCGAAGCGGGCCTTGATCTCGACGACGGCGAGCACCTGCTTGCCCGACTCGGCGGCGTCGATCAGGGAGTCGATGATCGGCGAGTCACCACTGGTGCGATAGAGCGTCTGCTTGATCGCGAGCACGTGTGGGTCGTTGGCGGCCTGCTCGATGAAGGCGACCACCGAGGTGGAGAACGAGTCGTAGGGATGGTGCAGGAGTATGTCGCCCGCCCGCACCGCCGCCATCACGTCGGACTGCGCGGAGCGCTCGACGGGCGCCAGGTCGGGGTGCGGCTTGGCCAGGAACGGCGGGTAGCGCAACTCCGAACGGTCAAGATCCGCAATGATGTTCAGCCCGCGCAGGTCGAGCGGCTCGGGCAGCCGGTAGACCTCGTCGTCGCGGACGTTGAGCTCGCGGACCAGCAGGTCCATGACGTGGTCGTCCATCTCGTCGGCGACCTCGAGGCGGACCGGCGGACCGAACCGGCGTCGGGTGAGCTCCTTCTCCAGTGCGGTCAGGAGGTTCTCGGCGTCGTCCTCCTCGACCTCGAGGTCCTCGTTGCGGGTGACGCGGAAGGTGAAGTGCTCGCGCACCTCCATGCCGGGGAAGAGGTATTGCAGGTGCTCGGCCATGACGTCCTCGATCGCCACGAACCTTGCGTCATACAGCTCGTCCTCGTCCTCGCCGGCCGGCAGTGCCATCAGCCGCGGCAGCAGCGGCGGCACCTTGACGCGGGCGAAGTGCTCGCGGCCGGTCTTGGGGTTGATGAGCACGACGGCGAGGTTGAGCGACAGGCCGGAGATGTAGGGGAAGGGGTGCGCGGGGTCGACCGCCAGCGGCGTCAGCACCGGGTAGATGCGGTTGCGGAAGACCTTGTTGAGGTGGTCGCGGTCCTCGTCGGTCCAGTCGCTGGGGCGCACGATGCGGATGCCGACGTCCGCCAATGCCGGTCGGATGTGCCGCTGGAACATCTTGGCGTGCACCGCCATCAGCTCGTGTGCGGCCTTGCTGATCTCGTCGAGCACCTCGCGCGGCTCGAGCCCGGAGGCGGAGCGCACTGCCAGGCCGGTCGCCATGCGGCGCTTGAGGCCGGCGACCCGGACCATGAAGAACTCGTCGAGGTTGCTGGAGAAGATCGCCATGAAGCGGGCCCGCTCCAGCAACGGCACCAGCGGGTCGGCGGCCAGCTGGAGCACGCGCTCGTTGAACTGCAGCCAGGAGATCTCGCGGTCCAGGAATCGGTCCGAGGGCAGCTCTTCGTCGACCGTCGCGTCGAGCTCCGGCGCGACCCGGATGAAGCGACCGTTGTCGCCGCGCACCCGCTGGGCAGCCCGGGTCTGCAGGCGCACCAGGGACGCATCGCTGGCGGCGGTCTGCGTCGCCGGGTCCTCGGCAGCGCTGGGGGTCGGCTCAGAATCCATGCGCACATCTTCCCAAACACCGCCCCGCCCCGCAGCATCCGCGCCGCGAAACTCGCGGTGGCCACTTGTGGTGGCCGGGGAGACCGGGAAGCAAAGGTGGTCGAGTGCCGGAGGAAGACAAGGTGGTCGAGTGCCGGAGGAAGACAAGGTGGTCGAGTGCCGGAGGAAGACAAGGTGATCGAGTGCCGGAGGAGCGGAGCGGGGGAGGTGTATCGAGACCCCGCGCCATTAGGTGGCCGAGGAGATGGGGGAGCGAAGCGGCACACAAGGTGGTCGAGTGCCGGAGGAGCGGGCGGGGTCCCTGCGAAGTATTCGGAGGAGCGAAGCGGGGGAGAAACTTCGTGGGGTGCCGGAGCGGGGGAGGTGTATCGAGACCCCGCCCCCGGTCAGCCCGCCACGGCATACATGACATCAACCCCGGTGCGCTCGAACCCCAATCTCCTGTATGTCGCAACCGCCGCAGCGTTGTCACCTTCGACATACAGCTCGATGTGCCCGACCCCCTGCTGCTTCAGGTGCGCGAGACCGAGCGCGGTGACGACCTTGCCGAGCCCCTGCCCCTGGTGCCCGGGATCGACGGCGACGACATACACCTCACCGCTGGCCGCTGACCCGACTCGCGGGCTCGCCGTGTCGTCGGCCGAGCTGTGTTTGTTTGCCTCGGCTCCTCCTCCGTCCGACGCTCGCGAGCTCGCGCCGGCCGGCATCGTCACCTCACCTTCGTCGTCCTCGATCTTCGTCCAGTGCGACGCCGCGAGCTCGCCGGTGGCGTCGTCGAAGATCAGGATCAGCCCGGCCGGGTTCCACCACGGCTCGGCCATCCGCTCGTCGAGGTCCTGGCGCGTCATCTTGCCCTGCTCGGGGTGGTAGTCGAAGGCGCGCCGGTTGAGGTCGAGCCAGTTCTCCTCATCGCCGTGACGGAAGGATCGCACGGTGAATCCCTTTGGCACCTCGGGTGATTCGATCGCCGGCGTTGCGTTCGTGTCGCGGCCCATCTGCCACAGGTTGCGCACCACGGTCAGCTTCGCCGTCGACGCCACCGCCTGCGCTCCGGGCAGGTCGCCGTGCGCCCAGAAGCGTGCATCCGGCCGTTGCTCGAGGACGCCCTGCACGATGCGCGTGCCGTAGCCGTGTCGGCGGCTGTCGGGATCGACGACCAACTCAACGGCGCCGTCGTCGGCGACATACGCACCGGCTGTGACCACGCCGTCAGTGCGTATGACGTGCTGCGGATCGCTGTGCCGCAGCGCCAGCCGGGTCTGCTCGGAGAACGGCTCCACCCCGTCGTATGACGAAGCGCGATCCGCGATGGCCAGAAGATCCTCTGCAACAGTCACTACGCCATCGTGCCGTATGGCGGTGAGGTGCTCAGCGATGCCGGTTGTCCAACGTCTCAGAGGCTGGAGTGCGAGAACATCTGGAAGATGCGAATGGCACCGGGCCCGATGACGACCACCATGAGTGCCGGGAAGATGCACAGAATCAGCGGGAAGAGGATCTTCACCGTGACCTTCTGGGCCTGGGCTTCGGCCCGCTGTCGTCGCGACAGCCGCATGGCCGAAGTCTGCTCCCGGAGCACAGCGGCGATCGGGATGCCCAGTTTGTCGGCCTGCGCGATAGCCGTCACGAAGCTCTTCACCTCGGGCAGGTTCACCCGGGCGCCGAGGCCACGGAATGCCTCGCTGCGAGAGGTCCCGATTTGGATCTCGGCTGTCATGCGAGCAAGTTCACCAGCGATAGGTCCCTTCACGCTCCGGGATACCTCCACCAGTGCCGCGTCAAAGCCTTGGCCGGCCTCGACACAGATCGTGAGCATGTCGAGAGTCTCGGCGAAGCCGCGCATCACCTGCTCCTTGCGGTGCAGCGCGGCGTTGTAGAGCAACGCATCGGGCACGAAGAAGAACAGACCACCGAGAAGCACCGCGAAGAACGCACCTTGAAGGGTGAGGCCACCGCCGAGTAGCGAGCCGAGAACCATCCCGATGACGACGCCGACGCCCTTGGCGCCCAATAGACGCTCGACCGTCCACGGCACTGGGTGGCCGGCCCGGTCCAAACTGCGTGCCAATCGGTCGCTGACCGACGTCGGAGCGAATCGTCGGGTGGCCTGGGCAGCCCAACAGAAGAGCAGGTCGACAAGGCCCTCGTCCCGATTGGCGGCGCCCATTCCTGTTGACCCGCCGACCGGCGCGCCCTGGATCAGGGCAAGTGATTTCGACACGGTTTGCGTGTCATCGCTCGGTCGCAAGAGCAGAACAACCGCGAGCAGGATCGCCACACCGATCAGGCCGGCGCCAGCGTAGACGACAGTCATGTCATACCTCGATCTGCACGGTTTTGCGCATCCAGAGCGTGCCGATGACCATCAGCACACACGTGCCGATCAGCATTACCAGGCCGGCGACGGTGGTCCACAACAACTCGATATAGGCGTGGTTGACCAACATCATGTAGAAGAAGAGGAGGATTGGCAGAGCGATCAGTATCGCCGCAGAGAGTCGTCCTTCCGCTGACAACGCGGCTACCTGACCGCGTAGGGCTTCGCGTTCGCGCAGCGTGTGCGCGGTGGTGTCCAGCGTCTCGGCGAGGTTGCCGCCGACCTGCCGCTGGATCCGGATCGCCATCACCGCCATGTGCAAGCTCTCGGTGCCCATGCGGGTCGCGAGCTCGTCGAGTGCATCGGCGAGATCCGACCCGATCCGCACCTGGGCCAGGGCCCGGGACAGTTCCTTCGCGGCCGGCTCCGCGGCATCCCGGGAGACCGCCTCGAGTGCCTGCGGCAGACCGAAGCCGCTGCGCAGACTGGTCGCAACCAGGGTGAGCACTTGCGGCAGCTGCGCCTCAAACGCGCGTGTGCGTCGAGACGCCTTGAAGCGCAGGTACGCGACTGGGAGAGCGAAGCCGGCGATCGCGCCGATGGCGCCCCCGAAGACAGCTGCATCACCGAAGAGGAGAGTGCCCGCGACCGCCCCGAAGATGACCGCCAACACCCGCAGGACGAACCATTCACCGGCGCGCAACGGGAGGTCTGCCCGCTGTATCAACTGCATGGTACGGGCGGTGGCTTCGCGCTTGCCCATGATGCGGTCGCCGAGTCCCACGAGCGCTTCGCGAGTGCCGGACGGACCACGCTGTTGCGTCTTCTGCACCTGATGTGCGGCCGCATCAAGGTAGGACAGGACCGGAGCGATGCGGCGCTCGCGGCGGGTGCGGATAGTCGGTGCCAGCAGCACATAGGTCAGCAGGAAGATCGCGACGGCGAGCAGCGCTCCGCCGAGCCAGACAACCCATGGCGGCGATCCGATGCTTAGCGTCGGGGCAGCCCCGGCCGGTGCCGCGCTCGGCGATGTGGCTGGCGCGGTGATTGCTCCGAAACTGACGCGTTGGCTCACGGTGAACGGCTGTCCAGATGCCGTGCCGCGGAGAGTCAGCTGGTGATCCCCGGCCAGCGACGCGGCCGGGGACAAGGTGAACTGCGACTGGGAGTTGAGCGCCTGAGCCGAGGACCGGAATGCTGCAGCCACGCCGGCAGTGTCGGTGGCGAGCACGTCGGAACCACCACCTGCTTTTGCGAACTGGGCGAGGGCCTTCTCGGCGCCCGGGTCGGTGTTGTTGAACCTCACGACGTCGACCCGGATCCCCCTGGCCTGTAACAACGCACTGCCGGCGCTGAGGTCCTTGGCAGGTTGATTGCTCTCGGTGTCCGCGCCGTCGCTGAGCAGCACGATGCTGCGATCGCCAGACGTTCCAACGGTTTTCGCAGCTTGCTGAGTTGCGTCATACAGTGCGGTGTTGCCGTTCGCCCGCAACCCGTCGACGGCTTGCTGGACGGCGACACGGTTGGTGGTCGGCTTGAGGACCAGCTTCGAGGAAGAGGCGAAGCTCAGCACGCCGACCTTGACGTCGGACGGCACCTCCTGGAGATAGACCGCAGCGGCCTGCCGCACGGTCTGCATGCCGGCGGTGCCCATCGAGCCGCTCGTGTCGATCAGCAGCAGCGCGGTGCGCTGCAGATGACTTGTTCCCTGCACGGTGATCGGCACCGACTTCCCGTCAACCGTCGCGGTGACGGACTTCGGGTCGACCTGCACAACCTGCTTGGCGCGGAAGGTCAGCACGCCCTGATAGCTGCCGCCGGTGGACCGGAGATCGCCGATGGTGCCTTTCGGGGTGCTGTCGGCACCGGCAGGTGCCGCCCAACCGAGGCTGGCCGCGGCAGCGATCAGCGAGGCGAGCAGGACCCGGTGGCGTCTCGTCATGGCGCGGAGGGGGAGAAGAAGTGGATCGGCACCTCGAGTCCGTGATCGGACAGCTCCTGCACCAGCTTGGGTCGTATGCCGGTGGGGACGAGTTGGCCGCGGAAACGGCCGTGCTCGTCCCGGCCGGCGGAGTAGTCGAAGGTGAAGAGGTCCTGCAAGGTGATCACGCCGGACTCCATGCCGACGACCTCGGTGATCGCGACAATCCGGCGACTCCCGTCCTTGAGGCGGGTCTGCTGGACGATCAGGTCGACCGCGCTGGAGACCTGCTCGCGGATGGCCCGCACCGGCAGGTCGACGCCGGCCATCAGCACCATGGTCTCGAGCCGGGACAGCGAATCGCGGGGACTGTTGGCGTGGACGGTCGTCAGCGATCCGTCGTGGCCGGTGTTCATCGCCTGCAGCATGTCGAGTGCAGCTCCGTCGCGGACCTCACCGACGATGATCCGATCGGGTCGCATACGCAGCGAGTTGCGCACCAGGTCGCGGATCTCGATCGCCCCGCGGCCCTCGATGTTCGGCGGGCGGGCCTCCATGCGGAGCACGTGCTCCTGACGCAACTGCAACTCCGCGGCGTCCTCGATGGTGACGATGCGCTCCTCCTCGGGGAGGAAACCACTGAGCACGTTGAGGGTGGTGGTCTTGCCCGAGCCGGTGCCTCCGGAGATGACGATGTTGCGCCGACCCAGCACACACATCCGCAAGAAGTCCCGGACGGTCTCGCTCATCGTGCCGAAGGCGATCAGGTCGTTGTCGGTGAACGGGTCGGCGGCGAACTTGCGGATGGTCAGCAGCGCGCCGTCCAGGGCCACCGGCGCGACCACCGCATTGACGCGGGAGCCGTCGGGCAGCCGGGCGTCGACCATCGGGCTGGATTCGTCGACCCGCCTACCGACCCGCGCGACGATCTTGTCGATGGTGCGGCGCAGGTGCGCGTCATCGCTGAAGGTCGCATTCGTGGCATGGAGCCGGCCGTCGCGCTCGACGAAGATGTCCAAGGGGCCGTTGACCATGATCTCGGTGATGTCCGGGTCGCGCAGGTACGGCTCCAACGGACCGTGCCCGAGGATGTCGTCGGAGATCTCTTGCGCGATGCGAGTCCGGTCGGCATGTGCCATTGGCGTCTGTTCGGCGTCGATGACGCTCTGCAAAGTGGCGCGCACTTTGGTCGCGAGCTCAGCTTCCGGCAAGTTGGGGTCGTAGAGCCTGGGGCCGAGCGACTCCAACAGCGCTTGGTGCACTCGGTCCTTGACCGGTGCGAAGGCGTCACGGGTCCGGTGGTGCCGTCCGACCCGCGACAACTGCGCCGGAGCCGTGGAGGTGACGTCGCGCTGTGCCTGTCGGGCCAGATCGATGCGTGCTGCGAGATTGGTCATTTCGCCCTCCTGCGACGACCGATTCGCCTGCTGCCGTTGCGAGTCGGCTCTTCGCCGAAGCGCGGCCGAACCTTGTGGTCGGCGAATTCGCGCAGCGCCGTCGCGAACGGATTCTTGGGCTCGTCGACGGCGAGCACCACGCCACGGTTGGAAGCCGCCGGCACACTCATCGTGTTGGGCAGGCCGACGCTGACCGGGTAACCGATGGCGCTCTCCACGTCTTTGGCGGACAGGCCGACCTTCAGGTCGGCACGGTTGAGCACCAGCAATCTGTTCTGCTGCGGCGCGCCGAGCGTGTCGAGGGTGTTGATCGCCAGGCGCAGGTTCTTTACGGCCGGTATATCGAGGGTCGATACCAGGACCAGCAGGTCGCTGAGATCGAAGGCACCCAGCACGTGCTCGGGCATCGACGGCGGCATATCCAGGACGACATAGTCGTACGTGCTGCGAGCCAGCCGGATCAGCTCGCTGACTAGATCGGCCGGCACCCGATCGGCATCCGCCGGGTCGTGCGGGGCCACGAGCACGTCCAGCCCGGTGGCCTCGTGTGTCTGCACGACGGACGCCAGGCCCTGACCGTCGAGATGGCCGGTCATCGAGACCAGGTCCATGATCGAGGTGGTCGGCGGCAACTGCAGGCTGATGCCGACATCGCCGAACATCAGGTCGAGGTCGACCAGCAGCGTGCGTGCACCGGTGGTCGCGAAGTGCGCCGCGAGGTTGACAGCGACGGTGGTCTTGCCGACTCCGCCCTTGGCGGAGAATACCGTCACCACATGGCCGCCCGAGCCGGGTTCGCCGGCGGCCACACCGAGCCGGGCGCTCAGCGCTTCACTGCGTCGCACCGCGTCGACCAACGCCGCGTGATCGTCGGCTTGGACGACCTCCCGGATGCCGCTGCGCAGCGCCTGGGTCAGCACGCTCACTTCGAGGCGGTGCCGGAGCAGCACCACGCCGACCGCAGGGCGGTCGATGCGCAGTTGCTCGGCCAGCTCGTAGGCGCTCTCCGCCGGGACCTCAGGACCGATGACCACCAAGTGGTGGTCGCCGCTGCCGACCTCACGGTCGATGCTGGCCGCGTGGGCGACGACGGTGACGTCATCACCAAGGGCGATCCCGAAGGTGTCGATCGCCCCGCGGACGGGTTCCCAGAGGACGGTCATTTCGCACCGGCCAACGTGCCATCGCCCACGGCGGACTTCCCACCGAAGACGTTCCCGTCGTCGATTTCACCCTGGGGATCGACCTTGGTGCCCGTGCCGAGCAGTCCGGCATACAGCGTGTATTGGTTGACAGAGTGCACCAGCTTCACCGACTCCTTCGGGGTGACCGAAACGGTCACCAGGTAGGCCGAGTCGTTCTGGCTGGAGCTGTTGCTCGAGCTCTTCTTCTCGTTGTTGTCCGATGAGTTGCTCGGGTTCTGCAGCGGAGTGCTGCCAAAAGCGATCACCTCGACGTCGGCGAGCAGCACGTTGGTGCCCTTCACGTCGAGGTCGTTGAATGCCTTGGACTTCTCGTCGGCGCCGGTGGACTTGATACCCGCCGTCGCATAGATCACGATGTGCGATCCGGGCGTGATGAAGTTGGCCACCCGCCCGGGTGCGGTGAGCTGCACCGAGATCGCGACCTTGTTGTCTGGCACCGCAATAGCACTGTCACTAGCGGCTTTCGCACCGAACCGAGCGGTCATCACGAATTCACCGGGCTGGATATCGGTCGTAGCAACCAACGTCTGGTTGCTCGCGTCGACGGTTGTCAGGACTCCAGCCGGCCGGCCGCTCCGCGCCACCTTTGTCGCCTTGATCAGCCCGTGGCTCTGCGCATCGGCGAGTGTGGTCCCGGCCGGGACCTCCTTCTTGACGACGTATGCCGTCACTGGGTTCTGTGCATCAACGGCCCGGGCATCCGCGCCATTGACGTAGCTGACCACCAGGAGCGCGCCAACGAGGGCGAGCACCAGTGCGGCCGCGATGGCGACGATCCTTCGTTTCATGAGTCAGTGCTTTCTGTGTCAGCCGGCCGGTAAGACTGCATATATGCCGAAGTCATTCCCGCCCCCAGGCGGCACAATCGTTATCGAGTCATCAATTGTCCCCTGCAGAAACCACCCCATCAGGCATCTTCCGCTCTTTCCGCTTCCGCCGCATGACGCGTGACCATTCGGCATCACGCTTCCGGGGTCACCGCCAGTCAAGTACACGCCACTTACATAAAATTTTCCATACCCGGCGATGTGATAGTAAGAATTAAATCCGCTCGAATCTTTTTTCGTCGGGGCACACACATCATCGGGCGTCGATGGCGGAGGGCCGGTCGGCGGCGTCTTCGAGGAAATGATGCAGTCGAATATCGGAATCTCGAAAACGTGCCCGATGAAGTCGCAAGGTGGCTTGTCGGCGCCAGTATTTATGTGCGCCCAACCATCCACGACATTTGCAGAGCATGGGTTATCTTTGTCGCCAATGTACCCGAATCCACCAGCAGTCTGCTTACCATTCCAGTCACAGTTAGACTGTGTGTCCGTCGGGTCGTGAAGCGTGAGAACGATTTCGCGGTCAGGAGTTGGCCACGGTGTCTCTCCATCGCCATAGCCGTAGTCACCGCCGCCGGGGCCACCACGGTTGTACGCAGGACCAGTGGATACGTAGTTGGCGCCGTCGTTGGTCTCCTCTTTCCATTGGCAGGCGGAGATCGTTATTGGAGCCTTGACGGGTGCTTTGGAGACCGTGCCCCACGCTGCTCGCGCGCAAGTCTCCGACGTAGATCCGTTGCCCTGACCGCTGAGAATCTGGGCGAAGTGGAACGGCAAGACGGTGCTGCCGTCCTTCATCTTGGTCTGCGTGGTGACCTCGACGTAGGGCAATGACGAGGGGCTCAGGTTGAGCGGCCACGACTGGCACTTGGTCAATGACGTGGTGTCCTCGTCGGCCGGGGCAGGGCAGGTGGGCAGGCTCGTTGTGCCGTTGTAGGCCGAGCCGACGCAGGTTTTGCCGTTGGTGAGAATACTCATCGACTGATCCGTGGCGTTGGCGTTTTTGACCGCGAGTGCCCGCAGAGTGTCCGTCACCTCGCACTGCGGGTCTGCGGTCGAACTCTGGGCACAGGCCGCGGCAAGCGCCAAGGATGAGGCATCCGCACCGTTCTGCAATTGGGACCGGTTATACGTAATGTTGCCCAGATCGACGGTGAGGGCGAGCATGCCGACGGCGACGAACATCACCAGGAACGCCGTGAGGACGGCGATGGCTCCCCGCTCACCGTCGGCTCGCCGACCGGTGAGCAGTCGAATTAGCCGCCGCATTGCATCGTCGCTTTGCCAGTGAGGGTCGTCGGTAGAGCACTGCCACTGCCGAGCGTGATGAGGTTCATAGCCGGGCCGAGGATGACCCACTGAAATGGAGCCTGCACAGTGACCGAGACGTCACCGGTGTTCACACCCTTGGCGCAGGTGTCTGTGCTGACCGTTGCGCCAGGAACGGTTTCGGCGGCCTGGCTCGCTCGGTCTCCGGGAGCGTTGCCGTACATCGCCGATCGCGCGCCCTCTCGTGCGGCGTTCGTCAGCGTTACTTCGGTGTAGAACGCCCGGCCGAAATCGACCATGCCGCCGATGAGCAGCACGAGGAGCGGCAGCACGAGGGCGAATTCGACTGCCGATGCGCCGTGTTCACGACGGGTAGGGCGTTTGGCGGCGTGCATCCTGCCTCCCCTCAGACATTGGATCAGTGGTGTGACCTGTGCGCGGTGCCAACTCCCACGAGTTCGACTTGACAACTTCGTACCGGAGTTGAGCGTGTGGTCCAGACGGTGCCGTCAGAACTTGTCGATGGCTAGTGCGAGGAGCGCTTCCACCGCATTGCCGAAAGCTCGAACTGCCGCAAACGCGACGAGCGCGATGAGGCTCAAGAGGAAGGCGTACTCGGCCACTGTCGCACCGGTCTCCTTGCGGGAAACATCAACGCGTGCGTTGCGTGCATGAAGGGCAACGAAGGTATGAAACATGATGAACCCCTCAAAAGGCCGTCTCCGGTGGGCCGGCCGTAATCGGGCCGGCTCCACCGGAAACTGAGTCACGGGACCGTGACGCCGAGGGAATCGCCAACGTCGGTGAAAAGCTGGGCGATTTGCTTACCCAATACTGTTGCGGCGACGGCCACCACAACGGCGATAAGCGCGACCAGCAGGCCGTACTCGACCATGGTCGCACCGCGGTCCTTCTTGCCTTGGACGGCGTCAAGAACGTGCAACTGAAGACGGGTGAGTGCTTGAGACATGAGGAAACTCCTTCCGGGAAGGCATTTCACGATGCCCCCGGCTAACGGGATGTGTATTTCTAATTACGCACCTGCGAGTGCCCGGGGTCCCAGGAACTCGTAGGAACACTCGACAGCTTTACGGTTTAGTAAGGTCAGAGCTGGTTACGTGAAGGTCAGTTTCAGTGCGGTCGCCATGCGTCTTCGTCGAGGTGCTCTGAGAGTAGGGCTCGGGTAAAGTTGCGTCCAGCGAAAGGCAAAGAAAAGGTAAAAACTTGCACCGAAGGGAAATTGCTGCAATATGTCGTCAGGTGTCGCCCTATTGGGTGTAGCTCTCGTCGGCTTCGCGGCGGGTGTGCTGTTGCGTGCGCGCTTGGGGAGCTTCGCCCACCGGCTGCCGGCGGAGCGCGAGCTGCCGGTGCGGCGCACTGGTTGGGTCATTCCTGCGACCGGGGTGCTGGGTGCTCTGCTGTGGGCGGCGGTGCGGCATACCGAGCCAGTCGCGGTCGGGGTCGTCTTCGTGCTGGCCGGTTGGACCATGGTGGCCTTGGCGTTCATCGACCTCGACGTGCACCGGCTGCCCGATGCGATCCATCTGCCGAGCTATCCAATCCTGTTGGTATTGCTTGCAATCTGTGCTGCGAGCGGTGGTGCGTGGTCCGCGCTCGCGCGTGCCGTCGGCGCGGGTGTTGTCCTCTTCGTGTTCTACTTCGTGCTGCTCTTGCTGCCGTCCGGATTCGGCTTCGGCGACGTGAAGCTCGCGGGCCTGCTGGGGTTGTTGTTGGGCTGGCTCGGCTGGGACGCAGTGGTTCGTGGCACTTTCGCGACATTCATCGTCGGGGGAGTAGTTGCCGGCGTCCTCATGCTGAGCAGGCGCAAGGACCGACGTGACGAATTCGCCTACGGGCCAAGCATGTTGGCCGGTGCGGTGGTTGCGGTTGTGCTGTCGGCGTTGTCGGGCTGAGCGGACCTCGAGACGCATTTGGTCTCGATACACCTCCCCCGCTCCGGCACCCCACGAAGTTTCTCCCCCGCTTCGCTCCTCCGAATACTTCGCGGGGACCCCGCCCGCTCCTCCGGCACTCGACCAGCTTGATCTCACGACCTCCTCGGGTGCCTTGGGGTGCGGATTCAGTCGACCAGGGCGCTCTCGGTCTGCGGGGCGCTTGCGGAGCCGACGAAGCGATAACCGACGTTGCGGATGGTGCCGATGAGCGACTCGTGCTCCGGGCCGAGCTTCGCGCGCAGCCGTCGGATGTGCACGTCGACGGTGCGGGTGCCGCCGAAATAGTCGTAACCCCAGACCTCTTGGAGCAGTTGCGCGCGTGTGAAGACCCGGCCCGGGTGCGAGGCCAGGTGCTTCAGCAGCTCGAACTCCTTGTAGGTCAGGTCCAGCGCCTCGCCGTGGATCTTGGCGGCATACGACTCCTCGTCGATGACCAGGCCGCCGGCGGTGATGCGGGTGGGCTCGTCGTCCTGCTCCTCGACGACCCTGCTCATCGCGAAGCGCAGCCGCGCGTCGGTCTCCGCCGGTCCCGCGCTGTCCAGCAGCACGTCGTCGATCTGCCACTCACCGGTCAGCGCCGCCATACCGCCCTCGGTGAAGACCGCGACGAGCGGCACGGACAGGCCGCTGGTCCGCAGCACCCGGCTCAGGCCACGCGCTCCGGCCAAGTCGCGACGGGCGTCCAGCAGCACCAGGTCACACTCGGGAGGATCGACCAGAGCCTGCGGTTGAGGTGCGAGAATACGGACCCGATGGCTCAACAGACCGAGCGCCGGCAGCACCTCCACACTGGCGCCGGGCGCATCAGTCAGCAGCAGCAGGCGGGCCATACCTTGCAAGAATACTGGTTAGCAGGCCGCGGAACCTCCCATCGGGTGCCGCGGTGACCAGCGACACACGGCTCGGGCCGTGGTCTGGAGGACCTAATGCACGAGGTGACGGTGCGCTACTGGGCGGCTGCACAGGCGGCCGCGGGCACCCACGAGGAGCGGCTGACCGCCGCCGATCTGGGGCAGTTGCGCGACGCGGCGCTGCACGCACACCCCGGCCTCGAGTCGGTGTTGCGAATGTCATCGTTCCTGCTCGACGGCCGCCGCGTCGACGGGTCCGCGGCGCTGCCCGCCGACTCGATCGTCGAGGTGCTGCCGCCATTCGCCGGTGGGTGATGGGAGGATGCCGGTCGTGCCAGGAGCCAGTCTGACCGAGTCACCCGCGTCCCGCCTCGCCACGAGTTCGCTCGCGCTGGGCGGAGGGGTGCTGACCGCTGCCCTCGTCGTCATCGGTGCGTACGCCGGCAGCGACGTGGCGGCATACGCCGTGCTCGCGACCGGGCTCGCGCTCGCGTGGGGCTGGCCGCTGCTGCTCGGCCTGCCGCGACCGACCGGCACCAGCCTGGTGCTGGCCGCTGCCTGCCTCGGTATGGCGGGAGTCGTCGTCTTCTCCGGCGACGACGACGGGATGCAGGCGCTCAGCGTCGTGCTGGCCGGGGGACTGGTGCTGGCGTTCCTGCACCAGCTGGTCCGCACCGACGGCCGGGAGGACCTCACCGTCTCACTGGCCGGGTGCTCCTTCGGGCTGGTGCTGCTGGCCAGCGGCATGTTCAGCGCAGGCGCGGCGCCATACGACCAGGGTGACGCGGCGGTGGCCGTCGCGATCGGCGCCGCCGCACTCGGACTGCTCGCCGACGCCGTCCTGCCGGAACAGCATGCGGTGGAGTGGTCCTGGCCGGTCAGCGTGCTGCTCGGCGTGCTGGTCGGGCTCGTCGTCGGTCTGGTCACCGGCGACCTGTCCCTGAACATCCTCTTGCTGACCGGGCTGGTCGCCGGTTTCGCCGGCGCCGCGATCCGGCGCGTGCTGCGGTTGCTCGACACCGACGACCCCGCAGGGCGGCTCAGCTACGGCATCGCCGCAGTGCTCAGCACCGGTGTGCTGGCGTATGCCGCCCAGTATCTGATCAATCGGTAGCAGTTGCGCGCTGCAGTTGCGCGGACGCGTAGGACTGCAACGGCTGGCCGAGCGCCGCCATGTCGACCGCCCACATCAGACCGCCCTGGACGTAGCCGTAGAGCCGGTGCGCCGCAGAGTAGTCGCGAGCGTCCGGGCTGCGTAGCACGCCGTCGGTGCGCAGCTCCGCCTTGGCCGGCTCTGTCTTGCCGTAGTAGAGCTCGGTGACGCCCGTCGGGTGTGAGAGCAGCAACTCCACCTCGCCCTCGGGCAGCGGCCGCCAGAAGCCGAGCTCGGTCTCGAACGGCTCACCGCGGTTGCCGTCCTCGTCGACCACCCAACTGCGGGTCTCCCAGCGCAGGAACGGGCGCCCGTCGTGGGTGCAGCTGATCTCCTGCGCGAAGTTGACCGTCGGCAGCTCGGGGTAGCCGGCGACGCCGGTGCCCTCCCACTGTCCGAGGAGCCACGCGAGCGGCGCGAGGTCGGGGTGCATGGACGTGTCGAGTTCGATGGGCACGGCACGATCGTAACGAGGCGGCCGATGCCCGGCACGTCACTGAATGGAGTTCTTCCCGTAGGAGTAGTCGGACATCTTGTCGTGGTAGAGCGCCCGGCCGAGCTTCTTCATCTGCGGCTTGTTGACCACGTCGATCGAACCGGCGACCGGGTCGTTGGCGAAGCCGCTGAACGGCGCCGTGTAGTAGGTGATGTCACCCGAGCGCAGGTTGCGCATGTCCAGCGCCAGGTTGCGGATGTCGCCGCTGGAGGTGTCGGCGTCGACCTGGGTGTATTTGGTCAGGTCCTTGACCGTGTTGGTCAGCTTCACCGGGTTGAGCAGCGTGCCGGCCGACAACGTCTTGTGCACGACGGCGCTGATCCACGCCTGCTGGTTGCGGCCGCGGTCGATGTCGCCCTCGGCGAGCTGGTGGCGCTCGCGGACGAAACCGAGCGCCTGGTCGCCGTTCATCTTGTTGTAGCCCTTGCTGAACTTGCCGTAGCCCTTCTCGTCGAAGGCCTGCGCCACGAAGACGTTGACACCGCCCAGGTCGTCGGTCAGGTCGGCGAAGCCCTTGAAGTCGATGATCGCGTAGCGGTCGATGACGATGCCGCCGAGCATCTGCGAGATCGTCTGGGCCAGCAGGCCAGGGCCGCCATACGCGAACGCGGCGTTGATCTTGTTCTTGCCGTGTCCCGGGATCGACACGTAGAGGTCCCGCGGGAAGTGGATCACCTGGACGGACTTGTGGCCCTTGCTGATGTGCACCAGTTGTATGACGTCCGCGCGCGCGTTCTCGCTGACGTTCTTGACGGTGCCCGAGCGGGTGTCGCTGCCGAGGAGCAGGATGTTCTGCGAATTGCCAGCATCCGCAGCGGGTTTCACCGTCGAGCTGGGCAGCGAGGCGCCGTGGGTGATGTTGGAGCTGAGTACGTGGTTGAGGTAGAGCGCGAAGCCGACCAGCGCCAGCACGATGACCAGGAACATCGACAGCAGCGACAGCAGTGTGACCTTCAGCCAGCCGGCCTTCTTCCTCCTACGGTGGCGACGGCCGCGGCGGGTGGCCGTGGCGGCATACCCGGCTCCTTCTGCCGGGGCACCGTCGGCGGGCTGCTGCGCGGTCGCGTCGGCACCGTCCGAGTAGGCATCGCGATCCGCGTCTTCGTAGTCATCCGAGGACGCATCGTCGGTGCCGGGCAGCTCGTCGTCCCTGTCGTCCCCACTCATGCGCGAAGTCTAAGGTCCGACCGGGCGGCGGCGATGACTATTGCGTCCGACGTACCCTGGAAGAGTGACGACGGCATCCGTGGAGAGTCCTCTGCTCGAACACCCCGGTGCGGTCCAGGCCGACGGTTATGACGCCGGTGTGGCCGCACACTATGGAGACCCCCTGCGCGAGCAACGCCTGCTCGAGCAGGGACTGGCCGTGGTCGACCTGTCGCATCGCGGGGTCGTCACGGTCACCGGACCGGACCGGTTGAGTTGGTTGCACTCGATGACCACCCAGCAGTTGACCGACCTGGCGCCATACACCTCGGCCGAGTCGCTGGTGCTCAGCCCGCACGGCCACATCGAGCACGACCTGCACATCGTCGACGACGGCGAAACCACTTGGATCACCCTCGAACCCGGCACCTCGACCGCACTGGTGGAGTGGCTCAACTCGATGCGTTTCATGCTGCGCGTCGAGGTCACCGATCTTTCGGATGCGTATGCCGTGCTCGGCGAACCCATCGGCAACGAGTCGCTGCCCGCCGAGCGGGAAGCGCGCGGCGTCATCGCCTGGCGCGACCCGTGGCCCGCGATCGGCGCGGACACCGCGACCTACAGCGAGGTGGAGGAGCACCCCGCCGCCGGACGCGCCTGGCGGGAGCTGATCGTGCCGCGCGAGCAACTCGTCGAAGAGGTCGGCGACCGGCACCTGGCCGGCACCTGGGCGGCTGACGCCGAGCGGATCAGCGCGTGGCGGCCGCGGCTCGGCAAGGAGACCGACCACCGCACGATCCCGCACGAGCTGGACTGGCTGCGCACCGCCGTGCACCTGCACAAGGGCTGCTACCGCGGGCAGGAGACGATCGCGCGCGTGCACAACCTCGGCCGACCGCCGCGCCGCCTGGTGTTCCTGCACCTGGACGGTTCCGGGCACGTGCTGCCCGACGAGGGCGCCGAGCTGGTCAAGACCCCCGGCGAGCGACCGATCGGCCGCATCACCACCGTCGCCCGGCATGCCGTCGACGGCCCGATCGCGCTTGCCGTGATCAAGCGCAACACCCCCGTCGACATACAGCTGTATGCCGGGGACATCGCCGCTGCGCAGACGCCCATCGTCGCGCCGTAGGTGTTTCCGGCCCGGATTGTTGGGCGAGGTGCGTCCCGAAGTGCCGACGGTCGGTGGGGACGGATTGTTGGGCGAGGTGCGTCCCGAAGTGCCGACGGTCGGTCGGTGGGGACGGATTGTTGGGCGAGGTGCGTCCCGAAGTGCCGACGGTCGGTCGGTAGGGACGCACTGTGACCCGACTCACGCTTGCTCCGGCTTGCATTTTGCTAACTGTAGTTAGCATACTTGTGGACATGAGCCCGAACCCGGTGACCGACCTCGGCACGTACCTCAAGGAGCAGCGCCAGCAGGCGCAGCTGTCCTTGCGGCAGGTGGCGGATCGCGCCGGAATCTCCAACCCCTACCTGTCGCAGATCGAGCGAGGCCTCAAGCGGCCGAGCGCCGAGATCCTGCAGGCGATCGCGAAGGGTCTGGCCATCTCGGCCGAGCAGATCTACGTGCACGCCGGCATCCTCGAGGCCGCGCCCGACGGCGAGGTCGTCATCGACACGCGACAGGTCATCAAGAACGACCCGCGGTTGACCGACAAACAGCGCAAGGCATTGATCGACGTCTACGACTCGTATGTCGGTGACTGACCGCAAACCGATCCTGCGGCGCGATCGCGCCGTGACCATGACCCGCAAGAATCCCGAAAGAAAGGCAACGACGATGCCCAGCAAGAGCACCTTCGAGTCCCCGTTCTACGCCCTGGTCGGCGCCGCCGACGCCGCGGTCGAGAACGTCCGCAACACGTTCGACAGCGCCACCGAGACCGCTCAGTCGCTGCGCGGTGAGCTCTCCCCGGAGAACGTCCAGGAGCGAATCCTGAACACTGTCAACGATGTTCGCGACCAGATCTTCGCACTGCCTTCGCTGGCCACCGAGCGCTACGAGCTCGTCGCCGGCAACGTCGAGCGCGCCTACGACGAGTTTGCCCAGAACTACCTCGAGTTCGCCCAGCGCGGCGTCGAGGTCACCCGCGGCGCCACCGAGCAGGGTCGCGCCGCCGTGAGCACCGCTCGTGAGACCGTGTCGGAGACCGGCGACAACGCCTTCGTGCGTGTCCTCGGTGCCCGCAAGGAAGCCGCCAAGGGCGTCGAGCGCCTGGCCGGCCTGGTCGGCCGCAACGCCGACGCCGTCGAGGCCGAGGCCGAGACCGTCGTGCGCAGCACCGCCGCGAAGCAGGGCGCCGCGAAGCGCCCGACCCGCAGCTCGGTCGCCAAGAAGGCCGGCAGCACCAAGACCGCCGCCAAGAAGCCGGTCGCCAAGAAGGCTCCGGCCAAGAAGGTCACCGCGAAGAAGGCTCCGGCCAAGAAGACCACCGCCGCCAAGAAGACCACCCCGGCGAAGACCACCGCCGCGACCCCGACCCTGCCGGTCGAGGCCAAGGTCGAGGCGAAGGTCGAGACCGCTGACAAGGCCTGAAACGGTCAACTGCCACTGATCTGGCACTGACTGCGAAGGACCCCGTGCACCGTGAGGTGCGCGGGGTCCTTTCTCGTTCCGCGACCCGGCGGGCGCGGTGCCGCCATACGGCTCTATCGTCGCTGCGTGGCTTCCTCTCTCACTGCTCTGTCCGACGCCCCGGTCCTGGCTCAGGTCGACCGCGGCGGGTTCATCGAGTCGGTGCACCGCGGCGTCGCGGTGATCACCACACCGGACGGTGCGGTCGAGTTCGCGCTCGGCGACGCCACGGCGCCGTGCTTCCCGCGCTCGTCCAACAAGCCGATGCAGACCCTGGCGATGCTGCGCAGCGGACTGCAGCTCGCCGAGCCGAAGCTCGTCGCGCTCGCCAGCGCCAGCCACTCCGGTGAGGACTTCCACCTCGAGGGCGTGCGGGCGATCCTCGCCGGTGCCGGCCTCAGCGAGGCGGACCTGCAGAACACCCCCGATCTCCCGTATGACGAGCAGGCGCGCAACGCATGGTTGGCCGACGGGCACGGCCCGACGTCGATCACCCAGAACTGCTCGGGCAAGCACGCCGCCATGTTGGCGACCTGCGCAGCGAACGGGTGGGACACCACGACCTACCGCGACCCGCAGCACCCGCTGCAGCAGGCGATGGCCGAGACCATCAGCGACATCGCGCACGAGCAGATCGCGGCCGTCGCGACCGACGGCTGCGGCGCACCGGTGATGGCGATCTCGCCGATCGGCCTGGCACGTGCGTTCGGCGCGATCGCGGCCGCACAGCCCGGCACGCACGAGGCGACCGTGCGCGACGGGATCCGCCGACACCCCGAATACCTCGGCGGCACCCGCCGGGACGTGACCGCGCTGATCAACGGTGTCGACGGGCTCATCGCCAAGGACGGCGCCGAGGCCGTGTATGCCGTGGGCCTGCCCGACGGCCGCGGCCTGGCGGTGAAGATCGCCGACGGCGGGCAGCGGGCCCGTCCGGTCGTGATGGCTGCGCTGCTGCGGCGCGCGGGTGTGACCGGCGACGCGGTCGACGCACTGGGTCGGGCTGACGTGCTCGGACACGGCGAGCCGGTCGGCGCCATCACCGCCGTCGGTTTCTGACACACGGACCGCTCACCGCTGCTGCAGTACCGCTGACCACAGGAAATGCACACGATCGGCGGGTTAGGGTGGCCGTATGGGAAGTCTGGTCCACCTGCAGGAGACGGTCGCGCTCGTGCTCGGCGTCGCGCTCTTCGCGATGATGCTGTTCGCGCTGGTCGACTGCATCCGGCAACGCTCGGACGCGTTCACTGCTGCCGGTAAGTGGAGCAAGCCCGCCTGGCTGGCCATCACCGCCGTCGCGTGCATGATCGGCTTCTTGTTCATCCTGTCGCCGATCAGCATCTTCGAGATCGCCGCGGTCGTCGCGGCCGGTGTCTACCTGGCCGACGTGCGACCCGCGCTGCAGCAGGTCACCGGCCGGGCGAAGCGCAACAACAGCGGCCCCTACGGCCGCTGGTGAGCGGACGTCACCGACCGTGATCGAGGATTCCACGGTGGCCGCGCAGACCCGGGTGATCGGGAAACTGCGGCCACAGATCAAGATGTCCGCCTGGGGTTCGCGGACCGTGCTGGCCGAGCTCACCGGCCGACCGTCACCGGCCGAGCAGCCCGAGGCCGAGCTGTGGATGGGCGCGCACGAAGCGGCGCCGGCCGGCATCCGTGGGACCACCTTGGACGCACTCGTCGCCCGTGATCCGGTCGCAGCTCTCGGCCCGCGCGTGGCCGAGCACTTCGGCGGCCGGTTCCCGTTCCTGCTGAAGATCCTCGCCCCGCAGACCGTGCTGTCGATCCAGGTGCATCCGGACGCCGAGCAGGCGCTCGACGCCGCGCCCGGCACCTACGTCGACCGGTGGCCCAAGCCGGAGTCGCTCGTGGCGGTCACCGACTTCGAGATCTTCGCCGGTGTGCGGGCGTATGCCGACGTCCGCCGCGTGGTCGAGTCGCTGGCCGTGCCCGAGTTGTCCCGGATGGTCGACGACGTTGCCGGGTCACGGGCGCCGGTGACGGACCTGCTGGTCAACCTGCTGCGTGCGCCCGCGTCGGAGCAGGACGTCCTGGTGCGTGGGGTCGTCTCGGCGTGCGGCAGCGGACTGAGCGGGCCGGATGCCGCGGCGTTCGACGCCGTGCTGCGCGCGGCCGAGCAGTTCCCGGGGGACATCGGTGCGGTGGTGCTGCTGCTGATGGTGCACCGCGTCCTCGAACCGGGCGACTACATCTTCGTGCCCGCCGGTGTGCTGCACGCCTACGTGCGCGGCACCTGTGTGGAGCTGCTGGCCAACTCAGACAACATCGTGCGAGCCGGTCTCACCCCGAAGCCGCTCAACATCGACGAGTTGTTGCGGATCGTCAACACCGACCGCGAGATGGTCCCGGAGCGGCCGACCCCGGGCCGGGTCCATTCGTTCCCGGTGGACGTGCCGCACTTCCAGTTGCACGTCGTGGAGCCGGGCGAGGGCGCCATACAACTGCCCGGCACCGACCGGCCGCGCATCGCGCTCGCGTTGCACCACCCGGTGACCATCACCTGCGGGGACACCCGCCTCGAGCTGGCTGCGGGGGAGTCCTGCTTCCTGGGTGCCGGTGAGTGCGCCGCAACCGTGTCCGGGGACGGCACGGTCTATCTGGCGACGTCGGGTATGGCGAACTAGCGACCCCTCAGCCGTCGTAGGACCCTTGGTTCACGGCGAAGACGTTGCGGTGGCCGAGTCCTTCGCGCAGGGACCACAGCTCGTCCGGGCCGGTCGCGTCCTCCCAGTAGCTGATGCTCTCGCCCGAGCTGACCCAGTCGTAGGTGCTGACCGCGCCGGACCCGCCCCAATAGAAGAGCTTCTTGTCGTGCGAGTCGTTGAACCACCAGCGGCCGTTGTGGGAAGCGACGCCGTTCAGGTAGTGGAAGGGCGTGTTGAGCGCCTGGTTGGCGTAGGTCTTGGCCGCGAATTTCGCCCCACCAGAAGCAAATGGGAACCGTATGGCGCGGGTGGTGCCCTTCGGGTAGTTGCACGTCACCGTCGTCGGGCATTTGTATTCGGTCATCACGATCGACTTCTTCGGCCGGTCCAGCGAGATCGTCGACCAGGTCAGCTTCGTCGTGCCGGTCGCCACGTTCGACGTGATCTTGCCGACCTGCGGCAACGCGTAGGCGTAGTTGTGCGCGTAGAAATGAGTGTCGTGCTTGCCGATCAGCGACTTGTCGCCGCCGGTGTAGGTCTTGATGATCTTGCTCATGTCGAAGACCCGCATGCCGTTGCCCGTGTCGGCGACATACAGGTAGTTGCCGTACCACGCGATGCCGCCGACGTGGATCTGCACGTCCTTGAAGCTCGGCGCCGCCTTCGTGCCGGTCGGCTCCACGAGCAGGACGTAGCGGTACTTGTCGGGATAGTTGCTGTCCCAGTCGGTCAGGTTGATCCGGCTGCCCTTCGGATCGTTGTTGTAGAAGCTGGCAGCGATCAGCTGGCGGCCGTCATACCGACCGTTGTTCGCGGTGCCGATCGCGTCCCTGCTGGTCGTGATGCCCTGCGGTGCGACGTTCGTGTCGTTGTTGTCGCCGGAGTCCCAGATGAAGCCGTGAACCTGCGTCGAGATCGCAGTGGCCGGACTGCGGTCGTGGTTCGCGTGGTCCATGACGGTGCTGACCGAGGCGTGCCCGGCCTGCTGGAGCAGGCCGGCGACCGGCTCGCTGTAGGTCGTGCCGTAGTCGGCGGTCAGCCAGAAGTTGCTGGCGGTGATGGGGGTCGGTGAGCTCGCGGCGTATGCCGGTGACGGGTGCGCGCTGAGCGTGGCTCCGGCGGCGAGGGCGGCGATCGCGGCGGTGACGGACAGTTTCTGCTTCGCTCTCATTCACCCCATTGTGCGAAGGTGCGCTGCGATTCGGGTGCTTCCGCTGCGGTGGATCCGGGGTGCCGCTGCGAACCGGCCGCAGCGGAATCGCAGTGCGCCTCGCCATGGTGGTGCTCGTTCCACACGGAGTCCACCAGTCAGAGGGAGTGTTCGAAATGGTCAGCACACGTTCACGGCTCAGCAGGACCGCGGCCGTCGTCGGGGTATCCGCAATGGTCGCCGGCGCCGGCTTCACGCTGGCGGCACCGGCCGCGCATGCAGCGACGGCTCGCAACGGTGTGTGCGAGTCGGGTGAGTTCTGCCTGTATTACAACTCGAACGAGGCGGGGTCCGTCTCGGACTTCAGCACCTCGATCTCGAATTACGGTGCGACACAGCCGGATTGCTACGACTTCAAGGGTCCCGGCGCAGGTAAGGGCCTGTGCGTCAAGAACCAGGCCGCGTCGGTCTGGAACCGCACCGGCAAGACCGTTTACGTCTACTACAACAGCGGGTATGCCGGGTCGAAGCAATCCTTCGCGTCCGGTGTGAAGGGGAACCTGAACTCGACGCTGAAGAACAACAACGCCAGCCACCACATCGGCGCGATCAGCACAGGTACCTGCAAGAACACCTTCGGCAACCCGCGCACTTGCGCAGAGGCCGTGACGTGGGCGAAGAACCACCTCGGCAGCACGTCGTTCGGCACCGGATGGTGCGACCACGTCGTGGGTCTGGCGTACGGCTGGTCCAACAGCGGATCGGCGACCGCATACATCCACTGGACGCAGGTGCCGGGGGCTGACAAGCACGCGGGCGTCCGCAGCGTGCCGGCAGGCGGCCTGGCATTCTTCAAGGGCGGTTCGACCGGTGCCGGCCACGTCATGCTGTCCCTCGGTGGCGGCGTGTTCGCCTCGACCGACGTGGGCACCGACGGCCGTTACCAGGCGGGCCACTACAACAAGACCACCATCGCCACCATCGAGTCGAGCTTCGGCGAGACCTACCTCGGCTGGACGCAGCCCTGGTTCAACCACTGATAGCAGGCCCTCGAACCAGGTTCCACCACAGCTAGTTGGTCTCCTGATCCGGGACGCTGACGGTTGAGCCCGGCTGGGCGCGGTCCTCGCAGTGGACCGCGCCCCAGCCGCCGTCAGCCGTGGTTTGGAGGCGGTGAATACACCTGGAAAATCACGTGATTCAGCTGGATGCGGGATCGGCGACATCTTCCAGTTGCCGCCCGAAAGCCTGGTCGAACTCCTCGCGCGCAGCTAGGTCCGCCGAGGCGCGTGCGGCGCGCTCCTGCCGGCGCAGCTCTCCGGCCGCTGCGTGCTGGCCCTGCTTGGACAGCACCACCGACAGGTCGTGCATCGCGGCGGCCACGCTGAGCGGCCGGTCCAGTGCGGTGCACTCCTCGATGCTCTCCCGCAGCTCCTCCTCGGCCTCGTCGAGCCGGCCCAGCGCCGCCAGCGCGCGGGCCTTGGTGCGACGGGCGCGGGCCGCCAGGAAGAGATCCTGGGAGTCGACCGCGCGGCGCCATACGATCTCGGCTTCCTGTAGCGCTTCGTCGTCGCGCCCCAGCTGATAGCTCATCTCCGACCTCGCGTCGAGCGCGTAGGACAGCAGGTGCTCCTCGCCGAGGTTCTGCAGCAGGGTCGTCACCTCGGTCAGCAGGACGTTGACCGAGCCGAGGTGCCGTTGCCGCCAGGTGACCCGGGCCAGCTCGATCGTCGCGGTCGCGTAGGCGATCCGGTCCCCGTCGTCGGCGAGCAGGTCCCGGGCTCGCATCAACTCGTGGTCGGCGGCCTCCAGCTCGTCGTAGTCGTTGTGCAACACCCCGCGCACGGTGCTCGCCCAACCGGCGTATGTCGGGTCGGTCGCGTCCGCCAGCAGCCCCTCGGCACGACCGAGCGCGGCCTCCACCAGCGGCCGGCGGCCCAGGGACAAGGCGGCCTGCGCGGTGACGATGTCCGCGGCGGCCGCCGCGTGGTTGGCGCCGAGCAAGGTCAACGCCTTCCGGGCGCCGTCGGCCGCGGCAAGCGCTGCGCGCGACTCCGAGCGCAGGTCCTGACGGTGCCAGGCCTCGGCCAGCAGCAGGAGGGCACGGCCGTGTTGCTGGTCGGACGAGGCCGAGTCGAGGCGCTCCCGCACGGTGGCGGCGACGCCCAGCCAGCTGCCGTGCCCGACGAAGGTGTGCTGGGCATTCGCAGCGGCGACCAGCAAGCGCCAGGACAGCTCCGGAACGGAGTCGGCCAGCGTCTCGGCGATGGTAAGCATCGCCCGCCCGTCCGCCCGGAAGAAGGCACGGGCGACGGCGACGTCCGCCGTGGGGAGCGGGGGAGTGCCGTCGTCGGGCATCGGTGGTGCGGCCGGCACGAACCGGCGATGGAAGGCGCCGTGGAAACTGCTGGCCCGGCGCAGCAACTCGCGGCCGAGGTCGGTAAGCGCCGTATGCCGAGTCGCGTCGTCGATCGGGTGCTCCGCCCGGGCGAATTGCGCCACCAGGCTGTGCAACCGATAGATCGTGGCCTCGTTGTCGCGCTCGACCGGCTCGATCAGATTGGTCGCCAGCAGTGTCTCGATGAGGTCGTCGCCAGCATCCTCGTCGTGCAGCATCGTGCCGGGCATCCATCCGCTGACGCCGCTCAGCGGCAGGTGCGCGACGAGCGCGACCGCCCGGTGCTCGTCCTGGGTGCGACGCTCCCAGACCATCTGCACGCTCTTGCGCAGGCCCTCCAGGGCGTCCCGGCCGCCGGCAGCGCTCGACAGCAGCCGCCGGGCCATCGGCCCGAACTGACGGTCCGGCCGGTGCGCCAGCCGGCCGGCGACCAGGCGGATGGCGAGCGGGAGGCGGCCCGTCGCGTCGAGGAGTTCGGTCGCGCCGGCGACGTCCGCGGCGACTCGCTCGTCACCGATGAGCGATGCCAGCAGGCTCCGGGCGTCCTCGATCTGCAATGACCGCAGGCGAATCGGCGTCCAGTCGTCGATGGCCGCGTCGATGCCGCGGGAGGTGACGATCGCCATCGAACCGGCCGAGACCGGCAACAGCTGATCGAGCGACTCGGCCACCTGCGGAGTGACCTCCGTCAGGTTGTCGATGACGATCAGCACGCGTCGTTCCTCCAGGATCGACCGGAAGAGGCCGGTGCGTGCGGTGACGTCCTCGGGTATGGCGCGGGTGCGGACCCCGAGCAGCCGGAGGAACGACCCCAGAATTCCCGAGACGTCCAGGACCTCGCCGTTGCCGAGATCGGCATACAGGGTGCCGTCCGGGAAACCGTCCTGCACCTGGCGCCCCGCATGGATCGCGAGCGCGCTCTTGCCGACCCCGGTCAGGCCGGTGACGGCGACCACGACGGCCTCTTCGGCCGTCCGCTGCGCGGCCCGTCGGATGTGTGCGGTCTCGTCATCCCGGCCGACGAAGTGTGAAGGATCCCTGGGGAGGGTGCGCGGCACGGGCAACTGCGAAATGCCCGCATGTGGCGTCGGCGTGGCGTCCGGTATGACGTCTGCGGCCGGGGCGGGCGCGGGCGCCGTGGGCGGCCGCTCGGGCACTGCGGCGTATGGCGCGTCGTGCGTCGCCTGGGTTGCGGCAGCGGTCGACTGGACGCCGTTGAGCACGTCGCAGTGCGCGTCCCGCAGCACTTCGGACGGTGTGACGCCCAACTCCTCGTCGAGCCTGCGGTAGATGTCGCGGTAGACCCGCAGCGCCTCCTCCTGGCGCCCGGTCGCCGCGAGAACGCGCATCAGCTGTGCGGCGAATGCCTCGTGGAACGGTTGACTCTGAACGAGAGCGGTCAAACGGGTCGTCAGGCCGCGGAATTCGCCCAACTGAAGGGCGAGCTCGTTACATTCCTCGATCACGTTGAGGCGTTCACCGGCGAGCGTCTGCTGGGCGAGGTGTACGTCGTCGGTGGCGGGGATGTTCTGCAGTGGCGGGTCGCCGAAGACCTCGATGGCGGCACTGAGGCGACTCCAGCGCTCGGCGAGGTCTTCCTCGTCGCCGGCGGTCAGCTCGCGCCACTCCGCGCAGTCGGAGCGAACCCCGTCGGCCAGCCGGTAGCCGGTCTTCGTCGTCTCGATCAACGCGAACTCGCGGCCCTTGCGACGCAGGCCGGACACCAGCGCTTGCACCCGATTTCGTGCTGACGACGGCGGTTCGTCACCCCAGATCCACGGCACCAGGGCGTCCGCGGACACCGATCCGCCGTCCGGGCACATGGCCACCCGAGCGAGCAGGGATCGTTCCAATTGGCTCAGCGGCAGGGTTGTGGAGCCGCAGAGGAGTTCGACATGACCCAGGACCCGAAGACGGGCGCAGTCTCCTGGAGTGCGCATACGAGTCACGGTAATGGCGTGGTGCACCCGGGTGGACGTTCCGACGTCGGCGGATTCGCCGGGACGGACAGGGTGGGAGACTGGGTCGGTGACAGCAGTTTCCGACCAGCCGTGTCCCGTGCGCAGAGTCGCGATGATCAGTGTGCACACCTCACCCCTCGACCAGCCCGGCATGGGGGACGCCGGCGGTCTCAACGTCTACGTCGTCGAGACCGCGAAACGACTCGGCCGAC
Source organism: Flexivirga endophytica (assembly GCF_014640635.1). Lineage (GTDB taxonomy): Bacteria > Actinomycetota > Actinomycetes > Actinomycetales > Dermatophilaceae > Flexivirga > Flexivirga endophytica. The sequence goes on from NZ_BMHI01000006.1 coordinate 162,619, forward strand.
GGGGGATAGAGGTCGAGATCTTCACCCGGCGCACCTCGGCGGCACTGGCCGAGACGGTGCAGTTGGCGCCCGGAGTGCTCGTGCGACACGTCGACGCGGGCCCCTACGAGGGCCTGGCCAAGAACGACCTGCCCGGTCAGCTGTGTGCCTTCGCCGCCGGTGTCATGCGCCACGTCGCGCTCAGCCCCGAGGGTCACTACGACCTGGTGCACTCGCACTACTGGCTCAGCGGCCAGGTCGGCTGGCTCGCCGCCGACCGCTGGGACGTGCCGCTGGTGCACACCATGCACACCATGGCCCGGGTCAAGAACGCGTCGCTGGCGCAGGACGACCGCCCGGAGCCGAGCGGCCGTGAGATCGGTGAGGAGCAGGTCGTGCGCGCAGCCAGTCTGCTCGTCGCTAACACTCCCCGGGAGGCCAACGAGCTCGTCGACCTCTATGACGCAGACTCCGAGCTGGTCGAAATCGTTTCTCCCGGAGTCGATCTCGAGACTTTTACACCCGGAGATCGCACCGCGGCACGGTCTGCGGTGTGCCTGCCGGACGGTGCCCAGGTCATCCTCTTCGTCGGGCGGATCCAGCCGCTGAAGGCACCCGACGTCCTGCTGCGCGCGGTGGCGGAGCTGCTCGAGCGCGATCCCGACCGGCGCGGCAAGCTGGTGGTGGCAGTGCTCGGCGGACCCAGTGGCACCGGGCTCGACAAGCCGCGTGGCCTGCAGCAACTGGCCCGTGAACTCGGCATCGCCGACGTCGTGCAGTTCGTCCCGCCGGCGAGCCGCTCGGAGCTGGCGCAGTGGTACCGCGCTGCGGATCTCCTTGCGGTGCCGTCGTATTCGGAGTCCTTCGGGTTGGTCGCGCTGGAGGCAGAGGCGTGCGGGACCCCGGTCGTCGCCGCCGACGTCGGCGGCCTGCCGGATGCCGTCGGCGACGCGGGTGTCCTGGTCGATGGTCACGACCCGGGTGACTGGGCGACCGCGCTCGGCGACCTGCTGGACGACCCGATCCGCCGGAAAGAGCTCTCCGGCAACGCGATCGAGCACGCGGCCCGGTTCGGCTGGGACGCCACGAGTGAGCGCCTGCTGGAGGTCTACCGGGAAGCGTGTCGGTCCGCCGTCGCCGAGGCACCCGACCTGGCGACACCGAGTTTCGCAGGTGCGCCGACCGCCCCGATCCCATGACCGAGTCGCCCGAAGGAGATGACATGAACGACATACAGCAGGCTGTCGAGCAGTACCTCGCCGAAACAGAGCTCGAGTGGGAGCTCGGCGCTCGTGACGGCGAATGGGTCATCAGCCTGCCGGGTGAGCGCAAACTGAAGACGGTTGTCTCGTTGCTGGTCGGTGAAACTGCGGTGACAGCAACAGCTTTCGTCATACGACATCCCGACGAGAACCACTCGGAGTTCTACCAATATCTGCTCCGGCGCAACCTGCGGCGGCCCGGTATCGCCTACGCGACCGACGAGCACGGCGACGTCTTCGTGGTCTCCCGGACGCCGGTGGCGGCGGTCGACTCGGCATACCTGGACACACTTTTCGGGATCGTGCTCGAGGCCGCCGACGAGATCTTCAACGAGCTGCTGGTGATCGGCTTCCGCAGCTCGATGCAGAAGGAATGGGACTGGCGGATCAGCCGCGGCGAGTCCACTCGCAACCTCGAGGCCTTCCGTCACCTTTTGGACCACGACGCCGGCGGCTCCGAGCGTTCGTAAGATGGCGGCCATGACTTACACCCTGGTGCTGCTTCGTCACGGCGAGTCCGAGTGGAACGCCAAGAACCTCTTCACCGGCTGGGTCGACGTCCCGCTGAGTGCCAAGGGGCGGGCCGAGGCCGTGCACGGCGGCGAGCTGATCGCCGAGAGCGGGGTGCTGCCGGACGTCGTGCACACCTCACTGCTGCGCCGGGCGATCTCGACCGCTGGGGTCGCACTCGACACCGCGGACCGGCACTGGATCCCGGTGCGGCGCAGCTGGCGGCTCAACGAGCGCCACTACGGAGCGCTGCAGGGCAAGGACAAGAAGGCCACCCTGGCGGAGTTCGGCGAGGAGCAGTTCATGACCTGGCGCCGGTCCTTCGACGTTCCGCCGCCGGCCATCGAGGCGGGCAGCGAGTTCAGCCAGGACGCCGACCCGCGGTACGCCGACCTCGGTGACGAGCTGCCGGCGACCGAGTGCCTCAAGGACGTCATCGCCCGCTTCCTGCCCTACTGGGAGCAGTCCATCGTGCCGGACCTCCAGGACGGCAAGACGGTGCTCGTGGCCGCGCACGGCAACTCACTGCGGGCGCTGGTCAAGCACCTCGACGGCATCAGCGACGACGACATCGTGGGGCTCAACATCCCGACCGGGCAGCCGCTGGTCTACCGCCTCGACGAGGACCTGAAGCCGACGGTGCCCGGCGGTGAATACCTGGACCCGGTGGCTGCCAAGGCCGCCGCCGAGGCCGTCGCCAACCAGGGGCGCTGAGCCTTCTGCTTCGACTCCTCGCGGCCGTGGTGGAGGCCGGCGCTGCGCTGCCCAGTTCGTAGCTCGCTACTGTCGTCACTTATTCGTCCGGCGGGGCGGCGTGTGGCGTGTACCTCGCTACTGTCGTCACTTATTCGTCCGGCGCGGCGGCGTGTGGCGTGTACCTCGCTACTGTCGTCACTTATTCGTCCGGCGGGGCGGCGTGTGGCGTGTACCTCGCTACTGTCGTCACTTATTCGCTCGCCGAGCGACTCAGCGCTTGAGCCCTTCTGACTCCGAGCCGTAGCGGCCGGTGACCAGATAGACGATGCGGTTGGCGACGGCGACCGCGTGGTCACCGAAGCGCTCGTAGTAGCGGCTGATCAATGTGGTGTCGACCGCGGCCTCGGTGCCGTGCTCCCACGTCTGGTTGAGGAGCTCACCGAAGATCTTGCGGTGCAGCTCGTCCATCTGGTCGTCGATCGTCTGGATCGCGACGGCGCCGTGGACGTCCTTGTTCGCGATCGCCTGACCGGTGGCCGACACGAGACGTTCGGCGACGTCGGCCATCTCCCTGATGGTGCCGTGCAACTGGTCCGGGACGGCGCAATCGGGGTAGCGACGGCGAGCCGCCTTCGCGACGTGCCGGGCCAGGTCACCCATCCGCTCGATGTCGCTGGACATGTGCATGGCCGTCACGACCATCCGCAGGTCGGTGGCGACGGGCTGCTGGCGGGCCAGCAGGTCGACCGCACGGTCGTCGACCTCGCGGCGCAGGTTGTCGATGTCGTCGTCGGCGGCGATCACGCTCTCGGCGGTCGTCAGGTCGGTCTCGAGCAGGGCCGTAGTTGCCCGCCGCATGGCGGCACCGACCATGGTGGTCATCTCGACGAGGTCGTCGGAGACCCTGTCGAGGTCGTCGTGGAAAGCGTCGCGCATCTGAACTTCGATCCTTTGTCGGGTGGAGCGTCGGATGGTGGCATCGGGTGGCGCCGGTCGGCATTGCACCCGTAGTGAATCAGACAACCGCACCAGCACGTATGGCGTCATACGGCCGTCCCACCCCCGCGGTAGGTCCGTCCATGGTGGACCTTCCCAGGGGTTGGTGAACATGACGGGACCCGTAGATGAACGGTCGGCACACACCCGGCATACGGCGCCTCCGAGGTGAAAAGCCGGTGTCGCGGGTGCGTACATTGGTCGCCGTGATGGTCGCAATTGTCGCCGCCGTGGTGGCGTTGATCGTCGGCTTCGCCGTCGGTCGGCTGCTGCCCGGTCGGGGAGCCCGCCCGGTGGCCGGCGCGCCGGATCGACCCGTTTCGCCACTGGCGCCGGCGGCGAGCGATGTCCTCGACGCGTTGAGCTCGGTCATCATCGTCATGAACGCCTCCGACAAGGTCGTGCGGTCGAGCCCCAGTGCGGGCGCGCTCGGGTTGGTGCGCAACACCGAGCTGGCGCACGTCCGGCTGCTCGAGCTGGTGCGCGCGGTGCGCCGTGACGGCGAGGTCCGAGAAGTCGAACTCGAAGTCGCCCGAGGCCCGCTCGGCAGCGCGCAACTCATGCTCGACGTCCGGGTCGCACCGCTTCGTGCCCAGCACGTCCTGTTGCTCGTCGAGGACCGGACGCACGCGCGGCGCGTCGAGGAGATCCGCCGCGACTTCGTCGTGAACGTCTCGCACGAGTTGAAGACGCCGGTGAGCGGCCTGACGTTGCTCGCCGAGGCCATGGACGAAGCCCGCGACGACAGCGAGGCCGTCCACCGGTTCGCGGGGCGGATGCAGGTGGAGACGACCCGACTCGCGCGCCTGGTGCAGGAGATCGTCGATCTCTCGCGGTTGCAGGTCGACGACGCGATCGACGAGCCGGTGCTGGTCGACGTGCGGCAGTGCGCCAAGGAAGCGGTCGGCCACCTGCAGTTGCTGGCGACGGACAAGGGGATCACCGTCACGACCGCCTTGGGCGACCCGCACCTGCCGGCGCAGGTGTATGGCGACCCCAACCTCATCACGACCGCGCTGCGCAACCTGGTGGAGAACGCCGTCAACTACTCCGACAGCGACACCAGGGTCAGCGTGACCGTCCACGCCGGCTCCGACTTCGTGTCGGTCCTGGTCAAGGACCAGGGGACCGGCATACCGCCGGCCGAGCTGGACCGCATCTTCGAACGCTTCTACCGGATGGACGCCGCCCGATCGCGGCGCACGGGCGGCACCGGGCTCGGCCTCGCGATCGTGAAGCACGTCTGCGCCAACCACGGCGGGGAGGTCACCGTCTGGTCCGAACCGGGCCAGGGCTCGACCTTCACCGTCCGTCTTCCCACGGCACAACCCGTGCCACCCACCCCACCCGTCATACCTGACACCCAACGGAAGGTCACCCCATGACGCGCATCCTCGTGGTCGAGGACGAAGTGTCCATTTCCGACCCGCTCACCTACATGCTCGGCAAGGAGGGTTACGAAGTCGCCCTGGCCGAGACCGGCCCGGACGCAGTGCTGGAGTTCGACCGCAGCGGCGCCGACCTCGTGCTGCTGGACCTCATGTTGCCGGGCATGTCCGGCGTCGATGTGTGCCGCGTGCTGCGGCAGAAGTCGAACGTGCCGGTCATCATGCTGACCGCCAAGGACAGCGAGGTCGACAAGGTGGTCGGCCTGGAGCTCGGCGCGGACGACTACGTCACCAAGCCCTACTCGGCCCGGGAGCTGCTCGCCCGCGTCAAGGCTGTGCTGCGGCGCGGTCAGGAGAGCGAGGAGCTGCTGCCCGCGACCCTTGAGGGCGGACCGGTGCGGATGGACGTCGAGCGCCATACGGTCGTCGTCGCCGGAGAGCCGGTTTCGTTGCCGCTCAAGGAATTCGAGCTGTTGGAGCTGCTGCTGCGCAACACCGGCCGGGTGCTGACCCGCTCGCAGCTGATCGACCGCATCTGGGGCAGCGACTACGTCGGCGACACCAAGACGCTGGACGTGCACATCAAGCGGCTGCGCGCGAAGATCGAGCTCGACCCGGGCAACCCCCTACACATCCAGACGGTGCGCGGACTGGGCTACAAGTTCGACACCGCCTGAGCACATCCATGGCGTGGGAACGGCCGCTGGCAGGCGTATGCCGTCAGCGGCCGTTCGTCGTGCTGTGGGGCGCCGGATCACCGGTGCCGGATCAGGCGTCCGGCTCCTGGGTCTCGGTCGCCGGCGGCGGCGTGTAGGTCCCGTGGTCGGGGGAGGCCGAACCGTAGGGGTATTGGTCGAGCACCACCGGGACCTGGACGTCGGTCGCACCCGACTTCGCGGTGGTGAAGGTGACCTTCTGCGAGGTGCCCGGACGGGCCGACACCGACGGCACCGTGACCGGGGACACGGTCGCCTTGTCGTCCGCGGTGCGCTTGCCGTCCAGTCGGACGGCGGTCTCCGCGGGGACGGTGAGCGTGGCGTTCTTCTTGCCCGCGGTGACGGTCAGCTTGATCGCCGAGTCTCCGTTGTTGACGGCGAGCCCCTGCATCGAGCCGGTCTCGCCCTTGGCGCCGGCGACGATCAGGACGTTCTGCAGCTGCAGCGCTCCGATGGTCGTGTTGGTGCCGTCGGAGGCTTCGTAGCTCTTCGTGGTCTGAGCCGGCGAGAGGTACATGCAGCCGCTCAGCGTCGTGGCGGCCACCGCTGCCAGGGACACTGCCCCGAGGGTTGGCCGGGACACCGAAGGGAGGTGGGAAGGCAGTCGTCGCGTCACACGCGCAGCCTAGCGGTCGGTCGACGCCGGCCGTGACCCGGCATTCGGCCCTTTCGGCATACCACTTGAACAACGCGCGCGCGGAGCACGCCGAATGCAGGTTGTCAAGATCTCGGGGAAGGGCTGTGGAGGGCCCCTGACCTGCGGAAACGTTTATGTGACGTGCGTAACTCGTGATATTCTGGGAACCGCGAAAGGGGAAAACAACACATGGTTTTCAAGGTCGGCGAGACGGTCGTTTACCCGCATCACGGAGCGGCGCTCATCGAAGAGATCAATGTCCGCAAGATCAAGGGAGAGGACAAGCAGTACCTCGTTCTCAAGGTCGCCCAAGGTGACCTCAAGATCGAAGTCCCGGCCGAGAACTGCGATCTGGTCGGCGTGCGTGACGTCGTCAGCAAGGAAGGTCTCAACCGTGTGTTCGAGGTGCTTCGCGCCGATCACACCGAAGAGCCGACCAACTGGTCCCGTCGCTACAAGGCAAACCTCGAGAAGCTCGCGTCGGGCGACGTGATCAAGGTCGCCGAGGTCGTGCGTGACCTGTGGCGTCGCGATCAGGACCGCGGTCTGTCGGCCGGCGAGAAGCGCATGCTCGCGAAGGCACGTCAGATCCTGGTGTCCGAGCTCGCGCTCGCGGAGCACACCAACGAAGACAAGGCAGAGGCCACCCTCGACGAGGTGCTCGCCTCCTGAGCCAGTCAACTCAGCACAACGCCCACGACCTTTCGGTCGTGGGCGTTGTCGTGGTCGCGGCAGGCATGGGTGTCCGGTTGGGCGCCGGTATGCCGAAGGCCCTCGTCCGGGTCGGTGGTCGCACCCTGGTCGAGCACGCCGTCGACCGCTCCCTTCGCTGGTTGAGTAGTCTCGACGGCGCGGCGAGGAACGAGCCGAGGCGTCGGGACGTATCGAAACCTGCGGCAGCCGTGGTCGTCGTCGCACCAGCGACACACCTGGCCGAGTTCCGGGCACTCCTGCCGGAGGTGACCGTCATACCGGGCGGCGCGGAGCGCACCGACTCGGTGGCCGCCGGCCTGGCGGCGCTGCCACGCGAGGTCGACATCGTGCTGGTCCATGACGCAGCCCGTGCCCTGGCGCCACCGGCACTGTTCGGCGCGGTCGCCGCTGCGGTCGCCGCTGGTGCGGACGCCGTCGTCCCCGGCCTACCGGTCAGCGACACCATCAAGCAGATCGACGGCACGGCAAGGGTCGTGCGGACACCGGACCGCTCGTCCCTGCGCGCGGTGCAGACCCCGCAGGGCTTCCGGCGGGCAGCACTGCAAGCGGCGCACACCCGCGGCGGTGACGCCACCGACGACGCGATGCTGATCGAGCGCGCCGGCGGCACCGTCCAGGTCATCGACGGTGACCCGCTCGCGATGAAGGTCACCCTGCCGCCCGACATCGAAGCCGCCGAGCGGATGCTGGCACGCGCTAGCGGGTTGAGTAGGTCGGGGGAGCGCAGGCGGGGCCCCCGCGAAGTATTCGGAGGAGCGGAGCGGGGGAGAAACTTCGTGGGGTGCCGGAGCGGAGGGGACCGTATCGAAACCGCGCGGCCGACCCTTGTCATCCTCGGCGGTCTGCCCGGCACCGGCAAGACCACGCTGGCACGAGCACTCGCCCGACGGATCCCCTTGGCGCACATACGTGTCGACACGATCGAGGCCACCCTGGTGCACACCGGGCTGGCCGACAAGATCACCGGGCCCGAGGGGTATGCCGTGGCCTTCCGGATGGCGGGTGACCAGCTGGCCCTTGGCCTGTCCGTCGTCGCCGACACCGTCAACCCGATGCCCGAGACCCGCGACTGGTGGCGTGACGTCGCCACCACCCACCACGCCCGAGTCGTCGAGGTCGAGCTGCACTGCTCGGACAGCGCGCTGCACGAGCGACGGGTCGGCGAGCGGGAGTCCGACATACCGGGCCTGCAGGTCCCGACCTGGCAGCACGTGCTGGATCGCGAATACCACCCATGGTCCCCCGACCTGCGTCTCGATGCCGCGACGTCCACGCCGGACGAGCTCGCCGACACTGTGATCGACTGGATGAGGAGTCACCCATGATGTTGCCGCGCACCGGGATCGGTGTCGACGTCCATGGCTTTGCCGAGGACGATAGGTCGCTGTGGCTCGCCGGGCTGGAATGGCCGGGGGAGCGCGGCGTCGAGGGGCACAGCGACGGGGACGTGGCCGCCCACGCGATGTGTGACGCGCTGTTCTCGGCCGCCGGGATCGGTGACCTCGGCGCACATTTCGGCGTCGACCGCCCGGAGCTGGCCGGTGCCTCGGGCGCCCGCCTGCTGGCCGAAGCCCGAAATATCCTGGCAGACAACGGTTTCCAGATCGGCAACGTCGCCGTGCAGGTCATCGCCAATCGCCCGAAGATCGGCAAGCGTCGCGCCGAGGCGCAGGCGGCTCTGTCCAATGCGCTGGGCGGTGTGCCGGTGTCGGTCGCCGGCACCACGACGGAAGGCCTCGGGCTGACAGGTCGCGGTGAAGGGGTCGCGGCCATCGCGACCGCTCTCGTCATACGCGCCGACTGATCAGCCGTTCAACGACGGCATCGAGCCGTGGTGGACGCTGCGTATGACGTGCGGCGTCGTGGAGCGGTAACGGAGTGCGCTCGACTCGTAGATGAGGTGCAAGCGCCCGGCCGCATATGCGAGGCCCTCGGAGCGCGGAGGGCAGGTGATCCAGTTCCCGATGCGTGCGTCACCGTTGTAGCGCGTATGGCGGGGCCAGACGACCAGCCGGCTGTCGGCCGTTCCCCAGGACGTGGACCAGACGATCCGGTTGCCGACGACCGCGACACCTTGGACCTTCGGCGGTGTCGGCAGCACTTCGCGGCGAGTCAGTGCGCCGCTGCTGGCCACCGCGTAGCGATACATCGAAGAGCGGTGGTAGTGGTCGCAGGTGCCGACCCAGACGTTCTCACCCTGGCCGAACGCGTATGACGCGTCGCTCGCGATGTCGGCGGTGTGGTCCGCACGGATCAGGCTTCCGCTCGGCTTGCTGAGCCTGGAGACGGGGTAGCGGAGCAACCTTCCGTCCATCGCCACCCAGAAGAAGTGACCTGTGGTGGCGATGCCGCCGACGTGCCGCTGGGTGTCCAGGATCAGCGTCTTGATCGGCCTGAGGGTCGCACGGTGCAGGATCACGATCCTGCTGTTGGCCCGCTTCTTCCAGTCGTCGCCCTCGTAGCGCGAGTCGTAGTAACTGATGATCAGCAGATCGCGGCCCCAGTTGGTCAGGCCCTGCGCGGCCCAGTGGGTGTCGTGCATGGGGAAGCCACGGGGTCCCACATCGAAGTAGCGGTAGTACTCCGAGTACTTCGCCGGGTGCGTCGCCGCGAACGACGGCTGCGCTGTCAACGCCGTTGCAGTGGTCGCCGCGGCTGCCGCGAGGCCGCCGCCGAGGAGGGTGCGTCTGGTCAAGCCGGTCATCATGAGTTCCTTCGCCGAGCGTCACGCATCTGCCCGTGGCGCGTTGTTCAGTCGACGGTGAGCGGACGGTGCCGGTTCCCTGGACGGATGGCGGTTAGGCTGCTCGGAACGTCCGAAACGAGAGGAATCCCGGTGAGCGACATACGGATCGACAAGGTGGTCACCTCAGGCACGTTCAGCCTGGACGGCGGCACGTGGGACGTCGACAACAACGTCTGGATCGTCGGCGACGATGAATCATGCGTGGTGATCGACGCGGCGCACGACGCCGACGCGATCAACAAGGCGATCGGTGAGCGGCGCCTCACCCAGATCCTGTGCACCCACGGACACGACGACCACATCGACGCGGTCAGTGACCTGGTCGCGTTGCGTCCGGAGGCGAAGGTGTCGATCCACGACGCCGACCGGATGCTGTGGGACCGGGTGATCAGCGATGCGCCGGACGGTGCGCTGTCCGACGGTCAGACGATCGACATCGGCGGTGCGCAGCTGACCGTGCTCCACACGCCCGGACACTCGCCGGGTGCGTGTTGCTTCCTGCTGGCCGGTGAGGGTCAGCTCTTCAGCGGGGACACCCTCTTCCAGGGCGGGCCCGGGGCGACGGGTCGTTCGTTCAGTGACTTCGACACGATCATCGACTCGATCCGCGCCAAGTTGCTGACGCTGCCGCCGGAGACCGTGGTGCACACGGGGCACGGCGACGACACCTCGATCGGCGCGGAGGCGCCGCACCTGCAGGAGTGGATCGACCGGGGCGAGTGATGCGGGTGGCGGGAGGACCGGCCCACGGCCGTTAAACTCGCCAGGTGACTTTGCAGATATTCGACACCGCCACCGGTAGCCAGCGGCCCTTCGAGCCGCTGCGTGAGGGACATGTCGGCATCTACATCTGTGGGCTCACCACGCAGGGAGCCCCGCACATCGGCCACGTGCGCTTCGCCGTCGCCTTCGACATCCTGCGTCGCTGGCTCACCACCGGTCACGGGTATGACGTGACGCTGGTGCGCAACGTCACCGACATCGACGACAAGATCCTGGCGAAGTCCGCCGAGGCGGACGTGCCGTGGAACCAGTGGTCCTACAACTTCGAGCGCGCCACCAACGACGCACTCGACCTGCTGGGCGTGCTGCGGCCGAGCTACGAGCCGCGGGCCACCGGTCACATCACCGACATGGTGGACCTGGTCCGGATGCTCATCGACAAGGGTCACGCCTACCCGGCGGAGGACGGGTCCGGCGACGTCTACTTCGACGTGAAGTCCTGGCCCGAGTACGGCCAGCTGACCCGGCAGCGCATCGACGACATGGAGCCTGCCGCCGATGCGGACCCGCGCGGCAAGCGCGACCCGCGCGACTTCGCCCTCTGGAAGGGCAGCAAGTCGGGTGAGCCGGCGAACGCCTCCTGGCCGACGCCGTGGGGTGACGGGCGCCCGGGTTGGCACCTGGAGTGCTCGGCGATGGTGCGCCGCTGGTTGGGGGACACCTTCGACATACACGGCGGCGGCATCGACCTGCGCTTCCCGCACCACGAGAACGAGCAGGCCCAATCTCGTGGCGCCGGACTCGGTTTCGCGCGCTACTGGATGCACAACGGCTGGGTCACCATCTCCGGCGAGAAGATGAGCAAGTCGCTGGGCAACAGCCTCGCGGTGCTCGAACTGACCAAGACGGTGCGGCCGCTGGTGTTGCGCTACTACCTCGGCGCGGTGCACTACCGGTCCACCATCGAATATCAGCCCGGTTCGCTCGACGAGGCGGCTGCGGCGGTGGAGCGGATCGAAGGTTTCCTCGACCGTGCGCTGCCGTCCGGCTTGGCCGAGAGTGGCGCCATACCAACGGCTTTCGCGGAGGCGATGGACGACGACCTCAACGTCTCCGGCGCGCTCGCGGTGGTCTTCGACCACATCCGGCAGGGCAACATCGCACTCGACGACGGCGACACCGGCAAGGCCGCCGAGATCGCCGGTCAGGTCGTTGCGATGACCGAGGTGCTGGGCGTCAATCCGCTTGCCAAGCAATGGAATTCCAGTGGTGACGGTGCGACGACGGCAGCCCTCGGCTCCTTGGTCGAGTCGTTGATCGACGCGCGAGCGCGAGCCCGCAAGGACCGAGACTTCACCACCGCGGACCAGATCCGCGACCAACTGACCGCCGCCGGCATCGCCGTCGAAGACTCGCCGGACGGCGCCCGCTGGACGGTCACCGGCAAACCGACGAAGGACGACTGAAGTGCCTGGAAATTCAAGCCGCCGCGGAGCGGTCCGCAAGGGCAACTCACGCAAGGGACCGCAGGTCGGCACCGGCGGCCACAAGCGCCGCTCGCTGGAGGGGAAGGGACCGACGCCGAAGGCCGGCGATCGCCCGAACCACAAGGCCTACAAGGCAGCTCGCAAGTCCGACCCGGGCAAGCAGGGTGCCGCGCGACGTCCGCAGCGGTCCGCCAAACAGTCCGGTGAGCTGATCGTCGGCCGCAACTCGGTGCTCGAAGCGCTGCGCATGGGGGTCCCCGCCACTGCCCTGTATGTCGCAGGGCGCATCGACTCGGACGACCGAGTCAAGGAGGCGCTGAAGATCGCCGCCGATGACGTCATCCCGATCATGGAGGCGCAGCGCACCGAGTTGGATCGTCTGGCCGACGGCACACCGCACCAGGGGCTGGCGTTGCAGGTGCCGGCATACGAATATGCCCACCCCGAGGACCTGGTCAACCCCGAGGCTCCCGGCACGCAACTCGTCGTCGCGCTCGACGGCATCACCGACCCGCGCAACCTCGGCGCGATCGTGCGCTCGGTCGCGGCCTTCGGCGGGCACGGCGTGATCGTGCCCGAGCGCCGATCGGCCGGTATGACGGCCGCCGCCTGGAAGACCTCCGCCGGCGCCGCCGCGCGGATCCCGGTGGCCCTTGCCGGCAACCTGACCAGGACGCTTACCGACTTCCGTAAGGCCGGGTTCTTCGTCATCGGCCTCGACATGGACGGTGACGTCGAGCTGCCCGGACTCGAGCTCGCGACCGAACCGCTCGTGGTCGTGGTGGGTTCGGAGGGCAAGGGCCTGTCCCGGCTGGTGCGGGAGACCTGCGACCAGATCGTGTCGGTCCCGATGAGCTCGTCGGTCGAGTCGCTCAATGCCGGCATCGCCGCGTCGGTCACGCTCTACGAAGTGGCCCGGCTGCGCGCACAGGGCTGACCACGATCCGGTCCGTTCTCGCGGGATGGAACCGCAGGTGCTTCTGCGTGGTCTGACGTATGGTTTCGGGCACATCGCAACGATCGAGAGCAGGACATGAGCAACTACAACGACAATTCCGGCGGCTACGGCGGCAGTTACCCGGGCAACGGTGAGTCGTCGGGCGGACAGTCGTCCGACCCGCAATACGGCAGCCAGCCGCCGCAGGGCAATTACGACCAGCAGGGTGGTTACGGGCAGCAGGCCTACGGTCAGCCCACTTACGGGCAACCGCAGTATGCCGGTCAGGGTGGTTCCGAGCCGATGTTCTTCATCCTGAACATGGGACAGGAGCAGGGGCCGGTCCCCTACTCGCAACTCGGTCAGATGGCCGCGGCGGGGGCGCTCAAGGGTGAGACTCCGGTCCGCGATGCGAACACCGGCGCGGTGTTGCCGGCCAAGCAGCTGCCCGGCGTGTTCTCCAGCAAGGACTGGCTGACCGCGGTGCTGCTGTCGTTCTTCCTCGGCGGCCTGGGCGTGGACCGGTTCTACCTGGGTCAGATCGGTCTCGGCATCCTCAAGCTGGTCACGCTCGGCGCTTGCGGCATCTGGTCGCTCATCGACTTCATCATGCTGCTGATGCACAAGATCAACGACTCCGAGGGCAAGCCACTGGCCTGACCCTCGAACTTCGTGAGATGAAGACGCCCCGCCGGTGTGCAACCGGCGGGGCGTTCGTCATACGGGAGCAGATCACCGCTCGGCGCGGACCGGCATCTCGTCGGTGTCGACGCCCACGACCGTGCTGTCGTCGGGCTTGTCCGGCAGGACCTTGGTGATGTAGTCGGCCACGGCGTCCTCGATCGGGAAGTCGCGCTGGGCGGCTTCGGACATGTACCAGCGGTGCTCGAGGACCTCGTGGAACAGCTCGGCGGGTTCGATCTTGCGCCGCATCTCCGGGGGAGCAGCGCGGGTGACCGGCTCGTAGACCTGCATCAGCCAGTCGTGTGCGACCTGCTCCTCGTCGTCGTTCTGCCGCTCCTTTGAGGCTCGGTAGGAGTCCAGGTCGTTGAGCAGCCGGCGGGCCTGGTTGTCCTCGACATCGAGCCCGGTCAGGCGCAGCAGCCGGCGGCAATGGTGGCCCGCGTCGACGATCTTCGGCTGGATCTGGATCGTGGCGCCGTCGAAGTCAGTGGTGATGTCGAGTTCGCCGACGTCGAAGCCGAGGGAGTTGAGCCGCCTGATGCGCTCGTCGACGCGCCAGCGCTCGCCGACGTCGAACTTCTCGATCTCGGTGAGCTCGCGCCACAGCACCTCGTAGCGGTCGATGATGCGGTCCGAGATCTCCACCGGGTCGTGCTCCTCGCCGAGGAAGCCGCCGGCCTGCAGGTCCATCAACTCACCGGCGATGTTGACGCGGGCGATGTCCAGGTCGTGCTCGCGCTGGCCGTCGGTCAGCCGGTCGTGCAGCTCGCCGGTCTCGGCGTCCACGAGGTATGCCGCGAATTCACCTGCGCTGCGCTTGAAGAGCGTGTTGGACAGCGACACGTCGCCCCACCAGAAGCCGACCAGATGCAGGCGCACCAGCAGTACGGCGAGGGCATCGATCAGCCGGGTCGCGGTCTCCGGGCGCAGGCTCTGGCTGAGCATCGCGCGATAGGGCAGCGAGAACTGCAGGTGGCGGGTGAGCAGGCACGCGTCGAGCGGTTCACCGTCCTTGGTCAGCCGCCCCTTGACCACACCGATCGGCTCGACGACGGGCTGACCGAGCCGGCGCAGCAAGCGAAGCATGTTGTATTCGCGGATCGCGATCTCGGCCTTGATCTCCTTGACCGCCACCACGCGTCCCTCGACGCGCACGAAGCGCACGATGTGCCGGGAGAGGCCGCGGGGCAGCGCAGCGAGTCGGTCCTCCGGCCAGTCCACCAGCCGTTGCCGCCACGGGAGATCGAGCAGCGCGGGCCAGGGCCGGGCCGTGGTCATGTCGAGTGCCACGTCCCCATTCTGCCCGCACCCGCGCCGACAGGCTCAGATACATACCGAGAGGCTCAGCAATTTCGCCCGGAATTCGGGGATTTGCTGAGCCTCTCGGCGAAGGGAACGCGGCGGTGTATGCCGCCGGACGCCGCCTTCGAGGCGGGGTCAACCCGCCATACGGGTCAGGACTCGATGCGCTCGCCGGTCTTGGGGTGGAAGAGGTGCAGGTGGTCACCCTCGCCCTTGGGTGCGAAGTGGATGGTCTGGCCCTTCTCGGGCACCTGGCGGCCGTCGACGCGTGCCACGATCTGCTTCTCGTCCTCGGAGCCGCCGAGCTGCTTCTCGCCGGGCTGCTCGCCGATGGTGGTGCGGCCGTAGATGTAGGCGTCTGCGCCGAGCTCCTCGACCACGTCGACCTCGACCGGGATGCCGCCCTCGGCCGTTGGGACGAGGTCCTCGGGACGGATCCCGACGGTGACGGTCGTCTCGGCCTTGGCCAGCGTGGCCCGGTCGACCGGGTGGACGAGCGAACCCAGCTTGACCCCTGCGTCGGTGACCGGCACCTCCAGCAGGTTCATGGCCGGCGAGCCGATGAAGCCGGCGACGAAGACGTTGTTGGGGTGGTCGTACATCCTGCGCGGTGTGTCCAGCTGCTGTAGGACGCCGTCCTTGAGGACTGCGACGCGGTCACCCATCGTCATCGCCTCGACCTGGTCGTGGGTGACGTAGACCGTGGTGACGCCCAATCGCCTTTGCAGAGAAGCGATCTGGGTGCGGGTCTGGACGCGCAGCTTGGCGTCCAGGTTGGACAGCGGCTCGTCCATCAGGAAGACCTGCGGGGAACGCACGATCGCCCGGCCCATCGCGACGCGCTGTCGCTGACCACCCGAGAGTGCCTTCGGCTTGCGGTCGAGATAAGCCTCCAGGTCCAGGATCTTGGCGGCTTCCTCGACGCGGCTGCGGATCTCGGTCTTGGACACACCCGCGATCTTCAGGGCGAAGCCCATGTTGTCGGCGACCGACATGTGCGGATAGAGCGCGTAGTTCTGGAAGACCATGGCCACGTCGCGGTCCTTGGGGGACAGGTTGGTGACGTCGCGGTCACCGATCATGATGCGCCCCTCGTTGACTTCTTCGAGGCCGGCGAGCATGCGCAGCGCGGTGGACTTTCCGGAGCCGGAGGGGCCGACGAGGACGAGGAACTCGCCGTCCTCGATGTCGATGTTCAGCTTGTCCACCGACGCGGTGTCAGCTCCGGGATAAACGCGGGTCGCTTGGTCATAGGTGACTGTCGCCATGGTGATGCAACTCCTTCACCGGCAGGAACGTGCCGGACGATCCGTTGTGAATGGGATGCGACGCCTGTCCCGCACTACACGGGTGTGACGCCAGCCACACTCTAGCCCGGCCGGCGTTGGGTGCGGCGCGGAGCTGCGAACAGAGTCCGTGAACCCGACGTGAGCCCTGCAAGCCTGCTGCAATGTCGTGAAAGATCTTGCACAAGTATTGCAAGATCGCGTACGGTACGGCGTCGTTGTATGACGCACGTCACATCGCCCAAGGAGTTCCCATGATCAAGCGCACTCTCGCCGTTGCCCTCGCGAGCGCGACAGCCGTCACTCTCGCTGGATGCGGCGGCGGTTCGTCCTCCGGGAAGAACTCGGCCGACGGAACCAAGGCCGGGTCGTCGGCTCCGGCCAAGAGCGGGAAATCGTCTGCGGCCGCTGCACCGACCGCGGTCAGCACCAAGAACCCCTCGCGCGACAAGAACGCCGACCTGGTGATCTGGGCGGATGCGACGTCCGCGCCGTACATCAAGCAGCTCGCGACGCAGTTCGGCAAGGCCAACGGTGTGAAGGTGGCCGTGCAGATCTCCAGCGACGTGCGTGGCCAGTACGGAACCGCCTTCAAGGCCGGCCAGGCGCCGGACGTGATCGTCGGCGCGCACGACTGGCTGGGCGAGCTCGTCACCAACGGCTCCGTTGCGCCGGTCCAGCTCCCCGCCAAGGTCGCCTCCGGCTTCAATCCGAAGGCGATCGCCGCCACGAAGTACAACAACCAGACGTATGCCGTGCCGTATGGCGTGGAGAACCTCGCGCTCGTGCGCAACACGAAGCTCGCTCCGAACGCGCCGAAGACCCTGGACGAGCTGGTGGCGAACGGAAAGAAGCTCGTCGCCGGCAAGAAGGCCACCACGGTCCTGTCCAACCAGGTCGGCAAGACGGGAAACCCGTACAACGGTTACCCGTGGCTGTCCGCCTGCGGTGGTGGCATCTTCGGCACCAAGTCCAACGGGCAATACGACCCGAACAAGCTGATCGTCGACAGCGCCGGATCGGTCAAGGGCGCAAGTTCCTGGGCCGCCATGGGCAAGCAGCATGCACTGTCGACCAACATCGACGACAAGAATGCCGACACCCTCTTCGCCTCGGGCAAGACGGCGTACGAGATCACCGGCCCGTGGTCGATCCCGGCGTTCAAGAAGGCCGGGATCAAGTACGCCATCGACCCGCTGCCGAGCATTGCCGGCTGCGGCGCGATGAAGCCCTTCCTGGGCGTGCAGATGTTCTACGTCTCGTCCAAGGCGAAGAACGCCACGGTGGCGCAGACCTTCGTCACGAGCTTCCTGACGACCAAGTCGGCACAGGAGACGCTCTTCAAGGTCGGGCAGCGTCCGCCGGCGTTGACCGCGGCGTATGACGCGGTCGCCAAGACCGACCCCGACGTTGCCAAGTGGGCAGCCGCCGGCAAGGGCGGTCAGCTCATGCCGAACATTCCGGCGATGAACTCCGTGTGGGGCCCGCTCGGGCAGGCGGAGGCCGACATCGTCTCCGGTAAGTCAGCGCCGAAGGCGCGGATGACCGCAGCACAGAAGGAAATAGCCGCCAACATCGCCAAGGGCTGACACCTGCGGTTCGTCATACCTGCGCCGTAGCCGTCTGGGAGTTTCCATGGCCGTCTCGACCGAGACCAGTTCGTCCGTCATCGGCTCGTCACCGGCTCGCACGCCGGTGTGGGCCCTCGCGCTGAAATGGGTGGCGATAGCCGCCGCGCTGTTGCTCGCGCTGTATGTCGCGAGCAAACTGGCCGACCACGGTCACACCCTCGCAGTGGTCGGCACCGCATTCGTCGCAATGTGCGTGCTGGTGATCTACGGCACGCGCCGCGCGGTGCCGATGAAGTACCTCTTCGTGGGGCTCGCGCTGCTCATCGGCTTGCAGGTGTGGCCGATCGTCTACACGGCGATGACCGCGTTCACCAACTACGGCCAGGGACACCTGGCCTCGAAGGAGGACGCGACCGCACAGGACATCGCGTACTCGGTTCGACAGGTCCCCGGTTCGCCGACCTACACGCTGACCGTGGCTGTCAAGGACGGCACGAGCACCGTTGCCGGCCCGCTCTACTTCCTGCTGGTCGATGAGAAGGGGCACACGTTCGTCGGTGACGCGAAGGGGCTGAACCAGCTCGGCAAGAACGGCCTCACCATCGATGCCGGGAAGATCACGAAGGCGGAGGGTTACACCACCCTCAACCTGCTTCAGGCCAACAAGCGCAAGGACCTGAGCAGCTTCGCCGTCCCGACCGACGGTGGCGGTGGGATCAAAGCGAGCGGGTTCGCTGCGGCATACAACGGCAAGCCGACGTTGGTGTGGGACAAGAAGGCCGACACCATCACCGACACCACCACCAAGCAGGTGTATGTCGCCGAGGGCGCTCAATGGGTGCCCCAGAGCGGCAAGGGCGACGCGTTGCCCGTGGGATGGAAGGAGAACGTCGGCCTCGCCAACTTCCGCACGCTGTTCACCAACTCGACCATCCGTGACGGCTTCCTGGGGATCTTCGCCTGGAACATCGCCTTCTCGGTGCTGTCGGTGCTGACGACATTCGTCCTGGGAATGTTGTTGGCGTTGTTGCTGAACGATTCCCGGATCAAGGGGCGCGGGATCTACCGGTCGTTGTTGATCCTGCCGTATGCGATCCCGGTGTTCGTGTCAGCGCTGGTCTGGGCGTCGATGTTCAACCAACAGTTCGGCCTCATCAACAACCTGACACATCTGAACATCGACTGGTTCGGAAGTCCCTGGGCGGCACGTGCGGCAGTCCTGATCACCAACCTGTGGCTCGGTTTCCCCTACATGTTCGTCGTCTGCACCGGGGCGCTGCAGTCATTGCCGGGCGACGTGATGGAGGCTGCCAAGATCGACGGCGCGGGGGCCTGGCGGACCTTGCGATCGATCACCACGCCGTTGCTGCTGGTCGCCGTCGGACCACTGCTGATCGCGTCATTCGCCTTCAACTTCAACAACTTCGGGCTCATCTACCTGCTCACCAAGGGCGGCCCGTTCACCGGTGGCAACTCGCAACTGGGTTCGACCGACCTGTTGATCACCTACGCCTACCGACTCGCGCTCGGTGGCACGAACCCCAACTACGGGCTCGCGGGCGCAGTCGCCATCATCATCTTCATCATCGTCGGGCTGCTCAGCTTCCCCGGTTTCCTGCGTAGCAAAGCACTCGAGGAGGTCAACTGATGGCTGTCATCGACCCACCCGCTGCGACCGGTCAGACCGCTGCCACCGCAGCCGGAGCCGCACGCCAGACGAGTTCCGGAGGTTCTGCTTTTCGGGCCGTTTGGTGGCGGCACGTGCTGGTCTGGATCGCGATCGCCTTCGCATTGTTCCCGATCCTCTTCGTGCTCTCGGCTGCGCTGAATCCGGCCGGCACACTGTCGACCACCTCGCTGTTGCCCAAGAACGTGTCGGTCAACAACTTCGATGCGCTCTTCAGCGACGGGGCGCGGCCCTACCTGAGTTGGTACAAGAATTCGCTCATCATCGCGTTCGTCGGCTCGGCGATCGCGGTGTTCATCGGAGCATGTGCGGCATACGCCTTCTCGCGGTTGCGGTTTCGCGGCCGTCGCGTCGGCCTGCTGGCGCTGCTCCTGCTGCAGATGTTCCCGGCGCTCCTGGCGTTCGTCGGCCTCTACATCACGTTCAGCAACGTCGGTGAAGTTCTTCCGAAGATCGGGCTCAACACGATCAGCGGATTGGTACTGGCATACCTCGGCGGTGCGATGGGCGCGAACGTGTGGCTGCTGAAGGGCTACTTCGACACCGTGCCGAGAGAACTCGACGAGGCCGCCCGTGTGGACGGCGCCTCGCACGCCCGCATCTTCTTCACGGTGATCATGCGACTGGTGACCCCGATTCTGGTCACCGTCTTCATGATCTCGTTCGTGGGCCTGTTCGGAGAGTTCCTGCTGGCGAGCATCTTCCTGACGGACGTCAACGCACAGACGCTCGGTGTCGGCCTCTACGGCATGACATTGGGCAACGAATCGAACTCTCTGTATGGCGAATTCGCCGCTGGATCGGTGTTGGCGGCCTTGCCGATCATGGTGCTCTACCTCGTGTTCCAACGTCAGCTGGTCAGCGGCCTGACGCAGGGTTCGGTCAAGTGAGTGACATCGACCTGCTCGCCAGGCCGCACCACGACGGTTCGCCGCTCTATGTCGAGAACCAGGCGCCGCAGCTCGGCGAGACCGTGACTGTGCGTGTGCGCGTCCCCCACGCGGCGAACGTCACCGAGCTGCACGTTCGCCAGTTGTGGGACGCCGAGCCGACTTTCGCTGCCGCGACGGTCGAGCGACACACCGACATCGAGGCCTGGTGGACGGCCGATGTCACCTGCCACAACCCCGTCACGCCCTATCGGTTCCTGCTGCAGGGCGCCGACGGCGAGTACCTCTGGCTCAACGGCAACGGGCTGCACCGCCGTGACGTGCCGGACCACAGCGATTTCCGGCTCGTCACCTATCCGGCGCCACCGGCATGGGCGGTGGATTCGATTGTCTATCAAGTGTTCCCGGATCGTTTCGCCCGATCGAAGGCTGCGCCACCCATTGCGGAGGCAGCCCCGGACTGGGCGACGCCTGCCGCCTGGGAGGACCCGGTCGACACGCGCAGTCCGTATGTCGTCGGCACTCAACTCTTCGGCGGTGACCTCGACGGGATCCGTGAGCACCTCGACCACCTGGAAAGGCTCGGGGTGACGGTCCTCTACCTGACACCGTTCTTCCCGGCCCGCTCCAACCATCGGTATGACGCAGCCACCTTCGACGCAGTGGATCCGTTGCTCGGGGGCGACGCCGCGCTGGACCGCTTGGTCGCCGAAGCTCACCGACGAGGACTGCGCGTGCTCGGTGACCTGACGACCAATCACACCGGAGACCAGCACGACTGGTTCCGGGCAGCACGCTCGGACGCAGCTGCCCCCGAGCGTGACTTCTACTTCTTCCACGACGACGGCGACTACGACAGTTGGCTCGGCGTGCACACGTTGCCGAAGCTGAACCACTCTTCGGAGCTCTTGCGGGAAAGACTCTTCGACCGTCCGGATGCGCCGGTCCGTCGTTGGCTGTCCGGAGCGAATCCACTGGACGGATGGCGCGTCGACGTGGCCAACATGACGGGGCGGCACAACGCGGAGGACGTCAACCACGCGGTTGCGGGCCACATGCGGCGTACCCTCGACGATCTCGACGATCCCGACGGCGACAAGCTGCTGGTCGGCGAACACGTCCACGATCACTCCGCGGACGCCCAGGGATCCGGGTGGCACGGTGTCATGAACTACTCCGGCTTCACTCGCCCGCTGTGGACCTGGTTGCGGGACAAGGAGTTTGCGCCGAACTTCCTGGGTTCCCCGCTGGCTGTGCCGCGACTCGACGGAGGGTCCGTCGCCGAGACGATCGACGAGTTCGGCTCGTTGGACCCGTGGCGCTCGCGGATCCACAGTTTCACGCTCGCCGGCTCGCATGACACCACACGCATCAGGACTCTGGTGGGCGAGGACCCGGCGATGGTCGAGGTGGCGGCCGCCCTCTTGCTCACGATGCCGGGCATTCCGATGATCACGTACGGCGACGAGATCGGGATGGAAGGCACGTCCGGTGAGGACGGGCGCCGGCCGATGCCGTGGGACGAAAATTACTGGGACGCAAGAATTTTCGCGACATACCAAGCGCTCGTCGATGCCCGTCGCGAGCTCGACCCGCTACGGACCGGCGGACTGCGATGGGTCTCGGTGACTGGCGATAGCCTGACCTTCGTGAGAGAGAGCCGATCCGGAGCCGTGTTGGTGCACTGTGCTCGGGCTGCTCACGAAGCGCTGACCGTGCCGACCGCGCATCTCGCCGGCATCAATGAGGGGCACTCGGTGGTGTCGTCGGCGGCGCGCATCACGCCGGTCGGTGCCTCGGCGACGCTTCACGCGGATGGTCCGGGTTACGCCCTGTGGTCCTGGGAGCGACAGGTGCCCACGTGACCGGGAGGCTTGCACGCATCGCCGAGCACGCGGGCGTCAGCGAAGCGACGGTGTCGCGTGTGCTGAACAACAAGAGCAACGTCGCCGAGGAAACACGCGCAGCGGTGCTGACGTCGATCGACGTGCTCGGGTTCGAGCGTCCGACGCACTTGCGCAGCCAGATGCGTGGCGGCCCGGTCGGCCTGATCGTCCCGGAGCTGACCAACCCGGTATTCCCAATGTTCGCCCAGGTGATCCAACAGCGGCTGGCCGCAAAGGGATTCACGGCGGTCCTGTGCACTCAGGCGCCCGGTGGTGTCGCAGAGGATGACTACTTGCCTCTGCTGCTCGCGCACGATGTCTGCGGCATCATCTTCGTCAGCGGCAAGCACGCCGACAGCAGTTCGGACGTCTCTGCCTACCAGGGCCTGGTCGCTCAGGGCCTGCCGATCGTCATGATCAACGGGCATCGCCCGGAGATCGATGCGCCGTCGTTGTCCACCGACGAGCGGTCAGCCGTCGCACTGGCCTTCGACCACTTGGCGCAGCTTGGTCACGAGAAGATCGGCCTGGCGACCGGCCAGCCGCGCTACGTGCCGTCGTTCCGCAAGGTCGCTGAGTTCGAGCGGCAAACCGCGGCGGCGGGGATGGAGACGCTGATCGAGCAGACCTGGTTCACGGTGGAGGGCGGCGAACTCGCCGGCCGCACGCTGATCGAGCGTGGCGTGACCGGGATCATCTGCGGCTCGGACCTCATGGCGCTCGGAGTGATGCGCGCCGCAACGCAACTCGGCCTCACAGTGCCGACGGACGTGTCGGTCATCGGCTACGACGGCTCGGACATCACGAAATACACCGGGCCACCGTTGACGACGATCCGGCAGGACGTCTCCACCATGTCGGCCGCAGCCGCGGACGCATTGGCCGAGCAGGTGAAGGGCCACCCGCAGCCGAGCGGCGATGCGCTCTTCGCTCCGGAATTGCTCGTCCGCGGGTCGACCGGGCGCGCACCGAAGCGAAGCCTCAGGTAGTAGACAACAGTCGGCGGGTGTCACGCAGTGACTCGAAGACCGACGGGACGTCCAGCGGATGGTCGATCCGGAAGGCAGCTGCCGTCTCGCCGTCGCCGACCTTGATCGTGATGTTCGCGGGGTCGCCCGCCAAGGCGGCGAAGGCGCGTTCGTCAGTGACGTCGTCGCCGAGGTAGAGGCTCGCCTGAGTGTCGAATTCGTTTGCCATTGCTTGCAATGCGCTGCCCTTCGTGACAGGCAGTGCGCTCAGCTCGACGATCTGCTTGCCGTCCATGACGTCCACGCCGGGTATGTCGATGGCCAGTGCCGCCCGGGTCGCGGCAGCGGCGACATTGGGCGCGACGTTGCGGGTGTGCAGCACCACTCCGGCCGGCTTGCGTTCGATCCGGGTCGGGGGATGGGCGGCGGCAACGGCTTCCAACGCAGTGGACGCCGCGCGCAATCGCTGCCGCGCCGCGTCGTCGAAGCCGACGTCCAGTGGTAACGGGCGGTCCGACTCCGCGCCGTGCGAGCCGACCAGCACGATGGCGTCCTCGGCGCTCACGCCCGTCAGTACCTGCAGTGCCGCCAGGTGGCGGCCCGACACGATGGCGACGAAAGTGCCTGGCAGTTGGGCGAGTTCGCGCAGAAGGTCCATCGAGCCGGCGATGGGTGTCGATGTGGACGGGTCCGCGACGATCGGCGCCAGCACCCCGTCGAAATCGGTGGCGACCAGGATCGGCCCGGAGCCGGCGAACGCGCTGAGCGCACCCTGCAGTCGAGGATCGAGACTCACGGCTGCCTCGGAGCCGCCGCGAGGTTGCTGAGGAAGCGCTCCGCCCAGTGCTGGACGTCGTGTCGCTGCACCTGCCGGTGCATCGCCCGCATGCGTCGGGCCCGCTCCTCCGGCGATGCCTCGATGGCCCGCGTGATCGTCCGCTTGGTGCGTGCGATGTCATGCGGGTTGCACAAGTAGGACTGCTTGAGTTCGTTTGCGGCACCGGTGAATTCGCTCAGGACCAGTGCACCGCTGTGGTCGTGCGCGGCGACATACTCCTTGGCGACGAGATTCATCCCGTCGCGGAGCGGCGTCACCAGCATGACGTCCGCGGCGACGAACATCGCGGCCATCTCCTCCCGTGGGAACGACCGGTGCAAGTAGGTGACAGGCGGCGCTCCGAAGATGGCGTGCTCACCGTTGATCCGGCCGACGGTCTGCTCGACCTCACTCTTGATGTGCTGGTATGCGTCGAGCCGCTCGCGGCTCGGCGTGGCCACCTGGATGAACTTCGTCTCGGTCGGATCCAGCGTTCCCTCCCGGTACATCTCCTCCAGTGCTTTCAGGCGGTGCCGGATGCCCTTGGTGTAGTCGAGCCGGTCGATTCCGAGGAGCAGGTGCTCGGGGTTGCCGAGCTGTTTGCGGATCTCGGCCGCGCGCTCCTGCACCCCGGACGTCTCCGCAAGCTCTGCCATCCCGGCCGTGTCGATCGAGATCGGGACGGCTGCAGCCCGGCACTCATGCCCGTCCGGGGCGTGCACGACGTCGGCCTTCACCGATATGTCGTCGTCCACGAGAAGCTGACGGCAGGCACGCAGGAAGTTCTGTGCATCCGTGCGGCGTTGAAAACCAAGGAAATCGGCGCCGAGCAGACCCCGCAGCATTGCGTCGCGCGCCGGCAGCTGCATGAAGAGCTCGACCGGCGGGAACGGGATGTGGTTGAACCAGCCGATCCGCAGGTCCGGCCGCAACTCGCGCAGGAGCTGCGGCACCTGCTGCAGCTGGTAGTCGTGCACCCAGACCGTGGCGTTCTTCGCCGCGAGACCGGCCGCGGTCTCCGCGAAACGCCGGTTGACGCCGTCATACGCCGACTGCCAGCGGCGTCGGAAGGTCGGGGGCACGATCACGTCGTGGTAGAGCGGCCACAGCGAGGCGTTGCTGAAGCCCTCGTAGTAGTCGCGGACCTCCTCGGCGCTCAGTGCGACCGGGTGCAGTGACATGCCGCCCTGCTCGAACGCGGCCGGAGCCTTGCCGGGGACACCGGACCAACCGATCCATGCGCCGTCCCGGCCGCTCATGACCGACTCCATCGCGGTGACCAGGCCGCCGGGGCTGCGGCGCCATACCGAACGGCCACCCTCACGGACCCGGTCGACCGGAAGTCGGTTGGCGGCGATCACCAGATCGAACGTGTCCTGTGGCAACTGGCACAACCCTTCTGAGTTGATGCGGCGTCGATGCGGCACGGCGCCGCCGTCGCCCACACTGTATGACGACGAGGTAGCCACCTACCCCGCCGGCAGTCCGCCGCCAAGGGCGCCTGGAACTCGGTGTGAACGCAGGAGGGCGACATACCGCGGCAGCCTGATCATGGCCACTTCACCGTCGGGGGCGTTACCGTGGAACATGCGCATCCAAGAGTTGCTCAAGGGCAAGGGATCGGACGTCGTCACCGTCACGTCCGACACGACCGTCGGCCAGCTGGTGCGGACGCTCGCCGATCACCGGATAGGTGCCGTCCTCGTGATGGACGGTGACACCATCGCCGGCATCATCAGCGAGCGCGACGTGGTGCGTGCGCTGCCTGATGGTGTCGAAGGACTGCTGGAGCGGCCTGTGTCGACCCTCATGACCAGTGATGTCGTCACGTGCTCGCCGGGCGACGAGGTCAGCTCGCTGGCTGCCTCGATGACCGAGCACCGCTTCCGGCACCTGCCGGTCGTGCAGGGCGACAAACTGGTCGGCATCGTCAGCATCGGCGACATCGTCAAGTTCCGGCTCGAGGAGCTGCAGGGCGAGCGCGACCAGCTGGAGTCCTACATCACCTCCTGAGGAACCCACTGACACCGGGACTGATCAGGACGTGGGCCCGGTCACTCCGGGCGGTCCGGGGCGTCATACACGGGGTCTCGTTCGTTGTCGCATACCGTGGACTTCATGACTGCAGATCGCCACTCGGACCCCGGCATACCCGGGGACAGTGGCACGCACCGACTGCCGGTCATCCAGAGCACGGATGACAACGACCGACGGGTCGACCAGGGCCGCATCGGCGACTACGAGCTGATCCGCAAGATCGGCGAGGGCGGCATGGGTGTCGTCTACAAGGCGCTCGATGCCGACGGGCAGGCCGTCGCGCTGAAGGTGCTGCGAGCGCACATCGCACACGACCGTGGCGCCCGCGAGCGGCTGCGCCGCGAGGTCAGCACACTGGTGCGGGTGCGGTCGCCGCACGTCGCGGCCTTCCTCGACGCGGATGTCGACGGGGACAACCCCTATCTGGTCACCAGTTTCGTGCCCGGCGCCGCACTCGACGAGGTCGTCGAGGGCGACGGGCCGTTCGGCGCCGCCCGGTTGGCCCGGCTGGGTCGAGGGTTGGCCGACGCGCTCGGTGAGATCCACGACGCCGGCATCGTGCACCGCGACCTCAAACCCGGCAACGTGCTGATGGTCGGTGACGACCCGGTGCTGATCGACTTCGGCATCGCGCACGTCGCCGACGACTCCCGACTGACCTCGACGGGCCTGGTCATGGGCACGCCCGGTTATCTCTCCCCGGAGATCGTCGAAGGTGACGCGGTCACCGAGGCGACCGACTGGTGGGGTTGGGCGGCCACTCTCGCGTATGCCGCCAGCGGCCGTGCGCCCTTCGGTCGTGGCCCGATGCCGGTGGTGCTCGATCGCGTATGCCGCGGCGAATACGACCTCAGCGGAGTCGACCCGCGCCTGCGGCCGTTGCTCGAAGCGGCTCTGGATCCTGACGCGTCACGACGGCCGGCGGCGCGGGACGTGTTGTCCGCGCTCGACCTCTTCGCGACCGGCGGTCACACCGGCGAGCTGCCGGTCCTCGGACAACGTCGACCACCCGCCGAGCGTCGCGACCGGCGCGCGCCGTCGACGGAGCGACTGGCCAACGCACGGCCGCTCACGGAT
This sequence comes from Flexivirga endophytica, assembly GCF_014640635.1. GTDB lineage: Bacteria > Actinomycetota > Actinomycetes > Actinomycetales > Dermatophilaceae > Flexivirga > Flexivirga endophytica. Next base: position 189,615 of record NZ_BMHI01000006.1, read on the forward strand.
CACTCGAAAGCGCCCGTGCAACCGGATCCGACCGAGCGATTCGGTCCGCAGGTCGGTCCGCATGCGCGCGGACACGTGGTCCGCCCGGCCGACGATCGGCCGGTCCCCTCGGTAGCGCCGGGGCGCTTCGTGCCGCCGCGGGACCCGCGCATCGGTCAGCCCTCACGCACCGGGACGCTCGCCGCACTGCTGGTGGCGGTCACCGGCATCAGCGCGGTGTTGCCGACGGTCGGCATCACGCTGCTGGTGCTCTGGGCGATCGCGGCGCGCTGGTGCGACAAGTCGATCACCTCGATGGTGCTGCGGCGCTACAGCTCCGGGCCGCGCAGGTCCGACACGTTCGTCGCGGCCGTCGCGTCGCCGTGGCACGGCGTGATCGCGGCGCTCGCGACCTTGCTGACCGTGCTCATCCCGGCCTTCGTCGGAGGATGTACGGCGGCGGCCGTCGCGCTGATCTATTCGATGGTCGAGGACGACTCGGTCTACCTCGGCCGGCCCCTGCCTCTTGCCGTCGGCGTGCTGATCGGTGCAGTGGTGATGTGGTGGGGACCTGGCGGCATACCCCTGCGACGTGGGTCGCGCAGCATCGTGCGTGGGGTCGTGCGCGGTCAGCCGTTGACCCAGATCATCATCGGGCTCTGCGTCGTGCTTGCCCTGGCGGGAACCGTCTTCGCGCTGACCCACCTGACGTCAGGCGCCGCCTGGTGGCCGATCAGCAGCGATTCGAGCCTGCAGTTGCAACTCGCCCTCGGCCGGCCGATCGGCAACTAGCCGATATCAGGCCACGCTCAGCTGACACATACCGCGCACCGGCCGTCGGTCCTACGCTGAGCGGGTGGACGAGGTTCAGGACACCGACCCCGGCGGGCTGCCGGTCACCGGTCGCCGCATGCGCTTCCTGCAGGGCGAGCCGGTCACCGAGCCGTTGCCGATCGCGGACAGCCTGCGGCACACGCCATACCGGGACCCTCGCACGATGGAGGCGCCCGAGCAGGAGGCGTCGGTCCGTGGCGCCCTCGAGTTGTCGGTCCGGGTCGGTGAACTACTGCTCCGCTGCGGTGCCGGCACCCGCGATGTCGAGGCGGCCGTGGTGGCCGTCGCCGCTGCGGCCGGGCTGCGGCGACTGGAGGTCGACATCACGAACCAGTCGCTGCTCGTGCAGGCACCGACACCTGCCGGGGTGCCGGTCACGCTCCTTCGCGTGGTGCGCTCCAACACCCGAGATTTCGCACGCCTGACCGCCATACACGGTTTGGTCGAGGAACTGGTCGCCGGCGGCATCGACGACGTGGATGCCGCGACGCGCAAACTGCGCCGGATCCAGCGCACCGCCCGGTTGTACCCGCGCTGGTTGGTCGGCCTCGGGTATGCCGGGCTGGCCGGATCCGTCTGCGCGCTGCTCGGCGGGCACGTTATGGCGATCGTTGTCGCCGTCATCTCGGCACTCGTCGTCGACCGCATCGGGCGTGCGTTGGGCAAGCGCGGGGTGCCGTCGTTCTACTCAGCGGCGGCGGGTGCCGCTGCGTCGGTGTTGCTGGCGTGGCTCGGTTACCTGGTGGCCATCCACGGCTGGCTCGGACTGAGCATGCCCCCAACGGATTTCGCGTATGCCGTCGCAGCGGGAATCGTCGTCCTGTTGCCGGGGCGCGCGATGGCGTCGGCGGTCGAGGACGCGATCACCGGCTATCCGGTGACCGGTGCGGGACGACTCCTCACGGTGCTGCTCTCGACGTCGGGCATCATCGTCGGCATCGCAGCCGGGCTGTCCTTCACACTCCGACTGGACCGGGCTCTGGATCTCGATCTCACCGCGCCGAAGGCGCTGTCCTTCGGCTCCGAGCCGGCCGTGCTGTGGCTGCGGGTGATGTGTGGCGCCATCGGTGCCACCTGCAGTGCGGTGACGGCGCGGGTGCAGCCGCGGCACCTGTTGCCGGCCGGGCTGCTCGGCGCGATCGGGCTCTTCTTGTCGGGAGGGCTGTCGAGCTCGCTCGGGCTGGGCGGCTTCCGGCTGGGGGCGACGACCTCGATCGCGGTGGCGGCGATCGCGATCGGTATCGCCGGCCGACTGATCGGCCTGCGTCTCGGTGCGCCGGCGCTCGTGCTGGTCGTCCCGGCCGTCTCGCCGCTGCTGCCCGGCCTGCGCATCTTCCGGGGCATGTATGACGCCGTGACCGGCAGCATCGTCGGTAACTCGGTCGCCACTCAGGGGCAGGCGGTCAGCACGCTGATGGGCGCCGCCGCGGTGGCCCTGGCGATCAGCACCGGCGTGGTGATGGGCGACGTGCTCTCGGCGCCGTTGGATCGCCAGGCGTTGCACCGGCGACGGGTCCGGCGGCGCTGAGTTGCGCCGGCCGCGTCCACAAGTCTCAACGATTGCGGGCCGGGCACGTGACTTCACCGATTCGGGTGCACAAGCCTCGACGGTCGCGGGAAGAGGCCCGTATGGCGCCGTCCGGCGTACTTTTTCGCGCGCAGTCGCGCAGCAACAGCTCAAAGGCATCGCATGCCGCGCCAACAGCGGGAACTACACGCTTGTAATTTTACCTTTCCACCCGGCGTGTCGGCTTGAGTTTTCCACCGAAGCTTCACTCGTACCTTGTGTCACATGCGTCATTCCCGTAACGTGCGTGACGCTTCGGGGCCCGAGAACCGACCGCCAGGTTCGTCAGGAAAGGACACGACCTTGCCTTACACACCGCGTCACAAGACGGATCGACCGTCCGTCGCAGGCCGGCGCGCCATGGGTGCCGTCATGGCGTCCGCGACCACTGTCGGAGCCGGATTGGCAACGGCTGCGCATGCCAAGGCGGACGCACCGTGGAACGTCTGGGACCGGGTCGCGAGCTGCGAGTCCGGCAACAACTGGTCCATCAACACCGGCAACGGTTTCTACGGTGGTCTGCAGTTCACCAAGTCCACCTGGCAGGCGTTCGGCGGCGCGAAGTACGCCTCCAGCGCGCAGTACGCCACCCGCGATCAGCAGATCTATGTCGCCCAGGCGACGCTGCGGGTCCAGGGCCCGGGCGCCTGGCCGGTCTGCTCCAAGAAGGCCGGGCTCACCCGCGCCAACGGGGCGGCCGTGCGGGTCGACCCGGGCAGCGGCACCAAGCCGGCGCCCACGCCCGCACCTCCGTCGCGTGGCGGAAACCGTGCGCTGGTCATCGACGGCATCATCGGCCCGCTCACCACGGCGTCGACGCAGCACTGGCTAGGTGTCCGCCAGGACGGCGCCAACCGGCTCAACTCGCGCACGATCGTCGCCCTGCAGGCGCGGCTCGGTGTGCACCAGGACGGTGTTGTCGGTCCGGTCACGACCGCCGCGATGCAGCGTTACCTCGGTATCGCCCGCGATGGCGGTAGCCACTTCAACTACCGCACCGCCGTTGCGCTGCAGAAGTACCTCAACTCGAAGGGCATGTAGCTGATCCAGTCCGAGCTCTGTGCCGAGAGGATAGGCAACGCACCGAAAGGATAGGCAATTCGAGCGATCAGAGCCCGAATTGCCTGTCCTCTCGGCGATGGGGTGTCCTCTCGGCAAGAGGTGGCGGCGGCCTACGCGAGAGCGGCCCGTGCACGGAATGCACGGGCCGCTCTTCGTGGGTATGACGAGAGGTCAGCTGCTATAGCGGTCGTTCAGGGCGTCCCAGGCCGGCTTGTCCACCAGGCGCTGCCGCTCGGCGAAACCGACGACGAGGTTGTCCTCCTCGGTGACGCGGCCGGTGTCGCGCAGCGCGGTGAGGGCGTTCTGCATGCCGAAGACCGCTCCCTGCAGCGCAGCGTTGGCGTAGAGCACGATGCCGTAACCGGCCTCGGCCAGCTCCGCCGCCGACACCAGCGGCGTCTTGCCGCCGATGACCAGGTTGGCGATCAGCGGCTGGTCGACCATGCCCGGCAGTGACAAGACCTGCTCGCGGTCGGTGAGTGCCTCGACGAAGAGGATGTCCGCGCCGGCCTCCCCGAACTGACGAGCACGCTCGACCGCTGCCTCGAAGCCGTCGACTGCGGCAGCGTCGGTGCGGGCCATGATCAGCAGGTTGTCATCCGTGCGAGCATCGACGGCGGCCTTGATCTTGTTGACCGCCTCGTCGGTGCGGATGACCGACTTGCCGTCGAAGTGACCGCAGCGCTTGGGGCTGACCTGGTCCTCGAATTGGATGCAGTCGGCGCCGGCGCGCTCGAGCACGCGGACCGTGTGCCGCACGTTGAGCGCGTTGCCGAAGCCGGTGTCGGCGTCGACCAGCAGCGGCAGGTCCACCGCGTCACGGATGCGGGCGGTGTGGTCGGCGATCTCCGCCAGCCCCATGAAGCCCTGGTCCGGCAGACCGAGCGACATGTTGGTGACACCTGCACCCGTGACGTATGACGCCCGGTAGCCCAGGTCTTGAATGACCTTGGCGGACAACGCGTTGAACGCGCCGGGGACGACGACTCCGGCGCGCTCCTGCACCAGCGCCTTGAGCTTCTCCTTGGTGGAGGGTTCCATCACTTTTCCTTCGGTCCGAAGTCGTTGTCGGCCGTGACGAAGAGGTCGACATACTCGTGCACCGGGGTGGCGGCGAGCTTGGCCTGGTCGAGCGACACCTCGGCGAGTTCCTGCTGACGGGCCTCGTCGAAGCGACGAGCCAGGTTGCGGCGGAACTTCTCCTCCAGGAGCGGCAGACCCTCCTCGCGGCGGCGACGGTGACCGATCGGGTACTCCACGACGACCTCGTCCAGTGTGGTGCCGTCGGTGAACTTCACGGTGAGCGCGTTGGCGATGCTGCGCTTCTCCGGGTCGTGGTAGTCCTTGGTGAACTGCGGGTCCTCGACGCAGTGGATCTTGGCGCGCAGCGCATCGATCCGCGGGTCGGCGGCGACGCTGTCCTCGTAGTCACCGGCGGTGAGCCGGCCGAAGATCAGCGGCACGGCGACCATGTACTGGATGCAGTGGTCGCGGTCGGCGGGGCCGGTCAGCGGGCCCTGCTTGTCGATGATCCGGATGCACGCCTCGTGGGTGCGGATGGTGACCTCGTCGATGTCGTCGATCGTCTTGCCGGCGGCCTCGATCTTGTCCTTCAGCGTGTGCGCGGCCTCGACCGCGGTCTGGCTGTGGAACTCGGCCGGGTAGCTGATCTTGAAGAGGACGTTCTCGGCAACATACGAGCCGTAGGGCCGCTGGAAGGTGAACGGCTTGCCGCCGAAGCTGACGTCGTAGAAGCCCCAGGTCGGCGCGGTGAGCACGGTCGGGTAGCCCATCTCGCCGGTCTGCGCGATCAGGGCGAGCTTTACCGCGCGGCTGCACGCGTCGCCGGCCGCCCAGCTCTTGCGGCTGCCGGCGTTGGGGGCGTGTCGGTAGGTGCGCAGCGACTGGCCGTCGACGAACGCCAGTGACACCGCGGCGAGCGTCTGCTCGCGGCTGAGGCCGAGCAGGGTGGACACGACGGCCGTGCTGGCCACCTTGACCAGGACCACGTGGTCGAGACCGACTGCGTTGAAAGAGTTTTCGAGGGCGATGACACCCTGGATCTCGTGGGCCTTGACGATGCCCTCGATGACGGCCTGCATGGTCAGCGGCTCCTCGCCACGTGCCACGCGCTCGCGGGAAATCCAGTCGGCGACGGTGAGGATGGCGCCCGAGTTGTCGCTCGGGTGGCCCCATTCGGCGGCCAGCCAGGTGTCGTTGAAGTCGAGCCAGCGGACCAGCGCGCCGTTGTCGAACGCCGCCTGCACTGGGTCGAGGACGTAGTTGGTGCCGATGACACGGGCGCCGTTGGGCACCTCGGTGCCGGGCACGATCGGGCCGAGCAGCTTTGTCGCGGCTGGGTATTCGAGCGCTTCGAGGCCGCAGCCGAGGGCGTCGATGAGGATGTTGCGTGCGGTCGTCAGCGCCAGGTCGGAGTCGATCCGGTAGTCGCGCACGTAGTCGACGATGTCGACCAGGACGTCGTCCCAGGCGCGGCCGGCGGTCGCGGATTTCGTTGTGGTGGTGTCGGTTTCACTGCTGGACAAGGTATGCGCCAATCGTTGGTGGAGCGGATCGAAAGGATGCGGGTCGAGAAGGAGAGGTCAGGTCTCCAGGAATCATTCGGCATAGGAAGTCGGGCCAAAACTATCGCCGCTCGGCGAGGGGGACGAACTTCTGGTCCTCCGGGCCGATGTAGTTGGCGCTGGGCCGGATGATCTTGTTGTCGGCGCGCTGCTCGAGCACGTGTGCGGCCCAGCCGGTCGTGCGGGAGATCACGAACAGCGGGGTGAACATGTCGGTCGGCACACCGAGCGCGCGGTAGCTGACGGCACTGAACCAGTCGAGGTTCGGGAACATCTTCTTGGCGTCCCACATGACCGACTCGATGCGCTCGGCCACGGCGAAGAGTCCTTCGTCGCCAGTGCCCTTGGACAGATCCTGGGCGACCTTCTTGATGATCTTGTTGCGCGGGTCGGAGATCGTGTAGACGGGGTGGCCGAAGCCGATCACGACCTCCTTGTTGGCGACGCGTTCGCGAATGTCGGCCTCGGCCTCGTCCGGTGTGGCGTAACGCTGCTGGATGTTGAGTGCGACCTCGTTGGCGCCACCGTGCTTCGGGCCGCGCAACGCGCCGATCGCGCCGGTGATGGCGGAGTACATGTCGGAGCCGGTGCCGGCGATGACGCGACCGGTGAAGGTGGAGGCGTTGAACTCGTGCTCGGCATACAGGTTGAGCGAGATGTTCATCGCGCGGATCTGCTCGTCGGTCGGCTCGGTGCCGTGCAGCAGGTGCAGGAAGTGGCCGCCGATCGAGTCGTCGTCGGTCTCGACGTCGATGCGCTTGCCGCTGTGCGTCCAGTGGTACCAGTAGAGGAGCATCGAGCCGAGCGAGGCGATCAGCCGGTCGGCGATGTCCCGGGCGTCGGCGGCGTTGTGGTCGTCCTTCTCCGGCAGCGTGCAGCCGAGCACCGAGACGCCGGTGCGCATGACGTCCATCGGGTGGCTCGCGGCGGGCAATGCTTCCAGAGCCTGACGTACGGCCAGCGGCAACGCGCGCTTGGCCTTGAGCTGCGCCTTGTAGGTGTCCAGCTGCGCGGCGGTCGGCAGCGCGCCGTGGATGAGGAGGTGGGCGACCTCCTCGAAGCTGCAGTTCTCCGCCAAGTCGTTGATGTCGTAACCGCGGTAGGAGAGGTCGTTGCCGTGCTGGCCGACGGTGCACAGTGCGGTGTTGCCGGCCGGCACCCCGGACAGGGCGACGGACTTCTTCGGCTTGGGTTTGGCGGCTGCTTCGGCCATCACGACTCCTAGAGGTGGATCAGTGCGGGATCTCCCGCGTTGTTAACAAGATAAGCAACCCCACGCGCTGCGGAAACCAGCGGGCTACTGCGAATCTGCGGCAGTTTGAGGTGCCCGGGTGCGAAGTTTGCGAAGATGAGCGGGTGGTGACAGGAGAGTACGCAGGGTTCGTCGTGCGGCGCGCCCGTGAGGAGGCGGGCTTCACCGGGGCCGCGCTGGCCCGCCGCTGCGCCATCTCGGCCAGCTACCTGAGCCAGATCGAGCACAACGCGCGGGTGCTGACACCGCAACTGCGCACCCGCATCGCCGGCGTGCTGGGCATCGAAGTCCAGCAGCTGACCATCGACCCGCGAGCGCGCACGGCCGCCGCACTCGTCGACAGCTTCGCCGAGCACCCGGAGTTGCGTGCGTTGTCCTTGGCCGAAGTACGGTTGGTCGCCGACCAGTTGCCCGGCGTCGCGTCGGCGCTGCTGAGCCTGGCGAACGGCCGCAACGCCGACCGGGAGCGGATCGAGGCGCTCGAGCTGCGCCTGGGCGGCGATCGCGGGGACGATGTCGGCCCAGTGATGCCCTTCGAGGCGGTGCGTGACTTCATCGCGTTGCACCGCAACTACTTCGACTCGCTGGATCGCGCTGCTGAGGAGTTGGCTGCGACTCTGGCGCTGCAGCCCCGCACGCGCTACGAGCAGATGCGCCGACACCTGCAGACCCTCGGTGTCGAGGTCGAGGAGCGTCCTCGCGAGGTCCTGGACGGGCAACGCCTCTTCGAGCCTGCGACGAACCGGTTGCTGGTCGCTGCCGAGCTGCGGCCCGCGCAGAAGGCCTTCCAGCTCGCGAGCCAGGTCGCGTTGCTGACCATGGAGGAGCCGATCGCGACATACCTGCGCACGGCGCCATACACCGACGAGGTCACGACCCGGCTCACCAGGATCGGGCTGGCGAATTACTTCGCCGGTGCGCTGCTGCTGCCCTACCGCAGCTTTCTGACCGCCGCGCGGCGCCTGCGCTACGACCTCGAAAAGTTGTCCGAGGAGTTCGACGTCGGCTTCGAGACAGTGTGCCATCGACTGAACACCCTTCAGCGACCTGATGATTCGGGCATTCCGTTCGCGCTGGTGCGTGTCGATCGGGCCGGCAACATATCCAAGCGGCAGTCGGCGACGCCTTTCCACTTCTCGCGCACCGGCGGGACCTGCCCGCTGTGGACCGTGTATGACGCCTTCACCCGTCCCGGGCAGGTGTTGCGGCAGATCGCCGAGATGCCCGACGGCCGGGCCTACCTCTGGATCGCGCGCACGGTGACCAGCGGATCCGTCGGGTTCCGCGCGCCGAACAAAGCATTCTCGGTCGGCCTCGGATGCGACCTGTCCTACGCGCCGCAGACCGTGTATGCCGCCGGCCTGGACCTGGAGGACCGCACCCTGCGGGCCAAGATCGGCATGGGCTGCCGGGTTTGCGAGCGGCCGGCCTGCCCCCAACGCGCGGTGCCGTTCGCGGGGCGGACGCTGCAGGTCGACGAGAACCGCGCACATCTGTATCCCTATGTGCACGAAGGGGATCCGGACTGAGTGCGGCGTCGGTCCTGAGGCTCAGGCCGTGCCGGAGGACATCGAGCCCGCCGCGAGGTGGTCCGCGGCCGAGGCGACCATCCCCGTCATGTGCGACGAATACAGCGACACCGCAACGAAACCGACGGAGTCCAGGACCCCGGCGAACGCGGCGAGGATCACGGCCAACTGAAAATTCGCCGCGACGGAGCGTTCCGAGGCCGCGGCCGTGACGAGGAAGCGGGCGACCACGAGCAGCAAGTATGACGAGCGGGCGCCACAAACGGAGAATCGTCTCGACGCCGGGCCTCAGCCGATGAACTGGAAGTGGTAGCTCTCGCCGTCGGTGCCGTAGGGGAACGGGTTGGCGAATCCCCAGCGGTGGGCGTTGGCCGACAACCATTGCTGCCCGGTGCCGCCCCAGCCGAACTCCTCGCCGGGCTTGTCGGTCTCGCGGAAGTCGACGGCGAGACCGTAACCGTGGTTGGAGGTGCCCGGGTATGCCGCCCGTGGGCTGCCGAATTTGTTGTACCAGTACCACTGTTCGTCGATGTCGCGGTAGGTCAGGTCGATCGCGGCATAGTGACCGAACGCCGCCCGATAGCTCGCCTGCAAGGACTTCAGGTAGGGCTGGTTGTCGCAGTTGAGGTAGCGCTGCGTCGTCGGCGTGTATCCCGGCTCGAACGTGTCGGGCGAGTTGTATGCCATCGGAACCTTGCACAGGCTGCCGGTCGGGGTCCGACCGTTGATCGACGACGGGTCGGAGGTCGTCCACTCCAACGTGCCCTTGTGCACGTAGCCCGAGCTGGTGTGCAGCCAGGGGCCGGTGCCGACCCGGGTGCCGGTCACCTTGGCGTGTGGCCCGTAGGTGCCGACGATGCTGTATTTCAGTCCGGGGCCGGAGCGGATGTTGGCCTTGGATCCGGCGGCGCCGGCGTCGGCCATCACATAGCCGGTGATCGTGGTGCAGCCGGGGAAGCCGCCGAGCAGGTCCCACGTCATCGGTCCGACGATGCCGTCGGCATCCAGGCCGCGTGTGGTCTGGAAGGCTTTGACCTTGGCCAGGGTCCCGTTGCCGAAGATGCCGTCGACGGTCAGCCCGCCGAGTCGTTGCTGCAGCGTCTTGACGAGGTCGTGGTGCGTGTCGCCATACGCGAGGGTGATGACCGAGCACGACGACGTCGTGGCTGCGCGTGCGCTGCCGGCTCCCGTCGGGCTCAACCCGCTGAGTGTGAGCGCCGCCGCGCCGGCCAGGACGAGTGATGCCATCTTCTTCATGCGACCCACCTCGTGACGAGTGTGACCACTGGGACTGCTGAGATCGCATCACTGTAGGGGAACCGGCGTCATACGTCAGCCCGGCGGTGCCGCCGTGATCGCCGGTGCCGCGCCACAACGTTGGAAGCGTCGATGCCAACGGCCGCCGTCCCCGCTGGCCCAGCCCGGATCGGGAAGCTCAGTGCGCCAGCAGTGCGACGCGGCCGCAGCCGGCAGATCTGTCGTCAGGCCGAGCTCCGTGATCCGGTCGCCCAGCCAGTCGACGGCGTCGATTCCGCGAAAGAGCGGCCCGTCGGACGGCTGCAGCACGGGAACGATCTGTTCGCCGGTCTCACGCCACTGGTCCGACCAGTCGACGACGAGCCGGTATGCGTCGGCCGACATCGGGGCGCCAGTCATGGCCACGGGCGCGCCCCACTCGCGCACCGACCGACTCGGCGAGGCGCTCCCGCGCAGCTCGTCGGTCAGCAACGTCCGCAGGGTGTAGAGGTCGCCGACGTCGATCCCGTGCTGCCAGTACGACTCGAACAGCACCCGGGCGACGGGACCTGCGACGTCGGCGGCACAGCCCTCTGCGTACGCAGCAACAGCGGGAGCGGTCCGCGACACGATGCGGGGCGGTTCGTGAGGCAACTCCTCCGCGGGCAGCAACCTCTGCAGCACGAGCTCCAGTTCGTCGCGGAAGGCGGCGGACGGTGCCGACGGGCGCCCATGGGGGAGGAGCGGTAGATGTTCGACCGCCCGCCATTCGACCTCGACGCCGCTTGCGGCCAGGGTCTGTGCGCGGCGGAAAGCCAGATAGCTCCAGGGACAGTTGAAGTCGCCATACAGCGTGATCGCCGGTAGCGGTGGTTCATGGATGCCTGGGGCGGCAGGACGTGGCAGCGTCGTGCTGGACATGGTGCATTTCCCTTCCGGATCGGTGGTCGATCCCACGGGGACGACTCTCGATCGGTCGAGGCACGAGCGGCAGGGCCGATGGTCCCGACATCCGGAGCGCGCGCATGCAGGGACCTTGGTCACTGGCAGTTCGGCGCCGCACGACCTTGACTCTGTGTAACGACCAACCGACCAGCAGAGGAGCCCGCGCGATGAACAGGACCTGGAACGTGACCATATTCATCGAGGAGGACGACATCGCGGCATCGGCGCATGCCCGACTTACCAGCGGCAACACCTTGGGGCACCTGGTGGGTCACGGCGTATGTCGGGTCACGCCCACCGCGGTGCAGGACGCCGGCCAGCGAGCGGCCCTTCGCGCTCTGGAGGATCTGAGCCACCTGCTCGATCACGTGGTGCTCAGTCAGCGCGCAGGCGCTGACACCGGCGAGGTCGCCGCCGGATCGTCGGCTCGCCCGCCGACTGCTCGGTCACAGCGGCACCAGTCGGTCCCGCCCGGTCTCTTGTCCGCGGAGTTCCACACGGCACCCCGGTCCGCGTCGTGATCGAAGCAGCGGCCACCGCACCGCCCACGGCAGTAGAGTCGGGGGACCGAGTGGATGCGCGGGAGGCGGGAGCGCGAATGCAGAAGCTGAGTCTGGATGCGGTTGCCCGCGAGGCCGGCCATCGCGCTGCGGAGGCCGGCAGCGGACGAGCAGCGACAACGGTCTACGGCGGCCACGAGAAGCGGTTGCGGCAGACCGTGATCGCGGTGCGAGCCGGAGCGCGGCTCGCCGAACACGTCAACCCGGGAGACGCCACGCTGCTGGTGATCAATGGCCGACTGCGGCTGTGGTCCGGAGAGACCAGCTGGGAAGGCCGTGCCGGCGATCTGCTGATCGTCCCCGATGCACCGCATTGGGTCGAGGCACTCACCGACACGGCGTTCTTGCTGACCGCAGCCCACCGCTGACCGGACCTTAGTTCACGCCCGCTGCGCGCACCTCCCAGTGGCCAGCCGAGGTCGTCAGCTGGGAGAGGCGGCCGATCGATGGGGCGCTTCGCCCCTCGGTCGCGTCCAGGATGATCGCGGCCAACTGCTCGCCGGTGGCATCACGCCCGGTTCCCATTGCGGTCAAAGCGTTCTCGGTCTTCGTGTACTGCTCGTCGCCCGTGCTGTGGCTCTTGATCGCAGCGGTCGACGCCTTGAGCGTGTGCATCGCGAAGGTGCCGGTCGGCGCCACCAGTTGCTTGTATGCCGCCTCCGCAGTCGTCAACTGGGACCGGTGTGTGCGAGCGGCCGGCGGGAGGGCCGAGTCGGCGAGGATCGGAAGGATCGGCACGCCGTCGACCTGATAGCCGTCCCGTAGCCCGGTCAGCAACAGCACCGTCGGGCGCATGTCGACCTGGTCGGTGAAGGTGTCGTCCGTGCCGCGGGCCGAGACGCCCGGCCCGGCATACATCGCCCAGATGTTCTGCATGTCGGGCCAGTAACTGCCGTGGTTCCAGGCGTACCCGGCGTCAGTGGTGTAGACGCAGGGTCTGTCGCAATTCAGTTGGCCGCCGCCGACATACGAGTCCTCACCGGAGAAGGCGGTGAAGGTCGGGGTGCGTGCGGGGTCGGCGCTGACGAAGTGCAGGATGCGTTGCTCGACGGAGTCTGCGATGTCGTAGGCCACCGGCTGCTTCTCGCCGGTGTAAGGATCGGTGAGACTCAGCGCGCCGAGGTCGCGTCCGAAGGTGCGGGTCTGCGGCGCGGTCCGCTCCGGGTTGCCGTTCAGCCAGATCGCCGGTGCCGGGTCGGAGTGGATCGCGAACGGCGTGGTGTTGCCTCGCTGCCTCGCGAGCAGTCCGGGCAGGTTCACATTGACCTCGGAACGGGTCGCGTAAGTGCAGTAATTGCCATCGTTGCCAGTGCAATTCGCCGGTGTCGGTGCGCTCCCCGCGAAGTGGTCACCTTCGTCGGTGGTGACGGTGAACAGCGTGTTCTGCGCCGTCATACCGTCCTCGGCGAGCCGGGCGAAGAAGGTCTGGAACGCCGAGTTGTATGCCGCGAGCTGTTGCTCGTAGGTCTGCTGTCCCGGTCCCAGGTCACCGGTGTGCGCGGCCGTGTGGTCCCCGTGCACGTCGGAGATGTAGAGGTTGACCGCCTGGACGCCGTGCTCGAGCAGTTGGGCGGTGTAGCCGAGTGAGTTGTTGGCGGTCTCGGAATCGAAGCCCGGGAACCCGGGGTTGCCGCTGCTGTCGGCGATGACCGAGCCGTCGGTGGCCTTGACCGGTCCGGACGGACTGATCTGCGGCTGGATCTGCGCGTTGCCGAAGAGCGCCTTGTGGCCCGCATAGCCGCCCGGCTCGTCGGGCAGCGCGTCCTGCTGGCCGGAGGCGCAGAGCGCGGCGCCCTTGGCGCAGTGCACTGCGAGGCCGACCATGTCGGCCTGCGCCTTGACCGGATCGGCCTTGGCCTCCGCGGCCTGCGGCGAGTCGGGACCGAAGACCGTCGTCACATCGGTGCCGGTGTTCTCGAGCACCGTGTTGGGACTGCCCACCTCGCCGACGTTGCAGCCGGCTTCGGTGAAGGGCGTCCACGGCGCGGGCACGTTGACGCTCTGCGCCGGTGCGGGCGCGGTCCGTGACGGCAGGTAGTCGAGGTTGTAGCGGTCGGTCGTGGTGCCGCTGAAGGTGGACAGCTTGTCGGTCCAGTAGGAGAACGACGAGTAGCCGACCGGCTTGCCGGTCGCGTCATACAGGTCCCCGCTGTTGGACTGGGTGATCGCGTTGCGGTCCGGGTAGAGACCGGTCGCGTTCGAGATCATGTTGGTGCCGGTGTGGACCAGGTCGTCGTGGGTGTTCGTCATGACGACGCCCTGGTTCTTCATGAAGTTGAGCAGCGCCGGCATCTGCTCGAGGTCACTGGCGACGTTCGGGTTGTCACGAGTGAGGTGCACGTTGTCGAAGTCGATCTGGACGACGTGCTGGATCCCGTTCGCCAGGTGGCAACCCGATGACGGGGAATGGGCAAGGTGTTGACCAGGGGCGGCGGCCAAGGCCGGCGACGTGGCGCCGAGACACAAAGCTGCTGCTGCGAGGGCACCGAAAAGCGTTGTACGCATTGATGACTCCTTCGAGCGTCCTGTCCCGCCTGTGGAACAGCGACGTTCGATCATCCACCCGCAGCGGCCTCGGCGGGGCGTGTTCGAGCCACGATTTGCGGCAGGTTCCGACGGGCCGGCAGCACCCTGTCGTGCCGGCCCGTCCGGGGTGTCGCAGCGACCTCCCACGCAGTTGTCAGCGTGCTTGCAGCCCCGCGCGCATCGTCGCTGCGGTGGTGGTCGCGCGATAGGCCTCGGCCACGCCCTCGACGGTCAGGATGGTCGAGTCCGAGTGCTCGATCCGCAGTGGAGCGATGGCCCGGTAGGGCTCGGAGTCGAACCACTCGCGGACCGCCGTGATCGAGGGGAACGCGATGATGACGACGTCGCCCGGGGCCGACCCCTCGTGGGTGACGTGTGGCTTCGCGTGGACGAGCCACCGCCCGCCATACGGCTCGAACGTTGCCTCGATGCGCTCGATGTATTCGACGATCTCCGACCCGACGTCGATGTTTTCCAGGTAACCGATCGCGTAGCCGGGTGCCGCGCCGGTCACGCCGGGACCTTGTCGAGGAAGCCGCGCACGTCGGCGATTCGGCCGTCGTCGTCGAGCACGATCACGTCGAAGCCGATCACGATCGGCCCCTCGCCAGCCGGGCCGAGCCCCCACTGGAAACGCAACTGCTGGTGGTGGCTGTCGACGTCGCCGATCTGGGTGAAGGTCATCCCGGGGAACTGCTGCTGGACCGCCCCGATGACCGCATCCAGCTCGGCTGTGCCTGCCGCAGCTGCCATCGGGTCGGTGTAGGTGGCGTGATCGGCGAAGTGCTTGTGCAGCAACGAGTTCCGCTCCTCACCCTGGGCGTTCCAGGTGGCGAGGTAGTCGGTGGCGATGGTGTCCATGGTGGTCTCCTTCGAGGTGTCCGTTGTCGTTGAACACCACGAGCTTGCGTCGGCGGAGTGCTCGGTGGCCATGACCTCGGAGGTCATGACCCTCGGCTCGTCCGCGCTTACGCTGATGCACATGACTGCAGCAGTGGGAGTGATGCTGCGCGAATGGCGGGAGAGCCGTTCGCTCAGCCAACAGGCCCTGTCCGAGGTGTCCACGGTGTCGACGCGGCACCTCAGCAGGGTGGAGACAGGTCGGGCGCAACCGACGCCGCAGATGATCCTGCACCTGGCAGAACATCTGGAAATCCCTCTGCGCGAACGTAATCGGATCCTGCTGGCCGGAGGCTACGCGCCGAGGTATGCCGACAGTGCCCTGGACGACGCGTCGCTGGCAAGCGTCATGAGCGGCCTGCGCGACCTGCTGGACGCGCATCTTCCGTACCCGGCGCTGCTCCTCGACGACCACTGGGACGTGGTCGACGCCAACAGCGCGGTCGAAACGATGCTCGAGGGCTGCAGCGCCGAACTCCTCGAACCGCCGATCAACGTGATCCGGTTGTGCGTGCACCCCGATGGCCTCGCACCGCGGATCGGCAACCTGCCGGTATGGGCAGCGCACCTGCACCAGCAGTTGCGCCACCGCGCCGCGCAGACCCGGGACGAGCGGCATCTCGCCCTCACGCAGGAGGTCGCCGATCTAATTGACGTGGACACCCTGCCGCCCGTGGGCGGCCCGGTCGTCGTACTCGAACTGGCAACCGAGACAGGCATGTTGAGCTTCTTCAGCACCGCAGCTCGGCTGACGACGGCGACCGATGCCGCGCTCGAAGGGTTGCATCTGGAGACGTTCCTGCCGGCCGACGAGCACACGCGTGCGGTGTATGGCGCCACGGCGCGCTGACCTCGTCGCGGCACCGCTGCAGGGCCACCGCTGCCACGGCCCCGGTGGCCGTGACAGCGGATCCTCCTAGGCGTTCTCGAGATTCGCCTCGAGACTCTTGAGCACCGACCAGGCGGGGATCGGCATCTTGATCACCTGTTTGGCGTCCCCGCCGCGCTTCGTCCACGCGCTGGTCACGACGCGACCGGCCTGACGGTTGATCTGATAGTCCGCGGTGTAGATGTCGCCCAGCATGCCGACCAGCAGTGTCCCGTCGACGCAGGGGAACAACGACTTCACCTCGGGAGCGCGGAACTGCTTGTCGAAGTCGTGATAGATCCACCTGGGTCGGGCGATCTTGCCCTGCCGGCAATTGATCAGCGACGCGTGCGAAACGCAGGCGATGCCGCCCTTCCCGAACACCCACACGTAGTAGGGATCGACCTCGATGCCGTTGTAGCTCGTCCAGTTCTCCGGGCCGTCGACCGTGGCCCAGGAGTTCCACGCCACGACATGGATGACATTGCGATCCCGGACTCCGCCATACACGACGAAGGCGTTCTGGGCTCGAAGTGGCGGCCCGGGCGGACGGATCGACGGTGGCGCCATACGCCTTGAGCCGCGTGATGACACCGCGGCTCGGTCGGTGAGTCCGCTCGGCGTGCCAGCAGGCGACTCTGGGGTGGGTGGAGCCGGTGACAGGAGTCGAACCCGCGACATCTTCATTACAAGTGAAGCGCTCTACCAACTGAGCTACACCGGCATGCGCGCAGGAGCTGGTCCCGCGAGCGGCCCAATGCTACCCATGGTGGGGCGGTCCCACGAATCCAGCCAGGGGTCGGCACCGGTGATGTTTGAATGTATGGCGTGACGATGCATGCAGACGACTACCAAGCAGACCGTGGCCGCTACGACTCGATGACCTACCGGAGGTGTGGCGCCAGCGGTTTGGACCTGCCGGCCCTGTCGCTCGGGCTCTGGCACAACTTCGGGGACGATGTCCCGCTGGAGCGGCAGCGAGCGATCCTGCGCCGAGCCTTCGACCGGGGCGTGACGCACTTCGATCTGGCGAACAACTACGGGCCGCCCTACGGCTCGGCGGAGCGCAACTTCGGCACCATCTTCGCCCAGGACTTCAAGCGCTACCGCGACGAGCTCATCCTGTCGAGCAAGGCCGGCTACGACATGTGGCCGGGCCCCTACGGTCAGGGCGGCGGCTCGCGCAAATACCTGCTTGCGTCGCTCGACCAGTCGCTGCAGCGGATGGGCGTCGACTACGTCGACATCTTCTACAGCCACCGGTTCGACGAGACGACACCGCTGGAGGAGACACTTGGCGCGCTCGACACCGCGGTCCGGCAGGGCAAGGCGCTGTATGTCGGGATCTCGTCATACAGCGGACCCCGGACGGCGGAAGCGGTGCGGATCCTGCGCGAGATGGGCACGCCGCTGCTGATCCATCAGCCGTCCTACTCGATGCTCAACCGGTGGGTGGAGGAGGACCTGCTGGACACGCTCGGCATGAACGGTGTTGGCTGCATTGCCTTTTCGCCGCTCGCGCAGGGGATGCTGACGTCGAAGTACCTCAAGGGTGTGCCAGAGGGGTCGCGTGCGGCCCAGGGCAAGTCGCTCGACCCGAAGATGCTCACCGAGCAGACGATCAAGCACGTTCAGGCGCTGAACCGGATCGCCAAGAAGCGTGGTCAGACACTCGCGCAGCTTGCGCTGTCCTGGGTGCTGCGCGACGAGCGCGTGACGTCGGTGCTGGTCGGGGCGTCGAGTGTCGAGCAGCTCGACGACAACCTCGGTGCGCTCGACAATCTCGAGTTCACCGACGACGAGCTGAAGAAGATCGACAAGCACGCCGTCGAGGGCGGCATCAACCTCTGGGCGAAGTCCTCCAACAGCTGATCCCGCTCCCGCTGACGTTGCATGGTGCCGAACGCTCTCCATACGGCGCGCTCGGCACCATCCAGCATCGGGAGGCGGCTACCGAGGAGGCATCCGGAGTGCGCCGTCGAGCCGGATGACCTCGCCGTTGAGCATCTGGTTGTCGACGATGTGTGCGACGAGCGAGGCGTATTCGTCCGGGCGACCCAGCCGCGACGGGTGCGGCACCTGTGCCTCGAGGGTCGACTTCACGTCGTTCGGCAGACCGGCGAGCATCGGCGTCTCGAAGGTGCCCGGCGCGATGGTCACGACGCGAATTCCCTTGTCCGCCAGGTCGCGTGCCGCGGTCAGGGTCAGTCCGACGATGCCCGCCTTGGACGAGGCGTATGCCGCCTGACCGATCTGGCCGTCATACGCGGCGACCGATGCGGTCATCGTGATGACTCCGCGGTCGCCGTCGACCGGCTCGTTGCCGACCATCTGCTCGGCGGCCAGCCGCAGCACGTTGAAGGTGCCGATCAGGTTGATCTGCACGACCTTGCTGAAGGCTTCGAGCGGCAGCACACCGCGCTTGCTGATGACCCGGCCGGGTGTGGCGACGCCGGCGCAGTTGACCACGATGCGCAGCGACCCGAGCGCCGCGGCGGCGTCGACGGCGGCCTGGACCTGGTCCTCGTCGGTCACGTCCGCCGCGACGAACTTCGCTCTGTCGCCGAGGGATTCGGCCACCTCGGCGCCCTTGGACGAAGGCAGGTCGAGCAGGACGACGGAGGCGCCGTCGAGATAGAGCTTGCGGGCGGTCGCCTCGCCGAGGCCGGAGCCTGCGCCGGTGACCAGTGCGACCGTGGTGGAGTCGATCCTCATTGTGCGGTGCCCTTTCCGTGAAGTTCATTCAAAACATGCTCAGGAGGCTCGTAACCCGCTGGCGTTGCAGGGAGCTA
This sequence comes from Flexivirga endophytica, assembly GCF_014640635.1. Taxonomy (GTDB): domain Bacteria; phylum Actinomycetota; class Actinomycetes; order Actinomycetales; family Dermatophilaceae; genus Flexivirga; species Flexivirga endophytica. The sequence goes on from NZ_BMHI01000006.1 coordinate 208,250, forward strand.
GCGACCAGCAACGCCAACGGAGAATCAGCCTCATTGGGTGAGTTCGCGCAGCAGGTGCCGCGAGATCACCAGTCGTTGGATCTGGTTGGTGCCCTCGAAGATCTGGGTCACCTTCGCCTCGCGCATGAAGCGCTCGGCCGGGAAATCCTGGGTGTAACCGGCGCCGCCGAGCACCTGCACGGCGTCGGTGGTCACCCGCATCGCAGCGTCGGTCGCGATCAGCTTGGCCACCGCCGCCTGCTTGGAGTACGGGCGGCCGGCATCCTTCAGCCGGGCCGCGTGCAGATAGGTCGCGCGCGCGGAGGTCGTCGCGGCCTCCATGTCGGCGAGCAGGAACGCCATACCTTCGAAACTCGCGATCGACTGTCCGAACTGTTTGCGTTCCGAGGCGTATGACGCGGCGAGGCTCAACGCGGACTGCGCCAGCCCGGTGGCGGCAGCGGCGATGCCGAGGCGTCCGGCGTCCAGTGCCGCCAGCGCGATCTGCATGCCCTGACCACGCTCACCGATCATCCGATCCGGGTCGAGGGCGACCTTGTCGAAGTGCACCTCGGCGACCGGATCACCGGCCAGGCCCATCTTGCGCTCCGGCGATCCGAAGCTCACACCTGCGGCGCCCGCCGGGACGACGAAGCACGAGAGGCCCTTGCCGCCCGTGTCGTCGGTGCGCGCGAACGTCGTGTAGTAGTCGGCATGCGCCGCGTGCGAGATCCAGCTCTTCGTGCCGCTGAGCGTCGCGCTGCCGTCATCGGCGAGCACGGCACGCGTGCGCATTGACGCGATGTCGGAGCCGGCCTCGCGCTCGGACAGGCAATAACCGCCGAGGGTCTCGCCATCGAGGATGTCGGGCAGCAGCGCGCGGCGTTGCTCGTCGGTGCCGAAGTGGTCGATCGGGTATGCCGTCAGCGAATGTACCGAGACACCGATCGCGACGCTCATCCAGACCGTCGCGAGCTCCTCGACGACCTGCAGGTAGACCTCGTACGGCTGCCCGCCACCACCGAACTCCTCGGGGTAGGCCAGCGAGAGCAACCCAGCGCGGCCCAGGGTGCGGAAGGTATCGCGTGGCGGTGAGCCCGTGCGCTCCGCCTCGTCGACACGGGGCGCCAACTCGCGTGCGGCGATCTCACGGGTGAGTTCGATCAGGTCCGCAGCATCGGCCGTGGGAAGGATGCGATCGACCGGCATGTCTTGGAGCGTAATGCGCGTCACAATCGCGGACGCGACCGGGTTGAGAACCACAACATTTGCGGTCTACCATGTTTATAACAACAAAATCTCCTCCGTCGGATGAAGGATGTGACTGAAATGAGCGTCTTCCCCAAGGTTGTCGTCGAGCAGGCCCACAGCAGTGCCTGGGCGCTGACCCGGGCGACCGCCGCCACGATGAATCCCGCCAATCCGGCGGATTCGTCCCTGGAGAAGGCGGCAAACACCCTGCGGGGACGCGGATTCGAGGTCGTCGGTCACGAGTCGGGTCACCTGGACGAAGCTGCGCTGTCCGGCGCGGACGTCCTCGTCATCGATCACCCTGCCGAGCGGGCCGCCGAGAAGACCACCGGTGACCTCCCACCCGTCCTGGAGGCCGCGGAGATCGACAGTGTCGTCGGCTTCGTCGAGCAGGGCGGCGGTCTGGTCGTCCTCGCCGAGTGCGACCAGGACGTCTACGGCAACAACCTCAACGAGTTGCTCGCCCGCTTCGGGCTGCACGTCACCAGCACCACCGTCCACGAGACCGTCGAGGGCGGCCGCCGTTTCCACGACAACGCCACCTGGGTGCTGGCCGACATCGAAGGCGGGCTCGGCCAAGGACTGCTCGCCGGGGTCGACGAGCTGTGCTTCTACCGCGCCGGTGTCATCGACATCTCGGGCGCACCCGAGGCCAAGGTGCTCGCGCGCACGAGCGGGTCGGCATACCCCGCCCGTCAGCCGTTGGCCGTCGCCCTCCCGTATGGCGCCGGCCGCGTCGTTGTGCTGGCCGACTCCGACATCGTCGGTGACGACTCCATCGATGAGCTCGACCACCGCCGTTTCTGGTCCAACCTGGTGACCTGGGCGAGTGCGGCTCGCAAGCAGTCGGGCACCGTCACCTCGATCGGCTCCGGCATCGACCGCAGCCCGGAATGGCTCGCGCTGAAGGCTGCCGTCGAGGAGTTGCGGCTGATGCAGGCCAAGGATGGCTCCGTCGAGGACGGTTCCAAGCACGCTCGTGCTGCCGAGCTCGTCGACACGATGAAGGCCGAAATCGCGGCGCTGGCACCGCGATTCCCGCACGACGCGGACTATCTGGCGCAGCTGCCGAACGACTTGGCGAAGTGGGTTGACAACGGTTTCGTCGAGCCCGACTTTCTCGACTCACTGATGAAGTTCCGCCCCGACCTGTCCCGTGCGGACGGCATCGAGCACCTCGTCGTCTTCCCGATGTACACCCAGAACGGCAACCTCGACCGCGTGTTCGAGGCGCTGCTGATCTCGGTGCAGTGGCCGGACTGGCTGGCCGAGCTGGAGCAGACCTACGACAACAAGATGTTCCTCGCGGTCAACTTCATCGACTTCACGCCCGGCTACGACACCAACTCTGCCGTGCTCTTCCCGGAAACCGTTGCGGTGCGCGAGGTTCCGAAGTTCAGCTGGGGCGCCATCTTCTGTGACCGCGAGGGTGCTCGCTTCCGCCGCGTCGTGTCCGCCGCGTCCGAGCTGCTGTCGCTGCAACTCCCACCGGATGCCGAGCGGCTGATCGCATCCCAGGAGCTGGTGCAGTCGACCTTCGCCATGTGGGACATGATCCACGACCGCACGCACAGCCACGGCGACCTGCCGTTCGACCCCTTCATGATCAAGCAGCGGATGCCGTTCTGGATGTACGCGCTCGAGGAGCTGCGCTGTGACCTCAACACCTTCCGGCAAGCGGTCAAGCTGGAGGCCGAGGACCAGCCGTACGCCCGATTCGTCCAGCTGGCAATCCTTTTCGACCGGCTCTTCCGCTTCCCGATCACCGGTGATCGCCACCGCAACTACGACGGGCTGGGCGGGCAGCTGATGTTCGGCTACCTGCACAAGCACGACGCGCTGCGGTGGACCGACAACAAACTGTCCTTCGACTGGCGGCGAGTGCCCGAGGTCATCGTGCAGCTGTGCGACGAAGTGGAGGTGCTCTACCGCAGCGGCATCGACCGGTCGCGCGTCGGACACTGGCTGGCCGCGCACGAGTTCGTCGCGACCTATGTCGTGCCGAACCCCGGCTCGACGTGGGCCAAGGGCGCCGAGGCGCTGCCCTTCGACGGCACCAAGACCAAGGCGCTGAACGACCTGGTGCTTGATGACGAGTTCCCGCTCAACGTCTTCTACGAGGCGCTGCGTAAGCAGATGGCGTCGGTGATCGCCTCCACCTCCGGCATCACCGCGTCCACGGCTGATGCCGCATGAGCGGCACTGATCTGACTGGTTCCGTTGTCGTCATCACCGGGGCTGCCGGCGACCAGGGCAAGCCCACCGCTGCGGCGTTCGCGGCGGCGGGTGCCACGGTGATCGCGGCCGGTCGCGACGCAGACCGACTGGCCGACGTTGTCGCGTTCGACCCTGACCGCATCGTTGCCTCGGTCGTGGACCTCTCGGACGAGAGCGCGGCCAGGGAGTGGGGGAAGGAACTGCTCACCGAGCACGGCCGCGTCGACGGCCTGATGCACCTGGTCGGTGGCTGGCGCGGCGGCAAGGGCATCGTCGACGGTGACCTGGCCGACTGGGATGTCTTGGAGGCCAGTCTGATTCGCACGCTGCAGCACGCGACGAGGGCGCTGCACGATCCGATCCTGGCCTCTCCGCACGGCCGGATCGCGATCATCTCTTCGACCGGTCTGGACAAGCCGCGCGCGACGAACGCGGCATACCTGACCGCGAAGGCCGGCTCGGAGATGTGGCTCCGCGCAGTTGCCGACTCCTACAAGGAGTCCGACGCGGCGGCGACGATCGGTCGGATCATGGCGCTGGTGACGCCGCAGATGCAGGCCGAGAAGCCGGACGGTTACAAGAAGTTCACTCCAGTCGCCAACATCGCCGACTGGTTGGTCGGTCTCTATGGTCGGCCCGCCGCCGAGATCAACGGCGTGATTGAGACGATTACCCGGTGAACGACAACGACACCTTCCCCAAGCCTTTGCACGACCCGAGCGTTCGTGGCTTCGCCAGCGACAACTACTCCGGCGTGCACCCGGAGATCCTCGCGGCGATCGTCCGCGCGAACGGCGGGCACCAGGTCTCGTATGGCGAGGACGTCTACACCGAGCAGCTGCAGGATGTCTTCGCCGAGCACTTCGGTCCCGGTGTCGAGGCCTTCCCGGTCTTCAACGGCACCGGCGCGAATGTCGTTGCGCTGCAGTCGGTCACGAAGCGCTGGGAGGCGGTGATCTGCACCAGCACGGCGCACATCCACGTCGACGAGTGCGCGGCGCCGGAGCGGATGGGCGGGCTGAAGCTGATGGTCGTCCCGACTCCGGACGGCAAGCTGACGCCGGAGCTGATCGCGACCGTGTCGCTCGGTCGGGGCGACGAGCACCACGCGCAGCCGCGGGTCGTGTCGATCACCCAGACGACCGAGCTGGGCACGGCATACACAGTTGACGAGATTCGGGCCATCGCCGAGCACGCGCACGCGAACGACATGGTGCTGCACGTCGACGGCTCCCGGTTGTCGAATGCCGCTGCCAGCCTTGGGGTTTCGTTCCAGGAGATGATCACCGACACCGGCGTCGACATCGTGTCGTTCGGTGGCACCAAGAACGGCCTGATGGTCGGTGAAGCGGTGCTGGTGCTCAACGCGGACGTTGTCGACGGCATGAAGTTCCTGCGCAAGCAGTCGATGCAGCTGGCCTCGAAGATGCGCTTCGTGTCCGCGCAGCTGATCGCGTTGCTGTCCGACGACCTCTACCTGCGCAATGCAGGGCACGCCAACGCCATGGCGCAGCGGCTGGTCGAGGGTGTGCGGGATCTTCCGGGTCTGACCGTGCCGCTGCCCGTGCAGTCGAACGGCGTCTTCCCGATCCTGCCGACCGAGGTTTCGGAGCGGCTGATGGAGAAGTTCCGGTTCTACTTCTGGGACGAGGCCACCGGGCAGGTCCGCTGGATGTGCTCCTTCGACACCACCGAGGCCGACGTCGACGCGTTCATCGCCGCTGTGCGTGCGGAGCTCACTGCCGCACGCTGATCGAGTAGCGACGAAGGAGCGTATCGAGATCGAGTGCGAGCGGACACGTGGTCTCGATACGGCTCGCCCTTGGGGGCTCGCCTACTCGACCCACATGGTTGACTCACTGCCTGAACCTCTCGGCGAGCGGAGGGTGGTCAGTTGTCGATCGGCGTCCGCTCGTCCACCGAAATAGCCTGCAGCTCAGGCCTTTTCGCGGCACGGTTGTCACCGGAGCTCTCGTGCTTGAGGCGGCGCTCGATCCACGGTGCGAGGTGCGTGCGCGCCCACGCGGCGTGCGCCTGTGCTGACTCCATCCGGGACAGAGCCGGCGCGGGCGGCAATGGCACGACCCAGTCGCGATCGCCCTCACGCAGGCCGAGCGTCCACGCCGCCTGCTCGGCGACCCGCTGGTGCCCGAGCGTGGACAGGTGCAACCGGTCCGGACCCCACATGCGCACGTCCCGCAACGACCGGAGCGTCCACGTGTCGACGACGAATGCGCCATGGCGTTGCGCGATGCCCCACACGTTCAAGCTGTGTATGGCGACCCGGCGCCCGACCACTTTCAGGAAGGGCGCCCAGGTCGGATCGCAACTGGTCGCCATCAGCACGTCCGCACCGGTGGCTCGGATCCGCGCGACCGCGGACTCCAGCTGGTCGGCCAGTGCGTCGAGATCCGCGTGCGGGCGCAGGCAGTCGTTGCCACCGGCGACGATGCTGACCAGGTCCGGCTGCAACTCCAGCGCGGCGTCGGTCTGCTGGTCGGCGACGTCGGCCAGCAGCTTCCCGCGGATGGCGAGGTTCGCATAGCCGAAGGGCGTTGCGGCAGAGGCGTTCTCGGCCGCCAGTACTGCGGCCAGGCGGTCGGCCCAGCCGACATACTCGTCGTCCATGGTGGGGGACGGGTCGACCATGCCCTCGGTGAACGAGTCGCCGATGGCGACGTAGCGCTGCCAGCGGCGCGGCTGCGGGCTCACGGCAGACTCCAGTCGATCGGCTCGGCGCCTTGGTCGGTGAGCAGCTTGTTGGCCTGACTGAACGGTCGCGAGCCGAAGAAGCCGGAGTGCGCCGACAGGGGAGAGGGGTGCGGGCTGGTGACATAGGGGACCGACCTGAGGTGCTGCGCGAGACCGCGCGCGTCCCGTCCCCAGAGGATCGCGACGAGTGGGCCGCCACGCGCGACCAGCCCGTTGATGGCGGCGGCCGTCACGTGCTCCCAGCCCTTGCCGCGGTGACTGGCGGGGTTACCGGACCGCACGGTCAGGACCCGGTTGAGCAGCAGCACGCCACGGTCCGCCCACGGCGACAGGTCGCCGGTGGTCGGGCGGGCACAACCGATGTCGTTGGTCAGCTCCTGGTAGATGTTCTGCAGGCTGCGCGGGATCGGCGAAACCTCAGGCGCGACAGCGAAAGACAGGCCGACGGCGTGTCCGGGAGTGGGGTAGGGGTCCTGGCCGACGATGAGCACCCGCACGTCGTCCAGCGGGCGTTCGAAGGCACGCAACACCTTGTCGCCGCTGGGTAAGTAGCCGTGCCCGGCGGCGACCTCCGAGCGGAGGAATTCGCCACACGCGGTCACCTTGTCGGCCACGGGTTGCAGCACCGGCAACCAGGACGCATGCACGAGTTCGTCGAGGGGTCGGACCGTCATACCGACAACTTAACCGGACGGCGACAGTGAACGCTTCACCCCTAGCTCGTTCGGGCCCCCGCGAAGTATCGGCGGGGAGCGAAGCGGAGGAGACGAACTTCGTGGGGTGTCCTTACACTCGCAGAGTGCACCGTTTCACCGAAGACACCGCAGAGCTGGGCCGATCGATCCTGAGGTATGCCGCCGAGCGGCTCTCGCTGGATCCGGTGCCGCTGGACTTCAGTCGCACCGTCGAGGAGCTGGATGCCGTTGCCGGCGGGGCGATCTCGTCCGAGGGCATCGGCGGCCAGTCGGCGTTGCGCCTCTTCGAGGAGGAGCTGGCACTCGCGTGCCTGTCGATCGATCACCCGCGCTATCTGTCCTTCATCCCGTGCGCTCCCACCCGTGAGGCGGCGATGTTCGACCTCGTCGTCGGGGCGTCGTCCATCTACGCGGGTTCGTGGCTCGAGGGCGCCGGTGCCGTGTATGCCGAGAACCAGGCGTTGCGCTGGATCGCCGATCTCGCCGGGATGCCGGAGGGAGCGGGCGGCGGCTTCGTGCAGGGCGGCACGATCGGCAACCTGTCCGCGCTCGTCGCGGCGCGGGCTACCGCGCGAGCCAATGCTGCCCGGAGCCGTGACGACGCCCGGCCCTACCGAGTGGCCGCGACGGCCGGCTCGCACTCGTCGATCGCGTCGGCGTGCGAGGTGATGGACGCCGAGCTGATGCCGGTGCGGCTCGACGCCCAACTGCGGCTCACCGGTGATGCGTTGCGCGAGGTGCTGCTGCGCGAGGGGCCGGAGACCTTCTTCGCGGTCGTCGCGACCGCAGGCACGACCAATCTCGGTGTCATCGACGACCTGGAGTCGGTCGCGGCGGTCTGCCAGGAGCTCGGCATCTGGTTCCATGTCGACGGTGCGTATGGCGGGGCGGGTCTCGCCGCGCCGAGCGTGCGTGATCGTTACAAAGGTGTCGAGCAGTGCGACTCCTTCATCGTGGACCCGCACAAGTGGCTCTTCGCGCCGTTCGACTGCTGCGCGCTGCTCTACCGCGACCCGGCGCTGGCGCGGGCCGCGCACACGCAGCACGCGTCATACCTCGACGTCCTCAACGAGACCCCCGACTGGAACCCGACTGACTACTCGGTGGGGCTGACCCGCCGGGCGCGTGGTCTGCCGTTCTGGTTCTCCCTGGTTGCCAACGGCACAGACGCCTACACAGCGGCCATTGAGCAGACGCTGGAGGTCGCGCGCTATGCCGCCGACCAGATCAACCAACGGCCGTATGTCGAGCTGGTGCGCGAGCCGGATCTGTCCGTGGTGGCGTTCCGCCGGGTCGGCTGGAGCCCGCAGGACTACCAGCAGTGGTCCGACGGGCTGCTGCAGCGGCAGGAGGCGTTCGTCGTGCCGAGTTCGCACGACGGCGAGACGATCGCGCGGTTCGCAATCGTCAACCCCAACACCACCCGTGAGGACATCGCCGCGATCCTGGATTCGATGAACGCGGCCTAGAGCGGGCCGCCGCGGGCGCCGAACGCCTCGCGCAGCACGGCCCAGGCATCGGCGACCGGGCCGACGTGCGCGAGCTTGTCCGGGTTGAGCACCGTGCGGATCGCCTGCACCTGACCGTCGAGGATCTCCAGCGTCCAGGTGTTGACGACCTGCCCGTCGCGATCGCGGAAGATCGCGCCGGGCTCGCCGTTCAGCTCGTGCAGCTCGAGCCTGCCGCCGATCTGACGGAACGGACCGATCAGCGCCACGAGCACGCGCGCCACCTTGTCGGTGCCGAAGATGCCCGCGCCCCATTGCGGCGCCCGGCCGCCGCTGTCGCTGACCAGGTGGACGTCGGCGGCCAGGAGCTCGCGCAGGGCGTCCACATCGCCGTCCCGGAAGGCGCCGAAGAAGCGACCGGCCAATTCGTCGCGCTCGCGCCGGTCGACCGCGAACCTGCTGCGGCCGGCCGCCATGTGCCGCCGCGCGCGGCTGGCCAGCTGGCGGCAGGCGTCCTCGCTGCGGTCCACGGCCGCGGCCACGTCGGCGAAGTCGAACCCGAAGACGTCGCGCAGCACGAAGACCGCGCGTTCCAGCGGCGAGAGTCGCTCCAGCAGCAACAGGGCGGCCATCGACACGGAGTCGGCCAACTCCGCGGCACGCTCGGGATCCTCGTAGGGATCGGTCAGCAGCGGCTCGGGGAACCACTCTCCGACATACGATTCGCGACGTTGGCGTGCCGAGCGCAGCACGTCGATGGCGAGCCGGGTCACCACCGTGGAGAGGAACGACTTGGGCGATTCGACGGTGTCGGCGACGCGCTCGAAACGCAGCCAGGCGTCTTGTACGACGTCCTCGCTCTCAGTGACGCTGCTGGTGATGCGATAGGCGATCGAGAAGAGCAACGGCCGCAGGTCCTCGAAAGCCTCTGCGGGATCGGGGGATTCGGTCATCGGAGCTCCTTCTCGAACCCGTCACGCCACGACTTGTATGCCGGAGACCAGCCCAGCTCGCGCTTCGCCTTGGTGTTGGCGAAACCGCGCCCCTTGGTCATCATGACGACCGCCTGGTCTCCTGCCAAGAGTCGACCCAGCCAGACGGGGATCCGCATCGGGGGCTTGGCACCCGCGCACTTCGCGAGCCAGGGCAGCCATTCGGCTGCCGGCGCGGGTTCGTCGTCGACGATGTTGAACAGGCCGGTCGCGCGCTGCTCGATCGCGAGCACGGTCGCGCTGCCTGCGTCGTCCAGGTGGATCCAGGAGCTGATGCCGGCAGCGCCACCGATCAGCGGGTACTGCCGCTTGCGGAGCAGCGTGACCTGGTCGTCGATGGCCCCGGGGCCGTAGAGCGCGCCATACCGCAGCACTGCGCCGCCGACGGCGAGCACCTTCTCCTCGAGGTCCCTTGCGATGCGCAGGCCGGCGTATGACGCGGTGCCCGGCATCAGGTTCTGCGGGACGTCCTCGGTCTGGACCGGCCCGCTGTCGGGGTCGCCGTTCCAGCTGGCGTAGCCCTGGGCGACCACGTGTCCTACCCCGGCCAGCCGCGCGGCGGCCAGCAGGTTGTCGGTGCCCTCCGACCGGAGTCGATTGGTGATCGCGAACCACTTGTCCGGATGTTTGATGTCCGGTTTGCCGGCGTGCGGCACCGAGATCGCGGTCCTCTGGTGGACGACGACGTCCGGAGCCGCTGCCGCCACCGCGGCCCGGACCGCGTCCGCGTCCAAGCCGTCCATCACCACGGGCTCCGCGCCGAGATCGGCCAACAGGTCAAGTTTGGCTGCGCTCGTCGTCGTTGCGGTCACTGCGTGCCCGCGGGCGACGAGTTGCGGGATCAGCCGCCGCCCCAGCACTCCGCTGCCACCTGCCACAAACACTCGCATTGCGTACTCCTTCGTGGTTCTTGCGTTTGCTGCAGGAGACGAGATGGGTCATCGGGTTGTGACATCGCGCAGTTGCGTGGGTCTGGCTCGGTGCGTGTGGGTCTCCACTGGGTCGAGGTATGTGCGGGCGTGCGGCCCTGGGGCGTGCACAGGTCTCCACTGGGTCGAGGTAGGTACGGTGGTGCGGCCCTGGGGCGTGCGGGGGTCCCCACTGGGTCGAGGTAGGTACGGTTGAAGCTGGAGCCGACGTGCACAGGTCCCCACTGGGTCGACCGATGCGCACGTGGAACGTAGGCGCCGAGTCACAGGCGCCACATGCGTCACGACATGCCGACAGTGGTGCTTGCCGGAATGACATCGGTGTGATTTACCGCCTATCATCGGTCTCGGACATCCGCTGACGAGCTGAAGGGACATTCATATGGGCGAGCGCAGCGAGCTACAAAAGGCTCAGGCGAATGCCAGCGCCCGAGGCACGAGGGGACTGGCATGAACGCCGCCGCGGAACAGCAGGTCATGCCGTCGGACAACTGTGAACTCAGTGAGCGTGACGCCTCGATCCTGTCGTTCGAGCGCAACTGGTGGAAGCTCCAGGGCGCCAAGGAACAGGCCATCCGCGAGACCTTCAACATGAGCTCGACCCGCTACTACCAGGTGCTCAATGCCGTCATCGACACTCCTGCGGCGCTGAAATACGACCCGATGCTGGTCAAGCGGCTGCAGCGACTGCGCTCCGGCCGGATGCGCCAGCGCACCGCCCGCCGACTGGGCTTCGACCTCGACTGAGTCCTCCGACTTCGCTCTCACACAACAGGGCGACGCGCGCAACGAATTGTTCGTGCGCGCGTCGCCCTGTTGTGATCGTCGCTACGTCGGCGGTCGGCGGATACTGCGGTCGCCTCATCTGCGCCGTCGCCGCTGCGCCCGTCCCCCCCCCATTTCTCGAATGACGGCTCCCTCGGCGAGTGACGGTCAGTTCAGACCGTCACTCGCCGAAGAAGCCGTCAGTCGGCGTCAGTGTGCGGTCGGTGAGGTGGCTCGGGCGTCCGCTTGGCGGCGCAGCTCACGGCGGGCCAGCGACGCCTTGTGCACCTCGTCCGGGCCATCGGCGAAGCGCAACGTGCGGATCCCGGCATACGCACGCGCCAGCGGGAAGTCCTGGGAGAGGCCGGCGGCGCCATACAGCTGGATCGCCTTGTCGAGGATCCACTGCACGGTCTCCGGAGTCGCGATCTTGATCGCCTGGATCTCCGTGTGCGCGCCCTTGTTGCCGACAGTGTCCATCAACCACGCGGTCTTGAGCACCAGCAGGCGCAGTTGCTCCAGACGCACCCGGGACTCGGCGATCCAATCGCGTATGACGCCCTGCTCCGACAGCGGCTTCCCGAACGTCGTCCGGGCGTCGGCACGCTCGCACATCAGCTCGATCGCCTTCTCCGCCAGGCCGATCGAGCGCATGCAGTGGTGGACGCGTCCGGGGCCGAGGCGGGCCTGAGCGATCGCGAAGCCGAGTCCTTCGCCGGCGATGAGGTTGGTCGCCGGCACTCGCGCGTCGTGGAACTCCAGCTCGGCGTGGCCGCCGTGGTCGTGGTCGTCATACCCGAAGACCTCCATGCCGCGTTTGACGACGAGGCCGGGGGTGTCCCGCGGGACGAGGATCTGCGACTGCTGGCGGTGCCGGTCGGCGGTCGGGTCGGTCTTGCCCATCACGATGAAGATCTTCGCGTCCGGGTTCATCGCTCCGGTGATCCACCACTTGCGCCCGTTGAGGACGTATTCGTCGCCGTCGCGCTCGATGCGGGTGGCGATGTTGGTGGCATCGGAGGAAGCGACGTCCGGCTCGGTCATTGCGAAGGATGAGCGAATCTCACCGCGCAGCAACGGCTTCAGCCACTGCTCCTGCTGCTCCGGCGTCCCGAACTCGTTCAGCACCTCCATGTTGCCGGTGTCCGGCGCTGCGCAGTTGAGTGCGGCCGGGGCGAGGAGGGACCGGCCCGTGATCTCGGCGAGCGGCGCGTACTGCAGGTTGGTCAGACCCGCGCCCTTGTCGCCGGGCAGGAAGAGGTTCCACAGCCCGGCCGTCCTGGCCTTGTCCTGCAGGTCGAGGAAGACCGGCACCCGCGTCCACGCCCATGGGTCGTCGGAGGCCGCGAGCTGCTCCTCGAAGACCGGCTCTGCCGGTGTGACTTCGTTGTCCAGGAAGTCACGCACGCGCGCTCGGAGGTCTTCGGTTTTGGGGTCGAATCCGAAATCCATTGTGGCTATTCGCCTTTCGATCCAGAGGTGTAGTGCTGCATGACGGCGAGACCTGCCGCGAACAGTGGCTCCGTCGAGGCGCCGATGTCCTCGAAGCCGGCGCCGACCGTCTGACCGTGCTGGTGCCGGAAGTAGATCCCCTCGAGGATCGCCGCGAGTTTGTAGTAAGCCAGTGCCTCGTGGAAGGCAAGGTGGCTGACGTCGCGGCCGGACCGCTCGCTGTAGCGCTGCACGATCTCCGCGCGCGTCGGATGACCGGTGGCGCGGGACACGGTCGAGACCGCGCCCGGCGCGACATCGGCGAGTGCCTGGTAGACCAGCATCAGCGCCACATCGGCCAGTGGATCGCCCAATGTCGCCATCTCCCAGTCGAGTACGGCGGCCACGCGGTCCGAGTCGTCGATGAGCGTGTTGTCCATCCGGTAGTCGCCGTGCACGATCGTCGCGCCGCTGGACGCGGGTATGGCGGAAGCGAGTCGCTGGTGCAACTCCTCCTCGCCAGCCAGCTCGCGGGACTTCGAGTCCTGCATCTGCCGGCGCCAACGGTGGACCTGTCGCTCGAGGTAGCCGTCCGGTCTGCCGAAGTCGCCCAGTCCGACCGCTGCCGGATCCACGTCGTGCAGCGCAACCAGCGTGTCCGTGACGGCGTCCGCAATCGTTCGAATCCGTTGTTGGCCCAGCGGATTGAGCTCATCCGCGGTGCGGAAGGGAGTGCCGGCCACGCGTTCCATCACGTAGAACGGCGCGCCGATCACGTCGGTGTCGGTGCACGCGGCATACATCCGGGGGACCGGGACCGGAGTGTCGGCCAGTGCCGCCATCACGCGGTGCTCGCGGGTCATGTCGTGCGCGGTCGCCAGCACGTGCCCGAGGGGTGGGCGGCGTACGACGACCTCGCGCGCGCCGTCGGTGACGATGTAGGTGAGGTTGGACTTGCCGCCGACGATCAGCTCCGCGCTGAGCGGACCGTTGAGCAGCCCGGGGGTGGCATCGGCGAGAAACCGTTGCAAACCCTGCAGATCCAGCCCTGGCAGGTCGTCGGCGCCCTCGGTCATCAGATGCCGCCGGCCAGCAGCACGCCACCGTCGACCGTGAGGGTCTGCCCGGTCATCCAGCCGGCGGCGTCGGAGAGCAGGAACGCGACCACGCTGCCGATGTCGGTCGGAACGCCCAGCCGCTTCAACGCGTATGGCGCCGCGACCTTCTCCTCACGCCCCTCGTAGAGAGCCTTGGCGAAGTCGGTCTTCACGATCGCCGGTGCGACCGCGTTGACGCGCGTGTTCGGACCGAGCTCGACCGCAAGCTCCTCGGTCAGGTGGATCAGGGCTGCCTTGCTGACGCCATACATCGCGATGCCGGGGGCGGGCCGCAGTCCGGCGACGGATGCGATGTTGACGATCGCGCCGCCGTGCTCGGCCTGCCAAGCGGCGCGGACCTTCTGAACCCACGACAGTGCGGCAATCACGTTGACATCCATGATTTTTCGGGCAACTTCGGGGTCGATGTCCATCAACGGTCCGTACGCCGGATTGATGCCGGTGTTGTTGACCAGGAAGTCCGCGCCGCCGAAGGTGTCGAGCGCCTTCGCGACGACCTCGTCCTGGTGCTCGGGGTCGTCGGCGCGGCCCGCGACATACGTGGCGCGCTCGCCCAGGCTCGTGGCCGCCGCAGCGAGGGCTTCCTCCTTGCGGGCGGTGATGACGACGTTCGCGCCCTCGTCGATGAGGTGCTGCGCGATGGCCTGGCCGATGCCGCGACTGGCACCCGTGACGATCGCTGTCTTGCCGGAGAGGCCCTTCATCAGCTGCTGACTCCTGTCATTTCGGCGGTCTGCCGCACTACATTAGGTGCTAAGCAAGCGCTTAGTCACTGATATCGATTCTGCACTGGCCCACCAGCTGGAGGCGTGATGCCCGGTCCTTTGGACGGCGTGCGTGTTGTCGAGCTCGCGGCGATCGGTCCTGCGCCGTTCGCGGGGATGCTGTTGTCCGACCTGGGCGCCGAAGTGATCAATGTCGGCAGGCTCGACGGTGGTGCAGGAGGTATGACGGCCGCCGCGCACCGGGTGCTGCTGCGCGGGCGCCGGTTCGTCCATCTCGACCTGCGGCACCCCGCAGGCGTCGAGGTCGTGGAGGACCTGGCGCGCAGCGCGGACGTGCTCACCGAGGGATACCGCCCGGGGGTCGTCGAGCGGCTCGGCATCGGCCCGGACGAGTTGCTCGCGGTCAACCCGCGGCTGGTCTACGGGCGGATGACCGGCTGGGGGCAGGACGGTCCGCGCGCCGAGCAGGCCGGGCACGATCTGGGCTACCTGGCGCTGTCCGGTGCGCTCGCTCCGAGTGTCGGCGACGGCGGCCGGCCGATCGCCCCGCTGAACATGCTCGGTGACTTCGGCGGTGGCGGGATGCTGCTCGCCGTCGGCGTGCTCAGTGCGCTCTTCTCGACACAACAGACCGGCGAGGGCCAGGTCGTCGACGCCTCGATCCTCGACGGCGCGGCGCTGCTGACCGCGATGCACCAGTCGATGCTGGCGTCCGGGATGTGGCAACAGCCGCCGGGCGGCAATCTCTTCGACGGCGGTGCGCCGTTCTACCGGGTCTATCGGACCGCGGACGACAAATGGCTGTCGGTCTCCGCGATCGAACCGAAGTTCTACGCGACCCTGCTCGACGGTCTCGGGGTGGACGCCGCCGCCGCGGACCAGTACGACCAGTCGCACTGGTCCGAACTGCGCGTCACCATCGCGACCCGCATCGCCTCGCGCGCACGCGATGACTGGGTCGACATCTTCGCCGGCCGCGACGCGTGCGTCGTGCCGGTGCTGGACCCCGACGAAGCCGCTGCTGATCCACACGTCATCGCCCGGGAGGTGTATGCCGACCGCGGCGGCATACGACATCCGGCGCCTGCGCCGCGGTTCAGCGAGACGCCCACCGAGCTCCCGGACGCGTCACCCGACGACGAGACCGCCGACGTGCTGGGCGAATTCGGCTACACGCATGCCGACATCCGACGCCTGGCGGAGGCGGGAGTCATCGCGGCCGACACCGGCAACGACCACCCCCATCGCGAATGACGGCTTCTTCGCCGAATGACGGTCAGATCGCACCGTCATTCGGCGAGGAAGCCGTCACTCGGAGGTCTGGTTGCGCTCGAAATAGCTGCGGACGTCCGGGGCGATCTCAGGCACGTGCACCGGGCGGCTGCCGGAGCGGATGGATTCGGCTCCCGCGACTCCCGCAGCGACGGCGTCCCGTGCGGACAAGGGAGACGTGTCGGTCGGCGTCCCGTTGCGGACGAACTCGACGAACTCGCCGACGGTCAGCACATCCGCGTCGCCATGGCCGTTCGCGTCACCGACGATCGGGTACTGCACGTGACCGTGCTCCAGGAAGCCGGAGCGCTTGTTCCAGACGCGCACCTCGCCACCCTCGCCATCGCCGAAGTTCTCCAGCCGTCCCTCGGTGCCGATCACGGTGTAGTTGCGCCAGTAGTCGGGCGTGAAGTGGCACTGCTGGTAGCTGATGAACGCGCCCGAGTCGAGCCGCGCGAGCATCATCGAGATGTCCTCGACGTCGACGACGGGGTTGAGCTCGGTCTGGGTCAGTGGCGGCCAGTTGTCCGTCGAATACCAGTCACGCATCCGCCGGTCGCTGTTGTCGCGACGATCGGTGACTTGGCCGTAGATCATCAGATCACCCATGCCGGTCACCTCTCGGCTGGCCGACCCGGCGAGCCACTGCATGACGTCGAGGTCGTGAGCGCCCTTCTGCAGCAACAGACTTCCAGCGCGCGAGCGGTCCGCGTGCCAGTCCTTGAAGTAGAAATCGCCGCCGGTCCCGACGAAGTGCCGGCACCAGATCGCCTTCACCTCACCGATCTCGCCGCGGTCGATGATCTCCTTCATCAGCCGCACCACGTGCATGTGTCGCATGTTGTGGCCGACATACAGCTTGGTGCCGGTGCGGTGCGCAGTCGCCAGCACCCGATCGCAGTCCGCAGTGGTGATCGCGAGCGGCTTCTCCAGATACACCGGCACGCCCGCTTCCAACAGCTGTATGGCGATAGCCGCGTGCGTGTCGTCCGGGCTCGCCACGATCGCGCCGTCCAGAGCGGAGAAGTCCCGCAGCAACGCGTCGATGTCCGGCAGTAGCGGAATGTCACCGAAGAGGTCGGCGGTCGCGCTCGCGGTTCTCGGGTCCGGGTCGACCGCCGCGACGACGGAGCCGCCGAACTGCTCGACGTTCTTGGCCAGGTGCGCGCGGGCGCCGACGCCGATCACGGCGGCGGCGAAGGGCGTGGACGTGGGAGTGGGAGAGGTGTCGGAAGTCATCGCGACCATTCAAGCCGACCCGTCGCTGATCGCGTGCCGGGGCGGCCGAGTCGCGAGTGTGCCGATCGCGCTGTATGGAGCGCGATCGGCATGCTCGAAGTCGTTCGCAGATCGCGATATTCGGATGCGCCCGCTGAAGGACGTTGCTTGGGTCGGAGCGTGGACACCGAGGAACGAATCGCGTTGGTGGCGGCGACTTGGACGGCGACACAGCGGCTGCATCCGGGCAACGTCGCGTGGCACGGCAGCGGTTGTGACGGCGCGCCGCCGGAGCACGAGCGCAAGGGGCTGTCCCGTTGTGTCTGCCGGGCCGTCATGAGTGGCGCCCGGGATATCGGGGCGTCGACCGCGGTCGTCGGTCCGCGTGGTGACAACGCCTATCCGGTGCCGCGACAGCTCTACGCCTCGATGGGCTTTCGAACTGTCGGCAGGACGGAGGCGCTCACGTGGGCCTGAGCAGAATCCGGTCGTCCGAGGACCCCGTGACCTGCTTGAATCGCCGAGTGGGGAAGCAGCAGAGTCGCGTCCTCTTCGTCACCGGGACCGTCGGCGCAGGGAAGACCACGACGGCATACGCGGTGGGCGATCTGCTCCGTGAGCGAGGTGTGCCGCACGCGGTGCTCGATCTCGACGAGTTCCACCGCCTGTGGCCGCCTCCCCAGGGCGATCCCTTCAAGCAGGAGGTCGAGCTTGCGAACCTGCGCGCGGTCGCGACGAACTATCGGAAGGCCGGTGCGACATACCTGCTGCTCGCAGGTGTGGTGGTGCGCGATCGGGCGCGCTACGAGGCGGCGCTCGGCGAACCGATCCTGCTCTGTCGCCTGCGGCCGCCGCTGGACCGGGTGACCATGCGCCTGACCGGCCGGCACGAGCCCGGCGACGAGCGCGACTGGCACGTGCGTCGGGCACCGCAACTCGACGCGATGCTCGACGAAGCAGGAAGCGCGGACCTCACCATCGACCTCGATGAGGAGACACCTGCGCAGGTCGCGGCCCGGGTTCTCGCAGCCACCGGTTTCGTCGAATGACGGCTCCCTCGCCGGGTGGCGGTCGGATCGGACCGTCAGTCGGCGAAGAAGCCGTCATTCGCGATGTGTTCACCCCGTTTGCACTCGCCCTCGGAGAGTGCCAATAATGGGCCTTAGCACTCTCCTAGTTAGAGTGACAGTTCGGATGTATGGCGAGGGTCGGACCTCGCGGGGCTCAGACAGTCCCGGCAGGACCCGGCTCGTCCGTCGCGGGCGCCATACGACTGACTCCGCAACAACACGTGAGGATTGGACTGCACATGGCCAAGACCATTGCATTCGACGAGGAGGCCCGGCGCGGGCTCGAGCGGGGTATGAACACCCTTGCCGACGCCGTCAAGGTCACCCTCGGCCCCAAGGGCCGCAATGTCGTGCTGGAGAAGAAGTGGGGCGCCCCCACGATCACCAACGACGGTGTGAGCATCGCCAAGGAGATCGAGCTCGACGAGCCCTACGAGAAGATCGGCGCCGAGCTCGTCAAGGAAGTTGCCAAGAAGACCGACGACGTGGCCGGTGACGGCACCACCACGGCGACGGTGCTCGCTCAGGCGATGGTGAAGGAAGGCCTGCGCAACGTTGCCGCGGGCGCCAACCCGATGGCCCTCAAGCGCGGCATCGAGGCCGCCGTGGCCGCGGTGTCCGAGGAGCTGACCAAGGCGTCCAAGGAGATCGACACCAAGGAGCAGATCGCCGCGGTCGCCGGCATCTCCGCCGGTGGCGACGCATCGGTCGGCGAGCTCATCGCCGAGGCGATGGACAAGGTCGGCAAGGAAGGTGTCATCACCGTCGAGGAGAGCAACACCTTCGGCCTGGAGCTCGAGCTCACCGAGGGCATGCGCTTCGACAAGGGTTACATCTCCGGTTACTTCGTGACCGACACCGAGCGCATGGAGACCGTGCTCGAGGACCCCTACATCCTGATCGTCAACTCCAAGATCTCGTCGGTCAAGGACCTGCTCCCGCTGCTGGAGAAGGTCATGCAGTCGGGCAAGCCGCTGGTCATCATCGCCGAGGACGTCGAGGGCGAGGCCCTGTCGACCCTGGTGGTCAACAAGATCCGTGGCACCTTCAAGTCGGTCGCTCTCAAGGCTCCCGGCTTCGGTGACCGTCGCAAGGCCATGCTCGGCGACATCGCGATCCTGACCGGTGGTCAGGTCATCTCCGAAGAGGTCGGCCTCAAGCTCGACACCGCGGAGCTGGACCTGCTCGGAAAGGCGCGCAAGGTCGTCGTCACCAAGGACGAGACGACCATCGTCGAGGGCTCCGGCGACGCCGACCAGATCGCCGGTCGCGTCAACCAGATCCGCGCCGAGATCGAGAACTCCGACTCCGACTACGACCGCGAGAAGCTGCAGGAGCGCCTGGCCAAGCTGGCCGGCGGTGTTGCGGTCATCAAGGTCGGCGCGGCCACCGAGGTCGAGCTCAAGGAGCGCAAGCACCGCATCGAGGACGCCGTCCGTGCGGCCAAGGCATCGGTCGACGAGGGCATCGTCGCCGGCGGTGGCGTCGCGCTGCTGCAGGCGGCCAAGCTCGCCTTCGCCTCCCTCAAGCTCGAGGGTGACGAGGCCACCGGTGGCAACATCGTCAACGTCGCCTCCGCGGCTCCGCTGAAGCAGATTGCTGCCAACGCGGGCCTGGAGCCGGGCGTCGTCGCCGCCAAGGTGCGTTCGCTGCCCGTCGGTGAGGGCCTCAACGCCGCCACCGGTGAGTATGTCGACATGCTCGCCGCCGGCATCCCGGACCCGACCAAGGTGACCCGCTCGGCACTGCAGAACGCCGCCTCGATCGCCGCGTTGTTCCTGACGACCGAGGCTGTCATCGCCGACAAGCCGGAGAAGGCTTCCGCAGCGCCGGCGGACCCGACCGGTGGCATGGGCGACATGGGCTTTTAGCCCCACGAAGTTCTCCGCTCGTTCCTCGCTCCGATACTCCGCGGGGACCCCGAACGAGGAACACGAGTCCATGTAGGACAAGGAGAGACCGTCCACCCTGTGAATGGGGTGGGCGGTCTCTTCATGTTTCTGGTGCACAATCTCCCGTTGTGACAACGTCGGCGTCCGGGACGCATCGCGCGAGTGTGTTGAGTCTGACCTTCGGGGCGCTCGGCGTCGTCTTCGGCGACATCGGCACCAGCCCGCTCTACTCGCTGCAGACGATCTTCTCCCTGGACCACAACCGGGTCGCGACGACACACGAGGACGTGTATGGCGTGATCTCCCTGGTCTTCTGGGCGGTCACCATCGTCGTGAGCATCAAGTATGTCGTCTTCATCCTGCGTGCCGACAACGACGGCGAGGGTGGCGATCTCGCGCTCGCGGCGCTCGCCCGGCGCGCGGTGCGAGCGGGTGGCAAACGGTTCACCCTGGTGATGGTCCTGGGTGTTTTCTCGGCGTCGTTGTTCAGCGGCGACAGCGTGATCACGCCGGCCATCTCAGTGCTGTCGGCGGTCGAGGGCCTCGCGGTGCCCGCGCCAGGACTGCACGACCTCATCCTCCCGATCAGCATGACGATCATCGTCATCCTGTTCGTGGTGCAACGCTTCGGGACGTCCGTGGTCGGTAAGTTGTTCGGGCCCGTCATGGTCGTCTGGTTCGTGACGATCGGGGTGCTCGGACTGACCAAGATCATCCCGAACCCGGCGATCATCCGTGCGCTGTCACCGACCTACGCCCTCGAGTTCTGGTTCCAGCGCCCGTTCATCGCGTTCATCGCGATGGGTGCGGTCGTGCTGTCGATCACCGGTGCCGAGGCACTGTATGCCGACATGGGCCACTTCGGTCGCTCACCGATCCGGCGTGCGTGGTTCTTCCTGGTGTTCCCGTGCCTCACGCTCAACTATCTCGGCCAGGGAGCGTTGATCACCGAATCGCCTGGCGCCATACGCAATCCGTTCTTCCTCCTCGGCCCCTCGTGGGCGCAGTGGCCGATGGTGATCCTGGCGACCCTGGCCACCGTCATCGCCTCACAGGCAGTGATCTCCGGTGCCTTCTCGGTCGCACGGCAGGCCGAGCGGCTCGGCTACCTTCCGCGGCTGACCGTCCTGCACACCTCCGAGCACGAGAGCGGCCAGATCTACATCCCGTCGGTCAACTGGTCGTTGTTCGTCGGGGTGCTCGTCCTGATGGTGACGTTCCGAACGTCCCAACACCTCGCGACGGCATACGGCTTGGCGGTCACGGGCACGCTCGTGCTGAGCTCGACGCTCTTCCTGGTCTATGCGGAGTCCGCCTGGAAGTGGGCCAAGTGGCGGCTGGTCCTCGTCGGGGTGTTGTTCTATTCGATCGAGCTGACGTTCCTGGCCGCGAACCTGGCGAAGGTCATCCATGGCGGCTGGTTGCCGCTGTCGATCGCAGCAGTCGTCGCGACCACGATGTTCACCTGGCGTCGCGGTGCCTCGATCGTGTCCGGGATGCGCCGTGAGAAGGAAGGCCAGCTCACGGAATTCATCGAGTACCTGCGCGGCTGCGAGGTGACCCGGGTGCCCGGTGTCGCGGTCTTCCTGCACCCTGACAACCAGACGACGCCGCTGGCCTTCCGCGAGAACGTCGCCTTCAACCACGTCACGCACGAGAACGTCTACATCGTGTCGGCGGTGTCACGGAACGTGCCGCACGTCGCGCCGGACGAGCTGCTGAAGTTCAGCAGTCTCGGCGACCCGTATGACGGCGTGGCGCACATCCAGCTCAACTTCGGCTTCCAGGACGACCAGGACGTGCCGCAGGCACTGCGCGCGGCGCGCGAGCAGGGGATCAACCTGGATCCCGACGAGGCGTTCTACTTCCTCTCGCGCATCAGCGTCCAGCACGGGTCGTTGCCCGGGCTCAGCAAGTGGCGTAAGCGGCTCTTCCTCGGTATGGCGCACAACGCCGCCAACCCCGCGGTCTACTACCGCTTGCCCGAGGACCGGACCGTCGTCATGGGCGCTCAAGTGCATTTCTAGGCGCCGCCCCTTTCGAGACGTTCGCTCGCTCCTCACCAACTCCTCAAGGTTCGGCATCGGCTACTCGCTGGTAACATCGGCGGAACATCCGACGCGAAGGGCGGCACACCCGTGGCATTCGACCGACTGCTCGCACCCATCGAGATCGACGGGGTCCCACTGGCCAATCGGGTGGTGATGGGTTCCATGCACACCGGGTTCGAGGACCGCAGCAAGGACTTCGGTCGCTGGGCGGCATACCTCGCGGAGCGGGCCAAGGGTGGCACCGGGCTGATCGTGACCGGCGGTTTTGCGCCCAACGTCGAGGGTTGGCTGTTGCCGGCCGGATCGTTGATGGCGACCAAGCGCGCAGCGGGCAAGCACCGTGCGGTCACCGACGAGGTCCACGACGCGGGTGGCCGAATCCTGTTGCAGATCCTGCATTCCGGGCGTTACGGCTATCACCCGTTGATCAGGTCGGCGAGCAACAAGAAATCCCCGATCACCCCCTTCAAACCGCGCGCGCTGTCGACCAAGGGCGTGGAGCGCACGGTCGACTCCTTCGTGCGTGCTGCACGGCTGGCCAAGGTCGCCGGGTATGACGGCGTGGAGATCATGGGGTCCGAGGGCTACCTCATCAACCAGTTCCTCGCGGCGCCCACCAACGACCGCACCGATGCCTGGGGCGGCAGTGCCGAGAAGCGGATGCGGTTCCCCGTCGAGATCGTGCGCCGGGTGCGCGAAGCGGTCGGCGCGAATTTCATTGTCAATTACCGGATCTCGCTGGTCGACCTGGTCAAGGACGGTCAGACGTGGGACGAGGTGGTGACGCTCGCGGGCAAGCTGCAGGATGCCGGCGCCTCGATGTTCGGCACCGGGATCGGCTGGCACGAGGCTCGGGTGCCGACCATTGTCACGTCCGTGCCGCGTGCGGCGTTCGTCGACTGGACGGCGCGGCTGAAGCAGGAGGTCGGCGTCCCGGTCGTCGCGTCCAACCGGATCAACACACCCGAGGTCGCCGAGGAGATCCTCGCCGGCGGTCAGGCGGACCTCGTGTCGATGGCGCGGCCGCTGCTGGCCGACCCGGACTTCGTGCGCAAAGCCCGTGAGGACCGCGCCGACGAGATCAACACCTGCATCGCCTGCAACCAGGCGTGCCTGGACCACACCTTTGCCAACAAGAAGGCCACGTGCCTGGTCAACCCGCGCGCCGGACGCGAGACGTCGCTGGTGCTGCTGCCGGTGCCGACCAAGAGGCAGCGTCGCGTCGCGGTGGTCGGGGCAGGCCCGGCAGGCTTGGCCGCAGCGGTCTCGAGCGCCGAACGCGGGCACCACGTCACGCTTTTCGAGCGGGACCAGCAGTTGGGCGGGCAGTTCCGGCTGGCGATGCGGATCCCCGGCAAGGAGGAGTTCGCCGAGACGCTGCGCTACTACCGGCGCCGCCTCGAGGTGCTCGGAGTCGAGGTGCGTCTCGGCGTTTCGGCGACGGAGGACGAGCTGAGCGGCTTCGACGACGTCGTGGTCGCGACCGGGGTGCGACCGCGGGTGCCGCAGATCGAGGGCATCGATCACCCCACCGTCGTCATGTATGACGCACTGCTGCGCGGCGAGGTCGAAGCCGGCCGTCGCGTCGCGGTGATCGGCGCCGGCGGGATCGGGTATGACGTCAGCGAGTTCCTCCTGGAGGACCAGCACAAGAAGTTGCCGGACTGGCAGGCCCAGTGGGGCGTGACCGAGGACCCGAGCGCCCCGGGCGGACTCACCGAGAAGCGCCCCGCCGAGCCTCGCCGGGAGGTCTACCTGCTGCAGCGCAAGCCCGCGCCGCTCGGCAAGGGCCTGGGCAAGACCACCGGTTGGGTGCACCGCGCGGCCCTCAAGGACGCGCACGTGGAGTTGATCGGCGGTGCGACATACGACTGCATCGACGACGCCGGGCTGCACATCACCGTGCGGGGCAAGGATGACCAGCCGCGGCCCCGACTGCTCGAGGTCGACACGATCGTGATCTGTGCCGGTCAGGAGTCGGTGCGGGACCTGGTGCGTGACGGCGATGCTGCCCGACACGTCATCGGCGGCGCGGACGTGGCGGCCGAACTCGACGCCAAGCGTGCCATCGCGCAGGCGACGGAGCTCGCTGCGACGGTCTAGTGCGGGGCGTTCAGTAGGTGATCTTCCTCGGCCCCGCCCTCCGGGGTGGGACGAAGGCCGAGGAAGAAGCGTGCGCGGTCAGCAGGCCAGGGGAGCGTCAGGCGAACGCGTGGCCGGAGGCCGCGCAATTCAACACAGATCGCTCACCTGAGGATGAGGAACGAATCCTCAGGTCACGCATTGGTGCTGAACGCCTTGACGACGTCGGTCTCGACCTGGGCGTAGGCGGTGCCGGCGGTACCGACGGTGTTGCCGATGTCGGCGAGTGCGGTGCGGACCTTGCTCTGCGCCTTGGTCCACTCGTGGTGCAGGGCGGTGTATTGGTTGGCGCCCTGGCCCTTCCAGCTCGCCTGCAGGGCGCCGAGCTTGCCCTTCATCAGCTGCATCAGCGTGTCGATGTCCTGGCCGATCTGACCGATGTCCAGACTGTGCTGGTTGAGGTCGGCGGCGTTGACCGTGTAGCCGGCGTTCGGTGTGTGCATGTCTGCCTCCCAAGAAGTCGTCCACTCGGTGCGGACGTGATGGGACGACGTTAGGCAACCCGCCGGTCGGCCCGCAGAAGTTATCCACAGGGGCGAGCTGGGCACCTCAGGCGTGTTCGGCCAGCTCCGCAGGCAGCGGCCGGGAGTGTATGACGCGCAGCGACGACACCGCACGCGTCAGCACCACGTAGAGCCGGCGCAGACCGGTCCGCGTGTCCGGCTCGGCGTCGGCGATGTCGCTGGGCTCGAGCACGACGACGTGGTCGAACTCCAGGCCCTTGGCGACCGTCGCGGGCACCAGCTGGACTCGGTGGTCCGCCTCGTCCACGGACTCGACTCCGAGTTGACCGTGCTCTATCCCGTTCTCCCGCAATGCTTTTGCCGTTGCGGTCACATCGGCGTCCGGAACGATCAGGCCGACCGATCCCGGATCGGCCAGCGCGGAACGCACAGCTTCGATCAGTGCGGCGGAGCGCTCGTCCTCACCGACGGTGACCAGCCGCAGCTCACCGGTGTTGTCTCGCACGCTCACCGGAGCTCCCAGCCCGGGCGCCATCGACGGCAGCAGTCGTGCCGCGAAGTCGATCACCGCCGCGGGCACCCGAAAGCCGCGGTCGAGCACCTCCAGGTGATGCTCGGGCTTGCCGAGGTGCGTCATCGCGGTGCCCCAGCTGTCGGTCGCCCATGGAGTCGTGCCCTGTGCAATGTCCCCGAGCACCGTGATCGCCCCGGTCGAGCAACGCCGGCCGACCGCGCGCAGCTGCATGGGGGAGAGGTCCTGCGCTTCGTCCAGCACCACGTGTCCGAGGCTGGGCGTGCGGCTCAGCAAGTCGTGCAACTCGTCCAGCAGGGTGACGTCGGCGACCGACCACTTGGCGGTGCCCTTGCTGCGAGCCGGCTTGCCCCACAGCAGGATTCGCTGCTCGTCCGCGTCAAGGACCCCGTCGGCGGCCGCTGCGAGTCGCTCCGAGTCCGACCACAGGTCGAAGAGCACCTGTGCCGGATCGACCGCCGGCCAAACGGTCGCGGAGTACTTCTTCACCGGCCCGCTGCGAGCGACCGACTCCTGTACCCGATCGTCCGGTGAGTCGCCGGCGCGCTCCATCCGGAGCAGCACTGCGTGCGCGAGCCGGCGGGGGAGCATCTCGCGGGCGGCGTTGAAGCGGACCCCGCGCGTCATCAGTTCGTCGACGATCTCCTGCACCTCGTATGCCGGGATCCGCCACTTCCGCGCGCCGCGCGGTAGAACCAGGGGCTCGGTCGGCCTCCCGACCCGCGACCACAACGCTCGGCGGAGGACCTCCGCCATACGCGAATCGCCTTTCAGCACAGCTGCTTCCGTGCTGTCTACCGAGCGCACGCGCGCGTGCGCGACCAGGTCGGCAGCGGTCGAGTGCCCGACCCGGACCTCGCCGAGAGCCGGCAGCACCGCGCTGATGTGGTCGAGGAAGGCGCGGTTGGGGCCGACCACCAGCACGCCGGACCGGTCCAGCCGGTCGCGGTGGGTGTAGAGCAGCCAGGCGGCACGGTGCAGCCCGACGGCGGTCTTGCCGGTGCCTGGTGCGCCCTGCACGCAGACGGACACGTCCACATCGGATCGGACGATCAGGTCCTGCTCCGGCTGGATGGTGGCCACGATGTCGCGCATCGGTCCGGTGCGTGGCCGCTCGATCTCCTGTGCCAGGATGGCGCTGCTGGAATCGGATTCGTCTGCGGCGAGCAGGTTTTCGTCCTCGATCGCCGAAATCTGACCCTTGTCGATCCCGAACCGGCGACGGCGCACGACGCCCATCGGCTCGGTCCGCGACGCCCGGTAGAACGCCGTCGACACCGGCGCACGCCAGTCGAGCACGACCGGGTCGCCGGCGTCATTGCTCACATGCCGCCGACCGATATAGCGCGGCGGCGGATCGGCATGATCGATGCGCCCGAAGAAGAGCGTCGTGTGCGGGTTGTCCTGCAAGGACGCGACACGTCGCGCGAGGGTCACTGCGAGTTCGTATGCCGAGTCGCCGTCGCTGGCACGGTTCGGGTCGAGCGATTCGGCGCGTTCGCGCATCCGGGTCAGGTCGGCACGGGCAGCGGCGAGGTAAGCGCGTTCGGGTTCGAGGTCGGTGGTCACCGGACTGTGGTCGGGCATGACAAAGGGGGCGCCTCTTCCGGCGGGTCGATGGTGGGGGAAGAGCGAGTATATCCGCGGAAACTGCCGTGGTCACGGGGATTACGGGGGGTACTCTGGGAGGTCTCTTCGAGAGTGGTGGTCAACCATGCCGATCTTCATGGTGGAGCGACAGTTCGCCGAGGCGCTCGAGCTGGATCCCGATGGTGCGGAAGGGGTCAACCGAATCAACCTGGACGAAGACGTGCGCTGGTTGTATTCGTTCCTGTCCGCCGACAAGCGCAAGACGTATTGCCTCTACGAGGCCCCGTCACCCGACGCGATCCGGCGCGCGGCCACCCGTGCAGGGATCCCGGCGGACGTGATCGTCGAGATGGGACATCGACTCCTCCCGGACGCCAGTCTGGAGCCGGTCGGTCAGACGATGTGATGATCGGTGGCGTAGCGCGCTGCCTGGGTGCGGTTCGTGGTGCCCGTCTTCGTCAAGATGCTGCGCACGTGGTTCGCCGCCGTGTTGGCGCTGATGAACAGTTGTGAGCCGATCTCGCGGTTGCTGAGTCCCGCGGCCAGGAGACGGACCACGTCTAGCTCCCGCCGGGTCAGCCCGTCGTGGGTCACACGGGCCGGCATCGCTTCCAACCGGTGCAGCACCCGGAGCTGCTTGATCGGTCCGGCGAGAGTGCGGGCCTCCTCGGCCAGTTGCGCTGCCCCCGTCTGGTCGCCTCGGCGCTGGAGTGCCACGGCGTGCCGGGCGAGGGTCTCTGCGATGTGCACGTCCGATCCCATCCGCCGATCCATGCTCAGCGCCGAGGCGAACAGTCCGTCCGCGGCCACCTGATCCCCAGTGGCCTCGGCAATGCGTGCCAGATACCGGTCGGCGCTGCCGAAGGCTGCCACGAATTGACCGGCGACGATGTTCGACCCCGAGTACCGGGCCAGCAGGAGGCGCACGGTGTTCATGGCCTCGAAGTCGACGAGGTCGGCAGCGGCGTCGGCCATGAACGCCAGCTCGATCGGAAACCGTGCGTCGGCAACGGATGACTCGACATCGCGCTCGAGCAGGGTGTGCAGTGTGCGCCGCATGCCATCGGTCAGGTTGAACTCGGTGTAGAGAGCCAGCAGTCCTGGCAACCAACGCCCGGTGTGCGACTCGGAGCCGGTGACGAGGTGTCGCACCGCTTCCAGCCGGCCGGTCTCGCGGCGGATCATGAAGAGCTGGACACTGTGGGGCCCGTCCATGGCGTCGCTGTCGAATTCACCGATCCGCAGCGCGGTGTCGGCCAGACGCTGGGCTTCCTCGAAGTCTCCGCGTCGATAGGCGCGGTTCTGCAGCATGCAGGTTGCCGTGTAGTCCATGAACGGCTGTCGTCCCGATGCGGCGGCGGCCTGCGCCTGACGGGTGTATTTCTCCAGGTCTGCGGGACGGCCGGCAAGATAGCTGGCCAGCGCTCCGAAGTGAGCGGCTTCGCAGAGGGACTCCTGATCGCCCGCTTCTCTGCCGAGCGCGGACAACTCCTCGGCACGTTCCATCTGCCGTCCGGCGGCGTCGGGTCGCAGACCGTGCCAGAGCCCGGTTCGAAGGGTGTGCATGATCGTCGTCCGGTCGCCGGTGCGCCGTGCCAGACTCACGGCATGCTCACCGAGCGGCTCCGCCCGGTCGTGTTGCCCGGCGAAGGCCAGTGCGCGTGCCAGTGATCCGGTCGCCCGGACGAGACGGACATCGTCCTCGGGCAGGTCGCAGTCGGCGATTGCAGCGGACAGCAGCTCCGCGGCGCGGAAGTCGATGGACCCCGGTCGCCAGTTGGTCTCTTCGAATCCCATCGCGGCCTGCAGCCGAGTCAGCGGGTCGGGCATCCCGGTGAGCCGGTCGTAGATGTCCCTGGCGCGCGCGAATTCGCTTGCCCGCACATAGTTTTGCGCCGCGCCGAAGAGGGACTGCGCCACCTCGTCAGCACCGGTGGCAGGCAGTCCGGCGGCACGTTCGAACCAGCCGGCAGCGTCCTCGTAGGCCAGGCTGTGTGCGGCCTGGCGTGCCGCGAGACATGCATAGCGGTAGGCCTGTTCGCGGTAACCGAGCGGTTGCGCGCAGAGGTAGTGGTGGGCCAGCCTGGGGTAGAGATCCGGCGCAGTCGCGGGGCCCCGGTCGAAGGCCTGAGCGGCGTGCGCGTGCAGCACCTGCAGTTGCGCGGCGGGGAGTCGGTCGAGCATCACCTGGCGGGTCAGCGAGTGCACGAATCCGTAGCACGACGGTGGTTCGTCGCGGGCCTCGAGCAGGCCCGCCGAGACTGCGGAGTCAACAGCCTCCACACTGCGCACGTGGCCGATGACACCGGCACGAACGAGGGCTGTGACATCGAAAGATTCGCCGAGAACTGCTGCGAGCTGGACGGTTTCGAGCACTTCTGGTTGCAGGCCGGCCAACCGCACGGCGATGCTTTCGGAGATCGAGACCGGAACGCTCCGACTGTCACGCAATGCTGCGACCCCACCGCGGCGTTGCACGTCGGTCCACATCTCGCGGAGGAAGAACGGATTGCCGGCGGTACGGTCCCGCAGGATCGATGCCGGCAACCGCGCTGCCGCGGTGGAGATCCCGGCATGTTCGCTGACGAACTCGGCGATGGCCGTCGTGTCGAGGCCCTCGAGGTCGAGACGGTGCACCCCGTCGAGCCGGTGCAGGTCCGCGAGCTGCTCGCTGAGCGCAGCCGAGTGATCAGGAGCAGTGGTTCGGAAGGTGGCCACCAGCAGCAGCCGGGAATCCACGGACGCACCCGCCACATGTTTCAGCAGCGCGATCGTGGGCAAGGTGGCCCACTGCAGGTCATCGAGAACAACGGCCAAGGGTCGTTCTTCGGCAAGGCGGCGGAGCAGCATCGCCACCGCGTCGAACAGGTCTCGCCGAATGTCGCCGGACGTGTCTGTCACCGCTAGGGACCGGTGCCGGGCTGCCTGCCCGGAGATCTGACCGATGTCGTACGGCATCCCAGCGAGCAGCGGGCAGTCCTTCGTGTCGCGCTCGGGAGAGTGTTCGTCGCGGCAACACGGCGAGTGCTCGAAGAGATGGTCCAGAATCTCCACGACCGGCTGGTATGGCACGCCGGCGTCCTTGCCCGCGGCCGCGATCAGAACGGGGACGCCGTGGTCGTGCAAGGCGCCGGCGACCTCGACGGCGAGGCGGGTCTTGCCGGCTCCGGGTTCCCCGCCGACGAGCACGACCTGACCGTCGCCCTCCTCGACTCGGGACCAGATGTGTTCGAACTCCGTCAGCTCGTGACGCCGGCCGACCAGCCTGGAACGGCGCGCCACCTGGAAGCGGCGTGGTAGCGGAATCGAGGGCCACCACTCCATCCCTCATGGTATCGCCGCGGTCGCTCGGGGATGGTCAGATCTGACTATGCGCGGATCGACAGGGAGGGGCCAATTCAGGTCATGACGGCGGGTGTGCCGCAGCGCAAGGCTGGACATCGACACAGTGACACCCACGACACAGTGAAACCCACGACACAAGGAGCGCGCTCATGACCACGATCTCGGACCTCGCCACCGCCGGAGGAGTCGTGCGACGCGAAGACGTCGGCTATGACGAGGCACGACGCGTCTACAACGCCATGATTGACCGTCACCCCATGGCGATCGCCTCCTGCCGCACTGTCGGCGATGTGCGGGCGGTGCTGGCCGAGGCCCGACGGAGCGGACTGCCGGTCGCAGTGCGCGGTGGCGGCCACTCCGGACCTGGGTTCGGCGTCGTCGACGACGGGCTGGTGATCGACCTGTCGCCGATGGCGGCGGTCGAGGTCGACGCGGCCGGTCGCACCGCCCGGGTGCAGGGCGGTGCCACTGTTCGCGAGCTCGACGCGGCGACCGGTGCGCACGGGCTGGCGACACCCGCCGGCGTCGTCGGCTCAACCGGCATCGGCGGTCTGACGCTGGGCGGCGGCCACGGCTACCTCTCCCGCAAGTACGGGCTGACCATCGACAACCTGTTGTCCGCCGAGGTGGTGCTGGCCGACGGCCGGGTCGTCACGGCATCCGAGGACGAGCACCCCGACCTGTTCTGGGCGATCCGCGGTGGCGGCGGAAACTTCGGCATCGTCACGTCATTCACCTTGCGCTTGCACCCGGTCTCCGACGTCTTCTGCGGGCCGACCGCCTGGCCTGCTGCGGCCACCGCCGACGTGCTGCAGTGGTACCGGGACTTCCTGCCCGCACAGCATGAGGACCTCTACGGCTTCTTCGTGACCATGACGGTGCCGCCGGTGGCGCCGTTCCCCGAGCCGTTCCACCTGCACAAGGCGTGCGCGATCGTCTGGTGCTACACCGGCGACCCGGACGATGCCGCCGATGCGGTGGCACCGGTCCGCGAGCTGCAACCGGCCTGGGACGGGACCGGCGTCGCGCCATACCCCGCCTTGCAGGGGATGTTCGACGCACTTCTGCCCAGTGGGTTGCAGTGGTACTGGCGCGGCGACCTGTTCCGGGAGATCCCGGATGCGGCTGTCGAGGCGCACAGCCGGTTCGGCGACGAGGCGCCGACGCCGTTGTCGCAGATGCACATCTACCCGGTGGACGGGGCTGTGCATCGGGTGGGTTCGGACGAGACCGCGTGGGGGCACCGTGATGTGAACTTCTCGCAGGTGATCGTCGGGGTCGATCCCGACCCCTCCAACGCGCCCGTCATCACCAAGTGGGCCAAGGACTACCACGACGCCGTGCATCTCTACTCGGTCGGCGGCGCCTACGTGAACTTCATGATGGACGAGGGCCGGGACCGGGTCCAGGCGAGCTACGGCGCGAACTACGACCGGCTCGTCGAGATCAAGAACACCTACGACCCGGACAACACGTTCAGGATCAACCAGAACATCCGACCCACAGCCGCGAGTGGCCAGGTATGACGAAAGGGCGCCTCTTCCGGCAGTCGGTGTGGAGGAGAGCGAACACATCCGCTCATCTCCAGTCACGACCGCCTTCAGAGGCGCCCCTCGCGTGATCCGGCCCCGTCACAAGCCGGATCCACCCCGTCAGGACCACCGGGCAACGGAGGAAGGGAGAGCGCCCGGGGTCCTTCGTCGCGGTCTAGCCGGCCGAAGCTTCGCCCAGCGTGACCGTGACGTCTTGTTGCTTCTCGTCGCGTACGACGGTCAGCGTGACCTTGTCCCCCACTTTGTGTGCCCGGACGAACCCGATCAGCGCATCGGACGGGGGAGATCCGATCTGCTGGCCGTTGAACTTGGTGACCATGTCGCCCTTCTTCAGCCCGGCCTTGTCCGCCGGGGAGCCGGAGTTGACCTTGACGATCTTGGCGGCCTGCACCGTCGCGTTGCCGAGCTTGACCGTGCCGGGTTGCGTCGCGACCTGGACGCCGAGTTGCGGGTGCTTGACCTTGCCGGTGTCCATCAGCTGCGAGGTGATGTTCTTGACGACGGACACAGGGATAGCAAACCCGATCCCGATGTTCCCCGACTGGGAGGAACCTGAAGATTGCCCGAGAGTCGCGATCGAGGAGTTGATGCCGATCAGCTTCCCGGAGCCGCTCACCAGGGCGCCACCGGAGTTACCCGGGTTGATCGCGGCGCTGGTCTGGATCGCGTTGGTCGTCGAGCTGTTGTCCTGGGTCTGCTGTTGCTGCGAGCCGCCGAACGGGTTGTCATCGCCGCCGCCCTGGCTCTCCTGACGCGTGGTGATCGGTCGGTTCAGGGCGCTCACGATGCCGGTGGTCGCGGTGCCGGCCAGGCCGAGCGGGTTGCCGACCGCCATCACCGGCTGGCCGACGACGAGCTTCTTGTCGTCGCCCATGGTGACCGGCTTCAGGTCGTCGGGTGCATCCTCGAGCTTGACCACGGCCAGGTCGGTGCTGGCGTCGGTGCCGACCACCTCGGCGTCGTAGGTCTGGTTGTTGGCGAGGGTGACCGTGACCTTCGCGTTCTTGCCGGCACCGGTCACCACGTGATTGTTGGTGACGATGTTGCCGTCCTTGTCGAGGATGACGCCGGACCCTTGGTCGCCGGTGGTGCCCGAACGCACCGTGATCGCCACGACGCTGGGCGAGACCTTGCTCGCGGTGGCCGCCCAATTGACTGTCCCGGCATCGCCGAAGTCGGCGGGGTCGGCCTTCATCACGGTCGTGCTCCCGCCGCTGGCGGTCGAGGAGCCGTTGTCGTCCTTGGTCAGCGCCCAGGTGCCGCCGCTGGCCAGCGCGGCCGCGAGGATCGCCGCGATGGGCACCGCGAGCCAGCGCTTGCTGCGCTTGGGGGCGTTGTTGCCGCCGGGGTTGTACGGACCACCGGTGAACCCGCCGCCCTGCTGACCGCCGTTGTATGACGGCGCGGCGTAGGGGCCCTGCGCGGGGGCGCCGGCATACGACTGCTGTGGTGCCTGCTGCTGCGCAGGCTGTCCGGGGTTCATCGGCGCGCCATACGGCGCCTGCTGCCCGGCGTGTTGACCCTGCTGCTGCTGGGCGAACTGCGGCGGCTGCTGATTTCCGTATGCCGCCTCGGGGCGCGGGTGGGCCGGCAGGTGCGCGGTGTGATCGTCGGTCGCGTAGATGCGGCCGGTGGTGTCCGCATTCTGCGGATCGTTGCGCCGGTCGTCATCGGCAGGATGCTGCTCGAACGACATCTCTAAACCCCTCGTGGTCGGTGCGCCGCCGGTGATCGGCCTCACTGGTTCCTACTGAACGCCGTCGTTCTGTTCTGGCGCTTCGTCGAACCTGTGGACCTCCTGTGGCTGGCTCTCGGTCGGCGGTGCGGTGGTCTGGCTGGCGGTGTGCTCTGGACTCGAGGGTATTTTCGCGACGAAGGTGGCGCCACCACCGGGGGTGTCACGAACCTCGACCGTGCCCTTGTGG
This sequence comes from Flexivirga endophytica, assembly GCF_014640635.1. Lineage (GTDB taxonomy): Bacteria > Actinomycetota > Actinomycetes > Actinomycetales > Dermatophilaceae > Flexivirga > Flexivirga endophytica. The sequence continues at coordinate 241,566 of NZ_BMHI01000006.1, forward strand.
GCCTCGACCAGCGCGGTCACGATCGCCAGCCCGAGCCCGCTGCCGCCGTGCTCGCTGTTGCGCGACACGTCCGCGCGATAGAACCGCTCGAAGATGCGTTCGCGCTGGCTCGCCGGCACTCCTGACCCGTGGTCGATCACCTGCAGCTGTGCCACGCCGTTCGCCGCGCCGACGGCGACCTCGATGGGTGAGCCGGGCGGCGTGTAGCGGATCGCGTTGCCCATCAGGTTGGTCAGCACCTGCCGCAGTGCCGCGTCGTAGCCGAGCACCACAGTCGGCCGCACCGGTCCGTGCAGCCCGCGCAGCCGGACCTGGCGGTCGTGATCGATCGCGGTCGCGTCCTGGACCGTGTCCGCGGCCAGCACCGTCAGGTCGACCGGAGTCGGTGGGCGCTCGGTCTCCGTGTCGTCCTTGTGCCGCCGCTCGAGCCGGGTCAGGAGCAGCAGGTCGTCGACCATCACGGCCATCCGGGTCGCCTCGTCCTCGATCCGGCGCATCGCCGACTTCACGTCGTCGGGCTCGGAGACGGCGCCCTGGCGGTAGAGCTCGGCATACCCCCGCACCGTCGCGAGCGGAGTGCGCAGCTCATGCGAGGCGTCGGCGACGAACTGCCGCATGCGGTCCTCGGAGGCACGGCGTACGGCGAAGGAGTCCTCGATGCGGGCGAGCATCACGTTGAGCGACTTGCTCAGGCTGCCGACCTCGTCCTGGGCGCCCGGCGCTGGGACTCGTTGCGTCAGGTCGCCGCGGGCGATGCTGCGCGCCGTGTCCTCGATCTCGCGCAGCGGGCGCAGCGCCCGGCGTACGGCGAACCAGCCGAGTGCGGCGCACGCCAGCAGGGCCAGCAGCGCGACCGACACGATCACCAGCTCGAGGTGCACGATGACCTCGTCGGTGTGATCCATGGAGACCGCGACGGCGTAGACGTAGGTCTTGTTGTCGCTGCGCACCGTGCCGGCCACGACGTGCCAGGTGGTGTCGGCGTTCTTGGACCCGACGCTGAAGACGTGCCCGCTGCGCACCCGTGGGTCCTTGCTCGTCAGCTTCGGGATCGCCGGCAGCGGACCGTGCGCCGAGGTGTTACCCGGGTCGGTCGTCAGGCTGGTCAGCCTGCCGTCGGTGGTCCGCAGCTCGATCGCGTAGGTGTTGGTCGGGACATACGCGAAGGCGCGTTTCTCGCTGGTGTGGTTCTTGATCGTGCCGTCGACGAGATGCGCACTGGCAGCTCGCAATTCGGCGTCCTGGCGGCCGGTCATGAAGCTGCGGACCTGGGTCGTGACGGTGAGCCCGGTCGCCAGCAGCGCGACCGCGAGCAGGCCCAGCAGCAGGACCGTGAGGCGCAGACGCAGCGGCATCGCTGACAACTCGTGCCGGACACGACCCTGTAACGAGTTCCGGGAAGCGGTCACTCGCGCGGGGGGCGCAGCACGTAACCGACGCCGCGTTTGGTGTGGATCAGCGCGGGAGCGTCACCGACGTCGATCTTGCGGCGCAGGTAGGAGATGTAGCTCTCCACGATGCCCGCCTCGCCGCGGAAGTCGTAGTCCCACACGTGGTCCAGGATCTGAGCCTTCGACAACACCCGACCCTGGTTGAGCATCAGATAGCGCAACAGCTTGAACTCGGTGGGGGACACCTCGATCACCTGGCCGTTGCGGCGGACCTCGTGGGAGTCCTCGTCCAGCTCGAGGTCACCGACCTGGACAAGCGAGCGAGCATCGCTCTCGACCTGGGTCCGGCGCAGCACCGCGCGGATGCGGGCGACGACCTCCTCCAGGCTGAACGGCTTGGTGACGTAGTCGTCGCCACCGACGGTCAGACCCTTGACCTTGTCCTCGACCGCGTCGCGGGCGGTCAGGAAGACGATCGGCAACTCGATGCCGTTGGCCCGCAGCTTGCGGGTGACGGTGAATCCGTCCATGTCCGGCAGCATCACGTCGAGCACCGCGAGGTCCAGCGTGTGTTGTCCAGCAAGGGTGATCGCTTCGTTGCCGTTGGCCGCGGTGTGGACCTCGAAACCGGCGAACTTCAGGCTCGTTGCGAGCAATTCGCGAATGTTGGTTTCGTCCTCGACCACCAGCAGGCGGGCTTCCGGTGAGCTCATAGCCGACACTCTGACTCCCTCCGCTGGGAATTTCCTGAGAGTCTGATGATACGCCGCGGCGGCCCGGCTGGGCGAGCATCGGACGACCGTAGCGCCGCGTCCCATTTCGTTAGCTCGTCTAATGAGCTAAACTAACTAAACGTGACTCCCTCCGAACGCAGACGACTCGCCGTCGACCTCCGGTCGGTCTGCATGCGGATCAGCCGTCGGGTCCGTTTCTCCGGCGCCGGACGGGACACCCTGCCGCCGCACCAGGTTTCGGTGCTCGGCAAGCTCGAGAAGCACATTCGCACCCCGCGCGAACTCGCCGAGATCGAATGCGTGAGCGCACCGTCGATGACGCGCACGGTCAACGCTTTGGTCGAGCAAGGTTTCGTACGCCGCGACGCCGACCCCGACGACGGCCGGCAGGTCCATCTGCAGCTGACACCGGAAGGTCGCAAGACCCTCAGCGCCATACGCCGTTCCCGTGACGAATGGGTGCGTTCCCGCATGGACGATCTGACCGAGGAGGAGTGCGCGGTCGTGCGCGAGGCCGTCGACATCCTGGAGCGGGTGGTGTCCAACACATGAGCCGGAGCCGGACATTTGCGTCCCTGTCCGTCTACAACTACCGCGTCTACTTCGCGGGCGCGCTCGTCTCCAACGTCGGCACCTGGATGGGTCGCACCGCCCAGGACTGGCTGGTCCTGACGCAGCTGACCGACAACAGCTCGACGGCTCTCGGGATCGTCACCGCACTGCAGTTCGCCCCGGTGGTGCTCCTCGCGCCGTTCGCCGGCGCCATCACCGATCGCTTCCCCAAGCGGCGGATCCTCTTCGGCACGCAGACCGCACTCGCGGTCACCGCGGCGTTGCTGGCCGCACTCGTCCTCACCGATGTCGTCACGCTGTGGCAGGTCTACGCACTCGCGCTGCTGCAAGGCGTCGCGACGGCGTTGGACAACCCCAGTCGGCAGGCGTTCGTCTCCGAGATGGTCGAGTCGGACATGTTGAGCAACGCCGTCGGTCTCAACGCCACGTCGTTCAACGCCGCCCGGCTGATCGGCCCGGGCATCGCCGGCCTGTGCATTGGGCTGCTCGGCACCGGACAGACGCTGGTCTTCAACACGTTCTCGTTCATCGCGGTCCTGATCGCGCTGAAGGCGATGCGGCCCGCCGAACTGATGCCCTCCCCGCAGGTCCGTGGCAAGGGCAAGGTTCGCGAGGGGCTCGCCTACGTGAGGCGCCGGCCGGACCTGATGCTGATCATGTTCATGGTCTTCATGCTCGGCACCTTCGGGATGAACTTCCAGATCACCATCGCGCTGATGGCCACCGCCGTCTTCCACCAGGGCGCCGCCGAATACGGCCTGCTGGGTTCGATCATGGCGATCGGGTCGCTCGCGGGTGCGCTCATGGCGGCGCGTCGGCAGCGTCCGCGGCTGCGCATCGTGCTGGGGTCGCTGATCGGCTTCACGATCTGCTCGGCGCTCGCGGCACTGGCGCCGTCATACATCCTGTTCGCGCTGTTCCTGGTGCCGACCGGGCTGTGCGCGATCACCACGCTCAACACCGCCAACGCCACCGTGCAACTGAGCGTCACCCCGGTGATGCGCGGTCGGGTGATGGCGCTCTACATGGCGATCTTCCTCGGCGGCACCCCGGTCGGTGCACCGGTGATCGGCTGGATCGGCTCGGCGTGGGGCCCGCGATGGACCATTCTCGTGGGCAGCATCGCCACGGCGATTACGGTGGGTGCCGTCATGATCTATCTGATGCGCGGCAAAGACCTGCAACTCCGACTGGAGGGCCGTCCGATCCCACACCTCGAGGTGCGGCATCGCGACGGCGCCGACCTCGCGGGCGAGCGCGTCGCATGATGTCTCCCCGGTCCCAGCGCATCGTGGTGATCGTCGCGCTGGTCGCATTGGTCGGTGTCGCCGTGCTCGGCGCGATCCTCTGACCCGACTCAGCCCCGTTGTGCGCGTAGGCGGCGAAGCGTGTGGTCCAACTGCTCGATCACGATGCGGCGCAACGCCTGCGGTGCATCACCGCGATCGGCGAGCCACTGCTCCGTCGCGCGGACGACCGGATTGTCCGGTGGGTATTCGTCGTCGCCGACCGTGATGTTGGTGCGGGGAAAGAGCCCGGTGGCCAGCCGGCCGGCCATGACCATCGTCTGCTGCTGCCACCACTGCTCGACCTGCTCGAAGTATGGCGCCACGAAGTCCGCGGCATCGCTGTCCGGGCCGACGTCGAAACCGGCCAGCAGCGCACGCTGCTTGTCGTTGGTCAGCGCGGTGTCCGTGGTCAGCTCGCGCCATACGCGCTGCTTGGTGGCCACGCCCGGGAGCGAGGCGAGCGCGCGGTCGCGGGCGGTCGCACCGCTCATCGTCGGGTCGCTCGCGTATTCGTCGTGCAGTCGTGCCTCGTCGATCGCGCCGAGTTCGGCGAGGGCGGCCAGCAGGTCCCAGCGCAGCGACGGGGTGAGCTCCAGGCCGTCGACGCCGCCATCGAGCGTATGGCGCACCGGCTCCTCGCCGGCCGGGGTGAGCCCGGCGCTTCCGGCGAGGGCGTGCGCCCACGCGCGCTGCAGGTCCGAACCGGGCGTTGCCGAGCGCAGGCCCTCGTCGATCGCGGCGACGAGTTGGCCTGCCTCGGAAGGACGTTCGTCGGGGTGGAGGTAGCCGGTGATGGCGGTGGCTGCTTGGCGCAGGACCATGGCCAGCAACCCGGCATCGGTCTCGGTCACGGCATTGCGTCCGACCGCCACCAGGTAGTGGTCCGCGTGCAGGTGTCCGTCACGCACGGCGTTCCAGAGGGCGGACCAGATGACCGCCCGGGTCAGTGTCGGCTGCACCGAGGACAGCTCGCCCGTGAGGTTCGTCATCGACATGTCATCGAGTCGCAGCAGGGCGTAGGTCAGGTCGTCGTCGTTGGCCACGGCCACATCAACCTGGGTCCCGGCGGGTAGCTCGACCTCGACCTTCGGCGCGTCGAGCGTGACCTCCACGCGGGCGGTGCGCTCGAACGCCGTGCCGGCCAGCGCGAAGGTCGACACGACGACGCGGTGCTTGCGGTCGATCTGCTCGCCGGTGAGTTTGTCGGTGGAATCCACTGTGACGTAAAGCTTCTCGCCCTCACGAAGGACAGCGATCGTGGATGGTCCCGTGGTCTCCAGCCACGACGGCACCCAGTCCGAGAGATCGGCCTCGGAGGTCTCCTGCAGACAGGTGATGAGGTCCTCGAGGTTGGTGGAGCCGAAGGCGTGGCGCTGGAAGTACAGCTGCGCCGCGCGGAAGAACGCATCGCGACCGGCATACGCCATCAGCTGCTTCAGGACCGACGCGCCCTTGGCATAGGTGATGCCGTCGAAGTTGAGCCGCGCGGCCTCGAGGTCGGGGATGTCCGCGACTATCGGGTGCGTCGTCGGCAGCTGGTCCTGGGTGTAGGCCCACTGCTTGCGGTTGACCGCGAAGGTGACCCACGAGCCCTTGAAACCGGCCGCCTCGGTCGCGGCCAGGTAGCCCATCAGGTCGGCGAACGACTCCTTGAGCCAGGTGTCGTCCCACCAGCGCGGCGTCGCGAGGTCGCCGAACCACATGTGCGCCATCTCGTGCATGATCACCTCGGCGCGCGACTCGCGCTGCGTCTCGCTCGGTGTGCCGCGGAAGATGTAGCTGTTTTCGCTGAAGGTCACCAGACCCGGGTGTTCCATCGCGCCGATGTTGTATTCCGGCAGGAAGATCTCGTCGTATTTGCCCCAGGGGTAAGGGAATTGGAAAACCTCGTCGAAGAAGGTCAACCCCTGTTTGGTGATCGTGAAGATCTCCTCCGCGTCCAGGTGCTCGGCCATCGACTTGCGGCAGATGACACCGAGCGGGACCTCCAGAGTGCTGCCGTCGGGGCGGTCGGCTCGCCATACGTCCGACACGGAGTGGAACGGGCCGACCGCGAGCGCGGTCAGGTATGACGACAGGGGGAGCGTCGGCGCGAAGGTGACCGTGTGCCGGTCACCGTCCGCCTCGTCGCTGGCGGGCGACTGATTGGCGAAGACCGACGATCCGGCGGGCGCAGTGACTGCGAGCGTGAAGCGGGTCTTCAGGTCGGGCTGCTCGAAGCACGCGAACGCCCGCCTGGCGTCGGTGGGCTCGAAATGCGTGTAGACGTAGGTGTTTCCGTCAGCCGGGTCGGTGAAGCGGTGCAGGCCCTCGCCGGTGCGACTGTAGCGGCAGCGCGCCTCGACGGTGACCTCGTTGGCGTCGTCGGTGCGCAACTGCCCGAGCTGGACCCGCGCGCCGTCATACGAGTCGAACGGCTGGGGCGCACCGTTGACGGTGAGCGACGTGATCTCGTCGGCGACCAGGTCGAGCCACGTCGAGGTGCCCGTGCTGGTGAAGCGGACGGTCGCGCGCGAGGCGAACGTCACCGCCTCGGCATCCTCGAGATTGCTCAGGTCCAGGTCCACCCGATGGGTGTCGACAGCGAGCTGACGGCCGCGCGCAGCGCAGTCGTCACGGGTGAGATTGAGATCAGCAACAGTCACATCCGACATCGTCGCTGATGCTGAATGCCGCGCCGCGACCCGGGGGCCAACCACCGTGCCGAGAGGACAGGCGATGACCGAGAGGACAGGGAAAACAGCCCGAATCGGGCCTGTTTTCCCTGTCCTCTCGACAAATGCCTGTCCTCTCGGCGAAGTGGGTCAGAGGTGTTCGGCGACGTAGTCGATGCAGGCAGTGAGCGCGGCGACGTCCTCGGGCTCCACGGCGGGGTACATGCCGATGCGCAGCTGATTGCGACCCAGCTTGCGGTAGGGCTCGGTGTCGACGATTCCGTTGGCGCGCAACGTCTTTGCGACCGCGGCGGCGTCGACGCCCTCGAAGTCGATGGTGCCGACGACGGGTGAGCGGTTGGCCGGGTCCTCGACGAACGGCGAGGTGTATGACGTGCGCTCCGCCCACTCGTAGAGCGTCGTGCTGGAGGCGGCGCTGCGGCCGGCGGCCCAGGACAGCCCGCCGTTGTCGAGCATCCACTCGACCTGTGCCGCGGCAAGGGCCAGCGTGGTCACCGCGGGAGTGTTGTAGGTCTGATCGAGCCGCGAATTATCCACGCACACCTGCAGATCCAGCGTCGCAGGGATCCAACGTTGCGCGCTGAGCGTCTCGATCCGCTCCAGTGCCGCGGGGGACATCGCGGCGAACCACAAGCCGCCGTCGGAGGCGAAGACCTTCTGCGGCGCGAAGTAGTAGGCATCCGCCTCAGCGAGGTCGATCTGGACGGCGCCCGCTGCGGAGGTCGCGTCGACGAGCATCAGCTCTTCCCCGGACCCGGCCACCCGACGAACGGGCGTCACCACTCCGGTGGAGGTTTCGTTCTGGGTCCAGCAGTAGGCGTCGACGCCGTGGCTGGTCTGCAGTTGCACCGACGTGCCCGGCTCGACCTCGGCGACGATCGGGTCCGCGAGGAACGGAGCGTTCCGGGCGACGGTTGCGAACTTCGCACCGAACTCGCCGCACACGGCGAAAGCACCGCGATCGCGCAGCAACGCGAACGACGCTGCGTCCCAGAACGCGTTGGTGCCGCCCATGCCGACGACGATCTCGTAGCCGTCCGGCGCGCCCAGCAGCTCTGCCAAGCCCGAGCGGAGCGCCGCGACGAGGCGCTTGACCGGCGGCTGCCGGTGGGATGTGCCGAGCACGGTGCGGCCCTGCGCAAGCAGGGCCTCGAGTTGCTCGGGGCGCACTTTGCTCGGTCCGGAGCCGAAGCGGCCGTCGGACGGTTTCAACGAATCTGGGATGACGAGCTGGTCGGTCACGACACCGATTCTGCCAGCGGTAGCGTCGGAGCCATGCAGCCGATCAAGCGTTGGGACTACGCGGGCGAGGGTCTGGTCGAGCACGAGTTGCCGCCGGCGCCCTGGGAACTGGTCGATCACTGGGTGCAGGACGCCCGGGCACGACAGGACGACAAGGGCGATGTTCCGGAGCCCGACGCGATCTCGGTCGCGACGGTCGGCGGTGACGGTCAGCCGCACGTGCGGACCGTGCTGATGCGCTACCTGGCACAGGACGGTCCCGGTTTCTACACCAACTTCGGCAGCCGCAAGGGGCTGGACCTGGAGCAGAACCCACGCATCGCCGCCGCGCTGACCTGGCCGCCGATGTACCGCGCGATCCGCTTCACGGGCGTCGCGCAGCGGCTGTCGACACAGATCGTGACGGACTACTTCCGCAGCCGCCCCTACGGGTCGCGGATCGGTGCGTGGGCGTCCCACCAGTCGCAACCGGTGACGACGCGCGCGCAGCTCGAGGCGGCCGTTGCGTCATACGAGGAGAAGTGGCCGGACACCGGCAGTGTCGAAGACGTGCCGCTGCCCGACTTCTGGGGCGGGTATGTCGTCCGCTGCGACGAGGTGGAGTTCTGGGCGGGCCGCAGCAGCCGCTTGCACGACCGGCTGGTCTACGTCCGCACCGGCGACGGTGACCTGGCCGAGCCGGGTAGCTGGAGGGTGGAGCGTCGCCAGCCCTGACCGGGCAGTGGTGACAGGCGGCGTGCGAGGAGTCGAGCGAGAAGAGACATGGGACAGCCCGTGGGCTCCGGCTCGATGCCGGCAAGTGCGATGGACGAGATCGCACACCCACGGGCCGCGGTGGCTGCGTTGGAGTAGCTACCGAACGTCCGTTTCGTCGGTCCACCGGAGGTGGCCGGCGACGAATACGTCAGGCGACCTGAGGCCGCCGGCGACGAATCGACAGTTGCGCTAGCGCGCAACCACCTCACGCGTCCTTTGAGAATTCACTCTTGGACCACCTCCTTTCTCGTGTGCCTCCACGCTAGGCCGACGCGCTCGTCGATGGCAATCGTTTTATCCGGTGTGGTGCACGAGGCGGTGCGTATGTCGTGCGAGAACGGTCGCGCGGCGCGCGAAAAAGGTGCCGAACGCAAGAACGGCTGGCGCCCAGGGGAGGTGCGCCAGCCGTCCGAGCAGCACCTTGCGATGCGCTCACCCCGCTCGCCGAAGCCAGCGGTTCGGGAGGCAGTGGGTCAGGGGGGAGGAGCCCCACAGCCTCCAGTGAGAAGAACGTAGCGCGAACGGGAAGGATTCCCGAAGTTATTGACCGAAATTCTTGGCGGCCATGGGCAGCGTGGCACCTGTCACTGCTTAGTGGCAGGCTTGCCCTGTGAGCGAGCTGATCGACACCACCGAGATGTATCTCCGCACGATCTTCGACCTGGAGGAAGAAGGCATCGTGCCATTGCGCGCGCGCATTGCCGAGCGGCTGGGGCACTCGGGGCCGACCGTGTCCCAAACCGTTGCCCGGATGGAGCGCGACGGCCTGCTGACCCTGGCCGGCGACCGGCATCTGGAGTTCACCGATCACGGTCGGACGCTCGCCACGCGGGTCATGCGCAAGCACCGGTTGGCCGAGCGGCTGCTGGTCGACGTCATCGGTGTCGAGCTCGAATACGCCCATGACGAGGCGTGCCGCTGGGAGCACGTCATGAGCGAGCGGGTCGAGCGCAAGATCCTCGGCATGCTCCGCGAGCGCCACATCTCGCCATACGGCAACCCCATCCCGGGCCTGGACGAGCTCGGTGAAGAGATGACCCGGCTGCAGTTCCGCGACGGCGTGCGTCCGATGACCGAAGTGGTCACCGACGAGCCGACCAGTGTCGTGGTGCGTCGTGTCGGCGAGCCGGCACAGGCGGACCAGGAGGCACTGAGCGTGCTGACGTCCGGCGGGATCACACCCGACGCCAAGGTGGAGATCCACCTGGAGGGCGATCGGGTGCTGGCACGTGCCGAGGGCAGCGACGCAGTGTCGTTGCCCCGTGATGTCGCGATGCACGTCTTCGTCGACTCCGACTGACGACCGCACAACCGCGTGATCCCGGTCTTCTCAGAAATTTTTTTGACGAGTTCGTGACCTCGCTGTGACATACGGCCGGAGGTTGTGTACCGTTTTCCCCGGCCCGCCAATCGGCGGGTTTCCGTGAGGCAACGCCGAGTCCTGCCAGCCGATCGGATGCAACGAATCCGCCTGGCAGGAGCGGGGGACCCACTTCGGGTGGCGCAAGCCGCCCTAGGGGCGAAGTCCCGGCGCAGCACCTCGCGGTGTCGCACCGGACCGGGTATCTCCAACCCGAGCCCGACAGCTCACCTCGTAGGCGACGGAGAGGTGCTTCGTGTCCATTCTTGGTCCGCGCGGTCGACACCGCGCCCCGAGCAAGCTTTCGTCGACGTTCAACTCGACCGCACGTGTGTCGGCCACAGTGGCCGTCGCAGGTGGTCTGGTCGCCTCGATCGCCGCACCGCAGGCCGCGCAGGCCACCACGGGTGTTGCATCGATCACCGGCGCTAGTTCTGTTGATTTCGCCGCCCAGGCCGCCCGCGCGCAGGCCGTGGCGCACCCGCTGACCTCCACGAAGGCCGAGCAGCAGCTCGGTGCCGTCGAGGCACAGGGTCAGCTGGCCGCACCGGTCGCCGCAAAGCGCTACGAGGCCCCGAAGAAGCAGGTGCGTCCGCGCACCTCTTCGGTCTCGCGCAGTGCGACGCGCACCACGACGCCGGTGCGTCAGGCTCCGCAACCGCAGCCGAAGCCAGCTCCTGAGCCGGCTCCGGTCACGCAGCCGAGCCCGCCCGCCGCGACCGGTGGCATCGTCAGCATCGCCAAGCGCTACATCGGCACGCCGTACGTCTACGGTGGCTCGAGCCCGGCAGGCTTCGACTGCTCCGGTTTCACGTCCTACGTCTACGCGCAGGTCGGCAAGTCCATCCCGCACACCGCGACGGGGCAGCTCCAGGCCGCGACGCCGGTGAGCAACCCGCAGCCGGGAGACCTGATCTTCTTCGGCAACGGCAGCTCGGCCTACCACGTGGCCATCTACCTCGGCAACGGCATGATGATCGACTCCAACCACCCCGGTGGTTCGGTCGGCATCCGCGCGATCTACAGCGGAGTGTCCGGCTACGGCCGCTTCTGAGTCACACTCACTCGTCCGAACCCGTCGCGCTCACTGGGCGCGGCGGGTTCGTGCGTCCACCTCCCTTCCGGACTGAAAGCAGGACTTGTATGTCGTCGTTGTCAGAAACGCTGCTCGCCGCCGACCGTCGCCCGAACGTCGTGGCAGATCTCGCCGCGGTGATCGATGCCGAGGTCAAGGACAAGAAGGGTTTGAGCGGGGGCGCCATCAAGGCCGGGTACGCCGCCGTGCGCAAGTTCAACCCGACGGTCGCATCCGACGCGACGAATCGGATGCTGCCCGAGGTCGCGACCGCACTGCAGCCCTTCTGGGACGACTTCGACGGCGCCGGAGACTTCGGTGCCTACCTCGCCGGCCGGGGCGACGAGGCGGCGGACGCACTGCTCGCCGTGACCGACGCGCGCGCCGCGAAGACCGATCGGGAGCCGTTGAAGCGCGCCTACAAAGGACTGCGCGGCAAGGCCAAGGACAACGTCAAGCAGGCGCTGCCACGGCTGGGCAAGGTCATTCAGCAGCACGCGTCCTGATGGTGGCGCGTGGCCGCGCGTTCTGAGCAGGTGGCCTTCATAGCAGTCTGATAGACCATGAATATGTCTGATTCCCTGCATGCCACGACCGTGCATCTGACCGGTACGGACGGCGCCGACATCGAGGCCTACCTCGCGACACCCGACGGCGAGGAACGCCGCGGTGGCGTCGTCGTGATCCACCACCTGCCCGGCTATGACCGGGCGACCAAGGAGATGGTGCGTCGCTTCGCGGAGCTGGGGTATGACGCCCTCTGTCCCAACCTCTACTCCCGCCAGGCACCCGGTGCCGACCCGTCCGACGCGGCAGCAGCGGTGCGTGCGGCGGGCGGCATACCGGACGAGCAGTTGGTGGCCGATGTCGAGACCGCCGCGGCACACCTGCGCGGGCTGCCGCGGTCGAACGGCAAGGTCGGCGTGATCGGCCATTGCTCGGGCGGCCGCCACGCTGTGCTGGCCGCCTGCCACGCCGACCTGGACGCGGTCGTCGACTGTTACGGCGCGTTCGTCACCGGAACGCCCGCTGCGGACTACCCGCTCAACGTGACCAATCTGGTGCCGTTGCTCCCGCAGTTGCGCGCACCACTGCTCGGTCTTTTCGGCAAGAACGACAAGTTCCCGAGCCAGGACCACGTCGCCGAGCTGGACGAGATCCTCACTGCGGGCGGCAAGCCGCACACCTTCTTCTCGTATGACGACGCAGGACACGCCTTCTTCTCGGTCGACCGGCCGTCATACAGCGTGAAAGCCGCGAACGACGGCTGGGAACGCATCGAGACCTTCTTCGCCGACCACCTGGGAGCCTGACATGTGCACATACATCACGGTTACGACCGACGTCGAGGGCAGCGCAAAAGGCCCGGGCGGCAAGTGGTTCCGGGTGACCGACGCGGCGGCCTACTACGACCACCCGGTCCACGCGATGGCAGAGCACACGCTCAACGTCGACCTCACCGATCCGAGCGCCGGACCCGGCCAACGGATCGCGTTGGAGCTGACCGCATCCTCGGCGCAGCGACTCATCGACACCATCCAGCAGGCGCTGGACGCCGCGCCGGACGAGCTCAAAGTCGGCTGATCTGCCGGTCACCCATGTCCGACGCTCCGCTGTGGCGGCTTCGGCGGACCGATAGTCGCGGTCGTGGTGACGGTGGTCGTCTCCGTCTTCGGCGGTGGGGCGGACGCGGTCGTGGTGCTGGTCTCGGTCTTCGTTGCAGTCTTGGTCGCGGTCGTGGTTCGGGTCACCGTCCTGCCCTGACCGGCCTGCACGATCCGTTGCGTGACCGTCTTGCGGGGCAGCGTCATGGTCGAGGTGCGGGTTGCCGTGGCGCTCGCCGGGTCGGAGCGGGCGCCGGTGACGGTCTGCGTCTGCCCTTCCTGGGTGTAGGTGATGGTCTGCGGGCTGGGCGCCGCGTCGCTGCCGCCACCACCGGACAGGAGGTAGATCCCGACCGCGCAGAGTGAGGCGAGGCCGGCGCCGATGAGAGCACCCGGCAGTAGTCCCGGCGGTGTTCGCGGCGGCGGGTCGTCGTCGTAGTCGTCCGGATCGGCAAATTGGTCCATGAACTCGTCGTTCGCGGATCGTTCTTCGCCGTCACCGTTTGCCTGGGCGCTGTTCGGCATGTAACCCATGCTACGAGCACGGTGGCTGCTGATCGGTGCTTCGCACACGGCCCCGCGCGTCGATGCGGCATGCTGCACACATGCATTTCGTCGGTGTCGACCTCGCCTGGGGTACCAGGAATCCCTCCGGAGTCGCCGTGCTCGACGACGCGGGAGCGCTGTGTCACGCGAGCGCCGTACGCACCGATGACGAGATCTTCGCGGCGGTTCGCGCCGCGGCGCCGGCCGACTGTGTGGTCGGCATCGATGCCCCGCTGATCGTCAGGAACGCCAAGGGGAGCCGTCCGGCGGAACGGGCGCTGGGCCGCGACTTCGCGGCATACGAGGCGGGCGCCCATCCGACCAACACGGGCAACGCCGCGTTCACCGACGGCACGCGTGGCGGCCGGATCGCCGAGCGGTTGGACCTCGACATGGATCCCGAATCGCGTCGTCGCCGGCGAGCGGTGGAGGTCTACCCGCACCCGGCCACCGTTGCGCTGTTCCGCCTTGGGCAGAGTCTGAAATACAAGAACAAGCCGGGCCGGTCGGTCGATCAGCTGCAGGGCGAGTTGCTCACATTGATCCGGCTGCTGGAGTCGTTGGAGACCGCGAAGCCGGTCCTGCGGCTGAAGCAGAGCGAGCACTGGCAGCGGCTGGTCGAGATCGTGGCGCAGGCGACCCGCAAGGCGCAGCTGCGGCAGGCGGAGGACCCGATCGACGCGGTCATCTGTGCGTATGTCGCCCTCCTGGCGCACCGTGACCCCGACCGCCTGACCACATATGGCGATTTCGCGACGGGTTACATCGTCACGCCCACGCTCCCGGCGGATCTGCGACCGTCCCGGCAGTCGCCGAAGCAGCAGAGCCGGGCCGCGGTGGTCAGTGCCGCGCGGCGGGAGTATGCCGTGCAGTTCCCGCGGATCGAGCGAGCCGCGGATGACGCGGTCGAGCTGATCGCGGGGGTCCTCGATGACGCCGGACTCAACTACCTGACGGTGGACGGCCGGGCCAAGACGGTGGCGTCCTTCGCGGAGAAAGCGGCCCGCGAGGTCGACGGCGAGCCGCTGTACGTCGACCCGATGCGCGAGATCGGCGACACCATCGGGGTCCGCGTGATCACCTACGTGCGGCGTGACGTCGACGCGGTCGTGCAGTTGCTAGGGGCCGAGACCGAGGTGCTCGACGACCGGGACCTCGGAGTCGAGACGGCCAGCGAGGGCCGCTTCGGCTATGCGAGCAGGCACCTGCAGGTGCGGATCCACGACGAGGACCGGGCCGAGCATCCGGAGTTGGCCGACCGGCTGATCCAGGTCCAGATCCGGACGGTGCTGCAACACGCCTGGGCGGAGTTCGAGCACGACATCCGCTACAAGGGCAGCATCCCGGCGCAGCAGCGCCCCGACTTCGACCGGCGCTTCACGCTCGCGGCCGGACTGCTGGAGCTCGCCGACGATGAGTTCTCCACCATTCGCGACAAGCTGCGTTCCGGCGTCGCAGGAGCGGTGCCGAGCGGCCTGGGCGCGGACCGGATCTCGTCACGGGAGCTGGCCGCCTACCTAGCGGGGCAGTATGCCGATGCGGCCTGGTCCCGAGCGGACCACTATGCGTGGATGGCCGGACTGGTGCACGAGCTCGGCATCGAGTCACTGGCGCAGCTGGCCGAGATGTTGCGCACCGTCGACTCCGACGAGATCGACGAGCGGATGGCCTACCGCACGCCGCCGGGCGCGGTGCGCCGACTCGACGACGCGCTCCTCTACCGCTTCGGTGCGGAATATGTCGCCCTCGAAGGCAACGCGCACCGCGTCGAGCGGCTGGAGTCGCGGCTGGCGAAACTGCGCGGCGAGTCCGTCTGACTCGCAGCGCGAGAGGGCGGATTCGCCTGCCGCAGTGAGTCTTTCGAGGAATGTCGACGGTTCGTCCGGCTTCGTCGACTCGCGGGCCGGAAGCTCACGGTGAGCGTCACCGGCTGACGGACCGAGCGCCGTTCTCCGGACCGCATCCGTCGCGAGTCGACGGGTGCCATCATCGGTCAATGGCGAGCAAGATCGCAGCGATGTTCGCTGCGTCCCGGCACGCAGCCCTGGTCGGCAGGGCGCGTGAACGTGACGAGCTGCGTCGTTTCCTGCAGGACCCCGAGCAGGTGCTGCTGTATCTGCACGGCCCGGGTGGGGTCGGCAAGACGACGCTCCTGCAGTTCACCGCGGACACCGCGGCACAGAGCGGCCGCTCGACGGTGTGGGTCGACTGCGCGGTGACCGGGCCCAACGCGGAGCGATTCACCGATGCGGTTCGAGCCCGTGTCGACGAGTCGGACAGCGGTCCCGATCTCGCCGACCCCGTGCTGCTCGTGATCGACAGGTTCGAGGTGGCCGGACCGCTGGTCGGTTGGTTGTGGCGTTCCTTCATCCCGACGTTGCCGGATGGGTCGCAAGTAGTGGTCGCCGGCCGGGACCGGACTCCACACGACTGGGCGGCTGATCCGGCGTTTCGCCGACACGCACACGTGCTGCCGGTGCGGAATCTGGCACCCGATGATGCGGCGTCGCTGGCTCGGGCGTGCGGCATCGACACATCCGGCGACGTCGCCGATGTGGTGACCGCCACTTACGGACACCCGCTGGCGATCGTCATCGCCAGTGAGTTCGCCACTGGTGCGACCGGCGCTTCGAGCGACTCCGGTCGTGGCGTCCTGTGGAATCACCCGGACGTCGCAGCCCGCTTCCTCGGCCGGTTCCTCGACGATGACGCGACGGCGTTGCAACGAGCGGCGTTGCACGTGTGTGGTCATGCCCGGCGTGTCGACCGCGCGATGTTGCGGGAGGTGCTGCACGTCGACAACGTGGCGGCTGACGAGTTGCTCGCGTGGCTGCGCGCGCGTCCCTACACCGAGTCATGGCCGGACGGGCTGAGAGTGCATGACGTCGTACGCGACGCGCTGGACCGCGATCTCAGGTGGCGCGACCGCGCGGAGTTCGAGCGGCTGCACGCTGACATCCGGGCGACGGTGGTCGCCCGGATGCGGTCGGCCACCTCGGACCTCGAGCGGGACCACGCAACGATGGACCTGCTCTATCTCAGTCGTGGTGACCCGGCAGCGCGACAGGTCTACAGCCTCGACCAGGCCGGAGCGGCGTCCCGGACGATGCGGGTGGACGACGTCGACGATCGCGAGTGGGTGGTGCGAGCCTTCGAAGGCGACGCGGCCGCGGACCGAGTTCGATACTGGGTCGACCAGCAGCCGGAGGCGGTCACCGTGTTCGAGGACGCGCTCGGACGTCGTACCGGGGCGATGATCGTCGCACGAGTGGATCGGGCCGGACGCGACGTCGGCAGCCACGACCCGGTCACCGGCTGGGCGTTGGCGCAACTCGCCCAGCGCCGGCCACCGGAGCCCGGCGAGGTCGTGCTGCACAACATGGCGATCGACGCCGAGGTCCCGGGCCGACTCGGGCGGGTGGCGGATCAGACCTCGGAGGTGACGACGCGTTCCTGGCGGGTGCCCCGCTTGGGCTGGAATCTGTTCTCGACGAGCCTCGAGGACTCGTGGGCGCCGAAGTGGACGTTCATGGGCTTCGAACAGCTGGGTCACGTCGAGAGCAACGGTGTGCCGGTGGCCGTGTGGGCTCGTGACTTCGGCCGGAGCGGGTATGACGAGTGGTTCGACTGGATCGGGACGCGGGAACTCACCGGGGGAGCGGCGTCACCGCCGAGTGTGACCACATCGGTTGCGTTGTCGAGAGCCGACTTCGAGGATGCCGTGCGGCAACTCTTCAAGGACCTGGGTGATCCGGTGCGGGTGCGCAGCAACCCGTTGACTGAGTCCCATCTGGTTCCCGTCGGCGACGACGCCGTCGAGGTCCTCTCCGGCCGAGTCCGGCAGGCTCTGGATCGCCTCGCGGGTATGCCGCGGATGGATATCGCCACCCGGGCGATCGAACGCACCTACCTTCGGCCGGCCGCCTCCCACGAGAAGGCGGCGGAAGTCGTCGGCGTGCCCTTCAGCACCTACCGGCGGCACCTGGCCAAGGGTCTCGATCAGGTGGTGGAGCTGCTGTGGGACTGGGAGTTGCACGGTCCGCCGGTGTCGCCCGATCCCACGTGAACCGAGCGGGTCTCGGACGCTGTGCAGCAGCGCCGTCCGTGCAGAAGTGAGCAGGTATTGGGCCGGAAGTGACCTGGTGAGTGAGCAGCCTTCGGGATGACAGTGGGCCTATCGGAAAACGAGTCGTCAAGGAGCCCGCCATGGAAAACATCTCGACCTTCGTCTGGTCCTACTTCGCGATCGCGGGTCTCGGCATCGTCGCCCTCGCCGCAGTCCTGGTGACGTGGTCGGTGCAATACGTGATGGCCACGCGCTCCGAGGCGACGCGCACCACGATGCGCCGGCGGCCGGTGGTCGTCCACCACCGTCATTTCGCCCTGCATCACTGACGGGGCGAATCCGCCTGACGGGGATACCCCCGTCAGACGGATTCTACTGTGGCAGCGAGCTTTTCGAGGGATGCCGACAGTTTGTCCGGCGTCGTCGAACGGGCCCGCTCCACGCGCTTGGCGTCGTGCAGCTGCGACCAGTCGTAGGTGTGGGTGACGAGGGTGCGGCTCTCGTCGACCTGCTCCAACTCCCACCGCCACAGGTGACCGGCCGGCGGCTGACCTTCGTTGCTGGGGCACCACGCGA
This sequence comes from Flexivirga endophytica, assembly GCF_014640635.1. GTDB lineage: Bacteria > Actinomycetota > Actinomycetes > Actinomycetales > Dermatophilaceae > Flexivirga > Flexivirga endophytica. Next base: position 259,453 of record NZ_BMHI01000006.1, read on the forward strand.
TGCGGCGGCCCTCTTCGAACTCCACGACCAGGTTGTCGCGGATGGAGTCATTGGTCAGTCGGGTCCGGAAGATCTCGCCGACGCCGTGGACGCGTTGCCCGGGTGCCGCCTCGGCAAGGTTGTCGTTGCCGTCCCACGCCGGCTGCCGACTCGGGTCCGCGATCACCTCGAAGATCGTCGGTGCCGGTGCGGCCATCTCCAAGGTTGCGCTGACGACCTTGGTCTCCTCCGTTGCTGTCATGACTCCATCCTGGCAGCCGGAGCGGGGTCAGTGCTCGGTGTCAGTGCTCGGTATCAAGGGTGATCGCCTCCCCGGAGACGGTGTCGGCGGCGCCGCCTGCGGACGACTGCCCGGTGACGGTCAGCCGCGGCACGTAACCGCTTGCCGTGACGTCCGCGTCGGTGACCCTGTGCTTGCCGTACCGGCAGGTGTATGACGCGCCCGCCGCGAGCGACGAGAAGTGGCACCGGGCGAGACCGTCCTGGTTGCCGGTCACGGTCACATCGGTCAGTGTCGTGTTGCCGGTGTTGGTGATCCGGGTGGAGTAGGTCGCGACGTCGCCGACGATGCCCGCCGGGCCGCCGGCGTCGAGGTGGTCCAGGTAGGGCTCGATCCGCACGGCCGGTGTCGCGGGCGCCCGGTCGTTCGCAGCGACGTCGACGGTCACCATCGTGTCCGAGGTGCGGCCGGCGGCGGCATACCGCACGGCGAACCGGTGATCGCCCGGCGCCGCGGCGAGTGCCGTGCTGACGGGGACGTCGACGGTGGTGCTGTCATGTGCCGCGATGCCGGGCACGCGCACTTCCGGCGCGTGCCAGCCGTCGGGTGCGCTCGGCTGCAGGACTCCGGAGCCGAGCGCGTGGCCGGTCTGATTGGTGATCGTCAACGGGACGGTCTGCGTGTCGCCGGCCGTGATGGTCGTCGACGGCGCGCTGATCGGCGCACAGAGCGTTTTCATACCCTTCAACGAGAACGACGTGTAGGTCATGTGCCGGTAGCCGTCTCGTTCGTAGAAGAGACCGACCTCGTCCGAGGTCACCATCGTCAGCGTCGAGTATGCCGAGCTGTCCTTGTCGATCACCTTGGACGCGGCCCACGTCTTGCCGTCGTCGCAGGAGAGCCGGACGGTCTCGTTGCGCCGGATCGTTGGGTCGTCGTTGTTGGCGGACAGCAGCAGGTGTGAGGCCGGGTCGCTCGCAGGTGCGTCCGGGGCGACGCGGATGACGGCCCCGTTGTCGCCCGGGTCGACCAGGGTCGGGTCGGCGACCGGCCGGGAGTAGGTCTCGCCGCCGTCGTGCGAGATCGCCACCAGCCGGCGCGGTGCGGAGCGGACATTGAGCATGACCGAGCCGTCGGCCAGTTGCACCGTCTTGTTCTCGTCCATGCCGGGGCCGACCGGCTTGCCCATGTGCCAGGTCTCGCCGTGGTCGTCGCTGTAAGCGCTCGCGGCGTAGTTCTGCCCGTTGATCCGGATGCAGTACTGCTGGAGCAGTCGGCCGGCATACGGGCCGGTGGTCAGCTGGATGCCCTGGCCGGACGAGGCGAACATCCCGCCCCACGACGGGTCCTTGATCTGCGGGGTGATGCGGCGGGAATGCCACGTCACGCCGTCGTCGTCGGAATAGCTGTAGTCGGCCTGCAGCACATTCGGGTCGGTCGGGTCGGTGCCGGTGGTGGAGCCGATGAATCCCTGGTTCATGCCGGCGGCGTAGAACAGGAAGATCCGCCCGGTGTCCTTGTCGACCAGCAGGCTCGGGTCGCCGTAGCCGTGCGGTGCCGGATCCTGGCGGACGACCTGCTGCTTCTGCCAGGTCTTCCCACCGTCGGTGCTGCGCCGGATGATCATCGCGATGTTGCTGGGCAGGTCGGCCATGGTCGGGCGGGCGTCGTATGCCGCGATCAGCGTGCCCTCCGTGGTCTTGGTCAGCGCGGGGATGCGGTACTGCGGGAAGCCGTTGGTGCCACGCGTCGCCAGCGTGATCGACGGGTCACCGGGTGGCGCGGCGGCGGCTGCGCCGGGGAGTGCGGTGACGACCAGTAGGGCGCCGGCGCCGACTGCGAGGAATGCGTTGGTCAGGGGAGTACGCATGGGAGAGGTCCTTTCGACATACATCAGACGTCTGATGTCTATGGACCGTAGTGGCGCCGCGCCGTGCTGTGTGGGTTACGCGCCACCGGATCGATCCGGCGGGCGAGGTCCTTCGGTCGGTCAGCTCCAGAGGCGCTGCAACCACTCGATGGCGGCGATCTGGTCGTCCGCCTCGCCGGCCTCGTGATTGTTGTAGGGGTGGACGTCGACTTCCTTGGGCCCTGCGTAGTGGTTGTAGACGCCGAAGCCGCCGGACGGTGGGCAGATGGTGTCCATCAGTGCGATCGAGAACTTCGCGGGCGCCGTGGCGTGCGCGGCCATCGTGATGCCGTCGACGTAATCCATTGTGCGCAAAGCGCGTTCGGCCTCGGAGCGATGCGTTCCGAGGTATGCGATCAGCTCGTAGTAGGGGCGCTCGTCGGTGATGCGGACGGCGCGGCGGACATCGGCGAGGAAGGGCACGCCGACGATCGACGCCCGCACCATCTCACCCGCCAAGGCGGTGGCTGCCAGCGCGATCGCGCCGCCCTGACTGGCTCCGGAGACGGCCAACCGTTGCGGGTCGGTGCCTTCGAGGTCGAGCGCTGCCTCGATGGCGCGCACCGCATCGGTGAACACCCGCCGGTAGAAGTAGTCGTGCGGGTCGAGGATGCCCTGTGTCAGGAACCCCTCGACGTATGGCGAGTTGCTGCCGGCCGGGTCGCCGGTGCTGCCGGCGCGGCGGGCGCGTGCCCCCTGGCCGCGGGTGTCCATGACCAGGATCGCGAACCCCGCGGCCGGCCATGCGAGCCAGTCCAGGGGAGTGCCGCGCCCGTCGCCATACCCGAGGAACTGCACGACGGTGCCTCGGACGGGGCCGGTGGGCCGGATGTGCCAGGCACCCACGCGGTGTCCGCCGAAGCCGGCGAACGACACGTCCTGGGTGATGACATTCGGCAGGTATGCCGCGGCCCTTCGGGCTTCGATCGCGAGATCGTGCTCGCGCGCACCGGCGAGGGTGTCGTCCCAGAAGGACTGCCAGTCCTGCGGTTCGCGCCGTTCGGGCAGGTAGCTCTCCAGCCGCTCGAGCGGGAGATCGAATTCAGGCACCCGGGCGCTCCTCGGGCAACGGGTCCGTGTCGGCGGCAAGGGTCGCCAGAGTGCGGATCTGTTCCTTGACCGGCGCGTAGTGCTCCTCGATCGCGAGCTGCAGGCGGTCCAGGTCGTGCGCCGCCGCCGCGTCGACGATCTCTACGTGGGCGTGCGCCGTGCGCTGCCAGTTGCGGTCGCTCACGTCCAGGGTCGTGGCGACGCGAGACTGCACCTCCCAGAAGGCGCCGGTCAACTGCACGACGAGTTCGTTCCCGATGGGCTGGAGCAGCAAGAGGTGGAAGGCGCGGTCCTGTTCGACATACGGCTTGCCGCGATCGGCGAGGTCGCACATCTGTTGGGCAAGATCGGCGAGCTTCGTGCGCTCGGTGCTCCCGAGGCCGTCGATGATCATGCCGGCGAAGCCCTGCTCCATCAGCTGCCGGATCGAGACGACGTCGGACAGCACGCGGTAGTCGGTGGTGGTGCCCAGGAGCGACCGGAAGGCCAGGCTCTCGACCATCGCGCTGAGCGACAGGCTGCCGACGAAGGTGCCGTGGCCGTGGCGGACCTCGACGATGTCGAGGGCGCTGAGGGTGCGGATCGCCTCACGCACGCTCGAGCGGCTCGCGCCGATGGCATCCATCAGCTCGGGCTCGGTGGGCAGCGGATCGCCGGCACGCAGGCGACGATCCAGGATGTAGCTCTTGATCTGTTCCACGACCTGCAATTGCGCGGTTCGTGGTCGTCCATCGCGCTCGCTCATACGGCCTCCCTCAAATTCCCTGGCACGAAGTTACCGTATCCCAACATCAGACGTCTGATGTCTTGTATGGTCGCTCCCGTTCACCACTTAGCAACCTGGAGGCCGCCGTGTCCCACAAGAACTCACCGCTCGATCCTGCCGGACTCACCGGGGCATCGCGGCGGCAATTTCTGAAATACACCAGTGTTCTCGGCGCTGCAGCGGGCGTCGCTGCGACGGTCAGCGCGTGCGGGCCGTCCAGCGGAACGTCCGGCAATGGCGGTGGCGGAGGCAAGGGTGGTTCGTCGACCATCAGCGCGACCCTCGCGTTCCAGCTGTCCGGCACGCTCGACCCCGACAACCACTCCAGCGCGGTCGCGACCGCGGCGAACCAGCATGTCTTCGAGGCACTGGTCGACCTCGACCCGGCGTCCCGGGAGCCCTATCTCGCGCTCGCGAAGGCACAGCCCAAGGCGAGTTCCGATGGGTTGAAGTGGACCGTCGAGCTGCGCGACGGCGCGAAGTTCTCCGACGGCTCGGCCGTTACCGGTGAGGACGTCGCGTGGTCGTTCACGCGATCGATGGACCCGGCCGTGCTGATGTCGCAGTTCATCTCTTTCATCAAGTCCGTGAAGGCAACCGGCAAGACCTCGGTGGAGTTCACCCTCAAGGAGCCGTTCCCGCTCTTCCCCACCCGAATCTCGGTCATCAAGATCGTGCCGAAGGCCCACACCAAGACCGCGGCGCAGGCCAAGAAGTTCGGCGACCAGCCGATCGGTTCCGGTCCGTGGGTGCTGGACTCCGCCGACCCGAACAGCGGCCTGACCTTCTCGGTCAACAAGCACTACAACGGCAAGTACAAGGCCAAGGCGACCAAGATGGTCTGGCACACCACGACGCAGGACTCGACCCGCATCGCCGACCTGCAGAGCGGTCGTTCGCAGACGATCGAGGCAGTGCCCTTCGTCAACGTGAAGCAGCTGAAGAAGACCAAGAAGGTCGAAGCCAAGCAGGCCTTCAACCAGATCTTCCTGATGTTCAACTGCTCGGCAAAACCCTTCGACGACAAGCGAGTCCGGCAGGCGCTGCACTACGCGATCGACACCGACGCCATCGTCAGGACAGCGTTCCAGGGCTACGCCTCTGCGGCGCAGAGCTACCTCGACGAGGGCAACGCCGACTTCCAGAAGGCCTCGACCGTCTACAACCACGACCCGGCCAAGGCCAAGAAGTTGCTCGCCGAGGCCGGCGCCTCCAACCTCTCGATCGAGCTGGTCACCACCGACGCCGGAGCCGTCGCATCCACGGCTCCGCTGATCATCGACGCGTGGAAGAAGGTGGGTGTCACCGCGAAGTTGAACACCGCACCGTCGGCGTCGGTCTACGCACCGGCACCGGACGGCCTGATCACCAAGCCGAACTTCCGGGTGCTGCTGGCCTCCGGTGACCCGACCGTGTATGGCGCCGACGTCGACCTGCTGATGCGCTGGTTCTACTACGGCGCCACCTGGCCGGTCGACCGGTTCCACTGGCAGAAGGCCTCGGCCAAGAAGGTCGCCGACTGGCTGGACGAAGCCGCCAAGGAGTCCGACGAGGCCAAGCAGAAGGCGTTGTGGCAGAAGGCGATCGACTTCGTCGCCGACGAGGCCCCGCTCTATCCGGTGGTGCACACGAAGATGGTCACCGGCTGGGACGACAAGAAGCTGACCGACTTCGAGCCGGTCGCCACCACGGGCCTGTACTTCCTCAAGGCCAAGCCCGCCTGAGGAGCCGCTCATCAATTCTGACCAGGTCCCGACCGAGGAGGTGTTCGCATGGCTCGCGTACTCAGCCTGATCTTCCGGCGAATACTGACGTTGATCCCGCTGCTGCTCGGCATCGCACTCTTCGTCTTCGTCATCATGCGCCTGTCGCCGGTGAACTCCGCCGTCTCCGCGCTCGGCGACAGCGCGAGCAAACAGCAGATCGCGCAGTACAACCACGAACACGGCCTCGACAAGTCGCCACCGGTGCAGTTCGTCAACTTCATCGGTGATCTGCTCACCGGCGATCTCGGCACGACCCAATCGCTGAACAAGCCGGTGTCGAGCCTGGTCGAGGAGGCGTTGCCGGTCACCATCGAGCTGACCGTGCTGGGCGTGCTACTGGCGTTCGTCCTCGCGATGGTGCTCGGCATCGTCGCGGCGCTCTACCGCGACAAGTGGCCCGACCACGCGGTGCGCGTCATGTCGATGGCCGGGATCTCCATCCCGTCGTTCTGGTTGGCGCTGTTGTTGATTCAGCAGTTCGCGATCAGCCGGTCGTGGTTGCCGAACGCCGGGTACGTCAATCCGGGAGAGGACTTCGGCGGGTTCTTGAAGTCGATGGCGATGCCGGCGGTGTCGCTGGCGCTGCCCGTCGGTTGTTCACTCGCCAGGATCGTGCGGACCTCGATGGTGGAGGAGCTGGACAAGGACTACGTGCGCACTGCGTATGGCGCGGGTCTGCCGCCATACGTCGTCGTCGGGCGCAACGTCCTGCGCAACGCGCTGGTCAACCCGCTCACCGTCCTCGGCCTGCGCGTCGGCTACCTGCTCGGCGGCACGATCATCATCGAGGCGATCTTCCAATTGCCGGGCATGGGGACGCTGGTCATGCAGGCGGTGACGACGAACGACACGTCGCTGGCCCAGGGCACCATCCTGGTCATCGCCGGCTGTTTCGTCGTCATCAACCTGGTCGTCGACCTGCTCTACATGGTCGCCAACCCGAGATTGCGAGGAGGCCACTGATGGCTGGATATCGCGCGGGCCTGACCCGCAAACTGTCGGAGAGCCCCGGCACCCGATCGATGACCCTGTCGCGGCTGGGCATCCCGTCGCGCATCGCGCTGTGCTTCGTCGGATTGCTGATCCTGGTGGCGATCTTCAGCGGGTTGCTCACACCGCACGACCCGACGCAGACGGGCCTCGGCGCCGTCGGGACCGGACCGAGCGGTGACTACTGGTTCGGCCTGGACGCTTCGGGTCGGGACATCTTCTCGCGGTTGATCGCCGGCACCCGGCGATCGCTCGAGGTCGGGTTCGGCGCGGCAGCGTTCGCGTTGGTCTTCGGTTCGGTGCTCGGAGCCGTGGCCGCGACCAGCCGCAAGGTCGTCGACGAGACCGTCATGCGCCTGCTGGACGTCGTGATGGCCTTCCCAGCCATCGCGCTCGCCGCGGTGCTCGTGGTGGCCTACGGCAAGGACAAGCTGTCGGTGCTGATCCTCGCGATCGGCTTCGTCTTCACTCCGTCCATCGCCCGAGTGGTGCGAGCCAATGTGCTGTCGCAGTACGGCGAGGACTACGTCGCAGCGGAGCAGGTCATAGGCGCTCGCCGGTTCCACATCCTGCGGGGTCACGTGCTGCGCAACTGTGCGGCACCGGTCATGGTGTTCACCACGGTGATGGTCGCCGACTCGATCATCTTCGAGGCGTCGTTGTCCTTCATCGGAGGAGGCCTGCCGGGGCAAGCGGCGCAGTCGTCGTGGGGTTCGGTCATCGCCTACGGCCAGCAGATCCTGCAGGCCGGCAGCTGGTGGGCGACGTTCTTCCCAGGACTGCTCATCCTGGTGACGGTCCTGTGCCTCAACGTGTTGTCCGAGGGCATCTCGGACGCCTGGGCGGCGCCGGCGGCTCGCGGCTCCGCACCGACCGGCTCGGCCGAGATCGAGGCCGAGGAGAAGGCAGCCGGCGGCGCTCCGGCGGAGGATCTCCCGGGTCTGGCGCTCGCCGCCGAGCGGTTGCGAGCGAGCGCACGACCGCTACCCGAGGCCGAGCCGATCCTGACGGTGCGTGACCTGCGGATCGACTTCCCCGGACGTCATCGTTGGGTCGCCATCGTCGACGGTGTCGACCTCGAGGTGCGACCCGGCGAAGTGCTCGGTCTGGTCGGGGAATCCGGCAGCGGAAAGTCGTTGACCTCTCTCGCGATCATGGGCCTGCTGCCCAAGGACGCGCACGTCGCCGGCTCGATGACGTTCGACGGCAAGGAACTCGTCGGCATGAAGCCGGGTAGGCGTCGCGCGTTGATGGGTCGGAAGATCGCGATGGTCTACCAGGATGCGCTCTCGGCGCTGAACCCTGCGATGACCATCAAAGCCCAACTGCAACAGGTCATTCGGCGCGGCGGCACCAGGTCCGCCGACGAACTGATGGGCCTGGTCGGGCTGGACACGAGGCGAACGCTGGCGGCATACCCGCACGAACTGTCCGGTGGTCAGCGCCAACGTGTCGTGATCGCGATGGCGCTGGCACGGGACGCCAAGCTGATCATCGCCGACGAGCCGACGACCGCGCTGGACGTCACCGTGCAGGCGCAGGTCATCGAGTTGCTGCTGCGGCTGCGGGCCGAACACGGCTTCGCGCTGATCCTGGTCAGTCATGACCTGGCCCTGGTCAGCGAGGTCTGCGACCGCGTCGCCGTGATGTATGGCGGTCGGATCGTCGAGGCCGGCGTCGCCGCCGACGTCGTGGAGCAGCCCCAACACCATTACTCCCGTGGGCTGCTCGGATCGGTGCTCTCCTTGGAGGCGGGTGCCGAACGACTCACCCAGATCCGCGGGACCGTGCCGTCGCCGGCCGACTTCCCGGCCGGCTGTCGCTTCGCCGACCGTTGTCCCGCGGCGACCTCGGTCTGTCACGAGGACGTGCCGCAGATGATCGCCCACGGAACCAACCCGGACGTGCACCGATCCGCGTGCCATCACGCGGTCACCGGACAGAGCTCCACACCCGATCTCATGAAGGCGGCAGGGAAATGAACACTCCACTGTTGGAGGGCAAGGACCTGCACGTGGTCCACCGCATCCGCGGTGGTGGCCTGTTCGGCAGCGGTCATGTCTACGCGCTGACCGGTGCTGACGTGGCGATCGAAGCGGGCAGCACCGTCGGCATCGTCGGCGAATCCGGTTGCGGCAAATCGACACTCGCGCGCGTGCTGGTGGGCCTGCAGCGGCCGACCGAGGGCTCGCTGCTGTGGGAGGGGCACGACGTCTGGGCGATGTCCGCTCGCGAACGGCGCACTGTGCTCGGCCGCGGCGTCGGGATGATCTTCCAGGACCCCTCCGGCTCGCTGAACCGGCGGATGCCGGTGTCGGAGATCATCCGGGACCCGCTGGACGTGCACCGCTGGAAGTCTCCGAGGGAGCGTGCTGTGCGGGTGCGGGAGCTGATGGACCTCGTCGGACTGCCGGTCTCTCTCGCGGATGCGTTGCCCACGTCGCTGTCCGGCGGGCAGCGCCAGCGTGTGTCCATCGCGCGGGCACTGGCGCTGGACCCCGCGCTCGTCGTGGCCGACGAACCGACGAGCGCATTGGACGTGTCGGTCCGTGCCCAGATCCTCAATCTGCTGCTCGACCTCAAGAGCCAGCTCAACCTGGCAATGGTCTTCGTGTCACACGACATTCAGACCGTCCGGCGCGTCAGCGACCGGGTCATCAGCATGTACCTCGGCCGGATCGTCGAGCAGGCACCGGCCGCCGGACTGCCCGATGACGGTCGGCATCCCTACACACGGGCGCTCTTCTCGGCCGCGCCCAGCCTGCTGCACCCGACCGACCCGATCCCGTTGGGCGGGTCGGTGCCGTCGGCGTCCGCGCCGCCGAGCGGCTGTCCCTTCCGAACCCGCTGCTGGCGGGCGGACGACGTCTGCGCCACCGAGATGCCGGCGTATGACGAGGTTGCCGTAGACCACTCTGTCCGCTGCTATCACCCGATCGAATCCACAACCACCACAACAGAATTGCTGCGCGAGGCCACCGCCGACCGCGCAACGGCTGCGCAAGGAGCGTGAACTGTGACCACTACCTACACCGGCGTCATCCCGCCCGTCCTCACCCCACTGACCGAGGACGGCACCGTGGACCGGGACTCGCTCGAGCGACTCGTGCAGCATCTGCTCGACGGTGGCGTCGACGGCCTCTTCGCCCTCGGCAGCTCGGGGGAGACCGTCTTCCTGACCGACGAGCAGCGGGATGAGGCGCTGGAGGTCATCGTGCACACGGCGGCCGGCGCGGTGCCGGTGATGGCCGGCTGCATCGAGCCGACGACTCCGCGGGTGCTGGAGCGGCTGCGCGCGGCCGAACGCTTCGGCGCCGATGCGACCGTCGTCACGGCCCCGTTCTACGCGATCGTCGGACCGCACGAGATCGAGAGACACCTGCGGGCCGTGGCATCGGCGTCGTCGCTGCCGGTGGTCGCCTACGACATACCGGTCTGCGTCGGCCGCAAGCTGCCGCTGGACCTGCTGTTGCGGCTGGCGGGCGAGGGAGTGCTGGCCGGCGTCAAGGACTCCAGCGGGGACGACGTCGCGTTCCGGCAGTTGCGGATCGGGCTGGACGACCAGGGCGACAGCACATTCTCGTTGCTGACCGGACACGAGCTGGTCGTCGACGGGATGCTGCTCGCCGGTGCCTCCGGATCGGTGCCCGGCCTGGGCAACGTCGACCCGGCCGGTTATGTGCGGCTGCACTCGTATGCCGGCAAGCAGGACTGGGCGGCAGCGCGCGCCGAGCAGGAGCGGTTGGCGCGCCTCTTCCGCATCGTCGACGCCGCGGACCCGGCCACGGCCGCCGGCGCCACGCGGGGTGTCGGTGCCTTCAAGACCGCAGCCCACCTGCTGGGCATCATCGATTCGCCGACCGTGTCGCTGCCGATGCGAGGCTACGACGAGGCCGAAACCGGCCGTGTCCGTGAGCAATTGGAGCTTGCCGGACTCGACGTCCGGCGATGAGTGAGCGCAGCGAGCGATCGATGATCTCAGGCGTTCGCGGGTGCCGACGAAGGAGGGAACCGCGATGAGTGCCGCCGCATCACGGTGCGCCGTCGGCGTTGATATCGGGGGTACCAAGACGGTTGCCGCGCTGGTGGACGGTTCGGGAGCCGTCATCGGACGGGCAGCCGAGCCGACCCCCGGCGGCGACGGTCCGGACGCGATCCTGGCGACAGCGCTCCGACTGGTGAAGGCCGTCGCCGACGGTACCCGCCCCCTCGGGGTGGGGATCGGGTCAGCCGGCGTGATCGACCACCGGTCCGGCGTCGTGCTCTCGGCGACCAGTGTGCTGCGCGACTGGGCGGGCACGCTTGTGCGAGAGCGCATTTCGGACGCGACTGCGCTGCCGGTGCAGGTGGTCAACGACGTGCACGCGCACGCGCTCGGGGAGGCGTGGATCGGCGCCGCGGCCGGCGCCGGTTCGATGCTGATGGTCGCGGTCGGGACGGGGGTCGGTGCGTCGTTCGTGCACGGGGGAGAGGTGCTGTTCGGTGCGCACTGCGTGGCGGGGCATCTCGGGCACGTGCCGTCCGCCGCGGCGGGAAGTCGCCTCTGCGTCTGCGGACGCGTGGGGCACCTTGAAGCGGTCGCGGCAGGGCCGGCACTGACAGCGTCATACAGCGAGCTTGTCGGGCGGCCGGTGAGCACGCTGCAGGAAGTGGTGCGCGACGCGGTCGCCGGGTCGGAGGCCGCGCGCGTCGTCGTCACCGATGGCGCGAAGGCGCTCGGTGCCGCTGTCGGCGGTGCGGTGAACCTGCTCGATCCCGAGGTCGTCGTGATCGGCGGCGGGGTGGTCGGCGCGGGTCAGATGTGGTGGCGGCCGATGGAGCGCGCGTTGCGCGACGAACTGCTGCCGGCGACCGCGGATGTGCAGGTATGCGGAAGCCGGCTCGGCTCCGATGCGGCACTGGTCGGCGCGGCTCGACTCGTGCTGACCGACGACTTCAGAACGAAGGGAAAACGTTGAAACACAACGTGATCGAGTCGTTGCGCGGCAGGTTGATCGTGTCCTGTCAGGCCTACCCGGGCGAACCGATGCGTGATCCGCGGACCATGACGCAGATGGCGTTGTCCGCGGCCCGCGGTGGTGCGGCGGCGATCCGCGCCCAGGGCCTGGACGATCTGCGGCTGATCCATCGGCAGGTCGAGCTGCCGGCGATCGGTCTGTGGAAGGACGGCGATGCGCTGGTCTACATCACCCCCACTCTGGAGCACGCGCTCGCAGTGGCGGAGACCGGCGTCGAGATCGTGGCGATCGACGGCACCGCGCAGAACCGGCCCGATGGGCGGACCGTCGCCGAGACCATCGCCGAATTGCACCGGCGCACAGACGTTCTCGTGATGGCGGACTGCTCCACCCTGGAAGAAGGGCGGTCCGCAGCCGACGCGGGCGCGGATCTGGTCGGCACCACGTTGGCGGGGTATACGCCATACACGAATAAGACCGCAGGTCCCGATCTGCGACTTGTCGAGCAACTCGCTGCCGCTGTCGACGTGCCGGTCATCTGCGAGGGGCGAGTGCACACACCGGACCAGGCGCGCGGGGCGATCGAGGCGGGTGCGTTCAGCGTGGTGGTCGGCACCGCCATCACACATCCGACCACCATCACCGGGTGGTTCGCCGATGCTGTGGGCTCGGCACAACACGGTTGATCATCGAAGCCTGCAGAACGTGCGCTCGACGGTGCGGTCTGCAGAATGACCGTGGGATCGATTGCTTTTACACCCAATTCAGCATCCACAGGGCTGTCTTGCAGGAATTGGTTCGCGCAGCCAGACACCCTCGAAAGTGGTGCCGTCGGAAGCATTGGAATCTAATGTTCATTGAACCCCGGGACACAAGTCGTTGGGGTTCATTCCTTCAGTAAGCGGGGGATTTCCATGAACAGAAGCAAGAACATCCGGCTGGTCGGTTTCGTCAGCGCATTGGGCGTGTCCGCGGCCCTCGTCGCGGCGGCATCCTCGGGCACGGGCGCGTACTTCACGGACAGCGCCAGCGGCCACGTCTCCGGTACTTCCGGCAGCCTGGCACTCTCGACCGGTCCCACCGCGATCGACTTCACCGGCTTGAACCCCGGCGTCGACAAGTCGCAGAAGGTCGATTTCAGCGTCAAGTCCGGCTCGACGACCAACGCAGACATTTGGCTCGTCTTCGACGCCTCAACGGCTGGATACGGCAACTTCACCGGTGCGACGGATGCCGGTGGCACGGCATACGACGGGGTCACGGGCGGCGGGCTGGGCCAGTACGGTCACTTCAAGCTGGCAAGCCCCGCCGGCAACTTCGAGTCGTACAACCTGCAGCTGCCGACGGTCGCCGACGCCACCCAGCCCTACACATCGACGGGATCGGCCAACACCTGCACGGTGAACAAATACGGCCACGGGGGAAGCAGTACCCAACACACCGTCGGCGACGGTACCGACATCGCTGAGTGCGGCGTGCCCGCCGCAATCCTGCTCAAGGGCAACCTCGCACCCGGAGTCGCAGCCAGTGCCACCATCACGTTCGGAATCACCGGTAAGGCGCAGACACAGAACACGGTATGGGCCAACGTGGGGTACAAGATCGTCGCCACTCAGCCGGGTGTCGCGCCGACCGGACCGACCTGGTAATCGATCGGCCGTCAACGGCTTGGTGGGGCGAGAAGCCTCGTCCCATCGAGCCGCCCACTCACACGTGAGGAGTCACTCGTGCACCTTCGCCGCCACTTCGCGTGGGCGTTTGTCGCGGTGCTGCTGCTGGGGCTCGTCGGGGTCGGAGTCACCGGCTGGCGGCAGGGATACCGGGCGTACGTCATCCATACCGGATCGATGAAACCCACTCTCGTGCCTGGCGATCTGATCATCGACCGGCCCGCCTCGCCGGACCGCCTCCAGACGGGCGACATCATCACTTTCCGGCACTCCGCCGGACCCGATCTGGTGACGCACCGGATCACGAGGGTCGCCGATGCCGGGATCCATACCAAAGGTGATGCCAACCGGACGGCGGATGTGTGGACGATCGCGCCGCAGATGGTTCAGGGTGTCGAACAGACCCGCCTGCCGGGGCTGGGTTACCTCGCGGTGTATCTCAAACAGCCCACCGGGCTCGCGTCTCTGGCGACAGTACTCATCGCGCTCTTCCTGCTGTGGCGCCTGTTCTTCCCGCCGGAGGAGCCGCGGACCGTACGACGCGTGCCCAGCGGAAATACAGTGCCCCCGGCATGATTCGAACATGCGACACCCGCTTTAGGAGAGCGGTGCTCTATCCCCTGAGCTACGGGGGCAAGAACCGGAACGAACAACTGCAGCCAGCTCACCGGATCGAGTGAGTTACTGCACCGTCACGCCAGGCCCGAAGTGCCAGCGCCTGATCGACCGGATGACCGTTCGATGGTGGAAGCTCGCACTGGGAGCATGCTACCGGAGCCCTGCACCTCCGCTCGCAGGTCGGGGTGCGAGGTGCGGTCAGCCAGGTCGTTCGGGCCGTGCTTCGGCATCGCCTCGGCGAGAGCGAATCCCGCGGCGTACCAGGGGGATGAGGGCCTCCGGCGAGCGTGCGGCGAGGGCGCCCCACCAGAGGCCCAGCCCGTAGGCGAGATCGTCGAGCGTGCGGAGCGCGATGAAGCGCACCGGGTCCAGGGCGGGTCGCTTGCGTCGGTGGGCGACGAGACCGGCCAGGACCGCGGAGGCGACATACGCCCGGCGGGCTCGCTTGGAGAAGGGTACGAGCCCCAGCGTCAGCGGCACGTAGTGCCGGGTGACGATCGTCGCGGTCTGTTCGAGGCTGGAACGCATCGCGACCTTCGTCAGGGCGGTGGCAGAGCCTGCAGGATCGTCGGCGGTGGCGAAGCGCTGCCTCAGCCCGCGCCACAAGGCAGCCGTTGCGCCCGCGACCAGCAGGGGACTCCATCGTTGCTGGGCGAGGAGCGCGACTGTCACTGCCGCAGTCCACGGCGTCAGCACTGCCGGCGCGACGGCTGATCCGTGTCGTATGGCGAGTGGTGCGGCGCCCGTGCCATAGAGCAGCTTGCGTCCGAACCACTCACGGAACCGGGCCCGGTGTTCGTGTTGGACCTGCGCGTTCGGCTCGTAGCGCACTGACCATCGAGAGGCCATCCGCCATACCAGATCGACGTCCTCCGCCACCTGCATCGACTCGTCGAAACCGTTGCCCAGTGCGGACTTTCGCGCCAGCATCGCCGCACTGGGGAGGTAGGAGACCCTCGCATGCGGACGGACGAGCGCCGGCTGATCGCCGAGGTCGAGGGACGAGCAGGCCGCCTCGTAGCGGTGCAGCGCACTGCCGTCCTCGACCAGTCCGAGAATTCTCGGCGCCACCAGTCCGACCTTCGGATCGGTGAAATGTCGTCGCAGCACAGTGAGCGCCTCGACGTCGAGCACCACGTCGGAGTCGACGAACGCGACCAACTCCGTGTGCACCTGGCCGAGGCCGGTGTTGCGGGCCGCGGCCGGGCCGCGCGATTGTGTGTGCCGCACGTAGCGCGCGCCGTGTCGTTCGCACACCGCGCTCAGTTCGTCCGGGTCGAGCGAGCCGTCGTCGACGACGACGGCGCGGACACCGACGCAGTTCGCCAGCAACCGATCCACCGCAGCCGCCCGGTCACGCACCGGTATGACGAGCGTGATGTCGTCCGTGCGGAAGGGCGGCACCGAGTCGGGCCATCGCGGCTCGGCCATCCCGCGGTCCAGGAGGAGTCTTGCCAGCGTGCGGGACGTCGGGTCCTCGACACGCAAAACACCGTTGGCATCGATGCGCTCGACCGCCGCCGGGCGTAGCCGGAGGAGGCTACCGGCGTCGCCGTACAACGTGCGGCCGTCGGTGCACCGATGGGTCCATGCACCGAGCTTGACCTCGAAACCATCTGGCAATCGGTCGGATTCAGACACGACCGAGTCCTGCATCGGCCGGCAGGATCGCCCCGTGCAGCACCGGCCCGGCACCGAGCGCGAACACCACGACGTGCGCCAGTTCCTCGGGTCGGAGCGGCCGCTTTCCGTGCTGGTGCTGCACCAGATCGTGCACGTCGGTCAGCCCGTATGCCGCCGCGGTCTGCCGCAGCATCGTCGTGTCGGTGGAGCCCGGTGCGACACCACACGCGGTCACGGACGTTCCGACCAGGTCCGAGGCGAGCGCTCGGACGATCCCGGCCGTCGCGTGCTTCGCGACGACGTATGGCGCCAACCCGTAGAGGCCCTTCTCGCCGGCAACGCTGGTCAGCGCCACGAAGGTGGGCAAGGCCTCTGCCGGTCGGGACAAGAGGTGTGGCACGACCGCTCGCGCCAGGTGCCAGGTCGTGAGGGTGTTGAACGCGATCGACTTCTCCAGCGTCTCCTCGTCCGTCTCCCACAACGGTCGACCTCCGGTCACGGCCCCGGCGAACGCGACCGCCGCATCGACGTGACCATGACGCTGGATCACCGACCTGACCGCGGCGATCGTCGCTGCGCCGTCACGCAGGTCCACCGACATCGTCTCGATACCGGAAATACTTTGCAGCGCAACACGATCCGCCTCATCGGCCAACGGATAGAAATCGTCCACCGTGTCGAAGGCGTCCAACACGACGACCCGGTCGCCACGCTCGGCGAGCAACCGTGCAGTCGCCGCGCCCATGCCCCGGCCGCCACCGCCGAGGAGCACCACCCGCGTCATCGGACGGCCGTCGACGCGCGCAGGAACGAGCCGCCTTCGGCGACCGCGCCGTCCTGGATCTGGTCGGCGATGCGAGCGGCGAGTGCGCCGAGCATGCGCTCACCGTCCATCGCCGTCGCGTTGCGCGGATCGCCCAGGACACCATTGGGCGAAACTGCCTCAATCCCAGAGGATTTCATCCTCGGCCACAGTTCGGCCGCAGGAGTGGTGTTGCCGACTGCGGCTCGCTCCAGCTGAACGGACTCTGGCTCGATGGCCAACATCATCGAGGTCTCGGCGTGGCCGGCGTGTGCGTCGAAGTCCTGCTCGGCACACGTCGTCCACGCGACCGTTGGCGCCTCGAACCGCAGCAACCGGACGGCTTCGAGCAGCGCACCGACGTTGCCGCCGTGGCCGGACACCAGCACGATCCGGTCGGCCCATCGCCGGGCAGAGCGCACCAGCTCGACGAGGACGTGACGCAACGCGTCCCCGCCGATCGATATCGTCCCCGCGAAGCCTTCGTGCTCGCCGCTCGATCCGTACTCCAGGCACGGCGCCACCGTCGCCGAAACACCTTGCTCGACAAGCTGTTCCGCCACCCGGTGGCACACCTCTCGGGCAATGTGGGAGTCCGTCGACAGCGGCAGGTGTGGCCCGTGCTGCTCCACGCTGCCGAGCGGCACCAGCACCACGCAGGCCTGCGCGGCACCGGCACTCGTCGCATCACCGAGATCGGTCATCCCACCACGAAGTCCCCTGGGTTCACCGGGCTCTCGTCGCACATCGTCGTGGGCGGGCGTCGCCCGATCTTCACGGGCACGGGCGCGTTACGGACCGTGCCCTTGTGTGAGTGATCCTGCGAGGGTGCCGGTCGATCCCCGACGGTCACGAACTCGGCGTTGCCCTTGACACACTCCGGGTCCGGCCCGTCGAGTGGCATACCGGTGAAGAACTTTGCCGCCATACAACCACCGCGGCAGGAGTCGTATGCCGAGCAGGACGAGCACGCACCGCCGGTCTGCGGCTCGCGCAACGACTTGAAGAGTTCGGCTTCGCGCCATACGTGTTGGAAGCCTTCATCGCGGATCGAGCCCGCCAGGAAGTTCTCGTGTATGGCGAACGGGCAGGCATAGACGTCACCCACCGGGTCGACCAGGCAGACGACACGACCGGCACCGCACAGATTGAGGCCCGGCAGTGCGTCGCCGAAGGCGGACAGGTGGAAGAAGGAGTCGCCGGTCAACACCTTCTCGCCATTGGCGACCAGCCAGTCGTAGAGCTCACGCTGCTGGTGCGGCAACGGGTGCAGGTCCTGCCAGACATCCGCGCCACGGCCGGCCGGGCGCAGGCGGGTCAGACGAAGCTGCGCGCCGTGGTCATCGGCGATCTTCTTGAATTCGTCCAGCTGCGAGATGTTTTCGCGCGTGCAGACCACAGACAGCTTGAAGTCCTTCATGCCGGCGTCACGCAGATTGTCCATCGCGCGGATCGCCGCGTCATACGTGCCGGCGCCGCGAATCGGGTCGTTGACCTCCGGTGTCGCGCCGTCCAGCGAGACCTGCACGTCGACATAGTCGGTCGCTGCCAGGCGTTCGGCTCGCTCCTTGGTGATACGAAAACCGTTGGTGGAGAACTTGACTCCGACATGATGCTCAACTGCGTAGTCGAGCAGCTCCCAGAAGTCCGGCCGCACGGTCGGTTCGCCGCCGCCGATGTTGACATAGAAGATCTGCATCCGCTCGAACTCGTCGATCAACGCTTTGCACTCGTCGGTCGACAGCTCCCGCGGATCACGCCGGCCGGACGACGAAAGACAGTGCACGCACGCGAGATTGCAGGCGTAGGTCAGCTCCCAGGTCAAGCAGATCGGCGCATCGAGGCCGTATTCGAAGTGGTCCACCAGCCGGGTCGGTGCGCGGCGCTCAGCCACTGCGGTCATTGTGTGTTCCTCCGAACGATGAGGTGCTGGTCGGCGAGCCGCTCGAGCGCCGCTCGGAAACGAGGACGCTCGCCGTCCGAAATACCCACGGCATCAAGCGTTTCGGCGATATTCGGGTGGTTGCGCAGTTGCCGGACGACGTCAACCAGGGCGGGATCCTTCAGGAAAGACAGGCGTCGTGTCGTGAAGTCGTAGGCGAGGGCGCCGAACGTCTCGGGGCGCAGCGCCACCGAACCGTTCAGCGTCCATGCCTCCTCGAGCATCAGTAGACGCCGCACATTCCGTCGATCGACACGTCCTCGACCAAGTCGTCGGCGACAACCTGGTCCACGTTCGACTCTGCTGGATCCACGGTCTCGCGCTCGATTTCTTCGGTGGCCACGGTGGCTCCTCTCGTCGTGGGTATGACGCAACCCGGCAACGCCGGGACCGCCCGCGCCGGTTCGGGCGCTGGCTCCACGCTATGAAGTCGGCGTCGCACCCCGCACTCACCGCCCGGGCGGCGTACACCTACCCGCTCGGGTAGGCATACGCACCCCACGAAGTTCTCCCGCCCGTTCCTCGCTCCGATACTTCGCGAGGACCCCGCCTACCTGAGCGGGTAGGGCCGCTCCTCCCCGGGAGGCCAGCGAGTGCGGACCGAAAGGGCGGTGACGAGAGGTGCGTCACATTCCTAACGTCGAAAGGTGTCGGCATTCCCCCGATTGCGCACCTGCGCCAATCCCTCACCCAGGAGGACCCATGCAAGTTGATGAGTTGCTGAAGCCGTTCCCGATCAAGGAATTTCACCCGTTCCCGCGCGGGCTGCTCGGCCCGGGCGGCGCCGAGATGATCGGACCGGAAGCCCTCAAGCTCGGCTTCAAGAAGACACTGGTGATGACGACCGGGCTCCGCGGCTCCGACGTGGTGCACAACATCGTCGAGTCTATGAAGTACCACGGGCTGGAGGTTGTGCTCTTCGACAAGGTCGAGTCCAACCCCAAGGACTACAACGTCATGGACGCGGTGTCGCTCTATCAGGACACCAAGTGTGACTCGTTCGTGTCCATCGGTGGTGGCTCGTCGCACGACGCTTGTAAGGGCGCGCGCATCTCCGTCGCGCACGACGGTCGCAACATCAACGAGTTCGAGGGCTTCAACAAGAGTGAGAACCCCAAGAACCCGCCGCACATCGCCGTGTCCACCACGGCCGGCACCGGCTCCGAGACTTCCTGGGCCTACGTCATCACCGACACGACGACGGACCCGAAGAAGCCGCACAAATACGTCGCGTTCGATGACGCAGCGATCACCTCGCTGGCCATCGATGACCCGGTGATGTACTACTCGACGCCGATCGACTTCACCGCTCAGTGCGGATTCGACGTGCTGGCGCACGCTTCCGAGCCGTACACCTCACGGCTGAACTTCCCGCCGTCGTTGGGCAGCGCGTTGCAGGCGATCAAGCTGACCGCGCAGAACCTGCGCGAAGCCACCTGGAACCCACAGGATCTCCCGGGCCGCGAGGGGATGATGTACGCGCAGTACATCGCCGCTCAGGCGTTCAACTCCGGTGGGCTGGGCATCATCCACTCCATCAGCCACGCGGTGTCGGCCTTCTACGACCTGCACCACGGCCTGAACAACGCGATCGCGCTACCGCGCGTCTGGGCGTTCAACATGCCCGTCATGTACAAGCGCTTCGCGGACATCGCCGAGGCGATGGGCGTGGACACGCACGGTATGACGGACGTCCAGGCCGCCGATGCAGCGCTGGCAGCGTCGATCAGGCTGCTCCGCGACGTCGGAATCCCCGAGAAGTTCACCGACGTCACCCAGGACAGCTACGTCAAGAACCGGCTCGGGCAAGGGCCGACGAAGTACTACGAGAACAAGAAGGTCGTCAAGGGCGACAAGGCGGACGTCGACAACATCACCAATCACGTGCTCGGCGACACCTGCACGCCCGGTAACCCGAAGGAGTGCACCTTCGACACGGTTCGCCCGGTGGTCGAGCACTGCTTCAACGGTGACCTGGACGACCTGCTCGGCTGAGCGGTCCATCCCCTGCACACGCTGCCCGCACCGAGGAGAACTCGCGTGCGGGCAGCGCCCTCAATCACCCCCCGTCGAAGGAGAGCACCGTGACGACGCCTGTGAGCCAGAGCACCGAGACCCAGCCGGACGGGATCGATCCCGACTTCGCGAGCGTGGACGATGCCCGCGAGCGATTGCACGGCGTCGGCTATCTCACCGACGACCGACTCGCAACCACCGCCTACCTGCAGACCGCGCTCGGCAAGCCACTCCTGCTCGAGGGACCGGCCGGTGTCGGCAAGACCCAACTCGCCCAGAGCGTCGCGGCGGCAACAGGCCGAAAGCTGTTGCGGCTGCAGTGTTATGAAGGTCAGGACGAGACCAAGGCGCTCTACGAGTGGGACTACGGCAAGCAACTGCTCTACACGCAGATGCTGCGCGAGAAGATCGGCGAGATCATCGCCGACACGACCGACCTGAACGCCGCCGTGGACCGGATCGCGGCTCAGGACAACATCTTCTTCTCCGAGCGTTTCCTCGCGCCACGCCCGTTGCTCGAAGCGGTGCAGTCGACCGAGCCGGTGGTGCTGCTGATCGACGAGGTCGACCGTGCTGACGAAGCACTGGAGGCGGTGCTGCTGGAGTTGCTCGCCGAATTCCAGGTGTCGGTCCCGGAGATCGGCACTTTCATCGCCCAGTCGACCCCGCTGGTGTTGCTGACGTCGAACAACACGCGCGACCTGTCGGCTGCGCTCAAGCGCCGCTGCCTGCACCTCTTCCTCGACTACCCGGACGCGGAGCGCGAGCTGGAGATCATCCGCTCCAAGAACACCGGCCTCGCCGACTCGATCGCCGAGCAACTCGTCGAGGTCGTGCGCACGCTGCGGACACTCGATCTGCGGAAGTCACCGAGTATCTCCGAAACCATCGACTGGGCAAGGACACTCGCCGTTCTCGGGGTGCATGACCTGTCGCCTTCGGTGCTGGCCGACACGTTGAACGTCGTGTTGAAGTACGAACGCGACCTGGCGCTCGCAGCAAGGAACATTCCTCGCCTGCTCGACCCGAACGCGGAAGTTCCGGAGTCGCTCGGTCATGGGCACGGACACGGCCATGGACACAGCCACGGGCACGGCGACACCCACGGTCACGACGACCCGACACCGGACGCGGACGGCGTGCAGGCCCGCGAGGACAAGGACAAACCCGGCCGGCACGACGAGCGCTATTACGGGTCACCGACCGCGAAGGCCGCCGCCCCGCGCAAGGTCCCATCCGGTCAGGGTGAGCGCTCCTTCAATCGTGGAGCGGCCCGCAAGCGGCCGGTCTGAGGCGCGACCGTGGAAAGCACACTGCATCGGTTCATCCGCTTCCTGCGGCTGCACGGGATGCGGCTCAGCGTCGCCGAGGCACTCGACGCCGTGCACGCGGCGGCCCGGCCCGGGATCGCCCTGGACCGGGAGCGGCTGCGTTCCGCGCTGGCCGTCTCGCTGGTCAAGGACCGGCGTGACCTGGAGGTCTTCGACGGCGTGTTCGATCGGTTCTTCCGGCTGCAAGCGGTGGTCCGGGAGGCGACCGAGCACGGGCACGCGCACGACGACCTGAACGACGACGGCGACCTGCAGGAATTCACGCTGTCGGACGACCTGTCGGACACCCCGCAGGACGGTCACTCACACGACGCACCCAAGGACATCAAGGACTACTTCAAGCAGGAGGACCTGGCGCAGCAGTACAACCTGCATCAGGAGGCGAACAAGCTGGACATGGCCTCGATGACCGACGAGATCGTCGTGTCCAAGGACGGCAAAGTGTCAGCGGGAGAGGCGGCGCGGGTGCAGATCACCGCGAACCGGCTCCACAACCCCGGCACCCCCGGTCGGCTGACGAAGAGCGACGGGCTGAAGATCGACGCCGAGTTGTCCGTGGCCGAGGAGATGGCGTTGCTCAGCTGGCTCGGTGAGCCGGACGAGGAGGGCGACGATGAACCCGCGGTCGATCCCGATCTCGCTGCGTTGCGCGAGCGACTGGCGCCCCTGCTCGCCGCCCTGCCCGAGCAATTGCGGCAGCACCTGGAGAGCCTGCTGAACGAACAACCGGACGTCGAGTCGCGCGAGGTGGAGGCCGCCCGCGCCGACGTGATCGAGGAGTCGGAGCGCATCGCGTTCGAGGACTCACTGCGGCGGCTGCTGCACAGCCTGCGTGGCGCACCCCGGCCCCGCCGACACGTGTCGGGCAACGGTGTCATCGACAGCCGGCGCACGATGCGCACCAACATGCGCTATGACGGCATACCGTTCCGTCCGGTGCTCGTCAGCCGCCGCGAGGATCGTCCCCGGCTCGTCATACTCTGCGACGTCTCGCTGTCGGTCCGGGCGACCTCGGCGTTCGCGCTGCACCTCGTGCACAGCCTGCAGTCGATCGCCTCGCAGGTGAGGTCGTTCGTCTTCGTCGATGAATGCGTCGAGATCAGTGCGCTATTCGCCGATCACCATGTGCAACAGGCTCTTTCGCGGATCATGGCGGGCAAGGCAGACGGGGGAAAGATCGACATCGACGCTGATTCGGACTATGGCACCTCCCTGCGGCAGTTCCTCGACGAATACGGCTCGGCCATCAATCACCGCACGACGGTGATCGTCATCGGTGATGGCCGCGGCAACGGCAACGACCCCGCACTCGACACGTTCGCCGAGATCGCCCGACGGGCGCGTTCCGTGGTCTGGCTGACGCCTGAGCCGCGCTATTCGTGGGCGCTCGGGCGATGCGACCTGCCCTTGTATGCCGAGCACTGCGACAAGGTCGAAGTCGTGCGCAATCTGCATCAGCTGCGCGACTTCTCCCATGCGATGACCGAGGGGGCGTTGTGAGCGCCGCACGAAATTTCTCCCCCGCGGAGGACACGCTGTGAGTGGGGTGGACGAGATGGAGCTGGATGCCTATCTGGCGTGCCCCGGCGGGGTCTACCGGAGCGACACCGTCACCGTGCGCCGACGCCCGATTGCCGACCGCCGACGGCTCGGCATCGCCCGCACGGAGCACTTCGACGTGGGTCGCGTGGGCGTCGGCCTGTTGTTGGAGCATGATCTCGGGCCGGAAGAGGTCAGCGACGACATCTCCGGACAGTTGAGCTCGGAGCTCTTCGACGCCGGGTGGATCCGCGGCCCGCGGCTCTTCGAGGAACTGCTCGTCGGCATCGTGCTCACCTGCGCGGACGCACCCCAACAGGCATGGCTGAACTTCTACCGCAACACTATTCGGCAGATCGACGACGAGATCGGCACGCCGAGCGGACGGGGATCGATTGCGGCATACGCACCGGTCCACGCGCACGTCCAACAGGTCGTGCGCGGCTCGTCGGTGCACGAGCTCGGCACCTGCTTCGGCTTCCAGGCCCTGCGCCTCGCCCGGTCCGGACTCGACGTCACCGCCAGCGACCTGTCCGAAGGATCCGTGCACCTGCTGCGGGACATGAGCCACCTGCTCGACCTACCGGTGCACACGCTCGTCGCCGATGCGGCGCGGGTCACCACACCCGGCGACAGTTGTGACACCGTGCTCGCCATACATCTGCTGGAGCACGTGCCGGACGACACGGCGACAGAGATCATCCAGGAGGCCTGCCGGGTCGCCCGCAAGCGGGTCGTCATCGCGGTGCCGTTCGAGGACGAGCCGGCACAGCAATTCGGGCACCTGCGCAGTCTCACCCTCGACGACCTGCGCGGGTGGGCGCGCGTTGCCGCCCCGGACTGGAACTGGCAGGTCTACGAACACCACGGTGGCTGGCTCATCCTGGATAGGACTGAATAACGCGCATTCACAGCAGCTTTCGCTTGCTGGCCTCGTAGACGGCTTCTGCCCGGCTGGACACCTCGAGCTTGCGCAGGATGTTGCCGACGTGGAACTTTGCGGTGGTCTCGCCGACATACAGCCGCTTGCCGATCTCCTTGTTGGACAGTCCTCTTGCCAGATGTCGCAGGACCTCCAACTCACGCGGCGACAGGCCGGGCGTGGTCTCGGGTGCCGGCGCCTGCATGCTGCGGACCATCGCGGCGGCGCTGCGTGCGTCGAACGCCGACTCGCCCCTGCTCACGTCGTGGATGGCGCGCATCAGCGCATCGGTGTCCACGTCCTTGACGACATACCCCTTCGCGCCGGCCTGAACAGCCTGCTTCACCAGGTCCTCGTTGAGGAATGTCGTCAGCACCAGGATGGCTACCTTCGGGTGCCGATCGGCGATCTCGCGCGCCAGATCCAGACCCTCGGTGTCACTCGAGGTCGACAGCTTGAGATCGAGCAGGAGCACGTCAGGGGTCGCGCGGTCCATCAGCGCGAGGCATTCGCCACTGGACGCCGCCTCGGCGATCACCTTGATCTGGGTGTCCCGCTCGAGGATGGAGCGCAGCCCCTGCCGCACGATCGCATGATCGTCGACGAGCATGACATGGATCTGCGAGTCTGCTGCGGTCATGGCATCTCCTGCGACTGGGTGGGCACCGGCAGCGGCAGGTGAAGCACGATGCGTACGCCGCCCAGGCGTGATCGCCGGAAGGTGAGCGTGCCGCCGAGCGAGTGGATCCGGTCGTCCATGTTCGCCAGCCCACGATGCCGGCCGTCGCCGACCGCACGTTGTTCGAGCCGGAGCATGCGGCGCAACGCCTTCGGGTCGCCGCACCCGTCATCGGAGACTGAAACGGTCAAAGACGTTGGGCGGTAACGCAATCGGACGACCACTCGGGTGGCACGAGCGTGCGCTGCGATGTTGAAGAGAGCCTCGCCGACAGACCGCGCAAGATCCAGACCGGCCGCTGCCGAAATGTCCGTCACCCGGCCTTCCGCAATGACCCGGACGTCCAGCGTCGGTCGGTGGTGCGCGACAACCTGTCCGATCAGTTCCTCCAACGAGGCAGCCGCCTCGCCGATGGGCTGGTCGAGTGCGTAGATCGCGGTCCGCAGCTGCTGCACCGCCGTCTGGGTGAAGGCCTTGGCGCGCGACAGCCGCTCGACCATCTCACCCAGTTGGCGATCCTCCGCCTCCCCGCGGGCGACCTCGACCGCCATACCCGCGGACAGGACGTATTGGGTCACGCTGTCGTGGAGTTCGCGTGCGATGCGGTGGCGTTCGCCGCCGACGATCTCGCGCTGGGTGGCGACCGCCAGCTGCTTCTCAGCCTCCTGCAGTTGGGCCGTGCGCGCGGCCAGATCGCGTGCCTGGAGCTCGGCCGCCCGGTTGAGTCGCTGCGCGCGCCGGTGCAGGGTCACGCCGGCCTGGTACTGCTCGGACGTGTGCAGCGAAACGGCCGCCTGATTCGCCAGGATGCGCAGGACGGCAAGGTCCTCGGGCTCGCGCTCCTCGCCGAGCCCCGGTCGCACCGACAGCGCACCGATTTGGCGACCCTCGAGATTCATCGGCGCGCGCAGCCAGCCGTTTTGCAGGGCGCCCATCGACCGCTCGCCGGAACGGATGACGAGCAGTTCCGCGGCAACGTCTGCCGGTAGGTCGGCGGACTTGTCATGGCTCCTCCCGCCAGGCCCGATCGCCACGAACCGCGGTCGGGCGCCGCGCAGGTGCTCGTCGCTCAGTGCGAGCAAGGCCCAGCGCGCCTCCAGGTGACCGGCCGCGGCGCGGCCCACCTCCTCGAGCACGCCACGAGGCCCCTCGACCGTACGGACCACCACGCTGGATATCCGGTCCATCGCCCGGACCGTGCGTTGCATTCGGCGGCTGGATCGCACGAACGCCGGGTAGTACGAGTTCTTCCCGGTGCGAACGCCGGTCAGCCGGGAGAAGTCGTCGGTCGGGTCGGTGCTCACGGTTTCTGACCAGCGCAAACTCTGGGGCGTGCGGACGAGGAACGAGTCAGCTGGCTCACAAGGCCTCGCGGAAGATGCGGGCGATGTCGGCTGCTTCCGAATGCCTCGGATTGGTGGTGATGCAGGCGTCGTCGAGCGAGTTGCGGGACAGCAGGTCGACGTCGCTCTCAGTCATCCCGATCGCACTGAGCGACCGCGGCACACCGACCGCGTCTGCTAGTTCGCGGACCCGCTCGGCAAGTCGGTCGGCCACTTGATCGCCCGGCTCGCCGACGGCGGCTTCGATGCCGAATCGTGCTGCTATCTCGATGAATCGGTCGGGCGAGCTCTTCGCGTTGTAGCGGATCACGTGCGGCAGGAGGATGCCGTTGATGACACCGTGCGGGGCGTCGAGGAGACCGCCGACCTGGTGACTCATCGCATGTGTCGCGCCGAGGATGGCGTTGCTGAAGGCAAGGCCGGCGTTGAGACTCGCCTGCGCCATACCGACCCGGGACGCGTCGTCGGCCGGATCGTGCACGGTGTGGGTCAGGTGCTGGTTTACCAGTCCGACCGCGCTGAGGGCGTGGACGTCGGCCAGCGGATTGTGGGCGCGAGACACGAACGCTTCGATCCCGTGCGTGAGCGCGTCCAAACCCGTTGCGGCGTTGAGCCATTCGGGCATCGTCACAAGGAGTCGCGGGTCGGTGATCGAGATGTCCGGCACCAGCGCGCGGCCCATGATCGTCACCTTCACGTGCCGGGTCGTGTCCGTCACGATGCAGAACTGGCTGACGTCGGCCCCGGTGCCCGATGTCGTGGGGACCATCAGCATCGGCGGAATGCGCTCCTGCACCTGATCGACGCCGCCGTAATCGAGAATCCGGCCGCCGTTGCCGGCCAGGATCGCCACGCCTTTCGCGGCGTCCATGGCCGAGCCTCCACCGATCGCGACGACGACATCGCAGGCCTCTTCGACATACCGGGTGTATGCCGCGGCGATCTCGTGTTCCTTCGGGTTGGGCGTCACGCCGGACACCACGATCGGCGTCAGGCCGGCTTCGTGCAGATGGGTCTCGAGGGCGGACGCCCAGCCGACCTCGATGATGCCTTCGTCGGTGACAACCATCGGGCGACGTGCGCCGAGTCGTAGCGCGCAGTAGCCCGCTTCCGCGAGCGCTCCGGGACCGAAGACGATCTCGGGCGCTTGGAATTTGACCAGGCCGGCGGCGGTCCCGGACACCGGCGCGTCGGCGAAGCTAGCGGTTGTCATGCCCGGCCTCCGTCCTGCGTTGCCGACGATGGCGCCCGTGCCATCCGGAACAGTCAACTCTAGTGCGGTGCGGTGCATTGTTGCTGGACGGCCGCTGGGCGCCGGGGTCGTCACACGGAGGCAAGGGATGCAGCGACTGCACGGTCGAATCCGTCCGGGATCAGCAGGTGCTCCGGCCGCAGTTCGTCGATCGACGCGAGACCCAGGCCGAGCAACGCCGAGTCGATGCCACTGCGAAGCACGTCCAGCACGTTCTCGACACCCGCCTGACCATTGGCCGCCAAGCCCCACAGGTAGGCGCGGCCGATGAGGACCGCGTCGGCGCCGAGGGCGAGAGCCTTCACCACGTCGGAGCCCCGCCGGATGCCGCCGTCCAGCAGCACCGTGATCTGGCCACCCACCGCGTCGCTGACCGGTCGGACCGCCCGGATCGTCGCCGGAGTGCCGTCCAGGTTGTTGCCGCCGTGATTGGACACCGAGATGCCGTCGACACCGGCATCGACGGCACGGCGGGCGTCGTCGACTCGGTAGACGCCCTTGAGAATGAACGGTTTTCCGCTGAGTTGCTTCCACTGAGCAGCCATCCAGGCGACGTCCTCCCACGTCGGGGGCGGCGTCGTCATCCATTCGTAGTAGGCGCCGAAGAAGGTCGGCGCCTCGCCACCGGGAGCCTGCAGATTCGGCGTCGTGAGATCGGGGATCGTGCCGGTCCTGCCGAATTCCCAGAGCCAGTGCGGCTTGGTGGCGACCTTCGGCGCGAAGCGGACGATGGTCTTCAGATCCACCTTCTCCGGGATCTCCGGGCTGCCCCAGTCACGGCCCATCGAGAAGGACCAGTCGAGGGTGGCGATGAGGCCCTGTGCACCTGCGGCGTGGGCACGCTGCATCCGCTGGATCATCACGTCGCGCTGGCCGGTCCAGTACATCTGGAAGAAGGTCGGTGCGCCGGTCGCCGTCACTTCTTCCACCGACTTGCTCGCGAAGTTGGACAGCCCCATGACCGTGCCGCGGCTGGCCGCCGCCTTCGCCACCGCCACCTCACCCTCCGGGTGGACGGCCTGCACTCCGGTGGGGCTGATCAGGACCGGGAGCGTCACTTCTTGGCCGAGCACTGTGCGGCCCATCGAGCGCTCCGGCCGGTGACCGGCGACATGCGGCGCGAGCCCCAGCTCGGTGAAAGCCCGTTGATTGTCCTCGACGGTCTGGCCGCGCTCGGACCCGGCGATCAGGGCGCCATACACGGGAGCGGGCAGTCGTTTACGAGCGCGTTCCTGTGCCACGGCGACCGATTCGAACCAGGGGTTCTGCTTCCAGGGGTTCGCTAGTTTCATCGGTTCATCCTTCGTCGGCGTGCCATGTCGTTTATCGAATGTGATCGGGACCACAATAATGGCACTCAGGGTCAAAATGGAAGGGATGCGGTAATTTGGCAGCCATGACCACGACGTCACCGCGCCCTGGAGTTGGGCGACCCGTCGTGACTTCACATGCCGAGATCGAGCGCGTCGCCTTCCGTCTTTTTGCCGAAAAGGGTTTCGTCGGAACGACTTTGGACGACATAGCGCAGGCGGCCGGCATTGGTCGACGCACACTGCTGCGCTACTACCGATCGAAGAACGACATCCCCTGGGGACAGTTCGACGACACGCTCGACGAGTTCCGCAACACCCTGCACACGTTCGACGACCGCCCGTTGCACGAGGCCGTCCACCTCGCCGTCATCGAGTTCAACAGGTTTCCGGCCGAGGCGATGGCCGAGCACCGCGTCCGGATGCGGCTCATCCTGACGACGCCGGAGCTGCAGGCGCACTCAGTGCTGCGCTACGCCGATTGGCGGCAAGTGATCGCCGAGTATGTCGCGGAGAGAACGGGTTCCGACCCGTCCGCACTGCTGCCGCAGACGGCCAGCCAGGTGGCACTGTCGCTCTCGATGGCTGGGTATGGCGAATGGCTCTCGAACGACGACACGGAACTCTCCACCGTGCTCGAGCAGGCACTGCGGACTCTGCACGGATACCTGGAGGTCTGACTCGCGAGCCAGGAGTCGGTCCCGCCGTCTATCTGCCCGATCAGCCAGGTGTGTCGACTTCGAGTAGGCGATGTACTGGTGCCATGAGCCCACGGCCGGCGGTCAGCATGCGTGCCCGGGTGGCCGAGTCGTGGCATCGCTCCGCCGCCGCAGGAGTCGATCCGGACTCGGCCGACGTACTCATCACGCTGCCGTCGGACATGCTGCGGGAGTACCGCGAGGCGCACCCACTGGCTCGGGTCCTTCCGATTCTCGATGACCTGCTGGGCCAAACCGCGGTCGAGTGCGAGTCGTTGATGGCGGTGGCAGACGCACAGGGGCAACTGCTGTGGGTACGCGGCCACTCCGCAGTCCTGCGTCAGGCCGAGTCGATCGGCTTCGTCGAGGGCAGCAACTGGGAAGAAAGACTCGCCGGGACGAATGCGCCGGGACTGGTCCTTGCTCTCAACGAGCCGGTACACGTTGCCGGTGCCGAGCACTTCCGTCATACGGTGCGGCCGTGGAGCTGCGCGGCCGCACCTATCCACGACCCGCAGAGTGGCAGCATCCTGGGCGTGCTGGACGTCACCGGTGCCGCACGTGCGATCGGATCGCAGGCCTTGGCGATGGTGCGTGCTACCGCGCGGATGGTCGAGGCTGAGATGGCGCGAGATCTCCAGTCGCGCAACGGAATTGCGATGCCGCACGCGAGCATCGGATTCCCCCGTGCGCGGCTGGACTTCCTGGGGCGCACGGACGCTCTGCTGACGATGAGCCCAGGTGGCCACTCACGCTCTCGCACCGTGCGGCTGAGCCCACGGCACAGTGAGATCCTGTTGCTGCTGACCGGGACCCCCGCCGGTCTGTCCGGCCCGGAGCTGGGGATACAGCTTTACGAGGAGGACATGATCTCCTCCACGCTACGGGCGGAGATGACCCGACTGCGTTCCCTGCTCGGCGAGGACCTGCTGCCGTCGCGGCCCTATCGGCTGGCGGCCGAGGTCACCTCGGACTGGCTCGCCGTGCAGGCGCAGCTCGCTGCGGGTGATGTTGCCGGCGCCGTGCGCAGCTACCGCGGACCGATCCTTCCTCGATCGGTTGCTCCAGGCGTATGCCGGATACGCGACAGCGTCCAGTTCGACTTGCGCGAAGCGGTGCTGCGCAGCGGTCGACCCGAGCTCATGTCGTGGTGGACCACCTCGGGTTGGGGGACCGACGACTACGAGATGTGGCTCATGCAATCGCAAGCTCTCGACCCGCGATCGCCGTTGCTGCCGATCGTCCGAGGTCAGCTGCACCGTCTCGACATCAGCCTGGGCGCCGCTGCGGACCTGACCTGCACCCGCGGGCGCTGAAGCGCGCGGTCCGGATCACCGAAGCACGGCCCGTCCCATCGGCAGCCCCCGCCCGCCGGTCGCGGCCGACAGCGCGTTGCAGAAGAGGTACGCGCCGACCAGGACGAAGGCGAACACTGCGTATCCACCAGCCTTGGTCAGGCCGGCGCTCGATTGCGTGGTGCCGAGGAGAACCAGTGCGAGCGCCACGTCGACCAGCACGAACAGCACGGTGAATATCAGGGGCAGGCGCAGCGTGAAGAAGGTGAGCATCACGATGACGCACAGCCAGGTCGCCAGGAAGAGCTCTTGGGTTCGCACGGCATCCTGCGCAGCGACTCCGAACCAACCGTGGGTGAGGCCGAGCACGAGCGCGGCGTAGCTGAGCCAGAATCCGGCGAATGTGCCGAAGACGCTTGCGACCGCGTTCTGGGCGAGTGAGGCGGCCCAGATGGCGGCGACCACCTGGCCGATGCCCGTCGCGGTCATGATGATCGGGATCGACGCGCCGACAGAAGCTGCCGGGACGAATCCGATGAGTACGAGGCCGAGTGCGATCGAACCGGCGACGAACGTCGGTACACCGATGACCGCCGGGTCACCCACGACGGTTGCGCTGACTTGCTCACTGGCATCCGGAGTTTCGCGGACTGCCGTCCGGGTTGCTGTTTCGGTCACGGTTTTCGCTCCTGTGGCGTAGGTGTGGCGGGGAATTCTTGTCGGCGAGCGGAAAGCGCGGCTGCGACAGACGCCCGACGGTGGCCAAGAGCGTGAGGGGCGCAGGGCTGCAATGACGCTGCATGACGCTCCGCCGATGGTCGCAACGTTGTCGCAACGTGGGTCCGTTTACCGTGTGCGCTGCATCACATCGACCACCCTGGAGAAGATCAATGTCCCAGACCACCTTGTCCAACCTGCTGCACGAGACTCGGCGCTTCGATCCGCCGGCCGACCTCGCCGCCTCGGCCAACCTCAAGGCCGACGCGTATGCCGCGGCTGACGCCGACCGACTGGGTTTCTGGGCGGCGCAGGCAGAGCGGATCACCTGGGACACGCCGTTCACCGAGGTGTTGGACTGGTCCAACCCGCCGTTCGCCAAGTGGTTCGTCGGCGGCAAGCTGAACGCGGCATACAACTGTTTGGACCGGCACGTCGAAGCCGGCAACGGCGACCGGGTCGCCTACTACTTCGAGGGTGAGCCCGGCGACACTCGCACGATCACGTACTCGCAGCTGAAGGACGAGGTCTGTCAGGCCGCGAACGCGCTGATCGAGCTCGGCGTCAAGGCCGGTGACCGCATCGCGATCTACCTGCCGATGATTCCCGAGACCGTCGTGGCCATGCTGGCCTGCGCGCGGCTCGGCGCGCCGCACACCGTCGTCTTCGGCGGCTTCTCCGCGGCGGCGCTGCGCGACCGGATCATCGACTGCCAGGCGGAGATCGTCATCACCGCGGACGGTGGCAACCGCAAGGGCAAGCCGTCGGCGCTGAAACCCGCCGTCGACGAGGCCGTCAAGGAGTGCCCCGACGTCCGAAACGTGTTGGTGGTCAAGCGAACCGGCCAGGACGTCGACTGGACGGACGGCCGCGACCTGTGGTGGGACGACGTGCTCGGCAAGCAGTCGACTGAGCACACGCCGGAGGCCTTCGATGCCGAGCACCCGCTCTACGTCATGTACACCTCGGGCACGACCGGTAAGCCGAAGGGCATCCTGCACACGACCGGCGGCTACCTGGTCGGCACGTCATACACCCATTGGTCGGTCTTCGACATCAAGCCGGAGACGGACGTCTACTGGACGGCGGCCGACATCGGCTGGGTGACCGGGCACTCCTACATCGTCTACGGGCCGCTGGCCAACGGCACGACCTCGATCATGTACGAGGGCACGCCGGACACCCCGCACCCGGGCCGTTGGTGGGAGATCGTCGAGAAGTACAAGGCGACGATCCTCTACTGCGCCCCGACGGCGATCCGCACCTTCATGAAGGTTGGTGCGGAGATTCCTGCGAAGAACGACCTGACATCCCTGCGACTCATCGGGTCGGTCGGCGAACCGATCAACCCGGAGGCGTATGTCTGGTACCGCGACACGATCGGCGGTGGCAAGACCCCGGTTGTCGACACCTGGTGGCAGACGGAGACCGGCATGATCATGATCAGCCCGCTGCCCGGCGTGACCAGCGGTAAGCCGGGCTCGGCGATGAACGCGCTGCCGGGCGTGGTCGCCGATGTCGTCGATGATGCGGGGGAGTCGGTCCCCAACGGCTCCGGTGGCTACCTGGTGCTGAAGGAGCCGTGGCCGGCGATGCTGCGGACCATCTGGGGTGACGACGACCGTTACGTCGATACCTACTGGTCGCGTTTCAAGGGTGTCTACTTCGCCGGTGACGGTGCGAAGAAGGACGAGGACGGTGACCTCTGGGTGCTCGGCCGCGTCGACGACGTCATGAACGTCTCGGGTCACCGGCTCTCGACCACCGAGATCGAGTCCGCGCTGGTCTCACATCCGAAGGTCGCCGAGGCCGCGGTCGTCGGTGCTTCTGACGTCACGACCGGGCAGGCCGTGGTGGCGTTCGTCATTCTGCGTGCGAGCGCCGACGGTGGCGGCGATGTCGCGGATGACTTGCGCAGGCACGTCTCGTCGCAGATCGGTGCCATCGCCCGGCCGCGCAGCATCCTGGTCGTGTCCGAGTTGCCCAAGACGCGCTCCGGCAAGATCATGCGGCGACTGCTGCGCGACGTAGCCGAAGACCGTGAGGTCGGTGACGTGTCCACCCTGGCCGACGACTCGGTGATGGGCGCGATCACCGAGGGAATGCAGCCCGCCCGGCTACCGTAGGGCGATGGGCCTTTCGCGATCTCATCCGCCGCAGGACGACGGCCATGGCGCGGAGCAGGCACGCGAGGCCTTCCTGGAGCAACGCACCGCGGAGCGAGTGCGGCCCGAGGTCTACCAGTCCTGGTTGCGGTCGTTGTCGGACGGGCTCGATCCCGAGGCGGAGTTGCGGCAGGAGCCACTGGCCGACGACGCCCTCCGAACGCTGCGTGAGCAACACCCACTCGCCGCGTCGATGCCGCTGATCCGCTCACTGCTGACGCAGAGCGCGGCCGAGGCGGGGCTGCTGGTCGCGGTCAGTGATGCCGCCGGGCGGCTGCTGTGGGTCGAAGGTGACAACGCGCTGCGCAGCCGTGCCGAAGGCATGCTCTTCCTCCCGGGCGCGGACTGGGCCGAGCAGGCCGTCGGCACGAACGCCCCTGGTACCTCCCTCGCGATCGATCGTGCGGTCCGTATCCACCGTGCCGAGCACCTCGCCCGCCAGGTCACCTCGTGGAGTTGCTCGGCCGCACCCATCCACGATCCGGACACCGGCGCGATGCTCGGCGCGCTCGACCTAACCGGTGCCGACGACGCGGCCACCCCGCAGAGTTTCGCCCTGGTCGGCGCCACCGTCGCCGCCGTCGAGGCGCAACTGCGCATCGCGCGTCTCACCTCGGGTATGGCGAGCCACGATCTCGCCGGCGCCGCGGCCGGGCACCGGCTGACGCTGCTCGGCGGAGGCGGTGCGACGTTGTCCAGCGGGGACAGCGTCCGCAGGTTCGGGCTCCGCCACAGCGAGATCCTGTTGCTGCTGTCCGAGTCGGCGGACGGTATGACGGCCGACCAGCTGGCGGTCGCTCTGAGCGACGAGGACCGGCCGTCGGTGACGCTGCGGGCCGAGATCTCCCGGCTGCGTGCGTCGTTGCCGGCGCGACTGCTGTTGTCGCGGCCCTATCGCTTCGGTAGCGACGTCCGTAGCGACGTCGCTGAGGTCCGCGAGCACCTGGACCGCGGGAGGGTGGGCGCGGCCGTCGTCGCGTACCGCGGCCCGGTGCTGCCCGACTCGGAGGCGCCGGCCGTCATACAAATCCGGGAGCAGCTGCACACGCGGATGCGCAACTCCGTTCTGAAGCATGGTGATTCGGATCTGTTGCTGCGATTTGCCGACACGGCGTTCGGGCGCGACGACCTTCAGTTGTGGGAGGCGGCCGAAGCGCTGATGGGGCCACGATCCCCGCGCAGCGACACCGTCAGCGCACGGGTCAGCCGACTGCGGGGCCGCTGAAGGCACGCAACGTTGGCGCAACGTCGCAAAACGTAACCTGCGTCACACGCCGGGCGAAGGTCCCGGGAGAGAGTCCCAGGAGGGCACGCAGGATGACGATTTACGCGCGGCCGGGCGAGCAAGGCAGCCCTGCTTCCTACAAATCCCGTTACGAGAACTTCATCGGTGGCGAATGGGTGCCGCCGGTGTCGGGCAACTACTTCGAGAACGTGTCGCCGGTGAACGGCAAGGTGTTCACCGAGGTCGCCCGGTCAACCGCGGCCGACGTCGACAAGGCACTCGACGCGGCCTGGGCGGCCGCTCCGGCGTGGGGCAAGACCTCGGTCACCGAGCGGTCCAACATCCTGTTGCGGATCGCCGACCGGATCGAGCAGAACCTCGAGATGCTCGCGGTCGGGGAGACCTGGGACAACGGCAAGCCGGTCCGCGAGACCCTCGCCGCCGACCTACCCCTCGCGGTCGACCACTTCCGCTACTTCGCCGGCGCGATCCGTGCCCAGGAAGGTCACCTCAGCCAGATCGACGACGACACGGTCGCCTATCACTTCCACGAGCCGCTGGGCGTCGTCGGCCAGATCATTCCGTGGAACTTCCCGTTGCTGATGGCGACCTGGAAGCTGGCGCCCGCGCTGGCGGCCGGCAACTGCGTCGTGTTGAAGCCGGCCGAGCAGACGCCGGCATCGATCCTGCTGCTGATGGAGCTGATCGGCGACCTCCTGCCGCCGGGAGTCCTCAACGTTGTCAACGGTTTCGGTGTCGAAGCGGGCAAGCCGCTCGCGTCCTCGAACCGGATCCGCAAGATCGCGTTCACCGGAGAGACCACGACCGGCCGGCTGATCATGCAGTACGCCAGCGAGAACCTCATCCCGGTCACCCTCGAGCTGGGTGGCAAGAGCCCCAACATCTTCTTCGATGACGTTGCGGCGAAGGACGATTCGTTCTACGACAAGGCACTCGAGGGCTTCGCGATGTTTGCGCTCAACCAGGGTGAGGTCTGCACGTGTCCGAGCCGCGCGCTGATCCAGCAGCCCATCTTCGACTCGTTCCTGGCCGACGGCACCGAGCGCGTCAAGGCGATCAAGCAGGGGAACCCGCTGGACACCGACACCATGATCGGCGCCCAGGCGAGCAACGACCAGCTCGAGAAGATCCTGTCCTACATCGACATCGGCACCAAGGAGGGCGCGCGCGTCGTCACCGGTGGCGAAAGAGTGGACCTCGGCGGCGATCTGTCCGGCGGATATTACGTGGCACCAACGATTTTCGCCGGCAACAACAAGATGCGGATCTTCCAGGAGGAGATCTTCGGGCCGGTCCTGTCGGTCACCGAGTTCAACGACTTCGACGACGCGATGTCCATCGCCAACGACACGCTCTACGGCCTCGGCGCCGGCGTCTGGTCGCGCGACACCAACACGGCATACCGCGCGGGTCGTGGAATTCAGGCCGGGCGGGTGTGGACGAACTGCTATCACCAGTACCCCGCACATGCGGCGTTCGGTGGCTACAAGTCGTCCGGCATCGGTCGGGAGAACCACGCCATGATGCTCGACCACTACCAGCAGACGAAGAACCTGCTGGTGTCCTACAGCGCCAGCAAGCTCGGCTTCTTCTAAACCACTGCGAGGAGCAGACATGGCTGACAGCCATGTGGCCGTCACCGACGAGGCCGCGCAGATGCTGCGCCGCCTCGTCGGTGAGCACGGCCCATTGATGTTCCACCAGTCCGGCGGCTGTTGCGACGGCTCGTCCCCGATGTGCTATCCGCAGGGCGAGTACCGACTGGGCCAGCGGGACGTCCGGCTCGGCGAGTTGCCGATCGGCGATGGCTACGAGCCGGTGCCGGTCTACATATCCGGTGAGCAGTACGAGGTATGGCGCCACACCGACCTCACCATCGACCTCGTGCCCGGACGTGGGGCCGGCTTCTCGCTGGAGGGGCCGACGGGTTACCGCTTCCTCACCCGATCCGACGTATGCCGGACGCCCTGACCGTGCCCGGTCGGTGATCACCGACCGGGACGGCCTCACGCGCCGGCCGGCGAGCGCGGCGCGAGCCGGAACGCACGGGCGCCGGACTCGAAGGCGGCCTCCAGGTCGGCCGGGTCCGGCTCACCCTGTTTGCTGATGCCGACCTTGTTGAAGTTGGCGAACGCCTTGTTGTCGCGACACATCGCGCCATACGCCTCGATGACGGCGTCGTGGTCGGTGTAGGCGACGACGTCGGCTTTCCGGCGGGTGCCCATCAGCACTATGTCGATGACGTCGCCGGTGCGCAGGTTGCGACCCCAGGAGAAGGGCGTCCCGACCAAGAGATCGTGGCCCTGTCGCGTGTAGGCCACGGGCACCTCGAAATGCTTCCCGGAGCGTCGTCCGACGATCTCCAGCAGCGCCAGCCGTCGTCCGGGCAGTTTGCCCACGATCGGCACTCGCAGGAGCACGCGCATGACGCGATTGACGGCGCCCTGGAAACGCAGTGTTTGGGCGCGCGGTTGCTGGGACATGGCACCTCCCTGTCGGACCGGCGCCGGCCGATCGCCGCGCAGTGACCCGCCCGACCAGATGAAACTGTTTCGTTTCATTTATACCGCGGTATGGCGTGGTTGACCACCCACAATCCGGTCGTATGGCGCTCCCGGCATACGCTGGGCACGCGAAACTCGTTGTCCGGAAAGGAATCCCGTGTCCAATCAGCGATCCGCACGTGCCGCGACCGTCGAGCAGGCGTTCGCCGACGCCGGGTGCGCCGGCGAGGTCCGGGTGCTGCCCGAGTCCAGTCACACGGCAGCCCAGGCGGCCGCGGCGCTCGGCTGCGAGCAAGGCGCGATCGCGAGCAGCCTGGTCTTCCTCGCCGGTGGCGAGCCGGTGCTGGTGATGACCAGCGGCGCCCACCGCGTCGACACTGAGCTGCTGTCGGAGGAGCTCGGCGTGCCCGTCGTGATGGCGCGGGCCAAGCTGGTCAAGGAGGTCACCGGGCAACCGATCGGGGGTGTGTCACCGGTCGGGCATCCGGTGCCGTTGCGCACCTACGTCGACCGGAGCCTGCGGGCGTATGGCGAGCTCTGGGTGGCAGCCGGCAGTGCGAGCAGCGTCTTTCCGATCAGCTTCGACGACCTAGTGCGCATCACGAACGGCATACCGACGCAGGTCGCTGAGGACTGAACCGCCCCGGCGCCCCTGCGGCCGGATCAGCCGGCGGCGTGCCGCATGCCGACGGTCTCCTCGGCGCCGATGGCCTTGATGATCTCCGGTGCGGACATCTTCTCGACCTTGCCGCCGACCACGGGGACCTTGGCCTTGAACTCCGCGGTGACGTCGACGGCTGTCCCGTCGCCGTCGGGCGTGAGCGAAGTGGTGCCCTTCATGGTGATCGGCTTGCCCTTGAACGCGACATCGAGCGTGCCTTGGCGGCTGCCATCTGCCTGTCGAGCGCCCCACGTGATGACCTGAGTGACGTCGACCTTGTCGCCGACGATCTTCTTGACCAGGTCCGGCACATCACCGGACGTCATGACCCGCTGGACCTTCACCTCATGGCCCGACCCCTTCTCGGTGACCGTGCTCTGATGGCTCAGTGCACCGGCTTCCTCGCAGATCTCCTCCTGGTAGGCGGGGTCGATCGACAGGGCGTACACCTCGTCCGGTGTCGCGGGGAGGGTCCACTGCTTCGAGATCTTCATGAGCCGAACCTACTCGCTGGTAAGTAGTTTGTGAACAGCTCTGGACGTCTGCCGGCGGCTGAGCAGTCAGGAGCCGGCGACACCGATCCGCCAGTAGCCCATGAAGGACACCGCTCCCTTGGGCACCTCGAATTCGTTGACCAGTAGCCGGCGGAGTGCGCGCACCTGGCCGGACTCGCCGGCGATCCACGCGGACAAGCTCGGTGCGTCGCTCGGGCGCACTTCCGGGTCGGTCACCTCCCAGTAGGTGTCGACCGCGCCGTCGTCGATGACGGTCGTCCGGGCGTCGTCGGTGGCCAGCGGCCCGTATGCCGTCAGCCACCCACGGACCGCGCGGACCTGATCGTCCCCGCGGTCGGTCACGCACCACACGATGTCGACCCCATGTGGTGCCTCGATGCCGGAAGCATCCTCGGCATGCGGCACTTCGATGCAGATAAGGCCCGTGGCGTCGGCGGGCAGTCGGCCCGCGATGCCGTTGATCGCCGGCAGTGCGCTCAGGTCGCCGACGACGAGTTGGGTTGCGGTGCCTGCGTATTCGCGGCGGAACTCCAAGCCTCCGGCGTCGCCGTCGAAGTCGGCGTTCGGTCCGAAGACGATCGCTTCGTCGCCTGGCTGCGCCTCCACCGCGAAGCGCGAGCCTGGTCCGGTGGCGCCGTGGTCGACGAAGTCGACGTCGATCTCGCACCTCTCGGGCCGGACGGCGACGATCGTGTAGGTCCGGATGAAGGCGCGTTCCTCGGCGGGCTGGTCGCGCCATACCGAGAACCAGTCGTCGCCGATGGGGAAGTCGCGCAGCGGGAGGCCGCCCGGACGCGGCACCACCAGTTTGATGCGCTGGTCATAACCACGGTCGCCGAACCGGGTGAGCGACGGATCGGTGAAGGTCAAGCGGACCAGGCTCGGTGAGCGGCGCTCCCGGCGGCTCAGACGGACCGGGAACATCCGGAAGGGGGACACTTCGACGGCCACGGGCACGGTCGTCTTCCTCTCGCTCGACAGCTTGGTAAGCCTAACCTAACTCACGATCACCGCTGTGGCTCACCTCGGCGTGAACTCGCCGCCTACGATCGGCCTCGTGGCATTCACCGGCATCCCCGAAGCGGCATTCGATTTCTACGACGATCTCGAGATCGACAATTCGAAGACGTTCTGGAACCAGCACAAGCAGACGTATGACGAGGCGGTCCGTGCGCCGATGGCGGCGATCGCCGAGGAACTCGAGGACGATTTCGGCCCGGCCAAGCTCTTCCGGCCCAACCGCGACCTGCGCTTCGCGGCGGACAAGTCGCCGTACAAGACGCATCAAGGGCTGTTCGTCGCGGCCGGTACGGCCACCGGTTGGTATCTGGAGGTGTCGGCGGCCGGGGTTCGCGCGGCGGCCGGGTGCTACCACGCGGACTCGACGGCGTTGAAGGCCATCCGCGCCGGCATCGACTCGCCGGCCGGCGCCGAACTGCAGCGCCTGATCGACGGCCTCGTAGCCCGTGGCTGGAGCCTGGGCGGCGATGAACTGAAGACGGTGCCGCGCGGCTACTCGATGGACCATCCGCGCATCGGGCTGCTGCGCAAGCGATCGCTGGTGGCGACCTAGGAGTACCGCTTCGCCGAGTTCGTGCGCACCCCCGAACTGCTGGACCGGGTGCGCTCCGACTGGAACCGGGGCCGCCCGCTGGTGGACTGGATCACCGCGCGGCTGCCGGACTGAGCGCAGCGGGTCAGTCTTCTCCGCGGTGCCGCCGCGCGAGCAGGCGGCCGTGGCGTTCGCTGTTGGCGGCCGCCAGCTCGCCCTCGGCGGTGGCATGCCGCAGGTCCGCCGGTGTGGCGTCCCCGGTGCGCAGGTCTATCTGCTCGGACAGATATCGCCACAGCACGGCGACGGTGGCCGTGACGGGCACCGCGAAGAACGCACCCGGTATGCCGAACTCGGTCCCGCCGAACGCCACCGAGAGCAGCACGATCGCCGGGTGCAGGGACATCGACCTGCTCTGCAGCAGCGGTTGCAGCACGTGCCCCTCGATCTGTTGCACCGCGACAATGATGATGAGCACGATGAGCGCCTTGCTGACGCCGCCCGCGACCAGTGCGAC
Organism: Flexivirga endophytica; assembly: GCF_014640635.1. Taxonomy (GTDB): domain Bacteria; phylum Actinomycetota; class Actinomycetes; order Actinomycetales; family Dermatophilaceae; genus Flexivirga; species Flexivirga endophytica. Next base: position 300,029 of record NZ_BMHI01000006.1, read on the forward strand.
CAGCACGGCGACGGTGCCGGCGGCGAACGCTCCGACGATCGGGATGAACCCGCCGAAGAAGGTCAGCACGATCAGCGGCATCGCCAGAGGGACCTGGAGGACGACCAGACCGATGCCGATGCAGATCGAATCGACCGCGCTGACGATCGCCTGGGTGCGAATGAAGCCCGAGAGGGTGTTCCAGGCCCGTGTCAGCGCCTCGGTGAGGTGCGCTCCGGCCCCTCGGCCGACGGAGACGCGAAGCCACGGCAGGAAACGTGGACCGTCCTTCAGGAAGAAGAAGGTGAGGATCAGGGCGAGCACCGCGTCGACCAGCACCTGGCCGGCGAGCGTGATGCCGTTCAACACCTGCGAGGCGATCTGGTTACCGCTGGACTTCAACTTGTCGGTGATGCTCGCGGTCGCCTGGTCGATCTGATCGGGCTGGATGTGCAGCGGACCGTCCTGGAGCTGGTCACGCAGCTGGTTGACGCCGGCCACCGACTGGTTGACCAGGTCGCCCCACTGGGAGGACACCGTCGGCGCCATGGCGGCGATGATGCCGCCGACCACGATCAGCGCCAGCAGCAACCCGCCCAGTGCGGCCAGCGCGGGAGGCACCTTGTGCGCGCGCATCCAGCGCACCGGCGGCCACAGCACGGTGGTGATCAGCAGGGCGATCGCGACCGGCAACAACGCCGACCAGAACATGCCCAGCAGCTTGAGGACCAGCCACGTGCCTGCGGCCACGACGATGAACCGCAAGGACCAGCTGGCGGTCCACTTCAGCGCCTGGCTGATGATGTCGGCCCGGTCGAGGCCACGGTTCGGGTTGCGGTCGGCGGCATCCCCAGCCGTCGCGGGCGCCTCGGTGCCGGCGGCGGACCGTTCGTCGGTTGCTGCCTCCTGCCGGTCGATCACCGGGGTCGGGTTACTGGGACGGCGTTTGGCCATGGTGGCGTGTCCTCCCCGGGATGGTCTGCGTGCTGAGACGTTCGCCTGAACGCCGAGCCGCTGCGCGGCTTCGGGGGTAACGGTATGTCACCACCGCCCAGGAAGTAGGCAGCCGCACGATGACGCCAGTGCACAGAATCAGAAATAATCTGATGCCGATGTCTGCGCGCACCGTACTAGGGCGTGCCTGGTCGGTCCCGAGGCGCCGGACGGTTAGCCTTGCTCGGTGAGTTCGCCCATCCCCCAAGACGATTCGACCAACCCCTGGTTGGCGACCGGCCGTGATGCCCTGGTGCGTGACGCCGTGGGGGAGTGGCAGCGTCATCTGGTGGACCTCGGCGGGCGCAACACGCTGCTGTGGTTCCGCGATCTGCCGAGCGCCACGCTCGATCTGACGCGCGCCCACCCGGCCGGTATGGCGCAGCTGCTCACCAACGGATCCGCGCCCCTGAAACTGCTGTTGCGAGAGCCGGCGGCACTGACCGAAGGGGACCGCCGAGCGCGCGTCGTCCGCTCCCGCACCCAGGCGCTGGCCCAGGAGCGTGGCATCTCCTCCTGCTACCTGGCGATCGGGATGGCGACCTGGGACCACCCCGGCGCACCACGCAGTCCGGCCGCTCCTGTGCTGTTGCGGCGGCTGGAGATCGTCGCGACCCCCAAGGACCCGCAGTCGTTGACGCTGCGGCTGCACCCGCAGATCGAGTTCAACACGGTGCTCGCGAAGTATGTCGAGGTCGCTCACGGCATACACCTGGACACCGCGGCGATCGACGACTACCTGCGCGACACCGATCGGGTGGACCCGGGCGTCGTGCTGACCCAGGTGCAGGAGGCGTGCGCCGACATACCCGGCTTCGACGTCGCGCGCCGCTATGTCGTGGGCACGTTCAGCTACACGAAACTGCCGATGGTGCGCGATCTCGGCGACCAGCTGGAGTCCCTGTCCTCGCACCCGGTGATCGCCGCGCTCGCCGGGGATGCCGATGCCCGGGAGGAGGTCAGCGCCGACGCGCCGGTCGTCGTCGACCGGGACCCGGAGACGGAGCATCTCGTGCTGGACGCGGATGCCTCGCAGCAGGACGTCGTCGAGGCGGTCCGGGCGGGGGCGCATCTGGTGGTGGAAGGCCCACCGGGCACGGGCAAGAGCCAGACGATCGCCAATCTCATCGCCGCGATCGCGGCCGACGGGCGGCGGGTGCTGTTCGTCGCCGAGAAGCGCGCGGCCATCGACGCGGTCGTCAAGCGGCTCGACCGGGTGGGGCTCGGCGACATGATGCTCGACATACACGACGGCCGGACCAACGCCCGGGAGCTGACCGCCCACCTGGTCGCCACGATGGACGACATCGTCGGTTCGGACCCGGAGTCGCGCGCGACACCTGCCGATCTCACCGCGCTGCGTGACGAGCTCGCGGCGCACCGTCGGGCGATGCACGAGCCGCGCAAGCCGTGGGGTGTCACCGTCGACGAGGCACAGAGCCAGGTGGCCGCCTTCCACGCGATGAAGCCGGCGCCACGGTCCCACGCAGGCATCGATCCGGCCGACCTGGAGGCAATCCCGGCCACCCGACGCGACGAGTTGCGCGACGAGCTGGTGCGGGTGGCCGACCTGGGCGCCTGGCGCACCGACGACGCTCCGGACCCGTGGTACGGCGCCCGGGTCGTCGGCGTACAGCAGGCCGGTCGCACCCAGGAACTGGTCGGCGGGCTGGCCGACGGCGGCCTCCAGGAGCACCGCGACATGCTTTCGGCACTCGGCGACAAGCTCGGTCTGCCCGCAGCACGCACGATGCTTGAGTCGGAGCAGCAGCTCGAGCTGATGTCCGAGGTGCATCGGACCCTGGAGACGTTCCGGCCGGAGGTCTTCTCCGCGCCACTGGAACAGCTGGTCCACGCGACCGGCTCGAGCGCCTATCGCAAGGACAACCCGAGCGATCTCGGCGTGCTGGACCGGCGACGGCTGCGCAAGCAGTCCAGGAGCCTGCTGCGCCCGGGACAGCCGCCCGCGGACCTGCACGGTGTGCTGGTGCTGGCCGCCGCCCAGCGCGAGAAATGGCGCAAGACCGCGGGCAAGGGCTCGCTGCCGTCCGCGCCGGTCGACGTCGCGAAGTATGTCGCCGCCCACGAGCGCTTGCGCGAGGACCTGGAATGGCTGGGAAAGCGGTTGGAGGGCACCCGCGAGGGTGACCGGCTGCTCGACGTCGACTACGACACCTTGCAGGACCGGTTGCGTCGCCTGGCCGATGCCAAGGACCGTTTGGCGCTGGTCCCGACGGTGATCGGCCCGCTGGACCAGTTGCGCGCGAACGGCCTCGGCGATCTGATCGACGATCTCGCCGCACGCAAGGTGCCGGCCGGTCGCGTTGCCGCTGAGTTCGAATTCGTCTGGTGGCGTGCGGTTCTCGCGCGCATCGCGGACACCGATCCGGCGTATGGCGACGCCGACGGGACACAGCTGCGCGAGCGCGTCACGGCATACGCCGAGGGCGACGCGCGGCACGTGCACTCCGGCGCGGCGGCGGTGCGCGGCGCCTGGGCCGATCAGGTGCGTCGGACGATGCGGGACCTGCCGGAGCAGGAGACGTTGCTGCGCGAGCAGCAGCGTGCCGATCGGCCGCTGCCGCTGCGCGAGTTGCTGCCGCAGGCGCCGGAACTGCTGACCGCCGTCGCACCGTGCTGGGTGATGAGCCCGCTGCTGGTGGCTTCGACCCTGCCACCGGGCGTGTGGTTCGACGTGGTGGTGTTCGACGAGGCGTCCCAGATCCCGCCCGCCGAGGCGATCTCCGCGATCTCCCGCGCCGGGCAGGTCGTGGTGTCCGGAGACCGGAAACAGTTGCCGCCGACGAGCTTCTTCCGTGGTGTCGACGAGCCCGACGAGGAGACGACACCGGTCACTGCCGAGTCGGTGCTGGACGCGCTCGCCCCGCTGCTGCCCAGCCGCGAGCTGACCTGGCACTACCGCGCGCTGGACGAACGCCTGATCGCCTTCGCCAACGCGCAGCTGTATGGCGGCAGGCTCATCACCTTCCCCGGCGTCGGCGACGACAGCGTGGTCCGGCTCGACGTCGTGACCGGGAGGCCTGCCGCCGACGACGGATCCGACGGCGTCGGCGGTGAGGTCGAGCGCGTGGTGCAGGTCGTGCTGGACCAGGCCCGACAGCGCCCGGACGAGTCGATCGGGGTCATCACGCTCGGCCAGCGGCACGCCGACCGCATCGAGGCCGCACTGCGCGATGCAGTGGCCGATGACGCGGCTCTGGCGTCGCTGGTGGACGAGTCGGTGCCCGAACCCTTCTTCGTCAAGAACCTCGAGCGCGTCCAGGGCGACGAGCGCGATGCGATCGTGCTCTCGGTGGGTCATGCCCGCGCCGCGGACGGCACTGCCCCGCACCGGTTCGGGCCGATCAGCGCCGAAGGCGGCGAGCGCCGGCTCAACGTCGCGATCACCCGCGCTCGCCGGCGGATGGTCATGGTGTCGTCGTTCTCCGGCGACGAGTTGCACCCGGGCCGGCTGCGCTCGCGTGGTGGCCTGTTGCTGCGCGACTACCTGCTGTATGCCGGGTCCGGCGGCGCCGCCCGGCGGGTGCACTCGGACACCTCGGACGCCGAACGCGGCGCGCCGCAGCCGAAGGCACCGGCCGGTGTGGTCCGTGGCCCGGACGGTCGGCGGCGGCGGGCCGCGTCCTCGGGCAGTGTGCTGGACCGGCCGATGTTGCCGCCGACACCCGAGGTCGAGGTCCCGGTGCTGGTGCAGGACCTGGCCCGCCGGTTGCGTGCCGAGGGGCTGGTGGTCCACCCCGGCTGGGGCACCTCACAGCACCGGCTCGACCTGGCGGTGGAGGATCCCCGCCGACCGGGCTCGTTGCTCGTCGCCATCGACACCGACGGAGCGGTCTACGGATCGATCGTCTCCACCCGTGACCGCGAGCGACTGCGTGCCGAGCAACTGCGCCGGCTCGGCTGGAGCTACGAGCGCGTCTGGACCCGGGACCTCTTCCGCGACCCGGCCCGTGAGGTCGCCCGGCTGGTCGGGGCAGTCCACGCCGCGTCTGCGGCCGCGAGCACGGAGCAGCGGATGGAAACGGCCCACGACAGGGCGCACAACCCGTGGTTGGCCGATGACTGATCAGCAAAGCGGGCCGAGTGCCGGGGGCGAGCAGCCGCCGCAGGACGACCAACCGCAGCCGCGCAAGCGGACCCACCGTCGGGCCACGCGCCCGGCCACCGGTGGCGACCCGACGGCCGACGTCCCGCCGCGCCCCGGCCGTGACGACACCGACGCCGGTTGGGCGCCGGACGCACCGGACAGCAACGACACTCCGCGAAAGAACAAGCGGGACAAGTCGGACGCCGACCGCGAGGAGAGTGCCCAGGACCGCTGGTGGCGGGAGCAGCGACCGCCGCATTGGGGGTGACTCGCCGGAGGTGGGCACGCGAAAGGGGCGGGACCACTGTGGTCCCGCCCCTTCGGCGTTCTTTCGGGTGAGCTGCGGGGTCAGACCTGACCCTGGCCGCGACCCTGACGCAGTTCGCCGAGGATCTCGGTCAGCACGTCGACCTCCGTCGCCGCTGCCTCCTCTTCCTTCATGTAGCGCTCGTGGAACGCCTCGTAGGGCTTGACGACGCCGAAGTAGACGACGGCGGCCAGGATGATGAAGGCGACGAGCGCGGTGATGAAGCCGCCCACGTGGACGCCGCCGGGCTGGTAGCTGCTGAAGTTTGCCGAGCCACCGACCTTACCGATGAGGTCCATGATGACCGTCGTGAACGCCGTGACCACGGTCGCGAACGCGCCGCCGATGATGAAGGCGACGGCGATCTGGACCAGATTGCCTTGCATGAGGAACTTCTTGAAGCCTGCCATGAAATGTGTCCTTGACTTGGAGGGGTGTCGTGTCGCGGGAACTGTATCGGAGATTCAAAACCTCGGAGAACGCGAAACACCGGTCACACAGGTCACAGTTGTGCTATCGCACCCGAGGCCGACCCCGATCGGCGGCGCGCTCTCGATCAGGCGCCGGCCCGGAGCGCCAGCTGTATGCCGCCACCCACTCCTCCTGCAGTTGCCGCGCTCGCGGAACCGACCGCGGCGGCCTGAGTGGGACTGACAGCGACCAGCACAGCCGGTGCATCGGCGGATGCTGAGCGCGTCGTGGGACCGGCGGCCTCGCCCTCGTCTGCACCCGGCACGGAGACAACTCGGACCGCGGTGGCCACCGTCCTGCCCTTGGCGGTGTCGATCAGGTCGACGCGGTCGCCGGGTTGCAGCACCTGCACCAGCGCCCGCTCACCCGCGGTCAGTCCCACGATCACCTTGTCCGGCGGCACCGACGGCCAGGACCGGGCGGCTCGCACCCGTGCGCCGGTGACCGGCTCGCCGGCGCGGATCGGGGCGGTGAGGATCTTGCCGGCGGCGTAGGACGAGCTGAGCAGGCCGGGGATCCGGTCAGCCGTGGACCAGCTGACCTGGCGGAGATCGGCGGAGGTCAGTCGTTGCCCGGCGGGCAGATCGTGCGTCGCGACGGTGACCGTGTGCGTCGGCGGGTCCGCCGGCCGGACCGCACCGACCACGGCCAGCATCGCGCAACCGGTGAGCAGTCCGGTCAGCACGCGGCGACCGCGCGAACGGCGCCAGCGGGCCTCGCGGCTGTCGCCCTGCCACGACTCGGGCAGTAGGCGTAGCGGGCTCTTCATCACGGCAGCGTGATCGGCAGGTCCTGGCCGTCGAGCACGCGGCGGCAGGGGCAGGTCGCCGCGTCGTCCGACTGGGGTGCCGGCAGCCGTGAGATCGTCTCGCGCAGCGCAACCTTGAGGTGCTCGATGTTGTCGGCGAAGACGCGCATGACCTCCTCGTGGGTCACCGACTCGCCACCTTCGACTCCGGCGTCGTTGTCGGTGATCAGGCAGGCGGTACCGAAGCACATCGCCAGCTCGCGGGCAATCGATGCCTCCGGCATGCCCGTCATACCGACGACCGACCAGCCGGCGGCCTGGTGCCATTGCGACTCGGCACGGGAGGAGAAGCGCGGTCCTCCGATCACGACGAGTGTGCCGCCGTCGACGGTTCGGTCGAAATGAGTGCTGGTGGAGTCCAGCAGGGCCGAACGCACTTGGGGGCAATAGGGATCGGCGAACGACACGTGCACCACCGGACCGACCTCGTCATAGACGGTGCTCGCTCGGCCGGTGGTGCGGTCGACCACCTGATCGGGCACGAGCAGGGTGCCGGGCGTGTGCTCGGCGCGCAGCGAACCCACCGCGCACGGAGCGATGACCTGGCGCACTCCGACCGATCGCAACGCCCAGAGGTTGGCGCGGTAGTTGACCAGGTGCGGCGGGTAGCGGTGGCCCTGACCGTGCCGGGCGAGGAAGGCGACGCGCCGCCCGTCGACGTCGCCCATGACGATGTCGTCGCTCGGTGCGCCGAAGGGTGTGTCGACCCGGACGCGCTCGGGTGCGTCGAAGAAGGAGTAGAAGCCGGAGCCACCGATGACGCCGATGTCCGCCGGAGGACCGTCGTAGGGATGGTCGTCTGAAGTCATGCTGCGAGATTAGTCAGCGGTGCGGACCGGTGGGCGTCGCAGGCGGGCATCGGTGGACGACAACAGCGCATGTCGGGGGTTGTGGACGGAACGGCGCTCGAGCAACAACGACCAGCAGAAAGTGCGGTATACCGCACGTCCTGCTGGTCCTTGGTGAGTACAGCTAGGCGGCGGAGCCGTCGGACGCGGACTTGGTCGACGCGCTCGAGGTGGTGCTGGTCGTGCTCGCGGAGCTGCTGGAGGAATCGCTCGACTTCGTGGGGGTCGAACTGTCGCTCGTGGTCGAGGTGTCCTTGGCGGACGACGAGGACGACGCGGAGGAGGTGGCCTTCTTCGTCGAGTCACGCGAGTCGGTCTTGTAGAAGCCCGAGCCCTTGAACACCACGCCGACCGCGCCGAACTGCTTGCGGAGAGCACCGCCGCACTCGGGACAGACGGTCAGCGAATCGTCGGAGAAGGACTGCTGCACATCGAAGGCGTGCGCACAGTCCCTGCATACATAGGCATAGGTCGGCACGCGCACAGTGTACGGCGTGTTCGGCGTGCGCTCTGACGCCACCGGCGGGAGCAGCCGGCGGCAGCTCAGTCGGAGTCGGAACGCAGCGGCGTGGCCCAGCCTGCCATCCGCCCGTCGCGGGAGACCGAGCGCACCCGCCGGATCGCCTGATCGCGCGACTTGGCGGTGGTGACCAGCAGCAGCTGGTCGTCCCGGCGGATGACCGTGCTCGGGCTCGGCACGAAACCCTTCTCGCCGCGAACTATCAGGGTGACGTTGGCTCCGGGCGGGAGCCGCAACTCCTGGATCTCCACGCCGTTGAGGCGCGAGGTGTCGCCGACGTGCAGTTGCAGCACGTCGGCGTGCAACTCCTCCAGCGGCGTTGCCTCGACGTCGAGATCGAGCACCTGTGCGGACTCGGCGACGCCCAGCTTGCGGGCGATCCACGGCATCGGCAGCGCCTGCACCAACGTGAAGATCAGCACGAGGACGAAGACCAGATCGAAGATCCAGTCGGTGTCTGGGGTGCCGACCGTGAGGGGCACGGTCGCGAGCACGACCGGCACGGCACCGCGCAAGCCGGCCCAGGACAGGAAGAGCTGGTCCTGCCAGCGGAAGCGGAACCAGCACAGGCTCGCGAAGACCGACACCGGCCGAGCGATGAGCAACAGCACCAGCCCGACGAGGATCGCCGGCACGACCTGCCCGCTCAGCCGTCCGGGCGAGGCCAGCAGCCCGAGCAGCACGAACAGCCCGATCTGGGCCAGCCAGCCGACAGCCTGGGCGAAACCGTGCACCGCGCGGTGGTGCGGAAGGTTGCTGTTGCCGAGCACGAGAGCCGCCAGGTAGACCGCGATGAACCCGCTGGTGTGGGCCAAGGTGGCGGTGGCGAAGGCGAGCACCGCCACCGACAGGATGCCGATCGAGAACAAACCCGACGAGCCCGGGGCGGTCGCCCGGCTCAGCTTGGCGAAGATCCACCCGAGCGCGAGGCCGATAATGGCGCCGCCGATCAATTCCCCGGCGGCTTCGAGGGCGACGACCCACCAGGCATGCGCGGTCCGACCCGGCGTCGCCGCGTCGGCCAATGCGACGACCAGCAGCACGACCGGCGCGTCGTTGAAACCGGACTCCGCCTCCAGCACGCCGGTTATCCGGCGGGGCAGGCCGACGCGCTTGAGCACCGAGAAGACCGCTGCGGCGTCGGTGGAGGTGACGATCGCGCCGACCATCAACGCGATGGTCCAGGACTTGTCGAGCAGCAGTACGACGAAGGCCGCCATCACCACGACGGAGACGAGTACGCCGACGGTCGCCAGCAGAGCCGCGGGGGCGATCGACGACTTGATGCTCGACCACCGAGTGGAGATACCGCCTTCGGCGAGGATCAGCGCGAGGGCGGAATAGCCGAGAACCTGTGTCAGCTCAGGATTCTCGAAATGTATGCCGAGCCCGGCCTCGCCCATCACCAGCCCGATGCCGAGGTAGAGCACGAGCGTCGGCATACCCGAACGGTTCGCGAAACGCACGGCGGCGACCGACACCAACAGGACCAGCGCCGCGATGAACAGGACGAACGCAAGGTCGTGAGTGGTGAAGCTGTTGGCTGCGGAGGTGGCCACAGGGGTCTCCTTCGCACGCTGGTCGGATGGGAGTTCGCGGGTAAGTATTTCAAACGTTGCAACGGGTCGCCGCAACGCCACCCGACGGGGTCAACACGGCGTCGACCTGGTGGTCGTGCGGTTCAGAGGGGACGGCATCCACCACCTCGTCATCGAAAAGCGCTGCGATCGTTGGCGTTCCCGTGCGCTTGCGGGTCAGCGCACGGTCGTAACTGCCGCCCCCTTGACCCAGTCGGAGGCCGCTCGCGGTAGCGACCGCCAGCGCCGGCACGACGATCAGGTCGGCCGAGCCGATCGCCTCCGGCCCGAGGTCTTCGCCGGTCGTCAGGTCCTGCCAGGACAGGTCCTTGTCCGGCAGCAACTCCGGCACGATGAGCCGGACGCCCAGAGCGACCAGCGCAGCGCGGATGCCGTGCGTCGGTGGCTCGGTCGGCAGCGCCTGGTAGATCGCGGCCAGTTGTGGCACCGGCCGGCCGTCGAGCCAGTGCGCCATACCGAGACCGAGGTCCTCGCCGTACTGCCGCCACCTCTCGTCGGTGGCCTCGGCTCGGCGGGCGCGGCGGGCGGCACGCACCACCCGGCGGGCGGAGGGCTTGTCAGGCGGCAACGGGAGTGACATACAACCGATTCTCCCCGGGATCCTGGGCGGCGCACAGTAGGCGTGGCCTAGCCTGACGAGCATGACGACACAGGGGACAGCGCGAGTGTGCAAGGCAGTCATCCCGGCGGCCGGCCTGGGCACCAGGTTCCTGCCGTCGACCAAGGCGATCCCCAAGGAGATGCTGCCGGTGGTCGACAAACCGGCGATCCAGTACGTCGTGGAGGAGGCCGAGCGCGCCGGCATCCACGACATCCTGATGGTGACCGGCCGCAACAAGGCCGCATTGGAGGACCACTTCGATCGCCACTGGGAGCTTGAGCAGGCGCTGGAGCGCAAGGGCGACCAGCTGCGGCTGCGCCGCGTGCAGAAGTCGGCCAACCTCGGCAACGTCCACTTCATCCGGCAGGGCGAGCCGCTCGGCCTGGGCCACGCGGTGTTGTGCGCGCGGACGCACGTGGGCGACAGCCCGTTCGCCGTACTCCTGGGTGACGACCTCATCGACGAGGCAGACCCGCTGCTGGAGACCATGATTCAGACGCAGCAGCAGTATGGCGGCTCGGTCATCGCATTGATGGAGGTGCCGGAGGACCAGATCCACCTCTACGGCTGCGCCGCGGTCTCGTCGCTCGACGGTGCCGACAAGAACGGTGCCGACGAGAACGTCGTGCGAGTCGACTCCCTGGTCGAGAAGCCCGCCATCGGCGAGGCACCCAGCAACCTGGCGCTCATCGGCCGCTACGTCCTGGCCCCGGAGATCTTCGACGTGCTGGAGCACACCGGCCCCGGCCGCGGCGGCGAGATCCAGTTGACCGACGCCCTGTTGGAGATGGCCCGGGATCCGCAGCAGCCCGGCGGTGGTGTGACCGGTGTGGTGTTCGCCGGCCGACGCTATGACACCGGCGACCGGCTCGATTACCTCAAGGCGATGGTGCGGCTCGGGGTGCGGCACCGCGACTTCGGCTCCGATTTTCGTGCCTGGCTGATGTCCTGGATCGACTCCGAGGAGGGGCGAGGTCGGCCCGCCGGCGGCCAATCCGGTGACGGGGAGCAGCTCGGCCACTGAATCGACCTGGAGGCTCAGAGAAGTATCGGAGGACTCGTGGGGTGAAGGAGCGGGGGAGAACTTCGTGGGGTGACATTAGGCTGCGAAGGTGCTCACTTTCGACGAATACCAGCAGCGTGTGATCGCTGCGGTGCGGTCGCTGCCGCCGCGGACCGTCGACGCAGCCGATGCGCCGGCCCTGCTGGGCCTGGTGATGGCTGAGTCCGTCCGCACTCGGCGTGCGCTGCCGGGTTTCACCAACTCCGCGATGGACGGGTATGCCGTGCGCGCCGCCGACGTGCGGCAGGCGACCGTTGACGCGCCGGTCTCGTTGCCGGTGGCCGGGGACATTCCGGCCGGGGACACCAGGACGTTGCGGCTCGAGCCCGGCACCGCCTGGCGGATCATGACCGGCGCACCGCTGCCCGATGGCGCCGACGCCGTGGTGCAGGTCGAGCTCACCGACGGCGGGTTGGATCGGGTGGCGATCCGCGAAGCGGTCGATGCCGGTCGCGCCATACGGCATCGGGGTGAGGACGTCGAGCCGGGCGACGAGGTGCTGCCGGCCGGGACGTTGCTGCGCCCCCGGCACGTGCCGGCGCTGATCTCCTCGGGTGTCGGCGAGGTCTCGATCATCCCGCGACCGCGCGTCGCGATCGTGAGCACCGGCGACGAGCTGGTGCCGCCGGGTCAGGACCCCGGTCACGGGCAGGTCGTGGACTCCAACGCGCCGATGCTCGCCGCCCTCGCAACCGAATGCGGCTTCGAGGTGACTGCCGTACGACGCGTCGGCGACACCGCGGAGGAGGTCCGTGACGTGCTGACCGAGTTGGCCGAGCACGTGGAGCTGATCGTGACCAGCGGGGGTGTGAGCGCCGGAGCGTTCGAGCCGCTCAAGCTGGCCTTCGAGGGCGGCGACAGCTTCGACTTCGTCAAGGTCGCCATGCAGCCGGGCAAACCGCAGGGGTTCGGAAAGCTCGGTTCCGCAACGGTTTTCGCCCTCCCGGGCAACCCGGTGAGCTCGTTGGTGTCGTTCCTCGTCTTCGTCGCGCCGGCGGGACGAGTCCTCGCCGGCCGTGACCCGACGGTGCACACGGTCGAGGCCGCCGTCGCCGAGACGTGGACCTCTCCGCCCGGGCGCCAGCAGTTCGCACGGGTGGTCTTCGACGACGACGGCCGGGTGGTGCGGCCGATCGGCGGTCAGGGGTCGCACGTGCTCGGCGGGCTCGCCGGCTCGCAGGCGCTCGCGGTCGTCCCTGCGGACACCACCGATGTGGCGGTCGGAGAGACGCTGCACGTCATTCCCCTGGAAGGACTCGCATGACGGACAAACTCACGCACGTCCGCGCCGACGGCACGGCCCACATGGTCGACGTGAGCGCCAAGGCAGTGACCGCACGCGTTGCTGAGGCTCGAGGGCGAGTCCTGTTGTCCGCCAAGGCGATCGAAGCGTTGCGGTCCGGCAACGTGCCCAAGGGCGACGCACTCGCGGTGGCACGGATCGCCGGCATCCAGGCGGCCAAGCGCACGCCCGACCTGGTGCCGCTCGCGCACCCCGTTGCGGTCCACGCTGCCTCAGTCGAGTTGACCGTGCAGGACGACGGTGTGGACATCACCGCCGAGGTTCGCACCGCCGACCGCACCGGCATCGAGATGGAGGCGCTGACCTGCGTCAGCGTCGCGGCGCTGGCGCTGATCGACATGGTCAAGGCGGTCGACAAGCACGCCCGGATCACCGATGTCCGAGTGACGGCGAAGTCCGGCGGTCGGTCCGGTGATTGGCGCGAGGAGAGCCTGTGAGCACCGCATGGGTCATCACCTGCTCAAATCGTGCCGCAGCAGGCACGTATGACGACCACTCCGGGCCGATCCTCGAAAAGGCGCTGCAGAAGTGGGGTTTCGACGTCACCCGGCGTGTCGTGCCGGACGGTCCGCCGGTCGGAGATGCGCTCCGCGAGGCACTCGGCAGCGGAGCCCGCGCCATACTCACCACCGGCGGCACAGGGCTGACGCCGACCGATCGGACTCCGCAGGAGACGGGACCGCTGCTGGACTTCGAGGTGCCGGGCATCGCCGAGGCGCTGCGCGCGCAGGGCGTGGCGGCCGGCATACCCACGGCGGTGTTGTCCCGCGGGCTGGCCGGTGTCGCCGGGCGGACCCTGATCGTCAACCTGCCCGGCTCGACCGGCGGCGTCCGCGACGCGCTGGAGTTGCTGGAGTCCGTGCTGCCACATGCTGTTTCGCAACTCGACGGGGGAGATCATTAGATCGCGATGGTGGCCGGCCGCCGTCGCCGGTGAATGGTGTGGCGCGCGCATCGTGCTGCGGCCACTGCGGGTGCGCGCCGACAAACGCGAGTTCCTGGCGCTGCGTGCCACGAACTCGGCCTGGACCCGGCCGTGGGACTCGACGGCACCCGGCTCCGGCGTGGTGTCGATGAACTACCCGCAGCTGATCCGTTTCCAGGACCGGGAGGCCCACGAGGGCCGGTTGCTGCCCTTCGCGATCGAGGTGGACGGCGCGCTGGCCGGACAGATGCACCTCTTCGGCATCTCGCGTGGTGCGTTGCTGTCCGCAGCCGCCGGCTACTGGATCGGCGAGCGGTACGCCGGGCGGTCGATCACGCCGTTCGCGCTGGCGCTGCTGATCGACCACGCCTTCGGCGATGCGGGCCTGCACCGGGTCGAGGTCAACATCCGCCCGGACAACCACGCGAGTCTGCGGGTGGTCGAGAAGCTCGGGTTGCGCGAGGAGGGGATGCGCAAGCGCTATCTGCACATCAACGGCTCCTGGCACGATCACCTCACCTTCGCGGTCACCACCGAGGAACTGCCGACCGAATCCATGGTCGAGCGCTTCCGGCGGCTGAACGGGGACCGCTGACCCGGGCGTGCATAGGTCTCCCCAGGGTCGGGTGGAGTGCGGGTATGGCGTCCTCGGGCGTGCATAGGTCTCCCCAGGGTCGGGTGGGGTGCGGGTATGGCGT
>NZ_BMHI01000007.1 GCF_014640635.1 Flexivirga endophytica
GAGCTTGGACGCGAGGACGTCGGCCGCCAGGATCTCGGGTGCTGCGCCGAGGAGGTGCTGGTTGGCCGTCAGGGCTGCGACGATGGCGCCGTTGGCGTGGGCGTCGCGAGCGGCCTCGTCGGGGAATGCATCGAAGATCCAGAAGGTGTCGGCGTGGGTCCTGACCGCGAACCAGACAATCGTTCCTACTTCTTCGTTGGCGAGCGCGACAGCGCCAGCGAGCAGATCGGCGAGCGCGTCGTGCTGTCCATCGGCCGCGACGATCTTGGCGACGAAGGCATACGGAAGTGATGCGGGTGTGGACATGAGGGGTTCTCCTAGGTGTCGAGGTTTCTTGATGAAGCGAGTTCAGCGTATGACGAGCAAGGGCCGGTGAGAAGTGGCGCATACGACAGTATTGCTATTGTTCACGCCATGCGTATCGGACTGATCGCGATCGACGGCTGCTTCGGTTCGGCGGTCGCGTCGGTCATCGACATCATGCGGGTGGCCGACGCAGCCCGCGGCGATGTCGACCCGCGGATCGACCCGATCGAACTCGCCATCCTCGGACCGAAACGGCGAGTGACCACGACAGCATCGATGACCCTGTCGGTGGACCACCCGCTGTCGGAGTCCGCAGAGTTCGACGTGGTCGTCGTCCCTGCGCTTGGAACCCTCACGGCCGCCGCTACCAACGACGCCCTCCAGAGCCGAGATGCTCGTTCGGTCATCGCCTCGCTCGGGCGTCTCGACGACGCGACCACCCGGATCGCCGCGGCGTGCACCGGCGTGTTCGCTGTCGCCGAGACCGGACGGATGCATCATCGGCGGGCGACGACCAGCTGGTTCCTGGGGCCGGAGTTCCTGAAGCGCTATCCGACCGTCGCCCTCGATCTCGACACCATGGTCGTGGTCGACGGGAACCTCGTCACCGCCGGCGCCGCGTTCGCCCACATCGACCTCGCGCTCTCACTCGTGCGATCGATCAGCCCCGACCTGGCCCAACATGTCGCCAAGCTCCTCATCATCGACGAGCGTCCGTCGCAGGCGGCCTTCGTCGCCTACGAACATCTCCGGCACGAGGACCCGATCGTCGTCGAGTTCGAACGCTTCGTGCGCGCCCGCCTGGACGAACCGTTCAACGTCGCCTTCGTCGCGCAGTCGCTCGGCACCAGCCGGCGCACCCTCGAACGACGAGTCCGTGCGGCGCTCAACCTCACTCCGCTCGGCTTCGTCCAACGGCTTCGCATCGAACGAGCTCGGCACCTCTCAGCAACCACGGACCTCACCTCCGCCGAGATCGCGCGACGGGTCGGCTACGCGAACGCCGAGACTCTGCGCTCCCTCCTGCGCAGGGAGCGACGCCGTTCCTGACCTATCGCCATGCCTGTAGCCGGTGTCCTAGTGCTCGACTGGAACCACCTCTCAGCACGTCGCGTCGACGCTCCTGCGTCGCCCCTGGACGACCCACTCGACACGCCCGCAGCACAGGCCATATGACGTGCCCCGGCTTCCCGGACGGTCGGGGTCGGGTGGCTGTGATGTCGCTGCGTTCTCGTCGAGGGGGTCAGCAGACCCGATCAGGGTCGATTGGGATGAGACGCGAAGGCGGTCAGGTCAGGGCGGCCGAAGCCGGCCAGCGGGGTAGCGTCGGACACGTCGAGGTCTTTCGGATGAATGACGTAGGAACCTCCATCGTCGGGAGACCTCGACGTCTATCTGCGGACCGACGCGCCCGGCCGACCTACACCCTCATCTGGGAAAAGCCGTGATAGACGGCTGACAGCGATTCAGTGCTGTCCACGGCGATGAGTCCCGGAGCAAGAAGCATCACTTCATGCCACGGCCCCTCCAGGTCGGCCAGGTCGGTCAGGTCTTCCGAGGTCCAAGCCAGGTAGACGGTCATGTCGCCATCCTTGACGACGTGCTCAGCGGCGGCCGCAGCCGGATCATGTCCGCTCGAGCCGCCGTGCCAGGTACGGCGCGGTCACGCTTTCGTCGGCCTGCGCGATGTCGGCCGGCGTCCCGGTCGCGACGACCCGACCGCCGGCGTCGACTAGCCGGTGCAGCTGACGCAGCAGGAGCGCGGTGTCGGCGGGGTGCAGTCCGGAGGTGGGTTCGTCGAGCAGGTAGAGCGTATGGCCTCGGTGCGCGCGCTGGAGCTCGGTAGCGAGCTTGATGCGCTGTGCCTCCCCGCCGCTCAGCTCGGTCGCCGGCTGTCCCAGTGGCAGATAGCCCAAGCCCACCTCGCGAAGCGTCCGAAGGCTGCGTACGGCGGCCGGCACGTCGGCGAGGAACGTCGCGGCATCGTCGACGGACAAGGCTAGGACCTCCGCGATGTTCTTGTCGCGGTAGGTGATCTCGAGCGTCTCGGAGTTGTAGCGATCGCCGTGGCACGTCGGGCATGGTGCGTAGTTGCCAGGCAGAAAGAGCAGTTCGACGGAGACGAAACCCTCGCCCTGACAGGTCTCGCAGCGGCCCCCGGCGACGTTGAAGGAGAAGCGGCCGGCGCCGTAGCCGCGAGCCCGGGCCGCGTCCGTGGCGGCGTACAACTTCCGCACGGCATCGAACATCCCCGTGTACGTCGCGAGGTTGGACCGCGGCGTCCCCGTCGCTGCCCGTGCTGATGGCTGAAGGCGGCGGCACCGGTATCACCACGATGCCGGTCCTCCAGTCGCTATCCCAGGCGCGCGACAAGTGGGGCGACCACGCAGCTGGCGCCATCTGGGACGCCTCCATCGCCAAGATCATCCTCGGCGGCACCTCCTCCGCCCGCGACCTTCAAGACCTATCCGCGTTGATCGGCGAGCGCGACGAGAAGACCGACAGCGTCTCCATCGGCGATTACGGATCCCGATCCCTGCAACGCTCGACCCGCCGCGTACCGATCCTGCCGCCCGAAGCGATCCGGACCTTGCCCTTTGGGACCGCACTCGTCCTGCTTCGCAGTTCGCCACCAGTGATGACCGACCTCCGGCCATGGCATGAACGCATGGAGGCTAAGGAACTGCGAATCAGCAGGTCGTCATGCGAGCACGCGTTGCAGCGGCAGCAGCAGGGAACCATGCCATCTTGATCAGGTCCGCCTGCTGATTCCCGTTTGGCGTCCCGTCCGGCAAGTTGTGTCGGCGGGTCAGGATACAAAGTCTGCGGGAGGTGAAGTCGATGCCGCTGTCAGGACTCATCGATGGGGAGCGAGTCGTCAGTTGTCTGCTCAGCGACGAGCAGTGGGCGACGCTCAAGGACGACGTCCGGGAGAAGCGTCGGACAATCACGATGCCTTGCGGCTGGAGGGGCATGGCTAAGACCAGCCAGCTCGGCACCCAATACTTCGCACACGCCCCCGGAGGTGATGGCTGCAGCGCTGGCGAGAGTGCCCAACATCTGCGCGCAAAGGCGGTGATCGTCGAGGCCGTCTCGCGGGCGGGTTGGATCGCGGCGACTGAGGTGCCTGGTGACGGATGGGTCGCGGACGTGATGGCGACCAAGGGCGGCGTTCGGGTCGTGTTCGAAGTCCAGTGGTCCCGGCAGAACCTCTCTGACTACCGGCTCCGACAGGAGCGCTATCTCGACTCCGGTATTGCTTCGGTTGCATGGTTCGCACGTCACGTCGACGGTCTCCCGGAGTCCGACAAGCAGTTGCCCATCTTCGGTCTTGAGATCGACGACGAGGGCGAGACCACAGCAGTGATCGGCACCGCGACCATCTCGCTCGCCCAGGCGGTGGACCGGCTGCTGAATCGCAGATTGCAGCACCGCGACTACGTTGCCAGTGGTCGGACTGCCCTAGCCGAAGTCGACGCTGGAGTCATGGATTGCTACCGCTGCCACGAGAGCTTCGGCGTCTGGCGCGTGCGTCAGACTGTTGTCGAAGGGTTGTGCGGACGTAAAGAAGCTCGACGACTGGTCCCCCGAGTCTTTGCCCAGAATCGACCAGAAGCACTCCCCGAGATCCGCGTGGCCGGGGAGTCCCTATCGCGCGACCTGGGTGTTGCTCCGGGTCGAATCTTCCGCCGGCGCACTCAAGCCGCCGGCAAGCACTACATGGCCTTCACCTGCCCTCACTGCAACGCCACCTGCGGCGACATGTTCGTTGTCGAGCTATTCGAAAACGGAGGCACCGCCCGGAGCGACCAGACTCAAGTCTCACCGTCGGTGATACCACTCCCGCATTGGTGTCTCGCCGGAGATGAGGGACCGTGTCCAATTCCTCCGCCAGGAGTGATTGCCGAGTACGAGCGACTCTATGCACCCGACCGCGCCCACGATCCTGCAGAACAGA
This sequence comes from Flexivirga endophytica, assembly GCF_014640635.1. Classification (GTDB taxonomy): domain Bacteria; phylum Actinomycetota; class Actinomycetes; order Actinomycetales; family Dermatophilaceae; genus Flexivirga; species Flexivirga endophytica. Next base: position 4,265 of record NZ_BMHI01000007.1, read on the forward strand.
CGACCGTCGATCACGCTCATGTCGGTCACATCGGATCGTCCTCGGGCATCCCGATCCACCAAGCGCTGGGTCGAATGTTTGGCCGACGGTGATCCGACTTTCCTGATCAGGACACAACTCTGATGGTCACCTGTCATGGATTCCTCAGAAGCGTTCGCAACACGACGCGCACCTGATCACTGAGAGCGATCGCCGACCTCGGCGCCGCGCGAGGTCAGGAGTCGATGATGACGATCCCCACCCAGATGAGCCTGCATGGCTTCATCGCCACCGCACCAGAGTTGACCTACGGCAAGAGCGCCGTCGCCAGGTTCCGCGCACGGGTCGGCATCGAGCAGTGGCGCAAGGAGCCTGACGGCACGTTCACCAAACTCGACCCGCAGTTCTGCGACATGGTGATGTTCAAGTCCTCGGCCGAGCGCGCCTACGCACGGTTCCGTGCCGGCGATCAGTTCGTCGCCTCCGGCTACGTCCACGAGTACGAGTTCGAACGCGACGGCGACACCGTCGAGCGGGAGGAGTTCGTTGCCCGCCGGATCGGACACGACACCGCCCGCACCCGCTACAGCGTCGAACGACCTGCTGCTGAACGTGACACCGGGAACGATGTCGGCCGCGACGCCCAACGGGCGGTTGAGCCGTCCACGACCGCTGTCGGGATCTGACCATGACCGATGCCCCGGAAGTGCCGGGCGGCGCAGATCCGTCGGTGCTCGATGTGGAGCGGCATCCGGTCTTCGACACCTGGCAGAACTTCAACCAGGACGGCGTCGCCTCCGACGCGGCTGAGTCGGAGTGGCCGGGATCGTTCGAGCCGGGGTCGTTGGACGAGCCGCTAGGACCGATCAACTGGAACACCCTCACAGCCGACGAGGCTGAAGCCGAGTGGCTCGACCTCAACGCCTGGGTCAACTGGCTGCGCGGCACGTACGGGCTCGCACCAACCGAGCTCCCACCCATGTGGCATCGCCATGACGAACTCGTCTGGGAGTTGTCCGCCCTGCACCTGCACTGGCTGAACTCCTACGGCCCCGACGCCTCTCCCTCCTCCCCGTTGGCGTGGCACCGCGACTTCGCTGACGCACGGCAACGACTCCGGGACTGGGTCGCCGCCTGCGGCACACGACTGGACCGCGACCGTCCCACCCGCCAGACAGCCTGGCCGGGCGAGCCGGCAGCCGTCCCCGGCTCTGAGAAGTCAGTCACCGATCGCGATGCCGACTTCGTGCAGTTCGTGATGGAGGACGTCATGGCGCGACGCCAGGTCGAAGCCGAGGTTGAAACCCGCGCCTCCTAGCGCCGTGTTCCAGTCCTTGTGGAGAACTCGCCGCTGTCCACAGCGCGCCCGACTGATCACCCGCGCGGCCCAGTCCGCGGGCGACGGTGGCAGTGCGCGCACCTGATCCTCAACGAAGGGACACCCTCATGCTTCTCGCTCACGCGGTCACCCTGGCCGAGGCCCGCTCCTACATCGCAGCATTGGCTGGCCAAGCAGCCACGTTCGACGGCTCGGTCGAGTACGAACACGCGCTTCTCTACCTCGACCTGATCCACGGCCAAGACGTCCCCGCACTCGACACTCAGGGACTTACCGACGACCGAGCCATCCTGCACGCCATCGCCGTCAGCGCCGTCAAGGAACTCACCGACCACGGCGTCGACACTCTCCAAGTCGAACTGCTCCTCGACATGCTCGACGTCGCCCGCGACCGCGACAACCCAGACCCCGAGCCCAGCGGGTTGTGATGTACGGCGACAACACCGCGGCCCTGCGCGACAACCTGGCCGCGCTCATGCAGATCACTCGCAATCACGAGGGACTCGCCACGCTCACCCCGGCCGAGGTCGCCATGATCTCGTCGTTTCGCACCAGCCTGACTTTGTGGTGCCAGCAAGCCGTTCGAGCATCGAACCCCGACGGTGAACGGGGCGGAAGCACGCCGCGGACCCGTGGCCCCGCTGAGGAACTGCGGTACCGACTCGACCAAGCCAGGTCGACGTACACCGCTGCCCTGCCGGGCCTGGGTCAGCTCACCGAGCCGCACCGCAACCACGTCGTCGACCTGTGGCGGCGTGCAGCGAAAGCGGCATCACTCGGCGAGCACGACTTCCCCGCAGGCTTGACCTACGGCGAACTCACCGAACCCCAAGCCATGACCGTCCTCAAGGACGCTGCCGAAGTCACCCGCGCCCTTACTGGGCTCGACCGGCACTACACCGCGACCGTTCAAGGTTGGGAGCCCATCACCGAGGCCGACCAGATGGGTCGTGCCGCCGTCGTCTGCGCCGCCCACGCCGGCTACGACGAGCCCGACTACAGCATCGACCGGCGCGGCTGGCATCCCCCTGTCCAACTCGTCGGCGGACCACGACTACATGGACTCGACGGTGTGCTGCAGGCACAGAACAACCTGCTCTTCCACCTGCGCCACCAACCCGACGGCTACAGCCTGCGACTCATCCTCGACTCCCAACGCATCGTCTCCACCCACGCCGCAACAATCAGCGAAGCCGCTGGCGCACCCAGTGCGCTCGTGGAACGCTGGCGCGATCGGGCAGAGACCCACACCCGACTCGTCGATCAGACCCGCAACCTGCGCGGCCTCGTGGGCACCGGCCACGCAGCCGGACAATGCGCCCTTGCAGCCGCTCACATCCGTGCTCTCCCCAACACTGGGCATACGCACCCGCGACAACTGCGACACCTCGATGCGCTGTTCGCCCACATCGACCGCCGACTGGCCGAGACCATCACCGCAGGTGCCGACGACCGCAGCTACCTGATGCGCGTCTCACTACCCCGGATCGACCTCAAATCGCCAGGCGCGGTGAAGGCACTGCGGGCACGCCACATCCCACTCGACGTGCCACGCCGTGCGCCAGTGCTCGACACCGTCAAGGAGCGGCTGATGCCCGCGCGGACGCCTGCGACCGTAGCCAGCACCTCCATCCGGTCACGCGCGGGCTTCATTCGCAGCATCGACTCGGCCCCTAGGCGGCCCGGCAACACATCTCAGGTTCCGCGGCTAGCGCTGTGATCAGGCGCTGAGTGCCTTGCGGCGGACCGCGGCCAGATCGGTCTCCAGCTTGTCGAGTGCCGTCTTCAGGTCATCGGCCGGGGCAATCGCCTGCAGGACCAGGGACCGCACCAGGGTCGAGACCGGCAACCCGCGCTGCTCGGCATAGGCGGCCAGTTCCTCGAACTCATCGTCACGGAACCGGACCTGCAGGTTGCGTGCCCGAGGATGTCCACGCGTGACCTTCACGTGCGCAGGCAAGGGCGCTTCAGGGTCACTCGTGGCCTCGGCCTCCTCAACCGCGATCGCCTCCTCGGCGAGCAGTTCGTCAATCGTCTTGCTCATCGGTTTCCCCTTCCTGCGTCTCGTACGTTCCGGAACTGTAGATGTGGCGGTCCTTGGAGTTGGCTGGCCAACCGTTGACGCCGTACTCGGTGCCCTCGTGCTCCACCACGATGACGGTGAGCACTGCGTCACCGATGATCGAATAGCCGATGATCCGGACGCTCTTCCCGCTTGTGCTGTTGTAGTCCGGATCGATCAGAACCCGGTCAGCGTCCGAGAGCGCGGTCGTTGGCCATCTCGGGAGTGACGTGGTGTTTGCGTTGCATGTACGCGCCACGTTTCGACCAATCCACCCTCTCGAACACGCCACTATCGTAATGCAGATCATTACGGATGGGTAGTGGCGTGACCCGGGCCGGTTCGCTCTCAGGATCCATCGGTCCATCCCTTCGGTGCGAGCGACTCCAAGATCTCCGCCGTCACCGGATTCACGGCTTCGTCCGGCTCGATGTAGTGCTCCTTGGTGATCTTGGTCGAGGAATGACCAAGCATCTCCGCGGCCAGATCGGCGCCCCCAGCGCGGTCGATCACTGTCGCCACCCTTCGCCTGAACGAATGCGGTGTGACTCCTTCGATCCCAGCCTCCTCCATGACAGCTCGGAGACGGCGACGGACGTTGTTGGTCGTCAGTGGCGTCTTGTTGCGCGTGAAGAAGATCAGGTGCTCAGGATCCTCGGGTCCGATCTTGGCCAGGCGCGCACGCAGCACCTCAGCCGTGAACGTTGGCACCGACACCGTCCTGGTCGATTTCTGTGTCTTGGGATGGGGCTGCCTCTGGGTTGGCTTGCCGGCCGGCGACACGATCGTCCCCGAGATCCGCACCGTCGCGGGCGTGCTGGTCACATCGACATCGCACTTGCGGATCGCGAGCTCCTCGCCGATACGTGCCGACGTTCCGAGCATGACTTCGATGATCTGCTCCAACTGTCCGTCGGGTGGCGGTCCTGAGATGCCCGGGCCTCGACGCCAGCCACGCACTGCCGACCGGATCGCTTCCACCTGGCCTGCCGTGAGTGCGGTGGCTTGCGACGGCGGCTTGTGGAGCCGAGATGTGTCCCGAACGGGGTTCTTCGGGAGCGCGTCGTAACGCATGGCGAGGCCAAGCGCCAGGCTGAGGACGGTTCGCGCCTGCTTGGCGGTGCTGTAACTCTTGTTGATGGCCAACCCCTTGAGGAAGCGGTCGACCTTGCTCACGGTGATCTCCCGCAGCGCGTATCCCTCGAACGCCGGCATCACCAGTTGTCGCATGTTTCGCTCATACAGGGCCCTCGTGCTCTCGGCGAGCTTCGCCTCCAAGTCGAGGTCGGCAAGCCAGACGTCCACCAGCGCGGTGAAAGAACTGTCCGGCGACAACTCCCCACTCGACCGGTACGACATCCGTTCGGCCAGCACCTGCTTCAGATTGCGCTCGGCCTCGCGCTTGGTCGCTCCCGTCGCCGAGACGCGGCGGACCTTGCCGTCGTCGTCGCGATACCGAGTGCGGGCACGGACCTGCCCGCCCGTGGCCTTGATGAACGAGACGTCCCCGAACGTGCCGATCGGCGTCCTGGGCCTAGCCACGACGACTCACCTCCCGTCGAGCGAGTGCCCCGGCTCTTGCTCCCGTTGGGTCGCCAGCCAGGCGTGGACGTCGCTCACGAAGTAGCGGAGCTGGCGCCCCACGTGAACGGCACACGGACCGCGTCCAGCCAGACGCCAGTCGTAGAGAGTCCTGACCGGAACGTCGAGATAATCCGACAGGTCCTCGATGCTCATCAGCGGTTCCAGTCCGCCGATCGTCGTCTCTGAGGTCTTCATACTGGGTAGGTGCGCCGCTGCGACCGCACTCCCCAGCACCAGACGCGCTGGCTCCGTAGCCGGCGTGAGGAGCGACCTCGATGCGGGTTCCTGGACCGAGTTTTCGGTCCGTAAGTGGTACCTGGTTCAAATCCTCAAATGCTTTCAGGCTCGGAATCCGTGGATTCCGAGCCTGAACTTTGTAGCGGGGGCAGGATTTGAACCTGCGACCTCCGGGTTATGAGCCCGGCGAGCTACCGAACTGCTCCACCCCGCGTCGGTGAACCCAACACTACGCGACGGTGGCCGGAGCGCCAAATCGGCGCCCGGTGATCTCGATCAGCATGCCGACGGGCATGCCAGACACGCGCCATACAACGCGATCGGCATATTGCGCGGGCGCGACGCCGGTGGCTTACTTGCTCGTCGACTTCGGTGCGGGTGAGGACGAGGAGGTGCCGCCCTGTGCCTCGATCGCCTTCTTGATCGCGGCCTTCAACTTCTTCTGGTCCTCGCCGTATGCCGCGAAGTCACCCTTCTTCAGGTCCTTCTCGCCCTGCGCGTACCACTTGTTCGCGTCCTCGAGCGCCTGCTTGACCTCGGCGTTGCTGGTCTTGGAGGACTTGGACGGCGTGGACGACTTCGAGTCCGACGAGGACGGTGACGGCTTCGTCGACGGTGGCGGAGACTGGCCCGAATCTCCTGCGCTGGCACCGGAATCGCCGCCGAACAGCTCGTTGAGCGCTCCGTCCAGGGTGGTGTCCCAGGCCAGCTTGTCGCCGAACCCGACGACGACCGCCTTCAGCAACGGGAACGACGTCGTGCCCGCCGCCTTGACGTAGATCGGCTCGACATACAGCAGACCACCACCGACCGGCAGGGTGAGCAGATTGCCCTCCTGCACCTCGGAACCGACCTGCTTGTTGTAGGTCAGGAACTGCGCCAGCGTCTGCTTCGTGGTGGGTGAGACCGCTTGGGAGGAGTTGATGTCGTTCTGGAACTGCCCCGGGCCCTTGACCGTGACGTTACGTGGCATCTCCAGGATGCGGAACGTGCCATAGCCGGCGCTCTTCTTGCCCGGCGTGGATCCGGCGTCCGCGTCGACCGTCATGAACGCCGCGAGGTTCTGCCGGTCACCGGTCGGGATGAAGGTCGAGGTCAGCGAGAACGTCGGCGACTTCTGATCCGGCATCGCCACCGACAGGTAGTAGGGCGGCTGCTGCTCGCGGTTGCCGCGCGCCGGATCGGTCGGGATCTGCCACTGGTCGTTGCCCTGGAAGAACTGGCCCGCGTCCGTGACGTGATATTTGGTGAGCAGCTCACGCTGCACCTTGAAGAGGTCCTCCGGGTAGCGCAGATGCGACATCAGCCCGGCCGGGATCTTCGACATCGACTTCACCGTGCCGGGGAACGCACTCATCCACGCCTTCAGCACCGGGTCCTTCTTGTCCCAGGAGTACATCGTCACCTCGCCGGTGTAGGCGTCGACCGTCGCCTTGACCGAGTTGCGGATGTAGTTGACGCGCCCACCCGCGAGGTTGCGCAGGTTGTTCGAGGACGTCGTCAGCGCGTCCTCGGTGGCGTTGCCGAGTGACTGCAACTGGGAGTTGGGGTAGTGCGCGGACGTCGTGTAACCGTCGACCACCCATTGCACGTGACCGTCCTCGACCACCGGGTAAGGGTCGCCGTCGACGGTCAGCCACGGAGCGACCTTCTTGACCCGGTCGACCGGGTTGCGGGTGTCCAGGATGCGCGAGTCGGAGTTGATCGACCCGGTGAACAGGAAGTTGAGGTCGTGATATTTCATCGCGTAGGCGACCTTGCGGTTCAACGAGCCGACGCCCACGCCACCGTTGCCGGAGTAGGTGGTGCGTTGCTCCCCACCGGAGGACGTGCGCGGATAGTCCAACTCGCGCTTCGGGCCGTTCGCGGTGCCACCGACGATCGAGAAGCGCGGTGAGGACTCGCCGAAGTAGATGCGCGGCTCGAAGTCGCCCAGCTTCCCGACGGGCGGGATGTCGGACTCCATGAAGACCGGCTGGCCGTCCTCGGTCCGCTCGTTGCCGTATGCCGCCACGACACCGAACCCGTGCGTGTAGACCGTGTGGTCGTTGACCCAATTGCGTTGGGAATCGGGCACACCCGACAGGTCGATCTCGCGGACACCGACCACGGTGTCCTCGGTGTTGCCGTCGATCTTGTAGCGGTCGACGTCCAGCGTGTTGCCGAACTGGTAGTAGTTGCGCTGTCCCTGCAACTGCCGGAAGGTCGGCGACACGATCGACGGGTCGACCAGCCGGATGCCGGGCACCGTCTCGGCATCCTGCGCGAGCTGGCCCGCGCCGGTCTTCTTGGTCGGCGTGTAGGACTTCACCTTCACCTTGTCGAGGCCGTATGCCGCCTTGGTCGCCTTGATGTTCTGGGAGATGTATGGCGTCTGCAGCGACTGCTCCGTCGGGCGCACCTTGAAGCGCTGCACGAGTGCCGGATAGATCGCGCCCAGCACCACGGCACAGACGATCAGCAGCACCAGGCCGACGACCGGCAGCCGCCACGTGCGGGTCCAGATCGTCGCGACGAACAGCGCCGCACAGATCACGGCTGCTCCGGCGAGCATCGCCTTCGCCGGCAACACTGCGTGCTGGGCGGTGTAGTCGATGCCGGTGAAGAGCGAGTTGTCCGTCGCGGTCAGGTCGTAGCGGCCCAGCCAGTAGGCCACCGCGCGCACCAGCACCAACGCCGCCAGCAACAGCGACAAGTGGATGCGTGCGGAGCCAGTGGTGTGAACGCCCTTGTCGCGCAACGCGATCCCGCCATACAGGTAGTGCATGACGACCGCTGCGATGAGCGACAGGATCAGCGCCATGGTGAGGAACCCGATGACGACCTGCAGCCAGGGCAGCGTGAAGACGTAGAAGCCGATGTCCTTGTGGAACTCCGGGTCCTCGGCACCGAAGCTCTGCCGGTTGAGCCACAGCAGCGCGACCTTCCACTGCCCGATCGCCGCCGACCCGGTGAAGAGGGCGAAGACCGCCGGCACCAGCCAGAAGGCGGCCCGCCGGAACGGCTCGATCGCCTCTCGGTAACGGTCCATCGTGTCGAGCTCCGCGGTGACCGGCGCATAGATCGGCCGCTGCCGATAGGCGAGCCACATGCTGACCCAGATCAACCCGCCGGCCAACAGGGCGCCACCGACGAACATCGTCGCCTTGGTGAGGTATTCGGTCCGGAAGACCGACGAATAACCGATGCTGGCGAACCACAACTGGTTGGTCCACACGTTGGCCCAGACCTGGGCCAGGACCAGCAGAGCAATGATCGCGCCCGCGACGATGACCACCCGGCGCGCGCCGATAGGTCCGAAGCGGCGCACCGTGCGCACCCGGTCGTCGTGCTCGTCGCCGGTGGGCTCATCCGAAGAAGTCAACGTGGGCCTCGTGTCCAAAGGTGCCGGTGGTGTGCCAGGTACTGAAGGACAAACCTAACCCGTGCTCCTATGAACGGCCCCGGGCACCGTGGGAATCGAGATGGTGCGGCAACATTGCAGTATGCCGTCCGACGACTCCGCTCCCCTCGCCAAGCAGGTCCTCAGTCCGCTGGCCGAGTGTGCCCTGGACACCGAGCGCCACGTCGCGTCCGCCGGGTGGGACCAGTCCCCCCGCCTCTTCGCGATCGCGCGCAACTCCGATCTGCTGGCCCGTGAGCCCGGCCTGGCCGGGCAACTGCGCGGCGCCGACCCCTCGGCATACAGCACGGTCGAGCAGGAGGGTCTGCCGCAGACGTCCAACATCGAGAGCCTGCTGCGGCAGCTGGCCTGGCCGGCCGAGGTCGACGGTGTCGCCCTGGCCCTCGAGCGGATCGTCGTGCCGCCCGAGGCAGAGCGGGACCTGCCGGAGAACCCCGAGGCCGCCGCCGAGGCGCTGGCCGCCCACCCGGATCGCGCCGACGTCCGACTGCTGGTCGCGGTCCTGCGCGACGGTGAGTCGATCTGCCTGCTGCGCCAGCGCGCGCACGACACGGACGACAAGGTCGCCGTCGGGAAGGACATCGCTCCCGGACTCGTGCACGCCTTGCAGGTCACTCTCGACGACTGAACCGACGCACGTCATACGCCGAGAGGACAGGCAATGACCGAGGGGACAGGGAAAACCGCCCGAATTCGGCCTGTTTTCCCTGTCCTCTCGGCAAACGGGTGTCCTCTCGGCGAGGAGGGTGTCCGGCTCAGCCGCAGCCGGTGAAGCCGGTGGTCCTGCCCGCGGCGATCTGCTTGAGCGCGCCGATCGCGTCCTGCACGTTGTCGATCCTGATCACCGTGAGCCCGTCGGGTTCGTGCCCCTTGGCCTCGGAGCAGTCGCTCTTGGGTGCCAGGAAGAACTTCGCGCCGGACCGCTCGGCACCGAGCATCTTCTGTCGGATGCCGCCGATCGGCCCGACCGAGCCGTCCTCGCTCATCGTGCCCGTGCCCGCGACCTTGTGGCCACCCGTGAGCGCTCCAGGGGTGAGCAGGTCGTAGATCGCCAGGGTGAACATCGTGCCCGCGGACGGCCCGCCGACGTCGCCCGCGTTGACCTTCACCTCGTAGGGAAACTTGTATGCCGGCGTGATCGCGATGCCGAAGACCGCATGGCCGTCCTCGCCCGCGCTCGTCGGCACCTTCAGGTGCATCGTCTTCGTGCCGCGTTTGACGGTGACCGGGACCGTGGTGCCCGCCTTCACCTTGTGCATCACGGTGGAGACCGACTCCAGGGTGGACACCTTCTTGCCGTTCAGCTCGACCAGCACGTCCTTGACCTCGAGCTTGCCCGTGGCGGCCGCGCCCTTCTGCAGCTGCGCCACCCGGATCGTCTCGGGCACCGTGACGCCGGCGGCACGCATCGCCACCACCTCGGCGGTCTGCTGCGAGTTGGTCATCTCGGCAGTGCTCTGCTGCTCGACCTGCTTGGAGGTGATGCCCTTGGGGAACCACATCTCCTCGGGGTAGATCTCGGCGTCGTCGTCGATGTACTTCGCCTTCAGCCACTCCATGACGCTCACCGGGTATTGCGGCCCGCCGGCGATCGACACCGTGGTGAAGTCGAGCGCCCCGGACGTCGGGTAGGTCTTGGCTCCCTTGACCTCGATCACCGGCTTGCCGGACTTCTCACCCAGCGTGTTGGTGACCGGACCCGGCCGCATGATCACCTTCGGCACGTGGATCAGGTTGAGCGCGGCGATCGCGATGACCACCACCAGCGCCAGCACCAGGAGCCCCGTGTTGCGGCGGCTGAGCCTGCCCCCTGAGATGTTGTTCCCCCCGGCCTGCGCCCCGCCCGTCGGCTTGCCGTGTTCGTCCACACTCGTCATCGATCTACAGTCCGACCCATTCGTCACTTCCGTCGCGGAACACCTGGTGCTTCCAGATCGGCACCTGTGCTTTGAGGGTGTCGATCATCTCCTTGCAAACTGTGAGCGCCGCACCCCGGTGCGGAGCGCTGACCGCGACCACGACCGCAGTGTCGCCGATAGCCAGACGACCGGTCCGGTGCACGGCCGCGAGCGCGGTGATCTCGTCGGTCAGCACCGACTCGGCGACCTCGCGCAGCGTGTCGACCGCGCTCGGGTGTGCCGAATAGTCCAACAGTTCAACGGCTTTGGCGTGGTCCTGCTGTCGGACCGTCCCCACGAACAGCGCAACACCCCCGGCTGCCGGGTCGCTGACGGCGGCGAGCGCCTCGTCCACCGTCAGCGGGGTGTCCCGCAGATCGACAAGACGCACCCGCGGGTCTGGCACCGTCATACGCCGTCCTCCTGATTCTGCTGCGAGCGAACACCTGCCGGGCAGCGGAACGCCACCGGCCTGTTCGTGGTTGTCTAGTGGAGAGCCTATTCACTGCGTTCGGCGCGCATTCGCCGCGTGCCTCATCCGGGCATCCGGCAAGGAGGCGTGTTCCGCGTGGCAGGGCGTCAGCAAGCTGCCGCCGTGCCAACGCGGCCCAAGCTCGCTGTGCTGGTTCCGAATGGACTTCGAGGACGGAGAAGAGATGTCTGACTACCCACCCGAGCGCCCCGACGACGACTTCGGGGACGAGGAGCCACAGCAGCCCGACCTGTCGGAGCTGTTGCGGTCGATCCTCGGCGGGGACTCCGACAACGACCAGCTCGCGGGTGCCCTCGAGCAGATGGGCGTCCAGGGCCTGAACCCACAGATGATGGAGGCCCTGCAGAGTCAGCTGCAGGCGATGATGTCGGGTCCGGTCGACGGCCCGGTCAACCTGGAGTTGGCAACCGACGTCGCCCGCAAGACCGTCTCCGCCGCCGGCGACAGCAGCGTGAGTTCCAGCACCGCACGCGACGTCGAGCAGGTCGTGCAGGTCGCCAACCTGTGGCTGGACGAGGTCACCGAGTTCGCGGCCGTCGGCCCGGCCAAGGCGCTCAGCCGCGCCGAGTGGGTGGAGCAGACGATGCCGATGTGGCGGCAGCTGGTAGAGCCCGTCGCAGGCGGGGTCAACGGCGCGATCGAGCGCGCGATGGGTGAGCAACTGCGTCGTCTCGACCCTCATCAGGCCGACGAGATGGGTCTGCCACCGGGCATCGACCCCTCGGCGATGATGGGCCAGATGCAGCCGATGATGGCGCGGATGAGTGCCGGCATGTTCGGCGCGCAGATCGGTCAGGCCGTCGGTGCACTCGCCGGCGAGCTGGTCAGCGGCACCGAGGTCGGCCTCCCGCTCACCGACGGCGTCGTGATGCTGCCGGCCAACGTCAGGGACTTCGCCGAGGGGCTCGAGGTCGACGGTGGAGAGGTGCACCTCTACCTCGCCGTCCGCGAAGCCGCCCGCGCGCGGCTCTTCGCCTCCGTCGCGTGGCTGGGTCCGGCGTTGATCGCCGCCGTGCAGTCGTATGCCGGAGACATCTCCATCGACACCGATGGCATCGAGCGTGCGGTGGCGGACGCCGACACGTCCGACCCGGCAGCGATGCAGGAGGCCCTGCAGGGGTCGCTCTTCAATGACGAGCCCTCCGAGGCGCAGCAGCGCGCCCTCGCCCACCTCGAGACGCTCCTGGCGCTGGTGGAGGGCTGGGTCGACGTCGTCGCCAACCAGGCCGCCGGCAAGCACCTGCCGCACACCGACCAGTTGTCGGAGGCGGTCCGCCGCCGCCGCGCGTCGGGCGGGCCGGCCGAGCGGCTCTTCGCCTCGCTGGTCGGCCTGGAGCTGCGTCCGCGCCGCTTGCGCGACGCTGCCCAGGTCTTCACCCAACTGGAGGAAGCACTCGGCGCCGCGGAGCGCGACGAGGCCTGGAAGCACCCCGACTTCGCACCGACCACGGCCGACCTGGACGATCCCAGCGGCTATGTCCGGCGTCGCCAGTCACCCGAGGAGAGCGCGTCGCAGCCCGACGAGGTCGACGCCGCCCTCGAAGCCCTGCTGGCGCAGGGCACCGCGGAGCTGGACGCCGAGCGGGACGAGCCCGGTGAGGGCGGCGAGGGAAGCGAGGGAAGCGAGGGAAGCGACAACAACGGCGACGGGGACGACAAGGCTTGAGCACCCCCATGACAGCGTCCGATCTGAACATCCCGGACCGGAAAGTGCTGCGCAACAATGCCTTCGAGGTCCTGCGTGCCGCAGCGCCGGGCGCGGTGCGTGACGCGTTCGAGGCACACCTCGCGGCATACGACGACGCCCTGTGGCGCGATGGTCCACCGGAGCACTTCACCGCCAGCGCAGTCGTCTTCTCCGCGGACGGCAGCCAGGTGCTGCTGGTGCTGCACAAGAAGGCGCGGTTGTGGCTGCAGCCGGGCGGTCACTTCGAGGACGGCGACCGCTCGGTGGCGGGTGCCGCACTGCGGGAGGCGACGGAGGAATCCGGCATAGACGGCCTGACCCCGGTGCCCGGTGCACTCTTCCTGCACCGGCACGACCTGGTCGCTGCGTTCGGGCGCTGCACGGCGCACTGGGACCTCCGGGTCGCGGCAGTCGCGCCGCAGGACGCCCGGGTCACGGTCTCGGACGAGTCCGACGACGTGCGCTGGTGGCCGGTCGATGCGTTGCCGGAACCGACCGACCCGGACCTGGCCGACTGCATCGAACAACTGCGGGCACGCCTGCTCTCGGCCTGAGAGTCTGCCGCGCCCGGAGCTCACCGGTCACGGCCGAGCCCGGCCTCCCGTGCGCGCACGATGGCGGCGGAGCGGTCCGTCACCTGCAGTTTGGCGAGGATCGCCGACAGGTGGTTGCGCACCGTCTTCTCGCTGAGCCCCAGCGCCGCCGCGATCGCCGAATTGCGTCGACCCGCCGCCAGTAGGTCGAGCACCTCCCGCTCACGAGTGGTCAGCTGCGGGAACGCGCCCTGGGCGTATCGGCTCGTGGATTCCAGGTAGAAGCCCACGATCCGGCGCGCCACCGACGGACCGAACGCCGTCCCACCGGCCGCCACGGTGAGGATCGTGGCGACCAGTTCGTCTGCGTCGACGCCCTTGAGCAGATAACCCCTCGCGCCGGCCCGCATCGCGCCGAAGACGCTCTCGTCGTCGTCATGCATCGTCAGCACCAGCACCGGCAGGTCCGGCTCGGTCCTGCACAGCTCACGGGTGACCGCCACACCGTCGAGATCGGGCATCTGCAGGTCGGTGACGACCACCCGGGGTCGGGTCTGCTCGACCAGCGCCAGGAGTTGCCGGCCGCTCGCCGCCTCGCCGACCAGCGCGATCCGTGGCTCGGCCGAAAGCACCGCAGCGACCCCGTAGCGGTACATCGGATGGTCGTCGGCCAGCACCACCCGGACCGGTTCGCTGCCGGTCACCCCTGCTCCTGACGCAACAACGGAACCCGGGCGAGCACCTGCGTGCCGTGCGGGTGCCGGTCCGTGATGGTCACGTCGCCACCGACCGACCGTGCTCGCTCGCTCATCGACGCTCGGCCCACTCCCGGTGTCGAGGACCCCAGTCCGATCCCATCGTCGCGGACCTCGAGCACCAGACACGCCCCGTCGCAGCGCAACGAGACCTGCGCCGAGCTCGCAGCCGCGTGTCGTACGACGTTGGTGATCGCCTCGGTGGCGATCCTGTGCACCGCCACCTCGACCGGCAGACCCACCGACGGCAGCGCATCGACATCGACCGCGACTCGCACCGCTCCCAGCGCGTTGACGACCTCGGCGTGCGCCGCGAGCGCTTCGTGCAAGCGGCCGTGCTCCAGGCCGGCTGGGTCGAGATCGCTTATCAGACAACGGATCTCGCGCACCAGATGCTTCATCTCGCCATGAACGACAGCAAGAATCTCCCGGGTGCGCTCGGGGTGCTCGCTGCGCAGCGCTGCCTCGACACCGAGGGCAGCACCCGACAGCGACGGTCCGACGCCGTCGTGCAGATCCGCCCGCAGCCGGCTGCGCTCAGCGGCTCGTACCTCGATCACCCGGGCTCGGGACTCCTCCACATCACGCGCCAGTTGCGTTGCGTGGACGGCGACGGCGACCGGGACCGCGAGGGCGTCGATGAGCGCACGGTCAGCACGTGAGGGCGGGTCGCTCGGCGTTCGCCAGCAGACCCGCAGCATGCCGACCTCGCCGGTGTCGCGACTCAGGCCGACCTCGTGCGCGGAGTGCGCCTGCACCCGACCGGCACGGGCCAACACCTGCCCGTCAGTGCCCACCACTTCGACGCATGGCGACCGCACCGATTCCGCGACCGCGGCGACCACCGCGTCCAGGTCCGGGCCGAGTGCGCCACCCATCACCGGCCCCAGTCGACCGAGTGCGCGGGCCGGCTCGGCACGGTCGCCGTACACGAACCGGCTGATCCAGCGGGACAGTCCCGCGTAGGCGGGGCGCGCGAGCAGCGCGATCGCCGCGGCAGCGAAGAACGGCGAGACGGCACTGGACCGCGACGCGAGTCCCGCGGCGGCGACCGCCGCGAAGTAGGCGCAGGCGGCCAGCCCGATCAGTGCGCCGTAGAGCAGGCCACTGCGCAGGATGAGCTTGATGTCGAACAGCTGGTAACGCACCACACCGACCAGGAGGGTCACGGTCGTCAGCAGCGTCACGACGAAGAGCACGACCGGCAGACCGAGCACGGCGGCGAGGATCACCGGAAGGACGGACACCACGAGCCAGGCCAGTTGCTCGCGCTCCGGGGAGGCGGCCCGGGCGAGGCGCCGGACGGTCCAACCGAGGGTGACCGCGGACAACAGCACCGAGCCGACGACCCCCACCGCCGCCGCGCCGAGGAAGACCGGCTGAAAATGACCGTGGCTCAACGGATTCGATCCAAGGTGATGTCCTGGCGCGACACCGCGGTACGCATCGTCCAGGCCGGACAGCCCAGCAGCGAAGAGAACGCTCATGACCCAGCCCAGCCGGACCACCCAGCGAGCCAGTCGTGTCGTGGCGCGACCGGTCGGATAGATCGCCGGCAGGACAGTCGCACCCAGGAAGAGCGCCGTCGCCCAGAGCCAGGAGCCGAGCCAGGCCATGAGCGACCGGCCGGGCAGCGAGAGATCGTATGACGCGAGTGTCCAGCCCTCGCCGAGGATCGCGATGGCGTTGACGGCCCCGGCATACATCAACAACCAGCCGACCCGGTTCGCCGGACGCAGCCACATCAGCACCATGGCCACGCCGCCGAAGACGATCCCGTTGACGACGTTGTTGATGACGTTGTCGTGCATCATGCCGACGAGACTGCGTCCACCGGGGCCATGCGCCAGCCAGGCGCCGGCGACCGACGCGATGATGACCGGCACCCCGCAGGCGATGCCGATCCATCGCGCGCCGATCCGTGGCTCACGGACCATCGCCGTTGCGGCCGGTGTGCTGACAGTGGTCATGCGTCCTCCAGGGACCCCATCTTGGCCCCGAAATGCCCTACGACTTGGCATTTTTCGGCCGGAGAACGTCCCGGTCGAACCGGGACAACAGCCCCTGCCCGATCGTGCGCGACACCAGCACGCTGGATCTTCCAGGCGACCCACCCGGGTCCGGCCGAGGAAACAAGGAGACCGACATGAGACAACTACGGGAGCACCCACTCACGACGCTCGGCGGGCTGCTCGCCGTCGCATTCGTGCTGTTCATGTGCAGCGGCATCCCCGCCCTGAAGAACGCCCACCACGGAACCAACCTGGTGCTCGGCAACATCTGCTGGTTCGGATTCCTGCTGACCGCGCTCGTTTTCGTGATCGCTGGGGTCTACACCCTCGCCCACCGGACCGGCCACGCGCGGAGCGCATCGTGAAGAGCGCCGGCCTGCGCTGCTCCGGTGCGGTCTTGACCGCCATGGCCGCGTTCGCCGTGGCGGCAGCACCGGCCGTGGCCGACAGCGGGCAGCGCATCGACAACCCGTGGACCGAGCAGGACGTGACCCAGGTCGACGGCATCGGCCCCGGATGCCCGGCCTTCACCGGCACCCTGGTGGAGGACCTGACCGGACGGGACGTCGGCTTCCTGACCGCGGACGGCATCGCCCACGTGCACACCACCGTCGAGGGTCAGGTCACGCTCTCCCCCGATGCGACCTCGGCGCCGAGCTACCGCGGGTCTTACACGATGATCCAGACCGGCACGTACCCCGACGACGGAGCGGACACCAGGGTGATGACCCGGACCGTCAACGGCACGATCACGGGCAGCGACGGCACGTCATACGACCTGCACGAGACGTTGCACCTGAGCGTCGACGGTCGGGGCACGACACGCGCGTCGTTCGATCACCTCGCCTGTCACTGACGGGCGGCGCTCACCGCACCAGTGCAGCCGTGTTCTTGATTCACTGCATCAGCCGTCGAGCGCCGAGGTCGGCAACGAACCGGGCTCGTCCGGCTCGTCGTCGGCAGCGGAGGCCGGGATGCCCGATCCGAAGGCGACACCGTCGAGATAGCCACGTGCCCGCTCCAACCGCGGGTAGGCCTCCAGCAGCGACCAGAAGCTCTTGCCGTGGTCGGGCTGCAGCAGGTGCGCCAGCTCGTGCAGCAGGACGTAGTCGCTGACGTATTCGGGCATCCCCTGCAGCCGGTCGGACAGCCGGATCGTGCCGTTGGCCGGGGTGCAGGAGCCCCATCGGGCGTGCTGGTTGCCGACCCACCGCACCGAGACCGGATGCGCCAGGCCGCCGAGGTAACGGATGGAGAGCTGCGTGGCACGCTCCATCAGCTCGGCGTCGGTCGACCGCCCCTTGTCCGCGGCGGCCTGGACCTTGCGGACCATGTCGGCGACCAGGCGCTGCTCGTCCTTCTTGGACAGCCGCGCCGGGACCAGCACCACGATGCGGTCGCCCTCGCGGTATGCCGACACCGTGCGCCTGCGCCGCGCGGAGCGCCGCACTTCCACTTCGGGTGTCGGCGACGTCATACGTCGAACCTAAGCGATGCCGGTGACATTGGCGACCATCTCGAACGCGGAGCACGGACCTGCCGATTCGCTCCGCGCGGCCGGGAGGAGTATTTTTCACAATGCAATGTTGTAATAAATACGTCCACCCGAGGAATGTGATGACCGAACTGCCGATCACCGAGGCGCACAGCTGCGGCTGTGGCTGCTCAGACTCCGCCGGCCTGCCCGAGCTTGACACCCGAACCATCCCCCACGCGCTGCGGCACGGTGCCGTCTTCGGCGCACTGGCAACACTGCGGCCCGGCGAAGGTCTGGTGCTGATCGCGTCCCACGACCCGAAGCCGCTGCTCGCCCAGATCGCCGAGAGCAGCGAGGGTGCCATCGAGATCGCCTACCTGGTCGAAGGCCCGGAGGCGTGGCACCTGCGTATGACGCGGCGCTGAGCACCCCACGCCGGGGCGGAGCCACGCGCGCGCCGCTGCGCGCGTGGCTCCTCGTCCCCGCGGGACTCAGTCTGCTGGCCGGGCTGGACGCCGCGCTGCTGCTCGCCGACGCCGCCGCGCCGGTCCGCAACGGGACCTTGCCGGCGCGACACGGCGTGCTGATGACGCTCGGCTTCCTCGGCACGCTCATCGCACTGGAGCGCTCGGTCGCGTTGCGCGCCATGTGGGGGTATGCCGCGCCGGCGCTGCTCGGCGCAGGGGGGAGCGCTCTCGCCGTCGGACTGCCGGCACATGCCGGCGCGGTCCTGCTGGCTGACGGCGGCGCGGTGCTGGTCGCCGTCTACGGCAAGCTCTACCAGCGCCAGCATGACGAGCCGACAGCGGTGGAGGCACTGGGCGCCGTGGCCGCGACCGGCGCGGCGGTGCTCTGGCTGCGGCTTCCCGTTTCCGAGCTGTTGCTCTGGCTGGTCGCCTTCGTGGTGCTGACGATCGCCGCCGAGCGCGTGGAGCTGGCTCGGCTGCACCTACCTGCGCGTGCCGGACACCTCCTGATCGCCGGGGGTGTGCTGCTGATGCTGACCGCGGTCGTGTCGCTCGCGTGGCCCGACCTCGGCGACCACGCCGCTGGGGGCATCCTGCTGCTGATCACCGCCGCGCTGGCTCGGCACGACGTGGCGCGCCATACGATCCGGTCGCCGGGGGTGCCACGACTGTCCGCGGCCGCGTTGTTGGGCGGTTACGCCTGGCTTGCCGTCGCCGCCGGCGTCTGGCTGTATGCCGGAACCCCAACAACCACAGCGCAATACGACACTGCAGTGCACGGCGTCTTCCTCGGTTTCGGCATGTCGATGGTGATCGCGCACGCGCCGGTGATTCTGCCTGCCGTCATACGCCGGCCGATGCCCTACCACCCGATGCAGTGGCTGCCGCTCGTCGTGCTGCACCTCAGCCTGGTGCTGCGCCTGCTCGGCGGAAACGCCCTCGGCATACAGAGTCTGTGGACCGCCGGCGCCTTGCTCGGCGTCGTCGCACTCCTGCTGCTACCTCTCACGATGCTCGCGAGCATCCTCGTCCCAGGGAAGTCCACGACATGATCGCCGCACCCTCCCAGCGCCCCGGCCCGGGCACTGCCGCTGTGAGCCCCACGCGTGGCAGATGGGCTCTGCGCGACCAGCCGGCGGTCGGTTGGATTGTCGGCGCGGTCGCGGTGGCGTTGCTGCACCCGTTCGTGGCCGACTCGCACTGGCTGATGGTGCACATGATCCTGCTCGGCGCCATGACGCACGCGGCGATCGTGTGGAGCACCTATTTCGCCCAGGCGCTGCTGAAGACGTCCGAGGACGTGGACCCGCGACGATTGCAGTCCGCGCGCATCGTGCTGGTG
Organism: Flexivirga endophytica; assembly: GCF_014640635.1. Lineage (GTDB taxonomy): Bacteria > Actinomycetota > Actinomycetes > Actinomycetales > Dermatophilaceae > Flexivirga > Flexivirga endophytica. The sequence goes on from NZ_BMHI01000007.1 coordinate 23,533, forward strand.
ATCATCGGTGTCGTGTGCGTGCTGGTCGGAGTGCCGACCGCACACTGGCCGCTGGTGATCGTCGGGGCGTCGCTGGTCTCGTGCGCCGTCCTCTGGCACGCAGTCGCCCTCGCGGTCCGGTTGGGCAAGAGCGTCGCCCGCCGCTTCCGCACCACCGTCCACTACTACCTGGCCGCGGCCATCTGTGTGCCCGTCGGCGCCGGGTTCGGAGTGGCGTTGGCCAAGGGATCCGGCGACGAGTGGCACGGCCGGTTGGTGCTCGCCCACTCGATGACCATGCTGCTCGGCTGGTTGGGGCTCACCGTGCTCGGCACGTTGCTGACCCTGTGGCCGACGATGCTGCGGACCCGCATGGACGAACGCGCCGAAACCCTTGCGCGGCAGGCGCTTCCGGTCGTCCTGGTCGGGTTGATCGGCATCGACGCTGCCACCCTCGCCGCGTCCCGTCCGGCCGCCGTCGGCTGCTTCGCCGTCTATGCGGCGGGCGTGTGCTGGTGGGGGCGAGCGCTGCTCCGGCCGGTGCGCACCAGTCCGCCGAGACATGCCTCGGCATACTTCGTCGGCTCCGCGGTGGTGTGGGCTGCGGTCCTGCTGATCCTGGTGCCGGTCGAGGTCGCGACCGCCGCGTCCTGGGGCCGGGTCACCGACCGGTATGACGCCGTGGCGACGATCGCCGCGGTCGGTTTCGCCTTCCAGTTGCTGTCCGGCGCGCTGTCGCACCTGGTGCCGGTCGTCATCGGCGGCGGCGCACAGGTGGTCCGCGCCGCCCAGGTGTGGTTCGACCGTTTCGCGGTCGCGCGGATCACGGTCGTCAACCTAGGCCTGGTGCTGTGGGTGACGCCGACCCCGCCGGCCGTGCGTGACACCGCGAAGCTGCTGACGCTGGTGACACTGCTGACCCTGGTGCCGTTGATGATCCTCGGCACCACGGCCGCCGCGCGGCTACGCCGGGAACTGGCGGACGACCACTCGCTGCGCGGCCGGAAGCTCGGCGTGGACCCCGGCATCTGGTCATCGGGTCAGCTCGTCGCAGGTGTCGCGGTGATCGCACTCGCCGTGAGCATCGGCATTGCGTGGAATCCGACCGGCATCGGCGCGGTCGACGCCGGCGGAGACACGCACGCCGTGCAGGCCACCGGACACACCACCACGGTGCGGGTGACCGCGGCCGACATGCGTTTCCACCCGTCGTCGGTCACGGTGCCGCGGGGCGACAAGCTCGTGGTCGTCCTCACGAACACCGACAGCTCGACGTCTCACGACGTCGCCTTCCCGAACGGCGCCAAAGCACCTCTGCTCGCCAAGGGCAAGAGCGCGCGGGTTGAGGTCGGGGTGATCACCCACAGCATGCAGGGCTGGTGCACTGTGCCCGGACACCGAGCAATGGGAATGGTTTTCACCGTCAAGACGACTGACGCCCCCGCTACAGCGATGGGCCACTCCGCCGCCCCGAAGCGTGCTGTCCACGCTGACCGCGCGTTCCCCGCGTCGTTCCGCGCAGCCGATCCGAGCCTGCCGCCGCTCACCGCTGCGACGGTCCATCACGTCACGCTGACCGTCCGCGACGTCGAGATGGAGGTCGCTCCCGGCATACGCCAGAAGCGGTGGACCTACAACGGGAAGGTCCCGGCGCCGACGTTGCACGGGAGGGTCGGCGACACCTTCGTCGTCAAGCTGATCAACAAGGGATCGATGGATCACTCGATCGATTTCCACGCCGGCGAGGTCTCCCCCGACCGGCCGATGCGAGAGGTCGCGCCGGGGCGCTCGTTGACCTACCGGTTCACAGCGCATCGCGCCGGCATCTGGATGTATCACTGCGCGACGATGCCGATGACCGCGCACATCGCGGCCGGTATGGCGGGCGCGGTCGTCATCGAGCCACCCGGCCTGCCGCCGGTGGATCGCAGCTACCTCCTCGTGCAGTCCGAGGTGTATGTCGCCGGCGACGGCCGCTCACCGGTGCGGGAGGTGGACGCCGACACGGCGGCGAAGGGAACACCTACCTTCGTCACCTTCAACGGTGCGGCCGACCAGTACGACGCCCGACCGCTCACCGCGCGGGCGGGTGCACGCGTGCGGATCTGGGTCCTCGACGCCGGCCCGGCAAAAGCGTTGAGCTTCCACGTGATCGGGACGCAGTTCGACACCGTCTACGCCGAGGGCGGCTACCTGCTCAAGCGCGGCAAGGACGGCTTCGGTGACGTCGACGGCGGCGCGCAGGCGCTGGCTCTACAACCCGGCCAGGGCGGGTTCGTCGAGTTCACCCCACCGGCCGCCGGCCACTATCCGTTCGTCAGCCACGTCATGAACGACGCCGAGCACGGCGCGCACGGGACCATCGAGGTGACGCCCTCCCGATGAGACCCGTCGCCACGGCCTGTGGACAACTTCTGCGCGTGCCCGCCCGGTAGTGGCACGGTGTCGCTTCCACGGGCACGGCCCTCGAAGGAGACACGGATGAGCGAGCAAACCGACTGGCCGCCGCCGGAGCTGCCATCGGCACTCACGGTGCGGCGGCGCAGCGCCGGATCGGTGCTCGTGACCGGCGCCGGCCCCGGCAGTTTCGTCCTCGAAGGGTTGACCGAGGCGGAGACGATCGCCGTCGTCGGCCTGACTGCCGCACTTCGAGCGCCGGGCGGCAGCAGGCCACGGCCCGCGCCGTCGGCGCGGTGGTCACGCATCCTGGACTTCATCTGCCAGGCCGCCGTGCGGCTCACACCCGCCGGCCCTGCGCAGGGACAGATCCTGGTGCTCGGCGACGGGCCGCTGCCGGAGGCGATCGCCCGGGTGCTCGAGCCGATCGTCGCCCGGGTGGTCACCGAGCCGGAGATCCTGCTCGCGCCGGACCTCGACCCTGTGCGGCGCACACCCGACCTGGTGGTGCTGCCCGCGGTCGACGCGATCGCCGCCCTCGCCGGGCGCCGATGGCACAGCCGGGAGGTGCCACAACTGCCGGTCATCGTCTCGGGCGGGCGGCTGGCCGTGGGTCCGCTCGTGCGACCCGACGCGGGCCCGTGTCTGAGCTGTCTGGACCTGCATCGCGGCGCTCGGGATCCCGCGTGGGCGCCGTGGCTGGCCTCTCGGGCGCTGCACACGGACATCGACCGGGAGCTGGACGCGCTGCCGGAGTTGCGTGCCACCGCCGCCGCACTCACCGCGCTGATCGTGCGCGGCATGCTCGACGGCCACCTGCTGCCGCCCGGGGTGAGCCTGAGCCTGGAGTGTCCGCAGCCCAGAGTTCACCATCACCTGTGGACACGACACCCATCCTGCTGCGGCGCCGCAGACACAAGGGTGACAATGAATGCATGACTGATCTGCCCCGCAAGACGGTGACGCGCGCCGCGCGACTCGCGACGTTGCCCATCGGCATCGGTGCACGTGCCGCCGTCGGGCTGGGCAAGCGCGTCGGCGGCCGCCCCGCCGAAGCGGTCACCGCGGAGTTGCAGGCGCAGACGGCAGAGCAGCTGTTCCGGGTGCTGGGCAACCTCAAGGGCGGCGCGATGAAGTTCGGCCAGTCCCTGTCGATGTTCGAAGCCGCGCTCCCCGAGGAACTGGCAGCGCCTTACCGCGCGACGTTGACCAAGCTGCAGGACACGGCGCCCGCGATGTCGACGACGTCGTTGCACGGGGTGCTCGCCGACCAGATGGGTGTGCGGTGGCGGTCGAAGTTCCGCGAGTTCGAGGACGAGCCGCGCGCCGCGGCGTCTATCGGCCAGGTCCACCACGCCGTATGGCGCGACGGCCGCGAGGTCGCGGTCAAGGTGCAATACCCCGGTGCCGCCGAAGCGCTGATGTCGGACCTCAATCAGCTGTCCCGGGTGGCCCGGATGAGCACCAGCTGGGTGCCCGGTCTCGACGTTGCACCGATCCTGCGCGAGCTGAAGGGCCGGATGGCGGAGGAGACCGACTACAGTCTCGAGGCGGCGATGCACGAGCAGTTCGCCGAGGCGTATGCCGACGACCCCGACTACCTGCTGCCCGAGGTGGTCTTCGCGACCGAGCAGGTGATCGTCAGCGACTGGATCGACGGTGTACCGCTGTCCCGGATCATCGAGTCCGGCACGCAGGCCGAGCGTGACCTGGCCGCCACACGCTATTTCGAATTCCTGGTCAGCGGACCCGAACGCGCCGGACTGCTGCATGCCGACCCGCACCCGGGCAACTTTCGGCTGCTGCCCGACGGCCGACTGGGCGTGCTCGACTTCGGAGCGGTCAACCGGCTCCCCGACGGCCTGCCGCCGGCGATGGGTGCACTGATCACCGACGCGTTGCGCGGGGACGACCTGGCGCTGCTGGACGGGCTACGCGAAGAGGGCTTCGTCAAGCGCTCGATCGACGTCGACGCGCAGGACGTGCTCGATTACCTCGGTGTGTTCCTGAAACCTTTGCGCAGCAACGAGTTCCGCTTCGACCGTGACTGGTTGCGCGGCATCTTCAATTACCTCAACGACCCACGCAACTCGACCTTCACCGTCGGCCTGCGGCTCAACCTGCCACCGAGCTACGTGATGATCCACCGCGCCTGGCTGGGCGGCATCGCGGTGTTGTGTCAGATCGGCGGCAATGTCCCTGCGCGGGAGATCTTCGACCGCTGGGTGCCCGGCGCCGAGCTGCCCAAAATCGCCGACTGACCCAGGTCACCTGCCCGCACGCGGACCACCGATCCGTGGGATCGCTGCCAGCAACGTCTTGGTGTATTCGTCACGCGGCGCGGCGAACAATTCCGCGCACGGCTGTTCCTCGACGATCTCACCCCGATAGATGACGTTCACCCGGTCGCACAGGGTGCGCACGATCGACAGGTCGTGTGAGATGAACAGGATCGACAGGCCCACCTCCTCGCGCAGGTCCGCCAGCAGATTGACGATGCCGGCCTGCACGGACACGTCGAGCGCGGCCACCGGCTCGTCCGCGACGAGGAGCTTCGGTGAGATCGACAGCGCGCGTGCGATCGCAACGCGCTGCCGCTGACCACCCGACATACCTGCGGGGCGCGACGTGAGCAGCGACGACGGCAGTCGAACCATGTCCATGAGCTCATGACATCGCTTGTCGACTGCGCTGCCTCGCAAGGCGGTGTGCCGTCGGATCATCTCCGTGAGCGTGCCGCTGATCGTCATACGTGGGTCCAGGGAGCCATAGGGATCCTGGAAGACCATCTGGACACCGCGCCGGTCCGCTCGCCTGCGACGCGCAGCGAACGGCTTGCCGTCGAACACGATGGAGCCGGAGTCGATCCGTTGCAGGCCGACCACGGCCCGGGCGAGGGTCGATTTGCCCGACCCGGACTCGCCGACCAGGCCCACGATCTGTCCGCGCCCGACCTCCAACGAAGCCGACTTCACCGCGGTCAGCGTCGTGCGGGTCTGCTTCTGCTGGAAGGTGACCACCACATCGGAGCACCGCAACAGCGGGTCGTCGCTCATCGTGCCTCCTTCGTGAGCGCGACCCGACTGACGCCCTGCTGGACCTGGTGGAGACAGTGCACCTCACGACCGCTCGAGGTCGATTTGTCGGGCACGCGTGCTTCTTCGCAGTCGTCGTGCCGGTATTCACAACGTGGTGCGAACGGGCAGCCCCGTGGTCGATCGTCGAGCGACGGTGCGCTTCCCGGGATCGAGTAGAGACGCCGGCCGATCCGGTCGACGTCGGGCGTCGACCGCAACAGCGCCTCCGTGTACGGATGCCGCGGAGCATCGAACATGTCGCGCAGATCCGCCGAACTCTCCATGACGTTGCCCGAATACAGCACGGTGACCGAGTCGCACAGCTGCGACACGACGGCGAGGTCGTGCGTCACGTAGAGAAGACCGGCATCGAGCTCGTCGCGCAGGTCGGTGAAGACGTCCAGGATCTGCTGCTGGACCGTCACGTCCAGCGCGGTCGTGGGTTCGTCGCAGAGGATCAGCTTGGGCTTGCTCGCGACCGCGGCGGCGATCATCACCCGTTGCTTCAGACCACCGGACAACTCGAATTCGTATGCGTCGACTTTGTTTTCGGCGTCGTGGATCCCGACCAGCTTCATCAGGTGTATGGCGTAGTCCCGCGCTTCCGCACGTCGCATGCGGTCCCGGCGCATCACCGCATCGACAATCTGCTCTCCTACCGGTATCACCGGATTCAGCGCGACCGACGGCTCCTGGAAGATCATCGAGATCCCGGTGCCACGCAACCGCTCGAGGCGCCGTCGCTTCGACCTCGAGGTGCCGGCGAGGTCGAACTCCGCGCCGTCGAAGGTCATCCGGCCGGACGTCACGGTCGCGTTGGGTGGCAACAGTCCGAGGAGCGCGCGCAGCGTGAGGCTCTTGCCCGAGCCGGACTCCCCCACGAGGCCGCGCGCCTCGCCATACCCGAGGCTGAACGACACGTGCTCGAGCGCATGCAGCTCGGTGCCTCCGACCTGCAACTTCACGCTCAGGTCTGCAACGTCCAGCAATGGCGCACGGTCGGTCATCTCGCTCCTCATCGTTCGATCCGCAAGGCATGGGCCAACCCGTCACCGATGAACGACAACGCGAGACTGACCCAGATCACGGCGGCAGCAGGGAAGAGCGTCAATCCGTAATAGCCGCCGGCGAGGAACTGCTGACCGTCGGACATCATCGATCCCCAGTCGGGCGTCGGCGGCACGATGCCGAGTCCGAAATAGCTCAGGGTGACGATGACCCCGACGTTCATGACGATGTCGCTCATCGCGTAGACGATGGCCTGAGTGACGACGTTCGGGGCGAAGTGCCGCAACAGGATCCGGCTCGTGGAGATGCCACCGGCCTCACAGGCCGCCACGAATTCCTTGTTACGCAGCACCATCGCCTCGCCGCGGACCAGTCGCGCGTAGGCGACCCATGACACGCAGGTGATCGCGACGAAGATGCTCCAGGCGCCGTTGCCCAGGACGAAAACCAGGGCGATGACCAGGATGAAGAACGGGAACGCGGTCACGATGTCGGCCAAGCGCATCATGATCGTGTCGATCCAACCGCCGAAATACCCTGAAACTATTCCGAATACGAGCCCGATGACGAAAGGTGCAATGACCGCGACGACGGCGATCGTCAGGTCGCTGCGGGCTCCGTAGACGACGCGCGCGAAGATGTCTCGACCCAGGTTGTCGGTGCCGAAGAGATGGTCACCGGACGGTCCGAGCAATGCATGGGCGGCGTCGGGTTCGGTGGGGCTGTGCTGCGCGAGGATTGGCGCGAACACCGCCGCGAGCACCATCAGCCCGAGCATCGAGCCACCGATCCACAACTGCAGGTTGTGCCGCCTCATCCAGCCCGGCGCCCACCCCGTGCCGCGTGCATCCACCTCCGCGCTCGGCGGGATGACGGGAAGGGTGGTCTCGCTGGCCGTCATGACAGCCTCGCTCTCGGGTCGAGCCGGGCATACACGATGTCGGTGACGAGATAGACGACCACGACGATGAGGCCGAACACCAGCGTGCAGGCCTGCACCAGCGCGTAGTCGCGGTTCAGGATCCCCGTCATCAGCATCGAGCCCATGCCGGGTATGGCGAAGACCTGCTCGATGACCAGGGCGCCGCTGGCCAGCGCACCGACCTGGATCCCCAGGATGCTGACGCCGGATATCCCGGCGTTGCGCAGCACGTACCTCCGGCGGATCGGCCCTGTTCCCAAGCCTTTCGACCGTGCGAACGTGACGTACTCGCTGCTGTAGGACTCGATCATCGCGGCACGCAAGCCGCGCACCAGCAACGGCACGATGCTCAGCGCGATGGTGAGCGCCGGCAGGACCAACGCCCATGCCCTCGAGCCGAGACTGCTCGGATATCCGCCGGCCGGGAAGATCGCGACGCGGACGCCCAGGAAGAGGATCAGCATGCTGCCGATGAAGAACGTCGGCGATCCTTGTATGACGGCGTTGAACAACCGCACGACCAGCGCCGCCGCACCATTCGGTTTGGTCGTGCTGCGCGAGGCGAGCGGGACCGAGATCAGCACCGCGAGGATCGCGCTGAACACGATGAGGACCAGCGTGACCGGGAGCCGCTGCCACATCAACGAGGTGATCGACGAGTGGTAGTAGAGCGACTGCCCGAGGTCGCCGTGCACCAACTGCCCGAGATAGTCCAGGTACTGCAGCGGGAGACTCTTGTCGAGACCCCACTGATGCCGCAGGGCGGCCACCGATGCCGCATCTGCCTTCTCCCCCAACGCTGTTCGGGCAGGATCACCCGGCGACAGGTGCATGAGGACGAACGAGATGGTGACGACACCCCATACGACAGGTACGGCAAGAAGCAGCCGTCGAACGAGCCATCGCAGCACGCGTCTCTCCTTTCAGTGTGTGGGTCGCGTGCTTACTTGGACAGCCACACCTTCTCGAGGAAGTAGTTGCCCGTGGCACCCGGCTTGAAGCCATGGACCTTGCTCGAGTACGAGTAGTTGCCGGGAACGTAGAAGAGCGGGATGTACGGCACGTTGTCGTCGATGATCTGCTGCATCTGGTCGTAGTCCTTCTTGCGGGAGGCCTGATCGGATCCGCTGCTGGCCTTGTCCGCCAACTTGTTCATCGTCGGGCTGTTGAACCAGGTGTAGAGCGTGTGTACGCCGCCGCTGAAAGTCCCTCCGAACCGGGCGATCTCGTCCGGGTCGACGATGTCCGTGGTGTAGAGCCCGAACGCCATGTCGTAGTTGCCGGCGCCCTTCGCGGAGTACAGCGCGGACGGGTCCAGACTCTTGATCTTCAGTTTGATCCCGATCTTGGCCAGCGCCGACTGGATCAGTTGGGCCTCCGCCGAGGCGTCCTGGTCGCCCGACGAGATGGTGATGGTGGTGGTGAAGCCACTCGGCACGCTCGACTTGGCGAGAGCCGCCTTCGCCGCCTTCAGGTCGAATTTCGTGGGCTTGATCGCGTCGTTGTGTGCCCAGGTCGTCGGCGACAAGTAGGGGCCGGCGAGCTTCGCCCGGTCGTAGTAGACCGACTTCAGGATCCCTTCCTTGTCGATGGCGAGCCGAATCGCCTTGCGCACGTTGACGTCGTTCAGTGGCTTGCGGCTGCCGTTCATGCCCAGGTAGTCGACCTCGCTGGACGGGAAACTGCTGAACTTCAGTCCCGGTGTCTTCGACACGGTCTTGATGCTCGAGTTCGACGGGTACTCGTTGATCTGGATCTGACCACTGGACAGTTGGGTTGCGCGGGTGTTGCTGTCCGGGACCACGTTGAACGTCACCGAGTCCAGCTTCGGAGTGCCCTTCTGCCAGTAGTCGGTGTTCTTCACGATCTTCAGCCGGCTGCCCTTGGTCCAACTGTCGAACTTGAACGGACCGGACCCGATCGGGTGTTTCGCGAACTCCTGGGCGGACTTGCCGCCGTAGTCCTTCGGCACGATCGAGTTGGCGAAAAGCGCCATGTCCGCCGGCAGCGGCGCCCAGGGCTTCGCCGTGTGGAAGACGATGGTGTGAGCATCCGGGGTGTCCATCTTGGTGATGACCGCGTCGATGAATGCGAACGGCGAGGACTTCTTCTGCACCTGCTCGATCGAGAACTTCACGTCGGCCGACGTGACCGGTCGGCCGTCGGTGAACTTCGCATCCTTGCGCAGCTGGAATGTCCAGCTCAGCTTGTCAGCCGATTGCTTCCACTTGGTCGCGAGTGACGGCTGCACACCGCTGCCGTCCTGGGCAGGAACGACCAACGTGGAGTAGATCTCCTCGATGATCCAGATCGCCGAGTTGTCGGTGGGCACCGATGGCAGCAGGGAGGTCGCCTCGTCGGCTCGAGCCATCACCAGGTCCCCACCGGACTGTGGCTTGCCGGCAGCACCGCCCGAGCCACCGGAGCCGGACGAACAGGCAGCCATGGATGCTGCTGCCACAATCGCGAAAGCGCTGATGAGAGTCTTCCTGCGGGTCATTGATCGTCAGCTCCTGTCGAACGAGGGCGAGCCGCCTCAGTCATGCTGCGGCGGTGCACTCACTGATGTCCGCCCTGGCGGGCACGAGCCACAGTAGGTCCGCGACGGGGACGTCCGAACTGGTCGCTGGAACGAAACTTGTGCTCGGATTTGGTGCAGCCGGACGGTCTTTCACAGGACTGCGCTCACTAGTTTGTGGTGTGCCGCTGACCACCCGCCGGCCACCCGGACAGACCAGGCGAGGCGTCGCCACAAGGAGTGTGCACACGATGTCGAACGAGACGATCCGCATCCCGATCGAATCCCAACTGGACGCGTTCTTCGCCCAGTACGTCGCGGCCGACACCGCCAAGGGACTGGCGTACGGCATCAGCGGACCCACAGGGCTTCGACACAGCTGCGGTTTCGGTGTCGTCTCCGACGACGGCCTGGTGCCGGACGCGAACACCGTCTTCCCGATCGCATCCATGACCAAGAGCTTCATCGCCTGCGCGGCCCTGATCGCCCGGGACCGCGGCCTGTTGTCCCTGGACGACCCGATCACGGCATACTTCCCGCAGTTCTCGGCGAGCGGTACAGCCGACGACCCTTGCGACCCACCGACATTGGGCATGCTGCTGTCGATGTCGGGCGGGCTGACCGAGGACAACTCGTGGGTCGACCCGTTCATCGACGCGAGCGAAGAGGTCCTGCTGGAGCAGGTGGCCAAGGGCTTGCGCTACAGCCATGTGCCCGGGGTGGTCTACGAGTACTCCAACCTCGGCTACACACTCGCCGGGCTCGCCGTCGGCCAGGCCGCCGGCCGCCCGATCGAGGATTTCGTGCGCGAGGAGATCTTCGTGCCATTGGGTCTGCACTCGACCTGCTTCGACAACTCGGCGCCCGGCGACGCGGACCGCGCGACCGGCTACCACCTCGACGCCGACGGCACCTGGGTCGGCTATCCACACGTCGCATCCGCCGCGTTCGCCGCGGCCGGCGGGATCATGAGCAGCATCAACGATCTCGTCATCTGGATCAGCTGGCTCGGCTCCGCGTTCCGCGCTCCACACGACGACGACCTTTCCGTGCTGAGCCGTGCGTCGCGCCGTGAGATGCAACGGCTGCACATCTTCGACGCGCCGTCGGTCACCGTCGGCGCGAACGGCTCGCTGCATCCGACGATCTCCGGGTACGGCCTGGGATTGCGTATCGACCTGGACCTGCAGCGCGGACCGATCGTCGCGCACGGCGGCGGGCTCCCGGGCTTCAGCCTCTTCATGTGCTGGCACCCCGACTCTGGCCACGGCATCGTCGCGTTGACCAACAGTCACCGCGGCAGCGCCGGCACGCTGTGCATGGAGGCGCTGAGCAAACTGCTGGCGTATGACGACACCCCGTCGGCGACGATCGTGCTGTGGCCGGAGACCGTCCAGCTGCGTCAGTCCATCGACCGGCTGGTCCGCGCCTGGGATGAGGACCTCGCGCATCAGGTATTCGCGCCGAACGTCGACTTCGACCGTCCCCTCGCCGAAAGACGCTGCGAGGTAGCGGAATTGGTCGCGCAGGTGGGCCCGCTCGGTGAGCCTCGGCCCGCCGAGGACATCGTCTCTGCCGCGACCGCCGCCGACGTCACGTGGTCGATTCCAGGTGCTCGTGGTGAGCTGCTCTGCATGATCCACCTGACTCCGGTGGAGCCCGCGCAGGTGCAGGAGTTCGTCATACAGGCAGTCCCGGCCGGCCGGCCTCGCGCGGCCGCACCGGTCGACCTCTCCCCGCGCCGTGGCAACCCGAGTGACACGACGATCTCCGCGACACGCAATGTGCGCGTCGAATTACCCTGACCTGCTTCAGAATTCGACACCGCGGAATCAGCGGGTAGTGCCGTGCGCTGGGGTCCTCTCCAAAGAGTAGAAGCCGGCACGGGCGAATCCACTGATGCTCCAACCACTGCCGATCAAGTCGGTGAGCACGTCGCGGGTCGTACGACGCCACTCCACGGCCAGATCGACGTCGCGCAGCCGGAGCGCGCCGATGTCGTCGGGCACCGCGACGCGGCAGGTCTGCGCATCCGCGGGCACCGTGATGCGGACGGGTTCCCTTGCCCGCCCGAGCTCGAGTGCGGGTGGCCCGACAGGCATGGCCGAATGATCGGGCGGCCACACTGCGAGATCCCAACGGGTCACCATCCGGTCACTACCGTGCCCGTCGTTGAGACCGTCACTCATGTCGCCGTAGAAGTCCGGCACATAGTCGATGGCACGCGCACCGAGGCGATGCAGGTTGAAATACGCGTTGCGCGCGACCAAGGGGTCATACGTCCAGCTGATCGTCGTGATGCCGTTGCCGATGGCCCAGGCCCGCTGATGCAACTTGAGCGCCACACCCACACCGCGCCCGACGTGAGTTCTCCGAACGCCCGCGATGTGCGAGTGCAGGCCGGCCTGCCCGGGCGAGGTGAAGAAGCCGACACACACGCCGACCAGCCTCGTTCCGTCGAAGGCACCGGCGACATAGTTGTCCGAGTGCAGCAGGGCGACCAGCAGACTCGCCTCGATGGGCACTCGCCCTCGCCCCGAAGCCCAGATCTGGGCCAGGAGGTCGCAGGCCTCCTGCGTCTCAGCCGATTGCAGCCGACGGACGTCGACCCCGCTGCGCCGCGCGTATGACGCCGCGACCTCTCGGGCCGCGTCGTCGAGTGCACGGTCGACGGGCATCGCCTCACACCCGCGAGTCCGGTCGGTCCCGAACGATCGTGTTCAGGCCGGCGTCGGTGCCGGGCATCACCTCGCGCCATGTGTCCGACCGGCTGCCCGTTGCTGTCACGTGAGCCAGCATCGATCATCGAACGGCGCCTGACCTCATGCGTTCAGACGAACTTCCCGGCCACCGTTGTCCTACTGGACGAACAGCTGCGCGGCCAGTCGGAACTGCATCATGAGTTGGAAACGCACTTCCGGATCATCCAGGTCGATGTCCGCGATCTGCACCAGGCGCCCGAGCCGATACCGGAAGGTGTTCTTGTGCACGTGCAGCGCCGCAGCGGCTGCAGCGACGTCACCGAAGTTGTCCAACCAGGCATGCAGGGTGTCCGCCAGCGCCGCCTGATGTTGCTCGTCATACGCACGCAGTATGGCGATGGGTCCCGACAGCGTCGTGTTCTCGTTGGCCATCAGGTCAGCCAACTGCATCAGCAGGATGTGCGACTGCAGATCGGCGGCGACCGCCACGCGTTGGGACAACGTGTCGGTCGTCCGCAGGACCCGAAGCGCCAGATCGGCCTCCCGACGGGACTCGCCCAGTGCCGCGACTCCCGCCACGGGTTTGCCGATGGCCATCACGAACTCGTCGTGCTGGGCTGCCCGCTTGACGAATCCGCCTGCGAGACGGCGTAATTGCCGCATCTTCAGACATTGATCCGCATACGTCGGAACCACTGCGTAGACGGTCTCGTCCACCACGGCCACCGCCGAGTCCGGGAGTTCGGGATGCAGCCACATCCGCAGCGCGTTCGCCAGGCGATCGAGCTGCGCCGACACCGCGGCATCGTGCGACGTGCGCTCCACCCGGATGCCGGCAGCGAGGACGCAACCGCCAGAGATGGTCCCGCGCATCCTCGCCGCTGCGCTGACGGCCTCTGGACCACCATCGATGAGGCCACTCACCAGTGCGGTACGCATCTGTCGGGAAGCATCGGTGGCGACCCGCTGACGGAGCATCGCGATGGCTGCGGTCCTGGCCGCCTCGACCATCGCGGTTGCGTGTGCACGGCTGAGCGGTTCATCGACGATGGCCCAGATGGAACCCATCACCTCGGATCCGGCCCGGACCGGCATCGCGGCACGTGGCCGGATGCCGTCGGCGATCGAAGGAACGAAGATCGGCTCGCTCGCGGCATAGAGCCGACGGAACACGCCGCCCTCGACCATCGGGTCGTTGTACCGGGCCGGCACCTGGTGACCGAGCACGCTGGCCTTGCGTGCCTCGTCGGCGTGGGCCTGGTCCGCCGAGAACGCGACGATGTGCGAGCTGACGTCTTCGATCGTCACGGGAGTGTTCAAGAGTGCGGACAAGGAGTTCGCGACTTCGAAGAGATCCAGCGCATCCGCTGCTGCGCCGGCGGAGCCGTCGCCGTGGGCGTGCCTGTCGTCGAGCATCCGCGCGACCTGCATCCACGAGGCACCACGGACCAGTCCCAGCAACGCGACGCCGCCGTACGACGCAGTGTTCTCGATCATCGGGCTGACCGGGACCGGCTCCCGAACGATCAATGCGGCCGCCTTCCGCCTCGACAGGTCCTCCAGCAGCTCGGCGATCAGCTCTTCGCCGTGAACCCCGACCCCGAGCACGACCGCACCTGCCGGCACCGCGGGTGGGTCGGCCACGTCGTAGACCACGACGCTCTGCACCGGCCGGGCGCTGTCCACGGATCCGGCTCGTGCGGTGAGCAGCGTCAGCCCGAGCCATTCGACAACCGTCCCGAGCGTGGTGTGACCAACCATCAATATCTCCCATCCGGCGCGAACGTATGACCTGCGGGGCACCGGACGGGCTGGGGAGGAAGATTTGCGTGATGCCGACCGGCGGCTACGCATGGATGGCGAGAATCATCGTCCAGTCGGGAAGATCTTTCGCCTGAGCACGAAAGACGTCTCAGGCGATGGACGGGGACGCGGTTCGGCATCCGACGCCGATGCTCGGGCCTCCGGCCCGGATCGGCACCGAATGACGCCGTGGCACGAACGAGCCCGGCGACCAGTTGGTCGCCGGGCTCGGTATTGGCCTGTTGCGGAATGCTGTGGGCTCTCGTCACTTGACCTGAATTGATGGGACGAGGTCAGCGGCCTGCCCCGTGTCGAGTGTGCACGTGACGCTGAGCCCCTGAACGATGGTGCCACCGGTCGTGGTCAGTTCGACCGTGAAGTTCCCCACGGTGCTTGTGATCGCACCGGTGCCGCTACCGGCCGTTTCCTCGACCCCCGGCCCAGAAGCGACGGTGACGATCGGGCCGCTGGCCGGAACGTCCGTCGGCGGCACGCTCAGCGAGCCGGTGCGCGCGCCTGCACCGACCACATCACCGGCCACGGCGTAGGAAGCCGCACTGGTGCCTGTCACTCTGGTGACGCCGAGCTGCCTGAGGGTGTCGGCCGACGAAGTGTCCGTGGTCACGTTGGCGGTGATGGTGGGCGCAGGGATGGAATCGCCCGGCGCGACGCTTGTCGGGGTCGTGGCCGTAATGTCAGCCGTCCACGCGAAGGGACCCTGAGGAACGTCGCCGAACGACGTGTGAGCGACAGCGTTACAGGTGTATGCCAGGTCACTCACGGCCGATTGGCCAGGCACAACACTGGCGCTGGCGGCCGGTGCGGCTGCGGCGGTGGCGATGACTGGAACTGACCAGGCTGCTCCCTTGGCCAGGGTACGGCGGGAAACCTGGGTCTTGCTGGTCTCGGTCTGAGACATGAAGCCCTCCTCGGGCAAGGTTGCGAGGTGCTGAACGGCGCCGCAGCCCACAGGTGAGATCCGGCTCACATGTTTATACCTGAGTAAGTTACCGAGACGTAGAAAAATTCAAGATTCAGTAAAGTTCTGCCCATAAAGGACTAGACAACCGTCTGGGACGGTCGACCACTTCGAGAGCTGTACGGACATGGCAAAGCCGGCCGCGGTAAGCCGCGACCGGCTTTGCGATCGGACCGCCATCACGAGGCGGCATACAGGGGTTCATCGTCGTGGTGTGGTCGGCGGGGGAAGCACACGCGTCACGTGTTTGCTTCGCCTGGTCGCCGGCTGCCCCGTCGGTGGACGCGGTCGAGTCGGTTCGACCCGCAGCAACTGAAACATGGTGGAGGCTCTTTCGGGATGGGCATCCCGGCATGACCGGTGTTGTCCTGGGACACACCGGTCATGCGGCATGCCGGTGTCATGAAGTCGAGATGTGGTGGTTCGCATGGGAATCACGCGGCCACGGTCTGCTTGCGCGGCCGGCCACGCGGCCGCTTCCGCGGAATGACGACGCCCTGGGCGAAAAGCTCGCCGCCCCAGACTCCCCACGGCTCGCCACGGTCCTTGGCTCCGGCGAGGCAGGCCTCCCGCAGCGGGCACGCGGTGCAGAGCATCTTGGCGAACTCGACGTCCTCGGGACGCTCGGCGAACCACAGCTCGGGGTCGTTCTGGTGGCAGGGCAACTGCTCGCCGCACTGACGCGAAGCTTCGTTCCTCATCTTCGGGTCAGATGCTGCGCTCTTGGCCGTCCTCCGGCCGGACTGCTCGGCCAGCTCGATCGCGTCTATGAGATCGGTCAACATCATCGGTGGCACCTCCTTGTCGCGGTGACCCCTGGTGCGGGGCCCGTTCTGCTCGGTTCGCGCGTCGTGTGCGCTGGCCGGTCGTTCCTTCGTCCTGTACTGAGACATGGAGCTCGGTCTTCCTTGTTGTGGTGGAAGCCCGCGACACAAAAAAGCCGCGGACCCTGGTGTCGGGTTCCGCGGCCTTCGATGAGGACCTTGATGTCTGAGTCAGACAGGTGGCCTCGGAAGGACGGAACGCCGGACACCGCCGGCAAACTTGGAGTTGTAGGTCGGGACGTCGCGCTTGACACCCAGATCGGTGGCGTCAACTGCGGACATGGCAATGCCGTCGACGGAGCGCTCGCGCACGACCAGACCCTTGACACTGCCGGCGGCGGACGCACTGATCCCCTGGATCCGACCACCGGCGGGAGCGAGGTGAACACTCGTCACCATCGGAAGGGCAGACGTCATCGCGGCGTGCTTGTCACACGGCTGCGTCATCTGGATGCTTTCCACGTCGAACCCCTCCTCTCGCTGTTGCGAACCTCGCCGCGCCGCCTGGACGCGCGAGCTGAACAGCCAACAGGTTACGGCGTGCATATGTACGCGAGCAACTGAATTAACGAGAATTTTTTGCGGGAATTTGGTAGCTGCCGAAAAAGCTTGCACACCAACGGGATTCGCGTCCAAAAAGCCTGGCCTCGTCAGCATTCGCGGGCTGCCGCTTCGGTCACCACGGCCGGAGTTCCACTCAGGCACTGTTCTGCGCCGTCACACACTCAGCCGCAGCCGATGCCGGATCAGCACCGTCCAGCACCGCGAGGACCGCCTCGCCATAGGTGTCGCGCTTGTGTTTGCCGACTCCGGAGATGCCGGCGAGGCCGGCGATGTCGCTGGGCCGGCGCTCGGCGATCGCGATGAGCGTGGCGTCGGTGAAGACTACGAACGCGGGCACCTTGGTCAGCGTGGCGACTTCCAGCCGCCAAGTGCGCAACGCCTCGAACTGTGCCTCGTCGTAGGTCGCCGGACAGTCCGCGCAGCGCCCGATCTTGCGCTCGGCGGCGGTGTCCAGCGTGCTGCCGCAGGTGCGACAGGTCTTGGGCTTGGCGGGCTTCTTCGGAGCGGGCCCGGACCTGGTCCTTGGTGCACTGCGAGCGCCGGGGCCGAGCACGGGCGCGGCTGCGTCGAGGAAGCGCGAGGGACGGCGGCCGGCCCGGCCGCCGGGATTGCGCGCTGCCGCCCAGCTGAGCATCAGGTGCTTGCGGGCCCGCGTCAGGCCGACATACATCAGCCGCCGCTCCTCCTCGATCGCCTGCGGACCTTCGGCGAGCGAGATGGGGATGAGGCCGTCGGAGCAACCGACGAGGAACACGGCATCCCACTCCAGCCCCTTGGCCGCGTGCAGGGACGCGAGCGTCACGCCCTCGACCGTCGGCGCGTGTTGCTCTGCGGCACGCCGATCGAGCTCGGCGACCAGCTCGCGCAGCCGGAAGCTGTCGTCCGCGCCACCGAGGTCGTCGGCCAGCTCCACGAGCGCGTTGAGGGACTGCCAGCGCTCCAGCACCGCACCACCGGACGGCCGCTGCGGTGACCACCCGGCACCGGTGACGACGTCACTGACCAGCTTGCCGAGCTCGACACTGCCGTCGTCGCTGCGCACCGCGCCGCGCAGCAGCACCATCGCCTGCTTGACCTCGGACCGCTGGAAGAACCGCTCCCCGCCGCGCACGAGGTAAGGCACGTCGGCCGCCGACAGGGCCTGCTCGATCGCCTCGCTCTGCGCGTTGATGCGGTAGAGCACTGCGATCTCGCTGGCCGGAACCCCTTGTTTCAGAAGCTTTTTCACCGACTCCGCGACGTATGCCGCCTCGGCGTCGTCGTCGGTCAGCTGCGTCAGCACCGGTGGCGGTCCGGCCTCACGCTGCGCCCGCAACTGCACGGTCTCGGCACGACGGGTGCCGGCCTGCAGGACCAGGTTCGCCAGGTCGACCACCTGTGGCGTGGATCGGTAGTTGCGCACCAGCCGGACGGTCTGGGTGCCCGGACGCCGGCTCGCGAAGTCCAGCAGGTGCCGCGGTGTCGCGCCGGTGAAGGAGTAGATGGTCTGTGCCGGGTCGCCGACGACGCACAGATCCGGTCGGTCACCGACCCATAGGTCGAGCAACGCCTGCTGCGCGGCGTTGACGTCCTGGTATTCGTCGACCACGAAGTGGCGGTATTGGCCACGCACCGTCGCCGCGATGTCGTCGCGCTCGGCCAGCACCCCGGCCATCAACAGCAGCACGTCCTCGAAGTCGATGACGCCGCGTGCTGACTTGACCTCTTCGTAGGTCTCCCACAGCCGGGCCATCGCGGTGAGGTCGAGCTCGGCAGGCGACCGCCCGGCCTTGGCGGCGGCCGCGCGGTAGGTCTCCGGCGTCAACATGGACACCTTGGCCCACTCGATCTCGCCGGCCAGGTCACGGATCACGACGCGGTCCAGCTCCAGCCGCAACCGAGCGCCGGCCTCGCCGACCGCCGGTGCCTTGTGCTTGAGAATCTGGGGCAAGGGGCCGCCAATCGCCTGCGGCCAGAAATATTGCAGCTGGCGCAAGGCCGCCGCGTGGAAGGTCCGTGCCTGCACCGCGGGCAGGCCGAGCCCGCGCAACCGGGTGCGCATCTCCCCCGCCGCCCGTGCGGTGAACGTCACCGCGAGCACCCGATCGGGTCGGTAGGCGCCCGCGTGCACGCCATAGGCGATCCGGTGGGTGATCGCCCTCGTCTTGCCCGTCCCAGCACCGGCGAGCACGCACATCGGGCCGAGCGGGTTGCTCGCGACCTGCCGCTGCTCCGGATCCAGTCCGGCCAGGACCTCGTCAGCGCTCGCCATACCTCCGGTCGTGCCTCCGTCCTCGATCGTCATACGCGCCGCAACAACGATCCGTCGTCGGGCTGGTCGATCGGTGCGCCGTACCAGTGCTCGATGAGGTGCCGGGCGATCGACAACCGCGGCGAAAGGTGGACCTCGCCGGCCGCGACGGCATCGGCCAGCTCGGCACGGGTGAACCAGCGGGCCGCGGCGATCTCCTCCGGGTCGAGGGTCAGCTCGGTCGTGGTGGCGCGGCAGGTGAAACCGACCATCAGCGAGGCCGGGAACGGCCACGGCTGATCACCGAGGAACCGCACGTCGGTGACGGACACACCTACCTCCTCCATGACCTCGCGGGCGACGGCGGTCTCGAGTGACTCGCCGGGCTCCACGAAACCAGCCAGCACCGACATCCCGTTGCTGGCGAAATTGCGACCGCGGCCGAGCAGCAACCTGTCGTCGGCGTCGACGACCGACATGATGACCGCCGGGTCGGTGCGCGGGTAATGGTCTCGTCCACAGTTGTCGCAGTGCCGCACCCAGCCCGCCTCGGTCACCTGCGTCTCCCGGCCGCACTTGGAGCAGAAACCGTTGACCGCGTGCCAGCGGCCGATGCCGGTGGCGGTGACCGCGATCGGCACGTCGTCAGCGTGCAACCGCATGCCGAGGTAGCGCAGTCCCTGCGCGGGCACCTCGTCGACCACCCCGCGAAGTTCTCCTCCGCTGCGCTCCCCCGATTCTTCACGGGGACCCGGGTCGTCCCGCAGCACCGCAAGAACCTCCCGGCCACCGACCTCGCCGAGATAGACCAGCAACTCGTCGCGGTCGTCCTCGCGGGGTTTGCGGAAGTGGAGGCGGTCGCCGTCGCCGGTGTTGGGAAGTCTGTCGCCATAGACGTCCAGGACGGCGGTGGACGGCCGGGTGAGCAAGGACGTGATCAGGTCGGGGTCGCGCCGCCGCAGCGAGCGGCGGTCGAGGGTAGAGCTGTCGAGGACGAGATCGAAACCAGTTTGCGAAGCTGCGGGCACGCCATCCAGGTTATGCGGTCGCTTCGGCTTACCGTGGGGCCGTGCTCCGCAGTCCGTTGAACCTCGCCGCCCTAGCGACCGCCGCCGTCCCGCATTTCCGGCCGGCGACCGTCCAGGGCACCTCGACAGCGCACGACGATCGCTTCCAGGTCGCCTTCGTGACCACCGCCGACGGCAAGGAATGGGTCGTGCGCGCCGGCCGCAGCACCGCGGCCGGAGCGCAGATGGAGCAGTCCGACGGCTTGTTGCGCCTGCTGGCCTCTCGCGTGCCGTTCGCCGTGCCGCGTATCGAGGGCACCGCCGTCGCCGACGACGGCACCGTCGTGTCCGTGCAGACCCGGCTGCCCGGCAACCCGCTCGTATGGCGGGACCTGCGCGCCGGCTCTCCCGTCGCGCGCAGCATCGGCCGAGCGCTGGCAGCGGTCCACGACACCGACCCGCGTGCGGTGGAGGAGGCCGGGCTGCCGGGTTACGACGCCGACGCCTACCGCGCCCGTCGACTCGCAACCCTCGACCGCGCCGCCGCCACCGGGCACGTGCCCTCCGGACTGCTGTCCCGATGGGAGCGTGCGTTGGAGGAGATCGCGCTCTGGAAGTTCGCCACCTGCACGGTGCACGGCCCGCTCGAGGGCTCGCACGTGCTGGTCGACGGCGACGAGGTAGTCGCGATGACCGGCTGGGAGCAGGCCGGAGTGTCCGATCCGGCCGCTGACTTCGCGGTGCTGTCGGTGCTTGCCGAGCCGGCGGCGTTCGACACCGTCCTCGAGTCGTATGCCGGCGCGCGGCGCGACTCCCTCGACCCCCACCTGGAGCGCCGGGTCCGACTGGCCGCCGAGTTGCAACGCGTCAACGCGCTGATGGATGCGGTCACCAGCAACGACAGCGAGCTCGTGGCCCGGCGCAGCGCGGCACTGCGCCGGCTGGACGAGTCCATGCAGGACGACGAATCGCTGCTGCCACCGGCGCCCGGTCGCCGCAATATGCCGCAGGTCGCGGCGCAGGAACCGACGCCCGCTGTCGATCCCGACGACATCGAGGTCGTGGAGTTCCAGGACGCCGGCTCGGACGACGAGACGGTCGAGATCCCGGTCAGCCCGCGCGACAAGGCCGCGGCGGACTCATCGGACCCTTCCGACGACGAGGCCGCGCACGAGCCGGAGCAGTCCAGTTATCCGATCGACGAGGACTCAACCGACGGCGCCGCTGACGACGAGTCGGAGGACAAGGCAGCCGAGGACGGGACTGGCGAGGACGGGACTGGCGAGGACGGGACTGGCGAGGACGGGACTGGCGAGGACGGGACTGGCGAGGACGGGACTGGCGAGGACGGGACTGGCGAGGACGGGGAGGCGGAGGCCACGGGCAACGACTCGCGGCCGCGCGATGGGAAGCCCGACGCGTCGCGGAATTGAAGAACGACCGTCGTCCCAAACTCACCGGACATGTCACCAAACCCGTCACGACGTGACGACCGTCGTCCCAAAATCACCGGACATGTCACCAAACCCGTCACGACGTGACGACCGTCGTCCCCAAATCACCGGACATGTCACCAAACCCGTCACGACGTGACGACCGTCGTCCCCAAATCACCGGACTCAGCCGGGGATCTGCCGCAACAACTCCGCGATCGCGTCGTCGGCAGGCAGCTCCGGCCACACTGTGTCGCCCGTCGCCGCGAAATAGAACGCCGCGTCGACCCGATCGGTGGGCACGTCGCGCAACCGGGCGAAGGCAAGCCGGTATGCCGCCAACTGCAACGCCCGCACCCGCATCGCGGCCCCGGACGGCCGAGCGCCGGTCTTCCAGTCGACGACGACGAATCCGCCGTCATCGCGGCCGGAGGCCGCATCGTCGAACACAGGCGGACGGCGTGACGGCGAGGAACGAGTCGTCACGCCGTCACGCGGGAACACCGCGTCGATGCGGCCACGCACCGAGATGCCGTCGATCCAGGTCTCGACCGACACCTCGATCTCGATCGGTGTCCGCGAAGCCCATTCGGAGGCGAGGAAGCGCTCCTTCAACATCTCCAGGTCCGCACCGTCGTCGGCGCCCTCGTCGGCCGCGCCCGGCAGCTCCACGACATCGACCAGCGCCGCTTGTGCGTAGTGCTGCTCGATCCAGGCGTGGAACGCCGTGCCGCGCCGGGCTGCCGGCGCCGGTGGTGACGGCATGGGCCGGCGCAACCGACTGATGAACTCCACCGGGTCGTCCGCCAGGGACACGACCGCCGATGCCGACAGGTGGCGTGGCAGCTGCACCGTGCCGGCGCCACGGGTGCGCGCACGGTCCCGCTCCCGTAGCAGCAGCTCGATCTCCTGCTCCCGGTCGTCCAGCGGCAGTGCTCCCTGGCTCGCGTCTGCGGTCAGCGCGGCCGAGACCCGCGCGACACCGTCGGCGAGATCGGCCCGTCGGCCGGCCATCGGGTCGGTGGGCCAGCTGACCGTCGCGTCCTCGCCGGCCCGCGGGTCGGGCACCTTCGTCTCCCCCGGCTCCGGCTCGGGGAGCGACTCCCAGCTGTCCTGCCGCACCAGCCCGGAGTCGACGAGCTCGGCCAGGTAGCGCGAGGTGATGCGGGGTGTCGACGCCGTCGCCCACACCGACGCCGTGAGCAACAGCTCCGAACGGGCGCGGGTGAAGGCG
The DNA here is from genome assembly GCF_014640635.1 of Flexivirga endophytica. GTDB lineage: Bacteria > Actinomycetota > Actinomycetes > Actinomycetales > Dermatophilaceae > Flexivirga > Flexivirga endophytica. The sequence continues at coordinate 46,210 of NZ_BMHI01000007.1, forward strand.
ACATACGCGAGCCGGCGTTCTTCGTCGAGACCGTGCACGCCTGCGGCGGCCTTGAATTCGGCGATCGCGTCACGCAACTCGCGCGCGTCGGTCGCTTCGGCCCAGCGCAACTCGGGCAACCCGTCGGCGTCCCCGCGCAGGTCGAACGGCAGCCCGTCGAGTCCACCGATCCACTCGGTCGCGTTGATCGCCCACGACGAAGGGTCACCCGGGACTCCCTTGGGGCTGATCTTCCAGCCGAGGTAGTCAGCGCTCCAGCTGGTCTGCCCGGAGTGGTCCGGGAAGGTGCCCTCGACCAGCCCGGGCACCGCCACGAGATCCCACTCGAGTCCCTTGGCGGCGTGCACCGTCAGCACCTGTATGGCGCGCGGCTCCGCCTCGAGGTATGGCCGGTCGAGCCCGCGCTCCTCCCGCTCTGCAGCGGCGAGCCAGGCAAGGAATCCACCGAGCGTCGGCCGATCCGATGAAGCGGCGAAACCCGCTGCCACCTCTGCAAATCCGTCAAGGTGGACCCGTGCGGTCTCCGGCGTCTGGCCGGGTCGGGCAAGGACCTCGATGTCGAGCGCGAGGGCGCGCTCGGCCTCGACGACCAGCTCGCTCAGCGGGAGTCCGGTCATCGAACGCAGCCGGCGGATCTCGTCGCGCAGCCCAGCGAGTCGCTCCAGCGCGAGGGCGCTGATGCGCTGGCCTGCGGAACCGGCCCAGTCGGCGTCGGGCAACTCCTCCAGCGCCTCGATGATCGACGGCCGGTCGCGGGTCTCGGCCGAGATGTCCTGCTGAGCGCGCTCGTCACCTGTCGGCTTCGGCCGGTCTCGGCGCTCCAGGTCGCGCGCCCATTCGCCCAGCCCGTCCAGGTCGGCCGCGCCCAGGCGCATCAGCGGCCCGGTGAGCAACCGCATCAGCTGATCGCCGCGAGTCGGATCCTGCACTGCCCACAGCAAACTCACGATGTCGGCAACCTCCGGCGTGGTCAGCAGGCCACCGACACCCACCACCTCGACGGGCAGGTCGCGCTCGCGCAGCGCCTCGACCACCGCCGTGAACTGCGACCGCTTGCGGCACAGCACGGCAGCGGTCCGCTTCGTCCACTCGCCGTCGGCGTCGGTATGCCGCTCGGCAACCCACTGCGCGATGTATGCCGCCTCCGACTCCTGGTCGGCAAGGCGGGCCGCCGTGACAGCTCCGGCACCCGCACCGGGCCGTGGCTGCAGGGTCGCGACCGGCACAGCGCTGGCCGCCCGTAACGGTGAGGCCGCACGGTTGGCCGCCGCCAGGATCGTGCTGTCGTTGCGCCAGCTACGTGACAGCTGAAGGACGTTCGCCGGCCCGGCGCTGTCGGCGAACAGCCTCGGGAAGCTGCCCAGGGTGGTCGCACTCGCACCACGCCAGCCGTAGATCGACTGGTGCGGGTCACCGACCGCTGTCACCCGGACGTCCGTGCCGCGGACCTCGTCCGAGCCGGCATACAAGGAGCGCAGCAACACCATCTGGGCCTCGCTGGTGTCCTGGAACTCGTCCAACAGCACCGCGCGGAAGCGACCGCGCTCCAACGCGCTGAGCGCCGGGAACGACTGCGCCAGCTGCGCCGCGAGCGCCATCTGATCGGCGAAGTCGAGCGCGGACCGCTGCCGTTTGAGCTGCAGGTAGCGCGCCACGATCGGCACGACCTGCCGTCGGGCGGTCAACGCCGCGGCGACTGCCTTCATGTCTCCCCCGGTCACCTTCGTGGCGCCGACCGGCGGCAATTCGGCTGTGTCCGTGAGGTATTGGTCGAGATAGCCGATGAGATCGTCGACACCGACGAGATGCTCGGCGAGCTCTCCGGCCAGGCTCACCACCGCGGTGGTGACGTTGCCCGAGGTGTTGGTCACCTGGTCCATCGGACCGTCGTAGCCGAGCACCGCCTCCGAGGCGAGTTGCCAGGCAGCGGCCTCGGACAGCAGTCGGGACTCGGGTTCGATGCCGAGACGCAGGCCGTGCTCGCCGACCAGCCGGCCGGCGTAGGAGTGGTAGGTCTGCACCGTGGGCAGCTCGGCCAGCGCGGGGGTGCCGTCCTCGCTGGTCGGCAGCCAGATCCCCTCGCGGCGCAACCGGCGCAACCGGAGGCCGATGCGTTCGGCGAGTTGGCCGGCGGCCTTGCGGGTGAAGGTCAGCCCCAGCACCTGGTCGGGCTCGACATGGCCGTTGGCCACCAACCACACCACACGCGCCGCCATCGTCTCGGTCTTGCCCGAACCGGCCCCGGCCACCACCAGAAGGGGTTTGTCCGGTGGCGCCTCGGTTACCGCGATCTGCTCGTCGGTGGGAGTCGGCAGGCCAAGCGCCTCCGCGAGATCGATTGCGGCATACAGCTTTTCGCCGATCACAGGCGACCTCCTTCGGAGTGCAGCGGACAGCTGTTGATCACCGGGCAGGTGCGACACCGCTTGTTGATCTCAGCGGTGAAGGTGGCGCCGGACATGCCATCGGCGGTCTCGGCAAGCAGGTCGTAGGCCCACTGCGGGTCCTCCTGCTCGGCGAGCGGCGCCTGCACCTGGGTCGCGGCTCGCTTGCCGCCCGCCTTGCCGATCTGCACGAGTGCGGCTCCGCCGGAGACGGTGCTCGCTTCGAAACCGCCCTCGGCGACCGCGACCTGGTAGGCGCCCAGCTGCGGGTTGGTCGGCAGGTCTGCGGCGGGAGGTTTGGAGGAGCCGGTCTTGAGGTCGATGATGCGGATCTCGTCGGCACGTTGCTCAATGCGGTCGACCCGGCCGGTCAGCCGAGCGCGTCCGACGAGCACGGAGAAGTCGATCTCGACCCCGACGGGCCGCCAGCCCTGCGCCTTCGCCTCATCGAGATAACCGGTCAGCCGCTCCAGCATCTGGTGTGCGGTCACGCGCTTCTGCGCCGACACCCAGGTGTCCCCGAGCCCGAGCCGTGGCCACCGCTCGTCGAGGGCGGCGGCCATCGCCTCGGGGTCGTCGTCGGCGAACTCTTGCGCGACCTCGTGCACCAACGTGCCGAGCGCCGCCGCGCCGACGTCGGGACCATCGCCGCCGGCTGTCGTCAGGAGCCAGTTGAGCGAGCAGGTGCCGAAGCTCTCCACCCGCGACGGCGACACCTGCACGAGCTGGTCGGGCGCCCGCAACGGACGGTCGTCGCTCAGCTCGCGCAGCGCCCACCACTGCGCCGGGTCCGCGCCCCGCACCCCTGCTCCGGCGAGCGTGGCCAGTTGTGCAGCCGCTTGGCCGCGGGCCTCGTCGTCACCGACCGCCAGCTCGCGGCGCAGCTCCGCCACGACCGCCGGCAGCGTGGTCGGCCTGGCGACCTCGGTGAAGTCGCGCAGCTTGTCGGGATCGTCGGTCAGGTCCAGCGGATCGACCACGTCGAGGTATGCCGACGGCTGCTCGTCCTCGTTGCGCACCGCCGTCACCAGCAGTCGCTCGGTGGCTCGGGTGACCGCGACGAGGAACTGGCGCGTCTCGTCGTACCGGACGGCGGTCTGGGCCGCACGCCACGAGTCGCCACGGCTGGCCAGCACGTCGACCAGCCGCTCGGACCCGAGCAGCGAACCGCGCAGCCGCAGGTCCGGCCAGACGCCTTCCTGGACGCCCGCGACGACCACGAACTCCCACTCACGACCGGCGGCGGCCTGCGGAGTCAACAACGCCACGGTCGCGTCGTCCGGTGCGGCAGCGACCAGCCGGTCACCGGGCACGTCCTGGCCACGGATGTGTTCCAGGAAGTCCAGCGGTGCCGCGCCGGGCAGGCGGTCGACATACGCGGCGGCGTCGGAGAACAACGCGACGATGGCATCCAGCCGGCTGTCGGCACGGGCTCCGTCACGACCACCCGCGAGCGCCCTGGCCTGCCAGTCGCCGGCCAGCCCGCTGGCCTCCCACATTGCCCACAGCACCGTCTCGGCGGTCGCGCCCGGTGCGACGGCCGCTTCGCGTCCCGCCCGTATGACGCCCGCGACCCGCAGCGCGGGGGTCGCGACCGGGCCCAGCAACTCCAGCCACGGCAGCCCGATGACGGAGGCGGCGAGCAACTCGTCGGAGGACCGCGAACCGTCCGAACCCAGCTCCTCGGCACGCAACGCCCGCCGCAGCCGGCGCATCGCCACGGCGTCCGCGCCACCCAACGGAGAGGTCAGCACGTCGGCGGCGAGCTCCGGACTCATCGGATCGGGGTCATCGGTCAGCAGCTTGCCGATGGTCTCCAGCAGCGCGAGGAACGGACGCACGGCCGGCTCCTCGCGCAGCGGCACCACGGTGGGTGGCGAGTTGACCGGCACACCTGCGGTGCCGAGCGCACGACGCAACGACCCGGCACGGCCCTGCCCGCGCACGATGACCGCCATCTGGGACCAGGCCAGTCCGTCCAGCAGGTGCGCCCGCCGCAACTGTGCCGCGATGTGGGCCGCCTCCTGCGGAGCCGACCGCAACAGCGCGACATCGACGCGTCCGCCGGGTCGCGACGCCACCACCCGATGCTCCGCCCCGGCGACCGCGCCGATGCGCTCGGCGACCCGCTCGGCCACCTCGCGCACCGCCAGTGGCTGGCGATGTCCGGCCGGCAGCGTCACGCGGTCAGGTGCACCGAAGTGGTCACCGAGTGCACCGAACATCAGCGGGTCTGCGCCCCGGAAGCTCTGTACGGCGGCGTCGGGGTCCCCGATCAGCACCACTCGCGTGTCGGGTGCGACGACCAACCGCAGCAGGCGCGCGGCCGCCCGGGTGAGCTCCTGCGCGTCGTCGACCACGACGACCCGGATCGCCCGCTGCACCCGATCACGCGCGTCGGGATCAGTCTCCAGGAGATCGGCGGCGGCGCTGAGGATCCACGCGGGGTCGAACGCGCCGGGCCGCGAAAGCGCTGTCACCTGGTCGTATTCGTCGAGCACCCGCGCTGCGGCTTCCCACTCGGGGTGCTCGTGCCGGCGCCCGAGCTCGGCGAGCTCCGCAGCGGTCAGCCCCCACTCCACCGCGCGCATCAGCAGGTCGCGCAGCTCGTTGCGAAAGCCCCTGGTCGGCAACGCGTTGTGCACGAACTCCGGCCACCCCGGCGGTATGCCGTCACCGGCCTCGTGACCGGCCAGCAACTCACGCAGCACCACGTCCTGCTCCGGCCCGCTGAGCAACCGTGGCGCCGGCTCACCTTCCAGCGCCGCAGCCTGCCGGAGGATGCCGAAACCGAGCGCCTGGTGGGTGCGGGCCAGCGGCTCGGTGGAGGTCCGCTGCAACCGGGCGGTGACCCGGTCGCGCAGCTCCGCTGCCGCGAGCCGGGTCGGGGCCAGCAGCAGGCAGGCGTCCGGGCGGATGCCGCGCTCCACCGCCGCCACGACACATTCGACCGCGAGCGTCGTCTTGCCGGTGCCGGGTGCGCCGATCACGACGGACGCCCGCTGGGTGCTGTCGCGCACCGCCTGCTGCACGTCGTCCAGGACCGGCGGACTGGCCGTCAGGTCCGGCGGTCGTCGTAGCTCCAGCACGTGGCTCATCCCATCACGCGCGACCGACATACGCCTTCATCGACCGGCATACCGACGTATTGACCGGCATGGCTGATCGCCCTGTCCTGCCATGCCGCTCGATGCACGGGTACCCCGCTTGATCAGAGTCCGGCGTCGACCAGGTCGAAGCGCGCGCGGCGCAGGTCCACCCGGTCCAGGAACGTCCCCTTCAGCGGGGTGCCCTCCTCGCGGTAGTGCGCGAGCGCCTCGTCCTCGTGCCCCTGCGGCGGCCGGCCATCAGCCCGCAACACTCGCCACCAGGTGACCATCGCGCCGTACTCCGACATCACCGCGCCGACCTGTCGCGGTCCGGCACCGACGACCTTGCCGATGTCGCCATACGTCACCACCCGGCCGGGCGGCACCTGGTCGACGACCTCGAGCACCGCGTCGGCGAGGTCGGGCAACTCGTGGACGGTCATCGCGCCCTGTCAGTAGCGAGGCAGGGACGGGTCGACGTCGTCGATCCACGCGAGCACGCCGCCGTCGAGCGACCGGGCCCGCACGCCCGTCGTGGCCGCGACCAGCCGCACGGCGTCGGCTGAGCGGGCACCGCTCTTGCAATAAAAGACAGCGGATCCGTCGATCCCGGCCAGCGCGTCCAGCCCGCTGCCGTCGCGCAACTCCCCGACCTCCACCTGTATGCCGCCGCCGGGCAGCGACACGATGTCGCGTTCGCCGGGGGTGCGCACGTCGACCAACACCGGAGCCCGGCCCGACTCCATCAGCTCCGCCAGCTCGCGCGCGCTGATCGTCGGGACGGCTTCCCCGGCCACCTCGCACGAACCCGTTTCGTCCTGCAGCACGGTGATGCTCGGGTGCTCGCCGCAGACCGCGCACTGGGGATCACGAACGACGGGAACGCTGTCCCACGTCCCGGCGAGCGCGTCGTGCACCAACATGCGCCCGGCGAGCGACTCGCCGATGCCGAGCACGAGCTTGACCGCCTCGGTCGCCTGGATCGACCCCATGACGCCGGGCAGCGACCCCACGACACCCGCCTCCGCGCAGGACGGCACCGTTCCCGGCGGTGGAGCGGTCGGGAAAATGCAGCGGTAGCAAGGGGATTCGCCATACGCCCACACAGTGACCTGGCCGTCGAAGCGATTGATGGAGGACCACACGAGCGGCAGTCCGAGCAGCACACAGGCGTCGTTGATCAGGTAGCGCGTGGCGAAATTATCGGTGGCGTCCACGACCAGATCGTGGTCGGCGAAGACGGTCAGCGCGTTGTCCGCGGTCAGCCGCGCTTCGATGCCGACGACCTCGATGTCGGGGTTGAGATCGGTGGCCGCGCGCACCGCTGAGTCGACCTTGGCGACACCGATGTCGGCGGTCCGGTGGATCACCTGGCGGTGCAGGTTGCTCAGCTCGACGACGTCGTCGTCGATGACAGTCAGCCGACCGACTCCGGCGCCGGCCAGATAGGACAGCACCGGAGCTGCCAGACCTCCCGCGCCGACAATGAGCACGCGGGCATCCGCGAGTTTGCGTTGGCCGGCCACCCCGACCTCGGGCAGCAGCGTGTGCCGCGAATATCGCTCGGCCTGGTTGCTGTCGCTGGGCGTACCGCCGCGTAACCTTTGTGGGCAAGTCACAATGCCGAAGCCTAGTCTCGCTCTAGTATGCCGAGCGGATGCGCCTTGTCGGGCGTTGATCAGAAAGGAACCTGGAGTGAGTGTTGCGGACGCGGGAGCCCGCGGAGGACGACTGCCACGCTCGGCCCGCCGTGCCCAGTTGCTGGAGGCTGCGCAGTCGGTGTTCGCGGAGTCGGGTTACCACGCGGCGGCCATGGACGAGATCGCCGAGCGCGCCCACGTCAGCAAACCCGTTCTCTACCAGCACTTCCCGGGCAAGCTCGACCTCTACCTCGCGCTGATCGAGCAGCACACCTCGGAGTTGCCGGAGCTGGTCCGCGCGGCCATGGCCTCGACACAGGACAACCAGGAGCGTGTCGCTGCCGCGGTGCGCACCTTCTTCTCGTTCGTCGAGCGCGAGGACGCAGCGTTCCGGCTGGTCTTCGAGTCGGATCTGCTCGGTGAGCCCGAGGTTGCCGGGCGGGTCGACAAGATGAGCGCCGAGTGCGCCGCCGCCGTCGCCAAGGTCATCCAGGAGGACACCGACCTGCCGCCGGAGAGCGCGCTGCTGCTCGGTGTCGCAACCGTTGGCATGTCGCAGACCGTCGCGCGTTCGTGGATGCAGGGCCGCACCGTCCCGCGCGAGGTTGCCGAGGGTCTGGTCTCCAGTCTCGTATGGCGCGGCCTGGCCGGCTTCCCGTTGCACCCGGAACAGCCCGACGCCTGACGCGCACTGACGGCATACCGTCCACTCACCGAGTGGCACACTTCCCACCGAGGGGCACACCTGCGGGTGCGCCACTGGGCGGTAACTGTGCCAGTCGCTGCGGCACCTTCCACGGTGCCGACCGGCCGGACGTAGAGTGAGCGCCAGTTCGTGAAGCAGCCCAACTCAAAGGAGCTTGAACGTGGAGATCCGGATCGGTGTGCAGCACGTCGCACGCGAGGTCGTCCTGGAGTCCGAGCAGTCGCCGGAAGAGGTGCGCAAGCTGGTGGAAACCGCTCTCGAGAAGGGCACTCCCCTGGTGCTCGCCGACGAGCGCGGCCACCACGTCGTCATACCCGGCAGTGAGCTGGGGTATGTCGACATCGGCAGCGAGCAGCGCGGCCGGGTCGGCTTCGGCGGCTGAATCCTTGGTCGAGCTCGCACAGCGAACGGGCCGGATCATCCACTTCGGATGACCCGGCCCGTTCGCTGCAACCCACGGATCACACGTCCGCGATGGCCTCCAACGGTTTGGTGCGGGCGGCCCGTATGCCGGGCCACAGCGCGGCGAGCACACCGCAGACCGCCGCGGCGACCAGCGTGAACAACACCGTGCCCCACGGGACGACCGGAGTGATGCCGGCCATCCATTCCCGGAAGGTCCGCACCAGGCACCATCCGATGATCACCCCGAGCACCATGCCGAGCAGCGCTCCGAAGATGGAGATCAGCACCGACTCCAGGTAGATCGTGCGACGTACCTGCTTGCGCAGCATCCCGACGGCACGCAGCATCCCGATCTCCCGCTTGCGCTCGACGACCGACAACGCCAGCGTGTTGATGATGCCGAGCACGGCGATGATCAGGGCCAGGCCGAGCATGCCGTAGAGCACCACCAGCATCTGGTTGATCTGCTGCGCCGAGGAGTTGGCGAACTCCTCCTTGGTCTGCACCTTCACGGTCAGGTAGCTACCCGTCGCGTCCTCGATCTTCTGCTGCACGGCCGCGCTGTCCGCGCCGTCGTCGAGCATGATGAGGTCGACGTAGTCGGCCCGCATACTCGGCGGTGTCAGCTTCTCGTAGGCCGCATTGCCCATCTGCCACGGATCCAGCAGCGCCGAGCTCTTGTAGATGCCGACGACCTGGACGGTGGCCTTCTTCCCGAAGTGACTGGTGAAGGTCACTTTCTCCCCGACCGACCAGTGGTACTTCTTGGCCGCCTTGTCGGAGGTCAGCAGGCCGTTCGGGGTCAGCTTCGAGCTGCCCTTGACCAGCTTGATGTTCGCCGCCTTGGTCAGGTCGCCGCTCGGCGAATTGCCGCCGACCTCCTTGCCGTTCAGCGTCCCCTCGACCCCGTGGATCGAGATCACGCTGTCGACACCGTCGACCTTCTTGATCTCCTTGCTGACCGCCGGCGGCAGCGCACCCGTCCCACCGGTGCCGATCGCCATGATCGGAGCCTTGACCTCGTCGTTGACGGCGCGGTCGATCGTCGACTTGAAGGACGCACCCAACGTGCCGATGATCGCCACCAGCATCAGGCCGAGCGTGAGCGCGAACGCGGTTGCCGCCGTACGACGTGGATTGCGTATGGCGTTGGTGCGTGCCAGTTGTCCGAGCTTGCCGAACGGCTTGGCCAGCACCAATCCGAGCGCACCCACGACCGGTCGCGCCAGAGCGGGCGCTCCGCAGACGACCGCGATGATCGTGCCCAAGGCACCGATGCCGACCATGAGGGCCGCGTTGCCACCCTTGCCGCTGGCACCGATCGCGAGCGCGACAGCACTGAGCACGGCGAGGACGATCGCGATGATGGTGCGCACCTTCAGCGACGCGGCGCCGTCGGTCTGGCTCTCCCGCATCGCTTCGACCGGCGCGACCCGCGACGCGCGGCGGGCCGGTGCGATCGCACTGACCGTCGTGACGACCACGCCCACCACGAGGCAGGCGATGATAGCGGCGGGACCGACCACGAGCGAGCCACTGGGCAGCCCGGTGCCGGTGCTGGACAACAGGGCCTGAAGTCCGGCGGCCAGACCGGTGCCGACTCCCAGGCCGACGATCGAGCCGAAGAGTCCGACGACGACCGCCTCGAGCATCACCGAACGCAGCACCTGGCCACGCCCGGCGCCGATGGCACGCAGCAGCGCGAGCTCACGCACCCGCTGGGCGACGATCATCGAGAAGGTGTTGTAGATGATGAACGTGCCGACGATCAGACCGATCGCCGCGAAGGCCAACAGGATGTAGTTGAAGATCTGCAGGAACGAATTGATCGCGTCCTTGTTCTCCTGCCGCACCTCGTCGCCGGTCTGGACCTTGTAGCCGGGGAACTCCTTGTTGATGCGCTGCTTCAACGTATCGGCGGACACTCCCTTGACCGCACCGAGCTGGACCATCGACGCGTGCGAACCGTCGGTGAAGAGCGTCTTCGCGGTGGCGGCGTCGAAGTCCATCTCGGTGTAGCCGGACGTGTCGCCCGCCATGTCGACCAGCCCGACGATCTTGACCTCGAAGGGCTTGGCGTTGCCGGCCGACACGACGACCTTGGTGCGGGACCCGACCTTGAGGTCGGCCCGCTTGGCCGCGCTCTCGTTGAGCACCGCCTCGTGCGGTCCGTTGGGCGCGCGACCACCGGGCAGGATCGTCGCGCCGTCGGGGTCGAGCGCCTGGGTCTTGGGAACCCAGCTGGCGCCCATGGTCGGCGCGCCGCCGGTCTGGATCGCCTTTCCCTTCGAGTCGGCGATCGTCATCATCGACTGGTAGCCCGGGACGATCTGTGCGACGCCGAGCTTGTCCTTGTCGCGCTGGATCTGCTGTATGACGGAGTCCGGCACCCCGAGGCTCTCCACCCCGCCATACGCGTTGGTGTCGGTGGTCTTCGGGCTGATCTGGGTGTCGACGCCGATGGCGACCTTGTCGAAGATGCCGTTGAAGGAGTTGCTCATCGTCGAGGTGAAGATGAGCGCACCGGCGATGAATGACGTGCCGAGCACGACGGACAGGACCGTCAATATCAGGCGCAACTTGTGCGCCGCGAGATTTCGCAAGGAGACCTTGCGCATCGTGGATGCCATCGCGCTCAGTCCTGCTCGTCCGGCACCGGGACCGGGGCGGGCGGGTGCTCGTCCAGGTGCTTCATGTATTCGTAGATGTCGTCCGTGGACAGACCTCGCTGGTCGTTCACGATCTGGCCGTCGGCCAGGAAGATCACCCGGTCGGCGTATGACGCCGCGCGCGGGTCGTGGGTCACGATCACCACGGTCTGTTTGAAGTCGTCCACGGTCGCGCGCAGGATCGACAGCACCTCCGCCGACGACCGGGAGTCGAGGTTGCCGGTCGGCTCGTCGCCGAAGATGATCTGCGGCCGGCCGACGAGGGCACGGGCACAGGCCACACGCTGCACCTGCCCACCGGAGAGCTCACTGGGTCGGTGACCCAGCCGGTCGGCCAGACCGAGCCGATCGACGACGGCGTCCATCCACTCCTTGTCGACCTTCTTGCCGGCGATGTCCAGCGGGAGCGTGATGTTCTCCCGGGCGGTGAGCGTCGGGACCAGGTTGAACGACTGGAAGACGAAGCCGATCAGGTCACGCCGCAGTTTCGTCATCTGCTTGTCGTTGAGTCCGGTGAGCTCGGTCGACCCGATCTGCGCGGTGCCGAACGACGCGGTGTCGAGTCCTGCGAGGCAGTGCATCAGCGTCGACTTGCCCGACCCGGACGGGCCCATGATGGCCGTGAACTCCCCCTCGGCGAACTCGACGGAGACGCCCCGCAGGGCGTGCACGACCGTCTCGCCCTTGCCGTAGACCTTGGCCAGCTTGTATGCCGCCGCGGCCGGCGGCTGCTGCGCCTCCCGGGCCACCTCTGGGGCGGCTGCTGGGTTGGACATGTGGTTCCTCCCGAGATTGTTCCTGAATGTGCTGCAGTGTCGGCATCGACTATCCCCCGCGAACGAACGCGCCGCTATGCGGTTCAACCCTGATAACCCCCGGGTCGACCCTGAGCGGTGGTCTCCGTGCGTGGCCGGTTCGCCGGCTTCGCCACAGGGGTACCAGCGTCGCAGTCGCCGCCGACCGGCGACAACTGCATTACGAGCTTTACCGAACAGATACACGGCACGCCCACATCAACCGTTGCGGGTTCTCCCAGGGTGTAGCACAGTCAGCCTCCTGGGTCCGTCTTCCGACGGAACCCCGAAATCACAAGGAGAAGGCAATGATCGGCGCAATCATCGGTTCCATCATCGCGGGTCTCATCATCGGTGCTGTCGCCCGACTGATTCTTCCCGGCAAGCAGGACCTCTCGATCCTCATGACCATCGCCATCGGTGTGGTCTCGTCGCTCATCGTCGGCCTCGTCCTCGGTGCTGTCCTCGGCGATCACCCGTGGATCTCCTGGATCGTGTCCGTCATCGTCGCCTGCGGCGCCATCGTGCTCTACGGCAAGGTCAGCGGTAAGGAGCAGCTCGCCCGCTGACCCTTCGCACGTGAGAACGCCCCGCAACCACACCAGTTGCGGGGCGTTCTCACGTGTTGGCGGTACTCGGCGAAGGTGCTCGAGCGGGGTCGCCGCTTGAGCACCCCGCGAAGTATTCGGAGGAGCGCAGCGGGGGAGAAACTTCGTGGGGTGCTCAAGCAGACAGGCCGAGTGCTTCCATCCGTGCGGTGTGCGCGTCGGTGAGCCGGGTGAACATGTGCATCCAGCCACCGAGGTCGAGGCCGTAGCCAGAGCCGTCGTCGACCAGCAGTGCGATCAGGTCGTCGTTGTCCGCGGCGACGCGTTGCGCCTGCGAGAGCGCCTCTCCGATCAGCCGGCGCCCCCACAGCGCGAGCCGGCCGGCGACCTTGTCGTCGGCGGCGATCATCCGGCGCAGCTCCCCTGCGGCGAACTCGACCCGACCGCTGTCCTCGAGCGCGTCACGCATCAGCCGGCGGGTGTCGGGGTCGACCAGGTCGGACATCTCCCGGTAGAAGTCGTTGGCGATCGAGTGGCCGGCGTAGACCTTCATCAACGCCTCGGACCAGTCGGTCGGGGTCGCGCGGCGGTGCCAGTCGTCGACGGCGCGGGTGAAGGGCGCCATCGCCTGGTGCGAGTCGCCGCCGAGCTCCTCGATGCGCGCAGCGAGACGCTCGTAGTGGCCGAACTCCTGGCTCGCGACCCTCGCCAGCGTGACCTTGTCACGCGATGACGGGGCGAACCCCGCCTCCTGTGCGATGGTGAGGAAGCCGACGAGCTCGCCATACGCGAGGACTCCGAGGAGCGCCACCAGACCCTGCCGGTATGCCGGGTCTGCCAGGTCCGCCTCGGTCCGCTGGGGCCTGGTGACTTCGTGTCGCTCGCTCATGACCGCATGCTAGCTGGCGGGGTATGGCGCTCCGACAAGGTACAATTTGCACTGACGGGTCGTGCGCAGCACGCCCGTCGTGCCAAGAGGTTTGGTCTGCATGGGCCGTTGCGGCAGCAACGCCAACGCATTTCAAGCCTCCTGCGCTTGTCTTGAATAAACACCAAGCACAACCGGTTCACCCAGGTGCCCGGTCGGTCACGAAGACATGTTCGCGGGGTCGCCCCGCATCCGAAAAATTCCGATCGGCTCCGCTACGCAGCGCGATGCGATGCTCGCGCCGGCGAGATACCTCGTCGGCGCTGGAGGCGACGCACGCCGATCACAGGAAGACTTCACCGCGCGTCATGACCGACGAAACCACCATCACCACCGAGCCCGACGAGACCACTCCCGTCGAGGTGGCACCCATTCAGACGTTCGCCGACTTCGATGTGCACCCCGACATCGTCGCCGCTCTCGCCGAGGCGGGCATCATCTCGCCGTTCCCGATCCAGGCGATGACCCTGCCCGTGGCCATGTCCGGGCACGACATCATCGGCCAGGCCAAGACGGGCACCGGCAAGACGCTCGGCTTCGCCGTCCCGATGCTGCAGCAGACCGTCGGCCCGAACGACGCCGGCTTCGACGCGCTGGACGCCCCCGGCAAGCCGCAGGCGCTGGCCGTCGCCCCGACCCGTGAGCTGGCCGTGCAGGTCGCCGGTGACCTGCAGACGGCTGCCAAGCGCCGCGGGATCCGCGTGGCCACCATTTACGGTGGCCGCGCCTTCGAGCCGCAGATCGACCAGCTGAAGAAGGGCGTCGAGGTCGTCGTCGGCACCCCGGGCCGCCTGATCGACCTCGCCGGCCAGGGTCACCTCGACCTGAGCCACGTCCGCAGCGTCGTGCTCGACGAAGCCGACGAGATGCTCGACCTGGGCTTCCTGCCCGACGTCGAGAAGCTCTTGGCGATGACCCCCGCGTCGCGCCAGACGATGCTGTTCTCGGCGACCATGCCCGGCGCCGTCGTGTCGCTGGCACGTCGCTACATGACGCAGCCGACGCACATCCGCGCGATGAGCGAGGACGGCGACGACCGCCAGACGGTCGCGGCGACCGAGCAGTTCGTCTACCGCGCACACGCCATGGACAAGGTCGAGATGCTGGCCCGGATCCTGCAGTCCGAGGCCCGCGGCCTGACTGTCGTCTTCACCCGCACCAAGCGCACCGCCGCCAAGGTCAGCGACGAGCTGACCACCCGTGGCTTCGCCGCCGCTGCGCTGCACGGCGACCTGGGCCAGGGCGCCCGTGAGCAGGCGCTGCGCGCGTTCCGCACCGGCAAGGTCGACACGCTGGTCGCCACCGATGTCGCCGCCCGCGGCATCGACGTCGAGAACGTCACCCACGTGGTCAACTACCAGTGCCCCGAGGACGAGAAGACCTACGTCCACCGCATCGGCCGCACCGGCCGCGCGGGTAACACCGGCACGGCCGTCACCTTCGTCGACTGGGACGACCTGGGCCGTTGGGGCCTGATCAACAAGGCACTCGACCTGGGCATCCCCGAGCCTCCGGAGACCTACTCCTCCTCCGACCACCTTTTCTCCGACCTGGACATCCCGACGTCGGCGACCGGCGAGTTGCCGCGTTCCCAGCGCACCCGCGCCGGCCTGCGCGCCGAGCGGGTCGAGGACCTCGGCGAGACCGGCACCCGCCACGGCGGCCGTGACGGCGGTCGCAGCGGCCACGGCGGCGACCGGGGACACAAGCCGTCCGGTCACAAGCCGAGCAGTGAGAGCCGCCAGGGCGGTTCGCAGCGTCGTCGTCGCCGCACGCATCGCGGTGGACCCGCGGGTCGGGCTTCCGCCGAGCAGGGCTGAGCCGGACCGGTGGGCACGGCGCGGTTCAGTCCGCCATACGTCGACCGGCTGCGCGCCGCCGACCGGTGGTTGCGTGCGTCGGAGCGTGACGCCCATGCGGCGCGCTACGCCGTATGCCGGACGACCATCTCCGCGCTGGCGCGGGTCGACAGCTTCTACATCGGGTTCTTCCGGGACACCGACACGGTGTTCATCCCCTACATCTACGACCACGATCAGTTCCTGCGCCCGAGCATCGGACGCTACGGCAGGCACGGCGTCTCGCACTGGGTGCGCACCAGCAAGCGTCCCTACGTCTACCGGGACGACGGCGGCCGGCTGCTGACCAATGCGATGCCGTTCGGCGACACCAACGAGGTGTCGCTGGACGCCGTCGTCGTGCCGCTGATCGATGCCGAGACCGGCGACGTCACCGGGCTGATGAGCGCGCAGAGCCTGCAACCACATTCGTATGACGACGAGGCGATCCGTGCTCTGGAGTGGCTCGGCCGGGCGTTGATGCACTCCTTCGCCCGGGACACCGCCGCTCAGGACGAACTCGATCTCTACACGATCTACCCGGAGCTGGACACCACCGGCGTCCAGAACGAGACCGACCTGATCGACGCCGTCAGCTCCCGCGTCAACCGCCTGCATCGCGGCATCCGGGACCTCGCACAGCTCGCCGCCCCCGCCGGTGGCGCCGTCGCCGAGGCCGCCCAGCAGTTGCAGCACCTGTCGGAAACGACGCAGATCGAGATCGGAGACCTGTTCGGCGCGTTCGCGGACGCCGCGCAGGGCGAGGACGACGGGCCGGATCCGGCCGCTGAACTCACCGCCCGCGAGCGCGAGATCGCCGAGCTGATCGCGCGCGAAGGTGTCAGCAACGCTGACCTCGCGGAGCAGTTGCACATCTCCGAGAAGACCGTCAAGACGCACGTCGGCAACGTGCTGCGCAAGCTCGGGGTCGCCCAGCGCGCCGGGATCGAGCTGGTGCTGGGTCCGACCATGCTGCAGAGCACCTCGCGGCACCGGTCGAAGCTGCCCGAGTCACCCTGACGGCAGCGGCTCTAGGCCTAGGGCCTAGTACCCGCCCCGTGAAAGTTCAGCCCGAGTCGCATAGCTGTCATCGCGTCGTTTCGCCATCATGGAACAAGATCGTTCGCGCGAGGGGGACGCGAACGGCGGTCCAGGGGAGAGATCGCCGGCACATTCGGGGATGTGCCGGCGATCTTTTATGTCCCCTATGGGCGCAGCGGGCCGCTGCCGGACGTCGCCTGCGCGGCGAGCGCCTCCAGCACCTCCGGCGACGTGGTGTTCTCGCCGAGCTGGTTCTCCTTGCCGGTGCCGTGGTAGTCGCTCGACCCGGTGACCAGCAGGCCGAGCCGCTCGGCCAGCTTCAGGCCCTGCCCGATCGCCTCCGCGGTGTGGTCCCGGTGATGGACCTCCAGGCCGGCGAGACCGGCGTCCGCCATACCCTCGATCACGTCGACGTCGACCGTGCGCCCACGCGCGGCTGCGAAGGGGTGCGCCATCACCGGCACTCCCCCGGCCGCGCGCACCAGCCGGGTCGCGAACGCAGGGTCGGGCGCGTAGTGCGACACGTGATACTTCGAGCCCGAGGCGAGGTATGACGCGAAGGCCTCGTCCCGGGACGCGACGACGCCCGCGGCGACCAACGCGTCCGCGATGTGCGGGCGCCCGATGGTGGTGTCCGCCCCGAACTGCTCCTGCACCTGGGCCCACCGCAATCCGGTGTCCGGCGCGAGCCGCTCGACCATCCGCTGCGCCCGGGTCCGGCGGGAGGAGCGAGCTCGCTCCAGCTCCCCCAGCAGCGGCGCGTCCAGCGGGTCTATGAAGTAGCCGAGCAGGTGGATGCTGATGCCGTCATACGCACAGGAGATCTCGATGCCGGGCACCAGGGTGACGCCGGTCTCGGCGATCGCGCGCGCCGCCTGCCCCCAGCCGCGCGTGGTGTCGTGATCGGTCAGCGCAATCACGTCGAGCCCGGCCTTCGCTGCCGATCGCATGACGTCGGCGGGGCTCTCGGTGCCGTCGCTCTGGGTGGAATGGGTATGCAGGTCGATGCGCACGCGCTGACTGTAGCCCGCCGGTGATCAGGCGACCCGCGGCGCGGTGCCGTATCGACCGATACGTGTCACGCGAGCGGCCCCCGGCTGACAAGCTGGGACCATGTCCGCCCCCACCAGGCCTCGGCTGTCCGCGTTGCGCCCGAAGCCGGTCGTCAACGCCATCCGGCTGATGTATGCCGGGGTCGTTCTCGCGCTCATCGGGGTGCTGGTCAACGCGCTGTCACGCGGATCCATCGCCCGCGCGCTGGAGCGCACCAACGACGGCCGCTCGCCCGGGGACCGACTGTCCGCCGACGACCTGCAGCACGCGGCCGATCTGACCTACACCGCGTTCCTCGCCATGTCGATCGCAGCGACCGTGGTCTGGCTGGTAATGGCGGTCGCGAACAGCCGCGGCCTGGGATGGGCCCGGATCGTCTCGACGGTGCTGGTGGTCCTGAACCTCCTGCTCACCATCGGTATGGCGACCCGCGGCACCGCCGCCACGGCGATCGCCGAGGTGCCCACCCTGCTCGTCGGCGCTGCCGCCGTCTGGCTGTTGTGGCAGCCGGCCAGCACGACCTTCTTCGAGCGCTGCGCCGGCCTGCGGCATCCCGCCTGATCTGCCCTGCCGAAGTCGGACCGCGGCTGCCCGTCGGTGCCTGACTGCACTGCTACGTTTACACCCTGAGATTTCCCTGGCAACCCCTCGCAACAGGTTTGGTAGATGTCCGACGAAGTCACCCTGGCGCCATACACCGATGAGAGCGGCAACCGCATCGAGTTCACCGGCGCACCCTCCAACAACATCAAGTTCAGATTTCGCGGCAGCAACAACGTCGCGCGTGTCCACGCCGATGCTCGGGCGTCCAACCTGCGCATCGACTTCAACGGCAGCAACGGCACGTTCGTGCTCGGCTCCAACCACCACAAGCGCGGCTTCTCCGGCGGTGTGCGGGTGGGGCAGGACGCCGAAGTGATCATCGGAAACGAGGTGTCATCGACCTCCGGTGTGGTGATCTCCGCGGTCGAAGGCGTCTCGGTCACGATCGGCGACGATGTGATGTTCGCCAGCCGCAACGAGGTCCGCGCCGACGACGGGCATCCGATCTTCGACGTGCACACCGGGAAACGGGTCAACACCGCGCGTTCGGTGCGGATCGGCGACCACTGCTGGATAGGCGCCGGCGCGGTCGTGCTGGCCGGCGTGAAGATCGGCCAGGGCTCGGTCATCGGCCTCGGCAGCATCGTCACCCGGGACGTTCCGAACAACGCCGTCGCGGTGGGTTCGCCGGCGAAGGTCGTCCGGAAGGACATCGCCTGGGAACGCCCGCACCTGGGCCTGACCCCGCCCTTCTACAAGCCGGACGCGTCGACGGTGAAACAGTCGCCGTACTGGCACCTCACCGCCGCCGACGGCGAGATTCCGGCCCCCGCACCGGCCGCAGCCACCGAGGCTTCCGTACGCCCGGCGCCGCGCGCCGCACGGGCGGTCTCGGATCGTGCTCGTCGAGCCGCACGGCGAGGCCGCACCGTGTGGCGCAGGCGCCGCTCCCGCTAGACGTTCGCAGTCGGGGTCGCTCGCGCGGGTGGCGCTAGCCGACGGCCCGGACGTTGGCAGCCTTGTTCTTGGCCTTCTCCTCGGCCTCACGCCGCTGGTCGGCGCGATGCCGGGCGGCCTTCTCGGGGTCGTGCCGCTCCTCGTAGGCGTTCAGCACCTCGTCGGTGGGGCCGTCCATCACGATCTCGCCCTTCTCGAGCCAGATCGCGCGGTTGCAGGTCTTGCGCACGACGCCGAGGCTGTGGCTGACCAGGAAGACCGTGCCGGCCTCCTTGCGCAGTTCCTGGATCCGCTTCTCGCTGCGCCGACGGAACTCCGCGTCACCGGTGGCGAGCGCCTCGTCGATCAGCAGGATGTCGTGCGACTTGCTCGACGCGATGGCGAAGCGCAGGCGTGCGCCCATACCGCTGGAGTAGGCGTTCATCGGCAACGAGACGAACTCGCCGATGCCGGCGAATTCGCAGATGTCGTCGTATTTCGACGCGACTTCCTCGGGCGTCATACCCATGGCCAGTCCGCCGAGGGTGATGTTGCGTTCGCCGCTCATGGTCGAGATGAGCGCGGCGTTGACGCCGAGCAGGGCGGGCTCGCCCCTGGTGTAGATCGCGCCGGAAGCGGGGGTGAGCAGGCCGGCGATGCCGCGCAGCAGCGTGGACTTGCCGGAACCGTTGGGGCCGATCAGGCCGATGGCGTCGCCCTCCCAGGCGGCGAAGCTGACGCCGCGGACGGCGCGCACCTCCCGCAAACCCGGGCTCGACGAGCGGGTGACCGTGCGAGCGAGCGCGAGTGCGCCGCCACGGTTGGCGTACCTGCCGGCGATCTTGTAGGTCAGGTGGACGTCATCGGCGATGACGGTGGGTACCGGTTCTGCGCTGGGATCAGTCACGGCCGTAGGACTCCTCTGCCTTCCAGAAGAACACATATCCAACCACCAGGACACCGACACCCCATGCCAGGGCCTGCAGCCACTGACTCAGCGACGCGCTCTGCCCCGACTCGAGGAACGCGCTGCGGTAGAGATCGACGTAGATCGTCGCCGGGTTGGCCTCCATGAACTCTCGGACGTGCGGCTTGTCCTTGGTGAGCTCGGGGATGCTGAACATGATGCCGGAGGCGTAGAACCACACCCGCAATGCGAACGGCAGCATCTGCGACACATCGGGGATCTTGGTGCCGATCCGCGCGAAGATGAATGCCAGCCCGGCGCAGAACATGATCTGCATCGCGAGCGCCGGGAGGACCTCGAGCCATTGCAATCGCACCGGCTCACCGGTGAACAGGACGATCGGCACCAATACGACGAGTGACGCCAACAGGTGCTGCAGGGCGATCGAGGTCGAGGAGACCGGGAACACCGCGCGTGGGAACCGCAGGGTGCGCGCCAGCGACTGGTGCGACTGCAACGACCGGGCGCCGCTGGTCACCGAGCCCTGGATGAACTGGAAGACGAACACGCCGATGACCAGGAAGGCGAGGTAGTTGGGCACCCCCTTGCGAGTGCCGATCAACAGGCCGAAGATCAGGTAGTAGACGGCGGCGTTCAACAGCGGCGTCAGGACCTGCCACGCCTGCCCCAGGAAACTGCGGGCATAACCGGACGCGTTGGTCGCCTTGGAGAACTCCAGGACGAAGTGCCGCCTGGTCCACAACTCACGCGTGTATTCCGTCAAAGGCGCGCGGGCTCCGGCCCGTTTGAGGCCGAAACGATCGACCAGCTCTCGCACCTCCTTCGGGGACGGCTGGCCGTTCCCCGGTGAGGTTTTCGATGTCTGCGCCTGTGTCACGACGTGAAACGATACGGCATCTGCGACACCGCTCCGCACCGTCACACTCGCAACCCGCCGATCAGAATCCGGCGCTCGAGTCCGCTCTCGAAGCGCCGTCATCGGGCGGCACGAGCCGCCGTCGACCTGCCCCACACCCCGACCTGAGGTTCCTGAGAGCCACCTTCGGGCTTCCTGAATGGCGCACTCGACTTCGGCTTCTATCGTGTGCGCGATCCGAGGGCCTGACGCACGGTCGGGCCCTCCTTGCTGGCATGGGTCGTCCTGCGTCTCCAGGGCACCCGTAGGAGGCCTCCATGCGACGAACACGGCATACCGCCACCCGATCCCGCGGCGGTGCGCGCCGATGAGCCTGCTGCGTATGGCGCCCGCTCGGTCGACCGAGGAACAGCGGCGCGTGAGGCTCGGCGGCGCCCTGCGCCGATGGGCGCTGCGGCTGGCGATCGCCGTCGCGGTGATCGCCGTCGTCATCGAGCTCGGCAAGGTCGCGGTGCGGATCAGCACGAGCTACCTGTGGTTCGACTCGGTCGACGCCGGGTCGGTCTATTCCAAGGAGATCTGGTCGAAGGTGCTGCTGTTCAGCGTCTTCGGCATCCTCGCCGCGGCCATCGGCGGTGTGGCGTTCTGGACACTGCGCCGGGCACGGCCGCGGCTGGCGATCGACGAGGAGGACGACGTCTTCCGGGCCGGCTTCCGGCGCCACGAGGCTCGCGTGAGGTGGTTGCTGCTGGGGCTGGCCGTTGTGGTGCCGGGTGTGCGGATCGGCGAGCGCGCCGCCGCGCAGTGGCAGACCTATCTGTTGTGGAGCCACGCGTCCTCGTGGCACCGGACGGATCCGCTCTTCCACAAGGACATCTCGTTCTTCGTCGAGGTCTATCCGTTCCACGTCGCCGTGGTCTCGCTCCTGTCGACCGCAGTCGAGTACGGCCTGATCATCGCCGTCCTGGCCGGCTATTGGTATGGCGCCTGGCGACTGCGCGGCGGTCACCAGAAGGTCACCCGGCCGTTCGTCGTCACGCTGTCGTTGCTCGCGGCGGCATACGTCCTGCTGAAGGCGGTCGGTTACTGGCTGGCGCGCTACGCGGTCACCACCTCCGGTCAGGGCCCGGTGACCGGGGCGGGTTACACCGCGGTGCACGCACTGCTGCCGAGCAAGGACACCATGGTGGTCATCGCTGTCCTCGGCGCCGCGGCGCTGGTGGTCAACGGGCTGGCCGTCGGCCGCGCCCGGATGCTGGCCGGCTCCCTCGCGGCGCTGGTCGTCGCCGCGCTGGTGGTCGGCATCGGCTGGCCCAAGCTGGTCTACCGGCTCCGCGAGGCGCCGAGCGCCGCTCAGGTGGACCTACCGGAGATCGCCCAGAACCAGCGGGCGACCCGGACGGCGTTCGGCCTGGACGGGAACGTCAAGACCGTGGCGTACAACCCCTCGAACACCGCCGACAGCAACACTCTGACCAGGCTGGCGAACAGGACCGCGCAGATCCCGGTCATCGACCCGAACAAGATGTCGCCGACGTTCACCGTCAAACAGCAACTCCAGCCCTACTACCAGTTCAAGTCGACCCTGGACGTCGGCCACTACGATCTGCCCGGCGCGAAAGGACAGGACGTCGCGCTGGCGGCCCGTGAGCTGAGCCTCTCCGGCATACCCAGCAGCACCTGGGTCAACTCGCACCTCGTCTACACCCACGGGTATGGCGTCGTGGCCGCACCGGTGTCATCGGTCAATGCCGACACGGAGAGCCCGAACTTCCTCGACGGCGGGATGCCGGCATCCCAGGAGATCCCGATCAACCGGCCGCAGGTCTACTTCGGGCAAGGGTTCCCCGCGAACTCCTACTCGATCGTGGGGCAGCCGGCCGGCAGCCACCAGAACCTCGAGTTCGATCACCCGGCACCCAAGGGATCGTCGGACTCGGCGCACACGACATACCAGGGTGACGGGGGCATCCCGATCGGCTCCACGCTGCGCCGGATGCTGTTCGCTGCCCAATTGAAGAGTCCGAGCATCCTGTTCAGCTCCGAACTGAACAAAGCATCACAGCTGCTCGAGGTGCGCAGTCCGCGTGCCCGGGTCGCGAAGGTCGCTCCCTGGCTGACCCTCGACGGTGATGTCTACCCCGCCGTGGTCGACGGCAAGATCGACTGGGTCGTCGACGGCTACACGACGTCCAACCGGTATCCCGACGCCCAGCGGATCAACCTGCACAGCGCGACGAACACCACCCTGACGCAGAACGGCTCGTCGGTGTCGCAGGCGAGCGCCGGGGTCAACTACATGCACAACTCGGTCAAGGCCGTCGTCGACGCCTACACCGGCAAGGTCACGCTCTACGCGTGGAACCAGAAGCAGCAGCCCGACCCGCTGCTGACGGCCTGGGAGTCGGTCTTCCCCGGACTGGTCAAGCCACAGTCGAGCATCTCATCCGCACTACTGCCGCAGCTGCGCTACCCGACCGACCTGTTCAACGTGCAGCGCACCCTGCTGGCGAAGTATCACGTCAACGGCGCGGCGAACTTCTACAGCGGCAACGACTTCTGGACCGTTCCGACGGACCCGACGGTGGCCGCCGCCAACACGATCAACTCCAGCGGCGCGTCGACACCCGCGGCCACGCCCAACCAGCCGTCGCAGTACATGTCGCTGTCCGCGGACGGCTACGGCCACCAGCGGTATGCGTTGTCCAGCCCGATGGTCACCTACAACGGACGCGACCTCGCGGCGTTCGTGTCCGTCGATGCGCAGCCCGGTCCCGACTACGGGAAGTTCACCGTGCTGTCGTTCCCGTCCGAGGGTGGCGGCGAGTCCCCGTCGCAGGTGCAGAACGACATCGAGTCCGACACGACGATCACCGAGGCACTGACCCTGCAGCGCGGCGGCCAGTCGAAGGTCGTGCTGGGTTCGCTCGAGGCGATTCCGGTGGCCGGTCGGCTGTTGTATGTCGAGCCCGTCTACACGCAGTCGACCGGTAGCCAGTCGTTCCCGATCCTGCGACACGTCATCGCGTTGTACGGCAACGGTGCACCGTCCTTCGACAACGGTCTCCAGGGTGCGGTGCAGGCAGCGACGAAGTCCGCCGCCAGCCGGCACTGACGAACCAGAGGTGCCACGGCCCCGGCGGGACAGCCGGGGCCGTGGCACCTTGTCGTCTCCGGCTCAGGACACCCCGAGACCCAAGGCGTCCAGCTTCTGCTCGAGATAGGGAGTGAGCGTGCGGGCGTAGGTCGCGGTCATGTGCGAGGCGTCGAAGTAGACCGTGACACCGCCGATGACCGCGGGGCAGGTGGTCGCGGTGCAGAAGTACTTCGTCAAGTCGATGGTGTGCACGCCCTTCACACCGGCTGCGGCCGCCGTATAGGGGTAATACCACTTCCAGGACGACGGTGTGCCGGCACACTTGTCGTTCTCACCGGCGTGCTCCGCCAGACAGTCGGGGACGTTCTGCATGGTGTTGCCGGGGTAGGGCAGGTCGTGGATCAGCACGATGGGGGTTCCGTCGGCGGCCCACTTCTTCAGATAGGTGTGGAAGCCGGCTCGGGCCGCCTTCTCACTGGACGGCCAGTCGTTCTTGCCCTCCGCCTGCACGGACTCCCGGTTGGAGCTGATGATCAGGTCGTACTGCCCGTGCGCCGTCTGATCCAGCACCCATTTGCCGTACGCCTGGCAGTTGTCCGTCATCTCCTTGGTGTCGAACTTCTGCCGGGTGTCGCTCGGTGCGCACTGCGAGACCAGGTAGGTCGTGATCGACCAGTTGTTCTTCTTCGCCAGCTCGTTCAGCGCAGGCTGCCAGTGACCGGCGTGCGAGTTGCCGACCAGCGCAACCTTGATCGACCCGTTGCCGTAGTGGCACTTCGGGCGCTTGGTGAACGGCCGGTACGCCCAGCAGCCGTCCGCATAGGCGACCTCCTTGTCGTCCTTCGCGGCGTCCGGAGAAGGCACCGGGGTTGCCGCCGGGTCCTGCGGGCACGCACGGAAGCCCTTCGCCATGGATGCTGCACCGAAGCACGGGCCGGCATCGGAGATCGCGGCCTCGGCCGACCGCTGCTCAGCCTGGATGTGCACGTTGCCGGCCCACCACCAGCCACCGGCGGCCAGCGCCAGAGCCGCCATCGCGACCGCGCCGTACCGGTAGGTGTTGGCCAGCACCCGTGGCGTGCGCTTCTGACGGAACACATCCTCGACGTACTTCTTGAACAGCGCGGCCAGCACGACCGAGCCGACCAGGGCGGCGCAGCGGTCGAGGAGACCGAGGTGCCCGCTGACATAGGGCAGCAGCGCGATGACCGGCCAGTGCACCAGATAGAGCGAGTAGGAGATGTCACCGAGGAACTGCACCGGCCGCAGACCGAGCAGCTGCCCGAGGAGCGTGGTGTCCTTCGGGCTGCAGCCCAGCACGAGCGCCGTGCCGACCGTCGGCAACAGGGCGGAGTAGCCGGGGAACGGCATACTGCCGACATACATGAACCCGGTGATCAGGATCGCCGCAATGCCCAGCCAGCTCAGCGCGGTCCGGGCCCACAGCGGCAGCCGGCCGACGAACGTGACCGGGAGGATCGCGACCATGCCGCCGAGGGCGAGTTCCCACACCCGCGTCGGCGTCACGAAGTAGGCCCCGGACGGGTTGGTCGCGGTGTACCGGATCGAATAGACGAGGGACGCCACGAACACGGCGCCCAGCACCGTCATCAACCGGACCGTCGCCCTGGCGGTCGCCGACGACGAGGTCGCCTTCCGGTAGGCCCACCAGGTCGCGAACGCCATGAGGAACGGCCAGACGATGTAGAACTGCTCCTCCACCGACAACGACCAGTAGTGCTGCAGCGGACTCGGGGCGCTGTCCTCGGCAAGGTAGTTGACGCTGTTCCCGGCGAGGACCCAGTTCTCGACGTAGAAGATGCTGGCGATCGTCTCGCGGGCCGTGCCGATCCACATCGTCGACGGCGCGATCAATCGGGTCGCGACGCCGGTCGCCAGCAGGACGACCAGCGCGGCCGGCACCAGCCGGCGGATGCGCCGCGCCCAGAAGCCGGCGAAGTCGCGCCCGGAACGCGGCGGTGACTTCAACAGGACCGCGGTCATCAGGAATCCGGAGATGACGAAGAAGACGTCGACACCCGCGAATCCGCCGGTCAACCGGTTGGGCCAGACGTGGTAGATCACCACGAGCAGGACGGCAATGGTGCGCAGCCCTTGGATGTCCGGCCGGAAACCCCGCGCGCTTCCCACGGTGCCGGCTTCGGAAGCGTCCGGTCGGGCGGTAGTCGTCGTCACGGCCGTCAACAATAATGGCCGGCTACGGTCGAACGGTCCATCGGGAGCCTTCCGGTGTGTGATCAGTACCTCAACGGCCCTACTTCGCCGAGCTGACGGTCAGGCCACGACGCGGTCGCGATATTTCAACGGCGACGTGAACACGGGGTAGCCTGACCCGGCCTGCCAGTCACCGTGGACCGAGTGATCGGGGCCCGCCGAGACGGTCCGAGAAGACAAGACGATCCGAGAAAGTGAGACGTAGTTGAGCAAAGGACGCACGAAGTTCAGCGTCGTGGTGCCGATGTTCCGCACGGAGAAGTTCCTGGGCGAGTTGCTGCAGAGCTTCGACGCCCAACGCCGTGGCGACTACGAACTCGAATTCATCTTCGTCGACGACGGGTCGGACGACGCCTCGGCCGATGTGGCCCAGGCCTGGCTCGACCGGTCCGGCCGCGCGGGCCAGGTGATCCGCCAGGAGAACGGCGGCGTCTCCCGAGCCCGCAACCGCGGCATCGCGGCGGCGACCGGCACCTGGATAACCTTTCCCGACTCGGACGATCTGCTCAGCGACGGCTACTTCGCCGAAGCGGCCGCGGCCGTGCACGCGGCGACGTCCGACGTCGTCCTGCTCAGCGCGAACGTTTGGCGCTACGAGGAAGCCAGCGGCAAGCGCGCCGACGTACATCCGCTGCGACTGAAGTTCCGGGACGACGTCGGTGCGGTGGACCTCGCCGAGCGGCCCAGCTTCATCCAGACGCAGGCCGCCTCCGCGTTCTTCCGGCTGGACGTCATCCGCGAGCACGACATCGCGTTCGTCGAGGGTCTGCGGGTCGCCGAGGACGCGGTCTTCGCCTCCACCTACCTGCTGTCCGCGCCGACCACGATCGTGGTGCCGCTGCGCAAGTCGATCTACTACTACCGTCGCCGGGCGGACGCGACGTCGGCGGCCGACTCCTACAAGACCAACCCGGACTTCTACTTCGGACGGTTCGTCCGTGGCTACCTGCCGCTGCTGGAACTCGCCAAGTCCCACGGCGACATACCGCGGTGGCTGGAGAACATCATCCTCTACGACCTGAGCTGGTACTTCCCGCGGGAGATGAACAAGGACCGCAAGGCGACCCACCTCACCGATGCCGAGCGGGCCAAGGCGATCGAGCTGCTGCGGGCCGTGCTGCGCCAGCTCAAGGCTTCGACGATCGTCAACTACCGGCTTACGGCGATCTCCCCCGAGGTCCGCGCGCTGATGCTCACCCTCGGTGACAACCCACTCCCCGAGGTGGGGACCGTCCGCCTCGCCAAGAACGTCGCCGGGTCGTTCGAGATCTGCTACCTCTTCCGCGACGAGCTGCCGACCGAGCTCATCGAGAGCGACGGCAGCACCGTCACGCCGGTGACTGCCAAGACCCGCAAGCTCGACTACTTCGGCCAGGAACTGCTGCGCGAGCGCATCATCCGCCTACCCGAGCTCGCCGACATACGCATCAGCCTGGACGGCCGTTACCGGCCGCTGCAGTACGGCGGCTACTACCTCGGATCGTCCGAGGCCACCGCGGCGCGCGTGCGGTTGAGTGCGGCGGCCCCGCTCAAGACGACCGCGCTGTGGCGGCAGATGGCGATCCGCTGCGCGGCTGAGGTGGTCTGCTACACCAAGGCGCCGATCCCCGCGCCGACCGCGGTCAGCAAGGGCGCTGCGCTGCGCCGTCAGCGTTATCGCGCGTTCATCCGCAACCTCGCCAAGACACCACGGTTCGCCGACAAGTACCGCGACGCCTGGCTGGTCATGGACCGGGTGGCCTCCGGCCACGACAACGGCGAATACCTCTACGAACACCTGCGCACCGAGCGTCCCGACATCAACGCCTGGTTCGTGATCCAGAAGGGGACTCCCGAGTGGGATCGATTGAGCGGTCTGGGTTTTCGGCTGATCCCCTATCGCAGTGTCGAGCACAAGGTCGCGCTGCAGTGCGCCGCGGTGGTCGCCTCGTCCCAGCTGGACGTGGAGATCGTCGAGCCGACGCCGGCCGACTTCTACCGCCACAAGCGTCGCCCTTGGCGGTTCGTCTACCTGCAGCACGGCGTGCTGCAGCACAACCTGGCCCACTGGTTCAACGGCAAGGACATCGACCTGCTGACCACCGCGAGCGTCGACGAGCACGCATCGATCGTTGAGGACGGCGGCACCTACCGGCTGACAGCGGACAGCGTTGTCATGACCGGCTTCCCACGGCACGACGCCATCCTGAAGGCGGCCGAGGGGCACCCCTACGACCAGCGCTCGGTCGTTCTGGTCGCCCCGACGTGGCGTGACAGCCTCTTCCTGCCGAAGGCGTCCTTCGCGGCCCGGCGCAAGTTGCGGGACCCGTTCCTCGAGACCGACTACGGGCGCAACTGGATGGGCCTGTTGACGCATCCCGCGCTCAAGCAACTCGCCGACGAGGAGAACGCGGAGATCGTCTACCTGCCGCACCCGAACTTCCGCGGCAACACCCCCGAGGTCACCTACCCCGACCACGTGACGGTGATCGACTCCACCCCCGACATCCACGAGCTCATGGCGCGAGCCCGAGTGACCGTGACCGACTATTCGTCGATCTTCTTCGACGCGGCGTTGGCGGGATCACGCATCGTCTACTTCCAGTTCGACCAGGAGACGTTCCTCAACGGTTCGCACTCCTACCTGCCGGGCTACTGGGACTACGACGTGCACGGGTTCGGTCCGATCAGCACCCAACTGGACGACGCAGCGAAGCTGACCAACGAGGCCTACACCGCGCAGGGCGGGCAATGGCCACAGTTGTTCGCCGACCGCATCGCCCGCACCTTGCCGCTCGCCGACGGCAAGTCGGCCGACCGCATCACCGAGCTGATCGAGTCGAAGTTCAGGGTCTGACCAAAATCGCGGGGCAGGTCACTCGGTGATCGACGCCGAGATCCCCAGGTCCTCCCTGGCGCAGTCGACGAAACGCTGCGCCGGGCCACCGGGATGGTCCTCTCCCAGGTAGTAGGACTTCACAGCGTGTCGCTCGGTCGCCCGGGAATCACTGACCAGCAACTCGTCCAGCACCTCGTCGAGATCGTCCATCCCGTCCGCACCGGCCCGGAGCACGTAGGCCGCCCGGGCCATCGGGAAGCGCTGGACGAACGCGGTCGGCTCGCGGTGGACCGCGACCATCGCAAAGGGTTTTTCGGTCTGCAGGTAGTCGCTGACGACGCTCGACACGTCGGAGACCATCGCGTCGGAGGCGTTGAAGCAGTCGACGATGCTCATGTCACGCTCGACCTCCTCGCCATACAGATGCCGTCGGCCGGTCCGTTGTGCGTCGACAGCCAGTGCCTCGCGAACGGCCTGCGCCATGGCGGCAGTCCGTGCCGACCTGTTGGTGTAGGGGTGCGGCCGGAAGATGACCCGGCAGCCCCTCTCCGCCAGCCTGCCGACCAGCTCGGCGCCCCACGGCAACGATGAGTAGTCCGACTCCTGATAGAAGCCGGACCACGTCGGTGCGTAGAGCACGGTGGGTGGGTGATCCGCGGGATCGGCAGCTCCGATCTGCAGACCATCCAGTTGCGGCCGGCCGACCACGCGGAAGAAGTCCGGCTGCGTCGGCACGCCGTTCTGCTCGAAGCGATCGATGGCTGCCTGCCCGGCGACATAGTTGCGGTCGTAGATCCGCAGCACCGGGTTGCTGCTGGCGACCTTGTCACTGTCCCCGTGGTTGAGCTGGATGTGCAGCCGACTCGTGTGGTGGATCAGGTGGTTGTTGAGCAGGGCGGTGTTGACGTAGAAGACGGCCTTGAGGGAGGGCACCATGACCGCGTCGAGTTCCTTCATCTTCTCGCGCAGCACCAAGGGCCGGTCGGTCAGCGCCCGGATGTCGTCGAAGTTCTCCCGGGAGCGGACCACCACGACATACGGGGCACCGATGCGGTCGAGATAGGGCAGCCACATCGACACCTGGTATGCCGCCTGCTCCGGACCGGACCAGTGCAGCGCGAACAACGGCTGCAGCGCCGAAAGGGCCTCCGGCAACTGACGATTCGCTTCGCTGCGGGACCGAAGCCGGCGCAGCAGATCCAGCAGGGCGAGCACGCCGAGAACGGCCCAACCGAGCACAGCCACTTCGAAGACCCACAGCAGACCGGGGGCGACGGCTCCGGCGACGACCCCGATCCCGAGGGCCACCAGCGAGACGAGGACCAGGACGTCATACCCGAAACGCGGACCGGTGGTCACGGTGACGCCGGGGAGTCCGGCGACCGTCGGCACCAGTGCCTGGTCCAGCGGGGTGATCAGCAACCCGACGGACAGCAGCACCGCGGCAACCATCGCCGTCCAGCCGACGAGCCCGTCATACGAACCGTGCTGCAACGTCAGGACGACGACGGAAGCAGCGAGGAGCAGCCGCGCCGCGACACACGTGCCGACGGACTGCGCCGACCGCAAGCGGCCGGCCAGGCTGTCCCGCAACTGCCAGACGAGGAGGGCGATCAGCAGTCCCGCCAGAGTCAGGCTGAGCACCGCCGGGCCGTCGGCGGCCGCGACCGTCAGCACACCGAACGCGAGCAGTGCCGCAATGGCGGGCCAGACGTCGAATCGTCGTAGGTGTCGGTCTGCTGCTGTGAGCACCCGTAGCATCAGCGTCCCCGATCGCTCGCCTCGAGGCTTATTCTGTGTTGGCGTTGCGAGTCGCAAGCTCCCTGCAACGCCAACACAGTCCAAGCCTCCTGTGCTTGCTCTGAATAAAATTCCGCGTGCCGGTTGAATCCCCGTTGCCGGGAGGTCACGATCCCGTCGATGCCGCGCCCGGATCGGTCGACGCGGGCAGCTTGCGGCGCACGTCGATGACGGCACCGGTCAGCTCCGACGCCAGCACCGCCAGCGATGCCTCCGCCACCTGCTCGGCGGACAACAAGGTCCCTGGCGGCTCCTCGCCGAACGCGGCGAGCCGCATCGGTGTCGCTGCGCGCTCGGGGTTGATGACATTGACCTTGACGTTGTCGCCGGCCCACTCCTCCGACAGCGCCTGCGTCAGGTTGACCACGGCCGCCTTCGTCGACGAGTAGAGCGCGTAGTTCTCCCGGCCGCGCGTGTATGACGACGACGTGAAGTTGAGCAGGTGGCCGCCGGACTTCTTCAGGTAGGGGTATGCCGCTCGGGCGACGTTGACCGGCGCCATGTAGTTGACGTTGATCACCTTGGCGACCTCGTCAGGAGTGACGTCGGCCAGCCTGCCGATGTGCAGCACACCGGCGGTCAGCACCACCGCGTCGATCTGACCGTGCTCCTGCACGGTCTTCTCGAACGCCTGCGCGATCTCGTCCGGGTCCTCCACGTGCAGGCCCGTCGTCGAGCGTCCGTGCGCGACCACTTCGGCGCCGAGACCCCGCGCCAGCCGGTCGATCTCGGCTCCGATGCCGTAGCTGCCCCCCAGGACGACGATCGTCTTTCCCTGGAAGTGCTGCTTCAGGTCACCGTCCGGCAGCGGTGCTTCCTGCGTGCCCAGCTGGAAGAACTTGTCGACGATGTACATGTCGAGCGGGTAGGTGACCTTCATGTTGCGGTCGGAGCCCTGGATCGTCTTGGTCTTGACGTCGGGCAGGTACTTGATGACCACCCCACAGTCGTCGGTCGCGGAGAAGTAGGGGTCCTCCGCCGCGAGCTCGTATGCCGAGCGCAGCACCGACAGCTTGAAACCCTGCGGCGTCTGCCCGCGACGCAGGAAGCTGCGCTCGGGGATGTGTGTGATGATCTCGTCCTCGTCGACCGCGACGATGGTGTCGGCCGACGGGATGACCACGTCGACCGCGTTGTAGCTGTCCAACGCTGCGGCACAGTCCTTCAGGATCCGGCCGTCGACCAGCGGACGGACGGCGTCGTGCAGCAGGATCTTGGCCTCGTCCTCCTCGATCGCGGTGAGGACGCGCATGGTGGTCTCGTTGCGGGTGGACCCGCCTTCCAGGATCCGGGAGACCTTCGGGTACTTCTCCCCCAGGATCGTCGCGGTCTGCTCGGCCCAGCCAGGGGTGACCATCACGATCATCTCGTCGATGACCGGCGAATCGTGCAGCGCGGCGACGGTGTGCTCGAGAATCGTCTTGCCGGAGACCTTGACCATCTGCTTGGGGACACTGAGCCCCAGCCGTGCGCCAACGCCACCAGCCAGCACAACTCCATACGTCTTCACGCGGTACTCCCATTCATTGAGTCGGCAGCCGAAATTCGCCACACCCGGTCGGCGTCGTGTCCACCCGCCCTGGTCCCCTGCACCGGGTGGGCGCGAGTTTAACAAGGGGTGGACAGCAGGGGGACGGGCTCGTTCCTATCGTTCACCACGGCGCACCGTATCCAGCGTTCATGTGGCTGCCGTTTAGGATCTGGCGGATGACCGCATCGAACTCGCCTCGGATGTCGGCACGCCTGTCCACCGCCGGCGCGGCCGCCCTGGTGCTCACCGGCGTCGCCGCGTGCTCCAGCTCCGGCGGCACGACCCCGACGTCGAGCGCCCACGTGTCGGTCCCGACCACCGTGACGGCGGCACCGACGCCCACGCCGAGCACCTCGGCGCCGGACGGCAGCCTCACCAGCAGCGACAAGACGTTCTCCCTGGTGGCGCCGACGGGGTGGAAGAAGCTGACGGCGAAGCCCGCGACGCTCGCGCTCAAGGCGCCGAAGCCTCAGGACCAGGTGACGACGAACTTCAACGTCGTGGTGCAGAGTCCGCAGCCGGTGCCCGCGCTGGACGACGTGGTCACCCAGGCGGAGATCGCCTGGCGCCAGCAGGGCGTGCACATCAAGGACAAGCCGGACCGGACGATCGGCGGCCTGCCGGCGCGCGGCTACACCTTCGATCGCAAGGCGCAGGGCGCGGAGTTCACCCAGACCCAGTACTTCGTGGTGTTCCGCAGTCACGTCTACTCGATGACCATGACGAGCGCTTCGAGCTCCGAGGCGTCCGCAGGCGCGGACCAGGCGCTGAGTGCGATCTTCTCGACCTGGGCGTGGAAACAGCGCTGAACTCTATTCAGAATGAGCACAGGAGGCTTGGCTTTCCGACATCCCGCGGTGTCAGGGCGGTGCTCGCTCCCTCGTCCGGACCGTCGTCATGCGACGATGGCAGGGTGAGTGAGAAGCAGCAGAAGTCGCAGTCCCGCAGCCAGCCGTCGCCCGAGGCCTTCCGGAAGTTCATCAGCTCCGGTTGGACCCCGCGCGGCGACCACACCCCGGCGCGCGCGGACGTCGCCGACTACGCCGCAAAACGCCGCGAACAGGTGTCCGAAGCGTTCCCGGGCGAGCGCCTCGTCATACCCGCCGGTGGACTGAAGGTCCGCAGCAACGACACCGACTACATCTTCCGGCCGCACTCGGCGTTCGCGCACCTGACCGGTCTGGGCGCCGACCGTGAGCCCGACGCGGTGCTCGTGCTCGAGCCGCGCGACGGCGGGCACGAGGCGGTTCTCTACTTCCGCCCGCTGGCCGGTCGCGACACCGAGGAGTTCTTCGCCGACGCACGCTATGGCGAGTTCTGGGTCGGCAGCCGCCCGACGACCGAGGACATCGAGGCCGAGCTGGGTGTGACCGCCCGGCACATCGACGAGTTCATCGACGCGGTCGCCAAGGACGCCGGTGAAATCGGCGTGCGGGTCGTGCGCGACGCCGACGCCGAGGTCACCGCCACCGTCGACAAAGCACGGACCGCAGAGGCCGAGACCGAGTCGGCCGCCGAGCAGCGCGTCGAGGCCGACGCCGAGCTGGGGCGCCTGCTGTCGACGTTGCGTCTTGTCAAGGACGCGTGGGAGATCGAGCAGATGCGTCAGGCCGTCGACGCCACAGCCGAAGGCTTCGAGGCCGTCATCGCCGAGCTGGCCGAAGCCGTCCGCCGCGGCCGCGGCGAGCGCTGGGTCGAAGGCGTCTTCGGGCTGCACGCACGGCACAAGGGCAACGGCGTCGGTTACGAATCCATCTGTGCCGCAGGCGATCACGCCAACACGCTGCACTGGATCAAGAACACCGGCGACGTGCACGAGGACGACCTGGTGCTGCTCGACGCAGGCGTCGAGGTCGACTCGCTCTACACCGCGGACATCACCCGCACGCTCCCGGTCGACGGCACCTACAGCGACGCGCAGCGCAAGGTCTACGAAGCCGTGTATGCCGCCCAGCAGGCCGGCATCGCCGCAGTGAAGCCGGGCAACAAGTTCTCCGACATACACGACGCCGCAATTCGAGTGATCGCCGAGCACCTCTACGAGTGGGGCCTGCTGCCCGACGGCGTCGACGTCGACGCGACGCTCGACAAGGAGCAGGGCCAGTACCACCGCCGCTGGATGGTGCACGGCACCAGCCACCACCTCGGCATCGACGTGCACGACTGCGCGCTCGCCCTGCGTGAGGACTACATGGACGCCGAGCTGAAGCCCGGGATGATCCTCACGGTGGAGCCGGGCCTCTACTTCAAGGCCGACGACGAGCTGGTGCCGCAGGAGTTGCGCGGCAGCGGTGTGCGCATCGAGGACGACGTGCTGGTGACCGAGGAAGGCCACGAGGTCCTGTCCGCGAACATCCCCAGCAAGCTCGAGGACGTCGAGGCGTGGATCGCGCGAGTGCGGGATGGCGCCACGGCCTGACCCGAGCACATCCGGGCACTCGCCCCGGACATGACGAACGGCTGGTGCCGGCACTCCCCGATAGTGCCGGCACCAGCCGTTTCCTCCCCATGTGCTCCGAACCAGATGGACCGGAGCCGAGTCCCCGCTGTGCTGATACTGGATGGACGACGCGGCGACGCATTCCGTTGCGTCCGGTTCCAGGACGTGTCCCATTCGTTATCGAACCCGGAAACGCGCCCGTGTCAGAGCCTCAGTCCCGGACGCCATGACTTCACACGTGGCTGGGTTGTGGGTGGTCACGTCATCGTGTTGGTCAGCGGGCTGGATCTCGCGTCCGCCGGCGACCGGCGCCGATCAAGACGACGAAACGACAACCCGGCCATGGCGACAAGCCACGACAACCCACCGAACGACAACCGGACGCCGCGGAGACGACGACCGGGTCGGTCTGGGCGACGAGCGAGCTTGCGAGCCAGGTGACCGGCGCCGATCAGGACGACGAAACGACAACCCGGCCATGGCGACAGGCCACGACAACCCACCGAACGACAACCGGACGCCGCGGAGACGACGACCAGCCCGGAGCCGGCGCACCGCGAGCCTGCGAGCGGCAGCCGGCACCGGGCTGCGAGGAGTCGCAGCAGAAGACTCAGTACACGTAGACCTGGCGACCGTTGACGAGGTAGCCGGACCCGATGAGCTTGTCCTGCGCGGCCAGCGACAACCGGCAGCAACCGTGCGAGGCGTTGTAGGTCGGCACGCTCGTCGAACCGTGCACCGCGATGCCACCGTTGAAGTAGTAGGGCTTGTACATCGAGCCCAGTGCCCCGGTCTGCCAGCCGTTGACGTGGCTCCGGACGGTGAACTTCCCGCTCGGGGTGCGGCCGTCATACCAACGACCCCAGGCGTAGAACGGCTTGTTGGCGCCGGTGCTGGTGTTGAGCGTGTAGCGGACGGTGGATCCCCACACGACCAGCAACAACTGCCGGGACTTGTCGATCTCGATGCGGTGGCCGTAGCCGTAGCGCGCCGGTCGCCGGGTGTTGGACGCGACCCGGGTCCAGGTCAGCGGTCCGACGATGCCGTCGCGGACGAGGCTCCATGCCTTCTGCAGCGCGAAGACCGCTTGCTGGGTCTGCCCGCCGAAGACGCCGTCGGCTGCCCCGCACCAGTAGCCGACAGCATTGAGTCGCTGTTGCAGGTATGTGACGCTCGAACCGCGACTGCCGTACTGGACGGTGGGTCTGGTCGCGGCCTCCGCGCTGCCTGCTGTTGCCACCCCGACCACGGCGAGGGCGCCGACTGCCGCCGCCCCGCCGAGTGCCTGCCGACGTGCTATCGATGTATTCATTTCTTCCCCCAAATTCTGCGAGCCACCCGGTCGGGCAACTCCGTCGATCCCCCCTCGACGACTCCATCGTCGCCGCGGCTCATGGGGTATGACGTATTAATCCTCGATTCGGTTGTCCACCTGTCCAGCTCAATTTCCGGAAGGCCGTCGGGATACGCTCGCCGCATGTCGGAAGTGACCGCAGCACTGGCCAAATCGAAGGTCGCGTGGCTGCTCGTGCCACCCGATGTCACGGTCCCCTGTTGGTATGCCGCCACCGGCGAAACGGCATACGTCGTCGGCGGAGACGGCGAGCAGCCGCTACCGGAGCTGCCGACCGAGCTGCGAATCATCCTTCGCGACAAGGAGACTCGACGCGCGATCGGTCCGGTGCCCGCTCGTGCACGCCGCGTCGAGCCCGGCTCCGAGGATTGGGAGGCGGCCACGACGGCCCTGCTGGGCGCGCGGCAGAGCAACCCGGTCGAAGGAGTGCGCGAGCGCTGGGCGGCGCATTGCGCTGTCTGGTCGCTCGACCTCAGCATGCCGAGCGAGCCGGTTTCCGACCCCTCACAGCAACCGCAGGCAGCAGCCGACGAAAGCGGATCTGGCAGCCACGCCGATCCGGCGCCGCGCGCATCGGACACACCTGACTAACCTTTCGCAGGTGAGCAGCCGAGTTTTCGTGGCCCGGATCGCCGGACTCACCGTGCTGGACCCCCTGGGGGACCGTGTCGGGAGGGTCCGGGACGTCGTCATGACCTTCGGCGGCTCCGAGCCTCGGGCGATCGGCCTGGTCACCGAAGTGCCCGGCAAGCGTCGCGTCTTCGTGCCGATGACCCGCGTCACCAGTGTCGACGCCGGAGCGGTCATCACCACCGGCCTGGTCAACATGCGTCGCTTCGAGCAACGCGCCGGCGAAACCCTTGTGTTGGCGGAGCTTTTCGACCGCAGAGTGCAGGTTCGCGACGGCGATGAGACGTTCATCGGCCTGGTCGAGGACATCGCGATCGAGCAGAACCTGCGCCGCGACTGGGTCCTGGCCAAGGTCTTCGTCCGGCACGTCGACGGCGTCTCGTCCGCGTCGAAGGCGATGTCACGTCTGACGCGCCGGCGCAGCGGCAAGACGATGCTGGTCGACGCGCACGACGTGACCGGCCTGCACCAGCAGGCGAGCGCGCAGAGCGCGGAGCGCCTCCTGGAGGAGTACGAAGACCTGCGGGTCGCCGACCTCGCCGAGGTGATCCACGACCTCAACCCCAAGCGGCGGGCCGAGGTCGCCGCCGCGATGGACGACCACAAGCTGGCCGATGTCCTCGAGGAACTGCCCGAGGACGACCAGATCGAGATCATCGCCGGCCTCGACACCGAGCGTGCCGCCGACGTCCTCGAGGCGATGGAGCCCGACGACGCAGCGGACCTGCTGTCCGATCTCCCCTCGGAGCAGGCCGAGCAGCTGTTGCAGTTGATGGAGCCGGACGAGGCGGCGCCGTTGCGCCGGTTGCTGTCGTATGACGAGAACACTGCCGGCGGACTGATGACCACCGAGCCGGTCGTGCTCGGCCCGGAGGCCACGATCGCCGAGGCACTGGCCGTCGTACGCCGGGAGGAGCTGGCTCCCGCCCTCGCGTCCGCCGTCTTCGTCAGCCGCCCACCGCTGGAGACGCCGACGGGGAGATTCATCGGGCTGGTGCACACCCAGAAGTTGCTCCGCGAGCCGCCGCAGACCGCTGTCGGCACGATCGTGGACAAGACCATCGAGCCGGTCGGCGTCGACGCTCCTCTGGGTGAGGTGACCCGGCAGCTCGCGACATACAACCTGGTGAGCATGCCGGTGGTGGACGAGGCCGGGCGATTGCTGGGCGCCGTCACCGTTGACGACGTTCTCGACCACATCCTGCCCGACGACTGGCGCGAGGCACGGCACGATCCGCGGCCCTCCGACGCTCCGGCGACCGACGAGGAGGTCGTCTGATGGCGGACCGCGACGAGGAGCGTCGCGGTCGTCGGCGCCGCCGCGAGTCCGCGCGCCTGGACCAGCCGC
This sequence comes from Flexivirga endophytica, assembly GCF_014640635.1. Taxonomy (GTDB): domain Bacteria; phylum Actinomycetota; class Actinomycetes; order Actinomycetales; family Dermatophilaceae; genus Flexivirga; species Flexivirga endophytica. Next base: position 83,821 of record NZ_BMHI01000007.1, read on the forward strand.
GTGAGGCGGAACGTCGATGGTTGCCACGGCCCAGCTTCGACAAGGAGACCTTCGGTGTTCTGAGCGAGGCGTTCGCGCGGTGGATGGGCACCGCGCAGTTCCTCGTGCTGATGACGGTCTTCGTGGGTGTCTGGCTGGCTTGGAACACCTTCCTGCCGCCGAGCGCGCAGTTCGACCCGCGAGCGCAGAACTACACACTGTTGACCCTGATCCTCAGCCTGCAGGCGTCGTATGCCGCGCCGCTGATCCTGCTCGCGCAGAACCGGCAGGACGACCGGGACCGGGTGGCGATCGAGTCCGACCGTGCCCGCGACGAGCGCAATCTGGCCGACACCGAGTTCCTCACCCGCGAGGTGGCGTCGCTGCGACTGGCCACTCGTGACACGGCCACGCGTGACTTCGTCCGTTCCGAGCTGCGGTCGCTGCTGGAGGAGATGGAAGAACGCGGTTTCCTGCGCCACCCGGATCAACCGGACGACGACGGCGACGAAGCGGCGCGGGCATAGCTCGGCGCTCCGCTCCGACGACCGTCGGGCCATCGGGACGGCAACAGCACCCTATGGCCCCGGTCACACCGGCTGACCTGCCCAGTGGGTGTCGCTGACCGGCTCCTACCATGGAAGACATGCCCACCCCTTCGCTGGACGCCATTCGCGCTGCACTGGCCGATGTGCAGGATCCCGAGATCCATCGGCCCATCACCGAGCTCAACATGGTCGAGTCGGTCGACATCGCCGACGACGGCAAAGTCACCGTCACCATCCTGTTGACCATCGCCGGCTGTCCGATGAAGACGCGCCTGCAGACCGACACCACCGCGGCCGTCAGCAAGGTCGAGGGCGTCACGTCCGTCGACGTGCGCCTCGGCGTCATGTCCGACGAGCAGCGTGCCGCGCTGAAGGACCACCTGCGTGGTGGCCAGGCCGACAAGGAGATCCCCTTCGCCAAGCCCGGCTCGCTGACCCGCGTCTACGCGGTCGCCTCCGGCAAGGGTGGTGTCGGCAAGTCGTCCGTCACCGTCAATCTTGCTGCCGCACTTGCGGATTCGGGTCTGAGCGTCGGTGTCGTGGACGCCGATATCTACGGTTTCTCGGTGCCGCGCATGCTGGGTGTCGAGAACCGCCCGACCCAGGTCGACGACATGATCCTGCCGCCGGACAGCCACGGCGTGAAGGTCATCTCGATCGGCATGTTCGTGCCCGGCAACCAGCCCGTCGTATGGCGCGGCCCGATGCTGCACCGCGCCCTCCAGCAGTTCCTGGCCGACGTCTTCTGGGGCGACCTGGACGTGCTCCTGCTCGACCTGCCGCCCGGCACCGGCGACATCGCCATCTCGGTCGCCCAGCTGATCCCGAACGCCGAGATCCTGGTCGTGACCACCCCGCAGCAGGCTGCCGCCGAGGTTGCCGAGCGGGCCGGGGCGATCGCGTTGCAGACCAAGCAGCGGGTTGCCGGCGTCATCGAGAACATGTCCTGGATGGAATTGCCTGACGGCAGCCGTCAGGAGATCTTCGGCAGCGGCGGCGGCCAGCAGGTTGCCGAGTCGCTGACCCGGTCGATCGGCGCACCGGTCGAGCTCCTGGGTCAGATCCCGCTCGACGTGACTCTGCGCGAGGGCTCCGACAACGGCACCCCGGTCGTGCTCGAGCACCCGGACTCCCCGGCCGCGGTCGCCCTGCGTGGCATCGCCAAGGGCCTCGGCACCCGCTCGCGCGGTCTCGCCGGCCGCTCACTCGGCCTCACCCCCGCCGGCCGCTGAGGCCGCACGTGCCAAGGGTCCAGAACCGGCAACCGTCGCCGGTTATGAACGCCCCCCGCGGCCAATCCCCATTCACAAGTAGCAACCGTCGCCGGTTAGGCACGCGGCGGCCCTGTTCAGGAGCGGCACCGACAGGCCGACGGCCGCGGAGACGACGATCGACGAAATGCTGTTGGGCCTGAGCGAACTTGTTCGCCCAGGCCCAACAGCATTTCGTCGGGAGGAGTCGGAGGAGGAAGGAGTCAGGTCGCGTCGACGTCGAAGGGGGTCGCGCGGTCGGGGTCGAACTTGTGCGGGTCGTATGACGGTCCGGCCGCGAACTGCGGGGTGTCATCACCCGCGTCGAACTCGTCCTCGTCTTCTGGGTCGGGGTCCAGCAGCGCGTCGCGCACGATCTTGCGGGGGTCGTACTGCCGCGGGTCGTAGGCCCGCCAGTTGATGTCCTCGAACTCCGGGCCCATCTGGTCCTTCAACTGCGACTTCGCACCCTCGGCCATGTCGCGCGCCTGCCGGATGTAGCCACGCAGCTTGCCGACATACTCCGGCAGCCGGTCGGGACCGATCAGGGCAGCGGCGAGCGCGATGAGGATCAAGAACTCCCACCCGCTGATGCCAAACATGTCGCGTCGGTCCCTTTCACATCGAAGTTTAATCCCAACGGGCACGCGAAGCTCGAGTTGCACCGGCGGCGTCGAGGAGTCCGCGACTCGCACACCGATGCCGATCGAGCGTCGCTGAAGCCACGACCGCCTGATTGTCGCACCCGCCGGGTGGCCGGGTAGTGGCGACCGGCAGATCGATGCTGCCGGTGCCGGTGCTCAGGGAGTCTGCTGCGCCGCGACCAGCGCGAACATCGGCATGTCGTGCGTCAGCGTGCCGCTGACCTTGTCGCGACGTTGGGCGACTTCGGTCGTCTGGGGCGCCGGGAGATTGCGGACCAGCGCAGCCCGGTCCGGCGATTCCTGGTGCGGGTTCTCGGGACCACGAGCGACGCCGGTGGCGGTCGATGCGACCAGTGCGACGCCGACACAGCCGGCCACGGCGACGAGGGCGAACGCCATCGACTTGCGGGCCGACTGGTATTGCGGCGGTGCGCTACACGTGACGACGGCGGGCGCCGGGCGTGGTGCGGCGGCGGGCCGCTGGGGTGTCATGGCTGCCGCACCGAGCGGGCGTGCGGGTTCGGTCGACGCCAGCGACAAGAGCCCGGCCATCAACTGCTGATGTCCGCCGGAGTCGAAGCTGACCGAACGCAGCTGGGCAAGGATCGCGCGCTCCTGCTGCACGGCATAGCGGCAGTGCTCGCACACCGTCAGGTGCACGTCGGCACGGTATTCCTCCTCCGCCGGAAGCAGCCCGTCGACATAGTCGGCGATCCGGTCACCGAGGTGCTCGTGCTGTGCGCGAGCGAACTGGTCGCGCGCGAAGAGCATCACTGCGTGGCTCCCGCGGTCGACAACGTCGGCACGCCGATGCGGCGACGAGCCGCGGGACGGTTCTCCGGTGCGCGGTGCGCCAGCGCCTCACGCAACTGGGCGCGACCACGGTGGATCCGGGACCGCACGGTGCCCAGCTTGATGCCGAGCGTGGCGGCGATCTCCTCGTAGGACAGACCCTCGATGTCGCACAGCACGACGGCCGCCCGGAAGTCCGGTGCCAGCGCGTCGAGCGCGCGTTGTACGTCGTCGTCGAAGTGCGCGTCGGCGTAGACCTGCTCCGGGCTGCCTTCCCGGCTCGGCAGCCTGGCCGCGGCATCATCGGCGAGGGCATCGAACCGGATGCGCTGCTTACGACGCATCTTGTCGAGGAAGACATTGGTGGTGATGCGGTGCAACCAGCCCTCGAACGTGCCCGGCCGGTAGGAGTGCAAAGAACGGAAGACGCGCACGAACACGTCGTGCGTCAGGTCCTCCGCATCGTGCACGTTGCCGGTGAGTCGATAGGCCAGGCGGTAGACGCGCGCCGAGTGTTCGGTGACGATCTCCTCCCAGGTCGGCGGCTCCCACCCGGGCGGCGCCACATCGGGCACCTCGGTCTTCACTGCACCCCGCAGCAGTTGATCGGTCATCGCTTCGCGTTCCATCTCATCTGTCGTCGACCCTGAGGCTTACTGACTTCCTACTTCTCACGGAAGATTCTTCCGCATCAACCTGTGGCTCTGCTGTGGCATCTCTGTCAGGCAGGACAGCCGACTAGGTCCCTACATCGCTCAACGAACGCCGGCGCGGTTTCGTTACCGACGCGCGTCAGATCGTCGCTCCCGGTTCGGCGACAGGGCGCCATACGCACTAGGTTCGTGGGCATGTCATCACAGCGTGCGGCCAGCTGGGGGTATGCCGAGGAGTTCGTGCCCGAGCCCGAAGTCGTCGAGCGAGCCCGGGTGCGTGGGGAACAACTCGGATGTACGCCGATCGGCGCGGGCACCGGTCCCGCGCTGCGGCTGCTGACCGCGGCGACCCGCGCCAAGGCGGTCGTCGAGATAGGCACCGGCGCCGGCTCGTCAGGGCTGTGGCTGCTCGCCGGCATGCCCGCGGACGGCGTGCTGACCACGATCGACATCAAGGCCGAGCACCAGAGCGCCGCGCGACGTGCGTATGCCGACGCCGGCATCCCGCCGGCCCGCACCCGGATCATCACCGGAGACGCACTGCAGGTGACCCAGCGACTGGCCGACGGCAGCTACGACCTGGTCTTCGTCGACGCGCACAAGCCGGACTATCCCGCTTACGTCGAGGCGGCCGGGCGCCTGCTGCGCGCCGGCGGGCTGCTGTTGATCGACAACATGCTGTGGCACGACCGGGTCGCCGATCCGGCGGTGCGCGACGAGACCACGGTCGGGCTGCGCAACCTCGGGAAGCAGCTGCGCGACGACCCCGACTGGACGACCACGCTGTTGCCCGTCGGCGACGGCCTGTTCGCCGCCGTCAAGGCGTAATGTCCGGGGTGGCGGCTCCGCCCGCTCCGGGAAGCAACGGGTCGAACTCGGCTTCGTAACCGATACACAAAGACGGTCGCTCACCACTGTTGTGGTGAGCGACCGTCTTCATTGCGCTGATCCTGATCAGCCGATGCAGCCCTTGATGGCGTCACCGAGTGCTTCTGCCTCCTCGGCGTTCATCTCGACAACCAAGCGGCCACCGCCCTCGAGCGGCATGCGCAGGAGAATGCTGCGGCCTTCCTTGGTCACCTCGAGAGGCCCGTCTCCGGTCCTCGGCTTCATTGCCGCCATCGGCTTCCCCTTCCGTCCGCGTGGCTCAAATCCTCGGGCGCACCAATGCCACGCGGTGGTTTCGGCGCCGGGGATCCGGCGGGTGCGACCAACAGTCCTGCGCATTATTTCAGTTTCCGCGCCGCGGAGGGAAATCCTCGTGCCCGGATACGCTGCAGGCCTGCCCGCCGGCACGTCGCCCAGCGGCTGCCGCCAGTCCCCCGACCACCGTCAAGGAGCATCCTGCGCATGACCGATTCCACTGCGTCCGCACCCGTCGTCACCGAGCGTTCCGGCGGTGTCACCACCGTCCGGCTGAACCGGCCGGACGCGATGAACTCACTCGACATCGCCACCAAGGAGGCGCTGCTCGCGACGTTGCAGGACGTGGCAACCGATGAGTCGGTGCGCTGCGTGGTGCTCACCGGGACCGGCCGGGCGTTCTGCGTCGGACAGGACTTGAAGGAGCACGTCGGCCTCCTGGCGGAGGGCTCCGACGCGCTCTTCACCACGGTGCCCGAGCACTACAACCCGATCGTCACGCTGCTCTCGACGATGGACAAGCCGGTCGTCGCGGCGGTCAACGGTGTGGCGGCAGGTGCGGGCGCGGCGTTCGCCTTCGCCGCGGACGTGCGGATCCTGGCCGACTCGGCCGGCTTCAACCTGGCCTTCACCGGCATCGCGCTGTCGAGTGACTCGGGATCGTCCTTCTGGTTGCCGCGGCTGGTCGGTGTCGCCAAGGCGAAAGAACTCCTGCTGATGCCGCGGACGGTGCCGGCGGACGAGGCATTGGAACTCGGACTCGCAACCCAGGTGGTTCCCGCGGACGAGTTCGCCGGCGCGGTCGACGAACTCGCCATCCGCCTGGCGGCCGGCCCCACCAAGGCGTACGGCGCCATCCGGCGCGCGGTGGAGTTCTCCGCGACGCACACGCTGGCCGAGTCACTGGCCCACGAGGCGGAGTTGATGACGACCACCGGCCGCACGGAGGACCACCGCGCCGCGGTCGACGCGTTCCTCGCGAAGGAGAAGCCCACCTTCGAGGGTCGCTGACAGCCATTCCGAGCGCCGGCCCTCCGGCGAACCACTCGCTACTGTCGCCACTTCCTCGCCCGCGGGCCAAGTGCTGCCGTTACGAACCGGCAACCTTGTGACGGCGGTCACTCGCGCTCCCGGCATACGTGAAAGACTTGCGTCATGGCAGCGCTGATCTGGTTCGCGGGAGGCGTGTTGCTGGCGGCCGCGGAAGCGCTCAGCGGTGACTTCGTCCTGCTGATGCTGGGCGGCGGCGCTCTTGCCGCCGCGCTGGCTTCCTTCCTTGGCGCGCCGTTGTGGCTGGCGACCATCGTCTTCGCGGTGGTGTCGGTCGGCCTGGTGTTCGGCATACGACCGGTGATAAAGCGCCACCTGCTGAGTTCGCCGACGGTCCCGACCGGCATCGAGGCGCTGCGAGGACAGGAAGCGACGGTGCTGGCCGCGTTCGGCAACGACGGCGGCCGGGTGCGCATCGGCGGCGACGTCTGGACGGCGCGGCCGGCCGACGAGAACGACACGTTCCGCAGTGGCGAGAGCGTGATCGTCCAAGACATCGACGGCGCCACAGCCGTCGTGAAACGGGGAGATGACTCATGGCAGTCCTGATAGTTGTCGCAGTGATAGTGATCCTGGTGATCGCTGTAGTCGCGAAGTCGGTGGCGCTGATACCGCAGGCGGAGGCCGCGGTCATCGAGCGACTCGGTCGATACACCAAGACGGTGTCCGGGCAGTTGGCGCTGCTGGTGCCGTTCATCGACCGAGTGCGCGCCCGGGTCGACCTGCGTGAGCGGGTCGTCTCGTTCCCGCCGCAGCCGGTGATCACCGAGGACAACCTGACGGTCAACATCGACACCGTCGTCTACTTCCAGGTGACCGAGCCGCGCGCCGCGGTCTACGAGATCAACGACTACATCGTCGGTGTCGAGCAGCTGACCACCACGACCCTGCGCAACGTCGTCGGTGGTATGACACTGGAGGAGACCCTGACCTCCCGCGAGACCATCAACGCGCAGCTGCGCGGGGTGCTGGACGAGGCGACCGGCCGCTGGGGACTGCGCGTCGCCCGGGTCGAGCTGAAGTCGATCTTCCCGCCGCCGTCGATCCAGGAGTCGATGGAGAAGCAGATGAAGGCCGACCGCGAGAAGCGCGCGACCATCCTGGCGGCCGAGGGCCACCGGGAGGCGGCGATCAAGTCGGCCGAAGGTGACAAGCAGAGCCAGATTCTGGCAGCCGAGGGTGCCAAGCAGGCGTCGATCCTCTCCGCGGAGGGTGAGCGCAAGTCGCAGGTGCTGCGCGCCGAGGGTGAGCGCGCCGCCAAGTACTTGCACGCGCAGGGTGAGGCCAAGGCGATCGAGAAGACCTTCAACGCGATCAAGTCCAGCAACCCGACGCCGGAGCTGCTGGCCTACGAATACCTGCGGATGCTGCCGGAGATGGCCAAGGGCGAGGCGAGCAAGGTCTGGGTCGTGCCCAGCGACTTCGGGTCGGCGTTGCAGGGCTTCGCCAAGTCTTTCGGCGCACAGGGCGACGACGGCACCTTCCGCTACGAAGCTCCCGCCCCCGAGGAGCGTGCCCCGGTCGAGGACGAGGACGTCGCCGACTGGTTCAAGCTGGAGCGCGACCCGGTGGTCGCGCAGGCGGTCGCCGACGCAGAGGCGGTCGCACGCACGACCACGGACATGGATGACGTTCGGGCACCGCGGACCAGCCGCGCCAACCGACCCTCCGCGCCGGCAACGACGTCCGAGCCGGAAGACGACGCGGAGCCGGCGCCCGACGTGCGGGCCACGCAGGCCCAGCCGCAGATTCCCGGCTCGAGCGAGCACCAACAGCTCTCCGGCCCGCCGCCGGGTTACCCGCCGCAGGGAGTGCAGTTGCCCGGCCACCAGCCCCAGGCCGCGCCGCAGCCACCGCCACCCGGTCAGCCGGGTCCGGAGCAGAACGGCCCGCAGCAGTAGGCAGACACCACCTCCGCCGAGTGGCTCACTAAATAGTCGAGAGGCTCAGTAAATCGGTCGCTTTCCCGGTTTTACTGAGCCTCTCGGCGTTCAGGTGAGCCTCTCGGCGCAAGGGGGTGTTGGGGCGTCGGTCAGATGGGGTCGCCGCTGACGTGTCGCAGCACCAGCAGCGTCCAGCACCACCAGACCTGCCAGCCGAGACCGAGGCCGACCCAGATGACGGTCCGCCACCCGACGAGCAGCCGCTTCGCGTGGTCCTTCCAGCCCGCCCCGACGAACACGATCAGGATCGGGAACATGAAGAGCAGGTAGCGGTAGGTGCTGGTCCACGCATCCAACACAGCGAGCAGGTAGAAGCCGTAGGCGAGCAGCCAGGTGCGCATCACTGCACCCATCGCATCGGCCCACGGCCCGACGGTGATCACCACGAAGCCGACGATCAGCACCGTGAGCACCAGCGCGGCCAGCACGCCGTTGCCCATCAGCTCGTCGAAGTTGGCGGCCCAGGGCTGGAAGTAGACGATCGTGTTGCCGGTGCGCCAGGAGGCCATCGTGTCGGTGTATGCCGAGGGCACGCCCGTTCGCAGCGCGGCGATCGCCGGCCACAGCCCGCCCGCGACGCCGCAGGCGACCAGTGTGGAGCCCATTGCGAGCCATTCGGGGCGGGTGACCGGGCGCTCCTCGCGTTCGCGCCAGCGCATCCAGACGGCGACCAGTGCGACGACTCCGAGCGGTACTGCGACCGGGCGCGCCAACCCGGTAGCGAGCGCGGCGGCACTCGCCAGCCACCACTGTTGGCGCTGGAGCGCGAGCAGAGCACCGATCAGCAGCACCAGGGCGAGTGACTCGGTGTAGGTCATCTGCAACACCGGTGACGGCGGCGACGCGGCAAAGACGCACACGACGCAGAAGGCGACGACCGGGCCGACCTTGTCGCGCACGAGTACGGCCATCAGACCGACCGCCACCGCGCCGAGTACCACTGAAAGCAGCGAGCCGACCACCGCGAACGATCCGCCGGTCAGGTGCATCAGCACCCACACCATCGCGGGATACATCGGGTAGAACGCCCACGGGTTCTGCTGGACGACCCCACCGTCCTCGGGCAGCTGCGCGGGATAGCCCTGCTCGACGATGGTCTGATACCAGCGGCCGTCCCACACGTGGGTCATCTGCCAGTAGTCCTGATGACCGTTGGAGAAGAAGATGAAGCTCGGATCCTGTTGTCCGGCAACGAGTTGCATCACGATCGCGGAGAAGACGCGGAACACCAGGAAGGCGACGATCGAGCACATCAGCAGCCGGCGTTGCACGAGGTCGAGGCCGCGTGCGCGCCATATCTGCAGTCGGGTCGGCGCCGTGAGACTGCGCAGCTTCTGCGACCGCTCGGCGGCCTTGGTGGTGGTGCTCGTCATCGGGCCCCCCGGAAGCAACCGGCGACGTGATCGTCGACCAGGCCGCACGCCTGCATCGCGGCATACATCGTGGTCGGACCGACGTGCGCGAAGCCGGCCTTCTTCAAAGCCTTTGCCAATGCTATGGATTCGGGCGTCTGCGCCGGGATCTCGGCGAAGCTCGCCGGCTGCTGGTGGGTCGCCGGCACATGCGACCACACGAGTTCGTCGAGGCCGCCGGCCTCGCGCAACCGAAGCACCGCTTGCGCGTTGGTGATCGCAGCGTCGATCTTGCGCCGGTTGCGGACGATCGCGGCGTCCTGCATCAACCGCTCCACGTCAGCCGGCCCGTATGCCGCCACGACCTCCGCGTCGAAGTCGGCGAACGCGGACCGGAACGCCGGGCGCTTGCGCAGGATGGTGATCCACGCCAAGCCGGACTGGAACGCCTCGAGCGTGATGCGTTCGTAGAGCGCGCGCTCACCGCGGACGGCGACGCCCCACTCGGCGTCGTGGTAGGCGCGGTAGTCGTCACTGCCGTCGGCCCACGCGCAGCGCGCCATACCGTCCGGACCGACCACCAGCGAGGGACGTTCAGTCATGTTCGGCCTCCCGTGCGATCGCACGCACCACATGCCGATACAGCGGTATGGCGCTCACCTTCGCCACCGGGACGGCCAGACGGCGCAACCAGTGCGGCGCGGGTCCCACGTCCGTCGTCCAGCGCAGCCGCGAGCCGGCGCCGACCGGTTCGACCTCGAGCAACGTCCGCCCGCCCAGGATGCGACCGGTCTTGCGCAGTTCGCAACTGCCCCGCTCCCCCGGCGGCGACCACCGGGTGACGACCATCGGGTCATGCAGTCGCAGCGGCCCGATGCGTGTCGTTGCGTGTAGCCGCAGGTCGACACCGGGGCTGCCGGCGTCGACGCGCACGGTCGTCAGCGGGAAGAACCGGCTGTGACCGGGCCAGTCGGTCGCCACCTGCCAGAGCCGGGCAACGGAGGCCGAAGATTCCTGCACGAGCACTACGTCGGACACCGCGCGCTCAGTCGCGCACGGGGCGGGTGCCGTCAGCGCGCAGCATCGCGATCTCGTCGTCGCGAGCCGCCAGCTCGGCGCACAACCGGTCGAGCACCTCGTCGACCTGACCCATCCGGTAACCGCGCAGCGTCTGGTCGAAGCGCACCTGCTCGATGTCCTCGACGGTGACCACTCCACGCGGAAGCGACTCGAAGGGAGAGGTCCCCGTCGGGTCCTCCAGGTGGGTCCCGAAGTGTCCGAGGATCGCGAAGACGACGAGGCCGATGACCACGACCAGCAGCGCGATGAGGAAGACGATCACGCCCTCAGACTAACTGTCGCACCGGACACCGTCCCGACAGACCGACCGTCGGCACTTCGGGACACCGATACCGCCCACACCCGTCCCGACAGACCGACCGTCGGCACTTCGGGACACCGATACCGCCCACACCCGTCCCGACAGACCGACCGTCGGCACTTCGGGACAGGTTCCGGCCTCGGGGCCGGTCGTCACTCAGGTCTGGTCGCGCCGAGGTTCTCGCCGTCGGAGGTGATGATCCGCACGGCCTCGGCGGGGTCGTCCACGATCTGCAACCGGTGGATGTCCTTCTCGCCGACCATCCCCTCGGCATACAGGGTGTCGCGGATGAAGTTGATCATCGGTGTCCAGAAACCCTTGCCCAGCAACACGATCGGGAAGCTGGTGACCTTCTGGGTCTGCGCCAGGGTGACCGCCTCGAAGAGCTCATCGAGGGTCCCGAAACCGCCGGGCAGCACGACATACCCCTGCGCGTATTTCACGAACATCGTCTTGCGCGCGAAGAAATAGCGGAAGTTGACGCCGAGGTCGACATACGGGTTGAGGCCGGACTCGAAGGGCAGCTCGATGCCCAGGCCGACGCTCGTGCCGCCGGCTTCGAAGGCGCCCTTGTTGGCCGCCTCCATCGCACCAGGTCCGCCACCGGTGATCACGGCGTAGCCGGCGTCGGCCAGCAACCGGCCCAGCTCGACGCCCTTGGCGTAGTAGTCACTGTCCGGTTTGATCCGGGCCGACCCGAAGACGCTGACCGCGGGGCCGATCTCGGCGAGCGTGCCGAAGCCCTCGACGAACTCGGCCTGGATGCGCATGACACGCCACGGGTCGGTGTGCAGCCAGTCGGTGTCCTGCGACTGGTCGAGCAGTCGCTGGTCCGTGGTCGTGGCAGGGACGTGGCGGCCGCGCAAGGTGGTCGCACCCTTTCGATATACCTCGGATTCGTTGGTCACGGCGTCAATCTCTCACACGGCGGCGTTCATGCCAGCCAGCGGCAGAGGGCGTCATTCGCCTCGGTGATCTGCCGCTCCGGGCAGCGCTCGTCGTCGGTGTGCGCGAGATTGGGGTCGCCTGGCCCGAAGTTGACCGCAGGCACGCCGATCGCCGAGAAGCGCGCGACGTCCGTCCAGCCCTGCTTGGCGGTGACCGGCAGGGCGAGCGCCGCGACGAACGACGCCGCGGCCGGCGTGTCCAGGCCGGGCCGGGCGCCGGCCGCGCAGTCGCCGAGCGTCACGTCATATCCACTGAAGATCGCGCGCACATGCGCCACGGCTTCTTCGGCGGACTTGTCCGGAGCGAAGCGGTAGTTGACGGTCACCACGCACCGATCGGGTATGACGTTGCCGGCGATGCCGCCGCTGATCCCGACCGCGTTGAGCGCCTCGTGGTAGTCGAGTCCGTCGACGTTCACAGTCTCGGGTTCGTATGCCGCCAGCCGCGCCAGCACCTCACCGGCGTCGTGGATCGCATTGTGGCCGTTCCACGGCCGGGCCGAGTGTGCGCTGATGCCCTTCGTGGCGACATCGACCCGCAGGGTCCCTTTGCAACCGCCCTCGATGCCACCGTTCGTCGGCTCGAGCAGCACCGCGAAGTCCGCGGCCAGCCACTCGGGGTGCTGCGCGGCGATCCGACGCAGCCCGTTGAACTCCTCCTCGATCTCCTCGCAGTCGTAGAAGACGAACGTCACGTCGCGGGTCGGCTCGGTGATCGCCTGTGCGACCGCGAGCTGGACGGCGACGCCGCCCTTCATGTCGGTGGTGCCGCGCCCGACCAGCAGGCCGTCTACCCGCTGGGTCGGCAAGTTCGGCGGGTCGGTCAGCGGGACCGTGTCGAGGTGACCGGCGAGCACGACCCGCTCCGCGCGCCCCAGGTCGGTGCGCGCGACGATCGTGTTGCCGTCCCGGTCGACCCGCAGGTGCGGCAGCGCGCGCAGCGCCTTCTCCACCGCGTCGGCGATCTGCTGCTCGTCACGGCTCACCGACGGGATGTCGACCAGGTCCGCGGTGAGGTCGACGACGTCTCGGGTCAGGTCAAGTTCCGCCATACGGCAATCCTCGCGTATGGCGAACCGCCGATGTGACGTGCGTCCACCCACCAGGTCACGGAATCATCACAGGTCGTCGAATACCCTGGGCGCCATGACTAACTCCCCGCGCGCTGCCTGGGGCTACGGCCTCGCCACCGAGACGTCCGACGGGGACCTCCTCGACACGTGGTTCCCCGCGCCGAAACTGGGCGAAGCCCCCGCCGACGACCCCTATTCCGAGCCGGCCGACATCGCGGCGCTCGCTCGCGAGCACCCGCGCCGGCAGGTGCGCACCCGCGTGACCCGCGTGGCGATCGACCTCGACACGCCGCCGGCGGACGTCCCGGACGCCTACCTGCGGCTGCACCTGCTCAGCCACCGCATGGTCCTGCCCAACTCGGTCAACCTGGACGGCATCTTCGGTGTCCTGAACAACGTCGTCTGGACCAACTACGGCCCGTGCGCCGTCGACGATTTCGAGCAGACCCGGGTCCGGCTGCGCCTCGAGGGCCCGGTCCAGGTGCACAGCATCGACAAGTTCCCGCGGATGACCGACTACGTCGTGCCGTCCGGAGTGCGCATCGCCGACGCCGACCGGGTGCGACTCGGCGCCCACCTGGCCGAGGGCACGACGGTCATGCACGAGGGCTTCTGCAACTACAACGCCGGCACGCTCGGCACCTCGATGGTCGAGGGCCGCATCGTGCAGGGCGTCGTCGTCGGCGACGGCTCGGACATCGGCGGCGGAGCGTCGATCATGGGCACCCTGTCCGGCGGCGGCACCGACCGGGTGTCGATCGGCGAGCGCTGCCTGATCGGCGCCGAGGCCGGCATCGGCATCTCCCTCGGCGACGACTGCGTGATCGAGGCGGGCCTCTACGTCACCGCCGGCACCAAGGTGACGCTGCCGGACGGCGCGATCGTCAAGGCGCGCGAGCTGTCCGGCCAGGACGGTCTGCTGTTCATCCGCAACTCCACGACCGGTGTCGTCGAGTGCCGGCCGCGCAAGGGACATGGCATCGCGCTCAACGACGCCTTGCACGCCAACTGACCCACCCCTCCGAGAGAAGCAGCGAACCCGCCCCACATGCCCCTACGCCGCAGACGCGACCGCAACCCCGGTGACCGCGAGGTCCATCAGTTGTATGGCGCGGGCTCCGACGCCGGCGACGAGCAACCGGCTCGCTACGCCTACCCCGCTGAGCACTACGCGCACGACCCGGAGGAGTACGACGACGGCCCGGTCGACGGGTTCAACCACGACCCCGAGGACGACTCGGCGTGGGCGGCATTCGGGGGTGAGGACTTCTTCGAGGAGGAGCACCGCCCGCGCGGACCGATCCGGCGCACCCTCGGCTGCCTGATCCCGATCGCGCTGGTCGCGGGGATCGCCGGTGGCGGCTACGTCGCTTACCAGCACCTGCGCGACAACTGGGGCTCACCGACGTGCAAGTTCGTCGCGGACAGCTATGACTACCAATGGGATCCGGACCAGACGCAGTCTGCGTCGACGATCGTCGCGGTCGGTGTCTACAAGAAGGGCATCCCGGCGCGTGGGGCGATCGTGGCGACCACGACCGCCATACAGGAATCCAAACTGCGCAACCTCGCGTATGGCGACCTCGACTCCCTCGGACTCTTCCAACAGCGCAAGAGCCAGGGATGGGGCACCACCGAGCAGATCCAGGACCCGGTCTTCTCCAGCGGCTCGTTCTACAACGCCCTGCTGAAGGTCCCGAACTGGGAGACGATGCCCATCGGCGAAGCCGCCCAGGAGGTCCAGAAGAGCGGCTTCCCGGACGCGTATGCCGAGCACGAGACGCAGGGCCAGGTCATCACCAAGGTGATGACCGGTGCGGCCCACGAGGCGATCGGCTGCCGACTCGACCCGGCGAAGAAGAACGGCTCGCCGTCGCAGATCGTCCAGCAACTCCGGGACGAGAGCGGGCTGAACGCGACGGCGGGTGCGCGTTCGGTCGACTACCGCGCCAAGTCGGTCAACGGCGCGTTCGCGATCGCGTCCTGGGCCGTTGCCCACGCCGACTCGGACAACATCACCGCGGTCACCGTCGGTGATCGTGCGTGGGAGCGACACCGCGGGCGCGACGGCTGGAGCTGGCGTGCTGCCGCGCAGCCCACCAGCTCCCCGACGGCGGTCCGCATCGACGTGGAGACCGGGAAGTAGCCGGAAACCGCCCGGCTCCGATCCACCCGCTACCTACTCGACAGTAGGTAGCGTTCGTGTGACCCACCTCACTCTGAGGCCTATTCTCTGTTGGGGTTGCGACTCGCAAGCTCGCTGCAACCCACAACAGAGCACAAGCCTCCTGTGCCTGTTACTAATCAACTTCCCTGGAGGCTTCACATGCGTCTCACCCGTTCCGCAGCCCTCTCCTTCGCTTGCGCCGGCACCGCAGCTGTCCTGGTCAGCACCGCCGCGGCGCCCGCCGCTCGCGCGGAGTCGACCCTGCCGATCGGCGGCCTGGGCGATGCTGCCGTCGGCTATGCCTTCCACCCGAATTCCGTTGCGGGAGCCAACGATTGGAGCTGCAAGCCGAGCGCGGCACACCCCGACCCGGTGGTGCTGTTGCCCGGCACCTTCGCCAACATCGGCGCCAACTTCGTCGCACTGTCCCCCATGCTGAAGAACGCCGGCTACTGCGTCTTCGCGACTAACTTCGGGATGACCTGGCTGTCGGCGGGTGACCGCGTCGGCGGCCTCGACACCGAGACCACCTCCGGCAACCAGGTGGCGGCGTTCATCGACAAGGTGCTCGCCTCCACCGGTGCGCAGAAGGTCGACATCGTCGGCCACAGCCAGGGCGGCTCGATGGGCGTCAACTACCTGAAACTGCACGACGGCGGCAACAAGGTCGGCACGTATGTCGGCTGGGGCCAGAGCTCGAACGGCACGACGCTGTCCGGGCTCGTCACGGGCGCCCAGGCCCTCGGCGCCCTCGGCATCTTCAACGTCGGCCTCGCGGCGCTCGGCGCCCCCGGCCTGCGGGACCAGGAGGTCGGGTCGGCATACACGAAACAGACGGCCGCCATACCGCTGCCGCAGGGTCCGAAGTACCTCACCATCCAGACCACCCACGACCAGGTCGTCACGCCGTACGCCACCCAATCGCTGCCCGGCGCGCAGAACATCGTGCTGCAGAACCTGTGCCCGAACGACCCGACCGGTCACGCCGGTCTGTTCCTGGACAGCCCGACGCTGCAACTGACGATGAACGCGCTCGGCGGCGGCCCGGCCGACTTCAAGCCGGAATGCACCGGCTACGGTCCGGCGATCTAGCCACCCCACGAAGGTCTCCTCCGCTTCGCACTTCGCGGGGACCCCGACACCCGTGTGAAAGTCATCTCGGGCAATGCGCACGAAAACGACACACGAAAACGCCCGGCACCGCGTGGTGCCGGGCGTTCTTGTATGCGGATCAGTGATCAGTAGTCGCGGGCGCCCTCGCCGACGTAGATCTGCCGCGGACGGCCGATCTTGGTGGCCGGGTCCTCCATCATCTCGCGCCACTGGGCGATCCAGCCCGGCAGGCGACCGATGGCGAAGAGCACGGTGAACATCTCGGTCGGGAAGCCCATGGCCTTGTAGATGAGGCCGGTGTAGAAGTCGACGTTCGGGTAGAGCTTGCGCGAGACGAAGTAGTCGTCCTTCAGCGCGATCTCTTCCAGCCGCATCGCCATCTCGAGCTGCGGGTCGTTGACGCCCATCTTCTTGAGGATCTCGTCGGCCGACTTCTTCACGATGGCGGCGCGCGGGTCGTAGTTCTTGTAGACGCGGTGTCCGAAGCCCATGAGCTTCACCCCGGTCTCCTTGTTCTTGACCTTCTCGACGAACTTGTCGACGTCGCCGCCGAATTCGCTGTCGATACTGTCCAGCATCTCCAGGACGGCCGCGTTGGCGCCGCCGTGCAGCGGACCGGACAGCGCGTGGATGCCGGCCGAGATGGAGCCGAAGAGGTTGGCGTGACCGGAGCCCACCAGACGCACGGTCGACGTCGAGCAGTTCTGTTCGTGGTCTGCATGCAGGATGAACAGCTGGTCCAGCGCCTTGGAGACGACCGGGTCGATGTCGTAGTCCTCGGACGGGAAGCCGAACGTCATACGCAGGAAGTTCTCGACGAGGCTCAGCTTGTTGTCCGGGTAGAGCGTCGGCTGGCCCTGGCTCTTCTTGTGGGCGTATGCCGCGATCGTCGGCAGCTTGGCCAACAGACGCACGGTCGACAGCTCGATCTGGTCGCGGTCGGTGATCGACAGCGAGTCCTGGTAGAAGGTGCCGAGCGCGGAGACCGCAGCGGACAGGACCGACATCGGGTGCGCGTCCCGCGGGAACGCGGCCAGCAGGTCCTTGAGGTCCTCGTGCAGCATCGTGTGTCGACGGATGCGCTCGGTGAACGCGTCCAGCTCCTCCGGCGTCGGCAGCTCGCCGTAGATCAGCAGGTAGGAGACCTCGATGAAGGTCGACTTCTCGGCCAGCTGCTCGATCGGGTAACCGCGGTAACGCAGGATGCCGGCGCCGCCGTCGATGTAGGTGATCGCCGACTTGCAGGAGGCAGTGTTGACGAAGCCGACGTCGAGAGTGACGTTGCCGGTCTCGCCCAACAGCTTCGAGATGTCGTAGCCGTCGTTGCCCTCGGTCGCGGGGACGATCCCGAACTCGAGGGTCTTGTCCCCTGCCTGGAATGTGGCAGGTGCCTGGTCAGTCATATTTGCTTTCCGTCCTTATACGTCAACCGGCAGCACTGCCGGGGAAGTCAGCGAAATCGACGGTACCTCAGCCTGGGCCGAGGGCAGGCTGCGACCCCGTGTCAAGAAGTGAGTCTCTTCGCGGCAGCGGAAATTCGCTCGTCGGTCGCCGTGAGCGCGATGCGCACGTGCTGTGCGCCGGCCGCTCCGTAGAAGTCACCGGGCGCTGCGAGGATGCCGCGCTCGGCCAGCTCGTCGATGCTCTCCCGGCACGGCTTGCCCTGGGTCGCCCAGAGATAGAGACCGGCGTCGGAGTAGTCGATCCGCCAATCTGCTTGCAGCAGAGCGGTTTTAAGCTCTGCCCGCCGGGCTGCGTAGATCTGTTTCTGCACGGCGACGTGCTCGTCGTCCTGCACTGCGGCGTGTATGACGCGCTGCACCGGCCAGGGCACGATCATCCCGGCGTGCTTGCGCACCTGCACCAGCCGCTGGACGAGGGCGGCGTCACCAGCGACGAACCCGGCGCGGTAGCCGGCAAGGTTGCTCTGTTTCGACAACGAGTAGACCGCGAGCAGTCCTTCGTGACTTCCACCACAGATGCGGTCGTCCAGGATGCTTGGAGTGGTCAGACCATCCGGGTCCTCACGCCAGTCGAGTTCGGCGTAGCACTCGTCGCTGGCGACGATCACACCTCGCCGGCGGGCCCAGGCGACGACCTTCTTCAGGTGGTCGACCGGCAGGACCTGACCGTGCGGGTTGGCCGGAGTGTTGATCCACAACAGTTTCGGAGCCATCGGGCCGAACTGCAGCAGACTTGCCGCTGCCCTCGGGGTGGCGCCGGCGATGCGCGCACCGACGTCATACGTCGGGTAGGCCAACTCCGGGATGCCGACCGAGCTGCCTGCGCCGAGACCGAGGAGGGTCGGCAACCACGCGACCAACTCCTTGGTGCCGATGACCGGCATCACCGAGTCGGGGTCGACTCCGGAGGCGTTGCGCCGGCGGGCGAACCAGCCGGCGACGGCCGCCCGCAGGTCGGGAGTGCCCCACACCTGCGGGTAACCCGGCGCGTCGGCGGCCGCAACCAGCGCGTCCTGCAGCACCTGCGGGGTCGGATCGACGGGCGTGCCGACCGACAGGTCGACGATGCCGTCGGGGTGGGACCCGGCCTTCGCCTTGGCGGCAGTCAGGGAGTCCCAGGGGAAGTCAGGCAGATCAGCGACGGGCATGCGCGACGCGCGTCACTCGTCGTGTTCCTGCGGCGGCAGCGCAGCGATCAGCGGGTGGTCCTTGGGGATGACACCCATCTTGGCGGCGCCACCGGGGCTGCCGATGTCGTCGAAGAACTCGACGTTGGCCTTGTAGTAGTCGGCCCACTGCTCGGGGGTGTCGTCCTCGTAGTAGATCGCCTCGACCGGGCAGACCGGCTCACAGGCTCCGCAGTCGACGCATTCGTCGGGCTGGATGTAGAGGCTGCGCTGGCCCTCGTAGATGCAGTCGACCGGACATTCCTCGATGCACGCCTTGTCCTTGAGGTCGACGCACGGCTGTGCAATGACGTAGGTCATACGAAACGGTCCTCCTGCTGCGAAGCATGCGTGGCCGTACGTCGACGGCCGATAGGTCGATATCCGTCTTCTAGTATGCCGTCGTGCCCTCCGAGCCCGTCAGTCAGTCTCACCTCACCGAACTTCTCGTGCCGGGCACCCGTGTCGTGCTGCGCTGTCGACTGGCGTCATCGCAGGTCGAACCGGGTGGTCCGACGCTGACCGATGTGGTCGGCGATGTGGCCGAGGTCACTGCTGATGCGGTCGTGCTCGACACCCGCAACGGCGCTGTGCCGGTGGATCGCTCAAGCATCGTGCTGGCCAAACGCATCCCGCCCGCTCGTCCGCGCCGGGCGCCTCGCAGCCACCCACTCCTGCAACCCACCCGATCCCGAATGACGGCTTCTTCACCGAGTGACGGTCCGAACTCGCCGTCACTCGGCGAGGAAGCCGTCGCTCGCGACCTGTTGGAGGCACTGATGGTGGCAGGAATGCCGCCGCTGGACTCCGCGCACGTCGGCGACTGGTTGCTGCGCGCGGCCAACGGCTACACCGGACGCGCGAATTCCGTTCTGGCCGTGGGTGATCCGGGTGTCCCGCTGGATGCTGCCGTCGAGCAGGTCGTCGCCTGGTATGCCGAACGGGACCAGCCGGCGCTGATCCAACTGCCGCACGCGACCGACGCCGACCCGGCCGCATCGACCCTGGGATCGGTTCTGGCTCAACAGGATTGGCACTTCTTCCTGCGGACCTCGGTCATGACGAGACGCACGCCGAACAGCGAATCGGCAGCGAACGGTGCGGCGTTGCGGGTCGAGGTGTCGGACGAGCCGACGGACGACTGGTGGCACACGGCGTCATCGCGAGCGCTCGCCCACCGCGACACTCTGGGCCGGATGCTGGAGCGGGTTCGGCCTGCGGCATACCTCACGGCATACCTCGACGATCGCCCGATCGGGCACCTGCGACTCGCACTGGCCGACGGCTGGTCCGGCGTCTTCGACGTGCACACCGATCCCGCAGCTCGTGGTCGCGGCGTCGCCCGCGCACTGATGCGCCAGGCCGAGCGGACCGCATCCGAACGACGAATCCCGTTGCAGTACTTGCAGGTTGCCGCCGACAACCACGCGGCGGTCGGCCTCTACCGGTCTCTCGGATGGCAGACCCACCACGAGTACCACTACGCCCGCCCCACGGACCACTGACGGTCCGCGGGTCGACTGACGGTGCCGGGACACCGTCAGTCGACCCGGAGACCGTCACAGTCGGGCTCCTGTGGATTAGTTCTGCGTCGGCACGGCCGATTTTGCAATGGTATGGCGATGTCCGAGCAGCCACTCGACCGGCGCGAAATCATGCCGACCGCCGCTTTCGTCCGACGTGGCATCAAGCCGTCCCGACTCGCCGGCATCGGGTCCGCACCACTCGTCAAGGTCCGAACCGGTCACTACGTGTCTGCCGAACGCTGGACCGACCTGTCTCCTGCCGGACGACATCGCGCGCTGATTCTCGCGACGACGGCTCAGATGCGCACTCCGTTGCCGATGCTGTCCGGTGTATCGGCAGCGGTCATGTTGCGGATGCCTGTCATCGGTCGTTTCCCCTCGCGGGTGCAAGTGATGTTGGATGCCGGAGCCGCGGGATCGAGTGCGCTGGTGCAGCGACACCGGGTCGTCGACCTGCCCGAGCCCGTGTTCGTCGACGGCATACCGGTCACGCCGCCCGCGCGGACCGTCGTGGATCTGGCACGGACCAGGTCGCTCGGGTGCGGACTGGTGGCCGGCGACTGGGCGGTCCGGGCGGAACGCTGCAGCATCGAGGAGATCGTGGACGCAGCAGTACGGGTGCCACGTCGCGGTCGGGGACGGGCCGCTGCCGTACTCACCGCGCGGTTGGTGGATCCACGTGCGGAGTCACCCGGTGAGTCCCTCAGCAGGGCCAGGATCTACGAGTACGGATTCCCCGAGCCACAACTCCAGGTTCCCCTCGTCGACGACCGCGGCGAGTTCGGCCGAGGCGACTTCGGCTGGCCGGGCCTCATCGGCGAGTTCGACGGAGACCGGAAGTACCGCGCGACCGGTGACGCCGGGAACACCGCCAGTGAGGACATCGTCGTCAGGGAGAAACATCGCGAGGACCGTGCGCGCCGCATGGGTTGGGGGTTCGCGCGCTGGGTCTGGCTCGATGCCCTACGGGGCATCGGACTGGCGGCGGCACTGGAATCGGCGGGCCTGGAGCCGTCGACAAACCACCGGTGGGGCCGAGACATCAGCTGAGTCTGCAGTCCACAGACGAATGACGGTCCGCCGGACGACTGACGGCGTCCTGGCGCCGTCAGTCGTCCGTGAGGCCGTCACTCGTGAGGTCAGGCGGTGTCGCGGTCAGTTGCAGGTGACGCGGACGGCGGGGATGTAGTGGGTGGTCAGGTGCTCGTCCTTGACGACTTTCCCGGAGCCGTCCTTGACGACCCGGGTGACGGTGACCTTGAAGCCGTTCTCGGGCTCCTGGGGGATGCACTTGTCGCCCTTCAGGTGCCTGGTCGGGCCGGGCTTCTCGATGTCGAACTTGTCGCTCGTCGTGCTCGACACGGAGAACGTCTTCACGCCGTACAGCCGTATGACGGCAGCGTTCCCTTCGATACCCGCCTGGATCCGGATCGGGTGACCGGTGTCGTTGGTCCACTTGTTGTCGATGGTCGGGTCCAGCATGGTGGCTTCCCGGCCCATCGGATAGCGCGGGATCCAGTAGGCGTGGGCGGTGTGCTCGACCAGCTTCACGCCGGCGAAGAACGTCGCGTTGTAGAGCGTGGTGGACACCTGCGAGATGCCGCCGCCCATGCCGGGGACGTCGACACCGTCCACCAGCACCGGGGCGTTGACGTAGCCGTGCGCCGCGTCGAACGGCCGCAGCACGTTGAGCAGTGAGAACGTCTCACCCGGCTGCACCACGATGCCGTTGATCTTGGACAGCCCGAGGCGGATGTTCTTGGTACGGGCGGCGTTCTCAGGGCCGGTTGGGAACTCCGACACGAACTCGGAAATCTTCTGGCTGTGCACCGTGGTCTTCTTCAGTTCGGCCGCGGTGACGGCAGGCTGGACTTTCGTCGTCGGCAGCGACATGGTGCGGTCCGGCGCGGTGAGTGCCGCGAGCAGGAGCTTCCCGGCCTCGGTGGTCTTCGGCGCGGTGCCGGCCTTACTGGGCGACACATCGCGCTTACCGCCGGTGTATCGGAGCTTGGCGTCGACCGCCGGAGTGGTCAGCGCGGTCTTCTTCTCGTCGAGCAGATCGGCCAGGGCGTTGTCGTCGACCTTCGGTTTCAGGGTCTTGCCGTCGAAGGTCGTGCTCAGCACGCCGGAGATCTCCTTGACGCTGAGCGTCGTGTCCTGACCGCCGGCCTTCACGGTGACCGGGTCGGACATCGCCGGCTCGGCGAACTCCTTGACGAAACGCTCGATCTCGGAGTTCGGCAACGCCGCGGGCCGATCGGCGACCTTGGCCGTGTAGTGCTTGGTCTTCGGCCAGCCGGCCGCGATCTGCCGGCTGATCGCCTTGGGGTCGACGCCCTTGCCCGGCGTCGACCTGGTCGTGACGACCTTGCCGTCGCCGAACTTCACCGAGCCGCTCTTCGGGGAGCCCTCGAGTTGCTCTGACGCGGTCGCGACGGCGTGTTGCAGCTTCGTGGTGTCGACCTTCGGGCTGACGGTGCGATGCGGCCCGTCGCCGGTCAGCCGGTGCCACACGGTCGCGGGGTTCAGCGAGAAGCCGCTCAGGCCGTCGACAGTGCCGTCGGTGTCGATCGACAGTCCAGCCTTCGTCGCGTCGAGGGTGACCGTCTTGCCATCGGCGTCGATCGTGACGGGCGCCTTGGCCTGCTTGGTTGCCACGGACTCGATCTCCGCCTTGGCGTCCTCGGGACTCATCCCGCCCACGTGCTTGCCGCCGACGACCGTCCCCCGCTGGATCTTCCCCGATTGGGACGCGGCCAGGGCGACATACGCCCCGACCAGCACGACGACGACCGCCAGGCCACCGGCCAGCAGCCAGGTGCGCAGCGTGCGCCGCGGTCGCTCAGTGTTGTCGCCGGTCTCCTCGGCGGTCACCGCTGCACTCCGAATGCTCCGCGATAGTAAATCAAGGCGTCCCCCGGTCGTTCTGTGATCGAGACAGAGCGTACGTCGCCGATCACCAGAGTGTGGTCACCTGCGACAACCGTGTCGTAGGTGTGACATTCCAGCGTGCCGAGGGCGTTGTCCAGTAGCGCCATGCCGGTCTGCTCGCCGCGGTGGAACGCCACCCGCTCCAGTTGTCCGTGCAACGGACGTCCTCGCGTCGACAGCCAGGCGGCGGTCTTTCGCTCGGATTCGGGCAGCAGGCTCACCCCCCAGGCGCCCGCCTCGAGGACCGCGTCGTGGAAGCGCGCCTCACGCTCCACACTGATGACCATCAGCAGTGGCTCCAGCGAGACCGACATGATCGCATTGGCAGTCATCGCGTGATCGATGTCGCCGATGCGCGTCGTGACCACCGAGACGCCGGTGGCGAAGCGGCCCATCACCTGCCGGTAGGCGTCAGGGTCGACCTCGGACGGTCCCAGCGCTTCGTGCCGCTGCTCGCTCATGCGATCAACCCGGTATGCCGCAACTGCTCCGCCTCCACCGCCGACACCGTGCCCGACGCGGGGTCGATCCGCTGGAACGCCTCTCGCGCGGCCAGCCGCGTGGCGACGTTGTTGGACAGCGTGTAGTAGCCGTCGTAGACGCTCACCTGCGTGCGGTGCCGCAGCAACGCCGAGATCTGGCGCTCCAGGGCGTCGTCATCGACCACGGTGTGTGTCACCGTCGCATCGTCCACCACGCTCGGCAAGAAGGTCTCCTCCGGGGCAGGGACGATCACTTCGGGTCGCGTCGCGTGCGCGGCGAGCCACTCACGATCCTCGACCGCCCAGCTACGCGGTGTCACGACGGTGTAGAGCGCGGGTGGCTCCGGCAGGCTCGCCACCGCGGCCCGCGTCGCCTCGTGCGTCCGGATGTGGTCCGGATGCCCGTAGCCACCGTGGGCGTCGTAGGTCACCACGTTGTCCGGCGCCACATCGCGCAGGTATGCCGCGATGCTCCCGCTGGTCACCTGCAGGTCGGTGCCGGTGAAGGCTCGCGGGTGCGCTGCGGAAGGCGTGCCCGCCATACCGGAGTCGCGGTAGGCACCGTCCGCCAGCACGGTGACCTCGGTGGCGCCGAGTTCCTTGACGGCAGACTGCAATTCGTCCCGCCTCAGGTCGGCCAGCGGGTCCGGTGTGTTCTCCGCTCGGGGCTGGTCGGCCGGCAGCTGCAAGTGACGCAGCTCCACGGGGATGACCTCGCCCTCCTCACCCAGGGTGCAGGTGAGCACACGCACGTCGTCACCGCGGGCCGCGTGGTGCGCGATGGCGAGCCCGGTCCACAACGACTCGTCGTCGGGGTGGGCGTGAACGAAGACCAGCCGCATGATTACTGCTTTGCGGCGCTCCGGGCACGCGCCGCGGTGCGGGCGCGCTCACCGGCGTTGAGGACGACCTTGCGGATGCGCACGGTTTCCGGTGTCACCTCGACGCATTCGTCCTCGCGGCAGAACTCCAGGCTCTGCTCGAGCGACAGCTTGCGCGGCGGGAAGATCTTCTCGAAGTTGTCCGCGCTGGAGGCGCGCACGTTGGTGAGCTTCTTCTCCTTGGTGATGTTGACGTCCATGTCGTCGGCGCGGGAGTTCTCGCCGACGATCATGCCCTCGTAGACCTCGGTGGTCGGCTCGACGAAGAGCACACCGCGCTCCTGCAGGTTGACCATGGCGTATGACGTCACCACGCCGGTGCGGTCGGACACCAGCGAGCCGGACAGGCGTGTCGTGATCGTCCCGTGCCAGGGCTCGTAGCCGGAGAAGACGTGGTTGGCGATGCCGGTGCCACGGGTCTCGGTGAGGAACTCGGTGCGGAAGCCGATCAGCCCACGCGACGGAACGACGAATTCCATACGGACCCAACCGGTTCCGTGGTTGGTCATCTGCTCCATGCGGCCCTTGCGCGCCGCCATGATCTGGGTGATCGTGCCGAGGTGTTCCTCAGGCGTGTCGATCGTCAGGTGCTCGACCGGCTCGTGCAGCTTGCCGTCGACCTCCTTGGTGACGACCTGCGGCTTGCCGACCGTGAGCTCGTAGCCCTCGCGACGCATCTGCTCGACGAGGATCGCGAGCGCCAGCTCGCCACGGCCCTGGACCTCCCAGGCGTCCGGACGCTCGGTCGGGAGCACCCGGAGCGACACGTTGCCGATCAGCTCGCGGTCGAGGCGGTCCTTGACCATGCGGGCGGTGACCTTGGAGCCACGGACCTTGCCGACCATCGGCGAGGTGTTGGTGCCGATGGTCATCGAGATCGCCGGCTCGTCAACGGTGATGAGCGGCAACGGGATCGGGTTCTCCGGGTCGGCGAGCGTCTCGCCGATGGTGATCTCCGGGATGCCCGCAACGGCGATGATGTCGCCGGGACCGGCGCTCTCGGCCGGCTCGCGGTCCAGGCCGCTGGTCATCAGCAGCTCGGTGATCTTGACATTCTGCTGTGAGCCGTCGTGCCGACACCAGGCGACCTGCTGGCCCTTCTTGATCTCACCGTTGCGGACGCGCAGCAGCGCGAGGCGGCCCAGGAAGTTGCTGGAGTCGAGGTTGGTGACGTGCGCCTGCAGCGGCGCCTCGTCGTCATACACCGGCGCCGGGATGGTCTCCAGGATCGTCTTGAAGAGCGGTTCGAGGTCGGCGCCCTCGGGCAGCTCGCCGTTGCCGGGGCGGGTCGTCGAGGCGATGCCCGCCTTGGCCGAGGCGAAGACGACCGGGAAGTCGAGCTGGTCGGCGTCCGCGTCAGCGTCCTCGAGCAGATCCATGAACAGCTCGTAGGCCTCCTCCTCGACCTCCGCGATGCGTGAGTCGGGACGGTCGACCTTGTTGATGCAGAGGATGACCGGCATCTTGGCCGCCAATGCCTTGCGCAGCACGAAACGAGTCTGCGGCAGCGGACCTTCGCTCGCATCGACCAGCAGGACGACGCCGTCGACCATGGACAGGCCGCGCTCGACCTCGCCACCGAAGTCGGCGTGACCGGGGGTGTCGATGATGTTGATGGTGATCGACTGGCCGTTGGACGAGGGCCCGTCATACGAGATGGCGGTGTTCTTCGCCAGGATCGTGATGCCCTTCTCGCGCTCCAGGTCGCCGGTGTCCATGACACGCTCGCCCGTCGTCTCGACGGTCTGGCGTTCGCTGAAGGCACCCGTCTGCCAGAGCATCTTGTCGACGAGTGTGGTCTTGCCGTGGTCGACGTGGGCAACGATGGCGACGTTGCGGACGTCGCTGCGGGACTTCATGGCCATGGAGTTGTCAAAGCTGCGCGCACCCGCTGCGCCGAAAAGGGCGTCGGGCACCGACAGGCTTCGTCCTTTCTGACGACGTGTATCGGATCCCTACCAGTGTCTCAGGGTTTTTTCGTGCTTATGACCACGCCCCGTTTCATGGAAGCAACAAGGCCGAATCACCGAACTCGTGCCAGCGGTAGCGCTCACGGACCGCCGCGTCGTATGCCGCCTGGGTCATCTCCTCCCCCGCGATGGCCTCGACGAGCAGCAGATGCGACGCATGCGGGTCGTGCCAGCCGGTGATCAGTCCGTCGACCACCCGGGGCGGGTCGTCACGGGTGATGACCCGTTCGGTCCAGCCGGCAGCGCCGACCACCAGTCCCTCGCAGTTGACCGCCGATTCGAGCGCGCGGGCCACCGTCGTCCCGACCGCGACGATCCGGCCACCGGCGCGACGGGTGGCGTTGACCTGCCGCGCGGTCACCTCGGGCACGTCGAAACGCTCCGCCTGCGGCCCCTCGCCGGCCTCCTGCGACGACACCCCGGTGTGCAGCGTGATCGGTGCCACTCCGACGCCTGCGGCGACCAGACGAGTGACCACCTGCGGGGTGAACGGTCGGGCAGCAGAAGGCATTTCGGCGCTGCCCGGCACCGTCGCGAACACAGTCTGGTAATCAGCCAGCGGGTACGAGCGGTCCAGGTAGCCATAGCTGATCGGCCGACCGTGATGCCAGAGGTGCTCGACCAGGTCCCCGTCGACCTCGGCCTGCCAGAGCCGGTTGCCGACACCGGTCGGCGAGGAGGCGAAGGGGTATGGCGCCCGCAGCGTCAGCACCAGCGGACCGACCTCGACGTGGTCACCGGGTTGCGCATCCAGCACTGCACGGGCCGCGTCCGGGGCGCTGCGCAACTCGACCACCCAGGTGCTGTGGTGCGGGGTCCCCGCGAAGTGTCGGAGGAGCGAAGCGGGGGAGAACTTCGTGGGGTGCTCATCCAGCGGGGTGGCCGCGTGCAGCACGATCGGCGCACCGTCGCGCCTTGCGTCGACCTGGCCGGCGATGGTCGCCGAGTTGTTGACGACGACCAGATCTCCGGCATTCAGGTGGTCCGGCAACGACCGGAAGACCGTGTGCTCGACACCGTCCCGGGAGGCCACGAGCAGTCGCACACCGTCGCGATCGACACCGCGGCTCTCGGCGGGAGCCGGTGCGGTGCGGTCGTCGGGGGCGTCGAACCTGGTGCGCGGCCGGGCCGCGAGGGCGGTCATCGGCGGGCTCCGGCGGTTTCACGCGCGGGCAGGTCCGCCGCGCGGTAGCGACCGGATTCGGGACGTTGCTCCCACAAATGCCGCAGGTGGGGTACGACGGCGGCCGGTTCGGGCCGATCCGAGATGTCCTCGCCCGGGAAGGCCGCCTGGTGCATCGCTGTACGCATGTCGCCGGGGTCGACGGCGTAGGCGTGCAGTTCCGGGTTCTCTGCGCCGAAGGTGAGCGTCAGGTGGTCCAGCGCCGCCTTGCTCGCGGCATACAGACCCCACCCCTCGTAGTGCTCGACCGCCGCATCCGACGAGATCGACAGCAGCACCCCGTCGTGAGCCAGTAGGTCGGGCAACACAGCAAGCGTGAGCGCGAACGGCGCGCCGACGTTCGTGCGCCATACATCCGGCAGATCTTCGACGGTGCGCTCCGCCAGTGGGGCCAACGGGGTCGGGCCGAGCGTGCTGGCGTTGTTGACCAGCAGGTCCAGCCGTCCGAAGCGACGGACGGCGGCCGCCAACTCCTCGCGGTGGGTGAAGTCTGTGACGTCCCCGGGGATCGCCTCGACCCCGGGCAGACCGTGGGTCTCGTCCGTGAGGGTCGCATGGTTGCGTGCATCGGTGATCACGCGCCACCCGTCAGCGGACAGTGCGCGGACCAGCTCTCTGCCCAGCCCGGACGATCCCCCGGTGATCAGTGCGACTTTCGTGTCAGACATCGAATCTCCTTGTTGATCAGGTTGATTGATGCCATCCTTCAAGCTGAAGTCAACTTGAAGTCAAGGGCAATTTTCGCCGACAGGACACCCGACGATCGACAGGACAGGGGATTTGGACGTTTTTGACCCCGAATCGCCTGTCCTCTCAGGGATTGCCTGTCCTCTCGGCATGAGAGAGAAGGGTTCTTCATGGACACACACGATCTGCTTCCCGTCGGCACCGTCGCCAAACGCAGCGGCTTCGCCGCGTCCGCGCTGCGCTACTACGAGGCGCAGGGGCTGATCCATGCCGATCGCAACTCCGGGGGTCAGCGCCGCTTCGAGCGCAGTGTGCTGCGCCGCCTCGCATTCATCCGGGCCGCATCCAACGTCGGGCTGACGCTGGAGGAGATCCGCGACGAACTCGAGCGGTTGCCCGACGGCCGCACCCCCACCAAGGCCGACTGGCAGCGCATCACGACGCACTGGCGCGGGCGACTCAACGATCAGATCGCGGCCCTGGAGCGGTTGCGCGACGGGCTCGACTCCTGCATCGGCTGCGGCTGCCTGTCGCTGCGGCGTTGCACCATCTCCAACCCGGCCGATCGGGCCGCCGACGGCAACGGCGCACCCGGTGCTGCGTTCCTGCCCCCACTGTTGCGACGGCCGCACAAGCCAGCCTGAGATAACCCGGCTTGAGATAACACCGTGTCATATATCGAGATGATGACGGTGTGCTCGAAACCCGGCGTGGGGGCCATGGACTTAGTAACGTTCGCGAGACCCCTTTTTTACCCGCGGAAGGTCCACCACTATGACCGCCACCAAGACCACGGCCGCTATCGCGCTGCTGGCCGCCTCCACCCTGGCGCTCAGCTCGTGCGCCAGCTCCAAGCGCGACGAAGGCGCCAAGAAGTCCGGCAATGCCGCCAACACCAGCGCGACGCTGAACTTCGGGGCCGCCGGCGCCCCCGCCACCTTCGACCCCTTCTACGCCAGCGACGGCGAGACGTTCCGCGTCAGCCGGCAGATCTTCCAAGGCCTGGTCGGTTTCAAGCCCGGCACCGCCGAGGTCGCCCCGCGCCTGGCCACCAGCTGGAAGCCGTCCGCGGACGGCAAGACCTGGACGTTCAAGCTGAAGACCGGCGTGAAGTTCACCGACGGCACCCCGTTCAACGCCGAGGCCGTCTGCAAGAACTTCAAGCGGATGGACAGCCAGAACAAGGCAGGCCAGACCGCTTCGGAGTACTGGCTGGCCAACATGGGCGGTTACAACGGGGCCAAGGATGAGCTCTACCAGGGCTGCACCGCCAAGGACGCCGCCACCGTCCAGATCAAGATCTCCCGGCCCACCTCGAAGTTCCCCGCGTTGCTCGGCCTGCCGTCGTTCTCGATGCAGTCCCCGACCGCGATGGACAAGTACAAGGCCAACAACATCAAGGCCCAGGGCCAGGGCTTCGTCTACTCCGACTACGCCAACGCCCACCCGACGGGCACCGGCCCGATGAAGTTCCAGAAGTACGACAAGACCAACAAGACGGTCACCCTCGTGCGCAACGACGACTACGCCGGCGACGACAAGGCGACCGTCAAGAAGGTCGTCTTCTCGATCATCCCCGACGAGACCGCCCGTAAGCAGGCACTGGCGTCCGGTCAGATCGACGGTTACGACCTGCCCAACCCGGTCGACTGGCCGACGCTGAAGAAGGACGACAACCTCGAGATCCGCCCGGCCTTCAACATCCTCTACCTCGGCCTCAACGCCAAGGTCGACCCGGACCTGAAGGACCTGCGCGTCCGTCAGGCGCTCTACTACGCCATCAACCGCGACCAGCTGGTGAAGTCGCAGTTGCCGGACGGCGCCACGGTCGCCACGCAGTTCATCCCCAACACCGTCGCCGGCTACAACAAGTCGCTCAAGCCCTACAAGTACGACCCCAAGAAGGCCAAGTCGCTGCTCAAGGCGGCCGGCAAGAGCAACCTGAAGATCACCCTCTGGTACCCCACCGAGGTCACCCGGCCGTACATGCCGGCACCGGACAAGATCTTCAACGCGATCAAGAAGGACTGGCAGGCCGTCGGGGTCAAGGTCACCCCGAAGCCGTTGCCCTGGGCCGGCGGTTACGTCACCGGCACGCAGAACGGCAACGCCGCGGCATACCTGATGGGTTGGACCGGTGACTACAACACACCGGACAACTTCCTGGGCAACTTCTTCTCCGACCCGAAGGGCCAGATGACGGTCGGCGCCTACCCGTGGGGCGACAAGTTGCACAAGGCGCTGTCCGACGACGACTCGGTCGTCGACGAGGCCCAGCGCGCCACGGCATACGAGAAGCTGAACAAGCAGATCATGGAGGACTACCTCCCGGGCCTGCCGATCTCGAGCTCGCCGCCCGCGATCGTCTTCAGCAAGAAGGTCACCGGAGTCACACCGAGTCCGTTGACCGACGAGCACCTGTGGACCGCCAAGGTCAGCAAGTAAGTCCTCGGCTCGGTGACCGGCGCCGTGGTTCGTCCGCGGCGCCGGTCACAGGCGTACGAGGCTTGTTCTCGGGCGCCTGTGCTGCATCAACTTCTTCGTAGGAGCCTCCCCTCGTGCTCAGATTCATCGTGCGGCGACTGTTACAGGCCGTGCTCGTCCTGTTCATCGTCTCCCTCCTCCTCTTCACCTGGCTGCGCAAGCTCCCCGGCGGCCCCATCGACGCGATCCTCGGCGAACGCGCCACCCCGGAGACCCGCGCCGCGCTGCGCAAGACGCTGGGTCTCGACCAGTCGATACCCGTGCAGTACCTGCACTTCCTGAACAACGCCATACACGGCAACTTCGGCACCTCGACGCAGGTGCAGACCGGCACCGACGCGCTCGACCTGTTCTTCCAGCGCCTGCCCGCGACCGTCGAGCTGTCCGTCCTCGCGCTGATCCTCGCGGTGATCACCGCGATCCCGCTGGGCTACTTCGCCGCCAAGCGGCACGGTGGCTTCCTGGACACCGGATCGGTCGTCCTGTCGCTGGTCGGCGTCGCTGTCCCGGTCTTCTTCCTCGGCTTCGTGTTGAAGTACTTCTTCTCGATCGAGTGGCACATGTTGCCGCCGGCCGGTCGCCAGAACCCAGACCTCGACGCGACCCGCATCACCAACTTCTACGTCCTCGACGGCCTGCTCACCCGTGAGTACGACGCCGCGTGGGACGCCCTGAAACACCTGATCCTGCCGGCCATCACGCTTGCCTCGGTCCCGTTCGCGGTGATCTTCCGGATCACTCGCGCATCGGTGTTGGAGGTCCTGAACGAGGACTACGTCCGCACCGCCGAGTCCAAGGGGCTGTCCGAGCGGATCATCCGTGGCCGGCACGTGCTGCACAACGCGCTGCTGCCGGTGGTGACGACCATCGGCCTCCAGGTCGGAGCGCTGCTCACCGGTGCGGTGCTCACCGAGACGGTCTTCGGCTATCCGGGTTTGGGTGACGCCCTCGCGCAGGCCTTCCGGCAACGCGACTACGCCGTGCTCCAAGTGCTGATCCTGGCGGCGGCGCTCGGCTACATCCTGGTCAACCTGCTCGTCGACGTCGCGTACGCGATCATCGATCCCCGGATCCGGACGAGGTGAATCCGATGAGTCCCATGCAACGCAAGAAGGACCGGATCGACGCGCTCGCCGCCACAGCGGGAACGGCCGGCGACATACCCGATGCCGGGCACGTCAGCGAGTCCGGCGGCCTCAGCCTGATCGGCAGTGCCTGGCTGCGGTTGCGCCGCAACCCGGTCTTTCTGGTCGGGGCGACCATCACGGCGCTGTTCGTGCTACTGGCGATCTTCGCCCCGCTCATCGCGCCGCACAGCGGCACCGCGAATCCGCTGATCGGTCAAGTCACGACCAACCACCCGATCCCGAACCCGCAGTCCGGCTATCCGCTCGGCGGCGACAACCAGGGCCGCGACCTGCTGTCCCGGCTGATCCTCGGATCGCGGCAGACGCTGATCGTCGGTGTCCTCGCGACCCTCGCCGGCCTGGCCGGTGGCCTCGTGCTCGGCACGCTCGCCGGTTCGTTCGGCGGCCGGGTCGACACCGTGGTCATGCGCATCGTCGATGTGATGCTCTCCTTGCCGTCGCTGCTGCTGGCGCTGGCGGTTGCCACCCTCTTCGGGCAGCCGTCGCAGTGGACGCTGATCATCGCGATCTCCGTGGTGCAGATCCCGATCTTCGCCCGGCTGTTGCGCGGTTCGATGCTCAGTCAGCGTTCGAGCGATCACGTGCTCGCCGCGCGGGCGCTCGGCGTCAAGCGCGGGCCGATCACGTTCCGGCACATGCTGCCGAACTCCCTCGGCCCGGTGCTGGTGCAGGCGACGCTGGTGCTCGCGGTCTCGATCATCGAGGCGGCGTCCCTGAGCTTCCTCGGCCTGGGCAACCCCGACGACTCCTCCCCCGAGTGGGGCCAGATGCTCGGCCGGGCGCAGGACCTCTTCGACATCGCGCCGCACA
Organism: Flexivirga endophytica; assembly: GCF_014640635.1. GTDB lineage: Bacteria > Actinomycetota > Actinomycetes > Actinomycetales > Dermatophilaceae > Flexivirga > Flexivirga endophytica. Next base: position 116,587 of record NZ_BMHI01000007.1, read on the forward strand.
TCGCCTTCTGGCCGGCCGGCTGCATCGTCGTGGTCGCCTTTGGCTTCACCCTGATGGGCGAGTCCCTGCGCGAAGCCCTCGATCCCCGGAACAGGAGGTGACGGGCATGACCGCCCCGAGCCCAGCCCCAGCCACTACCGACACGTTGCTGTCGGTGCGCGACCTGACCGTCGAGTTCGGCACCAAGGGACAGACACCGTTCCGTGCCGTCGACGGGGTCTCCTTCGACGTCCGCCCCGGCCAGACGGTCGGCCTGGTCGGCGAGTCGGGTTGCGGCAAGTCCGTGACGTCTCTGGCGATCATGGGTCTGCTGCCCAAGCGAGGCAACAAGGTGGCCGGCTCGGCCACCTTCGACGGCACCGACCTGCTGACCCTGGACGACCGCGAGATGCGGGACCGACGGGGTCGCGACGTGGCGATGATCTTCCAGGACCCGTTGTCATCGCTGAACCCGGTCGTCTCGATCGGTGTGCAGGTCGCCGAAGTGCTGCAACGGCACCGCGGGATGAAGAAGTCGGCGGCGATGGCGGAGTCGCGCGACCTGCTGGACAAGGTCGGCATCCCCGACCCGTCCCGCCGGTTGAAGGAGTATCCGCATCAACTGTCCGGCGGGATGCGCCAGCGCGCGCTGATCGCGATGGCGTTGGCCTGCAAGCCGCGGCTGCTGATCGCCGACGAGCCCACGACCGCGCTCGACGTCACCATCCAGGCGCAAATCCTCAACCTGCTCAAGGAACTGGTCGTCGACTCGGGCACCGCGTTGATCATGATCACGCACGACCTCGGTGTCGTCGCCGGACTGTGCGACGAGGTCAACGTCCTGTATGGCGGTCGGATCGTCGAAACCGCGCCCCGGCACGAGCTTTTCGCCAGTCCGCGGCACCCCTACACCAATGGCCTGCTCGGCTCGATCCCGCGTCTCGACGGCGCACGGAACGAACAGCTGGCCGCCATACCCGGCTCGGTCGCGGACAACATCCCGTGGACCTCGGGCTGTGCCTTCGCACCGCGGTGCTCGCGCGCCATCGATGTATGCCGTGCCGAGACACCGTCACTGGAGCAGGACTCGGTGGCGATCGAGGATCACTTGCTGCGGTGTCACAACCCCTGGCCGACAGGAGGAGAAGCATGAGCGAGACAACGTCCATGCTGGACAAGAAGGACACGGCGGCCGAGCACGAGGTGCTGCTCGATGCCCAGGACGTCAAGGTGCACTTCCCGATCAAACGCGGAGTGTTCTTCGACAAGACCGTCGGGCACGTCTTCGCGGTCGACGGTATGACGCTGCAGATCCGCCGTGGCGAGACGTATGGCCTGGTGGGCGAATCTGGTTGCGGCAAATCGACATTCGGTCGTGCGCTGCTGCGCCTGGAAGAGCCGACGAACGGCACGGTCACCTTCGCCGGCACCGACCTGTCGCCGCTGAAGGGTGAGGCACTGCGCACCCTGCGACGACACATGCAGATGGTCTTCCAGGACCCGCTGTCCAGCCTCGACCCGCGCCAGACGGTCGAGTCGCTGCTCTTGGAGGGCATGCGCGCACACGGGTTGACCAAGGACGCGAAGGCGGCGGACGCCCGGTTGCGTGAGCTGCTCACGGCGGTCGGCCTGCCGGTGGCCGCGCTGCGCAAGTATCCGCACGAGTTCTCCGGCGGTCAGCGTCAGCGCATCGGCATCGCGCGTGCGTTGTCGGTCGACCCGGAGCTGATCGTGGCCGACGAGCCGGTGAGCGCGCTCGACGTGTCGGTGCAGGCCCAGGTCATCAACCTGCTGCAGGACGTGCAGGAACAGTTCGGCCTGACCTACCTGGTGATCGCGCATGACCTCGCGGTGGTCCGGCACATCAGCGACCGGGTGGGCGTCATGTACCTCGGTTCACTGGTCGAGGAAGCCGACTCCGACGGCCTCTACGCCACGCCGTTGCACCCCTACACGCGTGCCCTGATGTCCGCGGTCCCGATCCCCGACCCGCTGATCGAGGACCAGCGGGAGCAGATCATCCTGGCCGGGGACCTGCCTTCGCCGGCCAATCCGCCGAGCGGTTGCCGCTTCCACACCCGCTGCCCGTGGCGGCAGGAGGAGCGGTGCGACACCGAACGCCCGCAGCTGCGGGTCGTGCAGATCGACGGCGTTCCGACGTCGCACCGCGTGGCCTGCCATTACGCGGAGCAGATCCACTCCGGCGAGATCGAGCGGCACGAGGTGAGTGCGACCGCCGTCGATCCCAGCTCGTTGTCCGATTCGCCGACCGTCAACACCCAGGAGAACCCGGGCGGGCCGATCTCCGCGCCCTGACGCACGACGCAAGAGCCGCCGAGCCGGTCCCCCCGCGGGCCCACTCGGCGGCTCTTCGCTTGCCTGGTGAGTCAGCCCATACCGACCGGCTCACGCACCGTGTATGGCGCAGGGTCGACCGGACGACGAGCCGCCCCGCCCCTGCCGCCACGCGACGGCCACCACGCCCACCGGCCCAGTAACGCGAGCGCCGACGGCAGCAGCACCAGCCGAACAACGGTGGCATCCAACAGGATCGCGATGGACAGACCGACGCCGATCTCCTTCATCTCGACCATGGACAGCGTCGCGAAGAGGGCGAATACCGAGATCATCACCACTGCGGCGCTGGTGACCACACCGGCGGTCTCCTGCACACCCTCGCGCACCGCCAGCTTCGGCGGCAGCCCGGCGTCGATCTTCTCCTTGATCCGGCTGAGCACGAAGACGTGGTAGTCCATCGACAGTCCGACCAGCACTGCGAACAGGAAGATCGGGATCCACGAGATCAGGCCACCGGTGGAGTGGAAGTTCAGCAGCGACTCCGCCCAGCTGTGCTGGAAGACCGCTGTCAGGACACCGAACGCGGCACCGACGGACAACAGGTTGAGCGCCATCGTGAGCAGTGCGACCACGATGCTGCGGAACGTCACCAGCATCATCACCAGGGTCAGGCCGAGAACGACGATGAGCACCTTCGGCAGACCGGATGACTGGTGCTCCATCTGGTCATAGCTGGCGGCGACACCGCCGCCGACGGCCCACTTCGTGCCGGACGACGCCACCGCCTGTGGGATCACCGTGTCGCGCAGCGCGTGAACCGCGTCACCGGACGCGAACGATCCTTCCGGGGCCTTGCTGCCCAGCGTGAGAACCGCGGTGCGACCGTCTGTGGAGACGCGCACCGGGTCGGCGACCTTCTTCCAGTCACCGGTCGAAACCGCATTGTTCGCAACGATCTTCGCGTCATGTCGCAACGTCTGCGCGTTGTCGCCCTGCAGCACCACTTCGGCCGTCGGCCCGTCGCCGGGGAACGCCCCACCGATCTGCTGCATCGCCCGGACCGCGGGAATGTCCCGCGGGAGCGAGTCCAGGCTGGCGGTCTGCTGCTTCATGCCGAGTGCCGGTATGGCGAGCGCGCCCAGGATCACCAGGCCGGTGATCAGCGCAGCCACCGGGCGACGCAGGACCGGACCGAGCAGGCGCTTGCTGACCGAGCCGGGCTGCATGCGACGGGACAGCCGCCACAGCAATGGGATCCGCGGACGGTCCACCTTCGGGCCGAGCAGGGACAGCAGAGCCGGCAGCACCGTCAGGGAGCCGAAGACCGCGAACGCGACCACGACGAGTGATCCGGTGGCGATGGACGCGAAGGTGACATCGCCGACGGCATACAGGCCGCCCATGCTGACGATCACGGCGATGCCCGACACGACGATCGAGTGCCCGGAGGTCTCGGCGGCGATCTCGACGGCGTCCGCCGAACTCGCACCGCGTTGCCGTTCCTGGCGTTCACGCTTGAGGTAGAACAGCGAGTAGTCGACACCGACCGCCATACCGATCAACAGGATGACGCTGGTGACGGAGTCCTCCATCGGCAGCAGGAGCGACACCGGGCCCATCAGGCCCATGGTCGCGAAGACACTGGCGATCGCGAGCAGCACCGGTATGCCGGCCGCGATGAGCGCGGCGAAGACGATGAGCATGAGCACGATCGTGATGGGCAGGCTCTTGGACTCGGCGGACCCGAGGTCGTCGCCGACGCGGGTGTTGATCGCCTCGTTCATCGAGGTGTCACCGGTCTGCACGATGTGCATTCCGGGCGCCCGCGGTTGGGCGTCATCGACGGTGCGCGTGATGGCGCTGATGTCCGGATCCTTGTCGTCCGCAACGGATTTCATCGTGATCGGGACGATCATCAACTTCTTGTCCGGTGACGTCGCCGGCTTGCCTACCTGCTGCACGTGACTGTCCGTGCGAATCGTGCTGGCGATACGGTCCGCCGTGGCGCGCACGTCGGATCCGACGGCGGCTCCGGAGGTGCGGGACAGCACGACGAACTCGGTGTCCGGCGCGTCCAGCCCGGCGCGCTCGATCTGAGCGGCCGCGGTCCCGGACTGGCCGACGCGATAGTCGGCCTCGGTCGTGGTGTGCATGGAGACGGCAGCACCACAAGCGACGGCCGCGATCACCAGCAGCAGCCAGGTGCCGACAGCACGCCATGGACGGCGCACGCTCCAGCGAGCGATTCTGAGTGTGAACCCGGCCTTCTTCACGGCGGAGGTCCCCCTTCTTCGATGAGCAGCTGGCCGGGCGGATCCCGGCCGTGGTCAACACTCGTCGGATCAAGAGACGAAGTCAGTGACGTCAGCACCACAGTTGGGGTAGGGCTAGCACCACCAGTGGAAGTGGGACTGGGCCACCTGCGCCCGGGCGCGCGACACGTCAGGATGGGAGCGTGCAATCAACCGCCGACCGCCCGCAGATCATGCTGGCCCACTTCGTCGCCATCCTGCTGAGCGTCCCGACACTGGCGATGTTCGTCCTGATCATCGTCGGCACCGCCACCTCGCCCCTGGGGGTCGGCATCCTGCTGCTGCTCATCGCGGTGCCCACCACCCGGCTGCTGGCCACCGGCCAGCGCGGCCTGGCCAAGGTCGTGCTGCGCGAGCCGGTCCTGCAGGACTACCGCGACACGGCCGGCCTCGGACTCCTCACCCGGATCCAGCGGTGGGCCGGTGACCCGGCGCGGTGGCGGGACGTCCTGTGGGAGCTGTGTTCGGTGACGCTGGGCTTCACACTGTCCGTGCTGAGCATCGCGCTCTTCCTCTATCCCATCTGGTCGATCGTGTGGTTCGGGCTCTGGAAGGGCCTGCCGGACATCTTCGACACACCGTATGGCGACTCCCTGCGTGTCACGAGCACCGCTGGCGCTGTGGCGGTTTCGGCCAGCGGGTTCCTCGTGGGAGCTCTGCTGTGGTGGGCCACCGCCAAGCCGATCGGCCGCTGGCGCTTCGGGCTGGACGCCTACCTGCTGGGCCTGTCCCGCCGGGAGGTGCTTGCCCGCCGGGTCGAGCAGGTCACCGTGTCTCGTGCGCAAGGAGCGGACGCAGCGGCCGCCGAGCTGCGCCGGGTCGAGCGCGACCTGCACGACGGCGCTCAGGCGCGGCTGGTGGCGCTGGGAATGAACCTCGGCCTCGCCGCCGAGCTCATCGAGAACGACCCGGCCGCCGCACGCCAGTTGCTGCTGGAAGCGCGCGACAATTCCGGGGTCGCGCTCCAGGACATCCGGTCCGTGGTGCGCGGCATACACCCGCCGGTGCTGGCCGATCGTGGCCTGGCGGACGCCATCCGGGCTGTGGCGGTCGGTATGCCGATCGAATTCGAACTCGATCTGCGGCCGCCGCAGTTGCCGCCGCCGTTGGAGTCGGCCGTCTATTTCGGGGTGGCCGAGTGCCTGGCGAACATCGGCAAGCACTCCGGTGCCTCGACCGGCTGGGTCAGTATCGTTGCGGACGAAGCGGTCATCCACATCGTTGTCGGCGACAACGGCACCGGCGGTGCCGACCTGCACGGCAGCGGACTGCAAGGAGTAGCGGGCAGACTCGCGGTGTTCGACGGCACGATGCAGGTGTCGAGTCCGCGCGGCGGCCCGACCATCGTGACCATGGAGGTGCCGTGCGCGCAGTGATCGGGGAGGACCACGCGCTGTTGCGCGACGGTCTGCAGCGCATTCTGACCGCGCACCACATCGAGGTCGTCGCCACCGCCGACAACGCCCCAAGCCTGATGAAGGCGTTGCGCGAGCACTCCCCCGACATCGCCGTCGTCGACGTCCGCATGCCACCGACGCTCACCGACGAGGGACTGCGGGTCGCAATCGAGGCACGCAAGGAGCAACCCGGACTACCCGTGCTGGTGCTGTCCCAGTATGTCGAAAGCCTTTACGCCCGAGAGCTTCTCGAAGACGGTGACGGTGGTGTCGGTTACCTCCTGAAGGACCGGGTGTCCGACGTCGGCGCATTCATCGAGGCGGTGAAACAGGTTGCGGGTGGCGGCACCGTGCTGGACCCGTCGGTGGTGCGGGAGCTGATCGCGCGGCATCCACGCGGCAGCAAGACCGACCGGCTCACCGATCGCGAGCGGGAGGTCCTCGGCCTGATGGCCGAGGGGCGTTCCAACGCCGCGATCGCGGCCGCGCTCTTCGTCACCGAGAAGGCGATCAGCAAACACACCAACGCGATCTTCGCCAAGCTCGACCTACCGGTGTCCAGCGACGACAATCGCCGGGTACTCGCCGTGCTCGCGCACCTCAACGGCTGAGTTATCGCAGGCTTTCCTGCGTGGACAACGCGCGCCGAACAAGGCAGTCTCGAAGAATGTCCAGACTGCTCACCGAAGAAGAAGTCACGCGGCAGTTGACCGCGTTGGACGGCTGGTCACGCGACGGCGATGCCATCCGGTCCGAATACAAAGCGACGTCCTTCGCCGACGGCATCGAGTTCGTGCGGCTGGTCGCGGCCGACGCCGACGACATGAACCACCACCCCGACATCGAGATCTCGTATACGACGATCCGCTGGACGCTGTCCACCCACAGTGAGGGCGGCATCACCCAGCTCGACATCGAGCTGGCGCACCGGATCGCCGAGGCGGCCGGACAGACCGGCGCGCGAGTGAGTTCGTGACCGCTTCCGTGGAGCCGCACGAGGGCGAGCTGCAGGACGAGGCGCTCAGCAGCCGGCTCAACTGGTTGCGCGCGGGTGTCCTCGGAGCCAATGACGGCATCGTCAGCGTCGCAGGCATCGTCGCCGGTGTCGCCGGTGCGACTACCGACCGCAACAACATCGCGATCGCCGGGATTGCCGGCCTGGTGGCCGGCGCATTGTCAATGGCCGCAGGCGAATACGTCTCCGTCAGCACGCAGCTCGACAGCGAGCGCGCGATGCTGCGCAAGGAGAAGCAGGAGCTGCGTGAGCTGCCCGAGGAGGAGCTCGAGGAGCTGACCCAGATCTACCAGTCCAAAGGGCTCCGCAGGGAGCTCGCGGCCCAGGTCGCCCACGAGCTGACCGAGCACAACGCCCTCGAGGCACACGCCGAGGCGGAGCTGGGGATCGACCCGGACGACCTGACAAACCCCTGGCACGCCGCCGGTGCGTCGTTCGTGGCCTTCACCGTGGGTGCGCTGATCCCGTTGATCGCCATACTCCTGCCGGCTCCGGGCCTTCGGGTGCCGATCTGCTTCGTGGCCGTGGCGGTCGCCCTCGTGGTCACCGGTGCCGTGAGCGCGCGGCTGGGCGAGGCACCGACGCGACCGGCAGTGCTGCGCAACGTCCTCGGCGGCATGCTCGCCATGGCCATCACGTATGGCGTGGGCACGCTCGTCGGCACGGCGGTCTGACCGGCCACCGGAGGGACCCTCGGCTAACTACCGCCACGATCCCGCTCGACCACTGCGCCGGCGCGCTTGAGGATGCGGCTGACCAGTGCCACCTGCACCTGCGCCACTCCCTCCAGACGGCCGACCTCCTCGGACACGAAACGGTAGATGCTCTCGGTGTCCGGCGCGGCGACATTGGCGGTGATGCTGGTGGGGCCGCTGGTGGCCCCACAGAAGCGAACCGCCGGATGCGCACCGACGGCCTCGCCCACTGCGTGCAAGTGGGAGGGCGCAACCGTGAGGTGGAGCTGGGCGCTGAGTGCGAGACCGAACTGCCGTTCGTCGATGTCGACGTCGAAATAGAGCGCGCCCGCCTCACGCAGCTCAGTGACGCGACGACGCACCTGCGCCTCCGTCATGCCGTCACTCGCCGACCGCAGATCGGCGTACGTCGCCCTCCCATCCACCATCAACGCCTGCACGAGCGGCTCGTCGGATGCGGTCAGCTCCACACTTCGGCCTGACGGGGCGGGAGTCCCACCGACGAGCCGCTGCTCCTCCTCCGCGCTCAGGAAGTCCGGGCCGAGGCGCCAGTCCTTGGTGGTGGAACCGCGGTAGACGTGCAGCACGCTGGACGCCTCGATGCCGGTGATCTGCGCGGTGCGCGGCAGCTGGCGCAGCAGCAACTGGTCCTGTTCGTCGATACTTCGTGGCCGCAGCACACAGTCCACCTGGGTGCCACCGCTCATCACTGCCACCCACTGGACGTCGCGCCGGCCCGCAACGGCCCGACCGATGTTGAGCGCAGAATCCGGGCGGCAGGACAGGTGCAGCATCCAGTTCTGCCTCCCGAACGGCTCCGCGTCGACGAAGCCGATGACCCGCGCCGCTCCGGAGGACAGCAGCCTGCGGTAGCGGCGGGCGACCGTCTGTTCCGAAACCGCGAGCACCGATCCGATGACGGCGAACGAAGCACGTGGCGCGACCTGGAGGCAATGGACGATTTTGACGTCGAGAGCGTCACGAGTGGCGTTTTCGTATGGAAGACGCATTGTCATAGTGGAAATCTACGCCAACACGCTCCTGGCTAACGCTTTCCTGCCGCCGACGATCAGAATTTTTGTCATCGGCCCGTGTCGATCTCCGGGCCGCTCGACCGTCATCTCGATGAACCACTCACTGAAGGAGCGACCGCTCATGCGCAAATGGTTACCGCTGCTCACGATCTGCGTCGGCACGCTGATGTTGCTGGTCGACGTCACGATCGTCAACGTCGCACTGCCCGACATGGCCGTCAATCTGCACACGAGCTTCAGCTCGCTGCAGTGGGTCGTCGACATCTACGCCCTCGTCCTCGCCGCGTTCCTGCTGGGCATCGGCTCCCTCGCCGACCGGTTGGGTCACCGCTCGACGTATGCCGTGGGCCTGGCGCTCTTCGCAATCGCTTCCGCCGTTTGCGGATTCGCGGGCAACGACACCGTCTTGGTCGCCGCTCGTGGCGTGCAGGGCCTCGGCGGGGCGGCGATGTTCGCGACCACCTTCGCCCTGCTGAACAGCAGCTACGCCGGCAAGGACCGGGGCACGGCATACGGCATCTGGGGTGCGGTGTCCGGCGCGGCCGCGGGGATCGGACCGATCGCTGGTGGACTGCTGACCGAGCACCTCTCCTGGCGGTGGATCTTCTTCGTCAACCTGCCGTTCGCGATCGCCGCGATCGTGCTCTGCTTCGTCGTGCTGGGGGCCGACAAGCGGCATCCGGCCCCGCTGGACCCGGCCGGCATCGTCACGTTCACCGCTTTCGCCGCTGCGCTCACCTACGGTCTGATCCGCGCGAACGAGGACGGCTGGGGCGATGCCGGGGTGCTGATCGCGTTCGCCGGCTCGGCATTGATGTTGGTCGCCTTCCTGTTCCTGGAGACGCGGAACGAGCACCCGATGCTCGACCTGAGGTTGCTGCGCAACCGAGTCTTCGCTGGGTCGCTGCTCGCCGGATTCGTCCTGTCCGCAGCGGCGTTCGCCTACTTGACCTACGCCTCCATCTGGATGCAGTCGGTCCGTGACATGTCGCCGGTCGAGGCCGGACTCGCCACCCTGCCCCTGGCCGTGGCGGCGTTCGTGACGAGCGCGACGCTCGGACGAGCGATGCATGGTGCCCGCAGCTGGATCGGCATCGGCCTCGGCATCGCCCTGACCGGTGTCGGTGGCTTGCTGGTCGCGCTGCAGCTCAGCAGTGCCGACGCGGACTGGACGGCCCTGATCGCCGGACTGACCGTCAGTGGAATCGGTGTCGGCCTGGCAGCGCCGACCCTGAGCTCCACCGCGATGTCCGTCGTTCCTGTCCGGCGCGGTGGTATGGCGGCGGGCGCCGTCAACACGGCTCGACAGCTCGGCTTCGCGCTCGGGATCGCAGCGCTGGGAACGCTTTACGCGGCGCGCATCTCGTCGGTGCTGGCCGCACACACCGTCCCGAATGCGTCGGCCGCGAGTGATGCCGTCGCCGGCGGACAGTCCCGCCTCCTGCTCGCCCAGGTCCCGGCCAGCGCCCGCGCGACGACCGAGCATCTCATCCAGCTGTCATCGGTCGAGGGCCTGCGCCTCACCGCACTGGTCGCTGGTGTCCTCGGTGTCGTCGGCGGTCTGGTGGCGGGAGCGCTCATCCGGCCGGCCCGGCACGAGGCGGCCCCGGACGTGCCGGATGCGACTCCCCCCGTGGAGCGCGAGGTCGTCGGCATACATTGACACCATGACGATTCTCGACGCGACCATCGCCCGACTCGACGGCACCGAAGGCACTCTCGCCGACATCACCCAGGGTCGGCCCGCCCTGCTGGTCAACGTGGCCAGCAAGTGCGGGCTGACCCCGCAGTACACGGCCCTGGAAGCGCTTCAGAAGGACTACGAGGCAAAGGGATTCACCGTCATCGGCCTCCCGTGCAACCAGTTCGCCGGGCAGGAGCCAGGCACCGCTGAGGAGATCCAGGAGTTCTGCAGCGCGACCTACGGCGTGACCTTCCCGATGACCGAGAAGATCGAAGTCAACGGCGACGGCCGGCACCCGATCTACCAGGAACTCACCCGGGCCGCCGACCAGGAGGGCAAGGACGGCGACATCCAGTGGAACTTCGAGAAATTCGTGGTCGGCGCCGACGGCACCATCGTGCAGCGCTTCAGCCCGCAGGTCACGCCGGACGACCCGCAGGTCATCGCGGCGGTCGAGTCCACCCTGAGCTGATGCCGGAGGTCTCGCTGCGACCACTGGGCGAAACCGACTGCCGAGGTTCACTCGGCAGTTCTTCTCGACGACCGACGCGCACCCGGACGGCTCACCGGTGACATTCCGGTTCTACCTGCGCGATATCTGACACGCACCCATCCGGTATGGCGCTCGTGGCGAACCACCTGCATGAAAGATGCGCTTCTCTCCCGGGTCCGTGCTGCGACCGCCGGCTTGTTGTCGGTCGGAGCCGGACTGGCCGTCGGCCAGGTGGTCGCCGCGCTGCGCGATCCCGCCACATCGCCGGTGCTCGCCGTCGGGTCGGCGGTCATCGACCGCACGCCGACTCCGTTGAAGGACTGGGCGATTCGACAGTTCGGGACCAACGACAAGCTGGTGCTGCTGTCGTCGGTCACGGTGGCCGTCCTGGTCGTCGCGATCGTCTCCGGCCTTGCGGCGCGTCACCGGGTCGGCGTCGGGGGCGCCATACAGGTCGCGATGTTGGCCGTCGCCGGCTGGGCGGTGCTCGACCGGCCCTTCGCCCGCTACCCGGACCTGATCCCGACGGTTGCCGCGGGGATCACATCCCTGCTGGTGCTGCTCGCCCTGCTCTGGCTGGACCACCAACCGACCGTGCGGCGGCTGGTCCGTCGCGGGCCGGTTGCCCTCGGCGCCTCGGGGGCCAGCCGACGTGATTTCGTTGTCGCCTCCGGTGTGACGGCCACTGCGGCGGTGGTGGGTTTCGGCGGAGCACGGCGCCTCACCAACTCACGGTCGGGCGTCGACGTGCAGATCCCGACAGCCGCCGAGCCGGCAGCGCCGCTCCCCCGCGGGCTCGATCGCTCCGTGCAAGGAGTGACGCCACTACGTACCCCGAACGCGAAGTTCTACCGGGTCGACACCGAGCTGACGGTGCCGACGCTCGATGCGTCCCGCTGGTCGCTCCAGATCGACGGTGATGTCGAAAACCCTTATGAGATCGACTATTCGGAACTGCTACGCCAGCCACTGGTCGAGCGGAACATCACCATCACGTGCGTGAGCAACGAGGTGGGCGGCGGGTATGCCGGTGGCGCGACCTGGCGCGGCGTGCTGACCAAGGACCTGTTGTCACGGGCTCGCGTCGTGGAGCCCGATCGGCCCGACCTCCAGGTCCTCAGCACCTCGTTCAACGGGTTCACCATCAGCACGCCATTGGGCGCGCTCACCGACGACCGCGGTGCGATGCTCGCCATCGCGATGAACGACGCACCATTGCCACGCACCCACGGCTTCCCGGCACGCCTGATCACCCCGGGTCTCTACGGAATGCTCGGCTGCACCAAGTGGGTGACTCGGTTGACGGTCACGACATACGCCGACAAGAAGGCGTACTGGACCGAGCGCGGCTGGACCACGAAGGGCGAGATCAAACCGACCGCCCGCATCGACGTCCCACGGTCGTTCGCCTCCGTGCAGTCCGGCCGCGTCCTGATCGGCGGCACGGCCTGGGCCCAGCGCCGCGGCGTGGTACGGGTGCAGGTCAGCATCGACGACGGCCGATGGCACGACGCGACGATGGGACCCGACGTCAACGTCGACTACTGGCGGCAGTGGTTCTACGCGTGGAACAGCACGGACAAGGGCACCCACAACGTCCGGGCCCGTGTCATCTACGGCGACCACGAGGTGCAGACGGCCAAGCGGGCCGGCGTCTTCCCCAGCGGCTCCAGTGGCATCGAGGAACGCAGCTTCGTCGTCCGCTGAAAGTCGCAACGCGGACGACCCATCCGATCTGCTGCCGGCACCGAATCACCAGTGTTCTCAACCACAAACACCGCTCACAGGAGCTGACTCCCATGAAGACTCGTATCACCCTTTCGCTGGCCACCACGGCACTGCTGGCCGCCTCCTTGACCGCCTGCGGCTCGTCCGGCTCCAGTGGCTCCGGCGACAGCGGCGCTGCGAAGAGCCCGATGGCGAGCTCGTCCGCGATGAAGTCGTCGATGGCATCGAGCGACAGTGGCTCGAGCATGGGCGGCGCAGCCGACGCGGCGAAGCCCTTCGGCCCGGCGTGCTCGACCGTTCCCAAGAGCGGAAAGGGCTCGTTCAACGGTATGGCGCAGGACCCCGTCGCCACGGCCGCCTCCAACAACCCGGCCCTGTCCACGCTGGTGACGGCTGTCAAGAAGGCGGGCCTGGTCGACACACTGAACAGCGCGCCCGCACTCACTGTCTTCGCGCCCGCCAACTCGGCGTTCGCGAAGCTGCCGAAGTCCCAACTGAATGCGGTGCTGGCGGACAAGAAGCAGCTGACGACCCTGCTGACCGGACACGTCGTCAAGGGTCGGCTGAGCCCCAAGCAGCTGGCCGGCGACCACAAGTCGCTCGCCGGCACAACCATCAAGGTCGCCGGCTCCGGGGAGAAGTTCACGGTCGACGGCAACTCCAACGTCGTATGCGGCAATGTGCAGACCGCGAACGCCACCGTGTACATCGTCGACACCGTCCTGATGGGCAAGTAACCGCGTTCGTGCGGAGTCACGGCCATGTCGATGCTTGTCGCGGACCGTCCCCAGGTAACAATGGGCGACGTGGCCGTCCGCGACATACCCGCGCTGGCCGACCTGCTGCGGCAGGTCGGCCAGGGCGACGACGCTGCCTTCGCCCAGCTGTATGACGCAACTGCGGCGCGGGTGCACGGTCTCATCTGCCGGATCCTGGTCGACCGGAGCATCAGCGAGGAGGTCACCCAGGAAGTGTTCCTCGAGGTCTGGCGGACCAGCCCACGGTTCGACTCCCAGCGGGGGTCCGCACTGTCGTGGCTGTTCACCATCGCGCACCGCAGAGCGGTGGACCGGGTGCGGTCCAGTGAGGCCGCACGCCACCGCGACACGGCCTACGTCGCCACGCAGGGAGAGCCGGCATACGACTCGACGGCGGAGCAGGTCGACGGGACGCTGCGTGCCGAGACCGTTCGGACTGCGATCGGGAGTCTTTCGCCGCTACAACGCGAAGCCGTCGAACTCGCCTATTTCGAAGGCATTTCGCATGTCGAGGTCGCAGACCGGCTCGGCATACCGCTCGGCACCGCCAAGTCGCGGATCCGCGACGGGCTCCTCAAGCTTCGTTCGACATTGGGAGGTGAATCATGAGCGACGAGCACATCGACCCGATCGACTACACAATGGACGCGCTGAACGACGTGAGCCGTCGACGCGCCGATCAGCACCTCGCCGGCTGCGAGCAGTGCCAGGCCGAGGTGGCCGAATGGCGGGAGGTCACCGCGGGACTGGGGTCCTCGGTCGAACCGGTCGATCCACCTCCCGCGTTGCGCCAGGCGGTGCTCGCCGAGGCTGCACGCTCTGCACAGGAGCGCGCGCCGGCGAGCACCTCCGCGCACCGCACCCCATCGGCTTCCGGGCGCACCCGCCACCCCGGCCGGTGGTTGTCAGCAGCCGCCGCCGCCGTCGTCCTGATCGGCGGTGGCATCACGGTCGCGACCAAACCCTGGCAGCACGAGCCGACACCGGTCTCGTCGGTCGAGCGGGTCGAACACGCGCCCGACGCACAGCACGCGACGGCGCCCGCTCGCGACGGATCGCTGGTGATGGTCACGTCCGAGAAGCAGGGCAAGGCGGTCGCCACGCTGCGCGGTGTGCCGAACGCGGCTGCGGGCAAGGTCTACCAGGCGTGGATCATCACCGGCTCCGGTCCGGTGAGCGCAGGTTTCCTGGCCCCCGGCAAAGCGACTCTGCTCCAGGGCAGCATCACCGGCGCCAAGGCAGCGGCCGTCACGGTCGAACCCTCCGGAGGGTCGAAACAACCGACCAGCAAGCCGATCGCCCAGGTCTCGATGACCTGACCCATCCGGCCACGTCGCGGCTCCGAACCACCACTGACAGACGTTCTCGTCGAAAGGTCATGTGGTGCCGGATCACTTCGCAGTCATCGGCAGTGGTGTCTCCGGGCTCGTTGCTGCCCACGTACTGGCGCGCTCGGCCCGGGTGACGGTGTTCGAGGCGGACAACCGTCCCGGTGGCCATGCACACACCCACGACATCACGCTGAACGGCGAGTCCGTCGCCGTGGACAGTGGCTTCCTGGTGCACAACGAGCGGACGTACCCGACGCTGTGCCGGCTCTTCGACGAGCTCGGCGTCCGCACGCAACCGACCGACATGAGCATGTCGGTCTTCTCCGAGCGCACCGGCTGGCAGTACGCCGGTGGCCAGGGACTGCGTGGTGTGCTTGCCGATCCACGCACTGCACGCCGACCGGCATTCCTTCGGATGCTGCTGGAGGTGCGCCGATTCCACCGTGCGGCAACGGATCTGCTCGCCTCGCCCGATGACTACTCGTTGGTCCCGATCGGTGACTGGCTGGCTGCGCAAGGGTTCAGCGACATCTTCCTGGAGCACTTCGCACGCCCGGTGATCGCTGCGGTGTGGTCGTGCGACCCGAAGGACGCCTTGTCCTACCCCGCGCGCAGTCTGCTGACCTTCCTGCAACACCACGGGATGCTCACGGTCACCGGATCACCCACCTGGCGCACCGTGTCCGGTGGGTCCCGCACGTATGTCGATGCGGTCCTGGCGCATCCGCGGATCTCGCTCGCCTGCGACACCGCGGTGCGCGCGGTCGCGCCTCGCTCGGACGGGGTGGCGGTGCTGACCGACGAGAACGAGGCCGACTTCACCGGCGTCGTCGTCGCGACCCATCCGGCCACTGCGCTGGAGATCCTGAAGTCACCGACCACCGCACAGGTCGAGGTGCTCGGCGCAATGCACTACTCCCGCAATCCGGCGTTGTTGCACACGGATTCGTCAATCCTGCCGACCGCGCACGCGGCACGTGCATCCTGGAACTACCGCTTGCCCGCGACCGCCCAAGAAGGCGTCCTGGTCTCCTACGACCTCACCCGCCTGATGCGGCTGCCTGCCCCGGCGGGCCGCCGCGTGCTGGTGACCCTCGGCGGGGACGATCGTGTCGACCCGAGCACCGTGCTCGCCGAGATGCTCTACGAGCACCCGCTCTACACAACGGAGTTCGTGTCCGCTCAGACACGCCTGCCGCAGTTGAACGACGAGCGCATCGCCTTCGCCGGGGCTTATCACGGGTGGGGGTTCCACGAGGACGGTGCACTGTCCGGGCTCCGGGCCGCCGAAGCGCTCGGAGGGCACTGGTGAACGCCACGCCATACCTCGCCACGATCCGACACATCCGGACCGGACCGGTGCGACACGACTTCACCTACCGCATCTGCTCGTGGGTGATCTCGCTCAGCCAGTCCGACCCGAACCATGAAATCGCCTGGTGGCAGCGTCCGTTCGTGCGATTCCGGGCGGCCGATCACCTGGGCGACACCGAATCGTGGCGCACCAACATCGAGACTTTCACTCGCTCGCGGGGCCTAGACACCTCCGCCTGCGACATCACCGTGCTGACCGGCGCAGCGTCGCTCGGCCATGCCTTCGACCCGCTGACCGTCTACTGGTGCACCTCACCGCACGGTGACGTCGTGGCGGTCATCGCCGAAGTGCGCAACACGTATGGCGAGCGACACGCCTACGTCGTTCATCCCGACGAGCGCGGCGTCGCACAGGTCGACAAGACGCTCTACGTGTCGCCCTTCAACGACATGAGCGGCCGTTACACGCTGACGGTGCCACCGCCCCGGGACGGCCGCTTCGACGTCCACGTCACGTTGCACCGGCCCGGACAGCCGCCCTTCGTCACGAGCTGGTCCGGGCATCGGCCATCCACCCGACGCGAACACCTAGCTCTGGCAACTCAACTGCCATTGGCCGCTCAGCTCACCACCGCCCGGATCCGCATCCAGGGCATCTACCTGTGGGCTCGCCGGCTGCCGCTGCAACCTCGACCCGCCCATCGACCCGACCACGCGAGGAGCTGACATGACCCTCTTCCGGACAGCACCCGGAGCCACCCGAGCACGGGCCTTTCCACTACTGAGCGCCCGCGCAACCGCACAGCGCACACACTCCACACCTGCCATCGACGCCGAACGCTGGCCAGACGTCGCACGCGTGCCGGAAGGGCTGCTCGCTGCGCTGGTGGCGAAGATCGGCGCCAGGATCTTTCGGCGGGCGGTCGCCCGGCTCCGGATCCGAGTGCTGATGCCCGACGGTGCGGTGTTCGGCGGTGATCGCCGCGCGGACGCACCAACGATCGTCGTGCACGACGCCGACGCGCTGATGCGCCGCATCGGCCACGACCGGCTGATCGGATTCGGTGAGTCCTATCTCGCCGGCGACTGGGACAGCAACGACCTGGCGTCCGTGATCGAGCAGTTCGCACGCGGCGTGGAGGGTCTGGTGCCCGCGCCGCTACGTGCGCTGCGATCGGTCGTCCTGCCGCCGCAACCGTCCGCCGAGCGCCCCGCGCGGGAGAACTCGCGCAGCAACGTCGAACGCCACTACGACCTGTCCAACGATCTCTTCGCAGGCTTCCTCGACGAGACCATGACCTACTCGGCCGCGCTGTTCGCCGAGGGCGATGACCTGGCGACGGCTCAACGCCGGAAGATGGACCGGCTGCTCGACCAGGCCGGCGTCACGGCGGGCACCGCGGTCCTCGAAATCGGTTCGGGCTGGGGTGGTTTGGCCCTACGGGCGGGTCGTCGCGGGGCAACCGTCGACAGTGTGACCCTCTCCGAGCAGCAACAGCGGTGGGCCAACGATCTGCTGCACCGCTCGGGCGTAGCGGACCGAGCGCAGGTCTCCCTGCGCGACTACCGGGACGTTCGCGGCAGCTACGACGCGGTGCTCTCGGTGGAGATGATCGAAGCGGTCGGACTGGACTTCCTCGAGACCTACTTCCGTCAGATCGCGGACGTCCTACGGCCCGGCGGGCGCGCTGCCGTTCAAGCCATCGTGATGCCACATCACCGGGCGCTGCGGACGCATCGCAACTACACCTGGATCCACAAGTACGTCTTCCCGGGCGGTGCGATCCCGTCGCTACAGCTGATCGAGGAGACGGCCGGTCGGTCCGGCCTGCGAGTCGTCGCCGATCTGGCGATGGGTGATTCGTACGCGCGGACACTGGACCAGTGGGCAGTGCGATTCCACGAGAACCGCTCGCGACTCGGCGAATTCGGATTCGACGAGACCTTCCGGCGGATGTGGGAGTTCTATCTGCGCTACTCCGAGGGCGGCTTCCGTGCCGGCTACCTCGACGTGCACCAGTTGACGTTCGTCCGCGAGAGTGCGGCATGACCGCCGTGCGGGTGTCGGGCGTCGCCGACACCATCCAGGAAGCACTCCGGCCCATCCTGCGGGGCCGGCTGCCCGTCCGGCTGACCGCGTGGGACCGCAGCGTCGCCGGCGATCCGGACGCGCCGGAGGTTCGGCTCAACAGCCCGAACGCGTTGCGTCGATTGCTCTGGCATCCGGGCGAACTCGGTGCTGCGCAGGCGTACGTGGCCGGCGACATCGAGCTCGACACACCGGTCACGCAGGTGCTGCAACACGTGCGCAGGGTCGGTGCGGAGCGCGACCTGGCCGGACGGACGCCACGTCCGCAGGACCTCGCGATCGCACTTCGTGGCCTTGCCGCGACTGGTGGCCTCGGCGCGCGCCCGCCCACCCCGGGAGCGCAGATCCAGGTGCGCGGCCGGTTGCACTCCCGTCGACGCGACAGCGACGTCATACATCATCACTACGACGTGGACAGCGACTTCTACGCGCTCGTGCTCGACGACACGATGGCCTATTCGTGCGCGTACGTGACGCGGGGTGACCTCGCCGGGTGCGAGAGCGACGGCTACCGGCTCGAGGACGCTCAGCGTGACAAGCTCGATCTCGTCTGCCGCAAGATCGGCCTCGACCAGCGCTCGGGTATGCAGATGCTGGACGTCGGCTGCGGGTGGGGTGCACTGAGCCTGCACGCCGCCGAGCACTACGGCGCGATCGTGACGGGTGTGACGATCTCGAACGAGCAGAAATCGTTCGTCGACAAGCGGATTCGCGACCGTAGCCTGCAGGACCGCGTCACCGTCGAACTGCGTGACTATCGCGACGTCGCTGGCAGGTATGACGCCGTCGCCTCACTCGAAATGGGTGAACACGCCGGGGACAAGGGCTATCCCGACTTCGCCCGTGTGCTGCACGACGCGGCGAGCGACGACGCCCGTGTCCTGATCCAGCAGATGAGCCGACGCGGGCGCCACCCCGGTGGCGGGCCGTTCATCGAGGCGTTCATCGCTCCGGACATGACGATGCGGCCGGTCGGCAACACGATCGAACTGCTCGAGCAGGGAGGCCTCGAGGTGCGCGACGTGCACGCCTTGCGGGAGCACTACGCGTGGACGGTGCGTTCGTGGCAGCGGCGTTTCGAGCAGCACCGAGCGGCCATCGCACAGCTCGTTCCGGCAGAGACCGTCCGGGTGTGGGAGCTCTATCTGGCTGGCGGCCTGCTCGCATTCGAGGAGGGCCGCATGGGTGTCGACCAGATCGTCGCCGTGCGACGCAGACGCGGTTCCAGCGGTCTACCGGCTCGTCGGCCGGCAAGTTGGAGCGACCCGCGTGGGTGACTTCGCGTGGATGGCCCTCTCCAGCGCGATCCTGCTGGCGTTGCTACAGATCGCAGCTGCGGCCTGGTCACGCGCAGTCGGCCGCTGGGCGGTCGCCGACATCGTCTGGGGACCAGGCTTCGCCGCGTTGGCGATCCTCGGCCTGCTGACCGGTCACGGTGGCGTCGGGCGCCGACTCGTGGTCGCCGCACTGCTGACGGTGTGGGGTCTTCGCCTCGGAGCACACGTCTGGCTGCGGTCACGCGGTCACTCCGATGACGACCCACGCTACGCGCATATGGCGCAAGGGCGCTCCGCCCCATCAATGATGCTGCGGGTCTTCGGACTCCAAGGCGCCATCCAGTGGATCGTGTCGCTGCCGGTGCAGGCCATCGCCGTTTCCCCAGACCCTGACGGATTCCTCTGGTGCCTGGCGGGTTTCGGCATACTCCTCGCAGCCTCGGGAATCCTGACCGAGGCTGTCGCGGACCGGCAGTTGCAGCGGTACAAGGCACAGGATGCACGGCCGCCGATCTTGGACACCGGCCTGTGGGCGTGGTCCCGGCATCCGAACTACTTCGGCGACGCCTGCGTATGGGTCGGCGTCTACCTCATCGCCGCTTCGGCCTGGCCGGGGCCCGTGACGTTCGCATCACCAGTGGTGATGGTCGCCCTGCTCGTCTGGGGCAGCGGTGTGCGCCTCGCCGAGCGCGCGATGGCCGACCGTCCCGGATATGCCGAATATCGTTCCCGGACAAGCATCTTCGTGCCGTGGCCACCGCGCGCCGGCTGAGCGCTGGTCACTCGGCGGCGAGCGGGCCTTCCAACTCGGCGATCTCGGTGTCGGACAGCACGATGCGACCGGAGGCGACGTTCTCGTCCAGGTGCGCGACGGACGACGTGCCCGGGATGAGCAGCACCACGTCGGACTGACGCAACAGCCAGGCGAGGCCGATTTGGGACGGGGTCGCGCCGAGCTTGTCGGCCAGCGACCGCACCCGCGGGTCCTCCGTCACCTTGGGCATGTCCGGGAACGCCGATCCCAGGGGGAAGAACGGCACGTAGGCCACGTCTCGCTCGGCGCACAGTCGCAGTGTCGCCTCGTCGTCGCGGTGCAGCAGGTTGTAGGCGTTCTGGACGCACACCGCACCGGCGTCGATCGCCGTACGGGCCTCTGCCTGCGGCACATTGCTCACGCCGAACGCCTCGAGCAGCCCCTCCGCCACGATGTCCTGCATCGCAGCGAGCTGGTCCTCCAGCGGGTAGTGGTTCTCGGCGCCGATCTCCTCCTCCGGCATGACCCGCAGGTTGACAACCGGCAGCCGGTCGACGCCCAGGGTGCGCAGGTTCTCGATCACCTGCTGCTTGAGCTCGTCCGGACGCTGCGCGGGCAGCCAGCCACCCGACTCGTCCCGGCGCGCACCGATCTTGGAGACCAGCACGAGGTCGTCGTCATACGGGTGGAGCGCCTCGCGAATCAGCTCATTGGACACGTCGGGTCCGTAGAACTGCGCGGTGTCGATGTGGTTAACGCCCAGCTCGACGGCGCGCCGCAGCACGGCGATCGCCTCGTCGTGGTCCCGCGGCGGGCCCATCACGCCGGGCCCGGGAAGCTGCATCGCACCGAACCCGATGCGGCGGATGTCGTGCCCGGTAAGGGAGAAGGTCTCGGTCGTCATATGTCCACCTCAGCACATTCGGACGGGACACACACGCGCACGTCCCGGATCAATAGCCTGGAGCCTCGCAACCCATCACCGCAGGAGCTGGCACGCCATGACCGCACGCGTCGTCGTCGTCGGATCGATCAACGTCGATCACACGATCGCACTCGAGCGTTTCCCACGCCCCGGAGAGACGCTCCTGGCTTCTTCACTCAGCCACTCCGTCGGTGGCAAGGGCGCGAATCAAGCTGTGGCTGCGGCGAAGTCGGGCGCGACCGTCGCAATGGTCGGCGTGCTCGGAGACGACCCGGAGGGCGACACCGCTCTGCACGCGCTCCAGCAGGCAGGTGTCGACGGTCGGTCGGTCCGGCGGGCGAGCGGTGTGCCGACCGGAAGTGCGTGGATCTCCGTCGCGTCCGGCGACAACACGATCCTGGTCGTCTCCGGCGCGAACCACCAATGGACCGGGATCGAACCGTCTCTGCAGCAGGACGACATCGTCCTCGCTCAGCTCGAGATCCCGCTGCCGGTCGTCGAAGCGGTGGCCGCGGCGGCCGGCATGTTCGTGCTGAACGCGGCACCCTCGCAGCACCTCTCCGATGAACTCCTCGGCCACTGTGACGTCCTCATCGTCAATGAGCACGAACTCGCCGAAGTCTCCGGCCTCGGTGCTTCCGACACTGCGGATCCGGCAGCTGTGGTAGCCGCATCACACGCGCTCGTGAAACGTGGCGTGACCGCGGTGGCGACGACTCTCGGCGAGCAGGGTGCGATCCTTTGCACCGCAGACGAGACGTTCCAGGTCCGGGCTCCGGTCGTCGAGGTGGTCGACTCGACCGGCGCAGGTGACGCGTTCTGCGGTGTCTTCGCCGCACAGCTGGCTGCCGGGGCGTCCATATCGGAGGCGTTGCGCTTCGCGGTGACCGCCGGCTCGGTGTCGGTGCAGAGCGCCACCGCGCAGGGTTCGTATGCCGATCTCGCGATGTTGCCTTCTCTGGTTCACCGAACCCCGCAGGTGTCAACGCTTTTCGAGCAGTGAGCGGACCGTACGGCCCGCCTTCGCAGGGACAGTTTGCGCTCGTCATACAGTGAAAGCCCCGACCGCATGAAGGAGACCGGATGTCCTGCGTGAGCTTCCTCAGCGCCGCCCAGCGCGCAGCGCTACGCGAGTCGGACGACGAGCGACGTTCCCCCGAGGAGGTCCGCGCCGCACATCCGAGTCCACCTGCGACCGAGGGCAAGCTGCGCCGGATCCGCCTGCTCGCCAAGAGCACCGACCCGAGCATCCGGCAGAGCGCAGCGCTCAACCAGCAGTGCCCGACGGACGTGCTCGAGCTACTCGCGCGGGACACCGACCCGAGCGTCCGGCAATGCGTGGCTCGCCAGCCGAGCACACCGGAGCCACTCCTGCGTCAGCTCGCGCACGACACCACCGCGGACGTCCGGGGATGGGTCGCTGCCAATCCACGCGTGCCGGAGTCCTTGTTGACCGAGCTCGAGACCGATCCGGACGCGACGGTCCGCGGCGTCGTGGAGTGGGCCCGCAACTGGGCAGGTTCCACGACCAGCTGACCGTCGGAAGTCCGCCTGCCGGCATTACCTCCGGGTCGGTGCCGACCGTTTTTCACAACCATCTATTGTGACAAACATGTCTCACCTCGGCCACCACCTGCTGGTGACAGTCCTTGTCCTCAGCACGAGCGTCTGGCTCGGCGGCTATGTCGCGATCGGCATCGTCGCGCGCAGCGCCACGGCCACGATGGATCCCGCACAGCGGGTCGCGTTCTTCCGCTCCCTGGGGCGCGCCTATCTCCGGGTCGGCACCCCGGCGCTCGTCATCGGCCTGGTGAGCGGTGCCCTCCTCGCGCGCGATCATCCCTGGGACGCGACGCTGATCAGCGCCGCGATCGCCGCGCTGCTGCTGGTCGTGCTGCTGGCGGCGGGCGTCCAGCAGGCACGCCGGATGACCCGGTTGCGCCACAGCGCCCTGAAATCCGGCGACGACCCGGCGAGCGTCCCGGCCATCCGACGCGGGCGGCGCTCGGCCGCCATCCTGCGAGCCGCACTGGGCGTGCTCAGCCTGATCCTGGTCGTGCTGGGCTGCTTCATGGCCGGCTGACCACCCACACGAGGAGACTCCCATGACAGACCCCGCGACCTCGATGGGCGAGTTGGCCACCGCCCTGACCCGCGAGCACCACGAAATCGATTCCGGCATCGAGGAATTCGTCGCCTGCGCGGAGAGCGGCGAAGTCCGTGCGGAGCCGTTGCTGCGCACGATGACCGCGCTCCGGCGGCACATCTACCTCGAGGAGACCATCCTGTTCCCCCCGCTGCGGGCGGCCGGACTCATGATGCCTGTCATGGTCATGCTGCGCGAGCACGGTGCGCTGTGGGACGCGATGGACACGCTCGAAACCGATCTGACCGGGACGGCGGACCCGTCCGCGCTGCTGGAGCAGTGTCGTCAGTTGCTCGCGATGCTCGACCAGCACAACACCAAGGAGGAGCCGGTCATCTACCCGCGGGCCGACCTCGATCTGGACGAGGCGGTCCATGACGACCTCGCCGATTTCCTGTATGCCGGCCGTATGCCGGAAGGCTGGACCTGCCAGAACGCGAGCGCTACCTAGACTCGGGAGTATGTCGATCCCCGAGTACATCGCCGGCCTGCGCGAGAAGATCGGCACCGACCTGATCTGGATGCCGGGCGCCTCGGCATACATCCTGCGCGACGGCGCCGAAGGTCCGCAGGTCCTCCTGGTGCGGCGGTCGGACAACGGCCGGTGGACCCCGGTCACCGGCATCTGCGATCCGGGTGAGGAGCCGGACACCACGGCCCAGCGCGAGGCCCTCGAGGAGGCGATGGTCGAGATCACCGTCGAGCGGTTGTTGGCCGTGACCGCACTGCGCCCCATCGCCTACGACAACGGCGACCGTTGCCAGTACCTCGATCACGCCTTCCGGTGTCGATGGGTCTCCGGAGAGGCTCGGGTCGGCGACGAGGAATCGAGCGATGTGCGATGGTTCGGCGTCGACGACCTGCCGCCGCTGCTCCCCCGCTTCGAGAAGCAACTGGCGATGGCACTCGCCGACGACGCACCCGTGCTCTTCGGTGCCGCCGCACGAGAGCGCTGATCTCACGACCTCGGCGCAAGTTCTTTCTCCAGCAAGGTGAATTCGAGGTCGTCGCGTTGCGGTATGCCGAAGCGTTCGTCGCCGTAGGGGAACGGTGACCGGATGCCGGTGTCCCGATAGCCACGCCGCCAGTAGAAGGCAATGAGATCCACGCGCTGCCGGATGACGGTCATCTCCATCTGCCGGCACGACCACTGTCCCGCGACATACTCCTCGGCATACGAGATGATCCGCTTTCCGAGTCCACCACCCTGCTCACCGGGTGACACCGCAAAGAGCCCGAAATATGCTCTGGCACCGCGCTTTTCGAGCTGACAGCAGGCGACCAGATCGTCGCCACGGTCCACGACGAGCAGCACCGTATCGGGTGCGGCGAGCAGATCTGCCACCTGGTCGGGATCGGTGCGCTGCCCGCGCAGCAGGTCCGCCTCGGTGGTCCAACCTTCGCGGCTGGAGCCACCTCGATATGCCGACTCCACCAACGTGACGACCGCCAGCACGTCGGCGGAACCCGCCTCGCGAAACTGCACGGGCGCCTCCGGATCCGACGCACCCGTCCATGCCGAGAACGGGTCACCGGTCGCCAAGAGTCGCCTCGTATGCGCATTGCAGGCGGTCGGACGCACTCTGCCGATCGGGATGCGGTCGCCGGGTGCCGAGATGCAGCTCGCGCAGCTCGTCCATGAGATCTGCTGTCAGGGTGGGACTTTCGGCGAGTATCCGCGCGCGCACGGTGAGCTCCGGCGTCGTCGGTCGATTGTTCATGCCCCATGTGCCCAGCGCGACCATCACCGGAACGGTCTGTATGCCTGCCTCGGTGAGCGAGTAGGTCGCTCGCTGCCCTCTCGAAGCGTCGTCACGGGTCAGCAGCCCGTGGCGCACGAGCTGCCGCAGCCGACTCGAGAGCACGTTGGACGCGATGCCTTCGTCATTGAGCGTGAGCAATTCTCGGAAGTGACGACGCCCACCGAAGACGATGTCCCGCAGCACGATCAGGCTCCAAGCGTCCCCCAGCACCTCGACCGCCGCGTTGATGGCGCAGCCGGACCGTGGTTGCTCCCGCAACTTTTCATCCCTCCAAAGTGATTGCAAACACGAATCACTTTACTCTACTGTTCAAGTGCTCTTGTTTTGCAATCACTCTGGAGGGGCGATGAGCCGCACCCGTGTCCACAACCTGTTCGTCTCGCTGGACGGATTCGCCGCCGGCGAGCACGTGACCTTCGATGAGCCGATAGGCGGAGCGGAACGCCTCTTCGGGCAGTTCGACGGTCGCGCCATACACGGCATGCAGGGGGTGGACGCGCCCTTCACGGTCGATCGCGCGCTGACCACCCTGTGGGGTCAAGGCATCGGTGCCGAGATCATGGGCCGGCGCAAGTTCGGGCCGCAGACCGGCCCGTGGCCGGACGACGACTGGCAGGGCTGGTGGGGCGACGAACCACCTTTCCGCACACCGGTGTTCGTGCTGACACATCACCACCACGAGCCGATCGAATTCGCCAACGGCACGAGTTTCCACTTCGTGGACGGGACACCCGCGGAGGCCTTGCGCCTTGCGGCCGAGGCCGCCGGAGGCCAGGACGTCCGCATCGGTGGTGGCCCCTCGACGGTGCAGCAGTTCCTGAAGGCGGGCCTCATCGACTTCCTGCACTTGGCCATCGTGCCGATCGCCCTGGGACGTGGCACCCCGCTCTTCGGCGACCTGACCGGCGTCGAGAGCCGCTTCGACATCGAGACGGTCACCTCACCCAGCGGGGTCACCCATCAGCTCTGGAACAAGAAGTCGGGCACCTGACCGGAGCCAATCGACTTACGGCGGAACGGTTTTCGATCTGCGATCCAGAGCTCGCGAAGATCACTCGGCCCACTGTTCGCAGGTTCCCGGGCCATCGGGATACGGTGCTGGGATGACCGATGAGCAGTCTGCCGACCCCGGTACGGCACCGATCCTCAGCGGCGCCGCGGCCGAACGGATAAGAACACGAGTGAAACTACTGGTGGACATCACCTCGAAGGCGGGAGGCTTCCGCGACGGGTTGGAGCTCGCCGGCGAACGCCTGACCCCGGCCGAGGCCACCATCATCGCCGACCTGGAGAGGCACGGTCTCGACGTGCCCCAGCTGCGCGAAGTGCTCTGGGGCGGACACGTCCTCGTCGACGACACCGAGCTCTACGAGCGTTGGCGCTTCCCCAAGACGCACCAGCGCCTGTCGAGTCACCACCCGAACATCGACAAGAAGCGATACCCGGATCTCGGTCTCAAAGGACCGCTGGTCCGCGAGAAGCTGCACGGCCGGACCGCGAAGGGGACGTGGGTGCAGTTGGAGAAGACACCCGCGGCCATGGGTCCCGGGTTCCACCTGCCGACGATGAACGACATACGACACCTGTGTGATTACGTCGTCTACCGATTCACCAAGAGCAACGTCGGCCCGTGGGGCCTGTCCAAGCAGACCGAACGCCGACCCGTCTACCTCGCTCCTGCTCTGTCGGCGACGGTGCCGGTCCCGGCCACCGCTGAAGGCAATCTGACCGACACCCTCGAGCGGGTCGAGGACCTGGATGACACGACCTCGGCCTCCCCCGACCTGGCCAGGCGATTCCCACCGCCGGATCGCCGGAACACCCTGGCGGAGTTGGTTTTCAACCCCCTTTCGCGCAACGGGCGTGGGCTGTTCGGCTCGTCGGAGGTTTATGTCGAAGCGGCGCCGGCCGAGTCGGCGCGCGCTGTTCTGGATGAGGTGAGCGGGTTCACGCCGACGTGGACGCTCCCGGACGCCGGGGAGACCACCTCCACCACGCTGCGAGGTGGGGATCGTGAGATCCGCAGCGCCCTACGTCGGGTGCCGGGCGACACGGTGACCAGCAATCACCTCTCGGGCGACCAAATGTCGAGCACCAGCGCGCCGGGCGACAAGGGCAAGGAGACGAAGTGAACCCCACCCCACGAAGTTCTCCCCCGCTTCACTCCTCCGATTCTTCGCGGGGGCCCCGGACGAGCGCGCACACCGACGAGACCGGCATCCCCGAGGAGTCGCTGGAAGCACTCGTGCAGCTGGTCGACACCGGTCCCGTGCCATTGGGCGGTTACACACTCGCCGAGATCTACGCCGTCGGCGGGATCGCCCACCTGCTCGAGCAGGAGCCCGACCCGGCGCTGGTCGCCGAAGCGGTGCGCTCACTGGTCGCACGCAACCTGATCACTACCGAGGCAGGGTCCGACGAGCTGGAGATCCGCGGCGACCTGGGGATCGCGACAGCTCTGCAACACCGGGCCAGCACGGTGATCGACACGCGCGTCACCGGCTCCGAGCCCGACCACCCCTGGCGCTTCATCCTGATGCCCCAACCGGACGGCGTCACCCTCGAGGTGCTGATCGATGCCCTCGGGATCCACTTCTATTCGCTGCGCAAGACCGATGACACCTACGACCGGCTCTGGGAGCGGCTGCCGTCCGGTGACCGCGGGCCGGATGACGCCGATGCCGAGTCGGTGCTGTCCGCCAGCGCGTACACCGCGCTGGTGAGTGTGAGCCGCTGGAACGACGCCGGTGACCGGGACACTCACGACATGGTGCTGGCGCAGGAGGGTGAGCGTTGCCACGCGTTCGTGCGTTCGGCCGACGATCCCACCACGCTCGTGCCGGCCGGTATGGCGGAGGACGAGTGGCGCGACGCGATCAAGCGCCTGGCCACGGTGAGCTGAACCGCGATGGGTACCCCATGACACAGGAGATGGGCTCGCCGGCCGACTGGTTCTTCGAGGACTTCGCCGTCGGTCAGACCTTCCGGACTCAGGGCCGCACGATCACCGAGGCCGACATCGTGTCCTTCGCCGGCTGGAGTTGGGACACCAACCCGGTGCACACGGACGCCGTGCACAGCGCGGACGGGCGCTTCGGGCAGCCCATCGCGCACGGGCTGCTCGGTCTGTCCGTCACCCTCGGCCTCGTCTCCCGCCTGGGCATCTTCGAGCGCTGCTCGATCGCGCTGCTCGGCATCGACGGCTGGCGCTTCGAGCACCCGGTCGTCGCGGGCGACACGGTGCGGTGCACCCTGCGGATCGCCGGAGCTCGTGCGACGCGCAACGGCAAGGCCGGCATCCTCGATCGCGAGCTCACGGTCACCAATCAGGACGACGTCGTGGTGCAGCGCGGCAACATCGGGCTGATGGTCGCTCGCCGCCCGAGCTAGTCCGCGGTCTTCTCCAGCAGTCGCGGCGACGCGGCGAATCCCAACCGCTCGTAGACCGGGACAGCTCTGCGACCGGAGCTGACCGTCACCCGGCTCACCCCGACTCCGAACGCGTGCGTGGTCGCGGCATCGACGAGCGCCGAGCCGACGCCCTGCCCACGCTGCTCCGGTATGACGAAAACGCTTTGTATGTCGGCAGATCGGCGCATCGTTGTGCCCGGGCGTGGGATCCGCGGGAGCAGCGCCAGCCACGCCATACCGATCAGCGCACCGCCGGCAGCAGGCGCGACGAATGCCAGGTGGGATTGCGCGTGGGCGGACCACCACGCAGTGAGGCCGACCTCGAACTCCTCACGGGGCTGCGCTGCTTGCTCCTCCGATGACGCGTGCCACCAGAGCAGTCGCGCGAGCTCCGCGACGTCGTCGAGGTCAGCGCGGCGAATCTCCATGTGGCAGATCGTCGCACGCTGCGGCCGCCCAGCCGTATGACGCCGCCACCGCATCATCGACGTCCGGGCAGTCGTGGAACAGCACCTCCGGCGCGCGGTCCGGCTTCATGATCATGATCCGTTCGTCGACCATCTCCCGGTCGGTCTGCGGATGGATGTTCGGCTCCTCGGCCGGTGGCTCGAACCCGCCCTTCGCGACTTCGTGCCAGTGCCACGGATCGTGCCATGCCCCATGCACGAGCACGACCGACGGCTCAGTCCCCTTCTCAGCCATCAGAATCACTCCCCCGGAGCAGCTTCCTCGCGTTCCATGTCGCAGTCAAGCAACTTCCGAAACGTCGGAACCGTAGGTGGCAGTGGGTCTTCCGACGTAGGGCTCGGAGGCTCAGCCGAGATCAGCGAGGAAGGAGAGCGTCCGCTCCAGCAGGAGTCCGGCAGCCTGCGCGTCATACGACGTGAGCGACGAATCGGCGAAGAGATGCTTGGTGCCGGAGTAGCGGAAGAGCTCGGCGTTCGGGCTGGAACCGGCGAGCTTCTCGGCGAACTCCAGGTCTTCCGCGAACCACTCGTCATCGACACCGCCGTGGATCTGGACCGGAATGCCCTCGGGCCACGCACCGAACTCCTCGACCGGGAGACACGACTCGTAGAAGAGCGCGCCGACCGTGCCGGCACGGGTCTGCGCGAGCTTTTGCGCCGACATCACTCCCATCGAAAATCCCGCATAGACAATGGTGTTCGGCAACTCATCGGCTGCGGCAACACCGCGCGCCAGGAGAGCGTCGAAGCCGATCTCTCGAGCATGATCGACACCGGACTCGACGTCGGCGAAGGTGCGGCCGTCGAACAGGTCGGGCAGATGGACGGTGTGGCCGGCTGCGGTCAGCTCGTCGGCGAACGCACGCACGCCCGCGGTGAGCCCCTGAGCGTGGTGGAACAACAGAATCTCGGTCATGGCGCCTTCTTCGGTCAATGATCCGTAAATTTCGAACGTTCTGAAACGCTAGTATGTCGAGCCATGGAAGGCAAGACGCCGGACTACGACCTCGAGGACCAGCGCGCACTGACCACGCCGGCCCAGGTGCGCGCACTCGGCAACCCGCTGCGCAACACCATCCTCGGGCTGCTGCACGAACGCGCCGCCAGCGTCACCGAGCTGAGCACGGCGGTCGGCCGACCGAAGAGCACCGTCGCCCACCACGTGAAGGTGCTGACCGATGCGGGAATGCTTCGAGTGGTCCGGACGCGTCGTGTGCGGGCCATCGACGAGGCCTTCTACGGGCGCACCGCCCGGATGTTCTACGTGTCGCTCGACGAAGGAGGCGACAACGACGAAAGACCGCTCGACTTCAACGATTTCGAGGTCGCGGCTCGCGAGTCGCGGCCGGCATACAGCGATGGGCAGCTCTGGGGTTTCATCCGGCACGCCACGATCGACGACAACCAGAAGAAGGAGTTCTGGCGGCGTATGACGGCACTGGTGGACGAGTTCGACACGCTCCCCCGCCAGGGCGACATCGTGCACGGATTCGCGCTCGGCATCTATCCGATCCCGGACTATCCGCAACTTCCGCGATCCGCGGACTGACAGACTGGTCGGCGTGGACGACCTGCAGATACCACCGGGACCCGGTGCACCTCAGGGATTGACCGTTCCGGCCGGCGAGCTTCTCGAGCAGTTCTCGCACGCATCCGGACCGGGCGGCCAGGGCGTCAACACGGCCGACTCACGCGTGCAGCTCAGCCTCGACATCGGGACCACGACGGCACTGACCGAGGCCCAACGCACCTTGGCTCTGGAGCGACTCGCCACCCGGCTGTCGGGCACGGTGCTCACGATCAGCGCCGCCGAGCATCGCTCCCAGCGCCGCAATCGAACCGCAGCGAGGGAGCGGCTCGCCATACTGCTGCGTGCTGCCGTTGCTCCCACGCCCACTCGGCGCCCGACCCGCCCGACGCGCGGCTCGCAGCGTCGGCGGCTGGACGCAAAGCGCGAGCGCGCCGAGGTCAAGCAGAGCCGCAGGCCGCCGCGCCCGGACTGATCCCGAGACGCGGCGCCCCTCAGGCTGATTGGCCCGGGGGCGATGACGTCGAGCCCAGCCCCACGAGCAGCGTCGGCGAGCCGGTGATCATACGTGAGCACTGCTGCGACAGGCTCTCGATCTGCGATTCATCACCACTCATGACAACCACCTAGCACCCGTGCGACACGTAGCCCGTGTGACGTTCATAACCCTCCCCAGTGTCGAGCCGTGAACACTGGCAGCCCCAGCGCCGTTCATAACCCTCCCCAGTGTCGAGCCATGAACACTGGCAGCCCCAGCACCGTTCATAGCCCTCCCCAGTGTCGAGATCCGCCCGGAATCCGAGGTCAGAGACGGCTTTCGTAGTCGACGATGAGACACCCTCCAGGCCCGACCTTGACCTCGATGCGTGCTGTGCAATGACCGCTCTCGACTCCTTCGACGACGCCGCGATACATCCCAACCGGGATCGCGTGCACCTGGCTGGAATCACCGCACATGCTCATGCGGTCTTCAGCGGCGCAATCGCCTCGATCTGATCGGCGACACGATCCTCAGCAAGCTCCAGCTCGTACCGCGTCTGCAGGTTGAGCCAGAACTGCGGGTCGACGCCGAAATAGCGCCCCAGCCGCAGCGCCGTATCAGCCGTGATGGCTCGCTTCCCGTGCACAATCTCGTTGATCCTGCGCGGAGGAACACCGATCGCCACAGCGAGCTTGTTCTGGGTGATACCGAATCCCTCGATGAAATCCTCCATCAGAACCTCACCCGGGTGGATCGGTGCGTACAACTTCTCGACCATCATTTCCTCCTCAGTGGTAGTCGACGATCTGGACGTCCTCGGGTCCCGCATCCGTCCAGTGAAAGCAGATCCGCCACTGGTCGTTGATCCGAATGCTGTGCTGCCCCGACCGATCACCCTTCAGCGCCTCGAGACGATTGCCGGGCGGCACTCGCAGGGCGTCGAGCGAAGTCGCGGCGTCCAAGAGACGGAGCCTCCTGTTGGCCACCTTGTGGATTCGCGGATCAACTCGTTTCGCCGACTCGCGGCGCCATACGCGCTCGGTATCGCGGTCAGCAAACGATCTGATCACAGGATCATCATATAACGCAGAGCGTCATTAACGCTAGACGTTAAACCGGAACTCCACCACGTCGCCGTCGGCCATCACGTAGTCCTTGCCCTCCATGCGCGCTTTGCCGTGCGACCTGGCTTCGGCGACGGAGCCGAGCTCGACGAGGTCGTCATACGAGATGACTTCGGCCTTGATGAAGCCCTTCTGGAAGTCGGTGTGTATGACGCCTGCCGCTTGCGGCGCGGTCCAGCCACGGTGGATGGTCCACGCGCGCGCTTCCTTCGGGCCCACGGTCAGGTAGGTCTGCAGGCCGAGGGTGTTGAAACCCTTGTGTGCCAGCTGCGCGAGCCCGGACTCGGTCGCGCCGAAGCCCTGCAGCATCTCCAGCGCGTCCTCGTCGGACATCTCGGTGAGGTCCATCTCGAGCTTGGCGTTGAGGAAGATCGCCTCGGCGGGCTCGACGAGCGCCTGCAGGGACGCCTGCAGCTCCTCGTCGGTCAGCTGGTCCTCGTCGACGTTGAAGACGTAGAGGAACGGCTTACCTGTCAGCAGCCCGAGCTCACGGATCGGGGTGACGTCGAAACCCTTGGAGAACAACGTGTCTCCGGCTTCCAGGATCGCCTGCGCCTCCTTGGCGGCGTCATACACCGACTTGTCGGTCTTCTTGCCCTTGACCTCTTTCTCGAGGCGCGGCAGTGCCTTCTCGAGGGTCTGCATGTCGGCCAGCACCAGCTCGGTGTTGATCGTCTCCATGTCCGACTCCGGCGAGACCTT
Organism: Flexivirga endophytica; assembly: GCF_014640635.1. Taxonomy (GTDB): domain Bacteria; phylum Actinomycetota; class Actinomycetes; order Actinomycetales; family Dermatophilaceae; genus Flexivirga; species Flexivirga endophytica. The sequence continues at coordinate 149,292 of NZ_BMHI01000007.1, forward strand.
GCCGTCGACGTGCACGACGTCGTCGTCGTTGAAGACGCGGATGACCTGGCAGATCGCGTCGGCCTCGCGGATGTTGGCCAGGAACTTGTTGCCCAGGCCCTCCCCCTCGGAGGCGCCGCGCACGATGCCGGCGATGTCGACGAAGGACACAGTCGCCGGGACGGTCTTCTCCGACTTGAAGACGCCGGCGAGCGTGTCCAGCCGTTCGTCGGGCAGCGGCACCACCCCGACGTTCGGCTCGATCGTCGCGAACGGGTAGTTCGCCGCGAGCACGTTGTTCTTGGTCAGGGCGTTGAACATGGTCGACTTGCCGACGTTGGGAAGTCCGACGATTCCGATAGTGAGTGCCACGGGATCAGGAGTCTAGTGCGTGCGTGAGCCCTCTATCTGACTCACCGCACTGTGGCCCGCCGGAAGACTCCGGACACGCTGCGAAGCGGCTGCGACATACCGACTCGACTTGCCGGCCGCGAGAGCGCGTGAAACCGTGGGATCGGGCCGCAGCACGGAGCGGTCCCCGGACGATGGAGCCGTACCCGGAGAGCGACAAGACGGCCAGTCCGAAGAGGTGTTCTCCATGGCATGGGTCGTTCTCGTGGTCTCCGGGATGCTGGAGGCCGTGTGGGCCACCGCGCTCGACAAGTCGCACGGTCTGTCCAGACCGATTCCGGCTATCGTCTTCCTCGTCGCGCTGGCCGCGAGCATGACGGGCCTCGGCGTCGCGATGCGCAGCCTGCCGGTCGGCACCGCGTATGCCGTCTGGGTCGGCATCGGCGCCGTGCTCACCGTCGTCTATGCGATGGCAACCGGCACCGAGTCGATCTCGGCTTTGAAGGTCGTCTTCCTGCTCGGCATCGTGGGCTGCGTGGTCGGCCTCAAACTCAGCCACTAGTTCCCCGTCCGCACACACCGATGCTCATAGGGTTCGAGCATGCTGGTGCACCTGCGACTCACCGTCCCGACGGAACTGTCCGACGACGTCGTGGAACTCCTCGGGGCGAGCCAGTGCGTGACCAACCTCGTCGTCATACCCGGTGCGTGCCGTACGCCGCGCGGTGACCTCATCGAGTGCGACGCGGCTCGCGAGACAACTGGGGAGCTCGTCGACAGCCTCAACGAACTCGGACTCGGCGACCGGGGCGGCATCGTCATCAGCCGGCCCAGCAGCACGCCGTTCCGCCGCGCGACCGAACTCGAGGACGCCGCGCCCGGGGAGCCGGACGACGCGGTGATCTGGGATGAGGTGCTCGACACGGCCGAGTCATCGAGCCGATCCACGATCGGCTACCACATATTCCTTGTAATGGCAACGATTCTCGCTGCGATCGCGGTCATCACCGACTCCTCCGTGCTGGTCGTCGGCGCAATGGTCGTCAGTCCGGACTTCGCACCCGTCGCGGCGCTGTGCACGGGCGTGGTCTTCGCCCGCTTCGGCCTCGTCGGGCGCAGCGCACTGCTCATCGTGCTGTCCTTCGTCCTGGCGATCGCGACCGTCGCGGTCCTCGGTCTGATCGCACGGGCCACGCACCTGATCAGCGCGGCGGACGTGACCCGTCCGCGACCCCAGACCGCCTTCATCTGGCACCCGGACCAGTGGTCGTTCATCGTCGCGCTCGTCGCCGGTGCGGTGGGCGTCCTTGCGATGTCGACCGACAAGGCGACCGCGATGGTCGGCGTCTTCATCTCCGTGACGACCGTGCCCGCGGCGGGCAACCTGGCGCTCGGCCTGGCGACGTGGGAGCGAGGCGAGATCACCGGGTCGGCGGCGCAACTCGGCGTCAACCTCGCAGGTATGACGCTCGCCGGGATCGTGACCCTGGCGATCCAACGCGTCGTCTGGAATCACCTGATGCACCGGACCCAGCGCCTCTTCGGCCGACTGTCCTAGGCCGGTCGCCGCTTCGGCCGGGTACCGAGATCAGCGTGTCTGCCGACGGTGGCATCCAGGGCTGCCAGGGACAGCGAGAGGGTCTGCGCAGGCGTGATCGTCTGCTCCACGAACGCCGCCAGAGCTGTCGCACGCACGAATGCGATCCAGCCGTCGAACGCCGCCTCCGCTATCGCCCGCTCGGCGCCCGCGCATCCCGCGGCGTCCAGAAGCAGCTTCCCCATGGACCGGAAATGCGCCGAAACCGGTTCGCGGACGGTCGGATCCGTCGACACCGAGCTGCGATTGGCGATGTATACGAGGTGCGGGTGCCGGGCATAGAAGTCGAGGTATGCCGCCAGCCGATCTGCCGCCCAGGCGCGCACCGTGGCATCGGGTGACGGTTCGGAGATGCCGCGAAGGCTTTCATGTGCGCGCTGCCAGATCGCTGCGAAGTAGTCGGCCTTGGAGGTGAAGTAGTGGTAGAGCAGCGCGCGAGTCACGCCGGCACGACCGGCGATCTCGTCCATCGACAACTCTTCGAAACGGCCCTCGTCGAAGATCGCCTCGCCGACGTCGAGCAATTGCGCCCGCCGCTGCGCAGGGGTCATCCGTCGGCGGGTCGGCACGGGACTCAACCCTAGTTGCGGACGTTGCGGCCGTGGGCTCATCCAAGTTATTTTACGTGCGTCTAATAACTTGGAGGCAGTTGATGATCGCATCCATCGAGCGTGGCGACCCGTCGCCGACCAGTCCGTCGATCGTGTTCGTGCACGGTGCGATGCACGGGGCATGGTCGTGGGACGAACACTTCCTCGGCTACTTCGCGGACCGCGGCCGGCACGTCATCGCCCTCGATCTGCGTGGCCACGGCGACAGTCCCATCGACAGGTCCGTGCTGTGGGCCAGCGTCCGCGACTACCTGGACGACCTGGCCGAAGTCGCCGACCGTCTACCGAATCCGCCTGTGTTGGTGGGCCATTCGCTCGGTGGTTTCGTCGTCCAGCGCCGACTGGAAGAACACCCCGCGCCGGCGGCCGTGCTGGTCGGTGCCACACCGCCCAGCGGTGCGATGCGGTTGACGTTGCGCGCCATACGCCATGATCCGGCGGGTGCAGCGCGTGCCTTCGCTACGTTGCGGCTGCTGCCGATGTTCGGTTCGCCCGAGGCGGCGCACCACTGGTTCTTCTCCGCCGACACTCCGGCGGGTCAGGTCGCCGGTTGGTCGGACCGCTTGTGCGACGAGAGCTTCCGCGCCGTCGTCGACACCCTCGTCCGCCCGGTGCGCACGAAGCGGGTCACCACACCCCTACTCGTTCTGGGCGGATCCGCGGACCGCACCGCGCCTCCGCAGGATGTCGCGTTCACCGCACACCGGTACGGCGTCGAGCCCGTCGTACTCGACGGATTGCCGCACGATCTGATGCTCGACGGCGGGTGGCAGCGCGCGGCGGCACACATCGCGAACTGGCTGGACGACACGCTCGGCTGACCGCGTCCTACCGACCGTTGTCGGCGGTGGCTGCTTGGCTGCATCCATGACCGGATTCGTGATGGGCGCCCTGGTGGGTGCACTGCTCGCCGCCGCTGCCACCTGGCTGCTGCTGCGTCAGTCGTATGCCGCCGGGCGCGCCTCGCTGAGCACCGAGCGAGACTTGTTGCGCGAGCGCGTCATCGATCTGGAGTCGACCGTCGCGGACGACCAGCAGACCGCGGCGGTACTCGGGCCGCTGAGCGCCATGCTCGGGCGGGTCGAGAAGCAGGTCGCGACGCTGGAGCGTGACCGCGTCGAGCAGTACGGCGAGCTCGGTGAGCGGTTGGCCGAGGTCGGACGGGTCACCGGCGCACTGCACCAGGAGACGACCCAATTGGCCGGCGCGCTGCGGGCGACCTCGACCGGCGGCACATGGGGTGAGGTCCAGCTGCGACGGGTGCTGGAGCACGCCGGCATGCTCGCGCACTGCGACTTCGAGGAGCAGGTGACCGCGGTCAGCAGGCACGACGCGCGCGTCCGCCCCGACGTCGTGGTGCGGCTGCCCGGCGACCGGGTGCTGGTCATCGACGCCAAGGCACCGGCGCGCGCCTTCCTGGACTCGCAGGCCGAGGGCCTCGCCCCTCAGGACCGAGACCGTCTGCTCGAGCAGCACGCGAAAGCTTTGGTGCGACACGTGGATTCGCTTGCTGCGAAGGCATATTGGAGCGCCTTCGAGCAGTCGCCGCAGCTGGTCGTGTGCTTCGTGCCGGCCGATGCGATGCTGGCCGCCGCGCTGCGACAGGATCCGTCGTTGCTCGACCGGGCGATGAGTCGCAAGGTGGTGCCGGTCTCCCCCAGCACTCTGCTGGCGCTGCTGCGCACGAGTGCGGCTGCGTGGCAGCAGGACAGCCTGGCACGGGGCGCGCGTGAGCTGTTGACGTTGGGCCAGACCCTCTACGACCGGCTCGGCACGATGAGCCGGCACACCGCACGCGTCGGGCAGTCGCTGACCCGGTCGGTCGAGGCCTACAACGCGATGATCGGCACGCTCGAGTCCCGGGTGCTGGTGACCGCCCGGCAGATGCACGCGCTCGGGCTGGCACAGGATGCCCCACCCGAGCAGTTGCGACCGATCGAGACCCCGGCGCGGCCGCTGACCGCGCACGAGCTGATCGAAGCGCTGGACGAGGACGTCGCGCGACCCACCCTCGATCTGGACGTCGCGCGCGGGACCGACCCGATCGCCGGCGAGGCCGACGCACGGGATGCCGGCTGACCGGTCCGTGCGGCGTGGGTCCGCGGGCCGAGCTAGTGCAGTGATCCGGCGTCGTGCCGGACCTGCGCCGAGTCGCCCTGCCCGCGTGCCTTGAGGTCACGGCGCAGCTCGGTCGGCAGTGCGAAGAGCAGACTCTCCTCGGCCGCGGTGATCGTCTCGACGTCGGCATACCCGCGCTCCGCGAGATAGCCGAGCACGTCGCGCACGAGGATCTCGGGCACCGAAGCGCCCGAGGTGACGCCGATGGTGCTCACGCCGTCGAGCCAGCTGTCCTCGATCTCGTCCGCGTAATCGACCAGGTGACCGTCGCGAGCGCCGTGCTCGAGCGCTACCTCGACCAGCCGCACGGAGTTCGAGGAGTTGCGACTGCCGACCACGAGCATCAGATCGGTGCGCGGTGCCATCTGCTTCACGGCGTGCTGGCGGTTCTGGGTCGCATAGCAGATGTCGTCCGAGGGCGGGTCCTGCAGATTGGGGAAGCGCTCCTTGAGCCGGCGCACCGTCTCCATGGTCTCGTCGACCGACAGCGTGGTCTGCGACAGCCAGACGAGCTTGTCCGGGTGCTGCACCTCGACGGTGTCGGCGTGCTCCGGCGACTGCACCAGGATGATGTTGTCGGGCGCCTCACCGGCGGTGCCGACGACCTCCTCGTGGCCCTCGTGGCCGATCAGCAGGATGTCGTATTCGTCGGAGGCGAAGCGGGTTGCCTCACGGTGCACCTTGGTGACCAGCGGGCAGGTCGCGTCGATGGTCTTCAGGGACAGCGCCTTGGCCTGCTCGCGCACCTCGGGCGCGATGCCGTGTGCCGAGAAGATCACCGTGGCGCCCTCGGGCACCTCGTCGGTCTCCTCCACGAAGATCGCGCCACGCTTCTCCAGGGTCGCCACGACATGCTTGTTGTGGACGATCTGCTTGCGCACGTAGACCGGCGGGCCGTAGAGGTCGAGGGACTTCTCCACCGTCACGACGGCGCGGTCGACGCCGGCGCAGTAGCCGCGCGGCGCCGCGAGCAGCACACGCTTGCTGTGCTCGGCGGCGGCCTGGTCGGTCTCGGTCGTTGCGGGCGAAGTCATGTCTCCATGCTAGGTGCGGTGCTGCGACCCGACGAACCCGACCGATCTGTTCGACACGCCGATCAGATTTTGCCGGCGACCATGTCCATCAGCCGCTCGACGACCGAGCCCGAGCGCAGTCCGTCGTGCTCGAACTCGTTGGTGACCCACGGACGGACGTTTCCGACCCGTCGCGCGGTGTCCAGTGAGAGGTCAGCGTCGACATACATGTCGTCGAAATACACCGCGGCCGCAACGGGCACCGTGTTGGCCGCGAGACGCTCCTCGTCATACAACGCGGGCCAGTCGTCGACGGCCGCGAGGATGTCGGCGGCCTCGGCGAACGGCTGCAGCAACGGGATCTGGTCGAACATCCACCGGAACATCGTCTCGCCGGTGAACAGCAGCGGGTCGGCGTCGGCCGCGAACTCCGGGCGCGCTGCGATCTCGTGGTCCGCCGCCCAACCGGTCGGCGTCCCGGGCAGCCCGTAGCAGTACTCCTGCAGTGCGTAGATCGGGCCGTTCGCGTATGACGTCTCGGCCAGCACCGACTGCCGGAAGCGGTCCGAGATGTCATCACCGTCCCACGCGGTGTCCAGCAGCCAGTGCACGTGCTCGAAGCCGTAGCTCATCCCGAAGATGCTGCCGATCAGGCGGAAGCGCTCCGGGGTGAGGCGCGAACCGTCGGGCAGGAGGACCTCGTGCGCGGCGAGATGATCGGCGATGTGGCGCACCGCGGCCACGTCGTCCGGGTAACGCTCGTAGTAGGCGGCGTTCTTGCGCGCGATCCGCGGGAAGGTGTGCGCGTAGACGTCCGCGGCGCTCGCGTCGATGCCGGACAGCCCGCCGGTCACCAGGCAGGCGGTGAGCCCCTCGGGCGCCTGCGACAGATAGGTCAAGGTGATGAAGCCGCCATAGCTCTGGCCGAGCGTCGTCCACGGCTTGCCGCCGGCGACCTTCTCCCGGAACATCTCGGCGTCGGCGACGATGCTGTCGGCGCGGAAGTGTCGGACGTACGCCGCGATCTCCGCCGCCGACATACCGTCGGTGGACCGCGCGGTCACGGGCGTCGACCGGCCGCAGCCTCGCTGGTCCAACAGCAGCACGCGATGTGTCTTGGTGACGTGCCCGAGCCAGCCGTCGGCCTTCATCGGGCGGGGGCTCTCGCCACCGGGGCCGCCCTGCAGGAAGACCAACCACGGCAGGTCGTCGTCGATCTTGTCGACGGCGACCGCCTCCCGGGCGAAGACCTCGATCGTCGGACCGCCCGGGTCCGCGTGGTCGAGCGGGACCTGCAGAGTGTGATCGGTGAGCGCGAGGCCGGGGATGCGGATCGTCATACAGCCGAGGCTAGTTCGCGGAGGGTCGGCTCGTCTGCCCGACCACGTGATCAGCCGAAGAGCTGTCGCGCGTCCATCAGTCGAGCCGTGACCTGCGAGGCGCCCAGCACCGCGAGCGCGGCCGCAGTGTCCGGTCCGATGTCGAGATCGCGCAGGACGCACGGCAGTCGATCGCCGCGGTAGGAGACCAGCGACGCCCCGTCGCCCAGCACGACCTCGGACATCGGGGTCCGCAGTCCGTCACCGGTCGCCTTCAGCACCGCTTCCTTGCGCGTCCAGACCGCGAACCAACGCTGCGGCGACCGCGGTGCATCCTCTGCGGACTCCTCGGGCGCGAGCACGGTCGGTGCGAGGGCAGCGAAATCGAGATCCGTCACCGCCTCCGCGTCGACGCCGACCGCGCCGGCCGCGGTCGCCGCAACCACCACCAGCGAATCTGCCCCGACGCCCGTGTGCGTGACGGACAGGTGCGGGCCGCCGGAGACCCGCGGCGGCCCGTGCTGTGCACCGCAGGTCGAACAGGTGCGGTCGACGGACAGTTCGCGCGCGACGTCGGCACGTTCGACTGGACCGGCGCCGCGCCAGTCCGCGACCACCAGTCGCACCAGCGCCGCCGCCGTCACCGAGCAGGTGCGGTCGGCGACATGCCGAAGGCGGGCCGCGCGCTCGCGTTCGGCGGGGCTGAGCAGCCCGTCGGCGAGGGGTGGCACGGCACTCCCTCGCCAGCACCACGCCAGACAGGTGTCTGCGACATTCATCGCTGCGCCTCCTGCCCGGTGAGAACTGTCCCGTCGATTATCAGCGGGTGCCGCTGGTGCTCCACCGCTGGTCGCGTCGGCGTCGTCCCCCGCGCCTAGAGTGACCGGGGTGACGAACTCACTCCCCGAGAAGGCCGCCGACACGACGGCCGAGCAACCGTGGCCGGTTCGCAAACTGTCGGTCAAGATCAGCGACTACGTCGACAAGATGTCCGCGTTGTGGGTCGAGGGCCAGATCGTCCAGCTCAACCGGCGGCCGGGAGCACCCACGGCATACGTCACCCTGCGTGACCCGGAGGTCGACATGTCGCTGTCGGTCACCGTCCACGTCAACACGCTCGATGCGATGGGCCCTGGTCTGCAGCAGGGCGCTCGCGTCGTGGTGCAGGCCAAGCCGCAGTTCTGGACCAAGCGCGGCTCGCTGCACCTCAACGCCCGGCAGATGCGTCCGGTGGGTGTCGGCGAGCTGCTCGCCCGCCTGGAGCATCTCAAGCAGTTGCTGCGCAGCGAGGGGATCTTCGATGCCGCCCGCAAGAAGCCACTGCCGTTCCTTCCGCACACGGTCGGGCTCATCTGCGGACGCGCCAGCGCGGCCGAGAAAGATGTCGTCGAGAACGCCCGACGTCGTTGGCCGGCAACGCAATTCGAGATCCGCCAGGTCGCGGTGCAGGGGCCCAACACGGTGGCCGAGGTGTCCGCCGCGCTCGCCGAGTTGGACGCCGCACCGCACGTGCAGGTGATCGTGGTCTCCCGGGGCGGCGGCGGGTTCGAGGATCTGCTGCCCTTCAGCAACGAAGCACTGGTGCGCGCCGTCTCGGCGACCCGCACGCCGGTGGTCAGCGCGATCGGCCATGACGAGGACACCCCGCTGCTGGACTTCGTCGCCGACGTCCGCGCGTCGACGCCGACCGACGCCGCCAAGCGCGTCGTGCCGGACCTGGCCGACGAGCTGCACGGCCTGGCCCAGACCCGCGCCGCCGGGGCTCGCGCGTTGCGACACCGCCTCGTCGCGGAGCGTCGGCACCTGGAGCAGCTGCGCAGCCGGCCGGTCCTGGTCGCACCCGAGACGATGGTCGCGACCCGGCGCGCCACCGTCGAGGCGCTGCGGGACCGAGCACGCGCCCGGATGACGCACCGGCTGGACCGTGCGCACGACCAGGTCGGTCACCTGCGGGGCCAGCTGCGGGCGCTGTCACCCCTGCAGACGCTCGAGCGTGGGTATGCCGTCGTGCGCCATGCGGGCGGCGAGGTCGTCACCGACGTCGCGACGGTCGAGAGCGACGAACTCCTGCGGGTGACCGTCGCGTCCGGTGACTTCGCGGTACGCCCGGTCTCGGGGTCCCCGCGAAGTTCCGAGTGAGGGACGAGCGAGGACTTCGTTGGGTGAGGTGTCCCGAGCCGGCTCAGTGCAGACGTGGCAGGCGCTGCTCGCCATACAACACGCCGCGGAAGAGGTCGCCGCGCTCGGCGAGGCGGTCTCCGATCGTGCGGATCGTGAAGTGGTCCGGCCGTAGGTCCGCGTCGTCGAGCTCGTCCCAGCTGATCGGCGCGGACACGGGTGCCCCCGCCGCCGGACGCGGGCTGTATGGCGCGACCAGCGTCTTGTTGATCGCGTTCTGCGTGTAGTCCAGGCGAGCCCGCCCACGGCGCTCGTTCTTGACCCACTTCCAGCTCACCAACTCCGGCATGACCGCGCCGACCGTCCGCGACACCTGCTCGACCCAAGCGCGGGTCTGCTCGAAGGTCGGCCCGCGGGCGATCGGCACCCAGACGTGGATGCCCCGGCGTCCGGTGAGCTTCGGGAACGCCGTCACGCCCAGATGCTCGAACGCTGTCCGGTGCAGCCGGGCGAGCTCGAGCACTTCTTCCCAAGAAGTCTTCTCCCCCGGGTCCAGGTCGAAGAGCGCGTAGGTCGGCTGCTCCGGCTCATCGGTGCGCGAGGTCCACGGATGCCATTCCAGGGCACCGTAATTCGCGGCCCAGACCAGCGCGGCCGGTTCGTTCACGACGAGGTAGGTGTGCGCCTCGTCGGAGTCGGCTGCTTCGTTGTCCCACCGCGGCAACCACGTCGGCGCACGGCTCGGCACCGACTTGTGCCAGAAGCCCTTGTGGTCCGCGCCGTCCGGGTAGCGGTGCACGTTCAACGCCCGGCCGGCGACGTAGGGCAACACCGTCGGAGCGATCGTGGCGGCATACCGCAGCAGTTCGCGTTTGGTGACCGGCTCGGCGTCGTCCGTGCCGGGGAAAAGGACTTTGTCCAGGTTCGTCACCTTCAGTGACCGCCCGAACACCTGCCATGTGCCGTGGTCGCCCATCTCGTCCAGCGCGGCAAGCGCCTCCTGGTCGGGCTCGGTTACGGCGTCGCCGTCCAGGTCGACCGATGCGGCCGCCGCCGGCAGGTCCGAGCGCCACAGCCGGTCCGGCGCGGACTTCACCTCGTCATTGGTGCGCCCGCTGAGCACCGACCTCGGATGGTCCTCCGGGTCCCAGCCGCGCACCGCGTCGTCGTCGTGTTTGTGCAGCAGCAGCCACTGCTCGCGGTCCGACGCCTCGCCCCGGCGAACCAGCACGAACCGGCCGCGCAGCTTCTCGCCATAAAGATCCGCGTGGAAGTCGCCGTCCGCGACGGCCTTGGCCGGGTCGTCCGTGGCGTGCGGCTCCCAGGTGCCGCGATCCCAGACGATCACGTCACCACCGCCGTACTCACCGCGCGGTATGACGCCTTCGAAGTCCTGGTATTCCAGCGGGTGGTCCTCGACGTGGACCGCCATCCGACGCACGTCGGGGTCGAGCGTCGGCCCCTTGGGCACCGCCCAACTCACCAGGACGCCGTCGATCTCGAAGCGCAGGTCGTAGTGCAGCCGCCGCGCGCGATGCCGTTGCACCACGAAGCGGCGCTCACCGGGGATTGCGGCTCCCTGCTCGTTGTCGCCCGACGGCTCCGGCGTGCGGTCGAACTTCCGCTTCTCCCGGTAGGTCGTCAACGAGCCGTCGTCGGCTCTGCTCGGCACAACTTCCACCTCCCGAGCAGTCCTACCCCGAGCCGGACGCCCTGACGCTCCCGCGCACGTGATGCGCGTCAGGAGATCGTACGACTCATCTAGGCTGCCCCGTATGCCGAAGAAGGACACCATCGCCGACGAAACGGCCGACGCCAACGCGGACGTCGCCGACCTGGGCTACGAGGCCGCGCGCGACGAGCTGGCGTCGATCGTCAGCCGGCTGGAGGGCGGAACCGAGACGCTCGAGGAGTCGATGCGACTCTGGGAGCGCGGCGAGGCGCTGGCCACGCACTGCGAGCGCTGGCTGGACGGCGCACAGCGCACGATCACCGCGATGACCGACGAGGCCGAGCCGGAGGACTGAGGCGGGCCCGCTCAGGAGCCGGCCGGCGCCGTCGGCCCGACGCTCTTGAAATCACTCTTGCTGAGCGGCTTCAGCGACGCCGCGAACTTCTGCACCTGCGACCAGTCACCGGTCCCGGTGACCACCGTCGTCAACCCCGCGAGCGGCTCGGACCGCACGAGGCTGCGTTCGCCGCCGTCGGCACGGTCGAGCTTGTCCCATCGCACGCCGTCGATCGTGACCGATCCGGCCGCCCTGCTGTCGTCCGTCTGCGCCTGCACCCAGCTCGGGCTGCCGTCCTTGGTCTGCACGACGCGCGCGTAGCTGCCGCCCGGGGCGTCATACCCCGCCTGCCAGGTGTCGGGCTGTTTGTCGGCCGGGACGAGCCGGACGTTGACCGGCTGCCAGCCCTTCGGGAGGCCGGAGGCAACCGCAGGGTCCCAGTGCTTGCTGAGCCCGACTTCGCGGGCGATCCCGGCGACGTCCTCAACCCGCTGCTGGGTCTGGTCGGCGCGCGGCACCCACGCCCACCACGCCACGACGGCGAGCACGACCAGCACCATCGAGATGATCATGCTGCGCACCGACCCCAGTCCGCGGCGCGGCGCCGGTTGCCCGGCCGATTCCTCCGCCGTGGGCTCGTCGCCGGCCGATGCCTGTGCTGCGCCGGGCTCGGCGGCGGGGGTCTCACTGTCGCTCACGCCTCTCATCGTCCCAAACGATGCCCGTGCTGCGCCGGGCGACCTCGCGGCCCCGGCCGCGCGACGGTCCCTGCTCCTGCCGATAGAGTCGTGGCCGAACCCATCCGAGTTCTCCGAGGAGATTCCATGCCGTCCGACATGCCGTCCGACACCGTCATCCCGGAGACCCCGGACAGAAACCTTGCGCTGGAGCTCGTGCGCGTGACCGAGGCCGCCGCGATGGCCGGTGGCCGCTGGGTCGGCCGCGGCGACAAGAACGCCGCCGACGGTGCCGCGGTCGCGGCGATGCGGCACCTGATCTCGTCGGTGTCGATGAGCGGGGTCGTGGTGATCGGCGAGGGCGAGAAGGACGACGCCCCCATGCTGTTCAACGGCGAGAAGGTCGGTGACGGCACCGGACCGCACGTCGATGTCGCCGTCGACCCGATCGACGGCACCACCCTGACCGCCAAGGGTATGACCAACGCCGTGTCCGTCATGGCGGTGAGCGAACGCGGTTCGATGTACGACCCGAGCGCCGTCTTCTACATGGACAAACTGGCCACCGGCCCCGAGGCCGCGGACGTGGTCGATATCCGGCTGCCGGTCGCCGAGAACATCCGACGCGTCGCGAAGGCCAAGCACGGCTCGGTCTCGGACGTGACCGTCGTCCTGCTGGATCGTCCGCGCCACCAGAAGCTCGCCGAGGAGATCCGCACTGCCGGGGCGCGCATCCGCTACATCTCCGACGGTGACGTCGCCGGCTCGATCATGGCGGCCCGGCCCGACACCGGCATCGACCTGCTGCTCGGCATCGGCGGCACCCCCGAGGGCATCATCAGCGCGTGCGCGATGAAGTGCACCGGTGGCGTGCTGCAGGGGCGGCTGTGGCCCAAGGACGACGACGAGCGACAGCGCGCGATCGACGCGGGGCACGACCTGGACGCCGTGCTGACTACCGACGAGTTGGTGACGAGCGACAACTGCTTCTTCGTCGCGACCGGCATCACCGATGGCGAACTACTGCGCGGCATCCGCTACCGCGCCGGCGGGTGCACCACGCACTCCCTGGTCATGCGCTCCAAGAGCGGCACGATCCGCTCGATCGAAGCCGTTCACCCGATGGCCAAGCTGCAGCAGCTCAGCGGCGGCCTCCTCGACGGCTGACGCCGAAGGAATTCATTCGATGGTCGACACCCTGGTGGTCGGAGAAGCCCTCATCGACATCGTCCGGCCGGTCGGCGCACCGACCACGGAGCACGTCGGAGGCAGTCCGCTCAACGTCGCGATCGGGCTGGCGCGCCTGGGACACCCCGCGCGCCTGGCGGCATACTTCGCGAACGACACGTATGGCGACCTCATCGCCCGGCACCTCGCCGCCGATGACGTCGCCCTCGTCGAAGGCAGTCTCGGTGCCGAGCGGACACCGACCGCTGCCGCCACTTTGGACGAAACCGGTTCCGCCACTTACGAGTTCGACCTCGCCTGGGATCTCCCCTACCCGCTGCCGACCGACATCGGTCACCTGCACACCGGCTCGATCGCCGCGGCGCTGCAGCCCGGCGCGGAGAAGGTCGCCGAGGCGATGCTCGCGGCACGCGACCACGCGACCGTCTCCTTCGACCCCAACCCGCGACCGACCCTGATCGGCGACGCGCACGACGTGCGCGCCCGACTGGAGCAGCTGATCGGCTACTCCGACGTCGTCAAGGCCAGCGACGAGGACATCGCCTGGCTGTATGGCGCGGGCGGCGACCCGGGCCAGGTGCTCGCGTTGTGGGGCCAGCTCGGCCCTTCGCTGGTGGTCATGACCCGCGGTGGCGACGGCGCGCTGATGCACGTGACAGCCACCGGCGAGACCGAATCCGTCGCCGGCAGAAGCGTTTCCGTTGTCGACACGGTGGGCGCGGGGGACTCTTTCCAGTCCGGTCTGCTGTCCGGTCTGCTCGACTCAGGACTACTCGGCTCCGCCGACGCACGCTCTCGCCTGCGTGCCGCGAACCTGTCCGACCTGCGCCCCGCAGTGGACCGCGCGATCGAGACCTCGGCGATCACCGTCTCCCGGGCCGGCGCCAACCCACCGAGCCGCGCCGAATTGCGCTGACACGGCCTCAGCGGGGTCGGATCGACAGGTCCTCCACCGAAGCCTCCGACGGCGCAGTCAGTGCGAAACGCACTGCGGCTGCGACGGATTCGGGGCGAAGGTAGGCGTCTTCGTCATACTCCCCGCCTTCGAAGTCGCGCAACTCACGTTGCATGTCCGTGGCGACCCGACCGGGGTAGACGGTCGACACCCGCACGCCGTTGCCACGCTCTTCCTGACGCAACCCGTCAGCGAACGCACGCACCGCGAACTTCGATGCCGAGTAGAGGCTGCCCTGTGCGCCGGACCGCAGGCCGGATCCGGAGTTGACGACCACGACGGTGCCGCGCGCGACCCGCAACACCGGCAACAGAGTCCGCGTCAGGTCGGCGACGGCCACCACGTTGACCTCGAGCGTATGACGCCAGGCGTCGCGACCGAGATCCGCGACCGCGCCGCTGCCGAGCACGCCAGCCGAGTGCACGACACCGTCCAACCGCTGCAGTCCGGCCGATGCCACGGCGGCGGACATCGAGTCGGCGTCCGTGAGGTCGGCCACGAACGGTGTCGCGCCGGGCAGGGATCCGCAGACCGCGGCGACGGCGGCCTGGTCGCGGCCACCGATCAGCAGGTCGTGGTCCGGCGCCAGGGCATCGGCCACCGCCCGCCCGATGCCGCGGGTGCCGCCGGTGATCAGGACGACAGGACGAGTCTCAGCAGTCATGGATCCACGCTATGGGTTTCGCCGAGAGGACAGCAAATGATCGAGAGGACAGGGAAATCGGGTCGTTTTGACCGCTATTCCCTGTCCTCTCGGTAAAAGGGTGTCCTCTCGGCGAAGGGGGTTGTCCCTCGCAGGCGCCCGGCCGCGGCTAGGCGGACTTCTCGGCCTGCTCCGCGTCGCGCTTGCGCGCCCGCTCGAGCGCGGCCTTACGCATCTTCTCCGAATCAGCCGCGATCTCGGCCGCCCTCGCGTCGTCGCGCGTGAGGTTGTCACCGCTCTGCGGATCGAAGACGTGCATGGATGCCGGGTTGAACGCCAGCTGCGCCTCGTCACCCTCGAGCACCCGCGAGCGCGGATCCAAGTTGACGATCATCTGCGTCCGCAGCCCCTCGCCGTCCAGGTCGCGGTCGAGTTCCTCGAGTTGATCCCGCACCGCACCGTCGGCTTCGTAAGGGATGTAGGCGTACTGCTCGTTGCCCAGCCACTCGGTCTGGTCGACGACGGCGTTGAACTTGACCGAGTGCTCCGGCCCCGTCTCGACGGTCGTGTCCTTCAGGTGCTCCGGACGCAGGCCGACGATGACGATGTCCTTGCCCTTGACCTTCTCGGCCAGCGGCCCGTCGAGTGGCACGTCGACGAAGGGCAGCTTCAGCGAATTGCCCTCCACCTTCGCCGGCAGGAAGTTCATCGGCGGTGAGCCGATGAAGCCTGCGACGAACAGATTGGTCGGCTGTTCGTAAAGCTCACGCGGCGACGCGACCTGCTGCAGGATGCCCCGCTTCAACACGCAGACGCGGTCACCGAGCGTCATCGCCTCGGTCTGGTCGTGGGTGACGTAGACGGTGGTGATGCCGAGCCGGCGCTGCATACGCGCGATCTCGGTGCGCATCTGACCACGCAGCTTGGCGTCCAGGTTGGACAGCGGTTCGTCGAAGAGGAACGCGTCGGCCTCGCGGACGATCGCGCGGCCCATCGCAACCCGCTGTCGTTGGCCGCCGGACAGGTTTCCCGGCTTGCGCTCCAGGTGCTCGTCCAACTCCAGCATCGCGGAGGCGTCGCGCACCTTCTTGTCGATCTCCTCGTTGCTGTGCTTGCCCTTCTGCAGCCGCAGCGGGAACGCGATGTTCTCGAAGACGGTCAGGTGCGGGTAGAGCGCGTAGTTCTGGAAGACCATCGCCAGGTTGCGGTCGCGCGGCGCGAGGTCGTTGACCCGCTTCCCGTCGATCTCCATCTCGCCGGACGTGATGTCCTCGAGCCCGACGATCATCCGCAGCAGCGTGGACTTGCCGCAGCCGGACGGGCCGACGAGTATGACGAACTCGCCGTCCTTGATGTCCAGGTTGACGTCGTTGACGGCCGGGAAGCCGTCGCCGTACTTCTTGACAATGTGCTTGAGTTCGATGCTCGACATTGCTCTCTCCTTGGGCCTTAACCCTTGACTGCGCCGGACGTGAGTCCGGCAACGATCCGCTTCTGGAAGACCAGCACGAGGATCACGACGGGAATGGTGACGACGACCGCGGCCGCGCAGATGGCGCCGGTCGGTTGGACGAACTGGCTGGCGCCGGTGAAGAAGCTCAGTGCCGCCGGAACCGTCTGAGCATGCTGCGCTGTGAGGTTGGACGAGAAGACGAAGTCGTTCCAGGCGGTGAAGAAGGCGATGATCGCCGTCGTGAAGACACCCGGCGCCGCGAGCGGCGCCACCACCTTCACGAAGGCCTGCCAACTCGTCGCCCCGTCGACCTGGGCCGCCTGCTCCATCTCCCACGGGATCTGCTGGAAGAACGCCGACAGGATCCAGATCGACAACGGCAGGGTGAGCGCCAGATAGGGGATGATCAGACCGGGCAGCGTGTCGAAGAGACCGATCTGCCGCCACAGGTTGAACAGCGGCGTGACCATCGCGATCACTGGGAAGAACGACACGGCCAGCGCCGTCGTGAGGATCAGCTTCTTACCCGGGAAGTCCAGCCGCGAGATCGCGTAGGCGCAGAACGTCGCCAACACCACACTGATCACGGTCGACACCACACAGACGATGATCGAGTGCCACAACGCCGGCATGAACAGGTCCGAGGCCCCACCGGAGAAGATCAGCTTGTAGTTGTCCCAGCTGATGTCCTTCGGCCAGAAGTTGCCCAGGACGTTCTTGCTCGAATCGCCCAGTGCCGCATCGGATTTCAACGATGTAGCAAGGATCCACAACAGTGGTATGACGGTCCAGATCATGATGACGATCGAGACGACACCGAGACCGTTCTTCGCCTTGGTACTGATGTTGGTCTCCACAGCTCAACTCCTCCCGCTCGTGGTGAGATCGACCTTGAAGAGCTTGACGAATATGAACGCGATGATCAGCACGATCAGGAAGAGGATCACCGCCAGGGCGGAGCCCATGCCGATCTCGACCCGGCTCACCGTCTCGGTGCCAACCAGCATCGACAACGTCTGCGTCTTGTTCGCTCCACCGGTCATGACATACGGATTGTCATAGATACGAACGGCATCCAACGTGCGGAACAGCAGCGCCACCATCAGCGCGGCCTTCATGTTGGGCAGGATCACCTTGGTGAAGCGCTGCATCCAGGTGGCACCGTCCACCTTGGCCGCCTCCTCCTGCGCCGAATCGACCTGAGCCAGGCCGGCCAGTAGCAGCAGCGACATGAACGGCGTGGTCTTCCAGATCTCCGACAGGCAGATGATGGTCAGCGACGACCAGCGACCACCGAACCAGTTGAAGTTCTCGCTGAATCCGCCGAAGGTGAGGAAGTGCAGCCAGTGGTTGAAGAAGCCGGTGTCGATCTGCGCGGCATACAGCCACGAGAACCCGGACACGACGGTGACGATCGCGTAGGGGATCAGGACCACTGTGCGCAACGTGCGCCGCGGCCAGACGACCCGGTGCATGACCATGGCGATCGCCATACCGAGGATCAGCTCGAAGACGAGAGTCACGATCACGATCACCAGGGTCGTGACGAACGCCTGCCAGAAGAGCGGATCGGACAGTGCGGTGATGTAGTTCTGCAGCCACACCATCTTCTTGCCGGCCGGATCGGTCAACCGGTAGTTGAACAGGGAGAGATAGACCGCGTAGCCGATCGGGTAGAGCGTGACCAGCAGCATGACGATGAACGCCGGTCCGGCCAGGCGCCAGCCGAGGTTGCGCTCGCCCTTGGCCCGATCGGACAGGTGCGCCTGCTCCTCGGAGGTCAGGTCGGCCTTGGTGGTTTCCGCAACGGTACTCATAGGAGGGCCTTCCCGTTCAAGACCTTCAGGATGAAGGACTGCGTCTTGGCGGGCGTCTGCTGGTTGACCGAACTCGGTGGGCTGAACTTCTGCTGCAGCGCCGTCGAGATGTCACCCCAGTACGGGGTCAGCGGGCGGGCCGCCGCGACATCCAGCGACTTCCGGATCTCGGCCGCGATGCCGTTCGGGAACGCCTTCTTGACCTCGGCGGTCTCATAGGCGCCCTTGCGGCTGGCCGGGTTGCCCGAGGCGGCCATGTAGTCCGCCTGGTGCTTCTGGTTGGTGATACAGGCAGCCGCCTGGTAGGCGAGATCGGCGTGCTGGCTGTCCTTGCCGACGGCCAGCTGGATACCACCGTATGGCGGGGCTGCCTTCTCACCCTGCACGGTCTGCGGGTACATGGTTGCGGCCACATCGGCCTTGTCCTTGCCTGCGTACGCGCCGTAGGTGTAGGGCCAATTGACCAGGAAGCCGCCCTTCTTGCTGCTGAAGAGGTTGAGCGACTCGGTCTCGGTGGAGTTGCCCATCGCCGGTCCACCGACGCCGGTCGAGGAGACGTCGTGGATGATCTTGGCCGCGTCCTTGCCCGCCTTCGTGTCCAGACCCAGCTTGATGTTCTCGTAGGTGGCGTTCGGGTTCTTGACGACCTCCCCGCCCGCGCCCGCGACCAGTGCGTTGATCCAGACCGAGTAGCCCTCGTAGAGCTTCGCCTGCACACCGATCTGCATCTTGGCCCGCTGGGCTCCCTTGATCAATTGGTCCCAGGTGATCGGTTTGCTCATGTCGAGGCCGGCCTTCTTGGCGACCGACTTCTTGTACCAGAGCAACTGCGTGTTGGACCAGAACGGCACCGACATCAGTTTGCCGCCGTACGTCGACGCGTCGATCGACGACTGCACCCGATCGGCCTTGAAGTCGTCGATCATATTCTTGGGGACGGGGGCAAAATAACCGGCAGCCGCGAACTCACTGACGAACGCCGGATCGACACTCATCAGATCCATCGTCTTGTCACCGCCGGCCAGTCGCCGCAGCAACTGGATCCGCTGGTCACTAGCCGAGTTGGGCAACAACTGCACCTTGATCCGGTACTTGCCGCCGGACGCCTGCGAGCACTCCTTCGCAAGGGTGGCCTGGCCGCCCTTGCTCGCGTCCGCGTTGCCGACATCCGGGTTGATGTACCAGGTGAGGTGGGCCGGTCCGGATCCGCTGCCGCCGCTTCCACCACAGGCGGCGAGCCCGGTGGTGGCCATCAGCACAGCGGCCGATATTGCGATGCCACGTCGAGGTGGCCTGAGCCGTTTCATATGCATCCGCTCCATCCAGGGGGTGTGAGCTACAACACGTTCCACACGGTCTACACCTTTCCATCCCCGCTGTCTCGTGGACAGCCCATTGAGTTGGCAAACCGTTGCGAACCCCCGAACGGCTCCGGCAGTCCGCGGCAGCACTCCCGCCGGCCCGTTCGCGGCGCCCGGCTACTCTCTGAACGGACCCGCAATAAGCAAGGAGATAGCCAAGAGTCATGGCCGATTTCGCCTACGAAGATCTGCTGCCGCTCGGAGACGACGCGACGACCTACCGCAAGTTGTCCGACACCGGTATCCGCACCGCCGAAGGCCCGGGCGGGCGAACGTTCCTCGAGGTGGACCCCGACGCCCTGCGGTTGCTGACCGACACCGCGATGCACGACATCGCGCACTACCTGCGGCCGGCACACCTCGCCTTCCTGCGCAAGATCCTGGACGACGACCAGGCCAGCAACAACGACAAGTTCGTCGCGATGGACCTGCTGAAGAACGCCGGCATCGCCGCCGCCGGAGTGCTGCCCATGTGCCAGGACACCGGCACCGCGATCGTCATGGGCAAGAAGGGATCTCAGGTCCTCGTGGGCGGCGATGCTCCCGACGAGGAATCGATCTCCCGCGGCGTGTATGACGCCTACACGCGCCTCAACCTGCGCTACTCCCAGATGGCACCAGTCACCATGTGGGAGGAGAAGAACACCGGCTCCAACCTGCCCGCCCAGATCGAGCTGTATGCCGACACGGCGGCCGGCCACGAGAACACCTACAAGTTCCTCTTCATGGCCAAGGGTGGTGGCTCGGCCAACAAGTCCTTCCTCTACCAGGAGACGAAGGCCATCCTGAACCCCGACTCGATGATGAAGTTCCTCGACGAGAAGCTCCGGACGCTCGGCACGTCGGCCTGTCCGCCATACCACCTGGCGATCGTGATCGGCGGCACCAGCGCCGAGTTCGCCCTGAAGACAGCTAAATACGCGAGCGCCAAATATCTCGACGAGTTGCCGACCAGTGGCGATGCAGCGACCGCGCACGGCTTCCGCGACCTCGAGCTCGAGGAGCAGGTGCTGGAGCTGACCCGCAACTTCGGCATCGGCGCGCAGTTCGGCGGCAAGTACTTCTGCCACGACGTGCGCGTGGTGCGCCTCCCTCGGCACGGCGCGTCGCTGCCGGTGGCGATCGCGGTCAGCTGCTCGGCCGACCGGCAGTGCCTGGGCAAGATCACTCCCGAGGGCGTCTTCATCGAGCAGTTGGAGACCGACCCTGCCCGCTTCCTGCCGGACACCACCGACCAGGACCTGGATGCGACCGACGTCGTTCAGATCGACCTCAATCGGCCGATGGACGAGATCCGCGCCGAGCTCACCAAGCACCCGGTCAAGACCCGGCTGTCGCTGACCGGCCCGCTGGTCGTCGCCCGCGACATCGCGCACGCCAAGATCAAGGAGCGACTCGACGCCGGCGAGGAGATGCCGCAGTACCTCAAGGATCACGCGGTCTACTACGCCGGACCGGCCAAGACCCCCGAGGGTTACGCCTCCGGGTCGTTCGGGCCGACCACCGCCGGCCGGATGGACTCGTATGTCGAGCAGTTCCAGGCGGCGGGAGGCTCGATGGTGATGCTGGCCAAGGGCAACCGCAGCAAGCAGGTGACCGACGCGTGCAGGGCGCACGGTGGTTTCTACCTCGGCTCGATCGGCGGTCCCGCCGCCCGGCTCGCCAAGGACTGCATCAAGCAGGTGGACGTGCTCGAATACCCGGAGCTGGGGATGGAAGCGATCTGGAAGATCGAGGTCGAGGACTTCCCTGCCTTCATCGTCGTCGACGACAAGGGCGAGGACTTCTTCGCCGCCACGGCGAAGCCCACCGCTTTCACCATCACCACGAGGCCGGGACTTTGATCACCCCGCAAAGTTCTCGCTCCTTCGTCGCTCGATACTTTGCGGGGACCCCTCTCATCGACGGAAAGGTAGTCCGGTGACGGAACGCATATCACCGCAGCAGGCGTGGGATCAGCTCATCGAGGGCAACGGCCGGTTCGTCTCGAACACTCCACGCCACCCCAACCAGGACCTGGAGCGACGCAACCTGCTCGAGCACGGGCAGCGACCGACAGCCGTGCTCTTCGGCTGCGGTGACAGCCGGGTCGCGTCGGAGATCATCTTCGACCAGGGCCTGGGCGACCTCTTCGTCGTCCGTACTGCCGGCCACATCATCGACGACGCAGTGCTCGGCTCGATCGAGTTCGGCGTGGAGTTGCTCGACGTCCCGCTGATCGTGATCCTCGGTCACCAGTCCTGTGGCGCCATCGCTGCCGGCATCGCAGCTGCTGAGAGCGGTGAGATGCCGCCGGGTTACGTTCGCGACATCGCCGTCCAGGTCATGCCGAGCGTCGCCCGCGCACATGCTGCGGGAGATGCTTCGCCGGCGGCGGTCGGGGCGCTGCATGTGCGGGCCACCGCGGATCTGCTGTTCGAGCGGTCCCGCATCTGCCACGACGCAGTCGAGCGCGGCGACCTCGCGATCGTCGGCGCCACCTATGCGCTGCACGACGGCAAGGCTTCTGCCCTCACCGCCACACCGGCGGTCCGCACCGGCGGCACGGACTGACATGCAGGTCGTCTCACTGCGCATCCATCCGGTGAAAAGCACGGCCATCACGCCGGTTTCGAGCGCGTATATCGGCTTCGCAGGCTTGCGAGGCGACCGCGAGTGGATGGTCGTCGACGAGAACGCCGCGATGGTCAGCGCGCGGGAGTTACCCGGGTTGTTCCGAGTCCAGGCAGCACCTTTGCAGGGCGAGTCCGCTGCCGTCACTTTGTCGGCGGCTGGCTCGTCATACACAGTGCGTGCCGGTGACTCGGAGCTGAGCGCGACGATGTTCACCCGGCCACCGATGCGGGTTCGAGAGACAACCGAGTCGGCGTCGCAGTGGCTGGAGCAGGTGACGGGGCGGGCCGGGCTGGAGATCGTCCAGTGTGCGTACCCCGAGGCGCGGCGGCTCAACCCGGAGTTCTCCCGGCCGGACGATCGCGCGGCGTTCCAGGACGGTTACCCGGTCACGGTGGCATCGCTGGCGTCGCTGCGGCAGCTCAACGCGTGGATCGAGGAGGCCGGTGGCGATCCGGTCCAAATCGACCGCTTCCGGCCGAATGTCGTGATCGACGGTG
The DNA here is from genome assembly GCF_014640635.1 of Flexivirga endophytica. Lineage (GTDB taxonomy): Bacteria > Actinomycetota > Actinomycetes > Actinomycetales > Dermatophilaceae > Flexivirga > Flexivirga endophytica. The sequence goes on from NZ_BMHI01000007.1 coordinate 171,614, forward strand.
ACGAGCCTTTCGCGGAGGACAACTGGACGTCGGTGCAGATCGGCGGCGTGCGGTTGCGTGCCGCGAAGCCGGTGGACCGGTGCGTGATGACGCTCGTGGACCCTGCTTCGCCGCAGCTCGCAAAGGGCAAGGAGCCGATCCGGACACTCAGCCGGCACCGCAAGTGGGACGGCAAGACGTGGTTCTGCCACCACCTGATACCCGATACCGAGGGTGAGATCGCCATCGGGGACCCGGTAGTCCCGCAGCAGCGCTGACCCACCCCCCATTTACCGACAGGACACCCGATTGCCGAAAGGACACCGGATTCAGGGCAAAAACCCCCGAATCCGGTGTCCTCTCGATGCATCGCCTGTCCTCTCGGCAAATGGGGCGGGAGGCCTCACGAGCCGAGCGCGGGCTTCTCAGGCGGGCTCGCCGACCACGGTGACCTCGATGTTGCCGCGGGTCGCCTTGGAGTAGGGGCAGAAGCCGTGTGCCTTGTCGGCGAGCTCCTGCGCCTTGGCCGCGTCGACGCCCGGAATCTTGGCGGTCAGCGCGACCGCGATGCCGAAGCCGGTGTCGGTCTTGCCGAAGGTCACGTCCGCCGTGACGGTCGACTCGCTTGCGTCCACGCCGTCCTGCTGCGCCATGGCGTTCAGCGCGCCGGAGAAGCATGCGGAATAGCCTGCGGCGAAAAGGGTCTCGGGGTTCGCCTTCGGGTTGGCCTGGCTGCCCGGCTTGCCCAGCGGCAGGTCGACCACGCCGTCTGCGCTCTTGACATTGCCTTCGCGGCCGCCCTTGGCGGTTGCCGCCGTCGTGTAGAGAACCTCAGTGACTTTCTCGGACATCCTGATGCCTTTCTCGATTCGATGATCGCAAGGTGTTGGCACGGCGCACGTCGCCTGTGCAGGTGCCGCGGCCGCAGGCCTTCACAGTACGACGCTCGTCGGTGCATGCCCACGGCGAGGCCACCCGTCGGACGCGATGCCATTCACCCGGTCGCGAGGAAGGTCTCCCCGGACGAGGCCGCCCGAGCACGGCTGTCGTCATCGAGCGGACCCGGCCCCCAGACGGGCGGGTCGGGCAACTCCGAGCGCAGGGTCGGCAGCACGGCATCGGCGAAGAGCTCGAGGCTTCGGTGATGATCGCCCTCTGACACTCCCTGGGCATCGGCGCCCACATGGAGCACGGTGTGTCCGAATCTCTCGTGATAGCGACGGACCTTCTCCAACACCTGTGCCGGGCTGCCGATGAGTGCCGAACTGCGCTCGACGTAGTCGTCCAGTGTCGCGAAGACCGGCTCGACACCGAGACGTCGTTGCGCGGCGAGGTAGCCCGCGAAGGCCGGCTGGAACGCGGCGCGGGCCTCCTGCGAGGTCGCGGCCACCGACAGGCCGGCACTGCCCGCACCCACCGTCAGCGCCTTGGGGTCGTGACCGTAGTGGGTCCAGCGCTCGCGGTAGTGGTCGATCAGCGCTGCATACGGCTCGATCGGATTGGTGACGTTCGCGGAGAAGAGCGGTTCACCGAATCGCGCTGCCAGGTCGACGGATGCCTTGCTCGTGGCGCTCCCGTGCCACACCCGCACCGGCCGCTGATAAGGGCGCGGCCACACTTCCGCGTCGCGCAACGGCGGACGGAACCGGGTGTCCGCGGTGACCGTGTCCTGCCGCCAGAGCGCCCGGAACACCTCGTAGGACTCGGCATTGCGGTCCCATTGATCGTCTTCGGTGACGGCGAAGAGCTGACGCTGCGCACTGCCGTTGCCCTTTCCGACGATGAGCTCGAGCCTGCCCTCGGACAGGTGGTCGAGGGTCGCGTAGTCCTCGTAGGCGCGCACCGGGTCGAGCAGGCTGAGCGTGGTGACCGCGGTGAACAACCGGATCCGCCGGGTGCGCGCCGCCAAGTGCGACAGCACGACCGTCGGCGCCGAAGAGATGAAGGGCCGTTCGTGACGCTCCCCCACCCCGAACCCGTCGAGACCGATCTGCTCGACGAACTCAGCTGCTCGAACGACCTGCGCGAACCGCTCATGCGTCGAAACCTGCTCACCTGTCACCGGGTCCGGCGCGTGAACAATCAGTGAGATCGCAATCGCCTTCATCCCGCGATCCGCTCGACGATCTCCGCGTCGAGAGACGGGTCGAGCTCGCCTGCGGTCACTGCGATCGGGAGTCTGTTCTCGATCGGTGGCAGCGGGCACGTCGCGTAGGGCGTATGGGCGCACGGCAGATTGCTCGCGCGATTGAAGTCGAGGCGCACCTCACCGTCGGCGTCAGGAGCCGGCACCGACAACGACCGCACAGCGGGGTAGGTGGTCACGCCTGCCGTTTCGTCGGTGAACAGCACGAGCAGTTCCCCGTCGGTGTGACCTGGAAAAGCCACGAGCGACAACGTCTTTCCGGCGCGCGTGAAGGTGAGCTCACCCACGGCGTCATACACGTGCTCGAGTCCCTCGACCGCCGCGCCGACGGTGGTCGGCCGGGGTTTGATGAATGGCGCGAAGAGTGCGGGCACGACCCAGTCCGGATCCGCCGGGAAGGCAGTGCTGCCGCTGAATGCCGCACGCCGCGGATTTGCGGGATCACGAGGTCGGAGTATGTCGAAGCCGCCGCGCTTGGCGACCTCGATGTGAACGTCTCCGCTCTCCACGACGACGCCGGAGCGCTCGGCCAGAACGCCGAAATCGTGATGTCCGAAGATCGGGCGGCCCTCCAGCGTCACCGTCTCCGTCTCGTCCAGGTCGACGTGCACGCCGGCGGAGTCGGTGCGCCATACACCGGGGACACCGGCAAACGACGTTGGGTCAGCGGTGAGGAAGTGTAGACCGGTCACGGCGAGGAACCCGTGCGGCGCCGCCAGGGCTCGATCGTGCTCCAGCCGCCACTGTTGCCAATCACGGTGAAAGTCAACGGTTTCAGCATCTTCAGTGATCTGATCAATTGTCATGTCTCGGCCTTTCCGGGGTCAGAACGTAGCGGGCGGGTTGAGTTGCGATGTGCTGATGACCGACGATCCGACCTTCCACTTCGCGAAGATCTTGGCGTAGGTGCCGTCCTTGATCAGGTCGTTGACGGCCGCCTGGATCGCCGGGGCGATCGGCGACTTCTTCGCGGTCACCAGGCCCACCGGCGTCTGGGCGACCTGGCCGAGGAACTTTGTGCCCTTGATCTTCTGCACGACGACCTTCTGGCTCAGCGTCGGCCCGAAGAACGCATCGACCTTGCCGTTCTGCAGACCGAGATAGATCGGTGCGGTGTCAGAGAAGTACTGGACCTTGTAGGGCTTCTTCCCGGCCGCCGCGCACTTCGGTGCGGAGGTCGTCAACAACTTCTGGAAGGTCGTGCCGCTGGTCGTCGCGACATTCAGGCCGCACACGTCCAGCAGGCTCTTCACGTGCGAGACCTTGACGTCCTTGCTGCCGACGAAAGCTTGGCCGTCATTCAGGTATGTCGCGAAGTCGACGACCTTCTCCCGCTCCTTCGTGACGCCGAAATTTCCTTGTCCCACTTGGTATTTCCCACTCTGCACGCCAGGGATGATGGTCTGGAACGTGCCGTTCTCGACCTGCCACTTGATGCCGAGCTTCTTCGCGATCGCGGCGCGGATGTCGAGGTCGAGACCGACCTCCTTGCCGTCGACCACGCCGGCGTGCGGCAGCCCCGCCGTGCCGGTCACCTGGGTGGTCCCCAGGATGAGCATCCCGGACTTCACAACGCTCTTGGGCAACAACTTCCGGGCTGTCGGGTCCGCAGTGATCTTGCCGGTGAAGTCGGCCGGTGCCGCTGCGGCCGCCTTGCCGCCGCCAGCAGCTCCCCCGCCGGACGTCGAACCTCCCGACGACGAACCGCAGGCGGCGAGGGAGCCAGCCAGGGCGAGCGCGGTCGCAGCCGTGAGGGCTGTGCGCGGTCGGAGGCGGGAACGGGTGATTGCGGTGTTCATGATCTTCTCCAGATTCGCTAAAGGACTGCTGCCACAAAGGCACGGGCGCGTTCGTTGTCGGTGTTGTCGAGGACGTCCGCGGGTGCACCGCGGTCGACTATCTGACCGCCGTCGAGGAAGACGAGCTGGTCCGCCACCTCACGGGCGAAACCGATCTCATGTGTGACGATCGCCATCGTGATGCCGGTGGTCGCCAATTGTTTGATGACTGCGAGCACTTCACCGACGAGCTCCGGGTCGAGCGCACTCGTGGGCTCGTCGAAAAGGATCAGCCTGGGGTCCCGCGCCAACGCCCGCGCGATGGCGACCCGCTGCTGCTGCCCGCCGGACAGCTCGCTCGGATACGCACCCTCCCGACCAGCGAGTCCGACCCGCTTCAACAACTCGCCCGCTCGTGCCCTCGCGGCCGCGGCAGGAACGCCCGCGGCGAGCTGTCCCTCGGCGATGTTCTGCGCGGCGGTGCGGTGCCCGAAGAGGTTGAACTGCTGGAAGACCATCCCGATGGAGGCGCGTTGCCGCGCGATGTCTCGCGACGACCGCTCGCGCAGCCGCCCCTTCTCCGGCCGGTAACCGATCACCTCGCCACCGACTTCGACGTAACCGGAATCGGGGCGCTCCAGATGGTTGATGCAGCGCAACAGCGTCGACTTGCCGGATCCGGACGGTCCGATGATGGCCGTGACGCTGCCCGCCGGGATGTCCAGGTCGATGCCACTGAGAACCTCGCGGCCACCGAAAACCTTGTGCAGGTTGCGGATCCGGACCTCAGAACTCGCGACTGCGATCGTGTCGCTCATGCCGCACCACCCGCCTTCGCCACGCGGCGGTGCGGGAGCAGGCTGAGACTGTCCCGCCATACCGTCGGCAGTGATCTGGTCGGTCCGCGCCGCTTTCCCCGGGCGAAATGCCGCTCCAGCAGGAACTGCCCGATCGACAGGAGGGTGGTGAGCACGAGATACCAGATCGTCGCCACCAGCAGCAGCGGGATGATCTTGAAGTTGTCGTTGTAGATCAGCTCGCTGGCGCCGAGCAGATCCTGCACGGCGATGACGCTCACCAGCGAGGTGGCCTTGAGCATCCCGATGAGCATGTTGCCCGAAGCGGGAATGATCGAGGGCATCGCCTGCGGGAGCACCACCCGACGGAAGGTCCGCCACCGGGACAGGCCTATCGAGGAGGCCGCCTCGGTCTGGCCGTGGTCGACCGACAGCAGCCCACCACGGATGATCTCGGAGGCGAAGGCTGCGGCGTCGATCGTCAACGCCACGTATGCCGCGGCGAGCGCCGAGAAGAGATGGGCGGTCTGGAAGGACACGAACTCCGGCCCGAACGGTATGCCGAACGACAGTCGCGGATAGAGCGACGCGATCTCGAACCAGAAGAGCAGTTGCACCAGTGGCGGGACCGACCGCACGAGCCAGACGAAGCCGAAGGACGCGGTGCGGAGGATCGCGTTGTCGGACAGTCGCAGCGCCGCCAGCCCGATGCCGAGGACGTATCCGCTCACCATCACGGCTGCGGTCAGCCACAGGGTGAGCACCAGACCACGCAGGATCGCCGAGCTACCGAGGTAGTCACCGACGACACCCCACTCGAAGCGAGGGTTGGTGATCAGTGTGTTGACCAGCATGGCAGCCAGGACGAGTGCCAACGCGGCCGCCACCCACCGTGCAGGGCGCCGCCGGGTGACGAGTCGGGCGCCGACCAGGCCGTCGGTCGCGCTCTCCGACGGCTGCTCGTTCGGGGTTGCCGACACCCGGTCGGCGAGTACTTGGGACATCTGGAGAAATCCTCACGCTGCAATCGCTCTCGTGGATCACGTGATGGTCACCTGGACACCACCGGTCGCCTCTGGGACGAACGGAATGTGCCGGCACCGTCGCGCTTATGGGAGCCACGAAGCCCGTGGTCCCATCTGGTGGTCACCTGGAGCACCCCGCCGCGAAAGGAGGGTTGCCGGACAGCCAGCCAGGGCTTGACGCTGTCGCTCATCACCTGCCGAAAACATAACCGTCTGTTTTGACTTAGGCAAGTATTTCTAATGCTCTATCCATTTAGTGGGATATGGGCACCATCCCCACCCTCCGACAGACCGTTATCGTGAGAGCCCTCAGCCGACCGCCAGAGAGGTTCCTTCCGTGCAAATCACGGCACGCAGCGACTACGCGGTCCGTAGTGCCCTCGAGCTCGCTGCGGCATACCCGCATCTGTTGACGATCGATCGCATCGTCAGCGACCAGGACATGCCACGCAAATTCGTGGAAGCGATCCTCAGTCAGCTGCGACGCAGCGGACTGGTCCAGACCCAGCGGGGCTGCGCGGGTGGTTACGCACTGACCCGGGACCCCTCGAAGATCTTCGTGGGCGAGGTCATCCGTAGCGTGGACGGGCCACTCGCGGAAGTGCATGGCATCCGACCTCATGAGCTCGAATACGAAGGCGTGGCAACGCATCTGCCGGATCTCTGGGTTGCACTCCGCTCGAGCATGCGGACTGTGCTGGACACGGTGAGCCTTGCCCAACTGGTCGCGGGTCGACTGCCGGCGAGAGTCCGCAAGCTGAATGACGCCGACGACGCCTGGCTGCCACGTTGATCCACCGGCGAATCGGGCAGCACGACCCTCTTCGCAATCCCTACCTTTCCGCTATGCATTAGACAGATTGCGACGAGCGGGCTAGTCTCGCTCCCAGGTCACGAGAGGCAGCGTCAAGCCCTGGCTTGCTGTCCGGCAACCCTCCTCCGCGGTGGGGTGCTCCAGGTGATGACCCGGCGGCACCGCCGGTGCCGCAAGCGCGAATCCCGGTCTCCCCCACCGGATTTCCCGGTGCTGGCCTCTTCGCGACTCCGCATCTGAGACGAAGGTGATGCTGATGTCCACCGACTACCCCATTCATCTCGCAGTGGCCCTCGACGGTGCGGGATGGCATCCGGCCGCCTGGCGCCACGAGACGTTGCAGCCGGCCGAGCTGTTCAGCCCTCAGTTCTGGACGGAGCTGGTCCAGGAGGCCGAGCGCGGGCTGCTGGACCTCGTGACCCTCGAGGATCGGTTCGCAGCGAGCCGGCAGCAAGACGGCGACACCGTCGACATCGTGCACGGCACCCTCGATCCGGCATTGATCGCTGCGCGGATCGGTCCGGTCACACACCGGATCGGCCTCGTACCCACGGCGATCGCCCCACACACCGAGCCGTTCCACATCTCCAAGTCGATCGCGACCCTGGATCATGTGACCTCGGGCCGCGCAGGGCTGCGCGTCCGCACGAGCGCTGACCCACGCGAGTTCGCCAACATCGGCCGGAGACCGACACCCCGATTTCACGGGGCGGAAGCAGGCTCCGCTGACGCCGAGGAGGCGTTCGGTGAGGTCTCCGACTACATCGAGGTCGTCCGCCGTCTGTGGGACAGCTGGGAGGACGACGCAGAGATCCGAGACGTCGACACCGGACGATTCATCGACCGAGACCGGCTGCACTACATCGACTTCCAGAGTCCGAACTTCTCCGTCCGCGGGCCGTCCATCACACCGCGACCCCCACAAGGCCAGCCGGTCATTACGGTCCGTGCCCATGACGAGCGCGGTTACGCATTGATCGGTCGCGACGCCGACATCGGTCTGACGACACCCCGAGACGCCGCCGACGCCGCCCGCATCGCCACCGCGATACGCAAAGAGGCGGTCGCCGCAGACCGCGACCCCGGCGACATCCGAGTGCTCGCGGACCTCGTCGTCTTCTTGGACCGGACGTCCACGGCAGCACACGCCCGCAAGGATGACCTCGACGAACTCGCCGGTGGCGAATTCGCTAGTGATGCAGCAGTTTTCGTCGGCACTCCAGACGGTCTCACCGACCAACTCCTCGAGTGGTCAGCAGCCGGCGTCGACGGCTTCCGGCTGCGTCCCGCCTCGGCGCGCTACGACTTGGAGCGGATCACCCGCGATCTCGTGCCGAGACTGCAACAACGTGGGGCTTTCCGACCGCACTACACGACGACCACACTGCGCGAGCATTTCGGGCTCCCGCGCCCCGCCAGCCGCTACTCGGCCGCGTGAAAGGACGAACTCGATCATGAGCAACGTCAAGCAGATCCGACTCGGCGCCCACTTCCCGGGCGTCAACAACACCACCGTCTGGAGCGACCCCGCAGGAGGGAGCCACATCGAGTTCGAGTCATTCCGGCACTTCGCCCAGAACGCGGAGCGCGGCAAGTTCGACTTCCCTCTTCCTCGCCGAGGGCCTCCGCCTGCGCGAACAACACGGGCGGATCTACGACCTCGATGTCGTGGGACGCCCCGATACCTTCTCAGTGCTCGCTGCGCTTGCCGCGGTCACCGATCACCTCGGACTGGTCGGCACGATCAACTCCACCTTCAACGAGCCGTTCGACGTGGCAAGGGAATTCGCCACTCTCGATCACCTGTCGGATGGCCGGGCGGGGTGGAACGTCGTCACCTCCTGGGACGCCTTCACCGGGGAGAACTTCCGCCGTGGCGGCTATCTCGCGCAAGAGGATCGCTACACGCGTGCCCAGTCGTTCCTGAGCGCCGCCCGCGAGTTGTGGAACTCCTGGTCCGCCGGAGACCTCGGCACCGACAGCGGCACGGATCCCTTCGTGACCGATCCGGCCGCAGGGTCCTACGAATTCGCGGATCGGCACTTCGACATACGGGGCCGCTTCAGCGTCCCGCGCTCCCCACAGGGGAATCCCGTCGTCTTCCAGGCGGGGGACTCCGACGAGGGTCGTGAGTTCGCGGCAGCGAACGCCGACGCGATCTTCAGTCGACACAGCACGTATGACGCCGGAAGGGCGTTCTACACCGACGTGAAGCGCCGACTGGCACAGCACGGTCGCAGCCCTGAGGATCTGCTCATCCTCCCGGGCGCGACCTTCGTCGTCGGCGACACGGACCACGAGGCGCAGGAGCAGGCGCACGCCATACGGCGGCAGCAGGTGAGCGGGCAGACCGCCATCAACGTGCTCGAGCAGTTGTGGAACCGGGACCTCTCGTCGTACGACCCCGAGGGCCCTCTGCCCGAGGTCGACCCGGTGCCGGGACAGAACACCCTCGCCAAGGGACGCGCGAGTGTCCGTCGCCACGAAGATGTCGTCGCGACCGCCCGAGAGTGGCGCGAGCGCGCAGTCGCAGAGAAGCTCTCGATCCGTGAGCTGGTCATCGAGGTCACCGGGAGACAGAGCTTCGTCGGGTCACCCCTGACGATCGCGTCGCAGCTGAATCATTTCGTGCAGAACGACGCCTGCGACGGCTTCATCCTCGTGCCGCATCTGACGCCGACGGGGCTCGACCCCTTCGTGGACCGGGTGATCCCGCTGCTCCAGGAGCTCGGCGTCTACCGCACGTCGTACGAAGGGACGACGCTGCGGGAGAATCTCGGCCTGCCACCGCTCCGTGACGGCGTCGGCTCGGCGCGTGCCCACGGAGTTGCATCGTGACCGGCGTTCCACTGTCCGTCCTGGACCTGGTGCACGTGTCGTCGGGATCGAATCCGCGGGACGCGCTGCGCAACAGCGTGGACCTGGCGCGGCAGGCTGAGGAATTCGGTTACGCCCGTTACTGGTTCGCCGAACATCACCTGAACCCCGGCGTTGCAGGGGTGTCGCCCGCATTGACGATCGGCCTCGCCGCTGCGGCGACGAACGGCATCCGCGTCGGTGCCGCGGCAGTGCAGATGGGTCACCGCTCCGCACTGACGACGATCGAGGAGTTCGGGCTGTTGGATGCGGCACACCCGGGACGTATCGATCTGGGGCTGGGCCGATCGGGTGGGCGCCCACCGGTCACGCCTACACCGCGACGTTCGCAGACCGAGGTGTTGCCCGGTGGCCTGGTCGTGCCTCCTCCGTTCTCTTTCGAGCGTCTCGCAGCTTCGCCCCGCTTCGCCCTCCAACGGGACCTGCTGACCGGGCCCGACCACAAGCCGCAGCCGTATGGCGAGCAGGTGGCCGACCTGCTGGCCCTGCGCGACGGCACCTACCGCCACCCGAACGGCGAGGCCGCCACCGTCGCAGGAGAGGGGGCTCCGCTACAGGTCTGGGTCCATGGCAGCAGCGCCGGCGAGAGCGCACAGCTCGCGGGCCGTCATGGACTGCGTTTCGGCGCGAATTACCACGTGGCGCCGGCGAGCGTCATCGAGGCCGTTGCGGCATACCGGTCGCACTTCCGGCCCAGCGCTGAGCTGGAAAGCCCGCACGTCATCGTCTCCGCAGATGTCGTCGTCGCCGAAACAGCCGATGCGGCAAAGGAACTCGCGACCGGATATGCACCGTGGGTGCGCAGCATCCGGACGGGCGCGGGCGCCATACCGTTCCCGACCCCGGAAGAGGCACGAGCCCTGCCGCGGTCGGACGACGATCTCGCCCTGGTCGCCGATCGCCTCGCCACGCAGTTCGTCGGTACGCCAGGACAGGTCGCGGACCAGCTGCAGGTGCTGCAGGAAACGACCGGCGCCGACGAACTACTGGTCACCACGATCACCCACGACCACGACGACCGTGTCCGATCCTTCCAACTGCTCGCAAAGGAGTGGCAGCAGCGATGAGCGTCATCACGAATCCCTCCATCGACACCGGTCATCTGCGCCGGGTCTTCGGGGCGCACTCGACGGGCGTGACCGCGCTCGCCGCCGTGGTCGACGGCCATCCGCAAGAATGGTCGCCAGCCTTCACGTCGGGCTCCCTGCAGCCCGCACTCGTCTCGGTGTGCGTTGCACACACCTCCACGACCTGGCCCGCGTTGCGTGCCGCGTCGCACCTGGGCGTCAGCGTGCTGTCCGTGGCACAGCAACACGCCGGGCGCGTGCCCAGCGCGCGGCGTCGACCGGTTCGCCGACGTCGACTGGCGTGCGACCACCCGCCGAGCAGTGTTCCTGGACGGTGCGACCGCGTTGCTGGAAACGACCGTCCGGGATGTCGTCACGGCCGGCGATCACGACATCGTCGTGCTGGGCGTCCATGACCTCGACCTGGACGAATCCCGGCCGCCGTTGGTGTTCCACGGCAGTGCATTCCGTCGTTTGGCGTCATGATCCGTGCCGGTTCGTCCCGACGCCGGCTGCGCTCAGCGCACGAGCGAAACCGCCACGCGCTGCCAGCCGGCAACCACGTGCTCCAGGGTGACGTTGCGCGTCGAGAGGAGGTGATCGGTGACGTCGGGTTCCAGTGGTGCGAGCAGCATTTCGGCAAGGACGTCCACATTGTCGCGAACACCGCACTGCCGCAACAGCATTCGCACATGCGTTGCGGACAACTGACGCGCAGGGACGTCGAACCTGCCGCTCCCGTCCTGGGACCCGGCCTTCAACAGCGGTCCGTGCACGGCGTAGAGACGCAGGCGCCCCTCGCCATACGCCAGCAGCCTTTGCAGTGGCGGCGCATCAGGCCCGAGCGGTGGCGGGCCCGAGAGGAACTCCTGCTGGAAGGTCCGCTCGGCCTCGTCCGTCAGCGCCGCGAACAGGCCCGACCGGTTGCCGAAGGCCCGGAAGATCGTGCCCTTGCCGACTCCGGCCCGCGCCGCAAGATGGTCCATGGTCAGCGACTCGATGCCCTCACAGCGGATGACATCGCGCGCCGCAGCCAGGATGCGGTCGGAGTTGGCCGCTGCATCGCGGCGGACCCGTGGCGGCGCGGCCGCCATGGGTAGCTGTCGCGGTGTGGTCATGACCACATTCTCCCATCCGGACGACCTCGGGGTTGCACACCGGAAGAAAAACGGACTATGGTCCGTTTAGCTCCTCGGAATGTCCCCCACCGCTTTGAAAGGTACCTCCCATGACCACCAAGCTCGCAGTGCTAGTCGGCAGCCCCCGGTCCGCCTCCATCCATCGCCGGCTCGCCGACGTCGCTGCCGGTCTCGCGCCGGAGGGCACCGAGGTCGAGATCGTCGACTACCTCGACACCCTTCCCTTCTACAACGAGGACCAGGACATCGAGCCGGCACCGGAAGCCGTTCAGCGCCTCCGCACCCAGCTCGGTGAAGCCGACGCAGCGCTCCTGCTGTCACCTGCCAACAACGGCACACTCTCCGCGGTGCTCAAGAACGCCATCGACTGGGCGTCCCGCCCCTACGGCCAGTCGTCGCTGAGCGGCAAGCCGGTCGCCGTGTCCTCGGCCGCACACAACACCTCGACCGTGGTCGAACACACCCACCTCGCCGTCACCATCGCCGGCGGCCTGCCCCTGGCCGATGCGAGTGCGACGTTCGCACTGGCTGAGCTCGACGGCGTCGACCTCAGCACGCACCAGCCGGTCGGCACGGCCCTGCAGGCCACCGTCGACGCGCTGGTGCACGCAGCAGCCGCCGCCACCGCGGCCGCCTGAGCCGAAGCACTTTCTTCGTCATACGACGAAAGGGGTGTGCGGAGCGATCGCTCCGCACACCCCTTCGGTGTCTGTAGGCCGATCAGGCGGGCGCCAACGCCAGCTCACTGGCGACGACCGCGGCCAACTGCTGGGCGATCTGCTGGGCACGCTCGGGCGACGCGGCCTCGACCATCACACGCACGACCGGCTCGGTGCCGGACTTGCGCAACAGCACCCGACCCAGGCCGGCCAGGTCGCGCTGCGCCTGGGCGACGGCGGACTGCACCACCGGATGTCCGTCGACCGCGTGCTTGTCGACACCAGGGACGTTGACCAGGCACTGCGGCAGGCGCGTCATACAGGCGGCGAGGTCGGCGAGCGTGGTGCCGGTCGCAGCGACGCGCGCGGCGAGCATCAGCCCGGTGAGCACGCCGTCGCCCGTGGTGCCGTGCTCGAGCATGATGACGTGGCCGGACTGCTCGCCGCCGAGCGAGAACCCGCCGCGGCGCATCTCCGCCAGCACGTAGCGGTCGCCGACGTCGGTGCGCATCACGGTGATGCCCGCGCCGGTCATCGCCTGCATCAGGCCCTCGTTGCTCATCACGGTCGCGACCAGCGTGTCACCGGCGAGCGCGTGCCGTTCGTGCAGGTCGAGCGCCAGGATCGCCATGATCTGGTCACCGTCAACCTCGGCGCCGGTCGCGTCGACGGCCAGGCAGCGGTCGGCGTCCCCGTCGAAGGCGAGGCCGAGATCGGCGCCGACCTCCGGCACCATCCGGCGCAGGTGCTCCAGGTGGGTCGAGCCCACCCCGTCGTTGATGTTGAGGCCGTCCGGTGCGGCGCCGACGAGCGTGACCTGGGCGCCGGCGCGCTCGAACGCCTTGGGCGCGATCTCACTCGCCGCACCATGCGCGGTGTCGAGCACCACGTGCAGCCCGTCCAGGCGATGCGGTATGGCGCCCAGCAGGTGGGCGACATACTGCTCGGCGCCCTCGGGGAACGGCTTGACCCGGCCGACCTGATCGCCGACCGGTCGCTCCCAGTCACCACGCAGCCGCGCCTCGATGGCGTCCTCGGTCGCGTCCGGCAGCTTGTGCCCGCCGTGCGAGAAGAACTTGATGCCGTTGTCGGGCATCGGGTTGTGCGACGCGGACAACATCGCGCCGATATCGGCACCCGCTGCAGCCGTCAGGAAGGCAATCGCGGGAGTCGGCAGGACCCCGGCGTCGAAGACGTCGACGCCGGCCGATGCCAGGCCGGCGATGGTCGCCGCGGCCAGGAACTCACCCGACGCGCGCGGGTCGCGCCCGACGACGGCAGTGGGCCGGTGTCCGGCCAACTCGCCCTCCTCGGCCAATACCCGCACGGCTGCGACCGACAGGTCGAGCGCGAGCTCGGCCGTGATGTCCCGATTGGCCAAGCCGCGCACACCGTCGGTGCCGAACAAGCGCCCCATGGATCACCTCAAACTCTCGAAGATTCCGGTGCATCACGCGCCACCGGCGGCCGCAGAACAGCCCTCAGCAGGGTAAGCGACGGCGGGTCCCGTCGGTAAATCCGACGGGACCGAAGTGCGCCCCGTCACATCGTGTATGACGTATGACACGCCCCGAAGGTTGTATGGCGTATGTCGATCCCGTTCCAACGGACCGACCGTCGGCACTTCGGCACTCTTCCCGCGCCGGACACCGTCCCGACGGACCGACCGTCGGCACTTCGGCACTCTTCCCGCGCCGGACACCGTCCCGACGGACCGACCGTCCGCACTTCGGCACTCTTCCCGCGCCGGACGCCGTCCCAACGGACCGACCGTCGGCACTTCGGGACGTAAGGCGACAGCACAGGCCGACGCAACTGAAGGACCAGCCGACCTGCCATCCGGATGACGACCGACGCGTTGCGAGGAATGATGACGACCGACGTGTCGCGAGGAATGATGACGACCCACGCGTTGCGAGGAATGTTGCGAGGAATACGGATCAACGCCTACATCTGCACGACGGCAAGCACATGCAAGGGCCCCGGCGAACTGGTTCGCCGGGGCCCTTGCATGTGCTTCGAGGCGTCAGATCAGCGCTTGCTGTACTGCGGAGCCTTACGGGCCTTCTTGAGACCGGCCTTCTTGCGCTCCGGGACGCGAGCGTCACGGGACAGGAAGCCTGCCTTCTTCAGGGTCGGGCGGTTCAGCTCCTCGTCGACGCCGTTCAGCGAACGGGCGACACCGAGGCGGACGGCACCGGCCTGGCCGGAGGGGCCACCGCCGTGCACGCGCACGAGGACGTCATACGCACCATCGAGCTCGAGAACCTTCAGCGGCTCGTTGACGATCTGCTGGTGCACCTTGTTGGGGAAGTAGGCCTCGAGGGTGCGGCCGTTGATCTTCCACTCACCCGTGCCGGGCACGATGCGCACGCGGGCGATGGCCTGCTTGCGACGGCCGGTGGCGGCGCCAGGCGCGGAGGCGCTGGGGCGAGCCTTGGGCTCGTCACCGGCGACGTCCGTGGACGACTCCGAGGTGTAGTTGGTCAGCTGGGGCTCGTCGTCCTCCAGGACGTCGACCTGAGTCTGGTCGGTCATCTTGTCAATTCTCCTTGGAAGTCCGGCGGGCGCTTACTGCGCGACCTGGGTGATCTCGAACGGCTTGGGCTGCTGCGCGGCGTGCGGGTGCTCCGGGCCGGCGTAAACCTTCAGCTTGGCCAGCTGCTGGCGTCCGAGGGAGTTGTGCGGAATCATGCCGGTGATGGCCTTCTCGACCGCCTTGGCCGGGTTCTTGGCCATCAGCTCGGTGTAGGAGGTGGTCTTCAGTCCGCCCGGGAAACCGGAGTGGGTGTAGGCCTTCTTCTTCTGGAGCTTGGCGCCGGTGAGGGCGACCTTGTCGGCGTTGATGATGATGACGAAGTCACCGGTGTCGGCGTTCGGCGCGAAGGTCGGCTTGTGCTTCCCGCGCAGCAGGATCGCGGCCTGGGAGGCCAGGCGGCCGAGAACGACGTCGGAGGCGTCAATGACGTGCCACACGCGGTCCTGCTGGACCTGCGCCGGCTTGGGCGTGAAGGTACGCACGAGTCTGCCTTTTCTTGTTGATCGTGGACTCGGAGCGACCGGTGGTCGCCCTGTGTGTCAGTGGTTGCGCACGAAGCACAACAGTCGTCAATTCTACGGGCCGCCGACATACCGCCCAAATCGACCGGATCCGCCGTGCCACCAACGGTTTTCGGCTGTATGACGCCTGGCGGCCGATGGTTTACACCTTAAGTATGCACAACTATTGTGCATGTATGTCGCCGTCCCGATCCACCGGATCCGATCAACTGCGCGCCCTCGCACACCCGCTGCGGTCCCGGCTGCTGGCACAACTGCGGGTGCACGGTGGCGCCACCGCGACCGAACTCGCCGTGGCGCTCGGCACGCACACCGGCGCCACCAGCTACCACCTGCGCCGCCTGGCGGAGGCGGGACTGATCGAGGACACCGGCACCGGCACCGGCCGGCGCCGGGTATGGGCGGCCGCCGAGCCCGCCGGCCGCGCAGAGCCCGAGCCGATGGACGAGGACGACCTCGCGGCCGAGCAGTGGTTGCAGCGCGACTACGTCGAGCACTTCGCCGAGCGCGCCGGCGCCTGGATCGACGACAGCGCGAGCTGGCCGGACACCTGGCAGGAACATTGCGGGCTCGCCGACCATGCCGTGCTCGTGACCACCGAGCAACTGACGGCTCTCGCGGCGGAGATGGCCGAAGTCATGGAGCGTTACCGCCGGGCCGGCGCGGGCTCCCCCGGGGCGCGGCGCGTGGCGGCATACACCGCGTTGTTGCCGGTGGATCCGCCACCGGCCGGCTGACGCTGTCACAGATCGGGCGCGGGCGGTGTCTGGTGGGCAACAGACCCGACGAAAGGCGGCTGACATGCCCACCACCAGTTCGTTCCGCATCCCCAAGGCACCCATCACCGGCCTGTACGGCGCCGCGATGCGCGCCTACGCCCGCCGCAAGTGGGGCGAGATCCCCGACAACGGCTACGTCTACTTCCACAACAAGCCGGTCATGCGTGCGGTGCTCGGCATCGAGCAGAAGGTGCAGCGCTGGAAGAAGCTGGACCCGAGCCTGCACAGCTACGCGACGATGGCGGCTGCCGGCGTCATCGGCTGCAGTTGGTGTCTCGACTTCGGCTACTTCACCGCGCACAACGACGGGCTCGACCTCGCCAAGGTCCGGCAGGTGCCGCGCTGGCGCGAGTCGGATGTCTTCTCGCCGCTGGAGCGGCAGGTCATGGAGTATGCCGAAGCGATGAGCGTCACCCCTCTGGAGGTGACCGACGAGATGGTCTCGGAGCTGATCGACGCGCTGGGGACACCGGCGATGGTCGAACTGACCCAACTGATCGCCCTGGAGAACATGCGGTCGCGCTTCAACTCGGCGGCCGGTCTTGCGTCACAAGGCTTTTCAGACGTGTGCGAGCTGCCACTCGCCATACGATCGACGCCGTGAGCGAATCCGCAGCGGCGACAGACAGCTTCGTCGCACACCGCAACCTGCTGTTCACCGTCGCCTACGAGATGCTGGGCTCGGCCGCGGACGCCGAGGACGTCCTTCAGGACACGTGGTTGCGCTGGAACGACGTCGACCCGCAAACGGTGCGCGAGCCGCGCGCCTACCTCGTGCGCATCACGACCCGCCTGTCGCTCAACAAGATCCGCTCCGTCGCACGCCGTCGCGAGTCGTATGTCGGGCCGTGGCTACCGGAGCCGCTGATCACCACACCGGACGTCGCCGACGACGTCGCACTGGCGGACAGCGTCTCGACGGCGATGCTGCTGGTGCTGGAGACGTTGTCCCCGGTCGAGCGCGCCGTCTTCGTGCTGCGCGAGGTCTTCCAGCTCTCGTATGGCGACATCGCGGAGTCGGTCGACAAGTCGTCCGCGACGGTGCGGCAGATCGCCAAACGTGCTCGGGATCACGTGGCCGAACGGCGACCGCGAGACACGATCGATGCGCCGCGTCGAAGGGAGGTCTCGGCGAGGTTCCTGGAAGCCGCGCAGACCGGCGATCTCCAAGGGCTGATGGACGTGCTCTCCCCGGATGTCGTGTTGTTGACCGACGGCGGCGGCCTGCGCAAGGCGGCCCTGCGACCGATCGTCGGCGTCGAGAAGGTGCTGCGCTTCCTGGCGAGCGTCTATCCGGAGGACGGCGGTGTCGAGCAGGTGTTGGTCAACGGCACACCTGGCCTGCGCTTCATCATCGGTGGCGAGACCGACGTCATCGCATCCGCGCGCGTCGACGACGGACTGGTGACCGGGCTCTACCTGGTGCGCAACCCGGAGAAGCTGCGGCGTCTCCAGGAAGTCGAGCTGACGCGCTGACCCCCGATACGCGGCAGGTCCAGGTCGCCGGAGCCGGCCGGTTACAGCAGGCCCGCCCGTTCGATCGCCAACGCGATCGCGGCCGTCGGGTACTCGGCGGTCAACTCACCGTCGTGCAGCTTCCAGTAGAAGTCGTTGATGATCGTCGCGACGGTGGCGTAACGCACCACGGTGTCAGCGATCGTGCCGATAAGACCCCGGGCCAGGCCGCTGTGAACGCAGCGCCGCAGGTAGTCGTTGCGTTGATCGGCTCTTGCGAAGCCGAAGTGGGTGCTGACAATGGTGTTGACCAGGGCTGTCGCGCAGTAGGCAAGGTCCTGATCGGAAGTGCGCATGACAAAATCTCGTTCTTTGCTGTCCAGCTGGAATTGACCCGAGATCGCGAGGCCGAAGTCGGAGAGATAGATCCGGTGGCCGTCGGTCAGGACGTTGTCGAAGTGTGCGTCGAAGTGCGACATACCGTGCGAACGCAGGTCTACGACGGCTCGGAGCAGCTGCTCATCGACCAGCTGCACTGCGGCCTCGGCCTGCGCGCGGCCGGCGTTGAGTTGGTTGGTCAACCAGGAATGGTTATATAGGTGAGTTTCGACAGCGTTTGCCGACGAGTTTCGGCAGCACCTGGACATGCTGCCGATTGGATGTCGATGAGCGTCTTCCGCGCTGACCAGAGTCCCCAATGCTCAGGTGGCAGAGTGACCGGCGCGGCGGTTCCGAGATGTGCGCCTCGCGTGCC
Source organism: Flexivirga endophytica (assembly GCF_014640635.1). GTDB lineage: Bacteria > Actinomycetota > Actinomycetes > Actinomycetales > Dermatophilaceae > Flexivirga > Flexivirga endophytica. The sequence continues at coordinate 189,943 of NZ_BMHI01000007.1, forward strand.
GTAGCCGGCCCGCGTCCCGGGATGTCCACGCGGACGGGGTCTACGGGACGGGCATCGCCATGCCGGCGCGGAATCACGTCCTGACGTGGGGTTCGCCGTTTGTGGAAGCTCATATGGGACGGGCCAAACCGGGCGTGCGACAAAGTCTCCAAGTACCTCGTCCTCGGACTGATAACCACACATCCCGCTGAAGTTCCGGATGTCGATGCGGCTGCGGCGAACGAGTTGCACAAGGTGATCGAGCGGGACCGGAATGAGGCTTCGACGTACAGCGAGCGGGAGCAACCGACCGAATCTGTCGGCACGTCTCCGAGTGAGAGTGAGATGATCCGGTGGTGGCCGTCGAGCGAACTGAACTCATGACCATCGCTGATGAGTGCGTGCAACTCGTAGCCAAGCAGTTTGTCACGACGCTCGACTGGCAGCTGGCGAGCTTGGAGCAGCTCGATGCTATCGCCGATCGGCTACTCGAGAGCGGACCGTTATCGGCCGAACGACTGGATCTGTGGTGGAAATTGATCGGTGCGTATCTTGGCGAAGTGATCATCCGTGCTCTCGATGGCACCTGGATCGAGCACGAGCAAGCCGAGGGCGCGTACGCGGTTGCCGTCCTGGGCATAACCGGCTTCCCATTTGCGATCACGGCCCGTGTGCTGCAGGGCGAGCCCTACAAGAGCTTCGCCTCGTTTGGGCGCTCACTCCCTGCCATCGCCAACCGGAAGAGGTAGGCCCTCCGGCCAAAGCTAGACAGGCGTCGCCCTTTGCGGATGGTCTATCGGACGGTGCTCGCCTCAGCTCCGCGGTAGACCGGGACGAAGTGTATTGGCGTGAAAACGCGTCGGGTCTCTGTAACAGTTCGAGGATGACTGACAAGGCGTTTGCCGCAGGTGAGCCGGGCTACCGGATCCGACCCTTCGAGCAAGCCGACGTCACACGCCTATTCGAGAGCTTCGCCCAGCACGGGTGGCACAAATCGGTCGAGACGTTCCGTGGTTACCTCGACGATCAGCGGCACGGTGCTCGAGCTTGCTATATCGCTGATGTAGGGGGTGCGGTTGCCGGCTACTGCACCCTGCTGTGGAAGTCGACGTATCAGCCGTTCAATGCGGCGGGTATACCTGAGATCGCCGACCTGAACGTGCTCCCGCCCTACCGTCAACGCGGCGTCGGTACCGCGCTACTGGACGCTGTGGAGAGCGCCGCCGGTGCCCGTAGCGCGGTTGTCGGGCTGGGTGTGGGTTTGTATGCCGACTACGGCGCCGCCCAGCGACTGTATGTGCGCCGCGGCTATTTGCCAGACGGTTGCGGCGTCATGTACGAGTACCGCACCGTCGAGCCCTGTCGGTCCATCCCGATCGACGATAACGCCACACTCATGATGACGCGTGCCTTGAAGAACTAACCGCCCGACAGTGGCGAGCCTCAACCATCAGCACCGCTGAACTGCACCAACCGTTGTACCTCGTCAGCGCGTGTCGATAGCCGATTGGTTATCGAGACATCCTCGGCGAGAGTCTTAGAGCTCAGCCTCGGATGGGCTTGCCCACCAGCCGCTGGTTATGGCGGTGAGCCAATCGTCGTCGGTTGGGTCGACGAGTCCGAGGTATACGCCATCGTTGTCGTGGTCGTAGCCGACGACCATGCTGATCGGCTCATGCTCCAATCCGAGGAACCGCGAAATGCAGTGATTCAGGCCGGGCCCGACGAACTGGTCGATCACGCCCGGGTGATGCGGCATCAACACGTGATTGCGTGCGCGGAGGTCTTGCGACAGGACGTCGCTGTCGTCGGGTTCGGTGTCAGAAGAGAGCACACGCTTGCCGACAACAGCCTTGTCCGTGTGCAGCAACTTCATTGCGTCAGTCTCGCATCACAGAGTTGCCGGTTGTCGATCGTGCAGCGGGGCAAGGAGATCGACGACGCGGATGGATTCGTCTACATCGGAATCGTTCTCTTGAGAAGCTCAGGCGGTCGCGGTTTGGTGGCCGGGCATCCGCCCGGGTGTCAGATCCCAAACCACACGGTCGGGTCTTACGTCGGCGGTGTAGCCCTGTCGGTGCACGGTCTGGTGGTGTCGGCCGCACAGCATCGCCGAATCCGTCAGGGAGGTTTCGCCGCCGGCCCACCACGGTGTGACGTGGTGGATCTCGCAGAACCCTGGTGGCCGATCACAATCGGGGAAGCTGCATCCGCCATCCCGCAGGATGACTGCGGCCCGGATCGCTTTGGTAGCCAACCGTTCTCGCCGCCCCACGTCCAACGGTTGACTGGGGCCGCCGAGCACGACCGGGATCAGGTCCGCAGTGCACGCCAACCGGCGGGCAGCACCCGCGTCGAGCACGTCACCGGTGCCGGTGGTGCCGCCATGGCCCTTGAGTAGCTCCTGCAGCCCCATCGTCAGAAGCACGGTCGCCGCACTTGCTTGCACGCCGTCGCCGGCTGCTGCCCGGGCGCCGGCACCGACCAGGTCCATCAACGCATCCACGCGGCGTTTGCCCGGGGAGCGTTCATCACGCACCGACTCACCCGAGTTAGTGGCCGTACCCGAACGCTCGGCAGTGTCGGTGGTGTCGTCGTCGAGGTTGAGCCCGAATGCGGCACCCGACCCGTGGCTCCGACTGGCCGGAGCGGTCTCGTCCGCTCCGGCCGCCTTGTCGGTTTTGTCTGTCGGGTCAGTGGGTTTCGCGGGTCGTGGTGCGGATTTGGCGGTGATCGCTTCTTTGAGGATCGCGGCGTTCGCCGGGGACAACTCCGCGACCAGCCGGGTCATCCCTGTCGCAGTGGTGGACCAGGACAAGGATTCGGTGCCTTCCAACGTCTCGTCATCCTTGGACAACTCGTCCGGGGCGAACCGATCAATGATCGCCCGGGTCAACCTCGTCAGCCCGTCACACCCCAGCGAGGGGTCGATTTGTAGGAACCAGCCCATCACGTCATCGCGTTCGGCGGTCGGGATGACCGGACCGACCTTGTCCGCTTGGAGCAGCGCGGTCCGTGCGGACTCCACCGAGCACGATCCCTTGAGTAGGGCTTGGGTGATGACGGTGTTCTTCCGGTGCTGACACGCATCGGCCACTGACGCCATCACCCGGATCGTCTTGGGCTCCAGTCGCGTCTCGCCACTCAGCCGCCCGGAGATCCACTGCCCGGTGGTGGCCGCATCCGACCTCGTGACCGCGCCCCGGTCGACGGCGTCCGCGGCCACGATCGTGCCCACTTGCGACGACCGGCCCTGCAACCGCAACAACACGGTCATCAGCTCTGCTTCTTGGTCGTCGCCGAGCTGATGCACCGCGCCCGGAACCTCGTCCAACAGCTGCGCCGCAGCCTGCAGGATCCCAAGCACTTCCGGTCCCCGACCCGGCTCCGCAACAGGGGCACCATCCACTACCGAATGACTGATGCTCATGGCGTTAATCCCCTTCCCCTGTAAGCGTTTTCGCTTACGTACAGGATACCTGGAACCTACGTCAATGGCTAGCATTTCATCGAACACATTTCGGTAGATCCGTATATCCAGCGCCATCAATCCTGGTCACGACCGGAGGGTGGGCGACACCCGGGAACTACCGCGGACACACGTGCCGCCGGAGGCGGGTCCGCGTGTCATCGTTTCGCCACGAGGCGACCGATTGAGCTCGCCATCCGCTACTGGGACGGCGATCTCCAGCGCTTGCCACGGTGGTTGTGCGGCAGGTGTTGCGCGTGCGAATTCACAACTGGACGATGTCACGGCGCCTTGACCACAACGGATCTCACGCAAGCCCTTCTATGGTGCGAGAGTGGCCGACGGCCTCACGCTGAAGTCCACACTGCGAGTTCGTTGCCGGCCGGATCCGTGAAATGGAACCGGCGTCCGCCGGGGAAGTCGTATGGCTCCTCCGTGATCCGCCCCCTGTGCGGGTTGAGACGTGCGGGTTGAGACCGCCGATCTCCCCGGCCCATTCCGCTGCTCGGATGCCGGCGCGGTGGGAGCCGTAGTCGTTGATGGTCCAGCCGAACACGTCCGATAAGAAGGCCGTGGACACTTCCAGATCCTCGGCGGCGAGCTCGACATACGCGACGGTCTGATGCTTGGCGTCATAGCTCGCGGTATTGGCGACCTCCGCCAGCCACCGCCATTCGGCTATTTGACCTGGCACCGAACCAACCACGGGGATCCCGCTCCGACCGCGCGAGCCGATGCCGCGACCTTCGTCTCGGCGCACTGGGCATCCCCGCTTCGGGCAGTTGCCGTGTAGTCGCCCGGCTCCACCCGAAACGTTGCGGCTTGGCCCTCAGCCACCTGCCGGGACAGATCGATCCCCGATCCCCTCAGGTACACGATGCCCGGCACGAGCCGTCCGGTGTAGCCGGGGGCCGGGCCTCCGACATACACGATGCCGATCGTCACGCTGAGTGGCTGCTGACTGCTGGTGGGACTTGCCGGTTGTTGACTGGGGACCGGGCTGCCGCCCGAAGAGCTGCAGGCGCCGAGCACCATCGCGATGAGCGCTGTCGCGCAGAGCCACCCTTGACGCATGACCCCACTTTCCCACCTGTCGACCCAGTGCAGAAGGCGATGACGCCACACGAAACGCGGCCCGTCGAAGAGCGTCCTTGCCTTGAAGTCGACTTGAACTCATAGCGTCGGAGTATGACGACCACCAACACGCGACCAAGCGAGACCTTCACCGCCGAAGAGCTGAGCTACCTGCGTTCCCAACGCCTGGGCCGGCTTGCGACACAGCAACCGAACGGCACCTTGCAAGTGAGCCCGGTCGGCTTCACCGTCGATGCCGCATCCGGGGCGATCGACATACACGGGTTCCGGATGTCGGCGAGCCGCAAGTTCCGCAACGTCGAGGACAACGGCAAGGTGGCCTTCGTCGTCGACGACCTGCCATCGACGGATCCGTGGCGCGTGCGGTGCCTCGAGATACGCGGCACCGCCGAGGCGCTCGTCCCCGACGGCGAGGACAGTGCACTGATCCGCATCCACCCGCGGCGCATCATCAGCTTCGGCATCGACGAGGACCGGCCGCCGCACGAGTTGCGGCCGTCGCTGCGCAACGTCGGCTAGCGCGCTCGGTCAACGCGATCCTCGTCCCACACGGGCTCGGGCGCCTCACGCACCTTGCCGTCGGATCCGAAGACCAGGAAACGGTCGAATCCCCTTGCGAACCAACGGTCGTGGGTGACTGCCACGACCGTGCCGTCGAACGCGTCCAAGCCCGCTTCGAGCGCCTCGGCCGAGTGCAGATCGAGGTTGTCCGTCGGCTCGTCCAGCAGCAGCAGCGTCGCACCGGACAACTCCAGCAGCAGGATCTGGAAGCGCGCCTGCTGCCCACCGGACAGTGAGGCGAAAGCCTGCTCCGCCGCTCGCGCCAACTCGTAACGGTCGAGCGCACGAGAGGCCTGCTCGCGCGGCATGCCGTTGCGGTGCTCGTCGCCGCGATGCAGGATCTCCAGCAACGTCCGCTTCTCCCACGCGTGTGTGCTGCCCGCCTGCGCCGACTGCGCGAACCAGCCCGGGCGCACGCGGGACCCGAGTCGCGCGATTCCGCTGTGCTGCACCGGTTTCGGCGGGTTGTCGCCGATCGGCCGGTGCTCGACATCCGGGTCCGAGCCACCGGCCGCGAGCAACCGGAGGAAGTGCGACTTGCCCGACCCGTTGGACCCCAGCACGGCGACGCGTTCGCCATACCAGACCTCGAGGTCGAGCGGTTTCATCAACCCGGTGAGTTCGAGCCCCTCACAGACGACCGCGCGCTTGGCCGTCCGCCCACCGGACAGCCGCATGTTGACGTTCTGCTCGAAGGGCACCACTTCCGGCGGTCCGGCCTCCTCGAACTTCGCCAGCCGCGTCTGAGCGGCGCGATAACGCGGCGCCATACCGTCGTTGTATGTCGCCTTGATCTTGAGCCGCTGCACGAGTTGCTTGAGTTTGAGGTGTTCCTCGTCCCACCGGCGGCGCAGCTCCTCCAGCTTGCTGATCCGATCGATCCGCGCCTGGTGGTACGTCGTGAAGCTCCCCGGATGCACCCAGGCATTGGCGCCGGCGGCAGCGGGCTCGAGCGTCGCGATCCGGGTCGCGACGTTCGCGAGCATCTCGCGGTCGTGGCTGATGAACAACACGGTCTTCGGAGAGGCCGTGAGTTGCGCTTCCAGCCAGCGCTTGGTGGGCACGTCCAAGGAGTTGTCCGGCTCGTCGAGCAGTAGCACCTCTTCATTGCCGCGCAACAACGACTCCAACACGATCCGCTTCTGCTCACCGCCGGAAAGCGTTGACACATCGCGGAACTGCGCGCGATCGAAAGGTATGCCGATGGCGGACACCGTGCAGACGTCGCAGGCTGTCTCCCAGTCGTAGCCACCGACCTCGGCCCAGTCCGCGAGCGCCTGCGCGTAGGCCAGCTGCGCCGGCTCGTCGTCGCGCTCCATGATCCCCAGCTCGGAGACGTCAACTGCCTTGGCAATCTTGCGGATCCGCTCCGGCGCGACCGTCAGTAACAGGTCGCGGACGCTGAACCCCTCACCATCGGGTCGGGAGCGACCGATGAACTGGGGCATCACCGCCAGTCCGCCGGAGCGGGTGATCGCACCCTCGTGCGCGTCGAGTTCGCCGGCGATGATCCGCAGCAGGGTCGTCTTGCCGGTGCCGTTGGGGCCGACCAGCCCCACCTTGGCGCCCTCACCCACGCGCAGGCTGACGCCGCCGAGCAGCGGACGGCCGTCGGGCAGGAAGTAGTGCACGCCGTTGACATCGATATGACCCACGACCGTCAAGCATCACGTATGCACCCCACCCGCGTCATCCGGGTTTCGATACGCGGCTCGTCCCTCACCGCTACTCAACCCGCGAGCGCGGTTTCGATACGCGGCTCGTCCCTCACCGCTACTCAACCCGCGAGCGCGGTTTCGATACGCGGCTCGTCCCTCCCGCTACTCAACCCGCGAGCGCGGTTTCGATACGCGACTCGTACCTCGGCACTGTTCGATAGACGGGTTTCGAGCCGTGGCTCGTCCCGCTGGGCGACCAGCGCGGTCTCGATCCGGTCACGGGACAACCGCGCCGACGAGTCCGGTGCTCTACTGATCGTCAGGGTTCAACGGATCCATCAGGGAGGACACCATGTTCTGGATCATCTGCCTGCTCGTGTTCCTGGCGATGTGCACCGCACTGACGCTGATCGTTCGCAGCCGCGGCGGCGGCGATGGCAGCGGCACCGGCGTGGACAACAACAACGCATTGCAGCGGGGCTCGGCCGAGGCATACATCCGGCGGCAAGACGGACCGGGCGCTGGACCCGGCGGATACGGCGGCCCGAGCAGCTGAACTCTGCACCGCGGCGCGGCCTCGGGTGGTCTCACCGGCCCTAGGCTGGCCCCGTGCGCATCGACCTGAACGCCGACCTCGGTGAGTCCTTCGGCCGCTGGCGCCTCGGTGACGACGAGGCGCTGTTGCGGCTGGTCACCTCCGCCAACGTCGCGTGTGGCTTCCACGCCGGCGACCCGACGACGCTGGTCCGCACGTGTGCCGCCGCAGCCGAGCGTGGTGTGCGGATCGGAGCCCAGGTCGCTTACCGGGACCTGGCCGGCTTCGGCCGCCGCTTCATCGACGTATCAGCCGATGACCTGTATGCCGACGTGCTTTATCAGATCGGCGCGCTGGACGGCATCGCTCGCAGTGTCGGCAGCCGCGTCACCTACGTGAAGCCGCACGGTGCGCTCTACAACACCGTCGTCCACCACGAGGAGCAGGCCGCCGCCGTCGTCCGCGCCGTCGCCGCAGCGGGCGCGTTGCCCGTCCTCGGCCTGCCTGGGTCGGCGATCCTGACGGCAGCCACTGCGCTCGGGATCCCCACTGTCCGTGAGGCTTTCGTCGATCGCGCGTACACGCCGGAGGGCACCCTGGTGCCGCGGACGACCGCCGGCGCCGTCCTGACCGATCCCGCCGCGATCGCGCAACGGGCGGTCCGCATGGTCACCGAGCGGAATGTCGAGGCGATCGACGGTTCGGTGGTCGCGACGGAAGCGGAGTCGGTCTGCGTGCACGGGGACTCACCGGACGCCGTGGCGATGGCGGCCGCGGTCCGGGACGCACTGGCCGGCGCCGCTGTCGAGCTGGCGCCCTTCGTGTCGTGACCGGCGACCAGCCCCTCACACTCCGGCCGTATGGCGCCAGGGCGCTCCTCGCCGAGGTGCCGGACGCCCCCACCCGACGGGCCCTGACCGCATGGTTGGAGTCGACCGAACACTCCGGTGTCGACATCGTGCCCGCCGAGTCCACGGTGCTGCTCGATGTCTCCGACATGTCCGTCGACGAGTCCACGGCGCAGCAGGCGTTGCGGCGCCTCAGCGCGCAACTGCGCGACCTCGATCTGACCACGCTTCCTCCGGCGACGGCGAGCTCCGGCAGCTTGCACACCATCGACGTCCGGTATGACGGCCCCGACCTCACGACCGTGGCGGAGCAGCTCGCGATGTCCACGGATGCGCTGATCCGGTGGCACGCCAGCACTCCGTGGACCGTCGAATTCCTCGGATTCATGCCGGGATTCGGCTACCTCACCCGCGCCGACCACAATCGGGAGGTCGACCGCCGCCACTCCCCCAGATCAGCGATACCGACGGGCTCGGTCGGTTTCGCGGGTTCCTACTGCGGCGTCTACCCACGGTCCTCACCCGGCGGCTGGCAGCTGGTCGGGCACACCGAGCACGTCATGTTCGACGTCCACGGCACGGGCGCGACCGCTGCACCGAACGACCGGATCACCTTTCAGGCTGTCCGATGACCTTCACCCCGATGAGTCCCACCCCACGAAGTTCTCCGCTCGTTCCTCGCTCCGATACTTCGCGGGGACCCCGGGTGAGGCACCTGGAGATCGTGCGGACCGGACCGCAGTGCCTCGTCCAGGACCTCGGACGTCCCGGTCTCGCCGGGCAGGGGGTCACTCTGTCCGGGGCCGTCGACCGACGGTCGCTCATCCAGGGAAATCGGCTGCTGGGCAACGCACCCCACGCACCCGGACTTGAAGTCCTGCTCGGCGGACTCGAGCTGCAACCGGACGCCCCGGTGCTCGTGGCAGTCACCGGGGCGTGGTGCCCGGTCACGGTCGACGACACGCCGGCGGCCTTCGGCACACCGGTGTTGGTGCCTTCCGGCGCCGTACTGCGCCTCGGCACGGCGCACCGCGGGCTGCGCACCTATCTCACCGTCCGCGGTGGACTGGAACCACTCGGCGCATTCGCAGGCTCCTGGAGCACCGACACCTCCAGCGGCATCGGGCCGGCGCAGGTCCTTGCCACGGACCGCATCCCCCTCGGCAACCAGATGCTCGACCCACCCGAGGTCGGCGCCGTGCCACCTGCGACGGCACCGGCGGAGCTCACCCTCCGGATGACTCTCGGCCCACGACCCGCCGACCTCAGCAGCGCTGACCGCAGCACGCTGGATCGAGCCTCCGGGACCATCGCCAGCAATAGCGACCGGATCGGCATACGACTCAACGGTTTTGAGCTGACCGGCAAACCCGCCGGGCGACCGAGCGAGGCGATGCCACTCGGCGCCGTACAGGCTCCGCCCAGTGGCGAGCTCATCGTCTTCCTGGCCGACCATCCGACCACCGGCGGATACCCCGTGATCGGAGTGGTGGATGCCAGGGACCTCGACGACCTGGCGCAGTGCCCGCCCGGCACACCGGTGCGTTTCGCGGTCCGGCCACCGCCCGCCCACTGACGACAGAACAGTAGAAGTAAATAATGAACGCGGAATGACGGCTGGACTGAAACTCTTGCCACGCGACCGGTTTGCCGCCAAGGTGTTCTGGTGCCATCACCTCGTCGTGTTCAGCCCCTGTCCACCCCCGTCCGTCACAGTGAGGCTTTCCTCAGGATCAACCTCCGCCTGGTTGCGATCGTCACCGCCGCACTCGTCGCGTGCGCGCTGGTGGCACCCGGCGGCCGCGCCGCCGCGGCGGCGGATCACCCGCCGGTCGCCCATTCCCAGCAACTCGCCGGGTTGGACGGCGCCGATTCGGTCTACCTGCGGCAGCGCACCACGGCCGTCGCACCCGGATTGGATCTGACATCGTTCCAGCGCATGCAACCCGGCGGTTGGGTCACCGGCCGGGTGATGACCGCAGACCTCGCGACGCCGTCGCTCTCCCTCGGCCTGTCCGACGGCGGAGCCGTCTCGGGGGCCAACGCACCGGTCAGCGAGTTCGCGAAGCAACCGCACGTCGTCGCCGCGGTCAACGGCGACTACTACGACATGAACGCCTCGGACGCACCCGTCGGCACCGATGTGAGCGACGGGACGGTGCACAACGCCGGCGCCACGCCCCGACAGGCGTTCACCCTGACCGACGGCAAGGCAGCGATCCAGCAGCTGATGTCCGCCGCGACCGTCACCGCCGGTGAAGGCACGACAAAGATCGCGGCGGTGAATTCGCCGACGTTCGCAGCAGATTCAGTCGGTCTCTTCACTTCTCTGTGGGGCACGTACCCGATCGGCCGGCTCATCGGCAAGAGCGAGGAGGTCCGCGTCCTCACCGTCGAGAAGAACGTCGTCACCGCCGTCAGCGACGACCGGTCGGCGTTGGACGAGCCTGCCGACATACCGTCCGGCAGCTCAGTGCTCGTCGCGCGGGGCAGTGCGACCGAACAGCTCGCGTCGCTCGAGGTCGGCACGCACGTCGACCTCACCGTCACGGCGAACGCCTCGGTCGACCTGGCGGTCGGCGGCAGCCAACGGCTGCTCGCCGACGGCAAGCGCACGACCGACGACGAGGTGACCGCGGCACGCACCGCTATCGGTATCAGCAAGGACGGCAGCCGGCTGTGGGTCGTCAGTCTCGACGGCCGCCAGGGCGACAGCCACGGCATGTCGATCCAGGAGCTGGCCGCCTTCATGGACGACCTCGGCGCCTGGAACGCCATCAACCTCGACGGCGGCGGATCGACGGACATGGTCGCGCGACCCGCCGGCACGAGCGACCTCACCGTCGTCGGTCGCCCGTCCGACGGCGCCGAGCGACGCGTCTCCAACGCGCTGGTCTTCCGCTCGACAGCCACGGGCCCGTCCACGGACGTGTCCGTCCGCCCCGACCTGCAGCCGGCGGCCGGCCTGACCGCCGACGGCGCCAACGACACCCTGATCGGCCTGAGCCGCACCCTGCACGGCACCCGACTCGCGGCCGACCTCGGGCCGACCCCCGGCGGCGGTCACTTCACCGCGGCGCCTGGTCGAGTGCTCGAGCGGGTGTCCACCGGCTCCGGACAAGCGGTGGTGCGCGGCCGCGCGACCGGCTCCGCCAAGGTCACCCTCCGCGCCGGCCCCGCCGCAGCCACCGCGCCGATCACCGTGCACGGCAAGGTCGCCCGGGTGACGCCGTCCAGCACGGTGCTGTCGATCCCGTCCGGGGACGACACCGGCATGCTCCGTCTGAGCGCGACGGATGCCGACGGCTTCAGCGTCCCCGTCGAGACGCGCGACGTCCGGGTCCGCGCCGGCGACGGCGTCACGGTCGCCACCGACGGGGTCTCCGGCTTCACCGTCACGCCGAAGGCCGACAAGCTCTCCACGTCGATCATCTTCACCGTCGCCGATCACGAGGTCACCGTCCCGGTCACCGTGGGGTATGACGAGAAGACCCTCGCCGACTTCTCCGATGCCGCGTCCTGGACCTTCGAAGCCGCGCGGGCGACCGGATCGGTCAGCCCGGTCCCGGGTCCGAACGGCAACAAGGGTCTCGCGCTCGACCTCGACTTCAGCACCAGCACCGCCACCCGTGGTGCGTATGCGGTGCCGCCCGCACCCATTGCCGTTCCAGGTCAGCCGCAGGCCCTCACCCTCTGGATCAAGGGCACCGGCAAGGGCGAATGGCCGCGGCTGCAGGTCATCAAGGGCGACGGCACCACCACCAACCTCGACCCCGAGCAGGGCGCGAGCAATCCGATCGTCACCTGGAACGGCTGGCAGCAGGTGCGCTTCCCGGTGCCGGCGGGGACGCCATACCCGCTCACCCTGGCCAAGATCCGCTTCATGGAGACGCGGTCCGACGCGGGCTACACCGACCAGCTGGCGGTAGCCGGTCTGGCCGCGCAGGTGCCGCCGGCAGTGTCGGTGCCGGAGAGCCCGTGGCCGACCGACCCCGCGGTCGTCGCGGGTGGTCGCACCGACGACAGCCCGCAGCGGATCGCGGTCATGAGCGACACCCAATTCGTCGCACGCGACCCCGACTCGGCGATCGTCAAGGCGGGCCGGCGTGCGCTGCGCGAGATCATCGCCGCGAAACCGGACCTGCTGGTCATCGACGGTGACCTGGTCGACGAGGCCTCTCCGGCCGACATCGCCTTCGCGAAGAAGATCCTCGACGAGGAGATCGGCACGCAGGTCCCCTACATCTATGTGCCCGGCAACCACGAGGTGATGGGTGGCCCGATCAGCAACTTCGAGAAGGTCTTCGGCGCCACCTCGACGCACCGCGACCTGGGTCGCACGAAGATCATCACACTCGACTCGTCCTCCGGCACGCTGCATCCCGGCGGCTCGACGGAACAGCTGCGGATGCTGCAGCAGCAGCTCGCCGACGCGGCGCGCAATCCACGGATCACCGGAGTCCTGGTCTTCAATCACCACCCGGTCGACGACCCGCAACCCGACAAGGCGTCGCAGCTCGGTGACCGCTACGAGGCCGCCGCACTGCGTAGGACCCTGGCGCGCTTCACCGCGACCAGCGGCAAGTCGATCGCCCAGGTCAACGGCCACGTCGGGATCTTCTACACCGACGCCGCGGACGGCGTCACACGCGTGATCAACGGCAACTCCGGCAAGACGCCCAGCGGCTCGGCGGACCGTGGCGGATTCACAGGGTGGACGATGCTCGGCATCGACCCGGCCGCCGGTCAGGTCGGCACGGTGCCGCGGACCGGAGCACGCCTGCAGTGGCTGCGCGACGAGACGCACGCACGCGTCGACTCGTTGCGACTCACGGCCCCGAAGCAGCTCGCGGTCGGCGCGAGCGCGAAGGTCACCGCAACCATCGACCAGGACGACACCCGGGAGGTCCCGGTCGCTTGGCCGGTCAGCGCCGCCTGGGCCGGTCACGGCGTGCGGGTCGGCACCTCGCACGGTCCGGCGGTAGTCACCTTCGATCCTGCGACCGGAAAGCTGACCGCCCTGCGGAAGGGCAGCGCCACGCTCTCCGTCACCGTCAATGGCGTGACGAAGGAGGCGGCCATCCGGGTCGGCTGACGGCATAGATCGTGTTTCGGGTATGCCGGAAGTGCGCTCCACCGCACTTTCGGCATACCCGCAAGCACGCGGTATGGCGCACCGAGCCTCAGGCGGTGGCTTCCTCCAGCTCGGCCAGCGCGTCCTCGATGTGGTGGATCATCCGCTGCACCGAGGGTGCGCTCTGTCGACAGGCCGTGATGCCGAAGTCGACCTGGTCGTCATACGTGACCAGGGTGATGTTCATCGCCATACCGTCGACGGGGATCGACGCCGGATAGGTGCCTTCGAGGTGAGCGCCGTTGAAATACATCTGTTTCCGAGGTCCCGGCACGTTGGAGATGATGACGTTGAACGGCGGGCGGCCACCCAGGCTGTAGGTCGGCAGCATCGACAGTCCGAGACCGGCGACGTTGTAACCGGACATCAGCAGCAACTGCAACGGCGTGAGTTCGCGCATCGTCTCCTTGGCCGCGGTCGTCGACTCGTGGACGTCCTCGAGCCGCTCGAGCGGGTCATCGACGTGGGTGCCGAGGGTGGCGATCATCGCGCCGATCTCGTTGCCACCCACCTCGCTGGACTCATCGCGTAGGTTGACCGGGCACATCGCCGTCAGCGAACGATCCGGCAACTCGTCCAGCTCCCCGAGATAGCGCCGCAGGGCTCCGCCGCACACGGCGAGCACGACGTCGTTGAACGACACGTTGCACGACTTGGCGACCTGCCGGAACCGGCCGATCTCGAACGTCTGGGCGACGAACCGGCGGGATCCACCGATCCGGCCGTTGAGAATGGTCCGCGGGGCGTCGAACGGTGTCGACAGGCCGGTGTCGCGCAACGACCGGTAGGCGACCTTCAGCGAATTGGGGCCGATACTCACCAGCTCGCCGGCCAGATCCATGCCGCTGCGCAACACCGACATCGGGTTGGACAGCGCGTGGCCGGTCCGCTTCTCGGTCGCGGTCGCTTGCACCGTTTTCGCGGGGAGCGCGTAGGGCGGCATACAGTCCATCGCGTCCGGATCCGGGCTGCACGCCTGCTGCATCAGGTGCAACGCCGACACGCCGTCGACCAGCGCGTGGTGGATCTTGGAGAAGACCGCCACCCGGCCGTCCTCGAGACCCTCGACGACGTGCGCCTCCCACAGCGGCCGGTGCCGATCGAGCAGCGAACCCTGCCAGCGGGAGGTCAGCTCGAAGAGTTCGCGCAGCCGATGAGGCCCCGGCACAGCGGAGCGCCGGATGTGGTGGTCGAGGTCGAGATGCTGGTCGACCGACCAGCGGAAGTTCCCCAGCAGCCCCACCGGGTCCTTCGGCTTCAGGCGGAAGCGCGGGCTGATCTGCTCGCTCGCGACGGTCAACTGTTGCCGCACCCAGTCCGGCGACTCGCCGTCGGGCACCGTGAACAACTGCAGTCCGCCGACGTGCATCGGGTGCTCGCGCGACTCGATCAGCAGGAATCCCGAATCGACCGGTCCCATTCCGGGCATTGGTTTGCCGCCTCTCCGCTGCAGATCACGCTTGTTACGCAACCGTAGGCCTAGGGTAGGGCGCTGGACAGCGTCACTTCACCCTGTGGACAGCCGGATCTGAGCGAAGGAAGTCTCCATGACGTCGACCACGCGGCCGAACGTCGATCACGCACACCCCGTCCGGACGAAGTTCCCCCGCACCAGCAGGCGCTCGGCCGCGCTGGCGGGCAGCCTGCGCACGGTGGCCAAGCCGGCTCTCAACGTGTGGAGCTATGTGCCGTCGCTGTCCCGGTTGTCCGGCGTCATGGACCGCACCGCGGACAAGCTGACCCTGCCGATCGGCACCAGCGTCCGGACGGTGCAACTCGGGCCGTGCGACGCAGAGTGGATCCGTGCCTCCCGCGCCCGTGACGACGGCGCCGTCCTCTACCTGCGCGGCGGCGCGTTCATCGTCTGCAGTCTGGCCTCGCACCGCCGCCTGGTCGCGTCCACCTCTCGCGTCACCCGGCAGCCCGTGCTCAACGTCAACTTCCGGATGCTGCCCGAGGTCACGCTCGAAGGCATGATCGCCGACTGCCTGGCGGGCTACCGGTGGTTGCTCGACGAGGGTTTCCCGGCCGACCGGATCAGCGTCGTCGGCGACTCCGCGGGCGGCTACCTGGCGTTCGCCGTCGCGCTCGCGCTGCGCGACGAGGGTCTGCCGATGCCGGCGTCGATCACCGGCCTGTCCCCGCTTCTCGATCTCGGCGTCGAGCGCAAGGAGGCCAGCCCGCACCGCGACAAGTGCGACCTGTTCACCGTGCGCAGCTGCCGTGCCCTGCAACGGCTCATCGCGCACGTCGACGACGAGCACGAGGCCGACGGCGAGCGCGTGTGCCCCATCGACGCCGACCTGAGCGGCCTGCCGCCGGTGCTCATCCAGATGGGCTCACGGGAGATCCTGCGTCCCGATGCCGAAGTCATGGTCGACCGGCTCGCCGAGGCGGGCGTGCCGACGCAACTGCAGATCTGGACCGGTCAGGTGCACGTCTTCCAGGCCGCCGCGTCGTGGGTGCCCGAGGCCGCCGAGGCGATGCGCGAGATCGGCCGGTTCGTCCGCGCCAACCTGGCTCAGTCCACGGGCAGCGTGCGCACCGCGCGGGAAGCCTCCGCCCGGGTCGCCAGCTCCTCGTCGGGCGGATAGCTCACCTCTTCCAGGCACAGGCCGTGCGGCGCCATGACAGTCACGCCGGGGTCACGCCGGCCGGCGGTCAGCACCTCGGCCGGCCACTGTTCGGTATGGCGCCCGAGCCCCACCGGGACCACTGCGCCCACGAGGGACCGGACCATCGAGTGGCAGAACGCGTCGGCGAGGACCGTGCCGATCAGGACTCCGTCGGCATCGCGATGCCACCGGTAGTCCAGCAGCGTGCGCACCGTCGTCGCGCCCTCGCGCTTCTTGCAGAACGCCGCGAAATCCTTCAATCCCAACAGTTTTCGGGCGGCCGCGTCCATCGCCTCGACGTCGAGTGGTCCTCGCACGACCACGGTGTCGCGGCGTCGCAACGGGTCGAGGGTGGCCGGCTCGTCGACGAGTCGGTAGCTGTAGCGGCGTGACATCGCCGAGAAACGTGCGTCGAAGCCCCCCGGCGCGATCGTCACGCGGTGCACCACCACGTCGCCGGGGAGCACTCCGCCGAGGCGGCTGACTGCCGCCTCCCGCGGGCTGCGGGTGGATCGGCCCGGCAGGGCGGCATACAGGGCGTCGTCGACGTCGACATGACAGACCGCGCCACGAGCGTGGACGCCGGCATCGGTGCGTCCCGCGACGGTCAGCTTCGGCGGGTCGCTGCGCAGGATCGTGCCGAGGCCCTCGGACAGCACCTGCTCCACGGTCCGGCGGCCCGGTTGCATGGCCCAGCCGGAGAAATCGGTGCCGTCATACCCGAAGTCGATCCGCAACCGCATGGTGCCGAGCTTATCGGGCGGCATACATGGTCAATCGTCCAATTTCTCCCCGCCGGGTTTCTCCGCGTGCCAGGATGCCGACGTGAGCTACTCCCCTCGCGCCGCGATCGCGGCGGGCTACTTCGTGCAGGGCTGCGCCTTCCTGTCGCTCACCACGCGCCTGCCGAAGTTCGAAGACCATTGGGGCATCTCACAATTGGGCCTCACGCTGCTCATGCTGATGATCGTGCTACTCGCCGGCTGCGGCTCGCTGCTGTCCGAGAAGGTCGCGCCGCGCCGCGGCAGCGCCATCCTGCTGCGGACCGGTTTGTTCGGGATCACCGTCGCGTTGTTGGTCAGCGGCAACGCCCCGAACATTCCCGTGCTCGTCGTCGGGCTGGCCGTGTATGGCGTCGTCCTCGGCATGGTGGACGCCACGACGAACATGCAGGCGGTCTCACTCGAGCACCAGCTGCGCCGGACCGTGCTGCCATCGTTCCACGGCGCCTGGACCGCCGGCGGCATCACCGGCACGCTGCTCACCCTCGCGCTGCCGCACGCGTCGATCGCCGCCCTGTCGACGGGTCTGGCGGTGTTGCCGCTCGTGGTCGGGTTCGCCCGCTTCCTGCCCGGTTCGGGCACCGCGCCGAACCCGGAGGCGGCCGACGGCATCCCGTGGCGGCCGATCCTGCTGGTCGGGGCCGCGTGCGTGATCTTCTACACGGTCGACACCGCTTCGACCACTTGGGGCTCGGTCTATTTCGACCACACACTCGCTGCTCCGGAAGGCCTGGTCGCACTGGCCACGCTCCCCTACCTGGTGGCGTCGCTGGTGGCGCGTATCGCCGGCGACCGGATGACCGACCGCCTGGGCGCTCCGCAACTGCTGCGCAGCGGTGCCGTGATTGCCATCGTCGGTCTGGTCGTCGTGGTCGTCGCGCCCACGTGGCCGATCGGCGTTCTCGGCTTCCTCGTGCTCGGAGCCGGCATCGCGGTCGTCGCGCCGCTGTCCTACTCGGCGGCCGCCACCCTGGCCCGTGGCAACGGCACGCTCGATCCGGACGTCGCACGGGCGCGCACCGACGCAGTCATCGCGCGTTTCAACCAGTTCAATTATGTCGGCGCGCTGGTCGGCTCGGTCCTCACCGGCGCGATCGGCACCGGTTCACTGCGCATCGGGTATGCCGTGCCCGTCGTCCTGCTCGTCGCGCTGCTCCCGCTGGCGAAGGTGTTCGACCGGGACCGGCTCGCTGCCGTGGGCTGAGGGCCGGCCTGGCCCGGCATACGGCGTGCAGGACCCGACCCGGTGTCACCACCTGACCGGCCCCGCACCCCGAACCCGTGCACAACCCGACACTGGGGAGACTGATGCGCGTCCCCCGGCCCGGGGCCCGGCATACGGCGTGCAGGACCCGACCCGGTGTCACCACCTGACCGGCCCCGCACCCCGAACCCGTGCACAACCCGACCCGGTGTCACCACCTGACCGGCCCCCGCACCCCGAACCCGTGCACGACCCGACCCGGTGTCACCACCTGACCGGCCCCGCACCCCGAACCCGTGCACAACCCGACACTGGGGAGACTGATGCGCGTCCCCCGGCCGGGGGCCCGGCATACCGACGAAAAGGCCCGGAGCCGCTTGCGCGGATCCGGGCCTTCCCGTTGTCGTACGGAGAGTTACTCCTTCTCGGAGCCCTCGGCGTCGTCAGCCTCAGCGGCCTCGGCGTCGTCCGCCTCGACCTGCTGAGCCTTCTCGCCACCGGCCGGCTCGAAGCCTGCGGCAGCAGCGGCCTCGGCCGTGGTGAACCAGACCTCGGCGACGGTCGAGTCGTACCAACGCGAACCGGCGACGTGGTACTTCATCGAGTCCTCGTTGCCCTTGACCGTGAACTTCTCAGCGTCGGGCGACGCGCCGCCCTCGAGCGGAGCAGCGGACTCGGGACCGAACTTGCCCTCGGCGGACTCGTCGGTGGACTCGGCAGCAGCCGCGTCCTCCTTGACCGAACGCTTCGTGGCGGCCTCGGCCTCGGCAACGACGGCGCGCTTCGGCTTGGCGTTGACCGGCTCGCGAACGAGTTCGATGACGGCCATCGGCGCGTTGTCGCCCTTGCGGGGACCGATCTTGGTGATGCGGGTGTAGCCGCCCTGGCGGTCGGCCATGTCGGGCGCGATCTCGGTGAAGAGACGGTGCACGACACCCTTGTCACGGATGACGGTCATGACCCGACGACGGGCGTGCAGGTCACCGCGCTTGGCGAAGGTGACCAGACGCTCGGCGAGCGGGCGCAGCCGCTTTGCCTTGGCCTCGGTCGTGGTGATCCGGTCGTGCTCGAACAGTGCCTGCGCCAGGTTGGCCAGGATCAGCCGCTCGTGCGCGGGGCCGCCACCGAGACGGGGACCCTTTGTTGGGGTAGGCATGAATTCTCCTTGTATGTCGAATCACGTTGTCCTACAACGTGATTCCGCGAACGTTGGTGGCGGTTGCTCAGTACTGCTCGTCTTCGGCGAAGCTGCCGTCGGCGTCCTCGTCGTCGTAACGGTCCGCAATGGCGCTCGCGTCGAACCCGGGAGGGCTGTCCTTGAGCTGCAGGCCCATCTCGACCAGCTTGTCCTTGACCTCGTCGATGGACTTCGCACCGAAGTTGCGGATGTCCAGCAGGTCGGCCTCGCTGCGTCCGACGAGCTCACCCACAGTGTGGATGCCCTCGCGCTTGAGGCAGTTGTAGGAGCGGACCGTCAGGTCCAGGTCCTCGATCGGCAGCGCCAGGTCGGCGGCCAGGGCGGCGTCGGTCGGGCTCGGGCCCATGTCGATGCCCTCGGCCTCGACGTTGAGCTCGCGGGCCAGGCCGAACAGCTCGACCAGGGTCTTGCCGGCGGAGGCCATGGCGTCGCGCGGGGCGATGGCGTTCTTGGTCTCCACGTCGACGATCAGCTTGTCGAAGTCGGTGCGCTGCTCGACACGGGTCGCTTCGACCTTGTAGGTCACGGCGAGGACCGGCGAGTAGATCGAGTCGACCGGGATGCGGCCGATCTCGTGATCGGCCGACTTGTTCTGCTGCGCCGAGACGTAGCCGCGGCCGCGCTCGACGGTCAGCTCCATCTCGATCTTGCCCTTGTCGTTCAGGGTCGCGATGTGCAGGTCGGCGTTGTGCACCTCGACACCGGCCGGCGGTGCGATGTCGGCGGCGGTGACCTCGCCGGGCCCCTGCTTGCGCAGGTACATGACGACCGGCTCGTCGTGCTCCGAGGAGACGACCAGGCCCTTGACGTTCAGGATGATCTCGGTGACGTCTTCCTTGACACCTGGGATCGTGGAGAACTCGTGCTGCACGCCGTCGATGCGCAGGCTGGTGACCGCGGCACCCGGGATGCTCGAGAGCAGCGTGCGACGCAGGGAGTTGCCGAGCGTGTAGCCGAAGCCCGGCTCCAGCGGCTCGATGACGAAACGCGAGCGGTTGTCGGAGACAACGTCTTCGCTGAGTGAGGGGCGCTGTGCAATAAGCACTTCTTGTTTCCTTTCCTCAGGGCCACCGCTATATGAAGCCCTGTGAACCGCAAACGACTCTGTATTCGCTTGCCGCTATTGAGTTGTATGCCGACAGCGCCGGTCGAGCAGCGTGCCGCTGCTCGACCGGCGTGCGGACTCAGTTCTTCGAGTAGAGCTCGACGATGAGCTGCTCGGTCAGCGCGATGTCGATCTGCTCGCGCGTGGGCAGCGAGTGGATCAGGATCTGCAGCGTCTCGGGCACGACGTGCATCCAGGCCGGGGCCTGCCGCTCACCGAAGGTCTCGCGAGCCAGCTGGACCGGGAACTTCTCCCGGGACTGCTTGCGGACGGTGATGATGTCGTACTGCTCCACGCGGTATGACGGGACGTCGACGCGCTTGCCGTTGACCTCGAAGTGACCGTGGGTCACCATCTGGCGGGCAGCGCGGCGGGTGCGAGCCAGTCCGGCGCGGTAGATGACGCTGTCCAGGCGCGACTCCAGGATTACCAGCAGGTTCTCACCGGTCTTGCCGGGGCGACGAGCTGCTTCCTTGTAGTAGCGGACGAACTGCTTCTCCATCACGCCGTAGGTGAAGCGAGCCTTCTGCTTCTCCTGCAACTGGGTGAGGTATTCCTTCTCCTGCACCCGACCACGGCCGTGCTGGCCGGGAGGGAAGGGACGCATTTCGAAGTTCTTGTCGCCACCGACGAGGTCGGTCTTGAGACGACGCGACTTCTTGGTGATCGGGCCGGTGTAACGGGCCATGGGTCAAATCTCCTTGGAAGTGAAGGTCGTCAGCTACGACGCTTGGGCTGGCGGACGCCGTTGTGCGGCTGCGGAGTGACGTCGGAGATCGCTCCGACCTCGAGGCCGGCAGCGGCCAGCGAACGGATCGCGGTCTCGCGGCCCGAACCCGGACCCTTGACGAAGACGTCGACCTTGCGCATGCCGTGGTCCATCGCACGACGCGCGGCGGCCTCAGCGGCCATCTGCGCGGCATACGGCGTCGACTTGCGCGAGCCCTTGAAGCCGACCTGACCGGCCGACGCCCAAGAAATCACCGCACCGGCGGGGTCGGTGATCGAGACGATCGTGTTGTTGAAGGTGCTGCGGATGTAGGCGTGGCCCGCAGCGACGTTCTTCTTCTCCTTGCGGCGCACCTTTTTGGCGCCGGAAGCCTGACGGCTCTTGGGAGGCATGAATTCTCCTGAAAACTAAAGTCGAAAAATGGGTGTCCCGAGAGGGATTACTTGGCCTTCTTCTTACCGGCGACCGTGCGCTTCGGACCCTTGCGGGTGCGGGCGTTGGTCTTGGTGCGCTGGCCGTGCACGGGCAGACCCCGGCGGTGGCGCAGACCCTGGTAGGAACCGATCTCGACCTTGCGGCGAATGTCAGAGGCGATCTCGCGCCGCAAGTCACCCTCGAGGCGGAAGCTGCCCTCGAGGAAGTCACGCAGTTTGACGACTTCGTCTTCGGAGAGGTCGCGGACACGGGTGTCCGGGCTGACGCTGGTAGCTGCCAGCGCCTGCGCGGCGCGGGTCTTCCCGACGCCGAAAATGTAGGTAAGTGCAACCTCGACGCGCTTCTCACGCGGCAGGTCGACACCGATCAAACGTGCCATCAGGCATTTCTCCTGTTGTCTCGCAGAGGTCTGGTGCGTGACCGTTCCCGCATCAGCCGGAGTGGCTGGGTTGCTGGGTCTCGGGCCTCTGCGCCCGAGGTGACGTCCACGTCCGAGGACGTGGAGTGAGGATCACGCGAATCAAAGATGTTCAGTTGTTCACTTCTTGCGTCCGATGTGAAGACGCGAGTCGTGCAGGTGATCAGCCCTGGCGCTGCTTGTGGCGAGCGTTCTCGCAGATCACCATGACCCGACCGTTGCGGCGGATCACCTTGCACTTGTCGCAAATCTTCTTGACGCTCGGCTGGACCTTCATCTGCCTACTGTCTTGAAGTCAGGCCACCGCGGGACGCGGTGGCGGTGCGAACATGCCGACGAATCAGCGGTAGCGGAAGACGATCCGGCCGCGGGTCAGGTCATACGGGCTCAGCTCCACCACGACCCGGTCCTCAGGGAGGATCCGGATGTAGTGCTGTCGCATTTTGCCGGAGATGTGTGCGAGCACTTTGTGACCGTTGGTCAGCTCCACCCGAAACATTGCGTTCGGGAGGGCCTCGACGATCGTGCCCTCGATCTCGATGACACCGTCCTTCTTGGCCATGCCTTCCTAACTGATTCTCGGCGAGGCGTTCTCCGGTTGAGAACGCCCCTGATGACGTCGGGTATGCCGTGCCTGCTCCGAGGTGTGGACACACGCCAATCACAGTTCGTGGTGAACCCCGAAGCGGAATGGCGATGGATCGTGCGCGCGGAAACAGACACTCCAGACCCGACGGATCAGTCTACCCGCCGACCGGCTGGCGTCCCAAATCGGCAAGGAAGACCACCTGGCCGGTGGAGAACGGCATACCGGCCGGTCACGTGCGTAGGTGCACGTGACCGGCCGGCGTCAGCGGTGGCTCTGAAGACCCCGGCGATCAGCTCTTCTTGTCGGGAGCTTGCTCGCCGGTGTCCTCCGAGTCGCTCTCGACGGACTCGAGCGGCTGTTGCGGGGTCGGCTTCAGCGGCTCACCGTCCTGCTTGCCCCACGCGGCCCAACCGTCCGGGTGACGCTCGCCTTCGTTCGGTGTCTCAGTCATGTCTTGTCCCCTTCGTTGTGTTTCAGGACGACCAGCCGCAGCGGGCGCCGTCCTCCCTGGTGGCCACCGGCGCTGCGCAGTCGTGCCGCACCGACCGGCACCGTCCAAGCCTGCCACTGCGGAGGCTCGCCCCGCTGGCGTTCGGCGAAGGCCGCGGCTCGCCCTCCGGCGGCTAACCGATCGGTGCGTATGACGCGCCGGCCGCGGCGAGCTCGGCCGCTCCCCCGTCGACCGCGGTCAGCACCCACAGCCCGCCCTCGGTGACCGCCACGGTGTGCTCCCAGTGGGCGGCGCGCCGGCCGTCATCGGTCACCACGGTCCATTCGTCGGCGAGTTCGTGCGACTCGTGGGTGCCGAGGGTCAGCATCGGCTCGATGGCGACGGTCGCGCCGGTGCGCACCTCCGGGCCGCGCGGGCGAACGCGTTCGTTGTAGACGGTGGGCTCCATGTGCATCTCGGTGCCGATGCCGTGCCCGGTGTAGCCGTCGAGGATGCCGTAGTGGTGCGCATCTGCGGCGCCGCTGGCGATCACCGAGTCCTCGATGACACCGCCGAGCTCATAGATGCCGATACCCGGCCGCAGCGCGGCGATGCCGGCCCACAGCGCCCGGTGGGTCGCCGCCGACAACTGCAGGTCCTCGGCGCGGGCAGCGGCGTCACCACCGACGACGAGGGTGATGGCAGCGTCACCGTGCCACCCCTCGACGATCGCGCCACAGTCGATCGAGACCAGGTCACCCTCCTCCAGCACCCGCGCGCCGGGGATACCGTGCACGACCTCGTCGTTGACCGAGACGCAGAGCGTGCCGGTGAAACCGTAGTAACCGAGGAAGCTGGGGGTGCCGCCCTTGCCGCGGATGAACTCCTCGGCGATCGCGTCGAGGGCCCCTGTCGTCATACCGGCGTGGGCGGAGGTCCGGAGCAGCTCGAGGCACTCGCCGACCACCAGGCCGGCGCGACGCATGAGCAGGATCTGCTCGGGTGTCTTGACCGGCAGCCGTTCCCGGCCGAAGATCACGCGGTCGGGAGCCCGTCCAGTGCGGTGCTGATGCGCTCCGACACCTCGTCGAGCTCACCCACACCGTCGACCGGCACCACGAGGTGCCGCTCGGAGTAGATGCGCACCAGCGGCGCCGTCTCCTCGCGGTAGATGCGCTGCCGCTCGCGGATGACGTCCTCGGTGTCGTCGGTGCGACCACTGGTCTCGGCCCGCTTCACCAGCCGGGTCACCAGCTCCTGCTCGTCCACCTGCAGCTCGAGGACCGCGTCCAGTGCGTGTCCCCAACCGGCGAGCAGGGTGTCGAGTGCTTCGACCTGCGCGACCGTGCGCGGGTAGCCGTCGAGCAGGAAGCCGTCCCGCGCGTCGTCCTGGGCGAGCCGGTCGGCCACGATCTGGTTGGTGATCTCATCAGGGACGTAGCCGCCCGCGTCGAGGATGCCGGTCACCTGCTTGCCCAGGGGTGTCTCGCGGCGGATGTTGTCGCGGAAGATGTCACCGGTGGAGATGTGTGGGATGCCTCGTGATCCGCAGATCCGCTCGGCTTGCGTGCCTTTGCCCGCACCCGGCGGACCCAGAATGATGAGGCGCATTGTTATCTCAGGAACCCTTCGTAATGGTGCTGCTGCAGCTTGGAGTTGATCTGCTTGACGGTATCGAGACCGACACCTACGAGGATGATGATGGAGGCGCCACCGAACGGGAAGTTCTGGTTGGTCCCCACCAGGGCGAGGGCGATCAACGGGATCAGGGCGATGATCGCCAGGTAGATCGCGCCGCCGACGGTGATCCGGGAGAGCACGTAGTTGATGTACTTCGAGGTCGCCTTGCCCGCGCGCACGCCCGGGATGAACGAGCCGGACTGCTTCAGTCCGTCCGCCACCTCATCGGGCTGATAGGTGATCGACACGTAGAAGAACGTGAAGAAGACGTTCAACAGCGTGTAGACGATCATGTATGACGGGTGGTCGCTCTTGCCCAGGTTGTTGAAGATCCATTCGGCCCAGCCCGACGGCGCCTTGGTGCCGCCCTGCGGGTTGGTGAACTGCGCGACCATCACCGGCAACGACAGCAGCGAGCTGGCGAAGATGATCGGTATCACGTTAGCCATGTTGACCTTGAGCGGGATGTAGGTCGACGTGCCGCCATACATCCGCCGGCCGATCATCCGCTTGGCGTATTGCACCGGCAAGCGCCGGATGGAGTTCTCGACGTAGACCACGACCGTCAGGATGACCAGGCCCATGAGTACGACGACGAAGAACTTGCCCCAGCCCTGGTTGTGGATCGACCAGATCTCGGAGGGGACGCGAGCGGCGACGGAGACAAGGATCAGGATCGACATGCCCTGACCGACGCCCTTCTCGGTGACCTGCTCACCGAGCCACATGATCAGTCCGGTACCGGCGGTGAAGGTCAGCACCATGATGACCAGCGTCGGCATGGCGCCGTCGGTCATGATGTCGGCGCAGGCCGGGCCGGAGCCAAGGATCGACTGCGGGTTGTTGTGCACCGCGGTGACCAGCGTGGAGGACTGCAGGATGGCCAGCCCGATGGTCAGATAACGCGTGTACTGCGTCATCTTGGCCTGCCCGGACTGCCCCTCCTTCTTCAGCTGCTCGAACTTCGGGATCACGACGGTCAACAGCTGCACGATGATCGTCGCGGTGATGTAGGGCATGATGCCCAGCGCGAAGATCGACAGCTGCAACAGGGCGCCACCGGAGAACAGGTTGGCCAGGCCCAGCAGCGACTGCTGCCCACCCGAGCCGTTCTGACAGGCCTGCACCTGTGTGTAGTTGATGCCGGGGGCCGGGACGTGTGAGCCAAGCCGGAAAACGGCAACGATAGCCAGCGTGAACAAGATCTTGTTCCGTAGCTCGGGCGTGCGGAACGCGCGGCCGAAGACGTTGAGCAACGTGAGTCCTCCTGGGCAGACCTCCGTGCAGGAGGTGAGCCATGACGAGTGCCGGCTGGTCCGGTGAGGACCGCTAGCCGACCGGCCCACACCGGTCGGTGGAGGCACTTCTTGAGCTGGCTGTGAACTTGATACGGAACAAGCCTCGTGCAGAGATTACCTGGCTGGCTCGCCGGGTGAACCGTTGGGTGACACGAAAGCAGTGCTACCTGATGGCGAAAAACCGTTCGCCGCGGTGCCGCGGCTCGTTCCTGGTCGCCGCGCCGACGAACGTGTACTCGAAGGCGCGAAAGCGCCCCGCGGGAAACAACGAGAGCTACCGTCTCGTCGTTCCCGCGGGGCGCTTCAGAGCTGCGTCGTCACGAGCTGCCTCAAGCGGCAGTGATCGTGCCGCCCGCAGCCTCGACCTTGTCCTTGGCCGATGCGGAGAACTTCTGCACGGTGAGGTTCACCGTGACGGTGATCTCGCCGGTGCCGAGCACCTTGACCGGCTGACCCTTGCGGACCGCGCCCTTGGCGACCAGGTCCTCGACGGTGACGTCGCCGCCGTCGGGGAACAGTGCCGAGATCTTGTCCAGGTTGACAACCTGGTACGTGACCTTGAACGGGTTCTTGAAGCCCCGCATCTTCGGCAGTCGCATGTGGATCGGCGTCTGGCCACCCTCGAAGCCCTCGGGCACCTGGTAACGCGCCTTCGTGCCCTTGGTGCCTCGACCGGCGGTCTTGCCCTTGGAGCCCTCACCGCGACCCACACGGGTCTTGGCGGTCTTGGCACCGGGAGCAGGACGCAGGTGGTGCACCTTCAGTGCGTGCGTCTTCTCTTCAGTCATTTCACTTCTCCTCGACGGTCACCAGGTGGGCGACCGCGCGAACCATGCCGCGGAATTCCGGGCTGTCCGGCTTCTCGACCGTGTGACCGATCCGCTTCAGGCCGAGCGACCGCAAGGTCTCCCGGTGCTGGGGCTTGCCACCGATCTCGGAGCGGATCTGAGTCACAACCAGCGTGTTTGCCATCAGGCACCTGCCTTGTCGCTCTGCGCAGCGGCGGCTTCGGCCATCGCGTGCTGCATCGCAGCCGGGGCGACCTGGTCCAGCGGCAGGCCGCGACGGGCGGCAACGGCCTCGGGACGCTCCAGGCTCTTGAGGGCAGTCACCGTCGCGTGCACGATGTTGATCGCGTTGTCCGAGCCGAGCGACTTGGACAACACGTCGTGGATACCCGCGCACTCGAGCACGGCGCGCACCGGACCACCGGCGATGACACCGGTACCGGGGCTGGCCGGGCGCAGCAAGACGACGCCGGCAGCGGCTTCACCCTGCACCGGGTGCGGGATGGTGCCGCCGATCATCGGGACGCGGAAGAAGGACTTCTTCGCTTCCTCGACACCCTTGGCGATGGCGGACGGCACTTCCTTGGCCTTGCCGTAGCCGACGCCGACGGTCCCCTGACCGTCACCGACGACGACGAGCGCGGTGAAGCTGAAGCGACGACCACCCTGCACGACCTTGGCGACACGGTTGATGGTGACGACGCGCTCGAGGTACTGGTTGCGGTCGTCGCCACCACGGCGGCCGCCGCGGTCGTTGTCCCGGCCGCGACGGTTGTCGCGACGGTCGTTGTTGTTGTTGTCGTTCGGGCCGCTGCCGGTGGAGCCGGCAGCGCCTCGACGCTGGGGTCCAGGCATCAGTGCTTCCTCATCTCGACGTTGAACTTGCGGGTCACAGTGTCAAACCACCTTCACGAGCGCCGTCCGCGATGGCGGCGACCCGTCCGGCGTACTTGTTGCCGCCGCGGTCGAAGACAACAGCCTCGACACCGGCCGCCTTGGCGCGCTCGGCGACGAGCTCGCCGACCTTGCGGGCCTTGGCGGTCTTGTCACCGTCGAGTGCACGCAGGTCCGCCTCCATGGTCGACGCGGACGCGACAGTCTTGCCGACGGTGTCGTCGACGACCTGCACGAACACGTGGCGCGAGGAACGGTTGACGACCAGGCGGGGGCGCTGCGCCGTACCGGACACGCGCTTGCGCAGCCGGAAGTGACGCCGAGCGCGGGCCGCAGCCTTGCTCGTGGAACGCTTCACAATCTTTGCCATGGCTTACTTACCAGCCTTTCCGACCTTGCGGCGGATGTGCTCGCCTTCGTAGCGAACACCCTTTGCCTTGTACGGGTCGGGCTTGCGCAGCTTGCGGATGTTGGCGGCAACCTCACCGACCTGCTGCTTGTCGACACCGCTGACCGAGAACCGGGTGGGGTTCTCGACCGCGAAGGTGATGCCCTCCGGAGCCTTGACCAGGATCGTGTGGCTGTAACCGAGGGCGAACTCGAGGTCCGAACCCTTGGCCGTCACGCGGTAACCCGTGCCGTGGATCTCCAGCTTCTTGGTGAAGCCGTCGGTCACACCGACGACCATGTTGTTGATGAGGCTGCGGGTCAGGCCGTGGCGGGACCGCGCGTCACGCTCATCGTTGGGGCGCGACACATCGATCACACCGTCCTCGCCCTTGGCGACGGTGATCGGCTCCGGCACGGTGAGTGCGAGCTGGCCCTTGGGGCCCTTGACCGCGACGGCCTGGCCGTCGATGGTCACCTCGACACCGCTGGGCACCGGAACGGGGAGACGTCCAATACGCGACATCTGTCTAACTCCTTATCTGTTCCGGGTCACCAGACGTAGGCGAGGACTTCCCCGCCAACGCCCTTGCTCGCCGCTTGCCTGTCGGTCAACAGGCCGGACGATGTGGAAAGGATGGCAACGCCGAGACCGCCGAGAACCTTCGGCAGGTTGGTGGACTTGGCGTAGACCCGCAGGCCGGGCTTGCTCACGCGGCGGACGCCGGCGATGGAGCGCTCCCGGTTGGGGCCGTACTTCAGGTCGATGGTGAGCGTCTTGTCGACACCCTCGCCCTCGACGCGGAACCCCGAGATGTAACCCTCCGCCTGGAGGATCTCGGCGATGTGCGACTTGAGCTTGCTGTGCGGCATCGTCGCCGAGTCGTGGTGCGCCGAGTTGGCGTTCCGGACGCGGGTCAACATGTCCGCGATCGGGTCGGTCATGGTCATGGTGGGCACTTGCCCTTCTCACCGTGGTTTCTGCTCCCCAGTGGAGTGCGGACCTTCGGTGTAGTTGTTACGTGGTTTATGCAGGTGTGCTGGCCGAAGCCGGTATGACGAGAAGCCTTCTCGTCATACCGGATTCACCAACTGGACTTGGTGACGCCGGGCAGCTCGCCGCGGTGCGCCATCTCGCGCAAGCAGATCCGGCACAGGCCGAACTTGCGGTAGACCGAGTGCGGACGTCCGCAGCGCTGGCAGCGGGTGTAACCGCGCACGGCGAACTTCGGCTTCTTGTTGGCCTTGTTGACCAGGGCCTTCTTCGCCATGCTCAGTTCTCCTTAAAAGGGAAGCCGAGGTGCTTCAGCAGCGCCCGTCCCTCGTCGTCGTTGCTCGCAGTCGTCACGACCGTGATGTCCATACCGCGGACCCGGTCGATCTTGTCCTGGTCGATCTCGTAGAACACCGACTGCTCGGTCAGACCGAAGGTGTAGTTGCCGTTGCCGTCGAACTGCTTGGGCGACAGTCCGCGGAAGTCGCGGATGCGCGGCAGCGCGATCGAGATCAGCCGGTCCAGGAACTCCCACATGCGGTCGCCGCGCAGCGTGGTGTGCGCACCGATCGGCATACCCTCGCGCAGCTTGAACTGTGCGATGGACTTGCGGGCCTTGGTGACCGCCGGCTTCTGGCCGGTGATCGCCGCGAGGTCCTTGATCGCGCCGTCGATCAGCTTCGAGTCACGGGCGGCGTCGCCGACACCCATGTTGACGACGACCTTGGTCACCGTCGGCACCTGCATCACGTTGGCGAACTTGAAGTCGTCCTGCAGCTGGCCCTTGATCTCGGAGTGGTAGCGAGCCTTCAGGCGCGGCGCCACCTTCTCGGGTGCGTTTGCACTCATGCCAGGTCCTTTCCGGATCGCACCGACACGCGGGTACGAACGGTCTTGGTGCGACCGTTGCGCTCCACCTGGTCCTCACGGATCCGGATACGCGTCGGCTTGTTGGTCTCGGGG
Organism: Flexivirga endophytica; assembly: GCF_014640635.1. Lineage (GTDB taxonomy): Bacteria > Actinomycetota > Actinomycetes > Actinomycetales > Dermatophilaceae > Flexivirga > Flexivirga endophytica. The sequence continues at coordinate 219,732 of NZ_BMHI01000007.1, forward strand.
TCCACGATCATCACGTTGCTGACGTGGATCGGAGCCTCGGTGACCTCGATGCCACCGGCACCGCCACCCGGCTGACCGGCCTTGACGTGCTTGGTGATCCGGTTGACACCCTCGACCAGCACACGCCGGCGCTCGGGGTCGACCGAGATGACCTTGCCCTGCAGGCCCTTGTCCTTGCCAGAAATGACCTGAACCAGGTCGTTCTTCTTGATCTTCATCTTCGGCTTGCCTGCCATAGTCAGAGCACCTCCGGCGCGAGCGAGATGATCTTCATGAACTTCTTGTCACGCAGCTCGCGGCCCACCGGGCCGAAGATGCGAGTGCCGCGCGGGTCACCATCGGTCTTGAGGATGACTGCAGCGTTCTCGTCGAACTTGATGTAGCTGCCGTCCGGACGGCGCTTCTCCTTGCGGGTACGCACGACAACCGCCTTGACCACATCGCCCTTCTTGACGTTTCCGCCCGGGATGGCGTCCTTGACGGTCGCCACGATGGTGTCACCGATGCCGGCGTAGCGACGTCCCGAGCCACCGAGCACACGGATGCACAAGATCTCCTTGGCACCGGTGTTGTCGGCGACTCGCAGTCGCGACTCCTGCTGGATCACGTTTCTTCTCCTGTCGTCTCACTGGTTCTCGCTCTGGGCGAGCCTTGCGGAACGGATGTGTTTGCAGTTGCGGTGGCAAGCCACCGCGATGGTCGTCCGACCTGCGGCCGGACGGACGTTTACTTGGCCTTCTCGAGGATCTCGACCACGCGCCAGCGCTTCTGCGCCGACAGCGGACGGGTCTCCATGATCAGGACGCGGTCGCCGACGCCACACGAGTCCTGCTCGTCGTGCGCCTTGACACGGGCGGTCTTGCGCTGGACCTTGCCGTAGAGCGCGTGCTTGACGCGGTCCTCGACCTCGACGACGACCGTCTTGGTCATCTTGTCGCTGACGACGTAGCCCTGACGGGTCTTGCGGTCGTTGCGCTCGCCCGCGGCCTTGCCGGCCTGCTCCTGCGTCACGGTTGCTTCCTTGATCTCTTCGCTCATGACCCGACCTTCTCGTCGTCGGACTCCTGCGCGGCACGACCGATGCCGAGCTCACGCTCACGCAACTCCGTGTAGATGCGTGCGATGTCCTTGCGGACCGCACGCAGCCGCGAGTTGTTCTCCAGCTGGCCGGTGGCCGACTGGAAGCGCAGGTTGAACAGCTCCTGCTTGGCCTTGCCGAGCTCGTCGGTCAGGGCCTGGTCGTCCAACTCACGCAGCTTGGCGGAGGTCAGTTCCTTCGAACCCACTGCCATCAGAGGTCACCACCTTCACGCGCGACGAAGCGGCACTTCATCGGCAGCTTGTGCATCGCCAGGCGCAGGGCCTCGCGAGCAACTTCCTCGGGCACACCGGACAGCTCGAACATGATCCGGCCCGGCTTGACGTTGGCAACCCACCACTCGGGCGAACCCTTACCGGAACCCATGCGGGTCTCGGCAGGCTTCTTGGTCAGCGGACGGTCCGGGTAGATGTTGATCCAGACCTTTCCGCCACGCTTCATGTAGCGGGTCATGGCAATACGAGCGGACTCGATCTGCCGGTTGGTGACGTATGCCGGCTCCAGCGCCTGGATGCCGTAGTCACCGAACGACACAGCGGTGCCACCCTTGGCGGCTCCACCGCGCTTGGGGTGGTGCTGCTTGCGGTGCTTCACACGACGGGGAATCAACATCAGGCTTGCTCTCCCTGGTTGGTCGCTTCACCCGCGGGGGCTGCAGCGACGGCGTCCTGGGCGACCGGCGCCTCCGCCGGAGCTTCGGCGGAGCGAGGAGCCGCGTCACGACGGCCGCGCCCACCGCCACGCCGGTCGTCACGACGACCACGCGCGGGACGGCTCGGGGCAGCAGCCTGCTCACGCGCCAACTCCTTGGCGGTCAGGTCACCCTTGTAGATCCAGACCTTCACGCCGATGCGGCCGAAGGTGGTACGGGCCTCGTAGAAGCCGTAGTCGATGTTCGCGCGCAGCGTGTGCAGCGGCACACGACCTTCGCGGTAGAACTCGGTGCGGCTCATCTCGGCGCCGTTCAGACGACCCGAGACCATCACCCGGATGCCCTTGGCACCGGCGCGCTCGGCCGTCTGCATGCCCTTGCGCATCGCGCGACGGAAGTTCACGCGGGCAGACAGCTGCTCGGCGATGCCCTGCGCGACCAGCTGAGCGTCGGTCTCGGGGTTCTTGACCTCGAGGATGTTCAGCTGAACCTGCTTGCCGGTGAGCTTCTCCAGCGCACCACGCAGGCGGTCGGCCTCGGCGCCGCGGCGACCGATGACGATGCCGGGACGCGCGGTGTGGATGTCGACACGCACACGGTCACGGGTGCGCTCGATCTCGACCTTGCTGATGCCGGCGCGCTCCATGCCCGTGGACATGAGGCCGCGGATCGCGACATCTTCCTTGACGTAGTCGCGGTAGCGCTGACCCGGCTTCGCCGAGTCCGCGAACCAACGGCTCTTGTGGTCCGTCGTGATGCCGAGACGGAAACCGTTCGGGTTGACCTTCTGACCCATTACCGGCCACCGTCCTTTCGCTCGGGCTGTGCAACGTACAGCGTGATGTGGCTGGACCGCTTCAGGATCCGGCTCGCGCGACCCTGCGCACGAGGACGGAACCGCTTCATGGTCGGGCCTTCGTCGACATACGCCTCGGTGACGACCAGCAGACGCTCGTCGAACGCGACCGACGCCTGGTCCGCCTTCTGGCGGGCGTTGGCGATGGCGCTGTTCAGCGTCTTCAGCACCTGCTCGCTCGCGCTCTGCGGCGCGAAGGTGAGCAGGTGGATCGCCTCTTGGACGTTCTTGCCACGCACCATGTCGACGACGCGACGGGCCTTCATCGGCGTGATGCGGACGAACCGCGCCTGCGCCTTGGCTCCCACGGTCGGGGTGGTGTTCTCAGTCGTGGACATATCAGCGACGCCGTCCCTTCCGGTCGTCCTTCTCGTGACCCTTGAAGGTCCGGGTCGGTGCGAACTCGCCGAGCTTGTGGCCGACCATCGCCTCGGTCACGAAGACCGGGACGTGCTTGCGACCGTCGTGCACGGCCAGCGTGTGGCCGAGCATGTCGGGAGTGATCATCGACCGGCGGGACCAGGTCTTGATGACGTTCTTGGTGCCGGCTTCGTTCTGTGCATCCACCTTCTTCTGAAGGTGATCGTCGACGAAGGGGCCCTTCTTCAATGAACGGGGCATTTCTTACCGCTTCTTTCCAGTACGACGGCGACGCACGATGAGCTTGTCGCTCTCCTTCTTCGGGCGACGGGTGCGGCCTTCGGCCTGACCCCAAGGGCTGACCGGGTGACGACCACCGGAGGTCTTGCCCTCACCACCACCGTGCGGGTGGTCCACCGGGTTCATTGCGACACCGCGCACCGTCGGGCGCTTGCCCTTCCAGCGCATCCGGCCGGCCTTGCCCCAGCTGATGTTGCTCTGCTCGGAGTTGCCCACCTCGCCGACAGTTGCGCGGCAGCGCACGTCGACGTTGCGGATCTCACCGGACGGCATACGCAGCTGCGCGTAAGGACCGTCCTTGGCGACGAGCTGCACGCGTGCGCCGGCCGAGCGGGCGATCTTCGCACCGCCACCGGGCCGCAGCTCGATGCAGTGGATGACCGTACCGGTCGGGATGTTGCGCAGCGGCAGGTTGTTGCCGGGCTTGATGTCGGCGCCTGCGCCGTTCTCGATCTTGTCGCCCTGCTTGAGGCGGGTCGGCGCGATGATGTAGCGCTTCTCGCCGTCGGCGTAGTGCAGCAGCGCGATGCGCGCCGTGCGGTTGGGGTCGTATTCGATGTGCGCGACCTTGGCGGGGATGCCGTCCTTGTCGAGGCGGCGGAAGTCGATCACACGGTAGGCACGCTTGTGACCGCCACCGATGTGGCGAGTCGTGATGCGACCGGACGCGTTGCGACCGCCCGTCTTGGGCAGCGGGCGCACCAGCGACTTCTCGGGCGTCGAGCGGGTGACCTCAGCGAAGTCGGCCACGCTCGAGCCACGACGCCCCGGCGTCGTCGGCTTGTACTTGCGGATAGCCATTGTCTGTCCTTAGGAGTCTTGTCTGCGGGCGATCGTTCTTCAGGCCTGCGAGCCGAAGATGTCGATCGCGCCTTCCTTGAGCGAGACGATGGCGCGCTTGGTGTCCTTGCGCTTACCGGTGCCGAAGCGGGTCCGGCGCGTCTTGCCCTGACGATTCATGGTGTGGACCGAGTCGACCTTGACGTCGAAGATCTCCTCGACGGCGATCTTGATCTCGGTCTTGTTCGCCCGCGGGTCGACGAGGAAGGTGTACTTGCCCTCGTCGAGCAGCGCGTAGGACTTCTCCGAGACGACCGGCGCGATCAGGATGTCGCGCGGGTTCTTGCCCAGTTGCGTCATGGCCACAATCACTTGTCCTTCTCGGATTGCACGTCGGTCTTCTGCGCGGCAGCGCCACCCGCCGGGGCGAACCCGGCAGCAGCGGCGGCCTCGGCCGTCTTGAACCACACCTCGGCGACCGTGGCGTCATACCAACGGGAACCGGCGACGTGGTACTTCATCGAGTCCTTGTTGCCCTTGACCGTGAAGGTCTGCGGGTCCGGTGACGCACCATCGGCCAGCGGGGCGGCCGAGTCGGCGCCGAAGCCACCGTCGGCGACCTCGGTCTGCGCGGCCTTCGCCGGAGCGGCTGCGGCCGGTGCCGCCTTGACCGCGGCGGCCGGGCCTGCCAGGAAGCGCTCCAGCGCAGCCTGGGAGAAGACCAGGTCGTCGGCGCACAACACGTCGTAAGTGTTGAGCTGGTCGGCGAACAGGATGTGCACGTCGGCGAGGTTGCGGACCGACAGCAGCGCGGCCTGCTCCTCGCGGCTCAGCACCACGAGGAGGTTCTTGCGCTCGGTCAGCGCACCCAGCACCGCGGCCGCCGTCTTCGTCGACGGCTGGTCGCCCTCGACCAGCGAGGTCAGCACGTGGATGCGGTCGTGACGGGCCCGGTCGGACAGGGCACCGCGGAGCGCGGCGGCCTTCATCTTCTTTGGGGTCCGCTGCGCGTAGTCGCGCGGCTTCGGTCCGTGCACGATGCCACCGCCGGCGAACTGCGGGGCGCGGGTCGAACCCTGACGGGCGCGACCGGTTCCCTTCTGGCGGTAGGGCTTGCGACCACCACCGCGGACCTCGCCGCGGGTCTTGGTGGAGTGCGTGCCCTGGCGTGCTGCCGCGAGCTGCGCCACCACGACCTGGTGGATCAGCGGGACGTTGGTCTGCACGTCGAAGATCTCGGCCGGCAGCTCGACGGTGCCCGCCGTGGCGCCAGTGGCGCTCTTGATGTCAACGGTCGTCATCTGGCTCAGGCCTCCTTGACGGACGACTTCGCCGCGGTCTTGACCAGGACGATGCCGCCGCGGGGGCCGGGAACGGCACCCTTGATCAGCAACAGGCCCTTGTCGGCGTCGATCGCGTGAATCGTGAGGTTCTGGGTCGTCTGGCGCTCGCCGCCCATGCGGCCCGCCATACGCATGCCCTTGAAGACGCGGCCCGGGGTGGCGCAGCCACCGATCGAGCCCGGCTTGCGGTGGTTCTTGTGCGCACCGTGCGAGGAGCTGACGCCGTGGAAGCCGTGACGCTTCATGACACCGGCGAAGCCCTTGCCCTTGGTCGTGCCGACAGCGTCGATGCGCTGGCCGGTCTCGAAGGTCTCCACGGTGACTTCCTGGCCGAGCTGGTAGTCGGCGGCGTCAGCGGTGCGGATCTCAGCGAGGTGACGACGCGGCGTGACGCCGGCCTTCTCGAAGTGCCCGGTCAGCGGCTTGTTGACCTTGCGGGGGTCGATCGCGCCGTAGCCGATCTGCACCGCGTGGTAGCCCTCGCCCTCACCGCGGACAGCGGTGACGACACACGGGCCGGCCTGGACGACGGTGACCGGGATGAGCCGGCCGTTCTCGTCCCAAACCTGCGTCATGCCGAGCTTCTCGCCCAGAACGCCCTGCACGGAACGCTCAGTTGTGTGAGTCATATCGAGTCATTCCTCCCGTGTCAGAGCTTGATCTCGATGTTGACGTCCGCCGGCAGGTCGAGACGCATCAGCGAGTCGACGGCCTTCGGCGTCGGGTCAACGATGTCGATCAACCGCTTGTGGGTACGCATCTCGAAGTGCTCGCGGCTGTCCTTGTACTTGTGCGGTGACCGGATGACGCAGTAAACGTTCTTCTCCGTCGGCAGCGGCACAGGGCCGACCACCGTTGCACCGGCACGAGTCACCGTGTCGACAATCTTGCGCGCCGAGCTGTCGATGACTTCGTGGTCATACGACTTCAGTCGGATGCGGATCTTTTGTCCCGCCATTCGCCCGTGTCTCTCTCTCGCCGTACTCATTACTTACTTAGGTCTGTTCAGTGCGGTCCTGCTTCGCCTCCGACCCCCGCGCTCGGGTGTGTCGTGTGTGCTTCGCAGCACGGCACAGACATCTCTGGCGTGGATGGCCGGGCGAAATCGATGCGATCTCGCGCCTTGTGGCTTGCGCTTCCCGACCTCACCCGCAGGGCCGCCTGCTGGCGGACTGGGCGCTTTCGGGGCGGCAGCTGGTGTCTCGCCGAACCCGAATTGCTTCAGGTTGACCGGCGACGCACGTGATCACTGCACGTCAAGCAACTTGAACAGTCTGCCAGAGACCTCCACACAGTCCAAATCGAGCCGAGTGAGGTCCACCACGCGGCGCCTCAAGGTGCGTCGAAAGTGCACTGTCTGCCGTTCCGCAGCGGGTATGACGACAACAACTGCCCTCTCGACGCAACGACCATCCCGGCCCGGGCGGCCGCTACACCCTGACGACACGACGAAGGGGCGGCCGATCGGCCGCCCCTTTGATGCTCCCCCGCGTACTGACCGATCAGGCGGCCGCGCTGGGGTGGTAGCGCTTGACCCGCTGGAGCGTGTTCTCGTCGGTGTGGTGCATCTCGACGCCCGTTGCGGCGAGCTTCAGGACCAGGTCCGAGGTGTAGCTGAACGTCTGGTCGTCCTTGATGGTGAAGGCACTGTCGAAGCTCATCAGCTGAGCACGCTCGAGCAGGTAGGGGTTCTGCAGGATCCCGTAGTCGGCCGCGCCGGGGCGCGCGTCGAAGCGCATTTCGGTGTCGCGTGGTCCGGCGGTGCTGCCAGCGAGGATCGCAATCCCCCGACCGAAGACGACATTGCGCATGACCTGCTGGCGCACGCGATCCCAGAGCAGAAAACCGATCTCGTCGTGGAAAGGATCCATCGCCTCCTCGCCGTGCCGCCACGCCTTCATGCCATAGCTCAGACCCCAGATCTCCTGCTGGCCGTTCTCCTGGACCGGGATGGGCTTGAACCATGCCTGCTCGAAGTAGCTCGTCTCGGAGGTGTCGTCCTCCTTGTTGTGGTACGAGAGGTCGACGCCGACGTCGCCCTCCCATTCACCGACGAGAGGTGTGAGCGGACCGAGCTTCTGCGGTCCTTGAATCGTTGCGGGCATGACTCTTCCTTTGCGTTTCCTGTGGATTGTCTTTGCAAAGTAGCACCGGCGCCGAACACGGCATCGGGCGAGTCGGCGCGCCATACAAGGTCCGCCGGTTAGGCTCGCTCGTATGGCGATCGCCGCGACCGAGGGCTTGACGATGCAGTACCCCCGGGTGCGTGCACTTGACGCGCTGACGCTCAGCGTCCCCGAAGGAATCACCGGTGTGGTCGGTGTCAACGGCGCCGGGAAGTCCACCCTGATCAAGGTTCTGCTCGGCCTCCTGCGTCCCACTGGTGGCGAGGTGCAGGTCCTCGGGATGGACCCCACCGTGCGGGGCGCGGAGGTTCGCGCGCTCGTCGGTTACATGCCCGAGCACGACGTGCTGCCCGGTGACGTCTCCGCCGCCGAGTTCGTCATGCACATGGCGATGATGTCCGGACTGCCGCGCAACGCCGCACGGGAGCGGACCTCCGACGTGCTGCGCCATGTCGGGTTGGCCGAGGAACGCCACCGTCCGATGGGCGGCTACTCGACGGGCATGAAGCAGCGCGCCAAGCTCGCCCAGGCGATCGTCCACAGTCCGCAGTTGGTGCTGCTCGACGAGCCGACGAACGGCTTGGACCCGCGTTCGCGCGACGACATGCTGGACCTGATCGGACGCATCGGCCACGACTTCGGCATCTCGGTCATGGTCACCAGCCACCTGCTCGGCGAGCTCGAGCGCACCGTCGACTACGTGATCGTCATCGATGCCGGTCGGTTACTGCGTGCCGAACGTACCCAGGCCCTGACGCTGACGACCGGCAGCGTGCTGGTCGAGGTCCTCGGCCCGCCCGGCAGCGACCGCCGGATCGGGCAGGCGCTGCTCGACCACGGCGTGCGCGCCTGGCCGGTCGGCGACCGCATCGAGGTCCAGGTCGACCGGCCCGAGACCCTCGACCTGATCCGCGACCTGATCGCCGACGCAGGCCTCGGCCTGGTGCGACTGCAAGAGGTGCACCACAGCCTCGAAGAGGTCTTCGCCCAGCAAGGGAGCCCGGTGTGACAACGGAGCCGACCGGCGAGCCGCCGCGGACCTCCGCCCGCCGCGGAGTCATCCACGACATCGGCTACCGGCCTTTCACGGGCCGTCGGCAGAGCACCTCGGCGGTCGCGTTGTCCCTCTACCTGACGTCGCTGCGGCACTGCTTCGGCATCGGTCGGTCGGGCAAGTCGAAGGTCATGCCGTGGCTGATGACGTTCGTGCTGCTGATCCCGGCGCTGGTCCTGGCCGGACTGCTGCTGCAGCTCAACAAGATGTCGTTGTCGGACCAGGCCGACCTGTTCGCGCCGCTGGCCAACTACTTCGGGTTCCCCTACTGGACACAGCTGCTGATCACGATCTTCGCCGCGGCGCAGGCGCCGGTGCTCTTCGCACGAGACCTGCGCTACCGCACCGTCGTGCTCTACTTCGCCCGTCCTCTCTCGCGCACCACCTACGTCCTGATGCGACTGGCCGCGCTCGCGACCGCGTTGTTCGCGGTCGTCGTCATACCGCTGACGATTTGGTATGGCGCGGCGCTCAGCGCCGACGTCGATCGAGGCGAGCACACCAAGAACTACCTGGCCGCGGTCGTCGGCGTGGCCGTCCTGGCGTTGATGCTGGCGACGTTCTCCGGGATGGTCTCGGCCATCACGACGCGATCCGGGCTGGCCGTCACCGCGGTCATCGTCGCGCTGATGCTCACGTCGGGCATCGTCAAGGCGGTCCAGGGGGCGGCATACGACGGCGATCACCGCACCATGAGTTTCATCGGCGCCCTGCTCAATCCGTTCTCGGTCGCGTCCGAGCTGATCAGTGGGCTGTTCGACCAGCCGACGCCCGACAGCACGGTGCTTCATCCCGGACCCGGCTGGACGATCGGCTTCGCCGTCGCGGCCGTCGTCTGGACGCTCGGCGCGACCGCGATCCTGCTCGAACGCACCCGGAAGGCCGCTTCGCTGTGACTGAACTCGATCTGACGGACGTCTCCCGCTGGTACGGCAACGTCGTGGCCGTCAATGACGTCAACATGCACATTGGCCCGGGCATCACCGGCCTGCTCGGACCGAACGGCGCCGGCAAGTCGACCCTGTTGTCGATGATGGCCGGTCTGTTGCCGCCGTCCGCCGGCACCGTCACGATCGACGGCCGGCCCACACGCGCCAACATCGCGATCTACCGGCAGATCGGTCTCGTGCCGGTGCAGGAGTCGCTCTACGACTTCCTCACCGGGGAGCAGTTCGTCCGGCTCAACGCCGAGTTGCAGAAGGTCCCGCAGCCGGGGCTCGCCGCCAAGCGCGCCATCGGACTGGTCGAGATGTCCGACGCCGCCGACCGCAAGATCTCGACATACAGCAAGGGCATGAAGCAGCGCATCAAGGTGGCGTCGGCGCTCACGCACGACCCGGCGGTGCTGCTGTTGGACGAGCCGTTCAACGGGATGGACCCGATCCAGCGCCGGCACATGATGGCGCTGCTCACGCAGTTCGCCGAGCAGGGCCGCACGATCGTCTTCAGCTCGCACATCCTGGAGGAGGTCGAGCAGATCGCCCGTCAGGTCGAGGTGGTCGTCGCCGGACGTCACGCCGCCAGCGGTGACTTCGCCGCCATCCGACGGCTGATGACCGACCGGCCCAACCAATACCTCGTCCGCAGCTCCGACGACCGCCGGCTGGCTGCCCTGCTGCTCGCCGAGCCTTGCGTGCGCGGTGCCAGGTTGCGCGGCGACACCGCGCTCGAGGTGGAGGCCGACGACTTCGGCGGCTTCGCGCAGGTAATCCCGAAAGTGGCTCGCGACAACGCGATTCGCGTCTTCGAGGTCACTCCGACCGACGAGTCGCTGGAGAGCGTCTTCAGCTACCTGGTGAATTCATGACCACCCCACGAAAACACCCCACGAAGTCCTCGCTCCTCCGTCGCTCGGTACTTCGCAGGGACCCCGTCAGTTCTCCGCTCCGAGAAGGTGCCGCATGAACGGGCCGATCCTGCGACTGGGTCTGCGGTCGCTCTTCGGCCGGGCACGCGCCTGGCTGATGATCGCGATGCCGGTGATCATGCTGGCGCTCGCGGCGGTGATGCGCCTGACGGCGGGCAGCGGCGGTCTGGACCCGAACTCGGCAGAGAACTTCCTGCGGATCTTCGGGATCGGCATCGCCGTGCCGGTGGTCGCGCTCATCGCGACCACCACGCTGATCAACTCCGAGTTCGACGACGGCTCGATCATCTACCTGCTCACCAAACCGGTGTCCCGGGTGACGATCATCGCCAGCAAGGCGGTCATCGTGCTCGGCGCCGGGGTGCTCTTCGGCGCGGCGATGATGCTGGTCGCCGGATTCATCATGGTCGGCGGCAGCGATCAGGTCGCTGTCGGCGCGTTGATCGGCGGTGTGGTGTCGACCGTCGCGTATGTCGGCATCTTCACCGCCCTGGCCACGACGATGAAGCGCAGCGTCGTGGGCTGCCTGCTCTTCTGGTTGCTCTGGGAATCAACGGTTTCCGCGCTCTTCTCGCCGGTGAAGTGGTTGTCGGCGCGAGCGTGGGGCAACGCCGTCGTCCAGCACATCGCCGACGCCGCCGGCGACGGCAAACCCGGAGTGCCATTGCCGTATGCCGTGCTCGCAGCCATCGTCGCGTTGGCGGCCGGCGTCGCGCTCGCCGGTCAACGGCTGGCGTCGATGACGATCTCCGAGGAGTAGTCGCCGACCCGGCCTGTGCGGGAACGCCGTGAAGACGGGACGTAGGTCTATTGCCGCCGCGCAGTGGCAGGGACAACGTGGGCTACGGGCCGCGGAACATCCGTGGGGGACGGCCCGACCCGTCTTCGAAAGGACTTCTCCCGTGTCCAAACGTTCTTGGCGGCCCGCTGTTGCGGGCATGGCCGTTGCCTCGACCTCACTGCTCGGGCTCGTGGCGGCATCGCCGGCACACGCCGACGGTCCCATGTGCACACCTGACGTCGGCGGGTCCGGGCTGAGCGCCGCGGTGGTGGCGCACGCGCACCAGACGATCGCCGGCCAACTGGTCGACGCGGCCGGCTGCGACATAGGCATCTACGTCGGGCCCGGAGCAACCCACGTGACCATCACCGGCTCCACGGTCGAGAACGCGAACTTCCAGGGCATCTTCGCCGAGCGGACCTCGCACCTGCGAGTCGCCGGGTCGACCGTCACCGGCAACGGTTTCCACTCCACCGATCCCTCCGCTCCCCCTTTGGAAGGCAGCGGCGTCAAGTCGTATGTCGGCCAGTCCTTCGCGATCAGCCTCTTCGGTGTCTCGCACTCGAGCGTCGTCGGCAACTGGGTCCACGACAACGACCGGGGTGGCATCGGCGTGATGGACAACGGCGCCAACGACCCGGGCTGGCTGCAGCAGAACCAGAACCCGGATGCCCCGCTCGTCCCGTCGACGTACGACGTGGTCGCGGGCAACCACACCTGGGCGGATTACCACGGTTGCGGCATCGTGGCGGCGACGCAGAACTTCGGCGGCCAACTGAGCCACCTGCAGATCACGAACAACACGATCAGCGGGACGATCGGCCAATTCACGTCGAACGGCCCGGACATCGGCGGCATCGTGGTCGCCGCGGACCCGCCCGAGTCCAGCGTCGACAACGTCAACGTGATGGGCAACTCGGTGTCGGAGTCGTTCGAGGGCGGCATCATCGTCAACGCCGAGGCCTTCAACTCCTCCACCAACCGGGTCACGGTCTCGGCCAACACGGTCACCGCGAACAACTGGGGCGACCTCGAAGCCCCGCAGATGGCGGGTGTCCTCGTATACGCCAACCCGGCCCCGATCCCGCCGGGCACGAACGCGCCACGCAACGTCGCCACCACCGTGACCGGCAACACCATCGATGCGCAGTTCTACGGGATCTGGTCCTTGGGTGACTTCGCGCCGAAGACTGCGGGAAACACGATCTCGGTCACGCCCGGAGGCATTCCGATCTTCCACGGTTGATTCCCGAGGTATGACGAAAGGCGTTACCCCTCAGGCTGGTTCGGCGACCCATCGCATCGGGTCGCCCCAGCCGAGATCGGTGATGCCGTGCTTGTCGAGTGCCAGCGACACCAGCGTGCGCCGGTGCGCGGCGAAGGTCAGCACGTGCGCGATCATGCCGCCATAGGTGAAGACCTCGGCCTGCTCGCCGCACGCGTCGACGAAGGTGTCGTCGAGTTCACCGTGCTGGATCGCCGCGCGAACGTTCTCGGCGAAGCGTGGTCCCTCGACCGTCAGCCGCGACCTCAGTGAGGTCACCGACTCGTGTTGCTCGATGCTCCAGTCGTATTCGCGGTTGACCAGGACGGCGTTCCACATGCCCATCTGACCGACCAGGCGCGACAGCAGCCGTCGCAAGGTCATCGTCTCCGGGTCGTCGTCGAGTCCGTACTCAATGCGTTCATCCAACTGCTCATCGGTCAATCGCGCCGCGCGGTCGACGAATTCGCCGGTCAGCCAGATGTGATGATCGATCATGCGGGTGAGTAGTTCCATGGCGGTGAAGCCTCCCGTGCCGGGCAGGCGTAGACCTGCCGGTGGTTGAAAATGCACTCCGTTGTTCGAAGGGATCTTGAAATCCCCTGGGCGAGAACGGAAGTCGCGTGGCGCCATACCGAAGTGGCGGGCGAACGCACGCGTGAAGGCCTCGTGGGAGGCGTAGCCGGCTTCGACGCCCACGTCGATGATCCGGCGTTGGCTGGTGATGAGCCGGTATGCCGAACGCTCCAACAGCAGTCTCCTGCGGAGCGTCACCGGCGGCTCACCACCGACCGACGACACGATGCGATCCAGGTGGAACCGCGAGGTGTAGAGCCGCTGCGCCAGTTGCACCGGTGATGCCGTGTCGTCGTCGAGGCTCTCGGCGAGGACCCCGACATACCGGGCGAACATGTCCGCGTTGCTCATGCCGGCCCCCTCCTTCGTCGGGTTCCGGCAATCGTTTGGGCCGTCGGACGCTCGCTGCGCTCGCTCATGTCAGCAGCATGCCGCACGGGTGCGCTGTCGGACTTGATCGTCGTTGCTCGCGATTCGTCAGGGTGTGTCGGGAGCCATCTTGCCGACCCTCGCGGCCCGTAGCGCGGCCAGCCCCTGCGGTATGGCGGCGCAGGTGAGCACCGCCATGGCGACCGTCCAGGATCCGGTGACGTCGTGGACGGCGCCGATCAGGATGGGCCCGATCGCCGCGAGGCCGTAGCCCACGGCCTGCGCCATACCCGACACCTGGCCGGCCTGCATAGTGGAGTTGCTGCGCAGCACCATGAAGAGCAGCGCGAGACCGATGCCGCAGCCGGGGCCCACCATGATCAGGCCGGCCCACAGCACCCACCAGCCGTGCACGGTGAGCAGCCCGACGAAGCCCAGCACACAGATCCCGAGCGCCGCCAAGGTGATCACCCGCTGATCGGCGAAGCGGCCGGCGATGATCGGGGCCAGCAACGAGCAGGTCAGCCCGACGGTCTGCCCGGCCGCCAGCACCCCACCGGCGGCGCCGCTCGTCATACCGGCCTCGTCCATCAGGAACGTCGGCAGCCAGGCCCCGAACGTGTAGAAGATCAACGACTGGGCGCCCATGTAGACCGTGATCGCCCACGCGGTGCGGTCGCGCCAGAGGCCCGCCGACGGTCGGCTCGACGGCACCGTGTGGACACGTCGCAATTGCGGCAGCCATTGCACCATTGCGACCAGCACCAGCAGACCCCACGCTGCGAGCGTCAGGCGCCACCGGCCGCCCACGGCGTCGTCGATGGGCACGGTCAGGCCGGCGGCGACCGCTGCGCCACCGGAGAGCGTCATCGAATAGAGCCCGGTCATCAACCCGGAGCGGTGCGCGAAGTCCCGCTTGATAAGCGCCGGGAGCACGACGTTGCACACGCCGATGCCGATGCCGATGAGCACCGAGCCACCGAAGAGGGCGAAGGCGTCCGGCACCAAGCGGAGCGCGATGCCAGCAACGAGCACCGCGAGCGCGCCGAAGATGGTGCGTTCGATGCCGTAGTGATGGGCCAGCCGCGGGGCGACGGGCGCGCTGATGCCGAAGAAGAGCACCGGCAGCGCGGTCAGCAGACCCGCCGTACCGTTGCTGAAGCCGAATGAGTCGGAGATCGTATCGATCAGCGGAGACACCGACACGACGGCGGGCCTGAGGTTGGCCGCGACCAGCATGATGCCGAGCGCTGCAGCGATCGCGGCACCACCGTGCAGCGACGAACGCGACTGTTCTCCGTGGGCCTTGCCTGCGTCGACCTGGGTCATCGCAACAACCCGGACTCGGCCTCGCTCAGATAGCTGTGCACAGCGGCCGCGGCGGCCGCCGGATCACCGGCCTCGATCGCCTCGACCAGGTCACGGTGCCCGATCGGGTGAGTGGCCGAGGACCGCAGGCGTGCGGTGATCTCGGCATGCGAGGAACGCATCACCTCGAGCACCCCGCCGTAGATGTCGACCAGCAGGGCGTTTCCGCTCGCAGCGACGACCGCGGCGTGGAAGTCGATGTCGATCTGGTCGTACTGGTCGAAATCGCCTCTGCCGAATGCACTTTCGGCGCTCTCCAGCAGACCTCTCAGCGTGCGCACCCCGCGTGGCGATGCGGCGGAAGCTGCCGCCGAGGCGGCTTCGGTCTCCAGCGCACGACGCACCTGCAACAGGTCCAGGAGCTCGGTGGTGGCGCCGCGAGTCATGACCGCGACGAAGAGATTGGCGCTGCGCACGTAGGTGCCGTCACCACGCCGGGGCGCCAGCAGGCCGGCGTGCTCCAGCGCGCGCACCGCCTCGCGGATCGAGTTGCGGCCGACCCCGAAGCGCTGCACCAGCTCCGGCTCGGCCGGGATGCGCGAGCCGACCGGCCACTCCCCCTCGCGGATCAGCGCCTCCATGCGCTCGACGACGAGTTCGCTGGTGCGTTTCGGGGCTTCGATCAGGTCGGACACGCCATACAACCTAACGTGGGATGTTTGTGCGCAGCAGGCCGCCCGTATGCCGAGATCCGAGATCCATGGACGTACATGTGGAGGTCCTGGGTTGCTGTCACGCTCCGCGTGACGATCGGCACGCAGAGAGTGACGTTCGGGGTCCCACTCATCAGCGAGCGAGAACGCAGCCGCGTCCGCTCCGCCGACGCGGACGTCTTCAGTCCTTGACCACGATGGTCGAGTGGAGCGCGCGTATCTAGTCGAAGGTGTGCTGGTTGACCTGTTCGGTGGCGGTTTGTAGGACGTGGATCGCTACGGCTATCTCCTCGACATCAAGGCCGGAGAGCGCGACCCTGCGAACCTCGGCGAACGGGTCGGGTAAGGCGTCCCAGAGTGCACGGCCGGCAGCGGTGAGGTCGACGACCTTCTGCCGTTGATCTGTCACCGATGGTGCCTGGTGGACCAGGTCCTTGCGGATCAGGGTCGCGACAGTGCCACTGAGACTTGCGCGTTCGACATGCAGGGCACGGCCGAGGTCACGTTGCGTAGTCGGCCCGTTCTCAGTGAGCTCGTGGAGGACTGCCCACTGTGTCGAGCCGATGCCGTGCGGGCGTAGGACGGCATCGACGGCGGCGCGGTTGGCGTAGTAGTAGCGCTTGGCCCAGGTGCCCACCGAACGTGGCTCAGCATTCCGGGGATCGATCCCCCGCTTCTCGCTCGTCACTGGTGTCTTTCACCATCCGATGGGCTGGTTCTGCCACCGGGTGAAGGTGCCGGTGGGGCCGTCAGCGCCGAAGAGGCAGACCCGAACAACCTCGCGGGATCCGTCTTCGACCGATTCGGTGCCAGCGAATCCGTTGAGGTTTGTCGCAGTGAACGCCGGCGACACGAGGTTGACTTTGATGTCGGTCGACTCCAGTTCGATCATGATCGCCAGCGTGATGGCGTTCTGTGCGGCTTTGGACGCGGGATACACCGGATTGAACAGGGCGTGGTAGGGGGAGTCGGGGTCAGCGTTGCCGCTCAACGATCCCAAGCCGCTGGACACGTTGACGATCCGTGCGT
The DNA here is from genome assembly GCF_014640635.1 of Flexivirga endophytica. Lineage (GTDB taxonomy): Bacteria > Actinomycetota > Actinomycetes > Actinomycetales > Dermatophilaceae > Flexivirga > Flexivirga endophytica. The sequence goes on from NZ_BMHI01000007.1 coordinate 236,209, forward strand.
CCGACGATTTCCTCAACAGCGGCAGCATCGCCTGATAGACCGCCAGAGTGCCGAAGGCGTTGGTCTCCCAGACCGCCCGGATCTCCTCCAGCGATGCCGTGCTCGCCTTGTGTGCCGACGGGTTGTTCTGCAGCGAATCGTTACCGCCTTCGCCGGCACGGGAGATGCCCGCGTTGTTGACCAGCAGGTCCAGTCGGCCGTACTCCTGCTCGATGCGTTGCGCGGCGGCGGTGATCGACCCGGTATCGGTGACGTCAATCTGGATCGGCACGGCACTGTCGCCGATCGTTTCGGCTGCGTCCTGTCCGCGCGCCAGATCCCGGGACCCGACGAGGACAGTGACGCCGTTGGCGACAAGTTCCTTGGCAACCTGGAATCCAACGCCTTGGTTAGCGCCGGTGATCAGTGCAATACGGGATGACACGTTTGCTCCTTTTGTCTGGTACCACACGATTTTGTCTGGTACCAGACGAAAGTCAACTGAGCTATGTTGCTACGCCAACGGCGAAGACGACGTGGCCCAGCAGTTTCTCCGACAAGCACTCCTCCAAGGCAGCAGCCGATTCCGCAGCGGACTGGCCATCCACAACTGAGGCGACACTCAAGCTGTCCGACTCAACGTGTCCGCAGAGTTCCCTGCCCGGTGATCGTTCGTTCGGTGATGAAGAAACTCAGATCGGTCATGGTCGTTGGATCATGGCAAGCGTCCGCTCAGTGGGAGTACGGGATCAGCGGAGCGGGTCGATAGACCCGGCCCGCAGTCCCGTTGACGTCGGCCTTACTGAGCCGGATGCCGGTGAGTAGCTCGATCAGCTGGTAGCCACGTACCAGTCCCACCGTCTCATCGGGTGACGTCAGCCGCGGATCGGATTCGTCGGGCAGCGGTTCCCCGACTGCGGAACCGCCGAAGCCGAGACCACCGGAATCGGGGTCGTACGGGTCGAACTGCCGGCGGATGGCCCCGTCGCGCGCGACGACGAACGCACTCTTCAGGTTGACGTTGCTCGTGAGAGACACCACCTCGCCGCTACGGGATAGCGGCTCGACAGTCACCGTGTCGGTGAGGAAGTGACCGATGCTCTGCACGAGCAAGGTCCAACCTGGCTTTGGCAAGGCCACGACGGGCGCGACGTCGCCCGGCCAGTCGAATCTCTCGTAGATGCCGTCGGCCGAAACGGTGGGCTCGCCTGGAGCCACCACCTCCAGCGCAGCCTCGGGGGCCGTGTCACGGACCATCGCGAGGCAGCCGGCGCCAGCGTGCACGCTGTCATTGTCCAAGATCCACGGATACGTCCCTAGCGCAGCCATCCCCATGTAACCAGTATGCCGCCCGCCTCCTCCGCAGCGTCGCCACGCGGCAGGGGCCGCGGTCCTGTGCACGTCGCGCGATCTATTGACCATCCGATCTGTCGTGCTTGGATCTCTCCATCGTTTCGCCAGACGTTCCGCAAACGGATCGCCTTTCGGTGACGCATCTCGGACTGCTCCGTATGGCACACCCCTGCGGAACTGAAGAGGTCATCCGTCGGTCGCCCCCGTGATAGCTCGTCTCGTCACCGTATCCGGAACGTCAACTGAGACAACGCGTAGCCGCCTCGACCACGTTACGATTCCGTCGTGCAAACCGTTAACGATCTCCGGCGACCGCCCGCGGTAACAGGTACTCCGCTCGGCGCCGGCGCGATTGCGGCCGCAGCAAGTGTCCCTGCGTTAATCGCGGTGCTGCCGCTGACCCTTGGATCAACCTGGTATGTCGCGGCAGACGAGAACCGGGAGTTCTTGACCACCGGCCGCGCCATCTGGGGATTCGTATTGTTCTCCGCCGGCGTGCTGCCATTTGTTGCTTTCGTGATCGCACTGATCACGGCCCGAGCATCCGGTTCGCGTTGGCCCGCAGCCCTCAAACTGGCCGCCATCTGGATCGCGGCGCTGGGATTGATCGCGTGTGGTGCGGCGATGCTCGGCGGTGGGGGCTTCTAGCTCTGTGGCTACGCCGGTCGGGCATCGTTCGCCGCTCAGCGATCCCGTTGTGGCACGCTCCGCGTGACGATCGATCATCGAAACTGGTCCGGCGATTTCTTCGAGA
>NZ_BMHI01000008.1 GCF_014640635.1 Flexivirga endophytica
GCTAAGCCCTTCAGCGCCGATGGTACTGCACTCGGTAGGGTGTGGGAGAGTAGGACACCGCCGAACAATCATTCAAAGTGGCCCCGCCTGTCTCAGGCGGGGCCACTTTTCTATTTCGGTCTGTAGTATGCGCCGTGCCGGTCATTGCCGGCCGGAAATGGTGCCGAAGGAGTGTATGTGAACGCGGACCGGTTGCCTGTGTCACGACTTCTTCGTGGCTCGTTCAATCCGTATGGCGGTCCGGCGCAGCGCTCGAGCGCCGGTGTGCCGTGGCGGGAGCAGGTCGCACGCTGGATCGGCCGCACCTACTTGCTGGCCGCGATCGTGTCGCTGCTCAGTGTCCCGCTGCACGGCAACATCGTCGTGTCGATCATGGACGACGCGCTCGGGCTGGTGAATGTGCCCGCAGAGCCGAGCCTGTTCATCGTGTGCCTGCTGTTCGTGCTCGCGGGCGCAGTCCGGCGCCGGCTTCGGTTCGGGCACACCGTGGTGCTGGTGCTGATGGTGCTGAGCGTGCTCAGCAGCCTGCTGCTGTTGCTGGGCGCGATCTTCCGACAGGACTGGTTGCAGGATTCCCGGCTGACCGGATTCGCCAGGGACTACCACTCGTTCGTGACGAGCATTCCCGCGACGGCATTCGCCTTCGTGATCGGGCTGGCGGTCCTGGTGGCGGTGGCGGCCGCCCGGAGTGGATTCCCTGCACGCCTGGCCGCCGGCAGCCGTGTCGCGGCGACAGTGGTGCTGGTCCTCGGGCTGGCCGTGTCCTTCCTCGTCACGTTCGCCGTCTCCACGACCGCCGACAACACGTTGCGCGGCACCCACGAGATCGCGCGGTTCGCACTGCGCTCCACCTTCGGCATCACGTCCGACACCTCGACCCCGGGCCTGCACGGTCATGTGGGGCACACCTGGGTCTATGGGCTGGCCGGCATCATGTCGACGGTCGCACTGCTGCTGGCCAGTCTGGTCTTCGTGCGGTCGGGACGTGGGCGGCAGTTCCAGTCCGCGGACGAGGAGCTCGCCATCCGCCGGCTGTTGTTGTTGCACGGTGAGAACGACTCACTCGGCTACTTCGCGACCAGACGGGACAAGAGCGTCATCTTTTCCGCGGACGGTCAGGCCGCGGTGACCTATCGCAACGAAGGCAGCGTGAGTGTCGCGAGTGCCGACCCGATCGGCCGTGCGACGTCCTGGCAGCCCGCCATCCAGGCCTGGCTCGAGCAATGCCGTGAGCACGGTCTCTACCCGGCGGTGCTCTCCAGCTCCGAGCACGGATCCCGCGAGTACGTCGAGGCCGGACTGAAGGCCTTTGCGCTGGGCGATGAGGCGATCATCGATGTCGAGACGTTCTCGCTGCGCGGGCGGTCGATGCGTCCGGTCCGGCAGGCGGTGACCCGACTGCGTCGTGCCGGCTACACGACGCAGGTCCGCCGGCACGCCGAGTTGTCGGTCGAGGAACTGGAGCGGATCGGGCAACTCGCGGAGCAATGGCGTGGGGAGGAGACCGAACGCGGTTTCTCGATGGCGTTGAACCGGCTCGGTGATCCCGCTGACGGCCAGTGCGTGATCATCACGGCGCACGATGCGCGCGGCACCATCCGTGGCTTCCTCTCCTTCGTGCCGTGGGGCGTGCGCGGTGCGTCGCTGGACCTGATGCGCCGGGACCGCGACGCCGAGAACGGCTTGAACGAATACCTGGTATCGGAGCTGATCGAAGCGGCCCCCGAGCACGGCATACGACGGCTCTCGTTGAACTTCGCAGTGTTCCGCGAGGTGTTCAGCAGCGCTGACCAGGTGGGAGCGGGGCCGATCACCCGGTTCAACGATGCCGCGTTGTCGTTCGCGTCGCGCTTCTTCCAGCTCGAGACCCTCTACCGGTCCAACGACAAGTACAAGCCCACCTGGGTGCCGCGGTTGCTCTGTTACGACCCGGCGCTGACGGTGCCGCGGGCCGGACTGGCCATGGGTATTGCTGAGGGCTTCGTGCCGATGATCGGCCCGCGGGTGCTGACTGGGCCGCGTCCCTCGGACGTGCAGCCGCCCCGGCCGGAGCCCTGGTTCGTCGACCGCGTGCGCGAGCAGGAGAGTGCACTGCGACTGCCCGGCCCGCCTCCCGTGCACCTGTCGGAGCAGCAGCGGGTGCGACGCGACAAGCTGGAGATGCTCGACGAGGTCGGGGTCAATGCCTACCCGGCGACCGTCGCTCGCACCGACCGTGCGTATGACGTCCGCCGGCAGTACGCGCACCTGCCGGCAGACCAGGTCACCGACCACGTCGTGTCGGTCGCCGGCCGCGTCCGCGCGCTGCGTGATCTGGGCGGTGTCTGCTTCGCCGTTGTCGAGGACGGCTACGAGACGCTCCAGATCATGGTCACCACAGCCGACTCGCCGGACGACGCACGCTGCCTGTGGCGTCGGGCGGTCGACCTCGGTGATCTGGTCAGCGTGACCGGCCCGGTGGCGACCTCGCGCACGGGAGAGGTGTCCGTGCTGATGCACACCTGGCAGATGGCGGCGAAATGCCTTCGCCCGGTGCCCGGTTTCGGCGTGGTTCCGCGCGAAGACACCCGCGCGCGCAACCGGTCGCTCGAGCTCATCGTGGACAGCCGGGCCCGTGCCCTGCTCGTCCAGCGCTCCGCCGCTGTGCGAGCAATGCGGGAAGCGTTCCAGGAGCAAGGATTCCTCGAGGTCGAGACACCGATGTTGCAACCCGTGCACGGGGGAGCGGCGGCGCGCCCCTTCGCCACCCACATCAACGCCTACAACATGGAGCTCTACCTGCGGATCGCTCCCGAGCTCTACCTCAAGCGGCTGGCTGTCGGTGGCATGCAGCGCATCTTCGAGATCGGCCGCAACTTCCGCAACGAAGGCACCGACGCCACCCACAACCCGGAGTTCACCTCATTGGAGGCGTATGCCGCCTACGGCGACTACGTGATGATGCGCGAGCTCACCCGTGAGCTCTTGCTGAAGGTCGCGACCGCAGTTCACGGTAAACCGATCGCGTTGCGGCCGGGCGGATCCGGCGGGTATGACGAGATCGATCTGTCGCAACCCTGGCCTGTCATCACCGTGCACGACGCGGTGTCCAGGGCTACCGGCGCGACGGTGACGTCCGCGTCCGACCGGGTGGAGGTGGCGGCGGTGTGCCGCAGCGCCGGCGTCGAGGTTCGTGCGGAGCAGACGACCGGGCAGCTGGTGATGGCGCTCTACGAGGCTCTCGTCGAGAAGCAGACGACATACCCGACGTTCTACTGCGACTTCCCGGTGGATGTGTCCCCGCTCGCGCGCCGGCACCGGGACGATCCGCAGCTCACCGAGCAATGGGACCTCGTGGCCTTCGGCGTCGAACTCGGCACGGCATACAGCGAATTGACCGACCCGGTCGACCAACGGCAACGGTTCACCCAACAGTCGCTCGCCGCGGCGGGCGGCGACGTCGAGGCGATGCAACTCGACGAGGCCTTCCTCGCCGGGCTCGAGCTGGCGATGCCGCCGACCGGCGGGCTGGGGCTCGGCGTGGATCGCGTCGTGATGATGCTGACGGGGCAGAGCATCAAGGCGACCTTGGCCTTCCCGTTCGTTCGACCACAGGCGTGACTGTCAGCCCGCTGCGGCGCGTAGTCCGGCGATGATCGTGTCGATCCCCAGCCGGTAGTAGCGATCGACGTCGAGCGGCATGGTCAGTGCAGTCGCCGCTTCGCGAACGCGCGGGAAGTCCTTTTCGGCCAAGTCGTTCAGCGCGGCGTGGAGCGCGGTGAGTTCGGCGGCGGGCTTGGCGGGATCCGCCGGCACCACGGGCTCGTATTCCACGAGCGTCACCAGGTCCTGCACCGCCTGCTGCGCGAGCAGCACCGAGTCCTGCACGGCGATCCCGGCTGACCGGCTGCTGTCGAGCAGCATCTCGAGGGCAGAGAGGTAGTGCGGCAGCGGCACGAGCCGCTCGATCAACAACCGCCCCATCCACGAATGGGCCCGCAGCAGATCGACGAGGGTGGACAGCACCGCCCGGTATCGGCTGTCCCACGCATCGTCCGGATCGTCGCTGAAGCGAGCATCGGAGGTGATCTGCTCGGCCATCGCGTCCAACAGTGCGTCACGATCCGCGAAGTGCCAGTAGAGCGCCATCGGGGTGACGCCGAGCTCCCTGGCGAGTCGACGCATCGACAGGGCGGGGAGGCCTTCGGCATCGGCTACGGAGATGCCCGCAGTCAGGATCGACGCGGGTGTGAGCGCTCGGCGGCCGGGTCGGTCGGTCTTCACAAACGGAACTGTACGCCGTATAGTCGCGACATGAATTATACGGTGTATAGGAATCGGGCGATGTGGATCGTGCAGTTGGTGACGGCGCTGGGCTTCCTGGGCGCGGCAATCCAGAAGTTCGAGGCGGCGCCATCGGTCATGCGCACTTTCGATGCCATGGGGTGGAGCACACCGCCGCGCATCGTGCTGGGAGTCCTCGAGGTCGTTGGGGCCGTCGCGCTGTTCGTCCCGGTGCTGGCCGGCGTGGCGGCCTCCGGGTTCGTCGCACTGACGATCTGTGCGAGCGTCGTTCAGGTGAGCACAGGTGAGAGTGTTGTCGCCCCGCTGATCATGCTCGCGCTCACGGCGCTGACCGCGTGGGGACGTCGAGACAGCATCATCAGCCTACGGAGCACGCTGACGACACGGCCGAACGCAGGTATGTCGTGAACTTTTTTTGTTTTCACCGGGATCGGGTCGGGTCGGGCGTGCTGCGCGATGAACTCCGTGAGGAGCACTGGTCCTACATGGACAGGTTCGCCGGCCAGCTCATCGCACGCGGGCCGACCTTCAACGCCGACGGAGCCGTGACCGGCAGTGTCCATGTGGTGCGCACGACGAACGCGGCGGAGGCCCGGGCATTCGCCTTCGAGGAGCCGTACTATCAGGCCGGCGTTTTCCGTGACGTGCTGCTACGGCGGTGGGAGAACCTGCTGGGACGGACCATGTGGCAGTTCCCGAATCCACGAGAGGACGCCCATCGCTACCTGGTGCTCGGTCTGGGCGGGCAGCGCGTGGGTCACGCCTCCGATCAGACGTCGGTGATCGCGTGTGGTCCGCTGCTCTCGGACGACGGTGGTCGGTCGCTCGGCGCTGCTGCACTGGTGCAGATCCAGGATCCGCGGGTGGCTTCGGCGGTGCTGTTCGGCGGGGACGGCACCGAAGCCGAAGTGCATCGCTGGGACTTCGGCGGACGTCCGAGCGACGGATGACGCGGTGTCAGCTGATCTCCGGCTGGCTCGACCAGGGGAAGTCGATCCACTGATCGGTGCGCTTCCAGACGTATTCGCACTTCACGATCGAGCGGGACTTCTCGTAAATGACCGCGGACCGCGTCTCCTTGACGTGGCCCTCGCAGAACGTGCGGACCAGGTCCAGCGTGCCACCGGTGTCGGCGACGTCGTCGATGATCAGCACCGTTGCACCGGAGAGATCGACGGGCTGTGGCACAGGCGGGAGCATGACCGGCATCGGCAGCCGCTCGTCGACGCCGGTGTAGAACTCCACATTGAGCACGTGGACGTTCTTCATCCCGAGCGCGTAGCTGATGGCTCCTGCCGGGATGAGCCCACCGCGGGCGATCGAGATGATCAGGTCCGGGCGGTAGCCGTCGTCGTGGATCGCTTGGGCGAGCTCACGGCTCGCAGTGCCGAACAGGTCCCAGGTGAGTACCTCGCGGTCTTGTGTCATGAGGTCATTCAACTCCAGGAGCGCGGTCGGCGTGTTGTTAGGTTTGCATCATGAGGACTTCTGGACAGGTTTCGGCGTGACGACGCCCGGGCCTGCTACCGACAGTGACATCCCGGACTACCTGCGGTCATTGGGGATTCCTGGGCTCGCCGACATCCACGTGCATTTCCTGCCGGAGCCGATGCTGCAGAAGGTGTGGGCCTACTTCGACCTGGCGACTGCCAATTATGGCGCTGCGTGGCCGATCACCTATCGCTTCGACGAGGCGACTCGGTTGGCGGTGTTGCGCGGGTTCGGGGTGCGCTCGATCCCGGCGCTGACCTATCCGCACAAGCCCGGTATGGCGCGCTGGCTCAATGAGTGGAATGCCGACTTCGCGCGCCGGGTGCCGGACAGTGTGCACTGCGGGACGCTCTATCCCGAGCCGGACGTCGCCGAGTATGTCGCCGCGGCGCTCTCCTCGGGTGCGCGACTTTTCAAGATGCACGTGCAGGTTGGTCGCTTCGCGCCGGACGACGACCAGTTGGACAGTGCGTGGGAGCAGCTCGCCGAAGCGGGTGTGCCTGTCGTCATACATGCTGGATCTGCTCCGTTGCCAGGTGAGTTCACCGGTTCGGAACGAATAGCCCGGGTGCTGCACAAGCATCCGAAGCTCGCGCTGGTGGTCGCGCACGCGGGTATGCCGGAATATCACGAATTCGCGGATCTGGTGGAGCGCTACGACAACGTGCGGCTGGACACCACGATGGTCGCGACCGACTTCACCGAACGCTTCGCACCGTTGCCGGACGCCTACGTGGCCCGGCTCGGCGCGCTGGGGGACCGGGTCGTTCTCGGCTCCGACTACCCCAACATCCCGTATCCTTACGCGCACCAGCTCGCGGCGCTCGCCAGGCTCGACCTCGGCGACGACTGGATGCGAAACGTCCTTTGGCACAACGGTGCCCGCTTGCTCCGCAGCTAGCGGGTGGCCAGCTCTGCGAGCAGCTCGTCACGTTCGGTGACCGGCATCCGGCAGACGAACCCGTGGCAGACGTATGCCGCCGCGCGGCCCCCGACCAGGGACCGATCGGCGAGTAGCGGGGAGGACCCCGAGTCGGGCGTGCCGTGCACGATCACGGTGCCGGCGCTGGGCGCCGTCCAGGCGGTGCGGGCAAGCCCGCGGGAGGCCCGGTCCTCGCCCACGACGGCGACCTGCGCCGGGCCAGCCAGCACGGCCTCGGCGACCGCGAGACCCCACCCGGCGAATCGCGGTGCCTGCGAGACGATTTCGCCCATGGCAGCGAGCCCTGTCTCGGCGCGGTCGCGAGCAGTGGTGCCGCCCGTCAAGGCACTGAGGGCGAGCAGGGCTTCGGCCAGACTCGAGGTGCCGGACGGCTCGGCGTTGTCGCCGGCTCCGCGGGGTGTGAAGAAGAGCTGCTCACCATCGGCTGCGGCGTCACGGAACCCGCCGGACTCGTCGGCGAACAGGTCCTGTGCTGTTGTCAACAGCTCCTGCGCGGCGGCGAGGTAGCGGCTCTCGCCGGTCGCCTGGTGCAGCACCAGCAACGCTGCGCCGAAGTTGCCGTAATCGTCCGCGACACCGTATGCCGCACCTACTCGGCCCGCCAACGAGGTCCGGCGCAGCCGGCCGTCGACGACGTGCCGGTCGAGCAGGAAATCGGCCGCCGTGACAGCAGCGTCCAACCATGAGGTCTCCCGCAGGATCATCGCGGCTTCGGCGAGGGCACTGATCGCCAGGCCGTTCCAGGAGGTGACGACCTTGTCGTCCCGGGCGGGCTGCGGGCGTCGTGCGCGGCGGGCCAGCAGGGCGGCGCGGACCGACTCCCACCAGGTCTCGTCCTCAGGGTCCTGCAGTAGTTGCAGCGTGGACGTGCCACGCTCGAACGTGCCGTCGGGCGTCACCTCCAGCAGCGCCGCGGCACGCGAGCCGTCCTCCGCGCCGAGCACCTCGCGCAACTCGTCCGGGGACCAGACGTAGGTCGCGCCCTCGACACCCTCGGTGTCCGCGTCGAGTGCACTGGCGAAGCAGCCTTCGGTGGTGCCGAGGTCCCGAATGATGAATTGCGCTGTCTCCGAAGCGATCCGGGCTGCCAGTGGGCTCTGGTCGACGCGCCACAGATGTGCGTAGACCCGCAGCAGTTGCGCGTTGTCGTAGAGCATCTTCTCGAAGTGCGGAACGGTCCACGAGCCGTCGACGGCGTAGCGGGCGAAGCCCCCGGCGAGCTGGTCGTAGATGCCGCCGCGCGCCATCGCCTCGCAGGTGTGCTCGGCCATCGTGAGCGCATTGCGGTCCCCGGTGCGCGCGTGATGGCGCAGGAGGAACTCCAGCACCATCGAAGGCGGAAACTTCGGAGCACCTCCGAAACCGCCGTGCCTCTCGTCATACGAGCGACGCAAGGTGGTGACCGCGGCTGCGGTTACATCGCCGGTGATCGCGATCGCGGTGCCTCTGGTCGCCGCCTCCGCAAGTTGTGTCGCAATGTGCTTCCCGGAGGTCAGCACCTCCTCGCGCTGGTTGTCCCAGGCGTGCGCGGCCGCCGAAAGCAATTGCAGGAATTGCGGTTTCGGCAAGTAGGTGCCGGCGAAGAAGGGCTTGCCGTCCGGAGTGAGCAAGCAGGTCATCGGCCAGCCGCCCTGGCCTGTCATGGCGGTGGTCGCGGTCATGTATGCCGCGTCGATGTCGGGTCGTTCCTCACGATCCACCTTGATGGCGACGAAGGACGCATTGATCGCGGCTGCGACCTGCGCGTCCTCGAACGACTCGTGGGCCATGACGTGGCACCAGTGGCAGGCGGCGTAGCCGACGGACAACAGGATCGGGACGTCACGGTCGGCGGCCTCCTGCAGTGCGGCCGGACCCCATTCCTGCCAGTCGACCGGGTTGTCCGCGTGCTGGCGGAGGTACGGGGACAGGGAGTCGGCGAGTCGGTTGGTCACGATGCATCCAATGGTCGTCCGGTCGGGGTCGTCCCGGGGCGTGGATCCGGCCCGGGCAGCCGTTCTCCGTCCAGGCTAGTGAGGCGACCGGCGAGTGGCGCACCGCGGCCCTCAGCCGGCCCGGGTTAGCCTGCGGCCATGACTTCGGGGCGGACTCGGCAATTGCGGCGGAGATATCTCAGCCTCGGGCTGGGCGAGCTTGTCGCCGCCGTTGTCTTCTGCGGTGTTGCGGCCACCGCAGTCGGACCGCGACTGGACTCCGACGCGGACCGATTCGCGTGCTGGGCAGCGCTGGTGCCCTTGGTCGTCATCCTGGTCCAGGCGGGCGTCTACTGGCTGATCGCGCGCACCTGGCTGGGCGGTGGTCGGATGCCGCATGGCATGGCGTCGATCTATCGATGCTTCCGTTCGGTCGACGGCGTGCTGCTGGCTGTCGGATTCGTCGGTGTGGTCGCGGCCGGTCCGAGCAGCCCGTCGGTGCTCGTGCTCGCACTCGCGGTCTGGGCGTTCGGTGTGGCCGAATACGTCAACTACTTCGTCGTGCGACTGGCGTATCCCGCGCGGCGGTGGCTGACCGAGGTCGGTCGCCTGCGGACACCTCGGCTGGTGCAGGATCTACGGGCGTCGTCCTAGCGAGTGCGTGGTGCCGCGAGCTTCTCGGACTGGCCCGATCGGCGCAGCGCGTCGGCCACGAATCCGCTGGCGAGGAGTTCGTCGAGCAGTGCGTCGAGCCACCCGGTGGTCTCGGCGCGGACCGTCGGCTTGGTGGCGACGGCTTGCCGGATCTGCATGAAGGGCTCGTCGATGACCCGCAGGCCGGGATGCGAGGCGACGTACGCCGTGACCGGCTCACGGATGCCGGCTGCGACATCGAGGTCCTGTTCGGCGAACGTGGTGGTGCCGTCGGCGCCGCGGACGATCGTCGCGTGCTCGAGGGTCCGGGAGAGGAACAAGTCGTATGCCGAGCCCTCCTTCACGCCGATCCGGACGCCGGCGGCGTCGACGTCCGCCGGCGCGTGGTGCGGTGCGGCGTCGGGCACGGCATACACACCGTCGATGAGGACGTATGGCGCTGTGAACGTGACCTGCTCGGCACGCGCCGGCTCCACGGCGAGGAAACCCAGGGTCGCCGGACCTTCGGCCAACTCCTGGAACGACTTGCGCGCCGCGTCGAAACAGGTGAAGCGCACCTCGGAATCGAGGCGGTTGGCGATCTCGCGGGCCAGGTCGATGGTCACGCCGTTCGGTTGCTGTGAATCGCCTTGCGCGAGCACAGGATTGCCGAGGTTGATGGCCGCCCGCAGGACCCCATCGGGAGCGAGGTCGGCGCGCACCTGATCGGCGATCGTCGTCATGGCTCGATGGTAGAGCCCCGGCGGCGAAGTTCGCGCTTCGCTGCCCACAGCAGCGAAAGCTGGTTGTTGGTAGTCGGTTTCGCGCATGCTCGAAACATGTCCGATGAAGAAGTCAAACCACCGCACCCACTCAGCAGGCAGGTCGCCGAGCAGCTGCTCGATCAACGGGTGATCGTGCTCGACACCGCACTCGATGACGAGATCGGCACCCGGCTCATCTCCCAGCTCTATCTGCTGTCCGCGGCCGACCCGCGTGCCGACATCAGCTTCTGGATCAACTCGCCGGGCGGTTCGGTGCCGGCGATGCTCGCGATCATGGACGTGATGCGTGCGATTCCGAACGACGTGTCCACCCTGGCGCTCGGACTGGCCTGCAGCGCAGGGCAGTTCCTGCTGACGGCGGGCGAGAAGAATAAGCGCTACGCATTGCCGCATTCCAAGATCCTGATGCACCAGGGCAGCGCCGGTTTCGGCGGGACCGCGGTCGACATCGAGCTGCAGGCCGACGATCTCCGGCAGACGCGCGACACCGTGCTCGGTATCACGGCCGAGCTGACCGGGCAACCGCTGGAGCGGGTCTTCGAGGACTCGTTGCGGGACCGCTGGTACACCGCCGAGCAGGCCGTCAACTACGGGTTCGTCGATCACGTCATCACGGATCTGAACCACATCAAGCCGCGCAAAACACCTGTCGGACTGGGGGTTTCGGAGAAATGAGTTCCTACACCATTCCTAACGTCATCGCGTCGTCGCCGCGTGGCGACCGGGTCATGGATGTCTACAGCCATCTGCTGTCCGAACGCATCGTCTACCTCGGCACCGAGATCGACGACGGTGTCTCGAACGCCCTGATCGCGCAGATCCTGCACCTGGAGTCGGTGGCGCCGGACCAGGAGATCAACCTCTACATCAACTCGCCCGGTGGCTCGTTGACCGCGACCTTCGCGGTGTATGACGCCATGCAGTTCGTGCGCTCCCCGGTGGCGACGACGTGCGTGGGGCAGGCCTGCTCCACCGCGGCGATCCTGCTCGCCGCCGGTGCGCCGGGCAAGCGGAGTGTGCTGCCGCACTCGCGGGTGTTGTTGCATCAGCCGTCCGGGAGCGGTCGTGGCGCCATACCGGACATCATCCTGGCGGCGGACGAGGTGATCCGGCTACGCGCGGAGGCCGAGGAGGTGCTGGCGCACCACACCGGTCAGCCGGTGGACGTGCTGCGCAAGGACACCGATCGGGACCAGATCTTCACGCCGCAGGCGGCGGTCGACTACGGACTCGCCGACGAGGTGATGGCCTACCGCAGCTGACCGGTTCGTCGCGAAGTACCGGAGCGAGGAAGCGGGGGCCACAAGAAGTATTCGGAGGCTGCGGGCCCCGACGAAGTATCGGAGCGAGGTACGAGCGGAGAACTTCGTTGGGTGCAGGGAAGCGGGGAGAAACTTCTCGGGGTGCTCAAGCGGCCAGCGCGACCGGTCCCTGCATCGACGAGGGTGCCGGTCGCCGGGCGTTGGCGGTGCTGCGCAACTCCAGGACCTGCGCCGCCTGAGCGCGCGCCGACTCGCGACGCAACTCCCGGACGGTCAGGTCGGTGATCTCGGCGAGGGAGGAGTCGAGGGCGCCGGCGATCGCGGCGACGATCTCCGAGGACGGGTCCTTGCGGCCCCGCTCCACCTCCGAGAGGTATTGCGCGGAGATGCCGGCGCGGTCCGCGGTCGTGGTGATCGTGCGATGCCGGTGCAGCCGGACGCGGCGTAGTTGAGCGCCTAGCACTTCCCGCCACAGGGGCTCGACGGTCGGACGCTGCTGTCGGAGTTGTCGCACTTCACCCATGTGTCGACGCTAGCCCGGGGGGCCCGTCGCGCCATACCTTTTCTGCTCAGGGCAGAACGCCACCACCTATGCCGAATGACGGCTTCTTCGCCGAACGACGGTCCCATCTCGCCGTCACTCGGCGAGAGAGCCGTCAATCGCGGAAGGAGCCGGGCGGTAGGACGGCCGGGTCGGACGTGGCGCACGCCGGCGAACGATCCTCCGGCGCGGGTGCGGGAGTCTCCGGCTCGCGCACTGCCGGCACGAGTGCGAGCGCGATGGTCGCGGCGGCGCCGACCGCGAGCAGCGCGTGCAGCACGCCGACGTGCTCCCCTAGCAGGCCGAGGAACGGCGGCCCGGCGAGAAACGCGGTGTAGGCGATCGTGCTGATCACCGAGATCCGTGCGTTGGCGTGCGCCGGGTCGTCCGCTGCCGCGCTCATCCCGACGGGGAATCCGAGGGAGACCCCGACGCCCCAGACCATGATTCCGAGATAGGCCAGCGCGGTCGGGCCGAAGACGACGACAAGGCAGCCCACCACAGCCAGGCTGAAGCACACGCGTAGGACGAGCACCCGACCGTAGGTGTCGAGCAGCTTGGTGCCGACGAGGCGCCCGGCCGTCATACAGGACAGGAAGATGGCGAAGGCGAGGACGCCGGCCCACTTGGGCACGTGGTGGCCCTCGACGAATGCCAACGACAGCCAGTCGTTGGCGGTCCCCTCGGTGAACGCCGCCACGAGCGTCACGACACCGATGAGCAGTACCCGCGGGTCGAGCCAGGCACTGAGGCTCGAAACCTTCTGCTGCGCAGCGGAATCGGTCGCCTTGTCATCGGTCGCCTTGTCATCGGATCGCTTCCCGTCGAGACGCGGCACGCTCTCGAAGTTGCGCGCGGCCCACATGCCGACTGTGGCCAGGACGCACATCACCACCCCGACGTGCAGCCAGACGGGGACGTGCGCGGCGGTGACGGCCGCGCCGACGAGCGCGGCCAGCACCGTTCCACCACTGAACATGGCGTGAAAACGCGGCATGATCGAGCGGCCCAGGCGACGTTCGACAATCGCGCCCTCGAGGTTCATCACGACGTCCCAGAGGCCGATGCCCCAGCCGGCGATCATCAGGAAGCCCACGGCCGTCCAGTGGTGATGCGTGCTGACGGCCACCCCCGTGGCGATGTATGCCGCGGTGGTGATCAGGGTCGCCATACGGACCGCGATCCGTGCGCCGAGGCGACCGGCCACCCAGCCGGACATCGGCAGGCCGATCACGCTGCCGATGGAGCCGGAGATCAGGAAGAGGCCGAGTCCGGCGGGGGAGAGGTCGAGCAGCGATTTCACGTCCGGCAGCCGGGCGGCGAACGTCGCGAAGGCCGCGCCGTTGAGCGCGAACATCACCGTCACGGCCAGTGTCGCGCGGCGCACCCGCTCGGCGTCTGGGTGGTCCGCCACGGGTGCCGTCGCCCGCTCGGTCATCGTCATGCCGTTCCTTGTCGGAGGTGCTGAAAGGTTGTCGAATCGATTCGATCGAATCGATTCGATAGTCTGCTCCACATGTCAGTCGGAGGTCAAGCGGGAAACGGGCCAACAGGCCGCGTCACCCTGCGTGATGTGGCCGAACTCGCCGGGGTCGCCACGTCGACCGCGTCCCTGGTCTTCAGCGGCAACAAGCCGGTCGCGTCCGACACGGCAGAGCGGGTCGTGGCCGCTGCCGCCCAACTCGGTTATGGCGGACCGGACCCGACCGCGTCGTCGCTGCGCCACGGCCGCAGCGGTGTGATCGCGGCCGTCGTCGAGCGACGCATCCTGCACGCCTTCCGGGACCCGTATGTCGTGTCGGTGCTCGACGGTCTGTCACAGGTCGTCGGCGAAATGGGGTGCGGATTGCTGCTCCTGCCGGACACGGCGGAGGGGTATGGCGACAGCGGGCCACAGGTGTCGCGTGTCGCAGCAGATGCGGCGGTCTTCATGCTCTGCGGGGACGAGAACAACGTGCTGGCAACGCAATTCACCACCCGTGGCGTTCCGGTCGTCGGCACCGGTGCTCCCAAGGGTGCGGATGTGCAGGTGACGTCGGACGAGCGCGGAGCGTCCCGCAGCATCGCCCAGCTCGTGCGGGACCTCGGGCATCGCCGGGTCGGGCACGTGATGATGCCGTTGCGCTGGGGTGGCGAGACGGGTGCCCGCACAATCGCGCAGGTGCGCGCGAGCCACTTCCCGGACACCCGTGACCGGGCGATCGGCGTGCGTGACGTGTTCGCGGACGCGCCCCTCATCGAGGCGAAGGAGCCTGACTTCGACTCCGGGTATGCCGCTGCCAGGTTGTTGCTGGACGCTGAACGCCCGCCGACCGCGATCGTCGCGCAGAGCGACCTGCTGGCGGCCGGTGTCGTCCAAGCAGCCATTGACCGGGGTCTGCGGGTGCCCGAAGACCTGTCCGTGACCGGTTACGACGGTGTCTCGCTGCCGTGGTTCCCGCGAACCCTCACCACGATCGACCAGCACCCGATCGACAAGGGGCGCGCCGTCGGCGAGGTCGTGCGGTCGCTGCTCGCCGGCGAGGACGTGTCGGACGTGGTCGTGCCGGTGACGTTGCGTGCAGGCGACACGACCGGTCCCGCGCCGGTCGGCCGTTGACGGCTGAACCTGCCGTTGACGGCGCAGATGCACCGTCATCCGCCGTTTCAGCCGTCAATGGCCGCCTGCACCGTCATCCGGCGGGCGGGCTGGTAGCTTCGGGTCGCGATGGAGACCTCACGGTGGCGGCACGAACCGGTCGGCTATCGCTGCCCGTTCTGCGCGTTCCAGCGCGGCGAATGGAATGACCGCAACGCCGCGTCGGACCTGGTCGTGCAGCGCGAGTTGGTCTTCGCGCGGATCGCGCCGAAGTGGTGGCCGGAGAACGCCGGCGGGGCACTCGTCATACCGAATGAGCATGTGGAGAACCTCTACGAGCTGCCGACCGACGTCGGCCACGCACTGTGGGACCTGACTCGCGAGGTTGCCATCGGAATGCGGGAAACCTATGGATGTCAGGGTGTTTCGACTCGCCAGCACAACGAGCCGGCCGGTGACCAGGATGTCTGGCACCTGCACCTGCACGTGCTGCCCCGGTATGACGGGGACGATCTCTACCTACGGCATCGCGCGGCGCGCTACGTCGACGCCGCGGAGCGCGCGGACTTCGCGGCACGGTTGAGCGACGCGCTTGGCTAAACTGAAGGCACACGACTGGCGAAGGGTGGGTTACCACCGGGGAGTGTGAGTTCGTCGTATCGCCCGCCTGGGTGCGACTCCGATCGATTCAAGGAGTCCCCAGATGTCCGTTGCACAGTTGCTGGACGGCACAGCCGTCGCCCGCCGAAGCTTCGCCGAGACCGCCGAACGGGCCGCGGATTTCGCTGCGGCGCAAGGGCGTTCGGTATGTCTCGCCACGGTGCTGATCGGTGACGACCCGGCATCCCAAACCTACGTACGAATGAAGCAACGGCGCGCGGCACAGCTCGGGCTGGAGTCACGGCGGGTCCGGCTTTCGGCGGAGACAACCACCGACGAGGCCGTTGCCGCAGTGCGCGCCTTGTCCGAGGACGACACGGTCGACGGCATCCTCGTGCAGCACCCGGCGCCCGCGCAGGTGGACGAGTTGGCCGTCTTCGAGGCGATCGCGCCGAAGAAAGACGTCGACGGCGTCACCATGCACAGTTTCGCGGCAATGGGACTGTCTGCCAACGGTTTTCATTCCTGCACGCCAGAAGGCATCGTTCGGCTGCTTGATGCGTATGACGTGCCGACCGCGGGTCGTCGCGTTTGCGTGGTCGGACGCAGCGCGATCCTCGGCAAGCCGGTCGGGCTGCTGCTCCTCGCTCGGGACGCCACCGTCACCTTCTGCCACTCCCACACGACCGATCTGGCGGCACAGGTGTCGGAGGCGGACATCGTGGTCGCAGCCGTCGGTCGGCCGGAGCTCGTCCGGGGCGAGTGGATCAAGCCGGATGCCGTCGTAGTGGATGCCGGCTATAACCCGGGGAATGTTGGCGATGTTGAATTTTCGCGCGCAGCGGCGCGGGCGTCATACATCACGCCGGTGCCCGGTGGCGTCGGTCCCATGACGATCGCGGTCCTCATGGAGCAGACGGTGACTGCGGCGGAAAACCGGGTGCGGTAGCGCGACGACCGAGCATACCTTCGAGATATGCGCGCACCTGATGCCGGCTTCGCCGACCCTCGCCTCGCGGTGCTCTACGACTTCTTCGATGACGACCGCAGTGATCTCGACGGCTACGAGGCAATCATCGACGAGTTCGGTGCTCGCAAGGTCATCGACGTAGGTTGCGGAACTGGTTCTCTCGCAGTGCGATTGGCGGCACGTGACCTGGAAGTGATCGGAGTCGACCCCGCGGTCGCCTCTGTCGATGTTGCACGCGCCAAGCCGTATGCGGACAGAGTCACCTGGCTCAAGGGCGACGCGACGGCGTTGACCGGGCGGGTCGATGGCGCGGATCTTGCCGTGATGGTTGGGAATGTCGCGCAGGTTTTCGTGGACGACGTGGATTGGTCGGCGACGCTGGGCGCCATACACGGTGCGTTGCGGGACGGCGGTTGGCTCGTCTTCGAGACCCGACGGCCGGAGATGCGTGCTTGGGAGCATTGGACCACTCCGCCGACCGAAGTGGTCCTGCCCGACGGGCGACGCGGCACGGACTCGATGACGGTGACTGAGGTCGCGCTGCCGCTGGTGACGTTCGAGTCGACGCTCAAGCTGCCTGACGAGACGCTGAGATCGGTGTCGACACTGCGTTTTCGGGAGCGCGCGGAGATCGAGGACGATCTGCGATGCCACGGTTTCAAGGTCGTCGAAGTGCGCGACGCGCCGGACCGACCAGGCAAGGAGTGGGTCTTCTTCGCCCAGGTCCTCCGCGAGTGACGGCTTCTTCGGTGAGGGACGGCGAGATTTGACCGTCACTCGGCGAAGAAGCCGTCACTCGGCAAATGGGGTTTCACTGGAAGTCGCGGGACATGCTCCGCACATGGATCGTGAGGTGCTCCAGGCGGTCCGCGAGCAGGTTGGTGACGCCGTCCTCGGAGCGCTCCAGGATCCCGCGCACGACCATCGCCGGCGAAGAACGTGCGATGCGCCGGTAACGGTGCCAAACCCCTTTGGACACAATGACATTCAGGATGCCGGTCTCGTCCTCGACGTTGACGAAGGTGATCCCACCGGCCGTCGCCGGGCGCTGGCGGTGCGTGATCACCCCGCCGACCTGCACCCGGCGCCCGGTGTGGAAACCCTTCAGCTGCTCGATCGGCAGCACCCCGCGCGCGTCCAGGTCCGCCCGGACATGCCGGATCGGGTGATCGCCGGGGCTGATGCCGGTCGCCTGCAGGTCGTGCATCAGCAGCTCGCCGATGGACAGCTCCGGCAGCAGCGGCGGCTGGTAGGGGACACGGACCGGCAACTGGTCACCACGGATCGATGCTGCCTCCGCCGAGCGCCACAACGCGTCCCGGCGTGACCCGGTCAGCGCGTCGAGTGCCCCGGAGAGCGAAAGCGCCTCCATCTGCTCGGTGTCCAGGTCTGCGCGACGGGCCAGGTCGGCGAGATCGCTGAACGGACCGGACAGGTCGCGTGTTTGCACGATGCGTTCGGCGGCGGCCTCACCCAATGCGGTGATGTCGGCCAGGCCGAGCCGCACCGAGTAGTGCCAGTCACGGCGGTGCTCCTGCCAATCCGGCGATGTGTCGGAGTCGAACTCGCCGATCTCTTCCTGGGTGTGGTCGCGCAGGCATTCGTCGCTGCCTCCACGCCGGTCGACCGCGTCGGGGGAGTCCGGCTCGAGATCGGCGTGCACACTGGAGCGCATCAGATCCGGCGACAGCACCTCGACACCGTGCCGTCGGGCATCGCCGGTGAGCGTCTGCGGTGAGTAGAACCCCATCGGCTGAGAACGCAGCAGACCCGCCAAGAACGCTGCGGGGTAATGCAATTTGAGCCATGAGCTGGCGTAGACCAACACCGCGAAGCTCAGCGCGTGCGACTCGGCGAAACCGAAATTGGCGAAGGCCTCGATCTTGTTGTAGATCTCCTCCGCGGTCTCCGGCGGTATGCCGTTGCGGGCCATCCCGTCATACAGCTTGGTGCGCAGGGTGTCGATGCGCTCGACCCCGCGCTTGGACCCCATCGCCCGGCGCAGCAGATCGGCGTCGGCCGGACTGCAGTCGCCGACTGCGATCGCCATCTGCATCAGCTGCTCCTGGAAGAGCGGCACCCCCAGCGTTCGTTCCAGCACCGGCTGCAGCAACGGGTGCGAGTAGGTGACGTCCTCCTTGCCGGTGCGGCGCCGGATGTAGGGGTGCACCGCGCCACCTTGGATCGGCCCCGGGCGGATCAGCCCGATCTCGACGGCCAGGTCGTAGAACGACCGCGGCTTCAGTCGGGGGAGTGTGCCCATCTGCGCGCGGCTCTCGACCTGGAAGACGCCGATCGAGTCGGCGCGGCACAGCATGTCGTAGACGCCGGGCTCGTTGCGGGGCAGCGTCTCGATGCGCCACTGCTCGCCGGTATGGCGCTCGACCAGGTCGAACGTGTGCTGCAGGGCCGCCAGCATGCCGAGCCCGAGCAGGTCGAACTTCACCAGCCCCATCCACGCGCAGTCATCCTTGTCCCATTGCAGGACAGTGCGATCCGTCATCCGCGCGTGCTCGATCGGACACACCTCGCTGACCGGCCGGTCGGTGAGTACCATGCCGCCGGAGTGGATGCCGAGGTGTCGTGGATAGCTCAGCACCTGCCTCGCCAGGTCGATGACCGGCGCCGGTATGTCGTGGTCCGCACTGGAGATCTCCGCACCCCACCGCTCGACCTGCCGGGACCACGCATCCTGTTGTCCCTGACTCGCGCCGAGCGCCTTGGCCATGTCACGCACGGCGTTCTTCGGCCGGTAGGTGACGACGTTGGCCACCTGCGCGGCATTGCGCCGGCCGTAGCGCTGGTAGACGTGCTGGATGACCTCCTCGCGCCGGCCAGAGTCGAAGTCGACGTCGATGTCCGGTGCTTCCTCGCGCAACTCGGACAGGAACCGCTCGAAGGGCAACTCGTAGAAGATCGGGTCGATCACCGTGATGCCGAGGACGAAGCAAACCGCCGATGCAGCAGCAGACCCGCGCCCCTGGCACAGGATGCCGCGCGAGCGAGCGAACTGCACGATCTCGTGCACGATCAGGAAATAGCCCGGGAAGTCTTTCTTCTCAATGACATTCAGCTCACGCGCGATGCGCTCGTATGCCGCGTGGTTGTCCTTCGGATAGCGTTCCGCCGCACCTCGCATCGTCAGCTCACGCAGCCAGCTCATCGGAGTGTGACCGGCCGGAACCTCCTGCCGGGGGAGGCGCGGAGAAGCGGCCCGCAGGCTGAATGCCAGGTCGTCGGCGAGCTCGACGGTCCGCTCGACAGCACCTGGGAAACGGCGCATGCGTTGCGCCATCTCTGCCCCGCTGCGCACGTATGCCGCGCCGTGCACCGGCAGCCAGCTGTCCAGCTCCTCCAGGCTGCGGCGGGATCGGACTGCGGCCAGGGCCGTTGCCAGCGGGTATTGGTCCGGGCCGGCGTAATGCACCGCGTTGGTCGCGACGGTGAGTGCGCCCGCTTCGTGCGCGACGCCGGCGAGTCGGTCACAGGTGGCGCTGTCGTTCGGATCGCCATGATCGGTCAACTCGACGAAGACGTTTTCCTTGCCGAAAAGCTCCTGCAGTGAACGCAACTCCGCGACAGCGGCATTGTGGCCGTGTCGCGCGAGCGCACTGGGCACGCTGCCCTTGCGGCACCCGGTCAGGACCACCCACTGGCCTGCTGCTTCCTCGGCCAGCGCACGCAGGTCGTAGAGCGGCTTGCCCTTCTCGGCGGTGTCCGCGAGTTGGCCCTCGGTGACCGCCCTGGCCAGCCGGCGGTAACCCTCGGCGCCGCGCGCAAGGACCAGCAGGTGCTTGCCCTCGGGGTCGGGCACGCCGTTCTGCGGGGCGGTGAGACCGAGAGACAGCTCGGTGCCGAAAACCGTTCGCAATCCATAACTCTCGGCTGCCTCGGCGAAACGTACGATGCCGTAGAGACCGTCGTGGTCGGTGATGGCCAGGCCGTGCAGCCGCTGACGCGCGGCCTCGGTGACAAGATCCTCGGGTGCCGCGGCACCGTCGAGGAAGCTGTAGTGGGAATGCGCGTGCAGCTCGGCATACGGGACGACCGGGCCGGTCGGCGTCTCCAGCTCCGATGGTCGGAAGGGCTTCCGCTTGCGCGAGAAGACCGGTCCGTCACCTCCATCGGCAGGCTGGCCACGCACGCTGCGCTCCTCGGGCCGTATGCCGCGGGACAACGCCTGCTCCAGCTGCGACCACGGTATGGCGGGGTTACTCCAACCCATGGCGACTCCGTGGGAGCTCTTGGTCTCGATACGGCTCCGCTAGCGCTCCGCCTACTCGACCAGCGAGGTCAGTCATAACGAGCCTCGGTGAACCAGGTGTCGCCGTCGGCGAGCAGCAGCCACGCAGCCTGCTGATTGTCGGTCAGTTGGAAACGGTTGAGGTGCCTGCCTTTTCGCCACCAGCGTTGCTGGATCGGCCACGGCCCAGCCCACTGCTCGATGCGCCGATGGCCTTCCTGCAGCCGCAACCAGGCGGGTTGCCCGCTGACCGTGCCGCGGTCGTCGACGGTCACCGGCTCGCCGAGATCGGTGAGCACCTGCACCTGGCTGGCGCTGCTGAAGACGGTGGCCGGGGCGGGGCCGGGCACGGCGCCTGGCCAGGGCTGCTCGAGGCGGCGTTCGCGAACGGTCGGCAGGGCGTCACCCCACGGCCGCAGGACGCGCCGCTCGTGCAGCAGCCGGCCACCGGCCACCGTGCCGGTCAGCACGGCATCGTGGCCGAGCCGGTGTTGCAGGGTGGTCAGGGCGTGCTCGACCTTCTCGTCCGGCCGGTCACCCCACAGACCCTGCGCGTGGTGCTCGGCGTTGTCGATCGACTCGGGCAACACCTGCACGGAGAGCACCGAAGCTCCCAAGGAGTCGTCATCGACGGTTGCCGCCTCGGTCGCGAGATCCTCCAACTGCCAACGGATCCGGTCCAGAACCTCGGAGCTGCCGAACTGCCACGGATGACGCCAGAGGCGCTCGAAGAGAGCGTCGGGCTCGAGTTGCACGGTGACCCGGATCTCGGTGCAGATCAACGACGAACGGGTGAGCAGCTGGGCGAAGTCGGAGGCGGCCGGCTCGCAGTGCGCGATGATCTGCTCGACCCGGTCGGTGGCCGGGTCGAAGACGACATGCATGCCCAGCTCCGGTGGCACCGTGCGAGGACTCAGGATCGGTGCGTCCTCGCCGCTGGCGAGCTGGTGTGCGCGTAGGCCGGCAGCGCCGAACCGGGCGTGCACCTGATCGCGCGGCAGCTGCACCAGGTCACCGAGCTTGCGAATCCCCATGCGTTGCAAGAGGTTGTCCAGCTTCTTGTCGCACGCGACGGCAACGGGCAGCCCGGCGAGGAAGTCGGCGGAACCTCCTGCGGGGACGATGTGCAGCGGTGTCACGGTGGAGCTGGTGTAAGCAGCCTGCTCGGCGGTGAAGAGACCGTCGGCGACGGCGACCCGCAGATCGACCGGCAGGCGCAACTCGTGCTCGGTGAAGTCGTGCAGGTGGGCGAGGAGGGCGTTCGCGGCGGCGTGCTCACCACCGTAGAAACGACCGGCTCCCTGTGCGCGCACCGCGGCGATGCCCGGACGGACCACGTGCACGTCGGGGATCTTCTCCTCGACCGCCTGCAGCACCGGCTCGAAGGCGCGTGCTTCGGCCACGACGTCATGGGGCAGCACGATCAGCTCCGGGCACCGATGCTGTGCCTGGCGGATGCGCAATCCGACGGTGACGCCCTCGAGCTTGGCGGCGGCGGAGCAGGCCACGACGAAGCCGCGGTCGGTGAGGGCGATGGCCTGATCGGCGGAGATGCCCTGGGTGAGCCGGGCCGCCAGCACCGACCAGCCCGGGCACCAGAGGAGCATGACGCGCACGGGTGAGTTGGTGATCATGGTCCCGTCTCCGAGCACATGTTTGCCGAAGGATGGGCGGGGTCCCCGCGAAGTATTCGGAGGAGGCGGGCCCCGACGAAGTATCGGAGGAGCGGAGCGGGGGAGAACTTCGTTGGGTGCAGGGTAGCGGAGGAGAAACTTCGTGGGGTGCCGATCATGGCCGGACCGGTATGGCGAGATCGACGTGCCGGGTGCGGTGCCGCTCGGTCACCTCGAACCGCAGGGTGCCGCCGGAGAGGTGGCCGTGCCCGGCATGCAGGCCGGCCCACCGCACGATCCGGCCGGTGAGCGCGGCGGCAGCACGCGGCCAGTCACCGAGCACGACCAGCGTGCTGCCGCTGGTGCGCAGCCGGGCGAGCAGGCGGGACACCTCGCCAGGCGAGATGTGCTCCGGAGGCGTCGCGACGACCAGCGCGGTGACCTCGACGAGGGACGCGATCACCGAGGTCCAGTCGGCGGGGGAGATCTGGGGGACCAGCGCCAGCCGGTCGAGCCGAACACCCCACTCGGCGGCCGCCTCGACGCCGAGATCGGGCAGCCCAACGACGCCGCACCACGACCCGGCCAACGACGGCCCGGCGAGCAGGGCGAGCGCGGCGCTCATCGAGCCGTGCAACGCGTAGACCGCACCGCCGCGCAGCCCCCGGGGGAACAACTCCGTGAGGGCGGGGTGCACCGGCACGCTGTCAGCAGCGGGCGTCTGCTCGTGCCGCTGCAGCAGGTCGTGCAACTCGGCAACCCGGGTCGCGGTGGGTGCTGTCATGCGTTCCATGATCGAACGTGTGTTCGATAAAGTCAATCGGCGGTGCAGCGTCGATGCGGTGGTCGGCGGCAATCACCCCACGGCCATAATCGTCGGGTGATCGCATCTACCGCCTGGCGCGCCCTGGCACGTGGTCCGGTCGAATTGGCGTATGCCGAAGCCGGCGCCGGCGATCACCCGGTGGTCCTGCTGCACGGCCTGGCCGGCACGGCCCAGGAATGGTCGGTCACGCTACGCGCGCTCAGCGACACCCATCGGGTGGCGGCCCTGGAACAGCGCGGTCACGGGCATTCGACGCGTGTGCCGAAGGATGTGACCCGGGCGGCGTACGTCGCGGACGTGGTGGCGTTGATCGATCGACTCGGCGGCGGCCCGGTGACACTCGTCGGGCAATCGATGGGCGGTCATACGGCGATGCTCGTGGCAGCCGAAAACCCGCACTTGGTAAGGCAATTGGTGATGGTCGAAGCCGGAGTCGGTGGTGGCGGTGATGCTGCCACGGCACCGGTTGAGCAGTGGCTGCGCAGTTGGCCGGCGCGCTTCCCGGACCGGGATGCCTTCACCGACTTCTTCATGAGTGCCGACCGAGGCGAGGCAAGAAGCAACGGGACGCCGGCGGCCGGTGAAGCGTGGGCGGACGGCCTGCAGTTCGACGCGGGTGGCCTGGTTCCGTGCTGGGACACGGACGTGCTGGTCGAGGCACTGCGCGCGGTGCACGTCTTGCCCCGGTGGCGGGCGTGGGAGTCCGTGAGCGTCCCGACGCACCTGGTGGTGGCCGAGCGCAGCGCCATACCGACCGAGCAGGTGGAGCGGATGCGCCGCCGTGCGAACGTCGAGTGCACCGTGATCGCCGGCGCCGGTCATGACCTGCACCTGGAACAGCCGCAGGCGTGGCGGCAGACCCTGGAGCGCATTCTGAACGCGTGCGGGCCGGTCACCGAAGATCGGTGACCGGCCCGCACGGGGTGCGTCGGTCTATCAGCCGGCGGTGTTCTCGGTGGTGGCCACCGGGCGCTGGGCCAGCTCGTCATCGAGGCGCAGCAGGCCGGGACCGTCGTCGTTGATCAGCTTGACGCGTCCGACGATCTCGTCGACCGACGACTCCTCTTCGACCTGCTCGCTCAGGAACCACAGCAGCAGCGGACGGGAGTCGAGATCGCCGGCCTTCTCCGTCGCGGCGTAGAGATCGCGGATCGAGGCGGAGACCTTCTGCTCGTGCGAGAGGGCGGCCTCGAAGACGGCGAGTACGGACTTGACGCTGACCTTGGGGGCGGCGATGGCACCGATCACCGGGTGGTTGGCGCGGTCGCTGAGGTGGTCGATGAACTTGTTGGCGTGGACGATCTCCTCGTCGGCCTGGTGTCGCAACCACGCGGCGATGCCCGGCAGGTCTCGGTCCTCCATCTCGATCGCGAGCTGACGGTAGACCATCGAGGACTCGAACTCCAGGGTGATCTGGGCGTTGAACTTCTTCTCAAGTGCGGCGCTCATCTTCATGGGCCTCAGCGTAGGTGGCGACGGTTGCCGCGGCCAGCAAAGTTTGCCTACCCACAGTTGGGTTTGCCTCACCTTCTTGTGGATCCACGAGCCAACCCGAGGCTTGCACTCAGTCCTGCCGGACCAATGACTGATAGTCGGGGTGCCGGTCGATCCAGGCCTTGATGAAGGGGCAGTCCGGCACCACGGAACGTTCGCCGGTGGAGCGCACCTCGTCCAGCGCATACCGCGCGATCGCCGAGCCCACGCCCTTGCTCTCGAACTTCGGGTCGACCTCGGTGTGCACGAAGGTGATCCGGCCCTCGGAGAGCCGGTAGACCGCGAACCCTGCGAGCAGACCGCCGATGCGGGCCTCGTAGCGGCTCTGGTCCAGGTTGTCGCGCACTGGGATGTCGTCAGTCATGGATCCATCTTGGACCTCGTGGCAAGGGGCGTTGCGCGACCGATGCCGAATGTCAGAGGTCGGGTCTAGCGTTTTGTCGCATCATTCGTGGAGGAGTGAGACAGATGAATGACCTGGAGAGTTGGCTCCTCGAGGGGGATCCGTCGGTCCGTTGGCAGGTGCTGCGCGACCTGACCGGCGCATCCGAGGACGAGGTGACGGTCGAGCGATCTCGGGTCGCGCAGACGGGTCAGGGCAAGCGACTGCTCGATCTGTATGTCGAGGGGGCGTGGGCCGGTGGTGCCTGCTTCCCGAGCCAGGATTGGCGACCGCCGGACGGACCGGTCGGCGACCCCGAGGGACAACCGTGGACTGCCACGCTTCCGACGCTGCGGTTGTTGCGCGAATTCGGTGTGGATCCTCAGGATTCGCGAGTGGTGACTGCCGTCGATGGCGTTCGTGAGGGTTGTCGTTGGGAGTATGACGGGTCGGCGTTCTTCGACGGTGAGGTCGAGCCGTGCATCAACGGCGGCACCGTCGCGGTCGGTGCCTACTTCGGCCAGGACGTGGACGGCGTCGTCCGGCGCCTGCTCGGCGAGCAACTCGACGACGGTGGCTGGAACTGCGAGGCTGAGAACGGCTCCACGCGGTCGTCGTTCCACACGACGATCTGCGTGTTGGAGGGATTGCTCGACTACGAGCGATCCGGCGGTGATCTCGAGGTCGCGGACGCGCGGCGACTGGGCGAGCAATATCTGTTGCAGCGCAAGCTCTTTCGGCGGGCGAGCAGCGGCGAGGTCGCGGATGCGGACTGGTTGCAGTTCTCGTTCCCGACGCAGTGGCACTACGACGTGCTGCGCGGCCTCGACTACTTCCGCGCGGTCGGTGGCACGCCCGACCAGCGGCTGACCGACGCCGTCGAGCACGTCCGCTCCAAGCGACAGCCGGATGGCAGTTGGCTGCAGGAGAACACCCATCCCGGGTTGATTCACTTCGAGCTCGAGGACGGCGACGGCAAGCCGAGTCGCTGGAACACCCTTCGTGCCCTGCGGGTGTTGCGCTGGACCGACGAGGCGACTGCCTGATTGCGGTGATCGGTGATTCGTGCCGACCTGAGCGGTCGAAAATCCACTGGCAACGGTTCCAGGAGCACCCGGAAGGGATCCCGTTGTGCTGGGCGACGGCAGCAGATACACATGGGCAGTGACCGATGATCAGCGCGACCACTTCGTCCGTGTTCGGGGCGCCAGCGAGCACAACCTGAAGAACGTCGACGTGGACCTGCCGCGGGATGCGATGGTCGCCTTCACCGGCGTCTCGGGTTCGGGCAAATCCTCCCTGGCCTTCGGCACCCTCTATGCCGAGGCGCAGCGCCGCTACTTCGAGTCGGTGGCGCCATACGCTCGCCGCCTGTTGCAACAGGTGGGCGCCCCGCACGTGCAGGAGATCACCGGGTTGCCGCCTGCCGTAGCGCTCCAGCAGCGCCGCGGTGCCGCCAGTTCGCGCTCGACGGTCGGCACGCTGACTACCTTGTCCAACCTGTTGCGGATGCTCTACTCGCGCGCCGGCACCTACCCCGAGGGCGCGTCGCGGCTGGCCGCCGAGGCGTTCTCCCCGAACACAGCCGCAGGAGCCTGCCCGCGCTGCCACGGGCTGGGTGAGGAGCACGACGTCAGCGAGGAACTGATGGTGCCGGACCAATCGCTGACGATTCGGGAAGGAGCGATCGCCGCCTGGCCGGGTGCCTGGCAGGGCGCCAATCTGCGGAGCATCGTGTCCGGGCTGGGCATCGATCTGGACACCCCCTGGAGCAAATTGCGGGCGAAGGATCAGCAGTGGCTGCTCTTCACCGAGGAGCAGCCGAAGGTGATGATCGAGCCCGAACCGGGTCGTGTCGACCACGGCTACTACGGCTTGTTCCGCAGTGCCCGCACACACGTCCACCATGTGCTGGCCAACTCCCAGAGCCAGATGATGCGCGACAAGGTGATGCGCTTCGTCCAGAGCGTGTCCTGCTCGGCCTGTGGCGGCACGGGGCTGCAGGCGGACTCACTGGCGGTCACCTTCCGCGGGCTGAACATCGGGCAGCTCAACGCGCTGTCGTTCAGCGATCTGGTCACCCTGCTGCGCCCGGTGGCCGAGCTCGAAGAGGCCGGCGCAGCGACGTCATCGGCCGGATCGGGCGAGGCGACCGAGGTCGCGGTGCGCATCTGCGCCGAC
Source organism: Flexivirga endophytica (assembly GCF_014640635.1). Taxonomy (GTDB): domain Bacteria; phylum Actinomycetota; class Actinomycetes; order Actinomycetales; family Dermatophilaceae; genus Flexivirga; species Flexivirga endophytica. Next base: position 26,740 of record NZ_BMHI01000008.1, read on the forward strand.
CTCGTCGCGCGGGTCCAGGTGCTGCTCGACCTCGGGCTGGGCTATCTCTCGCCGGGGCGCAGCTCCACCACACTCTCGCCGGGCGAGGCGCAGCGGCTGCGCATCGCGACCCAGTTGCGCTCGGGCCTCTTCGGAGTGGTCTACGTGCTCGACGAGCCGTCCGCGGGGCTGCACCCTGCTGACGCCGAGCCGCTGCTGGACGTGCTGGACACCCTGAAGTCGTCCGGCAATTCGCTGTTCGTGGTCGAGCACGATCTCGACGTGGTGCGCCGAGCCGACTGGATCATTGACATCGGCCCGGGCGCCGGCGAGGGCGGTGGCGAGGTGCTCTACTCCGGGCCGGTCGCTGGCCTCGAGCAGGTTGCGGGGTCGATCACCGGGGACCACCTCTTCGGTCGTGCCGAACCCCTCGTCCGCCCCCAGCGCCAACCTCACGGTCGGCTGCATCTGCACGGAGTCACCCGCCACAATCTGCAGGACCTTTCTGTCGAGATCCCGCTGTGCGTGCTGACGGCCGTGACCGGGGTCTCCGGGTCGGGCAAGTCCACGCTGGTCACGCAGGTGCTCGCCGAGCTGGTGCGCCGCCACCTCGGCCAGGCGCCCGACGACGCGGAGGACAGCGACTTCGAGGTCGATGTCGACGACGCCACCGGCCTCGAGTCCTTCGACCGGCTCGTGCGCGTGGACCAGCGGCCGATCGGGCGCACGCCACGGTCCAACCTGGCCACCTACACGGGGCTGTTCGATGCCGTGCGCAAGCTGTATGCCGCCACCCCGGAAGCTCGTCGCCGCGGGTATGGCGCGGGTCGCTTCTCCTTCAACGTCGCCGACGGCCGCTGCGAGACCTGCCAGGGGGAGGGGTTCGTCTCGGTGGAACTGCTCTTCCTGCCCGGCACCTACGCGCCCTGCCCGTCCTGCCACGGTGCGCGCTACAACGCGGAGACACTCGAGATCGACTACCGCGGCAAGACCATCGCGGACGTGCTGTCCCTGTCCGTGGACGAGGCTGCGGAGTTCCTGAGCGACGTACCGGCCGCCTCGCGCAGCCTGACCACGCTGCGCGAGGTCGGCCTGGGCTACCTGCGCCTTGGGCAGCCGGCGACCGAGCTCAGCGGTGGCGAGGCGCAGCGGATCAAGCTGGCGACCGAGTTGCAACGAGCCCGCCGCGGGCACGCGCTCTACCTGCTCGACGAGCCCACCTCAGGGTTGCATCCTGCCGACATCGCGCTGCTGGTTCGCCAACTGCACCGGCTGGTGGACGCCGGCAACACCGTCGTGCTGGTCGAGCACGACCTCGACACGATCGCCAGCGCGGACTGGGTGATCGATCTCGGGCCGGGCGGTGGTGACCAGGGTGGTCGAGTGATCGCGACGGGCACGCCCGAGAAGGTCGCCCGTGCGAAGGGAAGCGCCACGGCGCCATACCTGGCCAAGCATCTCGCGGCGGGCTGACGCCGAGCCGCTAGCTTGTGTTGTGTGGTGCCCGACGATTCTCACGTGACATCGAACTCCCACGGCGCCGGCGATGCCAGTCGACCGTGGGAGCAGCTTGCTTCGGACTACGAACAGGCACGATCCCGGGAAGACTCGCTGGATCGGCTCGTCGAGTGGCCGGCGCAGCGTGAGCTGCTGGGTGATGTCAACGGACTGTCCGTGCTTGATGCCGGCTGCGGCAATGGAGCCAAGGTCGCGGAGCTGGTGCGCGACGGCGCAGCCGCTTCGGTGGGAGTCGATATCAGTGGCAACTTCGTCGATGCACCGCCACCCGGCACGCAACTCATCCAGGGCGACCTGTCCGACCTGGCCGCGGTGCCCGGCCTTGGTGGCCGGCGGTTCGACCGGATCATGTTCCTGCAGTCGTTCGGATATGCGAAGGACCCGGTTGCCGCATTGCGCACCGCACGAATGATGTTGGCCGACAACGGATTCATCGTGCTGACCCGGACTCAGCCGATCCGATATGCGATCGAACGTGCCGAGCAGAACGGCACCTCGCTGGGTGAGGAGTACTTCTCCACCGACTCGTTCTCCTACCGTCACAACGGCTGGAACGATCAGGTCACGCTCACGAAGCGGCCCTACACGATGTCGGATCTGCTCAATGTCTTCAGCGCGGCCGGGTTGTGGATCGAGGCTGCGGTTGAGCCCCAGCTGTCCGAGGACGCCCGTCGGCGGTACCCACACAAGCAGGCTGTTCTGAACAAGTACCTCGGCATCCTCCTCTTCAAGCTCCGCCCCCTGCCGGGCTGAACGACAGCGCTGCCCTGAGGGCCGGCGGTGGGACACATGGGGGAGGACGACCGCAGCCGTGATCGGTTGCCCGATTTCCGCTGATCTCGGCAGAAGTCGTACTGCGCCTACGACTCGGTCGGAGCACAGGCGAGTGCTACGAGATCACTGCGGTGGCAGCACCGACTGCTGGCTCGGCAGCTGGTCCTGGCGCACCAGGCCCACCGGGCAGGTCATGCCGTTCGGGCCGTGATTGCAATAGCCCGCCGGGTTCTTGTGCAGGTACTGCTGGTGGTAGTCCTCGGCATAGAAGAACGGCCCCGCGTCGGCCGCCGGGCGGATCTCGGTGCTGATCTCGCCGAAACCGTTGTCGTGCAACACCTTTTGGAAGGCGTCGCGCGTGGCGATCGCGGCCTGCTCCTGCTCCGGAGCGGTCCAGTAGATCGCCGAGCGGTATTGCGTGCCGACGTCATTGCCCTGCTGGTTGGCGGTGGTCGAGTCGTGGTTCTCCCAGAACGCCTTCAGCAGCAACTCCGGTGACGTCTTCGCCGGGTCGTACGCGATCAGCACAGCCTCGGTGTGCCCGGTGCGACCGGTGCACGTCTCCTCGTAGGTCGGGTTCGGCGTGTAGCCGCCCATGTAACCCGCGGCGGTCGCGACGACGCCGGGCTGCTGCCAGAAGATGCGCTCGGTACCCCAGAAACAACCCATGGCGACATACAGCAATTGCGTGCCGTCGGGCCACGGACCCTGCATCGGCGTGCCGAGCACTTCGTGCTTCTCGGGTATGCCGGGCAGCTGCGCCTGGCGACCGGGGAGTGCTTCGTCGGGGGACACCATCGTGGTCTTGCGGCCGAAGAGGAAGCTCATGCCCAGCACAACGAAAAGGTGGGCGGAAGCCTTCCCGGATCAGCAGTTCTTGTAGCCGGTCTTCAGCCGTTTCTGCGTCGCGGTCTGCTTGTAGGTGCAGGTGGCGACCTTGGTGCGGCCCTTCATCAGGTATGCCGTGTCGAGCGTGTTGTTCCACACCATCGACCGCATGCCCCAGTAGAGGTTCGCCGAGGTGTTGCGGCCCTTGCCGGTGTGCACGGTCACCGTCTTGCCCGCGCCGAGCCGGAAGGTCGTCGGGAAGCGGTAGACGTGGTAGTTCTTCCGGTCGTGGATCAGGTAGCCGGACAGGCTGATCGTCTTGCGGGTGACGTTCTTGACCTGGATGTACTCGCGGTTCAGGCGGGTCGTCGTGTATGGCGTGTCCGAGCCCGGCTGGTCGGCGTAGAAGCGGGCGAACTTCAGCGTGGTCGCTGCGTGGGCGGGCGCGGCGAGGGGCACCGCCATACCGGTGGAGACCGCGGTGACGACGAGGAGGGAGGCAAGGCGACGCATGGCGAGAGGTCTTTCGGCGAGAAGTGGTGTGACGGCGTTGCCCGCCGGGTAAAGGAAGAGTAAAGAGTGGCCGGCCCCGCGTCCAGCGGATCCGGGGAAGCTCCCGATGCGGCTGGGCCGTGGACGCGACGTGAGCGAATACGCAGCCTCTCGGTAGCCTGTCCCGGTGCTGACCGTGCAAGACGCCCTCATCCGCCTCCAGAAGTTCTGGACCGACCGCGGCTGCATGATCGTGCAGCCCAACAACACCGAGGTCGGGGCGGGAACCATGAACCCCGCCACCTTGATGCGGGTGCTCGGGCCGGAGCCGTGGCGGGTCGCCTACGTCGAGCCGTCGGTACGCCCCGATGACAGCCGGTATGGCGAGAACCCCAACCGCTTGCAGACGCACACGCAGTTCCAGGTCATCCTCAAGCCGGAGCCGGGCAACCCGCAGGAGCTCTACCTCGAGTCGCTCGAGGCCCTCGACATCGACATCCACGCACACGACATCCGCTTCGTCGAGGACAACTGGGCGCAGCCGGCGATCGGCGCCTGGGGCCTGGGCTGGGAGGTCTGGCTGGACGGCATGGAGATCACCCAGTTCACCTACTTCCAGCAGGTGGGCGGCCAGAACCTCGACCCGATCCCCGTCGAGCTCACCTACGGCATCGAGCGCATCATGATGGCGCAGCAAGGGGTTTCGCACTTCAAGGACATGCAGTACGCCCCCGGCATCATGTATGGCGAGGCCTTCGGCCAGCAGGAGTACGAGATGTCGCGCTACTACCTGGACGACGCCGACGTCGCGGTCAACCAGGAGTTCTTCGACCGCTACGTCGCCGAGGCGACGCGGATGATCGAGCAGCGGTTGCCGGTCCCGGCATACAACTACGTGCTGAAGTCGTCGCACGCGTTCAACGTCCTCGACGCCCGCGGCGCTATCTCGACCACCGAACGCGCCAAGGCGTTCTCGACCATGCGTGGCCTGGCGCGTGATGTCTCGAAGCTGTGGGTCGAGCGCCGTGAGGAGCTCGACTTCCCGCTCCTGAAGACCGAGGCGGCCAAGGTGCTGACCGGTTCCGCGGTACGCCACCCCGCCGACGACCCGGAGGACGTCGACCTCACGACGCTGCCGACCGACGACCAGACGCTGGCCGTCGAGATCGGCGTCGAGGAGTTGCCGCCGCACGTCGTCGACCAGGCGATCGACTTCGTCCGCACCTCGCTCACTGAGCGCCTGGACGCGACCCGGCTCACCCATGGCGCGATCGACGTCGTCGGCACACCGCGACGCATCGTCGCGACGGTGGCAGCGCTCTCCGCGCACGAGCCGGATGCCGAGAGCCTGCGCAAGGGCCCGAAAGTCGTTGCGGCGTATGACGACAAGGGCGAGCCGACCAAGGCCGCACAAGGCTTCGCGCGCGGTCAGAAGGTGGATCCGAGTGAGCTGATCCGCGCTGAATTCGACGGCGTCGAGCACGTCGCGGTCAGGATCACCGAGACCGGACGTGACGTGCTCACGGTCGCCGGCGGGATCATCGCCGAGATTGTCGAGGCACTGCGCGCCGACAAGAACATGCGGTGGGAGGACCCGCAGCTGTCCTACAGCCGTCCGGTCCGCTGGATCGTTGCGCTCTGGGGCGCGACCGTGGTCCCGGTGCACGCCTCCGAGCTGTCCGCCGGCCGCACCACCTACGTGCAGCGCACCGATGCGACACCGCTGGTCCGGGTCGAGGCGGCTGACCAACTGCGCAACGTGCTGGAGACACACGGATTGGTCATCGACCCGGTGCAGCGTCGGCAGCAGGTCATCGACCAGTCACGCGCCCTCGCCGAATCTGTCGGCGGAACAATCGATTTCGAGGGTGAGTCGGCGCTCGTCGACGAGATCACCAACCTCGTCGAGGAGCCGCACGCCATACTCGGAACGTATGGCGAGAAGCATCTCGAGCTGCCCGAGCAGATCCTGACGACGGTGATGCGCAAGCACCAGCGCTACTTGCCGGTGCGCGGCGCCGACGGCGCTTTGCTGCCCTACTTCGTCACGGTCGCCAACGGCGAATGCGACGACGAACTCGTCAAGCTCGGCAACGAGACGGTGCTGCGCGCTCGCTACGAGGATGCGGCCTTCTTCTACGACGCCGACCTGAAGCGGCCGGTGGCCGACCTGCGCACCGGCATCGGGAAACTGACCTTCGAGAACCGCCTCGGTTCGATGGCCGACCGCGCTGACCGCATCCACGACGTGGCCCGCGAGATCGCCTCGCAGCTGGAGCTTTCCGGCTCGGACGCGCAGGCGCTGGAGCGGGCGGGACAGCTCGCGAAGTTCGACCTGTCCAGCCAGATGGTGATCGAGCTGTCCTCGCTGGCCGGTTTCATGGCGCGCGAGTATGCGACGAAGGCGGGGGAGACCACGCAGGTCGCCCAGGCGCTGTGGGAGATGGAGTTGCCGCGCTCGACCGGCGACGCATTGCCGGAGTCGGTGCCCGGAGCCGTGCTGGCCCTCGCCGACCGCTTCGACCTGCTGACCGCGATGTTCGCGATCGGTGCCAAGCCGTCCGGCTCGTCGGACCCCTTCGCGCTGCGTCGCGCGGCACTCGGGTTGGTGTCCATCCTGCGCGGACACTCCGAGCTCGGCGCCGTCACTGTCGACGCCGGTCTGGCTGCGGCCGCAGCGCGACTGCGTCAGCAAGGCATCGAGGTCTCGGACGAATCCATCGCTGCAGCAAAGGAATTCATCGTCGGTCGGTTCGCCCAGCAACTGCGCGACGAGGGCGTGCCGGTGGGCCTGGTGGCCACCGTCACGCCCCTGGCCGCAGCGCCCGGCGTCGCATCCCAGGCACTCACGGACATCGAGACGGCGCGCCAGGACGACCGCTTCCCAGCGCTCGTCGAGGCGGTCCAGCGCATCACCCGGATCGTGCCGGAGGGCACGCCTGCGTCATACGACCGCGCACTGTTGGCCTCCGAGCCGGAGCAGGCGCTCGTTGTGTATGTCGACGAGCTGCCCGACCACGCGAACGACGCTCTGCCGCAATGGATCCCGGACGCTCTGCCGCTCGTCGCGCCCCTGGCGACATTCTTCGACGACGTCATGCTGATGGCGGATGACAAGACCTTGCGCGCCTCGCGCCTCGGTCTGGTGCAGACCATCGTCGAGCGGGCACCGCGCGGCATCGACTGGCGCGAGTTGAACTCCGCTCTCTAGGCCCCGTAGGCCTACTCGGTGCGGGCGAAGATGAGCGCGGTGTATGGCGGCAGCGTCACCCGGGCCATCGGCACCCCGTTGTGGTCCTGCGCGTCGGCATCACCGACCCAGGTGCCGGTGAAGCTGCTGCTGTAGACGGTGGCGTCGGTGTTGAGGACCAGTTTCCAACGCCCGACGGATGGGAACCGCACGCCGACGTTCTCGTGCGTGGCCCCACTCGCATTGACCACGACCGTGACGTCGTCGCCAGGCCCGCCGTCCATCCAGCGGTGGTAGGCGATCACCTTGGCGGCCTCGTCGACGTCGAGCGGCGCGACGTGCTGGCCGGACAGGCCGCGCGTCGTGTCGTCCCCGTTGCGGCGGAGCCGGATCAGGTCCTGGTGGAGCACCGCGATGCCGTGGAAGTCGCCCAGGGCGGACCAGTCGAGCGGCACGTTGTCCCGGAACCATTCGTCCTGAAGGAACTCCTGGCCCATGAAGAGCATGGGGATGCCCGGCGAGGTGAGGGTCAACGCCGCGCCCAAGGTGGACGCCTTCTGAGCCCGCGCGCTGCCGGGGTCGTCCGGGTCGGCCTCCTGGGGCACGCGGGCCTGGCCGTTGGCCACCTCGTCGTGCGACTCCGTGTAGATGACTCGCGCGAACGCGTCGCCATACGAGTAAGTGATTGCCTCGGCGACCGACGCCATCGAGCGTGACCCGTCGTCGGCGGGAATGATCGCGTCCCGGATCGGGTGGACGAAGTGGTTGTCCCACTGCGAGTGGAAGCCGGCGCCGCCGTCGGCGGTCGAGGTCACCGTCGGGTCTCCGTGCAGGTCCTCGGCGATCGACACGCAGTCGGGGAAGTCCCGGCGGATCTCGTCGTTGACCTCGCGGCACATCACGCGCCCTTCGGGGATGTTCTCCACCGTCGCGTCGACACTGCGGATGTATGGCGTCATGTCCCACCGCAACCCGTCCGCGTGGTAGCTGGCCAACCACATTCGCGCATTGTCCGCGATGAACTGACGCACCTCCTGACGGCCGTAGTCCGGGCGTGTGTCACCCCATGGTGTCGTCGACCGCCAGTCCTGGAAGAAGTAGATGCCGCCCTTGTCGTTCTCGCTCCATCCGTCGAACTGCCACATGTCGAGGTCGGACGGGCCGAAATGGTTGTAGACCACGTCGACGATCACGGCGATCCCGTGCTCGTGAGCGGACTTGACGAGTCGCTTGAGCGCGTCCGGCCCGCCATACGCGGACTCGACCGCGAACACGTGGGCCGGGTTGTAACCCCACGAGTAGTCACCGGCGAACTCCATCAGTGGCATCAGTTGGATCGCGTTGATGCCCAACGATTTCAGGTAACCGAGCTTCGCTGCAGCCTGGTCGAGCCGGCCGACGCTCTCGCCATCGGTGACGAATGATCCGACGTGCGTCTCGTAGATGACGAGTTCATTCATCGGTGGGCACCGGAAGTCATCGTCGTCCCAGTCGAAGGTGCTGTCGTCGTAGATGATGCCGTTGCCCACCGAATTGGTGCACTGGCGTGCGTAGGGGTCGATCCGTCGGGACACGGTGCCGCCATTGCTGATCGCGAACTTGTATTCGTGCCCCGGCGCCGCTCCGGCGACGTCCGCGCTCCAGACGTCGCCGTCACGGGTGAGCGGACTGGCCGAGTCGTTCCAGTCGTTGAAGTCGCCGACCACGGTCACGGACTCGGCGTGCGGAGCCCACACGCCGAACCTGGTCCCGCCGTCGTGCGGATGGGCACCGAGCCCGCGGAAGTCGACATCACTCATGGCCGCCACGATGCCAGATCGGCGTGACCGTAATGTTGGACCATGACCACTGAGCAACCCGGCTTCTCCACACGCGCCATCCACGCAGGGCAGGAGCCCGACCCTCGCACCGGAGCGGTCGTGCCCGCGATCTACCAGACGTCGACCTACAAACAGGACGGCGTCGGCGGGCTGCGGGACGGTTACGAATACTCCCGCTCGGGCAACCCGACTCGTTCGGCGCTCGAAGAGTGCATCGCTGCATTGGAAGGCGGCGCAAAGGGATTCGCGTTCTCGTCCGGCCTGGCCGCCGAGGACTGCATCATGCGCGCGATCCTGCGACCCGGCGAGCACATGATCATTCCCACCGATGCGTATGGCGGCACGTTCCGACTGGTCGACAAGGTGCAGAAGGTCTGGGGCGTCGACTACAGCCTGGCGAAGGTGTCGCAGGCGGACGCCATACGCGGTGAGATTCGTCCGGGCGTCACCAAACTGGTCTGGCTGGAGACGCCCACCAACCCGTTGCTCGGCATCGCCGACATCGCCGCGATCGCGCAGATCGCCCACGAGGCTGGGGCGTTGCTCGTCGTGGACAACACGTTCGCGTCGGCATACCTGCAGCAGCCGCTCAGCCTCGGTGCCGACATCGTCGTGCACTCGACCACGAAGTACTCCGGCGGGCACAGCGACGTCGTCGGGGGCGCAGTAGTCGTCGCCGAGGACATCGGCGTCCCCGAGTTCGCCGACGCGGCAGAGCGCGTCGGTTTCCACCAGAACTCCATGGGCGCGATCGCCGGGCCCTTCGACTCGTGGCTGGTGCTGCGCGGCCTGAAGACGCTCGCGGTCCGTATGGAGCGGCACTGCGACAACGCGGAGAAGGTCGTCGACTACCTGCGCGGGCGCAAGGACGTCACGCACATCTACTACCCGGGGCTGGACAGCCACCCCGGCCACGACATCGCCGCGAAGCAGATGCGCCGCTTCGGCGGCATGGTCAGCTTCCAGCTGGAAGGCGGCGAGCAGCACGCGGTCGACGCGATCGGCCGCACGAAGATCTGGACGCTGGGGGAGTCGCTCGGCGGCGTCGAGTCCCTCATCGAGCACCCGGGCCGGATGACGCACGCCAGCGTCGCCGGCACCGAGCTCGAGGTCCCGGCGGACCTCATCCGGTTGTCGGTCGGCCTGGAGGACCCGGACGACCTGATCGCCGACCTCGCGCAGGCCCTCGACGGCTGAGTCGGGTCCTCTGGCTCGTCGTGCCCATTCGACTCGACTCCTCGCACGACTGAAGGGGCTGCGCCGCGAACAAGTTCGCGGCGCAGCCCCTTCAGTCGTGGTCGTCGTCTCGCCGGGCGTCCGCTTGCCGTCCGGCGTGCCGGAGTCTCCCCGGTGTCGGGTCCGGTACGGGTACGTCGGCTCCGGCGTGCCGGAGTCTCCCCGGTGTCGGGTCCGGTACGGGTACGTCGGCTCCGGCGTGCCGGAGTCTCCCCGGTGTCGAGGTATGAGAAGCACGCGACATACAAACCCCGTTGACTCCCACCCCAAACGCGATATATCGTCATCTCGAACTCACGATATGTCGCGAAAAATGACAGGCCGGATGTCAGAGGTCCGTGAGACGGTTGAACGGCAGTCGGGACAAGGGAGACGACATGACCGACGCGGTCACAGCCGAGGGGCTGGTCAAGCACTACAAGGACGTGAAGGCCGTTGACGGCGTGAGCCTGCGAGTGCCTGAAGGCAGTGTGCTCGGAGTGCTCGGCCCCAACGGCGCCGGCAAGACGACCACGGTGCGCATGCTGACGACGTTGATCCGGCCCGATGCCGGGACGGCGACGGTGGCGGGCGCCGATGTGCTGCGCGACCCGCAGGCGGTCCGGCGGCAGATCGGGGTGTCCGGCCAATACGCGGCCGTGGATGAATACCTCACCGGCCGCGAAAATCTCGAGATGATCGGCCGGCTCTATCACCTGTCGGGCAAGGAGGCGAAGTCCCGGGCCGCTGAGCTGCTCGGCCAGTTCCGCCTCGAGGACGCCGCGGGGCGGCCGGCCAAGACCTACTCCGGGGGCATGCGGCGACGGCTCGATCTGGCCGGTGCCCTGGTCGCTCGGCCGCCGGTGATCTTCCTGGACGAGCCGACCACCGGCCTGGACCCGCGGGGCCGCGGCGACATGTGGGACGTCATCAACAACCTGGTCGGGCACGGCACCTCGGTCCTGCTCACGACGCAATACCTCGAGGAGGCCGACCGGCTGGCCGACAACATCGTGGTGATCGACCACGGGCAGATCATCGCTGAGGGCACCGCCGACGAGCTCAAGGCGCAGGTGGGTGGCGAGCGGCTCGAGGTGACGGTCGCCGACGCTGCTCGGCTGTCCGAGGCTGCGGAGATCATGCGCACGGTCGGTGCCGGAGCGACCGAGACCGACGAGCACACCCGGCGGCTGATCGTCCCCGTCAGCGGTGGCACCCAGTCGTTGCTGCAGGCGGTGCGCGCCTTCGACGATCAGTCGATCACGGTGCAGGACATCGGGATCCGCCGCCCCACGCTCGACGACGCCTTCCTCAGCCTGACCGGTCACAAGGCCGAGACGGACACCGAGCTCGAGTTGGTCGGTGAGTCCGCATGACGACGCCCAGCAGCTCCACCAGTGTGACCGAGACGCCGGTGGCATCATCCACCGGTGCGCCCCGGGAGGCACGCACCGGGAGCCTGATCGGAGACGGGCTGACCGTCGCCAAGCGCAACCTCATCAAGATCCGGCGAGTCCCCGACCTGCTGATCTTCACCACGTTGCAGCCGATCATGTTCGTGCTGCTCTTCGGCTACGTCTTCGGATCGTTGGCCGGCTCCGGTGCCTCGGTGCAGGCCGGTTACCGAGAGTTCATGATGGCCGGCATCTTCACCCAGACGATCATCTTCGGCGCGACCATCACCGGCTACATGATGGCCGAGGACATGCAGAAGGGCGTGATAGACAGGTTCCGCACCCTGCCGATGCATCCCAGCGCGGTGCTCTTCGGCCGCACGCTGACCGACGTGGTCAACAACATCGTCGTGCTGGTGGTCATGTCGGTCACCGGGCTGGTCATCGGTTGGCGGGTCCATGGTGGGCCGGTCAAGGCATTGTGGGCCTACGTGCTGATGCTGTTCTTCGCCTACGCGTTGTCATGGGTGTTCGCCTACATCGGCATGCGGGTGCGGTCACCGGAGGTCGTCAACAACGCGTCCTTCATGGTGATCTTCCCGGTGACCTTCATCGCCAACACCTTCGTGCCGTCCCAGAACATGCCGTCGGTGCTGAAGACCATCGCCGGGTGGAACCCCGTCTCGACGATCACCCAGTCCGCCCGGGAAAACTTTGGCAACCTCTACTCGATGCAGGCGCCGGGGCAGACCCACGCGCAGATCGACAAGCAGACGGCATACACGTGGGCGTTGCAGCACCCCAACCTCTACACGCTCATCTGGTCGGTCGCGCTGCTCGGGATCTTCCTGCCATTCGCGACCTCGGCATACAAGAAGGCCGTCGCGAAGTAGCACTGCAGCAGGTCGGAAATTGACCAGAACGGACTCGGGGGAGCAACGAAGGACGCCTCGCAGCGATCGCTGCGAGGCGTCCTTTGCGTCGTACGGCGGGACTAGCCGGTGTAGGCAGTCGCCTCCAGAACCTTGACGTCGATGGTCTTGCCGTTGGGCGCCTCGTAGGACACGCTGTCGCCGACCTTCGCGCCGTTGATGGCGTCGCCCAGCGGGGACTTCTCGCTATAGACGTCCAGCTGGGCGTCACCGGCGATCTCGCGGCTGCCGAGCAGGAATTTCTCCTTGTCACCGAACATCTCGACGGTGACGACCATGCCGGGGCTCACGGTGCCTTCGGTGGCGGAGGACTGGCCGACGACCGCATTGCGGAGCAACTCCTCGAGCTGGCGGATGCGGGCCTCCATCTTGCCCTGCTCCTCCTTGGCCGCGTGGTAGCCGCCGTTCTCCTTCAGGTCGCCCTCTTCGCGGGCTTCCTCGATCTTGGCCGCGATGTCGGAGCGGCCCTCGCCGGAGAGACGGTCAAGCTCAGCCTTCAGGCGGTCGTACGCCTCCTGGGTCAGGTAACTGGCCGATGCGTCAGCGGTGCTCATGACATCTCCTTAGGTCGATGGACCTGTCGAACCGGTGGTCAAACAATGAGGTCCGGGCCGCTCCGGCGCGTGGCTCGGATGCTGGTCCCAGACCTTGGGTATAACGGCCAACCATAGCACCGAGAACGGTGCGGTTCGAATCGGTTGCGGGAAGGGACGGACCCTCTGCTCAGCGGTATTCGCAGTGATCGACGAAACCGGTCACGGCCGTGTCAACGGTCGGGATCACCCGGGTGTATTCCGTCGTCCGGAAGTGGCTGGCGGGCAGGTCCACCGTGCGTACGCCGACCCGGTCGTGCTTGATGTCCTGCGCCTCGAGGCGGCAACGCACCGGCTTGTCGTCCTGATTGGTGACGTAGAACGTCACTTTGACGCTCCGGTCGTTGACCACGGTGAAGGGGCCGTTGTCCCAGCTCACGCCGCTGGTCGCGGAGATGCCCCACCAGACCGCGCCGGCCGTCATGATGAGCACTCCGATGGTGCCGATGATCCACCACGCGCGTTGCTCGGGTGGAATTCGGGGGACGGCCATGAAGTGAGAGAATAGGTCTCGAAGATCGACGGTCCACGGTCGCCCCCGAGCGCTACCGGCAGCTGACCGTCTCCTGAGCATTGTGGCAAGGAGGTTTATCGTGCGCAGGCGTTGCGAGTCGCAAGCTCCCGGCAACGCCACCGCACCACAAACCTCACGTGTTTATTCAGAATCAACTTCAAGGAGTGCAGCACGTGACTGAGGCCCTGCGCCTGATGGCAGTTCACGCCCACCCTGACGACGAGTCCAGCAAAGGGTCCGCCACGATGGCCCGCTACGTCGACGAAGGACACCCCGTGATGGTGGTGACCTGCACGGGTGGCGAGCGTGGCGACATACTCAATCCGCGGCTGAAGGGCAACGCCGACATCGCGCGTGACCTGCCCCAGGTCCGGCGGGCCGAGATGGCCAAGGCTCGCGAGATCCTGGGTGTCGAGCAGACCTGGTTGGGTTTCGTGGATTCCGGTCTGCCAGAAGGCGATCCGCTTCCTCCATTGCCGGAAGGCTGCTTCGCGCTGGAGCCGCTGGAGATCACCACCGAGGCACTGGTCCGGGCGATCCGCGAGTTCCGGCCACACGTCATCACGACGTATGACGAGAACGGTGGCTATCCCCACCCGGACCACATCATGACCCACGATGTGACGGTCGCGGCGTTCGAAGCAGCCGGCGACGCGGAGGCGTTCCCGCACGCCGGAGCACCGTGGCAACCGTTGAAGCTCTACTACGACCGCGGCTTCTCCAAGGCGAAGATGGTGGCCTTCCACGAGGCGCTGGTGGAGGAGGGGCGCGAGTCGCCATACGCCGAGTGGCTCAAGCACCGCGAGGACCGCCCCGAGGGCCGGGTCACCACCCGCGTCGAGTGCTCGAAGTACTTCCCGGTGCGCGAGCAGGCGCTACTGGCGCACGCGACCCAGATCGACCCCGACGGCAGTTTCTTCGCGCTGTCCCCGGCCGACCAGGCGCGGATCTGGCCGACCGAGGAGTTCGACGTGGCACGTTCCTTCGTTCCGGTCGCCGACGACGAGGACGATCTCTTCGCCGGTCTGCCGACCGACGTGGCGCGAGCCGATGCGATGGCGGCCACCGGAGCGCTCGGCGCACCGGTCGTGGACGACGTGAAACAACGAGTGACGCAGGAGGCGCACCATGGGTGACGGTGGCAACGAGAGTGTGGCGGTGACCGCCGGCTTCTGGGGCTTCGTGGTGCTCTTCGGACTGGCGATCGCCTGCTGGCTGCTGTTCCGCAGCATGAACAACCACCTGCGCAAGTCGCAGTGGCAGGAGGAGCAGGATCATCCGGTGCGGCAACGGATCCCGACGGCGCCCCGTCGCGCCACGGAGGCCGAGCCGACTCGGTCGAAGAAGGCCGCCGACCGCACGGACCCCGGCAAGGGCGACACCAACACCTGACGTGGCGATGTGCCGGCCGGCATGGTCAGGCCGACGCGTGCCCGTAGATCGCCATGGACGCGGCGATGTAGTGCGAGACGAACGCCACGACCGTGAAGGTGTGGAAGATCTCGTGGAAGCCGAACCACCGCGGTGACGGGTTGGGGCGTTTGGTGCCGTAGACGATCGCGCCGAGCGTGTAGAGGCCCCCGCCGACCGCGATCAACGTGATGATCGCCGGCCCGCCGGAGCGCATCAACGGGCCGAAGTAGAAGATCGCGACCCAGCCGAGCGCGACGTAGATCGGCGTGTAGAGCCAGCGCGGTGCGCCGACCCAGAACACCCGGAACAGCACCCCGAGGCCGGCGCCACCCCAGACCAGCAGGAGCAGGCTGAGGGCCTGGTTGCCGTGCAGCAGCATCAGCGCGAAGGGCGTGTAGGTGCCCGCGATGATGAGGAAGATGTTGGAGTGATCCATCCGCTTGAGCGTGCGATCCACCCGCGGTGACCAGGTGCCGCGGTGGTAGGCCGCCGAGGTGCCGAACAGCAGCACCGCGGTCAGCGCGAACACCGCGGCGCCGATGCGACCGCGGTCGCTGGGGGCCAGGCAGACCAGCACGATGCCTGCGGCGACCGCCAACGGCGTCATGCCGGCGTGCAACCAGCCACGCAGCTTGGGCTTGACTGCGCGCACCAACTCAATAGCGTCCTGCTGCAGTCCGCGGGCGGTCGACTCGGTCATGAGTCCAGGGTAGGGGTCTTTTCTGAGTGCAGTTCCCACTCACGGTCCACGACGCGTGCGTCGCGGCATACGCTGGGTGTCTGCAACGCCCGATGACAGGAAGGTGGGGGACGGCCGATGCGCATGAGCGATCTGCTCTATCTCGCGTATGAGCGACACGTGCGCAAGTCTCTCCCCGAGGAGAACCTCCCGCGACACGTCGGCGTGATGCTGGACGGCAATCGCCGCTGGGCGAAGGCGCGCGGTGCGCAGACCGCTGATGGTCACCGCGCCGGCGCCGACAACATCAAACCGCTGCTCGACTGGTGCGAGGAAGCAGGCGTCGAGGTCGTCACGCTGTGGCTGCTCTCGACCGACAACCTCAACCGCTCGCCGGCGGAGTTGAAGCCGTTGCTCGGCATCATCGAAGGAGCGGTCGAAGGCCTTGCCGCCGAGCAACGCTGGCGGCTGCACCCGGTGGGCGCACTGGACCTGCTCCCGGACACCACCGCCCAGGTGCTGAAGGAGTCC
This sequence comes from Flexivirga endophytica, assembly GCF_014640635.1. Taxonomy (GTDB): domain Bacteria; phylum Actinomycetota; class Actinomycetes; order Actinomycetales; family Dermatophilaceae; genus Flexivirga; species Flexivirga endophytica. The sequence continues at coordinate 42,612 of NZ_BMHI01000008.1, forward strand.
GCCGACAGCACCGCCGCCGTCGACGGCATGATCGTCAACATCGCCGTCGGGTATGGCGGCCGCCGGGAGATCGCCGATGCGGTCCGCGCCATGTTGCAGGAGCACGCGGCGCGTGGCACCTCGATCGAGCAGCTCGCCGAGACGCTCGACGTCGAGCACATCGCGGAGCACCTCTACACCAAGGGCCAACCGGATCCCGATCTGGTGATCCGGACGTCGGGGGAGCAGCGGCTCGGTGGGTTCCTGCTCTGGCAGAGCGCACACTCGGAGTTCTACTTCTGCGAGGCCTACTGGCCAGACTTCCGCAAGGTCGACTTCCTGCGTGCGTTGCGTGCGTATGCCGTGCGCGACCGCCGCCTCGGCAAGTAGGACCGCCCACTCACACGCTGCCCGGTTGGGCCACTCGGCATGGGGAGGGCTCAGCCGAAATGGGCTGTGATGGTTTGTGATTCGCGGTCGATAGTGACGTTGCCGCCATACGGCAGGAGCAGCTGCGGGCTGGTGTGGCCGAAGTCGACGTCGAGCGCGACAACCAGCTCCGGGTTGTACTCGGAGATCGCGCGCAGCACGGAGTCGCGGTGCTCGGACCGCAGCTGGGACGCCTGTTGCTCGGTCGCAGGGTGCTCGTGGTCGCTGACCGGGGGACGGCCCCAGAGCAGCGCTGACGCGACGCCCAGAAGGCCGCGCTCGCCGAGATTGCGCAGCAGCCGGTAGTTCTGCGCCGGCGTCGGGAGCTCCTCGTGCGGCTCGAGCAGGAGTATGGCACCGGCGTAGTCCTCGACCGGGCGCATCCACCGGTCCACCGCGAGCGTCCACTCGACGATCTCCAGGCACCCACCCCAGGTCGGCCCGGTGACGGAGCGCGGTGGCCCGCTCCAGGTCCACGGCTCGGCGGGCAGGTCCGGCGCGGCGTCGGTGAGCGCGCGCGGGTCGTCCCACCGGATGCCGAAGTCCCGGGTGCGTGCGGGTGGCGTCAGCCGGACATCGCCGCCGAAGAGCGCGACGCGCAGTGACTCCAGGTGCGCGGCGTCCGGCACCGGCCCGAGGTGCACCTGCGTCGACCCGCCATACACGCCCGCAATGCCTTGGTACCACAGGTAATTGAGCAGGTTGGTGTTGTCGCTGTAGGCCAGGAACCGCTTCGGGTTCGTCCGGATGATGTCCGCGTCCAAGTGTTTCAGGACGGTGATCTGGTCGTCGCCGCCGATGGTCGACATGATCGCCTTGATGCTCGGGTCGGCGAACGCGGCATTCACATCGGCTGCGCGCTCGGCCGGTGAGCTGTCGCGCCGAGTGGTCGGGAATTCCACCGGCTCCAGCCCGAACTCGCTGCGCAGCCGCTCCAGCGCCTGCTCGTGTATGGCGGGGAAGTGCGCCGGCGCGGCCCAGCTCGGCGACAGGATCGCAATGCGATCGCCGGGTCGCAGGGGCGGAGGCAGCACGGGCGTGGTCATGCCCGCCATCCAAGCGGGCACCGGCGAGCACCAGCAACCGGATTCGCCCGGCAACGGACACTCGAGCGGGGACGGCGCCTGTGATTTTTGGTGCTGTTGGGGCCAGTGTGACCAACCGGTCGACGAGCAGCCGACCTGCCGGTGAACACTCGGCGGGTGGCTCGCGTGTCATGCGGTGTGTCGCCTGGTGATCGGGGGAAGCAGTCGTAATGTCGACGGTGACGCAACGCGATCCCCGTGCTGCGTTCGGGAGGCCCGAGATGGAGCGATCTTCGCTCCGGACGAAGGGCCGGCACCGGCCCTCATGGGCCCGGTCCCGGCACTTGGTCCGAGAGTAGGTCACACGGCGAGACATGCCGCGTGACTGGAGGAGATCGTCATGGCTACCAGCTCCCAGCCCTCCCCTTCGACGTCCACCGTCAAGTCCGCCAGCGGCATACGCACCTATGTGCTCGACACGTCGGTGCTGTTGTCCGATCCACGGGCGATGACCCGTTTCGCCGAGCACGAGGTCGTGCTTCCGGTGGTGGTCGTGACTGAGCTCGAAGCGAAGCGTCACCACCCTGAGCTGGGCTACTTCGCCCGCAGTGCGCTGCGTGCCCTGGACGATCTGAGAGCGACGCACGGCAGGCTCGACTCCGCCGTCCCGATCGGGGACGGTGGCACCTTGCGGGTGGAGCTCAACCACACCGACCCGCAGTCGCTGCCGAGCGGATTTCGCTTGGGGGACAACGACACTCGCATTCTGGCGGTGGCCCGCAACCTGGCCAACGAGGGCAACGACGTGACCGTCGTCAGCAAGGACATGCCGATGCGGGTCAAGGCGTCAGCGGTCGGGCTGCACGCGGACGAATACCGCGCCGAGCTCGCTGTCGACTCCGGATGGACCGGCACCACCGAGCTGGACGTCCCGCCCGAGGTGCTCGACACCTTGTATGACGAGGGCAGCGCCGAGATCCCGGAGGCGGCGGACCTGCCGACCAACACCGGCGTGGTCATGCTGGGCGCCGGCAGCAGCAGTGCGCTCGGCCGGGTGATGGCCGACAAGTCGGTGCGGCTGGTGCGCGGTGACCGCGACGCGTTCGGGCTGCACGGCCGTTCGGCTGAGCAGCGCATCGCACTCGACCTGTTGCTCGACCCCGACGTCGGCATCGTCAGTCTCGGCGGTCGGGCGGGGACCGGTAAGTCCGCGCTCGCGCTGTGCGCCGGCCTGGAAGCCGTGATGGAGCGCCGCCAGCACAGCAAGGTGATCGTCTTCCGGCCGTTGTATGCCGTCGGTGGCCAGGAGCTGGGCTACCTGCCCGGCACCGAGAACGAGAAGATGGGCCCGTGGGCCCAAGCGGTCTTCGACACCCTGGGCGCGGTCGTCTCACGGGAGGTGACCGAGGAGGTCATGGATCGCGGACTGCTGGAGGTGCTCCCGCTGACCCACATCCGCGGCCGGTCGTTGCACGACGCCTTCGTCGTGGTCGACGAGGCGCAGTCGCTGGAGCGCGGGGTGCTGCTGACCGTGCTGTCCCGCATCGGTCAGAACTCCCGGATCGTGCTCACCCACGACGTCGCCCAGCGCGACAACCTCCGGGTCGGCCGGCACGACGGAGTCGCCGCCGTGATCGAGAAGCTCAAGGGCCACCCGCTCTTCGGGCACGTGACCCTGCACCGTAGCGAGCGCAGCCCGATCGCCGCCCTGGTGACCGATCTGCTGGAAGGATCGGACTCCTGACGGGCTCGGACCGCAAAAGTTTTGACCCGGTTATCTCGTTTCGGTAACGCCACGTCATACTTTCGCGTAACGTACCTGCGGACGCGCTCGAAAGGCCCGCAACCCGAGAGGGTTCGAGCCGGTTGATCCCCCTGGATCGGCCCGTCGCGAGCGCGGCAGAGTGATGCGACAGGACCCTCTGGTGCTGTCGCATTGCTCTGCCGGTTTGCGGGCGCGTTGGCCATGTCTCCCCCCGAAAGGCTGCCGCCACATGTCTCGTCCCGTGGGACGTCACCGCGCCCGTCGCGACACCGGGATCGGCGCCCTACGCCGACCGGCCGTTGCAGCAACCGCAGCGATCTCGACCGTGTCGGTCGCAGCTGCGGCGTATTCCACGGCGGCGAGCGCCAACGCCACCGTCGCCGGCACGGCGCAGGCACACTTGGTGCTGGGTGCTCCGGCCACCACGTCGACGGCGCTGCGCGCCGCCAACTCCGGTGTGGCCGCCGACGGTCAGGCCCAGGCAGCCGCCGCGTTGCAGGCCGTGAGCGCCCGCCGGGCCGCCGACGCGAAGTCGCGCTCGGCCGCGGCCAAGCGCGCGAGCGCCGCGAGCAAATTGCGCACCGCTGCCGAGTCCAGCGCTGCGGCCGCCAAGAAGTCGGCTGCCGAGAAGGCAGCGGCGGAGAAGGCTGCCGCCAAGAAGGCCGCTGAGCAGAAGGCGGCCGCGGCCAAGCGCGAGCAGGCGCCCAGCTCCTCCCGGAGCAGTTCGCGGCCGCCGGCCGCCACGTTCAGCGGCAGCCCGCAGGCCTACGCCTCCTCGATGTTGCCGTCCTACGGCTGGGACCAGGGCCAGATGAGCTGCCTGGTCAGCCTCTGGAACCGCGAGTCCGGCTGGAACGCCAGTGCCACCAACCCGTCGTCCGGTGCCTACGGCATCCCGCAGTCGCTGCCCGGCAGCAAGATGGCCAGTGCCGGCGCCGACTGGCGCACCAACCCGGCGACGCAGATCCGCTGGGGACTCGGCTACATCAAGGCGACCTACGGCTCGCCGTGCGGTGCTTGGGGCCACTCCCAGGCCACCGGCTGGTACTAGTTCACCCCACGAAGTTTCTCCCCCGCTTCGTCACCCACGAAGTTCCCCCCGCTCCGCTCCTCCGACACTTCGTGGGGACCCCGACTCCGCCCCACGGAGGCTCCCAACGCGAAACGCCGACCGATGGCTGACCCGGACACTCTCGACCGACGGGCTATTTTGGGCAACATGCTCCTGCACAAGCGCTGGTTCGTGGCGGTCTACTGGATCGTCGCGGTCGTGCTGATCGCTGTCGGCGGTGGGCTCGGGGCGAAATGGGGCGACAGTGAGGCGCCGACCTTCAACAACAAGGAGAAGGGCTCGGTCCCGGCCAACGGCGTCTCGCACATGCTCTACCAGGTCTTCGGCGGCGTCCTGCTGGCACTGGTCGTGGCGGCTGTCTTCGCCGGCGTCTGGCTCTTGTTGTGGGTGCGTAGCCGTCGCGTCGAGCCGCCGTACGACGACTCCGAGGACGACGATGCCGACACGATGTCGGTCGACGACGTCGAGGGGATGTTCTCCGACGAGGACGACGAGGACGCCGAACTCGCCGTAGCGGACGAGGACAACGAGCTCGGTGCGGAGGACGACGCCGAGTCGTATGACGACGAGGACGACGAACTCCCGTATGACGGCGAGGAGTACCCGGCCCGACCGGACGCCCGCTGACGGTCGCTCAGATCTTCCGCAACCGGACCCGCGTCACGTTGTGGTCGGCGTCCTTGCGCAACACCAGGGTCGCCCGGCTGCGGGTGGGCGCGACGTTGTGCTCGAGGTTCGGGCCGTTGGTCGTCTCCCAGATCTGCCCGGCGCGTTCGACGGCCTGCTCGTCGGTCAGTGCGGCATACCGGTGGAAGTAGGAGTTCGGGTCCGCGAACGCGGTCTGCCGCCAGCGCAGGAAGCGCTCGACGTACCACTGCTTGATGTGCTCCTCGCGGGCGTCGACGAAAACCGAGAAGTCGAAGAAATCGGAGACCGCCAGCGTGCCGCGCTGGTCGATGGTGGGCGCTGACGGCTGCAGCACGTTGAGGCCCTCCACGATCAGCACGTCCGGCTGCTCCAGGGTGATGTGCTCGTCCGGGACGATGTCGTAGCTCAGGTGCGAATACACCGGCGCCGTCACGTGTTTGGCTCCGGATTTGACCTCGGTAAGGAAGCGGATCAGCTTCCGGCGATCGTAGGACTCCGGAAAGCCTTTGCGCTGCAACAGGTTCCGGCGTTCCAGCTCAGCGTTGGGGAAGAGGAAACCGTCAGTGGTCACCAGGTCGACACGCGGCGTGCCCGGCCAGCGGGCGAGCAGCTCACGCAGGATGCGTGCGGTGGTCGACTTCCCGACCGCGACCGATCCCGCGATACCGATCACGAACGGTGTGCGTGCCGGTCGCTCGCCGAGGAAGTCGGTGGTGACCCGGTGCAGCCGACCCGTCGCGGCCACGAAGATGTTGAGCAGCCGGGACAGCGGCAGGTAGATGTCCTCGACCTCCGGCAGGTCCAACCGGTCTCCGGTGCTGCGCAGTCGCCGCACGTCCTCGGCGGTGAGGCTCATCGGGTGGGAGTCACGCAGGCCGGCCCAGGCGGCACGGTCGAACTCGAGATAGGGCGACGGCACAGGGATGCGGCTGCGAGACACGACCGCCATTGTCCACGAAACGTTGGTCGCGCGTTCGAAGCCCTCGCGCCGGGGCGCCTCCACGGCGCAGCGCGTCCATCGGGTTCAATTGCCCTCATGAAGTTGAATGAGCACGGGCGCAGCCGCTCCACGACGCGTTGGAACGACAGGGAGCTCGCGACCTGTCCTTCCGGCGCGAAGTGAGCCGGCCATGTGTGGAATCGTCGGGTATGTCGGCTCGCAGGTGAGTTCTCGAGCGCAGGACGTGGTGATGGAGGGCCTGGCCCGACTCGAATACCGCGGTTATGACTCGGCCGGGATAGCACTGGTCGCGGATGGCGCCATCGAGAGCCGCAAGCGCTCGGGCAAGCTCGCCAACCTCATCAGCGACATCGGTCAGCACCCGCTGGCGGCCTCGAGCACCGCGATAGGGCACACCCGGTGGGCGACCCACGGTGGTCCGACCGACGCCAACGCGCACCCGCACCTGGGCGGCCCGGACGGCAAGCTGGCGCTGATCCACAACGGCATCATCGAGAACTTCCACGCGCTGCGCACCGAACTGCTCGAAGCCGGTGTGGAGTTCGCCTCCGAGACGGACACGGAGGTCGTGGCACACCTGCTGGCCCGCGCGTATGACGGCGACCTGACCACCGCGATGCGCGCGGTCGTCGCGCGGCTGGAGGGCGCCTTCACCCTGCTCGCGGTCCACGTCGACCAGCCCGGTGTCGTGGTCGGCGCCCGGCGCAACAGTCCGCTCGTGGTCGGTCTCGGCGAGGGCGAGAACTTCCTCGGCTCCGATGTCGCCGCCTTCATCGGCTACACCCGCGAGGCGATGGAGCTGGAGCAGGACCAGATCGTCACCATCACTCCTGACCGCGTCGAGGTCATCGGCTTCGACGGTGAGTCCGCCAAGGGCAAGACCTTCCACGTCGACTGGGACGCTGCCGCCGCCGAGAAGGGCGGCCACGAGTGGTTCATGGAGAAGGAGATCCACGAGCAGCCCCAGGCTGTCGCCGACACGCTGCTGGGCCGGACCGACGAGACCGGCGCGCTGGTGCTCGACGAGTTGCGCATCTCCGAGGAGCAGTTGCGGAACGTCGACCGGATCACCTTCGTGGCGTGCGGCACTGCGGCATACGCCGGGATGGTCGCGAAATACGCGATCGAACGCTGGACGCGGATCCCCGTAGAGGTCGCGCTCGCCCACGAGTTCCGCTACTGCGACCCGATCGCCGACGAGCGCACGCTGGTCGTGTCGATCAGTCAGTCCGGCGAGACGATGGACACGCTGATGGCGGTGAAGCACGCGCATGACCTGGGCGCGTTGACCGTGTCGATCTGCAATACGCACGGCGCGACCATCCCGCGCGAGTCCGACGCCGTCCTCTACACGCACGCCGGTCCCGAGATCGCGGTCGCGTCGACCAAGGGCTTCCTGGCCCAGATCACCGCCTGCTACCTGCTCGGTCTCTACCTCGCCCAGTTGCGTGGCGAGTCGTACGCCGACGACGCCCGAGTGGTCCTCACCGAGTTGCACGAGACCCCGGACCGGATCGCCGAGGTACTGGACCGCCTGGACCGGGTCCGCGAGATCGCGCACTTCATGGCCGACACCCGCTCGGTCCTCTTCCTGGGGCGCCACGTCGGCTACCCGATCGCGCTCGAGGGCGCGCTGAAGCTGAAGGAACTCGCCTACATCCACGCCGAGGGTTTCGCCGCCGGCGAGCTGAAGCACGGCCCGATCGCGCTGATCGAGCCCGGCCAGCCGGTCTTCATCGTGGTGCCCGGTCCGGACACCCCGCACGGGTTGCACGGCAAGGTCGTCTCCAACATCCAGGAGATCCGCGCCCGAGGAGCTCGCACCATCGTCATCGCACAGGACGGCGACACTGCGGTCGAGCCCTTCGCCGACGAGGTGATCAGGGTGCCCCGCACGTCACCGATGCTGCAGCCGCTGCTGACCGCGGTGCCGCTGCAGGTCTTCGCGATGGAGCTGGCCAACGCCAAGGGCCTGGACGTCGACCAGCCGCGCAACCTGGCCAAGTCGGTGACCGTGGAATGACCGACCATGCTGGTCGGGTAGCCCCCCGCGAGCTTGCTCGCTCCTGGCGTATCGAGACCTCGTGATCGTCGGGGTCGGCATCGACGTCGTCGACGTGGAGCGCTTCACCGCCAAGCTCGGCGCGACACCACGGCTGCTGGAGCGACTGTTCGCCGTGCAGGAACGCGACCTGCCTCCCACCTCCCTCGCCGGCCGGTTCGCCGCCAAAGAGGCCCTCGCCAAGGCGCTCGGCGCGCCGGTCGGGCTGCACTGGACCGACGCGGTCGTGGTCAAGGACGAGATCGGCAAGCCCTCGTGGGAGCTGGCAGGTTCGGTTGCGGCGCGCGCCGAGGCGCTCGGCATACGGTCGATGCACCTGTCGATCTCACACGACGCCGGGATCGCCTCAGCGGTCGTCGTCGCCGAGAGCTGACGGCCGCAGCACCTCCCGGCACCAGGTCCGGAAGTCGGTCGCCGCGATCTTGGCGGTAGCCCAGTCCGCGTCGTAGATGCCGTTGTCCTGTGCGGCGAACATCTCCGTCATGTCCTGGACCGCCTGGTCGCTCGCTCCGCGCGAGCGGAGCATCGATGCGAAGTCGTCCATGGTGATTCGGCGGTAGGAGACGGGTCGACCGAGTTCTTCACCGATGACGGCTGCCATCTCGTCGGGCGTCAGCCGGTCGGGTCCGAACACCGGGACGTTCTCCTGACCGGTCCAGGACCGGTCGGTGAGCAGGTCGGCCGCGTGCTCGGCGATGTCGCGGGTAGCGATGGAGGCCAGCGGTTGATCGGCGGCGCAGGTCAGGTAGAACGCTCCCTCGTCACGGATCGCGTCGAGCTGGCCGAGCAGGTTCTCCATGTAGAAGGGCAGCGACAACGCCCGGTATGGCGCTCCCGACGCCGCCAGCTCGGAGTCCATCCGGAAGGCGGCGGACAGCACGCCTGCCGACCCCTCGAAGTCGTGGCCGGCGCTGGTGACGCCGACCACGTGCGGTGTGCCGTTGCGCGCGATGGCAGCGGCGCCGGCTCGCGCGAACGCGAGGTAGTGCTCGGCCGCACTCGGTGCGGTCGGGTTCGGCGGAACGAGCCAGAACAATGCGTCCGCACCGGCGAGTGCCTTGTCCAGCACGACGGGATCGTCGTGGCTGCCCTCGACGATCTGGACACGGTCGCGTATGGCGCCGTCCAGCCGTGCGGCGTCGCGGACGATGACCCGTAGTTGCTCGTCCTGGGCGAGCAACCGAGCGACCAGCCGGCGACCGATCTGACCGGTAGGGGTGGTGGTGACGATCATGCGATCTCCTAAGATGAACCGGAACTCAGGTTCCGAATATAGGTCGGAGGGCCGAACCGGTCAACTACAGTGGAGCAACCATGAGCGCTTCCGAACGTCCGCTGCGTGCCGACGCACGACGCAACCGCGAGTCGGTCCTCGACGCGGCCGGCGAGCTCTTCGCCGAGCGGGGCGACGCCGTGCAGATGGACGAGATCGCCGAGCGTGCCGGGCTGGGGGTGGGCACCGTCTACCGGCACTTCGCGGACAAGCAGGCCCTGCTCGCCGCGATCATCGGCCGTCGTTTCGAGGCGATGACCGAGTCGGCCCGTGCGGCCGACGACTCGGAGGAGCCGGGGACGGCGTTCGAGGAACTGCTGCACACCTACCTGGAATCAGCGCAGGCCGACGCGGGATTCCGCTTCGCCCTGCTCGGCCCGGAAGAACCGAGCTGGGTCCAGATCGCGAGCGAGAAGACCGACTTCGGCGAGATCATCGAGCGCGTCGTGCAGCGCGCGGTCGATGCCGGCTGGCTCCGTGCGGACTTCAGCGCCCAGGACTTCGTCCTGATCTCCCGTGGCGCGATGGCGAACATGACCGGCGCCGACGACTGGCGCCGCTACGTCGAGCTGATGTTGGAGGGCGTTCGCGGTCCGGACCCTCAGTGACCGCCGCGGCGTTGCGGGCCGGAGGCCCTATCGTCGGACCATGATCACGGCGTATGACGTGGCGGCCGTTCGTGCCGCCGAGGACGCGGTCCGACGGACTCTTGCCGACGGGGAGCTGATGCAGCGTGCTGCGAGCGGCCTGGCCGACGTCGCGGCCGCGCGGATGGCGGAGGAGGACGCCGAACGGGTCGTGGTGCTCGCCGGCAGCGGGGACAACGGCGGTGATGCCCTGTATGCCGCCGCCCGGCTCGCCGAGGACGCGGACGTCACCGCGGTCCTGGTCGGCTCTCGCGCGCACGAGGCCGCGCTGGCCGCGGCGCAGGGGGCCGGCGTCGACGTCCTCGAATGGCGCTCCGGAGTCTCGCCGGCGGACGTTCGCGAGGCGCTCGCGTCCGCCGAGCTGGTGATCGACGGGATCCTGGGGATCGGCGGCCGGCCCGGGCTGCCGCCGCACCTGAGCGACGTGCCGGATCTGATCCCGGAGGACGCGCTGGTCCTGGCGGTCGACCTGCCCTCCGGTCTCGACCCGGCGGGCGACATACGCAGCGACGCGATCTTCGCGGACGAGACGGTGACCTTCAGCCTGGCCAAACCGGTGCACCTGATGCCGGCGACGGAGCAGGCGATCGGCCTGCTCACCGTGCTCGACATCGGCGTGCCCGATCCGGACATGCCTGCGGTGCAACGGTTTTCACACACCGATGTCGCGGGCTCCTGGCCGGTGCCCGCGCCCGGGGACGACAAATACTCCCGGGGTGTGCTCGGCGTCATCACCGGCGGCGAGCACTACACCGGTGCGGCACTGATGTCGGTCACCGCGGCCGTCACCGCAGGCGTGGGCATGGTTCGGTACGTCGGGCCTGACGCACCCACGAACCTGCTGCGGCAGGCGGCGCCCGAAGCCGTCTTCGGTGTCGGCCGTGTGCAGGCGTGGGCGATCGGATCCGGCATGGACGTCGACGACGCCTCCCCGGAGCAGTTGTCGGCCGCTCGGGATGCCCTGGCATCCGACCTACCGGTGCTGCTCGACGCAGGCGGCCTGGATCTGTTGGAGCGTCCCCGGTCGGCGCCGACGTTGCTGACCCCGCATGCGGGCGAGTTGCTCCGGCTGGCGCAGCGGCTCGGCATAGGAGCGACGGACGGTGGGGAGTTGGCAGCGGACGACGTACACCGCGCGCCCACCGTGGTCGCGCGCGAGGTGGCGGACCGGTTGGAGTGCACGGTCCTGGTCAAAGGTGCGGTGACCGCGGTGGTGCCGCCGACCGCCACCGGGCAGCCGATCCACACCCAGGCCGACGGACCGGCCTGGCTGGCGACAGCCGGCAGCGGAGATGTGCTGGCCGGGGTGTGCGGGGCACTGCTGGCGGCCGGACTCGACCCGTTGCGTGCCGGCGCACTCGGTGCGCTGGTGCACGGAGTCGCGGGGGACCGGGCCAACCCCGGCGGTCCGGTGAGGGCGATGGACATCGCCCACGAGGTGGGCCGCACCGTCGCGCACCTGCTGCGGCTTCCCGGCTGATCACCTCACGAAGTCGGCGAGGTGTCACACTTGCCCCTGTGAATCACCAGCCGGCAACATCGCGAAACACCGATGCGAGGGACTCGGGGTCCCCGCGAAGTATCGGAGGAGCGAAGCGGGGGAGAACTTCGTGGGGTGAGTTTGCTCCCGCGCGGGTGACGGTGGATCTCGACGCGATCGCCCACAACGTCGGGGTGCTGCAGCAGCACGCGGGCGACGCGATGGTGATGGCCGTCGTGAAGGGGGACGCCTACGGACACGGGCTCGTCCCGAGCGCCCGGGCCGCCCTGCGCGGCGGGGCGCGCTGGCTCGGCGTCGCACAGTTGCAGGAGGCCCTCGCTCTGCGCAGCGCCGGCGTCACCGCACCGCTGCTGAGTTGGCTGCACGCCCCCGGGGTGGATTTCGCCCGCGCGATCGAGGCCGACATCGACCTGGGCGTGCCCGCGGTCTGGGAGATCGACGCGATCGCGGCCGCGGCGCGGGAGACCGGCCGCGTCGCCAGGGTGCAGCTGAAGGTCGACACCGGCCTGGCCCGCAACGGCGCCTTCGGCCCGGACTGGCCGATGCTCGTGCAGGCTGCGCAGCGCCACGTCGCAGACGGAACCCTCAAGGTGACAGGCGTTTTCACGCATTTCGCCTTCGCAGACGTGCCCCATCACCCGACGGTGCAGGCGCAACAGGTGCGGTTCGCCGATGCGGTGCGTGACTGCGAACGCGCCGGCTTCGACCTCGAGGTGCGGCACATGTCCAACTCGGCGGCGACGCTCACCACGCCGAAGGCCGCCTGGGACATGGTGCGCCCGGGGTTGGCCGTCTACGGCCTCTCGCCGGTGCCCGACATCGGCGGGTCGTCCCGCTTCGGGTTGATCCCGGCGATGACGATGAGTGCGAATGTGACTGTTACCAAACGGGTTCCGATCGGTCAGGGCGTCAGCTACAGCCACACCTACGTCACGCCACGGGAGACCACCCTGGTCGACGTCCCGTGCGGGTATGCCGACGGGGTCCCGCGGGCCGCCTCGTCCAAGGGGCCCGTGCTGATCGGCGGGCGGCGCTTCACCGTCTCCGGTCGCGTCTGCATGGACCAGTTCGTCGTCGACGTCGGCGATCTGCCGGTGCAGGCCGGTGACGACGTCGTGCTCTTCGGCAACGGCGCCGACGGTGGTCCCACTGCTCAGGACTGGGCGGAGGTCACCGACACCATCAGCTACGAGATCGTCACCCGCACGAGCTCTCGGCTGCCGCGCATCTACCTCGGCGACACGAATGAGCGCTAGGCGCGGACTGATCGGTGTGGGCATCGGTGTCGCCGCGGCCGGCGCCGCAACGGCTGCCGGTGTGGCCACCGAACGGGTGCTGCGTTCGCGTCGGCGGCGAGTGGGGACGCCGTCCCCGCCGGACGATCCCGAGCTGGAGCAGCGCGGTTCCGTGGTCGTCGCCGACGACGGCGTGCCGCTCTACGTCGAGATCGAGGAGCCGACCGGCGCTGCGAAGGACCCGGGGTCCCCGCGAGGTATCGGAGGATCGAAGCGGGGGAGAACTTCGTGGGGTCGGGCCACCGTGCTGCTGGTGCACGGCTATGCACACAGCCACGCGATCTGGGCGCAGCAGCGCCGGGACATCACCGGAGCCGGTTACCGGGTGGTCTGCGTGGACCTGCGTGGTCACGGCAGATCCGGCGAGGGCGACGACGCGTCATACACGATCGCGCAGTTGGGCCGTGACCTCGCGGCCGTGATCGAGCAGACGACCCCGACCGGGCCCATCGCACTCGTCGGACACTCGATGGGCGGTATGGCGCTCATGGCACTCGCCGAGCAACGCTCGCAGGTGGTGCGGGATCGCGTCGTCGGCGTCGCGCTGATCAGCACCAGTGCCGGCGGCATGTCCGAGGTGGACTTCGGGCTCGGCAGGCAACTCGGCGGGGTCGTGCACCGGCTCGGCCCGGCCGCCGTCGCACGCGCCGACAAGCGACCGCAGACCTTCAACGCGGCGCGACTACTCGGACGTAACGTGGAATCCGCTCTCGTGCACCGGTATTCGTTCGGTGGTCCGGTCCCGAAGGACGTCATACGCGAAGTCGCCGAGATGATCTTCGGCACCCGTTTGCACGTGATCGGCGCGTTCCTGCCCACCTTGATCGAGCACGATCGCGAGGCGGCATTGCCGGTCTTCGATGGGATCGAGACACTCATCGTGCACGGCACGCGCGACCGGATGACTCCCATCGCGCACGGAGAGCGGCTCGCCCGATCGTTGCAGGGCGCCGAGCTGGTGGTGGTCAAGGGCGCGGGACACGTGCTGCCCCTGGAGTCGCCCGAGTTGGTCAGCGCGGAGCTGCTGGCGTTCCTGGAGCGTGCCGAGCGATCGGTGGTCGACCGATGAGCGTCCGGGTCCGTCTGGAGGACGCCGATGCCACGCAGCAGTGGGGTGCGCGCCTCGGTGCGTTGCTGCGGGCGGGTGACCTGCTGGTCCTGACCGGCGGTCTCGGCGCGGGCAAGACGACGTTGACCCAGGGGATCGCGGCCGGGCTCGGAGTGCGTGGACCGATCACCTCGCCGACCTTCGTGATCTCCCGGATCCACCCGTCACTCGTCGGGGGACCGGCGCTGGTGCACGTCGACGCCTACCGGCTCGGCGGCTCCGACGAGCTCGACGACCTCGACCTCGACGCCGACATCGCGCGAGCCGTCACCGTCGTCGAATGGGGTTCGGGCCTGGCCGAGGACCTGGCCGACGCCCACCTGGAGCTGGTGCTCGAGCCGGACGGTGACGCCCGCGTGGTGACCCTCCTGCCAACCGGTGAGCGCTTCGCGGACCTGGTGCGGGGACTGTCCACGGACTGACGCGCCGTACCCTTGTGCGGTGCTGCTGCTCGCTCTCGACACCGCCACCTCGGCCGTCACCGTCGCCCTCCACGACGGCGATCACGTCGTCGCCGAGGAGTCGCTGGTCGACTCCCGCCGCCACGCCGAGACGCTGACGCCGATGATCTCCTCGGTCGTCGCCGCGGCCGGCAAGTCACCCGTCGACCTGACCGCGATCGCGGTCGGCGTCGGGCCGGGACCGTTCACCGGTTTGCGGGTCGGCCTGGCGACCGCCGGGACACTCGGACTCGCGCTCGACATACCCGTGCACGGAGTGTGCAGCCTGGACGCCCTGGCGTATGCCGTCGCACGGGCGGACACCCCGCCGGCCGACTTCGTCGTCGCCGCCGATGCGCGGCGCAAGGAGGTCTACTGGGCCCGCTACCGGACGACCGGCGAGTCCGTCGAGCGGACCTCCGGTATGCCGCAGGTCTCCCGCCCGGAGGAGCTGCCCGAGGAGATCCGATCGCTGCCCGCAGCCGGCCGTGGCCCCACGCTCTACCCCGAGTTCTTCGCCGCGGCGCTGTCACCGCTCGACGTGCCGGCGGGCGCGCTCGCGTCATACGCCGTGCGGGAGCTGGCCGCCGGTCGGGACCTGTTGCCGCTGCAACCGCTCTACCTGCGTCAGCCCGACGCGAAGCCGGCGACCGCCCAGAAGTCGGTGCTGCCACGATGACTGTGCAGCTGCGCGAGATGCAATGGCCGGACATCGAGCAGCTCACCGCGCTGGACGAGCAGCTCTTCGAGCACGACGCGTGGTCGACGCGGTCCTGGTGGTCCGAGCTGGCGGGACGTCCGCGACGCCACTACACCGTCGCGACCGTGGACGACACGATCGTCGGATACGGGGGCATCGACTGTGCCGGCAGCACGGCCGACGTCATGACGATCGCGGTGGCTCCCGGGCAGCAGCGACACGGGTTGGGTCGCACGCTGTTGCACCGGCTGCGCAGCCAGGCACGTGAGAGCGGCGCGGAAGCACTCTTGCTCGAGGTCCGAGCCGACAACGAGCCCGCCCGAAACCTTTATCTACGAACAGGTTTCGAGCACATCCGGACCCGACGCGGCTACTACCACCCGGGCAACGTCGACGCACACATCATGCGCGCACACCTAGTAGGGGACTCTGAACAATGAACGACCCACTGATCCTCGGTGTCGAGAGCTCTTGCGACGAGACCGGCGTCGCGTTCGTGCGCGGCAACACCCTGCTCGGCGACGTGGTCGCCAGCAGCGTCGACCAGCACGCCCGGTTCGGCGGAGTCGTCCCGGAGGTCGCCAGCCGCGCACATCTCGAGGCGTTGCTGCCCACCATCAAGCGAGCCTGCGCGGAAGCCGGGCACTCGCTGCGCGATGTGGACGCCATCGCGGTGACATCGGGGCCCGGGCTCGCAGGTGCGCTGATGGTCGGTGTCGCGTCCGCGAAGGCGCTCGCCTGGGCGCTCGACAAGCCGCTGTACGGCGTCAACCACCTCGCCGCGCACGTCTGTGCTGACGTGCTCGATCACGGGCCGTTGCCGGAACCCACTGCGGCACTGCTGGTTTCGGGTGGTCACACCAACCTGCTGCTGGTGCGCGACATCGCGTCGGACGTGGTCGAGCTGGGTGGCACCATCGACGACGCGGCTGGGGAGGCCTTCGACAAGGTCGCCCGCGTGTTGGAGTTGCCCTACCCCGGTGGCCCGCACATCGAGCGCGCCGCCGAGGACGGAGATCCCAATGCGATCCGCTTCCCGCGTGGGCTGACCTCGCGCAAGGACCTGGAACGCCACCGCTTCGATTACTCCTTCTCCGGGCTGAAGACCGCGGTGGTCCGCTGGGTGCAGGAGCGGCAGGCGGCAGGTGAGCCGGTCCCGGTGGCCGACGTGGCAGCCAGCTTCAACGAAGCGGTCGCGGATGTGTTGACCCGTAAGGCGATCGACGCCTGCCAGGAGTATGGCGTCGGCGATCTGCAGATCGGCGGTGGTGTCACCGCCAACCGGCGGCTGCGTGCCATGGCGCAGGAGCGCTGCGATGCCGCTGGGATCAGCCTGCGCGTGCCGCGCGTGCGGTTGTGCACCGACAACGGTGCGATGGTCGCGGCGCTCGGGTCACAGATGGTGCAGCGTGGGCTCGAGCCGAGTTCTCTTGATCTGCCTGCGGATTCGTCGATGCCGGTGAGTCAGACGAAGGCGTCCTGAGTCGAGCGTGGCTGTTGCGGTAGAGCAATTCAACACAGCATGCCGAGTCGTTGCTTCAGAGCCAGCACCCGTTTCGTGGAGGCCCAGAGCTTGCCGGCGAACTTCTTGTCGGACGCAGCCTGTGCGGTGAGCGCGCGCACCATCGGAGCGGCGTCGGCCGCCCGGCCGGTGAGCACGATGTCGCCGCCCGCGGCGATGAATCGAACCGCGCGTTGACCTGCCGGAATGCCCTGCACCGCAACGGCATTCATGTCATCGGTGATGACGACGCCGTGCCAACCGAGTTGCTGCCGCAACACGCCGCTGATGATCTTGTGGGAGAAGGTCGCCTGCTCGGTGGGGTCGATCTTCGCGTAACGCGCTGACGACATCATCACGGCCCCGACGCCGGCCTTGATGCCCGCGGAGAACGGCTTGAGGTAACTGTCGGTCGACGTCGTCCGGGTGTCCGTGGTGCCCGCGGTGGTCACATCGGTGTTGCCGGTGATCCGACCGAGGCCCGGGAAGTGCTTCACGGTCGCGCCGACACCACCGCTGTGCAGTCCGCGGACGATGTCCGACACAGACTCCGCGACCGTCGACGGGTCGTGACCGTATTCGCGGGCGTACTGGCCGATCGGGGCGTTGGATCTGGTCATCGAGGGCGGCACCGTGTCCGCGACGGGCGCGAGGTTGAGGTTGACGCCGACGGCCCTGAGCTGCGTGCCGATCCGCTTGCCGTAGGCGGTGCGTTGGGCCGCGCTCATCCGTCCCTGCTGCAGCGCCGAGACCAATGGACTGAAGCCGGCCCCCTTCAACTGCTGCACCGAGCCGCCTTCCTGGTCGGCGGCGATCAGCAACGGGACCTTGCCGGTTGCCGACGAAGTTGCCTGGGACTGCAGGTGATTCGAGGTGGAGCGCAGTCGCGGGGCGCCGGTCCAGCCACCGAGGTAGATCACGTTGCCGACGTGCTGCTGTGCGATCTGCCGATCGTCCGCGGACGCGGGGGAGTTGGCGTCCAAGCCGATCATCAGCAACTGACCGACGCGTTGCGCGGGCGACAGCCGGTCATAGGTGCGCTGCACACAGCTGTTGGTCGGTGACGGCGCCACCGAGGTCGAGTGTTTCGCGGACGGCTTCGGCGTCTTGCTCGCGGGTGCCGACGTGCGGGTGCTCGACGGCGTGGACGTGCTCGGCATACGGGAGGTGGAGGTTGCGGACGTCGCGGGGTCGGAAGCGCTCGTCGGGCCACTGCCTTCGCTGCCGGAACCGGACGAACAGCCTGCGACCACGAATGCGGACACGACACAGGCGCTCGCGGCGCGCACGAGTCGTCGGGAGGCAGACACGGTTAGACGGTAACTCACCGCAGCGGCGACAGCATGAGCACTGCTTGGGCGCCGCCGACGCGGGTGACCAGGATCGTGGCGTCATTGTCACCGCGTGGGCGCAGCTGCCGCCGCAGCTGCTCGGGATCGACCGAGGCACCCTTCTTCTTGATGGTCAGGCGGCCGATCCGGTGGTCGCGCACCCAGGACCGCAATGCCTTGACGTTGAAGGGGATCGCGTCAATCACGGCATACTTCTTGGCCCACGGGACGAGCACCTCACGCGGTGAGGTGACGATCCCGACGCCGGTGTCGAGCTCGACGCCGTCGACGCGCCGCACCAACGCACCGCTGAGCCCGGCGCGGATCACTGCACGGTCGGCCTCGTAGAGATAGCCGTGCATCCGGTCGAGCCGGGCCGTCTCCGGATTTGCGCCCGCGGCGTCGCGTTCGAGCACCTCATAGGCGAACTGGTCGCTCACCACGACGGCTGATCGCCCGGCGTCCCAGGCGGCGTTGTTCCACCACAGCACGCACTCCAGCACTTCTCCCTCGTATGACGTCCACTGCGCCTGCGTCCCGGGCGGGATCTGGGCATGCGCGAACGACGGCGACAGCTTCACGCCGGCCGTGGCCGCGCCCGCGCACAGCTCACGGACCAGGTCCCAGGACGGCGCGAGTTGATCCAACCGGAAGGTGCGACGGGTGCGCCCCTGCATGTCGCTCACACCCGGCGTACGGCGCGCCGGGTCCAGCCAGACGGCGACGTCGCGGGCGAGCTGCTGATCCGGGATCGCGACGTTCTCGGCCAGATCGCACCGCGCACGGGCATGCTCGAACGGCCGGAGATTGAACTCGGCGACGCCGGCGGTGACCTCGTCGGCGTCGACCGCGGTCACCCGCAATCCCGCCGTCGCGAATGCGCGGGCATCGGCGCCCACGCCGCAGCCGAGATCGAAGACCTGCCGGGCGCCGGAGTCGCTCAGCCGGCGTGCGTGCAACTGCGCGATCTGGCGTCGGGTGGCCTGCTCCAGGCCGTCGACGGTGAACAGCATGCTGTGCGCGGCGGCGCCGAACTTGCGCTCCGCACGCGCCCGCAGCCGTGACTGGGTCAGCGCAGCCGCCACGAGGTCCGGGTCGAAGCCGTCCGCCCGGAGGCGATCAGCGAGGGTGAAGGCGGCCGCCTCGTCATACGGCGGCAGGGACGCGAGCAACGCCGCGCCCTCGCCGCTGAGCAATCTGGCCAGTAGCGCGGGCGTCACCGGGTATCACTCCACGACAGCGGAGCACCTTGATCACCTCTCATGCTGTTAAGTGTCGCGTATGAGGCGAGCTCGGTTCGGTCCGGCGCGCACCGTGGTCGCGTTCTACGCCATCTCGGTGTCCATCGGCACGTTGCTGCTGGCGTTGCCGTTCACGACCGTGGACGAGGGGCACGCGAAGTTCAGCACCGCGCTGTTCACCGCAGCGAGCGCCACCTGCATCACCGGTATGTCGCCGGTCGACGTGGCGACCTACTGGAATCCTCTCGGCCACGTGGTGATCCTGTTGCTCGTCCAGGCCGGCGGCCTCGGCATAGTCACCCTGTCGGCCCGGCTGCTGCAGCTGCTGCACGGCCGGATGGGTATCGAGGGCACGCTCGCGGCCCAGGCCGACTCCCACACCGACACGCCCGCGCACGCCCGGTCGATGATCCGGATCATCGTGCGCTTCTACCTGCTGCTCGAGGCACTGCTCGCGGTGTTCATGGCGCTCCGGCTGCACTTCGCGTATGACGAGAGCCTCGGCCGTGCCGCCTGGGACGGCCTGTTCCACTCCGTCTCCGCGGTGAACAACGCCGGCTTCACGCTCTACTCCGAAGGCGCCACCCGTTTCATCCACGACCCGTGGACGCTGGCGATGCTCTGCGCGGGCGTGTTCATCGGCGGCCTGGGTTATCCGGTCTGGTTCGAGTTGATGCGGCGCCGGCGGCCGAAGGAGTGGTCGATGCACATGCGGTTGACGCTCGGCGGCTCGGTCGTGTTGTTCTTCGTCGGTCTGGTCACGTTCCTGGTGTTCGAATGGCGCAACCCCGGCACGTTGGCGCACCTGAACTTCACCGACAAGGTCTGGAACTCCGTTGCCGGCGCGGTCTTCCCGCGGACAGCAGGTTTCTCGACCGTGGACTACACCGGGGTGCGACCGGAGACGATGGCCATCAACTACGTGCTGATGTTCATCGGTGGCGGCAGTGCCGGCACCTCCGGCGGCATCAAGGTGTCGACTTTCTTCCTGCTGGGCGCGGTGATCATCTCCGAGGTGCGCGGCGAGCCGCAGGCCCGTGTCGGGCATCGCGCCATACCGACCGCTGTGCAGCGTCAGGCACTGACTGTCGCACTGCTCGGGGTCGGCGCCGTCATGATCGGCATGATCACCATCCTGGCGATCAGCGACCAGCCGATGCAGCTGGTTCTCTTCGAGACGATCTCGGCGTTCTCGACCACCGGGCTCTCGGCCAATCTGACCGGTCAGTTGCCCGAATCCGCGCACTTCGTGCTGATCGCGTTGATGTTCATCGGCCGAGTCGGCACGATGACTGTCGGCACCGCGCTGGCGATGCGACGCAGCAAGCGCCGCTACCAACTACCCGAGGAATTCCCCATTGTCGGTTAAACGGCGCGCAGCGTTGGACCCACACAGTGTGCTGGTGATCGGGCTGGGCAGGTTCGGCACCGCGGTGGCGACCACGCTGATCGAGCAGGGTTGGGACGTGGAGGCGATCGACCTGTCGCTGGAGCTGGTGCAGAAGTGGTCCGACCGCTTCACGCACGTCCTGCAGGCCGACAGCGCCGACGTGGAGGCGCTGCGGCAGATCGGTGCCGGCGACTTCGAGCGTGCGGTCGTGGCCATCGGCTCCAACCTCGAGGCGAGCATCCTGACCACGGCCAACCTCTCCGACCTGGGTGTCCCGAGCATCTGGGCGAAGGCGATGACCAAGCAGCACGCGAGCATCCTGCATCGCATCGGCGCACACCATGTGGTGCTGCCGGAGCGCGAGATGGGCGCTCGGATCGGGCGACTGCTCGTCGGATCCCTCGCCGACTACTACGAGCTGGAGAGCGGCTTCGGCATCGGGCGCATGTCGTGCTCGGCGAAGTTCGCCGACAAGACACTCGCCGAGCTCAACCTGCGCGGGAAGTATGGCGTCACCGTCGTTGCGGTGAAGCACCCCGGCGGCACCTTCGAGGACGCGCGTCCCGAAACGGTGATCGGCAAGGGCGACCAGCTGGTCATCACCGGGTCGACCGAACGTCTCCAGCAGTTCTCCGGCCGGGCTTGAGCACCCCACGAAGTTCTCCTCCGCTCCGTCACCCCACGAAGTTCTCCTCCGCTCCGTCACCCCACGAAGTTCTCCTCCGCTCCGTCACCCCACGAAGTTCTCCTCCGCTTCGCTCCCCCGATACTTCGCGGGGACCCCGACTCGCTCCCCGAATACTTCGCGGGGACCCCGACTCGCTCCCCCGATACTTCGCAGGGACCCCGACACGCTCCCCCGATACTTCGCGGGGACCCCGCTCTTCCTCCAATCGGCAATGCATCGGCGGGCGCCCGTCCGCGGTCGGCATTAGAGTCGTGGTGCAATCCGAATCCACCGCTTGAATCCCCGCTTGGAAGGGCTTGCCGCTCGTGCGCGAGATCGTCGTATTCTCCGGATCTGCCCACCCCGCCCTGGCCGACAGCATCTGCACCCATCTCGGCGTGCCACGGTCGTATGTCGACATGACCCGCTTCAGCAACGACTGTCTGCAGGCCCAGTTGCTGGCCAACTGCCGCCAGCGAGACGTCTATCTGGTGCAGCCGCTGGTCCCGCCCACGCAGGACCACCTGATGGAGCTGCTGCTGATGATCGACGCGGCGCGGGGGGCGTCCGCGGAACGCATCACCGCGGTCATTCCTTACTTCGCCTACGCCCGGTCGGACAAGAAGGACGCTTCGCGGATCTCGCTCGGCGGGCGGCTCGTGGCGGACCTGCTCGCGGCCGCCGGCGTCCACCGGGTGATCACCATGGCGTTGCACGCGCCCCAGGTGCACGGCTTCTTCTCCACCCCGGTCGACCACCTGACGGCCATCGGGGAACTTGCCGAGTACTTCCGCTCCCGTGACGACCTGTCCGATTCGGTGATCGTGTCGCCGGACTTCGGCAACGCCAAGACCGCGCAGCAGTTCGCCCGGCTGCTCGGCCTGCCCGTCGCGGCCGGCTCCAAGAAGCGCATCTCTGACGACAAGGTCGTCATCGACACCATCGTGGGCGACGTCGACGGCAAGCGCGCCATCGTGCTGGACGACGAGATCGCCACCGGCGGGTCGGTGGTCGAACTGTTGGACCGGTTGGCCGAGCGCGGCTGCACGTCGGCGGACATCGCCTGCACGCACGGGTTGTTCGTCGGACCGGCGGTCGAGCGCCTGTCCGGCCATCCGTTGATCGGTGAGGTCGTCACGACGGACACCGTGCCCACCCCGGCGAACTGGCCGCAGCTGCACGTGCGCTCGGTGGCCGCGCTGTTCGCCGAGGCGATCGCGCGGATCCACGCCGGAGAGTCGGTCAGCAGCCTCTTCGACGGCGTCGATCCGTCGCATGCGCCGCCCGCGGCCAAACTGCCGTTCGGCTGATCGGGACCTTCCGGTTGCGGCGATGAAACCGGAACGGCAGGCGCAACGTCCACAGCTTCGTGGATGAAGAACAGCTGCCGTGGTGGAAGCGGCGCGGTCCGATGGCCGTCATCGGGGGCGTCGTGGTTCTCGCCCTTGTCGTCGGCGGGGGACTGCTGTGGCGGCAGTATGACGACCGTGGCCGGCTCACAGCCGGCGCGAGTCGTGCCGGCGACTACTCGATGTCCGACGGCTACTTCTCCGAGAGTTACAGCCTGACCGTGCCGGGCGCGAGGATCCTGGTGAATGTCGAGGCCGGCCGGCGCGGTTCGAAACTGGACGACGTGACCTACGAGTCCACCAGGGTCAAGGCACCGCGGGACGGGCTGCTGGTGCATCTCGACTGGTCGGCGGTCAGGTCCGGCAACGTGGACAGCACGTTGGTGGACGCACACCGGAGCAGCCTGCGCATTCGCTCGAAGGACACGTCCGTCGTCGTCGACCGGAAGATCGTGCCGACGACGAGGACGTCGTACGACGATGACGACAGGGACCAGAAGGTGGTGGCGCTGCGCGGCGACCTCGGCGACCTGAAACTGGAGGTGGAGTTCGCCGGCCGGAAGCAGACGGTGTCACTGCTCAGCGGGCGCCGCGACATGGGCCGGTTCGCATCCTTGTATGGCGCCGAGGTCGTGAACAACCGGGTCGTTGCGATCGAGCAGGACCAGCCGACCGACGTCAGGTCGCCGTTCCGGTGGTACTGCAAGGCGCTCTCCGGCCGGCTCATCCGGACCCCATATCTCGATGGACTCGGCTGGGCGGCGCCGAGCCGCGAGTGGATCCTGGCCAGTGGTGCCGGGGCCCGTGTTCCTGCGGAGGCGGCGACCTGGCGGGACGGAGAGCACAGCGCGTATTACTCGGTGGCCGAGAAGCCGACGGTGTCCGTGACCGTGGCAGGCAAGAAGCCGGTGAAGGTTCTGAGTCAGCCGCAGACCCGGGCGTCCGGTGACATCAGCACGACCTCGGCCGACTACGTCTTCTCAGCGGAAGCCGGTGCGGCGGTCACCACCGTCGTCACGGTCGGCGTATCGCTGGAGCGAGGGCCGCGCAGCGACGCGAAAGCTCCTGCGCGCACGACGATCCAGCCACGAACAACGACCTCGTACCCGGCCGTTCAGGACCCGACGATCGGGGTACGGCGATGAGCGCGACGTCGGGCGGCAGGTCGCGACGGCGTTGGCCGTGGGTCGTAGTTGCTGTGGTGCTGGTCGCCCTGGTGGCCGGCGCCGTCGGCTGGCGGACACACGAGACACACCGTGGCGTGCAGGTCGGCGACCGCCTCGACGGCATCACGGTCTTCTCGGGGCAGACCGAGGCCGAGCCCGAGCGGATGACCCTGCCGGTGGCGTTCGGCTCACTGATCGTGACTGTCGGCTCCGCCCGCGAGGTCGGCGAGCGATCCCACCTGGTGCGGGCGCCGGAGGGTGCCACCCTGGTCGAAGTTTCCTGGTCACCGACGACGAGTTTCCTGGGGCCCGTCGTGTGGTCCGGTGCGAGCGCTCGCGAGCGGCGTGATCCCGGGGCGGACCTGACACTGGTGACCGGGGGCCGTCGTTACCCGATCGCCACGTCGGTCACGACGGCCGACGAAGGGACGTCCGCCGTCGTGGTCGTCGAAGGTGACGCATCGGACGCGCGGGTCGAAGCCCGGATCGCGGGTCGCACGATCCAGGAACGCACGGGAACGATCAGTCCGCGGGCGCCGCGCGCGGAGGGTTACACCGGCTGCCAGGACACCGTGGACAAGACGTATTCATGGGTCGCGTGCAACCTCCCGGCATACCGGAGCCTCTACGTCGCCGGTCTGGGCGTCGCCCCGGCGGGCAAGGAGTGGTTGGTCGTCAGCGGTGCGAGCGTCACGCGCGAGCACCGTGCGATCAGTGTGTACGGCGACGACGAGCAGCGCGCCGAATACATCCCGTCCGGTGCGCCGAAGGTCTCGGTCACGGTCGAGGGTGTGACGACCGGGCCACGTGTCGCCGGGTCGGACAAGGTGACCGGGGATGCGGTGCAGTTGGCCGACCGGGCCTGGTTGGTTCCCGAGGACCGGTCGTCCACGGTGCGGCTGCGTTATCGCCTGCCCACCGCGCTCGACCGCTCCGAGAGCGACTGGCCGGGTGCGCCGGCGAAGGGCGAGGTCGACGTGTCGACGACGACGACCTATCCGGCCGCGTAGTCGGCCACCGCCGGCCCCGGTATAGCGCCGTGCAAGCGCGCTGAAAGTGAGCGGTGGCAGCGTTCTCCCGCAGGCGGCCGACCGGTCGCCGGATTTCGTCGGCGTGTGGTGAGACACGCCGCGCACAGGGGGAAATGCACGTGGGAGGAACAGGGGAGAAGGCGCGCCCGGCGTGGCGCGGGCGAGCGGTGTGGGCTACGGCTCTGGTCGTCGTGCTCGCGGTGGTAGTGGCCGGTGTCGTCATACACAAGATCCGCAAGGACCGCCTCGACACCGGCGCGGTGAGGTCGGAGAATGCCGCGATCTCCGGTCCGGCGGTCAGCAGCAGTGCGCAGTTCCAGGTGCCCAACGCCGCGCTGGTCGTGCAGGCGACCGCCGGGCGGGCCGCTCGGTTCGACGACGACGGCAGGATCCGGGCGCCGCGCGGCGGTGTGCTGGTCCGAGTGGCCTGGTCGTCGACGAGGTCCGCAGCGCCGACGGCGGAGGGTCTCGGTGATGCCCCGAGCACACTTGCTGTCCGCTCGCGCGGCAGGACAGTGACCGTCGACCCGAGGATCGTGGGCACGGCCGGGGAGCAGCAGGCGGTCGTGGCACTTCTCGGCGATGCCGACGACGTCGTCCTCGAGGTGCGTTTCGCGGGGCGTGGTCAGGCGGTCGAACTGCTCAGCGGGCGCCGCCACGCCGGCTCATTCGCATCGCTGTACACGAACGGTGCATGGCCGTTCGGACCGAAACCGGCACTGTCGTTCCAGCAGAAGCAACCGGCCGATCCGGCGTCGTCGATCAGCTGGAACGCAGAGGTCAGGGACCACGATGCGTTCCGGGTGCCGTACTTGGCCGGTCTCGGCTGGGCGCCCCGAGGGCGGGAATGGTTCGTCGTCCGCTCCGTGGGTTACTACCTGAACGACGATGCGGCGCTGTGGAAGTCGGGCGGCCGCCGTGCGCAGTATGCCGTGCAGGGCGCCTCGCGCTTCGCGGTCACCGTGGCGGGGAAGGCTCCGGCGAAGGTGCTGCGCAAGCCAGGCGAGTCCGGGAAGGCGTACGGGTACAGCGCCCCGCGTGGCGGCGAATACGTCTTCTCGATCCGCAGTGGCGACCGCGCGACCGTGGAATCCGCGCTCAGCGCCACACTGCGGCGCAGTTCGGGCGACCGTGCTGCGCCGAGAGTCGTTGCGCTCAAGGTGCAGCGCAGGGATGTCCACCCTGCCGTCGCCGGTTCGGCGGGGGAAGGGCGATGAGTGCCACGGCGAGTGCGAGGCGGAGGAGTCCGGTGCGGTGGCAGGTGCCGTTGCTCGTCGTGCTGGTTGTGCTCGGGACCATCGGCTGGGTTGTGTTCGGTCGCCATACGGTGCACGTCGGCGACAGGTATGACGACCGGTCCGTGGAGGACCACGGCACGACGCGCGATTTCAACGTCCAGCTGCCGTTGACCCGGCTGAACGTATGGGTCGGTCACGGCGACACCGCGGGTGCCTTCGACGACGAGGTGAAGGCACCCGACGGCGCCACGCTGGTGCAGGTCCGCTGGGCGCAGACCCGGCTGGGCGCTCCACCGGTTTGGCGGGCGGCAACCCCGCAGCAGCGACGCGATCCCGGCGCCGACCTCATCCTGGTGACCGGCGGCCGGCGGTACTGGCTGGCGAAGGATGTGCGCTCGAACGACGAGGGCTCCTCGACCGTCGTCGTCGTGCAGGGTGACGCGTCCGAGACCCGGATCGAGGCGAGGTATGACGGCCGCACGGTGCGCGCCACGTCCGGATCGGCCGGCATGGTCAACGCGTCTCCGAGCAGTGGCTGCAAGGATCCGTCCGAGCGGCATCCGGACCGGACGTTCCTCAACGTCGAGTGCTCGATGCCGTTGCGTCGCTCCGTCTATGTCCCCGGACTCGGCGCGGCACCGGTCGGCAAGGAGTGGCTCGTTCTCTACGCCGCAGGAGTGATGCGCTCCGAACGCCTCGCGACGGTCTATCCGCCCGGCTCGGATGCCCAGGGTGCGCGCTACCTGCCATCGGGTCCGCCCACCGTCTCGGTCTCGGCCGACGGGGTAGCGGCGCAGCCGAAGCTGTCCGGCAAGGACGTCGTCCGTGGCGACTCGGTGCAACTCGCCGACCGGGCCTGGCTGGTGCCGGAGGACGAGGCGTCGACCGTTCGGCTGCGCTACCGGCTCCCGATGAGCCTGGACCGGGCACGGACGGAGCTGCCCGACCAGCCGGCGCGGCACGACATCGACGTGCGCGGGGAGGTGACCTACCCGGCCGAATGAGTGACGCCGAACGTCCCGGAACAGCCGGCCCGGCCGGCAGGCGGACGAGTTTTGGCACTCGAGTTGCATGAGTGCTAACGAGCGCCTAGATTCAGTGCTGGCACTCTTCCTGGGACAGTGCCAACCGCATTTCGTGGTCGACCCCCGCGACGGCGCCCACGACATACGACCGGTTGGCCTCGGACCAGGGTTCGCATCCGCGCCCGAGATTTCGGGCCTCTCAACAGGAAGGTCACACCGTGTCGGTGAACATCAAGCCGCTCGAGGACCGCATCGTCGTCAAGTCCGTCGAGGCCGAGCAGACCACCGCCTCCGGCCTGGTCATCCCGGACACCGCCAAGGAGAAGCCCCAGGAGGGCGAGGTCCTGGCGATCGGTCCGGGTCGCATCGACGACAACGGCCAGCGCGTCCCGCTGGACGTCGCTGTCGGCGACCGCGTCATCTACTCCAAGTACGGCGGCACCGAGGTGAAGTACTCCGGCGAGGAGCTGCTCATCCTGTCGGCCCGCGACGTGCTCGCGGTCGTCACCAAGTAAGACCGCGCTCTTCGCAACCGATGCCCCGGCTCGCGCTCGCACCGAGCGGGAGCCGGGGCTTCGCCGAATACCTTCACTGAACTTACGAAAGGCCAATCATGGCAAAGGAACTGGAGTTCAACGACTCCGCGCGCAAGGCGCTCGAGCGGGGCGTCGACGCCCTCGCCAACGCCGTCAAGGTGACGCTCGGTCCCAAGGGCCGCAACGTCGTCATCGACAAGAAGTGGGGCGCACCGACCATCACGAACGACGGTGTCACCATCGCTCGTGAGATCGAGCTCGAGGACTCCTACGAGAACCTCGGCGCCCAGCTGGCGAAGGAAGTCGCCACCAAGACCAACGACATCGCCGGTGACGGCACCACCACCGCGACCGTGCTGGCCCAGGCCATGGTCCACGAGGGTCTGCGCAACGTCGCGGCAGGCGCCGGCCCGGCCGCGCTCAAGCGCGGCATCGACAAGGCCGTCGACGCGATCAGCGAGCAGCTGCTGGCCGACGCCCGCGAGCTCGAGGGCAAGGAAGAGATCTCGCAGGTCGCCGCCCTGTCCGCGCAGGACCAGACGATCGGTGGCCTGATCGCCGAGGCGTTCGACAAGGTCGGCAAGGACGGCGTCATCACCGTCGAGGAGTCCTCCACCGCGGAGACCGCGCTGGAGTTCACCGAGGGCATGCAGTTCGACAAGGGCTACATCTCGCCCTACTTCGTCACGGACACCGAGCGCATGGAGGCCGTCGTCGAGGACGCCTACATCCTCATCAACCAGGGCAAGATCTCGGCCATCGCCGATGTCCTGCCGCTGCTGGAGAAGGTCGTCCAGGCCGGCAAGCCGCTGCTGATCATCGCCGAGGACATCGACGGTGAGGCACTCTCGACGCTGGTCGTCAACAAGATCCGTGGCACGTTCAACGTCGTCGCGGTCAAGGCGCCCGGCTTCGGTGACCGCCGCAAGGCCATGCTGCAGGACATCGCGATCCTGACCGGTGGCCAGGTCATCTCCGAAGAGGTCGGACTCAAGTTGGACCAGGTCGACCTGGACATGCTGGGCCAGGCCCGCCGTGTCGTGGTCACCAAGGACACCGCCACGATCGTCGACGGTCAGGGCGACGCGGAAGCCGTCGGCGGCCGCGTCAAGGAGCTCAAGGCCGAGATCGAGCGGACCGACTCCGACTGGGACCGCGAGAAGCTGCAGGAGCGCCTGGCCAAGCTGGCCGGTGGCGTCTGCGTCATCCAGGTCGGTGCGCACACCGAGGTGGAGCTCAAGGAGAAGAAGCACCGCATCGAGGACGCCATCTCGGCGACCCGTGCGGCCATCGAGGAGGGCATCGTCGCCGGCGGTGGCTCGGCCCTCGTGCACGCCGCGAGTGTCGTGGAGAAGCTGGACCTGGAGGGTGATGAGGCCACCGGTGCCGCGCTCATCGCCAAGGCCACGGTCGAGCCGCTGCGTTGGATCGCCGAGAACGCCGGCCTGGAGGGCTATGTCGCCGTCGCTCAGGTGCGCGAACAGCCCGTCGGCAGCGGCCTCAACGCCGCGACCGGTGAGTACGGCGACCTCATCAAGCAGGGCGTCATCGACCCGGTCAAGGTCACTCGCTCAGCACTGCGCAACGCCGCCTCGATCGCGTCGATGGTCCTGACCACCGACACGCTCGTCGTGGACAAGAAGGAGGACGAGGAGCCCGAGGCCGGCCACGGCCACGGTCACTGACCTCCCACCCTTCCGAGGGATCGAACAACACCGGTGCCCGGGTGAAGCGCAGGCTTCGCCCGGGCGCCGGTGTTTTCTGCGACCGCATCGCAACAGCGGGTGGATTCCAGGCGGACTAGGTGCGAACCAGGTCCAAGACCTACTCTTGAACGAGTGCGCAAGGGATGTGCACCGCTTTCAGCAACCGAACGTTGGGACGACGTGAGCTCGGGGACTCCACGATCGACTGCCGACCACGACTTGGCCGGTGCGGTGAGCCCTGCCCCCGTAACGTTTTCGCGCCCAGCGCCGATGTCATCGTCGGACACGCACACGTCGTTGCGTGATCTGGCAGCGGCTGCGCGAGATGGCGATGCGGCCGCGACCAATGAACTCATGGCGGCCGTCCACCAACTGGCCGTGCGATATGCGCGCGGCAAGCTGGGTCCGTTCTCGGCCGCCGCCGATGCCGCGGCGGATGCGGCGCAGGAGGTGTGCGTGGCCGTGCTGACCGCCCTGCCTCGTTACACCGACCGCGGCGCGCCGTTCGAGGCGTTCGTCTACCGCATCGCCGCCAACAAGGTGGCCGACGTGCAGCGTGGCGTCATCCGTCGCCCCACTCCGACCGATGAGTTGCCCGAGACCGTCGATGAGACGCCGGGCCCGGAGGAGTGCGCCGTCGCGGACGAGCAGTCGGCGCAGGTATGGGCGCTGCTGGACCGGTTGTCACCGCAGCACCGCGAGATCCTCACCCTGCGAGTCGCGGTCGGATTGTCCGCCGACGAGACGGCCGACGCGCTGGGGACGACCCCTGGCGCCATACGCGTCGCACAGCACCGGGCACTGGCCCGGCTGCGCGGGTTCCTCGGGGACGCGGAGAGCGCGCCGTGACGCCCAACATCGACGACATACGGCGTGACGACGAGTTGCTCGATGCGCTCGGCAATCGCCGGGCGCCGCGCCATACCGATGCGACGACCGACACCCTCTCCTCCTGGGTGCGCGAGATCGACGCACCGGACCGGCCGGCCCCTGCCGGACGCTATGCCCGGACCAAACGCGCTCCGATGCGTGCCGGCGTCGTCGCGGCGATCGCCGTTGCGGCGTTGTCGATGTCCGGGGTGGCGGCCGCAGTCGGTGGGGTCTCCGGGCTGACCCGGGTGGCCGAGCAGTTCGGCTTCTCCCATCGCAGCGCCGACTTCGGATCGGGAGCGGCAGCGGGTCCCGAGAGCACCAACGCCGCGGTGTCTACGGCTGCACCGGTCGGCCCGGGGTCGACCACCGAGGACAGCAGCACCAGCACGACGACCAGCGCGCAGAGCTCGACGTCGCGCACGCCGCACCGTGTGCTGCCCGGCACCGTCATCTCGAAGCACCATCGGGCGGGCCGCACCGCGCCCCCTCGCTGGCCCGCGACCACGGTGAGTTCGCCGCCGTCAGCGACGGCGAAGTCGTCCTCGACGTCGTCGTCCACCGCCAGTTCGAGGCCGAGCTCCACGACGAGCTCGACATCGAGTTCGTCGGCTTCGGATTCGCCCTCGAGCAGCAAATCGGGCAGCCCCTCGGCGTCGTCGACGACACGACCGACGCACCCACCGAAGCCGACCCGGACCCCGAAGCCGACCCGGACCCCGAAGCCGACCACGTCGAGCACTACGCCGCCGTCGTTCTCCAGCAGCGCGACGTCGTCGAGCAGTGAGTCGCCGAGCACGAGTTCGAGTGACTCGGGTCCGAGTGACTCACCCAGCAGCGACTGACCTTGTGTGCGAGCGCTCCGGCGCGCCTTCTACACTTTGAAAATGGCTTTTGAGGAGTCGCCCGCGCCCGCCCATTCCTTCGACGTCCCGGCCAAGTTCGGCCAGCTGGGTCTCACGTATGACGACGTGCTGCTGCTGCCCGGCGAGACCGATGTCATTCCCAGTGAGGTCGACACCACCAGTCGGCTGACCCGTGAGATCAGCCTGCGTGTCCCGCTGGTGTCCGCAGCCATGGACACCGTCACCGAAGCCCGTATGGCGATCGCCATGGCGCGCCAGGGGGGCATCGGTGTGCTGCACCGCAACCTGTCGATCGCCGACCAGGCCGAGCAGGTCGACCTGGTCAAGCGCACCCAGACCGGCATCATCTCCAACCCGGTCACGATCGGCCCGGACGCGACGCTCGAAGAGCTGGACGAGACCTGCGGTCGATATCGCGTCTCCGGGCTCCCGGTCGTCGACACCGAGAATCACCTGATCGGCATCATCACCAACCGTGACCTGCGCTTCACCCCGGTCGCGGAGTGGGCCGGCACGAAGGTGTCCGAGGTCATGACGTCCGCGCCGCTGGTCACCGGTCCGGTCGGCATCAGCCGCGACGACGCGACCGCCCTGCTGCGCCAGCACAAGCGCGAGCGACTGCCGCTGGTCGATGACGACGGCAAGCTGGCCGGCCTCATCACCGTCAAGGACTTCGTGAAGTCCGAGCAGTTCCCCTATGCGTCGTATGACGGCGACGGGCGACTGCTTGTCGCTGCCGCGATCGGCTACTTCGGCGATGCTTGGGAGCGCGCCACCACACTGGTCGAAGCCGGGGTCGACATCCTGGTGCCGGACGTCGCCAACGGTCACGCGCGGCTCATGCTCGACATGATCCGCAAGCTGAAGTCCGACCCCGCGACCAAGCACGTCCAGATCCTCGGCGGCAACGTCGCGACGCGCGACGGCGCTGCCGCACTGGTCGAGGCGGGCGTCGACGGGGTCAAGGTCGGCGTCGGTCCGGGCTCGATCTGCACCACCCGAGTCGTCGCCGGTGTCGGTGTGCCACAGGTGACGGCGATCCACGAGGCGTCCCTGGCGTGCAAGCCGGCCGGTGTCCCGGTCGTCGGCGACGGTGGCCTGCAATACTCCGGTGACATCGCCAAAGCCCTTGTCGCCGGTGCGGATTCGGTGATGCTCGGCTCGTTGCTGGCGGGTTGTGAGGAGTCGCCCGGTGACCTGATGCTGGTCGCGGGGAAGCAGTTCAAGACCTACCGCGGCATGGGCTCGCTCGGTGCAATGGCGTCCCGCGGCAAGAAGTCCTTCTCCAAGGACCGCTACTTCCAGGCCGACGTCGCCAGCGACGACGAGATCGTCCCCGAGGGCATCGAGGGTCGGGTCCCTTACCGCGGGCCGCTCGGCAACGTCCTGCACCAGTTGGTCGGTGGCCTGCACCAGTCGATGTTCTACGTCGGCGCCAACTCCATCCCGGAGCTGCAGGATCGCGGCCGCTTCGTGCGCATCACCACCGCGGGCCTGAAGGAGTCGCACCCGCACGACGTCCAGGGCATCGTCGAGGCGCCGAACTACTCGCGCTGATTCGCCGACAGGCTCACAAAGGCACCGAGAGGCTCAGAACGACCGGTTTCGGTGCTCGTTCTGAGCCTGTCGGCGTTCACGTGCGCCTCTCGGCGAGGACGGGTCAGGGGACCCAGACCAACGCATCACCGACGAGCCGTTGGGTTCCGCCGCTCCCGCTGGGAGTGTTGAGCGCTCCTGTCGGTGAGGCGAGGGTCGTGGAACCGCCGCCGTCGAGGTTGGTCGCGTCGGAGAGTCCCAGTGACTTCGCGACTGCGGCCGTCTCGGCGATCGTCGTGCCGACGCTGGTCGCCATCCGGCCGTCGATCGTGATGAGGGAGATGCGACCGTCCGGGGTGCGTCCGATGATCGTGCGCGGGTTCCGGTCGAACATGCTGCCCGTCCCGCTCGGTGCGACGATCTCACCACCGGCGACGAGGCGGTAGCGGCCGTTCACGCCATACGTCGAGCGAGTCAGCAGCACCGCGCGACCCTGTTCGTCGCTGAGCGACTGCTTCAACCGGAAGCACGTGCGCCGGTTCGCCAGCACAGCAAGGGCAGTCGCGTCGGAGCCGGTCGCCTGGATCGCGGTCTGTCCGGCGGCCAGGCTCGTGCCACGGCTCGCGGTGGCCCGTAGGACGCACCCGTTCCGCCCGAGCACGACCTCCTCGCCAGGCCCGGAGGGCGTTGATGCGCCGAATTCTGTTGTGATCCAGTCAGATTCGCCCTGCTCGTCACACGGGACATCCGTGGTGCAACCTGCCGGGACAGCCGGTGGGTGATTGATGCCGTCGAGGGCGAAGGCCGCGCCGGTGCTTCTGTTGACCACCTTGCCGGACCACTGGGTGCGTCCGAAGGTCATCGCCCCGGAGCGTGCATCGAAGACGACATCCTGCTCGGCGTTGTCGGTGGTCGGCTCGGAGAGCAGTTTTCCGCCATACACGCCGAGCCCGACGGGATCGCCCGGGTAGTCCTTGTTCGCGGTGTAGGTGAAGAAGGACGCGTTGGTGCCGATCAGCCCGCCGGAGGACGCCACGAGGTCGGAGACCCGGTCGCCGGTGGCGATGTCCTTGCCGTAGGTCGCTTCCAGTCGGCCGTGCGCCGTGTGCGGGTCGATCAGGAGCTGATTGACGACCCACGGTCCCTGGTCGGTCGTGTTGTAGTCGGCCGGATCGGCCGGTGTGGTGCCGCGGACGATGTGCGTCCACGTAACACCACGGGCGAGGGTCGTCGTCGAACGGGTTTCGGTCAGATTCGATGCGCCGAGCGGCAACGTCGGTGGTCGGCCGGAAGTGCTGGCGCTCGCGGCCGGCGCCGCTGCTGCGGTGAGGATGAGGACTGCGGCGATGACGGTCGTGCGGTTTCGGGTCATGGCTCGAACATCCCGCACCGCTCGGGCGCGGCGAGTGACAGCGACGTGAACGTTGGGTGGTGCTCAGCCGGCGGTGTCGCGCAGCTCGCGCTTGAGGATCTTGCCGGAGGCGTTGCGCGGCAGGTCGTCGACGAACTCGACGCGCTTGGGCACCTTGAACGGCGCCAGGCCGGTCCGGGCGTGCGCGACGATTTCGTCCGCGGTGACCTCGCCCTTGGTGACGACGTATGCCGTCACCATCTCGATCCACTTCTCGTCCGGCACACCGACGACCGCGACCTCGGCGACCGCCGGGTGTGTGTAGAGGACGTCCTCGATCTCCCGGGACGCGACCATCACGCCACCGGTGTTGATGACGTCCTTGATCCGGTCGACCACGAAGACGTAGCCCTGCTCGTCGCGCCGGACGAGGTCGCCGGAATGGAACCAACCGCCCTCGAAGGCTGCTGCTGATGCGTCCGGGTTGTCCCAGTAGCCATCGCACAACTGCGGCGATCGGTAGACGATCTCACCCTGGTCACCCGCCGGAACCTCGTTGCCCTCACCGTCGATGACGCGTGCCTCCACGAAGAGCACCGGCCGACCGGCGCTGTCCGGCCGGTCGGCATGCTCATCCGGGCCGAGAACCGTTGCCAGAGGGCCGATCTCGGACTGTCCGAAGCAGTTGTAGAAGCCCAGGCCGGGGGAGCGGTCCTGCAGTCGGCGCAGCACGGGCACAGGCATGATCGAGGCTCCGTAGTAGGCACGGCGCAGGTCACCGAGGCCGAGCCGGTCGAAGTCGGGGTGGTTGGCCAGCGCCACCCACAGGGTCGGCGCAGCGAAGAACGCCCGATGACCGTCCGCCGACAGGCGTCGCAGAATGTCGTCGGGCGCGGGCACCTCCAGGATCGTGCTGCTGCTGCCCACCATCAGGCCGGGCAGGACGAAGACGTGCATCTGCGCCGAGTGGTAGAGCGGCATCACGTGCAACGTCTCGTCGTCCGCGGCGAAGTCGAGCGCCTGGACACAACTGATGTATTCGCTGAGCAGTGCCCGGTGCGTCATGACCGCGCCTTTGGGCGCCGAGGTCGTGCCCGAGGTGTAGAGCAGCTGGACGACGGTGTCGTCGCTCGACCCCGAAAACACCTGCGGCGTCTCAGGATCCGCGGTGCCCCCAAGCGCCACCTGCAGCACGGAGCTCTCGCCACGCAATGGCAGGACCATGTGCGGTGCGTGCTCCACGCCCGCAAGCCGCCCCTGCAGGGCCTCGTCGACGAGGATCGCTGAACTGCCGGACTGGTCCAGCAGGTAGTCGAGTTCGCGCGCGACCAGGTTGTAGTTGATCGGGACGTGCACCAGACCCGCCCGCGAACAGGCGAGGAACGCCACGACATACACGTCGGAGTTCTTCCCGTATGCCGCCACCCGCGCACCCGGCTCGAGCTGGAGCGACCTCAGGTATGCCGCCACCGCGTCGACCGCGCGGTCGAGCTCGGCATACGTCCAGACGCGGTCCTCGAACCGCAGCGCGACCCGGTCGCCGAAGCGGCTCGCGGACCGGCGGATGACGTCGTCGACAGTGTTGCTCTGGGCGTGCGCGAGATCGCTCATGCGGCCACTTCACCACAGAGCGCGGCGGCGGGGGACCGGTTTCGGTCGAGTGCCGGAGTGCCGCTTGCCGTGCACAAGTCTCCCCAGTGTCGAGCTGTGTGCGGATATGCCGGTTCGTACCGTGCACAAGTCTCCCCAGTGTCGAGCTGTGTGCGGATATGCCGGTTCGTACCGTGCACAAGTCTCCCCAGTGTCGAGCTGTGTGCGGATATGCCGGTTCGTACCGCGCACAAGTCTCCCCAGTGTCGAGCCGTGTGCGGAGACGCCGGTCGGCGACGTACGCGACCTGACACTGGGTCGACAAATGCACGGCCGGAACTCGTGCGCGGCGCTCGGGTGGCTTGAGCTCAAGTCGACTTGAGGCCATAGCCTTCACGGAGTGAGCGACAGTCCGTGGACACCGATCCGGCGTATGACGCTGATCGGCGTCGTCCTGCTGGAGGTGCTCGTCGCCTTCGAGCAGATCGCGGTGGCGACGGCCATGCCCACCGCCGCCAAGGAGTTGGACGGGCTGGCCATCTACCCGGTGGTGTTCGCGGTGCCGCTCGCGACAGCCGTGCTGGCGATGGTGATCGCCGGACCGTGGGCGGACGCCATCGGTCCACGAGTAGTGGTCATGACCGGAGTCGGCCTCTTCGTGGGCGGGCTGTTGATCGCAGGCTCGGCGCAGTCGATGACCATGCTGATCATCGGCCGGTCCGTGCAGAGTGTCGGTGGCGGTTTCGACAGCGTCGCGCTCTACGTGCTGATCGCCATGGCATTCCCGGAGACGCTGCGACCGAAGATCTTCATGAGCATCTCCGCGGCGTGGGTCGCACCGTCGCTGTTCGGTCCGCCGCTCGCGGGCTATCTGGCCACCAACGTCTCCTGGCGATGGGTCTTCTGGATCGGTGCCTCGCTCGCCATACCCGCACTGGTGCTGCTGTTGCCTGCGATGCGCCGACTGCCGGACGTGGTGCGTGAGCAGGAACCGGCGGTGCGGGTACGACGGCGACTGGTCGCAGCAGGCGCAGCCGCGCTGGGATCCGTGGCCCTGTCGGTCGCGGCCGATCGTCCGATGCTGCCGGCGGTGGTGCTCGCCATCGGTGGCCTGGTGCTGCTCGTGGTCTCCGTGCCGAAGCTGGTGCCGCCCGGCACGATCCGCGGACAGCGCGGTATGCCGTCCATCATCGCGACCCGGGCCCTCCTCGGCGCTGCGTTCCTCGGGACCGACATCTACCTGCCGCTGATGCTCACCCGCCAGCACGGCATGGGCGCCACCGAGGCAGGAGTCGTGCTGACCGTCGGCGCGTTGTCATGGAGCCTCGGGGCGTGGATCGCCGGGCGGCGCAGCACCTACGCGGACCAGCGGCGGCTGGCGCGAACCGGCCTGGTGTTGCTGACGATCGGGATCTCTGTCGCACTGTCGGCCGCGTGGCCGACCACCCCGTCGTGGGTGCTGTATGGCGCGTGGCTCGTCGGCGGTGGCGGTATCGGCCTGGCGTACTCGCCACTCACGGTCCTGCTGATGGGTATGTCGGCACCCGACGAGCAGGGTCGCAACGCGTCATCGCTGCAGACTGCCGAGATGCTGACGACCTCCGTGCTGCTCGCGGTGTCCGCGATCGTCTTCGGCGGGCTGACGCCGCACTCGCACGTCGCCGCCTTCGTCAGCGGCCTGGTGCTCGCGATCCTGGCGGCGCTGCTCGGCGTCGTCGTGTCACACCGCCTGGAGCCGGTCACGCCGGCGCGAGCCGCCAAGGAGGCGTATGTCGTGGCCGGCGACCAGTAGCCGACAGCCGAACTGCGGACCGTCCGGCCCGTCCGTCCGCCGGATCGGTAGCCTGCTCTGGTGACTGAGATCGAGATCGGCCGAGGCAAGCGGGGCCGCCGCGCATACTCCTTCGACGACATTGCGATCGTGCCGTCGCGCCGCACGCGCGACCCGCAGGACGTGTCCGTCGGATGGCAGATCGACGCCTACCACTTCGATCTGCCGGTCGTGGCAGCGCCGATGGACTCGGTGATGAGCCCGGCGTCCGCGATCGAGCTCGGCAAGCTCGGCGGTCTACCGGTCCTCGACCTCGAAGGTCTGTGGACCCGTTACGAGAGCCCCGAGCCGCTGCTGCGCGAGATCGCCCAGCTGGACCCCGCGCAGGCCATCTCCCGCATGCAGGAGATCTACCGGGAGCCGATCCGACCCGACCTGATCACCCTGCGGCTCAACGAGATTCGCGAGGCCGGGGTCACCACCGCCGGCGCGCTGTCACCGCAGCGGACCCAGGAGCACTGGAAGACCGTCGTCGACGCCGGTGTCGACCTGTTCGTCATACGCGGCACCACCGTGTCGGCCGAGCACGTCAGCGGTCGCGCCGAGCCGCTGAACCTCAAGCGCTTCATCTACGAGTTGGACGTGCCGGTCATCGTCGGAGGCGTCGCGACCTACACGGCCGCACTGCACCTGATGCGCACCGGTGCGGCCGGTGTGCTGGTCGGCTTCGGCGGAGGAGCGGCGCACACGACCCGCCGCGCCCTCGGCATCCACGTGCCGATGGCGACCGCGGTCGCCGACGTCGCCGCGGCCCGCCGCGACTACATGGACGAGACCGGCGGCCGTTACGTCCACGTCATCGCCGACGGCGGCATGGGACTGTCCGGTGACATCGTCAAGGCCTTCGCCTGCGGCGCCGACGCCGTGATGCTCGGTGCGTCGCTCGCGCGTTCCACCGACGCACCCGGCAACGGATTCCACTGGGGCAGCGAGGCGCATCACGAGGCGCTGCCGCGCGGTGAGCGTGTCGAGGTCGGCACCGCCGGGACGCTCGAGCAGATCCTCACCGGGCCCGCGCAGAGCGCCGACGGCACCACCAACCTGGTCGGCGCGCTGCGCCGGGCGATGGCCACCACCGGCTACTCCGAGCTCAAGGAGTTCCAGCGCGTCGAGACGCTGGTCGCGCCATACCAGCGTTCCTAGTTACGGGCGGGTAAGAAGCTCAACGCTCCCCACCCACTGTGAGCGCCGCCACGTTACTCTTGGGTAATGACGGATCAGCTCCAGACCACGGCGACCACGGAAACCCCGACTCCGGCCGACGAGCAACGGCCGAGCCCGGCACCCCACACCGTCGACCCGACACTGCCGGCACGTCTCGCCGCACGTGTCCGGGCAGGCGCGGACGCGCAGACCTTCGACTGCCTCACGCCCTTCACCGGCGGAGTCATCGCGAAGCTGCCCGTCTCCACCGTCACCGACGTCGAGCAGGCGTATGACGCAGCGCGTGACGCACAGACCGGTTGGGCGGCGCGCTCGGTGCGCGACCGTGCACGGGTGCTGCTGCGCTACCACGACCTCATCCTGGCCAACCGGGACGATCTGCTGGACCTCATCCAGCTGGAGTCCGGCAAGGCTCGGAAGCACGCGTTCGAGGAGATCCTCGACGTGGCCGGCATCTGCCGGCACTACGCCCGCAAGGCTGACGACTACCTCAAGCCCCGCAAGCACCTGGGCGCCATACCCGTGCTGACGCAGTCGACCGAGTTGCACCAGCCCCGCGGCGTGATCGGCGTGGTCGGCCCGTGGAACTACCCGCTGTCGATGTCGATCACCGACGCCCTGCCCGCCCTGATCGCCGGCAACGCCGTCGTGCTCCGTCCCGACGAGAAGGCATCGCTGACCGCCCTGCGCGCGGTCGAGTTGCTGGACCGGGCCGGCCTGCCCAAGGGTCTCCTGCAAGTGGTGCTCGGCCCCGGGCAGACCATCGGCGAAGCGGTGCTCGATCGCGCCGACTACGTCATGTACACCGGCTCGACCGCCACCGGCCGCAAGGTCGCCCAGCGTGCTGCGGCGCGACTGGTCGGCGCCTCCCTCGAGCTGGGCGGCAAGAACGCCCTGTATGTCGCCGACGACGCCAACCTGCGCAACGCCGCCGAGAGCGCGGTGCGCTCCTGCTTCTCCTCCGCGGGGCAGTTGTGCATCTCGATCGAGCGGTTGATCCTGCACGAGCGGATCGCGGACGACTTCCTGAAGCACTTCCTGGGACGGGTCCGCAAGCTCACGCTCGGCGGCGACCTGTCCTGGGGCGTCGACATGGGCTCGCTGATCTCCCAGGCACAACTGGACCGGGTGACCCAGCATGTCGAGGACGCGCGTGCCAAGGGTGCGACCGTGCTCGCCGGTGGACACGCGCGGCCCGAGCTCGGGCCCTACTTCTACGAGCCGACCGTGCTCGAGGGCGTGACGTCCGGCATGGACTGCCGGATGGGTGAGACGTTCGGGCCGGTCGTCGCCGTCTATCGCGTGAGCGGTGACGAGGAGGCGATCGCGCTCGCCAATGACACCAACTACGGCCTCAACGGCTCCGTCTGGTCCAAGGACACCCGCCGCGGTCGTCGCGTCGCCGAGCAGATCCGCTGCGGCACGGTCAACGTCAATGAGGGCTATATCGCAGCCTGGGGCAGCAACGGCTCGCCGATGGGCGGCATGGGGGAGTCCGGACTCGGCCGTCGCCACGGCGCCGAGGGCATCCTCAAATACACCGAGTCGCAGAACATCTCCGTCCAGCACGGCACGCCGTTCAAGATCCCGCCGGGTGTGCCGGAGAAGGTCTGGGCGCGTTCGATGGCGACCGGCATGCGCGTGATGAAAGGAATGCGTCTTTCATGAACAACCTCCGATCTACCACGGGACAAACGGGATTCGACCACGACGTGCTCGTGATCGGGTCCGGATTCGGTGGCTCCGTCTCCGCGCTGCGGCTCGCCGAGAAGGGCTATGACGTCCACGTCTACGAGTCCGGGCGTCGCTTCGAGGACCACGAGTTCGCCAAGACCTCCTGGAACCTGCGCAAATACCTCTGGGCGCCGCGGTTGAAGTGTTTCGGCGTGCAGCGCTACCACCAGTTGCCCGGCGTGATGATCCTCGCCGGCGCGGGTGTGGGCGGTGGCTCGCTCAACTACGCCAACACGCTCTACAAGCCGCCGCCGGAGTTCTTCAACGACCAGCAGTGGGGCCACATCACCGACTGGGACGCGGAGCTGAGTCCGCATTACGAGGTCGCCCGCAGGATGCTGGGCGTCGTCGACGAGAACCCGTGCAACGGACCCGTCGAACAGCTGATGAAGGACACCGCCAACAAGCTCGGTGTCGGCTCGACCTTCCGCAAGACACCGGTCGGTGTGTTCTTCGGCGAGTCCGGCAAGCAGGTGCCCGACCCCTTCTTCGGTGGCGAAGGCCCCGAGCGCACCGGCTGCACCGAGTGCGGCAACTGCATGGTCGGCTGCCGGGTCGGCGCCAAGAACACCCTGATGAAGAACTACCTGGCGCTCGCCGAGCGCCGCGGTGTCACCATCGAGCCGTTGCGCACGGTCGTCGAGGTCGAGCCGGTCGCCGGTGGCTTCCGGGTGACCACCGAACGCACCGGCGCCTGGGTCGCCAAGGACCGCCGCAGCGTCACGGCCGAGCAGGTCG
Source organism: Flexivirga endophytica (assembly GCF_014640635.1). Classification (GTDB taxonomy): domain Bacteria; phylum Actinomycetota; class Actinomycetes; order Actinomycetales; family Dermatophilaceae; genus Flexivirga; species Flexivirga endophytica. The sequence goes on from NZ_BMHI01000008.1 coordinate 83,378, forward strand.
TCGTCGCGGCCGGCACGTGGGGCACCCAGAACCTGCTGCACCGGATGAAGGTCACCGGGCGACTGCCGCATCTGTCGGACCAGCTCGGCGACCTCACCCGCACCAACTCCGAGGAACTCGGCGGTGCGGCCGCGGTGAGCGTGCCGGACGACGTCGACCTCACACGTGGCGTCGCGATCACCACGTCCTTCCACATCGACGAGCGCACCCACATCGAGAACGTCCGCTACGGCAAGGGCTCCAACCTGATGGGCCTGATGTCGACGTTCCTGGTCAACGGCGACAAGAACGTGATCGGCCGCACCGCCGAGCTGCTCGCACAACTGCTCAGGAACCCGGTGCGCGCGGCACGGGTTCTCGGGCCGCACTGGAGCGAGCGCACGATCATCGCGCTAGTCATGCAGAGCATCGACAACTCGATCACCGTCAAGCCGCGCCGCCGCTTCGGCCGCATCGGTCTCACCACCGAGCCGGGGTATGGCGAGCCGAACCCGCGCTGGATCCCCGCCGGGCACAAGGCGATTCGCGCGATGACCGATCAGCTGCAGAAGATCGGCAAGGTCGACGCGATCGCGGGCGTGTGCTGGCCGGAGTTCTTCGGTATGCCGATGACGGCTCACTTCCTCGGAGGCGTCGCCATCTCGGCGGACCCGGAGCACGGCGTCATCGATCCCTATCACCGGGTCTGGAGCTACCCGGGCCTGCACGTGGTCGACGGGTCTGCGGTCAGCGCCAACCTCGGCGTCAACCCGTCCCTGACGATCACCGCCCAGGCGGAGCGCGCCATCGCCATGTGGCCGGCCAAGGGCGAGCACGACGCGCGTCCGGAGCAGAGCGCGTCATACGAACGCATTCCTGCACCGCCCGCCCGGGTGCCCGGCGTCGATCTCGGTATGCCGCAGGTCCCCGCCGCCGGGTGAGGGCTCACCCCACTCGCCGAGGGGACACCCGTTGATCGAGAGGACAGGCGATTTCGTGGTCTGAGGGGCCGAATCGCCTATCCGCTCAATAATCGCCTGTCCTCTCGGCGAATGGGGTGCCCGACCGCACCGGCGCGGCCAGAGCAGTCACAGGCCTCTCACGTATCCTGCGAACGTGTTTCGCGCAGTCGTCCGGCCCCGCATGCTGGGACTGTTGACCCTCGCGCTGGTTTTCTGCGCCGGGTGTGTGGTGGCCGGGCTGTGGCAGTGGGGAGTCGCCCAGGACCGCGGCACCAAATCCATGCAGGACGACAGCAACCGTCCGGTGGCCTCGCTCAACTCGGTGCTGCGCCCACAGCAGCAGTTCCCCGACGACGGATCGCTCGAACCGGTCCGTTTCAAGGGTCACTACGCCCCGGACGGGCAGGTGCTGGTCAGCGGCCGGGTGTTGCACGGCACGCATGGCTACTGGGTCGTGACGCCCGTCGTCGTGGACGGCACCGGGGCGCGGATCCCGGTCGTGCGCGGCTTCGTCGCCAAGCCTTCGCAGGCAACTGCCCCGAGCACCGAGCTGGTCACCGTGACCGGCGCGCTCGCGCCCGGCGAGGCACCGTCGTCGGGTGACTCGCCGCGCGGACAGCTGACCACGGTCGACCTGCCTGCGCTGCTGACCCACTGGGGCGGCAACATCTACAACGGTTTCGTCTTCCTGACCGACGAGCGGCCGGCGCAGCACACCGCCGGCGTGCAGCCGTTCCCGCCACCGCGACCCGGCGACGGCGGACTCAACCTGGTCAATGCCGGCTACGCGTTGCAGTGGTGGAGCTTCGCCGCCTTCGCGATCTTCATCTACTTCCGGGAGCTGCGCCGCGAGGCCCACCCCGAACTCCGCGCCGGCGAAGCCGCGCCGGACAATCGTGCGGGGGACAGCCCCGCCATCAACAACGAGACCGAAGGAAGTCATGTCTGAGACGCAGGCACTCACCACCCCGGCGGGCGAGCTGCGCCCGACCGACGACCTCAACAAGGTCGCGGGTGCGCTGAAGTTCTTCCGGGTGATGGCGGTCATCGCCGGTGTCGCGTTGCTGATCCTGTGCGTCGAGCTGATCCTGCACTACGGCTTCCACAACGAGGCGCTCGCGTGGTGGTCCCCGATCCACGGGCTGCTGTTCATGGCGTTCATGGCGTCGGTCTACAACCTGGGCACCAAACTGCGCTGGACCGCCGTGCGGATGATCGGCTACATCTGCACAGCCTTCGTTCCGGTGCTGTCCTTCTGGCTCGAGCGCAAGGTCAACGCCGGGGTGAGCGCACTGCTGCACGACGCCGGCGCATGAGGAGATTCGGCGGCTGGCCGATAGAATCGGGAGCGTGACAGCGCCGCTCACCGAAAAGCCCGTCCTCGTCGTCGATTTCGGCGCCCAATATGCGCAATTGATCGCGCGCAGAGTGCGTGAGGCCCACCTCTACAGCGAGGTCGTCCCACACACGATGCCGGCCCAGGAGATCCTCGCCAAGAACCCGGCCGCCATCGTGCTCTCCGGAGGTCCGTCCTCGGTCTACGCCGACGGCGCCCCCGAGCTCGACGCCGCACTGCTGGACGCCGGGGTGCCCGTCTTCGGCATCTGTTACGGGTTCCAGGCGATGGTCGGTGCCCTCGGCGGCACGGTGGAGCACACCGGACTGCGCGAGTACGGCGCCACCCAGGCGCAGATCGAGGACACCGCCTCCACGCTCTTCAACGGCCAACCGCCGGAGCAGTCGGTGTGGATGAGCCACGGCGACTCGGCGTCGAAGGCGCCCGAGGGACTGCGCGTCACCGCGACCACACCCGGCGCCGCCGTGGCTGCGATCGAGGACGACGAGCGCAAGCTGTATGGCGTGCAGTGGCACCCCGAGGTCATGCACTCGACATTCGGCCAGCGCGTCCTGGAGAACTTCCTGCTGCGCGGTGCCGGCCTGGAGGCCGACTGGACACCGAAGGCGATGGTCGAGGAGCTGGTGGAGGACGTCCGCGAACGCGTCGGTGACGCGCGCGCGATCTGCGCCCTGTCCGGTGGAGTCGACTCGTCCGTCGCGGGCGCTCTGGTGCAGCGCGCGATCGGCGACCAGCTGACGTGTGTCTTCGTCGACCACGGGCTGCTGCGTGCCGGCGAGGCCGAGCAGGTCAAGCAGGACTTCGTCGACGCCACCGGCGTCGACCTGGTGGTCATCGACGCCGCCGATCAGTTCCTGGACGCCCTTGCGGGAGTGAGTGATCCGGAGCAGAAGCGCAAGATCATCGGCCGCGAGTTCATCCGCGTCTTCGAGCAGGCGGCACGCGATGTCGTGACCGACCGGGGCGACGAGCAGCATCCGGTCAAGTTCCTCGTGCAGGGCACGCTCTACCCGGACGTGGTCGAGTCCGGTGGCGGCACCGGCGCGGCCAACATCAAGAGCCACCACAACGTCGGGGGACTGCCCGACGACCTGCAGTTCACCCTTGTCGAGCCGCTGCGGCTGCTCTTCAAGGACGAGGTCCGGCAGGTCGGCACCGAGCTCGGCGTGCCCGACGGCATCGTCCAGCGCCAGCCGTTCCCCGGTCCCGGCCTCGGTATCCGCATCGTCGGTGAGGTCACCCGTGAGCGACTGTCGATCCTGCGCGCGGCCGACCTCATCGCCCGCGAGGAGCTGACCGCCGCAGGTCTCGACGGCGAGATCTGGCAGTGCCCCGTCGTGCTGCTGGCCGACGTGCGCTCGGTCGGCGTGCAGGGCGACGGCCGCACTTACGGCCACCCGATCGTGCTGCGCCCGGTGTCGTCGGAGGACGCCATGACCGCCGACTGGACCCGCCTGCCGTATGACGTGCTCGCGCGCATCTCCGGCCGCATCACCAACGAGGTCCCCGACGTCAACCGGGTCGTGCTCGACGTGACCAGCAAGCCGCCGGGCACCATCGAGTGGGAGTGACAACCCCACGAAGTTTCTCCCCCGCTCCGTCACCCCACGAAGTTCTCCGCTCGTACCTCGCTCCGATACTTCGCAGGGACCCCGACCCGCTCCTCCGAATACTTCGCGGGGGCCCCGAATGAACGAGCCCGAGGACGATCGGCGGCCGCACAGCGAGCCCACAAGAACTCCTCGGCGAGCGCACACCGTCAGGGGCGAGGATGCGTCCATGATGACGGCGCCGATGACACCCGTGCGTCAGGGCGGGGCGCAGGAGATGCACCCCGAGCCCCGGCCACGCCGCGGGGTTGCGTGGGTGCATGCAGCGGTGATGGCTGCCTGTGCGGTCGTCGGTATGGCGGTAGTCGTGCGCTATGCCATCCACTCGGTCACCGGGTTCGATCACGACCAGCGGATGATGCTCTCCCTCGGGACGACTCCCGAGGCATGGTCACGGATCCTCGACCTCCTCGGGCTCGTGACCGATGTCAGCGTCGCGGTGTGTCTGGCCGTATGCGTCGTGGTGGCGATGCTGCGACGCCGGTGGGCGGTCGCCGTGTCCGCAGGGGTGCTGATCGCCGGCGCGAACATCACCACGCAAGTGCTCAAATACCAAGTGTTGCAGTCAGTTTCGGACCGCAACACGCTGCCCAGCGGGCACACCACGGTCGGCTTGTCTCTCGCGCTGGCCGCAGTCATCATCGCGTCGCATCGCTGGCGGGCGCTGGTGACCGCGGGTGCCGCCGCCCTCGCGACCTTCGTCGGTGCCGGGACGGTGGCGGCACACTGGCACCGGCCGGGCGACGTGCTGGCGGCCGGCATGGTCTGCCTCGGCTGGGCCGCCGTGGCGCTGGCCGTCGCAGGTGGGCTGCAGCGTCGATCACCGAACGCCCGCCGTCCCGGTCTGCTGGCCGGATCCTCGCTGGTGGGGGTCGTGCTCGCCGGGGTGCTGGTCGTGATCATCGGTGTCCGACCGAGCTTCGGCATACACGATCTGCCGTTGGCCGTCGTCACCCTCGGACTGCTGGGCGCGATGTTCGCGGTCGTCGTCGGTTGGGTGTCCGTCGCCGTCGACCGCGTGGTCGCCTAAGGAACCTTCGCCGCGATGCCTGTCTTGGGCATCGCCCACCAGGCCAGCCAGCCGAGCGCACCGATCGGGATCTCGGCGATGTGCGTGAAAATCGCGAACACCACGACACCGGCGCCGGCAGCGGCCGGGTTGGCGCCCCAGAAGACCAGGATCACCACGGTGCTGGCCTCGGTGAAGCCCAATCCGCCGGGCGTGAACGGGATGGCCGTCATCAGCCGTCCGATCGCGTATGCCGCGAAGAGGTCCGCAACCGGCAGGTCGACATGGACCGCCTCCATCACCCGCCAGAAGAGCAGGAACCACAACGCCAGCTGACCGATCACCCCGAACGACATCGGGAACCAGCCGTGTTTGGTGACGGTGCTGATGCGGGCCCGCTGGTCCAGCAGGATGTGCTTGAGGTTCATCGGCTTGCCCTTGTTGGCGCCGCGGCGCATCCGGGCGACCAGTGGCCCGACGCGATCGTCGAGCTGCTCGCCCAGCCACGCGGTCCACGTCGGCCGGATCAGGGCAACGACGAATCCGATCAGCAGCAGCAACCCGATGATGCCGCCCCACCACGCGCCGCGGCGCACGATCGAGGGCAATGTGTCGGTCGACTTGGACACCGCGGCGATGCCGACCAGCGGCAGGCCGACCCGGAAGAGGACGTTCCAGATGCCGCTGACGATCAGGCCGGTGGAGATGTTGCGCCGGGCGAAGCCCCACGAGCGCAACATCATGTATGTCGAGGCCATGCCGACCGCGCCGCCGCCGGGCAGCACGTTGCTGACTGCGGAGCCGGAGACGTTGATGATGGAGGCCTTCAGGTGAGACAGCCCGGGCAGCGCCGCCGACAGGGTGAAGGTGTAGACCGCCAGGCCGAGCAGCATGATGCCCATGCACTCCAGCGACGCCTTGGGGCCGACCAGGTCGAGGTGGTGCCCGATCTCACCCCATGTCGTCGAGGTGAACCAGGGGAGCGCGCCGATCATGACGGCGGCCAGCGCCATACCCAACATGGCGTGGATGACCAGCCGCCAGCTGAGTTTCGGCATCGTCGGCGAGGTGCCGTCGTCTTCGTCGAAGGTCTGCTTGTTGGCTGCGACGATGTCGTCGATCTGCACGGTCCGTTTTGCGGCGCTCGGGGGCGTCGTGCTGCGCCTCGAGCTCTTCATCCCAACCCCGCAAAGATGTCGTCCCTGATCGGACCGGTGTGCGCTGGATCGCGAAACCATTCCCGTCCGAAAACGACATCATAAATTGGCCGGGGGATCCGCAGAAACCCACTTAGTGTTCGATCGGCCCCGTCATCGGCCGCTGCCTGCGAAGCGTGAGCCTTCATCGCCGCCCGTTTAGCGGTGATCTGGCCGCGCACGTCGACGCGGTGGGTGATCTTTTCGCGCGGTGTGAACGCACGCTCGTAGACCTCGAGGTCGAAGTCGCTGGGCAGCCGGTGCACGCGCGAGACGGCGCGCACAGCGCGGGTCAGCAGCTCGCGGGGGACGGTCGCTTCGACGACCCGAGGGGTGCCGGCCAGCCGCGCAGCCTCGGCACCGACCTGGTGGACCTTGACGTGGTCACGGTGGCCGTAGCCGCCTGCGGCGTCATACGACATCAGCACATCGGCGTGTTCGGCGCGCAGGATGTCGGCGAGCAGCGCGGCGGCTCCGGTGGCGCGCACGAACCGCCGACCGCCGGGCGGGTCGGCGGGTACCTCGCCGACCATGCCCGAGTCGGCATATCCGAGATGTATGACGCGCGCGACGCCCATGGCGGCGGCGCTGCGCTGCAGCTCGTGCAGGCGACGCTCTCCGAGCCCGTCCTGCAGCGCACCGGAGGTCAGACCCAATGCACCGTCGGTGGCCACCACGAGGACGACGCGATGACCCGCAGCGGCAGCCTTCGCCAGGGTGCCGGCAGTCAGCAGCGCTTCGTCGTCGGGGTGTGCGTGAAACGCCACCAAGGTGTAGGACATCGGGTCCATCCTTCCCCATGCCACCTTGTCGAGCACACTCGATGGTGAAGTTCGGGTCGCATGGCAGTCTGGGGATCGATGAAGGTCGCGTTGCTGTCGGATTGCTATCCGCCCAGACTCGGTGGCATCGAGGTGCAGGTGCACGGCCTGGCCCGTGCGCTCGTCCGCGGAGGGCATGCCGTCGAAGTCTTCACGATCACGCCCGGTCAAGTGCCGGACGACGGTTTCCCGGTGCATCGGCTGGGTCTCCATCACGAGCTTCCCGGCGGTCTGCTGGTCAACCCCCGAGCCCGCGCCGCTCTTCGGAAGACGTTGCAGCACAGCGACTTCGACGTGGTGCATGCGCATCTCGGCGTGGTGAGTCCCTTCGCGATGGACGGCGTCGTTGTTGCCCTCGGAGCCGGCCTGCCAGTGGCCGCGACGTGGCACAGCGTGACGGGTCGCTCCGAGCCGATCGTCCGGGCGCTGGGATACACCGGCCGCTGGGCGCGGCAAGGAGTCGCGCTGTCCGCCGTGTCGCGGGTGGCAGCCACTCCGCTGGAGCGTGTCGCGGGTGCCGAGGTCAGCATCGTCCCGAACGGCATCGACAACTCGTTCTGGTGCGCCGGCGACGAGCGGGCGCTGCGTGGGAACGGGACACATGTGGTGAGCGCCATGCGGCTCGCGGCGCGCAAGCGACCGCAACAACTGGTCGACATGGTGCAGCGCGCGCGGGCCATGGCGGGGCAGGACATTCGGTTGACGATCGCCGGTGACGGGCCGTTGCACCGACGGCTCGACACCCGACGGCCGCCGTGGTGCCAGCTGCCGGGGCGCCTGTCGCCCACGGCGCTGCGCGATCTCTACCGCTCCGCCGACGTGTATGCCGCGCCGGCGGTGCTCGAGGCGTTCGGCATCGCCGCGGCGGAAGCCCGCAGTTGCGGACTACCGGTCGTCACCCGGGCGGAGAGTGCGGTGGCGGATCTGGTCGAGCACGAGCGGACCGGTCTGGTCGTCGCCGACGACCGGGAGTTCGCGTCGGCGCTGGCCCGGATGGCTTCGGATCCCGCACTGCGAGAACGGCTTTCGTCATACGGCCGCAGTGTGGCGCCTGCGTTCGGGTGGGACGACGTGTTGGCGACCGTGATCGGGGAGTACGACCGGGCGAGGCGGTCCGCCCGGCACTGACCGGTCATGACCCCGACAGCATTCGGTCGAAGTCGCGGTCGGCGCGTGCATGGTGCACGACGAAACCGATCACGCCTGACAGCACGAGGACGACTCCGGCGGCCAGACCGAAGCTGATCCCGACGATCGCCCAGTCCGGGTTGTCGAGCACTCGCCATACGACGACCAGCGCGGCCAGCAGGAGGATCATCACACCGGACAGGACCGTCGGCAGATGCGGACCGCGGGGGCGGATCACTGCAGCCGGTGTCGACACCGGTCGGCCGGTCACGGGGAGCTCGCCCGTCCCACTCCACGAAGACTGTTGGGAACCGGTCGGATCCGCGGGCTCGGGCGAGGGCTCGGGGTGCGTCGAAACCTTCCGGTAGGTCGGCAGCTCGTCGGTCGGGTAGCCCTGCGGCCGGTGCGGCTCCATGCTCATTTCGCCTGCTCCTTGATCGTGATGTTGCCGATGCCGACGCTCGCATCCAGGTCGATGACCTTGGCTCCGTCGCCGACGGTCAACGTGCGACGGGTGTCGATGCCGCCGTGGCCGACGATGCGGTCCTTGCCGCGCATCACCTCGATCTCGCCGATGTGCGCGTAGCCCTTGACCCGCACGGTCGTGTCGGCGGGAACGGTGATCGTCAGTTGGCCGACGTTGACCCGTGCGTGCAGCCGGGTGTGTGACGCAAGGTCGGTGCTGCGCAGACCGCTCAGGTCCAGGTCACCGTTGCCGATCCGCATCGCGAAGTTGTGCTGGGTGCCGGGAGCGACGGACGTCGGGCGCCAGGGTTCGTCGCCGATGGTCCCCGTCCACGGCATGCCCTTGGGCGCGGCCGCCGACGCGAGGAGTGCGAGCACCGCGGCGACCGTCGCCAACGGTGCGAGCGCACCGCCACGGCGCCCCGCCAGTCCCCCGATGACCAGCGCGAGCGCCGCGACGGCGGCTCCGGCGGCCAGGCCCACCTGCAGGGCACTGTCGCCGTGGGAGGTGCCGACAAGGACCAACGCAGTGAATGCGCCTGCCAGCACTGAGATTCCGAGGATCGCGAAGCTGAGCGGAGCGCCCAGTCCACGACGCTTGCTACGAGTGGGTGCGACCGTGTTCCAAGGGGTCTGTACGGCCGGTGCGGTGTCCGGCGGCGCGTTGGCCGGCGTCGACCACGGAGTCCAATCGTTGCCCGCACTGGGCTTGCGCAGGTCGATGGCTGCCGCGCGAGCTGCCGCTCCGGCGGCCGCGGCCCGGTTGCCGGTCGACGGACCCGACTCGTCTCGGTGCGGGGTGCCGGAGCGGTCGGTGCGGATCCCGTCGCCGAGCCGGGCGCTCCACTCCTGCATCGACTCGCCGTCGCGGCGTGCGCCCGGACCGTGACCGTTCCAGGCGAGGAACGCCCACGCCAGGAGGCCAAGCCCGAGGGCCTGACCGCTCAGGCCCCAGCCGGAGCCGACCGACCAGAACGCACCGAAGCCGCCCACCGAGAGGACGACGGCGACGATGCACAGCACGATCGACGACGCGTGGCCGTGCCGCACCGCCTTCTCCGCGACGATCTCGCCGGCTTCGTCCGGTAGCAGCGTCCACGCGAGGAAGTAGGCCGGAATGCCGATCCCGAAGATGCAGGTGATGAGGATCAGGCCGGCACGCACGATCAGCGGGTCGACCGCCCACCGGCGGGCGAGTCCGGCCGCGACGCCACCCAGCCACTTCTCGTTGCTGTCGCGTACGACGCCGAGTCGGCGTGCGGCGGAGAAGAGCCGGTCCAGCGCATCACGCTGGTGCGGCGGGTGGTGGCCCGGATGGGTCTGTTGCGTCATACCCACCACGATGGCGGCGAACGGCGCCCGCTGCCATGCGGGTCGACCCTGACGATCCCCTGAGGCGCCCCCGAAAAGCGGTCGGATCGTTCGGTGTGGACCGCGAAGTGGGTCAGACTGGCAATGTGAGCGAGACGATCGGGGTCGAAGAGCTGCAGCGCCCGCCGCTGGCCCGACCCACCGAGGGACGGGTGCTGGCCGGCGTGTGCGCAGGCGTCAGCCGCCATCTCGGCGTGCCATTGACCAGCCTGCGCGTCATCACCGCGGTCTCGCTCGTCTTCCTCTTCGGGCTTCCGGTCTATGTCTTCCTCTGGCTGACGATGCCGCAGTCGGACGGCCCGGCGCTGGTCAGACCCTTCGACAAGGAGGGCAGCGGCATCTCGCGCGGACGGCTGTTCACCATCGGCATCCCCGTGCTGGTGATCGGCGGGCTGGCCGCGAGTGGGGCGATCCGGTCCGTTGCGCGGCTGTCGTTCACGCTGCCGTTGCTGGTGATCGGCGTCGGTCTGGTGCTGGTGTGGTCCCGCCTCGGGACCGCCGAGCGGCGGCAGTGGATCAGTGCGGGGGACCGCCGCGAGACACGGATCCGCACGGTCATCGGCATCGGCATGGCGGTGATGGGGCTGATTCTGCTGCTTTCGCAGGGCGGCGGGCTGACCAGGCTGCGCGACGTCACGGTGGGTGTCCTCGTCGTGCTGCTCGGCGCCGGCATCCTCGGTGCTCCGTTCATCGCGCGCTTCTTCGACACGTTGCGGGTTGAGCAGGCCGAGCGGATCCGCGCGACCGAGAAGGCCGACATCGCAGCGCATCTGCACGATTCGGTGCTGCAGACGCTCGCGCTCATCCAGCGCCGCGCCGACGACCCACAGGCGGTGCAACTGCTCGCGCGGGCCCAGGAACGCGAGCTGCGCGACTGGCTGTATGCCGAGCACGCCCCGACCGACGAGACGTTGGCGACCGCGGTCAAGGAGGTCGCGAGCGACATCGAGACGCTGCACGGCATACCGGTCGATGTGGTGGTGACCGGCGACCGGGCACTCGGGGACGCCGGGGTGGCCCTGGTCCGGGCGCTGCGCGAGGCGCTCGCGAACGCCGTCCGCCACGGGGAACCGCCGGTGTCGGTCTACCTCGAGGTCGGGCCGACGCAGGCGGAGGCCTTCGTGCGCGACCATGGTCCGGGCTTCGACCCGGCCGAGGTCCCGGAGGATCGGCTCGGGGTGCGCGAATCGATCGTTGGACGGATGGACCGCCACGGTGGCGAGGCGCAGGTGCGCCGGCTGGACGACGGCACCGAGGTGCGGTTGCGTATGCCGCTGACGGATCCCGCCGCAGCGGGCGACCGGGACGGATCCGACGACGAAGTGAAGGACGAGAGATGACTGCGAATGTGGTGCTGGTGGACGACCACCGGATGTTCCGGTCCGGCGTGAAGGCCGAGCTGGACGACTCGGTGACCGTTGTCGGCGAGGCACCGGACGTCGACGTCGCGATCAAGGTCATCCGGGAGACCCGTCCCGACGTGGTGCTGCTGGACGTGCACCTGCCCGGTGGCAACGGCAACGGCGGCTCGGACGTCGTCGTCGGTTGTGCGGGAGTGCAGACCGAGGCGGGGGAGCCGGTCCGTTTCCTCGCGCTGTCGGTCTCCGACGCCGCCGAGGACGTCATCGCGGTCATCCGCGCCGGCGCCCGCGGTTATGTCACCAAGACGATCAGCCCGACCGACCTCATCTCGGCGATCCACCGGGTCAAGGACGGTGACGCGGTCTTCAGCCCGCGGCTGGCCGGGTTCGTGCTCGACGCGTTCGGCGCGACAGCCGGCGAGATCGCCGAGGTCGACGAGGAACTCGACCGGCTGTCGGCGCGTGAGCGCGAGGTGATGCGGTTGATCGCCCGGGGCTACCAATACAAAGAGGTCGCCAAGGAGCTCTTCATCTCGGTGAAAACCGTTGAGACACATGTGTCTTCGGTGCTGCGGAAGCTGCAGCTGTCCTCTCGGCACGAGCTGACCTCTTGGGCGATGGCGCGCCGCCTGCTCTGAACCTTTTTGTTGTCGCTTCTCGCGGGCCGATCGTGGCGCACACGCGCAGGCTCGCGTTGCTCCGCGCTCGCCCCGGTCGTCGCGACAACGGGCGTCCGCTTGTCATTCGGGCGCGTTGAGCGCGCCGCCCGCCGGCCCGCCTCGCCGAGAGCCTCAGAAGGCTGTCGAGAGGCTCAGAACGAGCCGCTTGTCACGGGCGATTTTCTGAGCCTGTCAGCGTGTTTGTGAGCCTGTCGGCGAATGGATCCAGGCGTCCTCGTCGCCCTTCTCGTAGTCGGCGAAGGCGTTGCGCAGGCCGAGGAGGACCTCGGCGGTGGTCTCGAAGAGCGCCTTGGCCTGTGGTTCGTCGATCTTCGTGACGTCTCCGCGCAGGTGGTCGGCGAGCTCGGTGAGCCGGACCTGGATCTTGGCGGTGTGCCGCAGCGGGTCGCTGATCGGAAGTGCATTCGGGTCGCTCATGGCGTCCTCCTCAGGTGGTGGTTGCTGATGACTTCAGCTTCGTACCACCGTCGGTCGGCCGCTTGATCGACATTGCGGCACCGCCGTTGCGGCACCAACATTCGCCGCACCGACATCGCGGCGTATGGCGACCGGTTATTCGGCCGTCTGCCGCGTCGCCTGCTCGGCCTCCGCCTCGGCACGCTGCGCGGCGAAGACCTTCACGTTGCGCTCGAGCTTGCGGCGCAGCACCGTGGAGCCGAGCAGGCCGATGACGACGGCCAGGCCGAGGCCGACATACGAGAAGCTCTTGAGGTATTCCTCGGCCGCCTTGCCGACGTAGTAGACGAGGTATGTCGTGCCGCCCGCCCAGCAGATCGCGCCGCTCGCGTTGGCGAGCAGGAAGCGCGGGTAGTGCATCTTGAGCGAGCCGGACAGCGGGCCGGCGAAGATGCGCAGCAACGCGATGAACCGGCCGACGAAGACCGCGAGCATGCCCCATCGCTGGAAGACGTGCTCGGCATAGTCGACCAGGTCACGGCTGAAGTGATGGGGGAAGCGGCGTTCGAGATAGCCGAAGAGGCGCTGGCCGTAACGGCGTCCGATGGTGTAGCCGATCGTGTCGCCGATGACCGCCCCGAGGATCGCGGCGATCGCGATGCCGTGCGGGCTGATGGCGACCTCGTGCCGGGACGACAGGATGGCAGCGGCAACGAGGATCGTCTCACCGGGGATCGGCACTCCGAGACTCTCGATGCCGACGGCGAGGCCCGCGATGAGGTAGACCGCCATGGGCGGGATCGTCGTCAGCCAGTGATCCATCGAGTTACCTAACGTCGGTCAACGCCAGCCTGTTCCGGCGCCGCCGGGAATGTCCCCAGCAGGATCGTACGGGGTCCGGGTGAACCGGAAACTGCCGAGATCGAGGTATGGCGCCCCGCCGCGCCCGTCGCGGTGCACGGTGAGTCGTTCGCCGGCGAAATACTCGTCCAGACCGACCCAGCCGCCGGCGGCATCCGACGCGAACCGGGAGCCGCGACCGCCGCTGACCGGCGCGAGCCGCAGATGGGTGCCCTCGACGGTGAGGACGTGTGGTCGCGGGCCCCAGAACCACGTGCCCACGATGTCGAGCGCTTCGGGTGCCGGGGCATCGGCGGTCCAGGCGCTTGCGATCTGGGGCACGTGCTCACGGAGCTCGCGCACCAGGCCGATCGTGTCGAGGGCGAGCCCGGCGGTGCTGTTGACGAGCTCGACGACGCCGTCGCCGGTCCCGGGGTCGATCTTCAGCGTCGACTGGTGACCGGGCATCGACCCGCCGTGCCCGATGAAGCGCTGCCCGCCGGAGTTGATGATGTCGAGTCCGAAGCCGTAGGCCCGCGTGTATGCCGAGCCCGGGTCGTCGTTGATCAGGGCCGGGATCTGCATCTCGCGCCGCAATTCGTCGGAGAGGACACGCTCATCGCCATACGCCAGGAACTTCGCGAACGCGGCCAGGTCGTGCACCGTCGACCACAGCTGCCCGGCGGGTGCCATCGCCAGCGTCTCGGTCGCGGGCTCTTCGTGCAGCAGGTCGGCATACGGGTGCACGGCGAGGCCGGGGGCCGCCGCGTCCGTCGGTGCGTATGTCGTCTCGCGCAGGCCGAGTGGCTGCAGGACTTCCTGCTGCAGGCTGTCCCACCAGGTGCTCTTGCGTAGGCGGCCGACCAGCTCGCCGGCGATCGCGAAGCCGACGTTGCTGTAGTGGAAGCGGCGGCCGGGTCGGTGCAGCGGTCGGATGCTCGACTGCAGCTCGTCCCAGGTGCGCCCGTGGCTGCGTTCCCACCAGGTGCCGTCGGTCTCGGCGGGCAGGCCGGCGCCGTGGGTCAGCAGCTCGCTGACCCGCACGCCCGGGAGCTTGTCGGTCAGCTCCGGCAGGTGTTGGGCAACCGGGTCGGTCAGGGCGACGAGGCCGTCGTCGACCAGTCGCAAGGTGAGCACCGCGGTGAAGGTTTTGGTGATCGATCCCATGCGGTATTGCGTTGCGGTGGTTGCTTTTTCGCCACTGTCTCGTCCATCGACGTGTCCCACGGCACCCGACCAGACGACCTCTCCGCCGGCGATGAGCGCCGCTGCAGCCGAGGGTGCGCGGCTGGTGCGCTGAGCGGTTGCGAGGCGCGCGTCGAAGAGGTGTGTCAGGTGTGGGTCGAGCGGCATACATCGATCCAATCACGCGCACAGCGGAGCGGGGTGAGAGAGTCCTCAGCGTGCGAGTGATTTCAGCGAACGTGAACGGCATCCGAGCAACCGTGCGTAGGGGAGGCCTCGACTGGCTGGCTGCGCAGGACGCGGATGTGCTGGCACTGCAGGAGGTTCGGGCGTCGGAGGCGCAGTTGACCACGGCGCTGGAGGGCACGGTCTTCGCGTCGTGGAACGTCGTTCAGGCTCCAGCGGCGGCCGCGGGTCGGGCCGGAGTCGCGGTCTTGAGCAAGCACCCGATCATCGAGAACGCGCACGGGCTGCCAGGTTTCGAGGATGACGGTCGCTGGGTCGAGGCGACGGTGGATGTCGGCGGCGCTCGGGTGACGGTCGTGTCGGCATACGTCCACACCGGCGAGGCGGGCACGCCGAAGCAGGACGACAAGTTCGCGTTCCTCGAGGCGATGGGTGCGCGTATGGCGGAACTCGTCACCGGGGACGCCGTGATCACCGGCGACTTCAACATCTGCCACACGGCGCGAGACCTGAAGAACTGGAAGGGGAATCGCGGCAAGTCCGGGTTCCTTCCCGAGGAGCAGAAGTACCTCACGTCGTGGTTCGAGGCCGGCTGGGTGGACGTGGTGCGCGAGCAGGTCGGTGACGTGGACGGTCCTTACACGTGGTGGTCCTGGCGTGGGAAGGCCTTCGACAACGACAGCGGCTGGCGCATCGACTACGTCCTGGACTCGCCGTCGCTGGCCGCACGGGTTGATCGGCACGTGATCGGCCGGGCGGCGTCATACAGCGAACGGTGGAGTGACCACGCTGCGGTGGTCGTCGACCACCACTGAGCCGGCCTGTTGAGGTCGGCCGATCGTGTCGGAGGTCGGAGGTAGCGTCCGGTCGATGACCGAGTTCACGTATTTCACGGCCTGCACCATCGACGGATTCATCGCCGACACCGACAACTCGCTGCAGTGGCTCTTCGATGTGCCGGTCGTCGAGAACGACTCGGCGATACCGGATTTCATCGACGGCATCGGTGTCCTGGTGATGGGCGCGACGACCTACACGTGGATGCTCGAGCACGAGCAGTTGCTGGAGCATCCCGACAAATGGCGTGATTGGTATCGCGACCGCCCGGCCTGGGTGTTCACGCACCGAGAGTTGCCGTCCATCCCGGGTGTCGACATCCGGTTCGTGTCCGGGGAGGTCGCCGATCACTTCGACGCGTTGAGGGAAGCAGCGGGGACGCGGAAGGTGTGGCTGCTCGGCGGCGGCGAGCTCGTCGGGGCGTTCGACGACGCGGGCGCACTGGACGAGATCTGCCTGGGCATGGTCCCGGTCGCGCTCGGTGGCGGAGCGCAGGTGCTTCCCCGGCGCATCACCTCCGAGCGGCTGACACTCGTCGATGTGCAGCAGGTCGGTCAGCGGGTGGACCTGCGATACAAGGTTGCTCGCGCGGTTAGTTGAGCTGCACCCAGTAGCGACGGACGGTGCCGTGATCCGGCGTCTCGCGGATGTCCTCGAGCGCACCGCCGTTCCGCTCGATGGTGCGAGCCGATGCCGTGTTGTCGTCCTGGCAGGTGATCAGGGCCTGTCGTAGGCCGAGGGCTTTCGCCTGGTCCAGCGCCAGAGTGAGGGCCGCGGTCGCGACGCCCTTACGGCGCGCCGAGGGCCGGACGCCATACCCGATGTGGCCGCCGACCTGGAGCAGGAAATCGTTCAGCCGGTGCCGTAGCGAGATGGATCCGAGGATGCGTTGCGGCTCTCGCTCGTCGACGATCCAGGAGAGCGTGTCGTGCACGCGATCGGGCGGCAGCAGGGTCGTCTCGTCGGCGTACGAGAGCCGGGTCGCGATCCAGGCGGCGAACGTGGCGCGGTCCTTGAGATCCTCGTCCGTGAGGGAGTCGGTTGCGAACCCGTCGCGGTGGCCGGACCCGAACTCGAACGCACACTCCAGGAAGGCGTCGTGCAGCTCGACAGTGGGCTGTATCAACCGAATTCGCGCGTTCGCCATGGCTGGATCCTGACACGCTGCAGTGGGTCCAGCCAATCAGTTATTCCTACAACCGCGCTCCCTGAGGGGTCCGTAACGAGACCCGGACCCCACACTGCGGTGGCCGAGGAGACGGGGAGCGAAGCGGAGCAGTCGTCTCGAGGTCCTCCCGTCCACGCACGCTGGTCGAGTGTCGGACAGGGTGAGGTGTATCGAGACCCGCCCCGGGTTGTCCTCATCCGCTTCCAGGATTCGGTATCACCGAGGAGGGATGTGGAAAACATGGAGTCGCGAAAAGTTTTGTGCCACAGTCTGGTTCATGGGATAATCGAACACATGAACGAGCAGCCACGACACGCGGGAGATGGCCACGTCGCCGTCCTCGACGCGTCTGCGGTGCGGGCGTTCCACGACCGGCTCGACGCGCCGATCGCCACCGACAACCCATTGGAGGAAGCCCGCGCGGTCGCCGAACTGCAGCACGCGCTCAGTGCTCGCCTGGCCCGGTTGGCGGTCGCCGCCCACGAAACCCAGCAGGCGTGTGACGTGGCCCGCGGGGTACCGGCCAAGGACACCGTCAAGGTCGTCGGGTCGCACCTGGGGTTCGCCCGCCGCTGCTCCGGCGCACGCGGGAAGCACTTCGTCGGGGTCGCGCACGCCTTGGTCGAAGACATGCCGCACACGATGGAGGCGTTGGCGGCCGGGGTGATTTGTGAAGAGGACGCGGCCCAGGTGGTCCGGGAGACCAGCAACGTGTCCCGGGCCGACCGGCGCGGTGTGGATGCGGCGATCTGCGACCGGCTCGGCCGGGTCGCGACCCGGACTCTGGTGTCCGCGGCGCGGGCCGCGGCCTACGACCGCGACCCCGACGGGGTCCGTGCCCGCCGGATCAAAGCCGAGTCCGAACGCCGCGTCAGCCTGCGGCCGGCACCGGACTCGATGGCCTACCTGACCGCGCTGCTGCCGGTCAAGGATGGCCATGGCCGACGCGCTCGTGGAACGCGTCACCGGCCGAACCCGCGCCGACAACGCCACCGACGTGCAGGTCAACCTGCTCATGCCCTTGGACTCGTTGACCGGGGGCACCCCAGGATTCGTGCCCGGGTACGGGCCCGTCCCGGCGGATCTGGTGCGGGACTGGTTCACCCACGGCCACCCGACCGGCCCGCTGGTGCGCCGGTTGTTCACTCACCCCGGCACCGGCGACATCATCGGGATGGAATCCCGCGCCCGGCGCTACCCCGGCCTGCTGGCCTGGCTGATCCTGTTCCGTGATCAGGTCTGCCGCACACCCTGGTGCGGGGCGCCGATCCGGCACACCGACCACATCCACCCCCACGCCACCGGCGGTCCCACCGCCGAACGCAACGGGCAAGGATTGTGCGCCCGCTGCAACTACGTCAAAGAACACCCGGACTACCACGTCACCGGCACCGCCGCCGAAACCACCACCAACGCGGGCGGATTCACCGCCACCAGCCACCCACCAGCACCGCCAGGATTACCGCCACCCACCACGTCATACGTCGAACGCTCCCTGATGGACATCACCTGGCATCACTCGGTCTCCTGTAACGACCTCGACGACGAAGACGACCGAAGCAACGACTAGGACTGAGCTGAAGACTGCCCGCCAGCCTTCATCAGGCAAATCGGTGCCGGGTCTGATCCTCTCGGCAGCGCTGCACGATGTTCGGTCCGATGGACGGTGTTGATCAGCCCTTGCAGGGCTGCGTGGCCATGAAAGTTCGAATCGAGAGCGTTTGTCGATCGACTTCGAATGCACTTCTTCCGGACGTGCCGGGCATCCCCTCGGTGGACATCCAAGCGGCCCGGACCGGGGAGCCGTACCAAGGACCTCAATAGTGCAGCGGTTTGTCAGAAAGACCGCAATCGCCCGGAGTCCGAGGTGTCATCCTCGGCAGAGATCTATGGCGCGCCGAACTGCCGGAACGGCTGCCCCGTCAACGCGGGCTTCGGCCGCTTCTCAAGCAGCGAACTGGTGGTCGACGTTGACTCGACCATCTGACGACAGGATCATGCAATCGAATCCTGCTGCCATCCACTCACCGTCGGCGTTCGTCATGTCCCAATTGACACGCACCGCACCACGGTGGTTGGTGACAGCCCGCACCGACCGAAGCTTCTGCTCACCGGCTCCAGTGCCCTGCGCGTGAGCATCGGTGATGCTTGCATAGATTTCGTCGTGCCCCACGGACTTCCCTGAGCGGGTGACGTGCTTCGCCTGGTCGGCGAAGACTTTCTCGACCTTTGCGCGACGTGCAGCATCATCTGGCTCGTTCCAGACGTCAATGTACATGTCAACCAGTGCGTTCAAATCAGTCATTCAACGTCCTCCACTACTAGTTAAAGGAGCCTGCGGGTAAGACCGGTATGCGTTGGCAAATCTATCGACTAATCGGTGGTGTCGCGAAATGCTGCTTCGCGGATCTCCGCACCGGATGGACGGTTCTACTGCCAGGACCAGATCCCCGAATCATCCGGTAGCAGCTGCCTGACCTGCGACGTTGCCCGGTCAGACTCATCCCTGCGTCCTTCGGCGAGGCATGCAGAGTGCGGGTGGACGTGCTCAAACTCACCTAGAAGATCAGGGCTTCGGGAGCATCGACAACTACCCGTTTATCGTATCCGTTGGAAAGATGTTCCTCAAAACAGGAGGCGTGTGATTTCCGTCATGGATTCCTTGGATCTGTGTTGATTGTGAGTCAGGTCACGAATAAGCCAGGGCCAGCACCTGGGAGGTGAGTGACAGAGATTCCGATTGTTCACCTCATGTTTCTCATAAAGGCGATCGGGTGCGCGGTCGAACCGGCGACTGGCATGGCAGCAGATGGATGGATGCCCCGGAGTTGAGTTGACGTGTGCGTCGCCTGCGACCTGCACGCAATCGACCTTCGTCGGGACCTATGAGGTCCGGACTCGACGAGCACGGAGGGCTGCGATGATCGCTGGATGGCTACGTCATACAAGAGTCCGCGGATCACGACGCCGTGCCGGCTCACCGACGCCGCTGGCCGGCTGAACCCGGGCGCCGTCGGCTGGACCACCCAGCCACTGCACGACACCAGTCGCATCGGCCACGGACGAGTCGGATTCGGCCGCAACAAGCGCTGGGAATATTGGGCCGTCACGACTCCGGATCACGTTGTGGCGCTGACGATTTCGAGCATCGACTACGCCGGCGTCAACAATCTCTGGATCCTCGACCGCCGCGCCGGCCTCGAGATCAACCAGGACGCAGTCACGCCGTTCGGGCGTGGTGTGACCCTGCCAGGCAGCCTCGACGACGGACCGGCGACCTTCCGCTCCAACAAGCTCGACATCACCATCACGCCGCTGGGCGGCGCGACACGATTGCAGGCGCGTGGCGACCGCATCGGGCTCGACATCGTCGCCGGGCTCTCCGAGGGGCACGAGCGGCTCGGGGTCGTCGTGCCGTGGTCCGAGCGCCTCTTCCAATACACCGTCAAGGACGTCGCGCGCCCAGCGACGGGTTCCCTGATCATCGACGGCGCCGAGCACCACTTGCCCGACGGTCGGTCGTGGGCGACCCTCGACCACGGCCGCGGCCGGTGGCCACGATCGACCACTTGGAACTGGGGCGCCGGATCTGGCCGCAGCGATGGGCACGTGATCGGCATTCAGGTCGGTGGCAGGTGGACGGATGGCACCGGGGCCACCGAGAATTCGCTCCTCGTCGACGATCGCCTCACCAAGATCGGCCAGCTCTCCTGGACCTACGACCAGGACGACTGGCGGGCGCCCTGGCGGGTGCGTGGACCTGGCATCGACCTGACGTTCACTGTCGAGCACGTGCGACATGCGGCCACCGACCTGAAGGTCATCCGCTCACGAACCTGGCAGTGCTTCGGCGCCTGGTCGGGCAGCGTCACCGACGTCGACGGCCACCTGTATGGCGTCGACGACATCTTCGGCTGGGTCGAACACGTCGAGCAGTTGTGGTGAGCCGAAGGCTCGAAACCTGAGTTTGATCAGCGGCTTTCGGCGGATCGCATCGACAGCACGTCATCGACGAGGCGCTCGGCATACGCGGTATCGGCCGGCAACGCGAAGACCACGTGGTGATAGAGCGGCGCGATCACGTGGTCGAGGACCTGCTCGACCGACGGCGTGCGTTCGCCGCGAGTGTGCGCCCGGCTGATCATCTCCGCGAGTTGCTCGCGGCGTGCGGTCCAGCACGGGCAGGCGTCCAACACGACACCGTCGCGTGCGTTCACCATCGCGCGCAGGTAACGGGTGCGGTGCGGGCGGACGATGTCGTCGG
This sequence comes from Flexivirga endophytica, assembly GCF_014640635.1. GTDB lineage: Bacteria > Actinomycetota > Actinomycetes > Actinomycetales > Dermatophilaceae > Flexivirga > Flexivirga endophytica. The sequence continues at coordinate 104,193 of NZ_BMHI01000008.1, forward strand.
TGATGACCCGTGCCCACTCGCGAAGATCGCCCTCCAGCGATCCGGTGTCGGGAAGGACCTCGTCCTCGCGGGTGAACGCCGCGACGGCAACTTCTTCGAGCAGCGCGTCGATGTCACCCCAGCGCCGGTAGACGCTCGTCGGATTGACATCGGCGAGTTCGGCGACCATCGGAACGGTGATCTGATCCGGGCGCTGTGTCGCCATAAGTTTGCCGACCGCGCTGTAGACGGCGTCCTGCACGCGTGCGCTCCGGCCGCCGGGGCGGCGCTTCACAGGTGTGGACGCGTGGGTGGGCACCCGGGTGGACTTCGTCGGCATACGTGCCATTATTGCAGTTGTCTTGGCATTAAGGCCAAAGGGGCGTACTGTCCTACCTCTAAAGCAATGACCTTTGCAATTAGTGAGGATCGTATGTCGTTCCGCTTGTCCCGGCCGGTCGGCTTCGCTACCGCCGGTATCGCCCTGGTCGGTCTGATGACCGGCGCTGCGGCGCCGTCACCGCTCTACCCGGTCTACCAACAGCTCTGGGGTTTCTCGTCGTTCACGCTCACCGTGATCTTCGCCGTGTATGTCGTGGCGCTGCTGGCCACCCTGCTGACGGTCGGCTCCCTGGCCGATCACATCGGCCGCCGCCCGATGCTGGTGGGTGGCCTGGTGCTGCTTGCAGTCGCGATGGTCGTCTTCGCCAACGCGTCCGGAGTCGGTGAGTTGTTGCTCGCCCGGATCGTGCAGGGCGTCGCGACCGGCATCATCACCGGCGCTGTCAGTGCGCTGATCATCGACCTCCAACCCAACCCGCATGTCGGCTCTGTCGTGACCGGTGGTGCACCGGGCATCGGGCTCGCGCTCGGGGCGGCACTGGCGGGCGGACTCGTGCAGCACGCGCCGGCGCCACGTGAGCTTGTCTTCTGGATCATGTTCGGCAGCTACCTCCTGTTGGCAGTGGTGGGACTCTTCACTCCCGAGGAGCCACGGCAGGGGACCGACCTGCGTGCCATACGCCGCGCCGCTCGACCCAGCATCGGGGTCGCGGCCGAGGCTCGCTCGGCCTTCCTCGCCTGGGCGCCGGCCGTCGCCGCGACCTGGGCGCTCGGTGGTCTCTACCTGTCACTCGGGTCGTCGGCGGTCTCGCGGCTGTTCGGAGTCGACGACCACTTCCTCGTCGGGCTCGTGCTGGCAACCTTCTTCACGCCGGCAGGCCTGGTGCTGTTGGTGATTCGAGCCGTTCCGCAGTCGGCGCGTCGTGCGCTCGGACTCGCCTCGCTCGGTGGGGGAGTCGCGATCTCGGTCCTCGGAGTGCTCCTCAGCTCGACTGCCGTCTACATCGTCGGTTCGGCGGTGGCGGGCATCGGCTTCGGCGCGACGTTCCAGACCGCGGTCGCCGCCATCGCGGCCGTCACTCCCGCGAACAAGCGCGGCCAGACCTTCGCCGCGATCTACGTCCTGGGCTACACGGCCTTCAGCGTCCCGGCCGTCGTCGCCGGTCTTGCCGTCCAGCACTGGGGTCTGCGGCCGACGTTGATCGGTTATGGCGTCCTCGAAGTAGCGCTGGTCGTCGCCGCCGCAGTGCTGGCCACCCGAGCGGCACGCGCAGCACGCCGCTCTGCGGCGCCCTGCCCGCAGCAACTGGCCGCCGTGGGTGCGCGCCCGGACGCGTGAACTCGGACGGTTGTCGGTTGCGGCGAGCACAATGACGTCCATGGCGTATGACGGAGAGCTCGTCCAGCGGATCCGCGAGTTGCTGACGGACGACCTGGACGTGACCGACAAGCGGATGTTCGGCGGGATCGCCTTCCTCACCGGAGGTCGCTTGGCGGTCGCGGCGTCCAGGTACGGCGGCCTGATGGCGCGGGTCGATCCGGAAGACTCCGAGACGTTGATCCTGCGCGACGGCGTGGCGCGGATGGAGATGGGGGGCCGCGAGATGACGGGCTGGCTCCGTGTCGACCAGGAGCAACTCGACGACGAGCAGCTTGTCGAATGGGTCGAACGTGGCCTTGAGGTCGCCCGCAGCCAGCCCCCGAAGCACGGGTGACGTCCTCCGGGGAGGTCAGTACCTCCAAGTAGGCTTGGCGCCGAGATGAGCAGCCTTTTCGACGACCTTCCCCTGCCCGGCCTTCCCTCCGATGCGGCTTCCGCGACGGTTCCCACCGACGTCGACGAGCGCGGCGTCCCCACCTGGGCGAGCCTCGGCAAGGAGGCGCCGGCGGCCGAGGAAGAGCCGGCGAGGCCTTCGACCGCCGACCCGGAGAGTCTGGTCGCCGGGCTCAACCCGCAGCAGCGCGAAGCAGTGCTGCACGAGGGCCCGCCATTGCTCATCGTCGCCGGCGCCGGCTCCGGCAAGACTCGTGTCCTCACTCATCGGATCGCGCACCTGATGGCGGCCCGGCACGTGCAGCCGGGGCAGATCCTCGCGATCACCTTCACCAACAAGGCTGCCGCCGAGATGCGTGAGCGGGTCGAGGCGCTGGTCGGGCCGGTCGCCCGGTCGATGTGGGTCTCCACCTTCCACTCCGCCTGTGTGCGGATCCTGCGCCGCGAGGCGAGCAAGGTCGGCCTGAAGTCGACGTTCTCCATCTACGACGCGGCCGACAGCCAGCGGATGATGGCCCTGGTCATGCGCGACCTCGACCTGGATCCCAAGCGCTTCCCGCCGCGCTCCTTCAGCCATCAGGTCAGCAACCTCAAGAACGAGCTGATCGATGAGGAGACCTACGCATCGCAGGTCGTCGAAGGCAGCCATCAGGAGAAGACCCTGGCGGAGGCCTATACGTCATACCAACGGCGCCTGCGGCAGGCCAACGCACTCGACTTCGACGACCTGATCATGACCACCGTCAACATCCTGCGCGTCTTCCCCGACGTCGCCGAGCACTACCGGCGACGCTTCCGGCACGTGCTGGTCGACGAATACCAGGACACCAACCACGCCCAATACGCCTTGGTGAAAGAGCTTGTGGGGCATGAGGTTTCGGACCCGGCGCTCGGTCACGTTCCTCCTGCCGAGTTGTGCGTCGTCGGCGACGCGGATCAGTCGATCTATGCCTTCCGTGGTGCGACCATCCGCAACATCGTGGAGTTCGAGCAGGACTACCCGCAGGCGCACACGATCCTGCTGGAGCAGAACTACCGCTCCACCCAGAACATCCTGCAGGCCGCCAATGCCGTGATCGCCAAGAACGAAGGACGGCGCCCCAAGAGCCTCTGGTCGGAGTCGGGCGATGGCGCGCAGATCATCGGGTATGTCGGGGACTCCGAGCACGACGAGGCGGCCTTCGTCGCGCGCACGATCGACGTGCTCGGCGACGAGCACGGCGTCAAGCCGAAGGACGTCGCGGTCTTCTACCGCACCAACGCCCAATCCCGTGCACTGGAAGAGGTTTTCGTCCGAGTCGGACTGCCCTACAAGGTGGTCGGCGGCACCCGCTTCTACGAGCGTCGTGAGGTCAAGGACGCGCTCGCCTACCTGCGGGTGGTGTCCAACCCGCTGGACACCGTCAACCTGCGGCGCATCCTCAACGTGCCCAAGCGCGGCATCGGTGATCGCGCGGAAGCGTGCGTCTCGGCGCTGGCCGAGCGCGAGCGGATCCCGTTCGTCGCGGCACTCGGACGCGCCGGCGACGCACCCGGCATCGCGACACGATCCGTTACCTGCATCAACGCCTTCACCGAGCTGCTCGAGTCGCTCGGTCAGGTGCACGCTGCCGACGATGCCGGCGTCGGTGATCTGCTCGAAGCGATCCTCGACAAGTCCGGCTACCTGTCCGAGCTTCGGCAGAGCGCTGATCCGCAGGACGAGACTCGCGTCGAGAACCTCGCCGAACTCGTCGCGGTGGCAAAGGAATTCGACGAGAACTACCCCGGTGGATCGCTCGAGGACTTCCTCGAGCAGGTGTCCCTGGTCGCCGACACCGACGAGATCCCTGACGAGGAGGGCGAGGACGTCGGCGTCGTCACGCTGATGACCCTGCACACCGCCAAGGGGCTGGAGTTCCCCGTCGTGTTCCTCACCGGTATGGAGGACGGAACCTTCCCGCACATGCGGGCGCTCGGCGACCCGAAGGAGCTCGAGGAGGAGCGGCGGCTGGCGTATGTCGGCATCACGCGTGCTCGCGAGCGGCTGCACCTGTCGCGAGCCGAGGTGCGCTCGGCCTGGGGAGCCCCGCAGTACAACCCGCCGTCGCGCTTCCTGGACGAGATCCCGTCGGGGCTCGTCGACTGGCAACGCGTGACGACGACAGCGACTCGGCCGTCCTCAACACCCGCGGTTGCGCGATTGGCGGCCCGGCCAGGTGTGCGCAGCCCGGGCAACCGCCCGATCATCGCACTGGATGCGGGGGACAAGGTCACGCACGACACGTTCGGGATGGGGTCCGTCATACGCGTCGAGGGGCAGGGCGATCGGGCCATGGCGCACATCGACTTCGGTGGTGACACCGGGGTCAAGCGGTTGCTGTTGCGCTATGCGCCGGTCGAAAAGCTTTGACACACAGACTCGTTCCTCGTCTGTGTGTCAAAGCTGCTGATGTTGTTGGTCCGTCCTTCGGCCGGCACGTCTGAGGGGCAGGCCAATTCGAGGTGCCTACTCTGGGCGCCTTCAGAAGATGCCGCGGGCCTGCAGCCAGGGTGCAGGGTTGACCGGGACGCCACCCAGGTGGATCTCGAGATGCAGGTGCGGACCGGTCGAGTTGCCGGTGTCGCCGGACTGGCCGACGAGTTGGCCGCGGCCGAGCCATTGGCCAGGCACGACCTGGATCCGCGACATGTGGCCGTAGACGCTCTGGACGCCGTCTCCGTAGTCGATCGTGACGTGGTTGCCGAGGCCGGGCACCCAGCCCGCCGACACGACGGTGCCGGTGTGCATCGCCAGCAGCGGCGTGCCCCACGCAACCGCGAAGTCGTCGCCCTCGTGGTAGGTCGAGCCGATCCCGCCGGGTGACACGCGAGGGCCGAAGCCGGACGTCATCCGTCCCTGGCATGCGGCAACGGCACACGTCCACGGGCTCTCGTGCGGCGTCGGGGAACTTGATGGCTTGGGCTTGGACGGAGTCTTCTTCGCAGTCTTCCCGGTCGTCGGCTTCGGCTTCGGCCGTTCGACGGTGCGATCTCGAGACACGCCTCCCGGCAGCGCGCGCTTCGGCGTGATGACCGGAGTCGGCTTGGCAGCATTGGCCTTGATGGTGCTGGCCGAACTCGAGTCATAGGGTCCGGGGTCGATCGCTAAGGTCCGACCGCCGACCGGCAACGGAGTGACTCCAGCGACCATCGCGCCGCCGACGGTGGCAACAACCGCGACCCCGGCAGGGACGCCGACGCGGCGGAACTGGCTCTTGGTCGCAACGGCCCGATGCCGACCCTGCGGTCGGACCGGAGTCGGCCGATGCCGTCCCTCGTAATTGCCGCTCATCGATGCGGGACCGTCAGAGGGGGGCGGCCGGAGAAACACACCCGCGTCATTTTATGCGGTTCGCAGTCCGCTGTGGTGAGAAACCGCCCGATTGACTTCCGACGCTCGCGTGGGCCTTGCGCTCGGCATACATACCCGGTATACATCTTCTGAACTCGGTGAATACCGGGTATACACCGATCTGTCGGGGGATGGTTCCGTATGTCGATCAAACACAGCTTGCTCGCGCTGCTGCAAAGCGGCCCGATGTATGGCGCCCAGCTGCGCCAAGAGTTCGAGCACCGCACCGGCGGCACCTGGCCGCTCAACGTCGGGCAGGTCTACACGACGCTCGGACGGCTCGAGCGGGATGCACTGGTGGTGAGCACCGGCGCGGCCGACGAGGAGGGCCGGATCGCCTACCAGCTGACCGACGCGGGGCGGGCCGAGGTCCAGCAGTGGTGGAGCGTGCCAGTGGGTCGCGAGCAGACACCTCGCAACGAGTTGGCGATCAAGCTCGCTCTGGCGGTGACCCTGCCCGGTGTCGACGTGCAGCAGATCGTGCAGACCCAGCGCACCGCGACGATGACCCACCTGCGGGACCTCACCCGGCTGAAGCGCGGGGCGGACGGCGAGGACCTCGCCTGGGAGCTCGTGCTCGAGTCGCTGATCTTCGCCGACGAGGCCGAGGTGCGGTGGCTGGACCACGTGGAAGCGAGGATCAGCCGCCTCACCCCTACCCGGGCGAAAGCTTCGCGGACGGCGCCCGTCGCCACCGCGGAGAACGCTGGAGCGCGTGAGGGGGCGCGCCGATGACTACTACCTCCACGCTGGTCCTCGAGAACGTCGAACGCACGCACGGCACCGGCGAGACCGCGGTGCACGCACTGCGCGGAGTCAGCCTGACTGTGAGCGCCGGTGAGCTCGTCGCGGTGATGGGTCCGAGTGGCTCCGGCAAGTCGACTCTGCTCAATGTCGCCGGTGGACTCGACACACCGACCGGCGGCACCGTGTCCGTGGACGGTGCCGACCTTGCGGGGCTGTCCCGTGCCGGGTTGGACCGGTTGCGACGCCGGACGATGGGCTTCGTGTTCCAGGACCTCAATCTCATCCCGTCGTTGACGGCGATCGAAAATGTCTCTCTACCTTTGGAATTGGACGGCCTCAGCGTCCGCAAGGCACGAGCAGCAGCCAAGGACGCATTGGGCAAGGTCGGCATCCTCGAGCTCGCCGATCGTTTCCCGGAGCACATGTCCGGCGGCCAGCAGCAGCGGGCCGCGATCGCCCGCGCGCTCGTGGGCGACCGCCGCCTCGTGCTGGCCGACGAGCCGACCGGGGCGCTGGATTCCACGACCGGCGAAGCCGTCCTGCGGACCCTGCGCGATCAGTGCGACGACGGAGCAGCGGGCCTGCTGGTGACACACGAGTCACGCCACGCCGCCTGGGCCGACCGCGTGGTCTTCCTGCGTGACGGCGTGGTCGTCGACACGACCGGTGACCCGGCAACGCCGGAGTCCCTGCTGAGCCGGGTGATCTGAGGTGAGCAGCTCGGGGGAGCGCACTTCGGATCATCGACTCCGGGGCTCAGGGGGCCTCGGAGGGTATGTCGGGGGCTGGCGAGTCGCGTTGCGGCTCGCCGCCCGCGACATACGCAAGCACCGCGGTCGGGCCGCGCTGGTGGTGCTGCTGATCGGCCTGCCGTTGCTGCTCATCTCGGGAGGTGGGACGTTCGCGTTCACGAAGGACGTGAATGGCGCCGAGGGCATCACCCGCACGATGGGGTCGAGTCAGGCACTCATCACGAGTACAGGCGATTTTGGCGGCGATGCACTGACGCAGTCTGTCGACGCCGGCTCGTGGGGGAGCGGGTTTTCGGACCCTGCGTCGTCGCTGCAGTTCCCAGGAAAGCCGAAACATCCGAACGCTCATGACATACAGCAGGTGACCGGTGGATCCGTGCTGCCGGTCAGTAAGACGCTTCACCGGGTACGTGTTGGGGACCGCCAGGTGAACGCGAACTTCCTCGGCATCGACGGCCGCAAACAGGCATATGACGGGATGGCTTCGCTCAGCAGCGGGCATTGGCCGACGAATGCGCACGAGGTGTTGGTCTCCCGAGCGGGTGCAGCACATGGCATCCCTACCAACGGCACCTTGACGATCGTCTATGGCGACGGCCACCAGACGCGGCTGACCGTCGTCGGTCGGGTGGAGACACCGAACGCGGAGGACTTGGTCACGCTGCCCACTTCTGACGCGACCAACTGGTTGCTCGAGCGTGGTGATCCGGTCCGGTGGCCGGAGGTCAAACACCTCAACCGCTACGGGCTGGCGGTCGCGAGCCGGGAGGTCATCCATCACCCGGCGCAGGCCGAGGCCGACCCTGTTACGGATGAGATGAACTACAGCCCTGTGCCGCCTGCAGTGTGGGTGCTGCTGGGCATCGGGCTCGTCATCGTGATCGCGCTGTTGGCAGGACCGGCGTTCGCGGCCAGCGGATCCCGTCACCGACGGGCGCTTGCACAGTTGGCGAGCAATGGTGCGACCAAACGGCAACTGCGTAAATATGTCCTTGCACAAGCGCTGCTGCTCGGTGCCCTCGCGGCGTTGCTCTCTATCGGGCTCGGAGCTGTCCTCGGTGCGATCGCAGCGAAGCTCTACGGCCACTGGTCGCCGACGACAGCGACGCCCGGACCAGTCGAATTGCGCTGGGGTTGGGGCATTGTGGTCTTCGCAGTCGCGGTTGTCGCATCCCTGATCGCGGCGTTCGTGCCGGCCATTGCCGCGTCGCGAGTGAACCTGGTCGCCGTGCTCCGCGGGCACGTCTCCGCCGCGAAGGTTCGGGTCGGTTGGCCCATTCTCGGCCTGGTGATCGCAGTGGCAGGTGGCGCCATTCTGACGGCGACGCTGGTCAGCAGTGGGATCAACGCGCAAGACCTGTCGCCGGGGCTCATGGGCGGCACCATCGTCGGCACGGTCGCGTTGTTCGCCGGCACCCTCATGACGGCACCCTGGCTGCTCACTCGTCTGGGCCTGATTGCTCGGCACTTGCCGCTGCCATTCCGGGTCGCGGCACGTGATGTCAGTCGCCAACGAGGTCGGGCCGTTGCGACCGTGGGGGCGATCCTGGCAACCGTCGCCGCACTGACCACGCTGTCCATCGCGTTCGCCAGCTCGGACCGCGCGAGCAGCGATGCCTACCAGCCGTCGCTGCCTGCCGGGGAGGCGCTCGTCACGGTCATGCAGGGCGGTACGACGGAAGCGACCTCCGCGGCGGCGATCGTCCGGCACGCCGTACCCGATGCGACCGTGGTGCCGCTGCGGACGGTGCGCGCGAGGTCGAACGCCTTGGCGGACGCCGAGATCATCGCCGCCACACCGGAGCAGCTCGCCCGGATCTTCCGGCTCGACACCCGTGACATCGCAGTGCTCCAGAGCGGTCGCGCGCTGCTGCCGGCCGGTGCGCCGCGGTCGATCACAACCACGATCCGACTCGTCGCGTCGGGGCGCGGCGGTGCCACGCTCCCGGCCTACCGTTCGACGCTGAAGACCTTCGAGTCGATGCCGACGAAGGACGGCGCCTACCGCACGTACAGGTCGGGCGTGGCCGCCGCGGCGCTGGTGTCGACGCACACCGCCGACCGGCTCCCGGGCGGCAGTGCGGTCGGCCGGCTGCTCGTGCGCGCACCCGACGGGATCTCCGCCTCCGCGCAGCAGCAGATCGACGAACGCCTCACCGAGGGCAGCTATCTGTATGTCGAGCGTGGTTATGACTCGGTCGGCGCGTGGCTGTACTGGCTCATCGGTGGGGTGTTCGGTCTGCTCGTGCTGGTCGCCACTTTGGCGTCGACAGCGTTGTCAAACGCCGAATCCCGTGCGGACAGTGCGACACTCGCGTCGCTCGGCGCGCCGGCGTCGCTGCGCCGAAAGATTGCCGGCGCCAACGCCGCGGTCGTCGGGTTGTTCGGGGCGGTGCTCGGACTCGCGGTCGGAGCAGTGGCCGGGATCGCGGTCAGCAACCCGGTCAGTCTCGTCACCAATCAGAACTCCCACCACACGGTGACCGCCATACCGTGGCTCCAACTGTTGGTGGTCGCGATCGGCGTGCCGCTGCTCGCCGCGGCACTAGCCGCGCTCGCGACCCGGGGTCGGGTGCCGATGACCCGGCGGGTCACCTGAGTCGACCACGACCCCCTGTGCCGACAGGACACCCGTTCATCGAGAGGACAGCCAATTCGGACCGACTTGGGCCCGAATCGGCTGTCCTTTCGGTCATCGCCTGTCCTGTCGGTGAAAAGGGGTGGCTTGTTGTGGAGGGGCCGGGCGGGGTGCGTGGTGCCTGAATCGCGTGAGTTCAGTCACGTACTCGGCGGTAGCCCCGGGGTCAACCTGCGCCTTCGGCCTTGGGGCCACTAGCATCCGAACTGGACAACGAGGTCCCGGACACGTCGCCCCGGCGAGCGCGGAGACCTCATCCCTTCAGAAGTTCATCACCGAATCAATGAGGGGGCCTGCCTCGTACCGCGACGGCGCCATACGGCGCCCGCCCGATGCGCGAGGTCGACTCCCGGGACGAGGACGGATTCCGCGTGGATCTTTTCGAATATCAGGCGCGCGACATGTTCGAGGCGCACGGCGTACCGGTGCTGGCCGGACAGATCGCCACGACTGCCGAGCAGGCCGAGAAGGCCGCTGCCGAGATCGGTGCCAAGTCCGGCGGTGTGACCGTCGTCAAGGCACAGGTCAAGACCGGTGGCCGCGGCAAGGCCGGTGGCGTGAAGGTCGCCAAGTCGCCGGAGGAAGCGCGTGATCGCGCGGCAGAGATCCTCGGCATGGACATCAAGGGCCACACCGTCGGCACGGTGATGATCGCGCAGGGCGCGGATATCAAGGAGGAGTACTACTTCTCCGTGCTGCTCGACCGGGCCAACCGCAGCTACCTTGCGATGTGCAGCAAGGAGGGCGGCATGGAGATCGAGCAGCTCGCTGTCGAACGCCCGGACGCGCTGGCTCGCGTGGCCGTCGACCCCAACGTCGGCATCGACGCGGCCAAGGCGAAGGAGATCGTCGACACCGCCGGTTTCGACGCCGAGCTCGGCGCCAAGATCGCCCCGGTGCTGCAGAAGCTGTGGGACGTCTACCGCGAGGAAGACGCGACGCTGGTCGAGGTCAACCCGCTCGTGCAGACCGGCGCCGGCGACATCGTCGCCCTCGACGGCAAGGTGACGCTCGACGAGAACGCCGACTTCCGCCACCCTGACCACGAGGCGTTAGAGGACACCGCTGCCGCCGACCCGCTGGAGGCCAAGGCGAAGGCCAAGAACCTCAACTACGTCAAGCTTGACGGCCAGGTCGGCATCATCGGCAACGGCGCGGGTCTGGTCATGTCCACGCTCGACGTCGTCGCCTACGCCGGCGAGCAGTATGGCGTGAAGCCCGCCAACTTCCTGGACATCGGCGGCGGCGCCAACGCGCAGGTCATGGCCGACGGCCTGGACGTCATCCTCGGTGACGAGCAGGTCAAGTCCGTCTTCGTCAACGTCTTCGGTGGCATCACCGCGTGTGACGACGTCGCCAACGGCATCAAGGGTGCGCTGGAGATCCTCGGTGACAACGCGACCAAGCCGCTCGTCGTGCGTCTCGACGGCAACAACGTCGAGCAGGGCCGCGCGATCCTCAACGAGCTGGCCCACCCGCTCGTGACCCAGGTCGACACGATGGACGGCGCTGCGGCCCGGGCCGCCGAGCTCGCCTCCAAGTGACCGCTGACGGCATACGAAACTAAGGAATCACCAATAATGGCAATCTTTTTGGATGCTGACAGCAAGATCATCGTCCAGGGTATGACGGGCGGCATGGGCTCCAAGCACACCGCGCTGATGCTCGAGGCCGGCTCCAACATCGTCGGCGGCGTCAACGCCCGCAAGGCCGGCACCACCGCGGAGATCGGCGGCAAGGAGCTGCCCGTCTACGGCACCGTCAAGGAGGCCATGGAGGCCACTGGCGCAAACGTGTCGGTCGCCTTCGTGCCGCCGAAGTTCGCCAAGGACGCCGCGATCGAGGCGATCGATGCCGAGATCCCGCTGCTGGTCGTCATCACTGAGGGCATCCCGGTGAAGGACTCCGCCGAGTTCTACAACTACTCGATCGGCAAGAAGACCCGGATCATCGGCCCGAACTGCCCCGGCATCATCACGCCGGGAGAGTCGCTGGCCGGCATCACGCCGCACACCATCGCGGGCAAGGGTCCGATCGGCCTGGTCTCCAAGTCGGGCACGCTGACCTACCAGATGATGTACGAGTTGCGTGACTACGGCTTCACCACGGGCATCGGCATCGGCGGTGACCCGGTCATCGGCACCACGCACATCGACGCGCTCGAGGCGTTCGAGGCCGACCCCGACACCAAGGCCATCGTGATGATCGGTGAGATCGGCGGAGACGCCGAGGAGCGCGCCGCGGCATACATCAAGGAGCACGTGACCAAGCCCGTCGTCGGGTATGTCGCAGGCTTCACCGCCCCCGAGGGCAAGACCATGGGCCACGCCGGCGCCATCGTCTCCGGCTCGTCCGGCACCGCCGCGGCGAAGAAGGAAGCCCTCGAGGCCGCCGGCGTCAAGGTCGGCAAGACGCCGTCCGAGACCGCCGAGCTGATGCGGGAGATCCTGAAGAACCTCGCCTGACAAGCGCTTTCGAGCCGGCCGTCGGAACACTGTTCCGGCGGCCGGTTCGTCGTTTCTCCGCACAATCTCCTGGGCCCGTGGGCCCTGTGACCGATCGGTTCCCTTCAGTAGCCTGGTTTTTCGCAACATGCCGTGGACTGTCGGGGGTCCACGACAGGAGGTTCGGATGACCACACGAGGCGCTGCTCGGCCGGGCTCGCGCGGTGAGCGCGGCCAGGGAACGCTGGAGTATGTCGGCATGATCGCGCTGGCTGCTCTGCTGGTCCTGGCGATCGTCGCAGCCTTCGGTAAGGGGACGAGCCTCGCCGACGTCGTCAGTGGTGCCCTGGGCAAAATCACCGGGATCTGATCGGGCACTTCTCGCGTCGAAGCCGGGAAGCGGATTGGCCGACAGGGAGGAACGCCGGGTGAGCACCACGAAGCAACGTCTTCGTCGTCGAGCCGAGGATGACAGTGGCCAGGTGGCGACCGGCCTGATCATCTGCGCCGTACTCGCGCTGGTCGCCGTCACCTTCTGGGTGATGCTGCCGATCGGCTCCGCGGTCAACCAGAAGTCCAGCGCGCAGAACGCCGCCGACGCTGCGGCCCTCGCCGGCGCCGATGACGTGATCGAGCACGTGATCCAGGACGTGAGCACCCTGCCGGTCGGGCCGTTCGAACCCAAGACGTTCTTCTGCGGGCTGGGGGAGTCCGATGCCCGCAGACTCGCGCAGAGCAACGGTGCCCACGTGACCAGCTACTGCTATGACTGGCGCCGTGACGAAGCGGCGGTCGCCGTCGCGTCGAACAAGGCCCTGTCCGGCGGCCAGCACTCCAAGGCGAAGGCTGTCGCCCGCACCGGGGTTCCGTGGGGCGCGTGCCACTTCGTCGGTTTGCCGAAACCCACGCCGACGCCGAAACCCAGCCCCAGTTCGTCGAGTTCGTCACCGGCGCCGACTCCCAGCAGCAGCGCGCCGCCCGAGCCGGTTCAGTTGGTCTGCGGCGGTACGACGATCGACTACGACCTCAAAGACGGGCACCTCGTCGTCCACGATCCGCAGGCGCTGCGCAATATGTTGAAGGCTCGCCTGGTGGACTGACCGACGTCCTGCCCGAGAAGTTCTGCCCCCGGAGAAAGGAACCACCCGACGTGCTTTCCAGTGTGCGAGTCCGAGGAGGTGCTCTCGCCGCATCGGTCGCCGTGCTGTTGACCGGCGCCGTTGCAGCCCCGGCATCCGCTGCCGGCACCGATGACATCCCCATCGCGGGCACCTTCGTCTACAACGGTTACAACGATCCCTCCAACGCCGAGGTCCACGGCGCGATCCACGCCGTGGTGCGCGTGCCCGGCGGCACCGCCGTCTACTACTCGATCGGCGGGAAGGGCGCCAGCCCGGGCGCGGTCATGCCGACCGTCGGGCTGGCTTCGTCATACCCGGTCGGGGCCGCCTGGTCCGTCAGTGTCGTCGACACGAGTGGTCTGAAGCTCTATCTGCCGCTCGGCACCAGCGACCGAAAATGCTTGTGCAGCAACCAATCCGACATCACGGACTACGGCGGCACCTCGAAGCCGGAGGTCGGCTGGGCGATCCTGCCACCACTTCCGAAAGACCTCAAGAGCGTCACCGTGCGGTTCGGCTTCGGCAATCTGGTGGTCGATGTGCCGGTGACCGACGAGCTGCCGTCACCGGCGAGCGCGAAGGCGCCGGTCATCTTGGGCGGCGGCTGGCCGCAACTGCCGGACGAGGCGTCGATCAAGCAGGCGGACCCGAAGCCATCCATCCGTCCGCTGGTCAGCAACGTGGCCGACCCCGACACCGCGACCAAGCGGTCCTCGGACGAGACCGCGATCTCGGTGGACAGCGATGTGCTCTTCGACTACGGCAAGGCGAGCCTGACGCCGAAGGCGCAGGGGACTCTGCAGAAGGTGGCTGCCGAGTTGTCCGCGAAGGGCGCCGGAAACGTGTCCGTCGTCGGCTACACCGACAGCAGCGGTAGCGAGTCGTTCAACCAGACCCTGTCGGAGCGGCGGGCGACGTCGGTGCAGAAGGCTTTGCAGAAGCTGGTGCACAAGAAGGGCCTGACCTTCAGCTCTTCCGGCAAGGGCGAGAAGGACCCGGTCGCCGACAACGCCACTGACGACGGGCGCAAGCTCAACCGGAGGGTCACCGTGACCTTCAAGACGGGTGGTGGCCAGTGATGCGCGCATCCCGAGCGGTCGTCCTGTCCGCGGCCGCCCTGTTGACCCTTGGCGTTGCCGGCTGCAGCGACGACTCGCCGTCCACCGTGACCTCCTCGGCCGGCAGCAGCTCCGCTGCCGTCCCGTCATCGGGAACATCGAGCGCCAAAGGCCCCTCCGCCGCGGACGCGGCGATCGCGAAGGTCATGGGCTCGAGTGACAAGCTGCCGGTCCTCGCGACGAGCCGGGGCTCACTGAAGGCGAGCGGTGGTTCGTCGACCGTGGTGGCGGAGATACTTCAGGTGATGAGGTCGCCCCAGGCGACCCGGGTCACCTGGCGGCTCAAGAGCGCCTCGTCGACGACGGCGAACACCAAGTCGTTCCAGTTCGCCCGGCCGCCGCTCTTCGACACCCGGCTCCTCGGCCTGGTCGACCCTAAGACGAAGTCGACGCTGCACCCCTACACGTTCGTCCCAGCCGGCGGGAACGGCTTGGACAACGGCTGTGCCTGCAGCAGTCTCCCGGACTCGGTCAACGCCGCTGGCACCGTGCTGTATGCCGTCCTGCCGCCGCTGCCCGTGGGCACCTCATCGGTGAACGTGACGCTGCCCGGCTTCACGACGATGACCGGTGTGAAGGTGAGCTCGTCGTGAAACGGCTGCTCGGCATTCCGGCCGCTCTGGGGGTCATCGTGCTCGCCGCCGGATGCGGCGGGGGATCGAGCGACACCCCGGCGTCCGTGACACCGTCCACGTCGCTGCCACGCTCGGCGGCGAAGGCGACGAAGCCGATCTTCCCGCCCTCGTCCGGCCCCGCCGGTGCGGACCGGGTCACCCACGGCCCGGTGTCGATCGCGATGCCGTCGACGTTCGACAAACAGGGTGACGAGGTCAAGCAGAGCAAGTCGACGACCGTCACCTACGCGTCGTCCCGCCGCGAGGGGAAGCAACGGGTCGCGATCGGCATCACCTGGTCCGCCTCCGAGCACACGAAGTCGGCCAAGCAGGAGGCGCAGGCCTTCCGCGGGCAGTTGCTCGACGTCGAGCACGTCAAGGACCTGCGGATGGTGCGAGTGACCTGGCCGGGGCTGCGTGACGCCTACCAGTTCGCCTACACCGATCACAACGTGTCGCCGGGCATGCAGACGCTGGTCCTGATGGGCACCACCAGCACCGGGCAGTACGTCTCCGTGACGGCCAAGGCGCCGCACGCACTGGCCGATCCACTCGACGTCGACGCTATCTGCGGCTCATTGCGCACGGGTGCGGCAACAGACGACAGCTGAATCAACGCATTCGTGCAAATTGACGATCGACGCAAAGGTGCTCACGAATATCCGACGGCATACACAAAGAAAGGTGACCGCCTCCTGAATGGAGACGGTCACCTTTCGGCTTGAGGGTGTTCAGCCACCGATGCCGGTGATCTTGGTGATGGCGGAGGTCACCTTCGTGCCCAGCGCGGTGCCGTTACCGAAGGCGGTCACGATGGCCATGACCAACAGGGCGGCGAGGGCGATCATACCGACGTATTCCAGGGTTCCCTGGCCCTTCTCGGCGCGGTTCTCGAAAGCGTGGGCGAGACGGATCCGGGTGGAAACAAGTGCACGAGTCATTGGTCTTCTCCTTGATTAATTCATCGGGAAGTTTTGTTCCCGTCCCCCCTCGGGGAATTTGTTTTCCTGATGAAGAAAACATTAGGCGAGTGCGTTATTTCCCGGCAGGGCCTGCAGGCCCATTCCCGGGCCCATCTGTGCGACCGATCGCACTGGGCCCGAGGGCCGTCCTCACGTCAGCGTCGCGCTGGAGGCGCGCATCCAAGGTGACGGTGGTCGACGGGAAGATGAGGAACGAAATCTTCACGTCAGCCACAGAGACACGGCAGCAGAGCGGGTGGTGACACCGAGCTTGGCGAAGATGTGGTTGACGTGGTTCTTGACGGTCTTCTCGGCGAGGAAGAGCTTGCCGGCGATGTCGCCGTTGGCCAGGCCGGCGGCGATGAGATCCATGATCTCCAGCTCGCGGCGGCTGAGGCAGTAGACATCGTGCCGACTCGTGTCCGGCAGCGGTGCCGATGAGGTGAGGGCACTGTGGACGGCGTCGATCGCCGGCTGGGACAGCACCGATCCGCCCTGGGCGACCGACCGGATCGCGGCCGACAGTTCCTGCGGCGAGAACGCACCGTGCACGAGATAGCCACGCGCGCCCGCGGTGAGTGCGCCGCGTATGACGTCAGGGGCGTCGGAGTACGTCAGCATCAGCACCTTGGTGATCTCGTGGACGTCCTGCGCGACGCTGATCCCGTCTGCGAACGGCATCCGGACGTCGACCAGCGCGACATCCGGGAGTTCTCGCCGGATCAGGCTGATCGCCGCACGCCCGTCGCCGGCCTCGCCCACCACTTCGAGCGAGGCGTCGACCTCCAGCATGTTGCGCAGTCCGACGCGGATGATCTCGTTGTCGTCGACGACGGCGATTCGTAGGTGGTTGGTGCCGGGGACCGTGTGCTCCGGTCCGCCGGTGTCCGTGGTCGTCATGACGGCAGGTGCTCCTTCATCTGGGCAGGGAGAGCTGGACGGTGGTGCCCCGCGGGGCACCACGTGCGATGGACAAGGAGCCGTGGGCGGCCACGGCACGCTCGCGCATGCCGAGCAGGCCGAACCGCTTGCGTTTGACCGCCCCGGCGAAGCTGTCGGTGAAACCGACCCCGTCGTCCTGAATGCGCAGGGCGATCTGTTGCGCGTCACCGGAGAAGACCACCTCGACCGTCTCCGCGGCCGCGTGCCGGTGGACGTTCTCGAGGGCCTCGGCGAGCACCGCCAGCACGACCTCGCGCTCGCGGTCGCCGACATCGGCGACACCTTCGCTGCTGGTGTGGACGGGTATGCCGGTCGTCTCGGACCACTCCCGGCAACGCTCGGTGAGCACCTCGACGAGCGGCCGGTCGCTCTGGTGGGTGCGCAGGCCGACGAGAATCGCTCGCGCCTCCTGCGCGCCACGTTCCGCGTGCGCCGCCAGGTCGGCCGCGAGGGTGTTCGCCCGATGCGGGTCCTGCTCGATCCAGTGCGGCAATGACGTTGCGGTCAAAGCGATCCCGTGCATCGTCTTGCCCAGCGAGTCGTGCATGTCGCGTGCCAGCCGCGCTCGCTCGTCGGCGGCCGCGCGATCGCCCTGCACGCGCTGCAGTTCGACGAACATCTCGGCCAGCTGCCGCGTGCCGTAGCTCATCGCGAATCCGATGCCGGCCATCGCGAGGTAGACGAACGGCACTCCGACCGTTGCGATGTATGGCGCCCCGGTCAACCCCGTGTGCGCTTGCACCGCGCTGAGGTAGCCCAGTTCCAGGACCAACAACAAGGGCATTCCGACGAACCAGGGGAAGAGCGCACCGATGAGCAACGCGGTGGGGAAGGTGGCGAGCAGCAGGACGTTGTCCGGGCCGGAGGCCGAGATCATGATCGTCACCACGCCGACATCCAGCATCGCAAGCGCCGGGTGACGCCGCAGCCAGCCGATCC
This sequence comes from Flexivirga endophytica, assembly GCF_014640635.1. Classification (GTDB taxonomy): domain Bacteria; phylum Actinomycetota; class Actinomycetes; order Actinomycetales; family Dermatophilaceae; genus Flexivirga; species Flexivirga endophytica. The sequence goes on from NZ_BMHI01000008.1 coordinate 121,938, forward strand.
CGTCGACGCGGTCGGTCACGCCCACGAGGGTCAGGGCCGCGAGCAGCAGTGCCCACACCCAGAAGCCGGCGCTCCGACTGCCTGAGACCGACGCCGAGACGGCGAGCACGAGTGCCGCGAGCCTGATGAACAGGGCACTGCGCACCACCGTGCGGAACAATCGATTCGACAGTGGCGCAGCCGGATTCAGATGCTCAACCAAGGAGACCACTCAGATCGGCATCGGAGCCGATCACGATGCCGACGAGCACCATGATCAGCACGGCGGGCACGAGGATGAGCGACGTGACCAGCGTGATCTGCGGAGCGGCGCGGGCCGCCTTGCGGCGCATCCGCTGAGCGGACTCACGTCGCATGTCCGACGCGATGGTGTTGAGCGTGTCGGCCAGGGGCGCACCCAGTTCCTCGGACTGCAGGAAGGCCGCGACGAACTGTGTCATCGATGCCGCAGCGTTGCGTTCCTTCAGGCCGGTGAAGGCCTGCCGGATGCTGGCGCCGTTCTGCAACTGTCCGAGCACGATGGTGATCTCGTCACCCAACGGTCCGCCGAAGCGCTCGCCGACCCGTGCCAGGGCGGGCCGGAAGGCCACGCCTGCCTTCACCGTCACCGCGAGGATGTCCAGGAAGTCGGGCAGGTTGTTGTCGATGGCCTCACGTCGTTTGCGGCGGGCACCACTCAGGCCTCCGAAGGTCATCAGCAACGGCACGCCCAGGGGCGCGAGCGCCATCAGGAGGTTGCCCTGGCCGAGGAAGATCAGGCACAGCGGCAGCGTCAGGAGGTACCACATGACGAGTCGCCGCAGGAACGAGTCGATCGTCATACCGTTCGGGCGGCCGGCCTCGTTGATGCGGCGCTGCAGGTCGGCCGTCCGCTTCGGGCCGAGCGCCCGGCGGACCGCCGGGACGAAACGGGACGCGAGCTTCTCCAGCGGCCGCAAGCCCTTGGCCTCGTCCTGCTGGGCGCCGCGCAGCAGGACCAGGTCCTCGACCGCGAGTCCCTCGGCGGCGTCGGAACGCAGCCAGCGGTAGCCGACCAGGAAGACGACGAAACAGGTGGTCACCGCGAGGCCGGCCCACAGGGGCATGAAGTCGTTCATGGTTCGATCCGGGTGATGCGACGAATGAGGAAAAGCCCGAGCCCGTAAAGGCCACCGGCGACGACCAGGGCGACCTGGCCGAAGGGCGACGTGGTCATCTTCTCCACGGTGCCGGAGTTGATGGTGTTGAGCATGACCAGCATCAGCAGACCCATCGCAGCCACCATGTAGCCGGTGAGGGTCGCCTGCGCGAGCGTGGTGCGGATCTCCCGGCGGGTCTCCTTGCGCGCCTCGAGCGTGTCGGCGATGTCGCGCAACGAGGTGACCAGCGAGCCACCGCTGCGGGAAGAGACGAGCAGCGTCGAGACCAGCACCTGGATCTCGCGGGAGGGCAGCCGATCGTGTATGCCGGTCAGGCCGTTCTCCAACGAGTCGCCGAACTGCATGGCCCGGGCCACCCTGGACAACTCCTCCGACGCCGGCTCGGCGAGCTCGTCCGACGCGAGGGAGACAGCCGTGCGGATGGACAGCCCGGCACCGGTGGCGTTCGCCAGCACCCGGGCCAGTTCGGGCATCTGCAGGATGAAGGCCTCCCGGCGCCGTTCACGTGCTCGGCGCAGGAACACACGGAGGCCTTGCACGGACAACGCGAGTCCGAGGATCCCGAAGGCGGGCGCGAGCAGCTTGTCGAGGATCAGAGCGACGAGGAACGCGGCCGCAGTGGACAACAACACGACCTGCAGCGGCGATCGTTTGATGCCGGCGAGAAGCAGATGGGTGGTGACCCACTGGCCGGGACGGGTCCGTCGGAAACGGGCGTCGAGGGCGCTGAATCCGCTGGTCTGCGGCGCGTCGTCCTCGGCGAGGATCAGGTCGTGCAGCCGGGCTCGTTCGCTGAGGACTCCCGCGATGTCGCGGACGCCTGCGACGAAGACCGCGGCGACGAGCAGGGTCGCACCCAGGAGGAGGACCGGACTGTTCGTCGTCATTGCGCCACCTGCATTCCGTCCGGCAGGCGCTCCCCGGTCGACTCCAGTCGATCCCGCAGACGCGCGGGAGCGGAGCCGAGGACGAATCCGCCGGGCGCCGAGCCCGATCCCGCGACGGTGGGGTCCCATCGCATCAGCGAGTGCAGCCGGAACGGCGCGTCATACTCGGAGACGACGTAGTCGCACGACACGACACGACGAGCGCCGTCCGAGCCGCGCTGGAGCTGGACGATCACGTCGACCGCCTGGTTGACCTGTTCGTGCAGCGCCTGGAACGGAATCTCGACGTCGCTCATCGACGCCAGCGTCTGCAGCCGGGTCAGCGCGTCGCCGGCGGTGTTGGCGTGCACCGTCGTCAGTGACCCCTCGTGGCCGGTGTTCATCGCCTGCAACATGTCCAATGCCTCGCCGCCACGGCATTCGCCGACCACGATGCGATCGGGACGCATGCGCAGTGAGTTGCGGACCAGCTCCCGGATGGGCACCGCGCCGCTGCCCTCCACGTTTGCCGGCCGGGTCTCCAGCCGGATGACGTGCTCCTGTTCGAGGGACAGCTCCGCAGCGTCCTCGATGGTGATGATGCGCTCGTGGTCGGGGATGAACGCGGACAGCGCGTTGAGCATCGTGGTCTTGCCGGAGGCCGTGCCACCGGACACGATCACGTTCAGTCGTGCCTGCACGCACCGGCGGAGGAACTCTGCGGTGGTCTCGTCCAGCGTTCCCCGGGCGAGGAGTTCGCTGAGACCGTAGGCCTTCGGGAACAACCGGATCGTGACCACGGGGCCGTTGAGTGCGAGCGGCGGGAGCACCACGTGCACGCGGGCGCCACGCGGCATACGAGCATCCGGCGGCAACCGCGCGTCGACCATCGGATTCGATTCGTCGACCCGACGGTTGACGGTCGAGACGATCCGGTCGATGGTCTGCACCAGCTGCTCCTCGCTGGAGAACGCCGAGGGGAGCCTCTGCAGCTTGCCGAAACGCTCGACATACAGCTCGTGATGGCCGTTGATCATGATCTCGCTGATCGTGTCGTCGGCGAGGAGCGGCTCGAGCACACCGAGCCCGACGGCCTCGTCGACGACTCGGCGGACCAGCTGATTGCGCTGCCGGGAGCTGAGGATCAGTCCCTCGCGGGAGACGAGATGCGCCATGACCCGCTCGAGACGGACCCGCCGTTGCGAGGCGTCCATCCGGCTCAGTTCGCCCAGGTCGATCTCCTCCAGCAGGATCGCCTTGAACCTGCGGATCACCGCTTCGTCGGCGTCATCGACGGGTGTGGCTTCGCGACGTCCGGCCCGCGGGGCAACCGCGTGGCGTTCGTCCGATGCGGTGGAGAAGTGGCCCCTCATGGCATCACGACCGTCTTGCTGACGTCGTGCAGCGGCAGCACGCTCGTCCGGGGGATGTGCACCGTGACGGTGGCTGCATGGTCCGGGCCGTGGACGGTGACCTTCGCCGGACCGATCCCGGACGGGAGGGACCGGCGGGCCGCGGTCGTCGGGTCCTGACCCAGCGAGTAGGCACGCGCAGCGGCGCGTGCGGCGGACTCCGCCGCGTTCGCCGTGTATGCCGCGGCGACGAACTGCAGGACCATCGAGACGACGAGGGCGACGAGCGGCAGCAGTCCGACGATCTCGATGCTGGCCACGCCACGGTCCCGGCGAGCCGGTGCGTGACGGCTCACGGTTCCTGCACCACCTTGCGCGTGGCGTCGATCGACCACGGCCCGGACAGCACGCCGGGCACGAAGATCGGCACCTTCACGTGCACGTGGACGACGCCGTCGGCCGGTGCCTTCGAGCTCGGGTCCACGGACATGCCGTCGCGGAAGTAGCTGGGGACCTTCTCGTATGCCGTCGGTCCGGGCGCCTGACCCATCGACGCCTGACGCGCGGCGGCGTCGGCGGCGTGCGAGGCGTAGATGGACGACATACCGACCAGCGCGATCTGCCAGAGGAAGACGCAGACCAGCAGGATGGTGGGCAACAGGCCGACCGTCTCGATGCTGATCTGGCCAGATTCGGCGCCGGACGGCTTGGCACCCCGTTGCCAGCGCTTGCCGCGACCACGCCGGCGTTCGTCGCGCCGGGTGGTGATCTCCGCCTTGATCGCCTCGGCGGCGATGTCGGTGCGCGGCTTCACCGGCACAAGTTCGATCTCCTTGCCGATGGCGCGCAGCGCCTTCCACCAGGAGCTCTCCCGCAGTGTGAGTGGGTCGCGTGAGTTGACGGCTGCCTCGAGTTGCTTGTGTAGCGATGGAAGCGCCACCGAGATGACCGGCGCCTGCGCGAGACGATGGACCAGGTCGGCCTGGATCGCGTTGCGCTTGCTGCTGTCGTTGACCAGCACGCGCGTGGTGTCGGCCTTGCGCACACCGAGTCCGTCCCAGGAGTCGAGGTTGCGTCGTACGCCGCGCAGGGAGAGGACGTCGGGTGTCGTGACCATGACGACCTCGTCCGCCAGCTCGACGGCGGCGACCTGTGTCGGCGTCACGTGCGAGCCGCCGTCGATGATGACCAGGTCGTAGGCCTGCCGGAGAGTCGCGATGATGACCCGCACCGACTGCGGGGTGATGAACTCGACCTCCTGCACCTGATGCGGTGTCAGCAGGAGGTGCAGACCGGAGTCATGGGGGACGACCGCGTCGGCGATGGTGCGGACGTTGAGGTCGTCGGACACCCGCGCGACGTCCGCGATCGAGCTGCGGTAGCGGACGTCGATCAGGCTGGAGACGTCGCCCTTCTCCAGGTCGAGATCGAGCAGCGCGACACGGAAGTTGGGCACCTCGCGGGCGACGTCGAGCGCGATGTGTGTGGCGACCGTCGACGTCCCGACACCGCCCTTGGAGCCGGCGAAACAGATCACCCGTGCCCCGACACCACTGACCGGATCATGAGGCGCCGCAACGACATCGGTCATCGCACGCGACCACTCGGTGGCCGCGCGCAACCTCGCCTCGACCTCCTCGAACGCCAGTGGATAGGTGAGGATCCCCCGTGCGCCGGCCTCCACGAGTGGCATCAGCGACTCCGGTGACGGGTCGCTGCACACCACGATCGTCGACATCGTCGGACGACGCAGCGACAACTCGCGCACGGCGTCGATCGCGGTCTGCGGGCCGACGGCGTCGTGCAGGATCGCCACGTCGGGCTCGAGGCGGATCACCGCGGCGCTGAACTCAGTGGTCGTCTCGGCGATGTAGCCGATCTCGAGGTCGCCGATCTCGTCCAGTTGAGAACGCAATTCGTAGGCGAGGGCCTGATCGGCGCAGCCGATCACGACGGTTTTGGTCATTTCGATCCCTCCGGAACCGCTTTGCCGCCGAGCTTCGTGGCGTCATACGGATCGTCCTTCTTCGGGTCCTGGTGGCTGACCGGCGGTAGCTTCACGACGCGCAGGTCGGCGGCGAACGCCGAGGCGTAGGTCACCGCCATCGAGTCTTCGGCGGTGAGTGCCAGAGTCACGGCGATGTAGTTGGCGGGGGAGTTGCCGGACCCCTTGCTGTTCGACGAACCCTGTTCTGACTGTGGGGAACTGACGGAGATGACCCTCACGTCGTGCACCAGCACACGCACCTGCTTGGGCAGGCCCTCCACGTCCGAATAGACCGCGTAGGCGTCCACCGAGTCGCCGGCGCGCAGGTTGTTGGCGCCGCCCGTCACGGAGTCGACCTTGATGGTGATGAACCGCTGGTGCTGCGTCTGGTCGGTCGGTGCGACCAGCAGGTCCGAGGTCAGCGTGGCTCCGGCCGAGACGCTGACGGCGAGCTTGTGGCCGACGACCTCACTCGGGTCCGTGATCGACCGGGCGCCGACCCACCGCTTCGGAACCTCGACCGTCTTGAGGTCGCTCTGCCGGATCACCGCGAACGCCGAACGGGACTTCTTGAGAGCCAATACGGTGACTTTCGAGCCGACCTGGGTGTTCACGTTGCTGACGTATGACGAGACCCCGGCGAAGACTCCGATGGCTCCGAGGACCGCGATGATGATCAACACCATGCCCCTGCGCTGACGCGGGTTCATCGCTCTGGTTTTCCTTCCGACGGGTGCGCCCTGTATGTCGTTCCATAAGTGACGCGCATTGCGCTGCTCACCCGAATATCGATGTGGCAGAACGCAAATCGGTTCCATGGATCTCACCGGCACCGGGCCACGCAACCCTGGACATGCGACCGGCTGCACCTACAGAGTTCGCCAACGGGCCCGGTTGCGTAAGGGACCGTGGGCCCACATTTGGTCCCACCGGAGCTGGGTCTGCCTTGGGGGTCTCGGACCCATCGCCGCCGGTGTCCGCATCGGAAGCATTGCGGGCACGGCCGGCACAGGTGATCGGCTGCTCGTGGAGGAGTTTGACGATGGACATTCAGGTGGGGACGGTGTGGCGCGCCGCGGTGATCACCGCAGTGGGCGGCACCGTGGCAGCGTTGTCCGGTGCACTGATCGCCGGGGCGGGGAACGACATCAGCCGCGGTTACGTGATGCGGGTCGCCGTGCTGACCGTCGTGGTGCTTGCGACGGTGGTGATCCTTGCCGGCCGCAGTGTGCGCCTCGGGCAGCGTCATACCTTCGCCGGCTCGGTGATGCTGGGTTCGGCGATCGGCTTCCTGCTCGATCCGGCCACCTGGGGCGGACGCGCGTACGTCGCCCAGGTGGTGCTGGGCTCCGGTCTGCTGGCCGCAGTCGTCGACCTGCTTCTGCTGCTGGTCCTGACCGGCGCACTCACCGTCACTCTCGGCGCACGCCTCGTGCGTCCGGAAGCCAGCCGCTCGCTCCACGCGAACAGTTACGTGAGCGAGGGGTACCGATCATGATGTGCCGCAAGAGGATTCGCGACGATCGGGGCCAAGCGACACTCGAGACCACCGGCATGCTGGCGCTTGCTGCGCTGCTCGTGCTGGCGCTGGTCGCCTCGATGACGACGGGTGCGCCGGCGCTTGCCAGCCAGGCGCGTGCCGCGATCTGCAAGGTCGTCACACTCGGCCAGGGCAGTTGCCACGCGAGTAGCCCCGAGGCGATATCGCACCAGCCGAAGGACGCGTGCGTCGTCAGCGCCCAGTCCGCGGACGCCAAGGTCTCGGTGAGCTTCATCGTGACCGGCAGCGAGGGCCAGAAGTACCAGGTCGAGAAGATGAGCGACGGTACCTACCGCATCACCAACGCAGAGACCGGGGGCGCGTCGATCGGGGTCGGCGTGGGATTCGATGTGACCGGGACGTGGGACAACAACAAGTACGGCGCGAGCGCCAACGCCAACGCGCACATCGGCCTCCAGTTCACCGAGGGCAAGGTCTACACCGCCCACTCGCGTGCCGAGCTCGAGAACGTGATGAGCGCCCTGATGCAGGACACCGTCGAGGACCACATGGTCGGGCACGACGGACCGTTCCGGTGGCTCTCGGACCAGGCGCTGGATCTGGCCGGGGTCAAGAAGGACCTGCCGGACTCCACCTCTGAGTTCATCGAGGGCGGTATCGAAGGCGGTGCAGCGGCGAACGTGACCGCGGTCGCCGACGGCGCGGCCGCCAAGGTCAGTGTCGCCGAAGGCCTCGGCTACCAGAAGAACAGCGACGGCTCGACGGTTGCCTATTACCAGGCGGAGGTGAAGGGCAGCGTCCAGGCCGAGATGCTGTATGGCGAGAACTCGAAGCAGGCCAAGGCCGCCGCTGACGGCAAGATGAAGCTGCTGACCCAGGTGACCAGGGACAAGAACGGCAAGGTCACCGGCGTCACGGTCAAGACGATGATGGCCGGCACCGCGAACGCCACCGAGGACGGGTACGCCGGCGGGAAGCCGGACGCGGCCGGCTACCAGGAGACGACGATGACGCTTCCGATCAAGAACGCTCAGGACGCGAGCGTCGCGAACAACTTCTTACTCGCTCAAGGTCTCGCACTCGGCGGCTCGATGATCTACCCGCCGGCCGCAGTGGCCGGGGCCGTCGCGACCGTGCCCACGACAGTGGCGTTCGCCGACGCGGCACGGGACCACGGTTACGTGACCAAGCAGGACTTCACCGAGGACAGCCACAGCTACGGTGCGGACTTCGACGCGAAGCTGCTGGCCGAGGTCGGCGGATCGGTCGAGGTCAACACCAGCAACCTGACCGCTACCGGCGGACAGTACTGGGACGGCACGCAGTTCGTGGACTGGCCGGGTTGCGGCGGAGGAGCCTGACCCCGATAGGCAACTGCGGCCGGCAGCGTAGAAGCTGCCGGCCGCATCGCCATGCACGAGTGACGAGGCGCGGAGGCGTCAGCGGGCGTCGCCGGGCGACCGGTCGCCCGTGGCCAACCAGGGGTTGTCGGCCGGCGGCGCGGCTGGGCGGGCCCGCGGCAGCTGGAACGCCCGCTTGACCGGTTGTGGGTCGGCCGGCGGCTGCCCCTGGGCGGGCGGCGGCGAGGCCGGCGGCACCGGTGCAGTCGGTATGACGGGCGCGACACCCGGGACCTGGACGGACATCCAGTGGGTCAGTCGCGGCGGGGTCAGGTGGCAGAACGCGCATTGGGCCCAGACCGGATCACCACAGGTCGGGCAGCGCCCGTCCGGTGGCGACAACTGCAGCGCGGCGGGCTCGGGGCTGACGACATACTCGACAGCCCGGTCCAGGCCCCAACGCGCGGCCAGCCGGTGTGGAGCGCCCAGAACCTCTTGGTGTTGCACGGCATACGCCGAGCACAGTCGCTCACCGACCCGCCGGTCCGGCGCGCTGCTCGTGCGCAACACGCGCACTGCGGCTGCGTTCGGCACTGCGGCCTCCGGACGTCGCCGGACCTCCGCGGTGGGCTGGAGCGTGACGAAGTAACCGCCGTGGAACGGCCACCAGGACCCGAGGTGCTGCCCGAAGGACGGACTCGGCGACTCGAGCTTGCCGACCCGCTTCAGCCACGCACCGGCATACGAACTGGCGACGTGGGCGCGGACCGCTGCGATGAACTCCGCCCGATGCTGCAGGCGCGGAGCGCAGTCCCGGATGGCGGCCAGGACACCGGTGACGTGGGTGGGCAGGGGGACGACGGCGACCTGCGGGCTCTGCTCCGGCAGCAGCTCGTCGAGTTGGGTGCCCTGACCGATCCGCGGATCGCGTTCCAGGTCGGGCACGAAGACGATGGCATCACCGGCGGCACCCCTGCTGCGGAAGAGATCGTTGGCCCAGGTCGGCGAGCCCGGGTCGGTCACCGTCACCGCCGGTGCGTCACCGGTCGGACCGGCACCGCCCCGTGCGATCACCCCGAGCATGGGCGCGGAAAGCTGGTTCATCTCTTCCTCTCGGACGTGCTGTCCACGGGCGACGTCTGCGAACGACGGCCCTTCGTCATGGCTATGACGCGAGAAGTGCCAGCACGGTGCCACCGATCATGAACGGCCCGAACGCGATGTAACTGTGTCGTGTCGCCCGCCGGGTGATGAGCAGGCCGGCCGCCCACAGGCCGCCCAGGATGAACCCGGCGAACGTGCCGCTCAGGACGGTGGACCAGGAGAACCAGCCGAGCAGGGTGCCCAGCCCGAGCGCGAGCTTGACGTCGCCGAGGCCCAGCCCGGCGCCGCCGCGGGACACCAGGAGCAACAGGAGGTATGCCGCGCCGAGCACTGCGCCGGCCACGACCGCGCGCAGCAGGGCGAACCAGTGGCCCGTCGACACGCTGGCCACCGCGGCGATGACGACCGCGACGGGTGCGAGGCGGAAGGTCAGCGCATCCGGCAGCCGGTGCACGTCGAGGTCGATGGCGGTCAGCGCGGCGAGCAACGGCAGGCTGAGGCAGTAGGCGGCGGCGACGACCGGGTCATGGGCGTCGGCCAGGGCGTGACCGACCAGCAACGCGACCACCGGCAGGACGACGACCACCCAGAGGTGCGCTCGCGGCGGCGTATCCACCTCGTCCTCGCGTCGATGGGCCGCCGTCAGGAGCTTGCGACGCAGGAGCACGCCGACAGGGAGGGCGATGCAGCACGCGATGGCGCCGACAAGCCAGGCATTCATCCTCGTTCGACGGCGAGGCGGTCACCTGGTTCCACGCCCCACGAAGCCAGTGCCCCGGCCGCCGCTTCCACCGTGACGGCTGCGCGCCGGCGCGGCCGCGTCATACCGACCCATGGCCGCAGGGTGGCGACGCGCAGCACGGTGCCCTCCTTGTCGAGCACGGCGACGTCGATCGGATAGCGCATGCCGACCATGTGGACCGACGGGCAGCGGGTCAGCCAGAGAGCTCCCTCGACCTCGTCGGTGCCGAGCAGTCCCTTGCGCCGGCTGCGCGCGGTGTCGGCGACGGCACATGCCCCGACCGCCCTGCCGTTGCACAGCAACCGGTGCGGTCCCGGCCCGAATGTCCTGGTGCCCACGGATTCCCCTCTCCCTGCGCCATGGTGCGACGCGCACCGAGAGTAGCCGCCACGCGGGGGGCGTGGTTGGGTCCGCGGACCCCGTTCCGCCGCACCCGGATATGACAGCTACCGGCGAGTCGCCAGGACTCCGGCGACGGTGGCGGCGACCATGGAGCCCACATGAGTCTCCTTGATCGCGTTCGCACCACTCTGCCGACGTCCCTCGCCTCGTCCGACGAGCCGCGGGACTGGCGTCAACTGTCCATCGCCGCCGGGTATGGCGCCGTCGGCGCCGTCACCCTCGGCCTCCTCCTGATCGTCCCGGTGATGGCAGCCTGGGCGGCCGACGCGCGCAGCACGACGTCGTGGACCGATGCGCTGAGCTTCGCCGGTGACGGCTGGGCGCTGGCCCATCGCGGTCACGTCTCCGTCGCGGCCGATGCGGCGACCCACTCGGTGACGTTCGCGCCGCTGGTGCTGACGGCGCTCGCCGTCGTGTTCGCCCGGATGGCGGCCAAGGCGATGCTGACGCACCTGTCCGGACGCGCTGGCGCGTGGTGGGAGGGGCCTGCGGCATACATCGCGGGCTATGTCGTGTCGGGGCTGGTCATCACCGGCCTCTCGCTGAGCGGCCCGGCACACCCCAACCTGTTCACGGTGTTCCCCGGCGCTCTCGTGGTGGGCTTCGCGGGCTGCGTGTGGGCGTTGCTGCGCAGTGATGAACCCGTCGCGGAGCAGGCCAAAACGTTTGTGGGTCAGCGCATCTCGCTGTCGACGCGGCGCGCGCTGCGCCCGGCGACGGAGGGCCTGCTCGGCTACCTGGGCGTCGGTCTCGTCGTGGTCTTGTTGCTGCTGGTGACGCATGCTTCGCAGGTCGGCGATCTGAGCGGACAACTGGACACAGGCCTGCTCGGCGGCGTGGTCCTGTGGCTGGGCCAACTCGCGGCCCTGCCCAATCTGCTCGTCTGGTCGGCCGGCTGGACCACCGGTGCATCGATGCAGCTGGGCGCGGTCAGCGTCGGCGGCACCTCCGTGCACGGTGGCCTGCTGCCGATGATCCCGGTGCTCGGAGCGGTGCCCGGAGCCGGAGCACTGCCCGCCATCACCGTTGCCGCGCCGCTCCTGCCGGTGCTGCTCGGAGTCTTCGTCGGTTACCGCTCGCTGGGCAACCTGACCACTTACGCGTCCCTGCGGACCAAGGCGATCACCGCCGCACAGGCGGCCGGCATGACCGTCGCGATGGTGCTGCTGCTCAGCTGGCTGTCCACTGCAGGTGTCAGTGGCGGCTCGCTGGACTACGTCGGTCCGTCGCTCATGATCGTGCCGTTGCTGGTCGTCGAGTTGCTGCTGGGCGCGCTGCTCGCGACGCTCTTCCTGCACTGGAAGCGCGCGCTGCGCCGCTGACCGGTCAGCGGACTCGATCGTGCCGAATGCGCCGTATACAGCGCGTTCGGCACGATCGAGTCGCTGGGGAGGACGGCTGTCCACAGGCGTTCTGCCGTCGGTCGCGGAAATCGGCGAAGCTCTCGGAATGGATGCAGCAGCGGGCGCAGCCGTCGAGCGCACCATCGTCGGCCGACCGCTGCTGTATGGCGTGCAGCGTCGCACGATCGCTCGGGAGCTTGCTGCCGAGCACGGTGGCGTCGTGCATCGCCGGACGTTGGCACAGCACGGCATCGACCGGCACGGCATACGACACGAGATGGAGGCTGGTCGGTGGTTCCGCGCCGGGCGACACACCGTGGCAGTCACCGGACCCGACCTCGGACCCGAAGCGCTGCTGTGGCGTGCGGTGTGGGAGAGCGGCTCCGGAGCTCGGCTGGACGGCGCATCCGCGCTGATCGCGGATGGCTTGACGGGCTTCACCCACGCGCTGATCGACGTGTCGCTGGCTGCCGACAACCGGCATCATCCGGTTGAGGGTGTCCGCCTGCACCGGGTGGCCGTCCCGTCGCCCAACGTCAGAGCCGGGATCCCGCGGGTGGCCACCGAGGTCGCGGCGATCCACGCTGGACAGTGGGCGGTGTCGAACCGCCAGGCGGCATTGTTGATCTGTTTGTCGGTGCAGCAACGGTTGACCAGTCCGGCGCGACTGGGACTTGCCTGGCGCGGGGTGACCCGGTCGCCACGACGGGCGTTCCTGGGTGCGGTGATCGGTGATGTCACGGACGGAGCACACTCCCTGGGCGAGCTCGACTTCACGCGCATGGTGCGTGCGGTCGGATTGCCGGAGCCGACGCGCCAAGTGGTGCGGGAAGGCCCGAAGGGTCGCGTCTACCTCGACGTCAGCTGGGACGATGTCGGACTGGTCGTGGAGATCGATGGCGGGCACCACGCGCTCGCGCTCAATCCGATCGACGACGCGCTCCGGCAGAACGACCGGGTCGTCGCCGGCGAGCGGGTCATCCGCATCCCGGTGATCGGTCTGCGGTTGACGCCGAACGAATTTCTGGCGCAGGTCCGTCAGATGTATGACGTGCTGGCGCGGAACCAGATTCGGTAGTGCCGAACGCGCTCCATGGGGCGCGTTCGGCACAACGAAAAGGTCGTGCTGAGCCTACGGTAGGACCATGGACCCCGAGCTGCTGCTGACCGAGCTGCGCCGGGAAGTCATCCAGCGGGCCGGGCTGCTCGACGAGACGTTCGACGATGTCGTCGCCGCGTTGCGGGACAGCAACGCCGACGACGAGCACGACCCCGAGGGACACACGATCGCGGTGGACCGCGCGATGGTCGATGCACTGCGCCGCGATGCCGGTGCGCAACTGGTGCGTATCGATGCGGCGCTGGCCCGGGTGGAGGCCGGCACCTACGGCACGTGCGAGCGGTGCGGCACCCCGATCGCAGACGCACGGCTGGAGGCGTTGCCGACGACCACGCTGTGCATCGGGTGCGCGGGCAGCTGAGGTAGTTTTCTGCGGTGACCTCCCCTCGCGAGTACAGCGGACAGCCGGTGCCGATCGTCGTTCTCGTCTCCGGATCGGGGACCTTGCTGCAGGCGTTGCTCGACGCCGCGCAGGATCCCGCGTATGGCGTGCGCATCGCCGCTGTCGGGGCCGACCGCCCCGACATCGAGGGGTTGGCCCGGGCCGAGGGCGCAGGGGTGCCGACGTTCGTCTGCCGCGTCAAGGATCATCCGGACCGGACCGCCTGGGACGTCGCGTTGACCGAGCAGGTGGCGACATACGAGCCCTCGCTGGTGGTCTCCGCCGGCTTCCTCAAGCTGGTGGGGGAGCGTTTCCTGGCGTCGTTCGGCGGCCGCTACCTCAACAGTCACAACGCATTGTTGCCGAGCTTTCCCGGCATACACGGCCCGCGTGATGCCCTGGAGTATGGCGTGAAGCTCGCCGGTGCAACGCTTTTCGTCGTCGACGCCGGCGTCGACACCGGCGCGATCGTCGCCCAGTGCGCCGTGCCGGTGCAGGACGACGACACCGTCGACTCGTTGACCGAGCGGATCAAGCAGGCCGAGCGACCCCAACTCGTGGAGTGGGTCGGCCGACTGGCACGGGACGGTTTCGCCGTGGACGGCCGACGCGTGCGCATCGGATAAACTGCGGTCACACGACTGGCGCAGGTGGGTAACCACCAGGGAGTGGAGTCGCGTGCATCGCCCGCCTGGGTGCGCGCACCCGTCAAGGCACCCCTGCAAGGAGAGTCATGTCCGAGCCCCAAGATCGTCGTCCCGTCAAGCGCGCACTCGTCTCCGTCTACGACAAGACCGGGCTGGAAGACCTCGCCCGCGGCCTGCACGAAGCCGGCGTCGAGCTGGTCTCCACCGGTGGCTCCGCCGCCCTCATCGAGGGCCTCGGCATCCCGGTGACCAAGGTCGAGGACCTCACCGGCTTCCCCGAGTGCCTCGACGGGCGCGTCAAGACACTGCACCCGAAGGTCCACGCCGGCATCCTGGCCGACACCCGCATCCCCGAACACCTCTCGCAGCTGGACGAACTCGGCGTTGCGCCGTTCGAGCTGGTCGTCTCCAACCTCTACCCCTTCCGGGCGACGGTCGCCTCCGGCGCCACTCCGGACGAGTGCATCGAGCAGATCGACATCGGCGGTCCGTCGATGGTGCGTGCCGCGGCCAAGAACCACCCGAGCGTCGCGATCGTCACCTCGCCGGACGCGTACGGGGCCACCCTCGACGCAGTCGCCGCCGGCGGCTTCACGCTCGATGAGCGAAAGTTGCTGGCAGCGCAGGCGTTCCAGCACACGGCCGACTACGACAACACCGTCGCCAACTGGATCAGCAACGTCTATGTCGACACCAGCGACGGCACCGGATTCCCGAACTGGTCCGGCGCGACCTTCGGCAAGGCACAGGACCTGCGGTATGGCGAGAACCCCCACCAGGGCGCCGCGCTCTACCGCCACTGGCGGCCCGGCATCGCCTCGGCCGAGCAGCTCTTCGGCAAGGCCATGTCCTACAACAACTACGTCGACGCCGACGCCGCGGTGCGGGCGGCATACGACCACGGCGACCAGCCCACCGTCGCGGTCATCAAGCACGCGAATCCCTGTGGCATCGCAGTCGGTTCGGACATCGCGGACGCGCACCGCAAGGCGCACGCCTGCGACCCGATGTCGGCGTTCGGCGGCGTGATCGCCACCAACCGGCCGGTGACGGTCGAGATGGCAGAGACGGTGAAGGACATCTTCACCGAGGTCGTCGTTGCGCCGGACTTCGAGCCCGGCGTCGTGGAGATCCTCAGCAAGCGCAAGGCGATCCGGCTGCTCAAGCTGTCGTCGGAGGACGCGCAGCAGCGTGACCCGGTGGAGATCCGGCCGATCAGCGGCGGGATGCTGATGCAGCGGGTCGACAAGGTGGACGCGGAGATCAAGGACGAGGACGGCAACATCACCGGTGGCGACGACGCAGCCAACTGGCGGCTCGTGTCCGGGGAGGCCGCGAACGAGGCTACGCTCGCCGACCTGCAGTTCGCCTGGCGCGCCATACGAGCGGTGAAGTCCAACGCCATCCTGCTCGCCTCCGACGGTGCCTCCGTCGGAGTCGGCATGGGCCAGGTCAACCGGGTCGACTCCTGCCACCTCGCGGTCAACCGCGCCGGCGAGGAGCGGGCCCGCGGCTCCGTCGCTGCCTCGGACGCGTTCTTCCCGTTCCCGGACGGCCTACAGGTCCTCCTCGACGCCGGCGTGAAAGCCGTTGTCGCACCTGGTGGTTCGATGCGTGACCAGTCGGTCATCGACGCCGCCGTCGAAGCCGGCGTGACCATGTACTTCACCGGCACCCGGCACTTCGCACATTGAGCTGTGGCACCGCGAGCGAGCTCGCGGTGCCACAGCTCAATGGCTGTGTTCTTGTGCGCCGCTCCTCCTCCGGCCGGCCTCG
>NZ_BMHI01000009.1 GCF_014640635.1 Flexivirga endophytica
TCCCCAGGGTCGGGTGGGGTGCGGGTATGGCGTCCTCGGGCGTGCATAGGTCTCCCCAGGGTCGGGTCGGGTACTGGTATGGCGCCCCCGGTCGTGCATAGGTCTCCCCAGGGTCGGGCCGCGTACCGATCCCATCAGCGTGTCAGCCACAACTGCTGTTACAGGCGTGACGAGTGTGAATTCGTCAGTGGCACAAGCGAACCCGGGCGACCGCGGTCCGTCGAGCACACACCAGGTTGCTGTGCAAGTGGCGACACACCCTGTACCTCCACGGATTGCAACGGTTTTGGCTCTAACGTCTTGTCTCGTGCAGCAGCCGAGCAGCCTGATCTTCCTGGCCATCGTCGTCATTTGGGCTGCCTATCTTCTGCAGCACTGGATCCGGCGTCGCGAAGCCCTGGCCACAGCCCGCTCCGTCGATCAGTTCAGCGACGCGATGCGAGTGCTCGAGCGACGCGAGCGTCGGGTCGAAGGCGTCGCCGAGCAGGCATCCGATTCACCGCACGCCAGCCGAACATCGGCACCGCGGCTCACCGAGAGCGGACCGCGGCCGTCACTGCGAGCAGGGACCGTCATGACCGGAGAAACTCAGCAGCCCCTCACCGGGTCCACCGCCGAGCAGCACGATGAAGCTCCTGCCTCGGCCGTCCAGAAACTGAGCGCGGCCGGCACCTCGTCGGCCGACGCCGTGCAGCGGTTCGGCAACTTCGCCGCACACGCCGGCTCACCGAAGCTGCGGGCCATCGCACTCATCGGCAGCCTTGCGCTGCTGGTGATCACCGTCGTGTGCGCGCCCTTCGGTGCGCTGCCCTGGTGGTCGCCCATCCTGATGATCGCCGTGTCCGGCGGTGTCTTCTGGTGGTGCCGTGCCTCGGCGATGGCCGCCCGTGCCGCGCAGCGTCCGGCCGCAGCAACCGCTCGCCGGGCCGCCCCGCAGTCCGGCGGCGTGAAGCTGCCGCAGCCCAAGACCGCCGATCGCACGTCGGCCGGTCGCAAGTCGGCCGGTCGCAAGAGCGCCGGTTCGACGCCCGCCGTCGCACCGCTGACCAAGGCCACCATGCCGGAGCCGGTCATCCGCCAGGCGCCGGTCGCGGCCGCCGACAAGGTCTTCGACCTGTCCGCGTCGGTCGACGCCCCGGTCCCCGCCGCACCGTCCGAAACAGCGCAGGAACCGGTCGCCCAGGCAGCGCCGGAGCAGGAGCCGGGCAGTTGGGAGCCGGTCGCCGTACCGCGCCCGACATACACGATGAAGGAGCGGGCGCCGGAGCGTCCGCAGCAGGCGCCGGCCGCTACCTCCAACGCCCGGTCGTATGACGATGTCGCCAACGAGGACCTGCCCTTCGACGGACTCGCGCTCGACCAGGATCTCGACGACCTGCCCTCGGTTTTCCGCGCGGGCTGAGCGGCACCCGAGCGGGTGAGCGACACCCCACGAAACCGACCGGCCCCGATTTAGCCGATCGCGCTCACGGTGTTAAAGTTGCACTCGCTCTTGGGGCATTGGCGCAGTTGGTAGCGCGTCTCGTTCGCAATGAGAAGGTCAGGGGTTCGAATCCCCTATGCTCCACAAGATCGATAGAAGGGCCAGGCGAAAATTCGCCTGGCCCTTCTATCGATCTATGAGCCCTCTGGATTCGGGAGGAGCCGCAGCCCAGCGAGGACGACGGCTCCTCTCTATGCCCAGTCAGGTAGCTCCGTGTCGGCCGCCATCGCGTCAGGGGCCGAGCAGGTCGCGCAGCTTCGACCGCGAGCTGACCCCCAGCTTGGGGAAGCTCCGGTAAAGATGTGAGCCGACCGTGCGCGGGGAGAGGTAGAGCCGTTCCCCGATCTCCCGGTTGGTCAGGCCGTCTGCGGCGAGTCGCACGATCTCCTGCTGCTGCGGCGAGAGCGTCGACAACGCATCCGATGACCGTGACGGGGAGGACACGCCTGCCGCGCGCGACTCGGACAGTGCGCGCTCGGTCCACGGGTAGGCGTCGAGGGAGTCAAAGATGTCGACGGCGTCGCGCAGAGGTCTGCGAGCCTCGGCGATGCGTCGTTCGCGCCGGAGCCATTCCCCGAGCTGGAGATGGGCCTGCGCCCACTCGAACGGCCAGGCGGCCAGGCTCCGGTCAGCGACCGCAGCGCTCAACCGCTCTTCCGCTGCTGCGTCGCCCGCCGCGGCGAGGAGCAGGCCCCGAGCGCGCGCGAGGAGGGCCGCCAACCGGGGCGATGTGTCGCCGGCAAGGTCATCGGCGGTGCGGTTGACCACGACGGATGCCTCCGCGGTGCGTCCCGTCCGCGCCGCAGCGGCCGCGAGATCGGCGATGCCCGGGTAGGACGCGTGATAGTGAACCGGCGACCCGTCGCCGTGAAAGGTCATCCGGAGGTGGTCGAAAGCCTCGTCATACGCGCCGTCGGCGGCTGCCGCAGTTGCCAGTGCACGGCGTGCAGCGACGTAGACGGATCGGCTCTCCAACGGATCGATCAACGTCAGCGCATCCCGTGCGCGTTCGCGTGCTGTTTCGGTGTCACCGCGGTGGGCGAGCACGGCTGCCTCGACGGTAGCGGCGCACGCGACGGCGTGGTCGAGTCGTGCGGCCGTCCCGAGATCAGTGATTCGTGCGCATACGGCGAGGGCGTCATCCCAGCGGCCACGCTCGAAGTACGCCCAGGCGATGGCGCCTCCCAGCGGATCCGGAAGCGGCGTGGCCGGGTGTCCATGGGCGGCGGCCGCATCGAACAGGGCTACCGCGGTCGGGGTCTCATCGATCAGCCAGGCGGAGATCCCCGCACGGGTCAGCCGCGCCGGATCCGGGCCGACGGTCACCGACGTGATCGCGTGCATGACCTGTCGGCGGCGTCCGCGCGGGGCGAGCAGTGAGTCGATGAAGATCGACGTCCGCTCCTGGCGGAACTCGGGAGGACATTGGTCGAGCAGGGTGGCGACCTGCTGTCGGTGAGTGTCGTCGCCGGAGTAGTAGGCGACGACGGCACTGTCGGCAATGAGATCGAGTGCTGCGGACGACTGCTCGGGCATGAACGATGCGGCATCCGTGGTCAGTCGCGTGAAGCTGTTGGAGTGGCGCGCCGTCAAGGCGGTCAATCGACCACTGTGGACGGCGATCCGAGCGAGCAGGTCCGGATCTTCAGTCAGGCTCCTGGTCGCGGTCGCCAGCTGCTCGACCCATGCGATGTCGCCTGTCGCGGCCGCCGTCGATGCCGCTTCCGTGAGGAGCCGGGCACTCTCGTGCGGGTCGGGGTGCAGCTCGGCGGCGCGCTGGAATGCCGACGCTGCGGCTGCGTAGCCGCCTCGCTGCAGCGCGCGTCCGGACGTCGCCTCGAGCTCGACCGAGATGGCGGCATCGGTGTCGCTCGCAGCCGCGGCTCGGTGCCATGCCTGTCGGTCGGGTTCGTCGGCAAGGCGGGCCGCCAACGCGAGGTGTGCGCGGCGTCGATCGTCGAAGTCGGCGGCGTAGTAGACACCCGAGCGGGCGAGGGGATGGCGGAATCGGACCCTCCGTGCCGTGCGGCGGATCAGGCCGGCCTCTTCTGCCGGACGCCAGACGTCGTCCGCGGCCTCCGGGAGCCCGACACTCAGCGCGACATCGGCATCGATGGTGTCCATCGCCGCGAGCTGCAGCAAGGCTGCACGGGTCGGCGCCGGCAGTTCCTTCCAGCGCCTGGTGTAGAGGCCCTCCAGCCGTTCGGGAACGGCAAGGGGCCCGGCGTCAGACATCACGTCGGCGGTGGTGCCGACCACAGCGGCCAGCTCGACGAGTGCGAGTGGGTTGCCTTCGGCCTCGTCGAGGATCCGGGCCCGCGAGCCGCCCAATGGCGGACGCGGCTGCCGGTCGAGCAACTGACCTGCAGCACGATCGTCGAGCGGATCGAGCAGGACCGCAGGCACGCGACCGTCGAACCCGGCCAATCGCTCGTCGGAGCGCACACCGATGAGGAGGGAGACTCGCTCCCCTGAGAGTCGACGGCCGACGAACGCCAACACGGACAGAGACGCAGGGTCGCACCAATGGGCGTCGTCGATCGTCACGACGAGTGGCGCGGTTCGGCTGGCGGACGAGAGCAGGGCGAGCACGGCCGATCCGACCGTCATGACGTCGGGGGTCCGTGCGTCCGCCCCTTCACCGGTGGACGCCGGGCCGCCGAGCGCGGTGAGCAGTGCATGACGTTCTTCGGGGCTGATCGACTCGAGGAACGGGCTGAGGGGACGGACGACCTGATCGAGCCCGGAGTATGCCAGCGTCGTCTCCACCGGGCTGCCATCACTCCTGAGCACCCGCGCTCCTCGAGCCTCCGCGAACGCGGTGGCTGCACTGAGCAGCATCGTCTTACCGGATCCGGCCGCGCCGGATACGAGCAGGACGCGATCGTGACCATGACCGCTGATGACATCTCGCAGGAGCGCGAGTTCACGGCTGCGGCCCACGAGCGTGCCGGCGGTCGTCTGCTTCGCGTCCGGGTGAGGTCTCACGCTCCTCACAGCGTCGGAAGGGGGCCGTTTTCTTCCGGGCTTCAAGTGCAGTCGGGTGACGGATACCGCGTATCCGCCGCGATTCGTAGCGTGGTCATCTCCGGCACGTAGTGGTTGGCGCAGCGGCGCCGCGGCCGGCGAGTGTTGTGACTGAGAGTGGAGACGGTATGCACGAGATCGTATTGGGCGATGTGACGGTCACCCGGGTATGGGAGTACTTCGGGCCGGTGGACATCACGACAGAGGCGTTCTTCCCGGGCGCGTCCGACGAGGTCTGGGAGTCCAACGCCGAGTGGTTGGATCACCATTTCGTGGAGCCCGACAGCAGAGTGGTGAAGTCCGGGATCCAGACCTGGCTCCTGCGGAGCGAGGGGCGCACGATCCTGGTGGACACCGGGGTCGGCAACCACAAGGAACGCCCGTACGCCCCCGTGTGGAGTCACCGCGAGACGGACTTCCTGGACAACCTTGCGCGGGCCGGGGTCGCACCCGAGGACGTCGACGTCGTCATCAACACGCACCTGCACGTCGACCACGTGGGGTGGAACACCTTCCTCGACGGGCGCGACTGGGTGCCGACTTTCCCCAATGCGACATACCTGATGCCGAAGCGGGACTTCGACTTCTGGAACCCGGCGAACAACAGCCCGGCGGTGCTCGGGCGCGGCAACCAGAACGTCTTCGAGGACAGCGTCATGCCCGTGTATGACGCTGGACTGGCGCATCTGTGGGAGGACAGTTACGACCTCGACTCGCACCTGCGGCTCGAGACCGCACCGGGCCACACCCCCGGCTCCTCGGTCCTGACTCTGACGTCCGGAACCGATCGCGCCGTCTTCGTCGGCGACATGGTCCATAGTCCGGTGCAGATCCTCGAACCCGAGACCAACAGCTGTTTCTGCGAGGACCCGGTACAGGCCCGGCAGACCAGGCGACGAGTGTTGGGCTGGGCAGCGGACAACCACGCTCTCGTGTTGCCCGCACATCTCGGCGGGCACGGAGCCACCGAGGTCAGCAGGCAGGCCGCCGGGTTCGCCATCACCGGGTGGGCACCGTTCTCGCCATACGCGAAGGAGGCCTGAGATGGCGACGGAACTGAACGCCTCCACCGCCGTGGAGCCGACACAGGTTGTCGAGACGGTTCAAGGTCCCGTCCGCGGCATACGGCGTGACGGCCTCGACACCTTCCTCGCGATTCCCTACGCGGCACCCCCGCGTGGTGCCGACAGGTTCGGGCCACCGCGTCCGCATGAGCCCTGGACCGTAGTTCGAGACGTCACCAGTCCCGGACCGAACGCGCCGCAATCGGTGCGGCGTCTCGGCGAGGTTGAGATGTCCGCCTACTTCGGGCAGGGGTGGAGTCGGGGCGAGGACTATCTGACACTCAACGTCTGGTCGCCGTCGTCGGCTGCGTCGACCGACAGCCGGCCCGTGCTGGTCTTCGTCCATGGCGGTGGCTTCGTCGCCGGATCCACCCGCGCGAGCCTGTATGACGGGAGCTCATTCGCCCGAGACGGTGTCGTCCTCGTGACGCTCAACTACCGGTTGGGTATCGCAGGCTTCCTCGATCTTCCGGGTGCCCCGGCCAACCGTGGCCTGCTCGACGTCGTCGCCGCGCTGGAGTGGGTGCGCGACAACATCGCTGCCTTCGGCGGCGACCCCGGCAACGTCACCCTGGCCGGACAGTCCGCCGGGGCCACCATCGTGTCTGGCGTCCTGGCCAGGCCGGAGGCGCCAGGTCTGGTCCGGCGCGCGATCGTCCAGAGCGGCAGCGGTCTCGGAGCCTTCACCCCTGAGCAGGCCGCCCGCGTGACTCGTGAAGCTGCGCGGCGACTGGGCATCGAGGCGACGGCCGCTGCGTTCGCGGCGGTCTCCGACGAACAGCTCGTCGATGCCGCCGGGCAGCTGGCGGGCCTCGACCTCGACACCGATCGCGCCCGTGATCCGCTGGTGGGCCTGAGCCCGTTCAGCCTGGTCAGCGAGGTCCAACCGGCGGAGGCCGTTGGAGCCGGGCTGGCTGCGGACATCGACGTGATGATCGGCACCAACGCGGAGGAGGGAAACCTCTACCTGGTGCCGTTCGGCAACTACCGGAGCAGCACGGCTCAGGACGTCCTGCGAACCGCGGAGCGTGCGCACCCGGAGCCGGTTGAACTGGTCCGGGCGTATGAGCGGAGCCGACCGAATGCTTCAGCCGCGCAACTACGCTCGGCGATTCTGGGCGACGCGCTGTTCGGTGCCGGGACCTGGGCGCTGATCGGTGCCCACGCAGCGCGGGCAGACGCCGCGACCTTCGCCTACGAGTTCACGTGGCACTCCGGCGCTCTCGACGGTGACCTCGGCGCAACGCACGCCATGGAACTGCCGTTCGTCTTCGACTCGATCCATCTGCCTGAGCTGAGTGGCCCTCAGGCGTTGCTCGGTCCCGACGAGCCGCCCACCGACCTTGCTCGGCTGATGCATGCGGCGTGGGTCGATTTCGCTCGCACCGGGGATCCCGGCTGGGCGCCGTACACCGCCCGGAACCGCGAGACGATGCGCGTCGGTGCGCAGTGGGAACTGGTCATGGACGCCCATCGGTACGAGCGACTGGCCTGGGAAGCGGCCGACCGGCCGCTCGGCGACCCCGAGACAGCCCACGGTATGGCGAGCGCAGTCGGGGAGTGTCAGCGGTGATCGGTCAGGCGAGTGGTCGTGGCCAGCCGGGCCCGCAGGTGCGCGGGGCGTAGCCGGTCGCGCACTTCGATCCCGCCGACCCGAGCCAACTGACGGCTGACCAGCGCCGCGGCGGCGCCGACCACCACGGTCCCGGTGATCAAACCCAGTGGTGCGCCGCCGACCTGGTCGAGCAGGCCGACGACCGGACCGCCGACCGCAGCCGAGCCGAGCGTGACCAGCATGTAGACGCCGAGCACCCGGCCGCGCATCGAATCGCTGGACGCGAGCTGGATCAACGTGTTGGTGGCGATCAGGAACGGCATACCGATCGCGCCGATGACGACGAACGCGGCGCCGACGGTGACCATGTTCGGCATGAACGCGGCCAGCAACTGCCCGGCGGCGAGGCCGGCGGCCAGCGCCGCGATGTGCCGAAGTCGGGACCCCGGCCACTTCGCGGAGGCGAGCGCGCCGATCAGCGATCCCAGCGCCAAGGCGATCGTCAGGAATCCGTAGCCGCCGGCGTCCAGATGCAGGTCCTTGGCGAATGCCGTGAGTGTGACGGCGAAGTTGGTGGTGAAGAAGGCGCACACACCGGCCAGCACGATCGGCCACAGCAGGACGGGACGGCGGAGGATCTCGGCGAGCGCCATACGTTGCTGGCCCTTGGCTCGTGACAGGCGGGGCGCCGTGCGCAACTCTCCGGTCCGTATGGCGAAGAACGCCGCCAGCACAATGACGTACCAGCCGCCGGTGGCGACGAACGCCCACCCGGTGCCGACCGCGGTGATCAGCCCGCTGGACACCGCCGGGCCGGCCAGGGCACCGAGCTGGAAGATCGCCGAGTTCAGGCTCACTGCGTTGCGCAGCATCTCCGGGCCGACGATCTCGTGGATGAATGCCGACCGTGTGGGGTTGTCGAAGCAGGCCGCCGTGCCGGTGAGGAACGCGATGACCAGCACGTGCCACAACTGGACGGTGTCCGTCACGCACAGCACACCGAGCACGGCGGCGCTCAGGCCCAGCGTCGAGACGGTGCCCATCAGGACATGCCGCTTGTCGAAACGGTCGGCGACCAGGCCGGCCGACATACCGAACAGCAAGGTCGGCACGAACTGCATGGCAGTGGCGATGCCGACCATGAACGCGTTGTGCGTCAGTGTCAGCACCAGCCAGTCCTGTGCGACGCGCTGGGTCCACAACCCGGAGGTCGATGCCGCCTGCCCGAAGACGAACCAGCGGAAATTGCGGTTGCTCAGCGACGCGAACAGCCCGTCGCGGTGTCGGGGGTCGGGTGCTCCGGTGCTCGGGAGTTCGAGTGGGTGCTGGGAGCGGCTGGGCGACTCCGATGCTGCGGTTGTCACGGTGTTCCCGAGTGTATGGCGACCGTCGTGCACGGTCCGAAGGGGTTGCGCTCAGAGGAAGCCGCCTGACCGCTGCCGCGCCAGGTAATTCGGAGGGGCCGGACACCCGATGGTGTCCGGCCCCACGTCGTGTGATGCGTTAGTGCGATGCGTTACTTGGTGACCGCGTCCAACCAGGCGGTGCCGGCCGGGGAGCCGACGCCGGTCACGTCGTCATACCCCTGCCGCACATGGATCGTGAGCGGCTCGTCGTCGTCGAACGACCGGGCGGTGTAGCTGTAACCGTCCGCAGCGTCCACACCGTTGACGTAGTCGACTCGGATGGTGCCTGGGTATGCCGCGCGCTGGTCCTTCGTGATGTCGTTCGACGCCGCGCTGGCGCCGTACAACGTCGGGTTGGCCAGGCCGTAGGCGCCGTGGTTCTGGACGGCGAGCGCCCACATGCCGGCGAACAACGGCGACGCGAGACTGGTGCCACCGATCCGGTATTCGGAATAATCGCTGTGCCCGTCGGGGAACAGCTGGGTCTGTCCCACGAGCATGCCCGTCGTCGGGTCGGCGAGAGCAGCGACGTCCGGGACGGTCCGCATCGCCGGGCCGCCGTAGACCTGACTGATCGAGTTGGGCACGACGCCCTTCTGGTAGGCGGGCTGGGCGAACAACCGAGAGGTGCCACCGCCGGCGCCATACATGTAGGTGCCGGGCTGCGGCGGCGTCCAGGCGCCGTCCTTCAGCGTGCTCTTGCCCGTTTGCCAGCCGAGTTCGAAGATGCGCGAGTTGGTCTGGCTCACACCCAGCGAGGTGCCGCCGACCGCCGTCACGTAGGGGCTCGACGCAGGCCAGTCCGGTGTCGGCGTCGCGCCGGCGACACCGCCGGTCTCGTCACCGTCGTCACCGGAGCTGAAGAACAGGCTGATGCCCTCGGCGGCAGCCTGCATCTGGGTGTCCAGTTGGGGCTTGATGTAGCCCTTCGGCAACGCCTCGCCGCCATACCCGTAGGAGTTGCTGACGACGTCGGCCAGGTGCTTGTCGACGACCTTGTTCATGATCGCGTCGAGGTCGCGGTAGTTGTTCGGTGCGCCGATGTAGACGAGGTTGGCGCCGGGTGCCATGGTGTGCACGGCCTCGAGGTCGAGCGCTTCCTCGCCGGCCCAGCCCTGCGGGTCCTGCTTCTTGTTGACCGCCCGGTTGTAGGTGCCCGGCGGGACGACCTCCTTGAGGTTCGGCTTCGGCAGGCCGTGCTTGGCCGAATAGGTCTCCAGGTCCTGCTTCATCGTGGGTGAGGCGTAGGCGTCGATCACGCCGACCGTCACTCCCGAGCCGTCGTTGCCGGACGCGATCGGACCGGACATGCCATAGGCGCCCTGCAGTTGGGCGCCGGCGTAGCCGCACGGGGCGAAGGTCGAGGGGCTGCTCGGCAGCGTCGTGCCGTCCGGTGTGGCGGTGTTCGCGACCGTCTTCTCGCCCCAGTATGCCGAGCACGGCTGCGCGTTCTTGAAGACCGGAGGCGCAGGCACGACGTTGGCGCGGGCCAGCGTGGCCGACTCGTCCAGTCCGATGACGGCCTCGACGGCGCCCGCGGACGTCGGCACACTCAGCGGTGTCGTGTTCGCACGCAGCCGGTGCCCCTGGAAGGAGTACTCGGCGAAGCCGGTGTGGAACATCTTCGCGGCGTTCGAGACGGTCGTGGTCGCCTCGACGTACTTGTTGTTGCCCGGAACACTGCCGACGTGTGCGCCCTGGGACTTCAGCCAGGAACTCACCGCGGAGACCTGGCCGGCGGTCGGGGAGAACTTCTTGCGGTATTGCGCCGGGGTGAGGAACTTGCCGTAGAGGGCGTTCCCGGGTGTGGAGACGGCGAGCGCGTAGGAGGACGCGTCGGCCTTGTTGGGCAGGTAGACCCGGAAGGTGACCTTCTCGGCGCCGTGGGCGGAGCCGACCTTGTGCGCCGAGGTCGCCCAGGGCGCCTGCGATCCGGTGAGTGTGCTGCGGCCGTTCGCGGGCGCGGCGTGCGCGCCTGCGGCACCAACGCTCGCCAGTGCGGTGGCGCCGGCGATGGCCATCAGTGTGCGAAGTGTTCGAGTGCGTGACACGAGAACTCCCAATCAAGGAAAGGAGCGGCTCTCCCCGAGTCGAGTCGCGGTCGTCACGGCGGACGACCGTCAGACATTGTGCGCCCATGTGGGCGGTAACGGCGGAAAGTGCGCGAAATTGCCCTCACTTTTCTGCAGGGACCGCACTGGTGGCTGCTGCATCAATGGCAGGCCGGCGAGGACTGCCGGAGTAACGTCAGTTCATGGCAGAGGGTGGCGCGGCCTTCGTCGGATCGATTCCGACCACGTACGAGCGACTGCTCGTGCCGTTGATCTTCGCCGAGCCGGCGCGCCACCTGGCGGCGACCGTGTTGGCGACACACCCTCGCGACATCCTCGAAACCTGTGCTGGCACAGGTGTTCTCACCCGACAGCTGGTTGCCGAAGGCGACGCTTACATCACCGCGACCGATCTGAGCGCACCGATGCTGCGCACCGCGCTGTCGCTGTGCGGGTCGGACCGGGTGACCTGGCAAGTGGCCGACGCGATGGACCTGCCGTTCGGTCCCGGGTCGTTCGACGTCGTGGCGTGCCAGTTCGGCGCGATGTTCTTCCCCGACAAGCCGCGTGGGTATGCCGAGGCGCTGCGTGTGCTCCGACCCGGTGGCTCGCTCGTCTTCAGCGTCTGGGACCGCATCGAGGAGAGCCCGTCGTGGCAGATCGTCGATGCGGCGATCAACGCCGTCGCCGGCGATGTGCCGGTGCGGTTCCTGCGGCGGGCGCCATACAGCTATTTCGACCGGGACCTGATCCGGCGACATCTGGAAATCGCCGGGTTCGGCGATGTCGCCATCGAAAACCTCACCGGCACAAGCAGATCCACGCCGGAAGAGACTGCCGAGGCGATCTGCCAGGGGACGCCGTTGCGTATGGCGCTCGCGACGCACCCGACCCTCAGCGTGCAGCAGGCGACACAACACGCGACGCGGGCGCTGCGCGACGCGTACGGTGTCGGCCCTTTCGAGGCGCCGATCGGCTGGCTGCAGATCAGCGCCGGGTCAGCGTCCTAGCACCGCGACGATCGTCACGGTCATGCCGGAGCCGGACTCATCGGTGCCGTTGCACGTGACTGTCGTCTGCTGGGGATGCGCGGCGCCCTGGTCGACGACGGTCGATCCGTCCGGGGCGGTGAAGGTGATCGAGACCGGGATCAGGTGGCCCCTCCCGCCGGACACGATCTGTGCTGCCGCGTGGGCGCTGTCACCGGCGACGACGAGGAGTTGCTCGCCGTCGCAGG
Source organism: Flexivirga endophytica (assembly GCF_014640635.1). Lineage (GTDB taxonomy): Bacteria > Actinomycetota > Actinomycetes > Actinomycetales > Dermatophilaceae > Flexivirga > Flexivirga endophytica. Next base: position 11,824 of record NZ_BMHI01000009.1, read on the forward strand.
TCACCGGGATCTGGATGCCCAGATGGCTGTTGCTGTTCGGCGCCGGAGTGCCGGAAGCGTGTGCGGCGGTGACGGGTCCGGCGAGCGTGGTGAGCGCGGCAATGCTGCCGAGAGCTGCGAGAGTCTGGAGTTTCATGATGCGGATTCCCTTCGATTTCAGGTGGGTTGGGGGAGAGCGTCGGTTGCCGACCGAGTGGCGCCCAGGGTGCTCCGACGGGTGAGGACGATTGCGACGGCGGCATACCAGAGCGTGATCACGGCCATCGGCAGCAACGTGTTGGCCAGCATCAACACTGCTGCTGGGAAGCCGGCTGTCGCCAGCCAGCGGGGGAGCAGCCGGGTGTGCCATGCGGCGGTCGAGAGTGCGGCGGCCAGCACGGCGGCGGCGAACGCGCAGACCGACACCAACGTGGCGTAGGCAGGTCCGGCGCCATACATCAGCGCCCGGGTGGGTTTCGCGTCGAACATGTCGACGGCCACCGGTGCCGCCAGCCACATCGCGCCGCCGATCATGGTCAGGATCGCCCACGCGGTGCCGGCGGTGTGTGCGACCTTCGCGCTGACCGGGCCCGCCCCGGCCTGCTCGATGCGGACCGCGAGCACGGCCGCGAAGACCAGCAGCAGCGTGCCGCCGAGGGCGATCGAAGCGCCCGAGACGATCCATCGGGCGGTGCCGTTGTCGGCGAACCACTGCGCGACCTGCGCGTCGTCATAGCTGCCGTTCGGGAAGTTGTCGATTGCGAGACCGAAGATGACGCCGGCGATGCCGCCGACCCCCGTCAACGGTGCGAGTCTGGAGAGTTGCATGAGCTCGTCCTTTCAGTGGAAGTGCGGCTCACGCTAGGAGCGGGCCGGTGTGGCGCGCGTCGTCCCGCGGATCGAAACCGGCCGGCCGGTGTCCATCGCAAGATCGACGCCCGGGCTGGTCCGGCGGCGCTACCTTCGGGCATGCGGATGTTGCGAAGACACGGGTTGGACATCGCGCTGTGCGCGTTGGCCGCCGCGGTGCTCGCAACCTCGCTGGGTGACCGGGTCGCCAACGCGCGGTACGGCGCAACGCTGATGGCCGTCGCGCTGCTCGTCCTGCTCGGTCGGGGACGTCGGCCGCCGCTCGCGTCGGTCATCGGGTTCGCCATCATCGCCGCCGGCGGCCGGATCATGCCGCAGATCACCAGCGTGATGTTCCTGGCGATCCTGGCCAGCTTCGCGGTGGCGGGTATCGCTGTGCGCAGGGCGGCGGCCGTCGCCGGGTGGGTGGCCGGCTGCGTAGCGCTGTTGATCGCCATGGTCGGCAATCCGTATGTCGAAGGTGCCGGCGACGTCATACTCACGCTCACCTTCTGCACGGTGATTTGGGCCGCCTCGATGGCTGCCGCCGAGTGGGGCCGGCAGGCGGGCCGCGCCCACGCGCGCGCCGAGGGGATCGCGTCGACGCGCGACCGTGACGTGGCTGCGGCGACGATCCACGAACGGGCCCGGATCGCAGGCGAATTGCACGATGTGGTCAGTCACGGGCTGTCGATCGTGATCCTGCAGACGGTCGCCGCCCGGATGTCGTTGCGGGACGACGGCGATCCGGTGCCCGAGACCGACCGCCGCCTAAGCATCGTGGAGAACAGCGCCCGCGATGCTCTCGATGACATGCGGCGGTTGCTGGATCTGCTGCGGGCGACCGACCTGAGCGCTGCTGGCGGCGAGCTGACCCCGAGTGTGGGCTTGGACCAGGTGCCGGCGCTGGTCGAGCAGGGCAGGCTCGCGGGTGTCCGGCTCGACGCCACGATCGACCGGAGTGGACCGCCGCTCTCGCCGGGGCTGGACGCGGCGGCATACCGCATCGTGCAGGAGGCGATCACCAACGTCATCAAGCACGCCCCCGATGCGGCGACGTCCCTGCTCGTCCGCTCGGACACCGCGCTGCTCGAGGTCGCTGTGGAAAGCGTCGGCGCCGCACCGGCTCACCCCGCGACGCAACCCGATGGCGGCTACGGGCTGATCGGGATGCGCCAGCGTGCCGAGTTGTATGGCGGCAGGCTCGACGCTGGGCCGTGCAGCGGTGGATTCACTGTGCGCGCGCGCTTTCCGCTGGGCCGGGCGCAATGACCACGGTGCTGCTCGCAGACGACCAGGCGTTGGTGCGCGACGGCTTCCGGGCGATCATCGATCGCGAAGCGGACCTGTCCGTGGTCGCCGAGGCGTGCGACGGTGTCGAGGCCGTCGAGCTCAGCCGTCGGCTGCGACCCGAGGTGGTGCTGATGGACATCCGGATGCCGCGGCTCGACGGGCTGACGGCGACGCGCAGACTGCTGGAGCAGTCGCAGTCGCCGAAGGTGCTGGTGCTGACCACGTTCGACCGCAACGACTGGGTCTATGAGGCGTTGCATGCGGGCGCAAGTGGCTTCCTGCTCAAGGACGTTCGCGCCAGCCAGCTGACCGATGCCATCCGGACCGTTGCCGCCGGTGAGACGATGCTCGCGCCGTCGATCACAGGGCGCTTCATCGCCGACTATCTGACGCGACACGGCATACCCGACCCGGACCCGAAGGCGATCGCGCTGTCGCAGCGGGAGCGAGAAGTGTTGCGGCGCATCGCATTGGGCGAGTCCAACGCCGAGATCGCCGGGCAGCTCTACCTCGGGGTGTCCACGGTGAAGACCTACGTCAACCGATTGCTCACCAAGCTGGATCTGCGGGACCGCACGCAGGCCGCGGTGTTCGCCTACGAGCACGGCATCGTCATACCGGGGCACGCGCGGGAGGGCTGACGGCGGACGTCAGCGCGCCAGGTGCGTCCGCATCATCGCGATGAACTCCTCGATGGCGGCGTCGGACGCTGCCCGGTCGCCGTCGACGAGCATGTCGAACATCAGCCCCTGGCCGACGGCGAGCGTGAGTCGGGCGAGCCGTCGCGCTGTCGGCGCGTCGGTCAGCTGGGCGTATGCCGCCTCGAATGCCGCCTGGGTGCGCGTGACGAAGGCGTCTCCCAGGTCGCGCGCATAGGGCTTGCCGTACATCGCGTGCGAGGACAGTTCGAAGTAGAGCGCGCCGAAGGTCTGCGCGTGCTGCGCGGTGATCCGCCAGTTCTCCCGGCCCGCCTCGAACGGGTCGGGTTCGCTCGCGAAGAGCTCGGTCAGCATCGCCGCATCGGCCTCGATGACCGACTCGATGACCGCGACCAGCAGGTCCTCCCGCGAGCCGAAGTGGTAGTGCAACATCCGCTGGCTGGTGCCGATGGCGGTGGCGAGTGTACGCAGGCTGGTGTCGCGCACGCCGTGCTCGGCGAAATAGCCGATCGCCTTCTGCAGCAGCTCTTCTCGAGGTTCGGCCACGCCTCAGTCCTGCTCGGCGAGGCGCGCGATGGTCTCGCCCTCTGATTGCATCATCCGGCGCGCTTTTCCGGACAGCAGCGGCCGGAGGACCCAGGCCAACGGCCCTGACCATTCGATGCCGAGCAGGATCCGGTGGCCATCACCGTCCGACTCGATGTCGTGTATGCCGGTCGTCCGGACGCCGGGCACGCGACCGACCCAGGTGAAGCCGTGCTCCGGCTCCCAGCGGGTGATCTCGTAGACGGCCTTGGCCAGGCCGGGCTGGCGCACTTCGAAGCAGCTGCCGACGTTCGTCGGTGTCGGCCCGCCCACGTGCCGCACCGACTGGAAGGTCGGCAGGTGATCGCCCCAGTGCTCCACGTCGCGGAGGTACCGCCACAACCGGTCCGCGCTCGCGGACGATGACTCGCTGATCCGCATCATGTATCAAATGATACATGGCGGGGCTCGGCAGCGGGTGCGACCATGCAGCCATGGCGCACCTGACAGCTGGCCCGGCATACCTCGACTACCGCGGACGCGACGACGTCCGCAGCGGCGGAGCACGGATGATCCCGATCTCCACGCCCTCCGGATCCTTCCGGGTCTGGACCAAACGGGTCGGCAACAACCCGGACCTCAAGCTGTTGCTGTTGCACGGAGGACCGGGATGCACGCACGAGTACTTCGAGTGCTGCGACAGCTTCCTGCCCGCGGCCGGGGTCGAGTATTACTACTACGACCAGCTCGGATCGACGCGAAGCGATTGTCCGGACGACGAATCACTCTGGGATCTGGACCGATTCGTCGACGAGGTGGAGCAGGTCCGGATCGCGCTCGGCCTGGACGCGAGCAACTTCGTCCTGCTCGGACATTCTTGGGGCGGCATCCTGGCCACGGAGTACGCCCTGCGGCACCAGCAGCACCTCAAGGGTCTGGTCATCTCCAACATGATGTCGAGCGTCCCGGCATACAACGCGTATGCCGAGCGGGTCCTGATGCCGGCCATGGACCACGCGAAGCTCGCACAGATCAAGCAATTGGAGGTTGACGGCGACGTCGACAACCCGCTGTACGAGCAGTTGCTGCTGGAGCAGCATTACGTCCACCACGTGTTGCGGATGCCGGCGAGCGAATGGCCGGACCCCGCTCAGCGCGGGATGGACCACATCAACCCGGTCATCTACCGCAAGATGCAGGGTCCGAGCGAGCTCGGCATCGCCAGCGACGCAACTCTGGCGCATTGGGACCGGACTGACGATCTGTCATCAATCTCCGTGCCAACACTGGTGATCGGCGCGCAGCACGACACGATGGACCCGGACTTCATGCGGACGATGGCGCAGCGGCTGTCGGATGGGCGCTACCTGCACTGTCCTTCCGGCAGTCACATGGCGATGTATGACGACCAGGACGTCTACTTCACCGGCCTGATCGATTTCCTCAGCGATCTGACGGCGGGCAGCGCTCACTGATAGGGATCGACGATCTCCCGGAGGCGGCCCAGCGACTCCACGAGATCGGCGAACCGGCGGGCTCCCAGATGAGCCTCCCACTCGCGCACGATGGCGCGCTCCTCACGTCTGGCCACCTGCTGTGCCCGCTTGCCGTGCTCGGCCAGTCGCACCAGACGGGCTCGCGCGTCCGATGGATCCGGCACCCGCTCGACGTAGCCGCCTACCTCGAGTGCCTCGACGAGGGACCCTGCGCTCTGCTTGGTCAGCTGGGCCTGTTCGGCCAGTTCGGTTGCCCGCGTGCCGTCGGGCCCGATCCGGGCAGCCAATCGTGCCTGGGACAGCGTCAGGTCGAAACCCGCGGCGTGCAACGCGTCCAGGATGCGGCCCTCGGCGTGCCGATGGGCGATGAACATCAGCACTGCCGGATGAAGTTGCATCGAGGATCCTCTTGACGAAATAAGTCAGTCTGTCTGACCATTATAGTCAGGGAAGCTTACCAAGCAAGGAGGCGCAGATGGACGTCGAGAAGGTATGGCGCGCCATCGACGCCGAGCGCGCCGCCCTCGCAACCTTGCTGGCGGGCCTGACCCGGGAGCAGTGGGCCACGCCGTCTGCCTGCGCCGGGTGGACCGTCCAGGACGTCGCTGCCCATGTCATTGCGCATCCGCAATACCGAGTGCGCGACGTTCCGGGCATGGTGTGGCGCGGCCGCGGAGGTTTCAACACGATCACCTACGTCGAGGGCAAGCGGCGCGGCGCACAGTCGCCGGGTCAAATCCTTTCGGACTTCGAGCGATTCGCCGAATCTCGACGCCTTGCACCGTTCACCACGCCGGCCGAGGCACTCATCGATGCGCTGGTGCACACGCAGGACATTGTGCGGCCGCTCGGCATCGATCACCCGATGGCGGTCGATGCTGCAGCAGCTGCTGCGACCCGAACGCTCAAGCAGGCGTGGGTTTTCGGCACGCGGGAGTTGCTTCGCACTAAACGGCTCGTGGCGACCGACGCCGACTGGTCGCACGGTGCCGGCCCGGTGGTCAGCGCACCCATCGCTGAGTTGCTGATGCTGACCACCGGCCGGGCCGCCCGGATCAGTGCTTACTGATCAGCGACCACATCGGTTTCACCTGCTGGCTGTCGGAGGTGAAACCGAGCTTCGTGAGCCCGAAGCCCTGCTCGATCGTCAGCAGCATCGAGTAGTGGTTGTATGCCGTGTCGTCGGAGACGTGCCGCGGGCCGTCCTTGGTCACCACGATCATCGGGATCAGCCCACCGCCGTACACGCCGCCCGGCCAGGTCGCGCTGACCGCCGGGTCGCCTGCGGGCAGCACCGGTGAGTCGCAGCAGCCGGCCGTCGACAGGTAGTAGTTGTCGCTGGGATTGGTGCCGTCGTAGTCGGTCTCGTCCGCGGTGATGAAGATGACGCTGCCCGGGGTCCACGCCTTGCTGTGCGTGATGGTGTTGACCGTCGTCTTCAGGAACGCGTCGGCCTTCGCCTTGAGCGACTCGTCGTTGGCGTCGCCAGGTGTGTCGTTGTAGGGGCAGGGTGTCTCCGGGTGGCCCGCGATCGGGCTGTAGATCCCACCGTGCATGTCGTTGCACTGGTTGGGACTGATCCAGACGTAACGCGGAGCGTGTGCCGAATTCAGGTCAGTGGCAAGGGAATTCATCGGTTTGATGTGCGCGAGTCGTGCCGGGTTGCTGCGCACGTCGTTGTAGAGGACGAACGGGTTGTGCTTGCTCGCGTAGAGCGCACCGCCGGTCGCCGGCCACTGGTCGGGCAGGTAGCCGGCCGACGGCATCCCGTCCATGTAGGCGCCCCAGCTGATGTGTGCATCCTCGAGTTCGTCGACGATGTTGGTGTGGTCGTAGTGGTTCGTCGCCGGGTTCGTCGCGGTGGGATTCCAGCCGTTGTCGTTGTTGACGTCCCAGTTGGATCCGCTGGTCGACGCGATGTAGTTGGGCTCGCTGCTGTGTGTCACGCCGTAGTACTTGGTCGCCTGGTTGTATGACGCGGCCAGGCTGTTCGTGAAGGGCATGTTCGGATCGCCGATGACGTGATCCTGAGCGTGGTTCTCCTCCATGATGATGAACGCATGAGCCAGTCGAGGCTTGCCCGCGTGGTGGCTCTGGCTGCCGGACGCCGGGGCGGCCGCGGTCAGTGCGAGCGCGGCTGCTGCGACCACTCCGGTGCCGAAGATCATTCGGCGGGTGCGGGTCGGTGATGTTGTCATGGTGGTGCCTCTCGTTCAAGGCGTGCTGAAATGCACCTCGCCACAGTTCTCCTGCTGTCAGACGGCTGTCAACGCACTCATCCGGCCGGCCATCAGCGGACTCACAGCGCGCATGGATGGAGCTGTCACCAGCAATCTCGGCCCCCGCGGTCTTGACTGTGACGTCACGTCACAGTCGATGATCGACCTATGCGAGTCAAAGAGCTGGCGGACCTGACCGGCACCACGGTGCGGACCGTCCGTTACTACCACCAGATCGGACTCCTGCCCGTCCCTGCGGAGCGTGGCAGCGTACGCGATTACGGTATGGCGCACCTTGCCCGGCTGCTGCGGATCCGCTGGCTGGTCGACTCCGGGGTGCCACTGGCTTCGGCGCGCGCGATGCTCGAGGAACAGGCCGACGACCCCGACGACCTGGACGTCATACGCACCGACCTTGCGGTCACCCTCGCGGGCGTCGACGAACGCATCGAGCAACTCGGGAGGCAACGGGACCAACTGATCCGGCTGCTGCGCACAACGGCCGAAGGCGGACCCGTGTCACCGCTGCCTCGTGCGGTGCACCGGATGTACGAACGGCTCATTGCGCGGGCCGAGGACGACGACGTGGTGGCGATGATCATCGCGGAGCGCCAAGTGGTCGAATTCGCCTGCTACAGCGGCGAACTGCCGCCGATGGTGGTTCAGCTCGCCGAGCGCCTGACCGAGCAGCAGTTGGAACTCATCCTGCCGCTCTTCGCCGAGTTCCGTGATCTCGACCGCGAGATGGGTTCGCTGTCCGAGGCCGAGCTCGGGCGCCGGGTCGACGAGATGGCCGAGCACGCAGTCGAATTCGTGGCGTCATTGGGTCTGACGTTGGACGAGGCGATGGCGTTGCTCGAGCAGGCCTCGCTCAACTCGAGCGAATACGTCGGCTACGCCACGACTGAGCTGTTCCCCAAAGCATTGCAAGAACGTTTCCAACAGGCGATGGAGGCAGGGCTGCGCCAGCAGGACTCCCTGCCGGCAGAGCGGAAAGGAGCCCAACTGTGAGTGGGCTGATGACAACTGCGTCGACCGAGCACCTGGACGGTGCCGCGCCGAGCGACGTGATCGACGTGCACGGGCTGACCAAGACGTTCGGCAGGTTCCGGGCCGTCGACGATCTCGACCTTCGGGTCTCGCGCGGCGCGGTGCACGGCTTCCTGGGACCGAACGGCGCGGGCAAGACGACGACGATCCGGGTGCTGCTCGGCCTCTACCGCCGGGACAGCGGCACGGTCAGCGTGCTCGGGCACGACCCGGAGACGGACAGTGCGCTGATCAACCGCGACGTCTCGTATGTCGCCGGCGAGGTCGCACTCTGGCCGACCCTGACCGGCCAGCAGGCCCTCGACGTCCTCGCCGGCCTACGCAGGTCGGCCAGAGGCAAGTACGACGAGGCCCGCGAGCGCGAGCTCATCGAGGCGTTCGCGCTCGACCCGAGCAAGCGGATCCGCAAGTATTCCAAGGGAAATCGGCAGAAGGTGATGCTTGTCGCGGCGTTCGCGGCACGCACCGACCTGTTGATCCTGGACGAGCCGACCTCGGGACTCGACCCGCTGATGGAACGCACCTTCGGTGAGTGCGTCGAGCGCGCCGTGGCCGAGGGACGCACTGTGCTGCTGTCGAGCCACATCCTCGGTGAGGTCGAGCAGCTGTGTGACTCGGTCACGATCATCAAGGACGGGCAATTGGTCGAGACCGGCCGGTTGTCCCAGATGCGGCACCTCGCGGCGTCCACGATCAGCGCAGTGGTGTCGGGGGACACCGTGGATCGGGTCGCCGACGAGGTGCGTCAGCAGCTCGGCGTGGACGGTGAAGTGACGCGGAAACCGATGCCCGAGGGAGGGGTTCGCCTCGAGGCGAGTGTGCCGCACGACAGAGTGGACGCGGTGGTGACGACCCTGTTGGCCGCGCACCCGACCGACCTGCGCTGCACACCGGCGAGCCTCGAGGACCTGTTCCTGCGGCATTACCGGGTCGCCAGTCCGGCCGAAGGACGGCAATCGAACACAGTCCGGAGCCGGAGATGAGGATCGAATCTGCGGGTCGGTGCGAGATGAGCCGCGGACCACGCACGGTCAGCGCCGTCCGCGTCACGCTGCGCACACACCGCCGGAAGATCCTGACCTGGTGCGTGCCGTTGCTGGCCCTGCTGGCGAGCGTCGCGCCGTCATACTCCTCGACCTACCCGCGGCTCGACCAGCGGGAGCATCTGATCAACAGCCTGGGCAGCAACGCGGCGACGCGCCTGCTCTACGGGCAGCTGCCACGCCCGGGCACCATCGGTCAGCTCGCGGCCTGGGAGATGGGCACTTATCTGATCATCGTGACCAGCATCCTGAGTCTGCTGCTCGGCGTGAGTTTCGTTCGGGGCACTGAGGACTCGGGTATGGCGGAGCTGGTGCAGGCCAGCGGTCATGCAGCGCCGGACCGGTTGCGCGGAGCACTCGAAGCAGCGTTCGTCTTCTCGGTCGGCCTCGGAGTCGCCGTCTTCGTGATCCTCGGCCTGGAGACGATCAGCATCGACGAGCTCACCTGGCGGGGTGCGGCCGGGCTCGGTGTGGTGACTGCGAGTTGTGCGTTGGTCTTCACTCTCACGGGCCTGCTCCTGGGTGAGCTCGCCGACAGTGCCGGCCTGGCCAAGTCGCTTGGATTCGCAGTGCTCGCAGTTGCTTTCGCACTGCGGGCGGTCGCCAACGTGCATGGCGTCGACGCGCTGCACTGGGTGAGTCCGCTCGGTTGGCTGGACGCCGAGTCGCCATACACACACGACCGGTGGTGGGCAGGTGCGATCTTCGCCGTCGTGTGCGTTGTGCTCGGTGCGTGCGTCAGGATCGCCGGTCGTGGTCGCGACTACGGCGCCGCGCCGCTGCACGAGCGGTCCGCCAGCGACGACCGGCTCCGGGTGCGCACCGTCGCGCAACTGGTGTGGCATCTCGAGCGTGGTCGGTGGGTCGTCTGGACGGCGATCGTCACGGCGGTGGCAGCACTCTTCGGTGGCATGAGCGGCAGCCTGCTCGACTTCCTCACCGACGACACCTCGACCGCGAAACTGATGCGCGAACTGACCGGCGAGGACGGACTCGAGGCGTCGTTCTTCTCGTTCGCCGGCGTGCTGATCGCGATGCTGGTCTCCTGTTACGCGGTGATCACCGTCCTGGCCGACGGCACCGCGGAGGGCGATGGCACCATCGATGACCTGCTCGCGTGTGGGACCAGCCGTCGCAGTCCGCTGCTCGCACGGCTACTGATTGCCCTCGGTGGTTCGTTGGCGATGATGGTCGTCGCCGGTGGCGTCGGCACACTGGTGACGTTGAGTCAGGTGTCCCACGGCGCCGACCGCTACGTCGCGTACGTCGCAGGTCAGGTGCCGGCAGTCCTGGCGGTGACCGGGATCGCCGCGCTGGTCATCGGCGTGCATCGCCGATGGGGTCCGATCGCGTGGCTGCCGGTCGCGGCCTCCGCGGTCCTGGTGTTCATGGGTTCGGTGTTGCACGCACCCGACTGGCTGCAGCACGCCGGAGTGTTCGCGCACGTGCCGGACTATGCGGCCGGATCCGCCCCCGGCACAGGAGTTTTCGTGCTCGTCGCGTGTTTCGCAGGTGCCGCGCTCCTCGGTGTATGGCGCCGCGCCGAGCGGGACGTCGAAACGGGCTGAGCTCGGACACCGTCAGCGGCGGATCAGCCGACTGGACGCCGACGGGCGCAGCGGCCGTCGCGTCCGGGTCCACAATTCACCGAGCTTCGGCGGGTCGGGAAGCTTCTCCATCGTGAACGTCGTGACTGTGGGGTGTTCGTCGACGCGAGGGGCGTTGCCGACCGAGGGGGTGGTCGGCGCGACGAGGTCGGGGGCTGTTGCCGTCACGGCGGGACGAGCGGGGACCACGTGCTGGGTGTGCCGCTGGACCGTGACGGTCGTGCGTGCGTCGTCTCGGGTGATGTTGCGGCGGGCAGCAGCAGGTGACCAGCCGTCGTCGACGATGACCACGACGATGCCGGCCAGCAGACCGACGAGGCGCACGGTGCCGGCGCCGGTGAGTTGTCCGGGGGTGGCGAGCAGCATGGTGACCGCGGACCAGCCGACGACCAGCCCGGTGAGGATCGGCCGCCGATCGTTGCGGGTGAGGTCGGCGATCGCGGCAGCCACTGCCAAACCGGTCGAGTAGTAGAGATAGGTCTGCGGATCGGTCAGCAGCCGCACCGACAGCACGGCGAACGGCACACACACCCAACGGCCGCGCCGGGCCAGCCAGATCGCCAGTGCCGCACCGATCAGGAACTGCGTCGGCCGAACCCAGGTCGGCGTCGCCACCGACAACGACCCGATCTGCCGCAGGACGGAGTCGTCGGCGACGTCGATCACGAATCGACTCAGCTGCATGGTGCGAGAATCAGCCAGTACGAACGGGATCCACGGTAGAGCGGTCCCCACGACGAAGATCGTGAAGGCCTTGAGGCGCGCGGGTCGAGGCGCCGCCAACAAGATCATCGCCATCGGCACGACCCACGGCTTGGCTCCGCTTGCGGCGGCCAGCAACAGCGCGGCGGTGAGCCAGCGATCTCGCTTGCCCTGCGCCACCGCTGCGGCCATGAAGAACAGTGCGAGCGCGTCGTCGAGGTGGCCGTAGTGCACGGCCAGCACCAGCCACAACGGCGCGAGCAGCGCGACGTAGAGCATCGCCGTCCGCGTGGAGACCCGACCGCCATGATGGCCGGCGCTCAAGCGCCCGAGTATGGCGATCGCGGCCAGTCCCAGCACGAGCATCATCACGCAGGCGATCACGGCAGCTGCCGTGGACGGCGCCAGTCCGAGCAGGGCGCAGACCGCCATCGTCAACGGGCCGAACTGCAGCTCGGGGTGCTCGCCATACACATGCAGACCACCGGGCGGGGTGAGAAGTGTCTGTCCGGCGGTGGCGAAGTAGTGCCAGGAGAGCATCGCGTGACGGCTGGCGGCGAGTGCGCACAACGCTATCCACCCGACGAGACCGATCATCGCCAGTCGCGTCGGCGGTGGTTCGACGGCTTGGGCGAGGTGCGCCGGGGCTGTGTCCGTCGGGACACTCCGAGCACGACGTCCCAAGGTCGTATGCATGGTCATCGACGCCCAACATTGCCACAAGTTGCTGCCCGGCAGCAGCGAAATCACTCAACCAGTTACGTGAAAAGGCCTGTGCCCCGGGGCGTCCCGGATGCTTACCGCATGCGCAGTGGTGATGCAGCGACGAAGATCCCCGCCGGGCGCTGTGCCCGACGGGGATCTTCGTGCGTCGCCTGTGGATCAGAAGGCGGACGTGCCGTTCGGCGTGCCCAGCCCGGTCGGGCCGTCCCAGCCGGCGCCGGCTTGCGACCAGTACTGGCTGCTGCCGTTGCTACCGGTCGTCACGTCGAAGAGCCCCGACGGGTCGGCGTAGGGCTTGGTGTTGGCGTAACCGCTGGTGTTGCCGGACAGTGCGTAGACCGACGCGACGAGCGGCGACGAGAGTGAGGTGCCGCCGTACTGCGCCCACGAGGACGACCTGCTCGAGGTCGGCGCGTAGACCGCGAGGCCGGTGTTGGGGTCCGCGACCGCGGAGACGTCAGCCATCGCGCGACCGTTGCAGTGCGTGACCGAGGAGTCCTGGCCGGCCGGAGCGGTGTTGGACGTGCTGCAGCCGGATCCTGAGCCGTTCCAGGCGGATTCGGTCCAGCCACGGGAGTTCGACGCCGCCTTCAGCGAGGTGCCGCCGACTGCGGTCACGTAGTGCGATGAGGCCGGGAAGCTCGCACCCTGGTATCCGTTGTCACCGGTGGATGCGGTCACCGCGATGCCGGAGTGGTTGTAGTAGCTGCCGTATGTCGAGTCGGGTGCGTCACCTCCGCCGTACGAGTTCGAGATCGCGACAACACCTGGAACCTTGGCGGCCTGGTTGACTGCTGCGCCGAGGTCGGCGAAGGACGCCGACTTCGCCTGCACCAGAACGATTTTGCAGTCCGGGCAGGCTGCTGAGACCGCATCGAGGTCCAGTGCTTGCTCCTGTGACCAACCGACGTCGGTGCGTGGCAGGTTGGTGGTGCTGCCGGTCTGGCTCATGATCGTCAGGCAGCCGTTGGCGGTCGTGCAGGACGACAACCCGAACTGGCTGCGGTAGACACCGAGGTCACGCTCGGCGTTGGGGTAGCCGTAGGCGTCGACGATCGCGACGGTCCGGCCGCCTGACTTGAGCCCGGAGAGCTTGTAAGCACTCTGGATGTCGGTCGGCGTCTTGCCCGAGATGGCCGACGGGGGCACCGGCTTGCCGCCCTTGCCCGCCAGCGGCTGGATCTTGCCGGCCGCATTGACGTTCCGGCCCTCCGCGTTGACCAGGTGGATCGCGTCGCAGGCCGCATGGCCTGCGGTCTCGGTCGCGCACGAGTGCGCCGCGCGCACCGACGGCGTGTGGCCGGTAGCTGCGCTCGCGGTCGGGACGATGCTGCCGACGGCGCCGAAGGAAGCGGCCAGACTGATGGCAGCAAGCAGAGGGATTTTTCGCATGTGAACTCCTCAAGGAACGTGCCGAGCAGGATCTGCCTGCCGGCGACGGCTGAGTGTCGTGCCGCGCTGGGGTGGTGCGCAATAGCTTTGGCGGATTTGGGGGCGATTCTTGACGAAAAGCTGACCATTCCGGCCGCGCGGGGCGTGAAAACCCCCGTGCGGCAAGCAACTTCGGCGAGCTCGGCTCAGTGACTGTGCCGAGGCAGACCGCGGACCTGGGCGATCCGCTGGAACTCGATGGCGTCCTCGATGACCATCCCGGTGTCCATCTGCCCGACGCCGGACCTGTGCAGTTGCTGCCACGGTGTCTGCGACGGGGGCGTCGGATAGCCGCCCGCTGCCTCCAGCGCCTCGCGCCGCCGAGTGATCTCGGCATCGTCGACGAGCAGGTCGACCCGTCCCTGGCGCAGGTCCACGCGCACCGGGTCACCGGTCTGCAGGATCGCCAGGTTGCCACCGGCAGCGGCTTCGGGGGAGGCGTTGAGGATCGACGGTGATCCGGAGGTGCCCGACTGGCGTCCGTCGCCCACACATGGCAGCGACTCGATCCCCGCGTGCAACAACGCGGCCGGCGGTTGCATGTTGACGACCTCGGCAGCGCCCGGGTAGCCGATCGGTCCGGCCCCGCGCATGAACAGGATGCTGCGCTCGTCGATGCCGGACTCGGTCTCGATGCGCCGGTGGTAGTCCTCCGGACCGTCGAAAACGACTGCGTGCCCTTCGAAAGCGTCCGGGTCGTCCGGGGCCGAGAGATAGCGCGCGCGGAAGGCATCGTCGATCACCGAGGTCTTCATGATCGCGGCGTCGAAGATGTTGCCGGTCAGCACCACGAAACCGGCATGCTCCTTGAGCGGCTCGTCGATCGGCCGGATGACCGCCGGGTCGGCGATCGGCGCGTCGCCACAGTTGTCGCCGATGGTTCGGCCGCTCACCGTGAGTGCGTCCTGGTGGATCGCTCCGGCCTGCATCAATTGATTGACGACGGCGGGCACGCCGCCGGCGCGGTAGAAGTCCTCGCCGAGGTATTCGCCGGCCGGCTGCAGATTGACCAGCAACGGCAGGTCCCGGCCGTGTTCCTCCCAATCGGCGAGGGACAACTCGACACCCATGTGGCGTGCCACGGCTTGCAGATGGATCGGCGCGTTGGTCGAGCCACCGATCGCAGAACTGACCGCGATCGCGTTGAGGAACGCGTCGCGGGTGAGTATGTCGGAAGGCTTCACGTCGTCCCGCACCAATTCCACTATGCGCGAACCGGTTTCGTAGGCGAACTGGGCGCGTTGCCGGTATGCCGCGGGAATGGCGGCTCCGCCCGGCAACTCCATGCCCAGCGCTTCGGTCAGCGAGTTCATCGTCGAGGCGGTGCCCATCGTGTTGCAGAAACCGACTGAATTCGTCGAGGACGCAACGAGTTCCAAGAACTGTGCCTGGCCGATCTCTCCGGTGGCGAGCAGCTCCCGCGCCTTCCAGATGATCGTGCCGGAGCCGGTCCGCTTGCCGTCATACCAACCGTTCAGCATCGGTCCGACCGACAGGGCGATGGCCGGGATGTTGACGGTGGCGGCGGCCATCAACTGCGAGGGAGTCGTCTTGTCGCAGCCGATGGTCAGCACGACTCCGTCGATCGGATAGCCGTAGAGCAGTTCCACCAGACCGAGGTAGGCGAGGTTGCGGTCGAGCGCCGCGCCGGGCCGCTTGCCGGTCTCCTGGATCGGATGGGTCGGGAACTCCATCGGCACACCACCGGCCGCGATGATGCCGTCCCGGACGCGCTTGGCCAACTGCAGATGATGGCGGTTGCAGGGTGAGAGATCGGAGCCGCTCTGGGCGATGCCGATGATCGGCTTGCCGGACTGCAACTCCTCGATCGTGAGGCCGTAGTTGAGGTATCGCTCGAGGTAGATCGAGGTCATCCCCGGATCGCTCGGGTCGTCGAACCATGCACGTGACCGGAGCCGCCGCTCCTCGGTGTTCGCCATGAGATCCGAACCTAGTGCAGCGAATCGCACCCCACCGGGCTGTCTCGCGGATGCGCTCGGTCAGTGACCGCCGGAGATGAGGTCGGCCAGCACGGTGGCTTCGCTGATGTCGTCGCGCTTGGCGGCGGTCAGCAGGGTCAGGGTGCCGTCCGCGGCGATCCTGCGCAGGCCGTCCAATGCCTCGGACCGCTCATCGTCCTCCAGCTCGGTGCGGTAGCGGTCGGCGAACTCCTCGAACTTGTCCGGGTCGTGTGCGTACCACTTGCGCAGCTCGTTCGACGGGGAGACCTGCTTGCACCAGTCGTCCAACTCGGCCTTCTCCTTGCTCAGCCCGCGTGGCCAGAGCCGGTCGACCAGCACACGTGTGCCGTCGGAGGGCTTCGAGGCGTCATACACCCTGCGAACCTGGACCTTGTGCGTGCTCATGCTTTTCATCATGGGCCGTAATCCGTTGGGCTGCAACGGGTATGAGCCACCCCACGAAGTTCTCCCCCGGTGCGCTCCTCCGATACTTCGCGGGGACCCCGACTTCTTCTCCGCCGGCAGCTACTCGACCAACGTTGCGTATGACGAACCCCTCCGGTCAAGGGGAGGGGGACCGACCGGAGGGGCTCGTCATTGGCAACCACACGACCCTTCGAGACGTCCGCTCGTTCCCCTTCGAGACGCTTGCTCGTGCCTCACAAGCTCCTCAGGGCAACGCTCACGGACTCCTCAGGACGACGCCCCGAGGCGTGTAGCTGTCGGGCGGGTCAGCTCACGCTGACCGCGCTCCAGGCCGCTGCCACGGCCTGGGACTCGGTGCTGTCCGCGCCATACAGCGAGTCGGCGGACTTGATCATGCCGGCGCGCAGGTCGGCATACGACATGTCGGAGGTGCCGTAGTCCTTGATCGCGTTGTACCAGATGTTGGCGGCCTTGTCCTTGCCGATGCCGGTGACGGTGGAGCTGTCACAGGTCGGGCTGTCGCCCCAGTCGGACTGGCCGCTGCCGTTGGCCAGCAGGAAGAACGCGTGGTTGCCGACACCGGACGTGTAGTGCGGGTCCTCGTTCTGGGTGGCGGAGGACCAGCAGTCCAGCGAGGCGCCGTCCTTGCTCGGCTTGTCCATGTAGCGCAGCGGGGTGCCGTCGCCGTTGATGTCGATGGTCTCGCCGATGAGGAAGTCCGGTGTGTCGACCGAACTGTTCGCCTCGAACTCCACCATGGTGCCGAAGACGTCACTGTTGGCCTCGTTGATGCCGCCGACGTCACCGCTGTACCCCAGGTTGGCCAGCGCCTCGGAGACGCCGTGCGACATCTCGTGACCCGCCACGTCGATCGCGACCAGCGGGGCGTTGTCGCCCTGGCCGTCGCCATACGTCATCTGCGAGCCGTCCCAGAACGCGTTGACGTAACCGCTGCCGTAGTGCACCCGCGACGGCACACCCTTGCCGTCGTCGAAGATGCCGTTGCGGCCGAACGCCTTGTTGTAGTAGTCCCATGTCATCGCAGCGCCGTAGTAGACGTCGACCGCTGCCGTGGCGCGGTCGTCGTTCTGCCCGTCGCCCCAGGCGTTGTCGTCGTCGGTGAACAGCGCGCAGTTGCCGGCCTCGGAGTTGTTCATGTCGCAGGCCGAGTTGCCGCCGTGGTTGGGGTCGGTCATCTCGTAACCGCTGCTGCCCTGCGTGGTGGTGATGTTCACGTCACCGAGCGTCAGGGACTTGCCGGTGCCGTCAGCGGCGACGCCCTTGTTGTGGCCCTTGCCGTGTCCGCCGACCGACGCCCAGCTGATGGTGGGCACCTTCGCCGGGGTGCGGGTGGTCAGCGTCGCGTCGTGATGCACGCCGCGCCGGGCCATCGCCTGCTTCGAGGTGCTGGCCGACATCAGCGACTTGATCATCTCGGAGGAGCGGATCGTCTTGCCGGTCTGTGCGTTGACGAGCACCGCCTTGTGGCTCGGTGTGATGCCGTCCGCCTGCACACCCTTGACCACGGTCATCCAGGCCAGCACCGGCTTGGCGCCGGTGGCGTCGACCACGAGCTTCGACGTGGTGGCGCCGGCCACGTTGTAGACCTTCGCGCCCGCGATCGCGTTGCTGCGTGAGGCGGTTGCGGCCACCGTCGGCGTGGTGGACAGGCTGATCGCCGCGCGCTGGTCGCCGGAGTGGCCGACGACCTTGCCGCTCTTCGCGTGTACGACGAAGTCGCCGCCGACGACCGGCAACGACTTGTAGGTCCGCTGGTAGCGGAAGTGCGATGTGCCGTCCGCGCTCGTCGTCGTACCCACCAGCTGGTAGTCGTCGCCGGAGGAGGAGGCGATCGACTGTGGGTTCGAGCTGAGGAAGGAGTCGACCGCGTGGTGGTTACTGACTCCTGCGGCGCGGTGGGTGGCTGACGGTGCCGATGCCGCGTGTGCGGCAGTGCCGCCGATGACACAACTCGTCGACACAGCCGCGATGCCGAAGAGCATTGCTGTCTTGTTGACTCGCATATACATCCATTTCCATCGAAGGTCACGTCGTGCGTGACTGTGCGGGCCCGGGGTTGAGCTCGCGCTGAGAACTATGGGCAGACGAACGGAGCGCGTGGTGCTCAGCCGACCAAGATTTTGGAAACATTGAACGTTCGCTTACGGGCCCCTTGGGAGCGACTTACTCCTTGCGTGGGGAGTCCTTGCGAACACAAAAGATTCGCTGCCGTGCTCCGGCGACCGGTCGATGGCGCTCCACCGGCCGGGCGGAGCACCTGTATGCCGTGCTCGGAAGCGCACTCGCAGGCGTGAGAAGGTCTGGAGATGGACTTGCGCCCACCCGCCGAACTCGTGTCCTCCCGTGCGCGCACGATGTGGGCCGTGCAGGGGGTCATGCTGACCGCGGTGCTGCTGATCGGCGGCGGAGTGGCGTGGTACTTCATCGACCCGGACACGATGTGGAAGTTGCTCGGGATCGCCCTGATCACAGTGGTTTTCGTCGGCACGGTGCTCGTGGCGCCGGTGCTGCGCTACCGGATCCACCGCTGGGAGCTGACCGACGACGCGGTCTACACGCAGCGTGGTCTGTTGACGGTCGAGCAGCGGATCGCGCCGATCTCCCGCGTGCAGACCGTCGACACCGAGCGGGGCGTGCTCGAGCGATTCTTCGGGTTGAGCTCGGTCACCGTGACGACAGCCTCCGCGAAGGGGGAGCTGCGGATCGAGGGCCTCGACGCCACCGTCGCCGACCGGGTCGTGCACGAACTGACCGTCGTCACCGCTGCCAGTGAAGGTGATGCGACATGAGTGACCCCTCGGGCAGTGAGGAGCGTGCACAGGTCTCCCCGGGGGAGGGTGATGCTCGGGGTTCGGGTGAGGAGCGTGCACAAGTCTCCCCGGGGGAGGGTGATGCTCGCGATTCGGGTGAGGAGCGTGCACAGGTCTCCCCGGGGGAGGGTGATGCTCGGGAGAAGCAGACGGACCCGGGCGTATGGCGCCGCCTCAGCCCGCGGATGCTGCTGATCCATCCCATCAAGGAGATCGGCCGGTTCCTGCCGGCACTCATCGCCGTGGTGGTCGCCGGGTCGACCGGTGGTCAGAACTGGTGGGGCGTCGCAGCAGCCGCCGGCGCCATCGCCTTCGGCGTGCTCCGGTGGATCACCACCCGCTATCGCTTCACCCCGGACCAGGTGCAGCTGCGGCACGGGTTGCTCAGCACCACGACCGTTTCGGCTCCCATCGACCGGGTGCGGTCGGTGGACGTCACAGCGTCGGTCATGCACCGCGCACTCGGTCTGGCCGAGGTGCAGATCGGGACCGGTGCCGGCGAGAAGGCTTTGAAACTGGACGGATTGACCAGCGCGGAGGCTGCGGCCCTGCGCGGGGACCTGCTGCACCGGGCGGCGAAGGCGACACCCGAACGCGCGGTCGACGATGCCACTGCTCCGCCCGGCGATGACGTGGGGGAGACGCGCGTCGCGGCGGCATACGAGACGGAAGCGGTTGTCTACCAATTGAATCCGGCGTGGATCCGCTACGCGCCGTTCGGTCCGGCGGGGCTGATCGCGGCGCTGGCGATCCTCGGTGTCGGCTCGCAGTTCCTCAACGAGTCGGGCATCGGCTGGGGCGAGGACGGTCTGGTCGCCGGCGCGGCGGACCGATTGGCGGCGATCGGCGTGATCGCCGCCGTGCTGGCCGTCCTGGTCGGCGCGCTCGTGCTGATCGTGGTGCTCGCACTGCTCGGTTATCTGCTGGCGTTCCACGGCTTTCGGCTCACGCGGGACGCTCGTGGCGGCAGCTACCACGTGTCTCGAGGCCTGCTCACGACGCGCGCGACCTCCCTGGAGATCCGCCGGTTGCGCGGTGTCGAAGTGCACCGTCACCTGCCGCTGCGGTGGGTGGGTGGTGCTTACCTGTCGGCGATCACCACCGGGGTGAAGGACGACGGGCGTGGCATGAGCTCGACGCTCACCCCGCCGTCGCCGGAGCAGGTGGTGGTGCACACCGCCGATGAGGTGCTCGGAGAGGACCTGTTCGCCGTACCGCTGCAGCGACATGGTGCGGCTGCAATGCGGCGGCGCTACACCAGGGCGATGGCCGGTGCCGCGGTCCCGGCCGCGCTGCTCGTCGTGGCCGCGGGGATCTGGGACCTGCCGGCGCTCGGAGTCTGCGCGATCCTGCCGCTGGCGGCCGGGGTCGCGCTCGGGTGGAGCAGGGCGCACTGGCTAGGGCACGCGGTGACCGAGCGCTTCCTGGTGACGCGTTCCGGCTCGATCGGCTTGTCCACCAACGTGATCGAACGTCGCGGCGCCGTCGGAGTGACTGTGCGCCGGTCGTTCTTCCAGCGGCGGGCGGGTGTCGCGACGGTGAGCCTGGCGACGGCCGCGGGCAACAAGGACTATCCGGTGGTCGACCTGCCGCAGGACCAGGTCGGCAAACTCGCCAGCCAGATCGTGCCGGGGCACATCGAGCAGTTCCTGCGCTGATCCGTGCCGCTCAACCGTTGCGGTGGCTCCGGTAGCTGAGCAGGCCCTCGACTCCGCGCAGGAACGTGTCGCACACAGCCTCCGGATCAGTCAGGCAACCCGCGGCCATCGCCCCGTCACGCAGCATGACGAAGTGTTGCGCAGCCGGCTCGGGATCGAGCTCCTCGGCGGCGGCGAAGAGCTCGGTGACGGTGCTCAGGAACCAGTCCCGGTGCGCACGCACGGCACGGTGCACCGGGTGCTCCGGGTCGGGGTATTCGGCGGCCGCATTGAGGAAGGCGCAGCCGCGGAAACCGGGATTTCGGAGCGCGTCGGTGATCGTCCGGGCGACTGATCGAACGATCTCGTCGGGTTCGTCGCGCTCGGCGCGAGCCGCTGCCATCCGGGCGCGGATCGCCTCGTCGGCCTGGGTCAGGTAGGCGACCACGAGGTCGTCCTTGCTGGGGAAGTGCCGGTAGAACGTGGCGCGCGTGACCGGCGCGGAGTTGACGATCCGATCGACGCCGACCGAGTGCAGTCCCTCGGCGTAGAACAGCCGGCTGGCCGTGCCGAGCAACCGGGTCCGTGCTTCCGACATGGGTCCTTGCCTTCCTCGATCGGTGTCCCGAGATTAGCAGACAGAACGATCGGTCTTGACACGGCGGGGCCGAACGACAACACTGCGGAAGCAGCAAGACCGATCGTTCTCTCTCGCCGTTCGTCGCATGACGAGCCGGCCCCGCCTCCACCGAAGGGAAATTCCATGTCCACCACCGCAGAACCCACCACCGCAGCGTCCATCGGCAGTGCAGCTACCGACCTCGGCAACGCCAGCACGCTGCGCCGCCTCTATCTCGGGCGGTTCGGTTTCGCGATCGTCTGGGCCGTTCTGTTCGGTGTCGCCGCAGCCACGCTGAATCCAGCGAGCGTCGCGCTGCTGCTGATCTACCCGCTGTTCGACGTGGGCGCGTCCGTCGTCGACTTCCGGTCCTCGGGCCACGCGCGCCCGGCCACGCCGTTGCGCCTCAACATGGCACTCAGCCTGCTCGCGGCCGTCGGCATGGCAGTCGCCGCGAGCTCGGGCATGCCTGCGGTTCTTCGTGTTTGGGGTGCGTGGGCGATCACCGCGGGCCTCGTGCAACTGGTGGTCGCGATCGGTCGACGCCCGATGGGTGGTCAGCTGCCGATGATCCTCAGCGGCGGCATCTCGGTGCTCGCCGGAGCGAGTTTCGCCATACAGGCAGGCGGCACCGACCCGTCGCTGACGGCTCTTGCCGGTTACGCGGCGCTCGGTGGGATCTTCTTCCTGGTCTCGGCGCTTCGACTGCGTCGGGATGCGCGCTGATCAGACCCAGCTCGGCAGCCACATGCGCCACTGCCAGTGGCTGTAGGGGATGACCTGCCCGGTCCAGATCGGCCAGAAGAAGACGAACAGTCCGACGGTCAGGATCGTGAAGCCACCGACCGCCGCCTTGCCGATCAGCACTCGTTGCTCGCTGGCGCCGGGTCTGCCGAGCACCAGACCGAGCACGAACACACACGCCAGCACGATGTATGGCGCGAAGGCGACCGAGTAGAAGGTGAAGATGGTGCGGTCCTGGTAGGCGAACCACGGCAACCAGCCGGCTGCCACGCCGACCAGGATGCCACCGGCGCGCCAGTCGCGACGTAGCAGCCAGTAGAAGATCAGCACGGCGAGGGCAATTGTCCCGAGCCACCAGATGCTGACCGTGCCCAGCGAGCTGATCGCCTTACTGCACTGCGCCACGTCGCAGCCGCCGTCACCCTTCTTCGGGCTCTCGTAGAAGAACGACGTCGGCCGGGTCTGCAGCGACCACGACCACGGGTTCGACATGTAGGGGTGGAACGACGTGATGTCCGAGGCCGACTGCAGCATCTGGGAGTGGTACTCCCACAGTGAGCGCAGCCAGTCCGGCATCCAGGAGAACAGGGAGCTGTCCGGCGAGAAGCCGGAGCCTTGGTTCGCCGGATTCTCGGCGGCCCACTGCCGGTCGTAGGCGTCGTTGCTGGCGATCCAGCCGAACCAGCTGGTCAAGTAGACCCCGAGCGAGACCAGCAGCACGCTGACACAGGCCGGCAGCGCGTCCTTGACGAACGTTGCCGACCAGTAGCGGCGGACGCCGACGGCGCGACGCGCGCCGAGGTCCCAGAAGCAGGTCATCAGGCCGAACGCGGCCAGGAAGTAGAGACCGGACCACTTGGTGGCGCAGTCGATGCCGATGCAGAGCCCCGCCACCCAGCGCCACGGGCGCCAGCCCAGCCAGGGGCCGGCGATCGCGTGCTTGTCCCAGGTGCCGGCGGCCTGCATCGCCGCCACCTTGTCGGCCAGGATGCGGCGGGTGCGGGTGCGGTCGGCCAGCAGTGCCACGAATGCCGCGAGCGCCCAGAACATGACCATGATGTCGAGGATGGACGTCCGCGACATGACGAACTCGGTGCCTTCGAAGCACAGCAGGATCGAGGCGAGCGTGGCCAGCACCGGTGACCGGAACAGGTGCCACGCGGCGCGGCCGACCAGGTAGATGCCGAGAGTGCCGAAGAGCGCCACGGCGAAACGCCAGCCAAAGGACGAGTCGATGCCGAACAGCTTCTCGCCGACGCCGATGAACCACTTGCCGAGCGGCGGGTGCACCACGAAGTCGGCCTGCGTGCCGAAGACGTGCGGGTTGCCCATCGTGAAGAGGCCGTCGGGGTTGTTGGTGATGCCGGTCGACTTGTCCTGTTTGTGCTCGAAGCCGTAGAGGAACATCGACCAGCCCTCTTTGACGTAATACGTCTCGTCGAAGACCAGCTGGTGCGGACGACCGACATTCCAGAAGCGGATGACGCCGGCGACGACGGTGACGATGGCTGGGCCGAGGAAGGCCCACAGTTTCGCTTCCGCGGTGCGTGGCGCACCCAGCAGCCGGCGACGCAGCACGGCCCGGCGGTCGTCGACAGGGTCGCCCGCGGTGCTGTCGGCGGTGTCCCGTGCCAGCGTGATCGTCACGCGAAGTCCCCTTTCGCCCTCACCTGTCGTGCCGCGGCGGCTGTAGCCGGGGCCGAGGGTGAGGTTAACCGAGGAAGCTACGCGCCGGGGCATCGACGCGGGTATGGCGCGCGGTCGTGCGAGACTCCCACCATGGCGCAGTCGCAGATCCGTTCCTCATCTCCGACGGCGTCATCGGTGTCCTCCGACGGCCTGCGGCCGAACTCTGACGGCGTGCTCGTGCTGGCCGCAACGCCCATCGGGGATCCGCGTGACGCGGCGCCGCGGCTGGCGAGCGAGCTGGCCGGCGCTGACCTCGTCGCCGCTGAGGACACCCGACGGTTGCGGCGGCTGCTGGACGAGCTCGGCGTCACTCCGAGCGGCAGCGTCCTCAGCTATCACGAGCACAACGAACGTGCCCGCACCCCGGAGTTGCTCTGGCGGCTGCGCGAGGGCGCCCGCATCGTGCTGGTCACGGACGCCGGTATGCCGTCGGTGTCCGACCCGGGCTACCGCCTCGCCAACGCGTGCGTCGAAGCGGGCATCCGGGTGACGTGTGTGCCCGGCCCGTCCGCGGTGCTGATGGCGCTCGCGGTCTCCGGGCTGCCGACCGACCGGTTCTGCTTCGAGGGCTTCCTGCCGCGCAAGGCGGGTGAGCGCGCACGCCGATTGTCCGGCCTGGTCGCCGAGCAGCGCACGATGGTGTTCTTCGAGGCGCCGCACCGGTTGGCGGAGATGCTGACAGCGATGGCGGAGGCGTTCGGTGACGATCGCGTCGCCGCCGTGTGCCGGGAGCTGACCAAGACCTATGAAGAGGTCCGCCGCGACGGCCTGGCCGCTCTGGCGGAGTGGGCCGTCGAGGGCGCCCGCGGCGAGATCACCGTCGTGGTCAGTGGTGCGCCCGCCGTCACGGCCTCGGTCGAGGACGTGTTGCCCGCCATACAGCAGCGGGTGGCGGCGGGCGAGCGGCTGAAGACCGTGTGCGCCGAGGTCGCCGACGAGACCGGGCTGTCCAAGAAGGCGCTGTATGACGCAGCCATCACCGGCCGCTGAGGCGTTGACACGGCACCCGGCACCCGGCACCCGACGACCGGCGTGGCTGCTCGGCGCCGCGTCCGCGGTGGTGGCGAGTGTCTTCTTCGCGGTGCTCGCGCTCGGCCGGTGGAACGCCGGCAACAGCGCCGACTACGACCTCGGGATCTTCGCGCAGGGCGCCGACGCGTGGTCGCGGGGTCAATGGCCGGAGTCGCACATTCGCGGATTGTCGCTGCTGGGCGATCATTTCAGCCCGTTGCTCGCGACGTGGGGTGTCGTATGGCGGATCTGGCCCACCCCGCCGGCGCTGCTGATCACCCAGTCGGTGCTGCTCGGCGCTGCGTTGGGCGTGATCGTCGGCTACGCCCGATGTCGCGCCGGCTGGAAGGTCGCGGTGTTGATCGCGGTCGTCGGCATCTTCTCCCGGGCCGTGCTGACCACCGCGATGTTCGACGTGCACGAGGTCGCGTATGCCGCAATCGGCCTGGCAGTGTTGTGTATCGCGTTGCTGCAGCACCGATTCGGGTGGGCGCTCGCGGCGTCGGTGTGGCTGCTGCTCACCAAGGAGGACATGGGCCTGACGGTCTTCGCGGCCGGAGCCTGCTGGTGGTGGATGTACCGCGGCGACGGCTGGCGGCGCCCGCTGGCGCTGGCCGGTCTCGGTGTCGCCGGCGTGATCGTCGCCATGCTGGTCCTGGCAGCGGTCGAGCCGGGCAGCGGCAGCGGTTATCTGGCCTACTTCGGCATCGGCAAGAGCAACAAGCTCCCGGTCCCGGAGGATCACAGCCTCAGTCCACAACGGCTGCTACCGGTGCTGATGTATGTCGTGCTCGCCCTCGTGATCGGCGTGCGATCGAAGCTGACGGTGCTCGCCATACCGACTCTGCTGTGGCGTGCGGTGTCGTCCAACATCCATTACTGGGCGCTGGACTTCCACTACGACATCATCCTCTGGCCGATCGGCCTGCTGGCCTTCGTCGATGTGGTGAGCCGGTATGGCGTGCCGCGGCTGCATTCGTGGCAGAGCGCCGGTGTCGGAGTAGCGATCGTCGCGGGCTTCGGCCTGGCGGTCTCCGAGATGGCCGACCGCGCAGTCGCACCGGGCTCGATGTTCCGCACCGCGGCGGTGGTCACGAACATCCGGTCACTCGCCGACGACCACCTGCCGAAGGGCGCACGCGTCGCGACCCAGGCCGACGTCGGTGCCTACCTGGTCCCGACATACGACGCCTATTCGCTGCGCCCCGATCAGCATCCGTCGGTCGACTACGTGATGTTCACGGGCAAACCCAAGTGGCTCTACCAGGTGCCGAAGTGCGCCAAGGACAAGCTGATTCGCGATGCGGAGCAGGTATGGCGCCGTGGCACCGTCACGTTGGTGAAGCTGCCGCACCGGCAGCGCATCACTCCCACCTGCTGACGGCGCGGACGGTGCTATCACGGCGCTTGCGCCGGCGACGAGTGTCCGGGAAGGTGGGAGCGCTGGTTCTGATTTGGGGGACGTGATGTCGATGAAACCGTGGGGCGTCAGGTCGAGTGTGGTCGCCCTGGTGACGACGTCCGCACTCGTGATCACCGGATGCTCCAGCGGCCGGTCCGGGCACTCGACCGACGTGGCGCGGCCTTCCGATCCCAGCACCACCGGGGCCGGGTCGACGGGCGCCGCCCCGGCTGTGGACTATCGGGCGGCGCGATCGTCGCCGGTCATGGACAGCTACTACCCGCAGCATGGCGTGCCCTATCTCGACACCTTGCACTACGGCCTGAAGCTGGACTGGCAGCCGGGGACCAAGATGCTCACCGGGGTCGCGACCATCGCGCTGCGAGTCACGACCGAGCGCACGAGCATCCGCTTCGACCTCGGCGCTCCGCTGCAGGTCACGAGGGCGACAGTCGACGGCAAGGCAGTCGGGACGAGCCGGTCCGGCAACTACCTGACGATCAGAACCCCTGAGCTGCCTGCTGATTCGCGGCACACCGTGGTGATCGACTACTCCGGCCGGCCAATGCCCGTGCGCGCGCCGGCAGAGCGGGAGGATGTGCAGCACGTCGGCTTCACGACGGCCGGCGGCGGCGCGGCGTACACCTTCCAGGAGCCGTTCGGCGCTTTCACCTGGTATCCCGTGAACGACCAGCCGGCCGACAAGGCGTTCTACGACGCGACGCTGATCTCGCACGACGGGCAGCGCGGAGTGTTCAACGGGCAGGTGGTGTCCTCGACGGCGAAGGGCTCGGCCCGGACCACGAAGTTCCACCTGGACCAGCCGGCATCGTCGTACCTCACGACGGTGGCGTTCGGCGACTACCGCCACGAGACGGCGACAGGCCGGCACGGCCTGCCGATCAACTACTGGTACACCGCCGGTGACACCGCGTCCCTGCCGCTGATCCGCAAGACACCGCAGATCATCGCCTGGGCGGAGAAGCAACTGGGCACATATCCGTTCGCGAGCACGGGCGTCGTTCTGGTGCCGGGGAATTCGGCCATGGAGACCCAGACGCTCGTCACGATGACCAACAGTGTGCGCGGCATCGGTGGCAGGGACGTCTACCGCGGTGACTACGCGCACGAACTCTTCCACTCCTGGTTCGGCGACGAGGTCTCGCCGACGGATTGGAAGGACGTCTGGCTGAACGAGAGCCTCACGATGTTCATGCAGTTCCGCTACATGGCAAGCCACAACATTCCGAACAAGTACGGCAGTTGGAGAGAGCTGCAGAGTGGCCGCGACCAACTGATGCGTGACACCCAGGGCCCTCCCGGCGCCTACCGGAAGAACGACTTCGGCGACCTGAACGTCTATCTGTCGGGCGCGCTCATGCTGCACAATCTCGAAAAGGCTTATGGGGCAGCAAAATTCAACGTCGCATTGAAGGGTTGGCCGGCGACGCACAAGTACGGCAATGCGTCACGCACGGACTTCATCAACTACATGGACAAGGCGCTCGGCTCGCAGGCCGGGCCCTACATCAAGCGCTGGTTGACCGCGGAGCGGACGCCGGCGGCACTGGCGAAACAGTCCTGAGCCCCTCGGCGACATGCTGGTCGAGTGCCGCGAGGGACGAGCGGTGTATCGAGACCCCGGCCGCCCTCTACTGCTGGCCGCAAAGGGGATCCTGCGGCAGCCGGATCGACGCGTCCGTCGCGTCACCGGGCTCGTAGCAGACCCAGACGACCTTGTCGTGGGCCCGGAATGACTTGATATCAACGGGATTCGTGACTTCGTGGGTCTTTCCGTCAACGCGGTAGCGGACGGTCAGCTCCATCCTGTCGTCCTCGGCCGCACCGTGCGACACGACGGTGGCGGGCGCCATACCGGGACGCGCGGGCCCGGAGGACCCGCGGCTGTTCCACCAGTGCGACACCAGGAGCACGGCGGCCACCAGCACGACCACCGCGATCAGCTTCTCCCACCAGGTGCCGAGGAACGCCGGCCGATCAGGTCGCGTGCTCGGCATCCCGCCTCCTTCGCGCGAAGCCGCGCATCCGACGGGCCCACTTCCACAGTGCCCAGGCGAGCACGATCAGCGCGACGATGACCAGGATCGGCACGAAGACCGCGATCAGCGACAATCCCAGGGATGAGGCGTCCTCGACCGTCGACACGATGGGCGCGCCGATGCCGGCCGTGCCGAGGTTGACCGCGGGCCGCGCGCTCGCCTTGCCGACGTGCACGACGCCTGCGACGAGCAGCCCGCCGACGAAGGCGATCCACTCGTGGTCCTGCAGGAACGACGAGTGGTCCAACGCGTTGGCCGACTGGGTCGCCGCGGCGATGACACCACCGGTCGCCGGCCGTATGACGGACCCGGCGATGTCGTTGACGCTGTCGACCACCGGGATCTTGTCCAGCACCAGCTCACTGATCAGCAGCACGGCGCCGATGCCGAGCGCCCACCACGACTCGATCCACTGCCATCCGCCGGGCAGCGTGATCACGTCGGTGAAGCGCGCCAGCAGTCCGACGATGAGGAACGGGATGTAGGCGTTCAGTCCTGCGGCGGCGGACAACCCGGCGCCGGTGAGCACAGCGAACATCCCACACCTCCACAGTGCGTTGAATCCAAAGGCCGATGTCCGACCTGCGCAGGATCGTGTCAGTGCCGCGACCGGTGCGCAAACACCACGAAGAGAACTGCCGCGAACGGCCCTGCGAAGGACGTGGGGCGCGACACATGTTGGGGGTCCCCGCGAAGTACCGGAGGAGCGCAGCGGGGGACGACTTCGTGGGGTAATTAGGATGAGCAATCATGAAGGTTCTGTCCGCACTCGCGTGGCCCTACACGAATGGGCCACGTCACATTGGCCACGTCGCCGGATTCGGCGTCCCCGCAGATGTTTTCAGTCGCTACATGCGTATGGCGGGCCACGACGTGCTGATGGTCAGCGGCACCGACGAGCACGGCACCCCGATCCTGGTCCTCGCGGACAAGGAGGGCATCGGCGTGCAGGAGATCGTCGACAAGTACAACGCGGTCATCGCGCAGGACCTGCTGGATCTGGGCCTGTCCTACGACCTGTTCACCCGCACCACGACGCGCAATCACTACCAGGTCGTGCAGAACCTCTTCACCCAGATCCGCGCGAACGGCTACATGCTCCAGCAGACCGCCACGACGGCGATCAGCCCGTCGACCGGCCGCACCCTGCCCGACCGCTATCTGGAAGGCACCTGCCCGATCTGCGGCTTCCCCGAGGCGCGCGGTGACCAGTGCGACAACTGCGGCAACCAACTCGACCCCGCTGACCTGATCAACCCGCACTCCAAGATCAACGGCGAGGTGCCGGAGTTCATCGAGACCGAGCACTTCTTCCTCGACCTGCCGTCGCTTGCCGGTGCGTTCCAGGAGTGGCTGGACGAGGTCGACGCGACAGGCACCTGGCGGCCCGGAGTGATCAACTTCGTCAAGGGCCTGGCCAAGGACATGCATCCGCGAGCGATGACGCGCGACATCGACTGGGGCATTCCGATCCCGGTCGAGGGCTGGGACAGCAAGCGGTTCTATGTGTGGTTCGACGCGGTCATCGGCTACCTGTCGGCGTCCATCGAGTGGGCGCGGCGGATCGGCGAGCCGGAGCGCTGGCGCGAATGGTGGAACGACCCGGCAGCGAAGACCTACTACTTCCAGGGCAAGGACAACATCACCTTCCACGCCCAGATCTGGCCCGCCGAGCTGCTCGGCTACATGGGCAAGGGCGACAAGGGCGGTGAGCCGGGGGAGTACGGCGAGCTCAACCTGCCGACCGAGGTCGTCGCGTCCGGCTTCCTCAACCTCTCCGGCGCGCAGTTCTCCACCTCGCGGGGCAATGTCATCTACGTCCAGGACATGATCGCGAAGTATGGCGCCGACGCGCTGCGCTACTTCATCTGCGCGGCCGGTCCGGAGACCCAGGACAGCGACTTCACCTGGGAAGAGTTCGTCGCGCGCAACAACAACGAGCTCGTCGCCGGTTGGGGCAACCTGGTCAACCGGACGGCGTCGATGATCGCCAAGAACTTCGGTGAGGTGCCGACTCCGGCGATGCTCGAGCCGATCGACGAGTCGCTGCTGACCGCCATACGGGAGGGTTTCGAGACCGTCGGCGGCCTGCTCGAGGCGCAACGGCAGAAGGCCGCGATCGCAGAGGTGATGCGACTGGTGCGGATGGCGAACAAATACGTCACCGACACCGAGCCGTTCCGGCTCAAGGGCGACGACCAGCGCGAACGCCTGGCGACGGTGCTGCACACCCTCGCCCAGGCGATCACCGATCTCAACACGATGAT
Source organism: Flexivirga endophytica (assembly GCF_014640635.1). Classification (GTDB taxonomy): domain Bacteria; phylum Actinomycetota; class Actinomycetes; order Actinomycetales; family Dermatophilaceae; genus Flexivirga; species Flexivirga endophytica. The sequence goes on from NZ_BMHI01000009.1 coordinate 42,047, forward strand.
CGCGCCGTTCCTGCCGCACAGCTCCAACAAGGTCGCCCGAACCTTCGGTGCGACAGGCGAATTCATGCCGATGCCGCGCATCGAGCAGGTGCGTGACCTGGACGACGACAGCCGGGCCTACCCGATCATCACCGGCGCATACTCCGGCACCCCGCGCTGGGAGTCGCGCCCGGTGCAGGTCGGTGCGCCCGTCGCCAAGCCGACGCCGATCTTCGCCAAGCTGGACAAGATCGACCCGGCCGACCCGTTCGGTCACGACGCGTGAGCGGCGTGCACAAGTCTCCCCAGGGGAAGGTTGTGTGCGCTTTCAGGGGCGGTGGCGTGCACAAGTCTCCCCAGGGGAAGGTTGTGCGCACGGCATGAGCAAGAAGGTTCGCACCGACACACCGGCCGGACCACCGCCGGCACCACAACCGCTGCCGATCGCGGTGGTCGACAACCACACCCATCTCGACATCTCACGTGACGACGGTCCACCGCCGGACGTGACCGAGGCGCTGTCCGCGGCGAAGGCGGTCGGCGTCGACCGAGTCGTGCAGATCGGCTGCGATCTCGAGGGCGCACGCTTCACCGTCCAACAGGTCGAGCAGCACGCGCAGATGCTCGGCGGTGTCGCCATCCATCCGAACGAAGCGGCCAAGCTCGCCGACGCCGGCGAGCTCGACGCCGCATGGGCCGAGATCGAGCGTCTCGCCGCGCATCCCCGCATCCGGGTGATCGGCGAGACCGGCCTCGACTACTTCCGCACCGGCCCGGAAGGCGTTGCTGCGCAGCAGGATTCGTTCCGCTGGCACATCGACCTGGCGAAGCGCACCGGCAAGGCGCTGCAGATCCACGACCGCGACGCGCACGGCGACGTGATGCGCATCCTCGACGAGGAAGGGGCGCCGGAAAGCACTGTCATGCATTGCTTCTCGGGTGACATCAACCTCGCCCGCCGATGTGTGGACAAGGGCTACTTCCTGTCCTTCTCCGGCACGGTGACTTTCAAGAACGCCCGCGACCTGCGGGATGCGCTCTCGATCGTGCCGCTGGACCGGCTGCTGGTCGAGACCGATGCGCCATACCTGACGCCGGCGCCGCACCGCGGTGCGACCAATTCGCCATACCTGATCCCGCTGACGGTGCGGGCGATGGCGGACGTCCTCGCGGTCGATGTCCCGACGTTGTGTCAGGCGCTCTCGGGCAACAGCGAGCAGGTCTACGGCTCCTGGGCGGTATGACGAAACGCGATCCACGTCACGCGCAAGTGTGATCGGGCTATCGTTACCAAAATTTGACCTTTGCCGGACCTGTGCGTCAGTGTGTTTGACGTTCAACCCAAGAGCAGGCACCCCCGAACGGCTGCGCACGACGCGGCCGGGCGAACCAGGCAGACGCCGTTCGCTCGCACGGGCCCCAGTGGTTCAGCTGCTGGATGTCGTGCGCCCATCGCCGCTCGACGGGACAGCCCGACATCGGAGAACCGTTGAATTACCGCCTGACCAAGACCGCCACGATCGCTGCGACCACCGTCGTCGCCGGACTGGGCCTCACTGCCTGCAACCCCGGCTCCTCGACCGGTGCGCACAGCGCAGCGACCAGCTCCTCGGCCAGCTCGAGCGCGACGCCGTCGTCGTCCAGCGCGAAGCCCACCCACAGCGCCAAGGCCACGCACAGCACGAAGGCCACGCACCGCGCCGTCGCCAAGAAGGTCTCGCGTGACGAGGCCCGTCCGAGCGTCACCACCCGGATCGTGACCAGCTCCGAGACCGTCGGATTCAAGACGGTCCGCAAGTACGACTCGACCCTCTCTCTGGGCAAGACCCGCGTGCAGCAGGCCGGCGTCTCCGGCGCGGCGACCGCCACCTGGCGCCAGCAGCTGGCCGGCAACGTCGTCAGCCGCACGACCCTCGTCAAGCGCGTCGTCACCAAGCAGCCGGTCAACAGGGTGCTCGTGATCGGCACCAAGAAGGCCGCCCCGAAGGTTGCGCCCAAGCCGGCGCCGAAGCCTGCTCCGACCACCCAGCCGAGCAGTGGCGCCGGGCTGGACCTGTCCCGCGCCGCCATGTGGGACCGCATCGCACAGTGCGAGTCCGGCGGCAACTGGGCCATCAATACCGGCAACGGTTACTACGGCGGCCTGCAGTTCGACATCGGCACCTGGCTGGGCGCCGGCGGTGGCAGCTTCGCTCCGCGAGCCGACCTGGCCAGCCGCGCAGAGCAGATCACCATCGCGAACCACGTCTACGCCTCGCGCGGCCTCGGCCCGTGGGGTTGCGCGAGCGCTGCCTGAGCGGCCGCCGCAGCTGATCGAGGCCGGGTCGCAGTCCGTTCGGACTGCGCCCCGGCCTCATCATGTATGGCGGGACACGTGGTCAGTATTGCCCTTATGTAACCGAGTGGGTACATTGGACGACATGATCGATCGACACGATGTGACGAGCTGATGTCGGACACCATTCGGCTCACCGGGACGACCGTGGACGCGCCCGATGCCCTTGCGCTCGCCCGGTTCTACGCCGAGATCACGGGCGGCGAGGTGGTCGGCGATGCGCGGTGGGCTGCCGTCACGGGGCCGAATGGCGAGGTGGCGTTCCAGCAAGCACCGGACTATCGCGCGCCGGAGTGGCCCGACGGCGCCATCCCGATGCAATTGCATCTGGACTTCCTCGTCGACGATCTCGAGGCGACCGGCGCGCGGGTGTTGGCGGCGGGGGCCAAGCGCTTGGATCATCAGCCGAACGCGGACCACTGCATCGTGTACGCCGATCCCGCTGGTCACCCCTTCTGCCTGTCGATGTGGGACAGCGACGATGCCATCGCCGGCGTCCGGAACGCTTGAGGTGACAAGCGGTTTCGATGCGGTCGTGCTCGCCGGCGGAGCGGGTTCGCGGCTCGGTGGTGTGGACAAGGCCGCCGTGGAGCTGGCCGGGCGGTCGCTGCTCTCGTGGCCGCTGGAGGCCGTCCGGGACGCCCGCAACCTCGTCGTCGTGGGGGAGACGGTCGCAGCGGTGCCGGAGCGCGCGTTGCGGGTCGTCGAGGAGCCGGCCGGTGGTGGCCCGGCTGCTGCATCGGTGGCGGGGTTGCGCGCCATACGCGACGCTGCGGACTGGACCTGCCTGATCGCGTGTGACCTGCCGGGCGCGGTGCGCGCCATACAGCTGCTGGTGGGGGCGGATGCCGGCGACGCGGACGGCGTGGTCATGGCTGCGCCCGACGGGCGCCGGCAATGGCTGCTGGGGCGATATCGCACCGCGGCCCTGCGCGCGGCCGCCGACGCACTCGGCGATCCGGCCGACCGCTCGATGCGCGCCCTGCTCGGCGGTCTGCGGCTGACGACGGCCACCGCTGCCGAGGGCGTATGGCGCGATGTCGACACCTGGTCCGACCACGAACAGTGGGCCCGGGCGCTGAGCGACGGACGCGAAGCTCCGCAGGCCTGACAGGGAACGTTACCCCACGTTGCCTATCAGGTTGATAGAGCATCACAGATAGTTGTCGATAGACAAAGAGGACGTTATTGTCTTGGCCAGGTGACGAGCGGCAGTGTGAAGCCCTGGCTGGCTGTCCGGCAACCCTCCATCCGCGGTGGGGTGCTCCAGGTGACCACCCGATGGGCTCGGCGACTCGGCCGGACCCATAAGCGCGATGGTGCAACGTGAGGATGGCCATGTCCGACTCGACCCGATCGGGCTCTCAGGCGATCGACAGGGCGCTGGGCGTCCTGGATCGCTTCGAGGGTGACCGAAGGATCGCCCTGACCGATATCTCCACGGAGTCCGGCCTGCCGTTGAGCACCACGCACCGCATCGTGCGGGCGTTGTGTCGCAGTGGTTACCTGGTCCGGGATGCCGATGCCTATCGGGTCGGACCGCGGGTGCAGGCGCTCGTGCCGCGTTCCGATGCGGAGATCGACGAAGTGGTGCCGTATATGTATGCCGTGGCTGCCGGGGCCAAACTGACCGTCAGTCTGGGGGTGCGGGATCGGTCCCAGGTGGCGAGGCTGGCGTCGGCCAGGCCGCCTGTCGAGCACTGCGCGTCCCAGCTGCCGGCGGATCGAGAGCCGTTGCACGCGACGGCGATGGGCAAGGTGCTGCTGGCGTTTGCGCCGGACGGGCCGGCGGCAGCGGTGCGCGGACTGGGCGACCTCGAAGCCTTCACTCCCCGCACGTCCACCTCGTATGCCGTGCTGGTCGCTCAACTCACCGAGGTGCGGCGCCGCGCATTCGCCATCGCGGACCAGGAGCGCGCCGAGGACGTGCGCGCCCTCGCGGTGCCGGTGTTGGGCAATGGCGGCGTGGTCGCTGCACTCGGGGTCCAGGCGCGGAGCGCGCGGCTGACCGACGAACTCGCGGCGCGGATCCTGCCTCCGCTGCGTCATGCGGCGACCGAGGTGGGTAGACGGATGCAAACCCTGGACAACGCCGGCTGAGTGGTCTTCCACGATGCGGCAGTGGCTTTGGCCGCTGCCAAAACATAACGCTACGTTACTGAATTAGTTAGCAAACATTTATTGAAAATGTCAGCGCAGGCAGCATCTCGGTGCGACTCAAGCCCGCTGTATGCCGGCATCGTCACCATCTCGGTGATCGGCCTGGCCCTCAACCACCTGCTCGTGCTCGTGGAGCGCCGCTTCTCGCGCTGGCGCGCCTGATCCGTTTCCCCGACCTCCATCCCCATCCACCAGAGAGGAACCACCATGACCACCCAGCTCGACGCACTCACCACCGACTCCATCGCCACGCAGGCGGCGCCCCAGCCGGGCTACGACGAGATCACTGTGCGCAAGGTCGGCGCGCACATCGGTGCCCAGATCGGCGGCGTCCGGATCGGCGGTGACGTCGCCGCCGCCCAGATCGCGGAGATCAAGGCGGCGCTCGCCGCCCATCAGGTCATCTTCTTCCGCGACCAGCACCATGCCGACGACACGGACCAGCGTGCCTTCGCCGCACTGCTCGGCACGCTGACCAAGCCGCATCCGACGGTCGCCGGTGACGGCGATGCCGTGCTCCCGATCGACTCCGACCACAGCAAGGCCAACAGCTGGCACACCGACGTCACCTTCGTGGACCGGATCCCGTCGGCGTCGCTGCTGCGGGCGGTCGAACTCCCGCCGTACGGAGGGACGACGGTGTGGGCGAACACCACCCGGGCTTACACGCGGCTGCACCCGGCCCTGCAGGCGCTGGCAGACAAGCTGTGGGCGGTGCACTCCAACCTCTACGACTACGCGGCCGAGCACGACGAGAAGCGGATCGGCGGGATCGATGTGAAGGAGACGGCCTACCGGGAGGAGTTCCGGCAGCTCGAGTTCGAGACGGAGCACCCCGTCGTGCGTGTCCACCCGGTGACGGGCGAGCGCACGGTGCTCCTGGGCCACTTCGTCCGCCACTTCGTCGGCCTGTCGAGCAGCGACTCACAGGACCTCTTCCGGTTGTTCCAGCGGCAGGTGACCCGCCTGGACAACACCGTGCGGTGGAACTGGCGATCGGGCGATCTGGCCATCTGGGACAACCAGGCGACCCAGCACTACGCCGTCGACGACTACGACGACCAGCAGCACCGCCGGTTGCACCGCATCACGCTGGCCGGCGAGGTGCCGGTCAGCGTCGACGGGGTCGCCAGCTCGATCCGCAAGGGCGATGCGAGCCACTACTCGCCGATCGCGGCGGTCGCTCCCTGACGGATGGGCGGCGCGTGAGCGACACCGACTAATGTCGGGCGGGTGACCGACCACGCCGACGCCGCGACATTGCTGACGGCACCCCGCGTGCGCGCACTGGCCGAGGACCTGGAGTTGCGGCCGACCAAGCAGTGGGGCCAGAACTTCGTCATCGACCCCAACACCGTGCGCAAGATCGTCCGGCTGGCCGGCGTCGGGCCGGACGAGAGCGTGGTCGAGATCGGCCCTGGCCTCGGGTCGCTGACCCTGCCGCTGCTCGAGGCGGCGGCGCACGTGACCGCGGTGGAGATCGACGCGCGGCTGGCGACTCAGCTGCCACTCACGGTCGCGGAGCTCGCACCCCAGCTGGCCGACCGGCTGCGCGTGGTGCAGCAGGACGCGATGACGCTGACCGAGCTGGCCGATCCACAGCCGACCGCGCTGGTCGCCAACCTGCCCTACAACGTCGCCGTGCCGGTGGTGCTGTCGTTCCTGGAGCGCTTCCCGACTTTGCGCCGGGTGCTGGTCATGGTCCAGCTGGAGGTGGCCGAGCGACTCGCGGCCGCGCCCGGCAGCAAGATCTACGGTGTGCCGAGCGTCAAGAGCGCCTGGTATGCCGACGTGCGCCTCGCCGACCGCGTCGGCCGCAACGTGTTCTGGCCCGCTCCCAAGGTCGATTCCGGGCTGGTGTCGATGGTCCTGCGCGAGCCGCCCTCGACCTCCGCACGCCGTGAGGACGTCTTCGCGTGCATCGATGCCGCGTTCGCCGCACGCCGCAAGACCTTGCGAGCGGCGCTCGCGGGATGGGCCGGCTCACCGGTCGAAGCCGAACGCATGCTCCGTGCCGCCGGCGTCGACCCGTCGTTGCGTGGCGAACGCCTCACGGTCGAGCAGTTCGCAGCCATTGCAACGCAACGCATAAGGTGACGGACATGGAAGCGTCGTCCTCGGCCCCGGTGACCGTCCGGGTGCCCGCCAAGGTCAACCTTGAGCTGCGCATCGGGCCGCTCGAGGACGACGGATACCACTCGCTGTCAACGGTTTTCCACGCTGTCGACCTTGTCGATCACGTCACCGTCCGGCCTGCCGACTCCTGGTCGGTCACCACGACCGGCATGGGAGAGGGCACGGTCCCTGACGACGACGACAATCTCGCGATGCGAGCCGCCCGGCTGATCGCGCGCCGGGTCGGCACCGACGAGCAAGTGGCGATCGAGGTCGTCAAGAACATTCCTGTCGCCGGCGGTATGGCGGGCGGCTCCGCCGACGCCGCCGCGGCGCTCGTCGCCGTCGACGCGCTCTGGGAGACCGGTTTCAGCCCCCGAGAGCTGCAGGAGATGGCCGCCGAGCTGGGCAGCGATGTCCCTTTCGCGCTGGAGGGTGGGACCGCGATCGGCTCACGCCGCGGCGAACATCTCGTGCCGGTGCTCAGCCGCGGGGTCTTCGAGTGGGTCTTCGCCCTGCACCACGAGGGCCTGTCCACCCCGGCCGTCTATGCCGAGTGCGATCGGCTGCGCGCCGGTCAGTCGATCCCCGAGCCGGCACCCAATTCGGCACTGATGGCGGCGCTGCGGGCGGGCGACGTCGATGCGCTGGCCGACAATCTGCACAACGACCTGCAGGACGCCGCGTGCTCGCTGATGCCGCGACTCACCGACACCATGACCACCGGGCTCGACAACGGAGCCATCGGCGCACTGGTCTCCGGGTCCGGCCCGACGGTCGCCTTCTTGTGTGCCGACCGCAACTCCGCCCTCGACCTGATGGTGGGGCTGACTGCCAGCACCATCTGCGATGAGGTCGTCAGTGCGACCGGCCCGGTGCACGGAGCGCATGTCGTGCACGACGTGCGGTCCCGCTGAACCTCGTCCTTCCCGCCATACTCGACTGATAGTGGTCTGATGCCCAATCTCATTGCTGCTGAGAGCATTTCGCTTGCCCTCGGCACCAACCAAGTGCTCGACGCCGTGTCTCTCGGTGTCGGCACCGGCGACCGCATCGGCGTGGTCGGTCGCAACGGCGGTGGCAAGTCGACATTGCTGCGCGTGCTCGCCGGAACACAACCGATCGACTCCGGACGCGTGACGCGCGTCGGAGGTCTGACCCTCGGGATGCTCAGCCAGGACGATCGGCTCGATCCGAGCGCGACGGTCCGGGACGCGATTCTCGGTGACCTCGCGGAGCACGAATGGGCCGGGGACCCGCGCGTCCGGGACATCCTCGGCGGGTTGCTCGGAGGCGTCGGCTTCACCTCCGTCGGTGGGCCGGATGCGGTGGTGGGCACCAAGTCCGGTGGTGAGCGACGCCGGATCGCGTTGGCGCAGTTGCTGATCGAGGATCCCGACCTGCTCCTCCTCGACGAGCCGACCAACCACCTCGACGTCGAAGGCGTCCAGTGGCTGGCCGAGCACCTGGTGCGCCACCGCGCCCGCCCGACCAACGCCTTCGTCACGATCACCCACGACCGGTGGTTCCTCGACGCGGTCGCGGACCACACCTGGGAGGTCATCGACGGGCGGATCGAGCAGTATGACGGCGGCTACGCCGCGTACGTGCTGGCGAAGAACGAACGCACCCGGGTCGCGGCAGCCACCGAGGACCGCCGGCAGAACCTGTTGCGCAAGGAACTCGCCTGGCTCCGGCGCGGTCCGCCCGCCCGGACCTCCAAACCGCGCTTCCGGATCGACGCCGCGAACGAGTTGATCAAGAACGAGCCCGACCCACGCGACGAGGTCGAGCTGGTCCGCTTCGCCACGACGCGGCTGGGCAAGGACGTCATCGACCTGATCGACGCGACCGTCGAGATCAACGGTCGCAAGCTGCTGGACAAACAGACCTGGCGCCTGGCGCCGGGGGAGCGCACCGGCATCGTCGGAGTCAACGGCGCAGGCAAGTCGACGGTGCTGCGCGCCGTCGAGGGCACCCAACCGCTCGCGGCCGGCAAACGCAAGCAGGGCCGGACGGTGGAGTTGGCGTTCCTCACCCAGGAGGTCCGCGAACTCGATGCCTATGACGGCATGCGTGTCATCGACGCCATCACCGAGGTCAAGAGCTTCATCATGCTCGGTGGCAAAGAGGTGTCGGCGTCGTCGTTGGCCAAGCGGCTCGGCTTCTCCGGACCGCGTCAGCAGACCCGGGTCGGTGACCTGTCCGGTGGCGAGCGTCGCCGTCTGCAGATCCTGCGGCTGTTGATGACCGAGCCCAACGTGCTGCTGCTCGACGAGCCGACCAACGACCTGGACATCGAGACGTTGACCTCGCTGGAGGACGTCCTCGACGGCTGGGCCGGCACGCTCGTGGTGGTCTCGCACGACCGCTATCTGCTCGAGCGCATGTGTGACCGGCAGATCGCACTGCTGGGCGACGGCCGGCTCCGGGAGCTGCCCGGAGGCGTCGAGCAGTACCTCGAATTGCATGCTGCTGCAAAGGAATCCGCGGCAGGGCCGCCTGCAACCGCTGCCGCTCCGGCACCGGTCAGCAGCGCGGCCGAGCAGCGGGAGGCGCGCAAGGAGATGGCTCGCATCGAGCGGACCCTGAGCAAGCTGGCCACCCAGGAGGAGAAGCTGCACACGGCGCTCGTCGAAGCAGCGACCGATCCGGCTCGGGCCACTGACCTGGATGCACAGCTGCGCGCCATACACGCGCAACGTGAGGAGCTCGAAGAGCGTTGGATGGAAGTCGGCGAGAGCGCCGAGTGACGGCTCCCTCACCGAGCGACGGTCAGATCTCGCCGTCGCTCGGCGAGGAAGCCGTCACTCACGGTCCGGGGCGAAGGTCTGGGTGCCCACCACGCTCAGCAGCCGGAGCTTGTCCTCGTCGTCGGTGTGCGGCTCCGCGGTCAGCACGAGCAGGGCCTGTGACTGGTCTTCGGTGAACAAAACCTGACAGTCCACCTCGATCGGACCGATCTCCGGGTGGATGAGCACTTTGTGGTCGGCGAACCGGCGCGCGACCTCGTGCTCGGCCCAGAGTGCGGTGAACTCCTCGCTGTGCCGCGTCAGCTCGTCGACGAGGCGGCCGGCGCGCGAGCTCTTTCCCATGGTGGACAACGCCATTCGCAGGCCGGCCACCTGGGCGTGGGTCTGCCTGTCGCGGTCCTCCTCGGGGTAGCGGCGGCGTTCGGTGTCGGGGTGCATGAACCAGCGGTAGATCTCGCTGCGCTCCCAGCCGGTGCGTGTCGTCGCATCGCCGAAGAGTGCTCGAGCGGGTTCGTTCTGGCAGAGGGTCTCGCCCAGCTGGTTGATGATCAGCGCCGGGGTGTCCGACAACCGCCCGAGCACCCGCAGCAGCGCCGGTGCGACGTGGTCGCCGGCTTCGGAGCGGTCCGGCGGGTTGTGTCCGGCAACGCGGAAGAGGTAGTCGCGCTGGTCGGCGGTCAAGCGCAGCGCCCGGGCCAGCGATGCGAGCAACTGAACGCTCGGTTGCGGGCCGCGCTGCTGCTCGAGCCGGGTGTAGTAGTCGGCCGACATGGTGGCGAGGAGCGCGACCTCCTCACGGCGTAGTCCCGGAGTACGGCGGCGTACTCCGGCAGGCAACCCGACGTCATCGGGTTGCAGCTCCCGGCGGCGGCGGGTGAGGAAGTCGGCCAGTGCCTCGCGGTCCATTCGTCGATTATCTGCCGGGGATCCCGATCGAGGCAGGGATCGGCGATCCCCCGATGAGCGGACTCTGGAGCGGCCTACCGGATCGGCGTTCACTCGATGACGTGAACATCAACGGACGCACCATCTTCATCCCGGGGGCAACGAGCGGCATCGGCCTTGCGCTGGCTCTCGCCCTGCACGACAAGGGCAACACCGTGATCGTCGGTGGCCGCCGGACTGAGCTGCTGGAGCAGATCGCCGCGGATCATCCGGACCTCGGCACGTTTCGGATCGACACCACTGATCCGGACGACATCACGACCACGGCGAAGGCGGTCATCGCGCAGTGGCCCGACCTCGACATGCTCATCCCGATGGCCGGCATCATGAGGGCCGAGGATTGGACGCGCAGTGGGTTCGCCGCCGGTGCCCAGCAGGTCGTCGAGACCAACCTGCTGGGCCCGATCCGGCTGATCGACGCGTTCGTCGATCACCTGCGGTCGCGGTCGGCCGCGACGATCCTGACGGTTTCGTCGGGCCTCGCCTTCGCGCCGTTGAAGGTGACGCCGACCTACAACGCGACCAAGGCCGCCATACACCTGCTCAGCGAGTCGATCCGACTGCAGCTGGCGGACACGAGCATCGAAGTCGTCGAGCTGGAGCCGCCGTCGGTGGCGACAGACCTGATGCCGGGTCAGCGGGAGAGCACGTTCGCGATGCCGCTGGACGAATTCATCGCCGAGGTCATCGAGCTGCTGGAGACGCAACCGGACGCGACCGAGATCCAGGTCGAGCGCGTCAAGTTCCTCCGGTATGGCGAAGCGCGTGGCGACTACGACCAGGTCGTCTCGGTGCTGAACGAGTCCGATCCGCACTGAGCGCGTCGGAGGCCTACGACGAGAGCATCGCCGCAGGCCTCCGGCTGACCGCTCATCCGGTCAGATCATTCAGCTCACTGCGTGACCCAGAGCTGTGACAGGGTCGGCATGCTGATGATCGGGTTCAGCGCGACGTTCTTGACGTTCTTGCCGAATGTCGCCGTGTTCATCGAGTAGCGGTCCGGCAGGCCGGGCACGTACTTCGTCATGATCTCCTTGTCGAGTGCGGCCCACTTCGGCGCGGCCTTGGTCGGGTCCATCGCACTGATCTTGTCCATCTCGGCGTTGACCTTGGCGTTCTTGAACTGCCCGACGGTGGTGCCGTCCGGGATGCCCTCACCACTGAACAGGACCGGGTAGACCGAGTCACCGGTCGGCCAGTCGTAGCACCAGCCCGGGGTGCCGTTCATCATGTTGACCGGCGCCTTCGGGTCGGCGATCTTCTTGGTGATCTCAGCAGCAGGGACCGGGATGTCCTTGACCTTGAAGCCGGCCTTCTGCAAGCCGCTCTTGCGGGCGGTGTTGGCCGCGACCGACTGTGGCTTGTCCCCTTGGTAGTAGTACTTCAGCTCGAAGCCCACCTTGCCGGCCTTCTTCAAGATGGCCTTGGCCTTCGCCGGGTCACCATTGCCCTGGCCGGTGGCGTAGGGCAGCGGGTCGTACTTCTTGAAGCCCTGCAGGCTCGGTGCCGCGTAGGTGGTCGCCGGCTGGTAGTTGAGCTTCGAAACGCCGCCCGCCTTGCGGATTTGGTTCCACGGCATGGCGTAACCGACCGCCTTGCGGATGTTCAGCGGGATCTTGTTGACGTTCATGTTGACGTAGTACTCACACGACGACGGGCCGATCGCGAACTGATCCTTCTGCGCGCCGGTCACCTTCGACTCCAGCGATGCGTCGATCGCATCGATGCTCAAGGTGTTGGAGCCGGCGCCGCTGTTGGCCAGGATCCGCTGCTGGGAGGACAACGGGGTGACCGCCAGGTTGATCTGGACCTTGTCCGGGTAGGCGTGCCGCACCGGGTCACTCTTGGGGTCCCAGTACTTGTTGCGCGACAGCGTCAGCTTGGAGCCGATGTTGTAGGAGTCGACCTTGTAGGGGCCGGTGGTCAACGGGTGCTTCTGGTAGTCGCCCTTGGTGTCCTTGGCCTTGGGCACCGGGGTGAACTCTGGGAAGGAGGCGAAGTAGTTGAACGAGGGAACCTTCTTGACCAGGTGGAACACCAGGGTGTCGTCACCCTTGGTCGTCACACCCTTGAAGTTGGCGTCCGGCTGCTTGTAGGGGCCCTTGTAGTCCTTGCCACCCACGAGGTACTGGCGCTGGTAGTCGGTGCCGTTACGGGCGACGCTCTCCTTGGCGAAGGAGCGCTTCATGCCGTAGACGAAGTCCTCGATCTTGACCGGCGAACCGTCGGAGTACTTCAGGCCCCTGCGGATCTTGAAGGTCCAGGTCAGCCCGTCCGCGGACGGTGTGCCGACACCCTCGGCCAGGTCCGGCACCAGCACCGGCTTGCCCTTGACGATTTTGTATTGCGTCAGTGTGCGGTACATGTACTGCGTCGCGAACGCGTTCGAGTCGATGTAGTAAATGCCGGCGGGGTCCATGGTGGGCGGGTTCGAGTGGTCGTCGATGTAGAGCGTGCCGCCCTTCTTGGCACCCTTGACCTCCGGAGCCGGGCCTTTCAGGTTGGGATCCTGCGCTTTGACGGCGGCGTTGGTCTGTTGCGCGGCGGCGGTTTTTGCGCCGTTGCCACTGCCGCTGCCACCGCTACCCGACGGGCCGCCACTACTGCACGCAGCCAACGAGACCGCAGTGACGCCCGCGGCGCTCAACGCAGCCAATTTCGTCAATCGCATTGTCAATTCCCTTTCTTGTGCTCCCGAAACTATTCGGGACGCATTGGTCCATCTGTTTCGTTCTGGTGCCCGGCGCATCGACTATTGAACCCGTCCTCCGACATCGGGAATTCACCGATACACCGTCAATCCCGATCGCCCATGAAATGCCGAGCACGAACCCTGAAAACAAAGTCGCGCAACGGAATTGCGCGCGCACACTCCCGGACCGGTCGGTTGTGTCCGCGCCCCCAGCATCGTTGCCAGAAGCAATTGGCGGCCCCCGTGGCGCCAACGTCCTCTGTATGAACACACTTGACCGGGCGACACATGAAGTCCAGCAATCACGTGCGATCGCGATCAGATCGCAATATTCGAAGAGGCTCGAATCTTGCAATTCACGGGATGCTGGACAGCAGTTGCCGGCCTGTGGGGGAGAGTTCGTAGAACACGTTGTGGCGGTGACGTGATCGCTCGAGAAGGCCTGCTCGCTGCATCACTTTCACGTGATAGGAAACCGTGGCGGTTGCCAATTGGAGTTCCTCGCTGAGCTCGGTGGTCGTCCGCGCCGAACTGAGATGGCGAAGGATCGCCGCTCGGGTAGGACCGAGCAGCCGGCGCAGTCCGGTGACCGGGTTCACCGGCTCGGATGCGACGCCGATCGGGTAGGCGACGAACGGTTGCTGTCCCTCGAGTCGCATGGCCAGGCGTGGCCCATAGAGAGCCGTCGGTATGACGACCAGCGCCGACTCGCCCGCGCCGAGATCCGTGCAGCGGTCGCACAGGCCGGGCGCGCCGTCCTCAGACGAGAGTCGTTCGTGCACCGCGTTGAGGGCAGCGCCGATCCCACCGGTCTCGGCCAGTCGGGTGCACCGGTCGATCTCCGCACGCAGTGCCGCCTGTGCGGTATCGAAGACATCGGGCATGCCCCCGGTCCAGAACAGCTCCAAGCCGTGCGCGGCCCGTGCCGGCAGATCGCCTTCGCGCAGTGCGGCCACGACTATCGGGGGCAACGCCCGGTCGCCGAACGCCTCCCAGACCTCGACCGCCGCGCGTGCGTGATCGGTGCCCCGAACCTCCTCGAGTTGCGCTGTGACGACGTCCGCTGAGGACACCTCCGGCGGAGGCGGGGCGAGGAAATCGGGAGTGGGCTCGTCACGCGGTGGTAGGAGTTGGGCCACGAGCGCCACGTCGGGGCGGTCGAGCAACTCTCGCGCGGCGCGCGTGGGGGCGCCATACGTGGGGTCGGTCGCCTCGTCACGGGTGAGGCGCAACCAGCCGAGCGCTTCCAGGACGGGCGAGATTGCCCACCGGACGTTGACCGGCGCGCCCGCACTCAGATCGACGGTGATCACGTGCCGAGCCCTCCCCGCACTGATGAAGCGGCAGGTCCACCGCTGGTCCTCGGGACGTGGGCGGAGCGTCTCGCCCGACGGCTGAGTGGCGGTGCCGACGTCACGTGAACCGATTTCATCGTGCCCCGCTGTCGGCGGGCTCACAACCAACGTTGCCGAATCGGGACCTTACGGCCCACTGGTTCGGCGCCGGCGGTTCGGTCGCGGGGTCGTCAGTCGGTGGGGTTCTCGACGGCGGAGAGCAGCGTGCGCAGCGAACCTGCCAGGGCGGTGCGGTCGCGCACGGGCAGGTGGGCCAGGATCGCGCGCTCGTGCTCGAGCAGCTCGACCATCGCGGCGTCGACCGCGTCCCGGCCGGCGGTGGTCAGCCGGACCAGCACGCCGCGGCGGTCCTTCGGAGCCGGGTGCCGCTCGACCAGGCCGCGGCTCTCCAAACGGTCGACGCGGTTGGTCATCGTCCCGCTCGTGACAAGCGTCTGCTGCACGAGCGCGCCGGGGGAGAGTTCGTATGGCGCGCCGACGCGTCGTAGGGCCGACAGGACGTCGAACTCCCAGCCGTCCAGGCCGTGATCGGTGAACGCCCTCCCGCGCGCCTGGTCCAGCAGCCTGGCGAGCCGGGAAACGCGGGAAAGGACTTGTAGTGGCTCGACATCCAGGTCGACACGTTCGCGACGCCAGGCATCGACGATCTGGTCGACCTCATCGCGCTGCACCATGAAGTCAGTCTACTCTCGAGTTTCTTGACATCGAGACATCTCGGAGTATCTTGACATCAAGATAAACTCAGAATGGGGTGGCTGGTATGGCGACATGGGATCCGCAGCAGTACGAACGCTTCTCCGACCTGCGCAACCGGCCGTTCGGGGACCTCATCGCTCGAGTCGGGGCCGTGGCGCCGGAGCGGGTGGTAGATCTCGGATGCGGCAACGGGCCGCTCACCCTGAGCTTGGCGGACCGCTGGCCGCGGGCGCAGATCACCGGTGTCGACTCCTCGGATTCGATGCTCGAGCGGGCTGCTGCGCTCGACGTGGAGCACCGAGTGCATTGGGAGCTCGCCGACGTCAACGGCTGGGAGCCGGACTCCGAGCCGGAGGTGCTCGTCACCAACGCCACCCTGCAGTGGGTGCCGGGACATCTCACGCTGATCGACCGCTGGCTGTCCCGGCTGCCCGACGGCGGCTGGTTCGCGATGCAGGTCCCGGGCAACTTCGACGCACCGTCGCACCGGATCATCCGCGAGGTCGCCCGAGCGCATGACCGGGCGGCCGACCGTGCTGGGGTCCCCGCGAAGTATCGGAGCGAGGAACGAGCGGAGAACTTCGTGGGGTGGCTCGAAGGAGCGTTGCGGGATGCGCCGGTCGAGTCACCGGAGCGATATGCCGAGGCGCTGGCGGCACACTGTGGGCACGTCGACGTGTGGGAGACGACATACCTGCAGGTGCTGGATCCGCAAGGAGCACAACGAAGTCCGGTGCTTGAGTGGGTCAAGGGGACGGCGCTCAGGCCGCTGTTGGACGTGCTCGACGACTCCGAGCGTGCGGCATTGCTCGAAGAGCTGGTCACGCGCTTCGATGTGGCGTATCCGCGGGCGCCATACGGCACGCCGATGCCGTTCCGCCGGATCTTCGCAGTCGGCCGGAAGGGCGCGTCGGTATGACGGCGCGTCGCGGTCACCGGGCTGCATCACGTGCAGATCGCCTGTCCGGCCGGTTCGGAGGATCGGCTACGCGAGTTCTACGGCGGGGTGCTCGGTCTGCCGGAGATCCCCAAGCCGCTGGTCCTCGCCGCGCGGGGCGGCTGCTGGTTCGCGGTCGGCACGACACACGAATTGCACTGTGGCGTCGAGGAATCCTTCACTCCTGCGCGCAAGGCGCACCCGTGCCTGCTGGTCGCGGACGTCGATGCCGCGGCCGACGCAGTGGCGACAGCCGGGGGCGTGGTGCGGTGGGACGACGCGATCCCGGGCATCCGCCGATTCCACACCGACGACCCGGTCGGCAACCGGGTGGAGCTCCAGCAGGCTGATCCTGCGGGTTGAGCGCCGCCCCGAGTTGCCGGGAGCTTGCGGAGGCGTATCGAAAGCGCCGGGTCAGAGCGTCTTGAGCTTCGGGTCCTTCTCGATGCCGCCCAGGCCGTACCAAGCCAGGTTGACCATGTGCGCCGCCACGGTGTCGCGCGGGAGCGACGAGCCGGACTCGATCCACCACTCGCCGGTGAAACCGATCATCCCGACCAGCATCTGCGCATAGATGGGCACGACCTCGACGTCGAGGTTGTTGCGCTTGAACACCTCGATGACGAGATCCTCGACCTGCCCGGCGACTGCCGACATGATGCTTGCGGCGGAGCCATTGCCGTGCCAGGTGGGCGAGTCGCGCAGCAGCACCCGGAACGCGGCCGGCTGCTCCTCGATGTAGCTGAGCAGTGCGACGGCGCCTCGTTCGAGGATCTCGCGTGAACTCCCGCCCGATGTCAACGAGCCGACGAGGTGGTCGAGCAGCTGGCGCATGGCGCGGTCGACGACTACGGCATACAGTCCCTCCTTGCCGCCGAAGTGCTCGTAGATCAACGGCTTGGTCACGCCGGCCGCCGTGGCGACGTCCTCGACGGTCGTCGGCTGCACCCCGTGCTCGGCGAAGAGTTTCTCCGCGACCGAGATCAGTTGTTCCCGCCGGTCGGCGGCGGAGAGGCGAGCGCGTTTCTTGGGAGGCATGCCCCCATTCAAGGGGATAGCGCCGACTCGCGTGTGCGCCGCTGCGAGATTGTTGTGAAGCGTCGACCCGATATGCCATCCGAATCGATCTGGCCTACCCTTGTCCGGTCCCCTTCGGGGGCGTTCCCCGGTTGCTCTGCTGGTAGGGGCCGCCTGACTTTGAATCAGGATTAGCGACGTTGGTTCGATTCCAACCCGGGGAGCCGTTTGTTCGTGACTTCGCCTCGCGCTCGTCCGGACAGACATAGAGTCGGCTGCAGGGGGTTCTGATGGCCGGCACCGAGTTGCAGAACACACAGTTGCGGCAGATCGACGGGGGAGCCGTGCTGCTGTTCAGCCGAGCCGTTGAGGCGCAGATCGAGCGTGTATGGCGTGCCGTCAGCAAGCCGGACCAGATCGGTGCCTGGTTCGTGCCGACCGGTCCATGGGTGCCGGTCCGGGAACTCGACACGTTGCTCGGCAGCCCTGTCGGTCAGGCAACGGTCGGCGAGGCGCCATACGAGATCTGTTGGGTGAAGGACGACGATCGCTACGATTTCCGGCTGGCCGCCCGCGGTCCGCACACCCTCGTGGAACTGAGCGTTCCGGTCGACGAGCCGGAGGACGCGCCGGCTGCGGCGGACTTCGTCGATTCGTACCTCGATCGGCTGGCGCCATACCTCGCCGGTGAGGACCTGGCGCACCTCGCAAGCGTCGACCTCGACGAGACGCAGCGTCGCATCGTGGCCTACGCACGACGGTTCGGCGTCGATCCGGCTCGAGGACTCGAAATGGTGGCCGGCATCCGTGCGGCCATCGAGAAGTCGGCGCACGCGCAGCCGTGGCATTTCGAGCCGAGCCAGGAAGCAGCCGACGCGTTCGAGGTGCGTATGACGGCATACGTGCGGGAGCACAAGGAAGCGTTGGACGCAGCGATGACGCGCCACGGTGACGACGATTCCGCGCTGATGACAGCTCTCGACGAGTGGATCCTCCCTACGGCCACGTCCGTCGAGCAGGTCGGGGCACGGCACCTGTTCGTGCTCGACCGCTATTTGGCCGACGAGTCGATCGCTATATCCGACCTCGAATCCGCTTGGCGACAAACCCATTCGGACCGGTAGCGCAGGCAGTCAGGCGGCCGGGGTGAGCCGAGCTTTCTGGCGGCCGTAGGCCCAGCCAGGTGTGCGCAGCAAGTACGACCAGCGGTCGTTCCAGGAGTCGGCACTCGCGACGTCCTTGAACATGTCGACCCACTCGTGACCGGCGATCTTCACCGGGTTGAACGTGTCGATGTTGGTGGTCAATCCGTAGACCGGCTGGGCGTTTTCGGGCTCGAACGTGCCGAAGAGCTTGTCCCAGACGATCAGGATGCTGCCGTGGTTGCGGTCGAGATATTCGCTGTTGGTGCCGTGGTGCACGCGGTGGTGTGACGGCGTGTTGAGCAGTCGCTCCAACCAGCCGATGGAGCGGACTGCCTCGGTGTGGATCCAGAACTGATAGATCAGGTTGATCGCGCGAGCGTTCATGATGTGTGCCGGTCGCACACCGAGCAGGGCGAGCAGGCTGTAGGGAATGTAGAGCGTCATCGTGTCGCCCCACGGCTGCCGCAACGCCGTCGAGAGGTTGTAGTGCTCACTGGAGTGGTGCACCTCGTGCATCGCCCACATCCAGCGCACCTCGTGATCGAACCGGTGGTTCCAGTAGTAGATAAAGTCCCAGCCGAGCACGGCCAGGGTCGCGACGACCGCGCCGTCGCCGAGGTCCAGTGGACTCCGGGCGAAAAACTTCTCGCCCGTCGTGCGGGCGCCCCACTCGGTGGCGACCACCAGCACCGTCGATGCGACCGCGATCGCCGCGACGCCGCCGGTGACGCGCCGCAGGACCGGCTGCACCGGTGTGGTGTCGCCGGCGGATTGCGTCGTCCGGTTGAGCTCGCGAGTGTCCCAGCCGGCCACACCCGCCTGCCCGAAGTCGTCGCTGCGCAGCTTGCGGACGACATCGAGCGCGGTGGTCGTCGCCGTTGCGGCGACTGCGACCGTCATCGCAGTCTTGGCGGCCTTGCCGTGCTTGGCAAGCGGCCCGAGCAGCGCTTTGGAGACGTATGGCGCCACGAGGCTGCCCAGCCCCATCGACAGGCTGGCCATGGTGTCCTTGAACTCGTAGTCCCCGGCACGCGTCCCGGGATCGACGGGATGCTTGCGTTGCCAGGCGTATTCAGCGGCCATCGCGCCGACGAACGCCGGGATGGCCATCACCGTCAGATCGAGCTTCATCGGGTCAGTGTCGCTGATATTCGGCGGCGCGGCCGGTGATTGGGGCGTACTTTCGGTGCTCATGCGCACTCGTCTCTCGCCGGGTCGGCGGACCGATCTCGGCATCCTGCAGCTCCAAGGGGCCGACATCGCCGACCGCGGCGATCACCTCGTCGTCCGGTCGCCGCGGAATCCGTTGTTCCACTGGGGCAACTTCGTGCTGGTCACCAGCGGTGATCCGTCCGACGCGGATCGGTGGCTTTCGGTCTTCGCCGCCGAGTTCCCCGAGGCCGAGCACATCGCGATCGATCTGCCGGAGTTGCCCGACGACGTGGCGGCATACGCGGCACACGGCGTCGGGATCGACACCGACGATGTGCTGACGAGCACGAATCTGCCGCAGCTGCGTCCACTGCCCGACGGGTATGCCGTGCATCAGCTGCTCTCCGATGACGATTGGGAGCAGGTGGTCGGCAGAAACGTTGCCGAGAACAACGCGACCGGGGAGCACGAGCCGGTCGGGTATGAGCGCTTCTCCCGTGACCAGGCGGCGCACCGTCGAGCGCTCGTCGCCGACGGCGACGCCGCGTTCTTCGGAGCGTTCGCCGGCGCCGAACTCGTCGCTGATCTGGGCATCGTGCTGCTCGACGACGGGGCGCGCTACCAGTCCGTCGGCACCGCGGCCGAGCACCGCCGTAAGGGTCTCGCTGGTCACCTGCTCGGTGTCGCGGCGCGATGGGCAGGTGAACGCGGCGCCGGCGAATGGGTCATCGTCACGGAATCGACCAACCCCGCCGGCCGGCTCTATCGGTCACTCGGCTTCGCCGGGGCCGCACAGAACGTGCGGGCGTACAGGTCCACTCGCCCACGCTGAGTTCCTTCTCGCCGGCTGCGCCCGATCGCTGAGGATCACGAGAAGTGCGGGCTCCCAACGGAGCCCGCACTTCTCGTCATCGTTGCGACGTCACCACCAGGTGGTGAGGTTCATCCACCAGCCGGTCGAGGTCCGGATGCCGCCGGCAGCCCGAATCCGGAAACTCGAATAGTTGGACGTGCGCACCGCCGTCGACCAGATGTTGGTCTCTGTGCCGCGAGCGTTCTTCGCGCCGCACGGCCCGACGTGGGTGTGACCACTGTTGTTGGTGACATCCAGCCAGACTCGATCACCCTTCCGCAGGTGACCTCCGTTGGCGTTGCTGATGCGTGCCCAGCCGTATTGGTGCCCGTGCAGATTGCCGTAGCGCACTTCGATCTTGAGCGTGTGTCCGTACTTCGTCACGTAGGACGTGCGAGCGGTGTGGACACCCGTCGCCGACGCGGGGTTGACGGTGCCGCACCGGGCCGGCGGAACGGCTGCGTGGGCCGGTGCCGTGCCGGCGACCGCGCCCACGGTCGTGACTGCGGCCAGCGCGACACCTATCGCGGCCAGTCGTTTGCTGCGTGTGATTTCCATCTGATGTATTCCCCTGTTTCATCGAATCGGCGAATCCTCCCGAATCGCCGGCACCGCGAACGGCGCATACTCCCTGTGGCGAATCCCCTGAATCACCAGCGCCCTTCGGGCGCGTCCGGTGCCGTGGTCGACGCGACGTCCGAACCGGAACCCATGAAAAATACACCCGGATACAAGTGTTGCCAAGGGATTCCGAACATTCCGGTGCCGATGGTGCGGATGTGAAAGTCGAGAGTTGTGCTCGTGGCGACCGGTCGGCGGAAGAAGTTCGAGGGCGTCTGTTCATCTGCCGCACGTAGGCCGCGCCACCGACGTGCACGATGGAAGGCCGTCAGCCGAGGGCATGGAGCGCACGGACGCAGCTACGTTGGTATACGTGAGCTATGGCTGGCGCGACTTCGGCACGGGTCATCTCGACGAGGTTTGTGACGAATGTGGATTCGACAGTAGGTGTGCGGAATTCGACGTCGATCTGCGCACCGCCATCGCTGCTTTGTGTCATCTCGCGGGAGACTCACGGGCAGGTTCACGGCCCGAGCCCGGGACGTGGTCGGCCGACGAGTACGTGGCTCATTGTCTCGACCAGGTGGGAGAGGCCATCTCCGTGATCGACAACGGTCGCCCCGAGCCGAAGGCAGTGGTTTCCGGTTTGGAAGATGCCGACCACCAGGTGAAGTCGCTTCTTTCTCGAGTCGCTGGCACCGATAGCCATCGGCAGATTGATGTCGGCGGGCCTTTTCCAGCTTCACCGGCATGGATGCTGGCTCATCTCCTTCACGACCTTGAGCATCACGTGCTCGACATTCGCCGTGGTTACGCAAAACTCGGCCTGGAGCGTGTGGCGGGCCGAACCATCGAACGATGACGCGCTGAGGGATTACGTATCGTCGGGTGAATCGGCAGCCTTGTTCTGGGAGAACTGGCATTCGCGGTCGTGGCCGTTCGTGTGCCGAACAGTGTGCATGTGCACGGCTCGCCGACGTAGCGCGGAGCAGCGACGCGTCGCCGAATGTCTTGCCGGCAACGGGATTTCGAGGCTGGGCTCAGGCTGCTGCGGTCTGGTGGCCTGCCATCAGTCCGGGTGTGAGGTCCCAGTGCACGTGGTCGGGTTGTATGTCGGCGGTGTAGCCCTTGCGGTGCACGGTTTGGTGGTGTCGGCCGCAGAGCATGGCCGAGTTGGTGAGGGAGGTTTCGCCGCCTGCCCACCACGGTCGGACATGGTGCACTTCGCAGAAACCCGGTGGCCGGCCACAACCAGGGAAGCTGCACCCACCATCACGCAGGATGACCGCGGCCCGGATCGCTTTGGTAGCCAACCGTTCTCGCCGGCCCACATCCAACGGTGCGCTGGGTCCGCCGAGCACGGCCGGGATCAGATCCGCCGTGCACGCGAACCGGCGAGCAGCACCCGCGTCGACCGTGTCACCGGTGGTCGTGGACGCCGCACCCACACCCTTGGTGAGGGTTTCCAGGCCCATCGTCAGCAACACGGTCGCCGCACTGGATTGGGTGCCTTCCCCGGTCGCCGCGCGGGCGCCGGCACCAACCAAATCAAGTAGGGCGTCCAGGCGTCGCTTGCCGGGCGACCGCTCATCGCGCACGGATTCAGAGCTCTCGGCCGTGTTGTCGGGACTGAGGCCGAATGCTGCACCCGACCCTGTGCCGCGGCCAGCCTTACCAATGTCGTCAGGGTCGGTAGCCCGAGCTGTGCTGGTGTCGTTGTCGGTCTGCTCGTCGGTCGTGTCGTGAGTGTTGTCAGCAAGTTTCGCGGGGTCGGGTGCGGACTTGGCGTTGATCGCGTCTTTGAGGATCGCCGCGTTCGCCGGCGACAACTCCGCCACCAACCGCGTCATCCCCGTCGGGGTCGTCGACCAGGTCAACGACTCGGTCCGCTCCAACTTCTCATCGCCCTGGGAGAGTTTGTCGGGGTCGAACCGAGCGATGATCTGCCGCGTCAACTGCGTCAACCCCGCACACCTGAGGGCCGGGTCGAGCTGCAGGTACCAGCCCAAGATCTCCTCACGCTCCGCGGTCGGAATCACCGGTGCCACCTTGTCCGCCTGCGTCAGCGCGGTCCGTGCCGATTCCACCGAACACGAACCGTCCCGCAACGCGGCCGTGATGACCGCGTTCTTCCGGTCCCGGCACGCATCAGCCACCGACGCCACCACCCGCAGCGTCCGCGGTTCCACCGGGACATCGCGGACCTGCCCGCCCAACCACTGCGCCGTAGTCGCAGCATCGGAACCAACCAGCACGCCACGAGTCACCGCATCCGAAGCCACCAACGTCACGACCTGCGCGGACCGGCCCAGCAACCGCAACAACACCGACACCAACTCGGCCTCCTGCTCCTGGCCCAGTTGGTGCACCGCGCCGGGAACCTCGTCCAACAACTGCTCCGCCGCCTGCAACCCGGCAAGCACTTCCGGCCCCCGCCCCGGCTCCGCGACCGGGACACCATCCAGCACGGATTGATCACCGATCATGACGTGAATCCCCTTCCCCTGTAAGCATTTTCGCTTACCTACAGGATACCGCGCGGCACCGTCGATCGCCAGACATGAATCGAACAAACTTCGGGACGTTCTCATACGGGGTTCCGAGATCGGGAAGCCGTGATGCAGCGCACGGCCCGACGTCCGAAGCCAGCCAGGTGCGGCGGCCTTTACAGCGGAAGAGTCATCTGGAGCTCCCCGTCGTTGTTGGTTCCCATCACTGTGAAGCCCGCGGACTCGTAGAGCGCGATCGCAGATGCGTTGTCGGGATCGACAGTGAGACGCAGCGCCCGGCAGCGCTGATCGTGCCGGCCGAGTTCGACAAGGCGGCGCACAGTTGCTCGGCCGAGACCCTGCCGCTGATGATGTCGGTCGATCAGGAGATGAAAGATTCCCAGCGATCCATCGTGTGAACGCCGATCGGCGACAGTTACCACCCCGACGACCTGCACCCCTTCGCGAATGAGGAACGGCCACCAGTCGACGCCGCCGGCACGCACAGCCGACTTGGCCAGTATCACGAGCAGGACGGGCTCGTAGCCGGCCACGTACCGCGCCTGTGGCGCGGTAGCTCTCACGTTGAGTCCTTCGCGCCAGTTGGCATCGGTGACGGTTTCGAGCTGAATCATCTGCGTCACTGTGCCGTATCCGTGTGAACCACGCTGAGAACCAACCTGATTGCGGTATCGCACGGGCACTGAAGGAGCGCGAAAGCCAGCATTGCCGATTGCCCCGACGAATAGGCTCGCAGTCATGTCCGACGACGACTGGAGAGAAGGCGCGTTCACGAAGCGCCGACCGTCGCCGGCGACACTCGCCTGGGTTGCGACGTCGATGGGCCGCGGCAGCCGCGTCGTTGGGTGTCGCCGAATGACCGGAGGCGTCTCTTCCGCCATACATCGGGTGACCGTCGAGCGACGTGGAGTGCGAACGTTCGTCGTGCTGCGGCAGTACCCGAAGGGGCTCTGCCTGGAAGGGACTTTGCGGAAGGAGATCGCCAACCTCGAACTGGTGGCGGGCAGTGGGCTTCCGGTCCCGAGCATCTTGAGTGCCGACGTTTCAGGGGCCTCGACCGAGGGCGAGCCCTCGCTGCTGATGACCCGGTTGCCCGGTCACGTCGACCTCAACCCGACCAAAACGAGCTCGTGGATGACGAGGATCGCGGAACTCGCCGTGTTGCTCCATTCCCTCGATCTACCCGCGAAGACGTTCAGGCCCTGGACGGATTCTTGGATCGCCCCAATGGGGGCGCTACAGGTGCCGTCCGGTGCACGAAAGCCGGCTGTCTGGAAGGCAGCGTTCGACGTCATCGCGTCCACGCCACCGACCGACACCGCCGCCTTCCTGCACGGCGACTTCCTGCCGGTCAACATGCTGTGGTCGCGCGGGAAGATCACCGGCCTGATCGATTGGAACGGAGTCCATCGAGGGTCGCGCGCGATCGACGTCGGCCTCTGCCGGCTATACCTGGCTGCGCTCTACTCGCCCGAGTGGGCGGAGCAGCTTCGGGCGCGCTACGAATCGGTCGCCGGAGTGAGCCTCGATCCCTGGTGGGATCTGTATGCGCTGCTCCACCACAGCGACGACCAGTCGAAGTGGATCCAACGACAGGTCGCCGGCTGCCGGCCCGTCGACCTGCCCGGCATGACCCCCCGGGTCGAGGCCGTTGTCGAGACGGCGATTGGACGCCTCGGCTGACTGCCATGACCCACGCGACAACGTGCGAATAACAACGTTGCGGCCGATGTCGATTCGCTCACCCGCCGTTCGTGTAGTTGGTGAGACGCTGGCACGAGGTCGGCGTACGAACCCAAGGAGAACGCCATGGCTCAGTACCTGCTCAAGATGATCCAGCCCGTTGGCGAAGTGCCGGACCAGTCCGTCCTCGGACCGGTGATGGAGAAGCTCGGCGCCATACAACAGGAGCTGGCGGCACAGGATTCGTGGGTCTTCGGCGGGGGACTGCACCAGCCCGAGACCGCGTCGATGGTGCGCCCCGGCGACAGCGGCCCCGTGGTCACCGACGGACCGTTCGCCGAAGGTGCCGAATTCGTCGGCGGCGTGACGATCATCGATGTCGAGGACCTCGACGAAGCGTTGCGTTGGGCCCGTCGGTATGTCGAAGCCACCGGCCTGGCGACGGAGGTCGCGCCGTTCATCGCCGGTATGCCGAGGGCATGACTCCCGACTCTGGTGGGGTAAACGTCGGTGCTGTCTTCCGCAGCGAATACGGCCGCGCGGTGTCCGTGCTGACCGGCGTCCTCGGCGACATCGACCTCGCCGAGGACGCCGTGCAGGCGGCGTTCGAGATCGCCATACAGCGGTGGCCGCAGGACGGAGCGCCACCGAGCCCCGCAGGCTGGATCATCACCACCGCCCGACGGCAGGCGATCGATCGGATTCGGCGCGAACAGAAGCGGGACGACAAGGAATCGGCCGCCCAGCAGCTGATCGAACAACAGCAACCCGAGCCGGAGGAGGTGCACGCCGTGCGTGACGACCGACTGCGGATGTTCTTCACCTGCTGCCACCCCGCGCTCGCGCCCGCAGCGCAGACGGCGCTGACCCTGCGCATTCTCGGCGGCCTCAGCACCGCCGAGATCGCGCGCTCCTTCATCACGTCAGAACCGACCATCGCACAGCGAATCGTCAGAGCCAAAGCCAAGATTCGCGACGCGCGCATCCCGTTCCGCATCCCGGACGACGCCGAGCTGCCCGACCGGCTGGACGGTGTGCTGCGGGCGGTCTACCTGATCTTCACCGAAGCGCATCTCGCGACAGCCGGCGACGAAGCCATGCGCGACGGCCTTGCGGCCGAGGCGATCCGGCTGGCGCGGCTGCTGCGCGAATTGATGCCGGACGAACCGGAAGTGACCGGCCTTCTCGCGCTCCTGTTGCTGACCCACGCGCGCCGGCCCGCGCGGCTGGACGAGGCCGGCGAGCTCGTCCCTCTCGACCAGCAGGACCGAGCGTTGTGGGACCAGGACCTCATCGCCGAGGGACACGACCTCGTCCGAGCCTGTCTGCGGCGCAATCACCCCGGCAGCTATCAGATCCAGGCGGCGATCGCGGCCGTGCACACGGACGCGCCGGCCTTCACCGAGACGGACTGGTCGCAGATCGTCGCCCTCCATGACCAGTTGGCCGCGAGAGACCGCAGCCCGGTCGTCGCACTGCACCGGGCGATCGCGATCGGTGAGCGCGACGGCGCCGTAGCCGGACTGGCGGCGCTCGAGCCGCTTGCGGACGACCGCACGATGCAGCGGTATGCCGTCTTCCACGCCGCCCGCGCGAGGCTGCTGACACTGCTCGGCCGTATGGCGGAGGCCGACGCGTCATACGAACGCGCCATCGGACTGACCGGCAACTCCGCCGAGCGCCGCGCACTGCAGCGCCGCCGGTCGGAGGGCATGCCCTGAGTCCCGACGCCGGAGCCGACGACCGGAGCACCACCGACAGACCGGTAACATCGCCGCGGGTCCGCACGCGCACCACGGTCCCGCCATCCCGCGCCATCAGGAGTCGAATCCCGTGACCGCAACACCCGCAGCCGTCATCGTCCTGTCCGCAGGGGACGGCACCCGGATGAAGTCGCGCCGCAACAAAGCACTGCACGCCATCGGCGGTCGAACCCTCGTCGGGCACTCGGTGAGTGCGGCCGTCGGCACCGGCGCGCAGTATGTCGCCGTCGTGGTCCGCGCTCAAAAGGAGTCCGTCGCTGCCGCCGCGCGGGAGGTCTCCGAGGACATCGTCGTCGCCGAGCAGGACGACGTCTACGGCACCGGCCGTGCGGCCGAGTGCGGACTGCTCGCCCTGCCGGAGGACCTGTCCGGCACCGTCCTGGTCACCACCGGCGACACCCCGCTACTGACCGCCGAGACCCTCCAGCAGCTGACTGAGGAGCACGAGCGCGCGGCCTGCGCGGTCACCGTGCTGACGGGTGTCCTTCCGGACGCAGCCGGTTACGGACGGATCGTGCGGGACGAGCAGGGCAGTGTGCAGGCCATCGTCGAGCACAAGCAGGCCACCCCCGAGCAGCGGAAGATCGGCGAATTCAACTCTGGCATCTTCGCTTTCGACGCTGCGGTGCTGCGCGACGCGCTCGCCGAGGTCGGCGTGCACGCGGAGGCCGGCGAGAAGTACCTCACCGACGTCGTCGAGATCGCGGTTCGTCGCGGACTGCGGGTCAGCGGCCACGTGCTAGGGGACCTGTGGCAGACCGAGGGCGTCAACGACAAGGCACAGCTCGCCCGACTCGGCAAGGAACTCAACCGTCGCACCCTGGACGCGCTGATGCGCGAGAGCGGCGCGATCGTCATCGACCCCGACACCACCTGGGTGGACGTCGGTGTGAGCGTCGGTCAGGACACCGTCATACATCCGGGGTGTCAGCTGCACGGCGCCACGTCCATCGGCGCCGACTGCACCATCGGCCCCGACACCACGCTGACCGACACCGAGGTGCGCGACGGTGCGAGCGTCATTCGCACTGTGGCGCAGCTGGCGCTGATCGGTGACGAGGCGACGGTCGGTCCGTTCTCCTACCTGCGCCCGGGCACCGAACTCGGCCGCGGAGGCAAGATCGGCGGCTTCGTCGAGACCAAGAACGCCCAGATCGGCGACGGTGCGAAGGTGCCGCACCTGACCTACTGCGGCGACGCCACGATAGGCGAGGGCAGCAACATCGGGGCGGGCACGATCTTCGCCAACTACGACGGCGTGGCCAAGAGCCGCACGACCATCGGCAAGCACAGCTTCGTCGGCAGCAACTCGGTGATCGTCGCGCCGGTGCACATCGCCGACGGTGCGTATGTCGCAGCCGGCTCGACCGTCATCAAGGACGTCGCCCCGGGGGAGTTGGGGATCTCGCGCGCGGAGCAGCGCAACGTCGCCGGCTGGGTCGGCCGCAAGCGCGAAGGCACCGCATCCGCGGATGCAGCACATCGGGCACAGCAGGAAGGTTCTTCCAACCAATGAGCACAGGCATGAAGCGCACCACGGAGAAGAACCTGATGGTCTTCTCCGGTCGCGCGCACCAGGAGTTGGCCGAATCGGTCGCTGAAGACCTCGGCACCCAGCTGGTGCCGACCGAGTTGCGCGACTTCGCGAACACCGAGATGTACGTGCGATTCGACGAATCCGTACGCGGCTGCGACGCCTTCGTCCTCCAGAGCCACACCGCGCCGATCAACAAGTGGATCATGGAGCACCTGCTCATGGTCGACGCGCTGAAGCGCGCCAGCGCCAAGCGCATCACCGTCGTGACGCCCTTCTACGGCTACGCCCGACAGGACAAGAAGTCGCGCGGTCGCGAGCCGATCAGCGCCCGGCTGATGGCCGACATGTTCAAGACCGCCGGCGCCGACCGGTTGATGACGGTCGACCTGCACACCGACCAGATCCAAGGCTTCTTCGACGGTCCGGTCGATCATCTGCAGGCACTGCCGATCCTGACCGGCTACGTCAAGGACAACTACGGCGCCGAGGAACTCACCGTCGTCTCGCCGGACGCCGGCCGCATCAAGGTCGCCGAGCAGTGGTCCAAGCGCCTCGACGGCGCCCCGCTGGCCTTCATACACAAGACGCGAGACGTCACCCGCTCGAACGCCAGC
Organism: Flexivirga endophytica; assembly: GCF_014640635.1. Taxonomy (GTDB): domain Bacteria; phylum Actinomycetota; class Actinomycetes; order Actinomycetales; family Dermatophilaceae; genus Flexivirga; species Flexivirga endophytica. Next base: position 70,849 of record NZ_BMHI01000009.1, read on the forward strand.
GTCGCCAACCGCGTCATCGGCCACGTCGAGGGCCGCACCTGCATCCTGGTCGACGACATGATCGATTCCGGCGGCACGATCTGCCACGCCGCCGACGCGCTGATGGCGGACGGGGCGGCGAGTGTCGTCATCGCCGCCACGCACGCGATCTTCTCCGACCCGGCAGTGCAGCGACTGCAGGACTCGGTGGCCCGCGAGGTGATCGTGACCGACACCCTGCCGATCACACCGCAGAAGCAGTTCGACAAGCTCACCCCGCTGTCGATCGCACCGTTGCTGGGCAAGGCCATTCGCGAGGTCTTCGAGGACGGCTCGGTCACCTCCATGTTCACCCCCTGACCTCGGGCGGCGTGTAGCGCCCGATTTGGGGCGGCGCCGTCCTGCGGCATACGATGTGTGCCGCCAGCCTCGGCGAGGGACGATTCACGATCGGTCGTCCGTGATCGACAAGGTGTGCACCGCGAGCATTTCCGTATGCCGCTTCCGCGCGCACCGACCCCGGTCACTCACCGCTCGCGCCGCGTCCCGCGTCGAGGCAGCCACATCCATCAACTGCTGCTCGACGAAGCGAGGAAACTCATGGCTCTGAAAGAGATCCGTCTGGACGCCGAAGTCCGTACCGAGTTCGGCAAGGGTGCGGCCCGCCGCATCCGTCGTGACCACAAGATTCCGGCCGTGCTCTACGGCCACGGCACCGAGCCGGTGCACCTGACCCTCCCCGGCCACGAGTCGATGCTCGCGCTCAAGCACGCCAACGCGATCCTCACGCTGAACTTCGACGGCAAGCAGGAGCTGGCCCTGGCCAAGGACGTCCAGCGTGACGCCATCAAGCCGGTCATCGAGCACATCGACCTGGTCATCGTGAAGCGCGGCGAGAAGGTCACCGTCGACGTCGGCGTGCACGTCGAGGGCGAAGCCGCACCGGAGACCAACGTCGTCGTCGAGAACAGCTCGCTGACCGTCGAGGCCGACGTCATCGCCATCCCCGAGTCCTTCACCGTCTCGGTCGAGGGCCTCGAGGCCGGCAGCCAGGTCCTGGCCAAGGACGTCGAGCTGCCCGAGGGCGTCTCGCTGGTCTCCGACGAGGAGTTGCTCGTCGTCAATGTCAGCCAGCAGATCTCCGCCGAGGAGCTCGAGGAGGAGCTGGCTGAGGCAGAGGACGAGGCCGGCATCGAGAAGGACGAGTCCGAGGACGAGGCCGCCGAGGCCTCCGAGGGCGACTCCGAGGACGAGGGCGACAAGGCCTGAGGCACTTCCACGAAGTCGATGCGGCCCCGGTCCGAGATGGATCGGGGCCGCATTTGTCACCCCACGAAGTTCTCCCCCGCTGCGTCACCCCACGAAGTTCTCCCCCGCTGCGTCACCCCACGAAGTTCTCCCCCGCTTCGCTCCTCCGATACTTCGCGGGGACCCCGACTCGCTCCTCCGATACTTCGCGGGGACCCCGACTCGCTCCTCCGATACCTCGCGGGGACCCCGACTCGCTCCTCCGATACTTCGCGGGGACCCCGACTCTCTTCCCCAGATGTTCCACCAGGCTCCGGAGCGCGGTCCGGAATGCGTTATCTTCAAAGCGTTTCCGCGAGCTGATTGGGATCCACGTGACTGACGAAGCACCCTGGTTGATCGTCGGTCTCGGCAACCCCGGCCCCAAATACGCCGGCAACCGACACAACGTCGGAGCCATGGTGGTCGAGCGTATGGCGGCCGACGCCGGGGCCTCCCTGCGCGCGCACAAGGCCGGTGCGCTCGCGGCACAGGTCCGGGTGGCCGGCCAGGCGGCGATCATCGCCATACCCACGAGCTACATGAACGAGTCCGGTGGACCGGTCGCCGGGCTGATGCGCTTCTTCAAGGTGCCACTCGAGCACCTGATCGTGATCCACGACGAGCTCGACATCGACTTCGCGACGCTGCGGCTCAAGCGTGGCGGCGGCGAGGGCGGCCACAACGGGCTCAGGTCGATCAGCAAGTCGACCGGCAGCAAGGACTACCTGCGGGTGCGGGTCGGCATCGGTCGTCCGCCGGGGCGGATGGACGCCGCGTCATACGTGCTGAGGGACTTCAACGGCACCGAGCGCAAGGAACTGGACTTCCTGGTCCCAGACACGGTCGAGGCCGTGGAACTGCTGCTCACCAAGGGTCTGACCGACGCGCAGAACGTCATCCACGCCCGCTGAGCAGAACCGCTGTCAACGATCGGTGGGCGACGGTAGCGTCAGTCCCATGCATCGCAGCCGCATCGGAGTCGTCCTCATCGACCATCCGCCGGAGTCGTATGCCGCCGCGGCCGCCTTCTGGACCACCGCGCGGGGAAGTGATCGGGAGGCGACCGGCAGCACGACGCCGGAGGATCGTTTCGAGGGCTTGGACAGTTTGCCCGGCGGCGTCATGATCGCCATGCAACGCTTGGACGACGGGCGGCCACGCGTGCACCTCGACATCGAGACCGATGACGTCGACGCAGAAGTCGACCGGCTGGTCGCCGCCGGCGCGACGGTCGCCGAGCGCCACGACGAGGAGCACTACGCGATCCTCACCGACCCCGGCGGGCTGATCTTCTGCGTCGTGCCGGTGCAGAGCCGGGAGGGCTTCGCGGAGCACGCCGTCGTCTGGGAGTGACACCGGAGCGCATTAGAATTGACCACGTCAACCCCGTCTCGCCCGCGAACGGGGCCCTTTTGCGTGTCTGCGGCTGCAGGTGCGATGTGTGAAGGAGCTGCTCACCCGTGAGCCTGCAACCCGTGCTCGATCTGCTGGCGCGCGACGAAGCCGTCGCGCGGCTGATGTCGCACGTCGGCACGGCAAACGTCGTCGACATCGCGTGTGCGCCCGGTGTCCGTGGCCCGATCACCTCACTGGTGGCGCAGGGGGCGAAGGGGCGGCAGGCACGCACGGTCCTGGCGGTGACCGCGACCGGACGTGAGGCGCAGGATCTGGCCGCGTGCCTCCGCGGCTTCCTACCGGCCGAGCGCGTCGTGGAGTTCCCCAGCTGGGAGACCTTGCCGCACGAGCGGCTCAGCCCGCGCAGCGATACGGTCGGCCGCCGGTTGGCCGTGCTGCGCAGGCTGGCGCACCCCGACACCGCCGACGAGACGTATGGCGAGATCGGTGTCGTCATCGCCAGCGTCCGCGCACTCATGCAGCCCATCGCCAAAGGACTGGGCGATCTCAGCCCGGTGTCGCTGCGTGTCGGCGAGGAGGCGGCGCTGCCGGACGTGGTCGAAGCGCTTGCCGCGGCGGCATACACCCGCACCGATCTGGTCGAGCGACGTGGCGAATTCGCCGTACGCGGAGGCATTCTCGATGTTTTCCCGCCCACCGAGGAGCACCCGGTCCGGGTCGACTTCTGGGGCGACACCGTCGAGGAGATCCGCTGGTTCAAGGTGGCCGACCAGCGCAGCCTGGAGGTCGCCGAGCACGGGCTGTGGGCGCCGCCGTGCCGCGAGTTGCTGCTCACCGAGGACGTCCGGCAGCGCGCGGCCACGCTGGCCACGCAACTGCCGGGTGTGCAGGACATGCTGCTGAAGGTGGCCGAAGGCATCGCGGTCGAGGGCATGGAATCACTGGCGCCGATCCTGCTGGCCGGTGGCACCGCGGGCGGCATGGAGACGCTGCTGGACGTCATGCCCGACGGCACGCACGTGCTGGTCTGCGACCCGGAGCGGGTGCGGACCCGCGCACACGACCTGGTCGCGACCAGTGCGGAATTCCTCGGCGCCAGCTGGGCCAACGCCGCGGCCGGCAACGCCGTGCCGGTCGACCTGCAGTCGGTGCTCGGCACCGCGTCGTACTGGTCGCTGGCCGAGCTGCGCGACCACGCCCTGTCCAACGACCTTGCCTGGTGGGCGTTCTCGTCATTCGCCAGTGACACCGAGCTCGCGCAGTTCCAGGAGGACGACACCCTCGCCGGCGAGCAGGTCACCATCGGCACGGCCGAGGTACCGCTCTACCGCGGCAACACCGAGGAGGCGGTCGGTGACATCCGCGATTGGACGCGCGACGGCAAGCGCGTCCTCATCGTCACCGAGGGCCCCGGTCTCGGGCACCGCATTGGCGAGGTGCTGCGTGACCACGACGTGGCATCGCGACGCATCGAGCGCCTCGACGCCGGTGCCGTCGAGCTCGCAACCGGTGTCCTGGGCCATGGATTCACCCTCGAATCAAGCAATTTCGTCCTCCTCACCGAGAGCGACCTGACCGGCTCGTCGACGCACAGTGGCGGCAGCACCAAGGACATGCGCAAGATGCCGTCCCGGCGGCGCAACGTCGTCGACCCGTTGCAGTTGCACCCGGGCGACTTCGTGGTGCACGAACAGCACGGGGTCGGGCGCTTCGCCAAGATGATGCAGCGCACCGTCGGCGGAGCCACCCGCGAGTACCTGGTGATCGACTACGCGCCGGCCAAGAAGGGCCAGCCCGCCGACCAGCTCTACGTGCCGACCGACCAGCTGGACCAGGTCACCCGGTATGTCGGTGGTGAGCAGCCGTCGCTCAACAAGATGGGCGGATCCGACTGGCAGACAACCAAATCCCGTGCCCGCCGGCATGTGCGACAGATCGCCGCGGAGCTCATCCAGCTCTACTCCGCCCGGATGGCGACCGAGGGACACGCGTTCGGACCGGACACCCCGTGGCAGCGCGAGCTCGAGGACGCCTTCGCGTTCGTCGAGACCCCCGATCAGGCCAGCAGCATCGACGAGGTCAAGGCCGACATGGAGAAGTCCGTGCCGATGGACCGACTCATCTGCGGCGACGTCGGCTACGGCAAGACCGAGATCGCGATCCGCGCGGCGTTCAAGGCGATCCAGGACGGCAAGCAGGTCGCCGTGCTGGTGCCGACGACGCTGCTGGTCAAGCAGCACCACCAGACCTTCACCGAGCGCTATGCCGGTTTCCCGGTGGTCGTGAAGGCGCTGTCGCGATTCCAGAGCGACAGCGAGGCCCGCGAGGTGATCGACGGATTGCGTTCCGGTGCAGTCGATCTGGTCATCGGCACGCACCGGCTGCTGGGCAACGAGGTGAAGTTCAAGGACCTCGGGCTCGCCGTCATCGATGAGGAGCAGCGCTTCGGTGTCGAGCACAAGGAGCAGCTCAAGCAGATGCGCACCGCGGTCGACGTGCTCGCAATGTCCGCGACGCCGATCCCGCGCACCCTGGAGATGGCCGTGACCGGCATCCGCGAGATGTCCACCCTGGCCACACCACCGGAGGAGCGGCACCCCGTGCTCACCTTCGTGGGCGGCTACGAGGAGAAGCAGATCGGTGCCGCCATACGCCGTGAGCTGATGCGCGAGGGTCAGGTCTTCTTCGTGCACAACAAGGTCAGCAGCATCGAGAAGGTCGCGTCGCGCCTGCGGGAGCTCGTGCCCGAGGCGCGGGTCGCGACCGCGCACGGCAAGATGTCCGAGCACCGGCTGGAGGACGTCGTCACGTCGTTCTGGGACCGCGAGTCCGACGTGCTGGTCTGCACGACGATCATCGAGACCGGTCTCGACATCTCCAACGCCAACACCCTCATCGTCGACCGAGCCGACCGGCTCGGCCTCTCCCAGCTGCACCAGTTGCGCGGCCGCGTGGGACGTGGCCGCGAGCGGGCCTACTCCTACTTCCTGTTCCCGCCGGAGACGCCACTGACCGACACGGCACACGACCGGTTGCAGACGATCGCCAGCCACACCGACCTCGGCGCCGGCATGCAGGTGGCGATGAAGGACCTGGAGATCCGCGGCGCCGGCAACCTGCTCGGTGGCGAGCAGTCCGGTCACATCGCAGGCGTCGGTTTCGACCTCTACGTCCGCATGGTCGGCGAGGCGGTCGCCGACTTCCGCGGCGACGGCACCTCGACCGCGCCGACCGAGGTCAAGATCGAGCTGCCGGTCGACGCGCACCTGCCGCACGATTACGTGCCGGGGGAGCGGCTGCGACTCGAGGCATACAAGAAGCTGGCGACGGTCGAGGACGAGGCCGGGCTCGGCGAGATCGAGGCCGAGCTGCGCGATCGGTATGGCGCACCGCCCGAGCCCGTGCAGCACCTCTTCGAGGTCGCGCGACTGCGAGTCATCGCGCGGCAGGCCGGCATCGGCGACATCGCGGTCCAGGGCCGGATGATCCGCTTCGGACCGGTCGACCTGCGCGAGAGTCAGCAGTTGCGGCTGGAGCGGATCTACAAGGGCACGATGGTCAAGCCCGGTGTCCATCAGATCCTCGTCCCGCAGCCCAAGACCGCGCCCGTCGGCGGCAAGCCGCTGCGCAACACCGAGGTGTTGCGCTGGGCCGCGCAACTGATCAAGGCAGTGCTGCTGGACGACATCGGCGCCGCCGCCGGCGCGGCATCATGACCGGGCATCGCCCGGCACAGAGCGGGCTGGCATGATGCATCTGGTGTGGCGTCGCTCCACGCCCCACAGACTTCGTACAGGAGAAAGGCCAACCCGCATGCCGAGCCTCAGTCACGGTCGATTCGCCCTGGGTGCAGCAGCATCGCTGTGCACCCTCGCGCTGGCAGGGTGTGGCAGTGGCGGTGTGATGCACAACGGCAAAACGGCCCTGACCTATGACGGCAAGACGGTCAGCAACACGCAGTTGCAGACCGCGACCAAGGACATCTCGGCCTTCGTCGGTGCGCCGATCGAGCCGGGCGTCGTGGCCGGCCGGCTGGCGATCGGCCCGCAGATCGAGAAGTATGCCGCCAAGAAGGGCCAGACCCCGATCAGCGACAGCCAGATCCAGGCCCAGAAACCGAAGGTCAAGCTCTCCGACACCGCGCTCGAGGCGCTGCGCATCGACGCCCTGATCAGCAGCATGGCCAACAACGGCGACATCACCAATCAGAGCCTGCAGGCGCTGACCAAGAAGAGCGACGTCACGCTCAATCCCCGCTACGGCGCCTGGGAGAAGGGCAAGGGGATCGTCGCGGGATCGCACCCGTGGATCAGCGAGAAGCCGACCCCATCCGCCGCTGCGGCCCGGGGTCAAGCCCAAGGGTGAGTGACACCGCCGCGTTGCTGACGGTCCTGGTCACCAGCCCTCGGATGCCGGCCGGGCTGATGTCCCGGGACGCCTGGACGGCCCTGGAACACGCTGACCGGGTGCTGGCCGCCGACATCGAGGACCCCTTGCCGGCCGCGATAGCAGCGTCCGGCATCGAGGTCACCGCAATGCCGTTCGACTCGGCCGCTGCCGCGGCGCGGACGCTGGTCGGGTCAGCGGCGTCCGGTTCCGTGCTGTGGGTCGGCTCACCGGACGCCGACCCCGGCCTCACCGACGCGCTCGCCGAAGAACTCACCCGGCTGGACGAGCCGCCGCAGATCGAGGTGCTCGTCGGCTCCTGGGACCTGCCGGGCGCACGCCTACTGGACGCGGTCGCCGTGATGGACGCGCTGCGGTCTCCCGGCGGCTGCCCGTGGGACGCCGAGCAGACCCACCGGTCGCTGGCCAAATACCTCCTCGAGGAGGCCCACGAGACGGTCGAGGCGATCGAGACCGACGACGCAGAGCACATCGCGGAGGAGCTCGGCGACGTGTTGCTGCAGGTGCTCTTCCACGCCCGCATCGCCGCCGACGAGGATCCCGGCTACGACATCGACGACGTCGCAGCAGGTTTGGTGGAGAAGCTGATTCGACGGCACCCGCACGTGTTCGCCGACGGTGCGGCGAGCACGCCGGAGGAGGTCGAGCAGTCCTGGGAGCAGATCAAGGCCGCCGAGAAGACCGATCGCGACGAGGACGACCTGCTGGCCGGCATCCCCGCTTCGCTGTCGCCGCTGCTGATCGCGGAGAAGCTTCTCACCCGGGCGCACCGGCGCGGCATACACCTGTCGTTTGGAGACGGCACCGACGACAAGGCCGACCTCGGCGGACGACTGCTGGCGTTGGTCGCGGAGGCCCGTGCTGCCGGCTCCTCGGCCGACGCGGTGCTGCGCGCGACGCTGCGTGACCTCGCTCGCCCGCCGGCGGAGTAACCGCCGCACGGCATGGCAGGCTGCCGGGTATGACGAACTCCGCGCTCGCGTCGGCGATCGACGCACGGTGCCGGCTGCACGGGGAATTCACCCTGCGGTCGGGCCAGGTGGCCGACGAATACTTCGACAAATACCTCTTCGAGGGCGACCCGCAACTGATCCGTCGGGTCGCCGAGGAGATGCAGCCACTGCTGCCCGCTGACACCCTCGTGCTCGGCGGTCTGGAGCTCGGTGGTGTGCCGATCGCCGCCGTGCTCGGCCAGATCGCAGATCTGCCAACGGTTTTCGTGCGCAAGAAGGCTAAGGGCTACGGCACTCGCAAGCTCGCCGAAGGCGGCGCGGTCGAGGGCCGGCACGTCGTCCTGGTCGAGGACGTGATCACCACTGGCGGTGCCGTCATCGCGGCCGCGAATGCGCTGCGCGAGCTCGGTGCTCGTGTCGAGCTGGTGGTCTGTGCGATCGATCGGCGCCCGCCGGAGGCGACCGGCCTGGACGACGCCGCCATCGAAGTGCGGTCGGTGTTCACCCGTGCCGATCTGGACACGGCCCGCGCCGCCCATCGATGACTCGGCGCGCACTGGCCCGGTGCGATGATGGGCGCCATGGTCTATCTGCCCGCCCATGACGAGGCGACCTCCGCGGCCGACGTTGCAGAGCTGATCGCCGTCAACCCGTTCGCAACGTTGATCACCACGGACGGAACAGCGCTCGTCGCCAACCACATTCCGCTGTTGCTGGAGAGTGGTGCGGACGGAGAGAAGCTCATCGGGCACGTCGCACGCGCCAACGACGTATGGCGCGAGGGCAACCACGAGGGGGAGACTCTCGTGGTGTTCAGCGGGGCCCACCACTACGTCTCACCGACGTGGTACCCGTCCAAGCAGGAGCACCACCAGGTCGTGCCGACCTGGAACTACTTGGTGGCGCACGTGTATGGCGAGCTCGTCATACACGATGACCTGCGGTGGACCAGGGGAGCCGTCGCGAAGCTCACCGGCGTGATGGAGCACGGGCGTGCCGACGCGTGGCACATGGGCCAGGCGCCGGCCGACTATGTCGCCGGCCAGCTCGAGAAGATCGTCGGGATCGAGTTGCGGATCTCGCGCATCGTGGGGAAGTTCAAGGTCAGCGCACACCGCAGCAGTGCCGACCGCGGCGGTGCGGCCGACGGGATCGAAACCGACTCCGGCCCGTCGCCGCTGGTCGACGCGATGCGTGCCGTCGACTAGTCCGTCCATAAGTGGCAACGGTCGCCGGTTGGAGTGGCGCAATGGCCCGCATCCGGTGCATAAGTGGCAACGGTCGCCCTCAAGATGCGGTCATGCCCGCGAGTGGCGTGATTTGAGGACGACGGTCGCGAAGAAGGCGCGCCTCAGCTCGGCTGCGGAGCAACGCCATGATGCTGCAGCGCGAACTCCGTCACGCGCACCAGCGCAGTCTTGGCCGATTCGCGATCGCGGGCGTCGACCCGGATCAACGGGATGGTCGGAGAGATCGCCAGCGCGTCGGCGATCTCCTGCTCGGAGTGGACGCGCGTGCCGTCGAACTGGTTGACCGCGACGATGAACGGCAGCCCTTTGGCCTCGAAGTAGTCGATCGCGGAGAACGCGTCACCGAGCCGGGCGGTGTCGACCAGCACGATGGCGCCGATCGCGCCACGCACCAGGTCGTCCCACATGAACCAGAAGCGCCGCTGCCCGGGCGTCCCGAAGAGGTAGAGCACCAGATCGTCGGCCAGGGTGATCCGGCCGAAGTCCATCGCCACGGTGGTGGTGTTCTTGTTCGGCGTCGACGTGAGGTTGTCGGTGCCCTCAGACAGCTGCGTCACGGTCGCCTCGGTCGTGAGCGGGACGATCTCGGAGACCGCGCCGACGAGCGTTGTCTTACCGACACCGAATCCGCCCGCGACGACAATCTTTGTCGACGTCGTACGACGGCTCGGGTCAGAGGTCGCGGAGTCCACGCAAAGTCCTTTCGATCAAGTTGATGCGCTCGGCACTGGAGGTGCTGTCGGTGAGAGTGTTCTGCAACTGCACGTAACCGTGGGTGACCAGGTCACCGACGAGCACGCGGGCGACGCCGATCGCGAGTCCGGCACGGGATGCGATCTCGGCGACCGAAAGGCGTTCTGCGGCACACAGATTGGCGATCCGACTGCTCGGATCATGTGGCTGCCACCGTCGGTCGTGTCCGGCTTGGGTGAGCTCGACACTGGCTTCCATCGGCACGTCGACCGCGCTGGCGGTGCGGCCCGCGGTCAACGTGTAGGGCCGCACGACACTCGCGGCCGGCTCGTCGTCCTGGTCGACGGAACCGTCCCAGCCGTCCGGGTCGATGTCAGTCATGCCCGGTCATCACATTCTCGGCGCCGCATCCACGGCGCGGCCCACCCGCTCGACCATGATCGCCATCTCATAACCGATCTGGCCGATGTCGGCGGTCGCGGAGGTCAGCACGGCAAGGTGTGAGCCGTCGCCGACACTCATCAACAGCACGTAGCCGTGCTGCATCTCGATGATCGACTGCAGCACCGCACCGCCGTCGAAGAGACCGGCCGCACCCGTTGCGAGACTTGCCAGGCCGGACGACACCGCAGCCATCTGCTCGGCACGGTCGACCGGCAACTCGGCATTGCGGGCGATCACCAGACCATCGACGGACACGAGGACCGCGTGGGTCACCCCGGCCGTGTCCTGCACGAATCGCGTGACGAGCCAGTCGTATTGACCGTTGTCGCCTGCAGTCGTGGAGTAGTCGGTCACCATGGCCTCGATCCGTTGTCAGTGTCGTTGTCGTTGGTGCTCTGCCGGGCGCGTTCGACGCCCGCCTTGTAGCGGCTCAGCTTGGCGCGCAGCTCCTCCGGGTCACGCGTCGGTCGCGTGCCGGACTGCTCGACGCTGCCCGGGACGATGAATCGTCCTGGCTGCCGCTGAGGGAGTGCGCCTTCCTCGCTCGAGTGGTCCTCGGTCGCCACCTGCGCGGCCTCCCATGCCTGGTCCGTCGGTCCGCTGGACCACGTCGCGAACGGCTCACCGTCCGGAGTGAGCCAGCGCGAGCTGATCTGCTGGAAGATCGGAGTGTCCTCCTGCCGTGCAGGTGTATGGCGCACCGGCTCCTCCCGCTGCACGGCTGCCTGCTCCGCCGACGGGGCACTTGCTCCCGGGGCCTCGGTCCTCGGATGCCGTTGCGGCAGACCGGAGGTCGTCGTGGCCGACTGCGGCGGGCGATCGTCGGTTGCGACGGCCCGGCGGGCGGAGAAGAACGCCGAGGCGTTGCTCGCCCGCTCCGGGTCCGCCGTCGGCGCGGTGCCGATCGGGGAGACCCAGTTGCCGTTGCGTTCGGCTGTCGGAGAGACCCCTGCCGCCGCCGCTCGGGTTCCGAGCGACGCGGTGCCGCTCAACGAGGTCACGCCGGTCGCACCCGGGCGGCGACGAGGCAGCTCCGTGGTCTCGGTGACGTCGTCATCGCGGGCGTCGGCCGCCGCAGTCGACTCCCGCGTCGCAGCCGACGATTCCGACGCGCCCAACGACTCCGCCATGGCCGAGGACGACGGCTCGCTGGACGACCCCACGGACACCAGCGATGCGGGTGCGGTCACGGCATCCGCCTCCGGGCGGGCGTAGACGTCGGTGCGGTCCTCGTCGGCGGTCGCGAGCTCGGACGTCAGCGCCTGGACGGGCACGTGCACGGCGGCGATCGTGCCCCGCTGCAGCCGGGAGCGCAGCCGGACGTCGATGCCGTGGCCGTCACTGAGCCGGGCGACCACGAACAGACCCATGTGCCGGGTGGTCCCGAGGCCGAATCGACCACCCGCGGTGATGTCGTTGTTGAGCTCTTTCAGCTCGTCCTTGTCGATGCCGAGACCGTGGTCCTCGATCTCCAGCAGCACGCCGCCGTCGATGGCTCGTGCACCGCTGATCTCGACACGGGAGTCCGGCGGTGAGTAGGCCAGGGCGTTGTCGACCAGCTCGGCGATGAGGTGGACGAGGTCGGTGGCGACCTCCTTGTCGACGACGTGATCCGGTAGTCCGCCGACGTTGACCCGCTGGTAGTCCTGCACCTCGGAGACCGCGGCGCCGACGACCTGGGCGAGCGGCAGCGGCCGGGCGCGCCCGCTGCCGGCATCGTTGCCCGCGAGCACCATGAGGCTCTGACCGTTCCGCCGCATCCGGGCGGCCATGTGGTCCAGCCGGAAGAGGCTGTCCAGTCGGGTCGGGTCGTCCTCGGTGCGTTCGAGTTGCTCCAGGAGGTTGAGCTGCTGATTGACCAGTGACGTGCTGCGTCGGGACAGCGTCTCGAACATCTCGGTCATCTGCCGGCGCAGGGTCGCCTGTTCGGAAGCGAGTCGGATCGCCCGGTTCTGCATGTCGTCGACCGCGCGCGAGAGCTGGCCCGTCTCCTCGCGGCTGCTCAGGGCGACGCTCTGGATCCGGCCGACGCCCTGACCGGTCCGAACCCGCTCGATCGCCGCCGGAAGGTGCTTCTGGGAGGCGTCGATCGTGCTGCGCCGCAGGGCGGCGATCGGCCGCACGAGCAGCGCTCGGGACAGGAAGTAGACGGCCAGCGCGGTCAGAATGAGCAGCGCCAGGATGAGCGCGATCTGCAGCAGCGCCGAGCGGCGGGCGTCGTCGGCCTGCTTCTCGACCCGCTTCGTCGCTTCGCTCGCGGCGGACTGGTATGCCGGTTGGTAGGACTTGGTCACCGCACGGGTGACACTCATCACCTGGTCCAGGGTGCCGTCGGTCGTGAAGGCCAGCCGGCTGACGGTGTCCGACTGCAGTCCGGACACGTCCACAGCCGGCAGGTGCTCGGCCTGCACACGCTCGAGCGCGTCCCGCTCACCACCGACATCGGCCGCCAACTGCGTGCGCAGCGCGTTGCTGAAGTCCGTCCCGGCAGCCAGCTCCAACCGCTGGTCGGCGAGGTGGCTCTGCGCGGTGACCAGGTCGTGGAGCACGTTCAGCGTCGGGTCCGGGTGCACAGCGTCGAGGTCGTCCAGGAAGCCCAGCACGTCCGAGCTGATGGTCCCCGGCGCGAGCGTCGTGGAACCGGAGGTGGCGTTCGCGGCGGTGTCGAGGTTCTTGCCGGTGCTGACCGCGTCGTTGAGCAGGCTGGACTGGTGGCCGTTCAGGTCGGCCGACTTCATCGCGGACCGCAGCGTCCCCCGTGCCTGCTGGAACTGCGCACGGGCCGCACCCACGGTCTTGTCGGTGGCATTCGGACTCACCAGTTGCGTGGCGAGGTCCTGGCTGCTGGCGAGGTAATCGATCGCCGGCTCCAGCGCCTGGTAGCGGGTCTTCGCCTGCGACGCCGCCTGCGCGTCGGACCAGGCCCCGGCCACCCGTATGCCGACCAGGACGGTCGCGAAGACCAGCGGCAACGCGAGACAGGCGACCACTTTGCGGCGTACCGACCAGTCGCTCGGCGGCCAGAGGGTTCGGGTGACCGGTTTCATCTCGGTCGCGGGAGCCGTCGTCGCACCGCGGCGTGATTCGGGCATCGTGATGATTCTCTTCCAGGTCGATGACGCGGGCAGCGGGGTTGCCGCGTTGCCTCACGGGTGGTGCGCGGTCGGCGCCGTTGACGACCTGCACACGATCTTGTGCCGACGTTGCCGCCGGCTCCGCAGCGACCGGCATTCCGGTCGGGCGCGGGCGACTTCATCGACGCCCACCGAGACAGAATGCCGCATATGAGCCGTTCGCGAGGCAGGAATGGCGCAGACTGCCGCCGCAGTCGCAGCCATTCTGACAGGTCGTTATCGGCCGGGAGGGCAGGTTCGGCAAACTCACCGTGGTAGCGACACGTCCCGTGCCGCTACGACGATCGCGTCGGCCACCGCGTTCACCGTCCGCGGGCGCGGCGGTGCGCCATAGGTGACGACCTGGACCTGCCGGGTGGCCGGTAGCCGCGTGACACGGACCCCTGGATGTTGGTGCACCGCGAGTGCCAGCCCGGGCAGGATGCTCACCAACGCGCCCTGCGCGACCAGGGCCTGCACGGCGAGGTAGTCGTCGGTGGCGAAACTGATCTCCGGCTCGTAGCCGCTGGCGGCACACAACTCGACCAGCTGCGCGCGGCAACGCTCGCACCCCGCGACCCAGGCCGTATGGCGATGTGCGCGCAACGCCCGTCCGGCCGTGCGGGCGCGTTCGGCCGCGGGCTCCACGAGGTAGAGGTGATCGGTCAGGACGGTGTCGGCGCTGAGCAGGTCGGCCTCGGTGTCGTCATACGTGAAGGTGATCGCGAGATCGACCCGTCCGGCGCGCAACGATTCAATGGCGTCGGGCGGCTCGGCCTCGACGAGCTCGATGGCGACGCCCGGCGCAGACTCGCGCAGGGCGGCCAGAGCCGGCGGCACCAGGGTCGCGGCGGCCGATGGGAACGCCGCGAGTCGGACACGCCCGGCACGCAGTCCGGCGGTCAGCTCCAGCTCCTCCTCGGCACGCCGGCTGAGCGCCAGGATCTCCTCGGCGCGATGCGCCAGCGCCATACCTTCCGCAGTCAGTCGCACCCCACGACCGACCCGCTGGAGGAGGACGGTTCGGGTCTCCGCCTCGAGCCGGCGCAGGTGGTGGGAGATGGTGGGTTGTCCGTAGTGCAGCTCATCGGCCGCCGCAGACACCGATCCGGTGCGCGCGACGGCGACGAGCGCCTGCAGGCGGCGGAGGTCGAGCATGTGGCAAACATATCGATGTCATCGTTGATATTGCCAGAAAAGATCTATTGGACCGATGTAATGCCGACGGCCCACACTGGCCGGTATGACGACACTGACCTTCGCCGGAGTCCTGCACGCAGCTGACGTGATCGCGCCCGAGCTGCCGCCGACGCCGTCCTGGAACTACCCGGCGCTCGACGAGGCCGTCGGGACACACGTGATCGTCAAGCACGAAAACGTCCAGCCGACAGGGGCGTTCAAGGTTCGGGGTGGAGTGTCCCTGGCTGCCGGACTGACCGAGTCGGAGCGTCGCGCCGGGTTGATCAGCGCGTCGACCGGCAATCACGCGCAGAGCTTGGCGTATGCCGGACGGCTCGCCCAGGCGCCGACCATCGTCGTGATGCCGTTGAGCGCGCCCGAGGAGAAGGCGCATGCCACACGGCTGCTCGGTGCCGAGGTGATCCGGCACGGAGCGACGATGGGGGAATCCTGCGACTACGCCGGACGACTGGCGACCGAGCGCGGGATGCGCTTCGTCAGCCCCGGCGACGACCCGGCCATCGTGCACGGCCACGCCACGATCTATCTGGAGCTGTTGCAGCGCCATCCGGACCTCGAGGCGATCTACGTGCCGGTCGGCAGCGGGTCCGGCGCTGCCGGTGCATGTGTGGTGCGTGACGAGCTGGCGCCCGACTGCAGGATCATTGGCGTGCAGAGCGCGGCGGCGCCGGCGGCATACAACTCCTGGCGCAGTGGTCAGGTCGAGCAGGCGGCGTGCGACACCAGGTTCAGCGGCGTTGCCACGTCACGCGGTTCGCAGTTGCCGCTGTCGGTGATGCACGGGCGGATGGACGACTTCCTGCTGGTGTCCGACGAGCAGATCCTGGACGCGATGCGGTTGTTCAGCACCGCCGCGCACACGCTCGCGGAGGGTGCCGGGGCCGCCGCGCTCGCAGGTCTGGTGCAGCACTCCGAGCGACCGCGGCGTTGCGCCGTCGTGTGCTCCGGCGGCAACGCGGACGCCGGCGAGATCGCCGACATCGGAGCTGTCGCCGCGGTGGCCTGAAGCGACCGGTCACACCGCGGGAGCGGGGCTGCGTGCGGGTCCTCCCGGACCGACCGGTGCTTCGGCGATAGTCTGGTCGCGCAGACAGCGACGCGGGCACTGTGCCTGCCGGACTCCACGACGACGCGCCAGGAGACTCACCAACGTGGCCACGATTGACGCCCTGCTCGCACGCGAGATCCTCGACTCCCGAGGCAACCCGACCGTCGAGGTCGAGGTCGCACTCGACGACGGCACCGTGGGTCGCGCCGCGGTTCCCTCCGGTGCCAGCACCGGCCAGTTCGAAGCGGCCGAGCGTCGCGACGGTGACAAGAAGCGCTACGGCGGCAAGGGTGTTCAGGACGCGGTCGATGCCGTCGGCGAGGAGATCGCACCGCACGTGCTCGGGTATGACGCGACCGAGCAGCGCCTCGTCGACCAGGAGATGATCGGCCTGGACGGCACCGACAACAAGGCCCGCATCGGCGCCAACGCGATCCTCGGTGTCAGCCTCGCAGTCGCGCAGGCCGCGGCCGAGTCGGCCGACCTGCCACTGTTCCGCTACGTCGGCGGACCCAACGCCCACGTGCTGCCCGTGCCGATGATGAACATCCTCAACGGCGGCGCCCACGCCGACTCCAACGTCGACATCCAGGAGTTCATGATCGCCCCGATCGGCGCGGGATCGTTCCGCGAGGCACTCCGCTGGGGCGCCGAGGTCTACCACTCGCTCAAGGGCGTCCTCAAGGAGCGAGGGCTGTCGACCGGCCTCGGGGACGAGGGTGGTTTCGCGCCCAACCTCGACTCCAACCGCGCCGCACTCGACCTGATCCTCGACGCCATCAAGGCCGCCGGTTACACGCCCGGCAAGGACATCGCGCTCGCGATGGACGCTGCGGCGAGCGAGTTCTTCGAGGAAGGTTCCTACACCTTCGAGGGCTCGAAGAAGTCGGCCACCGAGATGACCGCCTACTACGCGGACCTGGTGGCGTCATACCCGCTGGTCTCGATCGAGGACCCGCTGGACGAGGAGGACTGGGAGGGTTGGAAGACCCTCACCGACGAACTCGGCGACAAGGTCCAGATCGTCGGCGACGACCTCTTCGTCACCAACCCGACCCGGCTGTCCCGCGGCATCGAGGGCGGCAACGCCAACGCGCTGCTGGTCAAGGTCAACCAGATCGGCACCCTGACCGAGGCGCTCGACGCCGTGTCCCTCGCGCAGAGCAATGGTTTCCGCTGCATGATGAGCCACCGCTCCGGCGAGACCGAGGACACCGTGATCGCCGACCTCGCAGTCGCCACCAACTGTGGTCAGATCAAGACCGGCGCGCCCGCGCGATCCGACCGCGTCGCGAAATACAACCAGCTGCTGCGCATCGAGGAAGAGTTGGACGACGCTGCCCTCTATGCCGGCGCGGGTGCGTTCCCGCGCTTCAATGCCTGAGCCGGTTTCAACAAGCACGGGAGGTTGGAGATGTGGTGCCGACGCAAAGAGCTTGCGACCCTCAGCGGCAGCGCAGCCTAAACCTCAAGGGCGACGAAAGGCCTTCCAGTGACACGCGATTCGCGTAAGACGACCACCACAGGTCGGTCACGCGAGACGTCGCGCCCTGCGACGGGACGTCGGCGGACCGGCCCGGCGCGCAGCACCACGGTGCGCAGTGCGTCGAGTCGGCCGGCGGCGTCCGGCGGCAAGGACCGGACCGGGGCCGGGCGTGCGGTGCGCAAGCAGCGTTCGCCGCGCTCGATGCGCCGGCTGGCCGTCGTCGGCGCGTTGATCGTCTTCCTCGCGGTCGTGATCGCACCCACCGTGCGCTCCTATGTGTCCGAGCGCCAGCACGTGTCGCGGCTGCAGGCCCAGGTGGCCGCGCAACAGCAGGACATCACCTCGCTCAAGGAGACCAAGCGCAAGTGGGCCGACCCCGACTACGTCGCCGCGCAGGCCGGCAAGCGCCTCGGCTTCGCCAAGCCCGGCAAGACCCTGACGGTCTACGTCACCGACGAGAAGTCCAAGCGAGTGGCAGCGGCGAAGTCCCAGGAGAAGCAGACGTGGTACGGCACCATCTGGAAGTCCGTCGTCGCATCCGGCGAGCACTGATCCGTCGATGACTGATCCGTCGATGGCCGAGAGCCCTTTGCCCCCAGTCGATCCCGCAGATCTTGCCGTCGTCGAGCGACAGCTCGGCCGGCTGCCGCGCGGAGTTGTCGAAGTTGCGGCACGCTGTCCCTGCGGTTGCCCGGCGGTCGTGCGCACGCTGCCCCGGTTGCCCGACGGCACGCCGTTCCCCACCAGTTTCTATGCCACCTGCCCACGGTTGACGCGTGCGATCGGCACGCTGGAGTCGCAGGGCATGATGCGTGACATGTCCGATCGGCTGGCGGCCGACCCGGAGCTGGCTGCGGCGTACCGAGGAGCCCACGAGGACTACCTGCGCCGGCGTGCGGAGCTGGGTGACGTCCCCGAGATCAACGGCATCTCCGCCGGCGGGATGCCCGACCGGGTGAAGTGCCTGCACGTGCTCGTCGCGCACTCGATGGCGGTCGGCCCGGGCGTCAATCCGCTGGGGGACGAAGCACTTTCGGCGCTGCCCGCCTGGTGGGAGGGCGGCTGCTGCGATGCCGTCCCCGAGAGCAGATGACACGCGTCGCCGCCGTCGACTGCGGCACCAACTCCATCCGGTTGCTCATCGCCGACACCGACGGCCGGTCGCTGACCGACGTCGTGCGCACCATGGAGATCGTCCGGCTCGGCCAGGGCGTCGACGTCACCGGCCACATTGCGCCGGAGGCGATGGAGCGCACCCTTCGGGTCGCGAAGCTGTATGCCGAGCAGTGCACCGCGGCCGGTGTCGAACGCGTGCGTTTCGTGGCGACCTCGGCCTCACGGGACGCCAGCAACTCCGCGGAGTTCACCACCGGCATCGCCGGAGCGTTCGCCGCCTTCGACATCGTGCCCGAGGTCGTGACCGGCGATGAGGAGGCGGCCCTCAGTTTCCGCGGCGCGACGAGCGTTGCCCGGGCGGAGACGCCCCCGCCATACCTCGTGGTGGACCTGGGTGGGGGTTCCACGGAGTTCGTTCTCGGTACTGCCACGGTCGACGCCGCGCTCTCCACCAACATCGGCTGTGTCCGGCTGACCGAGCGTCACCTGCACAGTGACCCGCCCACGGCGGCGGAGATCCACGCCGCGGTGGTCGACATCAACGCGGCGATCGACGACGCCGCCGCGATCGTCCCGTTCGACCGGGCCGGTTCGCTCATCGGGCTGGCCGGGTCGGTGACCACGATCACCGCGCACGCCCTCGGCCTCACCGCGTATGACGCCGAGCGCATCCACGGCACCGAGTTGCCGGTCCGGACCGTCGAGGCGTCGTGCGAGGCGCTGATCCACGCCACCCGCGACGAGCGCGCGGCGCTCGGCTACATGCATCCGGGCCGGGTGGACGTCATCGGTTCCGGCGCGTTGATCTGGCGCACCATCGTCCGCCGCGTCGCCGACGTCGCCGGCATCGAGACGGTGCTCACCAGCGAGCACGACATCCTCGACGGCATCGCTCTCGGCCTGGCCTGATCCGGCCGGTCACCGTTCCTGCCGTTCGTTCCGCGTGGTGCATCTCATGCAGTCTGTGCTGCTCCAGGTCTTCCGATGGGTAATAAAACCATTTAGACTTGTAAAAATTATCCCTGGTATCTGTTCTCGAGGGCGAGTGGAGCAGCACATGGTGGTGAACGACTGGCGTGAGCGGGCGGCCTGCCGTGAGGAGAACCCGGAGCTGTTCTTCCCGGTGGGCACGACCGGGCCGGCCTTGGATCAGATCGAGCAGGCCAAGGACATATGCCGGCACTGCCCGGTCCTCGCGCAATGCCTGGCGACGGCGCTCGACAACGGCGAGGACGCCGGCATCTGGGGCGGGACGACGCCCGAGGAGCGGCGGATGATGCGCTGGTCGCGCGCCAAGCGAGTGGCCGGCCTCGACGCCGTGCGACGTGAATTGGCAGCAGCGGACGCGGACGCGCCCGCTCGGATCAGGTAGCCCGTGGCGGACGCTTCACGTCGGCCAACCGGGTCACACACAGGCTGCGATCGACGAACGGCTCGAGTGCAGTCGCCTCGATCGGCGCGTTGAGCTCGGACAGCACGCCACGCATGAGTCCGAGATGCACGGAGCAGACCACATCGGCGTGATCCTCGGCAACCTCCCGAAACGGGCACTGGTGCAACAAGATTCGTCGGTCGTGACTGGTGCCCACCGACTCGGGGGCGAAGCCGACCTCCTCGAGGATTTCGACGAGTTCGCGCATCGCGGCGCTCGCGTCGACGGCACGGAACGGTGCGGGCCGCTCGGTGAGGAAACGGCCCCACTCCTCGCCGGCGCGCTCGGCGGCTTCACCGGGTCGCGCGGATTGGGTGGCGAGGTAGCTGGCCAGGATCTGTGCGAGCAATCGGTAGCTGCGCCGGCCGGTACGCGTGCTGTCCTCGCTCGCGCGATAGAGGGCGCGCGGTCGACCGGGGGCGTCGCGCTGCTCGGTCTCGCGCTCGGCCAGACCCTGCTCGACCAGCCCGTCCAGGTGGAAGCGTGCGGTGTTGGGGTGTAGTCCGACCCGCTCGGCGATGTCGGCCACCGACACCGGCTTCACCACGGCCTGCAGGGCTCCCAACACTTGGGCGCGGCTGTCGCCGAGCGGCGGTGCGTCCGAGGGATCCGGACGGGTCAAGTCCTGGCGTTCCACACCTGATGATCCCACATGGGCCGAGGCGGATTGTATTTACCACTCCGCCTGTGACAATCGGCCGAGGCTCGCGCCGGACCCCGCGTACCCGAACCGTGCGGCGACGTGCCGCACGCGGCACCAGGGCGGATCCGCCGGCACTGCCACGGATACGCTGACTCTCGCCCTCGTAGCCCAATTGGCAGAGGCAGGCGACTTAAAATCGCTCGAGTGCGGGTTCGAGTCCCGTCGGGGGCACTCGACATGAAGCAGCGCTCGGTCACGATGCCGGCGACCGCAGAGGTGCCCGCCGGCATCGCGTGAAGGTGAGCCGGCAGGCGGTTCCAGGGAAGGCCGCCCACCGACCCACCGGCTCAGTGCGCGCGGGCCGGTCCCGTGGCAATCTTCACGATCGTTCCCGGGTGGGACTCGTCCATGCCCATCGTCCCGGCATACACCGTCCCGTTGGCGGAGGTCTCGACCGAGACCACGCCGGGCACGTTCGCCAGTGTCGACACCCCGCGTGAGTTGACCACGGAGATCTTGCCGCCGAACAACTCGGCGACATAGATGTCTCCGTGCTTGCCGATAGCCAGGTTGGTCGCGCCGGCGAAACCGGTCGCGATCCGGGTGACCGAGTGCGTCGACGGGTTGACCTTCCAGAGCGAGCCGCGGGCACCCAGCTCGGGACCCTCCGGGCCGCCGGGCAGCGTTGTGACGTAGATCGAACCGCCGGGTCCGACCTCGACGTCGGTCGGCACCGGTTCGAAGTCGACGGTGACGCCGACCACGCACGCCGGCGCCTTCAATGCGTCTGCCATCTCCTGGGTGATCGTCGTGGGCTGCGCCGGGAACGTCGCGACCGTGCTGACCTGCCCACTGTCGCTCACCGACAGCAGATCGTTCGCACCGGCGTCGGCCACCAGCCAACCGTTGCCGCGGCTAGCCACGGAGTACGCGTGCGAGTCCAGGAGTCCGGTGTACTTGGGACCGGCCACCGCCTGGACGCACGGGTCGTCGCTGTGCGGGCCGTACTGCGTCATACCGTCCGGGTTGTGTTGCGCCTCGTATGCCGTCAGGTCGGCGTAGACCGTGCCGCCATCGGGGTTGCGCACGTGCAGTCCGGAAGCGGAGTTCTCGTGGGTGTTCTCGTCGCTGACCGTGGAGGTGTAGGCGAGCCAGGCTCCGCGGGTCGCGACGCCGGACGCGCCAGGAACGCCGGTCACGACCGGGGCGATCGATCCATCGGACTGCAGGCTGCCGACCAGGCCCGGACCGCCGTCCGCGACCAGGACCCGGGGGCCGTCGACCTCCAGGTTGAACGGTGCTCCGACGGCACCGGACAGGGTGACGGGTGGTGTGGGCCTGGGGCTCGCCGCAGCGATGCCCGGGACGGTGACGGCGAGGCCGGCAGCAGCGCAGCCGACGGCGAATGAGCGCGCAGGACGCATGGATACTCCGATCCGACCCGTCGGAGGACCGCCGGGTCTGTTCCGCTCCGGCGGCTGGTCTCTCCCGGTACCGCCGACCGAAGACCTGTGGACCGCCGGGGCAGCGGTCCTGTCGTCATTCTGCGTGGCGTATGGCGGTGGGGCTGACTAATTGCAGCCCTGTTCGCGGCTCAGGTCACCGCGCCGAGCTGCCACGGAACGAATTCCTCCTGGCCGAGGTCGAGTTCCTCGCTGACGGTCTGCCGGCCGGACGCGACGGCGAGAATCTGCTCGAACACCGTGTCGCCGACCTCCTCCAGAGTGTCCGTGCCGTCGACGATGGTGCCGCAGTTGATGTCGATGTCCTCCGGCATCCGTTCGTAGAGCTCGGTGCTCGTGCCGAGCTTGATGCTGGGCACCGGCTTGCACCCGAAGACCGAACCCCTGCCGGTGGTGAAGCACACGACGTTGGCTCCGCCCGCGACGATGCCCGTGACCGAGACCGGGTCGTAGCCGGGGGTGTCCATGAAGATCAGGCCAGGCACGCGCGGCCGCTCGGCATACTCCACGACCTCGGCGAGGTCGGCGTGACCGCCCTTGGCCACGGCGCCGAGCGACTTCTCCAGGATCGTGGTCAGCCCACCTGCCTTGTTGCCCGGTGACGGGTTGTTGTCCATCGTCCCGCCGCCCGCCGCGGTGTAGTCCCGCCACCAGTCGAGGCGATCGAGCAGCTTGCGGCCCACGGCTTCGGAGACCGCCCGTCGGGTCAGCAGGCCCTCGGCGCCGTGCACTTCCGGCGTCTCGGCCAGGATCGACGTGCCGCCGTAGGAGACCAACCGGTCGGAGGCGACGCCGAGTGCGGGATTGGCGGTGATGCCCGAATATCCATCGGAGCCACCGCAATTGAGCCCGAGCACGAGCTTGGAGACGTCGCACGGCTCGCGCTGGAGCGCGTTGATCGGCTCCAGCATGCGGTTGACCGCCTCGACTCCGGCGCGCACCGTGCGCCGTATGCCGCCCTCGTCCTGGATGACCAGTTGCTCGATCAGGGTGGACGACGGGATGTCAGCACTGTCGACGATGCGGGACGACTGCAGCATCTCGCAGCCCAGACCAAGGACCAGCAGTCCGGCGATGTTGGGGTGTGCGGCATACCCCCGCAGGGTGCGCATGAGGACACGGGCGCCCTCGCTCTCGGTGACGAGACCGCAGCCGCTGCGGTGGGTGAGGGCCACGACGCCGTCGACGTTCGGATAGGCGTCGAGCACCTGACCACGGAACTGGTCGACGATCATCCGGGCAGTGCTCGCCGAGCAGTTGACCGACGTCAGGATGCCGATGTAGTTGCGGGTGCCCACTCTGCCGTCCGCGCGGGGATAGCCGAGGAAGGTCGGCCTGTCGCCCGGCGGCGGTGTCAGCGTGTGCCGGTCGGTGCCGAACTCGTGCGGCTGGTCGGCCTCGGTGATCTCGAGGTTGTGCACGTGGACGTGCTCGCCCACGCCGATGGCCGCGGTGGCCCGGCCGATGGTCGCGCCGTACTTGCGGACCGGCTCCCCGGCCGAGCGCGCGACGACCGCGACCTTGTGCCCGCGCGGCACCGACGATCGGACCGTCAACGGCTCGCCGGTGGGCAACGGGATGACCTCGCCCGCGGTCAGCGCACGCGTGGCAACGGCGACCTCGTCGCCGGCCGCCAGCAGGAGCAGTCCGTCGCTCACCAGTCGTGCACCGTGCCGTCGAGCCGGCGGTTGACCGGCAGATAGGCCGGCGTGTAGTTGAACGCCTCGGCCGCCTTGTCGTCGTATTCGACTCCCAGGCCTGGGTTTTCGCCCGGATCGAGTAGCCCGTCGGTGAAGGTGTAGCTGGTGCGGAAGACCTCGAGCGTGTCGGGTGAGTGCTTCATGTACTCCTGGATCCCGAAATTGTGCAGTGCGATGCCAAGGTGGAGGTGGGCAGCCTGTCCGACGGGGGAGATGTCGGTCGGCCCGTGGAAGCCGGACCGGATCCCGTAGACCGCCGCGAAGTCCATCAACTTCTTCAGCGCGGTGATGCCGCCGGTGTGGGTCACCGCGGATCGCACGTAGTCGATGAGTTGCTCGGTGATCAGCGTCTGGTAGTCGAAGACCGAGTTGAAGACCTCACCGATGGCCAGTGGCGTGGTGGTCTGTGAGCGGACCCGGCGCAGCGCCTCCTGGTTCTCACCCGGAGTGCAGTCCTCGAGCCAGAAGAGGTCGTAGGGCTCCAGGGACTTGCCCAGGATTGCAGCTTCGTTCGGCGTCATCCGGTGGTGCCCGTCGTGCAACAGCGGCAGCTCGAGTCCGAACTCGCTCCGCACAGCCTCGAAAACCGTTGGCACGTGGCGCAAATAGGCACGCGTGTCCCACGTCTCCTCAGCCGGTAGAGCCTGCCGCTTGGCCGGCTCGTAGTCGTAGCGCTGGCCCGGTGCCTGGTCGGAGGCGACGCCGTAGACCTGGCCGAGTCCGGGGACGCCGGTCTGCACCCGGATCGCTGCGAACCCCTGCTCCAGGTGGTTGCGGATCGAGGTGAAGAGTGCGTCGGTGGTGCTGCCGGAGGCGTGTCCGTAGGCCAGGCAGCCGCTGCGCGAACGCCCGCCGAGCAGCTGGTATAGCGGCATACCGGCGACCTTGGCCTTGATGTCCCACAGCGCCATGTCGACCGCGGCGATCGACGCCATGGTGACGGGCCCGCGTCGCCAGTAGGCGCCCCGATAGAGGTACTGCCAGGTGTCCTCGATCTGAGCCTCGTCGCGGCCGATGAGCAACGGCGCCACGTGGTCGCGCAGGTAGGAAGCGGCCGCGAGCTCGCGGCCGTTGAGCGTCGCGTCGCCGAGCCCGGTGACGCCGTCGTCCGTCGTGATGCGCAGCGTGACGAAGTTGCGTCCGGGGCTGGTCACCAGCACCTCGGCCGATCTGATGGTCATGTCTCTCCTTCGGGGTCAGTCGTGAGGGGCGGCGTATGCCGTCAGGGCGAGTCGGTGGGCCAGATCGACCATCGTGTCCATCGCCTCGTCCATCCCGAGGCGCGCCTCGGCGACCAGCTTGGCGAGGTAGCCCGCGTCGATGCGGCGGGAGAGGTCGTGACGTGCCGGGATGGACGCGAATGCCCTTGTGTCATCGACGAATCCGCTGGTGTTGTAGAAGCCTGCGGTCTCAACGGCCGACTCGCGGAAGCGGCGCATCTGCTCCGGGCTGTCCAGGAACCACCACGGTGCGCCCAGGCGCACGGACGGGTACGCGCCGGCCAGTGGCGCGAGCTCGCGGGAGTAGACGGTCTCGTCGGTCGTGAAGAGGATGCACCGGAACCGGTCGCTCAGCCCGAACTTCTCCAGCAGCGGCCGAAGGCTGCGAGTGAACTCCACGCGCACCGGCACGTCGAAACCCTGGTCGGGACCGTGCTGTCGATAGATCTCGCCGCTGTGGTTGCGCAGGACGCCGGGGTGCAGCTGCATCACGAGGCCGTCCTCGGCGGACATCTCGGCCATCTGGAAGAGCATGTGTGCGGCGAACGCCTCGGTGTCGGCGGGCGACACGTTGCCGGCCAAGGCGTCGCGGTAGATGCGCTCGGCGCTCGCGGTGGGCAGGGGAGTCGTGTCGGCGGTGAGATGGCCGTGGTCGGTGGCGCGGGCGCCCGCGTCGATGAAGGCGCGGCGCCGCTGGCGCAGCGCCGCCAGGAAGCCCTGATAGTCACCGGTGTCGACGCCGGAGACCTCGGCGAGCCGGTCGACCTCGGCGGTCCAGGCATGGTGCCCCACGTGCACGAGCGAGTCCGGCCGGAAGGTCGGCACGATCCGGGCGGGACCGAGCTGGCGCGCGAGCCGGCCGTGCGATGAGAGGTCGGACAGGGCTGAGTCGGTCGTTGCGAGGATCTGGACGTTCATCCGATCCAGCAGCGCGAGTGGCCGGAAGTCCGCCCGCTGCAGTGTCTCGGCGAGCTGGTCGTAGAGCACGTCCGCGTTCTTCGCCGACGGTGGCGCCGGCAGTTCGAAGATCTCCGCGAGCTCGTGCTCGAGCCAGTAGCGGGTCGGCGTCCCACGGAAGAGGTGCCAGTTCTCGCAGAACCGTCGCCAGATCGCGCGCGGGTCCCGCTCGACGGGGTCGCCGCCGGAGTCGCGGTCGCGGTGAGGGACCCCGAGTTCGGCGTGCCGGTAACCCTGTGACACCAGCATGCGCACCAGGTAGTGGTCCGGGGTGATGAGCAGCTCGGCAGGATCTCCGAAGGCCTGGTTGTCGGCGAAGAGATCGACATCGACATGCCCGTGCATCGACACGAGCGGCAGCGTCGCAGCGTGCCGGTAGATCGTGCGAGCAAGGTCCCGCGTCGTCGGATCGGCGGGGAGCGCTCGGTCGGGATCAAGCTGCCACTGCTCAGTCATTGCACCCTTTCATGGAATCTTTGCAAGCGATTGCAGAACTCACTATGCCTGCAGTGGGGCGATCGTTCAAGGGGCAATTTACATATATGGCAGACAGATTCGGTGCAACCGGAGTCATGTGTGTACGGCGCACTACAGCGTTGGTAACGGTTTGATAACGACGATTGACAGCATTGTGGGAACGATTGCAGGGTGTGTGACACACCGCACAACGAAGGAGGTGGGCCGGTGGCGACATCCATCACCGTGCACGACGTGGCCAAAGCCGCCGGCGTGTCCGCGTCAACCGTGTCGCGCGCGCTCTCGGGCAACACCGCCGTCGCGGCCGAGACTCGCGACCGGGTGGTCGAGGCGGCTCGGCAGCTGGGTTATCGACCCAACCTCGCGGCGCGCGGCCTGATCACCGGCACGACACACAACATCGGGCTGGTGGTCCCGGACCTGGAGAACCCCTACTTCGCGTCCATCACCAAGAGCGTGCAGAGTCGCGCTCTCGCTGCGGGCTATTCGGTGTTCATCGCCGACTCCGACGAGGACATCCGGACCGAGCTCGAGCTGGTGCACCAGCTGTCCAAACAGGTCGACGGTCTGATCCTCTGCTCGCCACGTATGGCGGCCTCCGACATCGCCGCGGTCGCCGGGCAGACGATGATGGTTCTGATCAACCGCGAGTGGGAGGGACTGACCTCCGTCGTAGTCGACGACGCGGAGATCATCCGGCTCGCGCTCGAGCACCTGCACGCCCTCGGGCACCGCCACATCGCCTACGTCGGTGGACCCGAGAAGTCCTGGTCGAACCAGAAGCGCTGGGCGGCCATCGAGCGGATCGCGCCGACTTTCGATGATCTCGAGGTCGGCAAGGTCGGCTCCTACGCACCCAACTTCGACGGCGGGCAGTCCGCCGCCGACGTCGTCGTCGCCTCGGGAGCGACGGCCGCGCTGGCCTACAACGACCTGGTGGGTCTCGGCATACTCGCCCGCCTCACCACGCGGGG
This sequence comes from Flexivirga endophytica, assembly GCF_014640635.1. GTDB lineage: Bacteria > Actinomycetota > Actinomycetes > Actinomycetales > Dermatophilaceae > Flexivirga > Flexivirga endophytica. The sequence goes on from NZ_BMHI01000009.1 coordinate 98,050, forward strand.
GATCCGGGTGCCCGAGGACCTGTCCGTCATGGGCATCGACGACGTCAACGTCGCCACGCTCGTCTCGCCCGGCCTCACCACGGTGCGTTCGCCGTTGAAGAAGGTCGGCCGCAGTGCCGTCAACAGCCTGGTCGACCTTATGAACCCGACCGATCGGCACAGCGCGCCCGAGGACCTACCGGTTCAACTCGTGGTCCGTCAGTCGACCTCGGTGCCGCAGCAACACAGCTGAAGTCTCCCTCGCACAGAACGTGAGCATCGCGCTCGCAAGGATCAAGGAGCGAAAACGTATGCGTTTCAACAAATTTGGAGCAGTTGCCGCAATTGCGGCGGCAGGCCTCGCCATGACCGCGTGCGGGACACCGGGTGGTGGCGGAGGCTCCGATCCGTCCAAGGCACTGAAGGCGTCCGCCGTGCCGACCAAACCGTCGAAGGCCGTCACCCTCAACATCCTGGACGTCGCCGGCAACAAGCAGCTGACCGGCTCGATCTTCGCGTCGTTCGCGAAGGCCCACCCGGACGTCATCTCCAAGGTGACCTGGCAGACCGCCGGGGCTCCGGACATGGCGGGCAAGGTGAAGGCTCAGCAGGACGCCGGGAACCTGCACATCGACCTGGTGCTCACCGGCACCGACGGCCTGTCCGCCGGCATCGAGCAGGGTCTCTTCGTCAACATGAAGAAGTTCTCGGACCGGCTGCCGAACATGGCGAACTACCAGACGCCGGCCGCCAACATGCAGAAGCTCGCCCAGGACCAGGCAGTCGCGCTCGTCTACTACCCGTCCGGCCCGTTGCTCGAATACAACCCCGACAAGGTGAAGAACCCGCCCAAGACCGCGGACGAACTGCTCGCGTGGGCGAAGGCGCACCCCGGCAAGTTCGGCTACGCCCAGCCGGCGAACTCCGGTCCCGGCCGGACCTGGCTGATGGGACTTCCCTACATCCTCAAGGACAAGGATCCGAAGGACCCGATCAACGGCTGGCCGAAGACCTGGAAGTACCTGCAGAACCTGGGCAAGTACATCAAGACCTACCCCACGGGCACGAGCGTCACGATGAACAACCTGAAGACCGGCGCCTGGGACATGGCACTGACGACGACCGGCTGGGACATCAATCCGCGTGCGCTCAACCAGGTGCCGAAGAACTTCAAGGTCACCTCGCTCGACGGCTTCAAGTGGGTGTCCGACGCGCAGTACGCGGCGGTGCCGAGCGGTGTCTCCTCCGACAAGATGTCGGCGATCCTGCAGGTGCTCAACTACGCACTGGAGAAGAAGCAGCAGGCCAAGACCTTCGATGACGGCTACTTCTACCCGGGGCCGGCCGTCAAGGGCGTGACCATCGACATGGCGCCGCCCAAGAGCCAGCAGGTCATCAAGGAATACGGCCGTCCGGAGTATGCCGACCTGATCAAGTCCCACCCGGTCGTGACGCCGATCGATGCACCCAAGCTCGTGAAGGCCTTCAGCATGTGGGACAAGAAGGTCGGCGGCGGGAAGGCGAAGAGTCAGTGACGGGTCTCAAGGAGGATTTCCACAGTCTTCATCTGGACGGTCTGACCCGCAGGTTCGGCGGGCAGACGGCACTGAACGGACTGGACCTGACGATCGAGCGGGGCGAGTTCATCGCGCTGCTCGGACCGTCCGGGTGCGGCAAGTCGACGGCGCTCAACTGCGTTGCCGGGCTGCTGCCGCTGACCGCGGGCCGGATCATGCTGGACGACCAGCAGGTCGACCAGTTGCCACCCGAGAAGCGTGGTTTCGGAATGGTTTTCCAGAACTACGCACTGTTCCCGCATCTGTCGGTGCAGAAGAACATCGCGTTCGGGCTGCAGATGCGCAAAGTGCCTCGCGCCGAGATCAAGCGGCGGGTGGCCGAGGCGATCGACCTGGTCCAACTCGGCCCACACGCCAAGAAGCTGCCCGGTCAGATGTCGGGTGGCCAGCAACAACGGGTCGCCATCGCTCGGGCCGTAGTGCTCCGGCCACCGTTGGTGCTCATGGACGAACCGCTGTCGAACCTCGATGCGAAGCTGCGCCTCGAGATGCGCACCGAGATCCGCCGGTTGCACCAGTCGCTCGGCCTGACCACCATCTACGTCACGCACGACCAGGAGGAGGCGCTCTCGCTCGCCGACCGGTTGGTCGTGTTGCGCGGCGGAGAGGTGCAGCAGGTGGGCACGCCGCAGGAGCTGCACGAGACACCGACGAACGCGCACGTCGCCGACTTCATGGGCTACCGCAACCTGTTCGACGGTGTCGTCGAGCGGGTGGACGGCGAGCACGCCACTGTCGGTCTGCTGGGCACGACGGCCGACGGCGCGGCCGCGGGAGCCCTCGCTACCCGGGATCGGGTGCGGGTCGGCATCCGACCGGAGGACCTGGTCATCGGTGCCCCGGGAGCCACCGACGCGCTCACCCTCGACGCGACGGTCGACGTCGTCGAGTACCAGGGTCGCGAGTTCGCCGTCGAGGCACATCTCGCCACGGGCGAAGCCGTGCACGTTCGCACCAGCGAGCGGCCGACGGAGGGCAGCACGATCCGGCTGACCGCCGAGGCGCACCGGATCCTGGTCTTCCCGAGCGCTGCCGAGCCCGACGACAGCGGAGCGGCCGGCGCGTCAGCGCCGCTCGAAACCGCAGGTTCTCCGGCATGAGTGCACCTGTCGTCGACGCGAAACGGCATACACCACAGGGCGATCCGTCGCAGAAACCGTCCCTGGTGCACCGGCTCGCCGAGCACGGCATCGACCGCACCCTGTGGCTGCTGGTGCCGGGACTGCTCTTCGTCATCGTGCTGTTCGTCTATCCGTTCCTCTACGGCCTCAACCTGTCACTGCACCCCAACAAGGGCGGCATGTTCGGCGCCTACAAGGCCTTCTTCACCGACCCCGACATGCGCGGCTGGGACTCCCTGTGGATCACCCTGAAGCTCTCGCTGCCGGCGGCCCTGATCAACGTCATCGCGGCGATTCCGTTGGCCTACATGATGCGCGGCAACTTCCGCGGCAAGCGGTTGCTGACGACGATCCTCGTCGTACCCATCACGCTCGGCACCGTGCTGACGGCGGAAGGACTGTTGAACTTCTTCGGCCCGCGCGGCTGGTTCAACCGGTTCCTGGGCCTGTTCGACCTCGGACCGGTGCAACTGGTGCAGAACTACTGGGGCGTCCTGTGGTCGTTGATCATCTCGGGCTTCCCCTTCGCGTTCCTGCTGATCCTGTCCTACATGTCCGGCATCGACCCGTCGCTGGAGGCAGCGGCGAAAACCCTTGGGGCTGACTGGAAACAGCGGTTCCGGCGGATCATCATGCCCTTGCTCGCACCCGGTCTGGCGACGACGTTCTGCCTGACCTTCGTGCTGGCCTTCAGCGTCTTCCCGTCCGCGATCCTCGTCGGCGACCCGTCCGGGTCGACCCGGGTGGTGGCGTATGTCGCCTACAACGCCTGGGGCCAGATGTTCGACTACCCGCTCGCGTCGGCGTCAGCCATCGTGATGGGTGTGGTCGAGATGATCGTGATCGGAGTGGTGTTGATGTTGCGATCGACCATGTACAAGGGATCCACGGGAGGTAAGGGCTGATGAGCGCTCTCGTCGAAGGGCCGGCACCCAGGGCCACCGCGCGTCGGCGCCGCCTCGTCGCCTCACCCGGGAAGTTCCTGACCTGGGGCGGTATGGCGATCTTCCTGATCCTGCTCTTCGGAGTGATCGCGTCGGTCGTCGTCAACTCGTTCGCGGGCAAATGGTTCGACAGCTGGTTGCCGACCAGTTACTCGGGCTCCTGGTACGGCACGGCGTGGTCGCAGTACGACCTGACGCAGGTGGTGCTCACCACTCTCATCGTGGCCGTCGTGGTCGTGGCGCTCTCGGTGCTGATCGGCGTGCCCGCGTCATACGTGCTGGCACGCAAGAAGTTCCCCGGGTCGAAGTTCGTGATGCTGCTGTTCCTGTTGCCGATCATGATGCCGCCGATCACCTACGGCATCCCGCTGGCGACGCTCCTCAACTACTACCACCTGGCGCCCGGGCTGACCGGGGTCATCCTGGCCAACCTGGTGCCGTCGGTGCCGTTCGTGGTGTTGACGATGACGCCGTTCATCGAGCAGATCAACCCGTCGATCGAGTCGGCCGCGCGGATGTGCGGTGCGTCGACGTCGAAGTTGTTCCTGCGCATCCTCGCCCCGCTGCTGATCCCGGGCATGCTGGCCGCCGCGGTGCTCGTGCTGGTGCGCACCGTCGGGATGTTCGAGCTCACCTTCCTCACCTCGGACTCCAGCTCCAACACCCTGGTGGTGGCGCTCTTCACGGCCATGACCGGTGCCGGCATACGAGCCCAGCAGTCCGTGGACGCGATGGCGGTGATCTACATGCTGTCGATGCTGGTGCTGCTGGTGATCGCGCTGCGGTTCGTCAACCCCACCCAACTGGTCGCCCGCGTCGACGACTCGAAGGACTGAGGCGTGCAGCGGCTTTCGCTCGGCACTCTGCCGGCGGCCTCCGGCGAGGTCACACTGCCGGAGCTCGACCCGCGAAGTCTGCCAACAGGCCTGGTACATCTCGGGATCGGCGCCTTCCACCGGGCACACCAGGCGGTCTACACCGAGCTGGCGAGTGCGGCCGGCGGCGACCACCGGTGGGGCACGTTCGCAGTCACCGGGCGGTCCGCGAACGTCGTCGAGCAACTGGCGCCGCAGGACTGTCTGTATGGCGTGCTCACCAAGTCCGCCGACCGCACCTCGCTGCGGGTGGTGGGCGGCATCCGGGACGTCGTCAGCGGAGGTGCGCAGCAAGGCGCGGCGATGACCGCCATCGCCCGGCCGGGCGTGCACGTGGTGACGTTGACCATCACCGAGAAGGGCTACCCCCGCACCGCAGACGGGGCACTGGCACTCGGCACCGAGCCGGTCACCGCCGATCTCGCCGTGGTCGCGTCGGTGCTCGCCGGCCGGCCCGCGCCGCATCCGACCGGCACCTCGCTCGGCCTGCTCGCGGCGGGTCTGGCGAGACGGTTCGCCGGCGGAGCCGAGCCTCTCAGCGTGGTCAGCTGCGACAACCTGCCCGGCAACGGTGCACAGCTGGAGCGTCTCGTGCACGAACTCGCCGCCTCCGCTGGCGGGGACGGGTTCGGCACCTGGCTACGGGAGCGCGTGACCTTCCCGTCGACGATGGTCGACCGCATCGTGCCGGCCACCACCGATCGGGACCGGGCCGAGGCGGCCGACCTGCTGCACTTGCGGGACCACGGACTGGTCGTCGCAGAGCCGTTCGGGCAATGGGTCATCGAGGACCGGTTCGCCGCGGATCGGCCGGCGTGGGAGGACGTCGGTGCGACGCTCGCGACGGAGGTGGCGCCATACGAGAAGGCGAAGTTGCGGATGCTCAACGGCACCCACTCGCTGCTGGCCTACCTCGGCGCGCTGCACGGGCACCGGACGATCGCCGAGGCCGTCGCCGACGACACGTTGTATGGCGCCGCCCGCGGCCTGCAGCAGCAGGACGCGATCCCGACGCTCGAGGCGCCGCCCGGTGTGGACCTCGCGGAGTACGGCGAGCAGATCCTCGAGCGGTTCGGCAATCCGCACCTGCGGCACACCACGGTCCAGGTGGCCATGGACGGCTCACAGAAACTGCCGATCCGCATCCTCGACACCGCCCGGGACCGGCTGCGCGCCGGGGCGGTGCCGCGGCACTGCGCACTGGCGGTCGCCGCGTGGATCGTCTACGTCCATCGCGGTCGGGACACCACCGGTCGAGAGTTGCCGCTGAACGATCCGCTCGCAGCGGTCCTGCGGGAGCGCGCCGCCGGACCGACGGACGGTCTGGTCGAGCGGATGCTGCAGATCCGGGAGATCTTCGACCCGGAGATCGCCGGCCAGGACGTCTTCCGGGACGCGGTCCGGGCCGAAGTCGCGCCCCTGCTGCAATTGCAGTGATGGCGCCGCCCGGAACACCGGGCCTGCTCGCCGACGTTGAGACAGATGTGGGGATCGGCCCGGTCGCATAGACTGCGCCCAGGCAACATCTGTCACAGTCGTTCGAGCAAACGTTAGGGACTGCCATGGCATCAAATCCGGTGTTCAACCGGTTCAACGACGACCTGTCCAAGGGGCGGGTCACCGGAGCTGCCCAGCCGCAGTACGGCCAGTTCAGCAGCCCCGAGCAGCAGCAGCAGGCCCGCTACGGCCAGCAGGGTGGCTACCCCGGTTTCCCGCAGCAGCCGGGTCAGTCGATGCCCGACCTCGAGAAGGCGTATGACGCGCCGGCGGCGACCGGCCGCCAGGCCGGGCGGATGACGCTGGACGACGTCGTCACCAAGACGCTCGGGCTGTTCGGTGTGCTGCTGGTCTTCGCAGCCATCGGTTGGTTCGTCGGCAAGGAGAACCAATCCGCCGGTATGGCGCTGTGGCTCGGCGGTATGTTCGTCGGCCTCGCGCTCGGCTTCGTGATCTCCTTCAAGCGCGTCATCTCGGTCCCGCTGATCCTGCTGTATGCCGTCTGTGAGGGACTCTTCGTCGGAGCGGCCAGCGGCTTCTTCAACCGGGTCTACCCCGGCGTCGTCGCCGAGGCCGTCCTCGCGACGCTGTGCGTCTTCGCCGGTATGTTCGCCGGCTGGAAGTTCGGCCTGATCCGGGTCACCGAGCGCTCCCGCAAGATCTTCGGCCTGATGGCGATGGGTTACCTGCTCTTCGCCCTGGTCAACGTGGCGCTGGTCTGGACCGGTGTGCTGGACAACCCGTTCGGCGTCGGTGGCAACGGCCCCCTCGGCATCATCATCAGCATCTTCGCGGTCGGCCTCGCGTCATACTCGCTCGCGGTCGACTTCGACTCGATCCAGCGCGGCGTCGCCGCGCAGCTGCCGGAGAAGTACTCCTGGCTGATGGCCCACGGCCTGCTCGTCTCGGTCGTCTGGCTCTACATCGAGCTGCTGCGGCTCTTCGCCCGCATCCAGAGCCGATAACCCTGGCTACCAAAAGCGCGACACAGGTCGAGCACACCCTCCCTTCGGAGCGGGTGCTCGACCTGTTCGCTGTGCCGGACGATCTGCAGGCACTGCCCGGTGGGCAGGGGCAGAGCGTGCTGGCCGGCGACCTGGTGCTCAGCCCCGGGCGCGATCGGCTGATCACGGATCTGCTCAATCCGCGACTGGCCCGGCTGGCGGTGGACCTGGACACCCGTCCCCGACGGGATGTCCGCATCGCGATGCCGATCCCGTCCCGCGAGGGCACCTGGGTGGTCGACGGTTGGTCCGCGAGCCGCTACGAGACGGGCAGTCGCACCTGCACGGACGTGGCCGTCGTGCGTGCCACCGGCGCACTGCTGCATGCCGAGCTCGCGCTCGCGGTCCGGGAGTGGCCGCTGGCCACGCAGCCGCCGCGTAGTAGGTGGGATCGCGCCGAGCGGGTCGCCTTCGGCGACCAGCCTCTCGAGCCTGCCGAATTCACCGGCGAACAGGCCGGATTCGCCCGCGAGCTGCTGAACCTGCGCACCGACCGGTCATTCGGTGCCGATCAGCTCGTCCACGGTGACCTGGCCGGCAACGTGCTGCTGGACGCTGCCGACGTCCCGGTGGTCATCGACCTCGCGCCCTACTGGCGGCCGGTGCGCTGGTCGGATGCTGTGACCGTGCTCGACCTCGTGCTGTGGTCCGACGCCGACCCACACCTGCTGGACGACTGGTCCGCCGGGGCCGCGCGGCAGGCGATGCTGCGTGCCGCGATCTTCCGGGTGCTGTCCGACGTCGAGCCGGACACGGAGCACATCGTCCGCTACCGTCGCGCGCTGGCGCCCCTGCTCTGAGGCAGCCGCCTCAGGGCAGGGTGCGACGCAACTCCGTAAGGCCTTGCAACGCCTGCGGATCGAGGCCGGCGCGGCACGCGTCATACACCATCACCGTCAGTTGGTCGGCCAGCACTGCATCCCCGAGATCAGGTATGGCGAGTGGCTCCAACCCCTGCGCGCGACGCGTCCGATCGGCCAGTTGCTGCGCGAGATCCCGCATCAGTGAAGCGTTTTCGCTCATCTGGTCAGGTGTCAGCTGTTGCCACCGCCGGGTCACTCGGCGCAGTTCGGTCGTGACGTCGTCCACGGGCACAGCGTATGCCGCGTGCCCCGACACGATTCGGGCGTGCGCGTCGGCACGTTTAGGGTGGGTGGGTTCTTTTGCCTATCAGGGAGGTTCCTGACTCATGTCCGCTGCGAGTCCTGCGGAACGGTCAGTCGTACGAGAGTTGACCATCCGCGGTGTCGTCATCGGCGGTCTGATCACTCTGGTGTTCACGGCGGCCAATGTCTATCTCGGACTGAAGGTCGGGCTGACGTTCGCCACCTCGATCCCAGCCGCGGTCATCTCGATGGCCGTGCTGCGTTACTTCGCCGACCACTCGGTCGTCGAGAACAACATCGTGCAGACCATCGCATCCGCCGCGGGCACCCTGTCCGCGATCATCTTCGTGCTACCCGGGCTGGTGATCGTCGGCTGGTGGACCGGATTCCCCTACTGGACGACGATGGCCGTCTGCCTCATCGGCGGCATCCTCGGTGTCGCCTACTCCATCCCACTGCGCCGAGCGTTGGTGACCGGCTCCGATCTGCCCTATCCCGAGGGGGTGGCCGGTGCGGAGGTCCTGCGGGTCGGCGACAGCACCGAGGGCGCCGAGGAGAACCGCCGCGGGTTGCGCGTCATCATCGCGGGTTCTGTTGCGGCGGCAGGATATTCGTTGCTGGCTGCGCTCAAGGTCGTGGCCGGATCGCTGCAGAAGGTGTTCCACCTCGGAGGTGGCGGCACCATGGTCGGCTCCAGCCTCTCGCTCGCGCTGATCGGTGTCGGGCACCTCGTCGGTCTGAGCGTCGGCATCGCGATGGTCGTCGGCCTGCTGATCTCGTTCGGCGTGCTGCTGCCGATCAAATCCTCCGGTCACCTGCCGGCGCACGGTGACATCACCGACGCGGTCAGCGGGATCTTCGCGACCGACGTGCGCTTCATCGGCGCCGGAGCGATCGCCGTCGCGGCCATCTGGACGCTGCTGAAAATCATCGGCCCGATCATTCGCGGCATCAAGGAATCCATGGTGTCCAACCGGGCGCGGCAGAGCGGCGCCGAGATCGAGATGACCGAGCGGGACATGCCGATCACGGTCGTCGTCTCGATCGTGCTGCTGTCGCTGATCCCGATCGGGTTGCTGCTGTGGGGTTTCGCGCACGACACCGAGTTGCAGGGCAGCCTGACCGGCATCCTCGTGCTCAGCCTCATCTTCGTGCTGGTCATCGGCCTGGTCGTGGCCGCGGTCTGCGGCTACATGGCCGGTCTCATCGGTTCATCCAACAGCCCGATCTCCGGCGTCGGCATCCTGGTCGTCCTGGCGGCGGCGCTGCTGATCAAGGCGGTCCATGGCGGTGGCAGCGGCGCGGACGCGGAAGCGTTGGTCGCCTACACGATCTTCACCGCAGCGATCGTCTTCGGCGTCGCGACCATCTCCAACGACAACCTGCAGGATCTCAAGACCGGTCAACTGGTGGGTTCCACGCCGTGGAAGCAGCAGGTCGCGCTGGTCATCGGCGTCGTGTTCGGCTCGCTCGTCATACCGCCGATCATGGATCTGATGAACAACAGCTTCGGCTTCCTCGGCGCGCCCGGCGCCGGCAAGGACGCCCTGGCCGCTCCACAGGCATCGTTGATCTCATCGCTCGCCAAGGGTGTCTTCGGTGACTCGCTGGACTGGGGCCTGATCGGCCTCGGCGCCGCCATCGGCGTCGTCGTGATCATCGTGGACGAGGTCCTGGGGAGGACGACCGGCAAGCTCCGACTGCCGCCGCTCGCAGTGGGAATGGGCATGTACCTCCCGATCTCGCTCACCCTGATGATCCCGATCGGTGCCGTCATCGGCATGTTCTACGACCGGTGGGCCGATCGCAGCACCACGAACCCCGAACGCGTCAAGCGGCTGGGCATCCTGGTCGCGACCGGCTTCATCGTCGGGGAGAGTCTCTTCGGGGTGCTGCTCGCGGCGATCGTCGCCGGGACCGGCAACGACGAACCGCTGGCGGTCGTCGGTGACGGGTTCCTGCACTGGTCCGAGGGGCTCGGCGCGATCCTGTTCGTGCTGCTGATCGGGGCGGTCTACCAGTGGACCCGCAAGATCTCCACCTCCGGCGACCGCGTCGCCACCGACATCAAAAGCTGACCCGCGTCAGAAAAACGACTCGGCCCCCGACCGCAGCTGCGGTCGGGGGCCGAATCATTTTGTGCGAGAGGGAGTTACGACAGGCGCTCGTAGATGACCGCCATACCCTGACCGCCACCGACACACATGGTCTCCAGACCGAAGGTGCCGTCGGCCTCCTGCAGGCCGTTGAGCAACGTCGTGGTGATGCGGGCGCCGGTCGAGCCGAACGGGTGGCCGAGCGCGATCGCACCGCCGTGCACGTTGAGCTTGTCCAGGTCCATGCCCAGGTCGTCGGCGGACGGCAGGACCTGCGCGGCGAACGCCTCGTTGATCTCGTAGAGGTCGAGGTCGCCGATCGTCATACCAGCGCGCTTCAGCGCTTGACGGGACGCCTCGACCGGGCCGAGGCCCATGACCTCGGGGGAGAGTGCGGAGACTCCGGTCGACACCACGCGGGCCAGCGGGGTGAGACCCAGTTCCTTGGCCTTGGTGTCACTCATGACGACCACGGCGGCGGCGCCGTCGTTGAGCGGGCAGCAGTTGCCGGCCGTGACGGTGCCGTTCTCGCGGAAGACCGGCTGCAACGCGCTGACCTTCTCCAGCGTCACACCGGCGCGGGGTCCGTCGTCGGTGCTGACGACGGTGCCGTCGGGCAGCGTCACCGGCGCGATCTCGCGGGCGAAGAAGCCGTCCGCGATGGCCTTCTCGGCGCGGTTCTGGCTGCTCACGCCCCACTCGTCCTGGCGCTCGCGGCTGATACCGCGCAGCGTCGCGACGTTCTCGGCGGTCTGGCCCATCGAGATGTAGACGTCCGGCAGATTGCCGTCCTCGCGCGGGTCGGTCCAGGTCGGGTTGTCCTTCGCGATCTGCTCGGTGCGGGCCTTGGCGTCCTCGAACTTCGAGTTCTGCCAGGTGACATTGCTGCCGCCGGCGCCGGAGAAGTCGGCATACCGGGAGACGCACTCCACACCGGCGGACAGGAAGATGTCGCCCTCACCGGCCTTGATCGCGTGCGCGGCCATCCGCGTGGTCTGCACCGAGGAGGAGCAGAAGCGGTTGACGGTCGCACCGGGCAGGTGGTCCCAGCCACCCAGCACTGCCACGACGCGAGCCATGTTGCTGCCGTGTTCGGCCCAGGGCTCGGCGCAGCCGAGGTAGAGGTCCTCGATGAGGGTGGGGTCCAGGTCGGGCACCTTGGCCAGCGCGGCCTGGATGACCTGCACACTCAGGTCATCGGGCCGGATGTCCTTCAGGGACCCCTTGAAAGCGCGGCCGATCGGCGTACGCGCGGTGGAAACGATGACAGCTTCGGGCATGCGGTCCTCCGTCATTGAAGTTTGTGCTGAGCAGGCTCATTGCAGGAACAGGGACAGGTCGTGGATGGATGTTCGCGGATGTTACTCACGGGTAATACCGCCCACGAGTGTATGGCGTGAGCCGCCTCGCGTGTGCGGCGACTCACGCCGGATCGCTCACTCGCGCAGCAGCGCCGCGGTCTCGGCGATCTCATCCGGCTCACCCGGAGCGGGGATCCACGGCAACTGCAGCGGGTCGTCGACGTAGCGCGGCACGACGTGCAGATGGAAGTGGAAGACGGTCTGCCACGCCTCGGAGCCGCAACAGTTGAGCAGGTTGATCCCGTCGGCGCCCAAGCGTTCCACGGCGCGGCGAGCGACCGCCTGCCCCGCTTGCGTGACCGCGGCGAGCTCGTCGGGCGCGATCTCCAGGAGGTCCTTGGTGTGGTTCTTGGGGATGACCAGCGCGTGGCCGCGCGTGCCCGGGTTGACGTCCATGAAGGCGACGGTGCGTTCGTCCTCGTGGATCTTCTCGGCGGGGATGTCGCCCGCCACGATCTTGCAGAAGATGCATTCAGAGTCGGTCGTCATGATCCGACTCTAATCCCGCGCCGATGCGGCCCGGGCGTGAGTCAGGAGCCGGCGGTCGGCTCGGCATCCGTCGCCGGTGCGGAGCCGGTGTCGGCCGACTCGCCGGTGGTCGTCGTGACGTCGGTGGGCCCGTCGGTCGTTGTGCCGTCGATCGGCTCCGCACCAGTGGTGCGACCGCGCTCGTCGACCGGCTCCGCGTCGTGCTCGTCCTCGCCGGGAGGCGGCAGCGGGCGCCGATGACGACGCAGTAACACGGCCCACGGGCCACGCACGTTGCGCGCGACGCCCTCGACCTCGGTGCCGGTGACCTCGGTGCCGGGGTCGCGCGCGGCGCGGCGCGCAGCCGAGGCGACCGGGCGAACGGCCTCCCCGCGCAACCGATCCGGCTGACGGCCGGTGTCGGCCGAGACCTCGCCGAGCGCGTCCAACACGCTGGGCAACAGGGCGGACGCGGCCCGTGCATAACCGGCGGACGACGGGTGGAAGCGGTCCTTGGAGAACATCACCGTCGGACTGTCGGAGAACTCGTGTCCGAGCAGGTCGCCCAGCGACACGGTCCGGCCGCCCATCTCGACGACGGTCCGGGTCTGCGCGGCGGCCAGGTGGCGGGACCAGCGCCGCGCGAGCTGACGCAGCGGCGGCGGGACCGGTTTGATGATGCCCAGGTCCGGACAGGTGCCGACGACGACCGGGCTGCCGGCGTCTCGCAGGCGGCGGACGGTCTCGGCCAGGTGCTCGACCGCATCGGTCTGCGACAGCCGGCTGGTGACGTCGTTGGCGCCGATCATGATGAGGGTGACGGCGGGGTGTGGCACCTGCGACAGTGCGAGGTCCAGTTGGCCACCGAGGTCCGGAGAAGTGGCGCCTACGACGGCGACGTTGGTCAGGCGCACCGGCCGGCCGGCGAGGGCCGCGACCGCGGCGGCGATGATCGCGCCGACCGTCTGGCTCGCGTCGTCGGCGCCCATGCCCTTGGCAGTGGAGTCGCCGAGGACCAGGAGTTCGATCGGGTCGCCGGGGGCGGCGCCATACACGCCGTTGTCGTCGGGCGCTCCGTCGAAGGGCTGGCCGACGACGCGTCGCGCGATCGCGGCCTCACCTTTGAGAACTCCCCAACCGCTGAGGAAACCGGCGGCGCTGACACCCGCGGTGCCGGCGGCATAGGTCGCCACCTTGCGAGCCATCGATGCCCGACTCATCGCTGGTCCACCCGCCCTCCACTGACATTGATCCTGAGCAAGCACAAGAGGCTTCGCAGAATAAGCCACGGTGCGCTCAGTTGCTGATCTGCAGTTGCCCAATGGTCTCACTCGCGGCGTTGCTGTCGGCTTTCGGGTGACTCCGGGGGAGCGCGAGGCGATGCGTGCCCGTGCGCATCCGCCATCTGAGACGATCGGTGCATGAAGTTCGCTGAGCACATCGCCGATCTGGTGGGCGACACGCCCCTCGTCAAGTTGTCCAACGTCACCGAGGGCATCGCCTGCACGGTCCTTGCCAAGGTCGAGTACGTCAATCCGGGAGGCTCGGTCAAGGACCGGATCGCGCTGCGGATGATCGAGGCGGCCGAGGCTTCCGGGGCCCTGCAACCCGGCGGCACGATCGTCGAGCCCACCTCGGGCAACACCGGTGTCGGTCTCGCCCTGGTCGGGCAGCGCAAGGGCTACAAGTGCATCTTCGTGTGCCCCGACAAGGTGAGCGAGGACAAGCGCAACGTGCTCAAGGCGTATGGCGCGCAGGTCGTCGTCACGCCGTCGTCCGTCCCGCCCGAGCACCCGGACTCCTACTACAGCGTCTCGGATCGCATCGCCGCAGAGACGCCCGGTGGCTGGAAGCCGGACCAGTACTCCAACCCGGAGGGCCCCAACTCGCACTACCACTCCACGGGCCCCGAGATCTGGGCCGACACCGACGGCGAGCTGACCTCGTTCGTGGCCGGCATCGGCACCGGCGGCACGATCACCGGGACCGGCCGTTTCCTGCGTGAGGTGTCGGCGGATCGAGCGGGCGGACGCGTCAAGATCATCGGCGCCGACCCGGAGGGCTCGGTCTACTCCGGCGGCAGTGGCCGCCCCTACCTGGTGGAGGGCGTCGGGGAGGACATGTGGCCACGGGCCTACGACCCGGCGGTCGTCGACGACGTGATCGCGGTGACGGACGCCGAGTCGTTCGCGATGACCCGGCGACTGGCGCGTGAGGAGGGCCTGCTGGTCGGTGGCTCGTGCGGTATGGCGGTCGTGGCCGCGCTCCGGCACGCGGCGACGCTGCCGGCGGACGCGACGGTCGTCGTGCTGCTGCCGGACTCGGGACGCGGCTACATGTCGAAGATCTTCGACGACGGCTGGATGGGCAGTTACGGCTTCCTCCCGGAGCAGGCGGAGGAGCAGACCGTCGGCAGCGTGCTCGCCGCGAAGGAGGGCTCGATGCCGGCTCTGGTGCACACGCACCCCAACGAGACCATCCGGGACGCCATCAAGATCCTCCGCGAATACGACGTCTCCCAGATGCCGGTGGTCAACGCGGAACCACCGGTGATGGCCGGCGAGGTCGCCGGCTCGGTGAGCGAACGCGAGCTGCTCGAGGCGCTGTATGCCGGTGCCGCACATCTGGCGGACCCGGTGGCCAAGCACATGGAGGCTGCGTTGCCGATGATCGGAGCGGGGGAGCGCGCGTCCGGCGCACGCGACCTGCTCACCAAGCACGACGCACTCATGGTCGTGCAGGACGGCAAGCCAGTGGGCGTCCTGACCCGTGCGGACCTGCTCAGCCTGCTGATCGACTGATCGGGTCGTTGGTGGTGCGTCCGCGGGCCTGACTCGCGGACGCACGCCCGCCGAAAACCGCGGAATGGCCCCGATTTGGTACTTCCCGCATCGTTGGTCTACTGTTCTTCTTGTCAGCCCAACGGGGCGGCGAAGCGAAGAGCGAAAGCCCTCCGCAAGTGCCCACGGAAGACTGGCCGATCGGATTTTGTGCCGGTCAGACGGTCTGCTAGGCTGACAACGTCGCTCGGAGCCAAGTGCGCGAGAGTCGAGATCATCAAGATCTTCGACTTGCCGCCCAAGAGTCGAGTGGACATCAACCAAAGTAAGACACAGTTCTTGCTGATGTGTGGCGCTTGCTGCACGGAGGTGAGTGTCTGGTCGTTTTTTGAGAACTCAACAGCGTGTCGAATGATTGATGCCAATTGTTTGTTGGTTTGATCGTT
>NZ_BMHI01000010.1 GCF_014640635.1 Flexivirga endophytica
GGAGACCTCGACATCTACCTGCGGACCGACGCGCCCGGCCGACCTACACCCTCATCTGGGAAGAGCCTCGTTGGAGTCCTCCGGTCTGGACTACGGCCCGATCAGCGTGCACGACAAGATGAAGTCGATGGGTTTGCAGGCACCCTCGATCCCGGCCTTGGCGCGGATTTTCCGGGAACGGGGAGTGGCTCGGCGTGAGCCGAAGAAGCGGCCGCGGTCCGCGTGGCGGCGGTTCGTGTACCCGAATCCGAACGCGTGCTGGCAGCTGGACGCGACCGAGTACGTTCTGACGCGTGGCCGTAAGTGCGTGATCTTCCAGTTGATTGATGACCATTCCCGGTACGCGGTCGCGTCCTTGGCAGCGTCCGGGGAGACTTCCGCCGCAGCGATCGAGGTCGTGTCCAAAGGCATCGCCGCGCACGGGGTGCCGCAACGGCTGCTGAGTGATAACGGGATGGCGCTGAACCCGTCCCGGCTGGGGTACATCGGGCGACTGGTGGAGCACGTCAAGGCCCTGGGCGTCGACCCGATCACCGGTAAGCCGTACAAGCCCAGCACGCAGGGCAAGAACGAACGCTGGCATCAAACCTTGTTCCAGTGGCTGAACAAGCGGCCACTGGCCGAGGACTTGGACCAATTACAAGAACTGGTCGATGAATTCGACCACATCTACAACACGCAACGACCTCACCAGGGGCTGCCGGGCAGGATCACCCCGCAACAAGCGTGGGACGCCACGCCCAAGGCCGAGGCGCCGCGACCACAGCCACAGAACGAGCCGTCAACGACCAGGCGCCCGCGGCGACGCGCGCCTCGTACCGATATCGGCGAGCGCACCGTGCGGGTCTACACCGACGGCAAAACCCGCGTCGAGGGTGTGCGCTACCAGCTGGGGACCGCCCACGCCGGCACCGAAGTCCACGCCCTGTGGGACACCCAGACGATCTCGTTCTTCGACCAACACGGCACCGAGATCGCCAACCACCCCCGCCCAGACCCAGGCGTCACGTTCGTCGGTAATGGCAACCCCCGCGGCTTCCTGGCCAACCAGCGCACCCCACCGTCACCGATGTCCTGACACACCAACTGTCACCGATGTCCTGAGGTAGAAACGTCACCGATGTTCTGAGACATCACACTGGACCGGTACGCGACATTCGTCGGCCCGGATTCCGTATCCGTCACCACACAAGTCGATGAGATTGCCCGGGATGTCCATATCCCCAATTGCGTACACCTCACCTGTTCGATACGTGCGCTCGAGCGCCATCGACGCATCCCCTTCGTATCGCAGCCGGTCGATCCGGACCAGACGCGTGGTGTCCGGCAGCCCCATGGACCTGGCCGCGTCGACGTCGATCTCCACGAGTTCAATACCAAGTACCTCATCGTGGTGGCATGCCCGCCCTGGAAGGGGGAACGGTACGACGCTGAAATTAGGTCTCCGTTCGGTGACAAATGAGCCGCGGCCTCGTGTGCGCCTCAGATAGCCTTTATTGGCCAAGGTGAGGAGTGCTTGCCACATCGTCGGGCGGCTAACCCCGGACTCCTTCGACAGCGCAAGTTCTGATTCCAAGCGGTGCCAGACAGGCCAGTCGCCGGAGCGAATTTTCTGGAGGAAATCTGCTGTAGTTGATGATGCAACGGCTCCGCAGAGAACTCGTCAAATTGTCTTCGACCCACCGTTCAGCCCCGTCCTCGCCCGGCCGCCTGGCACACCTCCATCAGGTGGATTCACAGCGCGCATCAGAACATAATGACAGGACAATCTTACACGTGCCTGAGGCTGCCGCCCCGTGCTTCGCAGCCGAAGACCTCCCCTCGGTAGGTCTGCCGAATGACCGAGCAGGACGCCGAAGCGGCATTCGGCCAAATGTGAGATACCACAGTGACGTCGGAACGTGTGCCAATCAGCCCATGGCCGACGGGTATGCGTTCGACAACCGGGCTGGATCGGGTAGACACGCAAAACTTGTTTGTCTTCCAGTGATGGTCAACCAGGACGCAGCCTGGGCCCGAGTAGCGCGCGTAGAACCATGTGTTGGTCGATGAGCTCGCGTGCTTTGCCTGCGCAATTCGTGGATGCCGGAACAATTCCCACGATGTCGTTGTCGTCCGCCGCGCTGTCCTCCGACAGCGTGTCGAGGATGACTCGCGAGCCACCAGCACGTCCGCGTCGCTCGGTGTGACAGCCGCCTGGACGGCTGCCACGAATGGCGGTTCAAACTCCATCAGTTCTCCATGGGCTTGGTGCGTGCACCGCCGACGGGGCCACGGACATGGCTCGATTCCGGCTCGGTCAGCGCACGGTTTTCGACTTCGTGTTCGTCTTGCAGATTGTTTCAGCGATCCTTTTCGCGCAGGGCGGGAAGACTGTCCGTCCAGTCGTCGGTGATCTTCTGAATGGCCGCGAGCCGACCCGGAAACCCATTGTGCTGCGCCATGTCGCGAGTCCGGCCGAAGCGGAATTCCCACTGCCCGGTGACCGAGAAGAGGCACGCGGCCACGACGTCGAACGCGTCCACGGCGTAGAACCGGGAGGCGGCGTCGCCCTTGGACGCCCTGGTCTTCTGGACTTCGACCTTGAACTCACCGGAGGCGAAGGTCTTCGGGCTGGCGTTCTTGCACTCGACGCGCCACAGGGTGCCGTCGTCCAAGGTGACGTCGAAGTCGTGCATCGCATCCACGTCGAGTCGTCGCACCGACCTGATGCCTGGTGCGCCGGTCAGTTGTTGCTCGAGGTGGTACTCGGCGACCCCGCCGCGCACTGCGACGGAAAGCCGGTTGCGGCCATTGATGACGTTGAGGATCTGCTCGCTGCTCAGTGCGAACTGCTTTTCCAGGACGTGACGTTGCGGCGACTCCGGCGGCGTCTGCTCCCTCATCCCGACCGCGGCCACGTAGCGCAATGCCGGCTCCAGGCGCAGTGCCGTCGACCGGCGCTCCAGACGCGCGTAGTCGACGAGCCGGTCCGGCATGAAGGCGACCACGGTTTCCAGATTTGTCGGCGAGCGAGGTTCAGCCCGCTTGGGCCCGGGCCGATTGATCTTTTCCCAGACATACCAGCCGGTGTCTTTGGCGCGCGCGATGTCGTCCTTCTTGCAGTAGAAGGAGATGCCCATCGGTAGCGGGTCCCACAGCTGCGCGTCCAGGCCCAGGATCACCTCGTCGTCGAGGTCGATGCCGAGAATCATCGTCACGTCCACGCCCGCGATGTCGCGGCCGATGGGATGTTCGCGCAGCCAGCTCTTCTCCGAGCCGTACCGCAGCTGGCCGCGGACCTCGTCGTCGGGACGATTCTGCGTCGCCCTCGAGTTGACGCGGAACGGGTAGACAAGCATTCCGATCCGCTCATCAGAAGCGAGTTGCACGCCGAGGTAGACCGGCGCGCGCTGTGGGCTACTGGCGTACAGCACCTGCCCGTCGGACGCCTTGACGGCCTCGTGCAAGAAGTCGTGCAGGTCCCGACGGCGCGCAACTCGGTAAATCTCACCGACGGATCGACCGGCGAGCAACTCGTCAACCACGCGCACCCCTTCGGTTTCGACACGCCGCGCCTGGATGGAATGTGCGCATGTCGGTCGTCAACTGCAGACTAGGGGCCGACAATACTGGTCGGAAACGGACGGCCCGGACGCGGACGTCAGAAGACGAAACGAGGTACCACGTGGGCGAGCAGCTCCCGGTTGTGAGCTTGTTTTCCGGCGCTGGTGGGCTCGACCTGGCGGTCGAGCGCGCCGACGCCGACCCGCTCGACGCTGGTGACACCGGGACCGGTTTGCTTCGTGTGTCGATCGCGACCGACTACAACGAGCCGGCGCTGCGCACGCTCCGGAAGAACATGCCGGCCACAGCCACGCTGAGCGGCGACATCCGACAGGTGCCGACGGAGCAGATCCTGGCGCAGGCGGGGTTGCGCACGCGCGAGCCCGTCCTCGTGGTCGGCGGCCCGCCATGCACTCCATTCTCGAAGTCCGGGTTCTGGCTGGAGCAGAAGCGGGAGAGCCGTGACCCCAACGCCTCTTTGCTCGATGAGTATGTGCGGGTCGTTCGAGACGCTCGACCCGAGGCGTTCGTCCTGGAAAACGTGCAGGGCCTGACCTACAAGACCCACAAGACGCAGTTCGAGCGGCTGCTCAAGGGCCTCGGGGAACTGGGCTACAACCCGCAGTGGAAGGTTCTGCTGGCGGCGGACTACGGCGTCCCGCAGCTGCGCCGCCGGGTGTTCGTGGTCGGCCGCCGCGACGGGGAGAGGTTCGAATTTCCCGAGCCGACGCACTCGGGATGGAGTGAGCACACCCGCACCTTCGACACCAGCAAACTGCCGCACGTGACGTGCTCCCAAGCATTTGCGGGCTTGCCGCGCCTCGCGCAAGCCGCCGAGGATGAGATCGTTGACGGCAACTACGGAGAACTCGCGGCGGAAGTCCCACCGGGTCAGAACTATCTGTGGCACACCGACCGTTACGGCGGGCGCAACCACTTCACCTGGCGCAGTCGCTATTGGACGTTCCTATTGCGGTTGGATCCGGACCGGCCATCGACGACGTTGCAGGCACAGCCTGGGCCATGGGTCGGTCCGTTCCACTGGGAAAATGTCCGGACGGCCTCCGGTCAGGAGCGGGCCCGTCGCCTGCGGGTCAACGAGATGCTGCGGCTGATGTCGTTTCCCGACGACTTCCAGGTCGACGGCGGTCGTGCGGATGCGCAGCGGCAACTCGGTAACGCGGTGCCACTGGAGCTCGGCAAAGCCGTCGTGCGGGCATTGTTGACGCAACTCGGATATCTGAGGGTTGTCGGCTTCGAAGACGACCGGTATGCAGGCTGATCGATAGGGCCGTGCCTGCTGAGCCGTTTCTGATTCCATGTCACACCTGGTGGCTAGCCTGGTCACTGTGAACCGTCTGAAGCCCCTGGTGAACCTGCAGGAGGCGGCCGTGGACCGCGACCTGCAACGCTGGGCCGACAGTCAGGGATATCGCCTCACCCTCAAGACCCGGCTGCGTGACGTCGTGGACGACGACCCTTCCTGGACACGCCGGGAGCGGGACTTCGCGTTCATGGCTCACCTCGACTTCGTGGCCTTCGACGCCGAGACGCTCCAGCCAGTGCTAGCCGTCGAGTACGACGGCAAACAGCACCTGACCGACACCCGCCAGCGCGAGCGGGATGCGCTCAAGGACCGCCTGTGCGCGGGTGCCGGACTCACGCTGCTGCGGATCGACAGCCAGTTCGCGCGAAAAGAGGGCCGCTGGCGCGTCCTCGGATACATCCTCCAGATGCATGAATACGGCAAGGCTTTCGCAGCCGCGCAGCAGGACGGACTCATCCCAGCCGACGAACCATTCGTCCACAACTCGATCATCGACACCAGCGACCCGGAGCATCCGTCCTTCACCGGTCTCGACACCGCTGCCATCGAACGATTGCACACCTTTGCCGCGTCCGGCCGCATGCACTGGTCCGGCCATTGGTGGCGGGACACCGACGGCACGACCGAGGCCAAGTGCGTGCTGAGCCTGCGCAACGGGCAGTACCTCACGTCCTCCTGCACACTTCGGTCGTTCGCGATCGAGGGGATCTCGTCCCTCGCCGTCGCCGAAGAACTGGCGATGGCAGAACTCGGTTGGCTGATCCACCGATACGAAGCGGATGAACCGGTGGCGTTGAACAAGACCCAGGGCGAACAGTTGCTGGCAGGGCTGGAAGCTGACAACGAGTGGCACTGCAGTGGCGGTATGAACCTGCCTGGGTAGTAAGGACGCAACCGTTGGCTGGGCAAAGCGCGAGGGGCGACTCAGCTTTCAGACACTCCGCGACGTGTCCCAGCGCACTTGGCCGGAAGATCCGACACAACTGGCGACCCGTGGTCGTTTGCGACCATGACCTGCCGCCGACTCACCTTCAGGGAACACCGTCACCCAAGTCGACCTGCCGCCGCCATATTCCGGGGAGCAGCTCGTGCCGCATGATCGCCATGAGCCGCGGCTCGCCGGCCGCGACATTGCTCAAGGCTTCATCAAAGACGAGTGCGATATCGGGGACTTCGAGAAGCGTGAGCACCTCCTCCAGCCGGTCGTCATCGACGTCAACAACTCGCCGTAGGTCCGTGATCAGTGCTTTCACGATCTCGAGCGCGTCCTCGGTGCCGGGACTCGAGTATGCGAACAGCGTCTCGTCAAACAAGTCCCAGTCCGGCACCGGCTCGTCGGACAGTCTCTTCGAGTCATCGCGTCGCACGCTGGCCAGCCCGAGCACCTCGGTACGCAGGTGCATCGCGTGCCCGGTATCCGTGACCGCCTGTTGTACGAACTCGGCACCGCCGCGCGACATCGCCGGCCCGCCGAGCGCCTCGCGCAGCCCGTCAGCGATGAGCCGCCTGACCGCCTCGGATCCGGTGGCGGCTGAGACAAGCATCCGTGCCTCTTGCTGGCCGAGCCCGCCCGAAACATCCCCAAGGGCCTTCATCGCGTGGCTGACCAGCGGATACAGGTACTTCGGCTCCGACACCATGCCGTCGTCGATCACCTCCAGCGCGACGTACGGACTCACCGGGAATACCGACCCGAGCCTTTCCGGTGCGTCGTCGTCGAGGGTGAGAATGAGGTCCGTGGCTTCCTGCTTCTGGTGCGGCTGGGGTTCGGAGAAGTACCGGCCGATCGCGAACAGTAGCGTGTTGCGCCAGTGTGGTGAGGCAGCGATGCGGCGCAGCCGGGGAATCGTTTGCTCGAGTGTGCCGGTGGTCAGTTCGTACGCTGCCATGAGTTCCTGCAGTGACCGCACGTCGAAGCCGTAGCCGCCGTCGGGACGCAGGGTCAGCAGCACGAGTCGGTGCATGGCTGCGGTGAGGATGTGCTCCAGCAGCGCCTTGTCGTTGTTCGACGGCTCATACCCCGCGTCGTCGAGCACCCGCCAGGCCACATCGCGTAATTCGTCCAGGGTCAGTACTGCGTCGGTGCCTTCGGCGGTCTCGGCCAGTTGCTGCAGGAGCAGTCCCACGCGCAGGTGAAGGTCCAGAACCTGCGGCGCGTGGTCGCGCAGCAGCTTGCCGTAGGCGAACTTCTTCTTCTGCTCGCGCTGCTCGATGGTTTTGAAATAGCCCCAGAACAGTGCGAAGCGGCTCGGCGAGAACTGACCGGACGACTCCGCGATGATCGACATGATGAGGGTCTGCAGCGGGGTGCGCAGCAGACGCTTGAGCCCGTCGTCGAGCGCTGCCTGCTCAAGCAGTGCAATGATCCCGGCGCGGCGTTCCTCGTCATCAGGCACCCGCACCCGGGTCACCAACCGCCCATAACGCAGAGCGTCGTCGACGGCGAGGTCGGACAGGTCGATGCGCTCGAACACCTCGGTCGGCACCTCGTCCTGATATCCGGTCGGTCGGGTCGTCACGACGACAAGGGCGTCACAGCTGTCCGATTCCAGGTCGGCCGCGAACGCCTCGATGTGCGCGATCAGCGCCTGCCGAACAGCAGGCTCGGTGACCTCGTCGAGGCCATCCAGCACGATGAACGAAGGCCAACGTTTCAGCCACGTCCACAGCTCCCACCGCGGGATGTCTTTGGAGTTCACCCTGCGGTTCAGGTCCTGCGCGATCCAGCGCAGCAGCGTGTAATCCTCGCTCGTGCCCTGCTCGAGGGCGAACTTGGCCAGATTGATGTTGATCGGCCATCTGCGGTGCGCTGGGACTCGCACACCCATCGCCCGCAGCGCCTCCTTTGTGCGGGTCACGGCCCTTTCGTGGTCGTCGCCGAGGTCGATGTCCTCCCCCACGAATACCGCCCGGTATGCGTGCGTCAGAAACTTGGCGACCGTCGACTTGCCGTTGCCCGGCGCACCGGTGATAACCAGGTGCCGCGGTTTGGCCCGCGTGGTCACGCTTGGCTTGAGGACTTGTTCACCGCGGTTCAGGACGTAGCCGATGACACGGTCGCTGGTGGCCGGATCGCCCACCAGCACCGGCAGGTCGATCGCGACCTCTTCGACGGGTACACCCTTGGTCTCGCCGCCGGCCTCGTCGAAGTAGACGCGGCGCTCGGACAACAGCGTCGTCCTCGCATGCTCGCGCAGCGCTGTTCCCAGCTGCTCCTGGCTCAGGCTGGTCGAGAGCGCCGACAGGTCCGCCAGCACGTCCCCGGCGGTCAGGAACCCGTCGAACGCGCGGCGCACCTCCTGGTGTGCGTCGAGCAGCCCGGTGATCTGGTTGCCGTCCCACAGACGCCACTTTTGGAGTCTGCTCATCCGGTCGCGTCGGGCGCGACGCCTTTTACGCGCTTCATCTTGCGACGATCGTGGGAGATCGTCCTCAGCGGCATCGTTGTTCAGTGCGGCAATGTAGTCGTCGATCTTGGCGTTGATGGTGTCGAACCCGCCCGTGCCGGAGACCGGCGTGAGACGGACGTTGGTCGCAAAGACGAGGTAGGCGGGCACGTCGCCACGTGTCGTGTCAGGCATGCTCCATGCGTCGAGCTCATCTTTGATCTGCTTCCAGAACCAGGAAGGATCTTTCTGGGTGCCCTCGAGTGTTTCCTTGTGCTTGACCTGGAAGACGGTCGTGCCCTCCCACACCTCAGAGTTCTCGTCGTCCTTGGATGACCACACAATCCGGCCTCGGTCGACGAGCAGGTCGCGGCCGCCGTCCTTGCCCCGGCCCATTGGCCGGACCTGCGGGCCGAATTGCGTGATGGCCAACGCAGCGACGACGTCTTGGAATCCCACTCCGCCGAGGCGCTGCAGGTCATAGCTGGCCATCGCACCTCCTTCCTCCCTGAATTGGCCATTTGGTCCCCGAAGCGGAACCTCGCATGAGATCCGGTAGTAGCCAGAGACGATCTCCCGATCACCGTATCGGCTGATGTCAGCGCCCGGATCGGTCCCACCGGCTCACGCGACGGTCGGTGCTTGGCATGCCCTGGTAAGAGCCATTACCAGGGAACCACGGGGCATCACCCTGTCGTTCAGCGTGCGAACGAGGACCGAGGCGACGCCGCCACCAGGTGTCCGCCCGCAATAATGCACCGCCGAGACAGGGCCAGCTTGGTTGGCTGATCAGTTACTGAATTTACGAGTCCTGGCTCCGCCGATGCGGAGGCGAGTCGCCGAAGTGTTGCCGTGCGAACGCGGCAAAGCCGTCGATGGTGAACTGCAGGTAGCCGCGGCCGGCTTCCTCGATCACGCCGGCGTTGAGCAGTGCTTGGCGTGTGCTGCTGATTGAGGTCGTTGCCTGGCCGAGTTCGTTGGCGATGGCGTTACGGTGCACCGGACCGTCGCCGAGCGCTGACATTACGCGGACGAATTGGCGCTCGGACGGTACCCGGATGCGGCTGAGCCGGGAGTCGTACAGCTCCTGCAGGTCCTCGCGTGTGTGCTGAATCGCCTCTCGCACGTCATCGCTGCTGATTCGGGCACCGGGGTCGGGTAGGGCGGCGGCCTCCCACGCGTAGGAGCCGAGCAGCTGCACGGCGTGCGGGTATCCCTTGGTGTAGTCGACGGCCAGTTGCACGGCGTCGTGCTCCCACTCGACGCCCAGCTCACGTGCCGGACCGGCCAAGGCGATCATCGCCGCGTCCGTGGACAGGTCACCCAGAGTTTTGAAGGCGAAGCGTTCGGACGGGCTCACGGCGTCGTTGATGACCTGCTTGCTGCTCGGCAACCCGGTCGCGAACACCGCGGCCGGCAGATCCGGGCGTTCTCGTTGGAAGTCCTGCCATCCGTAGCCGAGCAATTTCAGGCTGAGCGGGTCCGCGTCCTGGATCTCGTCGACGAACAGCACCAGGCCTTTCTTGCCGTGTTCGACGGCAACCGCGTGGGTCGCGACGAGCAGGTCCTCGAATTCACGCGTTCCCGCTGGCGGCCCGGCGCCGGCTACGTCGTCCGGCTTCCAGCTGGCCTTCACGGACGGCCACCCCGGGCACACCGAGCTGCAGGCCGACGTCGACGCCTTTCAGGCGTTCGCTGAGGTCTCGTCGGCCAGACCACCCACCGGTCGCCCGGTCGATCTCCCGAGCGATGGAGGTCGCCAGTCCGCCGGCTTCGCCGGCCGTCACCCAGATGGTGAGGATGTCTCGTCGTGTCGCCATCAGGCTCGCTTCGTGCAAGAGTGACGTCTTGCCGATCCCGCGTGGCCCTTGATCGACGCGAATGCGCCCGACGAGCCGCCGCAGGTCGCTGAGGTAAGCCAATCGCTCGTCGATCTGACCCAAGGGCACCGAGCGGCCAGGAACCCTGCGTGCGATCTCACCGGGGGTGTATGGACTGGGTTGCATCAGGTCCTCCCAGATACTTTCCGATAAACCTACGTTTTTATCTGGCTTTATCGGGTTGCGGGTGGCTGTCCTAGGGCGTGTGGCCACGCTGTGGACGCACCGGCTGCGCCCACGGCGTCGGTGCCTTGTACCGGATCGGGGCGGCCGGCGCCGTCGCCATGGTGACGGTCTGCCGGATGCCCGAGGCCGATGCCATCGTCCGGCGGCTGTCGTCGGTGACCGCCTCGGCCAGGTCCTCGAGCGCTGCTCTCACCGCCCGGGACAGTGGAACCTGCCGACCGTGGGCGATGTCGCCGGCGTCGACCCACGAGGCGATCGGCGCCCGCATACAGTTCGCGGCCGCGGCATCGAGGTACTCGTGTTGCCAGTCGGCGATGCCGCGGGCGGATCCGGTCATTCGTCTGTCGTTGAGTGCGTCTCGTGTCATGACCGCGGCCTCGACGGCCGCAGCGATCCCTTGATGCAAGGTGGCAACGGTGGCGTCGAGGTCGACGCGCGAGGCGATCGTCGAAGGCCTTGCCCACGCTGTCTTGTCGTATCCAACTTCGGTGATCGCCGCCCGCAGCTCTCCGGCCGCGCGTACGAGGGTAACGTCCGGGCGGTCTCGCCGGTCGGCTATCTGCTCGCATCGTCGTGCGACCAGGTTCCAGGAAGTGTGGGTCGATTCGAGTGCGGGTCTGAGCTGATGCCGGAAACTGTCGGTGTCCAACTGCTGGGTTCGGACGGCTGCGTCCATGATGTGTGCTGTCGCTGCGCTCAGGAATGCCTGTGTGCGTGCCACCAGGTGTAGGTGGGTGGCTGTGGGGGCGGCGGCGATCGAGCGGTGGGCCTGCACGTCCCATGTCGCCATCGCTTGGTACAGCCGGTCGGCGCCGACCGCGTGTCGGTGCTCGCCGCGCATGACCTTCGCGAAGCCGGTCCCGACGTGCGCGCCGGCGAGTTGCTCAAAGACCTCCAGCTGGGCGGCGGCGTCGCGTCCTCGAGCGACGGCCCGGTTGTTCAGGCTCGGTTTGCTTCCGAAGCGGTCCTCAGTGTCCTGGATGTGCTGATGCACAGCGACGCCCACGCCATGGGCGGCTACGTACAAGGTGTGCATGACGCGCATCTTGACCGCGTCGACGTCGGCGCGGACTGCCGGCGGCCAGGTGTCACGTGCACGGTCCCTACCGTCCACCAGTTCCGCTGCCCTCACGAAGTTTTCGGCGATTCCGCGGAGCCGTTGGTCGAGTTCGCCCGGGCCTGGCCAGTTGCGCGCCAGTTGGTGGCGGTGCATACCGCGTGCCATCGTCTCGAGCTGCTGCATCGTGGCGCCGTCCGCTGGGCTGGAGGACAGCTGCGGCAGCCCGGCCCACAGCTCGCCTGCCGACTGCACCACTTCGCCCCATGTGCGCAGCAGGGCTGGTGTGTCGTCGCCGACAACGTCCAGTAGCAGGGTGCGTGCCTGAAAGTCTGCGTCGAGGAGCAGTTCGCCGACACTGCGTTCGTCCCCGGTCATTGGGTGAGCTCCCGACGCAGGTCGGTCAGGGCGACGATGAGTTCGGAGATTCCCGGCAGGGTTCCGTCGACGGGCAGGTCGAGTGCCAGGTCGTCGGCGGCGCAGACCAGCCGGCCGATGTCTCCCTGTGGCGGGACCGGTTCGACGGGGTCGACGTCGGCCGGGACGAACTCGGTCGCCTGCGCGGCGACGACGACGATGCCGAGCCCTAAGCCATGCCAGGGTGAGTCGGGG
Source organism: Flexivirga endophytica (assembly GCF_014640635.1). Lineage (GTDB taxonomy): Bacteria > Actinomycetota > Actinomycetes > Actinomycetales > Dermatophilaceae > Flexivirga > Flexivirga endophytica. The sequence goes on from NZ_BMHI01000010.1 coordinate 11,995, forward strand.
CCTTCACGGTCGGCGCGCTTCCACGCTTGCTGCGCCGCCTCCCGCAGCAAACGTGCAATCGCGGTGATCGTTTCGTCGGTGTCCACGTGCAGGACCTCGGGCGTTCGCATGTGGTGCTCCTCTTCGTCGGTAGTGCCCTCATCCAGCCAGATCCGCGGTGGTCTCCGCAGTCCCGTCGACGAGGTCTGTGGATAACTCCGGCGCGGTGTCTGTGAGGTGCGTGAGACTGGCTTCACCCTCAAGAGGCGCGATGAGGGCCGTTGGCGATCACTGATCGCCAACGTTGAAGGAAATGCACCACCCGAGGTGGAGGGAGAACACGATGAGCGATCGAGGAACACTCCTGCGGGTTGTGCCAGCGCTGACCGCGCTGGCGACCAGCACGGTCCTGGTCGTGATCGTCGGGGCGGTCCTGCCCGGTGTGATCGCGTTGCCGGTTTTCGTCGTCGGCGTCGTGGTCATGGCCGTGCTGCTATCGGGGCGAGCCGAGGCGACCGCTGCGCAGGTGCTGGCTGGGGCCCGGGAGCCGCTCGGCTACGAGGTCGCGTCGCTCAAGCCGGTGTTCGCGGTCCTGCGCGAGCACCATGTCGCCGGCGACGTCGACGTGCGGGTCAGCGATTCCGGTCGCGTCTATGCCACGCGTTTCGGCCGGCACACGTTGGTCGTCTCGGCCGGGCTGATGCGCGCCGTGCGGGCCGGCGGTGCCTTCGACGAGCGTGCTGCGGCGATCATCGCGCATGCGCTCGGTCTCGGAGTTCGCCGGTTCGAGGCCGCCGTGGCGTTCTGGACGCTGCCGTGGAAGACGATGCGGGCGGTCTGCCGCGCGGCCGTCGCGTTGTTGTCGGTCCAGCCGCTGCTGTCGCTGGCCTGGCGGCTGCGGTTCGTCACTGCCACGGCGGCCGCGGTTCAGGGCATTACCGAGGGGCATCCGGTCTTCGACCTGCTGACCGCGGGGATCGTCGTGGTCACCTACCTGGTGCCATGGTGCGAACGCCGCGAGCAGCTGCTCCTGCAACGCCAAGGCGACCGCTTCGTGATCGAGCACGGCTTCGGTACCTGTCTCGCCGAGGTCCTGCGGCCGAGCGCCCGTGCTCCCAAGGCCCTGCAGCGGGTGCACGCCCTGCAGGTCGGCGGCCAGCGGCGGGAGCTGACCCTGGCCCCAACCGGAGCTGCGAGCTGAAACAACAACAGGCCAACGACGGGAGGCTGGACAGCCCCTCGGGGATGCCCAGCTCTCCCGTTTCGCTGGTTGGAGTCCCCTCCCTACCGGGGCCGTCCGTAGTAGCCCTCCGTCGCGTCGTACGCCCACGGATGTTGCTCGGCCGCGGCCGCGCACTGTGCCGAGCGAGCTTCCTCCAGGTCGGCGTTGCGGCGGTCTCGCTCCTCCGCTCCCACCTCGAGGGCTTCGTCACGGCAGCGGCCGTCGGGGTAATCACTACACATCGATTTCTTCTCCTATCTCCTATGAGTGCGACAACAACTCGGTAATCGTTCAGCGCCTGGGCCCTGCCGGTTGTGTGCCAGCCGTGGTGGGCACGGCCATCTGCTGCCGGGCCTGTGCGCGTGCCAGCGGCTGCGCCGGGCCGACCTGGCCGTCCGGGCTGCGCCGTGCGGCTGCTTGGTCGACCACCCGGGCGGCCGTTGACACGTGCGGTATCGCCAAGCTGAGCTCGTCACGGGCTTTCACCAGCTGGCTGCTGACACTGCGGGGATCCGCGGCCGGGTTGTTGGCGGCGAACAGGTGTGTCGTTCCGGCCTCGAGGTGCGGGGTCGCCTTGCTCGCAGCGACCATCGCCTCCACGACACCGGCCAGAGTGCCCACGACCCAGTCGTGATTCTCGTCGGTCAAGTGCGGCGCCTTGGTCAACGCGATGACGCCGGCGTACCCGTGGTTGACGTGCTCGCTGCCGCGTTGCAGCGCGTCATACGCCTCCGCCGCGGCGTCGCGGTGAGCGGCAACCATGCCAGGCAGTGGGGTGCCCTCCAGTGCTCGACGCTGCGCCCCCGCGGTCGCCGATTGAATGTCGTAGTCGGCAATGCCGAGGAAGTGCTGCGCCTGCGCGAGCGACGCTTCGACCTGGTCGACCAGCTCTCGTGTATCCATGGTCATCACCCCCGTCAGAACGGGGGTGGTTGTGGACCGGAGCGACCAGGGGCCGACGGCGGCCGTGCGTCCGGTCGGCGGCCGGGGCGCCGACCGGAGATCGCCCCTTGCCTCCGCGAGGTCGCTCGGGACCTGCTGGGTTGCGTCCTGGAGTCCAGACTGACTCGTCGGCCCATTCCCCCAGTGCAACGCCTCCCTGGCCTGTTGCCCGCGGTGCTGATCGAACGCCGCCACTGCGGCGTCAACATCTTCTCGCGCCTCGTAGGCGACTTGCCCTCGCTGCAGCTGATGGGCTGCCGCCAACACGGTCTGACGCGCGGTTTCCGGATCGACCCGAAGCGTGTCGGCAACCTGCTGCGGGTTCGCGTCCAGCACCGTCCCACCCGCCAAGTGCAGGTCTGCGTGCACCTGGTGGTCGGCGTCGACCCTGACCAACACATCGCCGCGTCCCGTAGCAGCCGCGGTCACGACCACGTCCGAGTTCTCCAGGACACCGCCGTATGACGGTTCCATCACCACAAGGCGCCCGTCTGCGACCGCGTCCATCGCCTCCGGGTTGAACGTGACCGCCGCGACGTCCTGCGCGTCGATCTTCGCCTGTTCCGCGTCGGTAGCGTCGACGGACGCCCCCTGCCCGTCCATGGACGTGGAATACGGGTTTTGATGATCCGGTTCCGTCTCCGGAGCTACGGGGTCGACCGGTTTCTCCACCGGGCTCGGCGCACCAAGGTCGTGCTGTAGTTCGGCGACTCGCTCGGCCAGCCACTCCTTGTTGCCCGGTACGGCGAGCGGGTCGACGTATTCCTCGCGGAGCCCGTCTTCGTCGTTGACGATCTCGTGGCCAGGCTGGAGGCCTTCGTAGGTGGCGACCAGCCGTTCGAAGCCCGGATCGTTCGCGGCGGCCGAGACGTTCCCTCCGTGCAGGACAAGCAGCCTGGCCGCCGGCGGCTCGGGAACCGATGGGTCGAGCAGACTGCCCGAACCCCTCGCCGCAGCGAAGGCTCGATCGTCGACCGCGTCGTATTGGGCGATCACGTTCAGGGCGCGCCGCAGTCTCTCGTTGTCGGCGGTCTGGCCGGCACCCTCGACGCCCATCGTCAGCGCCTCCGTCGGGTCCATTCGCAACGTATCTCGGTACGACGGCGCTGCGTCAATGTTCTGCTCGGCCATGTTCGTCTCCCGTTGTTTGAGCCCGTTGGGTGGCAGTGCTGCGTCGAGTTCGGCTCGTGCCCACACCAGCGCCATCCCTGCCCGCTGGAGCAACGGAGCGAGATCCGCTGCCGGTATGCCGAGCCGGTCGGCGGCGCCGTGGAGGTCGGTTCGCACCGACCACGGTTCGTGCAGTCCGAGGTCGGGGTGCGTCTTACCGACAAGCTCGATCCAGTGGCGGCCGTCCTGCGCACACACGTTGATGAAGCCGTACGGCCCCTGAATGGTCATCTCATCGCGTTGACCGCGGGCTGGGCCGAAGGACACGTCACCGTCGCCGACGTGTACCCCGCGCGGCAGGCCGTCGAAGAGCGATGGCCCAGAGAGCTCCCCTGGCAGCGGCAGGTCCAACCGCTCGCCGCCGTGGAGTGAGTTCGCGACCAAAGCCGCGGCGGCGACGCGTGTGGGTTGAGTGATGGTCATCGCGCGATCCCGTGCTGTTGGTCAAGTGATGGCGTGGTGATGATGGCTTTGCGTTCCGCGTCCCGGCCGGCGGAGTCGCTCCGGCGGGTGATGCTGCGGGCTTCCATGAGATCCCAGTGCGCTGCGGATGGCATTGTCCCCCAGCGGCTTTCGATGCCGAACTCAATGCGGTCGCGCAGGACCGTTCGGTCGCTGACGCCGGTGTGCAAGCTGATCTCGTGGTCCGATGCCCCGGTCGACGCCATCGCTCGAACGACTTCTAACCGTTCGGCCTTTGTCAGGTTGGTGTCTGGTCGTTGACGCGCAATCGCCCGTTGCACCGCCACGATGTCGACGACGTTCGATTCGCCGGCGGGCACCTGGTGGTGCGGTCTTGCTGAGGGGTCGTCGATGTCGGCTTCGTCCCAGGCCAGTGGCGGGGCAAGGCCGCGGCTCTCGGCCCGCTGGCGGGTCAGCGGGGAGTCTCCCGGGGTCATGCTGAGCCTGTCGTAGGCGTCGCGGACTTGCCGCCATCGGCCGGCCGTGATCAGCTCCCCCGGGCTGTAGAGCAGCATGCTGGTGTCTCGCGCACCGGCGGCCGCGATGGCGGCGTGGTTGTGACCAAGGGCCAGGAGCGCCTCGACCCGCCGGACGGCCCCGACGCGAGGAACCATGCCCTCTGCCTGGGAGTAGATGTCGGCAAGTTTGAGCTGGTCGACACGCTCGGCCGTGGCTCGCTGCACGCGTGAGTTGCGGCCGGCAACGATGTTGCTGATCCCGGTGTCGCTGATCCCGGTCGCGCGGCTGAGGGTTCTCAACGGCACGCTGGCATCGATGAAGCCCTGCAGCTTTTCTCGGGTCGGTTCGGCGTCGACGTAGCGGTTGATGCCTCGTGCGCGGTCGCGCTGCCAACCGACCTCCCACTGTTTGTTGTATGTCATCGCTACCTCCGGACGGCCAGTTGCGGCTGGCCCTACTGACCGGAAGGAGCCCGAGGCATGTCCACGCTCACGAGGTGCGGCACGACTTACAGGACGCACTAGTAGTAACTTTGTTCGATGTCGCGAAGGAGGTCGGATTCCCATGGGGCAGTCACGTCGGGAACGAACCTGGCCGGAGCCGACAAGGACCCGGCACGCATGGGTCCGCGATGGCAGGCATCCTCATGACGTCCCCCGCCAGGTCCTGATCATCTGCTGGAGCCGGCGGGCTGGCCGCTACTGGGCGCTCATCGTCGACGTGGTCTCACTGCCTGAAGATGATGAACCGGCGGTAGTACATCGCTGGGTGCCGAAGGAACACCTCATGCCGGTGCCGGCGCAGCTGAACAGAAACTACGGTCTGTGCTGACGCGGGAGACCGTCCGATGCTCGCGCACTCGTAGCGACGGCGCGACGGTGTCGTCGCCGAAGACTTCGCCCCCAGCGGGCGAAGTTCTTGTTGGAGGTGACGATCAGGCTGGCGGCGTTCGTAGCGGGATGATACGAGTTGGAAGGACAGGTTGGCTGCTTCGCGTTCGAAGGGGATGTAGCCGACTTCGCCGATGACCAGGCGGGGTAGCGGACGAGCCGGCGGAGCTCGTCATGGAGTCAGCCCCGCGTGGTGTGCTTCGGCGAGCCGGTCGACTCACTGGGACGCGGTGGCGAACATGACCCGTGCCCGGCCTGGCAGGCCCGGATCGCCAGCCCGGTGGTCAGGTGCGTCTTGCCCGTTCCTGGCGGGCCGAGGAGCATGACGTTCTCCTGGGCGGCGACGAAGTCCAGGCTGCCCAGGTGTCCGATGGCCTCTCGCTTCAGTCCGCGGGGCGTGGTCGTAATCGAAGTCCTCCAAACTCTTGCGGCTAGGAAAACCGGGCGGCGCAGATCCGGCCCTCGCCGCCGTGGGATTCACGCGCCGACACCTCGCGTTGCAGGCAGGCTGCGAGAAACTCCTCGTGGGTCCAGGCTTCTTCACGAGCGCGTTCGGCGAGCCGCTCGACCGACTTCCGCAGGGCCGGCGCTTTCAGCGCCCTCGCCAGGTACTCCAGCTCGCTGGTGGCGTCGCGGCCCGTTTTCGGGGCGGTCCGTCGGTCGTGGGTGCAGCCATCAGCAGACCTCCTCATCCACCAGTTCGTCGACGAGGCTGAGGATCTGGTCGTAGACGCCGAGTGAGCGGACTTCGACCTCCTCGCCGGTGACCGCGTCCGCGACCGGCCGCAGCAGGTCGGCGCGTCCTTGGCGCAGGAGCTTGGCGGAGCCGGTGTGCTCGGAGTCGGTGATCGTCTGGTGCTGGGCTCAGACCCGCTGGTGGTCGGCGACGGAGCCTCAAGCACCCGTTCGGGGTGTCGATCTCCGGGCATCGCTCGAGCGCGCGAGTCTCTCTTTCTGACAGGGTGCGCACCACAACAGCTGGCTTGTGCGGCGTACGAGATTTTGCGATCAGGATGGATCCAGCGCGGATACAAATTAGTGTGACTTCGCGGATTTTCCGCGAGCAGGCGAGCCACCGCTTCCACTTCTTCTCGATCGACCTTCGCCTGCTGCACGTCGAGCCCCGCGAGTTCGAGTGCGCTCCATCTTGATCAGGCGCTGCGCAAATGTATCCGATGTGAGGGCTTCGCCTTCGCCTTCGCCGTCGACTGACGAAACCACGACCCGCTTTGCACCTCACCATCGGTTGGACCGTCGTAGCCCGGCGCCTGCACTAGGTCGTCCACGTGGTGAAACAGGCGTTCTATTTGGGGATAGTCAGCGCCGTCGACATAGACCGCGACCGAGATGTCTCCACCACCGGTCGGGGAGAACGCTTCGTCACGGTTAGGTTGATCCAACCTTCGGCCCCGCGGTCGGCTGGTTTGGATATACAAGCCATTGCCGTCGCTGAGAGCCATCCAGTATTCAAGGCTGTCAGGTGTGACGATGGGTTGCACGTCGTCGACGCTTAGCATCTGGCGCGGCGTGTGGTCGTCGACGGCGGCCGTGAATGCCTCTAGTTCGGCTTGCATCACCGTCAGGCAAGGCGCGATCGCATCGATGATCACCCCCCCCGGTGGGAACACGTCATTCACGCCATTCAGCCTGCTGGACAGTTCGCGAGCGAGCTTTTCGAAGCTGCCGAGTTCCACCCATTTGGTCGCCGTATCCCATGCGGCGGAGCATACCCAGCCCTTCACGCGGTGCAGCGGATTTGGTGAAAGTGCACCCACATGCGAACAACCAAGTCCCGCGACGGTTACCGATCTCCAGTGTGGCCCTTTGATGGCTCTTCCCAGATGAGGGTGTAGGTCGGCCGGGCGCGTCGGTCCGCAGGTAGATGTCGAGGTCTCC
>NZ_BMHI01000011.1 GCF_014640635.1 Flexivirga endophytica
TTTGTAGCATTTTTTGCTCTTGATCGATTTTTGCCAGTTTTGGATTCTTTTTTGGAGAGTTTGATCCTGGCTCAGGACGAACGCTGGCGGCGTGCTTAACACATGCAAGTCGAACGATGAAGGACCAGCTTGCTGGTTTGGATTAGTGGCGAACGGGTGAGTAACACGTGAGTAACCTTCCCTTCACTTTGGGATAAGCCTTGGAAACGGGGTCTAATACCGGGTATGACACATTGTCGCATGGTGGTGTGTGGAAAGCTTTTGTGGTGGAGGATGGACTCGCGGCCTATCAGCTTGATGGTGGGGTAGTGGCCTACCATGGCTTTGACGGGTAGCCGGCCTGAGAGGGTGACCGGCCACACTGGGACTGAGACACGGCCCAGACTCCTACGGGAGGCAGCAGTGGGGAATATTGCACAATGGGCGGAAGCCTGATGCAGCGACGCCGCGTGGGGGATGACGGCCTTCGGGTTGTAAACTCCTTTCAGCAGGGACGAAGCTTTTTGTGACGGTACCTGCAGAAGAAGCACCGGCTAACTACGTGCCAGCAGCCGCGGTAATACGTAGGGTGCGAGCGTTGTCCGGAATTATTGGGCGTAAAGAGCTTGTAGGCGGTTTGTCGCGTCTGCCGTGAAAGCCCAGGGCTTAACCCTGGGTCTGCGGTGGGTACGGGCAGGCTAGAGTGTGGTAGGGGAGACTGGAATTCCTGGTGTAGCGGTGAAATGCGCAGATATCAGGAGGAACACCGATGGCGAAGGCAGGTCTCTGGGCCACTACTGACGCTGAGAAGCGAAAGCATGGGGAGCGAACAGGATTAGATACCCTGGTAGTCCATGCCGTAAACGTTGGGAACTAGGTGTGGGCCTCATTCCACGAGGTCCGTGCCGTAGCTAACGCATTAAGTTCCCCGCCTGGGGAGTACGGCCGCAAGGCTAAAACTCAAAGGAATTGACGGGGGCCCGCACAAGCGGCGGAGCATGCGGATTAATTCGATGCAACGCGAAGAACCTTACCAAGGCTTGACATACACCGGAATGTGCCAGAGATGGTGCAGCCTTCGGGCTGGTGTACAGGTGGTGCATGGTTGTCGTCAGCTCGTGTCGTGAGATGTTGGGTTAAGTCCCGCAACGAGCGCAACCCTCGTTCCATGTTGCCAGCACGTAATGGTGGGGACTCATGGGAGACTGCCGGGGTCAACTCGGAGGAAGGTGGGGATGACGTCAAATCATCATGCCCCTTATGTCTTGGGCTTCACGCATGCTACAATGGCTGGTACAGAGGGTTGCGATACCGTGAGGTGGAGCGAATCCCTTAAAACTGGTCTCAGTTCGGATTGGGGTCTGCAACTCGACCCCATGAAGTTGGAGTCGCTAGTAATCGCAGATCAGCAACGCTGCGGTGAATACGTTCCCGGGCCTTGTACACACCGCCCGTCAAGTCACGAAAGTCGGTAACACCCGAAGCCGGTGGCCCAACCCTTGTGGGGGGAGCCGTCGAAGGTGGGATTGGCGATTGGGACTAAGTCGTAACAAGGTAGCCGTACCGGAAGGTGCGGCTGGATCACCTCCTTTCTAAGGAGCATTAACACCTTTCACTGTCGAATGTGCAGTGGGGTGGCTCATGGGTGGATCATCAATCAGAATGTTCGTGTGTCACGTGTGTGGCGTCTGCGAGTACGAGTGGTTGCCGGCCTTTTGGGGTTGGTGGTGCTGGGGAAAGCGGTGTCGTGTGTGTGGTGTGTGGGTGTCGGCACGTTGTTGGGTCCTGAGAAAACGACTTATTTTCCGCCGTCGATCGAGTGATCGTGTCGGTTGCGGGGGATGTAGTGGTTTTCTTGGTGCTGCCCGTCATTGGCTGCCTGTTATGGGTTGTTGGTGGTGGTGTTGGTGTGTTGTTTGAGAATTGTATAGTGGACGCGAGCATCTGTAGCTTTTAAGAATTTTACTGGTTTTTTGTGTAAGTTTTTAAGGGCGCATGGTGGATGCCTTGGCATCAGGAACCGATGAAGGACGTAGTAATCTGCGATAAGCCTCGGGGAGCCGATAAACGGGCTGTGATCCGAGGGTTTCCGAATGGGGGAACCCCGCACCAGTTATGTGGTGTGACCCGTACCTGAATTCATAGGGTGCGTGGAGGGAACGTGGGGAAGTGAAACATCTCAGTACCCACAGGAAGAGAAAACAATAGTGATTCCGTGAGTAGTGGCGAGCGAAAGCGGATCAGGCTAAACCATGGTTGTGTGATACCTGTCAGGGGTTGCAGTCATGGGGTTGTGGGTTTGTGTCGTACCGCATCTGACAGTGTGGTGGCGTGATGGTGTGCGTGTAGTCGAATCAGTGGTGAGTGCTGAACCGTAGAGGGTGGAAGTCCCGTAGGCGAAATGCGTAACACGGCGTTTGATGTGATACCCAAGTAGCACGGGGCTCGAGAAATCTCGTGTGAATCTGCCAGGACCACCTGGTAAGCCTAAATATTCCCTGATGACCGATAGCGGACTAGTACCGTGAGGGAAAGGTGAAAAGTACCCCGGGAGGGGAGTGAAATAGTACCTGAAACCATGCGCTTACAATCCGTCAGAGCTGGCCTGTGGGCTGGTGATGGCGTGCCTTTTGAAGAATGAGCCTGCGAGTTAGTGCTCAGTGGCGAGGTTAACCCGTGTGGGGAAGCCGTAGCGAAAGCGAGTCCGAATAGGGCGTCAGAGTCGCTGGGTCTAGACCCGAAGCGGAGTGATCTACCCATGGCCAGGTTGAAGCGACGGTAAGACGTCGTGGAGGACCGAACCCACTTCAGTTGAAAATGGAGGGGATGAGCTGTGGGTAGGGGTGAAAGGCCAATCAAACTCCGTGATAGCTGGTTCTCCCCGAAATGCATTTAGGTGCAGCGTTGCGTGTTTCTTGCCGGAGGTAGAGCTACTGGATGGCTGATGGGCCTCACCAGGTTACTGACGTCAGCCAAACTCCGAATGCCGGTAAGTGAAGCGTGGCAGTGAGACTGCGGGGGATAAGCTTCGTAGTCGAGAGGGAAACAGCCCAGATCACCAGCTAAGGTCCCTAAGCGTGTGCTAAGTGGAAAAGGATGTGGAGTTGCTGTGACAACCAGGAGGTTGGCTTAGAAGCAGCCACCCTTTAAAGAGTGCGTAATAGCTCACTGGTCAAGTGATTCCGCGCCGACAATGTAGCGGGGCTCAAGCACACCACCGAAGCTGTGGCAATCACACAAGACCCTAGCAGCAACTTGTTGTTGTTCAGGGGTGTGGTTGGGTAGGGGAGCGTCGTGTCACCAGAGAAGTTCCGGCGTGAGCCAGGGGTGGAGGTGACACGAGTGAGAATGCAGGCATGAGTAGCGAATGACGGGTGAGAAACCCGTCCGCCGAATAACCAAGGGTTCCAGGGTCAAGCTAATCTGCCCTGGGTAAGTCGGGACCTAAGGCGAGGCCGACAGGCGTAGTCGATGGACATCCGGTTGATATTCCGGAACCGGCGAAGGACCGCCCATATCGAATCAGGGGATGCTAACCACCCGAACCGCCATGTTGATCCCTTCGGGGTGATGTGTGTGTGGGGAGCGTGGGACCCGATCTTGTAGTAGGTAAGCGATGGAGTGACGCAGGAAGGTAGCCTCCGCGGGGCGATGGTTGTCCCCGTCCAAGCGTGCGAGCCGACTGGTAGGTAAATCCGCTGGTCATGAGGCTGAGGCGTGATGGTGACCACGTAATGTGGGAAGTAGGGTGATCCTATGCTGCCGAGAAAAACTTCTAGCGAGGTTCGAGCCGCCCGTACCCTAAACCGACTCAGGTGGTTAGGTAGAGAATACTAAGGCGATCGAGTGAATCGTGGTTAAGGAATTCGGCAAAATGCCCCCGTAACTTCGGGAGAAGGGGGGCCTACTGCCCTGAAACCCGTACGGGTTAGGGGTGGGGGCCGCAGAGACCAGGGAGAAGCGACTGTTTACTAAAAACACAGGTCCGTGCGAAGAAGTAATTCGAGGTATACGGACTGACGCCTGCCCGGTGCTGGAACGTTAAGGGGACCGGTTAACACTTTGGTGTGAAGCTGAGAACTTAAGCGCCAGTAAACGGCGGTGGTAACTATAACCATCCTAAGGTAGCGAAATTCCTTGTCGGGTAAGTTCCGACCTGCACGAATGGCGTAACGACTTCTCCACTGTCTCAACCATGAACTCGGCGAAATTGCATTACGAGTAAAGATGCTCGTTACGCGCAGCAGGACGGAAAGACCCCGGGACCTTTACTACAGCTTGGTATTGGTGTTCGGTGCGGCTTGTGTAGGATAGGTGGGAGACTGTGAAGCGCACGCGCCAGCGTGTGTGGAGTCATTGTTGAAATACCACTCTGGTCGTTCTGGGCTCCTAACTTCGGACCATGATCTGGTTCAGGGACAGTGCCTGGTGGGTAGTTTAACTGGGGCGGTTGCCTCCCAAAGGGTAACGGAGGCGCCCAAAGGTTCCCTCAGCCTGGTTGGTAATCAGGTTTCGAGTGTAAGTGCACAAGGGAGCTTGACTGTGAGACAGACATGTCGAGCAGAGACGAAAGTCGGGACTAGTGACCCGACGGTGGCTTGTGGAAGCGCCGTCGCTCAACGGATAAAAGGTACCCCGGGGATAACAGGCTGATCTTGCCCAAGAGCTCATATCGACGGCATGGTTTGGCACCTCGATGTCGGCTCGTCGCATCCTGGGGCTGGAGTAGGTCCCAAGGGTTGGGCTGTTCGCCCATTAAAGCGGTACGCGAGCTGGGTTTAGAACGTCGTGAGACAGTTCGGTCCCTATCCGCTGCGCGCGTAGGAAACTTGAGAAGACCTGTCCCTAGTACGAGAGGACCGGGATGGACGAACCACTGGTGTGTCAGTTGTACTGCCAAGTGCACCGCTGATTAGCTACGTTCGGAAGTGATAACCGCTGAAAGCATCTAAGCGGGAAGCACGCTTCAAGATGAGGTTTCCAACAGGGGTTAACCCTGGTGAGGCTCCCAGCTAGACTACTGGGTTGATAGGCCGGATGTGGAAGCACAGTAATGTGTGGAGCTGACCGGTACTAATAAGCCGATAACTTACCTCAACACTTTTTCTTTAAGAGTTATGTGTTTGTCGCGTCCACTATACGATTCTGAAACAACACCCATCACGGTATGATCCCACCACCTGGGTGGTGGGTTGTGAAGTGAATATGAGTGACCTTGTTTCACAGGGTTACGGCGGTTATAGCGAAGTGGGAAACGCCCGGTCACATCCCGAACCCGGAA
>NZ_BMHI01000012.1 GCF_014640635.1 Flexivirga endophytica
ATGTAGTTGGTCAGGTTGCGGAACCCGAGTGCGGAGCCGCGCAGGTGTTCGAGCCGTCCGTTGAGCGCCTCGGTCGGCCCGTTGCTGGTGCCGGGTCGTTCGAAGTAGGCGAGCACGTCAGCGGCTCGCTTCTTCAGGGTCCGGCCCAGGGTGGTGAGCTCGGTGAGCACCTTGGGGACGCCGGCGCTGAGGTCGGTGATCAGCTTCTCCATGAGCTCGCGGCCACGTTGCCGGTCCTCGTGGCGATAGGCGGCGATCATGCGCTGGTAGACACCCCAGGTCGCCTCGATCTCGACGTGAGCGTCATCAACGAACAGCGCGCGTAGCCTGTCGCTCTGCTTGTCGGTGAGCAGGTCCGAGCCGGTGTGCAGCGTGCGCCGCGACTTGTAGAGCGGGTCGTCCCTGAACCCACGGTGCCCGTGGATCGCGAGTTGGACCCGGCGCCGGCACCTGTCGAGGGCGTCACCGGCCAGGCGCACGACGTGGAAGGGATCCATCACCGTGACCGCGTCCGGGATCTCCTCTGCAGCGGCGGTCTTGAACCCGGTGAAGCCGTCCATCGCGACCACCTCGACCGCGTCACGGAAGGCGTTGTCGCGGTCGGCGAGCCAGGTCTTGAACGCCGCCTTCGACCGGCCCTCGACCATGTCCAGCAGCCTTGCTGGGCCGGCGCCATCGCGGACCGGGGTGAGGTCGATGATCACGGTGACGTACTTGTCGCCACGCCTGGTGTGGCGCCAGACGTGCTCATCGACGCCAATGACCTTCACGCCCTCGAACCGCGTGGGGTCGTTGATCAGCAGCCGCTTGCCTTCAGCCAGGACCGCGTTGTTGGCGGTGTCCCACGCGACCCCGAGTCCCTCGGCGACACGGACGACGGTGAGGTGTGCGACCACGATCCCTTCCAGCGCCCACCGCAGCCCGGTGCGCGAGAGCTTCGCGCGTGGCTCCGCCGCGGCGCTGGTGTCTTGGCGCCACACGTGTCCGCAGTCGGCACAGCGGTAGCGGCGCACTACAACTTCCAGCACGGTCGGTCGCCAGCCCAGCGGCTCGTGGGCCAACCGCCGGATCACGGTGTCACGAGCAGCGCCTTCGCTGCCGCACCGTCGGCACCACTGATCTGGTTCCACCACGCGGCACGCGAGGACCGCACGATCCGGTTCAAGTCGTTGTCCGGTCACGCTCAGACCGAGGCCGTCGAGTTGAGCGAAGGCGGTCAGGTCAGGGCGGCCGAAGCCGGCCGGCGGGGTAGCGTCGGACACGTCGAGGTCTTTCGGATGGATGGCGTAGGAACCTCCGTCGTCGGGAGACCTCGACGTCTATCTGCGGACCGACGCGCCCGGCCGACCTACACCGTCATCTGAGAAGACCCCTGAAACGTCTTCGACGACGACGGGACCGGCGAGGAGGAGGGCGCGGTGAGCTAAGAGAATGGAGCTTGCTCGGCTTCGACGCCGCCGAAAGCTCCGGTGAAACGGTCGGTACTGGTCGGTCGTCGGCGGTCACCACCGGATGGCGGCGTCCCCCACGCTCGGCGTTTGCGCAGGTCAGCGGCTCGTTCGCCCAGTGGGCGCATCAAGCGATAGACGCAAAGCCGAAGTGATTAGGTCGTCGGTTCGATTCCGACAGGCGGCTCCGGCGAACAGCCCCTGACCTGCGGAAACGCAGTGCAGGGGCGGTTCGGTTCTGGTGGTCGCGCGATGCGCTGGCCTCACGGCTCTGCCCGACACCGACGT
>NZ_BMHI01000013.1 GCF_014640635.1 Flexivirga endophytica
GAGCTTGGACGCGAGGACGTCGGCCGCCAGGATCTCGGGTGCTGCGCCGAGGAGGTGCTGGTTGGCCATCAGGGCTGCGACGATGGCACCGTTGGCGTGGGCGTCGCGAGCGGCCTCGTCGGGGAATGCATCGAAGATCCAGAAGGTGTCGGCGTGGGTCCTGACCGCGAACCAGACAATCGTTCCCACTTCTTCGTTGGCGAGCGCGACAGCGCCGGCGAGCAGCTCGGCGAGCGCGTCGTGCTGTCCATCGGCCGCGACAATCTTGGCGACGAAGGCATACGGAAGTGATACGGGTGTGGACATGAGGGGTTCTCCTAGGTGTCGAGGTTTCTTGGTGAAGCGAGTTCAGCGTATGACGAGCAAGAGCATGTGAGAAGTGGCGTATACGACAGTATTGCTATTGTTCACGCCATGCGTATCGGACTGATCCCGATCGACGGCTGCTTCGGTTCGGCGGTCGCGTCGATCATCGACATCATGCGGGTGGCCGACGGAGCCCGCAGCGATGTCGACCCGCGGATCGACCCGATCGAACTCGCCATCCTCGGACCGAAACGGACAGTGACCACGACAACATCGATGACCCTGTCGGTGGACCACCCGCTGTCGGAGTCCGCAGAGTTCGACGTGGTCGTCGTCCCCGCGCTTGGAACCCTCACGGCCGCCGCTACCCACGACGCCCTCCAGAGCCGAGATGCTCGTTCGGTCATCGCCTCACTCGGACGCCTCGACGACACGACCACCCGGATCGCCGCGGCGTGCACCGGCGTGTTCGCCGTCGCCGAGACCGGACGGATGCATCACCGGCGAGCGACGACCAGCTGGTTCCTGGGGCCGGAGTTCCTGAAGCGCTATCCGACCGTCGCCCTCGATCTCGACACCATGGTCGTGGTCGACGGGAACCTCGTCACCGCCGGCGCCGCCTTCGCCCACATCGACCTCGCGCTCTCACTCGTGCGATCGATCAGCCCCGACCTGGCCCAACATGTCGCCAAGCTCCTCATCATCGACGAGCGCCCGTCGCAGGCGGCCTTCGTCGCCTACGAACATCTCCGGCACGAGGACCCGATCGTCGTCGAGTTCG